>CAWFFZ010000008.1:0-2177323 GCA_963815295.1 uncultured Actinomycetota bacterium
ATGCCGAGCCACCCTCTACAGTCCGCAAATAGTCCGCAAGACGCGGAGCGACTACGGCGTCAACGGCTGCCCGCGTGCTCTCGTCAGGGTCCGGCCACATGTGCCCGTAGGTGTCGAGCGTCGTCTTGGCCGACGCGTGGCGCATCCTGTTCTGCACGACCTTGACGTCGGTTCCTGAGGCGATGAGGAGCGACGCGAAGTAGTGCCGGAGGTCGTGGTACCGGAAGCCGTTGGGCAACCCCTCGACCTTGACCCTGGTCGCTCTCATCGCCACCTCGAGTGCCGTAGGCGACAGTTGCCCACCCGACTCATTCGTCAGCAACGTCTCGGCACGCCAGCGGGCAACGTGCGCTGCAAGTTGCGCCGCAAGCGATGCGGGAATCGGAATCGGAGTCCTCGATGTCTCTGACTTCAACGGCTCCGCTCGGTACTGCACGGACGGGTGAATCACCCCACGCATGAAATCGACATCAGCAACCCGCAACCCACAGGTTTCCGCCGACCGTAGACCGGCGAATGCTCCGAGCAAGACCGCCACCCTCAGTCGTTCGGGGTACGCCTCGTAAAGCGCCCATACCTGCTCCGTGGTCGCAACGTAGGGCCGTTGCTTGGCCTGACCAGGGGACGTGCGCCTAGAGCATGGCGAGCGGGCGATGATGCCGTCATGCACCGCGTCAGCAAACAGTTGCCCTGGTGGGCTCTGCCGTGGCTGTTGTGTGTTGTGGTTTCGGGATCGCGGCGATCCTTGCCAGCGACAGCCGCTCGGCGAGAACCCGCCCTGCACCTCGGCCGAGTCGTCGCTCATCGCCGCAGGCCGGCATGTGGTCGCGCCGTCGCGAGTAATGGGGCGGCCACTACAGCAGGACCATAACCGCCGGATCGGATGCTCATCGGGGTCGCTGTAGTCACCGGGCGTGATCGATCTATTCACGCCAGCTGCGCGGGACTACGATCCGTTGTGTGCGGCTCGATTGGCTCGAATCGGGCTTGAAGCGAAGGGGCACGGGCATGGGGCTAGCGGTGGATCTCACGAGGACTGCACAGTGGCGGATTCGGGTGCTCGGGGTCAGCGCGGCGGTGGCGCTGCTGGCCGGCATGAGCGCCCCAGCGATCGGCCAGGTGCCGTCGGCCGACGGCGACGACCAGATCAGCGGGCAGACGTACGTCCGGCACGACGGGGGCACCGATACCGGCATCCGGCACTGCAACAACGATGCGACCGCCGCCGACGGCGAGTCCGATCCTTCGGCCACTGACGACGCGGACGCGACCGACGGTGGCAGCCGCCGACAGGCCAATGAGCCCTACTCGGTGGTGGATCCGACGAACCCGGACCACGTCTTCGCCGGATGGAACGACTATTGCCTGACCGACCTCGCAGCCGGGTGGCAGGGCTTCGCTTACTCGCTGGACGGTGGTGAGAGCTGGACAGACTCGATGGTGCCCGGGTATCCGCAGGACACTTCGGCCGAGGGCATGGCTTCGCCTCTGTTCGGGGATCACACCGACGCGGGCGACCCGATCGCCGCGTTCGACAACGACGGCAACCTGTTCGTCGGCGGTATCTCGTTCAACCGGGCTGGCCCGATCAACGGGGATGTGTATGTCGCGACGTACGGCACGACTCCGCATCCGAGTGGGTATCCGGTGGATTATCTGCGGACGCGCATCGTGGGGAAGGGAACGCCGTCGCGTAACTTCCAGGGCATCTTCCAGGACAAGCCGATGCTCGAGGTCGACCGGACCGCAAACGCCGCGACTGAGGGCAACGTCTACGTTTGCTGGTCGCGTTTCACTGCCTTCGGCCAGAATCGCCTCTTGTTCAGCCGCTCGACCGATAGCGGAATGTCGTTCTCGAGGCCGATCTCGATTGCCAATCCCGGCCTCGCGTCGATCCAGGGTTGTGACATCGCCATCGAGGGTGACGGGGACGTCTACGTGACCATGCGAACGTTCGACGACAGCTCCTCGAAGCGGGTCAACGGCCTGGCCTACGCACGCTCGACCGACGGTGGTGTGAGTTTCACGAGGGCGAGGATGATCCGTGGGATCACACCGTACGCGCCGGCCGACCCGACACGTGACTGCGGCGACGGCCCCTTCCTGTGCGAAGGCGAGTTCGTCTTCCACCGCGTCCCGCTCGAGCCTCGGGTGACCGCCGACCAGAACAGCACCAGCAACGGGGTCTTCCTCGTCTACAACGAAATCGATCCTGCCACCGTGGAGGAGAGCCAGACCTCCTATGCATCCGCCGACGGGAACAACGTCGGACAGTCCCAGGTTTACGTCGTGTACTCGAAGAACAACGGCGCGACCTGGAGCCCTCCGACGGCCGTGAACGAGCAGTCTGTCGGCCATCAGTACTTCCCCGACATCGACGCATTGAACGGTCGACTGGCGGTGATTTGGCAGGACAACCGCGCCGACGACGACTACAGCGTGCAGTTGCCGATCGGCAACATCCGCAACGCACTGGGTCAGTCGGTTTCGTCGGACGAGAACCCCGCCGACGCGGAGGCCGCGATCGTCAACTCCTACGTCGCCTCCGCCACCACGGCAGCGGTCGCCTTCGGTGCTGCCGTCACCGTGTCGAGCGTAGGTCACCAGTCACAGTTCGAGATGTTCGGCAACCGGGACACTCCGTTCCAGGGCGACTACAACTGGATCTCGCTGGCCGAGAGCGAAGGAGGCCTCGTCGGCTACACGTCGTGGACCGACAACCGCAACGTCGAGCCCGGAGACGACCCGCGCGAGGAAGACTACGACGACAACTTCGATGTCCGGCAGTGCCGCGACGATCTCGCCACCGATGATCCGGCTGGGCTCCTCGACAGCGAGATGCCACTGGCCCGCAGAGACGCCCCGTTCGGCGGGGACACCTGTGGAAACGCGGGCGGGCTGGACCAGGACATCTACGGAATCTCGTTCACCCTGCCGTAGGAGCGGCCGAGTAGCCGTAGGAGGATGCCTGCAACTGCCACTGTCATCGGAGAACGCATCCGATGATGCGCGGTGCCTAGATCGGCGTAACAGCATTGCGTCGTGGATTGTGAGGGTTTCGCAGGCAGCCGCCGGGTTCGCAGTGGACGCGCGCGAGTTTTGCCGGTACAACATCCGTAGGCTCCGGTTCGTGCGGTGCACCATGGACGCTGGGGTGGGGCACGAACGACCTGGTCGGCATTGGAGGCGTGGCCATTGTGAAGTTTCCGGGTGCGATCGTGAAGCTGATCCCGCACGGGTCGGAGGACCCTGCGATTGTGCCTTGTGGGTTGGTCTTCCACGTCGCGGTCAACACCGGCCCGAGCCTCTTCGACGGAGGCTTCTCCGCCCCCGGTGTCGAGTCGCACTTCTACGTCCGCTTCACCGGGGAGGTCGAGCAGTATCGCGACACCGGCATTCAGGCCGACGCGCAACTCGACGGTAACAGCTTCGAGCTGGACGGAAAGGTCGTCGGCTTCCTCTCGGTCGAAACCGCGGGTCTCGGGGAGGGAGTCTGGACCGAGGCGCAGCTCACGAGTTTGAAGAAGCTGTCTCGGTGGGTGCACGAGCAGTTCGACGTTCCGTTGCGGGTGTGCCCCGCCTGGAACAAGCCGGGCTTCGGCTATCACACGATGTTCGGGTCACCCAGCCGGTGGACGCCGGTTGTGAAGAGCTGTCCGGACCGGACCGCATCGAGCAGTTCAACACCATCATCGTGCCGTGGCTTGAGGCTGGGGCGCCAGAAGAGGAACCTGACATGCAGTTCGACGACAAGATTCCGGACACGCACAAGACGGTGCGCGACGCTCTGGTCGCGGCGATCAACGCCGAGCGTGCGATCGAGGCGCTCAGCAGGCGGCAGGCCAGGCGCCATCAACGGCTGCTGGAGCGGCAGCAGCGGCTCACCGCGAGGTTGGCGACCGCCACCCAGGTACTGAGCGACCTTCCCGAAGGGGTCACCGAGGAAGAGATCCGCGGCTTGCTCGAGAAGGTCGAAGCGACCTTGCAGGAAGCCGTCGAGGACGCCTCAGACGATTCAGACGAGGGGTGAGCGAGGCGCCATGCCTGACATGGATAGCGACCCGACGAGCGAGGCCTACCAGCGCCTGGACTTCACGCCTGACAGCTCGGGCCGGCATCGCTTCATCAACCGGCGGACGAACGTGATGCTGGACCTCGCGAGAAAGAAGATGGGGTTCGACATCGTCGTCATCCAGGGCTCCTACATGCTCCCGGCCGAGGTTGCCGATGCTTCGGAGCACACCCACGACGGCGGTGGCGTCCTCGATCTGCGCACCCATGACATTCCAGCCGGAATCGGCACGACTCGTGCGGTGCGGGCGTTGCGCGAGGTCGGCTTCGCGGCGTTCCATCGAACCCACCCGCCGTTCAAGGAGGACCACATCCACGCCGTCGCCATCGGCGATGTGGAGATGGATCCGAGCGCCAGGAACCAGGTGGACCAGTACATCAATGATGAGCTTGACGGGCTGGGCAGCAACGACACAGGCCCGAGGGTCAGGCCCGTTGTCATCTTCGACTACGACAGACAGGGGTTTGACATGCAACTGGACGAAAAGATTCCCGGCACGCACAAGACCGTAGGTGAGGCGCTGCTCGCCGCCATCAACGCCGAGCGCGCGATCGAGTCGCTGAGCAAGCGGCAGGCCAAGCGCAACCAGCGCCTGGTGAAGCGATCGAAGCGGTTGACCCAGCAAGTTACGGCCACCGCCGAGGCTGTGAACAGGCTGCCTGAAGGGGCCACCAAGCAAGAAGTGAAAACTCTGCTGCTGGGCCTCGGCGAGGACCTCCAAGAGCTTGTCGTGACCGACGACGACAACGATGACGACAGCTGAGTCAGCGGGTACCACCAGCCCGTGTGTCCCTGGTCAGATGGCCGACGTCAGCTCCTCGGACGCGACCCGGGCCACGGTGTGTCGGATGCTTGCCTTTCGCGATGTCGTACCTTCCGCGGCGCAGGTTCGGCACGGCGCTCCCCGTGGTCTCTTCCCCTGATGATGCCCGCAGCAGTTCTAAGGGCACTGTTGCGTTGAGGACCGTGACGCACGGAAGACTGTTCTCGTGGCTTCTTCCGCATCGGTTTCGGTGTTTGCAGGGTTCCGGTTCCCGCGGGAGGTGATCTCGGCACCCCGAACGCGGTATGACGCATATCCCGCGGACCGGCGGACGCGGCAGCCCGAGATGCCTGCCTCGGCTCGGTGCCACCCAACGAAGAAGAGTGTCGCGATGCTCAACGGCCCGACGATGTCGCTAGATCATGTGTCCGCCGTTGACTGTGATTCGCTGGCCAGTGATGAAGCCGCCGGCGTCCGACGCCAGGTGCGCCACCATCGCGGCGACGTCGTCTGGCGTTCCAGTTCGTCTCAGCGGCACTTCGGCTGCGTAGGAGTCAGTGTCGATCCCGGCGTGGCGCTCGACCGGAATCCACCCGGGTTGGACGAGATTGACAGTGATGCCATCCGGGCCGAGCTCCTTCGCCCACACCTTGGTGAGCCCGATCTGGGCGTTCTTGGCCGCCACGTACGCCGACATGCCTGGCGCAGCCCGATCCGCCAGGTCGGAACCGATCAGGATGACCCGCCCGTCGCCGGAGGACCGCAGGCTCGGAAGGGCCGCCTGTACGAGCAGGGTGGGACTCTTGACGAAGAACTCCAGCTGGTCGAGATGGGAACGCCACGTCAGGTCGACCAGGCTCACCTCCGGCTGCGGGCCGGTGGCGTTGGCGACGACCGCAGTGACCGGACCAAGGGCCTCGGAGACCTGGGCGAACAGACTCGCTACCCCGTCCTCATCGACGACATCAGCACCGAATGCCTCCGCATCACCGCCAGCTCTTCTGATCCGTTCAACGACCGAGATGGCCGCCTCCCGACCACGTAGGTAGTTGACTGCAACCGGGCGACCATCGGCTGCGAGTCGCAACGCGATTGCCGCACCGATCCCACGCGAAGCACCCGTTACGACCGCAACCCCAGACGTAGCCACGCGCCCATTATTGGCCGGCGCACCGGACTTGTCGCTGCCGTTCGCCGATGTCCAGGTCCCGGCACCAACTCCGACGGAACTCGACGCCTGCGGCCCCGAACGGGTCGCGCGGGTGACGAGCGAAGCCCACGTCGAACGGGCGACGCGCGTCCCCCCAATCAGAGATGCGACAGCTCCATGCGGCTATGACTGCACGAGCTCGTAGATGTTGCCGTCCGGACCCCTGAAGTGCTGCCACGTAGGCCCAGGCTCCCCGAGAAGCTCAACGCCCGCAGCACGCAGTTCGTCGACGGCTTCGGCCAGGTTCTCGACAGCAAAGCCGACAACTGGCCCCGTCGAGAAGTGTTCTTTTCCCGGGGTCCCTTCGGCGAAGACCTCGGCGTGACGGCCGTCTGGTAGTTCGAACACCCAGAATCCAGGCTCCCTGTGTACGAGAGGAAGTGTCAGCACGTCCTTGTAGAAGATCGCCAGCTCTTCGGCGGCGGCCGTGCGTGTGCCTGCCCAACCGATCCCTGTGATCTGCAAGGTCCCTCCCGGAGGTGTCTGGATGTCGCGTGGTCGAGCCCGATGGAGGCTCGCCATCCCCCAAAGTAGTCGTCAGTGATCCAGCGTGCGGAGCCACGTATCGACTTGGTCGAACGTCCACACCGGGTCCTCGAGTTGCGGCAGGTGCCCGACACCAACCCGTGTACGGAACGTCCAGTCGGGCTGAGAGGCCGCCAGTGCGGCCGCTGCCGTGAGGTCGACCAGGGGGTCGTCCTCGCCCTGAAGTGACAGCCTAGGTGCGGTGATGCCCGCCAACCGCTCGCGCCAGGCCGCGGGTCGCGATAACAGTGCAACGATTAGCTAACGCCGGCGCATAAGTGGCGTCCAGCGAGTGGCGGCGGCCGAGGTCGCCTGTCAATCGTGGGGCAGTGTCGAGGGACGCTACCCATCGTGCGTCGGCCGGGCGCCATGACGCGGCGGAGTGGAGCCGGCCAGTCGCATGCACGCCTCGGGTCGTGGGCGGCGGTCGCGGCAACCGGCGCAGCGCGCGAGGCCCTGGCAAGGATGAGCCGGATCTTCTTAGCGACGCTACGAGTTGGACACGACGAAAGGCGGGCGCACGACCTGGTTGTCCCTCGTGAGCGCGGTCATCAGGTGCAGCGACCCGTCCGGCATCAGGCCCGAGACCGGGGTCAGCCGCGCCTCGTCCCCGTCGACCTCGACGAGCAGCAGGTGCGCCTGAGCGGCCCAGGCAGTGGTGTGAGCGTCCTCGAACCACTCGGGGATCTCCTCGCGGAGCTTCCCGCCTGCCCCGGAGATGACGTACGTGCGGCCGTCCACCTCCGACACCTGGAAGTTGTGCTCGTGCCCCGCCAGCACGAGCCGCACCCCGCCACGGTCGAAGAGCGGCAGCACGCTCTCGAGCATCTCCTCGTCGTTCCCGTGCTCCGGCCCGGCGCAGAAAAGCGGGTGGTGGGAGAAAGGAATCCGCCAGACGGTGTCGTCCACGCCTACCGCGTCCTCGAGCCATTGCTGGTGCTCGGGCACCTGGAAAAACCGGTGGTACTCCGGGTCGTCGCTGTCCTGGGAGGTGTCGATGCAGATCAGTTCGAGGTCCCGGCCGTAACCGAAGCGGTAGAACAGCCCCGGCCCCACCGACGCGCGGTCCTGCTGGTCGCGGAAGCGTTCGTGGACGTGAAAGTTGTCCTCCATCTGCTCCCGGTCGTCGCTGCCCTCGGTGTCGGTCGTGTCGTGGTTTCCGATCGCGGGAAACACCGGGACCCGCGAGATCGCGTAGCGGTAGGGCTGGAAGAAGCTGGAGTACCAGTCGTCGTCCTCCCCGCCGCTCTCGTCGTCGACCTGCCCCTGCTCGCCCTGGTAGATGTTGTCGCCCAACGACAGCACGAAGCGCACGTCGTGGTTCCGCACGAGTTCGTCGAGCACGTCGGCGATGCGTCGCTGCCGGCGGCTGGACTCGCTGTCCGACTTGATCCCGACGCCGTAGTCGCCCATCGCGACGAACCGCACCGGCGGGGTCGCGCTGTCCGGGGCCGGGAAGGTGTGGAACCCCAGGTCATAGGTCCTGCCCGGCCCGAGGTCGTAGCCGCCCGACGCGGTAGGCACCCAGTCTCGACGCTGGCCGGCCGCCCACTCCCGGCCGTCGACCCGGATGCGATAGCCGTACGACGTGTCGGGCGCGAGGTCCTCCACCCACAGCCAGCACTTGTCTGCTGTGCGCGCCCCCGCGACGACCTCGCCCCCGGCGTCCAGCACCTCGACCTGAGCCTCACCGAAGGACTCTGCGCCGTGCCCGATCGACGTACGCCGTCCCACAGCCTCCTGGAGCTCCGAGTCGTCAAGGATGTTCCACCGGCCGCCCGCCTCGTCACGCCGGAACCAGAAGGCCCCCCAGGCGATCAGGACCCGGTCGTGCGAGAGGTCGACCAAGTGGACAAACTCCTCACGATGGATGTGGTCGTTGTCCGCTCCCATCCAGGCAGCCTAGATCCCAGGCCTTCGCGTCGGCAGAGCGCTGCCCCTGGCAACATGAAAGGCAGGGTCGGTGACGGCGTGCTCGCTCCCGGGCGAGCCAGCCCTCCAGGCGTCGGGCCACCACGCGGGGGCGGTCCCAATCTGACGGTCGCTTGCGGCTACTAGACGATTCCGTTAGGTCCGTGTCTGGCCAGACTCGGACCGGGTGTTCGGCGGGTGGCTCTCCATGCGGCTGCCCATCTGAAGGGGCGCTGTTGCATTAAGGCGTGGGCCGACAGCGGCACAGGAAGATTTGCTGTCTGGCCCCGTCGAACTCGCAGTTGCAAGGCGCTGCAGGGCTAGTTCTGTCGGATTCTAAGGCGCTTCCACAAACTTCAGGGAACGTCCGCCTCAGGATTTGCGGTCGCGGCCTAACCCGATCGCTTAATGCAACAGTGCCCCCGCGGCTCCTCGACGAGTTCGTCCCTGGCGCTGTTCATGTCACGCAGCAGTATGCAAATAAAACGGTGGAGGCCGACCATGGCCGACTCAAAGCCAGGCTTCGACCGATGCGCGGTCTCAAGCGATTCCGGTCCGCTGGAATCCTCGCCGCTGGTCATGCTCTCGTCCAGAACATCCGACGCGGCCACTATGAGATCGCCTCTGACCAGCCGGCACAGGCCTTCTTCGTGCAGCCTTCGACGAGCTAATACTTGCCGTCTGACGGACTCCAGCCACAGTCGAACTACGCCGTGCACGGCTTCGCGATCAGGCAACGCAAAAGTGCCCCGGCGCGACACGAGTGCTGATTCTCACGACCTTCGACCTCAATGAGTACGTCTACGAAGCATTGCGCGCCGGAGCCAGCGGCTTCCTCCTCAAGGACGCCCCCGCCGACCAGCTCGTGACCGCGATCCGCGTCGTGGCAGCGGGCGAAGCACTCCTCGCCCCCTCAATCACCAGACGACTGATCGAGGAGTTCGCACACCGGCCGCCGCCCAACGCCCAACCGAGACAGCTCGAGGCGCTGAGCCCACGCGAACTCGACGTGCTCCGACTCATCGCACGCGGACTCTCCAACGCCGATCGCCGGCGAGCTCTTCCTGAGCGACGCAACCGTCAAGAGGCACGTATCCTGAATCCTCCACAAACTCGCCCTGCGCGATCGCGTGCAGGCCGTCGTGCTCGCCTACGAGTCCGGGCTCCTGCAGCCCGGCAACGCCATCACGGGGGAACCCCGGTAACAGCAAGTCGGCCGGGGTCTCCGCGCGCCCCTGTCCTCGGTGCGCTGTCAAGCCTGAATTTCGAAGATGCCCGGGCGCAAGGCGCATCAGCGTAAGAGCCGTGCGACGCAACCTCCGCGCATCCCGCTAGCCGATCCGCGACCGGTCATTGAGTCAGCCACGGCTGGTGGTCATGGATGGCCGGCGCCGGGCGCCGGTGCCGGGAAGGCCACGACTTGGCCGGTAGCTCCGCCCACGTGGTCGGGTCCGGCCCAGTTCTGACCCACGACGTACAGATGGGGATCAGAGCCACGGCTGAGCGCACACGCGAAAGCGCCCCGATCCAGGTCCACCGTGGTTGACACGTCGCCGCCTTCGTGGACCCGTACGCAGTGACGGTTGCCCACGTCGGCGTACCAAACTGCACCGGTCTCGTCGAGGCAGATCCCGTCGGGATGGTCGCCGGGGGTCGGGGCCCAGATCCGACGGTCCACGAGCTTTCCGCCGGCGGCGATGGTGTATGCCGTGAGCTGCTCGGCATACGACTCGGCCACGATGAGCGTGGATGCATTCGGCGTGATGGCCATCCCGTTCGGAAAGGCGAGATCATCGGCGACCGAGGTCACGGCGCCTTCCGGGGTAACCAGCGCCACGACTCCTGGGGCGAAGTCGCCGCCAGGGAAGTCGAAACCGATGCTGTTGACGTAGGCGTTGCCACGTCCGTCCACGACGATGTCGTTCCACGGCTTCGTGGACACCCCTGCCAGGTCGGCGTGCGTCACCAAAGATCCGTCCGGCTCGCGGCGCAGCAACTGTCGCTGGGCGGAGTCAACGACCAGGAGTCGCCCGTCGGGGAGGAAGTCGATGCACATCGGGAACGAGGTGACCTCCACCTCAACGGTGGAGGTGCCATCCGGCGCCAACGAGAAGACGCAACCCGCAGCCCAGTCAGAGAACCACAGCTTCCCATCCCGCCAGCGCGGGGATTCACCGAAGCCGATGCCGTCCATGAGCACGTTCATGCCATACAAGACTGCCCGAGCACCGGAAACTCAGCCCCATGGCCCGGCGGACGGGCGAATGCCCGCAAGCGGATCCCGTGTGGGACGGCCCGGGCAACCGCGTCAATGGCGGTGGTGTGACGCACGTTGAGTGCGTCAACGACCAGGTCGGCTCGTGACCTCCAGCCCTCCATATCCCGCGGTCGTCATGGACCCCACCGGTCCTTCGGTAAGCCCGCCATCCGCAACGTTCGCACCGACTCCTTGGCCAAGGACTTTCGTGTCGGGACGAGCCGCGACGAACTGGCCGACCTCTACGACCTCGGCTGCCGTTTACTCCGGCATGTCGTTCCAGATGTCCACCGCACAGCGCCACTGACCCTGGTCACCTCGATGCCACACGGTCACAGCGCGGCCGCGCCTTGTCACAGGTTGGCCATCCGGTCCGTTCATGGCGACCTCGTTGGTGCTCAGCAGGTAGGCCATGGTCCCGTCCTGCGACACCTGGGCATCCGTTGACGACCAGTTGATCCGGAAGCCCGGGATCGTCCGAGTCCCCTCCACATACTCGCGTAGTGCATCCCTGCCGATAAGGCTTGGCATTCCCGCAGGGATCACGACGGCGTCGTCTGTCCAATACGACAGGATCTCGTCGACGTCGCCCGCTTCTGACGCGAGCTTCGCCCATTGGGCGTCGCGTGCGAGAAGCCGTTGCCGTTCGCGTTCTACGTCCATCCGCCATCCTCCGCTCACATCTCTACGAGGATATGTCCAACCGAACGACACAACCACCTGCGTGAGCTCGACGGTGCCACCCACCGTCTCCCTCGTCCAAAGCCTCGGAGCTCGGTGCGACATGAGCGGGGCGAAGGTCAGCTGGATCGCGGACTCGACCTTGTGAGAGTCGACCCGGGTTGCGTCCTTCTGGGCGAAAGGACTCGAAGGCCTCGTGCTCTCAGACTCCAGGCTGACGACCTTTGACCTCACTGGCATGGTACTGAGTTCCGCACCGACCGATCGCAAGGGACCGATCGTGTGGATGACGCGAAAATGACGTCGGCTCGCCGGTGGACTGCCGACGCGATGTTCCGGCAGCCATACGGGCGGCAAATGGTCGGACTGCTCGGCGGTTTCTATGTCAGTGACCGCTGGCACTCGTCGCGGCAGCTGCTTGTACTGGTCGAGGGGACTGAGGGTTCACTGGAGTCAACTCACATCGCAGCACCGTCATGCCAGCACGGGATGTCTGCGGTAACGCCCTACTTGAACCCGGGGGGGTTGACTACCCCGACGTCTATTTCGGGATCGATGAATAGCCATCCCGCTGACCTGGGCTCCCTCGCATGAGTTGAGTTCTCATGGAAACTCGGAGCCCCCGTCAGGGTGCGCGGGGTCAACTGCGTTGGTCGAGAAGCCGACCAGTATGGAGAGCGCGAGTGCCAGCCGATGGACTACTTGCGCTGGGACAGACTCTTCGCGACTGCGGTTGCGGCAGCGACTGCAGCAGCCTTACCGGTGTCGACGACGAAGTGCGGGGCTGACGCCAGCGAAAGTGGCTCAGAGCGACCATGCCGCACATCTGCGCGATGGTTCTTGGCAGGGTCGGACGTCCCCTCGGGGTGTCAGCAGACCAGTCACCGAGGATCCCCGCTCGTCAGTCACTCACCCTAGCTGCCGCGTGACTAGCTCTCAGGATCCATGCTGCTTTGGACGCCGCGTCGTGGCCCTTTCTCGAAGTCGCTCCCTCACAGCGGGGGGACCCGGCTCGCGCGGTGACGCGACAGCGGCGTTGAGCGGTGTGCCCGATGAAATTCTCGCTCGTGGTGGGTTTGACACTCGTGTCGGGTGTTGCCACAGTGGCGCGGGCAAACTCGACGGGGGCCAGGAAACGTCGAAGGGAAAGTCACGTGAGGAAGTACATCGCCGTTGTTGCAGCCGTTGGAGCTCTGGTAGCAGCTGGGATAGCCGAAGGCTCAGCGGGCACAGCCGCTCAGCCCGCCGATCAGTCAGCAGCTCAGCCAGCCGATCAGTCAGCCGCCCGATCAGTTGATCGGTCCGCCGCGGCAGCGGCCGCGCGAACGTTCGGGTCTATCCAAGTCGTGTGTCGCTCGTCGCACACCAACTCCGACGACCCGATCGTGTACCCGCGCCAGCCTGGCGCCGCCCACCAGCACGACTTTTTCGCCAACACCACCACAAACGCCTTCAGCACCGACGCCAGCCTCGCAGGCAAGCCGACCACCTGCTCCCGACCGGGAGACACTGCGGCCTACTGGACGCCGACGTTGTTCAACAATGGCCGCCGGGTCGCGCCCGACCGGGTCATCGCGTACTACCGGGCCAGGAGGATGCCCAGCGACGTCTCGATCCGTCCGTTCCCACACGGCCTGAAGATGATCGCCGGGTCGCACCTGGCCACATCCTCCAATCCCCAGCCCACGTGGATCGTCAATTGGCACTGCGGCGACGGTGTCCAAGGCACGGCAAAGCCGCCGGCCTCCTGCCCCCAGCCCCCTGGGCTTACGCTGCGGATCGAGTTTCCGAACTGCTGGAACGGCCGCACTCTGGACTCGGCCGACCACAAGAGCCACCTGACCTACTCCGGCCAGGGCGGCGTCCGTGGATGCCCGGCGAGCCATCCTGTTCCCGTGCCTTCGCTTGAGCTGAACTTCCGCTACCAGATCAGCGGTTCGCTCAGCGGCGTGCGTCTGTCCTCCGGAGGGGTCTACAGCGGGCACGCCGACTTCTGGAACTCCTGGAACCAAGCCGTACAGGCGCAACTCGTGCGCGACTGCCTGAACGCCGGGCGGATCTGCAACAGCTCAATCTCGGACGCACCGAAACGCTGAGCTGTTCCCTCGCAGCTGCGAGTGCCATTGGTCGACCCTGCGGGTGGTCGGTGCGCGGCGAAGGCTCGTGATCGTGGTCTCGGCGTAGGTGCAGTGTCAGCAGGTAGCGGAGATCCGGCAACGTCGCTAGACCCGCTCGTCGGTAACTCACGCTCGCTGCCGCCTGAGTAGCTCGCAGGATCCATGCTTCAGACGCCGGTCTGATCCGTTGGTGTTCTTGGGCTCCGAATGACGTGGACGTCGAGGCGTGCGGGCCTCGAGCGTGCCGCGCCAGACGTATGTCGCAGGAGCGTTCTGAGGCACTCATAGAAGCGGTCGACAACATCCGGATCTGCCGATGAGCGGATGTCCCGCGAAGGCAGTTGAAGGTTCAGTCGAGCGCAGCGAGCGCGAGACGCTCACCCACTTCACCTTCGAGGCGGTCGAGTTGCGGGCCGCCACCATCTGCAACGTCCTTCCTCGCGTTGAACAGGCGGACCCACAGGCCAGCGGCCCAGGCGTCCTGGACCTCGGACTGCGCCCAGGGCCGCCCAGTGGCCACTTGGTAGGAGGCAATGAACTCCTCGGTCTGCGCGACGGAAGCCGCTCCCCCCGGTTCCCCAGTCGCGGCCCACACGGCGGCTGCAAGGCCAACGATGGATGTTTCCGGTTGGGCGATCACGCTGTCCCAGTCGTGCACGGCCAGCGGGGCCTCAGATGCCCAGGCGATGTTCTGGGATTCCCAGTCGCCGTGACCGATGCGCACGGAGGCACGGCCCGAGGTGAGCCGATCTCGTACACGCCGAGCAGCCTCGTCGATCCAGGTGGGCGCACTCAGGGCGTTGAGGTCCCGGCCCTCATCGTCCGCGTCCGGCCACAGCCGTGCCCCTGGGTGGTCCCACCCCGTCCACGGCGGTGATGGCGCGAGTGTCGGTGTTCTCGATGGGTCGGGCGCTGAGTCGATGAGGCGGGCGAGGAGAGACGCAAAGGGTGCTACACCGCTCTCGGGTGACAACTGACCGCCGCCTGGCATCGCGGTTTCGGCGGTCACCGCCAGCCCTCCAAGCCTTGTCACGCCAGTCAATAGCGGAGGGCACGGGAAGCCCGACCGAGCAAGGTGATCCTGGACGGCCAGACAGCCCATGAGGCGGGGGTCGTACCGACGCGCCTTGATCACAACCTGCCGCCCACTATCGAGCTGCACACCGACGACTTCGGAGAGGTGCCCCGAGCGGAACAGCACGGACCCAAGTCCGTCCTCCAAGTGCTGGTGGCACCACTCGCCGAGCGCCTTGTCGTCCACCACGTTTGCCAGTATCCCGCCAACTAGCAACGCACTCACATGCCGCTGTCCGGGCTGGCTCCGCGTCCGGTCAGGCAAACCACCGAAGCCCGGGTTCAGAGACTCGTGAAGTCCCAGACAGCGCGATCGCCCGGACCCACAGCCAATCGCGTGCGGCCGATCGCTTCAACGTGAGGTGCGGCAGCCGTGGCGGTCAACACGAACTCGACGCGTCGCAACCCCACCGAATCTCGCGACGTGGCGTGAAGCAGGATTGTCGTCTCGGCGTCATGCACCAACAACATCTCGCCCGACCGTGTCGCGACAAAGCCGGCGGCCGTTAGCAGTGGCTCTGCGATGGCAATGTCGTCGGCCGTGGCGCCCAGCTCGACCAGGATGATGTCCCTGACAAACGGTCCCCTGCCTTCCGGGCGGGAGTCCTTCGACTGGGCCGTGGTCCATTCCACGAAGGCGGACTCGCGGCGCTGCAGGTCATTCGGATCGGTCAGGAACTCCATGACCCAGGCCGACAACACCCGCGAAGCGCCCGCCGGCCCCAGGAAGTCGAACCATGGAACCTGGTCGTCGCCTTCCTGACGCGTCCTCTGCTTGACCTCGAAGGGGCCGTCCGTGTCCTTCATCCGGTCGGAGAGAATCCCCAGTCCACCACGCTCGCGCGTCGACAGGCCGAGCCCCGCAGAGCCCTCCTCGCCGGCGTCGACGTCGCCCGGGCCGAACAGCTCAACGTAGGTCCGGCATCCGAACAGGTAGCGACCCGTCCAGGTCTCACCGTCCGCGACGACCGTTGCCACCTCGAACTTGCCGAAGCCGGTCAGGAAGTCGCACCCTGCGATCGCATCAGCGGTATCGGCATCGACCACGGCGAACACGTGGTCGAGGTACGCCACCTGCGGCCGGGGCGTGGGCAAGCCCTCCACGTCGGCGAGCCTACTCGGACAGCACGCCCGCCTCGCATCCTTGCTCCTGGGGCTCGCTCATGCCGCGATCCGGTACTCGCACATGATCCGTGGATGTCTGTCGGTTGCCCTACCGCTTCCCCCGACCGAACATGCGGCCCAACCGGTCAGGCATCGACCTCGCCGGTTTGATGTCGACCAGGGTCGACCCATCGGGCAACGGAAGGTTCGCCGCCTGCTCGGCCGAGAGTGTCGTTCGGACGTAGGTGGTGTAGATCGAGCCGACCTGATCGGCGTCGACGAACCGTGTACCTTCCGCCGTCTGGACGACGATGCCCTCAAACACCGAGACCTTTTCATCCACCAGCACGGCCTGAACCGTAGCGAAGTGGTACCCGTCGCTCGTCTGCACCGGCGCGCCCTGCTGGAGCGCGGTGTAGGCGATTGGGTAGTCTGGCGCGTCAGCGATGCAGCAACCCTAAGGCCGCCGAGCAACCGGATATGCCGCAGACAGTGCGCAGAACTGCCGATGCGCGCGCCTCGTCCGCCCCTCCTCTGGTTGAGAGACCTACGGGCCGTGGTCCTACCCTCACCTTGGTTCCAGGGATGAAAGGCTCGGGACGTGCGTTCGATAAAACTCGCGGGCATCGAGGGCGTGCGCTGGATCCCTGATTCATCATCAGGCATCGCGGCGCTGGTCCTAGCGGGCTCCAGTGGTCGGGTGGACTCGGCGCGTGCCGAACTGTTGGCTCGCCATGGCGTGATCGCGGAGTCAATCCAATGGTTTGGGGGTCCGGGCCAGAACGAAGGGCCATGGGACATTCCGCTGGAGCTCTTCCTCGAACGCGTCGCTGACCTCGCGCAGACCGCCGATCGGGTCGTGGTGCTCGGTACCTCGTTCGGATCTGAGGCTGCGCTCCTGACGGGCGCTCACAGTCCTCACGTCAGTGCGGTCGTTGCCTTCGCCCCCTCCGATGTGGTCTGGGCCGGGGTCCGACGAGACGAAAGCCTGACCTCGCACTGGACCCTTGGCGGCCGCGCACTTCCGTACGTGGACTTCGTCGACGACTGGGAGCCCAACACCGATCCGCCCGCCTTCGTGGGCCTGTACGAGGAGTGCCGTCGTCGATTCCCTGAACGTGTCTTCGCTGCCGCAATCCCGGTGCAAGACATCGACCAGGTTCTCCTGGTCGTTGGCGGCGACGACCAGGTATGGCCATCTCTGGCGATGGCCGAAGTGATCAAGGCGCGGCGTCACGAGCACGGCTTAGAGACGACTCTCGTGTTCGACCCTGACGCTGGGCATCGCACCGTGCTGCCCGGGGAGCCCGTGGTCTCGGCAGGCATGCGCATGCAACGTGGCGGCACCGAGGCATCTGACCTCCGTCTCGGAGCCGCCGCGTGGACCCACCTCAAGGCACTGCTCTAGCTGCACTCATCTGCCGCTGTCCGCGCTTGTCATGCCGATGAGCGGACGAGTCATTCCGGCTCCTGAGGGAGGCAGACGTACCCCTCGCCCCAGGGGCAGATCGCACTTTGGTCTAGCGTCGGCCACTGTGACCGACGCCCTGACGCCCGAGGCCATCGCCAACTCGATCTTGCGGAGGCTCGACGGCTGCACGCGACGACGCGACCTGACCGGCGTGCTCGACCTGTTCGTCGACGACGCCGCCCTCTTTGGCTCCGACGCGGGAGAGTTCGCAGTCGGCCGCGCCGATGTGCGTGAGTTTCTCACTGCGATCTTCGCCGAGCCGGTGACCTACGGCTGGACCTGGGACCACCCGGTGGCTGGTCGACACGGCGGTGTGGTGTGGTTCGTGGCTGACGGTCAGGCCATCCTCGAAGGCGAGGGCGCTCCCCCGCCCGTCCCCTATCGACTCAGCGGCGTGCTTCTCCAGGTCAACGGCGGCTGGAGGTTCGCGCTCTTTAACGGCGCTCAACCGGTAACCGAGTAGGACGCCGGGTCACGCGAGTCCGGACATCCGCACATGCCGCGATCCGCTCGGTCGAGTCGAATGGCGGATAATTATCTACCTGCATGGGGTGTGCCGAGCCGTGCATGCAGCGGGTGCATTAGCACCAACAACGGCGGTCTACACGGCTCGTCCCTGCCTCACGCGGAGCCGCCGCCGATGCACGACACCCAACCCGCCCAATGATCAACCGCGACGGCTCCCCCAGATTCCTGCGCATACGGCACACTGCTAACCCACGGCCACCGTGCCGCAATCTGCCGGAAGGCGTCAACGCCAGCGGGCAGTGATTACGACGGGGTTAATGCTCAGTGAGGTGATGCGTTGGAGTCCAGCGGAGTCGCGTCCGAGCCGATCCCCGAGACGTCGCACGCCGAGCGAGTGGTCGCCGACGTGCTGGCCATCGGCGCGTCGGCAGCGCGCGCCGAGTGTGCCCGCGACTGTGTTCCGCTCTGGTTCCACACCTTCGCTCTGGCACCCGGAATTTACACGCCTGGCATCGCACGCGACCACGGCTACCGTCTACCCGTGATGGGCACGGACCGCCTCGCGGGGCGCAGCGTGCTCGACATCGGGGCGTTCGACGGCTTCTACAGCTTCCTGGCCGAGGTCCGCGGCGCGCGCCGCGTGGTCGCGGTCGACAACGAGCAGTACGTCGAATGGGTGCGCGCCCGATTCGGCGTGACGCTGCCGGGCGGTGCCGGCTTCCGCGCTATCGCCGAGCTCCTCGCGTCGCACGTCGAGTACCACCGCATGGACGCGCTGGACGTGCGCGAGCTCGGTGAACGCTTCGACGTTGTGCTCTGTTTGGGAATCCTGCACCGGGTGACCGACCCGATCGTGCTGCTGCAGACGCTCGCCGACGTGCTGACGCCGAGCGGCGAAGTCCTGCTCGAGACCTACGGCTCGCACCTGCCGGGCGACACCCCCGCGATCGAGGTTCACGGGCCAGGCGAGGTGTATCCACGCGACAACTTCCTCTACTGGGGCTTTCCCGTCGAGGGTCTGCGTCGGCTGGCGCGCATCGTCGGCCTCGGCGAGGTCCAGATCATCGACGAGCCTGAGATCGACGGCCATCCGCGAATCATCGCCACACTGCGAGCGACGCAGTGACGGCACATCGGACGCCCAGCCTGCCAGCGACACCCAGCAAGCCGTGCGGCTAGCTCATCAGGCTCACGACCGCCGCAGATGCATCGCGCCGAGAACGCGACGAATCGCTGGCGTCCCGATCGCCGTGATGCCGCTCAGAACCACACGTCTAAGGTGCGTGAGTATGACCGACGTCGTGTTACGTGTCCGGCTCACAAGCGGTGACCATCTAGATGTCACGTACGAGGAGCCCGACAGTCTCAGGGCCGACGAAGTCATCGAGCACGCCGTGTCAGCGCTTGGAGAAGCCGCTGGCGTGCTTCGCTGCAGACATGGAGACCGGCTTCTCGTGCTGTATGCACGGGGCGTTGCCGCCGTGGAGGTGGCGCCACGCGGCGCGGTTCTGTAACGAGATCGGGCGCTCAGGTCATTGTGGTCGGCCGGCGTCCGGCGGTACACGCGAAATGCTCGGCCGCCCACTGGGACTGGGTCCCCTTCGCCGGTGTGTGTTCCATGAACACGCCGGACGCCGACACCTTGCTTCGTGCCTCGTCCACGGCGAACGGACGTACAGCTGCCCGGCCGTCGGTTATGGGCGTGAGGAGACCCTTCATCCACTCGGTGTAGGCCTGCAGAGTGTCAACGCCTTCCAGAGCGCCCGTGCGATCCGGCATATTGAGCGTGCCCTCATCGAGCTCGACGGACAGGACGAGGGAGGCGCTCCCGAGGCTAACTGCTCCGCGGGGTGCGGAGGTTGGCTGCCTCCGGGTAACGCTCGATCCACCGAGCACGATCGTTTTGTGCTTCCCAGCGCTCGAGGTCTGGATCGGCGAGGAGCGTTACGTCATCGAAATGACCCCCGTGTCGGCTGACAAAGCAGCCGACCGGGGCGCCGTGCGGGAGGGTCCAGTTGGGTCGCCGCTACACACACCATGCGAGGTCGTCCTGACGTCGCCAAACGAGGGACCCGCCTGACACAGATTTGAGAGTCCGTTTCTGACCTACCGGCGTGCCTTCGCCTTGCGGCTGGCGAACGTAGGGAGTGTTAGCCCAACCGCCAACAAAGTCGGCGCTCCGAAGATTGTCATCCGCCAGTCAGGTCAACGACCTTGGCGTCGGTGGCGGCGCGCTGCACCGCTTGTACGCCCTTCTTGGCCGCAGCCTTGGTGGGATAGGACTCACCAGTGGCCACGATCTCACCCTTGCGAGACTTCAACCGGAAACGGAACCGTCCACCCTGGTCCTTGTAGATCTCGAACTCGCCCGCCATGTCATCGCTCACTTTCAGGTTGATGGTTCTGCCGCTGAGCGTAGGGCCACCGCAAGATCTGTGTGTGGTCCGCCCTAGGGCTGACACGATGACGCAATGCCCTACTCCGAGGTGGACCCGCCGAAACACGTCCATGTACGAGCCGACAAGGGCGCCCGGCGGGATGTCCTGGGAGGGGGTCCGCCGGGGCCGCACATGCCGGTTGCGTCCCCCTGTTGCAGTTATGCCCTCGCCCTTCGCTCAGTACCCCGTAGTCGCTCTCCATCGCGTTGGTCGACCCCGATAGCTGTGTCCCAGGACCGACCGCCACGCCAGGCAGTCTGGTGGGGTAGCCCTTCGTCCCCCCGTGAAGGGCGCAGCGCCCGGCGCCATCCCAACCTGCGTCATTCCGTCGCGAGCCGGTCGGTCCGTAACGCACGCTCATGCCGCGATTCGTGTGACGTTCTGGGGGTCACTTGCAAGCCTTCCCACGGCCAGCCCGGCGGTGTGGGACTAGGGCAGCGCAGATTCACCCGTTGGCTTGCGCTTCCTTGGCCCGCACCCACCACTGGGGTCTGAGCCGACGGCCTGTGATGGAACTGGGAGTGATAGCGATATGGAGGGGCCGGTCCCCGGCGGCCCATGGGCGCAGTGCTTGAAGGTCGGCGTTGTCGTCGTCGGTGACCTGAAGGTAGCGGGCGTCGCCTTGCACCAGGACGGTCCATCCTGAGTGCGTGATTTCGTTGATGTCCTCGACTTCGAAGGCGGCTGCGCCGTGACGGAGTGCCGTTGCCCAGGCATTGCGAGGCGACGTCCGGAAGATCACTCGGCCCGCTGACCATAGGTAGTTGACGGGGATGATGATCGGTCCCGATGGCCGGGTGACCGCGAATCTGCCGAGGTGCCGCGTCCCAAGCAGATTGTGACACTCGTCGACGGACAGGTCTTCAAGAACGCTGGGTGCCTCGACCAGGTGTTGTGGCACCATCTGGTGCGGGTCATTCATCGGATGCTCCAGGGCTCGATGCCCTGCCAGCGACTGGCGTTTGGGATGTCTCGGGCCGGGCCTACCCCGACGGGACTAATCAGTCCGATGGCTTCTTCAGTCAGCTCTCTGGGAATCACCATGATCTGCGAACCTCCTAGAGGCTGAGTTGGGACGTCGATCCCTGCAGTCTTGTCCGAGCGTGCGTTGGTGAGCAGGTGCTTAAGTCACCATCGCGGGGGCACAAGGTCCCAAATCACCTCCGCACACCAGCGGCGGGCAAGCTTCTGCAACCGCACCCCGCGTGCTCTTCGCCAGAAGGGGGCTACCCCACAGGTCGTGGTCCTGATCCAAAGAACGTCCGCATCTGCCGCTGTCGGCGCGGAACGCCCGACCATGCCGCGATGAGGGCACTGTTGCGTTGCCTGATCGCAAGGCCGCGCAGGGCGTAGTTCGACTGTGGCTGGGCTCTGTCAGACGGCAAGCATCAGCTCGTCGAAGGCTGCACGAAGAAGGCCTGTGCCGGCTGGTCAGAGGCGATCTCATAGTGACCGCGTCGGATGTTCTGGACGAGAGCATGACCAGCGGCGAGGATTCCAGCGGACCGGAATCGCTTGAGACCGCGCATCGGTCGAAGCCTGGCTTTGAGTCGGCCATGGTCGGCCTCCACCGTGTTGTTTGCATACTGCTGCGTGACATGAACAGCGCCAGGGACTATCTCGTCGAGGAGCCGCGGGTAGGCCGGTGCCCGGTCGGTGGTGACCTCGACCGGCACCGTCCCACAGGCGAGCGCGCGGCTGAAGTAAGCCCGCGCTGCGGTCAGGTCGCGCCTGCGTGACAGCCATATGTCGATGACCTGGCCGTGCTGGTCGATCGCCCGGTACAGGTACGACCAGCTCCGGCGACCTTGACGTAGGTCTCGTCGACGAACCACCGCTCACCCGGGCAGTGGCGGCGTGGCCGGGCGGCGGAGATGAACTCCGGCGTGAACCGTTGGACCCATCGGTAGACAGTGACGTGATCGACGTCCACGCCACGCTCGGTAAGCAGCTCCTCGACGTCACGGTAGGACAGCCCGTACCGCAGGTACCATCGCAACGCGACCGAGATCACCTCACGAGGGAACCGGAACCCTGCAAACGCCGAAACCGAGCTGGAGGAAGTCACGCAGAACAGTCTTCCGTGCACCACCGCCGCTCAACGCAACAGTGCCCTCCCACTGGCTCAGGATGCACCCCGACACCATGGTCGTCACGAGCTTCAAGGCATGGATGTCCGCATATCGGGGACGGGTGGCACAATGTCTCTGGGCCAGCTCCAGAAATCGGGCGCTCACCGCCTCGTCACCGCGAGGACAAACAGGAAAGGGAAGCCGGCCACGCCCCCGTGCCGGACGACATCATGGTCATGACGCAACCGCTCCCCGCTCCCCGCGAGACCGTTTCCTCCTTCGAAGCCATGGCGGCTTTGGTGTACGCCGCCGAGAGCTATGAGGAGATCCTCCAGAGCATCTGCGACGCCGCCGTGCGGCTGGTTGATGGGTGTGACCACGCCAGCCTGATGCTGGTGCGGCACGGCAAACCCTGGACCGCGGCCTCCAGCGACGACATCGCCGCGCTGATCGACCGGTTCGAGCGAGAGCTCAACGACGGACCCTGCCTGGACGCCATCAACGACGAGTCGGCTTTCGTCGACACCGACCTCACCGATGGTTCCCCGTGGCCGACGCTGCATGGCCGGGTTCTGGCCGAGACCCCGGTCCGCGGGATGGCCGGCTTCCGGCTGGTCGACGGCGAGAAGAAGACCGGAGCACTCAATCTGTTCTCCGACACACCCGGCGCCCTGACGGCGACGTCGGTCGACCAGGCGATCCTGCTCGTGTCGTTCGTCTCGGTCGCGCTGCTGGCAGCCGAGCAGCAGCACACTGCGGCAACCTTGCGGGCGGGACTGGCGAGCAATCGCGAGATCGGCAAGGCCATCGGACTGATGATGGCGTTCCACCACGTCGACGACAACACCGCATTCTCGATGCTCCGCCAGACGTCGCAGGACATGAACATCAAGATCACCGTGGTGGCCCGAGAGATCATCGACCACCAGAACACTCGCCGGGCCGAGCCCGGTATCGCGCCCCGCTGACGGGCGCGGAGCCGACGCGCGCCGAATGGCGGGAGCCCGAAGGCTCCCCCACCCGAGCCCGGCACACACGCTGCTTTCTCAACAAGGCGCCGTGGTCACGTCCATTGCCGCGAAGCGGGATATGACCTACCGCCCCGGTGCCCCGATCCGGCGTTCTCGAACGTTAAATGGACGAATTACCTCATTCGGCACTGTTGCATTAAGGGTTCAGCTGCGATCGGCACAGGAAGATTTGCGGTCGTGGCATCGGCCAGCCTCTCGCAGGGCTTCGGAATAGCCCCTAAGTAGCTGTCGCAGCCTCTGCTTTTCGGGCATCTACAGCGCGACGCCGCAAGATTTGCGGGTGTTGCCCGACGCGGTGCCTTAATGCAACAGTGCCATCGAGACCGGCTACCGGCTGCCGTCCACGAAGCATCAGTTCCCGATCGCCAAGGCGCTCGGAATGTCGCTGGACGAACTGTTCAGCACCGAAGAAGAACTGCCCAGCCTCTCGGTCAAGGGGACAGCGCCTCGCCGCGGACGGCGACCCACCATCGACGAAGAAATCGACGACGCGGCCGGCGCGATCGAATCGTTGCCGGCATCGGTGCGGCTCGAAGCCCTCTCGCGCATCCAGTTACGAATCCTCACCGGCGTACCGAAGAGCACTCCAAGCGACGCGGCCGAGGCTAAGTTGACCGTCGCGAGTCTTTGATCGGGGATGGCATCCCCACCCACACAAGGTCCGAGGGGTGACCTGGTTCCCACCACACCCAACAAGTGCTCTCATTAGTTACTCTCCTCGGCGCGTCACCGTCTAACGACGGATGCGTAACGTCATGGACCAACGGATGGACACGACTTCGGCTGCGGTGGATCGACGGACCAAGGTGTGTGCCATCCGGCACCGCTTGTCAGGCCAGTCGGGTGGTACGTCACCACAGGCTGACATCGATAACAGACGGTCGCAGTACCCACACGCGGTGCTTACTTTCCTACTCGATTACATGCACCGGAAGTCACGTAAGCCGTGTAGGCCGAAGCGACCCACATTCGGTTGCTCGCCGAATCGGCCGTCTGGACACTGTTGCTAGGTTCCACAAACGACGGCCCAACAGTGACGTCTAGTTGTCATAGCAGCCCCGGCCTTGGATTTCGTCGGTCCGCGGTGGGGGCCGCTTCCAGGTGATCCGTCGACCGCAAGCAGCGGTGCCGCCACTCAGGGTGGCTGCGGCGTCGCTGCGTGCTCATTGCCTTCTCTGAGCTGTCACGTCAGACTCAGCCCGCGGGCGAAACGTTGGAGACGTCGACCCCGCTGCGCGCACCCCGGCCAACTGCTCCCTCTCTTGGGGGGTCGGGGTCCGCCATGGATGCTGTGAGCCCCCGCAGCCAGTCTCCTGAGCGGCCCGGCGTTGACCGGAGCAATGAGGGAAGGACGAAGCATGCGAGTGCTGATGTACGGAATCGGCTCGGTCGGGTCCACGATGACCCGGATGCTGGTGGAGCGGGGCGCCACCGTGCTGGGCGCTGTCGCAGCGACCTCGGAGAAGAACGGGAAGGACGTCGGCGAGCTGATCGGTCTCGATGAGCCTCTGGGGGTCCAGGTTTACACCGACCCCGACGAGGCACTGGCCCTCAAGCCTGACATCGTCGTTATGAGCATCGCCAGTTACATGGACGACATGTACGAGCCGATAAAGCGGTGCATCAAGGCGGGGGTCAACGTGATCTCGCTGTCCGAGGAGCTGCTGTACAGCTGGAACACCTCTCCGAAGGAGACGGCGGAGCTCGACGCACTCGCCAAAGAACACGAGGTTCGAGTCCTCTGCACGGGCCACCAAGACGGGTACTGGGTTTCCCTGGTGTCGGTGCTGATGGGCACCTGTTTCAAGATCGACGAGGTCCAAGGTCAGTGCACCTGGAACGTCGACGACTTCGGCGCAGAGCTGGCCCGAGACCAACAGGTCGGAACGACTCCCGCGAGCTTCGAGGAGTGGGCCAGCACCTCGCAGCGTCCACCGACGTTCGGACGCACCTCGCTGCATGTTCTGGCGGCCATGGCAGGGCTTGAAATTGTCGACTCGACAACGAAGAGCCGACCAGACATCGCGCAAGCCCCCCTGTACTGCAAGGCATTCGATGCGGAGATTCCCGCCGGACAGGTCATCGGCTTCACCGACGTTGACGAGGTGACCACACGCCAGGGCATCACCCTGCGGCTGGAGATGACCGGCAAGGTATACGCCGAGGATGAGACCGACAGCAACGCCTGGGAGGTCCGCGGCGAACCAACAGTACGGATCCTCAGCGACAACCTAGCCACCCACTACACCACCTGCGGAACACTGGTGAACCGCATACCGCAATTGCTTGCGGCGGCGCCGGGATACCGAACGATCGACAGACTTCCGCAGCTGCAGTACCAGAACAGCTACGACAACTGACCTCCACATCGCTGCTCTGCCGCTGCAACACACATAAGCCAGTGGACAGGCCGCGCGGTCGTCGCTGTGCAGGCCCCAAGCATCAGCGACGAAGGTTCTCGCGTGCTGACGCCGAGCACCTAGCGTTGCAGCTGAGGTCGTCGCCGATGCCGTTCGACCCCAACACGTCGTACTGGGTCGGAGCCACCGCAGCCGCCGGGATCCTCGACATCTCGATGGAAGTCGCACAGAGGCTGAGCTGTGGGGCAGCGAGGTCGCCGCTTTGGGATGGGGCCGCTGCTACTGGTGGACACGACTGAGACAGTGGACGTCATCGCCCTCGCCGCACTGGTCCGCTCATCTTTGAAGTCGTAAGCCAGCCGAAGCCCAAACCGATGCCCTCACGTCGGCAAATCCGGTAAGCATGGTTACCGCACCGAGACCTGCTGCCACGCGGCGGACGTGTGATCGCCAACACCGTTGCAGCGATGAGACGACGTACCGCAGGTTGACATCATGCGCCACCAAGGTCACTGACCTCGTGTGAAGTCGCGAAGTTCACGCCGCAGAAGGCACCTGCTGGTGCTCGGCTACGCCGTCGCTGCCTCTGCACGGGTTGCTTCGCTTGTGTTGCCTGACTCATCGTCGTCGCGGATGAGTTGTTCCTCTTGCGTGGCCTCGAATCGGGCGATGTCGTCTTCGGTCATGACGCGGTTGAAGGAGGCAACCTGACGCTTTCCTGTGCTGTGTAGGCCGAGGAGGCGGCATCTCGTGTGGTTGGCAAGAGCCAGGACGTATGCGCAATGCTTGCGTGATCCGCACATCACCCCACGCCAGCAGGCGTTCTGAGCCAGATGTGGGCTGTGGCTGCGGGCTCGGCTGGTCGGGTGGTTGCGGGTCGGCCTGTTTAAGCCTTAGGAGTCTGGATCGGCATGTAGTGAGTCGGTGAGTTGTCGTGCTGCTGGGCCGATGGCGTGGCCCAGTGTGTGTGCTGGGCCGCCGACCGCGGACTGGTGGCTGCCTCCGACGTAGATGTGGAGGGTCGGGTGGGCCGCGGCGAGCATAGTGACTGTTTCGCGTACCGCCGGCACGTCCTCGGGAGAGGGGACGCCGAGTACTGCCGCAGCGGCGGAGCGGGAATCGATCGTCGCGACCCACTCCTCGGGGGGCAGGTCGCCGCCGACGTAGACGACTCCGGGGCCGGCTCGTCGCAGGGCGGTGGCGAAGGCCAGGACCCCGATCTCGTGGCGCGAGCCGCGGGCGAGGCCGACCACCACCGTAGGGTCCGGGAGCGAGCTGCCGGCAGCGTCGAAGAGTGCCGCGAGCCGGCGCTGGACGGTGGCGCTGACGAAGTGCTCACCGGCCACAGTCACCGAGCCTCCGCGCCACGCGTTGCCCAGGTGAACGAGGGACGGCATCAGCCAATGAGTCCACGACCTGTTCGAACGTCCCCTGGGCGAACGCTTCGTCGAGGGCCGCGTCGAGCGCTGCGGGGTCGAAGTCGCGGGCAATGCGCGCCAGGGTGGTGACGTCGCCCAGGACAGCATCCACCTGCTGGCGGTGAACGCACCGTCTACCCTCGCGATGCCGTCCAGGACGTGCCGCGCGGCTTGTGCTGCACCCCAACCGGAGTCGATCAGCGTCTTCATCGCCGCAAGCCGGCGCAGCGCACTGTCGTCGTACAGCCGGTAGCCGCCCTCTGATCGCAGCGGGGCGACGACCCCGTAGCGACGCTCCCACACTCGCAATGTGTCGGGCGCGATGCCGGTCAGCTCGGCGGCCCGCTTCACGGTATACACAGCCGCATCGTAGCAGCCACCTTGGACAATCCATAGACAAAGACTGGACAGGCCATCAAATCTCTGTGCACAATGGTGCGCATCACTTAGACAAACCTTGGACAGGAGATTTTCCTATGATGAAGCTTGCCCCCGTCGGCGCGATGCTCGCCGCTACCGCTGTGCTCCTCGCCGTGCCTTCGCCGGCGACCGCCACCCAGGACACCGCCTGTAAGAAGGCCGGGATGAAGACGCTGCAGAGCGCCGGACTCCTCGACGACGTCGCCCGCGACGGCCTCCCCATCAGCACCGCCGTCAGCCTCGGAGTGACGGTGCGCCCGGGAGCCGACCTTTCCGGCGTCCCCGACCCGCTGCCGCTCTCGGTGGTTCTGGCCGACCACCGTGCCGGCTCGAACAGCCTGTTCGTCTACCCCTGGTGCTGACGATCTGAAGCAGGCGCCGGGTGCGGCCGCGCGCCACCGTGGCGCGGCCGCCACCCGGCGGCATCGAGCGCCTAAACATGCTGTTCAGAAGAGTCTTGTAACTACTGACTCACCGACATGGAGGAAATCGTATGACCGAGAGCACTGCTGCACACGAGCACTAACCCGAGCGATGTGGTGGATTGGACAGACCTCGGCCGCGAGATGTGGTCGTTTCTGACCGGTCGCGAGGCAGCGATCAACTACCGCTTCATCGACATGGCCGTCGAGGTGCCACGCGACACCGGTGCCCAGGCTCCACGCGCCACCTGGAAGCTCAATGGGACCCTGCAGGTCACCACGAAGGACAACGCAAGCTCCGCGGAAATCGGCGCCTGAGCCGATGGCCATTGATCTGACGGTGGATGTCGACCTGGAGTTTTCGGTCGACATCCCCGGTTCGCGCACCGTTACCGGGTCGCTGACTGGATCCGGCAAGACGCTGGAGCTACAAGTCAGCGACCCGGTCCTGTTCGCTGGGCGGGCCGACTCGGGTGCAATCCGAGGACTTGCGCAGGCGCTGGCCGGCAAGGGGCTGTCCGTCAGGGTGATCTCGACGTCAGGGCTGTTGGTCACGTTGGGCGCGTCGCGGACGTCCTGGCTGCAGCGTCGGGTGACGGGCTCGCGTCACATCCGCATCGAGCGAGGGGCAGGGCTCTGGTCTCTGGTTCGCGGCCGTACCAAGTCTCCTACAGGCGGCGCGCTGCCGGTCGCCGAGCTAGCGCCGCCTCCTACCTTGACCCCGATCGCGCCTACCATGGCCCGGCGGCGTCGCCGTCCTGTGACCACGACGCATGATCCAGACCGGGGCGGGAACCCGCGGCTCATCCTGCCGGTCGGACCCTACCCGAGGGTAGGTGAACGACCGACGGTGTTCATGCTGCGCGACGACGTCACCACCATCGGTGGGGGAGGCGACTGTGACATCCGATTGCCGGGACTCGAGCCGCTGCATGCCGAGATTCGGCACGACGACGAGGATGAGTTCGTGCTAGAGCGGACCGCAGCCGGCGCAGACACCCGTGTCCACGGCGCCCCGGTGCAGAGCGCGATCCTGCGGACCGGGAGCAGGGTAGACCTCGGTGAATGGCAACTGTCGTTCTTCCGAGAGGAGTACGCCGATCACGGGCGCCCGTACGGTGGACGGATCGGTGGAGAGCTCGGCTATCAACGGCCCCAGCCCAGCCGCGCATACATCCAACGGCAGCACAGCGAAGGTACGCCGTGATCTCGCCAGAACCTGTTCTGGTCGCCGGAGCATCCGGCTTCGTCGGGCGACGGCTCTGTGCTGCCCTTACGGCGGCTGGCCATCAGGTGCGGGCCATGACCCGACACCCGGACAGCTATCGGGGCGATGGACAACCTGTCTACGGGGACGTGCACGACCCCGCCACCCTGACCACCGCCCTGGACGGCTGCCGTGCTGCGTACTACCTGGTGCACTCGTTGGCCTCCAAGGACTTCGAACGGCTGGACGCGGAGGCTGCCAGAGCGTTCGGCCAGGCCGCAGCTGACGCAGCGGTCCAGCAGATCATCTACCTGGGCGGACTCGGCAACGAGACCGACACGCTGTCGTCGCATCTGCGCAGCCGACGCGAGGTCGAAGGCCTTCTCGGCAGCGCTGGGGTGGCGGTCACCGTGCTGAGAGCCGGCATCATCGTGGGCAGTGGCGGCATCTCGTGGGAGATGACTCGCCAGTTGGTCGCGCACCTCCCCGCGATGGTCACGCCGCGCTGGGTGCGCACCAAGACACAGCCGATCGCCGTGGCTGACGTCGTACGCTACCTGGTCGGGGTACTGGACGAGCCCCGGTCGAAGGGGCGGGTCTTCGAGATCGGCGGCCCCGAGCAGATGCAGTACGTGACCATGCTGCGCCGGGTGGCCAAAATCAAAAACCGTCCACTGTTGATCGTGCCGGTCCCACTGCTCAGTCCCGGACTGTCGTCACGCTGGCTTGCCCTGGTCACCGATGTCGACACCCAGACCGGGCGGTCACTCATCGACTCCATGGCCAACGAGGTCGTGGTCAGCGACGACAGCATCCGGTCCATCGTCGGTTTCGAGCCGATGGGATATGACGAAGCGGTGCGCGCAGCCCTGCGCGAGCACGACCAGCAGAAGCTGGCCGGATGACCTCGCAGGTAACTACTGCCCGGTGGCGGCGCGCGCGTGACCAGGTCAGGTCCAGACTGCCGATGTCGATCAGGCACGTCGTGCCGGTCAAGCATGTCGAGCCCGCAGCCGTGGTCCGTCGCAGGCGACGCATCGTGGCCGGAGTCTCGCTGCTGGGCACCGGTCTGCTCGGCATGTCCTTTTCGACCCAGCCCGGCTCCAAGAAGTTCTACGGGCTCACCTCCGCAGTCGCCGCCACCTGGACACTGGGAGGCTTCCTGTCCGGGCCGCTGCACCTGGGCTGGATCCAGAGCCGCGACCAGCGCCTCCGCCGGCCGATCATCACACCGGTCGCCACCGGTGTGGCAGCGTTCGGCTGCTTCTGCGGATGCGCCCTCGTCGCGCAACACATCCCCGTCCTCGACCGGGCCATCAAAAACGTGCTGACGTTCGCCGACGAGGGCAGCACCCCCGTGATCGTCGCCACGACACTTGCCAACGGGCTGGGTGAGGAAATCTTCTTCCGCGGTGCCCTCTACGCGGCATTAGACGCCGACCGGGCCGCCGCCATCTCGACTGCCGTATACGTATTGGCGACCGCAACAACTCGAAACCCCGCCCTCATGCTTGCGGCCGGGGCGATGGGCACCCTCTTCAGCCTGCAACGTCGTGCATCCGGAGGACTGCAGGCGCCGGCCCTGACGCACCTGACATGGTCGACCCTGATGGTGTGCTACCTCCCGCCACTGTTCCGCCGCGCACACCGCGCCACATCCTGACTTACGCCTCCACACCTCATTGCCGACGGCACGACACGCCTGGACAGCGAGCCGACACCAAGGACCCACCCGAGCTGACGCTATCCATGTGAAGAGCAGACACATCCCGATTCAGGCTCGCCAGCGGCCCCTCAACGCAACGGTGCCGTCAATCTGCGGTGCTCGAGGTCGATGTGCCGTGGGCGGAGCGCGATGAGCTCGCTCCACCGCAGGTCGGTCTCGATGGCGACCTGGATCATCAACCGGTGCTGGTCGGGAGAGCTGGCTGGCAAGAAAACCTGTTTCGGCCGGGCCGCGCGTCGCCGTAGTCTCGTACTTCGTGGACATCCGGGTGCTCGACGGCACGGTGCTGGTCAATGACGCGCTGATGCGCGACTTCTACGACCTCAACCGGCGAGCCGAGCTCCATGGTCGGGCGCATGCGCCGTTTTGGGAGTTCGGGGAGTTCCTCGGTGCGTTCCGCTCGAACGACAGCGGTGAGCGGCAGGAGCTGTTCGCGGCCTACGACGGCGACCGGATGGTCGGTAACGCCGTGCTGTGGTCGTTCCTCCTCGACAACACCGACAAGGCCTGGTTCCGCATCAACGTCGACGTGCCGGAGCGGCGTCGCGGCATCGGCCGGGCGCTGGTCGAGCGGCTCGAGCAAACCGCCAAGGATGGCGGCCGATCACTAATCCTGGCTGATGCCAAGCTGCCCTTCGACGACCGCGAGAGTCACGCCTACCGGCGTTTCGCCGAGGCGTGCGGCTACGAGCTCTTCAACTTCGAGGTGGTCCGCAACCTCGTCCTTCCGGTCCCGGACGAGCAGATCCAGGAGTGGATCGACGAGGCCGCGCCACGCCACGAGGGCTACGCGATCGAGACGTTCGTCGGCGCCGTGCCCAACGACCTCGTCGAGTCGCTGTGCATGCTGCTCGGCCAGCTCGCCGTCGACGCGCCCACCGGCGTCGTCGACTTCGAAGAGGAGGCGGTCACCCCGCAGCGGTACGCCGAGATGGTGGCGACCACGGATGCGATGGGCCGAGCCCGTTACGAGACGGTCGCCCTCACGCCGGAGCGGCAGGTGGTGGCGCAGTCCACGCTCGCCGTGTCGCTGGAGGAGAACACCACGGTCTACCAGTGGGGCACCTTCGTGCACCGCGAACACCGCGGCCATAGGCTCGGTCTGGCCACGAAGGCGGTCAACCTCCGCGCCGTCCAGGCCGCGCGCGACGACCTGACCCTGGTCACCACCCAAAACGCCGAGACCAACATGTACATGGTCTCCATCAACGAGCGGATGGGATTCCGGCCGATCGAGATCGCGGCCGAGTTCGTCAAGCGCCTCTGACCGATGGCGGTCCCGAAGCAAATGACGCGCCCCACCTGGGGCATGAGAGTCCCTGTACCGATGCTCGGCGAGGAGGTTGCGCACCGGATCGAGGTACGGGACGCCATGGTTACGTTCCAGCCATGATCCACGAGCTGCACCAGTTTCGCGCAACGCTTGACGGCTGCGCGCGGGCGGGTTCAGGAGGGCGCTGCCGAGTGTTTTCTCACGTCGCGACGGTCAACCTAGTCTAGGCCGCGTCGCTTGGACTGCTCGTCGGTTACGCCGGTGAGGATTCGTAACTGGATGCGCGCGAGGGCTTCGAGCCGCACCGATGCCGGCAACGATTCGATGGCGCCGGCCGCGTCATCGATTGCTTCGCCGATGGTGGGTCGTCGACCGCGGCGAGGCGCTATTCCGTCGATCGAGAGGCTGGGCAGCTCTTCTTTGATGCTGTACAGCTCGTCCAGCGACATCCGAGCGCCTTGGCGATCGGAACCTGATGCTTCGTGGACGGAGCCGGTAGCCGGTCTCGATCTGGGCGATGTAGGGGTAGGAGAGGTGGTCGCTTCGGCAAGCTCCTTGCGGCTCATGCCGAGCTCCCGCGGCGCGCTGCGATCTTCCTGCCGAGCTCGAGGTCGCCGGTCTTGGGTGAGGTTGCCATCGCTCCGCCTGCAAGTTCTCTCGTACCCCTCACCCTATGCTCTCCGAACAGTTGAGTGTCTGCAACATGCTGAAGCATCGTGATACGATATGCACAGAGTAGTAAGCGCGGAGAGCATAAGGGGTAGACGTCATTGCCGGTGATGTCGTCCACACGAGGGTGAACGTCGATGAGGCGGTACGGCTGAGGGCAGGGCGCTCAGCGCGAGCCGTGAGCGCAACACCGCAGGGCCGGAGCTCGTTCGGCTCAAGCACATCTTGGAGAAGGCGCTCGATCACCAGACTTCCTTCATCCGTCCCGGCTTGGGGAGGCAGCGTGAAACTCACTGCCGCACAGATCGACCGCGCCTGCGGCGTGCTCCTCGCCTCCGCCGCCGGCGACGCCCTCGGCGCCGGCTACGAGTTCGCCCACGTCGGCCGCCGACCTGGTGCCCGCGATGATCGGCGGCGGGCTCGGCGGCTTCGCGCCCGGGGAGTGGACCGACGACACCGCCCAGGCCGTCGCGATCGCCGAGGTCGCCGCCACCGGCGTCGACCTGCGCACGCCCGAGGCGCTCGACCGCGATCGCGCAGGGCTTCGCCGACTGGTACGCCGGCGGACCCGCCGACGTCGGCATCCAGACCGTCCGCCGTGCTGTCGCCGCGCCGGCCGCACACCCGACCGGCGCGGAGATGGCCGCGGCCGCGCGCGCAGGTCCACGAGCGCTCCGGCCGCAGCGCCGGCAACGGCTCGCTGATGCGCACCGGCCCGGTCGCGCTGGCCTACCTCGACGACCCCGACGGCCTGGTCGAGGCCGCGATGGCGGTCAGCGCGCTGACCCACCACGAGGACCACGCGCAGGAGGCGTGCGCGGTGTGGTGCCTGATGATCCGGCACGCCGTGCTGCACGGCGAGTTCCCGACGTTCGACGACATCGAGGCGTGGGTGCCCAACGCCGGACCAGCTGGCGCGACGTCCTCGCCGAGGCGGAGGCGCAAGCCGCCGCGCTCGTTCGCGCAGAACGGCTGGTCCGTCGGCGCGCTGCAGGCCGCGTGGTCGGCGATCACCCACACGCCCGTGCCCGACCGACGGCCCGGCGTGCCGCCACCTCGTCGACGCGCTCGACCACCGCGATCCGGATCGGCCACGACACCGACACCGTCGCGGCGATCGCCGGCGCGCTGCTCGGCGCGCGCTGGGGGATGAGCGCCGTCCCCGCCGCGTGGCGGCGCATCCTGCACGGCTGGCCGGGCGTCGCGCGGCAGCGACCTGGAGCGGCTGGCGTACCTCACCGCCCGCGGCGGCGAGCCGGGCAAGTACGGCTGGCCGCTGGTCGACCACATCGACTACTGCCGCCTGCAGTACGGCACGCCCGCGCTCGCCGCGCACCCGTACGACGACGGCGTGCTGGATCGCCGGGCGCGACCGCGCTCGACGAGCTGCCCGACGACGTCGACGCCGTGGTCAGCCTGTGCCTGACCGGCCGCACCCAGGTGCCCGCCGACGTCGAGCACATCAACTTCCGGCTCATGGACGAGGCCGACCCGGCGCAGAACCCCAACCTCGACTTCGTCCTGGTCGACGCCGCGCGCACGATCGCCGCGCCTGCGGGACGAGGGCAAGAGCGTGCTGCTGCACTGCGTCGCCGCGCACTCGCGCACGCCCACCGTCGGGATCGCCTACGCGATGCTGCGCGGCGTGCCGCTGGACGAGGCGCTGCCGGCGGTCTGCGACGCGCTGCCGGCTGCAGACCCGAACAGCGGCTTCCGAGCGGCGCTGAAACGCCTCGAGGGGAGGGGCTGCGGGATTTGATCAACCTATGAAGCGACACCCCGGACCGATCTTTTTATCGGCCTCGCACTCGGTGATGCAGTCGGCTGGGGTCGGGGCGACGATCCATGCGCCGGCGCTTGAGATCCCCGACCCATAGGGCCCCTGGAGGGTCGCGGCCGTCACTGGACAGGGCCGCAGGACGGGCTGTCAGCCCCGCGCTTCATGGGCGGCGGAGCGTTGGCGGTTGATCCGAGGACCCCGGCCATCTTGCCGAGCACAGCGGCCAACCGACGCAGTGCCGGCTGGATCCACGGCGACCTCCTCGCCGCGTGCCATGAGAACACACGGAACTCGGCCGATGCGCCGTTCAGCGTCGCCGAGGTGGCCTGGGCGCCGTCGGGAAGCCCGTGGCCAGTCAGCAGGTCCGCGGTGAGACGGCGGTTCACGGTCGTCGTCAGGGTTGATGCGCCCCGTTCGGCGGTGACGTCCACCGACCCGCTGCCGAGACGGATGTTGATGCCGGCCACCCGGCTCTGTCCGTCCGGGATTTGCGGCACGACTGCCAGCTCGTCGCGGCCCAGGTCGGGACTAACGCCGAGCTGGTGGTGCACGACCGGCCACAACGTGCCGTAGGTGCCCCAGGCCTGCAGCACCATCGACCGGTCGTAAGGCGGACGGTCGAAGTTGGTCCTGAAGTCGGGGCTCGGTGCGATCTCCGGCATCGCCCCCGGCATCTCCCACACGCTCGGGGGCAATGTTGCATCAAGCGATCGGAGCACCACGGGCAGGAAAATTTCCTGCGTGACGGCGATTTCGGGATGGTCTGCTGCATCGGTCGGCGGGCGATCGGTCTGTCCTAGCGTCAGTCGATCGGCCGGGCGCGCCCGGCGAGGATCTCCTCGGTCGTGGTCACGTTGGCGAACTCGTCGTGCAGGCTCGCCGCGGTCGCCCGGCTGAGCTCGTCGGCCGACAGCGTGATGCCGTCTGGGTGACGCCGGTCATGGCAGAAGGTCGCGTCGATGGGGAATAGCACGTCGTGACCGAGGTTGGCGCCCACCCGGACGGTCGTTTCGCAGCAGTGGTTGGTCGTGATGCCGCAGACGACGATGCCCGCCGTCTGCTGGCGGAGCAGCCAGGTATGCAGGTCCGGGCTTCCGTGGAACGCCGAGTTGACCTGCTTGGACACCAGCAGGTGGGGTTCGGCCTTTCCGAGGTAGTCGCGCAGCTCGTTCCCGGCGTGCCCGGGGTCAGGACCGAATCGTCCTCGGTGCTGTCGTGACGCACGTAGACGAGCGGCCGGTCGTGGCTGGACCAGTCATAGACGAGGGCCGCGATGTTGTCGTCGCAGGCCGGGTTGTTGCGCGCGCCCCAGGCCGGGTCGTCGAAGCCCCGCTGGGCGTCCACGACAATCAGCGCCCAGCCGGCGTACGGGTCATCGGTCATATCCCCCACCGTATCCCCGCTCGCCACGCGTCCGGACCGGTTTGTCACTCGATCGTCGAGCGACGCACGTAAGGATGTCCGCGGTCGATGAAGAAGATGCCGAGGTAGCCGGCGGTCTCGAAACCCAGGCTCGGTTTGTTGCGCATGAGGAAGCGTGCGATCACCAGCGTCCCAGTGTGGTCGTGTCACGAAGAAAATCGCTCTGCCGCCCTCGCGGGCCCAGTTGTGCCGCTCAAGGTGCCGCAGACGAAGAGCCGGAAACGGTTGCGGCGTTGTAGTACCGCCGCCACCTCCTGGCGTGCCCGGGGTGGGGCGGTTGGCGCCGCGGCCGATTGCGCGGTTGTTGCTGATCACGCTGTTGAGGACGACCCAGCTGACGCCGATGCTCGACAGGGCGCCCCCGTTGAAGCGGATCCGGTGATCTGCCGCCACCGTCGATGACGACGCGGTGCATCCGGTCGTGCGCAGGGTCGCCGTACGGGTCAGCCGGATCGTCTTGTGCCGGCGCCGCAGGTATGACTGTCATCGGCATCTGCAAGGCGACATCGGGGCTTAAGCAGTCGGTGTGCCGATCCAGTGGGCAAGCCGGAATCGATCCGGCCACCGATCTGAAGGAGCTGCACAATGTCACAACCAAAGCAAAGGCCTACCTCTGAGGCGAAAACCCGAGCCAACCAACAGAATGCAAAGCGTTCGACCGGTCCCCGCACGGCCGAGGGGAAAGCCGTCAGTAGCCACAACGCCACCACGCACGGATGCTTCGCCGGTCTCGAGCCGATCGCGGCCGGGCCGTTCCGGGAGTCCGCCGAGGAGGTGCAGCGGTTCTTCACCGAGATCGTGACCGGCCTGGCTCATCGCGATCGACTCGAGCTGGAGGCCGCGGAGCGGATCGCCCGCGTCCTGCTGCAGTTCCGTCGGCTGGCGGCTCTCGACGGCGTACTACTCACCGCTGCCGCGGCGACGAGCATAGCCTCGGTGGGCGAACGAAGGAGGCGCCGGGACCGACAGGCGCTGCTTGAACAGCTCCGCGACTGGCTCCGCGACGCCGCATCGCCTCTGCCAAGGCCCGAGGCAGAGGGAACGCCAACCCCAGCGGCTGCGTCGGCCAGTTCACCGCCGCCATACCTCGACACCGTCCGCCTCCTTGCGCAGGCCCATCCGGCCACGCCGTTGGACCGAGCCGATCCCGTTGGACGCAACTCGTCGCGGCGACCAGCGAAGGCCGACGAGCCGCTCATTGACGCGGTCAGGAGGCGGTTCGGTGACCTCGAGGCGGCCGCGTCATGGGCCGAGCACCAGTACGACGAGTTGGTCGCGGAAACGGCTGATGCCGAGGCACGAGCCCGTCACGCCGCCGCCGAACGATGCCTGGCCGTCATGGAACGCACGTCCAAACTCGGCAGTCGGCTCAGCCTGGAGCTCGATCGGGCCTGGCACGCCCGCACCATGCTCATCCACCGAACCCTCGATCCGCCCCACCCCCCACACCGGTCGGCGTTGCCGGGCGACCACTCGCCTGCGATACCGGCTCCCGACCAGCACGGCGAAACGAAGCCAACGCCGCCCGCGAGCGAGCCCAGCCAGGAATCCGGACCGGCAGGTCAAGACCAGGACTGAACACCAGCTCGACTTCCAGCCCGCCCAACTGGCGGCCTCGGCGAAACGAACCCACCCCAGCAGATCCTGGGCCTCGGCGAAAGGAACCCACCCCACCAGATCTCTGCCTCGGCGAAACGAACCCAACGGATGCCTGAGCGCTGGCACGCGCCGACTCGGTGCCGCCGGTCCTTCCACAATGGCGATTCTCTACTTCCGGGTCGTGGCACGGGCATATCGTTTGGGCAGGAAGAGCGGCAGGGCCTGACGGTTTTCCGCACGTCCTACGGGGGCGGGACGTGCGGACTTCCGTGTCGAAGACCGTGTGCGCGTCCGCCGGTCGCACGTTTCGGCGGCCAGGATGTGCTGATTTTAGGGGGCGACGGCTGCATGGCGCCGATCGGTCACCCATCCAGTGTTGGCGAAGACATGTCAGGCCGGGCCTTCCAGGCCTTGCTCGTGACTTGTCAGGGAGCGCTTGATCCAGCTCAGGTCGCCGCCAGCCAGTCCGTCGTCCGCACCTTCCCCCATCAGCGTCGTGAGGAGGGCACGGTAGCTCTGCACCTGGTACAGGGACCCGACGACCAGACCGAGGGCTGCCGCCTCCCGAAGCGACTCCTCTGGCCAGATCTTCGACCACGCTCCGACATACGCATCGACTATGCGCCGGCGTACGGCGACGTCCTCGGTCGCTGAAGACGTACGTGGCGAGATCGACGAACGGGTGCGACACGGCGGCGTCGGTCCAGTCGAAGATGCGCGTAGTGGCGGGACCGAAGGCGACGTTCCACGGATGGAGGTCGCCATGGACCAGGGTCGGACCGGGTCCGATCTCGTCGAGGCGCCGGCACGACTCGATGAAGGCCGGCGCTGCCGCCAGCCACCGTTCACGCAGGTCCGGAGACATCCGCTGCATGAGCACGGTGTCCTCGGTTATCGCGTCGACCTGCGCGGCCAGGTCTGACAGCGACCGGACCGGCAGCCCAAGAGCGACCAGCTCATCGGTCCGGCCAAGCCACGACTGCTGGATGCCCGCGTGCGCCACGACGCCCTCGTGCCACAGCGACTCGTCCTGGTCACCCAGCTCGGCGGCACCCAGGTCGCGCATCAGCATCCATCCCTGGGCGCCGTCGACGGCGATCACCTCCGGCACCAAATCAGGCATCAGTTTTGCCAGGGCGTGCGTCACGACCGCCTCGTGCCGGAAGAGATCTGTACTGCACTTGAAGAAGGCGTTGCCGTCCGCCGATGAGGCGCGCAGGACGACCGACAGGCCCCAGAGCTGGTGCTGCCGCGGTGGGACGACGACCGGTCGGCCGTCCGCCGCCATCTGGTTCGTCATCCAGAGGGAAGCGCGGTCGAACCACCCCTGGTGAGCCCACTGCGGTCGGAGCGGCGACCAACCCTCGGCACGCTCGCGTACCCACGAGGCCACAGCCGAGCGAGACGTCTTCGGTTCCAGCCGAGCGATCACCTCCGCGTCCAGGCTCTGCCAGGTCCACCCGACCGGCGGCTCGGTTGCGGAGGGCTCGAACTCCACCATCAGCGCGAGCTCACCGTTCTCGCGATCCTCGGTGTTGGCGGCCGATGTCATGACGAGCCGCAAGGCCGCCGTTGTGGCGGTGTCGACGACGTCTACGGAGACCAGGATCTCTGGCAGGCTTGGCTCCGCGCTGCTCATCCGAACCGTCGGCAGCGTCAGCGGCGTCGAGGCCTCAGACGGTTTCTCGGCGGCGACCAGGACGGCGGTGCGCCTCGGATGAGGGACCAGTAGCGTCACCTGGCAACTCTGAGCCGGCCCAGGATCGGTCATGCTCCCGAGCCTTCCATGGATGCGCCGTGGGGAGCGCTAGTCGACGCCTAGCCGGTGGCTTTGCCGGCCGGGGCGTCTTTCGCGAATGCGTCCGCTGCGGCTTGGATCCTCGCGACGTACTCCCGCCAGGACGCCTCGTCCCCCATGTCGTCCTGATCAGGCCCGCCGCGCCCGTCGATGAGCTCACGGACGACGTCCACGTGGCCGGCGTGCTGGGCAGTCTCGACGACCATCCGAATGAGGAGGATGCCCAGAGTTGTGGCGCGCCTCTCTTCGGGCCAGTGGGGGACGCTGCCCGGGGCATCCAGATCGAGCTTCGCGAGGGTCTGGTCGCCGTGCGCGCAGGCGCGCTGATAGAGCCCGAGCAGGTAGTCGCTGGACTCGTCGGCTTTGGCCCACATGTCGGCGCCGTCCCATACCGAGCCGTCTTCCTCCCACGACAGAGTCTCAGGCGCCGGTCGGTTGAACGACGTGCCCAGATACACATATTCGTTGCCGGCAAGGTGCTTGACGAGGCCGAGCAGGTTGGTGCCGGTCGGAGTCATGGGTCGGCGAAGGTCGTACTCGCTCAAACCCTCAAGCTTGGACAGCAGCCCTGACCTGCTGGCCTGCAACTTGCTATGCAACTCGGCTTTCAGATCAGACACACGTGCTCCCTCGTCATTAATTCCTATGTCCTACCCAACCAGGTCTCGACGGGCTCGACCGACGGAGGGAGGCCAGACCGACGGGTCTCGACAAGCTCGACCGACCGAGACGGGCTCAACCGGCGGGCGCAGTCACCGGGAGTCGTGGGATGCTCGCCGGTGTGGTGACTAAGTCCCCTGCGGAGCGTCGGTGACCTCATGGCTGAGGTCGAGTTCCGCTTGGCCGGCACGTTCGGCGTCTCGGTCGGCGGTCAGCGGCTGGAGGACGGCGAGATCGGCAGCAGGAAGTCTCGCCTGCTGCTCGAGCTCCTCGTCGTAAGACGATGGCGGTCAGTGCAACTCGACGAGATCGTCGAGCTGCTGTGGCCGCAGGATGCCCCGGAGCGGGCCGCCGACAACGTCGCGTCGCTCGTGAGCCGACTCCGGCGCGTGCTCGGTACGACGATCATCCGCGGCGGCCGGGTCGGCTACGCGTTGGCCGATGTGGCCGAAGTCCAGGTGGACGTCGACGAAGCCGAACGGCTCACGAGCGAAGCACAATCCACCCTGGACCGCGCCCCGGCGTTGGCAGTGGCGGCCACCCAGCGCGCGCTCGACCTCCTAGAGCGGGGGAGCGTGCTCGAGAACGAGCCAGATGCGACTTGGGCCGAGCCTGCCCGGGCGAACACGCAGCGATTGCTTCGGCAGACTCGCCTCGTCGCCGCACACGCGGCCCTGGCGACGGGCGATGTGGCTCGAGCCCGGAAACTCGCCGAGGCTGCCCTCGCCGACGACCGGCTGGATGAGCCTGCCTGGCGGGCACTGATGCTGGCCCACCAGCGGACCGGCGACCCGGGGAAGGCGCTGGCTGCCTACGAACGCCTTCGCGACATACTCACCGCTGAGCTCGGTGCGGACCCAGCGCTGCAGACGCGAGACCTGCATCTCGCCATTCTGCGAGAGCAAACCGAGACGCCGCAGTTGCGGCGGGATTCGCCGGACCGCGAGGTCTTGCCGCCCGTCATCACGCTCGCTGGGCGGGAGTCCGAGGTCACAGCCCTGACCCGCGCCTGGACCGAGGCCGTTGCGGGTCGCGCCGCTCTGCTGACGGTGACCGGTGTCGCCGGCATCGGTAAGACGCGGCTCGCAGAGGAGCTCGAGCGACTGGCATTGGCGACCGGCGGAGAGGTGCTTCGGGCGCGTTGTTATGAGACCGAGCGGTCGCTGTTTCTGCAGCCGATCATCGAGGCGCTTTCGGCGCAGGCGTTGCGGATGTCGCCGCAGGTTCTGCGCGAGGTGGCCGGGGACCGAGCCGCTGTGCTCGCGGCGCTTGTGCCAGATCTCGGCGTCGCTCTCGGCCCGTTGACCCGCGATCGGGGCACGGCGGAGATCGAGCGACAACGCACCTACGACGCCGTCATGACCTTCCTGCGCCGGCTCTCTGCGAGGCGACCAGTCCTCTTGGTGATCGACGATCTTCACCTCGCCGGCCTCGCCATGCTCGAACTGCTCCACTACGTCGGCCGTCAAACAGCAGACAGCCGGCTGCTTGTGCTCGTGACGGTCCGGACCGAGGAGGGGGAAGAGGCCCTGACCCGGCTGGCCGATGTCATGACCACCCTCGACCTCGGGCCGTTGCCGCCCGACGCTGTCGCGCGGCTGGCCGCCGCTGCCGGCCAGAGCGAACATGCCGACGCCATCGTCGACCGGACGGGCGGGCACACCCTGTACGTCGTCGAGAGCCTCCGCGGCCTGGCCACCGGCGAGTCACAGGTTGAGGCGACGTTGCAGGACGTGGTGCAGGCACGGGTTCGGCGGGTCGGCGTCGAGCCAGAGCGCGTCTTGCGTGCCGCGGCGGTTCTCGGGTCGTCCTTCGAACCGGCCATGGTCGCCAAGCTCATCGACGAGCCCGCGGGTGAGGTCGTGCGCTGGTGCGAGGACCTGCTGCGGTCGCGGCTGGTGGTGGTGGCGGGGCGCGCCTATGAGTTCGCCCATGACCTCGAGCGTGAGGTTCTCTACGACACGACGCCTTCGCCGACTCGACTGGCATATCACGAACGCGCGGCCAACCTGCTGACCGACCAGCCAGAGGTGATGGCTGCGCATGCGGTCGTTCTCGGTGACTTGTCTCGGGCTGCTCGCGGTTGGGTGAGGGCCGCCGAGGCAGCGGCAAATCGCGCCGCCGGTGCCGACGCCGAGCGGTTGCTCGACCGAGCCATCGACGCCGCGACGCGTGCCGATGACGTGGACGCGCTCGGCCGTGCCTACTTGGCTCGTGGACGCGTCCGCGAAGCCCTGACGCGTTACGAAGACTCGGTCTCCGACCACGAGCGAGCTGCGTCGTTGGCGCGGGAGAACGGTGACCCGCGCCTGGAGATGCTGGCACTGCGCGAGCTCGGTGGCGACTCAGCTGCTGCGCTGGGCAGACCGGCCGAGTCATACCTTGCCCATGTCGAGGCCGGGCTCCGCCTCGCCGAGTCGCTGGGCGATCGGAGCATGCAGACGGACTTTCTGTCCAGACTGGCCGTGCTCAGGTGCAACGAGCTCCGATTCCGGGAGGGAGTCCAGTTGGGCGAGCGTGCGCTTGCGGTGGCCCGTACGTCGCCCGATGGAGCCGCCCTGCCGAAGGCCCTCGACGGGCTCAAGACTGCGTACGCCTACCTGGGGGAGGTGGCAGACCTCGAGCCGGTCGTGGCAGAGCTGGAGCCACTGCTCAGGCGCACCGGCGATCTGTGGCGGCTGCAGTGGATGGTGTTCGAGTCGTCGTTCCCGCTCATCGCCGCGGCTGAGTGGCAGTCAGCTTCGGCACGTATCGAAGCTGCCCTCTCCCTCAACCGGCGCAGCGGCTACGTCGCGTACGAGGGGTGGTTTACGGCGCACCTGGGCTGGGTTGCGCGCTTGCAAGGTCGTGATGACGACGCGGTCGGCCACGGAAAGCGGGCCATGGCCGCGTCAGCCGGGCATTCGTGGTGGATGGCTTCGGCCGCGGCGATGCTGGCGACGACCTTGCTGGAGCTGGGCCGGCGGCAGGAGGCCGTCGACGTACTGCGCTCCGTCCCGACGGCCAGTGCACACGGCGTCTCCACCGCGTATCGACTCCGTTACCTCGCGGCGACGGCGGAGGCGACCGGGTCGACCGAAGCGCTCACGGAGGCCGACGACCTGCTGACGGGCATAGACGCTCCCACCGGCAGCGCCTGGCTGCTCGGCATCGATGCCTACCTTGGTGTCGCTCGGGCATGGTTGGGTGCTGGCCAACCTGGTCAGGCTTCAACCGCGATCAACCCGCTGCTCATGGCGGCGGACAGGGTCGGCTGTATCCCTGCACTCGCCGAAGGCTCGCTGATTGCAGGGCGATGCGCCACGCTGAGCGGCGACACCGCTGCAGCCCGGACGGCCTTGGAACGTGCTCGGAGTCTCGCCGAGCGCCATCGCATGGCGGGCCTCCAGCGGGCATCGGCTGAGCTGCTCGACGGACTCGCGTGACGGTGACTTACAGCAGCGCAGCGATCGAGGCGGCCGCACGAGCCGCCCCGTTCGTCTCGACCGGTCGGTAGTCGACGGCACGCCCGATCTCCGCGCACGATGGCTTCGGCCAGCACCACGGGGGTCGTGCTTGCGTAGTCCATGCACCGCCCTGCGCCGTAGCGCTGCAGTCGATGCCGCACGTGGAAGTTCTGCTCGAAGTGGTTGCGCAGTGGGAAGTAGAGGAATGGCCGCCCGCTGGCCGTCAGCTCCATGCAGGTGGTGAGCCCGCCCTGGACGACGGCGAGGTCGCACGCAGCGAGGTGCCGGTAGAGCTCGTCGACGTACGCGCGGATCTCGAGGCCTGGGTATGACGGCAGCGACGCTGGGTCGATCCGCGGCCCGGCCACCACGATCATCCGCAGGTTGGGCACAGCCTCCTTTGCCAGCGGGAACGCCTCGATGACGCGACGCAGCAACGCGCCGCCAACTCCTGAGCCGCCGACCGTCACGATGCAGACTCGTTCGTCCGGGTGGTAGCCCAACTGCTCTCGCACGGCCGCACGGTCGGCGAGCTTCGCGGGGTCGAAGCCGGTGATGTAGCCGGAGAAGTCGAAGTGCTCCTGGGTCCACTCGCGAATCGAGGGCAGCCCCGGACCGAACAGGTCAGGGACGATGTCGTCGGGCTCACCGACGAAGATCGCCCGGTCGCGCACCCGCGGGTAGCGCTCGACCTGCTCGATCATCTCGCTGTTGTAGTCGGCGGCCACGCATGCCTCTCGTTCGCCTCCGGAAGGCATCGGCAGCCACCCGACGAAGTCGGTCATCCAGGCGAACGCTGTGCGCTTCAGCTCCGGGTTCTCATGCCAGAAGTAGTCGGCGTCCCATGCCTCGTCGCCGATGACGAGGTCGTAGTGCCCGTCCTCGATGACATCGTGAAGCACATGGAAGTTGGCGACGAGGATCTCGTCCATTCGTCGCCATGCCTGGAAGCAGTGCAAGTCGTGCTCGGCCGACTCTTCCTCGATGTGGGCCGACTCACTGGCGAGCCACGACGACGCCGGATGGACACGCTCGCCGCGGGCATCGAGCACGGCGGTGACCGGGTGCTGGGCGAGCCAGTCGACCTCTACGTCGGGGTGCAGGGCACGCAGCTCGCTCGCGATCGCCACGTCGCGCAGAGCGTGTCCGAGGCCGATCGGTGACGAGAGATAGAGCGCCCGCGGTGTGCGCGACCTGGCGCGAGTCCACGTACGACGCTTGTGACTGGTCGGCGCCAGTCGGTCCACGAAGTCGCGCAGCAGCAAGTTGAAGCGAACTGGATCACGCCCGTCGGGCGCGTGGCCCGATCCCTCGAACACGACAAGCTCACAGCCGAGCGCCGCTGCCAGCCGTTCACCGCCGCTCAGTCCGGTGATGTGGTCGTCGCTGCCGTGCACGACCAGGCACGGGCATCGCACCTGCGCCGCGAGGTCGTAGGCAGTGGGGCGACCGGCATTATGGTGCCGGTCGTCGGCGGAGCCTTCGAGGTAGGGAGCGCGCTGTGTTGCGATGATCGTCTCGGGTGTGGTCTCGAGCCCCCACTCGATCGCGTCCTCGAGCTGCTTGGTCGAGTGCGGCTCGGTGAGCATCTGGCCCATGAAGAACTCGATGAAGCCGGGCCAGTCACGCTCCCAGTAGTGCCGGTTGTACTTCGCCCAACCTTCGTCAGTGTCGAGCGGCTGCTCGAAGCTGTAGTGGATGCGGTCCGGAGGGTCAGCGAGACCGACCGATGGACCGACCATGACGGCTCCGAGCACCCGCTCGGGGTGGTAGACAGCCAACTCGAGTGCAAAGCCGGCGCCCATCGACATACCCACGACCACCGCAGCGTCAGTGTCCGTCGCATCGAGGACGGCCACTGCGTCCTCGACGATCTCCTGCGAGGCGTAGGCGGCGACCTCCACCGGCCGGTCGCTTCGTCCGTTGCCCCGGCCGTCGTACGTGACCACCCGGAAATGCCGGGCGAGGTAGGCAACCTGCCCCTTCCAGCGACGGGAGTGGACGACTGCCCATGTCGACAGGAGCAGGATCGTGGGACCTCCACTCCCGAACACCTCATAGCCGACCTTGACTCCGTCCCGCTCGATGTATCCCTCGATGTCGGGCTGCATTGCACGCATGGCGGTCCCTCCTCGCTCACCGCCCAGTGTTGCTAAGCCCATTGCAGTGCGACTGCAATGCGGTTGCAACCCCGCGGCACAGGCTCTTCTACATCAGCAGCAACCCAACTGGAGGAGACACCATGGCCGTTGATCAAGACAAGTTGATGACGTTTCTTGGACAGTTCGTCGGAGATCTCGGAGCCACCGTTGCCGCGGGAAGCGTCGTCATCGGTGACCGTTTAGGGCTCTACCGGGCGCTCGCCGCCGGGCCAATGACCGCGCACGAGCTTGCTCAGCGCACCGAGACCGAGACTCGCTATGTCATCGAGTGGTTGCGCGGCCAGGCGGCCGGCGGCTACGTGATGTATGAAGCCGAGTCCGACACCTACTCGATGACCGAGGAACAGGCATTCGCCCTGACCGACCCCGAAGGCCCGCTCTACCTACCGGGCGCATTCCAGCTCGCGCTCGGAACATTGCGCGCAGAGCCGCGGGTCACCGAGGCCTTCCGCACGGGAGCAGGCATCGGTTGGCACGAGCACGATGCCGAGGTCTTCGTCGGATGCGAGCGCTTCTTCCGTCCCGGCTATGTCGGCAACCTGACGACTGAGTGGATCCCGGCGCTTGACGATGTCGAGCAGAAGCTGCGCGCTGGGGCGCGGGTTGCCGATGTCGGCAGCGGCTTGGGGGCTTCCACCATCCTGATGGCAAAGGAGTACCCGAAGTCCAGCTTCGTCGCCTCTGACTACCACGAGCAGTCGATCGAGACCGCACGTAAGCGGGTGGCCGACGCCGGGGTTGCGGAGCGGGTGGACTTCGAGGTCGCCTCGGCGCAGACGTTCAGTGGGACTGGTTACGACCTGGTGTGCACTTTCGACTGCCTGCACGACATGGGCGACCCGCTCGGTGCCGCCCGGCATGTGCGTGAGTCGCTCGACGCCGATGGCACCTGGCTTGTCGTCGAGCCGTTCGCCGGTGACAACGTGTCAGACAACCTGAACCCGGTCGGGCGGGTCTACTACTCGTTCTCGACCTTCTTGTGTGTGCCCAACGCGCTGTCCCAGCCGGGCGGCTACTCGCTCGGCGCACAGGCCGGTGAGGCGGGAATCCGCCAGGTGATGACGGACGCCGGCTTCACCCGCTTCCGGCAAGCCGCGCAGACACCCTTCAACATCGTCTACGAGGTGCGGCCGTAGCACCGGTCGACCGTGCGCGCGTGCAGACCACGCGCGCACGCACGGTCGTCTCGTCATCGCCCGGCTCCGCACGACGTACATCGAACGCGCGATAGCGAACGGGGGTCCCAGAAGGCGGCATCATGAAGCGATGGTGTTCGACTCGCTCTCGGTGCGCGTGCTGGAGCCGGGTGGTGACGACGACTGGGTGAAGACCACCCTGGAGCAGGCATGGGGGTCTGTGCTGGCGGCTCGCAAGGGGGAGTTGCTCGATGCATCGAGCTTCCCGGGACATGTCGCCGTCGCCGACGGCAACCGCGTGGGGCTCGCGATCATCGTCGTCCGGGGTGACGAGTATGAGGTCCTCTCCCTCTCGTCGGCGGTCGAGGGCCAAGGGGTCGGACGAGCCCTGCTTCGGCATTGCTTCGAAGACGCCAGGTCCAGGGGGTGCCGGCGCGTCTGGCTGACGACGACCAACAACAACGTCCGCGCTTTCGCCTTCTATCAGCGCATGGGGATGAACCTGTGCGCTTTCCACCGCGACGCCGTACTCGCCGCGCGCCAACTCAAGCCGTCCATCCCCTTGTTCGACGAGGATGGCGTCCCGCTCTTGCACGAGCTCGAGTTCGAGCTGATCCTCGCCCCTGAGTAGCGCCGGGTGGTCGCCGATGGGGTCGGTCGGGCACGATGTGCAGGGACGCGCGGTCGCGAGGACGTCAGGAGGGGCTGATCTCATGAGCAAGCCGACCATCCTGACAGTCGACGACGATCCTCAGGTCTCGGCAGCGATCACGCGCGACCTTTCCCGGCAGTACGGCGCCGACTACCGCGTCGTTCGTACGTCGTCGGGGGCAGAGGCGCTTGACGTGCTCACCAAGCTCGCTCTTCGTGACGACCCGGTGGCGTTGATCGTCGCCGACCAACGGATGCCGCAAATGACCGGGACCGAGATGCTCGAGCGCGCCCTTGTCCACGCGCCGGGTGCGAAACTCCTCCTGCTCACGGCATACGCCGACACCGACGTGGCCATCAAGGCAATCAACGACATCGGCCTCGACTACTACCTCCTGAAGCCCTGGGACCCTCCCGACGAACGGCTCTACCCCGTTGTCGACGATCTCCTCGGCGACTGGCGGCAAGCCAATCGTGAGCACACCTCCGACATCCGGGTGGTGGGTCACCGATGGTCCGACCGCAGCCACGAGACCAAGCTGTTCCTGGCACGCAACCACGTCCCCTACCGGTGGTACGACATCGAGCGTGACGCCGAGGCTCAACGCTTGCGCGACCTCGCCGAGGCAGCGCCGGCGGACCTTCCGCTCGTGCTGATCCCCGACGGCGACACACTCCGCTCGCCGTCGACGCTCGACCTGGCCGGGGCACTCGGTCTGCACACCAACGCCGAACAGCCGTTGTATGACGTGTGCATCGTTGGCGGCGGGCCGGCCGGCCTGGCCGCTGGCGTGTACGCGGCCTCCGAGGGTCTGAGCACCGTCATCGTGGAGCGAGAGGCACCAGGCGGCCAGGCGGGACAGAGCGCCGCGATCGAGAACTACCTCGGGTTCCCCAAGGGTTTGAGCGGCTCTGACCTCGCCCACCGTGCCCTGGCTCAGGTCTCCCGCTTCGGCGCCGAACTGGTGCTCGCGCGTGACGTCGTCGGCTTCGAGGCTCGTGGGCCGGTGCGCGCGGTGCTCTTCAGCGGTTCGGGGGAGATCGAGGCGCGTGCCCTCGTCGTGGCGACTGGCGTGTCCTACCGTCGGCTCGAGGCAGCGAGGCTCGAGGAGTTCAGCGGACGTGGCGTCTACTACGGCGCGAACGCAGGCGAGGCCAACCAGTGCCAAGGCGACGAGGTGTACGTCGTCGGTGCCGCCAACTCGGCCGGCCAGGCCGCGCTCAACCTCTCCCGCTTCGCCGGGCGTGTGGTGCTGATCGTCCGGTCGGCGACTCTCACGGAGACGATGTCTCAGTACCTCGTGGAAAGGATCCTGTCCGCGCCCAACATCGAGGTTCGGTATCGCAGCGAGGTCGTGGGCGCCCAGGGCGACGGGCACCTCGAGACACTCACCCTCGCCGACAGAGACTCCGGCGCCACCGAGGAGGTCACCACCAGCTGGTTGTTCGTCTTCATCGGTGCCTCTCCTCGCACCGACTGGCTCGGCCGCGACGTGGTCCGTGACGACAAGGGGTTCGTCGTCACAGGTCAGGACCTCTTGAGCAACGACCACGCGCAGCACTGGCCACTCGCGCGGGCGCCGTTCGTCCTCGAGACAAGCGTGCCCGGGGTCTTCGCCGCCGGTGACGTACGACTGGACTCCATGAAGCGCGTCGCGTCGGCTGTCGGTGAGGGCGCAATGTCGGTCTATCTCGTCCACCGCTACCTGGCCACGATCTGATGCGCGTCTCCGACCTTCGACCGCTGGGCCTCTTCGGTGGCCTCACCGACAACCAGCTCGCTGAGCTGGTCGACGGCGGCACCGAGGTGAGCATCGAGCCCGGCGTCGACCTGTTCCGCGAGGGCGATGAGGCGAACTTCTGGTGGGTGCTCGTGGAGGGATCCATCGACTTGATCCGCCACTTCGGCCGGGAAGACACTGTGGTCGCGAGGATGGATGTACCCGGTCGCTGGGCCGGCGGGTTCCGCGCCTGGGACGACCAGGGCGTCTACCTTGCGACCGGTCGAGGAGTGGCCGCCGGGCGGGTGCTCCGGGTGCCATCCGACGTCCTGCGTGAGCTGACCACCGCCTGGTTCCCGTTCGGCGGCCACCTCATCGAAGGGCTCTACCGCACCGCCCGCTCCATCGAGTCGACGGCGCGCCAGCGCGGCGCCCTGGTCACGCTTGGCACCCTTGCGGCCGGCCTCGCGCACGAGATCAACAACCCTGCGTCGGCGGCGACCAGAGCCGTCGACGAGCTCGAGACCGCGTGTCAGGTGTTGCTCTCGTCTCTCGAACGGCTTGCCAGCAATGGGATCTCGTCCGCTCAGTTCGCAGCGCTCGACGCGTTACGTCGTGACATCGAGCCCCTGGCCGCAGAGATAGATGCGCTGGCGCGCGCAGATCGCGAGCAGGCCCTCTCGGCTTGGCTGACCCGCCAGGGCGTCGAACGCGAATGGATCATCGCTCCGGCGCTCGCCGCCGGGGGAGTCGATCTCGACTGGTGCACGCGAGCCGCGACGGTTCTGGAGGGGTCGGCGCTCGAGTCGGGCCTGGACTGGGTGGCAAGCACACTCTCGGTGTCTGCACTGCTGTCAGAGGTGAAGGAGTCGACCCGGCGCATCTCCGAGCTCGTCGCTGCCGTCAGGTCCTACTCACAGATGGACAGAGCGTCGATGCAGCAGATCGACGTGACCGATGGCCTCGAGAGCACCCTGGTGATGCTCGGACACAAGCTCCGCGACGGTGTCACGATCGTCCGCGAGTACAGCGCCGACGTCCCGCGGATCGAGGCGTACGCCGGCGAGCTCAACCAGGTATGGACCAATCTCATCGACAACGCTGTCGACGCGATGGCCGGTCGCGGCACGCTGCGGGTGGCCACGCGGGTCGACGGAGACGACGTCGTCGTCGAGATAGGCGACACCGGCTCGGGCATGTCGCCAGAAGTGGCAGCTCGCGCGTTCGAGGCCTTCTACACGACCAAGGACGTCGGCGAAGGCACCGGCCTCGGACTGGATATCGCGCAGCGCATCATCGTCGAGCGCCACGATGGCACGATCGACATCGAGTCCCAACCGGGTGAGACCGTGCTCCAGGTGCGTCTCCCGATGCGGTTGCAGAACCGTTAGCGTCGGGTGGTGGCCTCGGAGTCTGCATCGCACGGACCGTCGTTCGTGCTGCACGACCACCGCAAGCCACAGCCGCACTTCGACCTGCGCTTGGAGGAAGACGGGGTCCTGCGCTCGTGGGCGTTGCCGCGCGGCATACCGACGAATAGCGCCGACAACCGGCTGGCCGTCCCCGTGTCGGACCATGACATGGACCACCTGGCCTACACCGACGCCGACAAGTCGATTGCCGACACCGGCTGGTGGGAAGAGCACAACCGCACCGACCGGCGCATCCTGTTCACCCTCCACGGGAAGCACGGCTCGCGTCGTTATGCCCTCATCGACACGGGGGACAACTGGCTGATGCACTTGACCAAGGATCAAGCCGGTTGATGTCTTGCGACCGGTCCCGCGTCGAGCACGTGTTGCGGGGTTAGATCTCAGCAGCTGATCCGGTGACCTTGATGCCGCCGACGTCGGGAATGTCGACGAGGAGGAGGCTGGGGCGTCCCATGTCGTATCCCTGGTGGATCTGGACTCGGCGCGATGGAGGGACGAGGTCGAACGCTCGCAGATAGCCACCGAGGGCGGCCGCAGCAGCGCCAGTGGCCGGATCTTCCACCACACCACCCGGTGGGAACGGGTCCCGTGCGTGGAAGAGGTCGTCGCGTTCGCGCTGGACGAGCTGCATCGTGGTCCAGTCCTGCTCCGCCATGAGCGCATCGAGTGCCTGGTAGCTGTACGCGAGCTGGGCGAGCAGTCCTCGGCTCTTCACCGCAAGGACGGGGTGATGTGCCCCGGCGAATCCGACCCTGGGCGGTAGCGCGGGATCGAGTACGTCCTGGGTCCAGCCCAACGCAGCGAGCGCGCGCTCAAGCACGTCTGGAGACAATGCGGCGACGGATGGCTCGACGCTTGTCAACGTCGCCAACACCTGCTGGTCTTCACGACGCGTCGCCACCGGCACGCGTCCCCCGATCGTGTCGAAATTGAGGGTGCCGGTGCCGAACCTCTCCGCGTGCGCGACGGCGGTCGCGATGGTCGCGTGTCCGCAAAACGGCACTTCCGCTCGGGGGCTGAAGTATCGGACGGGGGCGTGCTGCTCGCGTCCTTCGTCGGGTGACCTCGTCCACGCACTTTCCGGAAAGAGAAAGGCAGTCTCGGAAAATCCGACGTCAGCGGCGACGGCCAGCATCTCCTCGTCACTCATCCCCCGCGCGTCGAGGACGACGCCGGCCGGGTTGCCGCCGCCCTCTGTCGCGGCGAAAGCGGTGTAGCGCAGCACCTCTGCTTCGGGCGCCTGAGTGGCAAGGTCTCCAGTGGGAGCGCTCATGGTGGAACGCTACTGGGCCCCGGCGACCGAGGCGTATCTCACGACGTACCAGACCACAGACCTGCCCTCGCGCGTGGTGACACCGCTAGCGACGGGCGCTCTTCTTCTCCCGTAGTAGCAAGGCCAGTTGCGGGCACACGCGGACGGCGTGCTCGGCGTGACCACGCAAGCCATCAGGAACAGCTCCGCCGGCAACTGGCACTGGGTAGCCCCAGTCGTCGAGCTGCAGCACCTCAGGGAGCAGCTCGGCGCATAGCCCGTGGGCGTCGCAGCGGGTCCAGTCGACGACAAGTTGTTTGTCGCTCATGCCTGCACTCCGATCGGCAGCAGGTGCTGGAGCCTGCGCCCGCACGAGTGGCGCTGATGCACTGCTACTTCCGTGGGGTAGGCCGAGAGCAATGAGCTGACGAAACGCACGACACCGTCGGGATGAGCGCATGCTCCGCGTCCCGGGACGAGCTTCGCCCACCGGTCGAGCAACCGCAGGTCTTCACCGTTGGCCATGCCGTCAGCAAGCGACTGCACCCGATCGGCGATCGACCGCAATCCATGCACGCACGGGCCACACTGACCGGCCGACGCGTTGGCCAGCATCCGCACAACCGGCGCCGCCTCGACGAGTGGGCACGCGGACGGAGGTAGCGGCACCACCACGCCGGCCCCGAGGGTGCCTCCAACTTCTTGCAGCCCAGCGCGCGACAGCCTGGTCCCCGTTACGAGGCCCGGTGCCAGCCAGGTGCCGTGATAGCCGCCGATCAACACAGCGCGGGCGTCTGCGCGGTCACCTAGTACGTCGGCCAGCGGAGTGCCTAAGGAGACCTCGAGTACCTCGGCGCCAGCACCTCTGTGCACGGTGAGCAGCGTCGTACCCGGCTCGTCGGCCGTGCCAACCGCACAATAGGCACCGGGCCCGATGCGAGCGAGCAGGGCAAGCTGCGCCAGCGTCTCGACGTTGGACACCAGGGTCGGGCGCCCGTTGACGCCGCCCTCGCCCGTGCGTTTGAGCGTGAAGATCGGAATCGGCTCCTGCCCGCTCGACGCACGGACCACAGCCGACGACTCGCCGGCGATGAAGGTGTCGGCCACCGCAACGACGGTCATCCGCACCCGCGGTCCCTTGCCCCTCGGTCGCTCAGCCAAAGCATCGTCGACGGAGCGCCGGGCAGCCTCGTCGCCGACCACGAGACGCGCCTCGTGCGCACCGACCGTCACGGCCGCGAGCTCGAGCCCGTCGAGCACGAGGTGGGGCACCCGCTGCAGCAGCGTCGTGTCTTTGCGGCTCGCTTGCTCCCCCTCGCTGCCGTTGCCGACAACAAGTGCTCTGCCTCGCGTTGCGCGGACCCCGCGAGCCTTGCGGACAAAGGGAAAAGCCGCACCTCCGCGTCCGCGGAGGTCGACCGCCTCCGCGACGTCGAGCAGGTCGAGATGACCGCGTCGGACCATTTCAGGGACCGCGCCATGCGTGCGCAGGTGTGCGCCGAGGTCGAGTCGCGGCTGTCGGTCGCTGGTGCCGCGCAGCAACCTGCGTGTCTCAAACGGCGCATGCGAGTCGGGTGGGGTTGAAGGGCCGCCGATGGCGAGGACGCCCGTCAGGTCGGAGACTTCGGTGAGTGTCGTCATGCCTGTGCTCCTTGCTGCGGGCCAAGACCCGCATCATGTCGAGGTGCGTTCGGGCCGCGGGACCGCCACAACCGCAGCGCCAACGCCGCGAGTACCGCACCGACCGAACCCACCGTCATCGCGACCACGAGAGGCTCGCCCGCATCGGTTCCGGCGCCGAGGCCGTGTGCTACCGACAACCCGTAGGCCGCGTAGGCGCTGAGGTGGATCAGCCACCAGGTCCGCGGACCCATGCGGTGTCTCAGCAGGCTCGACACCACGACGACGATCAGTACGTCGATGGCGAGTGTGCCAAGGCCGGTCCACAACGTGAGGTAGTCGGTGTCGAAGGGCAGCACGACGTCCGTCCATTCCAACGGGACGAACGGGTCCATCACCACCGAGCAAATGTGGACGACTAGCAGCAGCACGCCGGTCATCGCGGCCGCTCGATGCAGCCCTTGAGTGACGAACCGCGGCACTGCCGTCGTCCTCGCGCCCGCCGCGATCCCGAGCACGACTGACAGCGTCAGCGCGAGGAGGGACACGAGTCCGGAAGCCCTTGCGACAAACCAAAGGACGGGCTCGCTCGTCTCGATCACCGCGACCACCGCCCCGGCTCGGGCCAACCACCAATGCGGAAGATGGCTCCGTCGTCGGCGACGAGCCTGCAGGGGTAGCCGGTGCCGGCGAGCCAGCGCGGGGCAGCGGCCCCGAGTACGACGGCCGCCGTCGTGGCGGCGTTTGCGCTCACGCAGTTGCTCGCGGCCACGGTCACCGACGTCCATGGCGACGCAACGGGCCGACGGGTCTCGGGATCGATGATGTGATGCTGTGGTTGGCCAGCGCGGACCCATTGGCGTGCACCGGGGCTCGACGTGGCAAGCCCGCCTCCGCCGAGCATCACGATCTCCCCGTCGTCCTTGCTGCCGTCGCTGGCGGTAGTGGTGCTCACTCGCACCGGCCAGCCGCCGCTGGGCGGCGGGCCGCTCATCGCGACGTCCCCGCCGAGTGAGACCAGGACTCCGACGCCCAGCCTGTCCGCGATGAGCGCTGCTGAAAGGTCGGCGCCGCGTGCCTTGGCGGTTGCACCGAGATCCAAGCTGCATCCCGCCGGCACGAACACTGTGCCGGCTAGGTCGTCGACGCGTACGTCGGCCCAGCCTGGCCAGAATGCGTGCGCCGCTGCGAGCAAGGCCGAAGGGTCCTCCGGTTGGCCGGCGTTGTCGCGCAGTTCGGCGAAGTCGCGGTCGTAGCCGGCCGCGATGAGGGCGTCTCCGAGGGTCGGGTCCACGAGACCGGCGGTGTCCTCGGCCACTGTCAGCGCGACCTTCACCGCGTCACGGAAGCGATGGGTGGCCGGGAACACTGATCCGGCTGCGGCATTGGCGCGGCTTAGTTCGGAGTCCGGACGGAAGCGGCTGCACGCCAGGTCGAGCTCCTCGAGCTCGTTGCGCAAGATGGCCCCCGCTTGCTCGAGCGCCGCGTCATCCGTCACGGCGAGTTCGACGTACGTCCCGAGCCCACTGCTACGGGGGGCGCTGGCCACGGCGCTCATCCCGGGTCCGATCCGCTGGACGAACCGGATGGTTCGACCGGCTCAGGAGGTGGTGCCACGACCGGGGCGGGTGCCGGCGCGGGGGCCGCTGGGACCGACGCCTGGGGAGCGGACGCGGCAGGCGCGACCGGAGCGCCAGCTTCGGGCTCGTGTACGACCACGAGGACGCGGCGCGGTTGCGAGCTCGCGGGCAGCCGCACGGTGCGGCCGGCACTCTGCGCGCTCGTCGCTGCGGCCGTCTTTTTCCCACCCTGCTTGACCGCTTGCGCGTCGCTGTTGGCGTCACCGGCCTCGCTGGTCGGGGCGGTCTCGGCGTGCTGCCGGGCGAGCAGCCCCGCGAGCGCTCCGGTCCCGGTGAAACCGAACACCACCACGGCCGCCGCCGACAACCGCATCGCGGCGACGGCACGGTCCCGGGATCGTGCAAGTGCGGCAGACATGGTTCCTCCTTCGGTCAGGAGTCACCACCGTGTCGCGCTTCGCCTCAAGGTGACCCCACGCGTACGTCAAGGCATCGCAAAGATTCGGGTCGCCTTCCTTAGCCGAGACACAACCCGGGAGGGAGGTCGCCATTACCACCGTGCTGACACGTTCAGGGGTGCCACAGCAAGCACACAAAGGAGCTCACATGCGAACCGCTTTGACCGTCGCAGGCGTCGCCATCGCGGGGACCGCGCTCGGCGCACTCGCCTACACCACCGTTTCGGCGCCGGCCGCGTCCCCCAGCAGCAGCACCGAAGAGCAGGCACTCACAGCCAAGAAGCAGCAAGGAATCAAGTGCGCCAAGCCTGCCCGCATCATTGGGCAGGACTGCGTCACTGTGGTGCATGTGCGACCCGGCAAGTCTTCGGTCTCCAATTCGTCGAGTGCATCGGCCGCCCCGGTCGTGCAACCAGCGGTGCGTCCCGCTCCTGCCCCGGCGCCGCCGGCCGCACCGGTGTTCGACGATCACGGCGACGACTTTGACGACGACTTCGATGACTCTGATGACCGGTTTGACGACGACTTCGATGACTCTGATGACAGGTTTGACGACGACGATGCAGACGACCGCGCCGAGGACGCCGCTGATGAGGCCGAAGACCGTGCCGACGACCTCGCCGACGAGCGCGACGACGCCGACGACGACTGACGAGCGTCGGGAACGGTGCTCAGGTGGTTGGAGGGCCGAGCTCGAGGCGTACTGCGGCACCGCCGTATCTACTTCGCTCGAGCTGCAGCACTCCACCGCTGGCTGCCGCCGTACGTCGGGCGATGTCGAGACCGAGGCCGGTCGAGCCGGTGCGGCTGCTGCCACGATCGAGCGCAGCGTCGTCGGGGAACCCGTTTCCCTCGTCTTCGATAGTCAGCACAGCGCCGCCGCCTTGTCGTGGTTCCAACCGCACATGGATGCGGGTCCCCTCGGGCGTGTAGGACAACGCGTTCTCGAGCAACGCGTCCAACGCCGCACCGAGGTCGGAGTCGAGCAACGCCACTGGCAACGGGATAGCCGGGAGGACTGTGTCCAGGCTCCGGCCCTGATCCTCGGCGAGGGCTGACCAGAAGTCGACCCGTCGACGTACGACCCCCACCGCATCGACAGACGCGTCTGCCTCGATCGGCCGACGAGCATCGCGGATCACGTCATCGACAGCCCGCTCTAGCGCATCGACGTCTGACCCGAGGCGGGACGCCTCGTCGGGATGCCGCAGGCCGTCACTGTCCAGGCGAAGTGCGGTGATGGGCGTCCGGAGGCGGTGGGAGAGGTCGGCGACGAGCTCACGTTCGGCAGCGAGCAGCACCTGGATCCGTTGGGCAAGCCGGTTGACGACCGTGGCGAGCTCGACCACCTCCGGCGGGCCGACCGGATCGACGCGGACATCGAGGTGGCCCTCACCCAACCGGTGGGTGGCCTCCGCGAGATCACCCAACGGTCGAGCGATCCGCTTGGCCAGCCGGTCGGCAACGATCAGAGCGACGACGATGAGACCGGCGCCGAGTCCGGCAAGCACCAACCAGGCTTGCGATACCCCGCTGTCGAGCTGGTCCTCGGGCACCAGGACCCGCACCACCTGACGTCCCTCCGCTGTCGCCACCGGCTGCAGTACCTCGTAGCCGTCAGATGTCTCAGCTGCGAACGACAACCCCCGCGAGGCGCGCCCGACCGCCGAAGACCGGGTCGCCGGTACGCCCACCACTGTTCCGTCGGACAGGAAGACCGTCGTACGTCGCTCGCTCTGCTGGTTGACGAGCCTGACCGCTGTCTCCAGCCGAGGGCCCTCCCCGACAACGCCAACCAGAAGCGCAACGTTTTGTGCGTCCTGGGTCGCGGACTGGACTTCGCGGTCTTGGGCAAGTTCGCGCACCAGCAGCGCCAGGGGCAGGAGGAACGCGATCACGACGACGGAGGTCGTGGAGGCAACGAGTACAGCCAGCTGGCGTCTCATCCGGGGTCGATCAACCGGACTCCGACGCCGCGCACGCTGTGCAGGTACCTCGGCTCGCTTCCGGTCTCACCGAGTTTGCGCCTAAGCCAGGACACGTGGACGTCGACGGTCTTGTCGCTGCCTCCGTAGGGCAGCTGCCACACGTCGGCGAGGATGTCGCGCTTGGGCACGACCTCACCTGCACGCCGCGCCAGCATCAGGAGGAGGGCGAACTCCTTCGGTGTCAGCTGCACCTCGCGGCCGTCGAGAAGCACATCGCGGGTGCGTGGGTCGATGCTCAGGCCGCCCACGACGATCGGCCCCTCGGGCTCTGGGTCGCTCACCCGGCGCATCACTGCCCGCACCCGTGCGTCGAGCTGTTTGGCGGAGAACGGTTTGACGAGATAGTCGTCGGCGCCGGCGTCGAGCAGAGCGACGATCTCGTCCTCCTCGTCGCGCGCGGTCGTGATGATCACGGGCACGGAGACGACGGCCCGCAGCATCGGCATGATGCGCGCACCGTCGAGATCGGGCAGACCGAGATCGAGGAGTACGACGTCGGGCTCCACGTCGACGGCGGCCCGCAGCCCTTCGAGCGCCGACCCGACGCTATGCATCACGTGGCCGCGCTCGGTCATCGCGCGTGTGAGCGAAGAGCGGATCGCCGCATCGTCCTCCACGAGCAGCAGCACCACCATGGCCGCCATCCTAGGGTCGCCCGGTAGCGAAGTGGCCGACCCTTTCCTCGGAGTGGCCGACTTCGTGTTGGCCCTGGCCTGCGTCAGGTCGGCCACTCCGGGTGGTGGCTGGCCTTTCTCTGTGAAGTGGCCGACTTCGTGCTGGCCTGGGCCTGCGTCAGGTCGGCCACTTCGGGTGGTGGCTGGCCTATCTCTGAGTGGCCGACTTCGTGTTGGCCCTGGCCTGCCTCAGGTCGGCCACTCCGGGTGGTGGGCTGCGCGTTCCTTAACCGACCCTTGGCCTGGGCTTGGCCCCCGGCTGCGCTCCCGCTGCCAGAATGACTAGATGGCAGACAGGTCGGCGTGGTGGCGCACCGGGGCAGGCATTGCCGCCTGGCTGGTGCTCGCTGTCGCGACCGCTGCAGTGGCGTGGACGGCGGTCGGCGTGGTGGCCGACCAAGGCAATGGCCCGGCACCGGTGGCGGTTCCAGGACCCACCAAGTCGGCCACCTCCACGTCCACGCCTGCAACCTCCACTCCCGCGACCACAACTCCGTCGACCACGTCCACCCGCACACCGCCGACCTCCGACACCACCTCAACGTCGCCCTCCACAGCATCGACGTCGGAGACTGACAAGCAGTCTCCGGGCGCGTCCTCACGCGTGCTGGTCTCGGCCGGCGGGACGGTGTCGGTCTCGTGCACCGGGCCGGAGAGCATTCGCCTGATCTATTCCACGTCGGCCGACGGCTGGCGGCAGACGGTCGAGGAATCTGGCCCCGACGAGGTGGAGGTGGAGTTCTCCCGCGGCGATGACGACGAGCTGCGCACCCGCGCCCGCTGTGACGACGGTGCGGTCGAGGGAGAGGCCGAGTCGAGCTGAGTTCGTCCACAGCGATGGCGGCCACCCTGTCGAGTGTCTGAGGCGTCACGCACACTGGTCTCGATGACCCCCACTTCCGCCGACACGTCGACGCCGGCCACGCTGACGCCCGAGCGACATACGACCGCCAGCGGCATCATCGAGGCGCTGGCCGGCGAAGGTGCCACCCTGCGCGGTGACCAGGAGCTCGCCGTGGCGGCGTTGTGTGAGCCCGCTGCCCGGGTGCTGGTCGTGCAGGCAACGGGCTGGGGCAAGTCGGCGGTCTACTGGGCGGCCACGGCGATCCGGCGTCAGGAGGGAGCAGGTACGACGCTCGTCGTCTCCCCGCTGCTCAGCCTGATGCGTGACCAGGTCCAAGCTGCGGAGAAGGCCGGCCTGAAGGCAGCAACCCTCAACTCGTCGAACATCGGCGAGTGGACCGCCATCGAAGAGCAGGTCGCGGCCGGGGCGCTCGACGTCCTGCTCGTCTCGCCGGAGCGGCTCGCCAACCCGAAGTTCGGCGACCGTGTGATGGCCGCCCTTGCCGGCAAGCTCGGCCTCCTCGTCATCGACGAGTGTCATGCGCTGAGCGACTGGGGCCACGACTTCCGACCCGACTATCGTCGGCTCGCCGACGTTCTGCAAAGCCTCAACCCGCAGACACCAGTGCTGGCCACGACCGCCACCGCCAACGACCGCGTGACTCGCGATGTCGCAGCCCAGCTCGGTGAGGCTGCCGTCGTTCTCCGCGGCCAGCTCGCCCGCACCAGCCTGCAGCTCGTCTCCCTGCCACCGATGGACCCGCTGACCCGCTACGCCTGGGTCGTCGACCACCTCGATGCGCTCCCCGGCTCTGGCATCGTGTACTGCCTCACGGTCGCCGACGCCGAGCGGCTGACCACGCTTCTTGGCCACCGGTACGGCGCAGACACCGTCGCTGTCTACACCGGCCAGCTAGACACGGAGGCCCGCGCTGATACCGAGGGCAGGCTCCGACGCAACGACGTCAAGGCGGTCGTGGCGACGTCGGCGCTCGGCATGGGATTCGACAAGCCGGATCTCGGCTTCGTGGTCCATGTGGGGGCTTCCCCGTCGCCGGTCTCGTACTACCAGCAGATTGGTCGCGCCGGTCGCGGCCTCGACCACGCCTTCGTCATACTGCTGCCGAGCCATGCCGACGAGCCGATCTGGGAGTACTTCGCCACCGCCACGATCCCGGTCGCGGCCGATGTCCACACCTTGCTCGACGCACTCCGTGACTCGGAGGAGGCGATGACGGTGCCCGCTCTCGAGGCAATGACGACCCTTCGGCGCACCGGCATCGAGCTGATGCTCAAGCAGCTCGCCGTTGACGGAGCGGTCGAGCGCACCGTTGACGGGTGGCGAGCCACCGGCGCCGACTGGTTCTTCGACCAGGCCCACTACGACGAGGTCGTCGCCGGTCGACGTCGAGAAGCCGCGATCATGCGTGACTACATCGCGGGCGCCACGTGCTTGATGATGCTTCTACAGAAGTCTCTCGACGATCCCGGTGCGACCCCGTGCGGGCGCTGCTCGGTCTGCCTCGGCACGCTGCCGAGCCCGCTGTCGGAGCGGCCAGACGACACCACGGCAGCCGAGGTCCAACGCATCCTCCGAGGCGACGACCATGTCGTCGAGCCCCGCAAGATGTGGCCCGGCGGTGCTTTTGGCACCAAAGGCCGCATCCCCGTCGAGCTCGCTGCGGAGGTGGGGCGGGCGGTCGTGTTTGCCGATGCGCCCGAATGGCGAGGCGTCGTTGCCGCGGCGTTCGACAGCGGATCCGATGCTGACGTGCCTGCGGAGCTCGCCGAGGGGTGTGTGCAGACGCTCGTGCGCTGGAAGTCCCAGTGGGCGACCCGGCCCGACCGCATCCTCGGACTCGCCGCCGCAGGTCATGGGGAGCTTGTCCAGCAGCTGACCGAGCACGTCGGCTCGGTGGGCAAGTTGCCGCACCACACCTGGTTGCCCGCGAGCCGCGTGCGCGAGCGAGAAACGTCGGGAGGCGAGGAGGCTGCGGCGTGGCGCAGCGCGCTCGAGCCTGGCGACGACGTGGCAGGCTTCGTCGACGGGCACGCCGTCTTGCTCCTCGTCGACCGCACGGCCAGCGTGTGGCCGGTCACGATTGCCAGCGCCGCGCTGCGCGAAGCCGGGGCCACTGCGGTGCTGCCGATGGTCGTGCATCGCCAGCCGTGACCGTGCCAGGTGGTTGCCTCACCACCCCGAGGTCGTCCGAACGGACCATTCGTGTTCGATCGACCACGGTGCGGCTGGTTGCTGCCTAGGCTGCCAGCTGAGGGCGAATTCCTCGAAACGGCAAACCCGACCGCAAGGCGGGGACGCAAAACCACGGGACCAGCACCGCTGGTCGGCCGGGCTTCCGAACGGGATTGGGTACGACGTGCAGACCTCAGACCAGCGAGACGGCGCTGTCTCGCGTCGCGGCGTGCTCGCCGGGGCAGCCGTAGCGACAGCCGCGGTGGGCTCTGCTCAGCTGTGGCAAGCAGACACGGCCGAAGCGGCGTACCGACCGCCGGTCCGTCCTTACAAACTGACACGAGTCCCGACGGTCGCCACCCGCCACATGGCCAACCGATTCGCGTATGGCTACACCCCCGAACTCGGTCGCCAGATCCGAGCAGCCGGCGGCGCATCAGCATGGTTCGAGCGTCAGCTCAAGCCATCCTCGATCGTCGACTCGCAGGCGGCTGCTTTCGCCAGCTGGTTCCCCACCCTCGGCCGCACAGCCAAGGACCACTTCGCACGCGCGCAGCGCGACAACAAGTACATCTACCAGGCGATGATCAACGAGGCCCGCTGGACGTTGCTGCGCCGCACCTACTCGAACCGCCAAGTGCATGAGGTGATGACCGAGTTCTGGCTCAACCACCTGCACGTCGCCGGCCGGGCAAACCTGACCTGGCTGTGGCGTCACAGCTACGACGCCTTGATCCGCACGCACGCTCTCGGTCGCTTCGACCAGATGCTGAAGGCCGCCATCCAACACCCGACGATGCTGACCTACCTCGACGCCGACGTGTCGCAGGTCGAGCGCAAGGAGCTGGCGAACGGGGAGATTCGCGTCACCGAGAGGATCAACGAGAACCTTGGCCGTGAGCTGCTCGAGCTGCATACCGTCGGCCGCACTACCGGCTACGACGAGACCGATGTCCGGGACTCGGCATACCTCCTGACCGGCTGGACCGTCGACCGGTTCGAAAGCTGGGCCTGCAGCTACCAGCCCAGTCGGCACTACACCAAGCCGGTCAGCGTGCTCGAGTTCAGCGACGCCAACGGGGCTCGTGACGGCAGGGCGGTATTGAACCGCTACCTGGACTATCTCGCCCACCACCCCGCGACCGCCCAACGGATCGCTCGCAAGCTCGCCATCCGGTTCGTGTCCGACGACCCGTCTGCTGCGCTCGTCAACCACCTGGCCGACGTGTTCCGTCAATCGGGAACCGACATCAAGGCGACCATGCGGGCGCTCGTCAGGACCCGCGAGTTCCGGGAGTCGGTCAGCAGCAAGGTGCGGACGCCGACCGACGACATCGTCGCGACGTTCCGCGTGATGGGAGCCCGGATCACCAAGCCCACAAGGGAAGACGATGCGGCTAACGCCATCTACTACCTCAGCCACAACATCGGAGCAGTGCCCTTCGGTTGGGGACGACCCGACGGCTCACCAGAGGTCAGCGACGCCTGGTCGTCTGCCGGCCGGATGATGGGTTCCTACCGGATCCACAACGGGATCGCTGGTCACTGGTGGCCAAACACGGGCGTGGACTATCGCAGTCACGCGTCCTGGCTCCCGAAAAGCCGGATCCGCTTCGACCAGCTCGTCGACCACATGAGCCGACGGATCTTCGGCCGGCCTTCGACGAGCGCTCTGCTCGGCGCTGCCTGCATCGTCGCCGACTGCAGACCCGGCGAAATCATCACCCGCGACCACGGGCTCGTGAAATGGCGGATGGCCCGTCTGATCGGGCTACTCCTCGACTCTCCCCAACATATGACGAAGTGACGGACCCGATGACTGACCACACTCCCGACTGTTCGTGCACCGACTACGGCCGGTCTCGTCGAACCTTCCTGCGCAATGCGATGGCCGTCTCCGGTGGTGCCCTCGCCACGACAGTGTTCGGCGACACGTTCACCCAGACGGCATACGGTGCGACGAACGGCAACGTCCTCGTCGTGCTTTCGCTTCGTGGCGGCTGCGACGGTCTGTCGCTCGTCGTCCCGCATGGTGACCCGCAGTACGCCGCCAACCGTCCCAACATCAAGATCGACACAGGTCCGCTGCTCCAGAAGGACGCGCTGTTCGGACTGCACCCGGCTCTCAAACCGCTGCAGCCGATGTGGCAGGCGAACAAGTTTGCCGCCATCCATGCCACCGGGTTGCGGCTGCCGAACCGGTCACACTTCTCCGCGATCGAAGAGATCGAGGACGCTGACGTCGGGTCATCCGCGCGGACCGGCTGGATCAACCGACTCATCGGGCTCGACACGTTGCGCTCGCCGCTCGAGGCCATCTCGGTGGGGTCCAGCCTCATGCCGACCTCCCTGTACGGACCGCAGCCCAGCCTCGCAGCAGCCCAGACCAACACGATCGAGCTGTCTGGCGCCAACAGCACCGACGGGAAGGCTCGGCGACGCCGCGCGCTGACGGAGCTGTATCGCTCGACCAACGGTCCGCTCGGGGTCGGTGCCCGCGCTGCCTTGGAAACTACGAGCATCTTGGAGCCCAAGCTCGCCGGCAGCTACCAGCCATCCGGTGGTGCGCGCTACCCAGCGGGCGACCTCGGCAAGGCAATGTCGGACAGCGCTCGCCTCATCAAGGCCGGCGTCGGCGTCGAGGTGGTCACCGTCGACTTCGGCAGCTGGGACATGCACTCGAACGTCGGCAACCTCGACTCCGGCATGGACAGCTTCGCCGGGATGACGTCCAACCTGGCGAGCAGTCTGGCGGCGTTCTTCACCGACCTCGGCACCGTCGGCAACCGGGTCACGGTGGTCACACTCACCGAGTTCGGTCGCAGGCTGACGGAGAACGGCGCGCGTGGGCTCGACCACGGCTGGGGCAACGCGACCCTGCTGATGGGTGCCGGCGTCAAGGGCGGCAAGTACTACGGCAACTGGCCGGGACTCGACCCGGCGACGTCCGATGGCGACCTCGCAGTCACGACCGACTATCGCAGCGTGCTGTCGGAGATCCTCACGTCGCGGTTCAACGTGTCGACGAGCGCGGTGTTCCCTGGCTTCACGCCCGAGTCGCTGGGGCTGATGGCCTGACGCACGTCCGGGCCGGGCGAGCGTCGAGTCCGCTGCTAGCTCGGCTCGGTCGACTCCGGCTGAGGTGAAGCAGGCGATTGCTCGGCCGTGGGTGGTTGCTCGGTCGCCTCTGGCTCAAGTGGTACGTCGGCCATCGAGTCCACCTGGAAAGCCGTCACAAGGCCATCGGTCGTGGTCACGGTCACTATGCCGGCGCGTGCGATGACTCCCCGAAGCTCTGCATTCACCGACTCCACGGCATTGTCCTCGTCGTAGTCGGCTCCGGCGGGCAGGGCGGCGAGCTGCAGCTGCACTCCAGCCACGCAGAACCGAGTGTCGCTTGCACACCTGACCAACTGGCCGCCGAAGGTCTTCACGACCGGCTCCGGAGGCGGTGGCGGCGGTGGTGGTGGTGGCGGCTTCGGGGGCTTGGGAGGCTGCGGTTTCGGGTCTGGCCGTGGGGGGCTGGGATCCGGTGAGCCCGGTCCCGGCCTGGGGTTGTCGCGCGGCCGGGGCTGCTGCGCTACGGGTCGGTGCTGCGGCTGCTGGTGGCGGCGAGGGTGATGTGTCTTCGGAGGCGCGACCTCGTTTGGTACGACGTCGACCACGCCGCTGTCGTAGGCGTTTGCGAGCGTCAGCACCAGGTCGACGTACTCGTCGGACTGGTTGTAGCGGTAAACCGCCGCCCGCGCCGACGAAAGGATGCTCATGGTGCCGCCGCCGGAGCACAGATAGCGCGCGGTCGAAAGCGACGCGTCATCGAAGTCGTGCGGGTTGACCTTGCCGTTCCCGTCCCCATCGGTGCCGAGGGCCGCCCAGGTGGAGGGGATGAACTGCATGGGTCCAACGGCACGGTCCCAGACCGTGTCGCCGTCAAGCTTGCCGTCGTCCGTGTCGCGGATGGCCGCGACTGGGCCTTTGCCGTTGAGTCGGAGTCCCAGGATGATCGGCCACGTCGTGCCGTTGGCGAGCACCTGCGCACCACCGAATCGGCCATGACCGGACTCGACCTGACCGATCGCCGCGATCACGCCCCAGCTGAGCTGGCAGCCCGGATAGGAGTACGCGACCGATGCTGCGGCCCGCCGGTACGCGTTCAGGGCAGCGAGCGGTACGTCGTACGTCGTGTTCGCGCTGATCTCCGCGATCCGTTGGTGAACGCTCTTGTTGACGACGGCGGGTCCATCGTGGCCGTCACGTGGCCGTTCTCCAGCTGACTGCGACGACTGATCCGTGGCTCCCGGCGTATGTGGCGCAGGGGCGGGCGGGCCGATCGTGGACATAGCCGCCCCGTGTAGTCCGTCCGTGCCGGCCGACGAGAAACCGACGCCCGTGTCCAGTGGTCCGACGATCGCCAACGGCACCGGCAGGGCCAGGGCGGCGGCGACGCACAGGACGCGAAGACGTGGCGAAACAGGGGGAAGGGTGCGCACGCACTCAAAGTAACTGTTTTGTCTTTGTCTGTATCGCGATCACGCGGACCGTCCAGCAGATGGGCATGCTGCCGGTACATTCGTCCGAGTGACTGCCGACGTTCGATATCCGTTGACCTCCCGGACGCTCGACAACGGGCTTCGAGTAGTCGTCAGCCCAACCCCGGGTCTCGGTGTCGTCGCCGTCAACCTCTGGTACGACGTCGGGTCACGCCACGAGGAGCGTCATCGCCAGGGTTTTGCCCACCTGTTCGAGCATCTGATGTTCCAGGGATCGCGACACGTCAAGTCCGGCGACCACTTCCAACTGCTCCAGGGCAATGGGGCCTCCCTCAACGCGACCACGTCCTTCGACCGGACGAACTACTTCGAGGCGATGCCAGCCGGTGTGCTCGATCTGGCGCTCTGGCTTGAAGCCGACCGGATGGCCTACCTCGACGACGTGCTGACCCAGGAGAACTTCGTCAACCAGGTCGACGTGGTCGCGCAGGAACGCAGCCAGCGGATGGACAACGTCCCTTACGGCACGGTCTTCGAGAAAGCCCTGCCGCTGATCTTCGACGCCGAGCACCCCTACGGCCATTTGCCGATCGGCAACATGCAGCACCTGGCCGAGGCGACGTTGGCCGAAGTCAGCGAATTCCACGCCCGCTTCTACATGCCCAGCAACGCGGTGTTGTCGATCGTTGGGGATGTCGAAGAGGCCGCCGCATTCGCGAAGGCCGAGACCTACTTCGAGCACATCCCCGCCGGAGAGGCCCCGAAGCGCGAGCTGCCCGCCGCACTCCCACCAGTCAACGAAGCGCACCGCGCCGACTACACGGAGGACGTGCCCGCGCCAGCGGTCTGGCTGGCCGCGCGGCTGCCGGTAGACGCGCCAGACTCCCGCGAGCTTGCGGCCGTTGCGCTCGCGACCAGCATCCTCGGCGAGGGCGAGACCAGCCTGCTGCATCGTCGGTTGGTGCGCCGCGACAAGTCCGCGCTGTCGGCCGGCATGGGCATCAACGCGCTCATCGCCGGCAACTCCCTCAGCCTTGCGTCGGTGCGGGCGGTGCCCGGCCAGGATCTCGACGTCGTCGTCGACACCGTGGCTGACGTACTCCGCCTTTTCGCCACCGACGGACCCACCGAGCAAGAGCTCGCGCTGGCTCGCGCTCAGGCCGAGCGGGACTGGCTTGAAGAGATGGGAACGGCAGCGGGTCGTGCTGACGCGATTTCGGGATGTGCCTTGCTGTTCGACGATGCAGACGCGTTGAACGAGCGGCTGCCGTTGCTGCGCTCGATCACGAAGGCCGAGGTCCAGGAGGCCACGCAGACGTGGTTGTTGCCGGCACTGAACGCCCAAGTCCGGGTCCATCCCGAGGCCGGCGGGTCCACCGAGCCTGGCGACGACCGATGACCGCGGTCGAGACACCACCCGCAGTGGTGGCAGCGACCGGCTGGATGTTTCCGTCGTACGACGAGCACCAGCTCGACAGCGGCCTGCGCGTCCTGGTCTACGAATGCCCCGGGCAGTTCGTGATCGCCGCGTCGTTGCTGTTCGACGTGCCGTTGACCGCGGAGCCGCGTGACATCGAGGGCGTCGCGAGCTTGACCGGGCGCTGCCTGACGCAGGGAGCCGCGGGGCGCTCGGCGGAGGAGTTTGCTGATGCGTTGGCCTTGTGCGGCGGTGACTTGGACGCGTCTGCGTTCCCAGACGGCTTCACCGTGCGGTTGTCGGTGCCCGTGAGTCGGCTTGCGGACGGCCTGGCGCTGATGGCGGATGCAACGGTCCGGCCGGAGTTCTTCCTTGAGGAGTTCGAACACGAGCAGCGGCTCCGGCTGCAGGAGATTGATCAGGCTGCCGCTTATCCGCAGCACGTGGCAGTCGAACAGCTAAACGCCGCCGTCTTTGGTAACGCCCGCGCCGCCCGCCCGGTTGGTGGGTCGTCGGAGTCAGTACAGGCCATCGGTCGCGACGACGTCGTGGCGTATGCCGAGAGGTATCTGCTGCCAGCTAACGCGACGCTGGTGGTGGCCGGCGACTTCGGTGGCGCCGACCCGCTCCCCGCAATCACGGACGGCTTCGGTGGCTGGGCGCGCACAGGAGTGCCGCACCCTGCACACGAGCACGCGCAGCCTGAGTCGGCTGCTCGCATCGTGCTTGTCGACTTCCCCGACGCTCCCCAGGCAACCCTGCGGCTGGCCGGCCCCGGCATCACCCGCTCCGACGACCGTTGGCCTGCGATGTTCGTCGCGAACTACGTAGTGGGCGGCAACTTCTCGTCGCGGATCAACACCGTGCTGCGGGAGGAGAAAGGACTGACGTACGGCGCCACGACAAGCCTCGACACCAGTCGTCATACGGGCACGCTGGCGATCTCGACCGCGGTGCGAAGCGACGCGACGGCGGAGGCGCTTGCCGACATCATCGAGATCCTCGGAGCCGCTATCGGCAGCCTGACCGACGACGAAGTGGCGACCGGTGTTCGTGCTGCCACGGAGTCGGCTGCCCTTGGTTTCGAACGCGCCGATGCGGTCGTTGGTCGAGTGGAGATGTTGCTGTCGCAGGGGTTGCCGCTCGGGCACGTCGACGTCAACCTCGAACGCATCCGGGCGGTCACCACGGAGGCGGCTAACTCGACGTACGACGAGGTCGTGCGGCCGGATGGTCTGACAGTTGTGGTGGTCGGCGATGCGGCCAGCCTCGAAGAGCCCTTGCGTACCTGGGGCTACGCCGATGTCGAGGTCGTAGTGCCTGACCGATCCTGACCGGTTGGTCGTCACGATTTCGGGATGTGTGTCGTTCGCCAGGGCGAATTTTGCTTGACCGAGACTGTGCTCTCGCCTTCATCACGCGGACTCGCAGATGCAGAGTTGAAGCGGCGTATCCACGGCAAATGGTCGACCGGACCAGTCGCCGAAGCGCTCGACGAGCCGAAGGCCGCCGAGCGAGACGAGCAGTGGCAGCTCCTGCGGGAAGATGCTCCTGATTTCGAGCGGTGCGACGACGAAGTCGGGCTCGGAGTTAGTCGACAGGTACCACGTCCCGCGTGTAACTTGCGCGGCCGCATCGTAGATCTCAGCGACATCGACGCTAACGTTGCCACGGTCAGGGTCCATGAACGACAACGACTCCCGGCTGCGCCGCACGCCATCGGCTTCGGCAAGTAGGCGCACGCTCGGGTTGAATACATCGAAGACGAACCGTGCACCAGGTGCCAGGTGTCTTCGAACCGACCGGAAGCAGCTCACCAGATCCTCAGCCTCATGCAGATGCAGTAGGGAATTGGCTGTGATGAACACGAAGTCGAACGTGCGGCCCAGATCGAAGGCGCGCATGTCGCCCTGCTTCCATTCCACCACTACACCGCGCTCGTTCGCCTTACCCTGAGCCTCAGCCAGCATGTCTGACGAGAGGTCCAGGCCGACGCACGGATGCCCGTCGGACGCGATGGGGATCAGCTTGTGCCCGGTGCCGCACCCGAGTTCCAATACGCGCCCGCCTTGCCGATTGGCGTCGGCCCGGTAGAAGTCGACCGCGGGCCCGCCGCCAGGGAACATTAGGTCGTACAGCCGCGCGTGCGAGTAGAACGCTTGACCCACTAAGCGCATCCTCCCTTCCGGCTCAAGAAGCAGATGTACCGAGCTACCAGTCAAACGAGAGCGGCGTTGACCACGTCGCGTGCCTCGGCCTGTACCTGGGCCAGGTGCTCGGGACCCTTGAACGACTCGGCGTAGATCTTGTACACGTCTTCGGTGCCCGAGGGTCGAGCGGCGAACCACGCCGACTCCGTGCACACCTTGAGGCCGCCGATCGCGGCACCGTTACCGGGCGCCGTGGTCAGTGTCTGCAGGATCGGTTCGCCGGCGACGGACTCAGCCGCCACGTCGTCCGGTGACAGCTTCGCGAGCTTGGCCTTCTGCGCTCGATCCGCGGGTGCATCTATGCGTGCGTATGCCGGATTCCCGTGCCGGTCGACGAGATCGGCATAGTGCTGGCTCGGACTCTTGCCGGTAACGGCCAGTATCTCGCTGGCCAGCAACGCGAGAATCATGCCGTCCTTGTCAGTGGTCCACGTGGTGCCGTCCGCACGAAGGAATGACGCGCCGGCCGACTCCTCTCCACCGAAGCCCACGCCGCCGTCGAGCAGTCCCGGCACGAACCACTTGAACCCGACGGGCACCTCCAGCAAGGTGCGGCCGAGCTCCGTCGCCACCCGGTCGATCATCGACGAACTGACCAGCGTCTTGCCGATCGCGGTCTCGGCCGACCAGGCACCGCGTTGCCCGAACAGGTAACCGATCGCGACGGCCAGGAAGTGGTTCGGATTCATCAGCCCGGCGTCGGGAGTCACGATGCCGTGGCGGTCGCTGTCCGCATCGTTGCCCGTAGCGATGTCGAAGCGGTCGCGAGCCGCGATGAGCGACGCCATCGCGTTGGGCGACGAGCAGTCCATCCGGATCTTGCCGTCCGTGTCGAGCGTCATGAAGCGCCAGGTGGGGTCGACCTCCGGGTTGACCACGGTCAGGTCGAGGCCGTACCGCTCGCCGATCGCTCCCCAGTAGTCCACGCTCGCGCCGCCGAGGGGGTCGGCGCCGATCCGAACACCAGCCGCCTTGATCGCGTCGAGGTCCAGCACCGCAGACAGGTCGTCGACGTACGTCGTCATGAAGTCATAGCCGGTGACCTTGTCGCGGGTCTCTGCTTCGGTGGCTCGACGGATCTCCGACAGCCCGCCAGAAATGAGGTCGTTGGCCCGCCGCTCGATCCAGCCGGTCGCGTCAGAGTCGGCCGGACCGCCATGCGGCGGGTTGTACTTGAACCCTCCGTCGCGGGGCGGGTTGTGCGAAGGAGTCACGACGATGCCGTCGGCATGGCCGCGCCCACCGGCCTGGTTGATCCGCAGGATCGCGTGCGAGACCGCGGGCGTGGGGGTATAGCCGTCTTGCTCGTCGACGAGCACTTCCACACCGGCGGCGATAAGGACCTCGAGCGCGCTATGCCAGGCGGGCAGCGACAAGGCATGGGTGTCGCGACCGATGAGCAGCGGCCCATCGACCCCTTGCGCCGACCGGTACTCCACGATCGCTTGAGTGGTCGCCAGGATGTGGGGCTCGTTGAACGCGCCGTCGAGGCTTGAGCCGCGGTGCCCAGAGGTGCCGAACGCCACGCGCTGGTCCGGATTCTCGGGATCGGGGCGCACGTCGTAGTAAGCAGAGATGACTGCGTCGACGTCGATCAGGTCAGAAGGCTGGGCCGGCTGGCCGGCGCGCTCGTGGGCCATCCCCGCATCATGGTGGATCGCCCCGGGGTCGGTAGCGCCCGGTAGCAAAATCGCTCGAGTCGTCTCACCTGCTGGACGGCTCTGTTATCGTCCCGTTATCAACGTCAAAGGGCGCAGTTCGTGAAAGTTTTCGTCACCGGTGCTACCGGTGTCCTTGGCCACGCTGCCTCGACGTCGCTTTCGGCCGACGGCCACGAGGTTTCGGGCATCGCCCGCAACGACGAGAAACAGCGCCAGCTCGAAGCCATGGGAGTGGCGCCGGTCCGAGTCTCCCTGTTCGACCGCGAGGCACTGACGGCTGCCTTGGCGGGGTTTGACGCCGTGTGCAACCTCGCCACCCACATGCCGGTCGGTTTCGCCGCTGCTCTGCCCAGCGCCTGGAAGGTCAACGACAAGCTGCGCACTCAGGGCTCGAAGGTCATCGCGCAGGCGGCCCGCGACGCCGGCGTTCGCCGCCTGATCCAGGAAAGCGTTTCCTTCATGTACGCCGATGCAGGCGACGAGTGGATCACCGAAGACAGCACGGTGGCCGTCACCCATGCGACCGACCCGGCGGCGGTCGCCGAAGACAACGCGAGCCGCTTCTGCTCGGCTTCCCGTCATACCGTCATTCTTCGTTTCGGCCTGTTCGTCGGTACGGACGCGATGACGCGCTGGCGTCTCGACCGTGCTCGCGCCGGCCGCCCCATCGGTATCGGAGACCCGCGAGCATGGGCCCATCTCGTCCATCCCGAGGATGCAGGCTCTGCGGTGGCGATCGCGCTGACTGCTCCCGGTGGTGTCTACAACGTCGGCGCCGATCCGATCAGGCGTAGCGAGATGAACGACGTCTTTGCCGAGGCCGTCGGCCGCACGAGTGTCCGCAGTGTGTCGAGACTGACGATGAAGCTTGTGGGCGAGCGCCTCGCGCCACTGGCGCGCTCGCATCGGGTTTCGTCTGCGAAGCTCCATGAGGCGACGGGATGGAAACCCGTCCACGACGTGTTCGACCTGACATGGCTGACCGACCCGAACGACGCGTGAAGCCGACGCCTCGCAAGCGAACCCCGACCTCCGAGCCCGAGAAGCGCGCTGACCATCGCCGTGACCTCGACGAGGTTTTCGGTGACGTCCTTCCTGACTCCACCCGCGACGAGCGTGGAGAAGAGTCTGATCCCAGTCGAGACGACGACCTGCTCGGGGACGTCCCGCCCCACCACGGGTAAGCCGTCCGGATCGGCGGTCGCTCAGTCTCGCGCTACAGTCCCGTGTTGCGCCGCGAGGAGGTCTCGGATCTCGGTGAGCAGCGCCACGTCTTCGGGGACTGCCGAGGTTTCTTCGGGCTTGTCGCGGTCCATCCGCTCTCGTGCCTTCATGTAGGGCATCACGACGGCGAAGTAGACAACAGCCGCGAGGATGAGGAAGGAAACTACGGCGGTGAGCCAGGCGCCCACGCCTACCCCGCCGGGGGCATAGTTCGAGAAGTCGGGCGTGCCGCCGATCTTTCCGAGGATGTCCATCAGCAGTGCGACGGTCGCGAGCACGACTGCTCCGAACGCTGCAGCCATGACGAACGCGACTGCGAGCTCGACGAGGTTGCCGCGCAGGACGAAATCCTTGAAACCCTTCATGGGCGTGTCTCCCTTGTCTACGTCGAGCGCATGGACAGGCGTGCGCGGTCGCGACGCTACACCCGACGCGCATCAACCCCGCAGACTGAGGGAAACCTGCCCGTCGGCGCTTGCCTGCGCCAGGGACGCAGCCGCGGTGGGCGTGACGCCAAGCACGACGAGAGCGCCGTCTCGATTGCCATCGATGCTGCTCGAGTCAGCGGCAGGCAGCGTCACGACGACGGCGTTGCTCACGACGAGCCGGGCCATCGGGGCGTCCAGTGTCGACGCGGCCCTAGCGGCATACACGTCGATGTGATCGCCCACCCGCAACAGGGCGACGACCTCGGCGTCGTCGACGCGAACAGGTGTGGCCACGAGCCCGCGCGAGTAGCCAGCCATTAATGCGTTGCTGACGAGGCGGCGGTCACTGATCGGCTCACCTTCGCGGACCGGAGATGCCAGCGTCTCGTCGACCAGCGAAGTGGACGTGGATGCGATGCCGGTCGGCACGAGGTTGCTCGTCATGTGCACGACGCGTATGTCGTCGGGTCCGATCACGCTGCCCGCCGCCAGGTCGCGGGAGGCCACCACGACGGCTGTCGTGTCGGGCGGTGGCGGTGCGAGCACGCGCGCGAATGCGAAGACGGCAAATCCGGCGAGGAGGGCGGCGATCAGCCTCCGACGCCGGCGCAGGGCGCGATGCAGCTGATGCGTCGTGGCACGGAGGTCTGGCATCGACAAAGCCTAGGAACCTCGGCCGCCTGCACGGGGCCGTTGTCCACAGGCAGCGTCAGCTGGCGACGGGCTTCTTCTCCGAGCCGGACTTCTTCGGCGACCCGTTGCTCGACCGCGTCTCCCCGCTCGACTTCTTCGCACCGTCGGACGAGCCAGACGAGCCGGACGACTCCGAGGCGCTGGCAGCCGCGGGCGTGCCCGAGTCCTTGGCTGCTGGATCCTTCGAGGACTCGCCCTGAGCCCCGTCAGACGTTGCACCGTTGGCGGGTGCAGCCCGGCTGTCGTTGCGGTAGAAACCGGATCCCTTGAAGACGACGCCGACGGCGGTCAGCACCTTGCGCAGCCGCCCCTCGCAGGCGGGACAAACGGTGAGGGAGGCATCGGTAAAGCTCTGGCGCACCTCGAGCTGCTCGTCGCACGCTGTGCAGGCGTACTGGTAGACCGGCACCGAGGGCTCCTTCGCGATAGGCACGCTGGCAAGCGCAGCGTCAGGCTGGGGCTGGCGGGTCGGGGTGTCAGGGTTAGCACTCTGCAGGGTCGACTGCCAGGCATTTCCCATTGTGCGCCAGCATCTGCCCGGACGCAAAGTAATGGCACAGCCGGGGCACAATGGCTCGGTGCGTCGTCCCCGCTGGCTCCGAGTGCTTGGCTGGAGCGCGATCGGGGTCGTTCTGCTGCTCGTCGCGACGTTCATTACCGCGGTCTGGACGGTTCATCGTCCGATGCCGCAGACCGAAGGCACCGTGACTCTCGAGGGCCTCAGCGCCGACGTCACCGTCGTACGTGACAAGCACGGGATCCCGCAGCTCTATGCCGACACGACAGACGACCTCTTCTATGCCCAGGGCTATGTCCAGGCGCAGGACCGGTTCTTCGAGATGGACTTTCGGCGGCATGTCACCGCAGGGCGGCTCACCGAGCTCTTCGGCGAGAGCGCGCTGAAGACCGACAAGCTCGTCCGCACCTTGGGTTGGCGGCGGGTTGCCGAGCAGGAGCTGCCGCTGTTGAGTCCGGAGACGCGCGGCTACCTCGAGCACTTCTCCGAGGGCGTCAACGCCTATCTCGAAGACCACGACGGGGCTGAGCTGTCGCTGGAGTACGCCGTCCTGGGCCTCACCGGAGTCGAGTCCTCACCAGAGCCCTGGACATCCGTCGACTCCTTGGCGTGGTTGAAGGCGATGGCCTGGAACCTCGGCAGCAACTTTGAAGACGAGGTCACCAGGGCGCTGCTGTCGACGCGGCTGACCAAGAGTCAGATCGCGACGCTCTACCCGCCGTATCCCTACGACTTGAATCAGCCCATCGTCACGCAGGGCGGGATCGTCGATGGCGTCTACGAGCAGGACGCCACGGGCAACGGCACCCGGCTCCCCAACCGGCCGGGCTACCTGACGGCGGGGCGCGAGGCGCTGCTGCGCGCTCGCGACGCCACCCGCGACCTCGGCGAGCTTCTAGGCCGCGGCGAAGGCCTGGGATCCAACGCCTGGGCGGTCTCGGGGGAGCACACGGAGAGCGGTGCGCCCATCCTCGCCAACGACCCGCACCTGGCTCCCTCGATGCCGGGCGTCTGGTACCAGATGGGCCTGCACTGCACCACTGTCGACCGCGACTGCCCGTACGACGTCAGCGGGTTCACGTTCGCTGGCGTGCCAGGTGTGGTGATCGGCCACAACGCCGACATTGCCTGGGGCTACAGCAACCTCTATCCCGACGTGCAGGACCTCTACCTCGAGCAGGTCTCCAGCGATGACACCGTCCTGTATGACGGACGGCAGGTCCCGCTAGCAACCCGCGAGGAGACGTTCGAGATCGCAGGCCAGGACGACGCTGTGACAATCACCGTTCGCGAGAGCAGACATGGCCCGCTGATCTCCGAGGTGAGCGACGACGTGGGCAAGGTAGGCAAGGACGCACCGGTGGCGCCGGATTCGCCGGACCGGGGGACCGGTTATGAGGTTGCCCTCCAGTGGACGGCCCTGACCCCGGCCCGGACGGCCGACTCGCTCTTCGCGATCAACGCCGCATCCAACTGGGACGAGTTCCGCGACGCGGCCCGCGACTTCGAGGCCCCGAGCCAGAACATGGTCTACGCCGATGTCGAGGGACACATCGGTTACCAGGCTCCTGGCACGATTCCCATCCGACGTACCGGTCAGGGCGATTGGCCCGCCCCGGGGTGGGATCCGGCGTACAACTGGGCTCCTGACCCCATCCCCTTCGACGCCTTGCCGAGCGTGCTCGACCCCGACGACGGGTATGTCATCACCGCCAACCAGTCAGTCGCCGGCCGCGACTACCCCTACTACCTCGGGAGCTCCTTCGACTACGGCTACCGGGCGCAACGCATCCGCAACCTGCTCGAGGCCGACCACTCGCTCACCGCCGACGACATGGCGAAGATCCAGCTGGACACCTATAGCGCCCTCGCCCGTCGGCTGACCCCCATGCTGCGGTCGGTCCCGATCGACGACCCGTACTACAGCGTGGGCCAGCAGGTGCTGTTCCGCTGGGACCTGAAGATGGATGCCGACAGCCCGGGGGCCGCCTACTTCAACGTCGTGTGGAGTCGCTTGCTCGACCTGACGTTCTCCGACCAGTTCCCGACAGACGCGCGACCCGACGGTGGGTCGCGGTGGTACGCCGTGATGCTTGATCTGCTCGACGATCCGGAAAACCAGTTCTGGGACGATGTCGACACCAGCGACCGGGTGGAGACCCGCGACGACATCATCCGCGAGGCACTGCTGCAAGGACGGGACGAGTTGACCAGGAAGGTCTCCCGCACCCCGAACGAATGGCGGTGGGGGATGTTGCACAAGCTCTCGTTGGAGAACGAAACGCTTGGATCGGACAGCTCGCCGGTGCGATTCGTGTTCAACCGGGGGCCGTATGACGTCAGCGGTGGTCCCGCAGTGATAAACGCGACGGCATGGGACGCCACCGAGGGCTACGAGGTCTCGGCGGTGCCCTCGATGCGCATGGTGGTGCCACTCGACGACCTCGACGACGCGCGATGGATCAACCTCACGGGGGCATCCGGCCACGCCTACAACGACAACTACTCCGACCAGACAGAACTATGGGCGGCCGGCGAGACCCTGCCCTGGGTGTTCAGCCGCGACTCCGTCGACCGGGCGGGCGAGCACGTCCTGACTCTCAGCCCGGCTGGGTGACAGGGAGCCGGGGCGTCAGCTCCAGGTGCCGTACGCATCCTCGCGGGTGATCCGGAGAACGCGCGCATCGGTCACGATTGCGTCGACTCGCTGGTCATGCGAAGTCGCGGGCAGGTGTTCGAACACTTCGTCGTCGAACACGAGCAGCGCCCGGAGAGCGCGGGGCCGGGTGCGGGTCAGCGCCCGGTCATAGCACCCGGCGCCGCGGCCGAGTCGGGCTCCCGCTGGCGAGCCGGCCAGGCCGGGGCAGAGGACGACGTCCGCGTCGGTGATGGCTCCCGGGCCGAGGCGCTCGCCGGAGGGCTCCAGGATTCCGAGTCGGCGTGGCCGCAGCATGCCCGGCTCATATTGTGCCCAGTCGAGGTCGAAGTCGTCGAGCACGACGGGCAGCAGCACGATGATCCCGCGCTCGTGGAGCTCGTCGAGTAGACCGTTCGTGGACGGTTCTTCTGCTGTCGAGACGTAGGCCGCCACTGTCTCGGCGGTTGCGATCTCGTCGAGGTCGAGGACTCGATCGATGATTGCCTGGGATGCGGCGTCGCGGCTCGGCTGGTCGCGATCGGCCCGCGCCCGGAGCACCTCGCGTCGCAGATCTTGCTTCGTCGGCGCGGACGAGAGTGCGGAGGGGCGCATCTCCCCACAATAGGCGGCATCGCGCCCAGCGCCACATTCGTCGACCACCTAGCATGCGGGGATGAGTGCCGAGGGTCTGTCCGAAGCCCAGTCGAGGATGCGCAATGCCGGGGTTGATCTGGTCGCGATCGACGTCTTCAGTCACTACTACGGGCTGCTGGAGAGCGGGGAGACGGGCATCGTCGCCGAGTCCGACATTGAGCCGCTGACCAGCCCTGCGCGCCTCGATGACCTGGACTTGCCGGAGGCGGCGAGCCTTCAGGCATTGAGTGAGACCGCCGTGATCAAGCTCAACGGTGGTCTCGGGACCTCGATGGGCATGGACCGGGCGAAATCGCTTCTCGAGGTGCGCGACGGGCTCTGTTTCCTCGACATCATCGTGCGACAAGTGCGGCACCTCCGCGCGGAGACGTCGGCCAGGCTTCCGCTCGTCTTCATGAACTCGTTCCGCACCCGCGACGACACGTTGGCCGTCCTGAGCCGGTACGACGACCTGGCCGTCGACGGGGTGGACCCCGACTTCGTGCAGAACCGCGAGCCCAAGCTGAGGGCTGACGACCTCACGCCGGTCGACTGGCCTGCTGATCCCGAGCTGGAGTGGTGCCCCCCCGGACACGGCGATCTCTACACAGCCGTGACCGCATCCGGCGTGCTGGACCAGTTGCTCGAGGCTGGGTTCCACTACGCCTTCGTGTCCAACGGCGACAACCTCGGAGCAGTCGTGGATCCCGCGGTGGCGGGGTGGTTCGCACAGAGCGGCGCGCCCTTCGCCGTCGAGGTCAGTCGACGTACGTCGGCCGACCGCAAAGGTGGCCACCTGGCGATCCGGGCTCGCGACCAGCAGCTCGTGCTTCGCGAGTCGGCGCAGACGGCGCCAGCGGACGAGGCGATGTTCGGCGACGTGACGCATCATCGCTACTTCAATACGAACAACTTGTGGATCGACTTGCGCAGCCTGGCCGGCACGATGCAACGCACCGGTGGCATCCTCGGGCTGCCCTTGATCCGTAACGAGAAAACCGTCGACGCGGGCGACCCGGACTCGCCGGCGGTGATCCAGATCGAGACAGCGATGGGGTCAGCGGTCGAGGTGTTCGAAGGCGCACAGGCGGTCGAGGTCGACCGGTCGCGCTTCCTGCCGGTCAAGTCGACGAACGACCTGCTGGCGCTGCGCTCCGACGTGTACGAGCTCGGCGAGGACTTCCGGCTTCGGCTGGCGGTCGAGAGTGCCGATGCGCCGTATGTCGACCTCGAGCCGGACTTCTACAAGCTGATCGCCGATTTCGACGCCCGATTCACCGACGGGGTGCCGTCCCTCGCCCAGGCGACGTCATTCGTGGTGCGCGGCGACTGGACATTCGAGCCCGATGTCGTCGCGGTCGGAGAGGTCGAGCTTGAGGCGGCTGACTCGCCTGGCGTGATCAGCCGAGGGACCACTCTCGGTGCAAGTTAGGGTGTGACGTCGTGGCCTTGAATGCCGCGGACCCCTTGATGAGAGACCACGGTTGATGCGCAGCGTAGAAGAGCACCTCAGCAGCATCTTGGATGCGATCGACCCACTCCCGCCGTACGACCAGCCACTCCTCGAGGCGATCGGACTGCCGATCTGCGAGGACATCACGGCCGCGATCGACCTGCCGACGTTCGACAACTCGGCCATGGATGGCTACGCCTGCCGCCTCGCCGACCTCGAGGGTGCCTCGAAGGACACCCCGGTGCGGCTGCCGGTGGTGGGGGAGTCCGCCGCCGGACAGACGAAGGCATACGGGTTGTCGCCGGGACAGGCCGTGAAGATCATGACCGGAGCACCGCTGCCGACCGGCGCCGACGTCGTCGTCCCGATCGAGTGGACTGACGGTGGCCGGGCCAACGTCACGATCGTGCAGGTGCCTGAGCTCGGCCAGCACATCAGGCCGCGGGGCGAGGATGTGACAGCCGGCGACCTGCTGCTGGAGGAGGGCATCGTGTTCGGCCCTCGCCAGGTGGCGATCGCGGCAGCAACCGGTCGCTCGCGCATCAGGGCTCGGCCGCGGCCACGTGTCGTCATCTTGTCGACGGGCAGCGAGCTTCGTGAGCCGGGCACGCCGTTGGGGTTCGACTCCATCTATGACTCGAACTCCTACTGCCTAGCAGCGGCCGCCCGTCAGGCCGATGCGATCCCTTATCGCGTCGGCAGCGTCAGTGACGACCCGCAGGAGCTCACGGACACTCTGTCTGACCAGCTCGTCCGGGCAGACTTGGTCGTGACGAGTGGTGGTGTCAGCAAAGGCGACTACGACGTGGTGAAAGACGTGCTGGGCAGGGTCGGGACCGTCGACTTCGTCGAGGTCGCCATGCAGCCGGGCAAACCACAAGGGTTCGGCAAGATCGGCGAGGACGAGACTCCGATCTTCACGCTGCCCGGCAACCCCGTGTCGTCGTACGTGTCATTCGAGGTCTTCGTGCTCCCGGCAATCCGAAGGATGATGGGCAAGCTGCCCTACCGCAGGCCGCTGGTGCGTGCCCAACTGACGAATAGCGTGAGTTCCCCACGTGGTCGCCGGCAGTTCGTCCGGGCTAAGTTCGACGTGACAGCGAAGGGAGCGGAGGTGACCCCAGTCGGTGGCCACGGTTCGCACTTGATCGGCGGCCTCTCGCACTCTGACGCGTTGATTGTCATCCCCGAGGAGACCACGGATCTCAAGGTCCACAGCACCGTTGACGTCATGGTGCTGGACAGGGCGTTCTGATGATCGACGCCGACAACAGCCGTGACAGTCCCCGGCTGACGCATGTCGATGAGTCGGGTGCGGCACGTATGGTCGACGTCTCTGACAAGGACGTGTCGACTCGCGAGGCGGTCGCCTCCGGGCTGGTGCGGGTATCCGCCGAGGTTGTGGGGCTGCTCCGCGGCGAGGGCGTGCCGAAGGGCGACGCGCTCGGTGTCGCCAGGGTCGCCGGCATCATGGCCGCCAAGCGCACGCCCGACCTGGTCCCGCTCTGCCACCCGATCGCACTGAGTGCCGTCACCGTCCAGTTGACGGTCGCCGACGACGCGGTGGAGATCACGGCAACGGTCCGCACCGCAGACCGCACGGGCGTCGAGATGGAGGCGCTGACCGCGGTGGCGGTGGCGGCGTTAACCATCATCGACATGGTCAAGGCGGTCGACAAGGGGGCGTTGATCGAGCGCGTGGGGCTGGTCAGCAAGACCGGCGGCAGATCGGGGTCTTGGCACGCATCAGGTCGGGGCGGCGCAGATGGCTGACCGACGAGCTGTGGTCATCTCGGTGTCCAACCGGGCATCGGCGGGTGTGTACGACGACACGACCGGCCCGCGGATCGTCTCGGCGTTGACCGACCATGGCATCGCCGACGTACAAGGGCTCGTAGTGCCTGACGGCGAGCCAGTCAGGGCTGCCCTCGAGGCCGCGGTCTCCGGCGGTGCCCATGTCGTGGTGACCACTGGCGGTACAGGACTTACACCGACTGACCGCACCCCTGAGATGACTCGCGCCGTGATCGACTCCGAGATCCCCGGCATCGGCGAGGCCATCCGCGCCTACGGCTTAGCGAACGGGATCGAGACGGCCGCGCTCTCCCGAGGGTTGGCCGGGCGAGCTGGGATGACGCTCGTCGTCAACCTGCCGGGGTCGCCCGGTGGGGTCAAGGACGGCCTTGCCGTGCTGCTCCCGCTGCTCGACCATGCGCTGGACCAGCTCGCAGGGGGTGACCACGAGCGCGGCGTGGCGGGCAACCACCAGCGCAGCGCTGAGGGAGACCACCAGGGCAGCTCGGAAGGTGACCACAAGCGCAACACCGGAGGCGACCACCGGCGTACCGACAATGGCGGTGCGTACTGACTGCCGGTTGGCCAGTCCGGTTGGGCGCGGGCAAGGTGGGTCTTCGGCCCATCACGATGAGCGACGCCTCACGCTGGGAAGAGCTGCGCAACGAGAACGTCGAATGGCTCGTGTCGTGGGAGTCGACCCGTCCACCGGAGTCGAGCAGTGTCAACACTGGATACAGATCACTGACGCGTGACCTGATCCGGCAAGGCAAGTCGGGGCGCTCGTTGCCGTTCGTGGTGACGTACGACGACACCATGGTCGGCCAGCTCACCGTCACCGGGATCACCTGGGGCTCGGCCCGGTGGGCGCAGATGGGCTACTGGGTAGCAGAACCGTATGCGGGGCAGGGCATCATCCCCACCGCGGTCGCACTTGCCTGCGACCACTGCCTCTTCACGATGGGCCTGCACCGGATCGAGATCGCCATCAGGCCGGAGAACGAGTCGAGCTTGCGGGTCGTTGACAAGCTCGGCTTCAAGTCGATCGGGCTCGCGCCGAAGTACCTGCACATCAACGGGGCGTGGCGCGACCACCTGCTCTTCGCCGTGACGGCCGAGGAAGTCGAGTCAACGATGCTCGCGCGACTCGCCCTTCACTGATCGGCAGTTCGCCACATCAGCCACAACTTTCTCAGGCGACACACCGACGCGGCTCCGGCCCTGGCTGCATAGTGCGACATACCGTCTGACCTGTGGGTCTGACAGGTGTCATCTATGCAGCCATTGTCGTGGCGTGGGCGGCTTACTTGGTGCCGTTGGCGCTTCGCCGCCACGACGAGGCCGCCCGCACCCGATCGATCGAGCGCTTCTCGTCGGCCATGCGCGTCTTGTCGCGTCGCGGCTCGGGTGCTGCCACCTCCGGACGGATGGTGACGACGCCGCCTCGCACGGTCGACCGAGTCCTCTCGCCAACGTTGCAGCCGACCCCTGCCGACGACTCATCACGCGCCGAGAGGCCAAGCCGGGCTGCCCAGCGGGCCGCGGCCGCTCGACGTCGACGCGTCCTCATCGTGCTTGTGACGGTTCTCATCCTCACCGCAGCGGTGTCGGCTTTCGCCTTGCTGCCATGGTGGTCAGCCGCCGTGCCGGCCGGAATCATCGTCACCTTCCTTATTGTGGCCAGGCGTCAGGTGCGCGTGGCCGAAGAGGCATTCTGGGCGGAGGCGTCACGGCAACGGCCGGTGCCTACGAATGTCGTCCGGCGTGCGGCCGCTCGCGTCGATGCCTCACACGGGACAGCCAAGTCAGACCCCGCCGACGACGAGCCGACGGTCACCTTGTCGACGGCCGAGATTGCCGCGGCTGGCGTCGACCTGAAGGAGGACCGTGTCACGGCGGTCGCGCTCCCGACCGCCGATGGCGGCTCGCTGTGGGACCCGCTCCCGGTGACCCTGCCGACGTACGTCGACAAGCCGGCGGCCCACCGCACCATCCGGACCATCGACCTCGGCGAGCCCGGCACCTGGTCCGCGGGACACAACGAAGACGACAGCGTGACCGCGGCCACGGCCAAGGCCGCAGCGTCCACCGAGGCCCAGCCCGCGGACGAAAGTGTCGACGAGACGCCACGCGCCGTCAACAGCTGAAAAGGGTTGACCTGCACGGCTCTTAGGGGTGCGGGTACGCGTCTTGGCCGGTGCTAAAGTTTCCCGGCGGTTCGCGCGCGGACTGCGATGGGGCTGTGGCGCAGGTGGTAGCGCGTCTCGTTCGCAACGAGAAGGTCAGGGGTTCGAGTCCCCTCAGCTCCACCGATCCGCTGGCGCCAGAGGTCATGCCCGGATTCCTGGCTCAGGAGGACGGCTGAACCTCGGATTCGTCGGGCACCGACGCCGTTAGGCTCTCGGGGAGTGGACACCAATGCTGACGACGTGCGTCGCTGGAACGAGGATCTCGACGTCGTCGCGCGCGAGATGCCGGCCGTGCACGCAAACCTGTTTCACACCCTGGGGCGTCAGCAGTTCGATGAAGCCATCGGGGACATCCGCAGGCGCCTCCCAACTCTGGCCCGGCATCAGGTTGTCGTCGAGTTGCTGCGGCTTGCGGCTGCCATCGGCGATGGCCACACGATGGTGGCGCCGTGGCGTGATCCGGTTGGCTTTCAGACGCTTCCGGTCAGCCTGTATCGGTTCGCGGACGGCTACTACGTACGCGCGGCCGTCCGCGATCAAACCGGCGTGCTCGGCGCGCGAGTTACTCATGTTGGCGGTGCTCCGGTCGACGCGGCAGAGGAGCGGGTGGCCTCGCTGATCGGCCGGGACAACGACATGGGGGTCCTGATGTATGCGCCGATCCTTCTGGCGATGCCCGAAGTGCTCCATGCGGTGGGACTTTCCGATGATCCGCAGGCCGCGATGCTGACCGTCGAAGTGGATGGCCTTCCGCATTCGGTCTCGCTCGCCGGCGTCGGACCGTTTCCGGATCTGTCGGGCGGCGCGGACAAGTGGTGGGGATCTCGTGACGGCTGGGTGGATCTCCGCGATCGCGCACCGGTGCCGTTGTGGCTTTGCCGCTTGACGGAGTCGTACTGGTTCTCCCACGTGCCTGAAGGTGAGTTGCTGTATTGCCAGTTCAACGAGATCCAAGAGCGTGGGGAAGACTTCGGCGCGTTCTTCGCGCGTGCCCTCGCGGCCGCTGACTCCTTCGATGCCCGCCGTTTTGTCCTGGACTTGCGCCACAACGGCGGTGGCGACGGAGACCTGAATCGTACGATCGTGCGAGCCCTGCTGCGGTCGCGCTTCGACGAGCGCGGGCGACTCTTTGTCATCACCAGCCGGCGGACGTTTTCCGCGGCCCAAATGCTGATCTGCGATCTGGAGAAGTGGACATCGCCCATCTTCGTCGGAGAACCCTCGGCGTCGCGCGACAACCACTATGGAGACTCCAAGCTGCTGGTCCTGCCGAACCTGCGGATCACCGTGCGCGTGTCGACCTTGTGGTGGCAGTGGGACCCCCGGCTGTCCCGACCGTGGATCGATGTGGATATTCCAGCCCCGTTGACGATCGATGCCTATCGTGCCGGCCGTGATCCCGCGCTGGAGGCGATCGCGTCGCTCTAGCGCCGGCTCCACTCAGGTGCGCAGTCTCTGACCTGGCCTTTTGTGATTCCCGCATCTCAACGGGGTGGGCCAAACGTGGGCTAGGCGGTTGCTTGCGGCGACCCAGTGGTGGCGCCGCCCGGATCAGGTAAGGTTAGCCGACCCTAACCTAGCTGCGAAGGATTCACCGTGCCGAAGCGAGCGTTGGTTGCCCTGGCGGCCACCGTCCTGACCATCGCGCCCCTCGCCGCCTGCAGCGAGGACGACGACGGCCCGTTCATCACCGTCTACAACGCTCAGCACGAGGAGCTGCTCGACGAGGTCGCCCCGATCTTCGAGGAGGAGACCGGGATCGAGGTCAAGCTGCGCAGCGGCAGTGACCTCGAGCTGGCCAACCAGCTCGTTCAGGAGGGCGAGGCCTCGCCCGCCGACGTCTTCCTCACCGAGAACTCGCCGGCCATGTCGCTGGTCGACCAGGCCGATCTGTTCGCGCCGATCAACCAGGAGACCCTGGACCTCATCCCTGCCGACTACGTCCCCGGTGACAAGAACTGGTTGGGCTTCATCGCCCGGTCGACGGTTGTGGTCTACAACACCGACCAGCTGACCGAGGCCGACCTTCCCGAATCGATCATGGACTTCGCCGACCCGGAGTGGGAAGGTCGCATCTCGTTCTCGCCCACCGGCGCCGACTTCCAGGCGATCGTCAGCGCCGTCCTCGAGCTCGAGGGCGAGGACGCCACGCGCGCGTGGCTCCAGGGCCTGGCCGATAACGGCACCGTGTACGACGGCAACAACGTCGTCCTGGAGTCGGTCAACGCGGGCGAGATCGAGGCCGGGATCATCTACCACTACTACTGGTACCGCGACCAGGCGGAGGCCGGCGAGAACAGCGACAGCTCGGAGCTGCACTACTTCGGGAACCAGGACCCTGGTGCGTTTATCAGCGTCTCGGGCGCCGGCGTGCTCGCGTCGAGCGACAAGCAGGACGATGCGCAGCAGTTCGTCAACTTCCTCGCCAGCGAAGAGGGCCAGCAGGCGATTGCTGACTCCTACGCCCTCGAGTACCCCCTCAACCCGAACGTGTCGCTCGACCCGCCCGTCAAGCCGTTCGACGAGCTTGAGCCGCCGCAGATAGACGTATCCACGCTCAACAGCGAAACGGTGATTGAGCTGATGCAGGACGCGAGCCTCCTCTGAGCACGAGCACGCCAGCCCTCGTCCCAATCCTCGAGGAGCCACCCGGCCGGCCAGAGCGACCGACCGGGAAAGCGCCACCCCTCCTCCTGCTCGTGGGCGTGCTGGTCGCCCTCCTGGCGCTGATCCCGCTCGGCTTCGTCATCGCGTACACGGTGATCATCGGTCCGGCCGAGGCATGGGACCTACTCGTCCGTCCGCGGATAGGTCAGTTGCTGTGGAACACCGTGCGGCTGGTGATCGGCGGCATCGCCCTCAGCCTGGTCCTCGGAGTCGGCTGCGCGTGGGTCGTCGAACGCACCGACCTGCCGTTCCGCAAGCTGTTCCACGGCCTGCTCGTCGCGCCGCTGGCAGTCCCGGCCTTCGTCAACAGCTACGGGTGGGTGTCCCTCACCCACGACGTGCAGGGGTACGCCGGCGCGGTGCTGATCGTGACGCTGTCCTACTCCCCGCTCGTCTACCTGCCGGTCGTGGCGTCGCTGCGCGGGCTCGACCCGGCACTCGAGGAGACGGCCTACTCCCTCGACCATGGCCGTGCCCGGGCGTTCGCTCGCGTGGTTCTGCCCCAGCTGCGGCCGGCGATGCTGGGCGGGTCTCTGCTAGTCGGCCTGCACTTGCTCGCGGAGTTCGGCGCCTTGCAGATGTTGCGGTTCCCGACGTTTACCACGGCGATCTACGACCAGTACCGCTCCACCTTTAACGGGGCGGCCGCGAACATGATCGCCGGAGTGCTCGTGCTGTGCTGTGTCCTGCTGTTGACCGCGGAGCTGCGGCTGCGCGGTCACCGCCGGTACGCCCGGGTTTCCCACGGCGCCGCGCGCCCGGTCGAGCGGCAGCGGCTGGGGCGGCTGCGCTGGCCCGTGGCCCTTCTGATGGGCGGCGTCGTGGCGCTGGCCGTCGGCATTCCGACGTACAGTCTCGTCCACTGGCTGCTCGTGGGTTCCTCGACGGAGTTCCCGGTCGGCGAGCTGGCGTCCGCAGCAGCGACGTCGCTGGCCCTCGGCGCGGGCGGGGCGATCCTGACCGTGCTGATGGCCATCCCGGTCGCCTGGCTGGCGGTCCGCTACCGGAACGCCGCGAGCACGGCGGTCGAGCGCAGCACCTACATCGCGAACGCGCTGCCCGGCATCGTGGTCGCGCTGGCTCTGGTGACGGTCTCGATCCGCGTGGTGCAGCCGGCCTACCAGACCTACGCGCTGCTGCTGCTGGCTTACGCGATCATGTTCCTGCCGCGCGCGGTAGTCAGCGTCCGGACGGCACTCGAACAGGCCCCAGTGGTGCTCGACGACGTCGCGCACAGCCTCGGAGCGCGACCGCTGTCGACCGCTCGCCGGGTCACCCTCCCGATCATTGCGCCCGGCCTCGGCGCCGGTGCCGCGCTGGTGTTCCTGGCCGTCTCCACCGAGCTCACCGCAACCCTGATGCTGGCGCCGATCGACACGTCGACGCTGGCCACCAAGTTCTGGTCCGCCTCGTCGTCGGTCGCGTATGGCGCAGCCGCGCCGTACGCGCTGCTGATGGTGCTCATCTCCGTCCCGGCCACGATCCTGCTGGGCCGGCAAGCCACCGAGTCCAACGCTCCCGAGAGGACCGCACCGTGAGCAGCCTGCACCTCGACGGCGTCCGGAAGGCGTTCGGCACCACCGTGGCGGTCGATGAGGTCGAGCTGACCGTCCCGGAGCGCTCGATCACCGCCGTGCTCGGGCCGTCGGGGTGCGGCAAGACCACCCTGCTGCGGCTGATCGCCGGCTTCCTCGACCCCGACGCCGGCACGATCAGCTTCGGCAGCCGGGTCGTCGCGGGTGCAGGGCGCACGGTGTCCGCGCAGCAACGCCGGGTCGGCTACGTGCCGCAGGAGGGCGCCTTGTTCCCGCACCTCGACGTGGCGGCCAACATCGGATTCGGCTTGCCGCGAGCCCAGCGCCGGTCGTCGCGGGTCGACGCGATGCTGGACCTGGTCGAGCTGCCTGCGTCGTACGCACGACGGCACCCGCACGAGCTTTCTGGCGGCCAGCAGCAACGGGTGGCGCTGGCCCGAGCGCTGGCGCCCAGCCCGTCCGTGGTCCTGCTCGACGAGCCGTTCTCGTCTCTGGATGCGTCGCTGCGCGCCAGCACCGGCCGGGCCGTGGTGCGGGTGCTGCACGCGGCCGAGACCACGGCGGTGCTGGTCACCCACGACCAGGACGAGGCGCTGTCCCTGGCCGACCAGGTCGCGGTGATGCGGGCCGGCAGAGTGGTCCAGGCGGCGAGCCCGCCCGACCTGTACCGCTCGCCCGTCGACCCCGACGTGGCCCGGTTCGTGGGCGGCGCTGCGATCCTGCCGGCCACCGTTCGCGCCGGGGTGGCAAGCTGCCCGCTCGGCGACCTCGACGTCGGTGACGATTGCCCGGACGGCGAGGTCGAGGTCCTGGTCCGGCCCGAGCAGATCCGGGTCGACGACCCGTCCCGGCCGGCAACGGCCAAGGCCCGCGTGGAGGAGGTCAGCTTCTACGGGCACGACGCGGCCGTCCGGCTGACCCTGCTCCCCGACGGTCCGCTCGTCGTAGCTCGGATCCCCGGCCTCGAAGCGCCCGAGGTGGGCCGCACGGTGGCGGTCGGCGTCTCCGGACGGGTGGTGGCGTTCCGCTGTCCTTAGGTCGGTACTGCGCAGGGAGAGTTGATGCGCCGTTCGGAGCTGGTGCGGTCACCCCTCTCGCGAACGCACCGCTACCCAAAGTTCCTCGGCGGGCCACCGGGTTGCCCAATCGCGCGACACGATCTCGTAGAAGGGATGGTTGCCACCGTCCGGGGGCGCAAAGATCTCGTGGATGGCCTCGACCACGAAGCCGGACCTGCGCAAGAGTCGCACCCAGTCGCCATGCGACGGATGGAACTCGACCCCGCCTCCGGGCCAGTGCACCCGGTAGACGTCACGCTGACCTCGCAACAGTCGCTCACCTGCGACCCCTTCTTCGGCAGGCACGCACAGCGCCGACAAGTGGCTGTTGGTCAGGAAGACCAGCCGCCCTCCCGGGCGCAGGAGCCGCGCCGCCTCAGGCAGCCAGCGCTCAGGGTCGCACCACGCAGCGGCTCCGTGCTCACTCACCACCAAGTCGAAGCGTCCACTCGCCAGCGGGACCCGCTGTCCATCCCCCTGGACCAGAGGAAAGACCGGGCCAATGTGGCCTTGCATCCTCCGCGCGGTCGCCAACTGCTCGTCGGAGAGATCCACGGCGACGGTTCTGGCACCCGCTCGGGCGAGCCACGCCGACAAGTACGCCGTACCGCACGCCAGCTCCACGACGTCGGCATCGAGGACATCTCCCAGGACGCCGAGGTCTCTCTCCGGAACCGCGAAGAGCCCCCACACCACGTGGGGTCGTGACCACATGTCTTCGGCCGCCGCATCGGTGAAGCGTTCGTTCAGGACGGCCCACAGTGCCCGGTTCAGCGCGAGCTCGGAGGCCCCAACATCGGTCACCCGATCATGCTAGGCCGCGGTTCTCTCCAGGGCGGGTACGGCGAACTCGCTCAGAGCTGAAACGGGTCGCGTGGCGTCACCGAGAGAGGGCTCGGGGCTGAGTAGGTTGACGCCATGGAGACCACGGACAGCCGGGTGGGTACTTCCGGGATCGTGCTTCTGACACTCGCGTCGGGACAGTTCCTGATGACGTTGGACAGCTCCGTCATGAACGTGTCGATCGCGACCGTCGCCGAGGACCTGGGAACGACGGTGACCGGGATCCAGACTGCGATCACGCTCTACACGCTCGTGATGGCGTCCTTGATGATCACCGGAGGAAAGATCGGTCAGCTTGTCGGTCGCAAGCGGGCATTCGCGATCGGCTGCATCATCTACGCCTGCGGGTCGTCAGTCACCGCATCTTGCGCCGAATCTCACTGTGCTTATCCTCGGATGGTCGTTCCTGGAGGGCATCGGCGCCGCGCTGATCATGCCCGCCATCGTGGCCCTTGTCGCATCCAACTTCGCCCGCGCCGAACGCCCACGAGCGTACGGACTGGTGGCATCGGCCGGTGCCATTGCCGTGGCAGCGGGCCCCCTCATCGGTGGCCTCTTCACTACCTATCTGTCATGGCGCTACGTGTTTCTCGGGGAAGTCCTGGTGGTGGGAGCGATCCTGGTCCTGACCCGGCGAATCAGCGACGTGCCGCTACCCGAGAAGCGAGCCCGGCTCGACCTCGTCGGGACCGCCCTCTCGGCGCTCGGCCTCGGGCTCATCGTGTTCGGAATCCTTCGCTCGGGGGAGTGGGGTTTCGTTCTGGCCAAGCCGGGAGCCCCTGAATGGCTCGGCTTGTCGCCGTCGATCTGGCTGGGATTGGCAGGCGGAATGGTTCTGTGGGTCTTCATGGGATGGGAGAACCGGCAGATCGCCCGCGGCGCCGAGCCCCTCGTCAACCCCGCGATCCTTCGGAACCCGGTCCTTCGCGGCGGCCTCACGGCGTTCTTCTTCCAGTACCTGCTGCAGGCCGGTGTCTTCTTTGCCGTGCCACTGTTTCTCTCGGTGGCACTCGGGCTGTCCGCCATCGACACGGGTGTGCGGCTCCTTCCGCTCTCGATCACTCTTCTGCTAGCTGCTGCCGGAATCCCGAAGGCCTTTCCCGATGCGTCGCCGCGCAGGGTGGCTCAGCTCGGGATCCTCGCGATGTTTGCGGGCATCGTGATCATGGTCGCCGCGCTGGAGGCTGGTGCCGGCCCCGAGATCGTGACCTGGCCGATGCTGCTCGCCGGCCTCGGGGTTGGGGCACTGGCTTCGCAGCTCGGCGCTGTCACAGTTTCTTCGGTTTCGGACGAGGAGGCCGGTGACGTCGGCGGGCTTCAGAACACGGTGACTAACCTCGGAGCATCGATCGGCACCGCCCTTGCTGGCGCCGTGCTCATCTCCAGCCTGACGACGTCGTTCCTGACTGGGATCGAACAGAACCCCGACGTCCCCGCTGAGGTGACCTCGACGGCTACGGTCGAGCTCGCCGACGGCATTCCCTTCGTTTCCGATGCGCAGCTCCAAACAGCGCTCGACGAGGCAGACGTGTCGGCGACCACGACTGACGGGATCGTCGAGGAGAACGCGACCGCGCGCCTCATTGGACTGCGTACGGCACTCGCGGTCCTGGCCTGCATCGCGTTGTTGGCACTGTTTTTCACGCGCGCGATCCCGACCAAGCAGCCCGCATCGAGCGCAGCGGTCTGATCATGATCGCTGACCGTGTGGTCAACCAACTCGGGCGGCTACTGCCTGGACATGGCGATGCGTAGGCGTTCCTCAGGATCGATGAAGTGGTCGTTGTCGTCGTCGCCGACGTCGAGCTGCACCCAATGGAGCTTGCCGGTGAAGTGGCTCGTCCGGGCGGTGTAGTCGGGGGTGACGGTGGTGCCGGACTCGTAGCCGATGTCGGTGGTCTCGTCGGCGGAGAAGACCATCGGCTGGGTAGCAGCGACACGGCCGGTGCCTACGGTGTTGCCGTCGTAGTACAAGGTGACGTCGCCGCCCTTGGCCAGCCCGCCGCCGTCGTAAGCGAACTCCATGCGCACCTGGTGGTTCCCCTCCGGGATCGGCGTGTCGGCCTCGGTGTAGAACTCGTGGATGCCTAGGACGTTGTAGACGAATTTGGCCTTGCCTTCCATGACGTAGACGGCCCAGCCGCCGAATCGGCCACCCTGGGCGATGATCACGCCGTTGGCGCCGACGTCCGGCACATCGACCTCGGCCGTGACCGAGAACGACTTGTTCTTGATGCTGACGACACTGTTCTCCGACAGTCGGCCCATGCCCGGGAAGAACAGCTGTGAGCTACCCCGGATCAGGGTTGGCCGGCCCGCCAGTTCGGGGTTGAGCCGGTCGCCAGTGCGGTCGTCCAAGGGGATCACGTTGTACTTGGTGGCCTCGATCAGCCAGAGCCGCTGCAGCTTGGCCAGCATGCCCGGGTGGTCGGCGGCGAGGTTGCGGGCCTGGCTGAAGTCGGTGCTGCCGTCGTAGAGCTCCCACACGTCGTCATCGAACGCGGGAAGCTGCCCGCCCACCATGATCCAGGGCGTCTTGTGCTTGGTGACCGCGCTCCATCCCTTGTGATAGATGCCGCGGTTGCCGAACATCTCGAAGTACTGCAGGTCATGCCGCTCGGGAGCCTCCCTCTCGTTGAGGCTGTAGAGCATGCTGGTGCCCTCCATCGGCGACTGCAGCACACCGTTGACCATCGTCGGTTCGGGCAGACCGGCCGCCTCCAGGATCGTCGGGGCGATGTCGATCACGTGGGCGAACTGCGAGCGCACGCCACCTGGCTCGTCGACGCCGTTCGGCCAGTGCACGATGGTGCCGTTGCGGGTGCCACCCCAGTGGGAGGCCACCTGCTTGGTCCACTGCAGGGGGGAGTTCATCGCCCAGGCCCACCCGACCGAGTAGTGGTTGTAGGAGTCCGGGCCACCGAACTCGTCCATCTTGCTGACCATGAACTCGGGAGTTTCGAGGGCGGCCATCCCATTGAAGTTGGCCATCTCATTGAAGGCGCCATTCATGGTGCCCTCGGCCGAGGCGCCGTTGTCGCCGATGATGTAGTAAATGATCGTGTCGTCGAGAACCCCGAGGGCCTCGATGGCATCGACCAGTCGTCCGACGTGATGGTCGGTGTGCTCGAGGAACCCGGCGTACACCTCCATCTGCCGAGCCAGCACGGGCTTGAGCTCGTCGGGCATCTCGTCCCACGCGGTGATCTCGTCATGCCGCGCGGTCACCTCCGCGTCCGGGGGAATGACACCGAGCTCCTTCTGCCTGGCGAACGTGCGCTCGCGCTGCACATCCCAACCGTCGTCGAACTGGCCCTCGTACTTGTCGGTCCACTCCTTTGGCACGTGATGCGGGGCGTGGGTGGCGCCGGGTGCGAAGTACATGAAGAACGGCTTGTCGGGCATCAGCGCCTTCTGTTGACGCATCCAGTTGACCGCGTGGTCGGTGAGGTCCTCGGTCAGATGGTAGCCCTCCTCCGGCGTAGCCGGGGGCTCGATGGGCGTAGTGCCGCTGTAAAGCGCTGGATCCCACTGGTTATTCTCGCCACCGATGAAGCCATAGAACGTCTCGAATCCCCCACCACCCGAGGGCCAGGCGTCGAAGGGGCCCATCGGCGAGGTCTGCCAGACCGGCACTTCGTGGCATTTTCCGAACTGCGCGGTCGAGTAGCCATTGAGCTTCAGGGTCATCGCCAACGGAGCCTTCGTGTTCGGCCGCAGTGAACTGTTGCCGGGAGCCGAGGTCGCGGTTTCGGTGATGCTGCCCATCCCCACCGAATGGTGGTTGCGCCCGGTGAGCAGCGCCTGGCGAGTCGGGGCGCACAGCGCCGTCGTATGGAAGCGGTTATACCGCAGACCACCCGACGCAAGTCGCTCGGCCGTCGGCGTCTGGCACGGACCCCCAAAGGCACTCGACGCCCCGAATCCGACGTCGTCCAGCAGCACGATGAGCACGTTCGGCGCACCCTCGGGGGGAACCAACGGCTCGATCGGAGGGTAGGCGGTTTCGGGGTCTTTCGCGTCATACGTGGTCAGGCCCGACGACCGGCCGGTCGGGGATCGGTAACATCGTGCGCGCATGACGATCAGGACTCATCGCGTTCCTCCATTTGGTGGCTGCTCACCAGGCCACAAGACGTGAACGGTACGACCGGTGAGTGAGGGGGTCATCCCCCAAACTGGGTGAGTGGACGCTAGACGGTCTCCTGGGGTGAGACGGGGGTCGCAGCGACCTCCCGTTCGCCGAATCTGCGCGCGAGCGGGCGCGCGGTGAGGCCATGGGCAACGATGCTCAACAGCACCGTGATGCCGATGGTCGCGACCAGCTCATCGGCCGCGCCGGGCAGGTCTTCCAGGGCGAGCAGGGCAAAGATGACCGATGCCAGACCTCGTGGACCGAACCAGCCGACAAAGGCGACCTCCGCGATGGGGGCCCGGGTTCCCAGCAGCGAGACCGCCACCGGCAGCATGCGCACCACCGTCAGGCTCAGCACGGCGTACAGCAGGACGCGCCACGACATCGCATCGACGAGGGTCGGGAGCGCCAGGGCCCCGAAGATCAGCCACGCCAGCTCGGAGGCAAGACCGCCGGTTTCCTCGACATAGGCAACCTCTCTCTCCTCCCTCGGCCCTGCGACTGCACCAAACGTCAGGCCTCCAACGAAGGCGGCGACAAAGCCATTGCCGTCCACGACCAGGGCTCCGGTGTAGGCAAGAAGCGCCAGCGCGAGGATGGCTGGCCCGGCGAGCTCGTCGGAGAGCCAGCCTTTGTGTCGGGCGGCACGCATCATCCAGCCACCCAGGCCACCCAACAGCGCGCCCGCGACAACCCCCATCGCAAGGCTGACTGCAGCGCGTCCCGGTCCGTGGACGCCCTCCACTCCCAGCTCGACAGCCAGACCGGCGATGGCCAGGAGCACGATCGGGGTGGCGATCCCGTCGTTGAGCCCACTCTCGACGTTGAGGATCCGCCGGACCTTGGCCGGCACCCGTGGGTTGTTCATCACTGCTGCGCCCAGCGCAGCATCGGTCGGCGCCAACGCGGCTCCCACAAGCAAGGCAGCCCAGAAGCTGATGTCGAGGACAACGACCGCGGTGAGGGTCCCCAAAGCCACCGTGAGCGGCAGCCCGACACCGAGCAGACGCACATACCAGCCCATGTCCCTGCGGACCTTGATCAGGTCAACCTTGGCCGCGTCGGCGAACAGCAACCACACCAGGGTGATCTCGGCGACGAGTTTGACCGCCTCATGCTCCGCCTCGACATGGAGGAGATCCATGGCCTCTACGAGAAGGAAGCCGACCGCGACAAACACGATCGGCGCGGAGAGCAGCACCCGCTCCGCCCGCGTCGAGATGACGCCCCACAGGAACACGGTAGCCAGGATGATGCTGGCGGAGGTTGCATCCACGGTTCAGCCCTTTCGGGTCAGCCCAGCCGACACCGCATTGGGTGAGATCCTTTGCCCATCGTCTTCGAACCGCCTCACCCACAGCGGGTGAGGGCGAATACCAGTCTCCGGATTCGAGACCAGGACGCCCGGAGAGAGTCCGACTATCCCGCCGGCGTGCCGGTGCCGCTGTCCGGAGTCTGGTCGGGTGGCCCGTCAGAACTCGCTGCGGGCAGCGTCCCTTCGCCCACCTGCGCCTGCCGCGCCAGGGAGCGCTTGCCCAGTTCGCCGGCCGCCGCGAACAGTACGACGAGACCGAGCACGGTGATCACCATCACCATCGTGATGACCTCTGGGTCGTCCCCAAAGTTCTGCACGGCAACCACGATCGCGGCTGAGATGTTGCGCTGGGCCGACCCCAACCCGAGGACCGACCGCTGCTCCTCTGGTCTGCCACCGACGAGGAAGCCCACGGCGAACGCGGCGACCAGCACGATGAGGGCAGCGAGGATGCCTCCGGTGCCGACGGTGTCGATGATCTCCTCGAAGTTCACCACCAGCAGCGTGACCATCAAGAACGCCACCGCAATGGTGGACGACTGCGTGGCGACGGGGTGGATCTTCGCGCCGAGCTCCTGGTATCGGGCCCGGACGAGCAGACCGGCAACGAGTGGGAGCAGCATAAGGAAGATCAACGACTTCGCGATCTCCCAGGAATTGACCTCGACGTCACCTGGGAGCAGAAGCGGTAGGACCAGCGGGAGGTAGACGATGGTCACCAGCATCAGCGCGACCATGAGGCCGACCCCCAGCGCCAACGGTCCGCGAGCGGTCTGGGCGAGCCTTGGCAGGAACGGCGCACCAGCCGCCGCACCCACCAGGATCAGCCCTGTTTTCAGGCCTGCATGGTCATCGGAGATCAACAACGCCGCAGCACCGAACGCCACGGCGGGCACCACGACAAAGTTCACGACCAGCGCCAGCAGCATCAGCCTCACGTTCGAGATCGAGGCGAGGATGTTGGGGATCGTCAATGCCAGCCCCATCGCCAGCATGCTCGCGATCACGAACAGCAGGCCCGATACCTGTGCAAGAACGAGGATGACGTTGCTCAGCTCCATGGCTTGCGAACCGGGTCAGGCAACCGGCGTGGCAGAGGTGGGCAGGGTGTGCGTGTGGGCGGCTGCGGCCGCGCCCGCGTCTGCGAGGGTGCCCTTCGCAACACGGTGACGACCCATGACCACGGCCATCACGACGCCAACGAGACTGAACGCTGCCATCGTCCACGAGGCGACTGCGAGTCCGGAGGACAGGGCGTCCGCACTCGACTGACCCTCAGCGGTCTTGCTTGCGATGACGTTGCCGTAGATCGTCGCAGCGAGCGCCGTGGCGACGGCCGCGCCGACGTAGCGTGCCATGTTGGAGACACCGGATGCTGCCCCGACCTGAGCTGGCGCGACGCATGCCGTCGACGCCGACGTAGCGGGCCCGTTGGAGAGTCCCATCCCGATGGCGACGGCAACGAGGGGCAGGACGAAGGCTCCATACCCCCACGAGCCGTCGACGAAGCCGATCCACGCGAAGCCGACGGCAGTGATCGCAAACCCAGCACCGACGATCTGACGGCCGCCGAACCGTGCCGCGACGCGCGGCACGAAGGGTGCGATCGCTACGAGTCCGGCGGTGGCCGGTATCGTCGCCAGGCCAGCCTCCAAGGAGCTCAGCCCGAGCGTGCTCGGGTCCTGGAAGTAGAGGCTGACCAGGTACATCAGTGCGTTGATCGTGCCGGCGCCGATCAGGATGGCGATCGTCGAGGCCACCAGGACGCGGTTGCGAAGCAGGGCAAGATCGAGCATGGGGACGGCGACGCGCTTTTCCACAGCAACGAACGCGAAAGCCGAGACGACGGCCAGTGCCACGCAGCCGAGAGTGGCCAGAGATGTCCATCCCCAGTCGCTGCCCTCGCTCAGCGCGAGGATGATCGGCGTCAGAACGAGCGCGACCAGCACGCTCCCAGCGATGTCGATCGAGCGGGGCCGGTCCTCGTCTCGCGACTCGGACACCTTGGTTGCCGTCATCGCCATGCACACCGCGGCGACGCCTGCGTCCAGCCAGAACAGACCCTGCCAGGTTGTCAGCTCGACCAGGACACCACCGACCAATGGCCCGACGGCGGCACCCACGCCTGCCGCCGCGCCCCAGAGCGAGACCGCGCGCAGCTTGCCTTCTTCGGGGGTGCCCACTGTCAGCAGGCTGAGACCGCATGCCAGGATCGTCGCACCCGACGCGCCCTGGATGCAGCGCCCGGCGATGACCGCTCCACCCGAGTTGGAGAGTGCGATCAACACGCACGACGCGACGAACAGCAGCAGGCCGAGCTGGAAGATGCGCTTTCTGCCGAACACGTCGCCCAGCGAGCCGGAGGTCACGATGGTCGCGGCACCCACCAGCGAGTAGCCGGTGACGGCCCACTGCAGTGTCGTGACGTCCATGCCGGTGTCTTTGCTGATAGCCGGGAGCAGGATGCTGACCGCAGACGTGTTGGCGTTGACCACCAGAGTCGACAGACAGGTGACGAGGAGGACACCACGTGCAGTGGACATCGCTTGAGTGCTGCTCATCCGTGCGCTCACTCTCGCTTAGGGGCGTGCTGCCGAAGTCGTCAAGCTTTCTCGGCCATTCGCTGGATAAGGCGTGCCTGGGCGATCACCATCTTCTCGATCTCAGAAGGGTCGACGCTTTCGTCGGACGCGTGGATGCGAGCCGCCGCGACGTCTTCAGGACCCCAGAGGATGAACTCGGCCCGCGGCGCAACCGATTGGAGTTTGCGCAGCAACGGTATTGAACCGCCGGAGCCCGCGTCCCCGACCGGCTTCCCGTAGGCATCCTCGAGGGCCAGGCGTGCGGCGGCGTAACCGGGTCCGTCAGTCTTGCATTTGAACCCGGGGGCAGCCTTCGTGCGTTGTACCTCGATCTCCGCGCCCCACGGCACGTTCGCCTCAAGGTGGCTGACGAGGGCGTCCAGCTCGGTTTCAGGCTCCGAACCCGGGACGATGCGCATCGAGATCTTCGCCCGCGCTTCAGGGATCAGGACGTTAGATGATCCTGCGATGGTCGTCATGTCGATCCCGATCGCGTTGATCGACGGCTTGGCCCAGAGACGCGACGCGACGGGACCCGATCCCACGATGACGGAGCCCTCGAGCAGGTCTGCGCTGGAACGAAGATCCTCGGGACTGAATTCTGCGCCCTCCCATTCACCGCTCGTTACGCCGGGAACGGCGACGTTGCCCTCGTCGTCCACGAGCGTGGCGAGCAGTCGCGCGAGCGCCATCATCGCGTCCGGTGCCGCCCCACCGAATAGCCCCGAGTGGAGCGGGTGCTGGAGGGTGCGCACTGTCACGATGCATGCGACGTCTCCGCGAAGGGCGGTGGTCAGCACGGGTTCGCCCACCCGGAGGTTGCCCATGTCGCACACGATGAACAAGTCGCAGTCGAACAGCTCGGGATGCGCGTCGACGAAGGGTTCGAGGTTGCTTTCGGTCTCCTCCATCCCTTCGACGATGAGCTTGACTGTGCACGGAGGCTTGCCCTCGAGGATCCGCATGGTGCCAAGGTGGATCACCAGGCCGCCCTTGTCGTCGGCGGCGCCACGTCCGTAGATCCGTCCGTCCGCTTGACCTGTCGGGGTCCACGGGTCAGTCGTCCAACCCTGTTCGGGTGGGGCCGGCTGGACGTCGTAGTGTCCGTAGAGCATCACCACTGGTGAGCCCTCCGGTCCGGCGATCTCGCCGTAGATCGGGGGGTAGCCGCTCGGTACGTCCATGAGCTGGGCATTGGTGAAACCAACGTCCCGGAACTTCGCCAGTGCCTGCTCGGCCATCTCCATGACGGGCTCGGGCGGGTATCCGGGGAAGGCGACCGAAGGAATCGCGACAAGCTTCTTCAGGTCCTCGATCAGGTCCGGCATAAGCGCGACTGCCTTGTCCGCGATCTGCTGCGTCTGCATCTGCTGCTCCGTTCAGTCTCGATTTCAGGGGGTGGTGGTTGAGGACTTAGAAGAAGACCCCGCCGATCACAGCGCCGACGGCGATGGTGGTGACAGAGAGGACGAGCATGGGGATGAAGAAGCTGTGGTCGATCAGCTTGGTGCCCAGTTTGGTGGTGCCCGAGAGGTCGAAGTTCGCCGCGGCGATCTGCGTGCCGTTAGCGGGCAAGGTGTAGACGCCGCCTAGGGCTCCGGCCCACATGCCCGTCACGACGCCAGGGGCGAGCCCGGCCGCGAGGCCGATGGGCACGATGGTCCGCGTCGCAGTGGACTGACTGGTAGTCAGCGCTGCCACGAGGAACACCGCCAGCGCGAAGAGGAACTTCCAGTCCGTCACCCATTCGCCGATGGTGCCGACGATGTACTCCTCGTGGGCTGTGATGAAGGTTGCCGTGAGCCAGGCGATGCCGAAGAGCGCGATGGCGGAGATCATGCCGGCCTTGAACACCGACTGGTCGGGCACGCTCGTGACGTCCGGACGGCCGACGTACAGGATTACTGCGCCCACCACGAACATCACGAGAACGATGGTCGTGGTCATGTCGATCGGCACCTGGCCCTCTCCTGGGACCTTGAACGCCGGACGAAGGTCGGGGAACAGGCCGAGGAGCACGATGGCCACCACACCGACGAAAAAGACCAGGGCTGAGTTGCGGCCCTTTGACGTGTAGACGAGCTGCGACGCGGACGAGGCGGGTGTGCCGGTACCAGTCGCAGCTGACTGCTCGGCTCCTGATCCTCCGTCACCGCTGGGGACCGCGGCGACTGTCGCGTGGCGGGAAGCCAGCTCGCCCGAGGTGATCTTGGCCTGGACCGCCGGGTCGTCATCGAGGTCCTTCCACAGCCGGTTGGTCACCAGCGATGTGACCACGATCCCGATGACGCACGCCGGGAGGGTGATGGCCAGGATCTCGGTGAGGCCAAGGTTGTAGGGGCCGACCTCGGTGAGAGTCAGCATCGCCGCCATCGCGGCTGAGACCGGCGACGCCGCAAGGGCGATACCTGACTGGACCACGGTAACGGTCAGCGGCCGGGAGGGCCGGATGCCGTTCTTGTAGGAGACGTCGTAGATGACGGGCAGCAGCGGGTAGATGATGTTGCCGGTCCCGGAGCCGATGCAGAACAGGAACGCCGTCAAGGGCGCAATCAGGGTGATCTGTTTTGGACGGCTCTCGATGACCTTGGCTGCCATCGCCACCATCCAGTCGACACCCCCTGCCGCCTGCATGAGGGCTGCTGCGGTGACCACCGCAAGGATGATGGCGAGTGCCGCGCCGGGCGGCTCGCCCGGAGCCTCACCGAAGACGAAGACGAGGACGAAGGTGCCGAGGCCGCCCCACAGGCCGACCCCTACCCCGCCAGCCCGGGTTCCCATGACGATGGCCCCAAGGACAACCAGCCCCTCGAGCACGAATGTCGCGTCCATCTCGTTGCCTTCTTTCTGAGGTTCTGGCTGTGGCCTTCAGTCCAAGTTGCACTGCACGTCGGCGATGTCCTTCAGCGCGGCCCAGGCCTCGGCGACGTCTTCTAAGGAGTCCTCCAGCAGTGGGCGTGCTGTCTCAACGGCCTCGCTGCCTGCGTCGACCGCGGCCTGCCTGACGGCGTCTACGCTGGCGCGGAGCGTCGAGATGGCCGTGTCGAGGCGTCCTTCGGACACTGCTTGGAACTGGTCGAGCTCGGCCTCGACCTCCTCCGACGCAGCTCGCAGATCCTCGACCTTGGCGGTCAGCGGGTCCTGCTCTTGAAACTCGTCTGCCGCCGTCACCAGGTCGTCGTACTGGCTGCAGTAGTTCTGGTCATCTGTGTCGCCGCAGGCGGCCAGCAGCGGGATTGCGGCGATGGCAACACCCGCCGTGAGGAGTGATCGCATTCTCATCGCTCGTCCTCCTGCTCAGACCCTCGCGCCCTCGGTCAACGCTCTGTGCGGTCCTTTACCGACATATGGTGACGGTATTGACGCAACGCGCGGTCAGCCTCACCCGCGGCGGGTGAAACCGACTGTGACAAAGAGGGCGCGTGGTCACCCATGTGAGTTGTCCCCTTGGCTGACTGACTTCTCACCCTGGCCGGGTGACGAGGCATGAAACCCATCTGGGCGAGGATGGCGACTGTCTCGAGTCATCGAGTCCCCGGCAGCGTGATCGTGTTTCTCGAGGCGTTGACGCGCCAGGTGTCTAAGGAGTGCGCGTCCGTGTCAGAAGCATCAGCAGGTTCGGTGGCCGGTCATGAAGCGGGAGCAGGTTCGGTGGCTGACCGGGTGACCGAGTACCGGGCATATCGCGAGGAGTTGGAGCGGGGATTGCTTCCGCTAGCCACGTCGGTGGATGGGCGCCGGTTCACGCTCCAGGCCTCCCTGCACGGGCTCGCCCTGCAGGCCGGTGGCTACGTCGTCATCGAGGGCGACGGTCAGACGTGTCTGGGTCAGGTCCTGACGTTGCGTCCCGACTCGGTGTCTGTTCCCGACTTCGGCTTCGCGGCTTCATCGGCCACGCAGGTCCGAGGCGCGCGTGGGGAGGGCATCGTTCTGGACGGGCCTGGCCACACCTTCCATGACGCCACGGTGCGGCCGGCGACTCCTGAAGAGGTCGAGGCTTGGATCGTACGCGTGCGGCCAGATCGCTCGGCGTTGACTATCGGCGAGCTGATGCTCGCACCAGGGGTCGCTGCAGCCTTGGATGCTGGAGGTTTCAACCGGCATACCTTCATGTGCGGGCAATCCGGCTCCGGCAAGACGTATTCCCTAGGTCTCGTGCTTGAGCGTCTGCTGGTGGAGACAAGTATTCGCTTGATCATTCTCGACCCCAACTCCGACTACGTCCGACTGTCCGAAGTGCGCGAAACCACCGACCCAAGTCTGGCGGCTGCCTACGCCTCGGCTGCCAATGGCGTATCGGTCTGGCGGAACCTCCCCGACGCCGAACACCCCCTTCGACTGCAGTTCGCCGAGGTCGACGCGGCGGCCCAGGCAGCACTCCTCCGGCTAGACCCGATCAAGGACCGTGAAGAGCACGCTGCCCTCTCGGGGCTCCTTGCCGCCAGCGACAAGGGCAGGCCGCTGATCAGCGGCCTTGACGCCTTGGTGACGTCGGAGAATGCGGATGTACGCCAGCTCGGGCTGCGAGCAGCCAACCTTGGCGTCTTGAACTGGTCGATCTGGAGCCGCGGGCAGGGGAGGTCACTGGTCGAGGAACTGGAGGAACCCACCGCACGGTGCCTGGTGGTCGACCTGGGCTCGCTGGACAGAATCGAAGAGCAGCGACTCATCACCGAGACCGTGCTCTCGACCTTGTGGCGAGACCGGACTCGACGCGAGCCCTGCCTGGTGGTCATCGACGAAGCACACAACGTCTGCCCCAGGACATCGGTCGACCCTATGACGGCTCTCGCGACCAACTACGCCGCGCTGATCGCCGCTGAAGGACGGAAGTTCGGGCTCTATCTGCTGACCTCGACACAGCGCCCGCAGAAAGTCAGCGAGGAGGTGCTCTCACAGTGCGACAACCTGCTCCTCATGCGGATGAACTCCGAAGCCGATCTCGGCTATCTGAGGGAGGTCTTCTCGTTCGTGCCCGCGGGTCTCATCGAGCGGGCGACGACCTTTGGCATGGGTGAGACCCTGGTTGCCGGGAAGTTCTTCTCCCACCCAAGCTACGTAAAGTTCGGCGCACGGATCTCAGAGGAGGGCGGTGCCGACATTCCCACCTCCTGGGCGAGCCCCGGCTGACCAGAGCCTCCTGGTCCCACTAACTACGCCGATAAAGTCGTCGATTGCGCTCGGTCGTGGGTGACCCCGAGCAGGTCGTCGATTCGCTCTTGCGTGAGGCTGTCAGGGCTCAGGGTGGCGGCAATGATGAGCTCGGTCAGCAAATCGATTTCCGCGATAATGCCTTCGTCGACGATGAGGTCCCTATCTGGGGGGCTAGTCATCATCTGGGGGGCTAGTCATCGGTTTCGACCTCTTCTTTTGCGGCGTAGTCAGTGTGTTGAACCCGACACGTGCCATAGGTCTACCGGTCTAGCGGGGTGTAACCAGCCTAGGTGTGATGCGTGACGGTAGTACATGACCCACACGGGTCATTGACTGTAAGCACTTGTCCAAGCACACACGGTCACACGCTGGGGCTGGTGGCCGAGATGCCTTCCGTCCGCCTGTCGTCTGCCGCCGTATGTCGGAAGACGGTGGCAGGCTCCCTGATCAACATGCGACTGCCGCGGACCGACTGCTCAAGCAGAGCCCTCGACGCCGCCCGAGCCAAGGAGACTCCGTCATGCCGGATACCACGATCAAGCTGCACTCCGTCGTACTCGACTGCCCAGACCCGAAGGCGCTTGCCGCGTTCTATGCGAAGGTTGTCGGCGGCAAGGTGGCCGACGGCAGCGACGACGACTGGGCATACCTTGAGGCACCGCACTCGTTGCTCCAGTTCCAGCGCATCGACAACTACACCCGCCCCGACTGGCCGGACGGTTCGCCGCAGCAGTTCCACCTCGACCTCGAAGTCGAAGACATCGTGGCGACGCACGAGTTGGTCGTTGCGGCCGGCGCTGCGCCCCTAGATCCGGTCGATCCGCCGCATTCCAGCTTCACGCGGAACTTCCGTGTGTATGCCGACCCTGTCGGACACCCGTTCTGTCTGTGCGGCGGCACCTCGGTCCTGACCGGCTGAGGCCTGGCCGCAGCAGCTAGCACGCGCCGCGGGTCAGATCCACTTCGTCAGCCACATCCGGTCGTTCCATGCTTCGTTGGTGAGGAGACCGGACGACCAGATCGGGTAGAAGTACACGAAGTTCAGCGCGACGGCGAGCACGAAGACACCGGCCGCGACCGACCCGATCAGCCGTCGTTGGTAGGGGGCGTCCCCCTTCCCCATGATCTTGCCGAGCACCAACGTCACACCGATGACCGTGAACGGAATGATGGCAATGGCGTAGTAGAAGAAAATCGGCCGCTGGTCATTCCAGAACCATGGCAGCCACGTGGTCAGGACGCCGACGATCGGAATGCCGAATCGCCAGTCCCGTCGGCTCAGCCAGTACCCCGCTGCGACGAAGAGTGCGAGCACGCCACCCCACCAGAGCACCGGGGTGCCGAGCGCGAGGATCTGCTTGACACACTGCTGCCCCTCGGGGCAGTTCGGGATCTCCTTCTGGTCGCCTGACACCGAAGCAATTCCCAGGGGTCGGTTGAGGACGAGCCAACCGCCGGGGTCGGACTGGAACGGGTGCGTTGCGTCCTTGATGAAGTCGCCCGTGTGGAACATGTAGATCTCTTTATGGAAGTTCCAGAGCATGTTGAGGTCGTGACGGACCTCGCCCACGGTCGTCGTCGGATTGTCGTCTACGGAGCTCCACGTCCAGTCCTTGTCGTCAACCGCCGTGCCGAAGGCCTCCTCGAACTTCTCGGCGTGGGTCAGGAATCCCATCCACGTGCCGACGTATACAACGAGACCAACCATGACGATCGAGAAGAACGACGGGATCGCATCGACGACCAGGGACTTCAAGGGCGCCCACCGCACGCCGATGGAGCGCCGCATCCCGGAGTCCCAAACCCAGGCGAGCAGACCAAACCCGATGACGACAAACACTGCGCTCCACTTGGTGCCGGCCGCCAGGCCGAAGCAGACTCCAGCAGTGATTCGCCATGGCCGTAGCAGGAAGCCACGGATGGGACCGAAGCGCCAAGGGCCAAGCCTGGAAGAGATCTCGTACGTGCGGGCCAGTTTCGCGCGCGCCCAGTCGCGGTCGGCCACAAGGCAATGCACAGCGCAGAGCAGCCAGAAGGCCAAGAAGATGTCGAGCAAAGCGATCCGCGACATCACAAAGTGAAGCCCGTCGAGGGCAAGCAGTAAGCCGGCTACACACCCCAGCAGTGTCGAGCCCGTGAGCCGCCGGACGAGGCGGCACATCACCAACACCATCAAGGTGCCGATCAGCGCCGACGAGAACCGCCAGCCGAACGCCGTCATCCCGAACATCCACTCGCCGAACGCGATCATCCACTTGCCCACCTCCGGGTGGACGACGAGGCTCGGCCCGTCGGCAAAGATGCCCTCGGTCGTGCCGGAGTTGATCTTGGCGTCGGCTTCACTGCCGTTGTCGTCGTTGCCGTCGTTGACGAAATTGGTGGCGTGACCCTTGATGAGCAAGGAGTACGCGTCTTTGGCGTAGTACGTCTCGTCGAACGTGATGTCGTGAGGAGTGTTGAGGCTCCAGAACTGGAGGATGCCGGCGCAGAGCGTGATGATCAGTGGCGCCAGCCAGCCCCAGAGCACGTCGCTGCGGTATGACGGTGGGGTCAGCCGCCGACGTACACGTGGAAGCGGCTCCCCGTCGATCGTGCTGCCCAGCAACGCAACTGAGGTGCTGCGCTTGTCGGCCAAGTCGCCCGGCGCAGCCTCCTCCGTCGTCGTCGCCACGCCGACATCGTACGGTCACGACTGCCTTGCGTCCGTAGCGCCGAGCGCTATCGCGACCGAGCCTACGGACGTTGGTGACCCGCACCCACTTGCGTCCGTAGGCTGAGCGCCATGCGACCGGGCGCACGGACGTTGCGGCCCGCTGCGAGGATGCACGTATGACGCTCGTGCTGGCGGCCACTCCGATCGGCCGGGTAGACGATGCCCCACCTCGGCTCGCGGCCGAGCTCGCGAGTGCCGATGTCGTGGCGGCCGAGGACACTCGCCGGCTGCGCCGCCTGGCCAAAGACCTCGACATCGCGCTGACCGGCCGCGTGGTCTCCTACTTCGAGGGCAACGAAGCACAGCGCACGCCCCAGCTGGTGGAGGCGCTGGCGGCAGGGGAGCGGGTCGTCCTCGTGACCGACGCCGGGATGCCGTCCGTATCGGACCCCGGCTATCGGCTTGTCGTGGCTGCGGTCGAAGCCGGCGTCGATGTCACCGCGATCCCCGGCCCCTCGGCAGTCCTCACGGCGCTGGCCGTTTCCGGCCTGCCGGTAGACCGCTTCTGCTTCGAGGGTTTCCTGCCGCGCAAGCCGGGCGAACGGTCGCGGCGCCTCGACGCGCTCGCCACCGAAGAGCGCACGATGGTCTTCTTCGAAGCGCCGCATCGCACCGAGCAGACCTTGCGCGCGATGGCCGATGCGTTCGGCGCTGACCGCCCGGCGGCGGTGTGCCGAGAGCTCACGAAGACCCATGAAGAGGTACGCCGCGGAGCCCTGAGTGAGCTGACCGAGTGGGCTGCCGAAAGGGTTCGGGGCGAAGTCACTCTCGTGGTCGGCGGTGTGGTCGCAGGGCAGCAGCTCGACCTCGACGACGAGGCGCTCCACACCCTGGTCGCCAGCGAGGTCGAGCGCGGGCTCAGCACGAAGGACGCCGTCGCGGCGGTCGCACGTCATACCGGCATACCGAGGAAGACCGTCTACGCCGCCGCCCACCGCTGACCAGCCGACTTGTCAGAAGCTCGCCGTGTCCAGGCCTGCTCACGCGCTGACAAGTCGTTCGACACGGACCCTAGGATTGTTGTCATGCCCGGGCCCGCGTTCTACGTCACGACGCCGATCTACTACGTCACGGCGCCTCCGTCGATCGGCAATGCCTACACGACCGTGGCGGCTGACTTGCTCGCGCGCTGGCACCGGCAGCGCGGCGAGGACGTGCTGTTCCTCACCGGCACCGACGAGCACGGCCAGAAGGTGCTCGAGGCGGCCGACCAGCACGGCGTCACCCCACAGGCATGGACCGACAAGCTCGTCGAGTCCGAGTGGGAGCCCGTCCTCCGGGTGATCGACGCCAGCAACGACGACTTCATCCGTACGACGGAGGCGCGTCACACCGAGCGCGTCCGCGAGTTCTGGCAGACGGTCTATGACCGCGGCGACGTCTACGAAGGCACTTACGAAGGGCCGTACTGCATCGCGTGTGAGGAGTTCAAGCTGCCCGCTGAGCTCATCACCGGCGAGGACGGCCAGCGACTCTGCCCGATCCACGAGCGCCCGGTCGAGCAGCTCTCCGAGGTCAACTACTTCTTCGCGCTGAGCAAGTACGCCGACCGGCTGCTCGAGCTCTACGAGGCGCAACCGACGTTCGTGCAACCCGAGAGTGCCCGCAACGAGGTCATCTCGTTCGTCAAGCAGGGTTTGCAAGACCTGTCCATCTCGCGCTCGACGTTCGACTGGGGCGTGCCGGTGCCGTGGGACGACAAGCACGTCTTCTACGTGTGGATCGACGCGCTGCTCAACTACACGACGGCAGCGGGCTTCGGCACCGACCCCGAGACGTTCGAGCGGGTCTGGCCGGCTGACGTCCAGCTGGTCGGCAAAGACATCCTGCGGTTCCACGCGGTCATCTGGCCGGCGATGCTGATGGCTGCCGGCGTCGACGTACCCCGCCGGGTCTTCGCGCACGGCTGGCTCCAGGTCGGCGGGCAGAAGATGAGCAAGTCCAAGGTCACTGCCATCCATCCGAGCGAGATCGTCGACACGTTCGGCTCCGACGCGTACCGCTACTACTTCATGAAGACGATCGTTTTCGGCTCCGACGGCAACTTCTCGTGGGAGCAGATGAGCGCCGTCTACACGAGCGAGCTCGCCAACGGCCTTGGCAACCTCGCATCACGAGTCACCGCAATGGTGGGCAAGTACTTCGACGGTGTCCTGCCAGAGGCGACCGCCGTGGGGGAGGCCGAGCGCGCTCTCGCCGTCGAGCTGTCGAGGGCAGCAACCCGTGCCGACGAAGCGATCGACCGGCTTGCGATCCACGACTCGATCGGGCCGGTCGCCGACTTCGTAGGCATCGTCAACGGTTACGTCACCCAGCAGGAGCCATGGAAGGTCGCCAAGGACGAGTCGCCGGAGGGACGCGCAAGGCTGGCCACGATCCTCTACTCCGCAGCCGAGTCGCTGCGTGCTGTGGCCGTGCTCTACAACGCGGTGATGCCAAAGACCGCGACCGAGCTCTGGGACGTGCTCGGGGCAGACGTGCTCGGCCCGCTCGCTGACCAGCGGGTGCAGGACGCCGGCCGATGGGGCCAGCTTCCCGCCGGCGTGACCCTGACCAAGGGTGCCGCGCTGTTCCCGAGGCTGGTCGAAGCCGAGTCGTGAGGCGCCAGGGGTGAACCAGCCCACGCGCTCGCGCAGTGGCTCGGAGGTCGCGGGCGCGCGCGACCTCAGCCGCCCGCCTCTCCCCGAGCCACTGCCTGGCCCGGTCGTCGACAACCACTGCCACCTCGACATCGTGGATGGCGACAGCTGGCTCGAGCCGGCCAGTGCTCTGGAGATGTCGGCAAGTGTCGGGGTCCCGAGGATCGTCCAGATCGGTTGCGACCTCCCGGGGGCGGCCTGGGCGGTGGAGACCGCGACGACGTACGACGCCATCGTGGCCGGGGTCGCACTCCACCCGAACGAAGCACCGCGCCTCGACACTGCCGGCCGCCTCGACGAAGGGCTCGCGGAGATCGAGCGGCTCGCCATGTCGTCGCCTCGTGTGCGCGCGATTGGTGAGACCGGCCTCGACTACTACCGCACCGGGCCCGAGGGGGTCGCGGCGCAGCGCCGGTCGTTCGCGGCCCACATCGAGCTGGCTCGTCGGCTGGGCAAGGCGCTCGTCGTCCACGACCGCGATGCCCATGACGACGTACTCGCGATGCTCGACGAGCACGGGATGCCGGAGCGCACGGTGCTGCACTGCTTCTCCGGTGACGCCCAGTTCGCCCGGGCGTGCCTGGACCGGGGTGCGTTCTTGTCGTTTGCGGGCACCGTGACGTTCAAGAACGCCCAGAACGTGCGGGACGCCCTGGCGGTCGCCCCACTCGACCGGATCCTCGTGGAGACCGACGCACCCTTCCTGACGCCGATGCCCTACCGCGGCCGCCCGAACGCCTCCTACCTCATCCCGACGACGGTGCGCGCGATGGCAGAGATCCGCGCAGTGGGCCTCGAAGAGCTGTGCACGGCGATCGACGCCAACACCAACACCGCGTTCGGCGGCCCTTGGGGCGCTCAGGCGTGACCCGAGCGGCATACCTCCCGGCGCGCTGACACATAGGCGGATATAGCCCATAGTCACGCAGAGTGAGACCTGAGAGCGACACGCCGTGATGCCTGTCACGTGGCCCGCTTGAGCCCGCCAGTCGCTTTGCATACCGCTCCAGCATCTGGCATGGTCGTGAACTTGTTGGCCGGCAGCAGGCACCCCTGCAAACCCCCTATATGGCGCAAACAGCCCTCGCTGAGAGGCGCAGGCGCCCACCACCCCTGTGAGCCGGGACGCACAATTTCTGGAGCATCGTGTCTAAGAGGATCATCCTCGCGCTGTCGGCTGCCATCGTCGCCCTGACCCTGGTAATCGGGACCGTGGCCTTCGCATCAGCCCGCAAGTCCGTGACCGTCTCGATCGACGGCAAGGAGAAGACCTTCACCACCACCGGCGACACTGTCGCCGACGTGCTTGAGTCGCAGGACATCACTGTCGGCAAGCACGACGCCGTCGCCCCTGACCCGGACAGCGAGATCGAAGAGGGCAGCCGGATTGCTGTCTCCTACGGCCGCGAACTGACCATCAACGTCGACGGCGAGAAACAGGACTACTGGACGACCGCGACCAACGTCGACGAGGCCCTGGCGCAGATCGGCCAGCGGATCGTCGCGGGGGCTGAGTTGTCGACAAGCCGTTCGTCGTACATCGGCCGCGACGGCCTCACCCTCGTCGTGACCACTCCGAAGAACATCACCCTTCTTGTCGGCACCCGCGAGCCCGCCAAGGTCTCGACCCATGGGCTGACCGTCGACGAGGCGCTGCTCGACCTCGGCGTCAGGCTCAGTGAGTACGACGTGGTCAAGCCTCGCCTCGGCGCCGTGATCGACGATGGCACCCGCGTCGTCGTCACCCGCGTGCTGAAGAAGAAGGCAACGGTCGTGGAGACGGTCCCCTACACGACCGTCGTCCGTGAGGACGCCAGCATGTACGTCGACGAGTCCCGCGTCGCCCGCGAGGGTCAGGCGGGCAGGGAGCGCGTGACGTACAAGATCGTCCGTGAGAACGCCAAGCTCGAGAGCAAGCGAGTCGTGGCCCGCGAGTCCATCGTCGTACCCATCGCCGAGATCGAGGTGCAGGGCACCCGGGAACGCCCGGAGCCTGAGCCTGCCCCCGCTCCCAACTACGAGCCCGGCTCCACCGTGTGGGATTCGCTCGCGCAATGTGAGTCCGGCGGCAACTGGGCGATCAACACCGGCAACGGCTACTACGGCGGTCTTCAGTTCAGCGCCAGCACGTGGACAGCGTACGGCGGTGGCGCCTACGCACCGACGGCCAACCTCGCCAGTCGAGAGCAGCAGATCGCGATCGCCGAGAGGGTCCAGGCCGCTCAAGGCTGGGGCGCTTGGCCGGCATGTGCTGCCGAGCTGGGGCTGCTCTGATCGCACCAGCCACCTCGCTGTCGGGCGCATCGTCCGCCTCGGTGTGATATCACCGGGCACGTGAGCCCAGCATCATCCGCATCCGCCGGTCCGAGACTTCTCGGGCCGGCGGATGTGCGTCTGCTGGCGCGGCGGTATGACGTCCGCCCCACCAAGCACCGTGGCCAGAACTTCGTCATCGACGCCAACACGGTCAGGCGGGTAGTGCGAGCAGCCGAGTTGGAGGATGACGACGTCGTCCTCGAGGTCGGCCCGGGTCTCGGCTCCCTGACTCTTGCACTCCTCGAGCGCGGCCATCGGGTGACCGCCGTCGAGATCGACCCGGTGCTCGCCGCGGCGCTGCCCGACACTGTTGCGGAGTTCGCTCCGGAGCATGCACACCACCTCCAGGTGATCGAGGCGGACGCGCTGCGGCTCGGCGAGCTCCCGCTTCCCGCCCCTACCGCGATGGTCGCCAACCTGCCTTACAACGTGGCGGTTCCGGTGCTTCTTCGATTGCTGCCTCAGCTCCCGACGATCGAGCGAGTCCTCGTCATGGTGCAGCTCGAGGTCGCCGATCGACTGGCTGCCGGCCCTGGCTCGAAGGTTTACGGGGCGCCGAGCGTCAAGGCGGCCTGGTACGCCGATGTGCGGCGCGCAGGTCTGGTCGGCCGCACCGTCTTCTGGCCCGCCCCGAACGTCGACTCCGGTCTGGTGGCGATGCGACGGCATACCCCTCCTGCGACGACAGCGACCCGCGACCAGGTGTTCGCCGTGGTCGATGCTGCCTTCGGGCAGCGGCGCAAGATGATGCGCTCGGCCCTGGCGGTGATCGCCGGGTCCGCCGCGGCAGCCGAGGAGGCCCTGATCGCTGCGGGTGTCGACCCGACTATTCGGGGGGAGCAGTTGGGGGTCGCGGAGTTCGCCCGAGTGGCCGAGAGCCTGGCCGCTGGCCAGTAGTTGCCGAACTCCCGCGGATTTCCACCACTAGCCTGTTCGCGTGACGACCGTGACTGTGCGCGCCCCCGCGAAAATCAACTTGGGGTTGAGCATCGGCCCACCCAACGCCGACGGCTACCACCACGTCGCGACTGTCTACCAAGCCGTCTCCCTGTACGACGAGATCAAGGCACGCGCCGCAGCGGCTGGCGAGTTCAGCCTCAAGGTGACGGGCGAGGGAGCCGGAGCGCTGCCACTCGACGAGACCAACCTGGCGATCAAGGCAGCCCAGTTGCTGGCGTCGACGTACGACATCACCGACGGCGTTGCATTGAGCATCCACAAGACGATCGCCGTGGCCGGAGGGCTCGCGGGGGGTAGCACGGATGCCGCCGGGGCTCTCGTCGCGTGTGATGCCCTGTGGGGGACGGCCGCCACCCGCTCTGAGCTCGCTGCCCTGGCGGGTGTGCTGGGAAGCGACGTGCCGTTCTGTCTCACGGGCGGTCTCGCGGTCGGCGCCGGTCGTGGGGAGACGATCTCGCCGGTGCTGGCCCGTGGCACCTACGAATGGGTGCTTGCGTATGCCGACGAGGGCTTGTCGACCGCCCAGGCCTATGCGGAGCTCGACAAGATGCGGGGCGACGACGCCGGCGATCCGAGCGTGCCCGACGACCTGATGACGGCGCTGCGATCCGGCGACCCGTATGCCGTCGGCCAGGCGCTGCACAACGACCTCCAAGTTGCCGCGCTGCGCCTACGGCCAGCTCTGCAGCAGACGCTTGACCTCGGTGACGAGTTCGGCGCACTCGGTTCGCTGATCTCTGGCTCTGGTCCGACCTGCATCTTCCTTGCGTCCGACCAAGACCACGCTGTCGACCTGGCCGTAGCCCTGGCGAGCTCAGGCCTATGCCGCTCCGTGCAGCGAGCCACCGGCCCGGTCTCGGGAGCCCGGATCGTCACCTGACCCCTGTTGGGCCAAGCGATCCGACCCTGACGTTGTCCTGGCGACGTGAGAGCCGGATCGTCCGCAGGCCCACACATGAGATCGTGAACCCCACCATGGCCACGCCCGCTCCGAACCTCGTCAACGTGGAGAAGGTGTCGAAGGCGTACGGCGTTCGGCCGCTCCTTCGCGACGTCAGCCTCGGCGTCCAGGAGCGCGACCGGATCGGCGTCGTTGGCCGCAACGGCGACGGCAAGACGACCCTGTTGCGGATCCTCGCGGGCACCGAACCGGTCGATGCTGGCCGCGTCACGCTCAACCGCGGACTGGCCGTCTCGCTCCTCGCCCAGCACGACGAGCACGATGCCGAGCACACCGTGGGGCAGGTCGTGCTCGGCGAGCGAGAAGACCACGAGTGGGCAGCCGACCCGCGCGCCCGGGACGTGGTGACCAGTCTGGTCGGCGATCTCGACCTCGACCGGCCGGTCGCTGACCTGTCCGGTGGCGAGCGCCGACGTACGTCGCTTGCTGCGCTGCTGTTGGGCGATCCCGACATACTCCTGCTCGACGAGCCCACCAACCATCTCGACATCGAGGCGGTCGACTGGCTTGCCCGCCATCTGGCCTCACGGGCGTTAACCCTCGTAGTCGTGACCCACGACCGGTGGTTCCTCGACGCGGTGTGTGAGACGACGTGGGAGGTCCACGACGCACAGGTCGACAGCTATGCCGGCGGGTATGCCGCCTACGTGTTGGCGAAAGCTGAGCGGATGCGCCAGGCGACCGCCACCGAGACCCGCCGGCAGAACCTGATGCGCAAGGAGCTGGCCTGGCTGAGGCGGGGTCCGCCGGCGCGCACGGCGAAGCCGAAGTTCCGCATCGAGGCGGCAAGTGCACTGATCGACAATGAGCCTGCCCCGCGCGACCAGGTGCAGCTGCAGGCGTTTGCGGCCGCCCGGCTGGGCAAGGACGTCTTCGATCTCGAGGACGCCACGATCACGCGCGGCGGGAGCGACCTCGTCGATCACGTCACGTGGCGTATCGGCCCTGGAGATCGGATCGCCCTGATCGGCGTGAACGGCGCCGGCAAGACGTCGGTGCTGTCCGTCCTCAGCGGTGCCATGCCGCCCGATGCTGGCCGCCTACGGCTCGGCCGGACCGTCCGCCTCGCACAGCTCACCCAGGAGCTCGACGACCTTGACGGATCGAAGCGGGTGCTGGACTCAGTCGAGGAGATCCGCCGGGTGGTCTCGGTGGGCGGGCGGGACGTGTCTGCATCCTCAATGCTCGAGCGGTTCGGGTTCATGGGCGACCGGTTGACCGCGCGGATCGGCGACCTTTCGGGAGGTGAGCGCCGGCGGCTGCAACTCCTACGCGTGCTCATCGACGAGCCCAACGTGTTGTTGCTCGACGAGCCGACAAATGACCTCGACATCGAGACCCTCAACGTGGTCGAGGACTTCCTCGACTCCTGGCCGGGGACGCTCATCGTCGTCTCTCACGATCGCTATTTCCTCGAACGGGTCTGCGACCACGTCTGGGCCCTGCTCGGCGACGGTCGGCTGGCGATGCTGCCCGGAGGGGTCGACGACTATCTAGCCCGGCGGGCCGCACGCGCGGTGGCGGCCGATCGACGTACGACGGCGGCGTCGGCCACGACCGCCGTCTCCGCGCGGGCGGACGGATCGGCCGATGCTGAGCCGAGTGGCGCGACGGTGCGACGTGCTGCCAACAAGGAGCTGGCCAAGCTCGATCGGCAGCTGGCCAAGCTCGGCAACCGCATCGAGGCAGTGCACGCCGAGATGGCCGAGCACAGTAGTGATTACGAGCGGCTAGGCGCCCTCGACGTACAACTGCGCGAGCTCGAGGCCGAACGGGACGAGCTCGAGCACGCCTGGCTCGAAGCCGCCGACAACACCTCTCGTTGAGCCGTCAGGTTTGGCGTGTTGACCCGTCAGGTTTGGTGTGTTGACCCGTCAGGTTTGGTGAGTTGAGGCGTCAGGTTTGGTGTGCTGACCGACCCAAGTAACAACTGAGGCGACCATGACTGACGGGTCAACGGACCGAAGGTGACGGGTCAACGGACCGAAAGTGACGGGTCAACGGACCAAAAGTGACGGGTCAACGGACCGAAAGTGACGGGTCAACGGGCGTCGAAGGGGGCGACCACCGTACGCAGCAGGCCTGCCAGCGTCTCCCGGTCGTGGGCCGACAGGTCACCCAGCAGCAGCCGCTCGTGCTGAAGCAGGCCTGATAAGGCGGCGTCCACGCGCGCGCGTCCTTGCGGCGTCAGGCGCACCAGCACCCCGCGACGGTCGGACTCGTCGGGAAGCCGCTCGACCAGCTCCTTGTTCGCGAGCCGATCGACTCGGTTGGTCATCGTGCCGCTCGTCACCATCGTCTCGCGCAACAGGCGGCCAGGCGACAGCGTGTAGGGCTTGCCGGCGCGACGCAGCGCGGACAAGACGTCGAACTCCCACGTCTCGAGCCCATGCTCGGCGAACGCCTGCCGTCGGGCGAGGTCAAGGTGGCGAGCAAGCCGCGTCACGCGGCTCAGCACCTGCATCGGGGCGACATCGAGATCGGGCCGTTCACGTTTCCAGGCATCGACAAGCCGGTCGACCTCGTCGGCGGCGATCTGATCCATGACGGCAAGGCTACTCGTCAAGACTCTTGACATGGAGATACTCGACTACCGACGCTGAGCTGAAGACCGGCAGCCAGAACGTCTGTGCGTAGCAATCGGTCGTGGCAGCATGGATGCGTGATCGGACCCGTGATCGTGGTCACCGGGCTGCCGGGCTCCGGAAAGACCACGCTCGGCCGGCAACTCTCGACATCGCTCGGCCTGCCTCTGCTGTCGCTCGACGTCATCAAGGAAGCCATCGTCGACCGGCTCGACATCGCCGACCGGTTCGCGGTGCGCGGAGCCGCTCGCGAGATCCTCACCCGCCTAGTCCCGCACTGCCCCCGGGGCTGCATCATCGACATCTGGGTCAACCCCGTGTACGACGACGGGGAGGTCCGCGACGCGCTGAAGGCGCTCGGCGAAGTGCGTTTCCTCGAAGTCGTGTGCACCACCTCGGCCGAGCTCGCCATCGAGCGGTATGCCGTCCGAGCCCGTCATCCGGCACACCTGCCGGCCGACCAAGGCACCATCGACCGCATCCGCGAGGCGGCACCGCTGGTCGGCCCACTCGGGCTCGGGCCAAGCCTGCGCCTCGACACGTCCGATGACGTCGACTACGACGCGGTGGAGACCTGGCTGCGAGAACGGTCACCGGAGCTCGGGCAGCGCTCGTTGTCTTGACATCGAGACAACTCCAGTGCCAAGGTTATCTTGACATCGAGACACTTTACGGGAAGGCCGTCGTGGCAACCTGGGATCCCGACTCCTACCTCCGCTTCGACACAGAGCGCAGCCGTCCCTTCGCCGAGCTGGTCGACCGGGTGCGCGCCACGGACCCGCGGACCGTCGTCGACCTCGGTTGCGGCCCTGGCGCCCTGACCGCCACGCTCGCTGGTCGATGGCCCCACGCCAGCATCGTGGGCATCGACTCGTCCCCAGAGATGATCGCGGCGGCCAGCCAGCACGCTGGCCCACGTGTGCGCTTCGAGGCTGGCGACGTCGCCACCTGGGCGCCAGCGGAGCCGGTTGATGTGATCGTCTCCAACGCCACCCTCCAGTGGGTTCCCGGACATCGCGACCGCTTCGCGGCCTGGGTCGACGCGCTCGTGCCGGGGGGCTGGTTCGCCTTCCAGGTGCCTGGCAACTTCGACGAGCCGAGCCATCGGCTGCTGGCCGACCTCGCCGCCGACTCCCGGTTTGCGGCCGCCACCGCCGGAGTCGAGCAGCCAGCCGCCGAGGACGCGTCGACGTACCTCGCCGATCTCAGCCGGCTCGGCTGTCAGGTCGACGCCTGGGAGACGACCTACCTCCACGTCTTGGCTGGCCCCGACCCGGTGTTGTCGTGGATCTCGGGCACGGGAGCCCGGCCGGTCCTGCAGGCGCTGTCACCCGAGCAGCGCGCGGTGTTCGAGCATGAGTATGCCGCCCTGCTGCGGACGGCATACCCGCCACAGCCGTTCGGCACCGTGCTGCCCTTCCGCCGCGTGTTCGTCGTCGCCCGCAAAGCGCTCGGCGCGTGATCGTCCGCGAGGCGCGAGCCGACGACCTGGCGGCCATCTTGAGGCTGCTCGATGAGGATGCGATTCGGGAAGTGCCCGAGAACCTCGACGACCTGGCTCCCTACGCTGCCGCGCTCGACGAGATCGTGCGCGCTCCGCATTCGACGGTGCTCGTCGGCGAGGTCGAAGGTGAGATCGTGGCAACTGCCCAGGTGACGTGGCTGCGCCGACTGATGTACGGCGCCGGGCTCGTCTGCCAGGTCGAATCGGTCAGGGTGACCTCGGCCCGGCGCGGCAACGGGCTGGGTGCCGCCCTGATGGCCGGGATCATCGACGACGCCCGCGCCCGCGGCTGTGCCCGGGTCGAGCTGACGACGAACGCCAAACGGAGCGAAGCCCGCCGCTTCTACGAGGGTCTCGGGTTCAAGCCGTCGCACGTCGGGATGAAGCTCTATCTCGGCTCACCCGCCCACACCGAGAGGACAGGCCCATGATCACGCTTCACCACGTGCAGGTGAGCTGTCCGGCCGGCGGTGAGGACGTCGTGAGGGCGTTCTACTCCGAGCTGCTCGGGCTCTCCGAGGTCGCCAAGCCACCAGGCCTGGCCGGGCGCGGTGGCGTCTGGTTCCGCGGACCCGGCTACGAGCTCCACGTCGGCGTGGAGGAGGGGTTTACGCCAGCGCGCAAGGCACACCCGGCGTTCGTCGTGGACGACATCGACAGCCTTGCTGCCCGGCTCAGTGCAGCTGGCGCGGACATCAACTGGGACTCGAACCTGCCCGGCTACCGCCGGTTCCACACCGCCGATCCACACGGCAACAGGGTGGAGTTCCTCGGCGTCGAGTGACCACTTGGACGGTCGACCGCCCACGTTCAGCACCCAGGTTCCGCCACTACAGTCCTCTCATGGCCCGCGCGAGCAAGACCTGGATCGCCGCCCTGCCCAAGGCCGAGCTTCACGTGCACCACGTCGGCTCCGCCTCTCCCCGGATCGTCGCCGAACTTGCCAGCAGGCACGGCAACACGCCCGTGCCACAGGATCCGGAGGCGGTCGCCGCCTACTTCCGCTTCACTGACTTCGCGCACTTCGTCGAGGTCTACCTGTCGGTCGTCGACCTGGTGAAGACCCCCGACGACGTACGCATGCTGACCTACGAGATCGCACGCGACATGACCACTCAGTCGGTCAGGTATGCCGAGCTGACCTGCACTCCGTACACCTCGGTGCGTGCAGGTGTCGCGGCGGAGGAATTCTGTGAGGCGATCGAGGATGCCCGCATCGCAGCCGAGCGTGATCTCGGGATCGTGCTCCGCTGGTGCTTCGACATCCCTGGCGAGTTCGGTGTGCCCGGGGCCGATGAGACGATCCGGATCGCGACCCACATCCGGCCGGAGGGGCTGGTGTCGTTCGGGTTGGGCGGGCCCGAGATCGGTGTGGCGCGGCCGCAGTTCAAACCGCATTTCGACGAAGCGCGCGCAGCGGGTCTGCACTCCGTGCCCCACGCCGGCGAGACGACCGGACCGGAGACCATCTGGGACGCGTTACAGCTGCTCGGCGCCGAACGGATCGGGCACGGCACCACGGCCACTCAAGATCCGGCACTGGTCGACTACCTCGCCGAACATCGCATCCCCCTCGAGGTCTGTCCGACGTCCAACGTCGCGACGCGCGCGGTCGCAAGTCTCGAGGAGCACCCCTTGTGGCAGTTGCGCGACGGGGGCGTCGTGGTGACCATCAACTCCGATGATCCGCCGATGTTCGGCACGTCGCTCAACCAGGAGTATGCCGTCGCAGCTGACCTCCTCGATCTCGACGCGCGTGGGCTCGGCGACCTCGCCCGGACCGCGGTCGACGTGTCGTTCGCCGACGCTGCGACGAAGGCCCGCATCGCCGACGAGATCGAAAGCTACGTCGCGAAGACCGCCACCCCCTAACCCCCACGCCGACTGGTCAGGTATGCCGTGCCGACTGGTCAGGTATGCCGGCCTCGACGACGCGCATCAACTCAGCCCACTCAGCATCGATCCCGCGGGGTTCGCCGGCGGTGTGGAGGCGATTCGTCAACAGCACGAGCGCCACCTGCTGCCGAGGTGAGACAGCAAAACGCGCACCGGGGAAGCCTGGATGACCAGCGAACGACCCGGTCAGCTGGAAGCCCAACCCCTGCACAACATCGCGCCCGGGCTTGACGAACTCAGCCACCGTCTCGCGGCTCCAAAGCCCGCCACCGCCATCGCCACCACCCAGGGACGACAACACCGCGTGCCCGAAGACCAGCAGGTCCGGTGCGCTGGTGAACAGCCCGGCATGACCCGCCACACCACCAAACGCATGCCAACAGTTGCCATCATTGCCCTCGCCGACGAGCGTGTGTCCACGCCAGCCGTCAAAGGCGTCACTCGACACAGTGACCGGATAAGGCGCACCGGTGTCGACCATGCGGCGCTCGTAGATGTCTCCACGCGAGGTGGCGACGACGCGGTCCGCCGGGACATCCGCGCCGCCTACCCCGCCGGGCCGAAAGCCGGTCGAGGCCATCCCGAGAGGTGCGAACAGAACCCGCTCAGCCACCACATCGAGAGGCGCCGCGAACTCACGCTCGACGATCTCACCGAGAAGCATGAACCCGAGGTCGGAGTAGTGGCGGCCCGACCGTGGCTGGTACCGCAGCGGCAGTCGTTGCACGCACCCCACCGCATCCGCGCTGGACCGCGCGCCGGCGACATACGTCGGCCACCACTCCCACAGCCCACCCCGGTGCTCGAGCAGATCGCGCACCGTCACGGTTTCCTTGCCGTCACCCGCGAAGTCGGCGAACCAACGCTGCACCGGGGCGTCGAGCCGCAGCTGGCCACGGTCCACCAGCGTCATCGCCAGCGCGGTCGTCACCACCAGCTTCGTGATCGACCCGACGTCGAAGACCGGTTCCGCCGCCAACGCGATCGGGCGCCTCGCATGCCCTACGTCGTCCAGCACTCGGGCATGCCCGCGGCTCACGATGACCGGCTCTGCCGACGCCGCACTGACTCCGATGACGGCCGCCGAAGGACCACCCGGAATGGCAGGGTCAGCCGCCGACGCACGGATGACCAAATTGTCCGCGATGCCCTGCAGCTCGCTCCGCACAACCACCACCCTTGTCAAAAAGTTTCCTCTTTACAAGGGCATTGGTAGAAAGATAACGTCCCATCGGAGGGGACCGCTCGCGAAGGGACTCGCCATGGCTGGAAAACGATACCTGCGTGCACTCGTAGCGCTCACCGCCGGCGCCGCGTTGGCGCTGACCGGGTGCAACCCCTCATCTGACACAGAAGAAGGCAGCGGCGAGGAAGAACCCTTCATCGTCGCCCGCACCGGTGACATCGACGGTCGCGACCCCGCAGTCGCGACCGCGTTCCAGACGACGCAGACGCTCGACCTGGTCTACGACACCCTGATTGACACGTCCGACGAGGGAGACCTCGAGCCTGCCCTGGCGACGAAGTGGGAGCTCAGCGAGGACGGCAAGACTGTGGTCCTCACGCTGCGCGAAGGCGTGGAGTTCCACAACGGCTCCGCCTTCACGGCTGCCGACGCACAGGCGAGCCTCGAGCGCGTGCTCGATCCAGAGGTCGGGTCCGTCGCCGCGTCGAACCTCATCAACGTCGCCGCCGTACGCGCAGACGGAGACACCAGTCTCGTGCTGGAGCTCAAGCAGCCTGACGCAGCACTGCTGCGGGTCCTGTCCACGACGGCCACGGCCATCCTCGACCAGGACGACATCGAGAGCGAAAGCGTGGGTCGGGACGTCAACGGCACTGGCCCCTACAAGTGGGGCTCGTGGGATCAGGGCCAGAAGGTTGTACTCGAGGCCAACGAGGACTACTGGGGCGACGTCGCGCAGCTCAAGACCGTCGAGCTCCGCGTCATCCCCGACGAGTCGTCCGTCCTGTCCGGCATGAAGGCCGGCAGCTTCGACCTGGGCGTCGTCTCTGATCCGAGCGTTGCCGAGCAGGTCGACACCGAGGAGATGCAGCTCCTGTCACAGCCGACGTTGTCCTACCACGCTCTGATGCTCAACGGCCGCCGCAGTCCGCTGTCCAAGCTCCCCGTGCGCCAGGCCATTGCCTGCGCACTCGACCGCGAGCAGGTCGTCGACCAGGCCTACCTCGGCCAGGCCGAGATCACCGGCCCCATCACCAGCCCGGCCTACGACTACGACCCGACAGAGGGCCTGCCCTGTGACCCGCCCGACCTCGACGCGGCACGCGATCTGCTCGCCGATGCCGGCTACCCCGACGGGTTCACCCTGGAGACGATCGTGATGGTCGGCGAGTACGCCACGGCCACCAACGTCGCCACCTCCGTCCAGGGTCAGCTCGAAGAGATCGGGGTCGAGCTTGATCTTCAGCAACAGCAGACCAATGTGTACGTCGACAACTGGCTGGAGGCCAACTACGACGCCGCGATCGCGCTCAATGGTGGCAGCACCGACCCGTACCTCATGTACGGCCGCTACTACACCGACGGTGCGTCGCTCGCCAAGCCTGCGGGCCTGACCGACGCGGGACTCGCCGATCTCCTGACACAGGCCAACTCGACGACAGACGAGGACGAGAGGCAGCAGCTCTTCCAGGATCTACAGGAGCGACTGCTCGAGCTGTCCCCCTGGGTATGGCTGCAGCACAACCAGTCCTACTACCTCGTGGGGAATGACGTCGAAGGCTTCAAGGCCCTGTCCACCGAGTCATTGGAGTACCTCGCGAAGGCGAGCCGTGAGGACTCTGGATGACGTGGCGCTACCTCTCGATGCGGCTCTTGGGGACTCTGGGGACGCTGGCAGGGGTGGCAATACTTGTGTTCGTGGTGCTGAGGGCGTTGCCCGGTGATGCCATCACCGCCAAGCTCGGCACCGAATCGGGAGTGTTGACCGCCGACCAAGTGGAAGCGCTCGAGCAGTATTACGGCATCGACGAGCCGCTCTTGGGCCAGTTCATGAGCTGGATCAGCAGTGTGTTGACCGGAAACCTCGGTGTCTCGGCCAACTCCGGCGTCCCGGTCTCCGAGCTAATCTTCTCCGCGCTGCCCGTCACGCTCGAGCTCGCCGTGCTCTCGATCCTCATCTCGACGCCGGTTGGCGTCGGGCTCGGCATGCTCGCCGCCAGCCGTCCTGGTTCGGCGCGAGACGTGGGCGTGCAGTCGTTCGGCCTTATCGGCCTTGCGCTTCCCGAGTTCGTGATCGCGTCGTTGGCGGTCGCCGCCCTTGCGTCGGCATTCTCGTACTTTCCCGATCCGGGCTCCTTCGTGCCCCTCACCGAGTCAGTGTCAGGCAACCTGAGCCAGATGCTCTACCCAGCCCTGGTCTTGTCCGTCGGCCTCGTCGCGACGATCATGCGTACGACGCGATCGGCCTACCTCGAGGTGCAGAACACCGACTTCGTGCGCACGGCAGAGGGCAAGGGGTTGTCACCCACGCGGGTCCGACTGCGCCATGTACTCCACAACGCCTCGATCCCCATCGTGACGATCGTCGGGATTCAGTTCGGCTACCTGCTGGGCGGGACAGTAATCATCGAGCAGATCTTCGCGCTCCCAGGCCTTGGCCGGCTCCTGCTCACGGGCATCTTGGAGCAGGACTACGCCGTGGTGCAGAGCACTGTGCTGTTCGTCGCCTCTGCCTTCGTGCTCGTGAACCTGGCCGTGGACCTGACGTACCAGGCTCTCGACCCGAGGGCGCGGCTGCGATGAGCTCTGCCGACTCACCGCTGCCAGGTGCGCCAGGGGTTGCCCACATCGAGGGCGCCACCACTCCCGGAGGGCTGCGTGATTTCGGCCGCCGGGTGTGGCAGGACCGAAACGGCCGAATCGGTCTCGTGGTGTTCGTGTCGCTCTGCTTGCTGGCGCTGCTGGCCGTGGTCGGGGCAACTCCGCATGACCCACTCGCGCAGCATCCTGACGATCAGCTGCAGAGTCCATCGTGGACATATTGGTTCGGCACCGACCAGTTCGGCCGCGACGTCGCCTCCCGCACGTTCGCAGGGATCGCGTCGTCGCTGCGAGTTGCCCTCCTCGCGGTCGGGGTGGCCGCAGTCGTGGGGACCGTGGTGGGCGTCGCGAGCGGATATGCCGGGGGGATCTGGGACCAGGTCATGGGTCGGCTCACCGACGTTTTCTTCGCGTTCCCGGCAACCCTGCTTGCGCTGTCGATGATCGCCGCCCTCGGCCGCGGGTGGTACAACACCGCGATCGCAATCGCGATCGTCTACTTCCCGATCTTCGTCAGGGTTGCGCGCGGGCCGACGCTGTCCGTGCGTGAGCTGGAGTACGTCGCCGCGTGCCGCGTCGTCGGCTTCTCGGGACGGCGGATCCTGTTCCGCCACGTGCTCCCCAATGTGAGCGCGCCCGTCGTCGTGCAAGTGACCCTCGCCTTGTCCTGGGCGATCTTGACCGAGGCGGGGCTGTCGTTCCTCGGGCTCGGCACCCAGCCACCAGACCCGTCGCTCGGCCTGATGGTGAGCGATGCTCGCAACCTCATCACCACGGCGTGGTGGACGATGGTGTTCCCCTCGTTGGCCATCGTCGCCGCCGTCATATCTCTCAACCTGTTGGGCGACGGGATGCGATCGGCGCTCGACCCCAAGGAGACGCGTCGGTGACCGGCGGCGACAGCGTCCTCGAAGTGCGAGACCTCCAGACGGTGGTGCGGTCGCGTGGCCGCGAGCTGCCCGTTGTTCGCGGAGTCTCGCTTGACGTGCAGGCCGGTGAAGTAGTTGCGCTGGTCGGTGAGAGCGGCAGCGGCAAGTCCATGACAGCCCTGTCCGTGATGGGGCTGTTGCCGTCTGCGGCACGAGTGACGGGTGGAACGGCTCGACTTGGTGGCCGCGACCTCCTGGCACTCGACCCGACGGAGCTGCGGAAGGCGCGAGGCGACGAGATCGCGATGATCTACCAAGACCCGATGACCTCTCTGAACCCACTGATGCGGGTCGGAGCGCAGGTAGTCGAAGGACTCGAGGCACATGGTGTGCCTCGCGTCGACGCTCGGTCTCGCGCCCTCGAATCGCTTGGCGAGGTCGGCCTTCCTCGCCCCGAGCGCATCGCTCGCTCCTACCCGCACGAGTTGTCCGGCGGGCAGTGCCAGCGCGTGATGGTCGCGATGGCTGTCGCGATGCGACCCAAGGTGCTGATCGCCGACGAGCCCACCACCGCGCTCGACGTGACGATCCAGCAACAGGTGCTCAGCCTGGTCGACGACTTGCGCCAGCGACTGGGGATGGCGGTCGTGTGGATCACGCACGACCTCGGCGTCGTAGCCCGGATCGCAGAGAAAGTGCTTGTCATGTACGCCGGCCGCGTGGTCGAGTCTGGCCGGAGCGCTGACCTGTTCCGGCGTCCCGAGCACCCCTACACCGCAGCACTGCTCGGCTCGATCCCCCCGGTGCTCGGCAGTGAGCGCCCCCCGATACCGCAGATCGGCGGCACCCCACCGGACCTCGCGAGCCTGCCCGCAGGGTGCTCGTTTCATCCCCGCTGTCTGCAGCGTGAGGCGAAGTGCACCGAGCACGACCCACGGCTCGAGCCGCGTGGTCGCGACCTCGCGGCGTGCTGGGTCCCGCGAGATCGGTGGGTCTCATGAGCCTGGTTGTCGAGGATCTGGTCAAGCACTACAAGTCGCGAGGGGGGACGGTCCGTGCCGTCGACGGTGTCTCCTTCGAGGTGGAGAGTGGTCAGACCCTGGGACTCGTCGGCGAGTCGGGCTGCGGGAAGTCGACGACGGCGCGGATGCTCGTGCGGCTCGTGCAACCGACATCGGGGCGGATCCTGATCGACGGCAAGGACATTACGTCGATCCGCGGCTCTGCCCTGTCGGAAATGCGGAGCAAGATCCAAATGGTCTTCCAGGACCCCTACGCCTCGCTCGATCCGCGACTGACCGTCGGGAGCACGTTGGGTGAGGTGCTCGCCGTGCGCCGGATCGTGATCGACCGCGCCAAACGGCGCGGTCGGGTCAACGAGTTGCTGGAGCTGGTCGGGCTGAGCGCGACGGTTGCGGATCGATACCCGCACGAGCTCTCGGGTGGGCAACGACAGCGGGTCGGCATTGCCCGTGCTCTGGCCGTCGAGCCGAGCATCATCGTGCTCGACGAACCGCTGTCGGCTCTCGATGTGTCCGTCCGCGCCGAGATCATGAATCTGTTGACCCGTCTTCGCGACGAGCTCGGGCTGACGTACGTCTTCATCTCCCACGACCTGGCGATGGTGCGTCACATCAGCGACCGCATCGCGGTGATGTACCTGGGACAGATCGTGGAGCTCGGCGGCTGGCAAGCAGTGTCCGATGCGCCGCTGCATCCGTACACGACCTCGCTGCGCGACGCAGTACCTGTGGCGGACCCGGAGCTCGAAGCACAGCGCGAGGTCTCGCCCGTGCGGGGTGAGGTGCCGGATGCCGTCAACCCACCAGCCGCGTGCCGGTTCCACCCTCGCTGCCCGTTCGCCGAGGATCGCTGCCGAGGTGAGGTTCCCCTCCTGCGCGAGATCACCGTGGGCCACCAGGCGGCCTGTCACTTCAGCGAGCGGTTGTATGCCGACGCGCTCCGGACCATGTCGGGCTGACGACTCGTCAACCCCGCTCGGGGCAGCTGGGCCGGCGTCAGGTGTGTTCGGTGCGCAGGGACGGGTCAGGGCTCAGCCCCGACAAGCCGTGCCAGGCCAGGTTGACGAGATGCGCCGCCACTACTTCCTTGCCGGGCTTGCGGGCGTCGAGCCACCACTGGCCGGTCGTGCCCACCATGCCGACCAGCATCTGGGCGTACATCGGTGCGAACTCCGCGTCGAAGCCGCGGGATCGGAACTCTGCCTCGAGGATGTACTCAACCCGGGTCGCTATGTCGCCGATGATCGAGACGAACGAGCCGGACTCCGACCCGATCGGCGAGTCGCGGACAAGGATTCGAAAGCCATCTGAGGACTGCTCGATGTAGTCGAGCAGGGCGAAGGCCGCCTGCTCCAGCTGGTCGCGCGGGTGGTCGGCAGTGAGCGACGAACGCATCATGTCGAGCAGCTGGCGCACCTCGCGGTCGACCACGACGGCATACAGGCCCTCTTTGCCGCCGAAGTGCTCGTAGACGATGGGTTTGGAGACGTCGGCGCGCGCAGAAATCTCTTCGATCGATGCGCCTTCGAAGCCGCGCTCGGCAAACAGCGAGCGGGAGATATCGATGAGCTGCTCGCGGCGCTCCGCGCTTGTCATGCGTGTTCTCGGCGGGCGTTTGGACTTCCCCTGAGTCACCTGCACATCATCGCAGTCCCGTATGTCGTCTCAGGCGGTTTCGGCGCGGACGCGCTTCTGGTCGAGGCGTTCCTGAACCGGCCAGCGCACCGCGGAGATCCAACCGGCCTTCTCGAGCAGCCAGATGATGCGTGCCGAGCTGTCGAGCTGGCCGCGCATCACGCCGTGACGGGCGCACGTCGGGTCGCTGTGGTGGAGGTTGTGCCAGGACTCGCCCATCGACGGGATCGCAAGCCACCAGACGTTTCCCGACTTGTCGCGTGACTTGAACGGTCGGTCGCCCACGGCATGGCAGATCGAGTTGATCGACCAGGTGACGTGGTGCAGGACACCGACCCGCACGAGAGAGGCCCAGAAGAACGCGGTGAACGCGCCCTGCCAGGACATGGTCCACAGACCGCCGGCTACCGCCGGAAGGACGAGTGACGCGATAACGAACCAGGGGAACATCCGCGAGATCTTCACGATGTCGCGGTCCTTCAGCAGATCCGGCGCGTACTGGCGCTGCGAGGTCTGCTCCGTGTCGAACAGCCATCCCATATGGGCGTAGAAGAGGCCCTTGACGAGGGCCGGCACGGTCTCGCCGTAGCGCCACGGCGAATGCGGGTCGCCCTCACGGTCGGAGAACTTGTGGTGCTTGCGATGGTCGGCCACCCAGCGGATGACCGGGCCCTGGATTGCCATCGAACCGGCGATCGCGAGCGCGATCTTGACTCCTCGGTTCGGCTTGAACGACTTGTGGGTGAAATGACGGTGGAAGCCGACCGTGACACCGTGACCCGTGATTGCGTACGCCACGATCGCGATCACGACGTCGCTCCAGCCCAACCAACCGCCCCATGCCACCGGAACTGCGGCGGCGAGCGCGAGGAAGGGCAAGATGATGAAGATCCCGAGGGTCCACCGCTCGAGGAGAGACTGCTGGTCGCCTCCCAGGGTGCCGAGGGCTATCTCGGCGGCATCGGCAGTCTGGGTTTGGGGCGGGGCTACGGCGGTGGCTGGCGTCATTCGAGGTCGTCCTCAGGGTGGAAAACACGTACTTACGCAACCGTAACCTACGGTGGCGTAACGTGAAAGTGCTTCTCAGGGACTCCTCAGCCACTTTCGAGGATCTCGAGACCTCGTGCACCGCGATCTGGGTGGTGGTTCCTCGGCGGTCGGGCGACCGCACGGCTGTGGCAGACTGACCCCCGACGCAGGGGTGCACCGTCACGGCCGCACGCCACGCATTCCCCTGTGGGGTAACCCGGCAGCCCGCAAGCCTTTGAAGCTTGAGGTCCTGGATCGAAGCCAGGCAGGGGAGCAGACTGAGACACCCGACGAGGAGCACACGTGACAGCAGACCGTCCCGTAGCGGTCATCGTGCTGGCGGCCGGGGGCGGCACGCGGATGAAGTCCGCGACCCCGAAAGTTCTGCATACCCTGGCCGGACGATCCCTCCTCGGTCATGCGCTCGTCGCAGCCCGCGCGACCGAGCCCGCCCATCTCGTCGTCGTCGTACGCCATGAGCGCGACCTCGTAGCCGAGCACGTCGGCGTCGAGGATCCGATGGCCGTCATCGCCGACCAGGACGAGATCGCCGGCACCGGCCGCGCCGTTGAGTGCGGGCTCGCGGCTCTCGCCGACGACGTCTCCGGCACCGTCCTCGTCACGATGGGAGATGCCCCGCTGCTGTCCGGCGACACGTTGCGCGAGCTTGCGGCCGCCCACGCGGCGAGCGGGAGCGCAGTCACCGTCATCACCGCGACCGTCGACGATCCCACCGGATACGGTCGCATCCTTCGGGCCGACGATGGTGCGGTCCTCGCCAACGTCGAGCACCGGGATGCGACCGACGAGCAGCTCGTCGTCGGCGAGATCAACGCCGGCATCTACGCGTTCGACGTCGCAACGCTGCGGTCCGCGCTTGCGCGCGTGGGCACCGACAACTCCCAGGGCGAGAAGTACCTCACCGACGTGCTGGAGATCGTGGTTGCCGACGGTGGCAAGGTCAGCGCGCACCCGCTCGCTGACGGCTGGCAGATCGAGGGCATCAACGACCGCGCTCAGCTCGCCCGACTCGGAGCCGAGCTCAACCGTCGAATCGTGCGCCACTGGATGCACGAGGGCGTGACCGTCGTCGACCCGGCAACGACCTGGATCGACATTGACGTCAGCCTCGGGCGCGACGTGACTATCTACCCCCACACGCAGATCCACGGCGCCAGCACGATCGGCGCCGGTGTCGTGATCGGCCCCGACACGACTCTCACGGACGTCGAGGTCGGCGACGGCGCGAGCGTCGTACGAACCCAGGGCACGCTCGCGGTCGTCGGGCCAGGCGCCACCGTCGGACCCTTCGCCTACCTCCGGCCGGGGACCACGCTTGGCGCGCGCGGCAAGATCGGCACGTTCGTCGAGACCAAGAACGCTCAGATCGCAGCCGACGCCAAGGTCCCGCATCTGACGTACGTCGGCGACGCCGAGATCGGGGAGGGCACCAACATCGGGGCAGGGACCATCTTCGCCAACTACGACGGCGTCGAGAAGCACCAGACTCGCATCGGTGCCCACGCCAAGACCGGAGCCAACAACACCTTCGTGGCGCCGGTCGAGATCGGGGACGGGGCGGTCACCGGCGGCGGGAGCGTGGTCCGGCGAGACGTTCCACCCGGCACCCTTGCCGTGAGCACCGGGCCGCAGCGCCACGTCGATGGCTGGGTCGAGCGCAAGCGTCCGGGCACCAAGGCGGCCGAGGCTGCAGCCGCCCACCATGACCAGACGGAGCGCCAGGCAGCCACCCCCGACGGGAGTGACTCATGACGGGTATGAAGCGGACCACCGAGAAGACCTTGATGCTCTTCTCCGGTCGAGCCCACCTCGATCTCGCCGAGGAGGTCGCGACGCTGCTCGGGACGAACCTCGTGCCCACGACGCATCGGGAGTTTGCCAACAGCGAGATCTACGTCCGCTACCAGGAGTCGGTCCGCGGCTCCGACGCCTTCGTGATCCAGAGTCACACAGCCCCGATCAATGAGTGGATCATGGAGCACCTGATCATGGTTGATGCGCTCAAACGAGCCTCTGCCAAGCGGATCACTGTTGTCATGCCGTTCTATGGCTATGCCCGCCAGGACAAGAAGCATCTGGGGCGGGAGCCCATTTCGGCGCGGCTCATGGCTGACCTCTTCAAGACCGCCGGGGCGAATCGGCTGATCACGGTCGACCTGCACACCGCCCAGATCCAGGGCTTCTTCGACGGACCCGTCGACCACCTCGCCGCGCTGCCCGTGCTCACCGATTACGTCTCGAAGAAGTACGGCGGGCAGCGCCTCGCCGTGGTGTCGCCCGACGCCGGGCGCATCAAGGTAGCCGAGCAGTGGTCGTCTCGACTCGGTGGCCGACCGCTCGCGTTCATCCACAAGACCCGCGACATCAACAAGCCGAACGAGTCCTTCGCCAGCCGCGTCGTGGGCGAGGTCAGTGGGCGCGTCTGCGTGCTGGTGGACGACATGATCGACACGGGCGGCACGGTGGTCAAGGCGGCCGACGCGCTGCTGGAGGCGGGCGCATCCGACGTCATCATCGTCGCCACGCACGCGATTCTGTCGGGTCCGGCCGTCGACAGGTTGAAGAACTGCCGGGCGGGCGAGGTCATCGTCACCAATACCCTGCCGGTCTCCGCTGAGCGGCAGTTCGACAAGCTGACGACGCTGTCGATCGCGCCGCTCATCAGCGCCGCGATTCGTGAGGTCTTCGAGGACGGGTCTGTGACGTCGCTCTTCGACGGGCGTGCGTGAGCCTGTGCGGCCCCTTCAGCGCTGTTGAACGGATTTCACCTGAGCGGCGATGGCGGCTACGATCGTGGAGTTGCCTCGGCGAGGGAGCGAAGCACGGTGCCTGTCACCGAGGCTCGCGATCCGGCACTAGCCGGACCTCCGTGATCGACGCGGGTTTCGATTCTGACTCCAGCGACTCGCCTTCCGCGCCTGGCAGCCACCGAACTTCGACACCACCGTCGTACGACAGCTGACAGAAATCGTTTGCGCTAGGAGATAAGCACCGTGTCCTCTGAGGTCAAGATCCAGGCCGAGTCCCGAACCCAGTTCGGCAAGGGTGCTGCTCGGCGCATCCGGCGCGACGACAAGGTGCCAGCCGTCATCTACGGCCACGGCACCGACCCGGTCCACATCACCCTTCCGGGCCACGACCTGATGTTGGCACTCAAGACTGCCAACGCCCTGCTGTCCATCGAGCTCAACGGTGACAGCCAGCTGGCGCTGCCGAAGGCCGTCCAGCGTGACCCGATCCGTGGATTCATCGAGCATGCCGACCTGATCTTGGTGCGCAAGGGTGAGAAGGTCACGGTCGACGTGCAGGTCGTCCTTCTCGGTGAAGCAGCCCCCGAGACCCTCGTCACGCTCCACCATCAAACGATCCTGCTCGAGGCAGAAGCCACCAACATCCCCGAGTCGGTCGAGGTCGACATCGAGGGTGTCGGTATCGGCACCCAGATCACGGCTAAGGACCTCACGCTGCCCGCGGGTGCAACGCTCGTCCTCGACGAGGAGGCACTGGTCGTCAACTTCACGGCCGCCCCCACCGCCGAGGAGCTCGAGGCCGAGCTGGCCGAGGCCGAGGCCGAGGCAGGTATCGAGCACGACCTGTCCGACGAGGAGCTCGAGGCGCAGGCAGCCACCGAAGCGGCAGAGGGCGACGAGGGCGAAGCTACTGCTGCCGAGGGCGACGAGAGCCATCCGCCCGCCGAGGGCGAGGGCTCGTCCGAGGAGTGATCCTCGGGATCGGGCGCGGCAAGAAACGCGAGTCGAGTGCCGTGCCGTACGACGGGTGGGTCGTCGTCGGGCTGGGCAATCCCGGCCCGACGTATGCCGACACCCGCCACAACGTCGGCTACCTCGTGGCGGATGCCCTGGCCGAACGCATGGGCGGGCAATGGCGCCCTCACAAATCTGGCCGTGCACTCGCGGTCGAAGGTCGACTCGCCGGGATCCCCGGGGTGCGAGCCATCCTCGGCCGGATGCGCAGCTACATGAACGAATCCGGCGGCCCCGTCTCGTCCCTGCTCGCCTTCTACAAGGCCACCCCGCAGCAGCTCATCGTCATACACGACGAGCTGGACATCCCGTATGGCGACCTCCGGGTCAAGTTCGGTGGCGGCGACAACGGGCACAACGGGCTCAAGGCGCTGCGCTCCGGCCTGGGAACCGGTGACTACTACCGGATCCGGGTGGGGATCGGCCGGCCGCCCGGGCGGCACGAGGCGGCGGGGTTTGTCCTGAAGCCCTTCTCCAGCACGGAGCGGCGAGAGCTCGACCTGCATGTGCAGCGAGCGGCTGATGCGGTGGAGTTCCTTGTCGTCGAAGGTCTCGAGAAGACGCAAAGCACGTTCAACAGCTGACCGGGGTGCGAGGAACGTGTATCAGGGCGCCAGGAACTCGCTCCTTGGTGGTAGGGAGGGGCAGCGAACGGCGCCGAAACAACGTAACTCTCCGCAAGCGAACAATGACCGATAGTAGCCAGACGGAATTACGCTCCGTATCGAAAAAATTACATTCCGTACAGGCGTGTTTCGGCTTACCACTAAATCAGTTGAGTTGGGTTCCCACTTCTTCCGTTCCGCTTGCGCCGCGCTCGGCTGACCTGCACGATGGTTATGCGCATCCGGTCTGAACTGGTGTTTGCGAGTTCCACGAGGGGGTCGTGGGGGGCCACGTCAACGCGGGACCGAATTGAATACACCTACTTCGCCCTGGGGGGATTGAAGGGAAATGCAGCGCCACACTGCTAATGACGTTCACGCCGTAGAAGTTCCATCTGTAGACGAGCAACCTGAGGTGGTTGCCGAACTCTTTGTCGAGGAGATCGACGACCAGCGAGCCGACCCCACTGACGATCAGGAATTGATCGAGGTCCTCGACGAGCCGAGCGTTCGTCGCCGCAACTCGCTCCGCCGCTATCTCATCCTCTCTGACTCTGCCGCCGTGCTGGGAGTCGGCGGCGTCGCAGCCGCCAAGGGTTACTGGGCGGAGCTGGTCGTCATCGCCACGTGGTGGCTCTGGATGACCGTGCGCCTTGACCGCGAACGCCGCATCAGCGAGTTCCTTGACTTGAGCCATCTCCGGAAACGGCTGGGGGTTTGGGTCGGGATCAGCGCGGTGGTTGGCGTCTTCGTTGTGGGCTCCCTCCAGAGCGCCAGGTTCGCCATTCTCGCCATTCTCATGCTCTTCGCCATGGCATGTTTGTCGCGTGCCGCATGCCGGTTTGCATGGGTGCAGCGCCTCCTGAGTTTCCAGTTGCGTGAGTCACTGCTCCTTGTTGGTGAACGGGATGAAGTTGCCCGAACTTTGCGCGAGTGGGTCCGCGTCGACACGATCGAGGTCATCGGGGTATGTATTCCCGAGACCGATGACGGCCCCCGAGTTGTCGAGGGGCATCCAGTCCTCGGCTCCGCGCGCGACATCGTTTCGATCTGTCAGCGCTACCCCGTCGATGCAGTCGCCCTGCACGACGTCGGCGACCTTGGTGGGCGCCGACTTGCGCGGCTTCAATGGGCGCTAGAGCAGAGCAAGACGTTCATCAGCCTCATCACTCCGATCGCCAACACCGCCGTACGACGGGTGCACGCACGAGCTGCCGGTCGCCGCTTGATCGTTGATGTCGCCCCCACCACTCCCTCAGGCGTGGTGGTATTCATTCGCTCCTCACTGGATCGCGTCGCCGCCACGATTCTGCTCGTGCTTGGCTCGCCGATCCTGCTGGCGTCTGCCGTGGCGATCAAGGTGACCTCCAGAGGCCCGGTGATGTTCCGCCAGGTGCGAGTCAGGGAGAACAACCGCACTTTCCTGATCTATAAGCTCCGCACCATGACCTCGAACGCCGAGGCGGCACAGGAGGAGCTCGCTGAACGTCATGGCGTCGAACACGGGATATTCAAGGTCCCCGCGGACCCACGGGTGACCAGGGTTGGCCGAATCCTCCGCGGATTGTCGATTGACGAACTGCCCCAGCTCCTCAACGTTATGAAGGGTGAGATGGCGCTAGTTGGACCCCGTCCAGCGCAGCCGCACGAGGTTGCTCGTTATAACGAGATGGAACGGCGGCGGTTGGCTATGAAGCCAGGGCTCACCGGCCTGTGGCAAGTCAGCGGGAGGTCGCACCTGTCCTGGGAGGAGTCGGTCCGGCTCGACATGGACTATGTAGACAACTGGAGCCCTGGCCTAGACGCGTCGATCGCGCTGGAGACGGTACGTGCGGTGCTCAAGCGCGAGGGAGCCTACTGACAGCCACGGGGGCTGGAGAGCAACCATTGTGGGAGAGTTTCGGCGTGACCGACACCGTCGAACTTCCTGCCGCGCCCGACCACGTCAGCATCGACGACCATCTGCTCGCTGCCTGGATGGCGACGGTCGCAGGCGAACGGCTCGAACAGCTGCGTAGCGAGGGACTCGAAGGTCGAGATCTCAAGGACGCAGGCGACGCCCTGGGACACAAGATCTTGATGCGCCTGCTTGGCACCTACCGTCGAGACGACGCGGTCCTCAGCGAGGAAGGCAAGGACGACAAGGCCCGGCTGCGCAACCGGCGGGTCTGGATCGTCGACCCCCTCGACGGCACCCGCGAGTATTCCGAACCTCCGCGCGACGACTGGGCGGTCCACGTCGCGCTCTGGCAGGAGGGCGATCTCGTCGCGGGGGCCGTGGCTCAGCCAGGTATGTCGGCGACGTTCAGCACGGCAGACCCGCCGGTCGTGCCCGACCGGACCAGCTCCCAGCCGCGGATCGCGGTGAGCCGGACTCGACCGCCGGACTTCGTGGCAGCCCTCGCCGAGGAGCTGGATGCCGAGCTGGTGCCGATGGGCTCCGCCGGCGCGAAGGTGATCTCCGTCGCCCGCGACGTGACGGACATCTACGTCCACGCGGGTGGGCAGTACGAGTGGGACTCGGCAGCGCCCGTCGTCGTCGCCCGTGCCGCGGGTCTGCACACCAGCCGCGCAGACGGGGCTCCGCTTGCCTACAACCAGGACGACGTCTGGCTGCCCGACCTGCTCGTATGCCGTCCTGAGCTCGCCGCGACTGTGAGCGGCTTCGTGAGCAACCACTGGGCCGCGCACGGCCGTTAGTGCCAACCGAGCCCGCTGGCTAGACTCGTCCTCGCATCCCCGACCCCCGCCCTCTCCTAGAGCGGGGGCTGTCGTGGTGTGCCCCGAGCCGATGTCCAGATCCGGGAGCCCTGTGTCACTTCACGCCCTCACCGCCATTGTCAGTGCCGAGCCGTCGCTAGCCGGCGTGCTCAGCAGCGCCAGGCAGCAGTCGACGACGGCCCTTGACCTCACCGCGCCCGAAGCGCTGCGGCCCTTCGTTGCCGCGGCGCTGGCGTCGCCGGAGGCCGCGGGCGCCGACGCGACCGTCCTGGTGGTGACGGCGACGGCCCGCGAGGCCGACGACATCGTCGACGCCGTCCGCTGCCTCATCGACTCCTCGCAGGTCGCCTCCTACCCCGCGTGGGAGACGCTGCCGCACGAACGGCTCTCTCCGCGCTCCGACACCGTCGGGCGACGGCTCGCCGTGCTGCGCCGACTGGTCCATCCCACCGACGAGAGCGGGCCAACGGCGGGCCTCAAGGTCGTGGTGGCGCCGGTGCGGTCGGTGTTGCAGCCACAGGTCAAGGGTCTGGCCGACCTGGAACCGGTCGCGCTGCGCGAGGGTGACGAGGTCGAGCTCGATGACGTCGTACGACGGTTGGCCGCGGCGGCATACCACCGCGTCGACATGGTCGAGCGGCGCGGGGAGTTCGCGGTGCGAGGCGGCATCGTCGACGTGTTTCCCCCCACCGACGAGCATCCGGTCCGGGTGGAATTCTTCGGCGACGAGGTCGACGAGGTGCGTTCTTTCGCCGTCGCCGACCAGCGCTCACTCGACAAGGTCCAGTCCGGTCTCTGGGCACCGCCGTGTCGCGAGCTGCTCCTGACTGATGAGGTGCGGCAACGCGCGCGGGTCCTGGCCGAGGCGCACCCCGAGCTGGCCGAGATGCTGGACAAGATGGCCGAGGGGCACGCGGTCGAGGGCATGGAGGCGCTCGCGCCGGTCCTCGTCGACGAGATGGAACTGCTCGTCGACCTGCTGCCGGACAACGCGTTCGTGCTCGTGTGTGACCCGGAGCGGGTCCGGTCACGCGCGCATGATCTCGTCGCCACGAGCGAGGAGTTCCTCCGTGCGTCCTGGGCGGCAGCCGCGGGCGGTGGGCAGGCTCCGGTCGACCTCGGCGCCGCTGCTTACCGCACGCTGGGCGACGTACGTCAGCACACCCTGGCCCGCGGCCTGTCGTGGTGGTCCATGTCCCCGTTTGGGCTCGACCCGACTGTTCCCCGCGCAGAGGTCCCAGCCGCAGCTCCGGTTCCGCTGCGGACAGAGACGGGGGAGATCGTCTCGCTCGACGTCGACGTCTCGGCCACGGTGGCAACGGTCCCCATCGACGTGGAGCCGGTGACGCAGTACCGCGGCGACACCCTGGCAGCGGTCGATGACATCTCCGCTCACGTGGATGCTGGCCGCAGCGTCCTCATCGTCACGCCGGGCCACGGACCAGGCGAGCGGCTCGTCGAGGTGCTCAAGGAGCATGACGTGGCCGCTCGGGTGGTCGACGACGTGTCCACCGAGCCGGCCCGTGGCGTCGTCGACGTCGTGCAGGGCGATCTGAAGCATGGCTTCGTCGCCTCGGCAATCGACCTCGTCGTCTTCACAGGCGATGACCTCACTAGCCAGCGCACGACCACCCGCGATAGCACCCGGATGCCGTCACGCCGTAAGAAGCAGATCGACCCCCTCGAGCTGCTGCCCGGTGACTACGTCGTCCACGAGCAGCACGGCGTCGGCCGTTACGTCGAGATGGTCCAGCGCACGGTGGCTGGTGCCACCCGTGAGTACCTCCTCGTCGAGTACTCCGCCTCCAAACGTGGCCATCCCTCCGACAAGCTGTTCGTCCCGACCGACCAGCTCGACCAGGTCACCCGTTACGTCGGCGGCGAGCATCCCTCCCTCGACCGCCTAGGCGGCGCCGACTGGAACAAGCGCAAGGGCCGCGCTCGTCGGGCTGTGCGCGAGATCGCGGCGGAGCTGATCAAGCTGTACGCCGCTCGCCAAGCCACCAAGGGACACGCCTTCGGGCCCGACTCGCCCTGGCAGCGCGAGCTCGAGGACGCGTTCCCCTACGTCGAGACCCCCGACCAGCTGGCGAGCGTCGACGAGGTCAAGCGCGATATGGAGCAACAGGTCCCGATGGACCGGCTCATCTGTGGCGACGTCGGGTACGGCAAGACCGAGATCGCCGTACGTGCCGCCTTCAAAGCCGTCCAGGACGGGAAGCAGGTTGCGGTTCTGGTGCCGACGACCCTGCTGGTGCAGCAGCACTTCCAGACGTTCACGGAGCGGTTCGCCAGCTTCCCGGTCATCGTCAAAGCTCTGAGTCGGTTCCAGTCAGACCGTGAGGCACGCAACGTCATCGACGGCCTGCGAGAAGGCACCGTCGACCTCGTCATCGGCACCCATCGGCTCTTCAACACCGAGGTGAAGTTCAAGGACCTCGGCCTGGTTGTCGTCGACGAGGAGCAGCGGTTCGGCGTTGAACACAAGGAAGCGCTGAAGCGGATGCGGACCGCGGTCGACGTCCTCGCCATGTCCGCGACCCCCATCCCGCGGACGCTCGAGATGGCGATCACCGGCATCCGTGAGATGTCGACGATCACCACGCCACCCGAGGAGCGTCATCCCGTCCTGACATTCGTCGGGAGCTACGACGACGCGCAAGTCAGTGCGGCGATCCGGCGTGAGTTGCTGCGTGAAGGCCAGGTCTTCTACATCCACAACCGGGTCCAGAGCATCGACCGGGCCGTCCGTCATCTGCGCGAGCTCGTCCCCGAGGCGCGCATCACCGCGGCCCACGGTCAGATGCACGAGCATCAGCTCGAGCAGGTGATGGTCGACTTCTGGGAGCGGGAGTTCGACGTCCTCGTGTGTACGACGATCGTCGAGTCCGGTCTCGACATCGCCAATGCGAACACGCTCATCATCGAGCGGGCCGACCTGCTCGGGCTGTCTCAGCTGCACCAGCTCCGCGGCCGGGTTGGCCGCGGAGCCGAACGTGCCTACGCCTACTTCCTGTTCCCCCAGGAGAAGCCACTCACCGAGACCGCGCACGACCGGTTGGCGACGATCGCCCAGCACGCAGACCTCGGCGCCGGCATGGCGGTCGCGATGAAGGACCTCGAGATCCGTGGCGCCGGCAACATGCTGGGCGGCGAGCAGTCCGGCCACATTGCCGACGTGGGCTTCGACCTCTACGTGCGCCTCGTCGGCGAGGCCGTCGCCGAGTACCGCGGCGACGCACCCGTCGTGGACTCCGACGTGACGATCGAACTGCCGGTCGACGCGCACCTTCCCCACGACTACATCCCGAGCGAGCGACTGCGCCTCGAGATGTACAAGCGGCTCGCCGAGGTGCGCACGCCCGAGCAGGTCGACGAGGTGCGCGCCGAGCTGGCTGATCGCTACGGAACCATTCCGGGAGCCGTGGAGAACTTGCTCGCGGTCGCGATCCTGCGGGCGAAGGCAAAGTCCGTCGGCCTCACCGACATCAACGCGCAGGGAAGCTACATCAGGTTCGCACCCGTCGACCTGCCTGACTCGATGCGGGTGAGGATCGATCGGCTCTACCCCAAGACGATCATCAAGCCCACTTTGCGTAGCATGCTGGTGCCGCGGCCGATGACCGCCCGCATCGGTGGCGCGGCGGTGCGCGACGTCGCGGTACTAGATTGGGCGGGTCGTGTCATCGACGACATCATCTCGAGGAGTGGTTCGCAGTGAGCTTGCCAACGCGTCGTCGTTGCGTCGCCTCGAGTGCTATGGCGGTGCTCGTCGGCGTCTCCGTCGCTGGGTGCGGTGCGGACCTGCACCCGGGCGTTGCCGCGGTGGTGAACGACACGACCGTCACCAACGAGGCGATCGACGAGCTCTCGACTGCGGCGTGCTCATTCACCGAGCTCAATGAGCCGGAGAACGATGAGCCGGCCTTGATCCTCGCCGAGCTCCGCACGTCGCTGCTCGGCTCGACCATTACCTTCCACCTCACGGCCGAAGCCGCGGACGAGATGGGGCTGTCGGTGCCCGAGGCGCAGATCGCCAAGGCGACGCAGCAGCAGCCGCCCATGCCCGATGCTATGCCCGACGACGAGGCCGATCTGTTGGAGACCTTCTTCAAGGACGCGGCGAAAAACCAGCTCGAGCAAACTCTCATCGGCGCTCATCTGCGTGACTCCAGCATCACCACGGTGGACGACGCGAGGGACGCAGACCTCGAGACCGCACAGGAGTACCTCGAGGGCTACTACTCCGACCAGGATGTCGAGATCTCGCCCCGATACGGCACGTGGAACGGCAGCTCGGTCGAGGGCGGGACCGGGTCGCTCTCCGACCCGGTCTCGACCACAGCGGCCGAGGAGCCACTGCCCGGCCAGCCCAACCCCGAGTTGAAGAGCCTTCCGCCCTCACAGGTCTGCGGCTGACTCAGTGTCGGGAGACCAGTGACGTGGGTCGCCTCGTCGTCCTTCTCACCACCCCCCGGCTTCCAGCAGGGCTGCTGACCGCGTCCGCGTGGCGGACCATCGACGCAGCTGACGTGGTCGCGGCCGCCAGCCCTGATCTCCCGCTGGTGCGTGCCCTGATGGCTGAAGGCGTGCCCGTTGAGGTTCTCGGCAAGGTGTCCCAAGCCGACCTGGTCGCCCGCGCTGACGACGCGACCCTGGTGTGGGTCGCGGGCGACGACGACGACGAGCTCACCCAAGCGTTGGCCGCAGACGTCGTACGTCGCGCGGAGTCCCCGGCCGCAGCAGGCGGGTCGGGTGGCCCGGACATCGAGGTGATGGTCGGATCGTTCGACCCGCCAGGGAGCCGGCTCCTCGACCTGGTCGAGGTGATGGACCGGCTCCGCGCCGAGTGCCCCTGGGACCAGAAGCAGACTCACGAGTCGCTCGTTCGCTACCTGGTCGAAGAGGCCTACGAGACCATCGAGGCGATCGAGTCGGGGGATCGCACACACCTGAGGGAAGAGCTCGGTGACTTGGTGCTGCAGGTCGTCTTTCACGCCCGGATCGCTGCCGAGCACGCCGACGAGCCGTTCACCATCGACGACGTCGCGGCCGACATCGTCGACAAGTTGGTCCGCCGCCACCCGCACGTGTTCGGTGACGTCTCGGTTGCCGGCTCGGACGAGGTCGAAGCCAACTGGGACGCGATCAAGGCGCACGAGAAGTCGCGGACGTCGGCGATGGAGGGGATCCCGGCGGGGCTCCCTGCCCTGAGCCTGGCGGCGAAGGTTGTCGAGCGCGCCCTAAAGGAAGGGCGCGTGTCGGTGCCGGTCGAGTCCGAGACGGCATACACGGAGGAGACGCTCGCCGAGGTGCTCTTCGCGCTGGCCGCTGCAGCCTCGGCCGCTGGCCTAGACCCGGAGCAGGCGCTGCGCCGGCGGACGTTCACCGAGATGGAGCACGTGCGAGCACTCGAGCAGCGCGCCCTGTCTGACGAGGAGAGCACCCGCCGTTAGGCTGAGTCTGACCTGTGCTCAGACGTGAGGGAGTGAAGCCGTGGCCAACATCGAAGCTGTCGGAGCGCGCGAGATCTTGGACTCGCGAGGCAACCCGACGGTGGAGGTCGAGGTCGCTCTCGACGACCAGACAGTGGCCAGAGCGGCCGTTCCGTCCGGTGCCTCCACTGGGCAGTTCGAGGCGGTCGAGCTTCGAGACGGAGGCGACTGGTACTCCGGCAAGGGCGTCGGCAAGGCCATCGCGGCAGTCAACGACGTGATCAGCGATGTGCTTGTCGGCTTCGCCGCAGACGAGCAGCGGCTCGTCGACCAGACACTGCTTGATCTCGACGGCACGCCCAACAAGGCCAAGCTCGGTGCGAACGCCATCCTGGGTGTGTCGCTTGCTGTCGCCAAGGCAGCTGCCGAGTCGGCTCGGCTCCCGCTCTTCAGGTATGTCGGCGGGCCGCATGCCCACCTGCTGCCGGTTCCGATGCTGAACATCCTCAACGGTGGCGCTCACGCCGACAGCAATGTCGATGTGCAGGAGTTCATGGTCGCGCCGGTTGGTGCGCCGACCTTCGCCGAAGCCCTCCAGCAGGGGGTCGCCGTCTACCACGCACTCAAGGCGGTGCTGAAGGCCCGTGGCCTCGCGACGGGTCTCGGTGACGAGGGCGGCTTCGCCCCGAGCCTCGGGTCTAACCGGGAGGCCCTCGACCTGATCGCCGAGGCTGTCGAGAAGGCCGGGCTCGCGCTGGGCACCGACATCGTGCTCGCCCTCGACGTGGCCGCCACCGAGTTCTACGACACCGATGCGGGTGTCTACGCCTTCGAGGGTGGTCGCAAGTCGTCTGACGAGATGGCGGCCTACTACGGCGAGCTGGCGTCGGCATACCCGATCGTGTCGATCGAGGACCCGATGAGCGAAGAGGACTGGGAGGGCTGGGGCGCCCTCACGGCGACGCTCGGAGATCGGGTGCAGATCGTCGGTGACGACCTGTTCGTGACCAATGTCGACCGCCTGCAGCGGGGGATTGACGAGCGGTCCGCCAACGCCCTGCTCGTCAAGGTCAACCAGATCGGCACCCTCACCGAGACTCTCGACTCCGTCGACCTCGCACACCGCAACGGTTTTCGCTGCATGATGAGCCACCGTTCCGGGGAGACCGAGGACACGACGATCGCGGATCTCGCGGTCGCGACCAACTGCGGCCAGATCAAGACTGGTGCGCCCGCACGGTCCGAGCGGGTCGCCAAGTACAACCAGCTGCTGCGGATCGAGGAGGAGCTTGACGAGGCAGCGCGGTATGCCGGGCGAGGCGCGTTCCCGCGCTACGACGGCGGTAGCTGACGGCCGATGGCGAACCGACCGCGGTCCTCGTCCTCCCCAGGCCCAGGCCGGGGAGGTAGCAGTCGCAAGCCGCAACGCTCCAAACCGACGACGAGGCGCACCACAACCCGGGTCACCTCCGACCTGCCCGCCGCCAACATCTCGTCGTCCAAGGCGAAGCTCACCGGTCGGGCAACCGTGCTCTTGCTTGTGCTGGCAGTGCTCGCGGTGTCGTACGCGTCGAGCATGCGGGCGTGGATCAAGCAGCGTGGAGAGATCAACGCCGTCACCGCGCAGATAGCAGAGCAGAAGGCGGATGTCGCCGCTCTGGCGTTGGCAAAGGAGCGCTGGCGTGACCCGGCCTACATTGCAGCGCAGGCCAGACAGCGCTTCGGTTGGCTGATGCCCGGCGAGACCGGTTACCGCGTCATCGGGCCTGACGGCAAGGTGATCGCCGACGGCGGCAGCGAGCTGTCCGACCCCACGACACAGGCCAAGGAGAGCCCCGAGTGGTGGGAGACCCAGTGGGGCAGCATTGTCGAGGCCGGCAAGACGCCCGATGAGATCGCGGCCGAGCAGCCGGACGAGCCCGATCGCAAGCCCGCTGATCGGATTCGCTCGCGCTCGACAGACCGATGACTGAGGCCGAGGCCAGCGCGGGTGGCGCAACCTCCGACAACGACGCTGGGTTCGACAATGACTGGGCAGCCGTCGAGGCTCAGCTCGGGCGCCCACCTCGCGACCTCGTCGGCATCGCGCACCGTTGTCCGTGCGGCAACCCCGACGTTGTTGCGACCGCCCCGCGGCTCAGCGACGGGACGCCCTTCCCGACGTACTACTACCTCACGTGCCCTCGGGCCGCCTCGGCCATTGGGACGCTCGAGGCGAGCGGGCTGATGCAAGAGATGACCGAGCGTCTCGCCCGCGACCCCGGGCTGGCCGAGCGGTACCGCCGAGCGCACGTCGCCTACCTCGACGACCGGCAACGCGCTGGAGATGTTGAAGAGATCGCGCAGGTGTCGGCCGGCGGTATGCCGGATCGGGTGAAGTGCCTGCATGTGCTCGCGGCCCACGCGCTGGCTGTCGGCGTGGGGGTCAACCCATTGGGCGATGAGACGTTGACGCTCCTGCCGGAGTGGTGGGCGACTGGGCCGTGTGTAGACCATGCAGCCCTGCCAACGCTGGTGCCGGGGGCTGACCGATGAGGGTCGCCGCCATCGACTGCGGCACCAATTCGCTGCGGCTCCTAGTGGCCGATCTCGACGTTGGGTCGGGCTTGGCAGACGAGGTCGAGCGTCGTACGACGATCGTCCGCCTCGGGCAGGACGTCGACCGCACGGGAGTCTTCGCCGTGGAGGCGCTGGAGCGGACGTTCGCCACGCTTGAGGAGTACGCGACGACGATCACGTCGCTGGGTGCCACCGCAACGCGCATGGTTGCGACGTCGGCTGCGCGAGACGTGGGCAACCGGGGCGTCTTCGTAGCCGGTGTGCGAGAGCGGCTGGGGATCGAGCCCGACATCATCAGCGGCGACGAGGAAGCGCGGCTGTCATACGACGGAGCCACCTCGGGATTGAGCATGGATGGGGGTCTCGAACGGCCGGTGCTGGTCGTGGACATCGGAGGAGGGTCGACGGAGTTCGTCGTCGGCGGCGTCGACGATGAGGCGGTGCGCGGTCAGTCCCTCGACATCGGCTCCGTGCGTATGACGGAGAGGCACTTGCGGTCCGACCCGCCGACCGCCGCCGAGGTCGCCTCCCTCGTGGCGGCCGTCGACCGGGCCCTCGACGACCTGAATATCCGGCTGAGCGACGCCGGCACGTTGGTGGGTGTGGCGGGCACTATCACCACGATGGCTGCGATGGCGCTGGGTCTGACGACGTACGACCGAGAGGCCATCCACCACGCGCACGTCCCAGCGCCCATCCTGCTTGCCGCTGTCGACCATGTGGTCGCGATGACGGTGGCAGAGCGCGCGGCGCTGGGCTTCATGGCGCCTGGCCGTGCTGACGTGATCGGCGGGGGAGCGCTCGTGCTCAGCCGGATCATGCTGCGGTCCGAAGCGCAGACGCTGGTGGCCTCCGAGCACGACATCCTCGACGGCATCGTCTGGTCTATGGCCGACCAGGCTCGCTCATGAGCGCATCACGCGATGGTGGCCCGCCGCGGCTCCCACATCCCCTGACTGGCGACCTCTTCGCCAGCCCCGTGCCGCCTGGGACCGGCTGGCCGGACGACCCTGCCGCAAGCGCTGAGCCGGTGGCGGCACACGATGCCGAGGCGGTGGAGAGGTTGGCCGGCGAGGTGGCGTCGCTGCCGGTGTTGGATGCTGCCGTCTCGGTATGCCGGGCCTGCCCACGACTGGTGGCGTGGCGCGAGTCTGTCGCGGTGGAGAAGCGCCGGTCGTTTGCCGACGAGCCCTACTGGGGTCGACCGATCGCGGGCTGGGGGAGCGAGTTGCCCCGGGTCTTGGTGGTGGGGCTCGCACCCGCGGCCCACGGTGGCAACCGCACCGGGCGCATCTTCACCGGCGACCGATCGGGCGACTGGCTGTTCGCCGGCCTGCACCGGGTAGGGCTGGCGGCGCAAGCGACGAGCGTGCACTCGGGCGACGGGCAACAGCTCAACCAGACCCGGATGGTCGCCGCGGTGCGTTGTGCGCCACCTGACAACAAGCCCACGCCGGCTGAGCGCGACACCTGCTCGCCGTGGCTGGACGCGGAGCTAGGGCTGGTGTTGGCGAGTCTGCGAGTTGTCGTCTGTCTGGGGTCGTTCGGCTGGGGTGCGGCGCTGGCTGCGCTGGCACGGCTGGGTCTCGAGGTGCCACGCCCACGGCCGGTGTTCGGGCACGCCTCCCGGGTCGAGCTCCGACGACGTACCGCGGAGATCCCCGTTGCGTCCGTGCCAGCGGTCGCTAGCGCGACCGCTGGCACGGACGCAACGCCGCTTGTGGTGCTGGGCTGCTACCACCCGAGCCAGCAGAACACGTTCACCGGCAGGCTGACCGAGCCCATGCTCGACGCAGTACTCGGCGAGGCAGCGGATCTCGCTCGCCACTAGCGCCGAGACCGGTGGTCCGAGCCCAAGCGGATCTCCATAGCCGCAGTCACGCCTGCTGCGGCAACGGTTCCGCTCCCCCGAGGCGCCACGAGACACAGTGGCCGGTGTCACTCAGCCGACCCTTGTGAAAGTTTTCACGAGAGACCTAGGATGGACACGGAAGAGTCTGAAGGCGTTGAGAGGGAGGATCCCGTGAGCACTCCGCACATCGTCATCGCAGGCGGTGGCTACGTCGGCATGTACACCGCGCTGGGCCTGCAGAAGGCCTTGCGGCGTGGCGAAGCTCGCGTCACCGTCATCGACCCCCGGTCATCGATGACCTACCAGCCGTTCCTTCCCGAGGCTGCTGCCGGCTCACTCGAGGCCCGACACGTGGTCGTGCCGCTCCGCAAGACTCTGCACGGCTGCGACGTCCTTACGGCGCGAATCACCTCGATCGACCATGCAGCGAAGACGCTGACCGTCGAGCCACCGCAAGGTGAGTCTTACGAACTCGCGTACGACGAGTTGGTGGTGGCCATTGGCTCGGTCGCCCGCACCCTGCCCATCCCCGGTCTCAAGGAGCACGGGATGGGGTTCAAGCAGATCGAAGAGGCCATCGCACTGCGAAACCAGGTGCTCGACCGCCTCGATCTCGCCACATCCGTGCTCGACCCCGGCACCCGGCAGTGCGCGTTGACGTTCGTCTTCGTCGGCGGCGGATACGCGGGAGTCGAAGCGCTCGCAGAGATTGAGGACATGGCGCGGTTTGCCACCCGCTACTACGAGTCGATCACCGAGGACGACCTCCGGTTCATCCTTGTTGAGGCGACCGACCGGATCCTGCCCGAGGTGGGACCCGATCTAGGTCGCTACACGGTCCAGCGACTGCGTGACCGCGGCATCGACGTACGCCTCAACACCCGGCTCGAGTCTGCCGAAAACCATCACATCGTGCTTTCCGACGGGGACGAGTTCGACGCCGACACGCTCGTCTGGACGGCGGGGGTCAAGGCCAGCCCGGTACTAGTCGACAGTGACCTGCCCCTGGACGACAAGGGTCGCGTCAAGGCGCTGCCCAACCTGAGGGTCGAAGGCCTCGAGCACGTCTGGACCGCCGGCGACAATGCGGCCGTCCCTGACCTCACGAGCCCGGGCCAGTTCTGCTCGCCGAGCGCGCAGCATGCAGTGCGCCAGGCCCGGCTACTCGCCAAGAACTTGGTGCGGTCGCTGCGCGGAGAGGAGCTCAAGGACTACAAGCACAAGCACGTGGGGTCCGTCGCGAGCCTCGGCCTCCACAAGGGTGTTGCGCAGGTGTATGGCATCAAGCTCAAGGGCTTCCCCGCCTGGTTCATGCACCGCACCTACCACCTGAGCCGGATGCCAACGCTGAGCAAGAAGGTACGGGTCGTACTCGACTGGACGCTTGCCTTGTTCTTCAGCCGCGACATCGTGTCGCTGGGAACTCTGCAACGTGCCCGCGACGACTTCGACCGCGCAAGCCGCTGAGCCCCCTTGCGTCCGTACCTCCGGTCGCGATAGCGCTCAGTTGCACGGATGCAAGGGTCGCGGCGGGTGGCGGCCTACGATGAGACGCGGCGAGCGGCCCCCGTATCCCAACTGGCAGAGGACGCACCCTTAAAAGGTGCTCAGTGTGGGTTCGAATCCCACCGGGGGCACCACTGGTGGTCACCCGGCCCCACCTGAGCCCCTATCGGATCCGATCGACGACCACTCTGGTCTAGCGCTGAGAGTCCGTCAGTCGTAGATTGCCGGAATCAGGTATTGCCGACCGGTAAGCAGGCTCGGCGCCGGTCTCCCGCCCGGAGCCGAGCTCTTACCCGCTGGCTACACCTGCCAGTCGGAGTGTGCGGACTCATTGGAGTTCACCGGTGGTAGCTGCATCTGGGCGACAGCGTCGGCGGTTCATCATCCGCGGCGTCGTGCAAGGCGTGGGTTTTCGCCCCCACGTCTACGCACTCGCGAGGTCACTCGACCTCTCGGGGGGTGTGTGGAACGACGCCAACGGAGTCGTCGTCGAGGTCGAGGGCGACCCAGCAGCGCTGGACGCCTTCGGCAGGCGCGTTGAGGCTGACGCGCCCCCTCTTGCGTCGGTGGCCGACGTTTCCTGGACGACGACGGGCTGCCGGGGCGGCACGGAGTTCGCCGTACGCGCCTCGGAGTCAGGTCCCGGCCGGACTTTCGTCTCGCCTGACGTGACGATCTGCGAGCCGTGTCTCGACGATCTTCGAGACCCGGAAAACCGCCGCTACCGACACCCGTTCGTCACCTGTACCAACTGCGGCCCGCGGTTCACGATCACCACGGGGCTGCCTTACGACCGGCCAACGACGACCATGGCCGGATTCGCGATGTGCGCGGACTGCGCTGCCGAGTACGTCGACCCGGGTGACCGCCGCTTCCACGCGCAGACGATCTGCTGTCCCGGATGCGGGCCCACGCTGTCGCTGGTCGGTCCGGACCGGGCGACCGCCGAAGGTGAGGACGCCATCGCCGAAGCGCGCAGGCTGCTCGTCGAGGGGGCGGTCGTTGCGGTGAAGGGCTTGGGCGGCTACCACCTCGCCTGCGATGCCACCAACGAGACCTCGGTCCTGACGCTACGGAAGCGCAAGCAACGCGGCGACAAGCCATTCGCGGTGATGGTGGCCGACCGGAGCGTTGCCGAGCGCTTTGTCGACCTCTCCGAGGGAGACGCGAACCTGTTGACCGGACGCAGTCACCCCGTTGTGCTCGCGCCCCGACTCGGCGACGCGTCGCTCAGCGGTGCAGTCGCGCCGTGCAATGCCGACGTCGGCGTGATGCTTGCGTACACGCCAATGCACCACCTCTTGCTCGGCCTGCCGGGAGATGTCCGAGGCCCAGATGCACTGGTCATGACGAGCGGCAACCTGGCCGGTGAGCCCATCGTCTTCGACGACACTGACGCTCTCCACCGCCTCGCCGACCTAGCCGACGCGTGGTTGACCCACGATCGCCCGATCTATGTTCCGTGCGATGACTCGGTTACCCGGGCCATCGACGGCCGCGAGTCCCCGATCCGTCGGTCGCGCGGCCAGGCTCCACTGCCACTCGACTTGTCCTTCGATTCGCCGGCTGCCCTCGGTGTGGGTGCCGACATGAAGAACACCTTCTGCCTCGCCGAGGGCCGGCTGGCGTGGATGTCGGCGCATATCGGTGACATGGACGACCTCTCGACCCTCCTCGCGTACGGACTCGCAGAGGAGCACCTGGAGATGCTGACCGGGGTCAGCGCGACTGCCCTGGCCGCCGACCGGCATCCGGCGTACCGGTCTCGCAAGTGGGCGCTCGACCAGGCCGACGGTCGGCCGGTGACCGGCGTGCAGCACCATCACGCTCACGTCGCCGCCACCATGGCTGACAACCGGGTACCCGATGGCATCCAGGTGCTCGGCGTTGCCTTCGACGGAACGGGTTACGGCGAGGATGGTGCCGTGTGGGGCGGGGAGTTCCTGGTCGCCGACTACCGCTCGTTCGACCGGGCAACTCATCTTGCGTACGTCCCCCTCCCGAGTGGTGACGCCGGCGTGCGGAACCCCAACCGGATGGCGCTCTCGCACCTGCGTAGCGCGGGCGTCGACTGGGACCTGGCGCTGCCGTGCGTGCGTGCGAGCGATCCCGACGAGCTCGCGCTGCTCGATCGGCAGCTCGACACCGGGTTCGGCTGCGCGCCAACCTCGAGCATGGGTCGCCTCTTCGACGCAGTCGCCTCGATCGCTGGCGTCTGCCACCGGGCCGGGTATGACGCACAAGCGGCCATGGAGCTCGAGGCGCGTGCACGCTCCGTTGGTCAGGTGGAGGGCTACCGGTTCGGCCTGGGCGAGTCTTCGAGAATGCCCGTAGATCCCAGTCCAGTGATCAGGCAGGCTTCGTCCGACATCCTCAGTGGAGCAGCGCCGGAGTTTATAGCTGCAAGGTTCCAGCAGGGGGTCGTCGACATGGTCCTGGCTGTGCTCCAACGGCTGCGCGACGAGACAGGCCTCGTGCACGCCACGCTCAGCGGCGGCGTCTTCCTCAACCGCTTCCTGACCTACCGCTGCGCCGAAGCGCTGGCGGCGGACGGGTTCGAAGTACTGCAGCACCACCGGGTTCCGGCCAGTGACGCGGGGATAGCCCTGGGTCAAGTGGCCGTCCTCGCTCACATGCACCAGTTACCTCGCGCGACCACCAGACGGCCGAAGCCGTCGGAAAAGGAGATGCCATGTGCCTAGCGGTTCCTGGACAGGTTCTCTCGATCGCCGAAAGCGACGGGACGCTCATGGCCCAGGTCGACTTCGGCGGAGTGACCAAGGAGGTGTGCCTGGAGTATGTCCCTGACTTGCAAGTTGGCGAGTACACCATCGTTCACGTCGGGTTCGCCCTTCAGCGACTCGACGAGCAGTCGGCTCTCGACACCCTCGAGGTCTTCCGTCAGATGGGAGAGCTCGAGGCGGAGTTCGGCGACCACTGGGGCAGGGCTGCCGAACAGGCCGGTATGCCGAGACCCGACCTGCAGAGTCCGGGCGAGCCCACCGCCCACCCGCAGAGCCCACACGGGGAAGGAGACGTGTCATGAAGTACCTCGAGGAGTTCCAGGACCCGGCCCTTGCCGAGCGAATTCTCGAAGACATCCACGCGACGGCCAAGCAACCCTGGGCGATGATGGAGGTCTGCGGTGGACAGACGCACTCGATCATCAGGCACGGCCTCGACCAGCTGCTACCCGAGGGCATCGAGCTGATCCACGGGCCGGGGTGCCCGGTCTGTGTCACCCCGCTCGAGATCATCGACAAAGCACTGGAGATCGCTGCCCGGCCGGACGTGATCTTCTGCTCGTTCGGAGACATGCTGCGGGTGCCAGGGAGCAGCGACGACCTGTTCCGGATCAAGAGCGCGGGCGGCGACGTACGCGTCGTCTACTCCCCGCTCGACGCGCTCAAGATCGCCGTGAACAACCCCGACCGCGAGGTGGTCTTCTTCGGAATCGGCTTCGAGACCACCGCACCTCCGAACGCCATGACGGTCTACCAGGCGAAGAAGCTCGGCATCGAGAACTTCAGCCTCCTGGTCAGCCACGTGCGGGTGCCACCGGCGATTGAGGCGATCATGACGTCGCCGGTCTGTCGGGTGCAGGCGTTCCTCGCGGCCGGCCATGTGTGCACGGTGATGGGCATCGGCGAGTATCCAGAACTGTCGGACCGGTTCAAGGTGCCGATCGTGGTGACCGGCTTCGAACCCCTCGACATCCTCGAAGGTATTCGGCGTGCGGTCCACCAGCTCGAGGAGGGCCGGTACGAGGTGGAGAACGCCTACCCACGCGTCGTCTCCCCTGAGGGCAACCCGGTGGCGCGGAAGATGCTCGAGGACGTCTTCGAAGTCGTCGACCGGTCCTGGCGCGGCATCGGGATGATCCCGCAGAGCGGATGGCGGTTGTCGGAGCGCTACCAGCCGTTTGACGCGGAGCACCGCTTCGCGGTGACTGCCATGCACAGCGAGGAGTCGTCGATCTGCCGCAGTGGCGAGGTCCTGCAGGGCCTGATCAAACCCCACGAGTGCTCGGCCTTCGGCACGCAGTGCACCCCGCGCAAGCCGCTCGGCGCAACCATGGTCTCCAGTGAGGGCGCCTGTGCGGCGTACTACCTCTACCGAAGGATGCAGACGACCGAGCAGCCGGCGGGGGCCGAGCGAAAGGCGGAGGTGACTTCCGTTGGCTGAGCCACTGACGCTGCCTCCTTACGAGGAAGCGCCGAACTTCGAGGGCTGGACCTGCCCGCTTCCGCTGCGGGACAGCCCGACCGTGCAGATGGGACACGGGGGCGGAGGGGCGATGTCGGCGGAGTTGGTCGACCACGTGTTTCTGCCCAGCTTCGCCGACGCGGCCCTCGAACAGCTCGGTGACTCCGCAGTCATGCCCTTCGCGGGCGGTCGGCTTGCGTTCTCGACCGACTCGTTCGTGGTGCGCCCACTGTTCTTCCCGGGCGGCAGCATTGGCGACCTCGCGGTGAACGGGACCGTCAACGACCTGGCGATGAGTGGTGCGAGTCCGCTCTTCCTCTCGACGGCGTTCATCCTCGAGGAGGGGACGGACATCACCGTGGTCGGCGCGATCTCCAAGCGACTAGGCGAGGCGGCGGTGCGAGCGGGAGTGCGCATCGTGACCGGTGACACCAAGGTGGTGGAGTCCGGGCACGGTGACGGGGTGTACATCAACACGGCTGGTGTCGGCGTCGTACCGGACGGAGTGGAGATCCGCCCCGACCGCGCGCGGCCGGGCGACGTCGTCATTGTCAGCGGTGACATCGGCGTGCACGGCATCGCGATCATGAGTGTGCGGGAGGGCCTGCAGTTCGGCACGGAGGTCGAAAGCGACTGCCAGCCATTGAATGGGCTGGTCGAGCAGATGCTCGGGGTCGGCAAGGACATCCACGTGCTGCGCGACCCGACTCGGGGTGGCCTGGCCAGCTCTCTCAACGAGATCGCGAGGGCATCGAAGGTCGGTGTGGCGCTGGTAGAGCGCCAGCTGCCCATCCCGGACGTCGTGGCGAACGCCTGCTCCTTCCTGGGTCTGGATCCCCTTCAGGTCGCCAACGAGGGGAAGTTGGTCGCGTTCGTTGCCCCTGAGGACGCCGACGAGGTGCTCGAGGCGATGCAGTCCCACCCGGCGGGAGCCGGCGCCTGCGTGATCGGGGAGTGCGTGGAGAAGCATCCCGGCATGGTGTCCACCACGACGGGCTTCGGTGCCTCGAGGATCGTCGACCTGCCCATCGGCGAGCAGCTGCCGCGGATCTGCTGACGACATGAAGTTCCTCGTCATCTGGAGCCTCGAGCAGTCGCTGCTTTCCGACGCGATGGTGCGCGCCATCGCGCGAATGCCGGAGTACGGCACCCGCCTGGAGGAGCAGCGGAAGGTGCTGCTGCGCTACCACATCGTGGGAGCCCATGGGGGTGCCTGGATCTACGACGTCGACTCACACGAGGAGTTCGAGCGGCTCCTCGCGATGGCGCCGGTCTTCAACTTCTCCCAGTACACCGTCCATCCGCTGGCAGACATGACGGGCGCAGACATGACGGGGGCAGAAATCACAGGAGTGGACCATGCCCCCTGAATCGCCACGGGAGCTGGCTTCCCACGACGAGTGGAGCGAGCGACGGCATCTGGTGGTGAGCGAGCGCCTTCGTAGGCGGCGTCGGGAGCTGGGGCTTACGCAGATGGACGTGGTGGTCCGGCTGCAGAGCCTCGGGGTGAACACCAGCAACAAGACCGTGTCCAGCCTGGAGCACGGGGCCGGCCTCCATCTGGCCAAGCTTCCCGAGATCGCCAGCGCGCTCGAATGCACCATCACCTACCTCGTGGGGCTCACCGACAGCCCGGCCCGCTGGGAGCCCGATGACCCGGCCCCCACGAGACGGGAAGCCGCCTCTCGGCCGGTGCAGCGCAGCGATACCGGAGCACCGTCCGAGCGGCCGTGGATCCTCGGCCCGCTTGAGCTGCCCAGGAAGACCCGGGCTTGATGGCGGGCATAGGTGCGAGGGTTGGGCGAGGGTCTTGAGTGAGCGCGGCGCCCTGCTGTTCGCGCGCTACGCCTACCCGCCCAACGCGCTGGGCTACTGCGGCCCCGCAGGTGCCGAGGTGATGCTGTCGCCGGACGCGACCGAAGAGATCGGGCGGCGGGCACGCCTGTTCGAGGGTGCGTGGGCGTACCTCCAGGTGATCGCGGAGTGCTCAGGGGTCAGCGACCCGCTGGACGAGCGCGCGGTCGAGGCGTACTGGGTCGGGAACGACCTTCTCGACCGCGTGGACCCGGCACGGCTCGTGGCGCGTCTCTCCGAGCTGTTCCGCGGCCAGATCGGCGGGACCTGGCGCGAGGCCTCCGCGCGGGCCCGTCCCCATCACAGCTTCCAGGTGTTCGAGGTCTACCCCTGGGCGGAGCGACTCACACCTGGGCATGAGCTTCCCAAAAACCAGATCGTGGCCCAGATCCTGGATCGATGCCGGATCCGGACCGGCCGCGTCCAGGAGGTCCGGGGCGAGCAGGCCCTGGTGGAGTCACGGGAGTTGGCGTGGGACGGCCGTTTCTTCCGCTCGGACCAACGGGAGGAATGGGCCACCTGGTCGGTGGGAGGCTCGTCGCTGCTCGAAGGGCTGTCTCCGGGCGACGCCGTCGCTCTGCACTGGGACTGGATCTGCGACGTACTGACTGACGAGCAAGTACGCCGGATCGAGGCAGCAGAGGACGCCCAGCTAGTGAGTCTGGGCTTGGTCAGCACCAGCCGGTGAGGATCACGTCTCGTCTCGGTCGTAGGGACTGCACAGTCGCTTCGCTGCATCGACGGCCCGCAGAATCGCGTCCAGTGGATTGCGTCCCAGTTGCCTGACGGGTGCCCCGTCGAGTCTGGGGCAGTGCCCTCGCCCTCCGACCCCGCTAGCGCGGGCAATGAGAAGAGTCAGTGCAGCGGACAAGTCGTCGGCGGTTTTCAACGGCTGTTCGAAGTCGAGCCGTCGGTCTCGATGGCCGGTGGCGTACTGGAGGCGTAGTCCGAGCCCGCAGCGATCCAGCCGGAGTCGCCACCGCGGACCACGGCCAGGCATTAGGCAAGGCTTACCTTATTTAGGCTACCCTTTGTCAAAGTCAATGCGCCAGTGCCCGATCTACGAGCAGGAGACAACCTTCGTGTCCAGGTACAGGAAGACAGCGGCCGTGATGGCGGCGACGCTTGCGGCCAGCGTCCTCGCAGCCTGTGGGTCGGACTCCAGGGACGATGGCGAGACCAGTGGAGGTCCGTGGACCTACACCGACGCCTCGGGCAAGACCGTGACTGCGGAGTCGACTCCGACCCGGATCATCGCGCACGCCGGTGAGGCGGCCGCGCTCATGTCGTTCGGCATCAAGCCGGTCGGTATCTACGGTGATGTGCCGGTCGAGGACGACCCCAGCCTGAAGAACCTGGACCTGTCCGGGATCACGATTCTCGGTGAGACCTGGGGCGAGATCGACATCGAGAAGGCGGCGACACTCAATCCCGACCTGATCGTGGCCGACTGGTGGCCGGTCGAGAAGGCCTACTCAGGCATGGAAGAAGGAGTCAAGGAGGAGAGCAAGAAGATCAAGGAGCTCGCGCCGGTCGTCGGTGCGGCCCAGGGCGACTCGATCGTCACGCTCATCGCGGGATACGAGAAGCTCGCCGAGAGCCTGGGTGCCGACCTGAGCGACCCTGAGATCGCCCAGGGCAAGGACGACTTCGAAGCCGCCGTCGCCGACTTCCAGGACACCTTGGCCGACAAGGAGGGGCTCACTGCACTCGCGGTCTCTCCGACCTCGGACCTGCTGTACGTCGCGGTGCCTGAGCACGCCCCAGAGCTCCTGGACTTCCAGAAGTGGGGCCTCGACGTGATCGACCCGACACACCCGGACAAGGCCTTCCCCTACTGGGAGAACCTGAGCTGGGAAAACGCGGACAAGTACCAACCGGACCTCCTGCTAATGGATGACAGGTCCTACCCCGCCAACGTGAAGACGGCCGAGGACCAGCCAACCTGGGACAGCATCAAGGCCGCTGAAGCAGGGGCCACCGTCCCCTGGCCGGCGTACTGGCTGCACACGTACCCGGACTACGCGGAGCAGTTGCAGGCGCTGACCGAGGCTCTCGAAGCGGCCGACCCGGCCTCCGGCGAGTAAGTGCCGTGACGACCAGCATCGCGGGTGTGCGCCCGGCCAGGACCTCCGGTGCCCTGGTCGCCGGGCTGGTCGGCCTGGGCGCCTGCCTATTTCTGGTCGTGATCGGCAGCATCACCCTCGGCTCACGCTCGATCACGTTCGACACGATTGTCGACGCGTTCCTCCATTACGACGCGAGCTCGGCTGCGGAGACTGTGGTGCGCGACATGCGGGTCCCAAGGACACTGCTGGGACTGGCCGCGGGAGCGGCGCTCGGGCTCAGCGGTGCGCTGCTGCAAGGTGTCACCCGCAACCCGCTCGCCGATCCGGGCATCATGGGGATCAATGCGGGTGCGGCGGCTCTGGTCGTGCTCGGGATCTCGGTGCTCGGTATCACTTCTGCCTCCGGATATGTATGGCTTGCGCTCGTGGGTGCCGGCCTCGCCACGGTGTTCGTGTATACCGTCGCGTCACTCGGCCGGGAGGGCGCCACACCGGTCAAGCTCGCGCTCGCCGGAGCGGCCGTGACCGCCGGCCTGTCCTCGATCACCACCGGCATCGTGATGACGAACCTCGAAGCCCTCAACCAGATGCGCTTTTGGCAGGTCGGTTCGCTCGCCGGCCGCTACATGCCCGTGTTCTGGCAGGTGGCTCCGTTCTTCGCCGTGGGCTTGGTGATGGCGATGCTGTGCGGGCGGGCGCTCAATGGCCTCGCGATGGGTGAGGACACCGCTCGATCCCTCGGACAACGGGTCGGTACTAGCAGGGCACTGATCTTCCTCACCGTGGCGATCCTCTGCGGTGCGGCGACCGCCGCATGTGGTCCCATCGTGTTCATCGGCCTCGTCGTTCCTCACATCGCCCGCGCGGTGTGCGGTCCCGACTATCGCTGGATCCTGCCGTACTCGTTGATCCTCACACCGACCCTGTTCCTCGCCGCTGACATCTTCGGTCGGCTCTTGCTCAACCCGGGCGAGCTCGAGGTCGGTGTCGTCCTCGGAGTCCTCGGGGCACCAGTGTTCGTCGCCCTGGTCCGTTACCGCGACCTTGCGGAGCTGTGATGGTCCTGCTCAGCCCTGCCCCGACCGGCTCGATCCCTTCGCCGGTTCGCGCCGACCGACGTGCGCGGCGTCGCCGTGGCCACGTCGTGACCATTTCTCTCGCGGTGCTGGCCTGCGCGTTGTTCGTGCTGACGATGATGGTCGGCAGCTACTTCGTCTCGGGTATCGACGTCGTCAAGTCCGTGCTCCATATCTCTGACGACACCGGGGTGGACTTCATTGTGCAGGAGCTGCGGTTGCCCCGGGCAACTGCGGGGCTGGCGGTGGGGCTGGCTCTCGGGATCTCCGGGACGTTGTTCCAGCAGCTGTTGGCGAACCCGCTCGCCTCTCCCGATTTCGTCGGTATCTCCTCCGGCGCAAGCCTGGCTGCGGTCGCAGGCATCGTCATGTTCCAGACCGGCGGCTACGAGATCCCTGCCCTGGCACTGGGTGGGGCCTTCGGCAGCGCCACGCTGATCTACCTGCTTGCCTGGCGGGGCGGCATCAGCGGCTACCGGCTGATCCTTGTCGGCATCGGCGTCTCGCAGTTCATGCTCTCGATCGTGACGTATCTGATCGCCCGCGCAGACATCTACGAAGCGCGGGAGGCCATGCACTGGCTGGTCGGCTCGATCGGCCAGTCCGGTGGGCCCGAGCTGCGCGCGCTTATCGTGAGCCTCCTGGTCCTCGTCCCGCTTGCTCTTATCCTCAACCGCCCACTCCGGGCGCTCGAGCTGGGCGACGACTCCGCGGCTGCACTCGGCACCCGCGTCGAGCTGTCCCGCCTCGGGCTCATCGCTGTCTCGATCTCCCTCGTCGCCTTCGCCACCGCGGTCGCGGGTCCGATTGCTTTCGTGGCGCTCGTGGCCGGACCGATCGCGCACCGGATCCTGGGTCCGGCGCCGGGCGGCATCATCGCCTCCGCACTGGTGGGCGCGAGCATCGTCCTCGCTTCCGACCTGGTTTCTCAGCACCTCATGCCCATGGCCCTGCCTACCGGGGTGGTCACCGGTGCGGTCGGTGCTCCATATCTGATCTGGCTCCTTGCGACCGTCAACAGACAAGGACGCGGCGGATGAATACTCACGACCTACGCGCGAAGGACCTCGCCCTGGGCTACGACTCCACGGACGTGGTCTCCGGTCTGGATGTCGAGATCCCCGACGGGAAGATCACCGTCATCGTCGGAGCCAACGCGTGTGGCAAGTCGACCCTCCTGCGAGGGATGGCACGACTCTTGAGACCTCGCACGGGAGCGGTCTACCTCGACGGCAAGGCCGTGCACGAGATGAGGACGCATGACGTTGCGACCATCATGGGTCTGCTGCCGCAGACTCCTGTTGCTCCCGATGGGATCACCGTCGGTGACCTGGTGGGCAGAGGACGTTATCCGCACCAGGGCTGGTTCCGGAAGTGGAGTGGCCAAGACGAGGCAGCAGTCGAGAACGCCCTCGCGTCGACCGGGATCAGCGACCTGGTGCACCGCCGTATCCAAGACCTCTCCGGCGGGCAGCGGCAACGGGTGTGGGTGGCCATGGCCCTCGCGCAGGAGACGGACTTGCTGCTCCTCGACGAGCCGACCACCTTCCTTGACATCAACCATCAGGTCGAGCTGCTCGACCTGTTCACCGACCTCAACCGCGAGTCGGGCAAGACGATCGTGATCGTGCTCCACGACCTCAACCTTGCCTGCCGCTACGCCGATCACATCATCGCAATGAAGTCAGGCACGATCCTTGCCGAGGGTGCTCCGCGCGACGTGGTGAACCCGACTGTGGTGACCGAGGTGTTCGGGCTGGCGTGTGCGGTGATCCCCGACCCGCTCACCGGCACACCCATGATCGTGCCGCACGGTCGTCATCACGTGCTCCCGCAGAGTCCAGCCCTCGCCGACTGCGCGCCTTGGGGAAGTCGCTCGAATGCGTGAATCGTGCCTGAGCTGGCCCGGTGACTGACTTGCGCGAACTGGAGATGCGTGTCTACCGCGCCGAGGTGGTCCGCGTCGTCGACCTCACACCTTCCCTGCGCAGGATCGTGTTTGGCGGGACTGACCTGAAGGACTTCGAGACGACGGGGGTCGGCGACGAGTATCTCCGGGTGCTCATGCCGGCCGCCGGGGAGACCGAGCCTGTGCTCCCGGAGATCACCGCCGGGGTCTTTGACTACGGAGCGGTCGATCTAAGCCTGCTGCGGACTTACACGGTCCGTGATTTCGACCGTAAGACCGGCGAGGTGACCATCGACTTCGTCCTGCATGCCCAAGGCGTCGCCACCACGTGGGCCCGCGCGGCAACACCCGGTGATGTCGTGGGACTGAACACGCCGACCGCGATGTACGACCCGCCTGACGATCTCGCGTGGCAGGTGCTGGTGGCGGACTGTGCCGGGCTTCCCGCGCTCTGCCGGATCCTCGAGAACACCCCCCACGGGGTCAGCAACCGGGTCGTCGTCGAGGTCCCCGACGAGCATCACCACACTGACCTGCCCGCGCATCCGCGCGTCGAAGTGACGTGGGTCCACGGCGGGAACGGGCACCGCCCGAGCCACCTCAACGAGGTAGTCCGCTCCCTCGCCCGTCCCGATGACCCCAGAGGCTACGTCTGGGTCGCCGGTGAGTCGAAGGCGCTTCGCGGTGTCCGCCGGTACCTCCGTCGTGAGCTCGGCCTGCCGGCGTCGGCGTACAAAGCCGTCGGCTACTGGATCGAGCACGCCGAGGAATGGCAGACGCGGTACGACGCCCTTGACGACTCCACCAGATCCACCCTCGAGGCCCTGTGGCAACAGGACCGTGCCGAGGAGGAGATCGAGGAAGAATACGACGAGCGACTGGCCGCTCTGGGGTTGTGACGAGCCTAGGATTATCGCGTGAACGAACGCGAGCTAACGGCTCTGCTTCGTCAGCACGCGCTGAGACATTCGGTGCCGGGGGCGGCAGTCGGCATCCTCCGCGATGGAGCGTCGACGACCGCCTGTTACGGAGTGGCAGATGTGAGCGTCGGCCAGCCGGTCACACCTGAGTCGCTCTTCAGCGTTGGATCCTTGACGAAGTCGATGGTGGCGACGGTGATAGCTCGTCTCGCGGAAGCTGGCCGGTTGTTGCTGGAGGACCCGGTGTCTGCGCACGTGCCGGAGCTGCGCGGCAATCGCTGGGCGCAAGCCGCGAGCCTGCGAGACCTGCTCGCGAATCGGTCCGGGCTTGCGCTGCGCGCAGATCTGGAGTTCGACTTCGCCGGCCGAGGTGACGAGGACGACGGTGCGCTCTCGCGGCTCGCTGCCGATGCCGCGCCAGGCGTGCCTGCGGCGCAGTTCTGGTCGTACACGAACGTGGGTTGGTGCTTGTTGGGGCGTGCGATCGAGACCGTCTCGGGCGCGGCTTGGGAGGTCGCGATGCGCGACCACCTGGCCAGTGCAGGTATGGGCGAGACGACGTTCGCACCCAACATTGATCCAAAGCGGCGCGTTTCGGGGCATGAGGTGACGGCTGAGCGAGTCGCGCCAGTCGAGCCGTTGGTCGCACGCGCGTATGGACCGGCGGGCACGACTGCCGTCTCGACGGTCGCGGACCTTCTCCGGTTCGCCCACCTGCACCTCGAGGACTCGGCACTCGCCGGGTTGCGCACAGTGCACGCGGAGGTTCCGATCTACGGCTGGCTGGATTCCTGGTGTCTTGGCTGGGCACAGTTCGACTGGGAGGGCGGTCCTGTGTGGGGTTGGGACGGCGTCCTCAAGGGCGAGCGGTCCGTGCTGCGGATCGTGCCGGAGCATCACGCTGCGGTCGTCTTGCTGACCAACGGCAGCACCGGGCGCGCGATGTACCGCTCGCTCTTCGCCGATCTGATGGACTCGCTGTTCGGGATCAGGGTCTCGCCGCTGAACCTCCACGGATCGCCCGGTGCGGCCGGGGGCCTTGCGCGCTTTGCCGGCGTGTACGCCTGGCCCGACCGGCGGGTCGAGGTCACAACTGCCGGGACCTGCCTTCGCATCAGGACCGATGTTGGCGAAACCGAGGCGCTCCCGCTCGATGAGCGGACCTTCTTGGTTGACGCCGCGGATCCGGACAACCCAACGGTGACGTTCGGCGCCTTTGACGCAGCCACCGGGAGGCCGGGGGTGCTGTACGACATGCTGTGGGGACTTCCCCGTCTCGACGAGTAACTGGCCGGGCAAGTCGGAACTCCCTCGCGCCGTCACCCGCGCATGCGGCCACCGCTTGTGTCGGTCAGTTCGTCGCCCTCGGTTTGCCTGCTCCATTTCGGACAAGCGGCCCCTGCCGGCGCGAGGGAACAGCCCTCTGACCACGTATGATGGAAGAGACCCGGCACGGCGCCGGGCCGAGGAGGAAACATCCCCATGCAGAGCCGTAACCCCATTCTCAACAAGAGCGACGCGTTCAACGGTCGCGCTGCCGCGAACTATGGCCACCCCGGCTACGCCGCCAGCGGCCAGGGCCACCAGGGCTATGGCCAACCGGCGACCGCACCCCAAGGCAGCGACCCGTCGACCTGGCAGTACCCAGCAGGGCCGTCCATCGAAGAGCGGATGACGATCGACTCCGTCGTCGCGCGTTCGGCTGTCACCATCGGCCTGGTCATTGTGACCGCAGCCCTCACGTGGGTAGGCCTGCCCGAGGAGTACGCCAGCACCGCGTGGATCGGTGGCGCCCTCGCCGGCGCCGGGCTCGGTATCTGGCTGAGCTTCAAGCGGGTTGTTTCACCGCCCCTGATCATGCTCTACGCGGTCGTCCAGGGCTTCTTCCTCGGCGCGGCATCGGAGGCGTTCAACGAGATTTGGCCTGGCGTCGTCGCCCAGGCAGTCGCTGGCACGTTTGCGGCGTTCGTCGCGACGCTGGCCGCCTACAAGTTCTTCAATATCCAGGTGTCCACCCGGATGCGGAAGTTCGTGGTAATCGCGGGTCTCGGCTTCTTCGCCCTGACGTTCGTCGACTTCCTGCTCTCGTTTGCGGGGTTCGACGTCGGTTTCAACGGCTACGGCGCGCTGGGGCTGATCATGAGCATCGTCGGGCTGGCGCTCGGTATCTTCTTCCTGATCCTCGACTTCGACATGATCGAGCGGGGAGTTGCCGCCGGTGTGCCTGAGATCGAGTCGTGGCGAGCCGCGTTCGGCCTTACGGCCACGCTGATCTTCATCTACATCGAGCTGCTGCGGATCCTCGCGATCCTGCGCGGCGAGTGACCTCGGCCGTCATACGACGGCTGGCAAGACTCAAAGAACGGCCCCCGGAGAGTTCCGGGGGCCGTTTCTTGGATGTCTGGGTGCTCGCAGTACTACTCGAAGCTGCGATGCGCCTTCTTGAGGTCGTGCTCGTGCACGATCGCGGTCGCGTGGCCATGCGCCAGGCCGTATTCGTCGCGCAGCCATCGAACCCTGTCATCGAACCGGAGCAAACCTGGGCCGTTTTCGAGGTGGCCAAACCACTCATGAAGAGGACGGCCGGTCGCTGCGGGGACCCGCGCGACCAGCATCTGATGTGTTTCTTCGGAGTGGTGAAGGGCCATCGTTCCTCCCGAGGTCGCGAGTCCTACCTGGGGGTGAGCCTGCCAAAGACGGACGCGCGAGACAAGGTTTCTTTGCTATTTGTCAGCCGGTACGACGGCGGGCGAGTCGTGGTGCTCCTGCTCCAGGTCGTGAGGGACGCCTTCGATGGCCCCGACGTGGGGCGGCTCGTGGCGGCGTCGGTGCCGCAGCACCGCCCAGCGTCCACGCGGGCCGAGCTCGTGTCCGGAGACCTCGCCGCGGGAGACTTCGGTGCCGGCGCTCTCGGCGGCAGCGGCTGCGGCAGCGGGCAGTGAGCGGACCCCCTCGCCACGGCTGGCTTCGGGCTGCTCGGCGGCATCGGGAAGCACGCCGACGGAGGTCGCGACGGTGGGGAGCATCGCCTGCGCGCAGCTTCGGTAACCAGCCGGGGAAGGATGGAACTGGTCGGGCCCGAAGAGGTCCGCCGGGGAAGCCTCGAACTCTGGCCCCAAGATGCTGCCCAGCGAGACCGAGCTCCCGCCGGCCTCGACGGTCGCAATCGTCTGTGCGGCGGCGAGCCGGCGGCTCCACAGCCGCGCAATTTGGCGTAGCGGGGGAGCGATGGGGCGGAGCGTGCCGAGATCAGGGCAGGTGCCGACGACGACCTCGGCTCCGGCTTCCCGGAGTGTTTCGACAGCGTCTTGCAAATCCCGCACCGACGCCGTGGGTGACACGCGGTGGGTGACGTCGTTGGTTCCGATCATCATCGCGCAGACGTCGGGGTGGTCGGCGACGGCGGCAGGGATTTGCAGCTGCAGGTCGGCCGTCTTCGCGCCGACGACTGCGACCGAGACCAACGAGACTGGTCGCCCGGCCAGCTCGGACAGCCCGGCCGCGAGATAGGCGCCGAACGTCTCCTCGGGCACCTCCGCGCCGTAACCCGCCGCACCAGAGTCGCCCAGGACAGCTAGCCGGATCGCAGGCCCCGGCAGCTCGGCGCCGTAGACACCGCTCGGGTCGGGTGGCTTGCTCGTGGCCTTGCCGATCCGCCGGCGGGCCATCGACGCCTCGGCGCGCAAGACGCCGTACAACGAACCGCCCACGAAACCGAGACCGCCGCCGCCATAAGCAGCAGCGGCCGCAAGCCTGCGTGCGGCACCCGCCTTGCTCACTCAACCTCGCTACTTGTCTCGGACAGGACTTCCACTGTAGGTGCCCTCAGCGCGGGACACGATGCGAATAACCACGCCACTAGGCTTGCCGCGTGGACTATGTGACCTCGTTGCTCGACCTCGTTGGCAACACTCCGCTCCTGAGGCTCGACAAGACCGCCGACGGGGCACGACCGACCGTGCTTGCCAAGATCGAGTACTTCAATCCCGGTGGTTCCGTCAAAGACCGGATCGCACTGCGCATGGTCGAGGCGGCCGAACAGAGCGGCGAGCTCAAGCCGGGTGGCACGATCGTCGAGCCGACGTCGGGCAACACCGGCGTGGGGCTGGCGATGGTGGCGCAGGCCAAGGGCTACCACTGCGTGTTCGTCTGTCCCGACAAGGTGAGCGAAGACAAGCGCAACGTTCTCAAGGCGTACGGCGCTGAGGTGGTCGTCTGCCCCACCGCCGTCGCACCCGACCACCCCGATAGCTACTACAACGTCTCCGACCGGCTGATGCGCGAGACCGACAACGCGTGGAAGCCGGATCAGTACTCCAACGTCAACAACCCCCGCAGCCACTACGAGACGACCGGCCCGGAGATCTGGCGACAGACCGAAGGCAAGATCACGCACTTCGTGTGCGGCGTCGGCACGGGCGGCACGATCAGCGGCGTCGGGAAGTACCTCAAGGAGGCGTCCGACGGTCGGGTACAGGTCATCGGCGCCGACCCGGAGGGTTCGGTCTACTCGGGCGGCAGCGGTCGTCCTTACTTGGTCGAGGGAGTCGGCGAAGACTTCTGGCCCGAGGCCTACGACAAGGAGATCGCAGATCGGATCATTGCCGTCTCCGACCGCGACTCGTTCGTAATGACGCGGCGGCTTGCCCGCGAGGAGGCCCTGCTCGTCGGCGGCTCGTCCGGCATGGCGGCGGCGGCGGCCGTGCGACTCGCGCAGGAGCTGGACGACCCCGATGCTGTCGTCGTCGTACTGCTCCCCGACAGCGGCAGGGGCTACCTCAGCAAGGTGTTCGACGACACGTGGCTGGCGCAGTACGGATTCCTGGGCCGGCCGGAGGAGCTGACGGTCGGCGCGGTGTTGCGCGGCAAGGACGGCCGACTCCCGAATCTCGTGCACACACATCCCAACGAGACCATCGCGGAGGCGATCGCGATCCTGCGCGAGTACGGCGTGTCGCAGATGCCGGTGGTCCTCGCCGAGCCACCCATCATGGCCGCCGAGGTTGCCGGCTCCGTGAGCGAGCGCGACCTCCTAGCGGCGCTGTATGCCGGCGCGGCCCGTCTCGTTGACCCTGTGGCGAAGCACATGGCGCCTCCGCTGCCCACGATCGGCGCCGGCGAGCCCACGTCAGCAGCGGTTGACCGACTGCACGAGGCGGACGCCGTGCTCGTGCAGGACGATGGCAAGCCCGTCGGTGTGCTGACCCGTCAGGATCTGTTGAGCTTCATCGCGTCCGCCTGACCGACCTGTCAGAACCTCACCAGGTCAGCACCCGGTGACGGTCTGACAAGTCGGTCAGACCCCGCCGCTCACGTCTCCGATGTTGGGCGCCGCGACGGGCTTGTCGCTCGCGACACCGCGGCGGGCGAGGCGTCGCTCGAGGTACTCGGCGAGCTTGGAGAGTGAGTAGTTAATCAAGATATAGACGAGGGCGGCGGCACTGTAGACGACGATGGTGCTGTCGGGGACGCTCCCGGCCACCAGACGCGAGTAGCGCAGCAGTTCCTCATACACGATGAGTGCACCGAGCGAGGTGTCCTTCAACACGATCACGCATTGGCTGATGATTGCCGGCAGCATGAAGCGGATCGCCTGCGGCAGCAGGATCAGCCGCATCACTTGGGTCTTGCGCATACCGATCGAGTAGGCCGCTTCACCCTGACCCGTTGCCACGGCGTTCACGCCGGCGCGGAAGACCTCGGCCAGCACCGAGCCGTTGTAGAGCATCAACGACAAGACCAAGGCCCAAAACGCAGAGAGGCCGACGCCAAAGAAGAGGAAGACGATGAGCAGCACCAGCGGGATCGCCCGGAACAGCTCGACGAATCCGGCGGCTGGCAAGCGGACGAACCAGTGGTTGGACAACCTCCCGACGGCGAGCACGATCCCGAGCAGCAGCGACAACACGATCGCCAGTGCGGCTGCCTTCAGCGTTCCGTAGATCAGGCCCTCGAGAAGGAACGTGACGTTGTCGTTCTGAAAAGCGGCATTGAAGACTTCCGGAGCGAGGACTCCCTCGCTGTAGAGCTTCCGTCCGACAACCGCGGCCAATCCCAGGAGCAGCACCAGGAAGATACCGGCGTAGACACGGTGGCGTGCCCGCGCCCGCGGGCCGGGAATGTCGAACAGCACGCTGCTCATCGCGCCACCCGCATTCGTCCCTCGACGAACCGTGCAAACAAGGCGATCGTCCAGACGATGACCACGTATCCCGCTGCGAACCCGATGAAGATTGGCCACTGGGATGCTGCGTGAACTGTGATGAGCTCCTTCATCTCGAAGCTCGCCTCAGTCACCGCCACGCCCAGCGCAACCGTCGTGTTCTTCGCCAGCGAGATGTAGGTACTAGCGAGCGGCGGGATCACCGCTCGGACTGCCTGCGGCATGATGACATGACGCATCGACTGCGCGAAGTCCATCCCGATCGAGCGTGCAGCCTCCGCCTGCCCCATCGGGATCGAGTTGATTCCCGAGCGGAGTGCCTCACACACGAACGCCGCGGCATACAGACCGAGCCCGGTCGTCGCGGCGATGAAGAAGAAGTCGAAGTAGTTGTTGATCGAGTAGTTGAAGCCCAGTTTGGGAAACGCGTCACGGAAGAGAAACAGCACCAGCAACAGGGGCGTGTTTCGTACGACGTTGACGTAGCTCGTGCCAACGCCTCGCACGAGGGTGACAGGAGAAACCCGCATCGCAGCGAGTAGCGTCCCCAGCACGGTGGCGATGATCCCGGCAAAAAACAGCAACCAAAGCGTCACCATGAAGCCCTGGAAGTAGGCGTCCCGGTTGTCGAACAGGACGTTCATGCGACTCGGTCACCTCGCCATCGCTGGGACATGACACGGTGGTGGCCAAACTGTGTCGTCGGGCCACCACCGGATCAATTGCTTACTCGCAGGGATCCAACTCGGGTGGTTCGGGCGTGGCGATGCCCGACTGTCCAAGGGTTGCCTCGAACGCCTCCGCCCAGGGGCCGTCCTCCATGGCCTCTCGGATCGTTTCGGTGATGAACTCGCACATCTCTGTGTCACCGTGCTTGTAGCCGATGCCGTAGCGCTCTTCGCTGAACGGCTCGCCTACCACCTGCAGAGCGTCGGGGTCCTCGGCCTCGTAGCCCAGCAGGATCGCACCGTCGGTGGTGACGACGTCGGTCGTCTCGTTCTCGAGCGCGGTGATGCACTCAGAGTAGGTGGCCTGCGGGACCGGGTCGGCTCCGTACTCCTCCTGCACCGTAATGAGTGACGTCGAGCCCTCGACTGAGCAGACCTTGCGGCCGTCGAGGTCCTCCGGTCCGGCGATCTCTTCCTTGTCGGCCTCGCGAACGAGCAGCTGCTGACCGGTCACGTAGTAAGGCCCTGCTTGCCCGACCTCCAAGCGACGGTCATCCGTGATGGAGTACGACGCGATGACGAGGTCGACGTCGCCGCCCTTGATGAAGGACTCGCGGTTGTCGGAGATCGTTTCCTTCCACTCGATCTCGTCGCCCTCGAGGCCGAGTTGGCCGGCGATGATCTTGCCCATCTCGATGTCGAATCCGGTCGGCGCGTCGTCGCCGGGCTCGAGGTTGCCGATGCCCGGCTGGTCGATCTTGACGCCGATGATGATCTTGCCTTCGTCGGCAAGCGTGGCCATCGTGCTCCCCTCGGGGAAGTCCGGGTTGTCCTCAACCGGTACGTCGACGGTGCCGCCGGAGTCTTCGTCGTCGCCGCACGCGGCGAGTGACGCGACGAGCAATGCCCCTGCGAGCACTGCTTTGGTCCTTGTGAATCTCATCTGTGAACTCCCATTGTCGATGCGATGCCGGGGTCCCGGCTGATCACAAACTCGTTCCTAGTGCTGAAGGATCTTGCCGAGGAAGTCCTTGGCTCGATCCGAGGTGGGGTTGGTGAAGAACTGCTCCGGTGTCGCCTCTTCGAGGATCTTCCCGTCTGCCATGAACACGACCCGGTTGGCTGCCGTCCGCGCGAACCCCATCTCGTGCGTGACCACGACCATCGTCATACCGTCTTCAGCGAGCTCGACCATGACGTCGAGCACTTCCTTGATCATCTCGGGGTCGAGCGACGACGTCGGCTCGTCGAAGAGCATGACCTTCGGCTGCATCGCCAGCGCTCGAGCGATGGCGACCCGCTGCTGCTGCCCGCCGGACAGCTGGGCGGGGTACTTGTTGGCCTGCTCGCCGACTCCTACTCGCTCGAGCAGCTTCTTGGCCTGCTCGCGCGCCTCCGACGTACTCCGGCCGCGGACCTTGATCGGGCCGAGGGTCACATTGTCGAGAACTGTCTTGTGCGCAAAGAGGTTGAAGGCCTGGAAGACCATGCCGACCTCAGCGCGCAGCTTGGCGAGTGCCTTGCCCTCTTCGGGCAGTGGCTGCCCGTCGAGCCTTATCTCGCCTTCGTTGATGGGCTCGAGCCGGTTGATGGCGCGGCACAACGTGGACTTCCCGGAGCCGGACGGGCCGATCACGACGACAACTTCGCCGGGGGCGATCTCGAGGTTGATGTCCTGCAGGACATGCAGGTCCCCGAACCACTTGTTGACGCCAGCAAGCACGACCAACGGCTCGGCGGTCGAACTCGGACTGTCCGTTTCGGCTTCGGCCATGCCCCAACCTAACGGACAGTTAGCGCGAAACGCTATGACGCGCCGACCGTGTCGCTGACCCGAAACACCAGGTGGCGCAGGACCTCAACGCGCAGGCGTTTGCCTAGTTCACAAGGCGCCTCCCCTGAACACATGGCGGGTTTGCCTTGTTCACAAGCCACCCGCCTTGTGAACAAGGCAAACGCTAGGGGAGCAAGGGCGATCAAGTCTGGTGTCGGTCGGACGTACTACGGTCGCGAGCATGAGATTTGGGTTTGTCGTCCCGTATGCCGACTCGCGCGAGTTCTCCTCCCTGGCCGCTCTCGGCGAGCAGCACGGCTGGGATGGCATCTTCACCTGGGAAGCAGTCTTCGGGGTTGACGCCTGGGTGACGTTGGCCGCAGCGGCGATGGTGACCGACCGCATCAAGCTCGGCACGTTGTTGACACCCGTGCCGCGGGTGAAGCCGTGGGACCTCGCCACCAAGGTCGGCACCGTCGATCGGTTGAGCGGCGGACGCGCCATCCTGGGCGCTGGCCTTGGCGCCCTGCACGAGGGATGGACGGCCTTCGAAGCCGACGAGGGACGCAAGGTCCGGGCGCAGAAACTCGACGAGGCGCTTGCGATCTACGACGGCTTGATGAAGGGCCAGCCGTTCGCCTACGACGGCACCCACTACTCGGCCAAGCCGACAGACTTCATGCTCCCCGACCCTCCGGTCCAGCAGCCGCGACCACCGGTCTGGGTGGTAGGCGCCCAGGTCGTCGGCCGTGACCGCCAGCCGTCGCTTGCGCGGGCGGCGCGGTGGGACGGCTTGCTGCCGCAGGTCATCCACCCGAGTGACCGCGAGAAGCCGACCACCACCGAGAGCCTGGCGGAGATCGTGAGGTTGACGCGGGCGGAGCGTGAGCTGGCCGGGCTCCCTTGGGAGAGGTATGACGTCATCCTCGAAGCCGATAGCTACGGCGAGTTCGTCAGGACCGAGCCGAATGACCCTGCCGCGTGGGCACAAGCCGGGGCGACCTGGTGGATCGAGTCCTGGTGGACCCTCGAACGGACGGCCGAAGGGCTCGAGACGCTGCGACGTCGGGTTGCGATAGGCCCTCCCGCCTGAGCCAAGGGCCTGCCAACCGCAACCCCACCCCCGCGAGCACGAAGCCGAATGCACGGCGATGTTGCACTGCCATCCGCTCGTGCACCAACCGTCATGACAGCCTTACGCAGCGTAGAAATCTGGTGGGTCAAGTGTGTCTTAGTCATATCAAGATAGCCCCAAGTGACTATGCCCGCGGGCGACGAAAGCCGTTACGTTGTCGGCATGGGGGCCTGCTCCGTTCGGGTGGCGGGGATGACGTCAATCGACGCCGGGGGCCAGTCGCAGGGAAGAACGGGAATCATGCGCAAATCAGCAGTCATCGGCGCCGCAATCGGATTGTTCGGCGCGCTTATCTTTTCCACCACTACGGTGCACGCATCCAATATCGGCGAGGAAGGTTGTACTCCGGGCTACTGGAAGACCCACACCGAGAACTGGCTGGAAAGGCCAGGAGATCTCATCCCGTCCGACATGCTCCTGACGGCCATGTACCAGGACAACGAGGGCGGCGTACTCCGGCCGGGCTTCGCCGTGACGGCGCCCCTCGCGGGTGACACGTTCCTGGAAGCCTTGTCCTACAAGGGTGGCCCCGGCGCGGCCGGCGCCGAGCGCATCTTGCTGCGCGCGGCTGTGGCAGCGTGGCTGAACGCCGCACACGAAGGCCTCGGATATCCCGATCGTCGCTGGACCGAGCCTGGCAACATCGTCGGTTCGGTGAACGAGGCCATCGCTTCGGGTGACCGCGCGACGATGCTGGCGCTCGCGAACGAGCTCGACGAGCAAAACAACCTCGGGTGCCCGCTCTAGAACTCACCCGCTGGGGTTAGATCCGATCGCCCAGACGAACGCCCGCCGCCATTCAGGCGGCGGGTGTTCGCAGGTGCCTGCGCGTGCTCAGTCGTCTCCGACCAGCCACTCGCCGAACGCGAACGGCTCCCGGGTGAAGAGATAGGTCGCCCAGTGCAGCTTGACCACGTCACCGCGCTCGTCCCTGGTGATGCGCAAGAGCTCACCGGTCTCGCGACCCGACTCGGTGCGGTAAACGTCGTCGTCGATCTTGACGAACACCGAGGACGGCTTGTGCGCCGGGGCCGCCTCACCCCGTGCCTCCAGCCGGCCCTGCCGCACGCTGAACGCGAAGGCCTGCCCTTCGGAGAACCAGCGCCCCAGCACGCCCTCGAGCTCTGTAGGTACGTCGGTGCCGGGGCGCCACGGCTCCGGATCTGCCGGTTCGTGGTCGAGGACGTATGACGCCAGCCCGGCCGCGAGAGGCGCCGGGTCAGGGGAGGACGTCGAGTTGATCAAGGCCAAACCTCCCGTGCCCGACGGGCGATGCATGAACAATCCCGTGATATGGCCCGGCATGCCACCGGTGTGGCCGACATAGATGCGGTCGTCCAGCCTCAGCAGCATCAGGCCGAGCCCCCAAGCCAGCTGCCAACGGTCGAGGTCGGCCATGATCTGCGGCTGGCACATCTCCTCGAGGGTGTCGGGCGTGAGCACGTCGGTGGTGGGGTTGGCGAGGAAGGACGCCCACGCGGCCAGATCGTGCGCGGTCGACGCGAGCCCACCGGCAGGAGCGGTCGCGCCGATGTCGAGGACCGGCTCGTGCACCGGCACGTCGCTGAACGGCGGCACGTAGTAGCCGGTCGCGTGCGGACCGGTGAGCCCCAGCGTCGTACGCGACATCCCCAGCGGGTCAAGGATTCGGGACTTGACGCTGTCGAACCAGTCCCGACCTTCGATCCGTGCGATGGCCTCACCGAGCATCGAGTAGACCAGGTTCGAGTAGTGCCACCGGAAATGCGGCTTGAGGGGGCGCTCTGCGTCGTTCCAGCTCTCCACGAGCTGCGTCCGGTCGGGGTAGGTCAGCGTGTCCCAGATGTCGCCGACCGGCTCTCGCTGCATGCCGGTGACGTGGCTGAGCGTCTGCCGGATCGTGATGTCGCTGTGTTTGGAGTCGGACACGAACGTGTCGATGGTGTCGTCAAGGGCGAGCTTGCCCTCGTCTCGCAGCTGCATCAGCCACGACGGCAGTGAACGTCTTCGTGATCGAGGCGATCAGGAACTGGGTGTTCGAGTCGGGAGGGGTGTCCGGCTTGTCGAGGTCGGCTGCTCCGACGCCGTCACACCAGAGCAGCCCACCGTCGCGGACGACGCCGCCGACGAGGCCGGGAAGGCGGTGTTCTGACTGTCGCTCGAGAAGGGTGCGCCGCAGGGCGCGCGAGGAGGGTTCGGTGAGAGCGGGCATGGGACGACCCTAGTGTCACCGCGTGCAGGTTGCGCTAGCCCTTCAGCTCCTCGGGATGGCGGAAGCCGGTCTTCTTGGCCCGCACGCCACGGTTGTAAAGCCAGGTCAGAACCCACAACACGACGCCGACGGCAAGAAGCCACGCCGCGATCTCGTACTGCTTGCGCTGCTCCTCGTCTCGTGCCCACGGACCGGTCATGAAGGCGCAGAGCACCGCACCAAGGATCGGGAACAGCGTCGGCGCCGTGAAGTGCGGGCCGTCAACGTGATCACGGCGCAGCACGAGCACGGCGATGTTGACCACCGTGAAGACCGCCAGGAGCAGCAGCGAGGTGGTGCCACCAAGCAAGGAGATGGCGTCCTCGTCGAGCTTCAAGACGACGTACGAGATGAGGCCGACTGCGATCAGCGTGGTGAAGAGGATCGAGACGTACGGCGTCCGGCGAGTCGGGTGAACCCTGCCGAGCACACGAGGCAGCACGTCTTGGCGCGCCATGCCGTACAAGAGCCGGCTCGCCATCAGCATGTTGATAAGCGCCGAGTTGGCCACGGCGAACATCGCGATGAACGGGAAGATCCTGTCCATGGGGAGGTCCGGTGCTCCCGCCTGCACGACTTGGACGAGAGCTTCGGGGAGATCGTCGTTGGTCAGGTCGCCGACCGGCACCAGCGCGACCGCGGTGATCGAGACGAGGATGTAGATCGTCCCGGTGATCCCCAGGCCGGTGAGCATGATCTTGGGGAAGATCCTTGAGGGGTCCTTCGTCTCCTCTGCCATGTTGACCGAGTCCTCGAAGCCGACCATCGCGAAGAACGCCAGCGTCGTCGCCGCGGTGACGGCGAAGAAGGCGCTCTTGCCTTGCTCGGACTCAAAGATGGTCACCTCGGTGAAGTCCGCCCGGCCCTGGGTCATCGCGTAGATACCGATGAAGATGATGATGAGCAGACCCGAGAGCTCGACGAGTGTCAGCACGACATTTGCCTTGACGCTCTCACCGACGCCACGCAGGTTCACCAGACCGACCAGCACCATAAAGCTCAATGCGATCAGCAGCGTCACTCCGCCTTGGGGATCGACGTCGAGCTTGAAGCCATCGTTGAGGAAGCTGGCGAAGGCGGCAGACGCCGTCGATGCCGAGCTGATCCCCGAGCACATCACCGTGAACGCGACGATGAACGTGAGGAAGTGCACGCCGAACGCCTTGTGGGTGTAGAGCGCAGCACCCGCGGCCTGCGGGTACTTGGTGACTAGCTCGAGGTAGGAGAGAGCCGTGATCGTGGCCACGATGAAGGCTCCGAGGAACGGTGCCCAGGCCGCTCCGCCGACCTTGCCCGCCACGTCACCGGTCAGAGCGTAGACACCGGTGCCCAGGATGTCGCCGACGATGAAGAGCAACAGCAGGCGTGGGCCCATCACCCGCTTCAGTTCGGGTTCGCGGCTTTCCTGCTCGACCCTTACGTCACTCATATCGCCGCCTCCGAGTCTCGTGCGTCCGTGATGTCCCTACCCTGGTGGAGCCGTCCACTTCGTGCAACACGGAAGATCTCGCGGTGCTCCTCTGTCCGGGGAGGGCGAGAGGGGTCGGCGCTGTAGGGTCCGCGGAATGAACCTCGATCTCTTCGCCGGGATACCTGTCCGGGACTACCAGGCGGCACTGTCGTGGTACGAACGCTTGATGGGGTCGCCTCCGACGTTCTTTCCGAATGACACCGAGGCGGTCTGGGAGGTCGCCGAACACCTGTACCTGTACATCGAGAACAAGCCAGCTTCAGCGGGCTACGCGATGCACACGATCTTCGCGGAGGATTTCGATGCGCGCGTGGCCGAGATCGCCAGCCGTGGGCTCGAACCTGCGAAACGCGAAACGTACGAGAACGGCGTCCGCAAGGCGATCTACGAGGACCCGGACGGCAACGAGATCAGCTTCGGCGGTGGGCCCGCCTGACGAGGGCACCTTCCCAGCGTCAGCGCCCCGACTCTCCCTGCGGTGACAGGATCATCTTCTCGCCGGTGATGTCGAAGGTGACTCGATACCTCTCCAGGTAGTCGGTCCCGACCAGCCCGTCGTGGATGATGTCTTGGAAGAGGACGCGAGGAGCGCTCTGTGCGGTTTCGGCGGCGGCCGCCAAGTGCACCTGCCCGCTAATCGTTGCCCAGTGGCGCGTCCATGCGTGTCCAGTTTCGTCAGTGCCGGTGGTGGTCTCGACAGCTGGGCTCTCGATCGTCACGCCGCATTCGGCCATGTACCGAGTGGAGAGGATCAAGCTCGCGGATCCAGTGTCGATCTCGACGGAGATGGTGCGGCCGCTTGGCAGCACCAGGTCTGTGAACGGGTCGAATGATGGGCCGTCTCTCAGCACCCTCATCGGCACGACATGTCCATCGGCGTTGAGCTGATCGTTGGGCACAATCGTGAGAGTCGACTCCAATGGGTCGTTGATGACGGCGTGATACGTGAAGAAACCGGGACCGAGGATTCCCGAAAAGCCCGCCGAATCGCTGTCGCCGCCTAGGTCGGCGACAGCCGCGACATGGTTTTCGACCTCGTATTGCCCGAGTCGGAGTGGGGGAAGTCTCACTAGGGGAGTCTCGATGACCTGCCCTGACATCCGGCGACCGCTGAAACTCATCCCGGTGTTGTGGACATCTGCTCGCTCGGCGAGAAGAGACGAAACAACCGTGACCCCGATTCCGGTGTCGACGAGGAAGGGAACCGTCTCGTCAGCTACCTGGACCGGAACCCGGACCAGGTGTTCGACCCGGTCGAACGCGACGACAGTCTTCACGGCTTCTCCGCTCGAAGTCGCGCGCCCCACCAGAACGCCCACGCGAACAGGAGGCCGGACATATCGGCCCTGCGCAGGAGCTGATACACGATGAGTGGCTCGACGATGTCGAGCCCCACCGTCCGCAGCATGCCTTCGCTGCGGCTGGTCGTGCGTATCTCGAGGTTGTCGTTAGCCACACCAAGAGTGTGCCCCAGCGTCACCAGGAGTGAGGCGGATGGGTCAGGGCCGCTGGTAGTGCAGGAACAGCGCGCCGTCGGGCAGCGCCGTTGACGAGACGAGGTCCCAGGCGCTGGACACGCCGTCCGGAAGTAGTCGCAGCCCGCCACCGAGCAGCACTGGTACGACGGACAGTCGCAGATCGTCCACGAGGTCCGCCGCCAGCAGGGACTGAATCAGTGTCGCGCTGTTGAGCACCAGGATGTCGCGACCGGGCTCGGCTTTCAGGGTCGCGACCGCTTCGCGTTCGTCTCTGAAGACCCTGGTGGTCTCCCAGGTCGCCGCCGACTCTGGGAGAGTCGTCGACACGACACCCTTCTCGACCGAGTTCAACCAACGGCCGATTTCACGGGTGCGCGGATCGGTCGCCGGGTCTTCGGTGATGCCGGGCCACACGCTGTAGAACCCGACGTAGTTGTTGCGGCCCATCAGGGCGGTGCTGCAACCGCGCCAGATGCCCTCGAAGTACTCAAGCGTGGCGGGCCGCATCGCGTGCTCGTGCAGCCAGCTGTCGTACTCGGGGCCTCCAGGTCCGCTGGAGTAGCCGTCGAGGGAGATTCCGCACCAGATCATTACTCGTCGTTCGCTCATGCGGTCAGATCCTAGGACTATCGCCGAGCGTGGGCATGGAGGGAGCAACGTCTGACTCTGTGTCCGAGACTCAACGTGGGAGGCAAGGACGCGTTACTGCGCCCAGAATCCCTCGACCTATGTCACTTTCAGATTCGGATGAGCCTTGCTGAGCCCCTTAGGTGCTCGCGCGGTCCAGGATTCGACCAGCACCTCGCGCAGAGTCTCCCTGTCCACCATGTCGAGCCAGGCCATGGTTGCCGGAACGGTGAAGCGGTGGTGGACCCAGAACGTGTCAGGGTCCGCCTGAACGAACATGTCTTGAATCCCCGCGTCCCTGACCCAGAACTGCAAGATAGTGCGTCCGTCTTCCGTGCGTTGTCGTAGGAACTGACGACTGCGCACCTCGAACGCTGGTGAACCCTCATGCGCCGTTGACGGGGTTACCTCGGGGAGGTCGCTGACTCCCGCAACGACGTCGTTCCAAGTCGCCATCTGCAACACCCCTTCAGGAGAGCTTCGCAGCTCGCTGTCCTCACCGGTGGGACTCCCGCGAACATCCATTGTGGCAACGGCGGGCGCACGCGGGTCTCGATTCGAGTGACAAGTCCGCTCTGGGGGGCCACGATGAGAGCGGCACCCGGTGCGACCCCTAGAGGAGGTTCGATGCTCTTCCACATCACCCAGGTTCACAGTCCGGAAACGTGTCCGAAGGGAGAAGGTGGCTCCAACACGCTGTACGACGCGGCCGTCGATGGCGTCACGCTGATCGGGCGCTACGGCGCGAATGCCCAGCACACGCTGTTCTACGTGATCGAGGCAGACGACGTGACGGCTATCCAGAAGTTCCTGTGGCCCGGGTTCACGAGCTGCACGAGCACCATCACGCCCGTGAGCGAGGTCCCAGTTCCAGTGGACTGAGTCACAAACTCGGACGCGCCCCCGTCACCGGGTCTTTGGGCCGCGGCTTGAAGCGGCGAACCTCCTGAGGCCAGCCGCACGCTTCCGCGATCTTGCCGGCCCACATCTTGGCGGTCTCCACGTTTTCCACGTCCACCACCGTGAGCCCGCCCAGGAACTCCTTGGTCTCGACGTAGGGCCCGTCGGTGAATATCAACGTGCCGCTGGTCGCGTCAGCGCTGAACGCCTCCTCGACTTCCTCCTCCAGCCCCCCGGCGAACACGTATTCGCCAGCGGCCTTAATCTCGTCGACGACCGCCCTGGCGAGCGGCCCTCGCCCGCGGAACCACTCCTCGGTGTGGTCGCCCACCCACTGCTGGTTGAAGTAGATGAGGTACTCGGTCATGTCTGCTCCTCGCTTCAGTCGCGGACCCGGTGTCCGCCTCTACATCTACTCCACGAACGGCGGCCGCTCGGTTCGACAGCGCGGAAAAGATCGTCCCGCGTCCGCGGGCCTGATAAGGCCGCGCACGGCCGTCAGGGGTCGGCGTACTTCACGCCGGTGGCGTGGATGGGGCAGTAACCGCCGGGGTTCTTGACGAGGTACTGCTGGTGATAGTCCTCGGCGAAATAGAACTCGTCTAGCGGGAGGATCGAGGTGGTGATCTCGCCATACCCTGCGCTGGTCATCTGCTCCTGGTATGCCTTGCGCGACCGCTCGGCAGTGGCCTGCTGCTCCGTCGACGTAGTGAGGATGATCGAGCGGTACTGCGAACCGTGGTCGTTGCCCTGTCGCATGCCCTGCGTGGGGTCGTGAGCCTCCCAGAAGACCTTGAGCATGGCGTCGTAGCTCACCTTTGCGGGGTCGTAGACAATCCGCACGACCTCGGCATGACCGGTCCGGCCGCTGCACACTTCTTCGTACGTCGGGTTGGGCGTGACCCCTCCGGCATACCCCACCGAGGTCGACCAGACGCCGGGCACCTGCCAGAAGGTTTGCTCCTCGCCCCAGAAGCAACCAAGCCCGAACACCGCCACCTCGAAGCCGTCGGGACCGTCGGTCTCGATCGGGTTGCCCAAGATCGCATGACGGTCGGGCACGGCGAACGGCCGGGTGGGACGCCCGGGTAGCGCCTTGTCAGGGGTGGGGAGCTCGGTCTTCGCGCGGCCAAACATCACGGCCAGTCCTCTCGTCGGGTGCTTCTAGTCTTCCAGGCGGCTCAAGCGGCTGCGCGTCGGTCGCGGGACCGGGATCTGGCTCGATGGGGCTGACCAGCCCGGCTCGCAATGCCTCGAGCTGAGCCGCGAGGGCGATTCCGTAGAACAACGCGATTGATGACAGGTAACACCACAAGAGCAGTGCCATCACCCCTGCGAGTGGTCCGTATACGCTGCCGAACGATCCGCTGTAGTGCACGTACGCCGCTAGTAGCCCGGACACCAACATCGTGGCCACGACCGCCACGGTTGCGCCGAGAGCCAGCCACGACAGTGCCGGCTGCCGTCGCCGCGGCGCGTGGTCGAGCAGAACCGTGATCGTGAACGTCGTCAAGGCGAACCCGACCGGCCACCGGGCGATGTCCCAAGCCGATTCAAGGCTGCTCGACCACCCGTACGTCGCGTTGAGCGCCTCCCCGAGTGGCCCGCCGGTGATCAGCAGCACGAACCCGAGACCAATGGGGATCGCGAGGGCTGCTGTCATGACGGCCGCCCGACCATACTTGTGCAGGGCTGGTCGGTCGCGCGCGATGCCATAGATCCGGTTAGAGCCGCGCTCGATCTGCGCCATCGCGGTGATCATCGAGAGCAGCGCGAACGCGAGACCGAAGGCCAAGGCAACCTCACCCGACTTTTCGGAACCGTCGGCCCGCAGGGTCGCACCGAGGACGTTTCCCTGGCCCGGCGTCAGCTCGCCGACGGTTTGGGCGACGACCCCAGCGGCCCGCCCGTCGTCGAGGTCTGCGGCTAGGCCGGTCATCGCGAGCAGGAATGGTACGACGGACAGCGCCATCTGCAGCCCGAGCGCGCGACTGTTCGTGAACCCGTCACCGAACCGGAACCGCACGAACGACTGTCCAAGCAGCTGAAACACCCCGTGTCGCCGCACCACGTGCCAGGCATCCTCGGCGTCGAGCTCCTCGCCGGAATCGGTCGTCACCGGCACCCGGGTCGCTGTCGTCACGGAGCCATCCTGCCGGGTCGTCGTTGTTCCCGTGGTTAAGTGATGGCGTGACGTCGATTCAGCAGCTCACGGCCGAGCACCGCGACGCGCTGAAAGCCTTGTGGGGCATGGCGTCGGATGTACGTCGTGCCAGCCTCGGGTTGCCGGCACTCGACCCGGACGGCCCAGCCGGAGCTCGACTGGACCGCCCCGGAAGCTTCGGCGTGGGCGACTTCGACGGCGCGCAGATGCGGTCTGTCGGAGTCGCCCTGCCGGCGCTCACCGACGACGGGCGCGGGAGCCGCCAGGTGCCTGGGCTAGTCCACATCTCGTCCGTGGCCACGGACCCCGCGCATGAGGGGAAGGGTCATGGACAGCGGATCGTCCGGGCGTTGTTGCTCCAGGCAGCCCGGCGCGGATTCGGCCGCGCTCAGTTGTGGACCCAAGTGAGCAGCCCCGGTGCACAACACCTGTACGAGAAGTTGGGATTCCTTCGGACCGGCCGCGTCAAGGTTGACGACAACGGCGAGGAGATCCTCCATTACATGTGCCATGTCGTAGTGCCGGTCGACGCTCCGCGGCGCGCAGCACGCGTGGTCTGCCTCGACCCGGATGACCGGGTGCTGCTGCTGAGGTGGCGCGACCCGGTCGACGGGCATGTGCTGTGGGAGCCGCCCGGCGGCGGGATCGAAGCCGACGAGTCCCCTCGCCAGGCAGCCGCTCGCGAGTGGATCGAGGAGACCGGACTCCCTATCCCGGAACTGGCGAATCAACCGGCGACGGTGGCGCGCGACGTGGTGTGGAATGGATGTCGCGCCATCGGCGACGAGCTGTTCTTCCTCGCTCGTGCGCAGTCTGCAGCTGACCCGGATACGTCAGGACAGACCGCGCTGGAGGCGACGTGCTACCTCGGCCACGCTTGGGTGGGCTGGCAAGAATTGGACCGGCTCTCCGACACCGTCGAGCCTCACCTCACACCGGTCTTGCAACGGATGCACCCGGCCGGTCTCTGGGCCGACGCGTGACCCGTTGGTTGCCGGCGAGGGCTAGGTAGGCTTCCGCGCATGGACGACGCCCGTGACTACCAGTTCGAGACGCTGGCGATCCATGCCGGCCAGCCGGCCGACGCGGTGAACGGCGCGGTGATGACGCCGATCTACGCGACGAGCACCTACAAGCAAGACGGAGTCGGCGGCCTGCGCGGCGGCTACGAGTACTCCCGCACCGGCAACCCGACTCGGCGCGCGCTGGAGGACTGTCTCGCGGCGCTTGAGGGTGGTGCGCGGGGAATCGCGTTTGCCTCCGGGATGGCAGCCGAGGATGCGCTGATTCGAGTAGTGTGCTCGCCCGGCGACCATGTCGTCATACCGAATGATGCATACGGCGGGACGTACCGGCTGTTCAAGCAGATCTTCGAACCCTGGGGTGTTGATCACACGTCCGCGTCTGTCCACAACGCAGACGAGATCGCCGCGGCCGTGGTGCCCGGGCGCACCAAGATCATCTGGGTCGAGACGCCGAGCAACCCCTTGCTTGGCGTCGCAGACATCCCTGCGATTGCGCAGATCGCGAATCACGCCGGGGCCTTGCTGCTTGTCGACAACACGTTCGCGACGCCCTACTTGCAGCAGCCACTCGCCCTCGGTGCTCACGTCGTCGTGCACTCGACCACGAAGTATGCCGGCGGGCACAGCGACGTCGTGGGCGGTGCGTTGGTGACTGCCGACGAGGACCTTGGGGCTGATCTGGCCACCTTCCAGAACTCCACCGGTGCCACTCCAGGGCCGTTCGACTGCTACCTGGTGATACGAGGGCTCAAGACCCTTGCCGTGCGGATGGACAGGCACTGTGACAACGCTGAACGCGTTGCGACGTTCTTGCGCGGGCACCCGGCCGTGGGGGAGGTCTTCTACCCAGGTTTCGACGATCACCCCGGGCATGCGTTGGCGGCGCGCCAGATGCGGCGGTTCGGCGGCATGGTGTCGTTTCGGGTGACGGCGGGACACGAGGCGGCGAAGGTCGCCTGCGATAGCGCGCGCGTCTTCACGCTCGCCGAGTCGCTCGGCGGCGTCGAATCGCTCATCGAGCTTCCGGCAACGATGACTCATGCGTCAGTCGCAGACTCAGAGCTAGCAGTGCCGGACGACCTGATCCGGCTATCGGTCGGGCTGGAGTCGATCGACGACCTGCTGGCTGATCTCGACCGGTCGCTCGTCGGCTGACGTGTCGCTGGTCTACTGCGTCGACTTCGGCTCGACGTTTACGAAGGCCGCGTTGGTCGACACCGTTGACGGGCGGCTGCTCGGCACCGCGAGCCACCCCACCACGCTCGACACCGATGTGCTCGACGGCTGGGATGTGCTGCGTGCTCGACTTGCACACCTCGAGGAGGGCGATGGTGCCCCACCGGTCCGCGCATGCTCGTCCGCCGGGGGTGGTCTGCGGATAGCGGTGGTCGGCAACGAAGAACTCGTCACTGCAGAGGCGGGCCGTCGGGTTGCACTGTCGAGTGGCGGCCGTGTCGTGCACGTGTCGTCGTACGACGTCGACCTGGCGGCACTGCAAGCCGCCACGCCCGACGTCGTACTCCTCGTCGGTGGGACCGACGGTGGTAACGCCGAAGTGCTGCTCGCGAACACTCGAGCGCTTGCTTCGGCTCGATGGCGGGGGCCCGTGGTGGTGGCCGGTAACTGCAACGCGGTCGATGAGATCCGGTCGAGCTTCGAGGCAGTGGAGGTGCCCTACGTCGTTGCGCAGAACGTCGTGCCTCAGATCGGTGTGCTCGAACCCGAAGGTGCACGGGCAGCAATCCGCGCGATGTTCCTCACCCACGTGATAGGCGGGAAGCATCTGTCGAGCCGAACGGACTTCACCACGATGGTGCGCGGGGCAACCCCCGATGTCGTGCTTCGCGCCGTCGAGTTGCTTGCCGCCGGAGTGGACCCAGACAGGCCTGGTGCGGGCGACGTCGTCGTGGTCGACATCGGTGGTGCCACAACCGATGTGCACTCCGTCGTCCAGCTTGACCCGGAGGACGGAGCGCTGGGGCGTGAAGTCGTCGCGACCGTGCCGGTCGGCCGCACCGTCGAGGGTGATCTCGGGATGCGGTGGAGTGCTGTCGCGACGGTCGAGGCGGCGCACGAGGCGGGGTTCGAGGTGTCCGAGAGCATGGCCTCGGCGGCGCACAACCGCCGGGCTGATCCGAGCCTTGTCCCCGCGAGTGCAATCGAGGTCGAGGCTGACCTAGCGATCGCGTCGATGGCGGCCACGCTTGCAGTCAGACGGCATGCAGGACGGCAACGGGTGGTCTTCGGTCCGGACGGGAGGCTCGTGGAGCGAAGCGGCAAAGACCTCCGTGAGGTCGCGCTGCTCGTTGGGTCAGGTGGCGTGCTGCGCCACAACTCCGACGCTCTGCCGGCCACGTCTTGGCAGCGGCGACCGGCGATCACGTGGAGGGAGGATGGCTAGTGCCGCGGGAGCCGCGGGTGGTGATCGACTCCGACTACGTGTTGGCCGCGGCTGGGCTTCTCGTCGACGAGCATCCGGCCGCGGCCTACCAGCTGCTGTCGCGCCTTTGGCGTCGTCCTGCTCAGTGAGCGACGGGGACCTCTGCCTCGGGCTGGTCGGCGGTGGCCTGCTCGACACGGGCCTTGAGCGGCAGTTCCTTGATGAAGAAGGAAACCACAAGCGCGACCGCGACGACGGGGATCGCCCAGAGGAACACATCGTGGAGGGAGTCGGAGAACGCCTGCAGCACCATGCTGTGGGCGGGTTCGGGGAGTTGCTGGATCGCCTCGACGTTGTTGGTGATGTCGCCGCCGCCGGGTGCGCCGCCTGGCTGACCGCTGAACTGCTCAGCCAGGTAGGTCGCAAGCCGACTCGAGAGGACGGCACCGAAGACGGCCGCTCCGAACGTGCCGCCCATCGACCGGAAGAACGCCACAGAGCTCGTCGCTGTGCCCATGTGGCGGCGGTCAACGGCGTTCTGCACGATCGTCACAATGATCTGCATGCTGAAGCCGAGCCCTGCCCCGAAGACATAGAAGGCCAGACCTGCTTGCCAGTAAGGCGATCCGGTGTCAAGGAACGTCAGCATGGTCAAGGCTGCGATGACCGTGATCGATCCGATGATCGGGAAGATGCGGTAGCGGCCGGTGCGGCTCATCATGACGCCGGAGGAGATCGACGTGGAGAAGATACCGACGACCATCGGGAGCAGCGCGAGCCCCGAGCGGGTCGGGCTCATCCCCTGGACCACCTGGAGGTAGAGAGGCAGGAAAACGATCCCGCCGAACATCGCGAACCCGATGATGAAGCTGTAGAGATTGCTGGTGCGGAAGACGGAGATGCGGAACAGGTCGAGCGGGATGATGGGCTCAGTTGCGCGTGACTCGACGAAGACAAAGAGGGCAGTCAGCACGACTCCAGCACTGACCAGAGACAACGCCAGCGGCGACCCCCAGCCGTAGTCGGGGCCGGCCCACGTCGTGAACAGCAGGAACGAGCTCACGGCGGCGACGATCGTGGCCGCGCCGAGATAGTCGATCGTGTGGTCGCGCCGGACGTGCTCGATCTTGAGCGCCGCCGACGTGATGACGAGGGCTGCGATTCCGATCGGGATGTTGATGAAGAAGATCCACCGCCAGCCAGGGCCGTCAGCAAAGAAGCCGCCGAGCACGGGTCCGAGCACGCTGGAGGTGCCGAAGACTGCGCCGAAGTATCCGCCGTACCGACCGCGCTCACGCGGGGGAACGATGTCGCCCATGGTGGCGAGTGCGAGGGCGAACAGACCACCGCCGCCGAGCCCTTGGACTGCGCGAGCCGCGATCAGCTCGCCGATTCCCTGGGCGAGGCCGGCAAGCAGCGAGCCGACCACGAACGTGATGATGGCGAGCTGGAAGATCAGCTTGCGGCCGTAGAGGTCGGAGATCTTGCCCCACAGCGGAGTGGATGCGGTTTGGGTCAACAGGTATGCCGTGACGACCCAGGACAGCTTGTCGAGCCCGCCGAGCTCACTTGTGATCTGGGGGAGCGCCGTACCGACGATCGACTGGTCGAGCGCGGCGAGGAACATGCCGGCCATCAGGCCGCCCATCACGATCAGGATCTGACGGTGGGTCAGATAGCCCTGGGCGTCGGGTGTGTGGGTCTCTGTCATGGGCGCACCCTGACATCGGGCGCCGGTGTGGTGGGCACGTCGGCTGCGCGGTCGTTGGCCTCGCGAAGGTCTGCCGCGAGCCGGGTCAGCAGTCGCTGAAGTTGAGCTCGGTCGCGCTCGCTCCATGGCTCGAGGACGCCGCGGATGCGCTCGAATCGCCGGCGGAAGGCCGCCTGGATGGTGCTGCGGCCGACGTCGCTGAGGCGGACGAGGCTCGCGCGCCCGTCACCAGGGTCAGTGGTGCGCTCGACAATCCCCTTGTCCTCGAGCTGCCTGACCTGGCGGCTTACTGTTGAGACGTCCAGCTCGACCTTCGCCGCCAGGTCGGACACGCGCATCTTGTCGGTGCACAGGAGCTGGCGTGCCAGCGGGAACATCGAGGGGTCGATCTGGTCCTCCGGGTGGCGGGTGCGGAGGCGGCGGCCTGCCTGCATCAGCAGGCCGATCACGGCCTCTTCAGGTGTCGTGGGTTCGGCCGAGCCGCCAGCCCAGCCGGAGGGGTTATGTACTTGCATGGCACAAGCATATATCTACTTGCATGGCACAAGCAAATGCCGACAGGTCAGTCGGCACGGCATAGGTGACCCGTCGGCAGGGGATTAGGCTGCGCGCATGGACGGCAACGACGCGGAAGAGTCCGACGACCAAGCTCTCGAGGCAGCTCGGAGGGCGGTCACGCTCGACGACATCCGCGCCGCACGCGAGGTCCTCGTCGGCACGGCGCTCGTCACGCCGATGGAGACGTCACGCTGGCTCAGCTCGATGACCGGCCAGGAGGTCTCGCTGAAGTGCGAGAACCTCCAACGCACCGGGTCGTTCAAGATCCGCGGGGCCTACCTGCGCATCAGCAATTTGAGCGAAGAAGAGCGCTCGCGCGGCGTGGTCGCAGCGAGTGCCGGCAACCACGCGCAGGGCGTCGCGCTGGCGGCGTCGTTGCTCGGCATCAAGTCCACGGTGTTCATGCCCTACGGTGCGCCGATCCCCAAGGAGAAGGCGACGACCGGGTATGGCGCGGACGTTCACTTCGTTGGGCACACCATCGACGAGTGCCTCGTGTCGGCGCGGGAGTTCGAGTCACGCACCGGTGCCGTCCTCATCCATCCGTTCGATCACCACGACATCGTCGCGGGTCAGGGCACGTGCGGGCTGGAGATCCTCGAGCAGACGCCTGAGGTGCGCACCGTGATCATCCCCACCGGCGGGGGAGGGTTCCTGGCCGGGATCGCGACTGCGGTCAAGGCTCTGCGTCCAGGCGTGCGTGTGGTCGGAGTTCAGGCCGAGTCCGCGGCTGCCTACCCCGCCTCGCTCGCCGCTGGTCACCCGATCCCACTCGCCGCGATGACGACGATGGCCGACGGCATCGCTGTCGGCTGTCCGGGCGACGTACCGTTTGCGGCAGTGCAGACCCACGTCGACGAGATACGGACGGTCTCGGAGGAGTCGTTGTCGACGGCGCTTCTGGCGCTGCTCGAGAGGGCCAAGGTGGCGGTTGAGCCTGCTGGTGCCGCGGCTGTCGCTGCGCTGATGGATGACCCCGAGGCCTTCGAGGGGCCGATCGTCGCCGTGCTATCCGGCGGCAACATCGACCCGATCCTCCTGATGCGCGTGATCCGGCATGGCATGGCAGCGCAGGGCCGCTACCTCACGATCCGCTGCCGGATCCCCGATCGGCCGGGCGGGTTGGCGCGTCTGCTCAACGAGCTCAGCGCGGCGGACGCCAACGTGCTCGACGTCGTGCACGAGCGGACGTCGGAGACGCTTCCACTGGACCAGGTCGAGGTCGTTCTCCAGATGGAGATGCGGGGTCAGAGCCACAGCGAACTGGTGCTGACCAAGCTCCGGGCGTGTGGCTACGCACCAAGCGTTCACTGACGCCACCGGCAGGCCGACGGCGGGGCCCCGCCAAACGGGCCCCGCCGTCACCTTGCTGCTCAACCGGCCAGCGTGGAACCCGTTTCGAGCAGGCTCTTGAGGTCGCTGAGGATCCAGGCGTGCCCACCGCCCGCGCCCATGTCCTCACTGGCGCCGGCGAGCATTGCTGCGGTCAACGGGGCGCCTTCGACGTCATGCGTCACCGTGAGCGAGCAGAAACCGTCGAGCTCTTTGATGTCGTGTGAGATGCGGGTGAAGCCCTCGGCTGCCATCGCTTCGTCCATGAGCATCCGCCAGGTCGTGACGAGCCGGCGCGGCGGGTCGGCTTCGATCACCTCCCCGTCGACGATGACGTCCGGGCAAGGGAAGCCCCCGGCCGAGGCCTGTGCCTTGAAATCGTCGTTGGCGTGTACGCGGTAGATGCCGCCGGGCCGAAGGTCGTACTCCGCTCGCCCTGTGTAGCCATAGCGGTCGGTCCACTCGGGCTGCGTGATGGCGTCCCAGATCGCCTGGGCGGAAGCCTTGATGTAGACGCGGTAGACCTGGGTGGTCGTGGTGATGTCTGTTGCAGTGGTCATGCTTTGTCCTCCAGCTCGGATTTAAGGTCGAGGAGCGCCGTGACTTGCCGCTCCGTGTACTTGTCGATCCACCGGTCGTGGATCTCGCGAATCGGGACCGGGTTGAGGTAATGGAGCTTCTCCCGGCCAGACCTGCGGGTGACTACGAGGTTTGCCTCGGCGAGCACCTTGAGGTGCTTCATGACACCGAAGCGGGTCATCTCCAGCTCGGACTCGAGCTCGGTGAGCGTGCGGCCGTCACGCACGAAGAGCCGGTCGAGCAGAAATCGACGGGTCGGGTCCGCCAGTGCCTTGAACACGCGGTCGTCGGTCATGGATTGAGGATAGGTGACCAAAAGGTCACATGTCAAGCCCGCAATCCTGGTCGTCGGTCGGACGTCGTACGCTCTGACGCGCTTCGACACCGGTGGCTGCCCGTATCCAGAGACCCACGACGGCAGAACCGGCTTCGAAGTGACAGGGTTAGCCACACAGGACCGACAACGCTTGAAGACAAGGTGATGAGATGCGCACTCCAGCCATCACGCTGTGGACCGCCACGACCGTTCTCGTGCTCGGCCTCGCCGGCTGTGCCACCGACAAGGACAAGACCGAGGTCGAAGGTGGAGCGAAGGTCATCGAAGAGGGCAAGCTCACAGTCTGCACCCACTTGCCATACGAGCCCTTCCAGTACAAGGAAGGTGGCGAGGTGGTCGGCTTCGACGTCGACCTGATGGACCTTGTCGCCAAGGAGCTTGACCTCGAGCAGGACATCTTCAACACCCCGTTCGAGAAGATCGAAACCGGAGTTTCGATGAGTCAGGGCGACTGTGACGTTGCGGCAGCAGGAATGACGATCACGGAGGACCGCGCCGAGGTGATGGACTTCTCCGACCCGTACTTCGACGCGACGCAGGCCCTGCTAGTGCAGAAGGGGTCGGGCTACGCCTCACTCGAGGACTTGTCCGGCAAGACCGTCGGCGTGCAGACCGGCACCACAGGGAAGTTGTACGCCGAAGACAACGCTCCCGAGGACGTCGAGCTCAAGGTGTACGAGGATCTGGCCTTGCTCACGGCGGCCGTCAAGGCCGGGAAGATAGACGCCGGGATCAACGACAACACCGTCCTCTACGACTATGTGGCTGACAACCCCGACCTCGAAGTGGCCACCGAGTTCGACACGGGAGAGCAGTACGGCTTCGCGGTGGCCAAGGACGGCAACGACGAGCTCCTCGCGACGGTCAACGATGTACTCGCCACGGCCAAGGAGGACGGCACGTACGACAAGATCTACGCCAAGTACTTCGGCGACGCACCGCAGTGATCGTTGAAGCCAGACATGATGACTAGATCATCGTCGACTACTCGACGAGGCCACTCATGGCGTTGAGCCCGCGTAAGAAAGCCAGAATCTCACGAGGGATCCAGTACGCGATCTTGGTGTTGGCAGTTCTTGCCGCGGTTCTTGTCGCCGACTGGGAGACGGTCCAGGACCAGTTCTTCAACGCCGACAAGGTCAGCACGATGCTGCCCGAGGTCTTCACTGTCGCCTTGAAGAACACCTTGCTGTACACGGTATGCGGCTTCACGTTCGGTCTCGTACTCGGGCTCGTCCTCGCCCTGATGCGGCTATCATCCGTCGGGCCCTACCGCTGGATGGCGACCGCTGTTATCGAGTTCTTCCGAGGCGTGCCCGCACTCGTCGTGTTCATCGCCTTCGATGTGGGCATCGCGCTCGCTTTCCCGGGCTATGCAGTGCCCGGCGACACACTCGGCATCGCCACGGTCTCGCTTGGTCTTGTCGGTGGTGCCTACATGGCTGAGACGATCCGGGCAGGGATCCAGGCGGTGCCGAAGGGTCAGATGGAAGCGGCCCGCTCGTTGGGCATGTCGCACAGTCGGGCCATGGTCTCGATCGTCATACCGCAAGCGTTTCGCATCATCTTGCCGCCGCTGACGAACGAACTGATCTTGCTCACCAAGGACTCGTCGCTGGTCTACGTCTTGGGCTACACCAGCTCGACCGTGGAGCTCACAGCGTTCGGCCGCGAGACGCTCAACCAAGAGAACAACATGACGCCGCTGATCGCGATCGCCTTCTGCTATCTCCTCATCACGATCCCGCTGTCCATCGTCGTACGACGGATGGAAGCCCGAGCAGGGAGGGCGCGCTGACATGAGCGAGCCGCAAACTGATCCCGACGCGCCGGCCATCGAGGTGCGCGATCTGCACAAGTCGTTCGGCGACAACGAGGTGCTCAAGGGAATCGAACTCAAGGTCGACAACGGCGATGTCGTCTGCGTGATCGGACCTTCGGGCTCAGGAAAATCGACGCTGCTCCGTTGCGTCAACCTGCTCGAGCAACCAACGTCCGGAGACGTCTTCGTCGAAGGCATCCAGGTGACCGACCCCGATATCGACGTCGACAAGGTGCGGGCACGCATCGGCATGGTGTTCCAGCAGTTCAACTTGTTTCCCCACCTGAGCGTGTTGCGCAACCTGACCATCGCGCAGCAGCGCGTCAAGAAGCGCGATAAGGAGCGCAGCATCGAGGTGGCTAAGGCCAACCTCGAACGGGTCGGGCTTTCGGACAAGATCGACGCGTTCCCGGCACATCTGTCGGGTGGTCAACAGCAACGGGTGGCGATTGCGCGCGCGTTATCGATGGACCCCGACATGATGCTGTTCGACGAGGTGACGAGCGCCCTCGATCCCGAGCTCGTCGGAGACGTGCTCGCGGTCATGAAGCAGCTGGCCACCGAGGGTATGACGATGATGGTCGTCACCCACGAGATGGGGTTCGCGCGCGAGGTCGGAGACAACCTCGTCTTCATGGACGACGGGGTGATCGTCGAGGACGGTCCGCCGCGCGACGTCCTCGGTGACCCGCAGCACGAGCGGACGAAGGCCTTCTTGTCGAAGGTCCTCTGACGCGTTATCCGGTGATCGAGCCTGTCGAGATCCGGGTTTCACAGGCTCGACCGACGGCTGGCTGACGGCATACGTGACCAGTGGGCGCGGCATACGTGACCAATCGGCGAAGGGTCAGCTGGTGAAGGGCTTGGCTGCGACGATCTCGACGGTGACGGCCTTGCCGTTGGGCGCTGAGAAGCTCGCCGAGTCGCCCGGCTTCTTGCCGAGGATGGCCCCACCTAGCGGAGACTGCGGCGAGTAGACGCTCAGGTCGACCTTGCTGTCGAGGGCAAGCACCTCACGAGCACCGAGCAAGAAAGTTTCGGTGTCGGAGTCGCCGGCAAAGCGCACGGTGACCTCCATGCCGGCCTCCACCGTGCCGTTGTCAGCAGGTGTTTCACCCACGCGGGCACGGCTCAGCATGTCCTCGAGCTGGAGGATCCGTGCCTCGGTCTTGCTCTGCTCCTCGCGGGCGGCGTGGTAGCCGCCGTTCTCCCGCAAGTCGCCTTCTTCGCGGGCATCGGCAATGCGCTTGGAGATCTCGGCACGAGCCGGGCCCTTGAGGTGCTTCAACTCGACACCCAGACGGTTGTAGGCCTCCTGGGTCAGCCAGATGACGCTCTCGGCAGTGGGCTGTGTCACGGGTAGTGCTCCTAGCGTTTGGGCATACAAAGTCCAGCAAAGCCCTGATGGGGAAAGGACGAGGCTACCAAAGAAGTCCCCCACACCCACAAATCCCCGATTCGTCCAACCAAGTCCGCCCCACTCCACGGCTGGGGCGGTCGGTCATGTCGGCTAGTCGGCGAAACGGCAGTTGGTGACGGTCGCCGTAGTGGCCCGCCGGTCGGTGCGGAGCGTCATCGTGGTGCGGAGGTCGCCGGAGTCGCCGGCCGGCACCTCGACCACTCCTTCGCCTACGGTCATGTGGTCGCTCGCGTGGGCGGTCACGTCGCACTCAACCCGCTCGCCAGAGTCGCGGTAGATGGCGATCTCCACGAATACCGCGTTCGCCGAGCGCACCTCAAACGAGAACAGGCTGCCTCGTACGTCGTTCGACGACTGGCTCCAGGCCGCCCACAACAGCCAGGCCAGGGCGACGACGGCGAAGACCGCGACGGCAGCAATGATCCGACGCCGACCGCTGGGAGGCCGCACGCCGTACCGCTCGTCCATGCTTTGGCGGGATGCGCCGGACGGGTTCGGCTGGCTCACCGGGAATGTGCTCCGATGCTCGGGGTTTGTACATGGGACGGCCATGGCGGGTGGTCAATGCGCGCACGGCACCGACCGCCTGACACCATTGTCGCTGGTGGCACGCGATGGAGAGACGGCGAGAGGTAAGCGGGTGAGTCAGGGTCTGCGGTTGATGCACGTGCACGCCCATCCCGATGACGAGTCGAGCAAGGGAGCGGCGAGCACAGCGAAGTATGTCGCCGAGGGTGTCGACGTCCATGTCGTCACGTGCACAGGCGGCGAACGCGGCTCGATCCTCAACCCGCAGATGGACCGTCCCGACGTGCTCGCCAACATGACAGAGATCCGCAAGGCCGAGATGGAGCGGGCGCGCGACATCCTCGGCGTTCGTCAGGACTGGCTGGGGTTCATCGACTCGGGCTGGCCGGAAGGCGACCCGTTGCCACCGCTGCCGAACGGCTGCTTCGGCCTCGTCCCAGTCGAGGAGGCAGCCGAGCCGCTCGTGCGGCTGATCCGCGACTTTCGGCCGCATGTCATGACGACGTACGACGAGAACGGCGGCTACCCCCATCCCGACCACGTCATGTGCCACCTCGTCTCGATGCGGGCCTGGGAGACGGCCGGCGATCCGACGGCATACCCGGACTCCGGCGAGCCGTGGCAGCCGCTCAAGCTCTACTACCAGCACACGTTCCACCGCGACCGCATCGTCGCGCTGCACGAGGCGATGATCTCCCGCGGGCTCGAGTCGCCCTATGCCGAGCGCCTCGACGAGTGGGAGCCCAACCCGGAGCACGAGCGCCGGGTGACGACGCGCGTGCCGTGCGCCGAGTTCTTCGCAGTGCGCGACCAGGCCCTGCTCGCGCACGCCACACAGATCGACCCTGACGGATCTTGGTTTGCCGTGCCGCTCGAGGTCAGCCAGCAGGCGTGGCCGACAGAGGATTTCGAGCTCGCCAGCTCGATTGTCGAGACCACGACTCCCGAAGATGACCTGTTCGCCGGGGTTCGCGGTCTGGTCGATCGGTATGACGGCCGGCGAGAGAGCCTCCCGGCATGACCACCGCCGCCGTGCTGCTGGCCTACGAGCCCGAGGACGTCCAGCCAGGTTGGATCGCGTTGGTTCTGGTGCTGCTGCTTGCGGTTGCGACGTTCCTGTTGTGGCGAAACATGAACAAGCAGCTGCGCAAGATCGACGTCCCAACCCGCGCTGAGGTGCGCGAGGCCGAGCAGGCCGAACAGCAGCGCGCGGCCGGCTCCGCGGACGTGACCGACGTGACCGACCCGATCGACACGACGGACCCAGGGTTGACCGACCCTGACGACGACGGCCCGAACGGCCAGGCTCGGCGCCACGACTCCTGAGCCGAGCCGGGTCGGCGTTTCTGGGGCAGGATGACTTGATGGCCAACCGTCTCGCGACTGCGACGAGTCCCTACCTCCTGCAGCACGCCGACAACCCGGTCGACTGGTGGGAGTGGGGCGCGGCGGCGTTCGAAGAGGCACGCACCCGCGATCTTCCCGTGTTGCTGTCCGTCGGCTACGCCGCCTGCCACTGGTGCCATGTGATGGCGCACGAGTCCTTCGAGGACAAGGAGACCGCCGACTACCTCAATGCCCACTTCGTGTCGATCAAGGTGGACCGCGAAGAACGGCCCGACATCGACGCGATCTACATGGAAGCAACCCAGGCGATGACCGGCCAGGGCGGTTGGCCGATGACCTGCGTGCTGACCGCCGAAGCTCAACCCTTCTTCGCCGGAACGTACTTTCCCAAGGAGCCACGGCACGGGATGCCGGCGTTCCGGCAAGTGCTCGAGTCGCTCTCGTCTGCCTGGAGTGACAGGCGCCCCGAGATCGTCGGCGTTGGTGCCGACATCGCCGCACACCTCGGCACATCGCGACCGATGCCCGGGAGCACGGTCAGCGACCTCGGAGCACACGCAGTGGCCCAGCTGGCGGAGTCCTTCGACGAAGCCCATGCGGGCTTCGGGGTCGCGCCCAAGTTCCCGCCCTCGATGGTGTGCGAGTTCCTTCTTCGCCGAGCGGCGCGGACAGGCGACGGCGACGCCCTGCGCATGGCCGAGAAGACGCTGACGGCGATGGCCCGTGGTGGCATCTACGACCAGCTCGGAGGCGGGTTTGCCCGCTACAGCGTCGATGGCCGCTGGGACGTGCCGCACTTCGAGAAAATGCTGTACGACAACGCCTTGCTGCTGCGGGTCTACGTGCACTGGCATCGACAGACCGGCTCGACCCTCGCGGCACGTATCGCCCACGAAACCGCGGAGTTCATGCTTGCCGAGCTGGCCACCGCTGAGGGCGGTTTCGCCTCCGCGTTGGACGCCGATTCAGAAGGCGAGGAAGGCACGTTCTACGTGTGGAGCACGTCTGAGCTGCAGTCCGTCCTGGGCGAGACCGACGGGCGTTGGGCGTCCGAGGTCTTCGGTGTCAGCCCCGGCGGGAACTTCGAGCACGGTACGTCGACATTGCGCCTCGACCGGGACCCCGTCGACCAGGCGCGCTTCGACGCGCTACGTCAGCAGCTGCTGCTGACCCGTGACAAACGCACCCGGCCTGCGCGCGACGACAAGGTGGTCGCGGCGTGGAACGGCCTCGCGGTGGCGGCGCTGGCCGAGGCTGCCCGGGTGCTCGGCGAGCCGCGCTTCCTCGCCGCCGCGGCCGCAGCCGGGGAGCTGCTCGCCGACGTACACCTCGACGCAGACGGACACGTGCGGCGCGTCTCACGCGACGGCGCTGCCGGCTCCCCTGACGGCGTGCTCGAGGACTACGCCTGCGTCGCCGACGGCTTCCTCGCGCTGTTTGCCGCGACCGGCGAAGCCCGCTGGGTAGACCTGGCCATGCAGCTCGTCGGCCAGATCCTGACGCGGTTCCCCGACGACGACGGCGGGTTCTACGACACGGCGTCCGACGCCGAGACTCTCCTCAAGCGGCCCCAAGACCCGGCCGACAACGCCTACCCGTCGGGGCAGGGCATGACCTTGACCGTGCTGACCACGGTCGCGGGCCTGACTGGTGAGGAGAGGTATGCCGAGGCAGCCGAAACGCTTGCCACCCGGCTCTCTGGGCTTGCCGAGCGGGCAGCGCGGTTCGCTGGCCAGACCCTGTCGGCGGTAGAGGCTCTCGCCGACGGCCCACGTCAGGTCGCCGTCGTCGGCCCTCGCGACGACGCGGCCACCACGGCTCTGGTCGAGGCGGCACATCGGCTCAGCCACCCCGGCCAGGTCATCGCGGTGGGCGATGGCAACGCGGCCGCCGTGCACCTGCTCGAACACCGGGGCCTCGTCGAGGGACGTCCAGCGGCGTACGCCTGTCACGACTTCGTGTGCGACCTTCCGGTCACCGACCCGGCCGCGCTGCGCTGACGCTGACTTCGTCCCGTCCGGACACCTCGCTAACCCGTGCTAATCACGCAGTTGGTCGGCCCCAATCGCGGGTTAGCAGGTGTCCGGACGCATGGTTGGGCGGGGAGGCGCCCGAACCGCACCCTTGCCGTCCTCTCTAGGGTGAGCCGCATGACGATCGGGTCGGCGGCGCTGAGGACTGAGGACCTGCATCTCATCACCGGCAACACACTGTGGTCCGCCAACGTCCGGCCGCAGGGGACGCTGCACCTCTGCTTCGTCCGTAGCCCGATGCCCCACGCCCGCTTCACGATCGACGTTGCGGTTGCGCGGAACGCGCCCGGCGTGGTCGCGGCGTGGACCGGGTCAGACCTTGCTGGCCGGTGTGCGCTGCTGCCCAGCCTCGACGACGGACCCGACATGCCCCTCGTCGCCACCGACACCGTGCGGTATGTCGGCGAGGCGGTGGCCGTCGTGGCGGCGCGCAGCCCCGCGGCGGCCGTCGACGCTGCTGAGCTCGTCGACGTCGACTACGACCCGCTGCCTGCGTTGCCCGACGTCGAGGCTGCGCTGGCCGACGGAGCGCCGCTCCTGCACGAGGGCTGCGACCGCAACATCGTCTACGAGAAGGTGCGCGACCCCGGAGACGTCGACGCCGCCTTCGCGGACGCGGCGGTCGTCATCCGCCGGCGGTTCGAACAGCCGCGGGTGTTTCCGGCGGCGATGGAACCGCGAGCCGCCGTGGTGCAGCCCACCGCCGACGGGTTCACCATGTGGGTGTCGACGCAGGTGCCCCACATCGTCAGGTACCTGCTGGCGCGCGGGAGTGGCATTGCGGAGGAGCGGCTGCGCGTGATCGCCCCTGACGTTGGCGGCGGCTTCGGCGGCAAGATCTTCTACGCGGAGGAGCTCGTCGCGTTGCTCGCCGCCCGCGAGCTCAATCGACCGGTCGCATGGACGGCGACCCGGAGCGAAGACCTGCAGACGACGTTCCACGGCCGCGCGCTCATCCAGGACGTCGCGATCGCCGCCACCGCGAGCGGCGACATCACTGGCCTCGACGTGCGCCTGATCAGCGACGCCGGTGCCTATGCGTCGCCGCTCGGGCCAGGATCTGCGATGGGCGGCGCGCGAATGTACCCCGGGATCTACCGCATCCCGCACTACCGGTTCGCCTGCCAATGCGTGCTCACCAACAAGACGCCGGTCAGCGCCTACCGTGGCGCCGGCCGGCCGGAAGCGACCTACGCGATCGAAAGACTCGTCGACGAGCTGGCCGCGGAGATCGGCGTCGACCCGGTCGAGCTGCGTCGGCGGAACTGGATCGACGCCGACGCCTTTCCTTACAAGACCGCCGGCGGCATCACGTACGACGTCGGCGACTATGCGGCGACCACCGACGGGATGCTCGAGCTCGGCCGCTACAAGGAGCAGCGCGTCCGGCAGCAGCAGATGAACGTCGACGGCGCGACCAGCCGGCTCGGCATCGGCGTATCCACGTACGTCGAGGCGTGCGGCGGAGGCATCAAGTACGACGACAGAGCGGTCGAGACCGCTGGCGTCCGGCTGACCCCGGAGGGTGCTGAAGTCGTCATCGGCACGACAGCCTTCGGCACCGGCCATGCCACCAGCTGGGCCCAGATCGTGAGCGACGTGCTGGGGGTCGAGGTCTCAGCCGTCAGGGTCGTCCAGGGCGATACGGAGCGGTCCCGGCACGGCTTCGACTCGTACGGCTCACGCTCGGTCAGCGTGGTGGGCTCCGCACTTTTCGAGGCGGCGCAGGAGGTCAGGCGCCACGCCATCGACGTGGCGGCCCGGCTGCTCGAGTGCGACCCCGACGACGTGGAGTTCGATGCGGGTCGCTTTACCGTTCGCGGCACCGACACCTCCACCGGCCTCCGCGAGGTTGCATTTGCGTCGTACGACGACCGGAGCCTCGCGACCGACGGGTTCGAGCCGGGTCTCGGGTGCACCCGCACGTCGGACCTGAAGATCGTGACGTACCCGTTCGGTGCACACCTTGCCGTCGTCGAGGTCGACGTCGAGACCGGCGCGGTGCGGCTCGTCGACTATGTCGGCGTCGATGACGTCGGCAACGTCGTCAACCCGATGATCGTGGACGGGCAGGTCCACGGGGGAGCGGTGCAGGGCATCGCGCAGGCGATGTTCGAGGAGGTTGGGTATGACGACGAGGCCAACATCATGACGCCGAGCTTTGTCGACTACGCCGTCCCATCGGCGGCTGACCTCGTCGCCCTGCGCACCGACCGCCGGGTCACCCCGGCAACGACGAACCCGCTCGGCACCAAAGGCGTGGGCGAGGCGGGTGCCATCGCTGCACCGCCGGCAGTGCTGAACGCCGTGCTCGACGCGCTGCGCCCGCTAGGGGTCGTCGACGTACCCATGCCATGCACGCCGCATCGGGTCTGGACCGCAATCCAGGACGCCGCAGCCGCACACTGACCCGCCCCGCGCAGGACGATCAGCCAGATCCGTCGTGCGGCGTGACAACCTTGTGACTGTCCTCACCGCTCATACCGGGTGAGGAGGAACCATGAGCGAGGTAGCGGTGCAGACCGGCCCTGACACAGAGGCGGACTTCGACGGTTTCGTCGCGGCGCGCGGCTCGGCGCTGTGGCGCTCGGCCTGGCTGCTGACGGGTGACCGGCAGCGCGCCGAAGACCTCGTCCAGACCGCCCTCGGCAAGGCCTGGCCCCACTGGGGTCGGGTGAGCCGCACGGGTTCGTTCGAGGCGTACGTCCGCAAGACGATGTTCACGACGTACGTCGCCTGGTATCGGCGTCGGTGGAACGCCGAGCTGCCAACTGCAGAGCCTCCCGAAACCCCACACCGCGACGCGTCCGACCGCGTCGCGTTTGAACGTGACGTCGCTGCAGCCTTGGCACAGCTCCCACGTGGGCAGCGGGCGGTAGTGGTGCTCCGTTACTTCGAGGACCTCACCGAGGCGCAGACCGCGGAGGTCCTCGGCATCAGTGTCGGCACCGTCAAAAGCCAACACTCGCGTGCCCTCGTCGCCCTGCGCACCTCACCTGCACTCTCCACCGCTGACAAGGACACGCCATGAATGACAAGTTCGACGACGCCCTGCGCGACTCCCTACATCGGGCAGTGCCTCCAGCACCTGACGAGCCGAACCGCTCCGAGGGAGCACGCGCGTATGCCGCCCGAGCTCGTCGCAACCGAACCGGACTGTTCGCGGCCGGCGCCGCCGCCGTGGTTGTGGCCGCGATCGCGATCGTCCCGTCGGTTGTCCAGGATGGTAGCCAGGGCCGGGGCCCGGCCGCCGAACCTACCCAGACCCAGGCCACGCAGTCGGGAGAGCTTCCGGCCGACCCGGTCGACTGCCCCACAGGGGATGCCGACGCGATCGACGCACCGCCAAACGGCGTCATCGAGCCCGGCGCGGTCCTCGCCCGGGTCTGCGCGACGCAGCTCAGCGGCGTTGCGTGGATGCCGCCGCTGGACGCACTCACCACGGATGTCGCATCGATCGTCGACACGTTCAACGACCTGCCAGCAGCCGACGGTCAGATGGCTTGCACCGAGGAGCTCGGACCGGCATACGTGATGATCTTCCAGTACCCCGACGGCCACTCAGTCCAGGTGCGCGGCGACATGTACGGCTGCGAGATCGTGACGTTCGGTGCGGAGCAGCGGCAGGGTGCCACCGAGGCGGTCAACGCCTACTTCGATGCACTGGCGGCACAACGCGCCGAAGTTGGGTCAGTCCTGGCCGGCCCGATCGAGCCGCCTACCTGCCCCGATCAGGCATTCTCGGCTGGCCTGTCGCTGATGCCGTTGGCGCCAGCCGACCAGAAGTTGCGCGCCGTGGCCGTCTGTTCCTACTCCGCGGACGACGGAACTCACACCGGGCAAGGAAGCCTCAGCGACGAGCAAGTGGACGAGGTCAACCTCGACCTACAGGCGAACGGCGGGGACGGTGAAGGGCCGAGCGCGGGCTGCGAGATGGGGGATGAGTTGCTGCTGCTCATCACGACCAACGCCTACGGGGACGTCATCGTCTTCACGCAGTTCTGCGAAACATTTACCTCATCCGCCGAGCCGGAGAGCGGTTGGGAGCCGACCGAAAAGACACGCGCGATGCTCATGTCGGTCCTGCGCTGACAACAGAAGGATCCGACGCTCAGGTCGCCAGGGCTGGATGACCGTCGGATCCTGCCGCGGGGCGGCGAGCGGTGCGGTCAGCGCTGGCCGTAGACGATCATCGAGACGCCGACGTAGTGCACCGTGAACGCCGCGATCGTGCACGTGTGGAACACCTCGTGGAAGCCGAACCAGCGAGGGATCGGGTTGGGACGCTTGAGGCCGTAGATCACGCCACCGAGCGAGTACAGCCCGCCACCAATGATGATCAGTGTCAGCACTGCGGGTCCGGCCGCCTCGCTGAAGTCTCCGAGCCAGAAGACCGCCGCCCAGCCCAGTGCGATGTAAACCGGCAGGTACAGCCACCGCGGCGCCCCGATCCATAGGACCCGGAACGCGATGCCGAGCAGCGCGCCACTCCAGACCATGGCCAGGAGGATCTTTGCGCTCGTGGCGTCGAGGAGCGTGATGGCGAACGGCGTATAGGTGCCGGCGATCAGCAAGAAGATGTTGGAGTGGTCGAGCCGGCGGAGTACGCCGTGCCAGCGTGGACTCCAGTGACCACGGTGGAACAACGCCGAGAAGCCGAAAAGCGAACAAGAGGCCAGCGCGAAGACTGCTGTCGCCCATCGCGTGGTCGTGGTAGGAGACAGCGCAATCAAGACGATGCCAGCCGCGAGGCTCAACGGGAACGTGCCCAGATGCAACCAGCCACGCAGATGGGGTTTGATCTCCCGCGCGGCCTCCTTGAGGAGAGAGGTGGCCTGAGCGATCATGGGTGTCACGGTAGGTGCAGAACCTGAGAGTTTCACGCGGGCTACCCTCGACCAGGGTGTGATCTGAATGACGCGGCTGCCGCGCCCGCGCGTCATGGGAGAGAGGTCATGAGGATGGCGTCGGTCTGGTCCGTTGCCTACGACCTCTACGAGCGCAGGATCGTGCGCAACCTGCCACTCGATCGCATTCCCGGCCACATCGGCGTGATGTGCGATGGAAACCGGCGCTGGGCGCGATCATCCGGTGAGGAAGTGTCGGGTGGGTATGTCGCCGGGGCCGACAAGATCGAGGAGTTTCTGGGCTGGTGCGACGAGCTGAACGTCAAGCTCGTCACGTTGTGGCTCCTGTCCACCGACAATCTCGCCCGCCCGGCTGACGAGGTCGAGCCGCTGCTCCTAGTGATCGAGGAGCTGGTCGACGAACTGTCCTCGACCGGGCGCTGGCGCATACACCCGGTCGGGGCACTGGACCTGCTGCCGGCTGCCAGCGCTACCCGGCTCAAGGCCGCCGCTGACGCCACGTCTGACGTGGTGGGCATGACCGTCAATATCGCCGTCGCTTACGGGGGCCGTCGTGAGCTCGCTGACGCTGTCCGCTCCTTGCTCAACGAGCACGCCTCACAGGGCACCACGATCGAGGAGCTCGCCGACGTGATCGATGTCGAGCACATCGCCGAGCACCTCTACACCCGCGGACAGCCCGATCCCGATCTCGTCATCCGTACGTCCGGGGAGCAACGGATGTCCGGCTTCTTGTTGTGGCAGAGCGCCCACAGTGAGTTCTACTTCTGTGAGGCGATGTGGCCAGACTTTCGGCGCACTGACTTCCTGCGCGCGATACGTGCGTATACGGCCCGGGAGCGCCGTTTCGGCGGCTAAAGGCTGACCTCTCCCGACTCCTGTCACTCGTTCGATCAAACGTCCCCCGGGACCGGGCGTGTCGTCACGGCGTCTGACCGGCCTGGTCGTAGCGTCTGCAATGACGACGGTCGAGACGGCCAGCGTCACGGGAGGCCCATCGTGCAGAACTCACCGGGGCAAGCATCGTGCCCTGGGGCGTGTTCCCGGTCCGACTAGATCAGGACCGGGCGGGCGATGCGCGCGCGGTCCTCAAGGGGCAGACAGTGGTGGCGAAAACAGGCAGCACTCCCGGCCAGGCACCTCGCCCACGGGCGTCATCGGCCCCAGGCACCAGGAAGAAAGCGCCGCCTGCCGCAGCCACCGTCGAAGGCAAGACCACGACGCGCACCTACGTGCTCGACACCAGCGTTCTGCTCGCCGACCCCGCCGCCCTGCGCCGATTCCACGAGCATCAGGTTGTGCTCCCCGTCGTCGTCATCACCGAGCTCGAAGGTAAGCGGGCTCATCCGGAACTCGGCTACTTCGCCCGTTCCGCGCTGCGGTCACTCGACGAGCTGAGAGTCCTGCACGGCCGCCTCGACGCACCGATCCCGATCGGAGACGATGGCGGCACGCTGCACGTCGAGCTCAACCACGCTGACCCCACGGCTCTGCCCGCGGGGTTCCGGCTGGGTGACAATGACAGCCGCATCCTTGCGGTGGCCCTGAACCTGCAGTCCGAAGGACACCACGTCACCCTCGTCTCCAAAGATTTGCCGATGCGGGTCAAGGCCTCGTCAGTGGGGCTTCCCGCCGAGGAGTACCGCGCCGAGCTCGCCGTCGAGAGCGGCTACACCGGCATGAGCGAGGTTGACGTGTCGGCCGCTGACGTCGATGTGCTGTACGACGACGGGGTGGTCGACCTGCCGCAAGCAGCCGAGCTTCCGTGCCACTCGGGTCTCGTGCTCATCTCCGATCGTGGCTCGGCACTCGGTCGGGTGACGCCCGACAAGCAGGTTCGGCTGGTTCGCGGCGATCGCGAAGCGTTCGGACTGCGTGGCCGCTCGGCCGAGCAACGAGTTGCCCTCGACCTGTTGCTCGATCCCGAGATCGGCATCGTGTCTCTTGGTGGCCGAGCCGGCACCGGGAAGTCCGCTCTCGCGTTGTGCGCGGGGCTCGAAGCAGTTCTCGAGCGCCGCCAGCACAAGAAGGTCGTCGTGTTCCGACCGCTGTTCGCGGTCGGTGGACAGGAGCTCGGCTATCTGCCCGGCAGCGAGTCCGAGAAAATGCAGCCGTGGGCGCAGGCGGTGTTCGACACCTTGGGTGCTCTCACGAGCAGCGACGTGATCGACGAAGTGCTCGCCCGGGGCATGCTCGAGGTCTTGCCGCTCACGCACATCCGCGGCCGGTCTCTGCATGACGCGTACGTCGTCGTCGACGAGGCGCAATCCCTCGAGCGCAATGTCCTCCTCACAGTCTTGTCGCGGGTCGGCGCGAACTCACGCGTCGTACTGACTCACGACATCGCGCAGCGGGACAACCTTCGGGTTGGCCGACACGACGGCGTGGTCGCCGTCGTCGAAAAGCTCAAGGGTCATCCACTGTTTGCCCACGTCACGCTGACCCGGTCCGAGCGCTCGCCGATCGCCGCGCTGGTGACCGAGATGCTCGAGGACGTGTCGGTCTGATCGGTTTCGACATGCTCGACCAGCGGACAGCGATCCTCGAGTCGACAAACCGACTGTCCGCCTGATCGTGCATGGACTTAGGTCGCGCATGTGTGTGGGGCTTGCACTTTCAGAAGGACACGGCAGGATGTTCACCACACCACGGTCTGGAGGCGCACGATGAAACTATCCGGATTCTCGGTTAGCCGCAGTAGGCCAACCGGCCGTCGCAGGGCGGTGGCATCAGCCATCGTGTTGGCGACTGCCGCATCGCTGCTGGCGGCCTGTGGCGGTGACTCGGGCACCACGACCCTGGTCTGGTACACCAACCCTGACAACGGCGGACAGGCGGCGGTCGCCGCGAACTGCAGCACCGACGAGTACACGATCACGACGCAGGTGCTCCCCCAGGATGCCAACCAGCAGCGCATCCAGCTCGGCCAGGCGGCTCGCGGCCCACGACAACACCATCGACATCATGAGCCTCGACCCGCCGTTCACGGCTGAGTTCGCCAACGCCGACTATCTCGCGCCGCTGCCGCAGGAGCTGCAGGACAAGCTGTCGGAGCAGTCGTTCGACGGTGCCGTCTACAGCGGCGACGTGGGAGGACCAGTTGGTGGTGGCTCCGTTCTGGTCCAACGTGCAGGTCATGTGGTACCGCAAGTCGTTCGTCGACAAGGCCGGCTTGATGTCGCCCAGCCTCTGACGTGGGACCAGATCATCGACGCGGCTGCCGACAACGGTGGGAAGGTCGCGGTGCAGTCCAACAAGTACGAGGGCTACGTCGTGTGGATCAACGCGCTCATCTCCGGCGCTGGCGGCGAGATCGCGACCGAGACCGAGAAGGGCGAGGACGCGACGATCCAGGTCGACTCCGAAGCCGGCGACGCAGCGGCCGCGGTCATCGACAAGCTCGCCGACTCCTCGGCGGCGCCTGCGGACCTGTCGGTGGCACAGGAAGGACAGGCCGGAGCGACGTTCGGTTCGCCGGAAGGCGCATTCATGGTCAACTGGACCTATATCTTCCACAACTATGACGAAGCCCAGCCCGACGTGGCCAAGGACATCGGCTACACGATGTACCCCGAAACGGTTGAGGGCGAGGAGGCCCGGCCTCCCTACGGCGGCATCGGCGTCGGTGTCAGCAGCTACTCCGAAAACGTGGACGAAGCCATGCAGGCGATCGAGTGCATCACCAACCCCGACAACCAAGGCGTTAACGCTGAGCTGACCGGCAACATGCCAGCCAGTTCCGCGGGCTATGACTACGCGCCCTTGAAGGAGATCTACCCGCCGGACCTGATGGAGTTGTTCCAGCAGAGTCTGGATGCGGCCGCGCCGCGGACCGTCACGCCGTACTGGAGCGACATCTCCGGGGCGATTCAGAGCACCTGGCACCCGCCGTCGTCGGTGTCGTCGGACACGCCGTCGGAGTCGCAGACGTTCATCGAAGACGTCCTTCAAGGAAAGACACTGCTTGTGACCACAGCTACCGCGCCCGCGCCGTCGTCGACGAAGAAGGACCGGAACCACAGCAGCGACCGATCCAACGCCGAGAACCGGCTTGGTCAGAAGCTCGTCGCGCCTGCTGTCATCCTCATGCTGCTGGTGACGGCATACCCGATGATCCAAGCGCTCTACTTGTCCCTCTTCCGCTATCGGCTCACCACGCCGGACGACAAGGCGTTCGTCGGTCTCGGCAACTACTGGACCGTCTTGACCGACTCGCTGTTCTGGCGCGACACCTGGAACACGGTGCTCATCATGGTGGTCACCGTCGGCGGTCGAGCTCGTGATCGGCTTCGCGTTCGCGATGGTGATGCACCGGATCATCTTCGCCCGTGGCGTGATGCGCACAGCCGATTCTGATCCCGTACGGCATCATCACCGTCGTCTCGGCGTTCGCCTGGCAGTTCACGTTCAGCATCAGCAACGGCTTGGTCAACAGCTGGTTCGCCGGCTGTCAGGGACGCCGCCGACTACGAACTGGTTCGGTGAGCACTGGTACGTCGATGTTCGCCATCATGCGTCTCCGAGATCTGGAAGACCACACCGTTCATGTCCCTGCTGCTCCTGGCGGGGCTTGTCCCAGGTGTCCGAGGACATGTTGGAGGCCGCCAAGGTCGACGGCGCTACCTGGTGGCAGCGGCTCTACAAGGTGATCTTGCCGAACATGAGGGCAGCGATCATGGTCGCAGTGCTTGTTCCGGGCGCTCGACGCCTTCCGCGATCTTCGACAACATCTTCATCATGACGAGAGGTGCGCAGAACACCGAGACATCGTCGTTCCTCACCTACCGGCAGGTCGATCGAGCAGTTCGAGCTCGGCCTGGGGTCGGCGTTATCGGTGCTGCTGTTCTTGAGCGTGCTGCTGATCGCTTGGCTGATCGTCAAGTTCTTCCGAGTCGACCTTGTCGCAAGCCGAAGGGGTGATGTCTGATGAGGAACAAGATCGGTCCGTCGGCACATGGTGGGCTTCGTCATCATCCTGGTCTGGTGCCTGCTGCCAGTGGCGTGGATCATCTCGCTGTCGTTGAAGACTTCGGAGGAGACCGCCGCCGGCAGTCCCCAGTTCCTGCCGGAGACGTGGTCACTGCAGAACTACCGCGACATCCTGGGCTTCGGCGAGATCACCCCTGGCCAGGAGGCCACTCACAAAGACTTCCTCGACGCCCTGGTGAACTCGTTCGGGATCTCTTTGATCGCGACGGCGCTTCGGTGATCTTCGCTACGTTCGCGGCGTACGCGATCGCGCGCCTTGAGTTCAAAGGCAAGAAGCTGGTGCTGTCGCTCGCGTTGGCGATCGCGATGTTCCCGGTCGTGTCGCTGGTTGGGCCGCTGTTCGACATGTGGCGCACATTCGGCCTGTTCAACACCTGGCCCGGCCTGATCATCCCCTACATGTCGTTCACGCTGCCGTTGGCGATCTGGACGCTGTCGGCGTTCTTCCGAGAGATCCCGTGGGAGATGGAGCAGGCAGCGCAGGTGGACGGAGCCACCTCGTGGCAGGCGTTCCGCAAGGTGATCGTTCCGCTCGCGGCACCAGGCGTCTTCACCGCGGCGATCCTGACGTTCTTCTTCGCGTGGAACGAGTTCGTGTTCGGGATCTCGCTCACGTCAACGACGGCATAGTCGCACCGTGCCCGCGCAGATGTCGTTCTTCGTGGGGCCGGATCCGTTCAACCCGCCGTACGGGCAGCTGGCCACCGCTTCAGTCGTGGTCACGATCCCTGTGATCATCATCGTGCTGCTCTTCCAACGCAAGATCGTTGCCGGCTTGACCTCCGGCGCAGTGAAGGGTTGACCCCGAATGGCTGCCATTGAAATGCAGAACATCGTCAAGGAGTACGGCGACGGCTTCGCGGCTGTCAACGATGTCTCCATCGACGTCGCCGACGGCGAGTTCATGATCCTGGTTGGTCCCTCGGGCTGCGGGAAGTCGACGTTGCTGCGGATGATCGTCGGCCTTGAGGACATCACCTCAGGTGAGATGGTGATCGGAGGCGAGCGCGTCAACGACAAGGCGCCGCGTGACCGCAACCTCGCGATGGTGTTCCAGAACTACGCGCTGTATCCGCACCTCACGGTCTACGAGAACATCGCGTTCCCGTTGCGGCTGTCGAAGGAGTTCAGCGACCAGGAGATTGACGCCAAGGTGCAGGAGGCCAGCAAGACGCTGGAGCTCGACGAACACCTCGAGCGCAAACCTGGCAACCTCTCAGGCGGCCAGCGGCAGCGCGTGGCCATGGGCCGCGCCATCGTCCGAGACGCCAAGGCGTTCCTCTTCGACGAGCCGCTGTCGAACCTTGACGCCAAGCTCCGTGGCCAGATGCGCACGGAGATCTCGCGGCTGCAGAGGCGACTCGGCATCACGACGGTCTACGTCACGCACGACCAGACCGAGGCGATGACGCTGGGCGACCGCGTCGCCGTACTCAAGCGCGGCCTGCTCGCAGCAGCTCGCGACGCCGCGCGAGCTCTACGAACAGCCGGTCAACCTGTTCGTGGCCGGGTTCATCGGCTCGCCGCCAATGAACTTCCTGCCCGCCACTGTCAAGGGCGACATCGGTCGAGCTGCCGTTCGGCAACGTGAAGATGCCCGCCGCGAAGGCCGAGAAGGCTCAGGGCAAGGGCCTGCTCATTGCCGGCATCCGCCCGGAGTACTTCGAGGACGCGTCGCTGATGGACAGCCGACAAGGCGCCGCGAAGGCTCGACGTTCCGCGCCACGGTCGACGTGGTGGAGTGGCTTGGCAACGAGCAGTACGCCTACATCCCGTTCGAGGCGCCGCCAGAGGTCCAGGACCAGCTGCACGCAGCTCGAGCGCGACCTCGACGGCGAGGCTCTCGCGCACCCAGCTCATCGTGTCGCTCGACTCGGCAAGCCGGATCTCCGAGGGCGAGGAGATCGAGCTGTACGTCAACGCCGAGAAGATGCACCTGTTCGACCCCGTCGAGCGGGGACAACCTGACGCTGGCGAGGACCCAACCGCCCGCACAACAGCCCAGCAGCGCTGAGAGAGTGACGACTGTCGACACAACGGGGCAGGCCGCCTCGGCGCGAGCGCTGACGGAACCTGCTGCCTGACTCGCTCGTGCGGCGGGATTCCGTCAGATCCCACGTGTCACGAGTCACATCCTGCCGATGCGATTTGAATAGTCGCCGCCGATCCATCAGGCTAGGTCGGTCTCCTACCCCTCAAGGAGTGGTTTTGCGTGCCCCCTAGGCACCTCACACCCCGCCACAAATCCCCACGATCTCTCAGCCGCTCATTCGGGCGGCTGGTTGCTGATGCTGTGGGCACGCTGCCGACGGCAGGCGTCACCAGCGCCGTCGCGCTCGTCGGAGCCGCCGGTGTTGTCGCAGTAGTCGGCATGGCGAGCCTCGACGCAGACGCCAACCCCACGGAGACAGCCGCCACGGTCAGCGGCTCGGGGAGCCACGAGACCTTTGCCGTCGAGCGGGACACCAACGACGTACAGGTCAGCCGCTCAGCGGATCGCCCCGCGCACCCCGCCGTGCAGCGGGCAACCAAGAACGACGCGCTGCCCATCAGCCACCAACGAGTCACCGGCCGGGTGACCGAGTCCATTGCACCCACCGAGCCACGCGAGATCGCGGCCCTCATGCTCGCCGACTACGGCTGGAGCAGTGACCAGTTCTCCTGCCTCGACCAGCTGTACATCAGCGAAAGCGACTGGAATCCATCGGCGACCAACCCGACCTCGGGCGCCTACGGCATACCGCAGTCATTGCCCGCTGAGAAGATGGCTTCCGCGGGGGCTGACTGGCGGACCAACCCCGCCACCCAGATCGAGTGGGGGCTCGACTACATAGCCGGAAGCTACGGCTCTCCCTGCTCTGCCTGGGCGTTCAAACAAGCCAACAACTGGTATTGAGCGGTTGCGTCCGTGCGAGGGGTCGCGATAGCGCTCGGCCTTACGGACGTAACTAGGGGTGGGTCATCCGGAGGACGTCGAGTGCCTCATCGAGCTGCGCCTGGGTGAGATCGCCTCGCTCGACGTACCCCTGCTCGATCACGACCTCCATGATCGTCTTGCGATCCTTGACGGCGAGTTTGGCGACGGCAGCGGCGTTCTCGTAGCCGATGAAGCGGTTCAGCGGGGTGACGACGGACGGCGACGACTCCGCCAGCTCGCGGCAGCGATCCTCGTCTGCCTCGATGCCGTCGATGCAGCGGTCGGCAAGCAGGCGTGACGTGTTCGCGAGGAGGCGCACCGACTGGAGCAGGTTCGCGGCCATCACGGGCATCATCACGTTGAGCTCGAAGTTGCCCGACGCGCCGGCGAACGTGATCGTTGCGTCATTGCCGATCACCTGTGCGCAGACCATCGACATTGCCTCTGGCAGCACCGGGTTGACCTTCCCCGGCATGATGCTCGATCCCGGCTGCAGGTCGGGCAGCCGGAGCTCTCCAAGGCCTGCCCGCGGACCGGATCCCATCCAGCGCAGGTCTGTGCAGATCTTGTGCAGGCCGACGGCGATCGTGCGCAGCTGACCACTTGCCTCGACGAGCGCGTCTCTGCTGCCTTGGGCCTCGAAGTGGTTGGTTGCCTCGGTCAGCTCCAGTCCGGTGATCTCAGCCAGGACTTCGATCACTCGCTCCGAGAATCCTTCGGGTGTGTTGATCCCAGTGCCGACTGCGGTGCCGCCGAGGGGAAGCTGCGCCACCCTGGGGAGCGACGACTCGATCCGCTCGATGCCCAGCCGGATCTGGCTCGCGTAGCCGCCGAACTCCTGTCCCAGGGTGACCGGGGTGGCGTCCATCAGGTGGGTCCTGCCGGCTTTGACAACGCCCGCGAGCTCCTCGGACTTTGCTTCCAGCGAAGAGGCGAGCTGGTCGAGGGACGGAATGAGGTCGCGGGTGATCGCGTCGACCACGGCAACGTGGATCGACGTCGGGAACACGTCGTTGCTCGACTGGCTGGCGTTGACGTGGTCGTTCGGGTGGACGGCCTGGCCGAGGCTGCGCGTCGCGATCGAGGCGAGCACCTCGTTGACGTTCATGTTGCTCGAGGTGCCGGAACCGGTCTGGAAGACATCGATCGGGAAATGGTCGTCATGGGTTCCGGCCGCCACCTCGAGCGCTGCCGACTCGATCGCCGTTGCGATGGGGTCCGTCACGACACCGAGCTCGGCATTCACCCGCGCCGCGGCCGCCTTGATCTGCGCCAGTGCATGGATGTGGCGTGGCTCGAGCACAGTGCCCGAGATCGGGAAGTTCTCCACCGCGCGCTGGGTCTGAGCGCGCCACAAAGCAGCTACCGGAACCTTGACCTCGCCCATCGTGTCGTGCTCGATGCGGAAGTCGGAACCGGTCGTGGTCAGGGTGTCGTTCGTCATGGCTCCAACCTACGGCGGACCGATTGGGTCGGCATACCGAGGTGACCGGTCGTACGTCGTCGCGGCTCAGCCCTGCGGAGGGCGGCGTTGCTCCTTGAGCCTGCCCCGCTGGGTCTTCGAGTCGAGTCGCCGACGTACGGACGACCGGGTCGGTCTGGTGGGACGCCGCTTCGGGGGCGGTGGTGCCAGCCCTTCACGCAGAATCTGACCGAGACGGCGTTCGGCAACCTCGCGGTTTCGCAGCTGCGAGCGGTGCTCGGACGCGGTGACCGTGATGACCCCGTTGACGAGACGGCGCGCCAGCCGGTCGAGCAGTCGATCTCGCTGGTGGTCGGTGAAGGCAGTGGAGGCCGCGACGTCGAGGCTGAGCTCGACCCGGGAGTCGGTCGTGTTGACGGACTGGCCGCCTGGCCCGGACGACCGCGAGAACCGCCACTGCAGCTCACGATCGGGGACGACCGTGCTGTTACTGATGACCAACGGCCCAGGCATGACAGGGAGCCTACGACCCTTGTCGGCTGTGTTTGCGGTTACGCCGATGCGGCGAGGAACACGTGGTAGCTCGTCTCGCGTCGACCGAGCCGGACTGGGAGCACCCGCTGCTCGCAGCGGCCAAACGTGTCGGCAAGCGCAGCGAGCAACGCGGGCGCAGTGGCCGCCGACCAGACAGCGAGCAAACCAGGCGGTCGCAGTTTCGCCCGGCAGATGTCGAGGAACTCGGCGCTGTAGACGTCGGCGTTGGTCTCGTAGACGAGGGCGTCGGGGCCGTTGTCGACGTCGAGGAGGATCGCGTCAACGGAGTCGGTGCCCAACTGCGCGATGACATCGCGTATGTCGGCGACTTGCACGTCGACGCGGTCGTCCCCGATCGGCGAGCCAGGCACGAGACCATGGCGGTGCCACTCCACCAGGCTCGGCTCGATCTCGGCTACCACGACGCGATCGACACGAGGGTCGTCGAGAACCTCGGCGACGGTGAAGCCGAGCCCGAGGCCCCCCACGACAGCCGTGACCGAAGGCGACTGGTCGATTGTGTGCGGCAGGGCGTCGAGGGTGATGGTCGCCAGGAGACGCTCGGTCTCGGTCTCGAGAGTGTCCATCACGAACGTCCCGTTTACTCGGAGCTCCAAGGCGTCGTCGTCTTCGCGGCGGCGCAGGACAATGTCGCCGCGGTCGGTGGCGGCCCTGGCGACGTACATCTGGGTCATCGAGATCCTTCGCTCCTCCTCATTGTGGCGCGTTCACGGGTGCGGACCCGGCATTCGGTGCGACCTGAGGTGGCCGTGTCGGCCGACCGGCTACCGTGGGCCTATGGCTGACCGACCCAAGTTCAAGCCCGTTCGCGAGGATTGGCAGCGCGCGCTCGTCGTGGTGGCGCATCCCGATGACATGGAGTTCGGCGCCTCAGCAGCCGTGGCTCGGTGGACCGACCAAGGCAAGCACGTCAGTTACGCCTTGGTGACGAGCGGGGAGGCGGGCATCGACGGTCTCCATCCCGACGAGGCCGGGCCGCTGCGCGAGGCCGAGCAGCGAGAGTCCTGTCGCATCGTCGGAGTCGAGGACGTCGAGTTCCTCGGGCTCCCGGACGGAGTCCTGGAGTACGGCGTCGGGCTGCGGCGTGAGATCGCGGCGGCGATCCGGCGGAATCGTCCAGAGATCGTCATCACCAACAACTTTCGCGACACGTGGGACGGCGCCTCGATCCTCAACCAGGCCGACCACATTGCGACGGGCATGGCCACTCTCGACGCGGCTCGCGACGCGGGCAATCGCTGGGTGTTCGCTGAGCAGGTTGCGGACGGACTGGAGCCCTGGGGAGGGGTGGTGCAGGTGTGGGCATCGTCGTCACCCCAGTCGGGGCACGGTGCTGACACCACCGACACCTTCGACCGGGGAGTGGCGTCACTCAAGGCGCATCAGGCGTACATCGACGGCCTCGGCTGGGAGAACTTCGATGCAGCGGAGTTCCTCGAGGGCGGTGCCCGAGCCACGGGAACCGCACTCGGCTGCACCTTCGGCGCCAGCTTCGAAGTGTTCCCCCTGCAGTGGGGCGCCGCTGAGGACGACTGAGCCCCTGCGTCCGTGCGAGTGGTCGCGATAGCGCTCGGCGGCACGGACGTTAGGTGTCGCGCGCCGTCGTGCGTCAGACTGCCTGCATGCAGCAGCTCTCGTCACTCGACGCCCAATTCCTCAACGTCGAGTCCTCCACCACGGTCGGCCATGTCGGCAGCCTCCTGCTGCTCGACCCGGCGACCGCGCCCGGGGGAGAGCTGACGCTAGACCGGGTTCGCGAGGTCCTCGAGCCCCGGCTGCACCTGGCGGCGCCACTGCGGCAGCGGCTGGTAACCGTGCCCCTCGGCCTAGGCCGTCCCTACTGGGTCGACGACCCCGACTTCGACATCGAGTTCCACCTGCGCGAGGTCGGCCTGCCGGCATCCGGCGACGAGAGCCAACTAGGCGAACAGGTGGCCCGCATCCACGCCCGCCCGCTCGACCGGACGCGGCCGCTGTGGGAGATGTATGTCATCCACAACGTCTCAGGTGGCCGCCAAGCCCTGTATGCCAAGGTCCATCATGCGGCGATCGACGGCGTCTCCGGCGCCGAGATCCTCGCCACGATCATGGACGTCACGGTTGAGCCGCGGATCGATGCGCAGCCGGAAGACCTCTGGAATCCCGGCCCGATGCCCACGTCAGCAGAGCTGGTCAGCAAGGGCCTCGTGTCGATGGCATTGCAGCCCCTCGAGGTGATGCGCACCCTGCCACGGTCGCTGCCGCACCTCGCGGAGATGCCCGGAGCGTCATACATTCCGGGGGCGGAGGCTGTGAGTGACATTGCCGACGGCCTCATCCGGCTGGCGACGGGCGGAGCCGAGGGCCGCGAGATTGCGCGTCGACGGATCTCGACTCCGCCAACCCCACTCAACGCGCCCATAACTGCCCATCGTCGCTTCGCGTACGGCTCGCTGCCGCTCGACGAGATCAAGACGGTCAAGAACGCGTTCGGTATGACGGTCAACGATGTGGTGATGGCCCTGTGCACGTCGGCGCTTCGTCGGTGGCTGCTCGACCACGACGGCCTCCCCGACGCACCCATCGTGGTCGCGGTCCCGGTCTCGGTGCGAACCGATGACGACCGCGGCCACAACGGCAACCTGGTGTCGGTGATGCTGGCCGAGATGCCGACGCACGTCGCAGATCCCGAGCAGCGGTTGGCCGAGGTGCAGCGCGGCATGGCTGACGCGAAGGAGCAGTTCGACGCTGTCCCTGCCTCGATCCTGCAGGACATGGCCGCCGTCATTCCCACGGCGTTGTCGGGGTTGGCCGCGCGCGCGATCTTCCAGATGGTGGCCGTGGGGGCGTTCCCGTTCAACTTGTTCATCTCCAACGTCCCTGGCCCGCAGATGCCCCTGTACGTCGGAGGCGCCCGGGTGCTGGGCGTCTACCCGGTCTCGGCCATCACTGACCTGACCGGGGCGCTCAACATCACCCTCTTCTCGTACGACGGTGCGCTCGACTTCGGCCTCATCGCGTGTCGCGAGCTTGTGCCCGACGTGTGGAAGCTGATCGGATACCTGCGGCTCGCCCTCGATGAGCTCCTCGTGCTTGCCGACCAGTGAGCGGCGCTAGCGCGACGAGTGAATCTCCGATCGCTGTGCGGTCCTCTCGATCCCGTCGGCGATCGTCGGCCACAGCTGTCGAGGCATGTCGTGCCCCATACCCGGCACGAGCAGGAGCTCGGACCCCGCGACCGCATGGGCGGTGGCGCGGCCGCCGGAGACGTGCACCATCCGGTCCTGAAGTCCGTGGATGACGAGCACTGGCATGTCGATCGCCCGGAGCGCGAGGGTGCGGTCTGGCTGTGCGAGCACCGCCTGCATCTGCCGGATCACGCCCTGCATGCTGATCCCGCGGTCGAACGTTTCGGCTGCGCGCTCACGGATGTCGTCGTCAGGGGTGGGGTAGCCGGGTGACCCGATCAGGGTCCAGGTGCGGACGGACTGCGCAATCACCCGGTCGCGGTCGGTGCGGTTGCCGCCGAGCAGCATGGGCAGCAGCCGGGGATCCTGCCAGCCGACCGATCGGCGGCCGGTCGTCGACATGATCGACACGAGCGACCGCACCCGGTCGGGATGCTCGATGGCCATCGTCTGGGCGATCATCCCGCCCATCGACGCCCCAGTCACGTGGGCAGTGTCCAGTTCGAGATAGTCGAGGACTCCGACTGCGTCGGCTGCCATGTCGCTCATGGAGTACGGCGGTTTCGTGCGGCTACGGAAGAACGTCCTGATGACATCACCGCGGCGGCCACCCACGCCGCGCAGAATCGTCGAGCGACCAACGTCGCGATTGTCGAAGCGGATCACGAAGAATCCGCGGGAGGCGAGCAGGCCGCACAAGTCGGAGTGCCACCAGGTGAGTGGACCGCCCAGGCCCATGATGAGCAACAGTGGCGGATCAGACCGGTTTCCGAAGGTATCGAGGCAGATGTCCACACCGGACTCGAGGTGGGCGTACTCCTCAGTGGTGGGTTGCATCAGCGAGGGCTCCTTCCGGGCCAACAGTGAGGCGCTTCACCGCTTTGTTACCCACCAGTATAGCGGCGGTTCAGGCGTGCTCGAAGTCGATGGCGGAGTACGAGCTGAGCTTCTCGAGCCGGTGCTCGCTGATGATCGAGCGGATCGTACCGCTGCGTGACCGCATCACCAGGGAGTGCGTCGTCGCACCACCGTGGGCGTACCGGACGCCACGCAGCAGCTCGCCGTCGGTGATGCCGGTGGCGACGAAGAACGCGTCATCGCCGGACACCAGGTCATCTGTTGACAGGACGCGGTCGAGATCGTGGCCGGCGTCGATTGCCCGCTGTCGCTCGTCGTCGTCGGTCGGCCAGAGTCGGCCCTGGATGACGCCGCCGAGCGACTTCATGGCGCACGCCGCGATGATGCCTTCCGGGGTCCCGCCAATCCCCAGGAGGAGGTCGATTCCGGTGTCGGGGCGGGCCGCCATGATCGCCCCCGCGACGTCGCCGTCGATGATGAACTTGATCCGGGCGCCGGTGGCACGGATCGCGTCGGCGAGCTTCTCGTGGCGCGGTCGGTCGAGAAGGACGACGGTGATGTCGTCCATCGAGCTGCCCTTTGCCTTCGCCGTACGTCGGATGTTCTCCGCGACCGGCAGCCGGATGTCGACGACGTCGGCCGCCTCGGGCCCGGTGGCCAGCTTCTCCATGTAGAACACCGCGGACGGGTCGTACATCGAGCCACGCGGCGAAACCGCCATCACGGCAACCGCGTTCGACATCCCTTTTGCGGTCAGAGTGGTCCCGTCGATGGGGTCGACGGCGACGTCGACCTGGGGACCGGTGCCATCGCCGACCTTTTCACCGTTGAAGAGCATCGGGGCGTTGTCCTTCTCGCCTTCGCCGATCACGACCACACCGTCCATTCCCACGGTGCCGATCAGTGCTCGCATCGCGTTGACAGCTACTCCATCAGCGCCGTCTTTGTCGCCGCGCCCGACCCACCGCCCGGCAGCCATCGCGGCCGCTTCGGTGACGCGCACGAGCTCCATCGCGAGGTTGCGGTCGGGGGCGTCGCGAGGCGTCTCGAACCTGTGGCTGGATGGGCCGTGCGGGTGCTCGAGCGTCACGGGATCTCCTCGTCAATCGCTGTGGGGCGTGGCCTGATCGTACTGAACGCAGCCGCCCATCGTCTCCGGCGCCAACAATCCGGCCCGGTCCGCGGTCGAGCCTGGGCCGGGAGCGGGCGCGCACCCTAGGCAGTCGATAATGAGGCGGTGAGTGGGGTCAGGCGCGGGTATGACCGCAGCGTCAACGCGCTGATCGGCGCGGTCGTGGCAGTTCTCTTGCTCGTCGTCGGGATGTACGTCGTAGACCGCGCCCGGCAGCCTGACCCCTCGAACCCGGCCGAGACCGTCGACTTCACTGACCACCTGTCAACGGCGCGTGCGGAGGCGCCCTTCGACGTACTGGCGCCGCAGCCGGTGCCGCCCGGCTGGCGCGCGACGAGCGTCGAGGCCGAGCGTCGAGACGGGGAGTATGTCTGGCATCTCGGCTTCGTCGTCGACGAGACGGACTACGTGGCGATCGACCAAGCCACCGGCGACCTGAGTGACTTTGTCGAGAGCGTGACACCGGCCCAAGAGCCCGGAGACCCCGTTGACGTGGATGGGATCCAGTGGCACACGCTCACTGAGGCGGGTGGCGACGACGCCGCGCTTTACCGGCGCGAGCGCGGCAGCACGACCTTGGTCTCGGGCACCCTGGGCGCCGACGTGCTGGCTGGCTTCGCTGCATCCCTGCAGGCCGGCTAGCGGCAGCTATTCGGTGTCTGCGGGGGCCTCATCGGTCTCGGTGGCCGCGTCGAGGCGGGCCCGTGCACCGTCGAGGTGGCGCTGGGCGATCTTCGCAAGAGCCTCACCGCGCTCCCACAGCTCGATCGCCTCGGCCAAGGTCGTGTTGCCGGCCTCGAGCCGAGCCACGATCGCGATCAGCTCGTCGCGTGCTTGCTCATAGCTGGGCGTCTCGGTCATGGAGCGTCCTTGCTGGCTTGCTCGTCGTTGGTCGTGGTGACTACTTCGCCGGTCAGTCGTCCGGTGGCCAGCCTCGCCTCGATCAGGTCGCCGACGGACACGGTCGATGCGTCAGTGATCACGTCACCCGACGGCGTCTGGAGTACGGCGTAGCCGCGCTGCAGCGTGGCCAGTGGAGACAGGGCCTGGACCCGCGCGAGGCGATGGCCGATGTCGTCTGTTGCTCGGCCGAGGCGGTGGTCGAGGCCGCGGCGGATCCGTTGAAGGTGCTCGTCTATGGCGTCGCCGAGCTGGTCGAACAGCCGGTGGGGAGCGGCGAGGGCGGGCCGTGACCGTGCGGTGGCCAGACCCTGGCGCTCCCGCTCGACGAACGCCCGAGCGACGTACCGACCGCGATCACGCATGGCCTGGATGCCGCGGATCTCGTCGCGGACATCGGGGATGACGCGTTTGGCGGCGTCGGTCGGGGTGGAGGCGCGCAGGTCGGCCACGAGGTCGAGCAGTGGCTGGTCGGATTCGTGGCCGATCGCGCTGACGAGCGGCGTGCGGCAGTCGGCTGCGGCTCGCAGCAACCCTTCGTCCGAGAAGGGCAGCAAGTCCTCGAGTGCGCCGCCGCCACGGGCGACGATGATGACGTCCACCGTGTCATCGCGGTCGAGCACGCGGAGTGCCTCGATGACCTGACGGGCGGCGTCATGGCCTTGGACGATGGCGTACTCGACCCGAAAGTCGACACCTGGCCAGCGTCTGCGCGCGTTGTCGACGACGTCGCGCTCGGCGGCGGAGTTGCGGCCGACGACGAGTCCGATCCGGCCCGGGAGGAACGGCAGGCGACGTTTCCGGTCGGGGTCGAACAGACCCTCGGCGGCCAGTAACTGGCGGCGTTGCTCGATGCGGGCGAGCAGTTCGCCGATGCCAACCGGCCGGATCTCCTTGGCGTTGAGGCTCAGCGTCCCACGCGGGACGTAGTACTGGAACTTCGCGAACACGACGACCCGAGCGCCCTCGGTCACCGGGGTCGGCAGCGCGTCGAAGGTGGATCGCGGGCAAGTCACCTGCACCGAGACCTCAGCCACGGGGTCGCGGAGCGTGAGGAACACCGTCCCAGACGTCGAGCGTCGACTGAGCTGGGCGATCTGACCCTCGACCCAGATCGGACCGAGGCGCTGGATGTAGCCGGACATAACGTTGGCGATCACGCGAACGGGAGCGGGTTTGTCCAGACTCGTCTCGAGGGCCACGCCCCGACAGTAGTGCCCCTTGGCTGGGGGCGCGCCGTTGCAGTCGCCACTGTGGAGGGAGCGCTGGGTGCGTCCGCGCAGGTCAGGTGGTGTGACGAGGCTGACGGTCCGCTGATTGGGAGCAATCGGACGACACCTCTACGATGGAAGGGATGTCTGGCGCAGAGATTGACCCCACGACACCGAGCCTCGACCCCGGGGACCGGACGGTGCTGCTGGCCGCGCCGCGTGGCTACTGTGCGGGCGTTGACCGAGCCGTCATCACGGTCGAGAAGGCGTTGGATCTCTACGGACCGCCTGTCTACGTCCGCAAGCAGATCGTGCACAACAAGCACGTGGTCCACAGCCTCGAGGCTCGGGGCGCGATCTTCGTCGAGGAGCTGGACGAGGTCCCGGAGGGCTCGACGGTCGTCTTCTCCGCCCATGGAGTCTCGCCGACCGTCCACGCGGAGGCCGAGCAGCGGCACCTCAAGACGATCGACGCCACCTGCCCGCTGGTGACAAAGGTCCACCACGAGGCCCGACGGTTCGCCGACGACGACTACGACATTTTGCTCATCGGCCACGACGGTCACGAAGAGGTCGAGGGCACGGCAGGCGAGGCTCCTGGGCACATCACCTTGGTGCAAAGCCCCGACGATGTCGCCAACATCGAGGTCCGTGATCCCAACAAGGTGGCCTGGCTCTCGCAGACCACGCTGTCGGTCGACGAGACGATGGAAACGGTTGGTCGCATTCGCCAGCAGTACCCCAACCTGCTCGACCCGCCGTCTGACGACATCTGCTACGCGACCCAGAACCGTCAGCAGGCCGTCAAGGAGATCGCGAAGGGCGCCGACCTGGTGCTTGTCGTCGGGTCCGGGAACTCCAGCAACTCGGTGCGGCTCGTCGAAGTGGCGCTCGAGTGTGGCGCCAAGGCGTCATACCGGGTCGACGACGCCTCGGAGATCCGCGAGGAGTGGCTCGACGGCGTCGAGTCGGTGGGCGTCACGTCCGGTGCGTCCGTCCCAGAAGACCTGGTCGACGGTGTCCTCGAGTTCTTGGCCAAGCGCGGCTATCCAGCGGCCAGGGCGGTCCACACGGCTGAGGAGTCGCTGATCTTTGCGTTGCCTCCGGAGCTGCGCAAGGACTTGAAGGCGGCGGGCGTTTCCTGACGCAGTCGTACGTCGTCTGACCTGGTGGCCAGTCAGCGGCGGGGGGTCGAAGCGACCCGGCCACCGACGGTGACAAGGGCGACGGCATACCCAGCGACCAGCGCGCCCGCATGGCCGGTGAGCCCGGTCATAAACGTCTTCGACAGCCCACTCGCCTCCACGAACGTGGTCGGAGCCAGCACCGCCACCGCGCCAATGGTGGCCGCGTAGACGAGCGGTGGGAGCACCGCGGTGGAGAACAGGTCGTGGCGGCGCACCGCCATCGCCGCGACGAGGCAGATGACAACGAAGCACAGGTCGAAGAAGATCGTGAGCCCTCCGGTGAGGGCGAAGTCGAGAGCGGCGACACAACCCGTGGCAACGCCGGTGGTCAGTACCACGCCGCGCCCGGGCATTCCTGGCATCGCGACGTACTCGGTGGAGCGCAGGTGTTCGCCGAGCCCCAGTGGCGCACCGGGTCCTTCGGGCGGGTCTTCGTAGACCTCGTCGCCGTAATCAGAGCGGTCTGCCGGGGCGTACGCCTCGTCTTCCCACGGCTCGTCAGCGAGGGGAGCAGAGGCGGATACGGCGTCTTGGCCCAGCAGTTCGTAGTCCTCGTCGTCCCACGCCGGTGGGCTGAACGGCGAAGTGCTCATGGTCGCCTCCGCAATGACCTGGTCGTGGCAACCACGCTACGTCGCACTCAGCGCGTCGCCGAGGTGCCACGCCGCAGCCGGGTGTCCTGACCAGGCGCTTCTCGCGCGTCGTGGAGACTACTCGCCGACCGCGCGCCGCTTCCACTGCTCTTGGCCGGGGGGTCCTTCGATCAGCGGCGGAGGCTCGTCGTCGGTGACGAGCTCTGGAGCGGTGAGGTTGCGCGTCATCTCGGTGACGCTCTCCGGGCGGGGGAGACCGCCGCCATCGGCCACGTCGAGATCCTCGAACCGGCGTGCGCTCACCAGCACTCTCGTCTCGAGCGAGCCGACGGAGCTGTTGTAGCTCTTCACCGCCGTCGTCAGCGACCGGCCGAGCTTCTCGAGGTGTCCACCGACGCTGCCGATCCGCTCGTAGAGCTCGCGACCGAGCTCATGGACCTCGCGCGCGTTGTCGGCGATGGCGTCTTGGGTCCAGGCATAGCTCACCGTCTTGAGCATTGCGATCAAGGTGGTCGGGGTGGCGAGCATGACCTTCCGGCCGGCTGCGTAGTCGAGCAGCCCTGGCTCGGTGTCGAGCGCCTGCGCGAAGATCGCCTCCCCGGGCATGAACATCACGACGAACTCGGGGGCCGGGGCGAACTGGCGCCAGTATGCCTTGCTCGCCAACTGGTCGATGTGGTGGCGGACCTGCTTGGCATGGCGGAGCAGGCCAGCCTCGCGACTCGCGGTGTCGGTCGCCTGGGTGGCGGTGAGGAACGCGTCGAGTGTCACCTTGGAGTCGATGACGACGTGCTTGCCGCCTGGCATCGTCACGACGACGTCGGGTCGCAGCAGACCGTCGTCGCCGCGCGCGCTGACCTGCTCGTCGAAGGAGCAGTGGGCGGTCAACCCGGACAGCTCGAGGCTGCGACGCAGCTGCATCTCACCCCAGTTGCCGCGCACCTGCGGACGACGCAGCGCCTCGGAGAGTGCCTGGGTCTCCCTGCGCAGCTCGACTCCGCTGACGTTGACAGATTCGACCTGCTGCTTGAGCTGGGACTGCCATGACGCTCCGGAGGTTTCGAGGCGCTGGATGCGCTCGTTGAGCCGGTCGAGGCTCTCGCGCACCGGCCGCACGACCTGCTCGGTCGCGACTGCTCGAGACTCTGCGTGGGCAAGGACCTGCTGGGTGGAATTGCTGACAGCACGCGAGGACAGATCAAGAACCTGCTGCGTCGAGTCGCTGACGGCCTGAGCGGAGAGCGCCTTCAACTCCTCGCGGAGATCGGTGCGTGAACGATGCGCCCGCTGCTGCCCCACGACGAAGCCCGCTGCTGCCCCGACGAAGAGGGTCAGCAGTGCGATGACGAAGGTCGTGGCGTTCATGCTCCGAACTATGTCAGCGCGCACCGACAAAATCGGTCATGCACGCCGATGGAGGGCGATCTGGGTGTCCGTCAGCCGTGGAGCGGGTGGGGCTCGGGCCGCCTGGCTCGGCTGGCCACCCAAGGCCACGTCATCAACGCCCACACGGCCAGCACCAGCGAGATCTCCAGGACGACGTACAAGGGCCACGGACCGAGGAAGTCCAGCATCGACGCCGACGACGGCTTGCGGTTGAGGTATCCGTAGTTGGTCCCCGTGATCGCATTGAACGTGAACACCGAGAATGCCCAGATCGTGGTGACGATTACGGCGATCCGGTAGGTGCGCCAGTTAGGGGCGAGCCCGAGGCCCCACGTCAGGTAGATCGCAGCCCAGACGATCAGCAGATGCATCCCCCAGAACATGAAGTAGCGCGCGCTCGGCACCTCCTGCGTGAGCGACGGGGTGGCGATTCCCTGGGTGGTGAGCGTGAGACCCCAGTAGTAGGTGAGCCCGACCGCCCACTCGCGGTGCGTCCACAGCGCACAGATCGCTGTCATCCACGCGAAGTCGCAGAGCTGGAGGGGGAGTGACGATCCGAGACCCCAGTCAGACGGCAGGAACTGCAGGATCTGCAGCGGCACGGTGAACACCGGGATTGCGAGCGCGAACATCCTGCTGAACCGCAATGCGTCCGGGCGACCGCGGAGCCGGCGGCCCCACCAGACGACGGCGACTGCCCCGATCGCGAACACGACGAGCGCCCCGAGATGCGAGGGTCCGAGGATCTCGAACTCGTCAACGGCGGCCAAAATGTCGCCCACCGCAGCGCTTGAGACCGTCATGAGGTCATTGTGTCGCGCGCTGCCGAAGGATCCGACGCTGACGCTGCTAGGACGACGCCAGCGTCGGATCGTCGCAGGGGCGGGCGGCTAACCTCTACAGATGCAGCCGGACCAGGACGAGGTGCTCTTCGAGACTGACCGTTGTCGGATGCGGAACTGGAAGGCCACCGACGCCGAGCGCATGCTCGACATCTACTCCCAGTGGAAGGTGGCGCGCTGGCTCGGCGCCGAGCCCAGGGCGATGGAGACGCTCGACGAGGCTCATCGCCTGATCGAGCGATGGGCCGAGCGCAGCGGTGACGGCTTCTCCGGCCTATGGGCGGTGGAGCGTAAGACGGACGGCGTGGTCGCGGGGACGGTGCTGCTGGTGCCGCTGCCCGACGGGGATGGCGAGTTCGAGGTCGGCTGGCACTTCCACCCGGACTCGTGGGGGCAGGGGCTCGCGAGCGAGTCAGCGCGCGCGGCGCTGGACTGGGGTGCTGGTCATGGCCTCGATGAGGTCTTCGCGGTCGTCCGTCCCGATAACGCCGCGTCGATCGCGGTATGCCACCGGCTCGGCATGGAGCCCCTCGGCCTGACCACCAAGTACTACAAGGCTGAGCTAGAGCTGTTCCGCATCAGCTGCTGATCGCCCGCCGTAGCCTGGTGCGTCCTGCGGTAGAACGTCTTTGCAGGTTGGTGGACGGTGCAACGAGCTACCAAATGAGCGCCACCGCGAAAGTGGCGTGGCAGGCTTCACCACCAGCGCGCTGATGTTTGGCTCCCGCGATCGGGTCGGCCAAATCCCTGATCCAGCCGCAAAAAGTAAGCACCGGGTGACGGTACGGCGACCGTCCGCGCTCGATGTGAGCCAATGGTGGTGTACCACCTGGAACGCCTGACAAACGTTGTTCGACGGAACACACTTGGCGCACAAACGGCCCCACCCAACGTTTGCGCGTCAGCTGGGGATTCCGTGAATCCCCTTCATTGAAGAGGGGTTGCCATGAGCAAGATCTTTCCGAAGGGCGAAAGACACGATGACCGCTTACGAGCCCAGAGATCAGCTCGACTTTCTCGACGATCTCGACGTCACTTTGGCGTGGGCAGGTGGCATGGCGTATCGCGTCCTCTGGCTGGCCGAGGAGAGAGTGTTCGTGCTCAATGCTCAGGAACCTCGATGGAGATTGGCTGAGGACGTTCGCTCGTTCCTGGCTGATGAGCTGACCCCATAGTGCGTGGCACCCAATGCGCAATGGCCTAACCGAACAACCACGTGAAAGGGAGCATCATGCTCGCAAGATTCATCCGATGGGCGAATATCTCTGAGGACTCCGAACCACGACACCGACACATCCGGCAGCCTGGCCTCGGTCGGCACCGCCGGTCTGCTCGGAGCCGGCGCTGACGCAGTAGCCGACGCTTCCGCTACGGCTTGCGAACCAGCAGGTGCAGGAATTGGTCGGCGAACGGTCTTGCGACCCTCATCGCCTGCTTCTTGCAGAGCACGGCCACTTGTCGGTGTGGAATGGGAAGCACGCTTCGGGGCAGCGATCCCGATGTGTCACTCCGATAAGCCACGTGCCAAGCCGGTTGAACCAACTGCGTCCTCGGTGCACGTGTGTCATCTTTTTTGTCCCCAGGTCGAAGGCGAAGTCATGGGCGTCCGCGTTGTGACGGTACGCGCGTGTCGCCAGCTGAGTGGTCGAAAGAGAAGGAGGTAGGCCGTTCGGCCTAGTCACGCAGGAGCTGCGCCTTTTCAGCTGATGATCAGTCCTGTCTCCCGGGCGGTGGCCTGGGTAGGACGTCATTGCAGGTTTGCTCGGCTGAACGGTGCAACGACGTACCAAATGAGCGCCGCGACCCACGTGACTGCGGTCGCGATTATCGGCTGACGGGTGATCCGCCGTAGCCTTTCGCCCGTGGCCCTCACCATCGGAATCGTCGGACTTCCCAACGCAGGCAAGTCGACCCTCTTCAACGCGCTGACCAAGAACAACGTCCTCGCGGCGAACTACCCGTTCGCGACGATCGAGCCCAACGTGGGTGTGGTGGGCGTGCCGGACGAGCGGCTGCCGGTGCTGGCAAAGATGTTCGAGTCGGCCAAGGTTTTGCCGGCGACCGTGCAGTTTGTCGACATCGCGGGCATTGTGCGGGGAGCCTCGGAGGGGGAAGGGCTGGGCAACAAGTTCCTGTCGCACATCCGCGAGGCGGCGGCAATCTGCCAGGTCACGCGCGTCTTCGAGGACGATGACGTCACCCATGTCGAAGGCAAGGTCTCACCCTCGGACGACATCTCCACGATCCAGACGGAGCTGATCCTTGCCGACCTGCAGACAGTCGAGAACGCCATCCCGAGACTGGAGAAGGAAGCACGGCTCAAGAAGGAAACCGCGGCCAAGCTCGAAGCGGTCCGCGAAGCCAAGGATGCCCTGGAGCGGGGGGTGCCGATCAGCGACACCGCCATCGACAAGGCGCTACTGCGTGAGCTCATGTTGATGACGGCCAAGCCGTTCCTGTACGTCTTCAACTGCGACACCGACGAGCTGGGCGACGAGGAGCTGCTGCAGCGGATGCGTGACTTGGTCGCGCCGTCGGAGGCGATCTTCCTTGACGCGAAATTCGAGGCGGAGCTTGTCGAGCTGGACGACGATGAGGAGGCGCGCGCGATGCTTGCGGAGATGGGCGTCGACGAGCCAGGGCTCGACGTGCTCGCACGCGTCGGTTTCGACACCCTCGGCCTACAGACCTACCTAACGGCGGGCCCGAAGGAGTCGCGCGCCTGGACGGTGCCGAAGGGGGCGACTGCACCTGAGGCGGCGGGCGTCATACACACGGACTTCCAGCGGGGGTTCATCAAGGCCGAGGTCGTGTCGTACGACGACTTGGTGGTGGCCGGATCGATGAGCGCCGCGAAGTCGGCCGGCAAAGTGCGCATGGAGGGCAAGGACTACGTCATGGCCGACGGCGACGTCGTCGAGTTCCGCTTCGGATCAACCTCTACGTCCAAGAAGTAGCCGCGACCGGACAGCGGCATGAGCGGATGGCCGCGCAGCGGCAGTTGAGGACCTCCGACCGTACGGCGCCAATATTCATTTCGGCTTTCGAATCGAAGATCATTCGCGTGCGCCACTCCGTCGGCAGCGGTTCCACGGGTCAGGCAGGTTCGGCTCGAGCTAGAAGCGGAGTCGGGGCTGGTCATAGACGATCGGCGGCCCGGAACCGAACTCGATTCCGACGAAGGCGCCTGGAGGTCCGGTGTGCGCGCCGGCCACGAAGCGCAGCACCGTCCCGTCCGGGTCGCGGATGTCCATCGCAATCCCGAAGTCTCCGCGGTCATGGACGTCGCCATGTTCAATGCCCAGCTCGGCGCAGCGATCGATCACGGCCGACATGTCCTCTGCCGTCCGGAGCATGAAGGCACATACATCGAAGCCGTCTAGGACCGGACTGCTCGCACAATATTCGCGCTCGCGCAACCCGATCACGAACCCCGCTTCGTGATCGGCAAGGACGACACCTCTGACTGCGGCGTCCTCAAAGAACTCGTTGGCCAGTTCCAGATCGAAGATGTCTGCGTACCACCGGGCGCTGATCGCCAGGTCACTCACAGGCAACTTGATCTGTCGGATGCCAATAATGGGGAGCTTCACAACTGCAGTGTGTCAAGACACCGCCGCCCGCGGTATCGCTAACACCGAAGGTCGGAGTCTTATCCAACATCGGTGGCCCAGACAGGTGCAGCAGAGCCGGCGCGCACGGAGCCATTTCTCCGCGAAGCCTCGGCTGCATCCCGAACGGTCAGGAATCGAGAAGCGCCACACGGTGGTCGGGTTTAGCCTTTCTGCCGAAGGCCGCCGAGCCTCAAGTGTCGAAAGGAAGTTGACCATGCCCGCGAAGAGTGTCAAGTCCGGATCCGACGGGTTCTCTGCGGAGGAGCGCGCCGCGATGAAGGAGCGCGCCGCCGAGCTGCGAGCCGAGGGAAAGAAGGGCGCTAAGAAGGCCGACGGCCTGCAGGCGCTGCTCGACAAGATTGCGGAGATGGCACCGGAGGATCGTGTGCTCGCCGAGCGCGTGCACGTGACCGTGACCACGAACGCGCCTGAGTTGACGCCGAAGACGTGGTACGGGATGCCCGCGTATGCCAACGCGGACGACAAGATCGTCGTCTTCTTCCAGGACGCGGGCAAGTTCAACTATCGGTACGCGACGCTGGGCTTCCAGGACTCGGCGAACCTCGACGACGGCGACTTGTGGCCGACGTCGTACGCGCTCAACAAGTGGAGTCGCGCGGTGGAGAAACGCGTCGTCGAGCTGGTGAAGGCCGCGATCTCCTGAGCGGTCCGCGATCGCCGTCGCCGCCGCGACCGTTGTGCTGGGACCCACGACAGCTAGCGTGATCCTGGCAGTGTTCGTTCCCCGGCCTTAGTCTTCGGGTAGTCGCGATTCCAGCCCCTCGGGGTTGTCGCGGTACTACCGGTACTCCCACGGTGCATCGGTAGTGAGGTCATGCGACAGGCGGGACATGGTGATCACGGCATCAGATGCGACGGGCGCTGAGACACGGGGGTCTCGGGTCTTGCACTGCGCCGGTCTGGCCGCAGCGGCGCTCCTTCTCGCCGCGTGTGGTGGTGTCGGTGGCGACGGGTCGGAGACCGGACCAGTGCTGCCGTCACGGACCGGGACGGACGAACCCAGCATCACGCTGAGCGTTCCCAGCCCAACCCGCACACTGCCGACCAGGTCTGCGACGTCGGCTGAAACACCGACAGAGGCGGAGACAGAGGCGGAGACGCAGACAGAGGCGGAGACACAGACGGAGACGCAGACTGAGACGCAGACAGAGGCGGAGACACAGACGCAGACAGAGGCGGAGACAGCGACGCAGACAGAGGTGGAGACAGCGACGCAGACAGAGATTCAGACAGAGACAGCGAGGACGAGACAGCGACGCAGACGCCGACAGAAGCGGAGACGCCGTCGCCTGGACCGACGTCCTCGCCCCCGGGGGAGGCTGCTTCGTCGGACTCGAGCAGTACGCCGCCGTGGGTGTGGTGGCTGTTGGGTGCACTCGTCGTCGCGTTGGCGGTGGCGATCCCGCTGCTGGTGGCCGCGAGCCGTCGCCGGGCCTGGCGGGCCGATCTCGCCGCCGCCGAGCAGGAAGTCGGCTGGTTCGTTCAGACGTTGCTGCCCACGCTCCAACAAGCCGGCTCGGCGACGGCGGTCAGTGGCGGCTGGGGCGTCGGAGAGGCTCGGGTGGCCGCAGTTGAGGATCGCCTCACCGCACTGGCGGCGTCTGCGCGTGACGATGCGGGCAGGGCACGTGCGGTCGCACTACGCGATGGGGTCCGACTGGCTCGAGAACGGATCCGAAACCTGGCCGGATCCGGCGCAGCCAACGTGGCGCGTGACCTCGCCGCGGTCGCCGCCGACCTCGCCGCGACCCTAAGACTGCCACCGCCCGCGAGCCAATAGACGGCACGGTGAGACTCCGACACAGGCCCCCGTGGGACCGTCCGTGGCCGCCCGCCCCTGCGCGGCCGATGCCCGCGTCGCTAGGTTGCTGCGCATGGCCGACGCAACGTCTTCTCCCGAGCAGCGTTTGAACCGGAACTGGACCGAACTGATCCAGGAGATCCGCGCGACCCAGACCGGCGTCCAGATCCTGACCGGGTTTCTCCTCACCGTCCCGTTCTCCGACAAGTTCGACGACTTGGACGACGTGCAAAGGACGAGCTTCCTGCTGTTGATGACCAGCTCCGTGATGACCACCGCGCTGGTCCTGGCACCCATCGCCTACCACCGGATCCTTTTCCGGAAGCAACGGCGGGCGTGGCTCGTCGAGGCCGCCAACCAGTGCGCCCGGGCCGGCCTGGCAATGCTGGCCGTCACCTTGAACGGGGTTCTGTTCCTCGTATTCGACCTCGCCGTGGGCAGGGCACTCGCCGTGGCCGTTGCCGCGATCGCCGCAGTGTCGTTCGCGCTGCTGTGGTGGGTCGCGCCGATCACGATCGGCCACCACAAAGCACCGGGCAGCTGACCGGTGGATATCCAGCGTTCGACCTTGCGCCTCATCGGCAGTACCGACATATGGTTGGGAGAGTGCGGTCGAGTTCCGCTTCATCGTGTGATCCCCCACGTTTCCGCAGTTCAGAGGCCTAAGGTGTCCCACCAGCCGCGCGGAGTCGAAGAGTTGCCGTCGCACTCCGTGTAAGCAATCCATGACCGCGGGTCGTCGCTCGCGGCGCGTGTGGGTAGAAGCCTGCGGGGTATGGGCCTGCACCCATACACTCCCCAAGGAGACCGCCACGACCGGAGGCGGAAACGGGGTCTAAGGGGAGTAACTAGTGAGAGCACTGGCACTATTCATCGCGGCGTCTGTCACCCTGCTCTGTGGACCTGTTCCCGCGGCTCAGGCCGCCGACTGCGGCATGTTCGGCGTCAGTCACCAAGGCAAAGGGACGGGCTACTCAGGCAACTCGATCAGTGCGTTCGAGGCGGCTGCCCGGGCAGGCTCGACCTGGATCGAGACGGACGTGTTCTTGACCGCCGACCGCGTACCGTTGTTGAACCACCAGGACAATCTTGGCCAGTTCGGGCTGATCTCCGAACACACCGCCAGCGAGATCCGTGAGCAATACCGGCGCAGCGACGGCGCCGTCGTCCCCACGCTGGACGAGGGCTTCGACGCGATGCGACCGTTCGGGAGCAGATGGCTGATCGAGATCAAGCGGATCGAGCCATGGGACGTACTGCACACCCAGGTCGTCAACAACGGAATGCTCGACACGGCGGTGTTCTACTCCAATTCGGCACGCCGGGCCCAGAAGTTCGATGAGGCCTTCCCCGACATCCGGGTCGGGTTGAAGGTGCGACCGGAGATGTGGGGACCGTGGAACGCGGACTCCCTCAGCGAGGTAGCGGAAGTAGTGACACTGGCGCCGGCCGACATCCTCGCAGACCCGTCGCGGGTGCAAGAGTTCCACGAGAACGGAGTGACCGTGATCGTGCGTCGAGGTATCAACCTGGGTCCGTTCCAGCGCCTCGGAGTCAACGGCGCCATGACCAATGACCCCGCCGGCTTTGCGGCATGGTGCGGGATCTGAGCAATGCTGAGGGTGTGACCACGCCTGAGGCAACGCCAGTGGTGTCACTGCGTGAGATCACCGACGACAACCGCGCCGCCGTTGAGGCCCTCGTGGTCACGGAGGAGCAGCGCACCTACGTCGCCAGCGTCGCGGACTCCCTCGTGGAGGCAGCGGAGCTTCCCGATGCGAAGCCCTGGTACCGCGCGGTGTATGCCGACGACGAGCCCGTCGGTTTCGTGATGATCAGTGACGGCATCACGGACGACAACCCCGAGTACGTCGGCCCCTACTACCTTTGGCGGCTGCTGGTCGACCATCGGTTCCAAGGCCGGGGCTACGGCACGGCCACCCTCGACCTCGTTGTCGAGTACGTGCGCCAGCGTCCCGATGCCCGAGTGCTCCTCACCTCGCATGTGGTCGGGCCGACCTCACCCGCCACGTTCTACCAGCAGTATGGCTTCCGGCTCACCGGCGAGGTGCACGACGGCGAGCCACTTCTCGAGCTCGACCTCTACCCCGCTTGACAGTGCCAGATCCGATTTTCGCCAAGCGCCGGCTGGCCGAGATCTACGATCCGCTCGACCCCGTGCGCGACGACCTCGACGTGTACACGTCGATCGCTGCCGAGCTCGGTGCGAGGAGTGTCCTCGACGTCGGGTGCGGCACGGGTACGTTCGCATGTCTCCTCGCAGAGCGGTGGATCGAGGTGGTGGGAGTCGATCCGGCTGGGGCCTCGCTCGATGTCGCCCGGGGAAAGCTGTACGCCGATCGCGTGACCTGGGTCCACGGTGATGCGACCAGGCTGCCCCCGCTTCAGGTGGACCTTGCCACGATGACCGCAAATGTCGCCCAGGTGTTCCTCGCTGATGACGAATGGTGCGCCACTCTTCGCGGTGTGCACGCGGCCCTGAAACCCGCTGGGCATCTCGTCTTCGAGACCCGCGACCCTGCAGCCAGGGCCTGGCGGGAGTGGACTCGCGAGCACACGCACAGGCGGAGCGATATCCCGGGCGTCGGAGGGGTGGAGACCTGGTGCGACGTGATCAGCGTCGACCACGACCTGGTGACGTTCCGGTGGACCTACATTTTCGAGTCCGACGGCGCCGTGCTCGCCTCGGACTCGACGCTGCGGTTCCGGAGCCGCGAATCCCTGGAGAAGTCGCTGATGGCCACCGGCTTTGTCGTCGACGAGGTGCGTGACGCACCCGACAGACCCGGTCGGGAGCTCGTGTTCGTCGCCTCGCGCTGAGGTTTGTCTGCGCCGGAAGACCTCTGAGTCCGCGTCACTCCGCGAGCGGTTCGGGGACGTGCGGTCGTGTCGCACCGACCGAAGCCGACGGACTGGCACCCGGAGGCGCCGTACCACTTCGCCGCCTCGGTGGAGAAGGGAATCGCGCGAGCACAGGAGCTGGCGGGCGAGGGGGAGATCGGTGTGGGCGCGGGTGAGATCGGCGGGCAGGCGCTTTCGCTGGGACTCATCGACCACGTGGCGATCGACATCGTGCCGGTCGTCTTCGGCCGGGGAAAGCCGTACTTCGGGACGCTCCCTGACGGCCACCTGATGCTCGGGGATCCCGAGGTGGTCATCCAAGGCGACGGGGTGCCCCATCTGCGCTATCCGGTGCACCGAGGAGGCTAAACCAAGGCCGCGCGGCGGCCCGCTAAACGAGTTCGTGTAGACGCAATACTGGCGGGCGTGAGCATCAAGACACTGACGTCCAAAGTCATGTACGAGAACCCATGGCTGTCACTGCGTGAAGACCAGATCGAGCGAGCCGACGGAACCCGCGGCCTCTACTCCGTCATCGACATTCCGGATTTCGCGCTCATCATCCCGGCCGACGGGGATGGGTTCCACCTTGTGGAGCAGTACCGATACCCGACCCAGACGCGGTCTTGGGAGTTCCCCTCCGGTTCGTTCCCGCCCGGCGTGACAGGGACCGCGGAGGAGATGGCCGGCGCGGAGCTGGCCGAGGAAACCGGCTTCACAGCGGGCAACCTCCGGAAGTTGGGCTACCTCCACTGCGCTAACGGTATGACCGGCGAAGGCTTCCACGTCTTCCTTGCCACGGAGCTCGTACCCGGCGAGCCGAGCCGCGAGAACTCCGAACAGGACATGCGCCAACGCTGGTTCCCCCGTCGCGAGGTCGAGCAGATGTTGAGGGACGGAGTCATCACTGACGGTCCCTCAGCCGCCGCTTACCTCCTGTTGACCCTGCACGGGTAGCGGTGGCTCAGGTGAGAGGCGTCGATGAGGCTCTGGATCGCTTTCCGGATGCGGTCCGCGGCGGGATGCTTGCGGGATGACAGAGCAAGCTCCCGGCCAGCGGCATCTCTCTTTGATCCTGATCGGAGGAGCGCCAGGAGTGGGGAAGAGTCGCCTGGCGCACGCGTTGGCGCTTCGGACCGAGAGCACCGTGGCGCAGATTGATGACATGCAAACGGCCATCGAGACCTTGGTGCCGCCAGAACGGCTTCCCGAGTACTACGTACCCTCGACGACATACTTGCGGACCGAGTCGCCGGACGAGATCAATGGGGCCATCGAACAGATCGCTGCGTTCTTCGCACCCGCCGTTCTCGGCGCTATCTCTAACCGGATTGAGAGCCAAACCTCCACAGTGTTGGAGGGCGACTTCATCTCGCCGGACGTGGCGGCCCAGGCGACTAGGCTCGGCGTCCGATCTCTGTTCCTGCTGGCTTCCTTGGACGAGATACGAGCCAACTTCTTGCAGCGAGAAGGCGACGAGCAAGAGGGCCGAGCGAGAGTCTCGGCGGTGCGCAGTCTCCGTCTTGCCGAACGCTGCGATGAGCTTGGGCTGCCGGTGGTCAGCGCCCAACCGTTCGAGACTCTGCTGTTGAGGGCTTGCGAAGCCTTGAAGATCCCGTCTCCCTAACACCGCAGCAAGTTCACCACGTGGTTCACCACATCTGGTGATCCCCGCTCACCACATCTGCTCCTAGCTTCGGGTCACGGCCGAAACCTGGCCGCGACCGACCAGGCAGGAGTGAGAGAACCGTGAGCGGAACGTCGACAGGTCATCAGGGTCCGGGTCTGTACGAGATCCGGATCCAAGGCCACCTGGACTACCGATGGACCGCCTGGTTCGACGGACTCAGCATCAGCAACGAGAGCGACGGCAACACCGTCATTCGCGGCGAGGTCGTTGATCAGTCGGCCCTCCATGGGCTGCTGCAGAAAGTCCGTGACATAGGCCTGCCACTCGTCTCGGTCACCCCCATCGCATCGCCCCACCAGCACGGGTCGACCGTCGACCCTCGCTAGGGACACCCAATCACCTTCGAAAGGCACGATCATGGACAGGTTCACCCGCGGTATCGCAATGACAAGTGCGAGGCGCCCTTGGCGCACCATCGCGACTTGGGTCCTCGTCATGGGGGCCGTGCTCTTCCTGGGCGCCAGCGGAGGCGGCACCTTCACGGACGACTTCGCCGCCCCGGGCAGCCAGAGCTCCCGCGCCCTGGAGCTGCTCAACGAGAACTTCCCGGAAGCGGCCAAAGGCAATGCCATGGTCGTCTTCGCGGCTGAGGACGGCGAAACACTCGAGGCTCACCGAGCCGAGATCGCCTCTGTGCTGACCGACGTCGCCACGGTCAACCACGTCGAGTCCGTGGCCGACCCGTTCGCGGCCGCGACCGTCTCCGAAGACGGCAGGATCGCCTTCGCCCAACTGACCCTCGATGTACCAGAGCGCGAAATGGGTAAGCCGGCGTTCACGGTGCTTTCGGAAGCTGTCGCCGGATCCGACGTTCCGGGCGTCCAGGTCGAGCTGGGCGGAGACGCCGTGTTCCTCAACTCCGAGGACGACAGCTCAGGCCACGTAGGGATTGGCCTCCTGGTCGCGCTTCTCGTCCTGCTCGTGGTGTTCGGCACGCTCGTGTCCGCCCTCGTACCTATCGGCCTCTCGATCGTCGCGGTCGGGGCAGGCATCGGCGGCATCAGCCTGCTCGCCGCCTCGATGGACGTGTCGGCCTCAGCCATCCCCGTCGCAGGCCTGGTCGGGCTCGGTGTGGGCATCGACTACGCCCTGTTCATCGTGGCCCGCTACCGCGAGAACCGCGCTTTGGGCCAAGACAACGACCAGGCTCTCGCCAAAGCCATGGGCTCCTCGGGTGCCGCCGTGGTCTTCGCCGGTGGCACCGTCGTCATCGCGACGGCAGCACTTGCCATCACCGGGCTCGGCGTCCTCACCTCGATCGGCCTGTCGACTGCGCTGATGGTGCTCTTCGCCGTCGCCGCAGCTGTCACTTTGCTCCCCGCGCTGCTCAGCCTGCTGGGCGACCGGATCGACACCGGCCGGCTGGTACGTCGGCACCGCCCAGTCAAGCGCGCCGAGGACACCGGCTGGTGGCGCTTTGGCCACCGCGTCTCGGGTCGCCCGTGGCCCTACCTCTTGGGTGCGGTCGCCGTCCTGTTCGCGCTCGCGACCCCGGCCCTGTGGCTCCAGACCGCCTTCCCGGCCGCAGGTGACGCACCCGCTGCGACGACCCACCGTCAGGCATACGACTTGCTCGCCGAAGGTTTCGGTACCGGTTTCAACGCACCTCTGCTGGTGGTCGTGGACCTGGATGCTCCCGGCGCCGGCGCGGCGGACGTGCCTGCCTTGACCGAGAGCCTGGCAGCGCAGCCGCGGATCGCCTCCGTGAGTGAGCCCCAGACCTCTGCGGACGGCGACACCGTGGTATTCACCGCGGTGCCGACCACGGGTCCTGCCGACCTCGAAACCTCTGTCGCCATCGAGCAGGTCCGTGACCTGATCCCCGGAAACGTTTACGTCTCCGGGATCACCGCCACAACCGACGACCTCAACACCCAGCTCAGAGAGAAGCTCCCGTTCTTCGTGGGCGCTGTCATCGCCGTGTCGGTCCTGCTCCTGATGCTCGTGTTCCGGTCGATCTTGGTCCCGTTGAAGGCGGCGGCCATGAACCTGCTGTCGATCGCTGGCGCGTACGGTGTGCTCGTCGTGGTCTTCCAATGGGGCTGGGGAAGCAGCCTGATCGGCCTGGAGGGTCCGACTCCGATCACCTCGCTGATCGTCGTGATCATGTTCCCGATCCTGTTCGGGCTGTCCATGGACTACGAGGTCTTCCTGCTCTCGCGGATCCGTGAGGAGTACGTCCGGATCGGAGACAACGCCGAGTCCGTCGCCCGCGGACTCGCCGGGACCGGACGAGTGATCACCTCGGCCGCCCTCATCATGATCGCCGTCTTCCTCAGCTTCGTCGCCAGCCCGGTGCCATCGCTGAAGATGCTCGGCCTCGGCCTCGCATCTGCGATCCTGATCGACGCCACCCTCATCCGCATGGTGCTTGTGCCGGCCACCATGGCCGTGCTGGGCAAGGCCAACTGGTGGCTCCCGGCGTGGCTCGACAGAGTCCTGCCTCACCTGACGGTCGAAGAATCGGCCGACGACGGCCAAGGACGCGAGACGGTGTATGACCCGGCGCACGTCGACGCACCGCCGGTCCCACCCGAGGTCGGCGAGCTCGTCAGTCGCTGACATCCCCTCCAGAGAAACCGCTGGTCCCCGGCACGGGTGCCGGGGGCCAGCGGGCTGCCACGCCCCCGCAATGTGGATGAGTCCGGTTCAGGACCACTTGCTCCGATTCAGTCCGCGCCAGGGCGCGTATCTAGATTACGCAGCGTTACGCAGGTCCGCGATTTCGAGGATGTCGGCGGCGGCTGCCGTCGCGGGGTGAGATGTTATTCCTTGGGCCTCCAGAGGGGGGTTTCGAAGTCATATGGATAGGGGATACATGTGAGGTCTTTCTCTGGCCGCACCAGCGCCGCGCGATCGAAGAGCGCCGGCGCGTTGAAGGCATCGGTGGGGGTGCTTGCTACCGCCGCACTCTTGGTGCCAGCGCTGCCTGCGTCCGCAACCGTCAGCCTCACGCCGGACGTCACCGGCAAGGTCGTGGGTGGTGTCTACGGACTGGCACACTACGAAGCTGCTGATCCTGCGCAGACGCGGACTTTCCTCGGCGGACAGTTCACCGGCGTAGGCGGGACCCCCCGCAGCAATGTCGCCGCGCTCAAGGCGGACGGCAAGGTCGACCCGGCTTTCAACCCGGGCGCCGACGGCAGGGTCAAGGCCGTCGCCGTCTCGGAAGACGGCAGCATGGTATTTCTCGGCGGCTTGTTCCAGGTGGTTGGTGGCGAGCCGCGTGCGAATCTTGCCGCGGTCGACGCGGACCCCAGCTCGGCGACGTACGGCGAGGTCCTCCTCGCCTGGACGGCTGACACAACAGGCACCAATCCGGATGTCTCGTCGCTCGCGGTCCACGGCGACCGGCTGTATGTCGGCGGACGCTTCACGGGTATCGACGGGACGACGAGCCGCAAACGACTTGTTGCCATCGACATTCCGTCCGGCAATCTCATTACGTCTTTCCGACCCGCTCCCAACAAGGGTGTCACCGAGGTCGTCGTGAGCCCGGACGGCACCGTGTACGCCGGCGGTTCGTTCACCATGCTGGGTGGCCAACCGCGCAACTCGGCGGGTTCCGTCCTAGCGGCAACCGGCACCGCTACCGGCTTCGCACCCACCGGTAACGGCGGCAACGTCGTCACGGTCGGGCTGAGCCCAGACGGCGGACGTTTCTTCTACGGCACCGAGAACAACACCTTGTTCGCCTACGACCCCGCTATCTCCAACAACCCAGTCTGGTTGATCAAGACGAGCGGCAACACGCAGGCGATCGCCGTATCCGACGACGAGTTGTGGATCGGCGGACACTTCTCGCAGATCGTGACTACCCATGACCCCCGTCCGTTCATCGCCTCAATCGACCCCGTCGACGGCTCCGTAAACGCCTGGAACCCGAACTGCTTCGGCGGCAAGATGGGCGTATGGGCTCTGCTTCTCGAGGGCACGCATCTGCACGCTAGGCGGAGTCTTCTCCGGCTTCGGCAGTGTCAGCCAGCGCGGGTACGCCCGCTTCTCCGAACGTCTGACAGCAACGGGACAAGTAAGCCGAACAGAAGCTCACTGAGCTCGTAGTCGCCACTCGTGGTCGACTACGGGAATGCACGGCCCCCGGAGTCCCCCTCCGGGGGCCGTGAATCTCGTTGCGCTCAGGCGGGCTCAATCCCTTTGCGGTGGCCGATCAGCGCCCGGCGGTCAGCGGACTAGGTCTGCGCTGACTTGCCAGAGACGTGCCGCGGATGCCCGGTCGCTGCTCTGCGTGGAGGATTTCTTGGGCTTTCTGTTGGCGAAGTAACGACCCGTCACCTGCTCGAGATCGGGAGCGGAGGCCACGTAAATGGAAGTGGCCGCGCCTTTGGCCGGGGACTTCATGAAAGGACGGAAGAACGGGACCACCAGTCGCTGGGTTGCGCCCGGATCGTCCGCTCCGAAGGATGTGCTCACCACGCCGGGATGCAGCGCATTTGCGGTGACAGAGGTGGACGGCAGCCTCCTTGCCAGCTCGTAGGTGAACAGCACGTTGGCGAGCTTGGACTGGTTGTAGGCGCGTGCGCCGGAGTAGGACCGTTCGCCCTGGAGGTCATCGAAGTCGATCTCTCCCATGGCATGCGCGTGAGAGGCGACAGTGACCACCCGGGCCGGGGCACTGAGGCTCAGCCGGTCGAGCAGCAGGTTGGTGAGCAGGTACGGCGCGAGGTGGTTGACCGCGAAGGTTTGCTCGAGCCCGTCTCCGGTGACGTGTCGGGTGTTCCAGTAACCACCGACGTTGTTGACCAGGACATCGATCCGAGAGAGGCGCTGGAGCACCTCGCTCGCCAACCGTCGTACCTCCAACTGGGAGGACAGGTCAGCGACGAAAGCATCCACCGGACCGCTGGCGACGGCGCGGATCGCGCGAGCCGCGTCCTCGGTACGGGCGTGGTCTCGTCCGGTGATCGCGACGTGCGCACCCATCGCGGCAAGGCCCAGCGCGGTTGCCTTGCCGATGCCTGACGTGCCACCAGTGATCAGCACTGTCTTGCCGACCATCAGCGTGAGGTCGGTCTGCTTCACGCTCGTCCTCCATCAATGCGTGACGTGATTAGCGTGCAACTGCGGTGCGTACGTTGCGACCGGCCGTGGATGAAATCCCAAAAGCGTAGATCGAGCGGATCACGTCGCTTGCTATCTATCTCCTGTTTCTGAGCGTACTCTCCGCGTAGGAGTGCAACCAGCACTCGAGGGCGGGTGCAGTCGATGACCAGGCGAAGAATCGCAGTCGTTGTCGGGATACTTTTCTTTGTTCAGATGGTTACGGCTATGGTCGGCACCTCCCTGATCCAAGCATTTGAAGATGGGGACACCGATCGGGCGCCGTTGACGTTGGGCGTTGTGGCAATGATGTGCTCGGGCGTTGCCGTCGTGGCCATCGGTCTCCTGATGTACCAAGTCCTGAAGACTGTCAATCAGAGACTTGCCTTTTGGTATCCCGTACTCAGGGTGGTCGAGTTCACCGTCTCGGCGGCTTGTGGTCTTTACATGCTTGCCCAGCTGGAGGTTGTCCCGAACCATCTGCTGTGGGTCTACATACCCACAGGCATTGGCGGCCTGATCCTTTGTTATCTGCTCTATGTCTCAAAGATCGTCCCTCAAGCCATCGCGGTCCTTGGCTTCGTCGGCTACGCCTTGCTCCTGCTGGGAGTGCCGCTCGACCTCCTCGGCGTGCTCGACATGAATGAGGGTCGGGGCCTTTTGTTGCTAGTACCGGGCGGATTGTTTGAGTTCTTGTTCCTGCCCGTGTGGCTTATCGTCAAGGGATTCAACGAGCCGTCAGTTCCGGAAGGGTTCGAGTCGCCTGAACTAGCGACAACGAGCTGACTTCCGAGCAACCTGGGGATGGCTGCGACGCCCAGAACAAGTGGCCGTCTCGAGGGCGCATCTAGACCTGATCGGCCAGCGTGCCGTCGATGCGCCGGTGGCGTTCGCGCGGCGTCACCGGCATGATGCCGTACTGGTGCGTCCCCACGTGGGGGTCGTAGCGACGAGGACGGAGGCCCTGATGGGCAAGGTGGTCTGTGACATCTCGATCTCTGCCGATGGTTACGCGGCCGGCCCTGGGCAAACCCAGGAGAAGCCGTTCGGCGATGGGCCGATTGACTTGCTGCACGCCTGGATGTTCGAGACTGCGGATGAGAACAAGGCCGAGGTGGAGCAGATCACCGCCGTCGGTGCCAACATCATGGGCCGCAACATGTTCGGCCCCATTCGCGGCGAGTGGGCAGATTCTGACTGGCGAGGCTGGTGGGGTGAGAACCCGCCGTACCACAACCCGGTGTTCGTGCTGACCCACTATCCCCGCGATCCCTTGACGATGGAGGGCGGAACGACGTTCAACTTCATTGCCGACGGGATCCACGCCGCTCTCGACCAGGCGCGGGCGGCAGCTGGTGAGCGCGACATCGCGATCGCGGGCGGCGCAGCCACCGTCAACCAGTATCTCGCCGCCGGCCTGATCGACGAGCTGCGCACTCACATCGCGCCGCTCACGCTTGGCGCAGGAGAACGTCTGTTCGACGGCGTGGGCCCACAGAAACTTGAAGTCATCTCGGCCCGGACTGCGTCGCTGGTCACCCACATCAACTACGGCCTACGCAGCTGACCACTGCCCACGCCTATCCCGACAAGAACAGCGTCAACCACAGGTCTCACGCGCACGACGTGCGTGACGAGGCTGCCCATGAGTCGGTTGCTCTTTGCAAAGATGCCTGTCGGACCGAGCCGATACAGCAGCGCCCTGATGAGCAGTTGCTGCCACTCGGCCCCGGTGCGCCACTGCCTGAGAGCGGACAGATCTGCGCCGCGAAACGTGACCAGGTCGGTGGCGGCGATGGCGTTCGCCGTTCCCGCCGGACGGAAGTACGGCGGCCAGTCGATGACGGCAGGTGCTCTGCCCTCACAGGTTCAGGCACCCGCACGTGGGTGTCGTCCCAAGCGGCCGAGACCTCACACTTCCAGTCATGCTCTGGAAGGCAGCCGACTGGCTTCACCACAATGCGACCGTCGGTCCATGCATGCCCGATTCCACCAGGAAGACGGCATAGCGTTTCCGTGCGCAGTCCGAACGCGCGGACAGCCGTCGGCGTAGGACCGCGCTGGCGCCACTCCCAGTCGGCCTCGGTGAGCAGCCGTACGTCGGTCGCCATCGCGCTCTTCGACTTGGCAGCCGTCTGATCGCCCACCGCTGGACCGTACTACTCCGACGCAGCCGGGAGGAGCCCGAGTGCCCTTCGGGCCTCCCGGCTATTTGGGTGGCAGCGACCCCGCGTAGGCCGCTCCGACCTGGACCCAACGGGCGAGCGCCTCGTCGGTGGCGGTGGCTGATGGGTCGACGCGCACCCAGCCGTCCATCGCCCGACCGCGCATCTCGAAACGGGTCACGCCGTCCGCGCGCACAATCGAATCTGTCTCGCCCGGATCGACGCGAAGAAGGAGCCCACCCTGGCCGCTCGCACTCACGGCCATGTGCCCGTTGATCATGAACGCCAGCCCGCCGAACATCCGCTTCTCGGTAACGCCGTCTTGATTCTGGATCACAACCCGTATCCGGTCGGCGAGGTCCTCGTCGTACGCCATGCGGTCACGCTCCCACAGACGACCGACAAGTCATGGAGGCTGGCGGAGTCCCGTGCAGCCTCGACACGTCGGTGATCACAGCGCGGACAGGATGCGCTGGGCGAGCTCGTCAGGTTTGCTGAACTGGGGCCAGTGACCCGTCGGAAGCTCGATGATCTCGAGGTCGTGGATGCGGGGGACTTCGGCGAAGTACGGCACGCCGTTCTTGATGGCCTCGTCGATCTCGCCTCGCGAGAACGTCGACGTCACCATCGTCATGGGTACGTCGAACCGGGCGGGATTCGAGAGCTGCAGCGGATCGTTGACTACTCCCCACGGCTCGGGGATGGCTCTGGCTCTGAACTCGGCCAGCATCTCGTCGGTCAGGTCTCGCAGATCGCGGTCTTCACCATCGCGACGGAACTCGTCCCAGGGCGGGAGCGGAACGTCGACACTGTCACCCGGCAAGGACGAGTCGACCGCGCTGCCAGGTGCCATTGGCCCGCTGTCCACGAAGATGACGCGGCTGACGCGATCAGATCGCAGGTCGGTGGCACCGTAGACGACGTTGCCGCCCCCGCTGTGACCCACGAGGACGACGTCTTCCTCGGTGCGGTCGATGACGTCGACCAGGGCTGTGATCGTGTCAGCCATCCGGATCCCGGAGCGGTCGGTGTCGACCGACTCGAGGCCGGGCCGGGTGATGGGTGTGACGTGATGGCCGGCGGCCTTGAGCGCGGGGGTGACCTTGTCCCACGACCACGCGCCGAGCCAGAAACCGGGTACGAGGATGATGTTCATGCCGCGAGGCTAACTCCGAGGTCCGACAAGGTCTGGCGGCGGTAGTAGAGGTAGTTGACGGGGTCAGGCGATGACTGCGTCGAGCGTCTTCTTCAGCGCGCTCGGCTGTGAGGGCTTGCGCGGAGCCTTCTTTCTCGCCTTGAGCATCTCTGCGCCGATCTCCTGCAGGGCTTTGCGTCCGAGGCCCTCACGAACCTTGGGGAACCACTCCTGCTCCTCTTCTTCGATGTGGTGCCGGACGTTCTCGATCAGCACCGTCGCCTTGGCGGTGAAGCGCTCGTTGTCGGGTTTCAGCGCAGCCAGCTCGACGACGAGTACGTCGGCCACGTGATGCTCTTCGTAGGACTCGAGGACGTCATCCTCGAGCTCAGGCAGCAGCTCACGGACCCGCGGGTACATTACTTCGTTCTCGATGTAGGTGTGGACCGTGAGCAGCTCGATTATCTTGTCGACGAGCCTGCCCTTCGTGGCGTATGCGTTCTCGCCGGCATTCTCGAAGTCGCTGAACGCCTTGCGGATCTCCTTGTGGTCGTTCTTCAGTAGGACAATGGCGTCGTTGGACACGGGTTCCCCCTTGGCTGCGGTTTGCTCGTAGCCAAGGGGGTACCCATTCGGTCGCTCCGTAATCGCGACTTTCGAGGACCGCGAGTGCTCCGATTCTAGGGGAGAGGCGCGAACCGGATGCCCCGGTGAACCTCCCCGCCAAAGCGGAGCCCGTCCGTCACGAACCACACACCAGCTGCCGTCGGGAGGATCTGGTAACCACCCGACGCCTGCGGCATCCCCGGGTTCCAGGGGAGTGCCTTGCCGGGTCTAGCGGCGAAGTCACCGAACCTGGCGGTACCTACGCCGTTCGGGTCGATGGCGCCTCCGCCCATTCGGTCCACCGCCTGGTCGGTCTTGAAGTCCCTGCCGTAGGGGTTGTCGAGCCAGCGGCTGTGGCCCTGGACGTAGATGGCCGAGCCGGTGACGGCGACAGACTTCAGCGAGTCGCCACCGGTGTAGTTGATCCACGTCGGCTGGGTCGGGTTGAGATTGCCGGTTTCGAACCGGCTCACCGAGTCGCAGATCTGGAACCAACGCCGACTGCTCGAGAAGGAGCTGTCAAACCCTTGGTACATGAACCCCAACGCGGCCAGCGCGAAGTATGAGCCGTCTGGGGAGAAGTCAACGTCCTGGACGTAGGCGATGGCGTTCAAGCGCGTCGAACTGCAGGGCTCGCCGAGTGGCTCGTAGTTCCATGACGACAGCGAGGCGCCAACCCCGGTGGGGCCCGGGGCACCAAGGTCAAGCATGAACACCCGCGGACGGGGTTCGTTATCGACGGTGGTGAAGTTTCCGACAGCCACCAGATGCGCGCCGCCGGGGCTGATGTCGAACTTGAACACCTGGGCCGCGTCACTGTTGGGCAGCTTGCCTCCCACCACATTCGAGATGTACGTCGTCGGCTTTCCTGTAGTCACGTTGAGCGCCACAAGCCGCTTGCTGAAGGTGCCCGAGACGATCAGCCGCTTGTCGGCGCCCTCGCCGTGCATCTCCATGTCGCTGACCCTGCCGCCCGTGAATGTGGGAACGAAGTTCGGGTCGAGCGCGCCGGTGGCCAGGTCGAGCTTGGCAAGTGCAGCCCGAGGCTGGCCTTCGACGTTTCTGAAGTTGCCCCCGATGTATACCGAGGAGCCGTCCGCCAACACTGACCAGACGTCCCCGTCGACCTGTGGGTCAAACCCTGTGTGTATTGCGCCGGTCGTGGCGTTGAAGGCGAAGACGGACGAGCGAGGGAACTCATTGGTGCCAGGATTAGTCCCCACGCGATCGAAGCGTCCGCCTACGACCATCTGGCTGCCTGCCTCCGCGATCGAGTAAGCGATCGGCTTCGGAACACCCGCCGTTACGACGATTTCTGGCGTCCAGTCGGCGGGATTTGTGCTGACAGCCGACGGATGGCTGTATTCAGAACCAGGGGCGGCTCCTGCCGCAATCAACGTAAGCATGGCGCAGCTGGCTGCGGCCAGCGACCGCACGACGAAAGTTCTTGTCATTGATTTCTCCCCATGAAGATCACACCCGAGCAGGGTGGTACACATCAGCCTGCTAGAAACCGTCAGTGAATTCAGCGATGTAACGGGAATCGCAGGGGACGATGACGCTGAGTCGCCAGGGTCGATCTGGCGCCAGCGAGGTCCCGGCTCGACGGGCGGAACTGCCTAGTCGCCGGCGGGGCTCTCCTGCACCGTCCAGCTGTTGCCGTCGGGATCGCTGAAGAACACGAAGGAGTTCCAGGTCCCGCCCGGTCCGTCGACCCGGGCGGCGCCCTCAAAGTGCTGGACGCGGCTGACATCGACCCCACGCTCGACGAGCTGTGCCCTGGCCGCCGCGATGTCGGACACGACGAGCTGCATCCCCTGTGCCGATCCCGGCGGTGTCGTGGCGATGCCTGTGCCAATGACGATCGAGCATGCCGACCCGGGCGGTGTGAGCTGTACGACGTGCAGGTTGTCGTCGATCGGCGTGTCATGGTCGACAACGAATCCGACCTGCTCGCTGTAGAAGTGCTTGGCGCGTGCGACGTCCGAGACGGGAACGACCACGACCTCGAGCTTCCAGTCCATCGCCATCATCTCCTCGCTCGTTCCGGTGTCCTCACAGCATGTCAGGGGTGCCACTCACGGGGCTCGTCCGGTGGCACGGGCGGGTCGCGCAGCACCTTGTGCCACCACTCGACGTCTCGCCAGGACCCGCCTTTGTAGCCGACGCTGCGGTACACGCCCACCGGCATGAACCCCATCGCCTCATGGAGCCGCACGCTGGCCAGATTCGGCAGGGCGATGCCCGCGAAGAGGGACACGTAGCCGAGATCGCGTACATCGCTGACCAACGCTGCGTAGAGCAGCCGCCCCACTCCCTGGGACTGCTGGCCAGGGTCGACGTAGACGGAGCTGTCGACCGACCACCGGTAGGCGGGTCGTTGCCGATGCGCCGACGCATACGCATACCCGGCGAGGCCATCAGCAGTTTCCGCGACTAGCCAAGGCAGTCGTGGTGTGGCGAGCATCCGGGCGATGAGCTCCTGCGAGTTCGGCGGAGACTCTTCGAACGAGGTGGCCGTCTCGTTGACTATCGGCGCGTAGAGGGCCGTGATCGCGTCCGCGTCATCCTCGGTCGCGGCCCGGACCAGACAGCCGTGCGTCATACGGTCATCATGGTCCAACGCTACGTCGCTCTCCTTTGGGCGGCTACGCGCCGAATTAACTGCTTCATACCTGTCGCCCCGACCTACCGCTCGGTCCTACCCTCAGATCATGGGAGGGCAAACCCGGGTGTCGCCGAGCGGCAGCACGAGGCCGCTGTTGGTTGCGGTGAACGCGGGCGCAACCCAGCTCGACTGGATCGAGGGGGAGCTCCAACGCAGCTTCGGCAGCGACTTCCGCGTACGCGGAGAACTCACTGCCGCGGACGGCCTCCGCCTCCTCGACACCGCCCATGAGCTCGGCCAGCGGGTGGCGGTCGTGCTCATCGACCACGAGCTGCCCGAGGAGCAACGTGCTGAGTTGTTCGGCCGGGCGAGAGCTTTGCACCCCGACGCCAGGAGGGCTTTACTCATCGAGTGGGGCGCCTGGGCCGACCGTGGCACCGCACGGACCATCCTGGCGGCGATGGCCGTCGGGGACATCAGCTACTACGTCCTCAAGCCGTGGATCGAACGCGACGAGCTGTTCCACCGGACTATTGCCGAGTTCGTACAGGAGTGGTCGAGAAGCGAGGTCCTGAACTATCGCGAGCTGGTCGTGATCGCTGACCGGCATTCGGCCCGCGCCCATGAGGTCCGCAGCATGCTGACCCGCAACGGGATTCCGAATGCCTTTCGCGAACGCGGGTCCGATCTCGCGAATGACGCGCTCATGCAGATCGGTGACGACGCGCCGGCCACCGAAGTCCTCGTGTGGATGCCCGCCATCGATGAATCGCTCGTGCTCCATGACCCGACCGACCCGGAGATCGCCGAGGCATGGGGCATCCCTACAACCCTTCCCGCCGAGGCTCGGGACTTCGATGTCCTCGTGGTCGGGGCCGGACCAGGTGGACTTGCCGCCGCGGTCTACGCATCCTCGGAGGGCATGCGGACCCTGGTGGTGGAGCGTGAGTCGATCGGCGGTCAGGCAGGGAGCAGCTCCCTGATCCGCAACTACCTCGGGTTCTCCCGTGGCATCAGCGGGTCGGATCTGGGCCAGCGTGGCTACCAGCAGGCCTGGGTTTTCGGCGCCCACTTCGTACTCATGAGGGAAGTCGACCGGCTGCAGTCGGACGGTACGTCGTTCGTCGCCGAGATCGACGGCGTGGGTGAGGTCACGACGCGCAGCGTCGTCCTCGCTACCGGAGTCTCCTATCGACGGCTCGGCATTCCCGAGCTCGAAGCGTTGTCGGGTGCCGGTGTCTACTACGGCGCGAGCGTCTCGGAGGCACACGGTCTCGCGGGGTTGCACGCAGCCGTGGTCGGCGGTGGCAACTCTGCCGGGCAGGCGGTGTTGCACCTGGCGCGCTACTGCGAGCGGGTCACCCTGCTCGTTCGTGGCTCGGATCTCGTAGCAAGTATGTCGACGTACCTGATCGACGCGATCGAAGCCGCGCCGAACGTCGTGGTGCGCACGTCGGTAGAGATCATCGGTGGACAAGGCGAAGGCCGCCTCGAAGCCGTCACGGTGCGAGACCGCACCACAGGTGCCGAAGAGGGCCTGAAGGCCGATGGCCTGTTTGTGATGATCGGCGCACAGCCCCGCACCGACTGGCTTCCGGAGTCGCTGGGTCGCGACCGATTGGGGTTCGTGCTCGCGGGTGCCGGGGCCGCCGCGAGCGGACAATGGTCGCTGCAGCGAAGTCCGCAGCCGTACGAGACGACGCTGCCAGGGGTCTTCGCCATCGGCGACGTCCGAAGCGGGTCCGTGAAGCGGGTCGCATCTGCGGTGGGTGAGGGATCTGTCGTCGTCTCCCAAGTGCATCAGCACCTGAGTGGCGCGGATGACTGATCGGCCGTTCGTCTACTCGCAGCGGATGCTGGTCGGGACGGTCGCGGTGCTCCTGGTGCCGCTGCTGGGCTTCCTCCTGCTGATGCGACGGCCAACTCTCGACGTGCACTGGGAGCACCACCCTTCGCACTTCTGGCTCGTCCTGCTCACCGCGGGGTTGAGTGCTGCCCTTGCCTACGGCACTGGCGTTGCCGCGATGCGGCGCGGCGATGCGCGCGTCTACCTGGTTTCGCTCGCCTTCCTGGCGACGGCCGGCTTCCTCGGCCTGCATGCACTCGCGACACCCGGCGTCCTCCTCAAGACCCCGAACGCAGGCTTCGTGATTGCCACGCCGATCGGCCTCGCGCTCGGGTCGGTGCTCGCTGCCTGGTCGAGTGTCGACCTGTCCGGGAGTCGAGGCGTTCGGGTGATGCAGCATTGCCGGCGACTGAGGTGGCTACTGCTGGCTTTGATGGCGGCCTGGGCCGTGATGTCCTTGGCGCAGATCCCTCCGCTGCACCAGGAGGTAGTGCCCGAGCGCGCAGACGGGCTCCTCGCCGCTCTGGCGGTGCCCGCCGTCCTGCTCTACGGCCTTGGTGCCGTTCGCTATGTACAGCTGTGGCTGCGTCGGCCGTCCCTGATGCTGCTGTCGGTCATGGCGTCATTCGTCCTGCTCGCCGAAGCCATGATCGCGGTGGTCTACGCACGCAACTGGGCGCTGTCGTGGTGGGAGTGGCACCTGCTGATGCTCGCCGCTTTCGGGCTGGTCGCGGTGGGCGCACGCATCCAGTGGCACGAGGAACGGTTCGCAGACCTCTACCTCGGCGACACCTCGTCGGGCACCCGCGAGGTGAGCGTGCTGTTCGCAGACCTGCAGGGCTTCACGAGCTTCTCCGAGGGCCACGAGCCTGATGAAGTCACGATGATGTTGAACGCCTACTTCGAGGTCGCGGTCCCGTCCGTCGTTCGCAAGTACGGTGGTGACGTCGACCGGATCATCGGCGACGCCCTGATGGTCACGTTCAACAAGAGAGGGGACCAGCCCGACCATGCCCGGCGTGCCGCGGCGGCCGGCCTCGCCATGCAGGAGGCAACCGCTCGTGTCGCGACAGCGCACCCTGACTGGCCACTCTTCCGAGTCGGCATCAACAGCGGTCCTGCGTCGGTAAGCCTGCTGGGAACCGAAGGCGGACGGACCCACACCGTCATCGGAGACACGGTCAACGTCGCCTCACGGATCGAAGGCAAGGCGCCCGGCGGTGGAGTGGCGATCGGCCCGGGCACCAAGGCGCTGCTGCCTGATGCGGAGACCGAGTCGTTGGGATTGCTCGACCTGAAGGGCAAGGCGGAACCGCTGGAAGCATTCCGGCTCATTGCCCTCAAGGCTGGCCGACCGTAAACGCACTCCTTCCCGGCGTGACGCGTATCACTCCGGACTGCGACCCCTCCTCAAGTTCCAACATCACATCTGTCCCTGAGGAGGGGCGACCATGTTCACCACCAGCTTCTGGCTCTCCGCGGTCGAGCGGGCCGTCAAGTCCTTCGCGCAGTCGCTCGTGGCGCTGCTCGGTGTCGGTGGGCTCGGGCTGCTCGACGCGCCCTGGCCGACCCTGTTGTCTACGTCAGGAATGGCTGCCCTGCTGTCGGTTCTGACGTCCATCGCGTCCGAGCGGGTTGGCCCTGACCACGACCCCAGCCTCGTTTCGACCACGCCGGCTGCCAAGCCGATCCGACCAGAACTGGCAGGTGCGGGACCGCTGCCCGCGGGATAGAAGGCTGCGCATGCCGCGCAGGAGCCACAAGTCGGTGGCAGCGCTAGACGAGCTCGGGCACCGGATCACGGTGCCGGGGCCACGCTTCCAGGTGTGAGGATGGCGGGCAGCCTGGCGAGACAGCCCTCCCATCCGATCGCGTGGTTGGCACTGTCCTCGGCGTTGGCAAGCTCGGTGTGGAGCAAAAGCAGCAGCGTGCCGCCTTCGACCTCGGTGAGCTCGACCCGCACCTGGGTCGCCGCGTCGTCCGAGCCCGCCCACTGCCAGCTGAAAGCGACGGTGTGCGGGGCGTCGAGGGTGGTGTAGGTCCCCTCGACGACGTGCGGCCCCATGTGGATGCGGTAGTCCTGTCCGACCGCGATCTCGCCTTCGACTGTGATGTCGAGGTCGGGGTTGGGGCAGTACCACCGAACGAGCAGCTGCGGGTCGGTCCAGGCGGCATACACCTGCTCGATTGGAGCGGCGAAGACGCGTTCGAGGCGGATGTCGGTCGACGTCTCGGTCATGAATTCTCCTGGGTGAGTAGCCGCTCGAGGCGGTCGAGGCTGGTGTTCCAGAACTCGGCGGTGTTGCTCAGCCACGACTCCGCTTCCGTGAGCCGCTCCGTGGCGAGAGAGCAGGTGACCGTGCGGCCGACTTTGCGCCGGTGCACCAGGCCTGCGTCGACGAGCACGCCGAGGTGCTTGACGAAGGCTGGCAAGGTCATGGCGTGCGGTGCGGCGAGCTCGCTGACGGTGGCCTGACCCCGGCTCAGCTGTGTCACGACGGCGAGCCGAGTCGGGTCGGAAAGTGCGCTGAACGTCGTGGCGAGCGTCATGCGTAATACTTAACCAAAAGGTAAAGCATCTGGCAAGAGGCAGCCAGCGTCAACTGAGGGCGAAGCTGCCGGGGTGACGTGGGGGGCGGCGCGGCCGAGAACTCTGGGAGGGCTAGCTCTTGAGCGGCGTGGTGCTGCGGTACATGTCCTCGCAGGGCCGGTCATGTGTCCATACGACCGGTGGTCGGACGGAGTCGGCCCAACGGTTCAGGTTGTCGCCGAGCGCGCCCGTGGACGCGGTGTGTGCCTGCGTGCTGCCCGTGGCAGCGACCATCGCGAGAAACGTGCCGGCAAGCACGGCAGCAAGGCGTGCAGGCGTGGATTTCGACGGGGTGGTCATCGCGGCACCTCCAAGCCGACCCGGAAGGTCCGCGCCGACATTCCAGTATCACCCCGGGAGGCTGGATCGTCCAGGGCCCTCGCGCGGCCAGATCGGCCGCGCTGTGGCTCAGCCGGCTGCGATGCGGTCGATCTCCCGAGCCATGCTCAAATCGCTTTCGGTGATGCCGCCCGCAGAGTGGGTGGACAGGCGGAACGTGATCGTCGTCCAGCGGATGTCGATGTCAGGGTGGTGGTTGCGGGCATCGGCGGCCACGGCGACATCGTCGACGAGGCCGATTCCTGACGCAAAGCTGGGAGCCTCAACGGAGCGTACGAGTGCGTCACCCTCGCGGGTCCAGTCGCCCAGGTCGGAGGCGAGCGCAGCTGAGATCTGGTCATCGGTGAGTACGTCGGCCATCCCCTCACTGTATGCCGCCCGAGAGGTTAGAGCTTGGCGCGGTCGATGGCGTAGACGTAGCGGTGGCCTACGTGCTCCGAGCAGTTCCACAGCTGGTCGCGTTGGGGCCAGTAGGCCAGGTCCTCGGGTCCGATCGCGAGCACTCCGCGATGCTCGCGGACTCCCTCGCTTGGCCGGCGCACCCACAGTGTGCCGGGCGTCTTCGACCCACGGCTCGTCGAGATGTAGTAGGTGCCGCCGACGACAGTCGCTCCCTGCATGTGGGTGAGCCCGTTGAGGAGGATCTCTTGCGGCCTCGCGACCCCTCCCTCCATGCCGAGCACGGTCTTGGCGGCATCGAACGCGAACCGCGCCAGCCGGTTCTTGGTGCCCTTCGCGCCGTACTCGCCCACGATCAGCTGATGCTCCTGGCCGCTGCGGTCGAGGGAGACGAACGAGAACTTGAACGGCGGAAACCCGCGGTCGTTGGACGCTCGGAACGACGACCGCTGCGGTAGTACGTAGCGGTAGCCGCGCCAACCGGCGTCTCCCTCGACCCTGCAGATGTCATCGACCTCGAACGTCCGGATGCCACCACGCGTGTCGGCGACGAGTATCGCCGGGCCGTACCAGACGATGCCGCCAGCGTGGACCGGCACCGGGCGCATCGACACCTGGCGAGTCAGCCAATGTCGGCGCGGCTCCACGATCAGCACATGGCGGTAACGAGGCTTCGCCTCGTCGGTGATGTCGACGAAGCTCAGGCGCGCCCCCGCTGTTCGTCCTTTGATCCGCTTGGCGTACCACGCGACGACCACGACGCGGCGGCCACGGATGTCGTCGGTGTCGCTTGCATCTGCCGACGTCGTGATGCCCTGTGGCCACCACTGCCGATCGTTGATGTCAGCGTCGTCCCAGTGGAACCCGTAGTCGGCCGCGGTTGCGGGTACGTCGACGACGACAGCCTCCCGGTCGAGGTCGGCCAGCACCGCGTCGATGCCGACCCGCCCTCCGAGGGAGCCCGCGAGCAGCTCCACCCGGCCAGCCAGGTCAGGTCCCTCGTGGAGCCGGATGCCGTCGCCGGTCACGCCTCGGGCTGGCCCAACGACGTACCCACCAGTCGAGTCTGACGAGCCGGTCGACCAGTGCTTTGCGACCTGCCATGCCAGCACCGTAGTTCGTCGGGCAGGCTCGCGCCGGAGTTGGCGATTCGGCGCTAAAGCTCTTCGCGCTGGGCGGTGTCGCCCCTCGTGAAGATCTTGGACCCGAGCCACACCAACGGGTCGTACTTGCGGTCGGCGACGCGCTCCTTCATCGGGATGATGGCGTTGTCGGTGATCTTGATGCCTTCGGGGCACACCTCGGTGCAGCACTTGGTGATGTTGCACATGCCAAGGCCAGCCGCATCCTGCGCGAGCTTGCGCCGGTCGTTGGTGTCGAGTGGGTGCATGTCGAGCTCGGCATACCGGAGGAAGAAGCGCGGCCCGGCAAACGCGGGCTTGTTGTCGTCGTGGTCACGCACGACGTGGCAGGTGTTCTGGCACAGGAAGCACTCGATGCACTTGCGGAACTCCTGGCCGCGCTCGACGTCAGCCTGCTGCATCCGCCGCTTGCCGTCGGCGTCACGCGGTGTCGGCGCGAAAGCTGGAAGCTGCTTGGCCTTCTCGTAGTTGTAGGAGACGTCGGTGACGAGGTCACGGATGATCGGGAAGGACCGCATCGGCGTGACCGTGATCGTCTCGGACTCCTCGAAGTCGGCCAGCCGCGTCATGCACAACAACCGCGGGCGGCCGTTGATCTCGGCGCTGCACGAGCCGCACTTGCCGGCCTTGCAGTTCCAGCGGACGGCCAAGTCGCCCGCCTGGGTCGCCTGCAACCGGTGGATGGCGTCGAGGACGACCTCACCCTCCTCGACTGCCACGGTGTAGTCGCCGAGCTCGCCGCCCTTGGCGTCGCCGCGCCAGATCCGCATCTTCAGGTCGTAGCCCATCAGTGATCCTCACTCATGCTTAGAACAGCGTCTTGAGCTCGTCGGGCATGACGGGCAGCGGCTGATGGTTGAGTTGGACGCTGCCGAGGCCGTCGGCGTCGGCCTGCCATGTGAGCACCAGGTTCTTCGTGCCCCAGGTCTCGTCGGGGCCGGGGTAGTCGTCGCGCGTATGACCGCCTCGGGACTCCGTGCGTTCGAGAGCTGCCTTCGCAATGCACTCGGAGACGGTCAGCATGTTGGTGAGGTCGAGCGCGAGGTGCCAGCCGGGGTTGTACTGCCGATGCCCCTCGACGGTGAGATTCTTGGCGCGCTCTTTCAACGCTTCGATCTCGGTGAGCGACTCGCTGAGCTCGTCGGCGTTGCGGATGATGCCGACAAGCCGCTGCATGACCTCCTGCAGGTCTTGCTGGATCGTGTAGGGGTTTTCGCCGCCGGCGTCAGTGAACGGAGCCAAGGCACGGTGTGCGGCTGCCCTCACGCCGTCGTCGCTGGCCTGGGGCGCGCCGCTCCCGCGCACCCGCACCGCGTGGTACGCCGCATTGAGTCCAGCCCGGCAACCGAACACGAGCAGGTCTGACAGCGAGTTGCCGCCGAGCCGGTTGGAGCCGTGCATGCCGCCCGCCACCTCGCCGGCGGCGTACAGACCTTCGACCTTGCTCGCCCCGGAGTCGGCATCGACTTCGACGCCGCCCATCACGTAGTGGCACGTCGGGCCGATCTCCATCGGCGTTGCCGTGATGTCGACGTCGGCAAGCTCCTTGAACTGGTGGTACATCGACGGCAGCCGGCGCTTGATGAATTCCGGTGTACGACGCGAGGCGATGTCGAGGAACACACCGCCGTGGGGGGATCCCCGGCCGGCCTTGATCTCGGAGTTGATGGCCCGCGCGACCTCGTCGCGTGGGAGTAGCTCGGGCGGTCGGCGGTTGTTGGTCTTGTCGTCGTACCAGCGGTCGCCCTCCTCCTCCGAGTCGGCCGTCTCGGCCTTGAAGAACTCAGGGATGTAGTCGAACATGAACCGCTTGCCCTCGGAGTTGCGCAGCACGCCACCGTCTCCGCGGACGGACTCTGTGACGAGGATGCCTTTCACAGAAGGCGGCCAGACCATCCCGGTCGGGTGGAACTGCACGAACTCCATGTTGATGAGCGACGCGCCAGTGCGGAGGGCGAGTGCATGCCCGTCTCCGGTGTACTCCCACGAGTTGCTGGTCACCTGGTAGGACTTGCCGATCCCGCCGGTGGCGAGCACGACGCAGGGGGTGTGGAACACGATGAACCGGCCGGACTCGCGCCAGTAGCCGAAGGCTCCAGAGACGCGCTCGCCGTCGGCGCCCTCTGACTTGAAGATCTCGGTGATCGTGCACTCCATGAACACGTCGATGCCGAGTGCGACCGCGCGCTGCTGCAGGGTACGGATCATCTCGAGGCCGGTGCGGTCACCCACATGGGCGAGCCGCGCATAACGATGGCCACCGAAGTCGCGTTGTGAGATGAGGCCGTCGGGTGTGCGGTCGAAGAGTGCTCCCCACTCTTCGAGCTCGATCACTCGCTCGGGCGCTTCTTGTGCGTGCAGCTGCGCCATCCGCCAGTTGTTGAGCATCTTGCCGCCGCGCATCGTGTCACGGAAGTGGACTCGCCAGTTGTCCTCGTTGTAGACGTTGCCCATCGCCGCGGCGATGCCGCCCTCGGCCATCACCGTGTGGGCCTTGCCCAGCAAGGACTTGCAGACGATGGCGGTGCGGGCACCCGCATCGTGGGCGGCGATGGCAGCGCGCAACCCCGCACCTCCGGCACCGATCACGACGACGTCGTACGCGTGCTCTTCGAAGCCGTGGGGCTCTGACGGTGAGTCGCTGCTCATGACGTTGCCCGTCATCGGGTGCCGTTCGGGGTTTTGCTCGCTGTGGGCAGTCGGGGTGTCGGTCATCGCTAGAAGAACCTCGGGTCTTCGAAGGCGCCGGTCGCCAGCAGGTAGACGTACAGGTCGGCAAACGCGACCGAGAACAACGACAACCAGGCGTAGAGAGCGTGGCTGGCGTTGAGCTTCGACACCAGCATCCAGGCCCGGTAGCGGATCGGATGCTTGGAGAAGTGCCGCAGCCGGCCGCCAACGGCATGCCGACAGGAGTGGCACCCGAGGGTGTAGAGCCAGATGAGCACGACGTTGATGAGCAGGATGAGCGTGCCGAGGCCCATGTGGCCCCACTCGTGCTCTTCGTTGCGGAACGCAAGCACCACGTCGTAGGAGAGGATGATCCCGACCAACACCGCCGCATAGAAGAAGTAGCGGTGGATGTTTTGGATGATGAGCGGAAAGCGTGTCTCGCCGGTGTACTTGCCGTGCGGCTCGGCGACCGTGCAGGCCGGTGGCGACAACCAGAACGAGCGGTAGTAGGCCTTGCGGTAGTAGTAGCACGTCATCCGGAACCCGAGCGGGAAGATCAAGATGATCAGGGCAGGTGACAGCTGCCACCAGGTGAACGGCTGCCCGAAGTCGGACGATCCTTCCACGCAGCTATCGGTCAAGCAGGGCGAGTAGAACGGCGAGAGGTACGGCGACGAGTAGTAGTTGTCACCGTCGAACGCTCGCCACGTCGCGTAGACCACGAAGGCAGAGAAGACGATGAACGTCGTCAAGGGCGGGAGCCACCATCGGTCCTGGCGCATCGTCTTCGCGCTGATCCTGGCGCGGCCCGGCCCCACGACTCCTGTTGCCATCCAGCGACTCCTTCTCGATGCGTGACGCCTGCGGTACCGAGGACCTCGTGCTCAACATCTGACCACGTCCGAGCCTGCCCGACGGCATCTTACGACGTCTGCAGAGGCTGGGCGCGGTTGGCCGCTGTGAGTATTCGCACAGCAACCGACCGCTGGCTTGTGCCAGCGGTCGGTGTGCTTCTTGGGCTATCGATCGCCCCCCTCGGCGACGAGTGCCTCTCGGTCAGCAGCCGTGGTTGATCTGGCCGCAGGTGTCGTAACCCCACCTCAGCTCGAAGGTGCGGTTGGGTCCGGTCGTGTAGTCGACCTCGACGGTGATCGGGTCGAGGTTCATCTGGTTCTGATGCGGGTCGACCAGCACACCGTCCGTGGGGAGGTAGACCATCGACCACAGGCCGTTCTCTCCCACGACAGCTTCTTCGGTGTGCCCGTCGGGGAACGTGTACGAGATCGCCTGGACACCGTCGAAGTCCCGGCCGGCTGCGAAGAACTGGTCGAATCCCTGGCTGCTGTCCGGGTTCGACATCGTGTTGCTGCTGATCACGAGTGTCGACGTGTCGGGTTCGTACCGCTGTGCCTTGTCATGCAGCGCGAGCAATGTGGGTGCACCACCGTCGATCGCAGCGAGGTCGTCGCAGACGATCCACGCCGACTTGGTCTCGTAGAGGTACGTCGTCCCCGGGCCGTAACCACGCTCGGCAGTAACAGTGGCTCCCCGCACGCCCGGTTGGTCAAGCAGGTCGAGCTCCTCCGCGCAGGTGCCAGGTTGCTCCTGGTCGGCCTCGCACGGTCCCGGGTCGTTGGGGTCGGGAATGCAGTCGGGGGGTGGTGGCGTGGACCCAGTGCCTTCGGGCCCTGTCGGCGGCATAGTCGGAATCAGGGTCTGGTCGGGCTCCGGATAGTCCGGCGGCGGGGTGTCGGGCATCGGCTCGTCCGGCGGCGGAGTGCCGGGTACGTCGGTCGTCGTGCCGGCCGGCTGGAGCGAGTCTCCGCTCCCGCCCGTGCCGTCGTCGCCCGGGGCCACAACGGCATACGCGCCGACGACGACCGCGACGACGGCGGCAGCGGCAAGGGCTGGCACGACCCACCGTCGGGAGCGTCGCTGGGCCCCTCCACCTGCTGCGGCGGCAGCGAGGCGCTGCCGGATCTCGGCCCGGGCAGCTTCGGACATGGGCTCTTCAGGCGGCGGAGTGAGGTTTGGGTTGTCAGGCATGGTCATCCTCTGATGGAAGTCGAGCGGTGTGGGGTGCCGCGTCGCCGAGCGTCTGCGTCAACCTGTTGCGTGCGCGGGACAGCCGGGAACGCACGGTCCCAACGGGCACGCCAAGTGCTGCGGCGGTCTCGTCATAGCTGAGTCCGGTCCACGCCACGAGCGCGAGCACGTCCTGCTCGTGTCGTGGGAGGCGGGCGATCGCGGCCAAGACCGCGGCCATCCTCCGCTCGCTGTCGACCTGGGTTGCGACATGGTCGGCGTGGTCAGGAGAGGCCATGTCGGGCGCAACGCGACCGAGAGCACGAAGCCCTCGCCGCGAGGAGCGAGTGGCGTTGCGGCATACGTTGTTGGCGATGCCGTACAGCCAGGGGAGGGCGGAACCGTCGTGGACGGTCACCTTGTCCCGGCCGCGCCACACCTCGAGGAACACCGTTGCAGTCGCGTCCTCTGCGTTGTGCCACGACGCCGTACGTCGGAAGCAGTAGTTGTAGATCGCGTCGGCATGACGGTCGAACAGCATCGCGAGCGCTGTCCCACTGCCGTGGTTGAGCTGGTCGACGAGCCCAGAGTCCGACGGGTCGGTCTCGTGGTGCGCCATGAACGTCCCCTCGAGTGGCTTCACACCTGTATATGTCCGCAGCCGCGACGTAGTTCCACAAACTCTCGTCGAGGCGTTGCCTTTCCGACATTTTGCGCTGTCCGGCCCAGATAGTCTGCGGCGGATGACTCTCGAGGTGGCGGCCGCTGCGATCGTGCGCCACGGTCGAGTGCTGGCCGCGCGTCGTACGCATCCCGCAGACGTTGCGGGCGGTTGGGAGCTGCCTGGCGGCAAGGTCGACTCTGGCGAGTCGGTCGACGACGCGGTGCGTCGCGAAATCCGCGAAGAACTCGCGTGTGACGTGGAGGTTGTCCGCCCTCTCGCCGGACGCGCACCGATCAAGCCCGGCTATGAGCTCACCGCTCACCTCGCGCGGCTCGTCGACGGGGAGCCGATCCCTCACGAACACGACGCGGTGCGCTGGCTGATGCCCGAAGAGTTCGACGAGGTCGACTGGCTGCCGTCCGATCGGCCGTTCTTGCTGGAGCTCCGACAGCTGCTCCTCGACGGCGACCCGCTGCTCGGCGGCAACGTCGGTGGCGCTGTGAGGGTTGGTGCAACGGTGCGGCGGGCGACGGGGCCCTGGACGCCGGCCGTTCATGCCCTGCTCGCACACTTGGCAGCAGCCGGAATCGGCGAGACGCCGCGGGTGCTCGGCACCGACGAACTCGGTCGCGAGGTGCTGACTTATCTTCCCGGCCGCGTGGTCGACGTCGACACTGAGGGCCTGCCCGTCGACGTGCTGGCGCGAGGCATGGGGTGGCTGGCTCGCTATCACGCTGCGGTTGCCGGCTTCCGGTCCGAAGGTCCGTGGCGAACAGGCGCGACCGCACTTGGCCCCGGCCAACTGGTCTGTCATCACGACTTCGCCCCGTACAACGTGGCGCTCAGCGGGTCGGCTGAAGGTGAGGTGCTCGTCGGAGTCTTCGACTGGGATGTCGCCGGTCCTGGTGTACCGCTCGACGACCTGGCGTTTGCCGCCTGGAACTGGGTGCCGCTGTACCGCGACATCGGACCTGAGCTCAGTGCCCGCCGTCTCGAGGCCATAGCAGCGGCGTACGACGGTGGGCTGTCCGCGCGGCAGATCCTCGAGGCGGTCGATGCCCGGATTGAACGGTCGGTGAGTGTGATCGCGGCCGGGCAGGAGGCCGGTGATCCGGGCATGCTGAACCTCGCCAACGCGGGGGAGCCGGCCAGGACGGCGCAGCGGCTTGAGTCGCTCCGCGGGCGGATCCCGTCGATCCTGGCGTTGCTCTCACCCTGACCGTCGAGTGGCTCACCGGGTTCTGTGGCACGCGGGTCGTAGCATGGCGGCCATGACGTCAAGCACGGCTCCGGGCCGGCGGCTGCTCCTTGTTCACGCACACCCTGACGACGAAGTGATCGGCAACGGGGCGACGATGGCCAAGTATGTCGCCGAAGGCGCCCAGGTGACGCTGGTGACGTGCACGCTGGGCGAAGAGGGCGAGATCCTCGTTGATGCTCTCTCTCACCTAGCAGCCGACAAAGAAGACGGCCTCGGGCAGCACCGTATCGGCGAGCTCGAAGCCGCGATGCAGTTGTTGGGGGTGACCGACCACCGGTTCCTCGGCGGACCCGGCCGCTACCGCGACACAGGGATGGCCGTCGACGACCAGGGCTTCGCGATACCACCGCCCGAGATCCGAGACGATACGTTCTGGCGCGCTGACCTGACCGAGGCCAGCAACGAGCTGGTTGCCGTCATCCGCGAGGTCCGCCCGCAGGTGCTGCTCACGTATGACGAGCAGGGTGGTTACGGCCACCCTGACCACATCCAGGCACACCGGGTGGCGATGTACGGCAGCGTGCTGGCGGCCGTTCCGTCATACCGGCCCGATCTTGGCGCGCCGTGGGAGATCAGCAAGATCTACTGGAATGCCATGTCCGAGAGCCGACTGCGAGATGGGCTTCGCGCGCTGCGGGCGACCGGCGACATGACGACGTTCGAGGGAATGGATCCCGAGGGCCCGCTGCCGCCGTTCGTGACCGCCGATGAGCTCCTCACCACCGAGATCGACGGCAACGAATACGTCGAGGCCAAGCTGGAGGCGATGGCCGCGCACGCAAGCCAGATCGCTGTCGACGGTCCGTTCTTCGCGCTGTCCAACAACCTGGGCAGCCAAGTCTGGGGCACGGAGTTCTACCGTCTCGTCAAAGGCCGGGCCACCACAGCCGGGTCGCCAGACTTCGAAACCGACCTGTTCGCCGGGGTGACGTGAGCGCGTGCCGGTCGCAGCCCTCGCCCGCGTCCCTCGCGCGCTGCCAACGTCCCCACCGGCCTTGCTGACGGGACCGCGCGGGGTCGCGCTTCATCTGCTCGCCGGACTCGCGGCCGTCGTGGTCGCGCTCCTGGCAGCATGGGTCTCGCGGGGTGTGTGGCGCCCGAGTGGGGCGACCATTCCATGGGGACTGGCGCTCGGCATCGCGGGGTCGGCGTCGGCGGTGTGGCTCGGGAAGGCCGTTGCACGCAGCCTCGGCTTTGCGGTGGCGGCCGGTTGGATCGTGGGCATGGGCGTCGTCATTGTCGGTGGACCAGGCGGTGACATCATCCTTCTCAGTGACGGCCTCGGCTACGGGTTTCTCGTCTTCGCCACGGCCGCTGTGATCATCACTGCAGGGTGGGGGAGCTGGACTCGGTGAGACTCTGGCCGCGTCGCAAGGTCTACGTCGACGACCTCCCGAAGACACACGACCTGAGGTTCGCCATCGCGTTCGTTCTCATCTTCGTGGCTGTCCTCGGTTCCTTGTATGCCGTCGGCCACTTCCTCGCAGGTGACCGGGTGCCGGCAGGTACGACGGTCGCCGGTGTCGAGATCGGAAGCATGACGGCTGGGCAGGCCCGGACGGTGCTGCAGACGGAGCTCGTCCCCCGCATCGAGAAGCCGGTCAAGGCCACTGTCGGCGGGCGGACTTTCGTGCTCGACCCTCAGGAGACTGGCCTGACCCTCGACATCGAGGCCACGGTCGACGAAGCCCTTGGCGGCGGCAGCTGGGACCCGCGTCACATGCTGCACGTTCTGACTGGTGGTGGGGAGGTCGACCCGGTGATCGTCGTCGACGTGGACGAGATGGCGGTGGTTCTGACCCGGATCTCGTCGAAGGTGCAGCGCCAAGCCGTTGATGCACGGGTGTTCTTCACCGCCGGCACACCACAGATCAGGTATGGCGAACCTGGCCGGGCGCTTGACACTGACGCGGCGCAAGACAGGCTCCGGTCAGCCCTGCTCGGACGGGACGGCAAGGTCAACTTGTCTCTCGGCGCCGTGGAGCCCGACGTCACCTCGACCGAGGCGTCGAGGTTCGTGTCTGGCGTAGCCAATCCGGCTACGGCCGCCCCGATCCGGTTGCGGGTTGCAGACACGGTCGTCTCGGTCCCCCCTCGGGTGTTCGCTCCCGCGCTTCACGCGGAGGCAGGCGATGGTCGGCTCCGGCTGACGGTCGACGAGGACACGCTGTTCGGTAGGTCCAAGAGCCGTCTCGCGGAGCTGCCGCACCAGCCTCGCAGCGCCCAGATCAAGTTCGTCGAAGGCCGTGTCGTGATCCGTCCAAGCCAGGTTGGTGTCGGAGTCACGAAGGAAGCCTGGGCTGCCGGTGCCCTCAAGGCGCTCACCCGGCAGGGCGACAGCCGTCGAGCATCGGTCCGCACGTCAGAGATGCAGCCAGGTCTCACCACTCAGGAAGCACGGATGCTTGCGATCAAGCAGCCGGTGGCGTCGCGAGTGGTCCGCTACGACGAGCGCGTCTCTGGCGACGGCACGCTGCTCGCCCGCCAGCTCAACCGGCTCTTGATGAGACCCGGAGCGTCCGTCAGCGTGCGTGACCGGCTCGACATCGGTCAGGACAGGCGGCCTGCGTCGCTGGTGGCGACGGCGACGTACGATGCCGCGTTCAGAGCAGGTCTGACGATCGTCGAACGCACGCCTAGTCCGCACTACGTCAACTCGTCGACACCGGGCCTCGACGCCGCCCTGTTGTCGCCGGACTCCGACCTCGTGTTGCGAAACGACACCCCCTACGGCGTGCTCGTGCGGGTGTACGTCGCCTCGGTCCAGGGCAGGATCGGCGAGCTGCATGTCGAGCTGTGGAGCACGCCCTACTTCGACGTGCGGGTTCGTTCGTCCGATCGCTACGGCGTCGTGAACTTCGGCGTGACCGAAAGCTCCAGCCGACGGTGCACGCCACGGCAAGGGTCCGCCGGGTTCGACATCGACGTGCGGCGTGTCTTGGCGCACGGCGCGGGTCGCGGCCGCACCGAATCGACCCACACCCGGTACGAGCCACTCGCGGCCGTGCGCTGCATCCCTGCGCGTTGACCTCGAGGTCACGTCCTCCTAGGTGCGCGGGCGGCGCTCGGGCCGAGGCGGGATCGGTTTGCCGGTCACGACCTCTGCCTGCGGCACGACGACGCGTTCGCCGTCTTCGCGTTCGACCACCAAAAACGTGTCCTCGAACCGCACCAGTATGCCGAGTATGTCGGTCATGGCCGGCCCGCCACTGGGGCCGACTTCGCCTGGCAGCAGCCGTCGTACGATCACCCGTTTCCCGACATCGTCGCGGCGCAGAGTCAACAACTCTCCCGGTTGGTGGACCTGGATTCGGCGGCGGTGGCCGAAGCGTAGATACTAGTGGGTGCAAGCAGGCCACCGCGGCTCCCAGCGGTGCCGCCACCGTGATCGAGGAGGACCCAGGTGACGTACGTCATCGCGCAGCCGTGTGTGGATCTGAAGGACCGTGGGTGCGTCGACGAATGTCCCGTCGACTGCATCTACGAAGGCCAGCGCATGCTCTACATCCACCCCGACGAGTGCGTGGACTGCGGTGCGTGTGAGCCGGTCTGCCCTGTAGAGGCGATCTTCTACGAAGACGACACCCCGGAGCAGTGGAAGGACTACTACGCAGCGAACGTCGAGTTCTTCGACGACCTCGGCTCACCCGGTGGAGCCGCCAAGCTCGGAGTGATCGACAAGGACCACCCCTTCATCGCCGCACTGCCCCCACAGCCGCAAGAAGGCTGATCGCCTTGGTGGACGCCAGTTCCACCCCTGCGCCGCCTGCCCCATCGGGGTCGGCGGCGCGGTCTGTCTCCAGCCGGCTTCCGGACTTCCCGTGGGATCGGCTGATCCCCTTCAAAGAGCGGGCGGCCGCGCACCCCGACGGCCTCGTCGACCTGTCCGTCGGTACGCCAGTCGACCCGGTCCCGGCGCGGATCCAACGCGCACTGCGCGAGGCCTCCAACGCCCCGGGCTACCCGACTGTGTGGGGAACGCCGCAACTGCGCAGGTCGATCATCCGCTACCTGACCCGGCGGGTGGGGTCGGTGGCTTTGACAGACGAGTGTGTCCTCCCGACCATCGGGTCGAAGGAGCTCGTCGCGTCGCTGCCGTCCCAGCTGGGGGTGGGTGCCGGTCAGACGGTGCTGATCCCGGAAGTGGCCTATCCGACGTATGCCGTAGGGGCGCTGCTGGCGGGTGCGGTCTTTGTGGCCAGCGATGCCACGTCGGCCGTCGGCCCAGCCGACGTACCTCTCGTGTGGGTGAACTCGCCGTCGAACCCGACCGGGCGAGTGCTTCCCGTCGCCCACCTGCGCAAGGTGGTCGACTGGGCTCGCGAGCGAGGCGCGGTCGTGGCGTCCGACGAGTGCTACTTCGAATGCGCCTGGGACGTCGAGCCCGTCTCGGTGCTGCATCCTGACGTCAACGGAGGCTCGCTCGACTCAGTCCTCGCGGTGCACTCGTTGTCGAAGCGCTCCAACCTGGCTGGCTACCGGGCGGCATTCGTGGCCGGCGACCCCGCGATCGTGAGCGAGCTACGTGAGGTGCGACGGCACAGCGGGCTGATGGTCGCGGCCCCTGTGCAGGCAGCGATGGCGGTTGCACTCGACGACGACGGCGACTTGGAGGAGCAGCGACAGCGTTACCTCGAGCGGCGCGGGTTGCTGCGGCGGGCCTTGCAGCGGTCCCGCTTTCGGATCGAGCACTCAGAGGGATCGCTGTACGTGTGGGCGTCTCGCGATGAGCCCTGCATGGACTCGCTCACCTGGCTGGCCGAGCGGGGCATCCTCGTCGCTCCGGGGGACTTCTACGGACCAGCGGGCGCGCGACATGTGCGGGTGGCGCTGACGGCGACTGACGAGCGAGTGGACTCGGCCGCGTCACGCCTCCTGGGCTAGGTCGTCGTACGACGGAGAGGTCAGGCCACGTCGACATGCACGTGGTCCCGGTGCTCCAAGATGACTCGGGTCTCGGCGCTGGTGTCGCCGTCGAGACCGGGTGGGTCGAAGTTGCGCCAGCCGTCCCCCGACGACGCCCCCGCGCTCCAGATGCGGTCGTCGAAGATGACGTGGCCGACGTGCAAGCGTTCGGCGTTGGCCACGAGGTACTGCGCGAGCACCCAGCCCCGCCGGGTGTTGTTCTGCGAGGTAGGGCGGAAGAAGATGTCGATCGCGCGCCCCTCGTAGTGCGCCGACCCCTCCATGTGGCCTGACGTCGCGCCACCAGGCTCGAAGCCGCCCAGCGGCAGCTCTCCAAACGCCTTGGCGACGTCGTTGCGAACGGCGTTGGCGCGCGCTGTGAGACCGTTCGCGGCGAGCTTCTCGTCGGACGCCTCGGCCGCGTCGGTCTGGCACGAGAACGCCGCATCGCTGTAGCCGGACATCGCGCTGGCGATGGTGCGGCCGTCCTTCTCGTGGTCGGCGTAGGCGTCGGGAAAGGCAGAGCGCTGCACTTCCTGCGCCGCCTCGGTGATTGCCATCTCTTCGTAGCCTTCGACCTTTACCAGCGCGTCGTAGAAGGCGTTCGTCGCGTAGTAAGGGTCCTTGATCTGCCTCTCGGTCCCCCAGCCCTGGCTCGGCCGCTGCTGGAAGAGACCGAGCGAGTCACGATCGCCGCCGTCCAGGTTCTGCAGTTTCGACTCCTGGTACGCGGTCGCGATCGCAATCGAGATGGCGCGGGCAGGCAGCTCGCGACGTTCGGCCACGGCGGCGATGATGGACGCGTTCTCGGCTTGTTCGATCGTGAGGCCGACGGTGTAGTTGTCGACAGTGGCGGTGCACGAGTTGGGGTCGGGCAGCGGCCCGAGACCAGACTGGACGGCGTACCAAGTCCCCGCTCCGGCAACCACGGCCACGGCAGCGATGGCCGCGACCACTCTGGTGCGCTTAGTCATTAGTGTGCAGAGCCTGGTTGAGCTCGACTCCCGCCGTCGTACGCCGTGCGGCCTCGACCCGGCCGGTGACGCTATTGGTCCAGAACTGCCAACCCGACTGGCCCGACAGGTCGCGGGCCTTGGTCACAGCGCCGTCGGGAAGGGTGACCTTGGTGCCCGCGGTGACATAGCACCCGGCGGCCACGACACAGTCGTCCCCGAGTGAGATGCCGATGCCGGCGTTGGCGCCGAGCAGGCATCGCTCGCCGATGGAGATCACGTCCTTGCCACCGCCCGACAACGTCCCCATGATCGAGGAGCCGCCGCCGATGTCGGAGCCGGCGCCGACCACAACCCCTGCCGAGACTCGGCCTTCGACCATCGATCCGCCGAGCGTGCCGGCGTTGAAGTTGACGAAGCCCTCGTGCATCACGGTGGTGCCGGCCGCCAGATGGGCGCCGAGCCGGACCCTGCTGGTGTCGGCGATGCGCACACCGATGGGCACGACGTAGTCGGTCATGCGCGGGAACTTGTCGACGCCGTGGATCCCCAGCTCCGAGCCATGAGCCCGCGCCCGCAGGCGCACTGCCTCGATGCTGTCGACCGCGCACGGCCCGAGCGACGTCCAGACGACATTCGTGAGCAGGCCGAACACGCCGTCTAGGTTCAGTCCGTTAGGGGCGACCAGACGGTGGCTCAGCAGATGGAGTCGGAGCCAGACATCTGCGGTGTCGCGCGGAGGCAGGTTCAGATCGTTGACCACGACATGCCGCACCTCGCGGTTGACGTCGCGGACATGATCGGGGCCTTCGAGGGCGCACAGCTCGTCGGGCGCGTGATAGTCGGTGGGCGCAGGTCCGAGCGCCGGCTCGGGAAACCACACGTCCAGGACAACACCCGTGGGGTCGACGGTGGCGAGGCCGAAGCCCCAGGCCGAGTTGGCTGTCGCGGTCACGGAGTCAACGCTACCGACCGGCTGTCGTCGCCCCTGCTCCGACACAATGGCCGGCATGACCTCACTCGACCTCAATGCCGACATCGTCGACCTCACCGCCGCCCTCGTCGACATCGAGTCCGTCAGCGGCGACGAGCAGCGGATCACCGACGCGATCGAGCAGGCGCTCGCACCGGTGCCGTGGCTGGAGCTTTGGCGGCACCAGAACTCACTGGTTGCCCGTACGTCGCTCAGACGCTCCGAGCGGGTGGTCATCGCCGGCCATGTCGACACCGTGCCCGTCAACCGCAACCTGCCGGCCCGCAACGACGGTGAACTGCTCCACGGCCTCGGCTCGTGCGACATGAAGGGTGGGGTGGCCGTCGGGCTGCTGCTTGCCGCGCGGCTCGCCGAGCCCAACCGTGATGTCACCTACGTGTTCTATGAGGCGGAAGAGGTCGAGGCAGAGCGCAACGGGTTGACGCTGATCTCGGCAGTGCGGCCTGAGATCCTCGCAGGCGACTTCGCGATCTTGATGGAGCCCTCCAACGCGCAGGTCGAGGCTGGGTGCCAGGGCACCATGCGGGTCGAAGTGACGACGACGGGCGTCCGCGCTCACAGCGCCAGGTGGTGGAACGGCACCAACGCCATCCACGCGGCCGGTGAGCTTCTGGACCTGCTCCGCGACTATGAGCCACGCCAGCCCGAGATCGACGGCCTGCGCTACCACGAGGGGCTCAACGCGGTGTACGTGAGCGGGGGAGTGGCGGGCAACGTCATACCGGATAGCTGCATCCTGACCGTCAACTACCGGTTCGCGCCGGATCGAAGCGTCGAGGAAGCCGAGGCCCACCTGCGTGAGGTGTTCGCTGGGTTTGAGGTTGCCGTGGTGGACAGCGCTCCCGGCGCCCTGCCGGGGCTAGATCGGCCAGCAGCTGCGGCGTTCCTGGCAGCCGTCGGTGGTGAGGCGAGCCCTAAGTTCGGCTGGACAGACGTGTCACGCTTCAGCGCACTCGGGGTCCCGGCCGTCAACTTCGGCCCAGGCAACCCCGAACTCGCTCATACACAGGCCGAGCACGTGCCCCTCGCACACCTGCACTCGTGCCTCGCGTCGATGACCGCTTGGCTCGATTGACCGGAAGCATCGACCTGCATCCCGATAGGTTGGTCGCCATGAGCGACGAGGAGGAGGCTGCGGAGTCGAGTGAGCGGCGACGTGGTCCGGTAATCCTGCGGCGACAGCAGGTCGAGACCGAAACCACCGACCAGCGCCTGCTGGACTCGCGCGGTCCCAACGAGTGGGTGCATACCGACCCGTGGCGGGTGCTTCGTATCCAGGCGGAGTTCGTCGAAGGCTTCGGCGCCCTTGCGGAGCTCGGACCTGCCATCTCCGTCTTTGGATCCGCTCGAAGCCGACCAGGCCAGGCCGACTACGAGCAGGGTGTCGCGCTCGGAGCAGCTCTGGCGAACGCCGGCTTCGGTGTCATTACCGGTGGTGGTCCTGGTGCGATGGAGGCGGCCAACAAGGGCGCTTCAGAGGCCGGTGGCACCTCGGTTGGACTTGGCATCGAGCTGCCCTTCGAGGCGGGGCTCAACGAGTGGGTCGACATCGGAATCAACTTCCGGTACTTCTTCGCCCGCAAGACGATGTTCGTCAAGTACGCACAGGGCTTCGTCTCCCTTCCCGGTGGCTTCGGGACGTTCGACGAGATCTTTGAGGCGATCACGCTCGTGCAGACGCAGAAGGTCACGTCGTTCCCGATTGTCTTGCTTGGCTCGGCCTATTGGGGTGGGCTGCTCGACTGGGTCCGTGATGTGGTGATGGCCGAAGGCAAGGTCAGTGCGAAGGACATCGCGCTGTTCAAGGTCACCGACGACGTCGACGAAGCCGTCGCCATCATGGTCGAGGCGCGAGAAGAGCGCGCGCGTAGCTGGCCAGACCGAGGACCCCTCGGCGTAGAGCCCCACCGCGCCGAATAGACCGCATCCCCCCGTTGAGCCGCCAGTTTTGGTCCGTTGACCCGTCACTCATGGTCCGTTGACCCGTCAGTCTTGGTCCGTTGACCCGTCACTCATGGCTCGTTGCAGCATGGGTGACGGGGTCAACCGGCCGAAAGTGACGGGTCAACAAGCCGAAAGTGACGGGTCAACAGGCCAAAGCTGACCGTTCAACGGGCCGAAAGTGACGGGTCAACGAGGAGATTAGGCGAGGCCGCGGAGGGCGCGCGTGGGCGGCCGGTGGCCGGCGATTGACGACACCATGGACAGCACCTGCCGGGTCTCGGCGACCTGGTGCGCCCGGAACACCCGTGCACCCTGCCAGGCCGCGATGGCCGTGGCGGCCAGGGTCCCCGCAAGCCGCTGCTCAATCGGGAGGTCGAGCGTCTCGCCGACGAAGTCCTTGTTCGACAGTGCGACGAGGACGGGCCACCCGGTCGCGGTGAGCTCGTCGAGGCGTCGCGTCAGCGCGAGCGAGTGATGGGTGTTCTTGCCGAAGTCATGCGTCGGGTCGATCAGGATGCCGTTGCGCCGTACGCCCAGCGACACGGCTCGCTCGGCCAGCCGGGTCACCGTCTCGACCACGTCGGCGACCACGTCGTCGTAGCGCACGCGGTGCGGATCGGTACGCGGCGCGAGGCCGCCGGTGTGGCTGCACACGAGACCGGTGCCGAACTCTGCCGCCACCTCGGCGACTGCCGGGTCGGCGCCGGCCCAGGTGTCGTTCACGAGGTCAGCACCCTGCTGGCAGAGCTCCCGAGCGATCTCCGCCCGCCAGGTGTCGACACTGATGACGAGGTCGGGGTATGCCGCCCGCACTCGTCCGACGAACCCGGCCGTGCGCCTGAGCTCCTCCACCACGTCGACGGAGTCGCCGTACCCCGCCTTGACGCCACCGATGTCGACGGCGTCGGCGCCTTGCCCGACCACCTCGTCGACTCTGGCCATCGCCAGCCCCTCGTCGTACGTCGCACCGGAGTCGTAGAACGAGTCGGGCGTGCGGTTGACGATCGCCATCACCACGAGGTCGTGCTCGCCGAACGTGCGTCTTCCGAGCTCAAGCGACACAGATACTCCTCACCCATCGACGGACCCACCTCCCAGCGTGGCACGATCGGAGTCGTGATCTGGTTCTGGGTGGTTGTGCTCGTGATCATCATCGGGGTGGCGGCAGTGATCGCGGCCGGTCGTGGTGACGCGATGGCTGACGTCTACGAGGACCGTCCCGACACCACGATCAAGCGCGGTCAGCTCACTGCCGACGACCTGGCCAACGTGCACTTCACGACCGCCGTCCGCGGCTACCGGATGGACGAGGTCGACGCGTTTGTGCGCCGGATGGAGTCCGAACTGCTGGCGCGTGACGCTGCAGCCGAGAAGTCAGAGCGGGGTACGACGACCGAGCCCGAGACGTCGCGGGAGTCAGCCGCAACAGATGCCACATCTGACGAACAAGACACCCAAGCCGACCAAGACGACGCCACCGACCCCTCCCCAAACGAGCCTTCGACCGGCATCTCTCGATGACGCCGGGCGCGACCGCTGGCGCCGACGGCCTGTTGCGCTGCCCCTGGGGGCTCTCGACCGAGGACTACGTCGCCTACCACGACACCGAGTGGGGTCGGCCGGTGCGAGACGACGACAAGTTGTTCGAACGCCTCACCCTCGAGGCGTTCCAGTCCGGCCTGTCCTGGCTCACGATCCTTCGCAAGCGCGACAACTTCCGGAAAGCGTTCGCAGGCTTCAAGATCCAGGCGGTGGCGCGCTTCGACGCGACCGACCGGGCCAGGCTGATGTCCGACGCGGGGATCGTCCGCAACGCAGCCAAGATTGACGCGACGATGGCGAATGCACAGGTGGCTGCGCAGTTGGACGAGGGTTTGGCTGCCCTGATCTGGAGTCACGCGCCCGAGCCGGTGCCCGCCCCGAAGACCCTGGCCGACGTACCCGCGACCACACCGGCGTCGGTGGCGATGGCGAAGGACCTCAAACGTCGAGGCTTCCGGTTCGTGGGACCGACCACGGCCTACGCGCTGATGCAAGCGGTCGGGCTGGTCAACGACCATCTGGCAGACTGCTTCGCACGCGAACGAATGGGCTGATATGACGAGAAGACGTATTTCTCTCACCGCCGTCGTGGTGGGCTTGATCGCCACCCTGGCCGTAGTGGACGCATCCGCGGTCGACAGGTCCCAGGCACTGCTAGTGAACCCGAGCCAGACCACAGAGGCGGCGCCCGGGCGCCCGGCTGTGCTGTCGCAGCGCATCATCGGCTACTCGGTGCGCGGCCACGCAATCCGCGCCTACGAGCTCGGCGAGCGCTCCGCCAGAAAGACGGTCGTCGCCGTGGCTTCCATGCATGGCAACGAGCAAGACGGCGGCGCGACCCTTAGCACGCTCGTCAACGGCCGCCCCATCGAGGGGGTCCACCTGTGGGTGGTCCCGCGGTCCAACCCCGACGGGGTGCTGCAAGACCGGCGCCACAACGCGCATGGTGTCGACCTCAACCGCAACTTCCCCAGGAGGTGGAGGCCGCTGACCGGCTACTACTACGCGGGGCCACGACCGGCGTCTGAGCCCGAGACGCGCACGCTCATGCGGTTTCTCAACCGCGTCGACCCCGACTATGTGGTGTCGTTCCACTCGCCCCTGCGCGGTATCGACGCGTACGGCTCCAAGGACCCGGCGTTCGCGCGCCGCCTCGCCAGGAATCTCGGCCTCCCCGTCAAGGAGTTCGACTGCGCCGGCGTCTGTCACGGCACTCTGACGCAGTGGTTCAACGCGTACCATCCAGGCGCCTGCGTCACTGTTGAGTACAGCGGTTCACCGACCTACCGCTATGTGCACGTCCGGGCACCGCGCAGTCTCGTGCGTGCCATCGGAGGCACGTTCAGGTAGCCATTGGGGTGCTTGTCAGGGGGAGGACTCGTTGCGGAGCAGCGTGATGCGGTCGAGCAGGTTCTCCAGCGACTCCTCGAACTCGACTGCGGAGTGATCCTCGGCGAGAGCATCCCGTACGCGTGCGATGTGCGGATAGTCGGCGAGGCTGGTGGACTCATCGCTCCCATCGTCGAGTACGTCCAGCGGGCCGAGGTCAGCTCCGTGTGCAGCGACTTCGAGCAGCAAGTGCCCGAGCAAGAAACTGGTGAATGCTCGGTACGCGGCGACCGCGGCATCGTCGGAGAAACCCTCCTGGTGCAGTCCAGTGAGAAAGGACTCGACCCAGGCCAGGTTGCGCAGGGGAGGTCGTAGCCATGGTGCCTCGGGTGGACGCGACGCGACGAGCGGAAACGCCTTCGGGTGTGCAAGGGAAACGCGGCGTACACCGTGCGCGAGCCGCTGGAGGTAGTCCTGCCAACCGTTCTCCGGGGTGTCGAGGATGTCGTCATCGTCATACATCTCGTTGATGATGTGCTCGACCACCGCGTCAAGCAGATCCTCACGGCCGGGAACATACCGATACAGCGACATCGCCTCGACGTTGAGCGTGCCGCCGAGTCGCCGCATGGTCAGGCTGGCAAGGCCACAGGTCTCGATGAAGTCGACAGCCGCCTGTATGACTCGGTCTCGGTCGAGCGGCACCCGCGCTGACGGAGGGGACTCTCCCGCCACGATGTCTGCATCGGCATCGATCTGGTCTGCTTCTTCGCTCATCCCTCCCGCTTCCTGTTGGGTCCGCGGCGAAGCTTTCACGCCCGCGTGCTCCACCGATGTCACCGTATCCGGCGCAGAGATCTGCAGAGTATGGCGGCAGGGATCGTGGGCACCGCCCGCCTGACCTGGGCGGCGCCCACGACACCCGTCAGGCTCGCGAGGAGTACGTCGGCGCAGTGGCCGGCTGAGTGAAGCTGCCATCCTGGGAGCCGTCGCTCTGGTACTGCGCAGTTGCCTGGCGCGCCTGGTCTCGGACGCCCGGCGCGTTCCGCACGTGCTCGCGTATGCGACCGGTCTCCTGCTCTGCCGTGGTCAACCAGCCATCCCAGCGAGCCTGCATCGGCTTGATAAGGCCGCCGCCCACGCCGACCACGAGGACGCCCGAGATCGTGGCCAGGACTGCGATCAGCACCGGCGTCGTGACCGTAGTGGCCACACCGACCTGGTTGAGGGCGGCGATGATGCCCAGGCCAAGGATGAAGGCACTGGCAATGGTCGCCAGTGTCCGGCCGTACGACAGCCCACCCAGGGTGTTCGAGATGAGCTCGTGGACACCTTTGGCGATCGCCGCAGCGACGACGATGATGACGATGGCCACGACTACCGAGGGCAAGAACTCAATGACCTGAGTCAGCAGTTCACTGATGGGGTTGGGGCCGAACACCCCGAAGGCTAGCTGGAGGACGAACAGCAGCAAGGCGTAGTAGATGAGCTTCCCGACGATGTCGCTCGCGTCGTACTTGCTCTGCTGCAAGGCCCTCTTCACGCCCCCGCGCTCGACCGCGCGGTCGAAGCCAACGCGCTCGAGGACTGCGTTGGCTGCCTTGGCGAGCGCCTTGGCAATCAGCCAGCCGATCAGGATGATCACCAAAAACATGACCAGTTTGGGCACGAAGTTGGCGACGGTTGTCAGCCCACTTGTCAGTGCGTCTTTCATGTCACTTCCTCATACTTGGCGGGCTCTGATACGTGCAGATGGCCCGCTATCGAATTGCGTCGGACGTGGGGCACCCACGGCGTATCCGAGGTGACCCCGCCCAAGACTTACACTGTAAGTCTGCCTGACGCAACTCGGCGCATCCAAGGAGGTGCGCGGGCTCAGCGCCTGACGATGTAGCTGTACGGACCCATCGCGACGCGCGGGGACGCACCCGGGCGCACCCATCGCACCAGCCACCTCATTTGCGGGCGTGACATCGCGACGCAACCGGCGGTGAGGCCGTTACCGCGTACGTGGAGGAAGATCCCGCCACCTCGGCTGGTGTCCGCGCGATTCGACGCGACGAGTTGTCGGCGCTGCTTCGAGTAGTGGATTCCGCTCGGCAGGTTGAAGCCGACCACCATGCCGTAGTCGTACTGTCCCGGGAAGTCCCAGAGCCGCTCCGCCTTGTCTGGTCGCCAGTGCGACGTGCGGGCCCTGTGGTACTGGTACACGTTGTACGTCGCTGGGTCTCGAGGTTCGTACGGCCACCAGTCGTTGCGATCGAACCGGCGGTACTCGTGCCGGCCACCCGGGTCGGCGAGCTTGCCGAACGAGTACGGCAACGGGAACTTGCCTGCGGGCGTCGTGCCGGTGCTCTGGCGTCGCTGATTTGCCCGGACCCAACCGTTGTAGCCGACCACCACTGGCACCGGGCCACGCCTCAGCACCCATTGGCCGTTGTCACGACGAGCCCATGCCTTCAAGGTGCCAGTGGTGGACGACCATCGCGGTGCGGTGACGGTTACCATCTGCCGCACTCGGGGCGGTACGTCGATACGGTCGGGCAGCGACGGCGCGCGACGTGAGGCGGCCGCGGACTCGCCAGCGTCCTCCGCCGCACGGACACCGCCGGCCTCTGGCGTGGCCGTCGACATACTCGCGATCAGGCCGGTTGCGACGAGGAGTCCAGTCGCCAGGCGACCAGGGTTGTGCAGAGATCGGGGTGCGTCCGCCTGCATCGTCATCGTCCTTCGAACGTAGGCCTCTCCTTGGACATGAAGGATGCCACAGCGCCGCGATGGTCCTCGGAGCCACCGGTGCGGGCCATCATCGTGCTTTCGAACGCGAGCGCCTCCTCAAGGGAGTGACTCGCGGCATAAGCAACCGAGTTCTTGACAGCCGCGTAGGCGAGCGTAGGCCCGTCGGCAAGAGTTGCCGCCAACGCCTGGACTGTCACCATCAGGTCGTCAGCAGGCACTACCTGGTTGAGGATTCCGACGTCCATCGCCTCGCCCGCGTCGATCGTGCGGGGCATCAGGAGGAGCTCCATCGCCTTCGTCGGCCCCACTAGTCGCGGCAGCGTCCACGACGACCCGGTGTCGCATGACAGGGCAACGCCGGTGAAGGCGGTGTTGAAGCCGGCAGAGTCGGCTGCGATCCGAAGATCACACGCGAGCACGATCGAAAGTCCTGCTCCGGCTGCCACCCCGTTGACCGCGGCGATCACCGGCTTGTCCATCGTTGTGATGGCCAGCGCGATCGGGCCGTAGTGGACGTCGACCGTCGACCACACCTCCTCGAGGGTCTTGGTCGTGATGTTCTCTATGTGCTCGCGAAGGTCCTGGCCGACGGAGAAAGCCCGACCGCTGCCGGTGAGGACGACGCATCGCACCTCGGAGTCGGACGCGGCCTGCTGGAGTGCCGACAAAAGCCCGTCCTTCGTCGCGGTGTCAAGGCTGTTCATCGCGTCGGGCCGGTCAAGTCGGATCGTAGCCACCCTGCCATGCACGTCGTAGGTAACCGGGTCAGCCATTCGTGTCTCCGTTCGGTCGCAGACAGCTGTCGACGTACCGGCCCGCCGCCGGGAGCAAGCGACTCGTCTCACGGTCGAAAAAGGCAGCCGCATCGTCGCCGGGCCATCGCTTCGGCAACAACTCGCGCGGCAGGCCGGGGTCACGGAACAAGAACTTGCGCCACTCGTGCACGAGCAGACTCCGTACGACGAAGGCGTCCCGGTCACTCGGCGCCTCAGCGGCGTTCCCCACCAAGGCATCCGCCTCGTCGAGCCATCGCGCGTACGCCCGACCGAGTCCGTCGAGGTCCCAGGCGGTAGCGGTCAGTGTCGTGGCCTCACCGTCGTGCTGAGCGAGGAACCGGTAGGCGCGCACCCCGTCGGCTTCCAGTAGTGCATCGACTTCGGCGGATGGCCGCGGGCTGACCCAGGTCTCGTCGCGCAGCGGCGCGTATCCGAGGTAGGACAGCCCGGTCCGCACCCGCTCGCGGGTGGCCCGGTGGGGGATGTGCTCGACGACAAGCATGTGCCAACGACCGTCCCACGGCGCGATTCCGCTCCGGTAGATCCGCGCGGCGGCCTCTGTCACGCGGCGTTCTGCCCGCGACGTGAGTCGATACCCCGGGCCGGCGGGCAGCTTGAGCGGCGACAGCCAACCCTGCCGGACCATCCGCGATATGGCGGTTCGCACAGCTGGCGCGGCGATGTCGAGGGTTCCCAGCATGGTGACCAAAGCCGCCACGGGGGCGGCCCCACCGCGTGACCTGACGTGGTCGCCGTAGACATCGAACAAAGCGGATCGGGCGTTCACAGGAGCAGTCTGCCGCACGGGTAACCAAGCGGTGCGATAATGGTGGCTGGCAATCGATGCGCCACCGGCGTCTCGGCCCGCGAGTCGGGCGGAGTCTCGGCGCTGAACGACGAAGGGTAGGTGCGCGCATGGCGGCGATGAAGCCGCGGACGGGCGACGGTCCGCTGGAAGTCACAAAGGAGGGGCGCGGTCTGGTGATGCGCGTTCCGCTCGAAGGTGGCGGACGGCTTGTGGTCGAGCTCAATGCCGAGGAAGCGAAATCGCTCGAAGAGGCACTAAGCCAGGTGACGAGCTGATCGGCTGACATCAGAACTTCTCCGACTGAGGACCCCGGACCGTATCTGCACGGTGCCGGGGTCTTCGAGGTCCCGCCGACTGTCTTGGTGGCGCCACATCCTATTGTTAGGGAGGTGCCTGAACTCGCCGCTCAACCGTTGCCGACGGTCGTGCAGGTCACGACGGCGCACCTGAGCGACGTCGATGCTCGGGTGGTGGCGGTGGGCTTCGCCCGCGCCGACGGCGACTTCATGTTCTCGGCGGTTGCCGAAGCAGCCCTGGCCTCGCACGGGGTTGATCCTTTCGCGCTGCTCGACCGGGCGCAGGTGAAGGGTGACGCGGGGGAGATCGTCACCCACGAGGTCTTCACGGGCGACACTGTCGAACGCGTGGTCCTCGTCGGGCTCGGCGAGCAGACCGGTCGCGACTACCGCCGCGCGGGATCGGCGATCGCCCGGATCGCGAAGACTACGAGCCCCGTCGCCACCGGGCTCGGCTCGTTGGCCGATGACGAGTCCCTCGGCGCCTTTGTCGAAGGCCTCGTGCTTGGCTCGTTTGGCTTCACCCGTAAGTCCGCCGAGTCTGCCAAGACTCCCGGCAGCCCAGTCGTGGTGCTGACCGACATGCCTGGCGGTCGGCGCGCGTCGCGATCCAGCATCGTCGACGCGGCGGCCAGTCGAGCCAAGGCATCCTGGCGCGCACGGGCATTTGCGCTCACACCGTCGAACGAGAAGGGCCCGGTCCGGCTCGAGGAGTGGGCGAGGGAGGCCGCCGAGCGTTCGGCCCTCGACGTCGAAGTCTGGGATGACAAGCGGCTGGCCGCTGACGGCTTCGGAGGCATCCTCGCTGTCGGCGCCGCATCGGCGTACGACTCGCGCTTCGTGCGGCTCGACTACACGCCACAAAAGGCCAGGCGACACACGCCGCGAGTAGTGCTCGTGGGCAAAGGCATCACGTTCGACTCGGGCGGTCTGTCCATTAAGCCGCGCGACGCGATGATGACGATGAAGCGCGACATGACCGGGGCAGGTGTGGTTATCGCCGTGATGGGTGCACTGCGAGAGCTCGACGTCGACGTCGCCGTCACCGGCCTGGTCGCGTCGGCCGAGAACGCCTTCGGTGCAGGGGCCATGCGGCCCGGCGACGTCATCACCCACTTCGGTGGTCGCACCAGTGAGGTCGGCAACACCGACGCCGAAGGCAGGCTGGTGCTCGCGGATGCCCTTGCCTACGCCGACAAGCATCTAGCCGCCGACACCGTTGTCGACATCGCGACGCTGACCGGGGCCGCCAAGATGGCTTTGGGTACGACGCTCGGCGCCCTCTACGCCAACCGTGACGAGCTAGCGAAGGCGCTGCTCGACGCCGGCGAGGCGGCGGGCGAGCCGATGTGGCGGATGCCCTTGAGCACGGAATACGAACGCCTGCTTGACAACACGTTCGCTGACGCCACCAACGCGGCCGGCTCGCCCGGCTCGATCACGGCGGCGTTGTTTCTACAGCATTTCGTGGGCGATGTCCCCTGGGCGCACCTCGACATCGCTTCGGTCGGTGACTCACCGAAGGACGCCTTCGAGTACACGCAGGGCGCAACCGGCTTCGGCGCCCGGTTGCTGCTGCGCTGGCTGAGCCGGTACCAATCTGCGAACTGACTAAGAACCGCTAGTGAGCGGATCCCCGAGATGTCATGATGGAAGCGCACGCGCATGTCGCCCCAGTCCCGGCGTCTCGACTGACCGAGCCAGCCTGGAGGAGGCGCCTTCCCGAATGCCTGCCACGTCGATTGCCGCGCCACCGGCGCCCACGTCGAACGCCGAACGCTATGTGAGTCTCTACACGGACTTGTCACGCGTCATCCGGGAGGCAGGTCTGCTCCGTCGGCGCTACGCGTACTACTGGAGCCGCATCACCGCGGCGGTGACCGTGTTTGTGGCGATCTGGGTCGGATTCTTCCTGCTCGGAAACTCCTGGTTCCAGCTGATTCTTGCTGCTGCCTTGGCGGTCGTGATCACCCAGTTCGGGTTCCTTGGGCACGATGGCGCGCACCGGCAGATGTTCGCGTCGGCGGCGTGGAACGACTGGACGTCGCGGGTGCTGGCGGGCGCGTTTGCCGGCTTGAGCTACGGCTGGTGGAAGACCAAGCACAACCGGCACCACGCGGCCCCGAACCAGGAAGGCCGCGACCCTGACATCTCATCGGGAGCGCTCGCGTTCACGCCCGACCTCTTCATCAACCGCACGGGATTCGGGGGCTGGTTCGCCCACCGGCAGGGCTGGTTCTTCTTCCCGTTGTTGACACTCGAGGGGATCAACCTGCACATCGCGAGCGTGGTCGCGTTGTTGCGGAAGGACTCGATGGTGCACCAACGGGTCGAGGCTCTGCTTGTGCTGACCCGGCTTACTGCCTACGTCACCGTGCTGGTCGTGGTGCTGCCACCGGGGAAGGCAGCGGCGTTCTTCGGATTGCAGATGGCGTTGTTCGGCCTGTTCCTTGGCGCGTCCTTTGCCCCCAACCACAAAGGTATGCCGATCGTGCCGGCCACCATGAAGCTGGACTTCCTACGCCGACAGGTGTTGATGTCGCGCAATGTCCGCGGTGGCCCGGTCGTCGACTTCGTGATGGGCGGCCTGAACTACCAGATCGAGCACCACCTGTTCCCCAGCATGCCTCGGCCGAACCTGCGTCTCGCCCAGCCGCTGGTGCGCGAGCACTGTCAGCTTCATGGGGTCAGCTACAACGAGACGACTCTGTTCGAGTCCTATGGGATCGTCGTTCGCTACCTGAACGACGTTGGACTGCGCGCACGAGATCCATTCGACTGCCCGCTGGCCGCCCAGCTCAGAGACTGACCGACGCCACGAAATCTCTCGACAAGCTCGATCATCCGACCCCTCCCGCCGGTCGAGCTTGTCGAGGCCCCACCGGTCGCGCGGCGGTTCCGCTCGTGGCGGAAGAGCGCAGCAACGCCGGAGAGTTGCGCTGTGAGTTGCCTCTCGCTGGCGGCCGGCGGTTGCGCTCGTGGTCAAAAGAGCGCAGCAACGACAGAGAGTTTCGCTGTCGGTTGCCTCGCGCTGGCGGCCGGCGGTTCGCTCGTGGTGAAAGGCGCAGCAACGCCGGAGGTCGCGATGCTGGTTGCGTCGCGCCGGCGGCTACCTGTACGGCGGCCGAGTTCTGCCTCGTCGGTCGAGCTTGTCGAGACCCGGTAATCTCAACAAGCTCGATCGTCAAACATCGGACGCAAAAAGTCTCGGAAACCGTTGTGTATAAGGGGATCTGAGCCTCAGAACTGTCGGTAGTCACCGATAGATTCACTCCCATGCACGACACGCACACCACCACCACTGCCGCTGATGTTGACACCCTCGACGCCAACCAAACCCTCACCCGCGCCGAAGAAACCCGCCGCCGCTCAGAGGCCGCCGACGTCGAGATGCTGCAGATCGCCGCCCACTGGGCCGACGTCCACGGCACCCTCCAAGGAACAGGCTTGGTGTTGCCGGGTTCCGAACGGCTCATCCAGGTCGGAGGCGACGGGACCCCGCAGGTGGCCGAGTTCGCCTGCGCCGAGTTCGGTGCCGTCCTGGCCCTGTCCACCTACGCCGGCGAGCTCCTGATCGCCGACGCCCTCGACCTGCGCCACCGCCTCCCCCTGTTGTGGGCCCGGATCCAGTGCCGGTGAGGTGAAACCGTGGATCGGCCGCAAGACCGCCCAGGCCACCCGCAGCCACGACACCGCCGCCGCCGCTGCGGTCGATCGCGAAAGTCTCGCGGTGGGCGGACCGGCTCACCTGGAGGCGGCTGGAGACGATGATCGACGCCGCCCTCACCGCCGCCGACCCCGACCGGGCTCAGGCCGAGGCCGAGGCCAGACAAACCGAGCACGGGGTGTGGGTGAAACCGTCGGACAGACCACGAGACCGGGACCGCGTTCATCCGCGCCGACGCCGTCGACCTGAAATTCTTCGACGCCACCCTCGACCGGATCGCCGACAGCATCGGAATACTCGGCAACACCACGCAGCAAGGACCTCCGTCGGGCCAAAGCCGTCGGGATCCTCGCCAGCCCCCAACAAGCCCTGGACCTGTACGCCACCACCGCCGACCAGGGCGGCAGCGCGCGACGCCGACCTACCCGACGATGTGCCCTCCAGTATCGGACTCGACGACGCCGACCACCACGGCGCCCGACGACCCCGGCGGGGAACCCGGAAGCGTTCGTCCGCGGAGTCAGCCTCAAGGTCGACCCGCGACCCAAAGCCGTCCTCTACGTCCACCTGACCCGAGAGTCGCTGGAACACGGTGAGGGTGTGGCGCGGGTGGAAGGGATCGGACCCGTCACCGTCGACCAAGCCAAACAATGGCTCGGCAACTGCACCATCACCCTCAAACCCGTGATCGACGTCGCCGGCATCGCACCCGTCGACGCCTACGAAATCCCCGACCACATCCGCGAAGCCGTCCACCTCATCACTCCGACCGACACGTTCCCGTATGCGTCGAACACCAGCCGTCGGATGGACCTCGACCACACCATCCCCTACCTCGACCCCGACGACGGCGGACCACCCGGCCAAACCGGGATCGGGAAACTCGGACCCATGACCCGACACCACCACCGCATCCGCACCCACAGCCGATGGCAAGTCAAACAACCCTTCCCCGGCATCTACCTATGGCGATCACCCCACGGCAGATACTGGCTCGTCGACCACACCGGCACCCGCCGCCTCAAAGCCAGCTAACTAAGAACCCCTCAGCACCGGGCCAAGCCGCAGCGAGGGCTAGCGCTTCTGCGCGAGCAGGAGCCCGTCGCCGACCGGGAGCAACAGTTCGAGCAGTGACTCGTGCTCGGTCACCAGCCGGATCGTCTCGCGGATCGCGATCGTGTCAGCGTCGCGCACTGACGGATCTGCAACGCGGTCATGCCATAGGGCATTGTCGAAAGCGACGACACCGCCGACTCTGAGCAGCCGTTCGGCCTGTTCCAGGTAGGACGGGTACTCCTGCTTGGCACCGTCGACGAACACCACGTCGTAGTGGTCGTCGGTAAGTCGGGGGAGCACCTCAAGAGCGGCACCCGGGATGAGCCGAGCCCGTTGCGGTGCGATCCCAGCCTCCGTGAACGCGACCTTGGCGAGCCGCTGGTGCTCGGCTTCGATGTCGACGCTGGTGAGTACGCCGTCTGCCCGCATACCGCGCATCAGCCAGACGCCGGAGATGCCGCAGCCGGTGCCGATCTCGACGACGTTCTTGGCGTCGAGCATCGCCGCGACGAAGCGCAGGCTCGCACCGGTCCCTGGAGAGATCGGCGGCGCCGGCATGTCGGCGGCACGCTGGCGCGCTGCGGTCAAGACCTCGTCCTCGGCCACGAACTGCTCGGCATATGTCCAAGACGCAGGCTTCAACCCCGTGGCGATGATGGCCTCCTCGCTCGGGCCCCCTCAGGGCCATTCGGCTAGATCGCGACGAGCCTATCGCTTGGGCCAGGGCATGTTCTACGGCGGACCGAGCCCACTGAAGCCGGTCGGCGTCTCGACTGGTCCAACCCGTGCCAGCAAGCACGTACGCTTAGGTTGTGTCCTCCACCTCACCTGCCGGGCAGGCGCCTCCACCGACGGTGCCGAGCTGGGACGAGATCGTCCAGGACCACTCCGTGCGGGTGTTTCGGCTGGCCTACCGACTGACGGGCAACCGCCACGATGCAGAGGACCTCACCCAAGAAGTATTCGTCAGGGTGTTTCGGTCCCTGTCGTCGTACCAGCCGGGCACGTTCGAGGGGTGGCTGCATCGGATCACCACCAACCTGTTCCTCGACCAGGCACGCCGCAAGCAGCGCATCCGCTTCGACTCGTTGCCCGATGACGTCGGCGACCGACTGCCGGGCAACCTCCCCACGCCCGACGGTGGGTACGCCGACCAGCTCTTCGACCCCGACGTCGAGGTCGCGCTCGCCGCACTCCAGCCCGACTTCCGGGTCGCCGTCGTCCTCTGCGACATCGAGGGCCTCAGTTACGAAGAGATCGCCGACGTACTCGACGTAAAGATCGGCACTGTTCGTTCTCGGATCCACCGCGGCCGCTCGGCGCTACGCGAGGCGCTCGCTCATCGTGCCCCGGCTCCCGGCCGCACGCGGATCGGCGCCGGGTCGGACCCGCTCATCACTGGTCACGGTCAATGACGCATCTTCACCACAAGGTCTCCGCTCTGGTCGACGGTGAGCTGAAGGGCTCAGCCCGGGCCCGCGCCATCGCACACGCCCGCGGCTGCGAGCCGTGTCGTCACGAGATCGAGCAGACGCTCGCACTCAAGCAGCGCCTCCTCGGCCTGGCGGCAGCGGAACCGTCTGCCGACCTGTTCGCCACCTTGGCAAGCGTCCATGCAGACGACGACCCGCGACGCAGCACCACTTCGCGCGCCCTGGGCGTGACGCGCAAGGTGCTCGTCGGGGCCGGCTCGATGTCCATGGTCGTCCTCACCCTGGCGTATGCCGTCGGGGGCACCGACCCCGCCGAGCCACCAACGGTGTCACCACCGCTCGACGAGTTCACCGCCGAGTTCGCGGAGGCCAACGGTGGCTCGCCGCTGGCCGACCCCGCCGTCGAAGCGCTCAGCTCACCCGAGCGGCCATCCGCTCCTCGGCTGGCGACCCTGATCAGTGACGTGCGTGGTGTGACCCAGGCTCAGCCGCAGCAGCTGAAACCCGATCATCTCCGTCCGTGGCGCGCGGCCGACGAGCAAGCCGCCCTCCGTCAGCTGCAGCGCGCCGTCATGGCGCCCACCTCGGTCGCCTACGCCGGCGTACGTGAGGTCTCCGAGGTGGTCGAGGGCTCCCTGAAGTCGACGCGCGTCGCCATCGAGCACGTGCCCGGTCAGGGCACCAGCCTCGACGTCACCGAAGCAACTGACCAGGAGCTGGCGCGGTTCATCACGCAGGGCAAGCCCGGAGCCGCAGACGACCTGGCGCTCAACCGGCTGAGGTTGCTCGCCGACGCCTACGACCTCGGAGTCGTCGGGGCAGGTGTGGTCGCCGGCCGAGCCGCGACAGTTGTGACGGCAGGCCGGTCGGGCATCCTCGCGGCTCGGTTCTGGATTGACGACGCCACCGGACTTCTCCTACGGCGGGAGATGTACGACGGCGGGCAGATCGTCAGGTCGAGCACCTACGTCTCGGTCGACACCGCTGCCAAGGGTTTCCTCTCCCACCTACCTCCGGAGCTTGCGGCCCCGGTCGCGACGTCGGTCTCCAAGCAGTTCGCTCCCACGCTCAATGACGAGGGCTGGACCTGCCCGGACGCCCTTCCCGGCGACTTCGCCTTGACGGTGCTCCATCGACTCGACTCCGACGGAGATGTCGTCCACGCGTCCTACTCCGATGGCCTGTCGACAGTCTCGGTGTTCGAGGAGCGGGGCAGCCTCGACGACCGGTCTCTTGACGACTTCACCACGACGCGGGTGGGCACCGGCGACGTCGCCCTTCGCGAAGGACTCCCGTCGGTCGCGGTCTGGGAGTCCGGCGACACCGTCTACACGCTGGTCACAGACGCGCCGACCAGCGTGGTGACGCGCCTCGTCGCCGGCTTGCCGCACGAGTCTGTCGAGCGCGACAACGATGGTCGGCTCGTCCGCGGTCTCAACCGCATCGGCGAGCTCGTCGATATCACCGACTGACCGGCGCTCGGCACCGCGGGTTGAGGCATGCTAGTGGCGTGTCCGAACACCCGCCTCCGGCAGACGAAGGCTCTGACCGCGGTCGACAACGTCCCGGTGAGGAGCCCACCTGGTCGCCGTATCCGCCGCCGCGTGCCGGCTGGCCGCAGTCGGATGCGCCGGGGCAGCCTCCCTCGGGTACGTCGACCGGGCCGACGCCGTACCCGTCGTGGCAGGGGACAACGAGGCCGCTACCCCCTGGGCCGCCAGCGTCTCATCGACCACCGCATCACGAGCCACCCCGCGGCCGCGTGCCCTGGCTGCCCGTCATCGTCGTCTGCGTGCTTCTCAGCCTCGCAGGTGGAGCCGTCGGGGCGTTGCTCGTAGACGCGAGCAACGACGACGACCCAGCCGCGCAGTCGTCGCCCACGAGCCCGCCCGTCGACCCGATCCCGACCGGTCCGATCGCCGGTGGCCCGGCGCGGAGTCCGGTGGTGGCGGTGGCAAAGCGGGTCCTGCCGAGTGTGGTCTCACTCGACGTCAGGGGCAGCTCGCAGGTGAGCGGATCAGGGTTCGTCTACGACAACCGCGGTCACGTCGTAACCAACAACCACGTCATCGAGCCGGCGTCGGACGAGGGTGAGATCACGGTCTCGTTGCCGGATGGGCGGGAGGTTAGGGCATCGATCGTCGGACGAAGCCCGTCTTACGACCTCGCCGTGATCGAGCTCGAGGACTTTGCCGGTCTGCATCCCGTACAGCGGGGTACGTCGCGCAACGTCGCCGTCGGACAGAGCGTGGTGGCCATTGGCTCGCCACTTGGCCTCCACTCCACGGTGACGGCCGGCATCATCAGCGCGACCCAGCGCCCCGTGACGGCCGGTGGAGAGGGCGAGACGTCCTACATCAACGCGCTGCAGACCGACGCGGCGATCAACCCGGGGAACTCCGGCGGCCCCCTCGTCGACCTCAACGGGCGCGTCATCGGGGTCAACTCGGCAATCGCGACCGTCGGCAGCTCGGCTGACGAGCAGACGGGCAACATCGGGGTCGGGTTCTCGATCCCCATCGACCAAGTCATCCACACGGTCGAGCAGCTCATCGAGGACGGCCGGGCGGAGTACCCGGTCATCGGTGCCTCGGTGAGCGTGGCCGATGTGGCCGACGGTGCCCTGGTCGAGCAGGTCGATGCCGACAGCCCGGCCGAGCAGGCGGGCCTCGAGGACGGCGACCTGATCGTGTCGATCAACGGCGTCGAGGTGAGCGACGGGGTGGAGCTGATCGTGAAGATCAGGACGTTCGAGCCAGGCGAGACGGTCAGGCTGACGGTCGACCGAGGTGGCGACACCACCTCCTACGAGGTCGTCCTCGGCAAGAAGGTCGGCTGAGTAAAGCTGAGTCCGCCCCGCCGTTACGTCGCTTCCGGGTCGTACGGCGCGAGCTCGCCCTCCCCGAGTGGCTCATGACCCGGCCGCGCAGGTGTGTCGTCATCGAGGTCGTCGAGCAGGTGCTTCTGCACCAGGGTGCGCGGGTTGAGGTCGCTCATGTCCATGTTCGCGAACTCCGGACCGAGCTCGTCCGTCAGCTGCGACCGTGCGTTCGACATCGCGCGCCTGGCCTGCTTGAGCAGCTTGGCCGCCTGTTTCGCGACCTCGGGCAACCTGTCGGGGCCAAAGACGAAGACGGCGACGATGATGAGCACCGCCATCTCTGGAAGGCCGACATCGAACACGGGTGCTCGTCCCTCAGCGACCAGCCGGCGACAGGCCGAGCTGCATACCGGCGAGGCCGCGGCCCTTGGAGGTCAGCGTCGACGCGACGGAGATGAGTGCCGCCGCGGCAGGCGTGTCAGGGTCGGTCAGCACGAGCGGGACCCCGGAGTCTCCACCTTCGCGCAACCGGATGTCGAGCGGCACTTCGGCGAGCACCGGCACGTCGTAGCCGAACCGGGCCGTGAGGGTCGCCGCGACTCCAGCGCCACCGCCGCTGCCGAACACCTCGATGCGGTGCTCGGGCCCGCAGTGCGGGCACACGAGGTAGCTCATGTTCTCGATCACGCCGGCGACCCGCTGGTTCATCATCGAGGCCATCGTGCCGGCGCGTTCGGCGACTTCGGCGGCCGCTGCCTGCGGAGTGGTCACCACCAAGACCTCGGCGTTCGGCAGGTGCTGGCCGCTGGAGATGGCCATGTCTCCCGTGCCGGGTGGCAGGTCCAGCAAGAGGATGTCGAGATCGCCCCAGTAGACGTCGGTGAGCATCTGCACCAGCGCCCGGTCGAGCATCGGGCCACGCCAGGCCACGACCTGGTCGCGGCGAGGCTTCAGCATCCCGATGCTGATCACAGACAGCCCGTGCACCGGGACCGGCATGATCATGTCCTCGACCTGGGTCGGCCGCTCGTCGGCGACCCCGAGCATGGCCGGCACCGAGTGGCCATAGATGTCGGCGTCGATGATCCCGACCTTGCGACCACTCTGGGCCATCGCCAGCGCCAGGTTGACGGTGACCGACGACTTGCCGACTCCACCCTTGCCGGAGGCGATCGCGAAGATCTTGGTGAGCGAGTCGGGCTTCGAGAACGGGATCTCCTTGGCGGCCTGACCGCCGCGGAGGGTCTTCTGCAGGTCTTGGCGTTGCTCCTCGGACATGACGTCGAGGATGACGTTGACGGACTGGACGCCGTCGACCCCGCTGACGGCGGCCGTGACGTCCTTGGTGATGGTCTCTCTCATCGGGCAGCCGGCAACCGTCAGCAGCACCGTCACCGCGACCGCTCCGTCATCGCCGATCGAGACGTCCTTGACCATGCCGAGCTCAGTGATGGGACGCCGGATCTCGGGGTCGTTCACGGTCGCGAGCGCAGCGTTGATCGGCTCGAGGAGCGGGGTGGTCATGACTCCAGGCTACGTGGTGCTGCTCCTGTGTCGAGTCCGCGGTCGTTGGTCCTCGCGGCTGCGCGGTCGTCGATGTCGCCCATCAGGTTGCGTAGCTCGGATCGCAGGAAGTCTCGGGTGGCGACCTCGCCGACCGCCATCCGCAGCGAGGCCACCTCGCGGGCGAGAAACTCCATGTCGGCGTGGGCGCGGACGTTCGCGTCGCGGTCGCGCTCGGACACGACCCGGTCGCGGGCCTCCTGACGGTTCTGCGCCAACAGGATCAGCGGGGCGGCGTATGACGCCTGGGTCGAGAAGAGCAGGTTGAGCAGGATGAACGGGTAAGGATCCCACTCCAACCCCCATATTGAGACGATGTTGATCGTCAGCCAGACGATGACGAACACCGTCATGTAGGCCAGGAAACGGGCCGTTCCCAGGAACCGGGCGAACGTCTCCGCGAACCGCCCGAACATCTCCGGGTCGTAGTCAGGTCGCCTCACGAACGTCCGACGAGTCTCCCTCGGGACGTCCAGACGGTTCGATCGGGTACGTCGGCCGGGCTCACGGCGCTCGTCGTCGCGAGCGGACTCGTCACGCGCCATCGGTCGCCACCACCGTGGCCGACGGGTCACCCGGCCGCGGCCGGTCCCGCCAGTCGTCAGGGAGCAGGTGGTCGACGACGTCGTCGACCGTGACGACGCCGATCAGATGCCCGGCTTCGTCGATGACAGGGCTTGCCACCAGGTTGTAGTGGGCCATCAGCCTCGTCACTTCCTCGAGCGGTGCCTCGGCGCGGAGCGGCTCGACATCGGTGTCGATGACCCCGGAGACGAGCGAGGATGGCGGCTCGCGCAGCAGCCGCTGGAAGTGCCCGGCGCCGAGGTACCGACCGGTGGGTGTCTCGAGCGGAGGACGGCAGACGAAGACCATTGCCGCGAGCGACGGTGAGAGCTCGGCGTTGCGGATGCGGGCGAGTGCTTCGGCCACCGTCGCATCGGGCGGCAGGATCACGGGATCGGTGGTCATAAGGCCACCGGCAGTGTGCTCCTCGTAGGTCAGCAGCCGTCGTACGTCCTCGGCCTCACCGGGGTCCATCAGCATCAGCAGGCGTTCGGCCGTCTCCGGAGGGAGCTCGGCGATCAGGTCTGCTGCGTCGTCCGGCGACATCTCCTCGAGGATGTCGGCGGCGCGCTCGGAGCCGAGCTGGCTGAGGATCTCGACCTGGTCGTCCTCGGGAAGCTCTTCGAGGACGTCGGCCAGGCGTGCGTCGCTGAGCGCCGATGCGATCTCACCCCGGCGCTTGGGCGAGAGGTCGTGAATCACGCCGGCAAGGTCGGCCGGTCGCATCTCGTCGAGGGCAGCGAGGAGGTGGGTGGCGCCCTGGCCGGCCTCACTCCCGGTCAGGCCAGTGACCTCAGACCATTCGACGACCTGGGTCTGGCCTTTTCGGCCGAAGCGCTTGGCGCCGTGCTGGACGGCGACCCTCGAAAGGTTCCAGTCGCGGGTCCGGGTCTGCTCCATCGCGATGTCGTAGACGACCCCGTGTGCGCCCGACTCCTGGATCACGACGCTGCGGTCGAGGAGCTCGGCAAGCACCAGTGTCTCAGTGGGTCGCTGCTCGAACCTGCGCATGTTGACCAGGCCGGTCGTGACGACCTGTCCCGAGTCGACGCTCGTCACTCGCGTCATAGGCAGGAAGATCCGACGTCGACCGAGCACCTCGATGACGAGACCGAGGACGCGTGGCTGCCGGTTTTCGGCGCGTACGGCGCACACGACATCGCGCACTTTGCCGACCTGGTCACCATTCGGGTCGTACACCAACAGGCCCGCCAGGCGGGCGATGAAGACGCGGACGGGGGTGCTGCTCACGTGCGACAGGCTACCGCCGCGTGGCCGTGACACCCCTTTTGTGCGCGTAGTCACGCACCACGATTCTTCGCAGTCATTAGGGTTGCTGGGATGGACGCCTCGGCCGACATGTCAACCACACCTGCGCCGTCGTTGAGTTATGACGTCGTCGACGTCTTCACCGACCGCGCGTTCGCAGGCAATCCACTCGCCGTCGTCTATGGCGCCGAGAGCCTGTCGGCCGACCAGATGCAGGACATCGCAACCGAGTTCAACCTGTCGGAGACGACCTTCCCTCTCCCCTTGACGGATGAGGATGTGGCTGCCGGCGCGGACTACCGCCTCCGCATCTTCACCCCCGATGGCGAGGTGCCGTTTGCCGGCCACCCGACGCTCGGGACCGCCTGGGCGCTACGCCAGCGTGGTCTGATCCAGGCCGGCGATCGTCACCAGTCCTGCCGAGCCGGCTTGATCGGGGTCCGCCTCTCCGACGACGGTAGCGCAGCCGTGGAGCTGTCGGCCGACCCGCGTGACGCCGCGCATCCGCTGACCGACGACGAAGCCGATGCTGTCGCGCGCCTGGTCAGCCTGACCGCAGCCGATCTCGTGGGACGCGCACATGCTGCGGGCTGCGGGCTCAGCTGGCTGTACCTCCCCGTCCTGGCCGACGTCGTGGTTGCGGCTCGCGCCACCGGAGTCCGCGTCAGCGAGACCGGCATCGACACGAGCCCGCTTCAGGATCCGCTCGACGGTGTCTGTGTGTATGCCGTATCGGCCGCCGGGCCAGGCGGCCAGTCCGACCTCGAGGTGCACGCCCGGGTGTTTGTGCCCGGCTACAGCATTCCCGAAGATCCGGCCACCGGGTCCGCGGCCGCGGGTCTCGGCTTGGTGCTGGTGGCCGCCGGGTTGGCGGCGTCGGAGGGCCAGACGTCATACCTGATCTCACAGGGAACCGAGATGGGTAGACCGTCGTTCCTGCACTGCCGAGTCGAGGCACTGAACGGCGTTGCCGTCCGTTCTCACGTGGCCGGCCAGGTCGTCGCCACGGCCACCGGCACCATCGCCGTGCCGGACCGCTGACCCAAACCGGGCTACTGCTTGTGGAGACCGCGAGGGCTGCCTAATGTGGCCCGCAGGCGGTGGCACATGCACGAACTCGCAATCACCCAGAGCGTTGTCGACATGGTCGTGGAGCGCACGACAGGTCGGCGGGTCGCAAGTGTTCAGGTGCAGGTCGGTGCGCTGTCGGGGGTCGTCCCTGACGCGATGCGGTTTTGCTTCGACGTCGCCGCCCAGGGCACCCCGATCGAAGGGGCCACGCTCGAGATCGACGAGTCGCCCGGACGCGGGTCGTGTCGCAGCTGCGGTGACGAGTTCGACGTTGCTGACCTCATACTCCTGTGCCCCTGTGGCAGCGCCGACGTCCAGATCACCGCCGGACGTGAGCTGCTCGTGACGTCGGTAGAGCTGGTGCCCGAATGTGTCTGACGTGTGGGTGTGGTGACGAGGACAACGTCCGAGTGTCGACCGTGGGTGGCCACGCGCACGGCCATGACCACGACCATGACCACGGCCATGACCACCGTCACCACAACGGTCAGCACGGGCAGGCCGGCACCGAGACACTCGTGCTAGGTGAGCAGATCCTCGCCAAGAACGACCATCTGGCCGGGCACAACCGCCGCTGGCTGGCAGGTCGCGACATCGCCGCGGTCAACCTGATGAGCTCGCCCGGATCTGGCAAGACATCGCTGCTCGAGCGCACGATCTCTGAGCTCACCGGACGCCGTGAGATCTGCGTCATCGAGGGGGACCAAGAGACACTCTTCGACGCCGAGCGCATCCAGGCTGCCGGCGCCCGTGCGGTCCAGGTCAACACGGGAGCGGGCTGCCACCTCGATGCACCGATGGTGCAGCAGGCGCTCGAGGCGCTAGAGCCGGGCGACGGATCACTGCTGTTTATCGAGAACGTCGGAAATCTCGTCTGTCCTGCCCTCTTCGACATCGGCGAGAGCGCCAAAGTCGTGATCATCTCGGTCACCGAGGGCGATGACAAGCCACTCAAGTACCCGCACATGTTCGCGGCGGCCGATGTCCTGATCGTCAACAAGACCGATCTGATGCCGTACGTCGACTTCGATCTCGACAAGCTCACGCACCAGGCGCGCACCCTCAACCCCGGGCTCCAGATCATCGCGTTATCGGTCCGTAACGGAGCGAATATGTCGGCTTGGTTCTCCTGGCTCGACGCTCTGTAATACCTGTTGGGGACGCTCTAATGTGATTCTTGACACGTCCGCTCATCCGATGCTAGACCGGATGGATCGCGCAGGTGGGCCGACGGCCGGCTCCAGCGATGGGAGTCGCAGTCGGCTCCGGGAAGCGGGGAGTTATGCCGACCGCTGAGGCTGTCAAAGCCGAGGAAACCCTCATCCACGTGCTCTGGATCAACGCCGGGCTCAGCTGCGACGGCGACTCCGTCGCGCTGACCGCCGCGACCCAACCCAGCATCGAGGAGATTGCGCTGGGGGCCCTCCCCGGATTGCCTCAAATTGCCGTGCACTGGCCACTGATCGACTTCGAGTGTGGCCCGACCGGTGGGGCTGACGACTTCCTTGAGTGGTTCTTCAAGGCCGACCGGGGTGAGCTCGAGCCGTTCGTCCTGGTCGTCGAAGGCTCGATCCCCAACGAGAAGATCAAGGACGAGGGCTACTGGTGCGGGTTCGGCAACAACCCCGACACTGGCCAGCCGATGACGACGAGCGAGTGGCTTGACCGCCTCACGCCGAAGGCGACGGCGGTCGTCGCGGTCGGCACCTGCGCGACGTACGGCGGCATCCATGCGATGGCGGGTAACCCAACCGGCGCGATGGGTGTCCCGGACTATCTGGGCTGGGACTGGAAGTCCAAGGCAGGGATCCCGATCGTCTGTGTCCCTGGTTGCCCGATCCAGCCCGACAACCTGTCGGAGACGTTGACCTACTTGCTCTACATGGCCACCGGCCAGGCGCCGATGATCCCCCTCGACGAATCGCTGCGACCGACCTGGCTGTTCGGACAGACCGTGCACGAAGGCTGCGACCGCGCCGGCTACTACGAGCAAGGCGACTTCGCGACCGAGTACGGCTCGCCGAAGTGCATCGTGAAGCTGGGCTGCTGGGGCCCCGTCGTGAAGTGCAACGTCCCCAAGCGGGGCTGGATGAACGGCATGGGCGGCTGTCCCAACGTGGGCGGCATCTGCATCGGCTGCACGATGCCGGGCTTCCCCGACAAGTTCATGCCGTTCATGGACGAGCCGCCAGGTGGCAAGTTCTCGACGACGACCATCGGTCTGTACGGCTCGACGATTCGCCGGCTGCGCCAGATGACCACCCACACCGTTGACCAAGAACCCAAGTGGCGCAAGCCCGGTTCGACGCTCACTACAGGCGCCACCCGCACCTGGTAGACCTTCCAGCTCAGAGAGGCGGCGTCATGGCGTCCACGATCGCCAAGCCCAGCAAGTTCCAGGAAAACTCCGATGGCCTCGTCGAGATGGCGTGGGACCCGATCACCCGAATCGTCGGCAGCCTCGGCATCTACACGAAGATCGACTTCAACAACAAGTCCGTGGCCGAGTGTCACAGCACATCGTCGATCTTCCGTGGCTACTCGATCTTCATGAAGGGCAAAGACCCTCGCGACGCGCACTTCATCACCAGCCGCATCTGCGGAATCTGTGGTGACAACCACGCGACGTGTTCGTGCTACGCGCAGAACATGGCGTACGGCGTGAAGCCGCCAAACATCGGTGAGTGGATCGTCAACCTCGGCGAAGCAGCCGAGTACATGTTCGACCACAACATCTTCCAGGAGAACCTGGTCGGGGTCGACTACTGCGAGAAGATGGTCGCCGAGACCAACCCCGGCGTGCTCGAACTGGCCAACAACACCGAGGCGCCGCACGCCGGAGACCACGGCTACAAGACCATCGGCGACATCATGCGGTCGCTCAACCCGTTCACGGGGGAGTTCTACCGCGAGGCGCTGCAGGTCAGTCGGTGGACTCGCGAGATGTTCTGCCTGATGGAGGGGCGTCACGTCCACCCGTCGACGCTCTACCCCGGCGGAGTCGGCACGGTCGCCACCATCCAGCTGATGACCGACTACATCACCCGTCTGATGCGCTACGTCGAGTTCATGAAGAAGGTCGTGCCGATGCACGACGACTTGTTCGACTTCTTCTACCAGGCGCTGCCGGGCTACGAGCAGGTCGGTCTGCGTCGTACGCTGCTCGGTTGCTGGGGGTCGTTCCAGGATCCGGAGGTCTGCAACTTCGCCTATAAGGACATGACTGAGTGGGGCCGTGCGATGTACGTGACCCCGGGGGTCGTCGTCGACGGCAAGCTCGTCACCACCGACCTGGTCGAGATCAACCTCGGCATCAGGATCTTGCTCGGCTCGTCCTACTACGAAGACTGGGAAGGCCAAGAGACCTTCGTGACGCATGACCCGTTGGGCAACCCGGTCGACCGGCGGCACCCGTGGAACCAGCACACGAACCCCAAGCCGCAAAAGCGTGATCTCGACGACAAGTACAGCTGGGTGATGTCGCCGCGTTGGTACGACGGCAAGGACTACCTGGCCCTCGACACCGGCGGCGGACCGCTCGCCCGGTTGTGGGTGACCGCGCTAGCGAAGCTCGTCGACATCGGCTATGTCCAGTCCACCGGCTCCAGCGTCAAGATCAACCTTCCGAAGACGGCGTTGAAGGGGCCGGTAGAGCTCGAGTGGAAAGTCCCGCAGTGGAGCAACACGATCGAGCGCAACCGCGCCCGCACCTACTTCCAGGCCTACGCCGCGGCTTGCGCGCTGCACTTCGCCGAGAAGGCGTTGGTGGAGATCCGTGCCGGGCGAACCAAGACGTGGGAGAAGTTCACCGTCCCTGACGAGGCCATCGGGTGTGGATTCACTGAGGCGGTGCGCGGAGTGCTCTCGCACCACATGGTCATTCGTGACGGCAAGATCGCGAACTACCATCCCTATCCTCCGACCCCGTGGAACGCCAACCCGCGTGACTCCTACGGCACCCCCGGTCCCTACGAAGACGCGGTGCAGGGCCAGCCGATCTTCGAGGAGAACGACCGGGAGCACTTCAAGGGCATCGACATCATGCGCACGGTCCGCAGCTTCGACCCGTGCTTGCCCTGCGGCGTGCATATGTACCTCGGCGGCGGCAAGACTTTGGAGATGATGCACTCGCCGACCCAGTCCGTCACGGGCGAGTAGTCCCGCCATGGGACCCGAAACGCTGGGGCACGGTGAATCGGCCGCCGGCGGAGCGGATCGACTGCGGGACACCGGTGAACGAATCGAGGTCCTGCTCGACGCGAGCGCTGCGGGCGGCGCGGTCGCCCGGCAACGCGCCGAGGACCTCGTCGCTCTTGTCACCGACCTCTACGGCGCAGGGCTGGAGCGGCTGCTCCAGATCCTTGCGGACGCGGGGCGGCTCGACGACAAGATGATGGGTGCGCTTGCTGAGGACGACCTCGTGGCGAGCCTTCTCCTCGTGCACGGGCTGCACCCGCACGACATCGAGACCCGTGTGGGCGCCGCTCTCGACAGCGTTCGCCCCTACCTCGGGTCCCACGGAGGCGACGTCGAGCTCGTCGACGTCGGTGCCGACGGGGGGGTGCGGATCCGGTTGTTGGGGAGCTGCGACGGTTGCCCGTCGTCGGCCGTGACCTTGCAGCTCGCGGTAGAAGGAGCGATCGAGGCAGCCGCCCCAGAGGTCACGTCCATCGAGGTCGAGACACCGACCGAGCGGGCCGACGCCAAGCCCGCACTGATCCCGGTCACTGCGCTGCGGTCTCGGCTCGGTGACGACGACGCTGCGCCCGTGCCCCACTGGCTGCCGGTTCCGGAGGTGGCGTCGTTAGAGCCCGGTGAGCTCGCCGGCTTCCAGGTCGACGGCGTCGACCTGTTTGCCTGCCGACTCGGTCAAGACCTGTTCGCCTACCGTGACCACTGTCCCGGATGTGAGCAGACTCTGGCGGGAGCGACCCTCGAACGCCGGCTGGGCGAGGCATCCGGCGGTGCGGTGTTGACGTGCGGCAGGTGTCGAAGCCACTACGACGTACGCCGTGCCGGGGTCAGCCTCGACGGAAACGACCGTCATCTCGACCCCTACCCACTCTTGATGCGTGACGGCGTGCTGATGGTTGCCCTGCCGGTGGTGGCCACGACATGACCGCTGCGGGTGGTAACGGTGTTGATGGTGGCGGCTCGCTCAGCGTGCTCCGCCGGATCGCGAACCGCCCACCGCCTGATCCCGACGTCGAGAAGTGCGAGATGTGCGCCGAGGTCATCGGTGAAGAGCATCCGCACGTCGTCGACATCGAGAGTCGGGGGCTCATGTGCACCTGCCGCGGCTGCTACCTGCTCTTCACCGCAGAGCAGGCGCATCTGCGCTTCCGGGCAGTCCCCGACCGCTACTTGTCGTTCCCCGAGATCGATGTCGACGCTGCATTGTGGAGCCAGCTGGAGATCCCCGTCGGACTCGCGTTCCTGTTCTCCAACTCCGTGCTCAATTCGACGGTCGCGTTCTACCCAGGTCCTGCCGGGGTCACCGAGTCCGAGCTGGACCTGAAGGCATGGAGCAGCATCGTCGAGGCCAACCCGTCGCTTGGCACCCTGAGGCCAGACGTCGAGGCATTGCTCGTGCACACCACCGACCATGGCGAGGAGTTTCGGTGCTTCCTCGTGCCGATCGACGCATGCTACGAGCTCGCTGGGCGGCTCCGACTGGTCTGGCGCGGCTTCGACGGCGGGCAAGACGCCTACGAGCAGATCGAAGCGTTCTTCGCCCAGGTGGCCGAGCGAAGTAGGCCCGCACCAACCGCTGAAGGAAACGCGTCGTGACCGACCTGTCGTTCCGTGTCGACGATGTCGTGGCCGAGCCTTACGCAGCCGCGCCGCAGCTGACTGCGCGGCTGCAGGTCTCGGAGGCCAGCGGGACGACGGTCCATGCGATCGCACTGCGTTGTCAGGTACGGATCGAGCCCCAGCGCCGGGGCTACAACGAGGACGAGGCCGGCGGGCTGGTCGATCAGTTCGGCGGCCGCGACCGCTGGTCACAGACGCTCAAGCCGTTTCTGTGGATGCAGTGCGGCACGATGGTCCAAGGGTTCGACGTCACCACCATGGTCGACCTGCCAATGGCCGTGACCTACGACTTCGACGTCGCTGCATCGAAGTACCTGCATGCGTTGGGCGAAGGGGAGGTGCCGTTGGTCTTCCTGTTCTCCGGCACCGTCTTCACCCGTGGTGACTCGGGATTCGGTGTCGAGCAGGTGGCGTGGCACCTCGAGGACTCCTACCGGATGCCAGTCAGCGTCTGGCACGACTGCATGCAGATGCATTTCCCCAACGCCGGTTGGATCCGACTCGACCGGGACACGATGGCCGACCTCGCGCGCTACAAGTCCACGCATGGACTGACCACGTGGGACGAAGTGCTGGCCCGATTGCTACCGGCAAGCAAGGAGACCGCGCGATGAGTCTCGACGCCGTTCGCGCCGTCGCGGACGCTGTTCTCTACGAGGGCTACCTCTTGTATCCCTACCGCGCCACCTCGGGAAAGAACCAGGTGCGGTGGCAGTTCGGGGTCCTCGGCCCACCCGGTGCCGAGGATGCCGGGATTGGTGAGGCGTCGCGTATGTCGATGCAGTGCTTGATGCGCGACCCTGGCGACGTTGGCGACGCCCAGCTACGACTCCACCTCCGCTTTCTCCAAGTGCAGAGTCGACGCCCACAGCGCGCCACGCCAGGCAGTGTCGAGGAGTACATCGACGTGCCTGAGCTGGTCGTCGGACCGACGCGATGGTTGTCGTGGGATGAGGCGGTCGAGGTTGAGCACGCGATCGACGTGGCCTTTGCAGACCTGCGCGAGGGTCTGGTTGCCTCGGTCGACGTACCAGCCGGCGAGGACATCGAAGTCATCGCTGACGAGGACGGAGGCGTCGCCGGCCGACTGGTGCGGCAGCGCTCGCAGGTCCAGGCCACGGTCCATGCCAGTGCCGACCAGGTGAGCGGGATCTGGCGGCTCTCGGTCCGGGTCGACAACGCGGCGTCGACACCCGGCGGCGACAAGGATGACGCGCTGCGCCGTTCGCTCGTCGGCACCCATGTGGTCATCGAGGCCGTGACCCCGGGGTGCACCTTCGTCTCGGTGATCGATCCACCCGAGGATGCGAAGGAGGCTGCGGCCGCGTGCCAGCAGGACCGCTGCTGGCCCGTGCTAGGAGGGCCGGAGGGCGACAGCAGCGTGGTGCTGGGGTCTCCCATCATCCTCTACGACCACCCCGAGATCGCCGAGCAGAGCGCCGGCGCGCTCTTCGATTCCACCGAGATCGACGAGATCCTGACCCTGCGGGTGATGACGATGTCCGACGAGGAAAAGGCCGAGGCCAGGGCCACCGACCCCCGTGCAGCCGAGATCATCGACCGGTGCGACCAGATGTCGCCAGCCGACCTGCAGCGGATGCACGGGATTCTGCGTGACCCCTTCGGCGCCACGCCCGATCCGTTCGCGGCCGACGTGTTTTCGACCGAGAAGCCATGGTGGGATCCGGAGTCGGAGGCCACGGTCGATCCGGAGGTCGACTTCGTAGTCGTTCAGGGGGTCCGGGTCGCGAACGGCAGCATCGTCCGGATCCATCCAAACCGCAGGGCTGATGCCCAGGATCTGTTCTTCTCCGACCAGGTCGCGCGGGTCACCGCCGTGCACCGCGACGTCGATGGCGAGACTCACGTCGCCGTGGTTCTTGTCGACGACCCCGCCGCCGACCTGCACGACTGGTACGGGCGCTACCTGTACTTTGCGCCCGATGAGGTGGAGCCTTTGCCCACAGACAGTTTCGAGCCAAGGAAGGAGAGCCGACCGTGAGAACACTAGGAGTGATCACCGCTGTGGTCGCCGGAGTGGGAGCTGCGGTGGTTACCGTGCTCGGGATTCGTTCGATCCCGGATATCCGTAGGTACCTCAAGATTCGTCAGATGTGAAGGAGGACGAAGGCCCTTGACCATCCTGGTTGCGGGGATCGGCAACATCTTCTTGACCGACGACGGGTTCGGGCCGGAGGTCGTGCGTCGGCTGCGCTCGACCGTCGGCCCCGGACTGCCCGATGACATCCGGGTTGTCGACTACGGCATCCGGGGGATGCACCTCGCCTACGACCTGCTCGAAGGCTACGACGCGCTCGTGCTGGTGGATGCCATCCCCGGTCACGGCCCGGCTGGCGATGTCTGCGTGCTCGAGGTGGGCGCGGACGACTTGGGCTCGGGACCGCTCGACGCGCATGGCATGGACCCGGTATCAGTGTTGGCCAACTTGGAGACGCTCGGAGGCCAACTGCCGCCGACGTACGTCGTCGGGGCTGCGCCGGTTGATGTTTCCGAGGGCATCGGGCTGACCGATCCGATGGCGGCGGCGGTGTCAGACGCGGCGGAGGCGGTGAGCAGCCTGCTGCATCAACTGAGCGCAGGGACGCCAAGCATCAGCAACGGATCAAGGGAGTAGTCATGTGCCTCGGAATCCCCGGCCAGGTCGTGGAGATGGTCGACGGGTATGCCGGACAGCTGGCGATGGTCGATGTCGAAGGAGCGACGCGGCGGGTCAACATCGGGATGCTCGAGCTCGACCAGCAGCATCTTGCGCCGGGCGACTGGATCCTCATTCACATGGGGTTCGCGGTGGAGCGCACCGACGCAGCGGGCGCTGAACGGGCGATGGCTGGCCTGGAGATGATGGGGCGCCCGCGCGAACCTGCCGAGGTGGAGGACACCACGGGTGGCTAGGCCGGTTCTCCCATCGCGTGGACTTCCGCGAGCGCATTCTCAACTGAGGTGTTGCGTCCGGCATCGTAGGCGTCGTCCCACTCCTGCGTCGTCAGCGCCGCGCGGGCTTTGGCGAAGGGTTCGGCTATTTCCGCCTCCTGAATGAGGACACGTGGAGTTCCGAGACGCTCGCGCGCCGCGTCAGCGGCTCCGAGCAACTGGACGGCCGGCGAGTATCTGCCTACCTCCGCGAGAATCGCCGCATAGTCCTCAGCAACATACGTCAGCGTGCCCGGCTCGTTGTATCTCAGCGTTTCCGGGATGAGCTGACGCATCTTCGCTTGTGCCTCCTCGACCCGTCCCATTTCACGCAGGGTGCAGGCCATGTCGTGTTCGTGGGCCAGCGCGCCGGTTGGATCTCCCAGTTCGCGCGCGATCGCCAGTCCTTCGGAGTCCAGCTCGAGGGAGCGTTGATACTGGTGAAAACAACCCTCGAGAGTGGCGAAGTCGCCGAGGATCCGGCTGAGGATCGTCTTGTCGCCGGACTGTCTGGCTAGGGCGAGCGCTTCTTCGTACACCGGCCGCGCTGCCTCAAGTTGTCCGCGGTTCACCTCAGTGGCCGCCAACGAGTTGAGTGCCACTGCGAGTTTCCCGATGTCGTTCAAACGTCGCCACATGTCGACACTGGCTGTTGCATGCTCATGAGCAATCTCGGTCTGACCCAAGGCGCCGACATTGTTGGCCAGACTCGTAAGGGTGCGTGCCACTTCGGGACTATCGGTGTCCCCGGCGTGTTCGATGGCGCGCTCCAGCCATCGCCTCGCTTCGAACAGGTAGCCGCTGGACGACCAGAAATAGTTGAGCGCCATACAGAGCCGTAGCCCTACGTGGGGTTCGTGTGCGGTGTCATTCGGGGCACCGTCGCGCTGCAGAGCCCAGCCGAGAGCTTCGCGGAAGTTGTCGTGATCAGTCTCGAACTGTGCCCGTGCGTCGAGGAAGCGGTCGGCATGAAGGCCGGGGCTCAGTCGCTCGGCCACGGCCAGGTAGTGAAGGGCATGGCGTTGTCGGGCTGGCTCGAGTTCGCCGGTGGTGGTGAGCTCGTCGAGTGCATAGACACGCACGGTTTCCAACATGCCGATGCGTGGTTCTCCGTCAGTCGTCTCGGTGACGGTAACCAGGCTGGCGTCGACAAGGTCGGCCACCACGTCGAGGGGATCGGCGACGTCGGGTTCGCCGCCAGGGTTGATGACTGCGGCTATGGCGTCGAGGTCGGCGCCGCCTGCGAACACGCCGAGGCGTCGAAAGAACCCGCGCTGGTCGGGGGTCAGCAGGTCACAGGACCAGGCGATCGTGTCTCGCAGCGTCTTCTGCCGGCTCGGGCCATCGCCGCTAGCGGCGGCGAAGTCCAAAGCGTGGTCGAGGCGGGCCAGCAGGGCCCGAGGGCTGAGCAACTTGATCCGGGCCGCGGCGAGTTCAAGCGCCAGGGGCAGCCCGTCCAGTCGCCGGGAGATAGCGGCCACGGCAGCGGAGTTGTCGGCGGTGACTGCGAAGCCGGGACGAACCTTGCGTGCTTGGTTGATGAACAGCTGCACCGCGCCCGAGGCTTCGGCCTGGCCGAGGCTGTCGTCGTCGGGTAGCTCCAGCGGCGGGACGGCATGCTCGTGCTCGGCCTGGACGTGGAGCGGACGCCTCGAGGTGGCGACCACGACCACCTGGGGTGCTTCGCTCAGCAACTCTGCGACCACCGCATCCGCGACTGGGATCTGTTCGAGGTTGTCGAGCACGAGCAGCGCGCTCCGGTGTGCCACGTGGGTGAAGAACCCCGGTGGGATGCGCCCCTCCGGTGGGACGTCGAGGGTCTCGGCGATCGTCGTCCACATCACCTCAGCGGTGGTGACGGTGGCTAGCGGCACGAAAAACACACCGTCGGGGAAGCCGTCGACCAGCCTCTGCGCCAACCCGATGGCGAGCCGAGTCTTGCCAGACCCGCCCGGCCCAGTCAGCGTCACCAAGCGCACGTCCGGGGAGCTCACAGCCACGGTTAGCTCGGCCAGTTCGCCGTCACGGCCAACCAACGCCGTGGGCGGTGTCGGCAGGCTTGAGGCTGTGCCCAGGCTTTTCAACGGTGGGAACTGATCCACCAATCCCGCGACCTGAAGCTGAAACAGATGCTCCGGGACTGGCATGTCCTTGAGTTGGTGGGCACCCAGATCTCGAAGCGCCACGCCGTCAGGCAAGTGGCCCTGCACCAGGTGGGCGGTAGCGTCCGACACGACCACCTGGCCGCCGTGCGCTGCGCCTGCGACCCGGGCGGCCCGGTGCACGTCCAGGCCGACGTACCCGTCGTCCAATACGGTCGGGCTGCCCGTGTGGACACCCATGCGCACCCGGACGTGCTCGCCACGCGGCCACGGATATTCCTCGAGTCCGCGTTGCGCTTCGACTGCCGCTGTCGCCGCAGCAGTCGCGGTGGCAAACACGACGAAGAAGCTGTCACCCTCGGTGCCGATCTCGGTGCCGCCGTGCTCAGCCCACGCCTGGCGCAACACCGTGCGCTGCCCGGTGAGGGCCTGCGCGTAGTCGGCGCCGAGCCGCGACAACAGCAGTGTTGATCCCTCGATGTCGGAGAACAACATCGTCACCGTGCCGGTCGGCAGGTCGGCCATATGGTCATTCAACCCCCAGGGACACCTGCGCCGCCAGGCAAGTGGTTAAGGGCGTTCGTCCATCGCGTGAGCCTCGGAGAGCGCGTCTTCGACGGAGGTATTGCGTCCCGCCTCGAAAGCGTCATCCCACTCCTGCGTCGTCAGCCCGGCACGGGCTTTTGCGAACGGTTCGGCTAACTCGTCCGCTTGCCACTGAACGCGCGGCGTGCCGAGCCGGTCTCGCATTGCATCGGCGGCGCCGAGAAGGCGCACGGCCTGCTGATGGTCGCCGAGTAGAGCGAGAACCGCGCCGTAGTCCTCGGCAAGCACGACCGCCTCTCCTGGCTCCTTGAGTCTCAATACCTCCGGAATGAGGCTGCGCATCAGCGGCTCCGCCTCTGCCATCCTCCCCAACAACCGCAAGTCGCAGGCCAGGTTGTGCTGGTAGATGATCACGGCGGTGGGCTGTCTCAGCTCGCGTGCAATCGCCAACGCCTCCAGGTCTAGCTCATAAGACCGCTGATTATCATGGTCAACCGACTCGAAGGTGGCAAAGTATCCCAGGATATTGTGCAGGAGTTGCTTGTCGCCAGAGGCTCGGGCGATCCGGAGTGCCTCGTCATACAAAGGTCGGGCTATGGCGGGGTGCCCACGACCCTGCTCGATGCTCGCCAAGGTGCGAAGGGCGCGCGCCAGACCCTTCCCGGGCCTGTCCATTCGGCGCCACATCTCCACGCTCGCAGTCGCACAGTCACGAGCACGGTCGAGCTCACCCAGGTCGGCCAGGGACAGTCCCAGCAACGCCCGACAATCGGCCAGTTCGGGACTGTCGTCCCCACCCGAGCTCTCGACGGCCTGCTCGAGCCACCGCCGGCTTTCCGAGTAGTAACCGCTGATTCTCCAGAAGCGGGCTAACGCGATACACAGGCGCAAGCCGATCGGAGCCCTCGTGGTGTCGGAATCGGGTTGGTGTGGCTGAAGCGTCCAAGACAGAGCTTCGCGGAGGTTGTCGTGCTCGGCTTCGAGTCGTGACCGGGCGCTCGCGTGCTGCTCGCCCTCCAGCTGAGGGTTCAGGTCTTCTGCGACCGCCAAGTAGTGATGAGTGTGGCGCGCTTGGAGTGGTTCGAGCTCACCGCTTTCGGTGAGTTGGTCCAAGGTGTAGGCGCGAACGGTCTCGAGCATTCTGACGCGTGGTTCTCCGTCGGATGTCTCGATGACGGTGACCAGGCTGGCGTCGACCAGGTCCGCGACCATGTCCAGGGGATCGGTGCCGCCAGGGTCCGCTTCTGTCTTGATGACTGCCGTTATCGCGTCCAGGTCAGCCCCTCCCGAGAACACCCCCAGTTGGCGGAAGAATTCTTGCTGTGGAGAAGTGAGCAGGTCATAGGACCAGGCGATGGTCTCGCGCAAGGTCCGGTGCCGACTCGGCCCAAGGCTCCCGGTGACCGCGATGTCCAAGGCCGTGTCCAGGCGACTCAGTAACGCCTTCGGGCTCAGCAGCTTGCTCCGGGCAGCGGCAAGCTCCACTGCCAGCGGCAGCCCGTCAAGCCGGCGGCAGATGGCGGCGACGTCAGCTGCGTTGCCGGGGGTCAACGCGAAGTCCGACCGCACCTGATGCGCCCGCTGGACGAACAGCTGCACTGCCCCGGCCCGACTAGTGTCATCCACGCCGTCGGCCTCGGGTAGCTCCAGGGTTGGGACGGCATGCTCGTGCTCGGCCTGAACATGGAGCGGGCGACGAGAAGTGGCGATGACCACGAGCTGCTCAGCCTCGGCCAACAGCTCTGCGACCACCCCATCCGCAGCCGGGAGCTGTTCAAGGTTGTCGAGCACGAACAAGGCGGTGCGGTGTGCCACGTGGGTGAAGAACCCCGGCGGAAGCCGGCCCTCGGGTGGGACGTCGAGGACTTCGGCGATCGTCGTCCACATCACCTCGGGAGTGGTGACGGTTGCCAGCGGCACGAAGTAAACGCCGTCGGGGAACGCATCAGTCAGCTCGTGGGCCAAGCCGATCGCAAGCCGGGTCTTTCCGGAGCCGCCCGGGCCGGTCAACGTCACGAGTCGGACCTCTGGCGCCGTCAGTACCGCGGTGAGCTCTTCCAGCTCACCGTCGCGTCCGACCAAAGGCGTCGCCGGCACTGGCAGGCTTGTGGCCGTGCCCAGGCTCTTCGGTGCCGGGAACTCCTCTTGCAGGCCTTCACCCGCGACCTGGTACAGCCGTTCGGGAACGGGCATGTCCTTGAGCTGGTGGGCGCCGAGATCTCGCAGCCAGACAGCTTTCGGCAGATGACCCTGCACCAGGTGGGCGGTCGCGTCCGAGACGACCACCTGGCCGCCGTGCGCCGCGCCCGCGACCCGGGCTGCCCGGTGCACGTCCATCCCGACGTACCCGTCCTCCAGCACCGTCGGACTCCCTGTGTGGACACCCATCCGCACCCGCACGTGCTCGCCACGCGGCCATTCATAGGTCTCGAGCTCACGCTGGGCCTGGACCGCGGCCGACACCGCAGCCGTCGCGGTGGCAAACACGACGAAGAAGCTGTCCCCTTCGGTGCCCATCTCCGTGCCGCCATGCTCCGCCCACGCGTTGCGCAACACCGTGCGCTGCCCGGTTAGGGCCCGCGCATAGTCGGCACCGAGCCTCGACAGCAGCAGCGTCGATCCCTCGATGTCGGAGAACAACATCGTCACCGTGCCAGTTGGCAGCTCGGCCATACGGTTATTCAACCGCTAGCCCACGTGTGCCGCTCGGCTCACGACAGCGAACGGCCACTGGTGCCGCGGTGGTGGAGCACCCAGGGTGGCGGCCCGGCTGTCGTCGCAGGTGACGCGACGGGGGCCGCGCGTCCGGCGTCGTCGGTGTATCGGCCCGGCTCCTCGACGAGTGGTCCAGTTGGGGAGAGGCGGTAGATCGTCGTTACGGCGTCGACAGCCCAGCGCTGCGGCGCATGCTCGGCGTCGTGCAAGTTGAGGCGGCCCGCCGCAAGGGCTGTGGTCGCCTGGTCCCAGTCGGGGTCGGAGGGTGACAAGCGCTCAGCCGTCGCGTCCAAGACGATGAGCCGGTGGGTGTTGTCCTTGCTGCGCGCGACCACCCGGACCAGCTCCCCAGGACTGAAGTGCGGGTCCGGTTGCTCCGCGAATCCGGTCAGGAGATAGCCGCGACCCTCGACCCATGAGTGCCAGAACGCTTGTGTGCGCGGGGGATCCGACCAGGAAACCCAGATGAGCCCAGACTTCTTCATGGCCTCGTCGACCAGCGCGGTTGTGTCGGCGTCAGAACCCACATGTCGAAGCGTGCCATACGGACCGCGAGGATGGCAGTGTGCCTGAGCCGCGGACCGTCACGCCTCCACCGGCGAGCCTGCTGCTGCTCGTCGTCGGTGTGGTTGGCGTCTCCTTGTCTGGGCCGTTGATGGCGGCGGCCACTGCCGTTCCAGCGCTGGCGATGTCGTTGTGGCGCACCGGTCTTGGGGCGGCGGCGATGTCGGTGCTCGGTGCGGCTACCTTGCGCGCGGATCTTCGCCGGATGTCACGGCAGGACGTCGTGCGCTGCTGCTTCTCGGGCAGCATGCTGGCACTGCACTTCGCCACCTGGACAACCTCGTTGAAGTACACGTCGGTGGCATCGGCGACCGCAATCGTCTGCCTGCAGGTCGCCTGGGTTGTGCTGCTCGCCCGGCTTTCGGGAAACACCATCGGGCGGGCGGTGTGGCTCGGCCTGCTCGTGTCGTTCGCCGGCGTGCTCGTCGTGTCGGGGGTGGACTTCTCGGTCTCAACCGAGGCGCTGACGGGAGACGCACTGGCGCTGCTCGGTGGGATGTTCGCCGCCGTCTACACGGTTGTCGGCAGCCGGGTGCGGGAGCGGTTGGCCACGACGACGTACACGCTCGTCTGTTATGGCACGAGCGCACTGTTGTTGCTCGTCGCCTGCGCGGTCGGACGCGTGCAGGTGTGGGGGTTCGACGCCAAGAGCTGGGCGCTGATTCTCGGCGTGACGGTTGCCGCGCAGATCCTCGGTCACTCGGTGTTCAACCACCTCCTGGCGACGCTGAGCCCGACGCTCGTGTCGATGACATTGCTGCTCGAGGTCCCGGGAGCGGCTTTGCTCGCGGCGGTGTTCCTCGGACAGGCACCACCGGTCGCGGTGTATGCCGGTCTGGCGCTCATCTGTGCCGGACTCGCGATCGTGGTCGCGAGCAGGTCTCAGGCAGCCACGCCGGCCGAGGCACCCATCGACTGACGCGGGAGGGTTGCGTTTAGGCTCGGTTGCAGTCCAACACGTGCCGAGCAAAGGATGTCTGATGTCGGAGGGTCTTCGCTCGCGCCGCTCGTGTCTGGCTGTGCCGGGCTCGAACCCGCGGTTTCTCGAGAAGGCGAAGGGGCTTGACGCGGACCAGGTGTTCCTCGACCTAGAGGACTCGGTGGCACCGATCGCCAAGGCGGATGCCCGCGGGACCGTCGTCGAGGCGCTCAACTCGGGCGGTTGGGGCGACAAGGTCCGGGTGGTCCGGGTCAACGACTGGACAACCCAGTGGACCTATCGCGATGTCATCGAGGTCGTCGAAAGGGCTGGCGCCGACGTCGACTGCATCATGCTCCCGAAGGTGCAAAGCGCGGAGCAGGTGATGGCGCTGGATGTGCTGCTCACCCAGATCGAGCGGACCGTCGACCTCGAGGTCGGCCGGATCGGCATCGAGGCACAGATCGAGGACGCCCGCGGACTTATCAACGTCGACACGATCGCCACGGCCAGCCCGCGCCTCGAGACGATCATCTTCGGGCCGGCCGATTTCATGGCCTCGATCAACATGAAGTCGCTCGTCGTGGGCGAACAACCGCCCGGGTATGACGTCGGCGACGCGTACCACTACATCTTGATGCGGATCTTGATGGCCGCACGTGCACATGACCTGCAGGCCATCGACGGGCCCTACCTCCAGGTGCGGGATGTCGACGGGTTCAAGCGGGTGGCCGGCCGCAGCGCCGCACTCGGCTTCGACGGCAAGTGGGTTCTGCACCCTGACCAGATTGCCGCCGCCAACGACGTGTTCTCGCCTCTACAGAGCGACTACGACCACGCCGAGAACATCCTCGATGCCTACGACCACTTCACCTCAGAGAAAGGTGGCGCGACCGGAGCAGTCATGCTCGGCGACGAGATGATCGACGAGGCGTCACGCAAGATGGCGCTGGTCGTCTCGGCAAAGGGCCGTTCGGCCGGCATGGAACGCACCGATGTCTGGCAGCCACCGAACGACTGAGCTGTTGGATGGGCCACGCTTTGTGGCGTGATGCGTCGACGCCTTGCGATACTCGCGATACAACCACGCTCGTCGAGTGAGCGGTCGAGATGGAAGGCACGGAATGGCTCGCCTCTGCACAACCGAGGGTCTGACGGATGTCCAGGTCGAGATCCTCAAGACCGTCCGAGACTTCGTCGACAACGAGATCCTTCCCGTTGCCTCCGCCCTCGAGCACGCTGACGAGTACCCGGAGAAGATCGTCGAGCAGATGAAGGAGCTCGGGCTGTTCGGGCTCACCATCCCGGAGGAGTACGGCGGCCTCGGCGAGTCGTTGCTGACCTATGCCCTCGTCGTCGAGGAGATCGCCCGCGGCTGGATGAGTGTTTCCGGCATCGTCAACACCCACTTCATCGTTGCCTACATGCTGATGCAGCACGGCACCGACGAGCAGAAGCAGCACTTCCTGCCGCGGATGGCAACGGGAGAAATTCGTGGCGCGTTCTCGATGTCGGAGCCTGGCTGTGGCTCCGACGTTGCGGCGATCCGGACCAAGGCTGTCCCGAAGCCAGGCCAGGACGCCGATGGCACCTGGGTCATCAACGGCCAGAAGATGTGGATCACCAACGGCGGTACGTCGACACTGGTGGCCGTGCTGGTCAAGACAGACACTGGCGAAGACTCGGTCTACAAGAACATGACGACGTTCCTGATCGAGAAGCCGAGCGGCTTCGGCGAGGTCATGCCGGGTCTCACCATCCCAGGCAAGATCGAGAAGATGGGCTACAAGGGCGTCGACTCCACCGAGCTCGTGCTGGAGAACTTCGAGATCGCCGCCGACCAGGTCCTCGGCGGGTCCCCAGGCCAGGGCTTCTACCAGATGATGGACGGCGTCGAGGTCGGCCGCGTCAACGTGGCGGCCCGCGGCTGCGGTGTGGCGTGGCGGGCGTTCGAGCTTGGCGTGGCGTACGCGCAGCAGCGTGAGACATTCGGCAAGAAGATCGCCGAGCACCAGGCCGTGCTGTTCCGCCTCGCCGAGATGGGCACCAAGGTCGAGGCAGCACACCAGATGATGGTCAGAGCGGCCAAGAAGAAGGACTCTGGACAGCGCAACGACCTCGAAGCGGGGATGGCCAAGTACCTCGCATCGGAGTACTGCTCGCAGGTGGTCGAGGACTCCTTCCGCATCCATGGCGGATACGGCTACTCGAAGGAGTATGAGATCGAGCGGCTCTACCGAGAGGCACCGATGCTGCTCATCGGTGAAGGCACGGCCGACATCCAGCGGATGATCATCGGCCGGCGGTTGCTCGAGGACTATCGGCTGCGGTGAGCCGCCTGCTCGCCGAGCGCCGCGGCCGCTGGTGAACGCAACCTCAGATGGCAGACTAAAACAGCCAGGACAGAGTGAGGAGTCCCCATGCCACTACCGCTGCCACAGCTCCCGACCGGTATGCCGATCGGGACCTACCCGACGTACGCCAAGGCGCAAGAGGCGGTTGACTACCTGTCCGACAACGAGTTCCCGGTCGAGAACGTCACAATCGTCGGCACCGACCTCCGGTTGGTCGAGCGCGTGACTGGACGGTTGACCCGCGGCAAGGTCATCCAGGCCGGTGCCGTGACCGGGGCTTTGTGGGGTCTGTTCATGGGCGTCCTGCTGACATTGTTCGGCGGTGACGACGTGTCGTTGCTCGTGCCGCTCATCGCGGGTGTCGTGGGTGCCGGGATTGGTGCGCTGTCAGGGATGGTCGGGTATGCCGCCACGGGTGGCAAGCGGGACTTCACCTCCAGCACGCAGGTGGTCGCGACGTCATACGAGCTGCTCTGCCAGTCACAGGTGGCAGAGGACGCACGCAACCTGCTGGGGCGACTGGCCCTCCGGGACGGGTAGGGAAGGACGATTCACGATGCAGTTCGGCCGTAGCTACGAGGAGTTCGAGGTCGGTGCGACGTACAAACACTGGCCGGGCAAGACCGTCACGGAGTATGACGACCACCTGTTCTGCCTTTTGACAATGAACCACCATCCGCTGCATCTGGACTCCCACTACGCCAAGAACACGACAGACTTCGGCAAGAACGTCGTCGTCGGCAACTACATCTACTCGCTGCTGCTGGGCATGAGCGTTCCGGACGTGTCCGGCAAGGCCATCGCCAACCTCGAGGTCGAGTCACTGCGTCATGTGGCGCCGACGTTCCACGGCGACACGATCTACGGCGAGACCACGGTGCTCGACAAGCGGGAGAGCGCCTCCAAGGGCGATCGTGGCGTCGTGCACGTCGAGACCACCGGATACAACCAGGACGGCACTGTCGTCTGCATCTTCAGGCGCAAGGTGATGGTGCCGAAGGACAACTACTTGGAGGCCAGGGGCGGAGAGCAACCCGGCCGCCCCGTCCCGCAGCCGGACTAGCCGCCTCGACGGGCCCGATCGGCCGTGAGGCGCTAGCGTTCAGGAGATGAGCGATCCTGAGGAGCCCGAGGTTTGGCTCGTCCGTCACGGCGAGACCGAGTGGAGCAAGTCGGGACGGCATACCGGCGTCACCGATCTACCGCTGACCGACGTCGGGGTCGCGGCCGCACGGGCGCTCGGCCCGCTGCTCACGGCGACGGAGTTCTCCCGGATCCTGTGCAGCCCGCGGATCCGGGCGCGACACACAGCCGAGCTCGCGAAGGTGGAGCCGGTGCGCATCGTCGACGAGCTCGTCGAGTGGGACTACGGCGACTACGAAGGTCGAACCCGCATCGATATCCAGGAGGAGCGGCCGGGCTGGTCGGTCTGGACCGACGGTGCGCCCGGTGGCGAGTCCCCCGAGCACGTCACGACCCGCGTCGACGGTGTGATCGCCACCTGCCGCGAGCACGGAGGGCGGTCGCTGCTGATCGCGCACGGACACATCCTTAGGTCGCTGGCAGCCCGGTGGATAGACCAACCAGTCACCGTCGGAGCCCACCTGCCGCTCGACACAGCGAAGGTCAGTGTCCTCGGCTACGACCGTGGCATGCCGACGATCAACCGTTGGAACGCCGACCAGTAACTAACGCCTGACTATCCCGGCCGATGCGACGATCGCCTCAGACCCAGACGCCCCACGACGTCAGCGAGTCGTCGAGCCCGGGTGTCTTCGGCAACGCCTCGAACTCAGGGCGGGTCACCCATCGTGCTTCGGCGGCGTCGTCACCGGCGACGGGCTCGGCACCTGACTCGAGCACGGTTGCCGCGAAGTCGGTCACGTCGTACACGTCGCCATCGACACCTGGCAGTTCGACAGATCCGAGGGGCTGCCCGACGATGACCGCCAGGCCGGTCTCCTCGCGCACCTCCCGCTGGACCGCGTCGGCCAGCGACTCGTGGGGCTCGACCCGGCCACCAGGTATCGACCAGAGTCCCTCCGACGGTGGCCTCCCGCGTCGGATAACGAGTAGCCGGCCATGGGCATCGTGGATCACCGCTCCAACACAGGGCACTCGCACACCATCGACGCTACCTCCCCACTCGATTGCTTGACCGGGAGGCGCCGCGCCCACCACGGTGGGTGTCATGCACGACCGGCTCAGCGTCGTCGACCCGTTTGCCGCGGTAATCGGCGAGGAGATCAACGGCCTCGCGCTTCCGCTGTGGGCGCCGTGGCCGGTTCCGATCGGTTGGACCTTCTCCGGTCTCGCACACACCAGAGGGGACGAGCGCGGGAGCGCCAGCGTGAGCTGCTGGTCAGGCCCCGACCCATTCGGTGACCCGGCCGAGGTGATGCTGATCTGCGAAGAGGCGGGCACCGGTGTCGGGAGCTACTTTGCTGGGCTCGCGATGAGCTATCCCGGCCCCGAGGTGGGGGAGGGCGCGCCTCATGCCAAGTTCGGGGTGGAGGGGCGACCAGTCCCGTTGTGGTCGGTCGACGGCGAGGCAGACCGGGCTGTGTACGCCGGAGAGGCGGCCGGACGGTGGCTGTGGGTCGTGGTGCACCCGGCCGAGTCGAGCGCAATCGTCGTACAACCGATGCAGCTCGTCGACGCTCGAAAGCTCGGGGCGGAGCTCACCGTTTTGCCGGTCGGAGAGATGTCGCCTCGACTGATCCTCGACTGACCCGCGCGTCGCCGGATGCCGGGTGGTTGCCGCCTAGACTGCGCAGCGTGCGCATCGACCTTCATACCCACTCGCGCGCGTCCGACGGCACTGACCCGCCCGCCGACCTGGTCGCGAAGGCCGCGACGGCAGGGCTCGATGTTGTCGGCCTCACCGACCACGACAGCATCGGCGGCTGGGCGGAGGCGAGTGTCGCGGCTCGCAACGTGGGGATCACGCTGGTGCCTGGCATGGAGATCTCGACCAAGCTCGACGGCGCAGGTGTGCATTTGCTTGCCTACCTCCCGGACCCGACCTACCCGCCCCTGAAGGCCGAGCTCGAGCGCATCCTCGAAGGTCGGACCGGCCGGCTCGCGGCGATGTTGCACCAGTTGCGCGAGGCCGGCATCGACATCACCGAGGCGGAGGTGTTGGCGCAGGTGGGAGATACGCTCGCGATCGGCCGCCCGCACATCGCCGACATACTTGTCGCGAAGGGAGTCGTCGCCAGCCGCAACGAAGCGTTCGCCGCGTGGCTCGAGTGGGGCAGACCCGGGTATGTCGTCCGCTACGCCACCAGGACTCGCGAGATGATCAGGATGATCACCGCGTCCGGCGGCGCCGCCGTTATCGCGCACCCGTGGGGCCGGGGCAGTCGGCGCATCCTCGACGTCGACACCCTGGCGGAACTGCAGGCAGACGGTCTCGTCGGCATCGAGGTCGATCACCAAGACCACGACGAGGAGGACCGAGCGAAGTTGCATGCGATCGCCGCAGAGCTCGACCTGGTCGCGACCGGGTCGAGCGACTTCCACGGTCTTGGCAAGGTCGACCACGAGCTCGGTTGTAACCTCACCGACCCTGACCAGTACGAGCGCCTGCTCGAACGAGCGAGCGCCAATGCCGTTGCCAGCAAGCGCAACGTCGTCGCTGTGGTGACGCCATGACCGGCAGTGGGACGGCGCTGTGAGCGGTGACACCCAGCTCGGATTCGAGGGCATGCCACGGCGTCTCCTCCAGGCCGCGCCGTCGCGGCTCGTCACCTTTCTCGACTGCCCGCGGCGTTACCGGTTCACCTACCTCGACCGCCCACCGCCGCCCAAAGGCCCGCCATGGGCGCACAACTCGCTGGGAGCGGCGATCCATACGGCGCTCGCGAACTGGTGGAAGCTCCCGCTGTCTCACCGCACCGTGGCGCGGGCGGGCCAACTGCTCGACGAGGCTTGGCTCACCGATGGCTTCCGTGACGATCTGCAACGCGACGCGGCACGAGACCGAGCGAGGGCGATGGTGGAGCAGTACGTTGCTGACCTCGACCCGGCCGACGAGCCGATCGGGGTGGAGCGAACGGTCGCGGTGAAGACCGACCACGCGGCCCTGTTCGGTCGCGTGGACCGGATCGACGAGCGGGGCAGTGAGGGCCTGGTGATCGTCGACTACAAGACCGGGCGCCACCTGCTGACCGTCGACGACGCGCGTACGTCGCTTGCGCTTGCGGTGTATGCCGCGGCCGCGGAGCGGACTCTGCATCGCCGCTGCCGGCGCGTCGAGCTCCACCACCTGCCGTCAGGCGAAGTGGTCGCCTGGGAGCACACCGACGAAGGGCTGGCGCGCCACGTCGGGCGTGCGGACTCGATCGCGCGCGAGATCGCCGACCTCGACGGGATGTTCAAGACCGGGGTTGACGCGGCCGAGGCGGACCGGATGTACCCGCCGCACGTCGGCGCGCTATGTGGCTGGTGTGACTTCAACCGTTCCTGTCCGGAGGGTTCTGCCGCCGTGGCACCTCGCGAGCCATGGGCTGGGCTCGAGGAGCCCTGAGGAGACGGTCAGCGCGTCGTCATCCAGAACCGGACGAGTGAGTCACGGGTCTCCTCCGGGCGCTCGACGGCGGGGGAGTGCGCCGCCTTGTCGATCACGACGACGGTGGTGCCCAGGTCTTTGGCGAGCCGGTCCTGGACCGAGTGCTCCCAGGCGTCGTCGTGTTCGCCCCGCATGACCGACACGGGCACCCCAGCGGCACCGAGCCCCGGGGTCAGGTCGGCCGAATTGGCCAGCAGCATGGCGATCGCGGTGAGCGAGTGTGGCGAGTTGGCCATGAAGCGCTGGTACAGGAACTTCTCGATCTCCGGCGGCGGGTCCTCGCGGCCACGGCGTCGATCCTCGCGCCTCTTGTATTGGTAGGCCGCTTCGAGGCCGTCGCGCTCGACCAAAGCAGCCCCGTCGAGGATCTCCTGCCGCTTGGCGCCCTCGAATCCGCCGGGTCCTGAGCAGAGAAGTGTCAGGCTCGCCCACGGGTCGGGGTTCGTGACGACGGCGGTGCTGGCGACCAGCCCTCCGAACGAGTGGCCGACCACGTGCGTTTGCTCCGCCGTCCCAAACACCGACTCGGTCACGGCCACCAGGTCGGCGGCATACCCGTCGAGGGTGAAGTCGTCGTCGGCTGCGGCCGCGCTTTCGTACTGACCTCGTTGGTCGTACGTCGCTGCCTGCCAACCGGCGCTGGCCAGCAACGGCAGCACCTCCCCGAAGTCCTCCTTTGACCCGGTGAACCCAGGGACGAGGATCGCGTTGCCGTGGGGCAGTGACGAGTCGGCGGGCGAGCACATCCAGGTCGCGAACGTCCCGCGCGGCGTCTCCGTGTCTGCGCTGCGGATCGAGTCGTCCACGTCGACCTTGTTGGGGCGGCTCATCGTCCCCTCCGTGCCATCTTCTCGACGAGTTTCTTGGGTGCCAGCTGGGCAGCCCCGACCATCACCTTGTAGCGCTTCGACGGGATGGAGACCGCCTTGCCGCGACGCAGGTCGCGCAGGCCTTCCCGTACGACGTCGTCCGCATCGAGCCACATCCAGTCAGGCAGCGACGACATGTCGGCGTTCATCCGCTGGTGGAACTCGGTGTGAACGAACCCTGGGCACAACGCCATCACGCGGACGCCGTGCCGCCCGTAGCGAATGTTCGCCCACCGGCTGAACTTGACCACCCAGGCCTTGTTGGCGCCGTACGTGCCCCGCGGCATGAAGCCCGCGACGCTCGCGACGTTGATGACCTCACCCCGACCGCGCGACCGCATGCCCGGCAAGGCTGCATGGCTGAGCCGCATCACCGCGCCTACGAGCACGTCGAGGCTTCGCTGCTCGTCCTCGACGTCGCTCTGCTCGAACGAGAGGCCCAAACCGAAGCCGGCATTGTTGATGAGTACGTCGAAGGGCTCGTCTTTCAGCCGTTTCTCGACGCGCCGACACGCCTCCGGGTCGGAGAGGTCTGCGGCGAGGACGTCGCAGCTCACGCCGTGGCGGGCCGACAGGTCGTCGGCGACGGTTGCGAGCCGTGTCTCATCGCGGGAGACGAGCACCAGGTCGAGACCTTCGGCCGCGAGGCAGCGAGCGAATGCCAAGCCGATACCGGTCGTGGGTCCGGTGATCAGGGCGAGGGGCATCGCGCCAGCATCCCATCTTCTGCCGAAAGATAGGACTTGGGCGTTGTCCGAGCGGCGTGACGGTCGGATCGTTCGCGCTGGTTGGTCGCCCTGGGGGGAGTGGCACAATGGCGCGCGATGACCACCACGATCGCGATCGCCAACCAGAAGGGCGGCGTTGCCAAAACCACCACCGTCGCCTCGCTCGGCACTGCCCTGTCCGACCTCGGCGCGAAGGTGTTGCTGGTCGACCTGGACCCTCAGTCCTGCTTGACGTTCTCGCTCGGCATCGACCCCGAGGAACTCGACACCTCGGTGCATCAGGTCTTGCTACGGCAGGCCGACGCAGCCGACGTCATACTCGCGACCGAGGACGGGCCGGACCTGCTGCCGGCCACGATCGAGCTCGCAGGTGCGGAGACCGCGCTGCTCGCCAGACCGGGCCGCGAGCACGCGCTGCGCGCGGCACTCGAAGGTGTGTCCGACGACTACGACTGGGTCTTGCTGGACTGCGCGCCCACGCTCGGAGTGCTCACGGTGGCGGCGTTGACGGCGGCCGACTCGGTGCTGATCCCGTTGCAGTGCGAGACGTTGTCGCACCGAGGAGTTGGTCAACTGCTTGACACGATCCACGATGTACGCCGCTACACCAACACGTCGCTGGAGGTCATGGGCGTGCTGCCGACGTTGTACGACGGGCGCACCAAGCACGCCCGTGCTGTACTCGACACGATCGCGGTGACCTACGACATTAACGTGGTCATGCCACCGATCCCGCGCTCCATCAGGTTCGCCGAAGCGCCGGCCGCGGGTCGGTCCATTTTCGCCACCTCCCGGACGACGAAGGGTGCGCTCGCCTATCGCGAGATCGCCGCTGACCTCTACGCGTCGAGCAAGAATCCCGTTGCCAGCAAGCCCTGATCCCATCCCCGCGCGGCGCGATCGTGGGTGCGTCGCATCCAGATCTGGGCAGGCCCGCTGACTAGAATGCGGAACGTGTCAGGAGTCTGGGATCCGCGCGACGAAGGCCGTATGTCGGCCTCGCGCTGGGCGGCCGCAACCTCGGCTGTCGTCATTACGCTGGCGACCGTGACCGGTGCGCTGGGCATCGGACCGGCCGCGGCGCTGGCCGAGCCGCCAGAGCAAAACAGCTCGGCTACGGGAAGCGGAAAGTCTGAGCAGCCCGAGGACGACGCGGCTGCTGGTGGCGACGAGGGAAGCTCTGATGACTGGTTGGTGTACGACGAGCCGACAGGGGACGACCCGCCGGCCGAAGATCCGGAGTCGACCCCTCCCGTTACCGACTCGAGCAAGCTCCCGGCGCGCAGTGGATCGGGCAAGCGGATCGTGTATGACGAAAGCGCCCAACGCGTGTGGCTGGTAGGCCGCGAGGACAACGTCAAGCGCACCTATCTCGTCTCCGGCGCCCTCGACGAGGATCTGTTAAAGCCCGACAAGTACCACGTCACCTCGAAGTCACGCCATGCCGTGAGCTACGACCTCAAGGAGACGATGAACTACATGGTGCGGTTCGCGTTCGGACGGCACTCCGCGATCGGCTTCCACGACATACCGGCTCATCACGACGGCAGCCTGGCCCAGTCACGCGACGAGCTCGGCACCGTCCAGTCCGCTGGCTGCGTCCGGCAGTGGATCGCCGACGCTCGCGCACTTTGGGAGTTCGCCCCCGTGGGCACACCCGTCATCGTCACCGCCTGACCTCGTTGCGTCCGTGCCACTGGTCGCTAGGGCGCGCGCTGCTACGGACGCAAGGGGATGGGCGGTCAGTCGGTGGTGCGGGTGCGGTTACGGGAGCGTCGGCGTCGGCTGGAGTCCGTGCTCGATCCTTGCGACGACTCGGTAGAGCTGGCATCGCCCGTCGCGCTGGTGTCTTTCGACTGGCCGGCGGCTGAGACCTGCTGACCACCCCGGGTCCGAGTGCGCTCGCGGCTCCGGCTGCGTGACCGGTTCGAGCGGCCTTCACCGCGTCCACCAGCCGAGCCACCGTCGGTCCGACCACTTTCGGAGCGACCGCTACCGCCGTGTCCGCCGCGACGACCGCCTCGACCCGACTCGACCTTGCCTGCTTCGTCGCGGGGGGTGGGCTCGCCGACGCGACCTTTCGCGTCACGCGGGATGCCCTGGTCGTGGAACAGCTGCTCGCTCGTGGAGTAGATCTCGGCCGGCTCGTCATACGGCAGGTCGAGCATCTTGTTGATGACCTTCCAGCGGGTCAGGTCAGCCCAGTCCACGAACGTAATGGCCGCACCTGTCGCGCCCGCCCGGCCCGTGCGGCCGATCCGGTGGATGTAGGTCTTCTCGTCCTCGGGACAGGAGTAGTTGATGACGTGAGTGATGCCGACGACGTCGATGCCGCGGGCGGCCACGTCGGTGGCGACCAGAATCTCGACCGTGCCGTCGCGGAACCGTTTCAGCGCCCGCTCCCGGGCAACCTGCGCCATGTCGCCGTGGAGCGGCGCCGCAGGAAAGCCTCTGTCCATCAGATCTTCAGCGACTCGCTGAGCCGCGCGCTTCGTGCGCGTGAAGACGAGCGACAGGCCGCGGTTCTCCGACTGCATCGTCTTGGCGATGATCTCGGTCTTGTCGAGGTCGTGGACCTGGTAGACGAACTGCGCGGTCAACGGCACGGTCTCGGCATCACCTGCCGACTCGGCGCGGATGTTGACCGGGTGTCGCATGTGAGTGCGGGCCAGGCCGATCACCTCGCCCCGCATCGTGGCTGAGAACAGCATCGTCTGACGCAGCTCGGGCGTCTTCGCGATCAGCCGCTCGACGTCAGGCAGGAAGCCGAGGTCGAGCATCTCGTCGGCCTCGTCGAGCACGAGCACCTTGACGTGGGACAGGTCGAGGCTCTTGCGCTGGGCTAGGTCGAGCAGCCGCCCAGGAGTGCCGACGACGACGTCGACACCGGCCACGAGTGCCTCGAGCTGAGGCTCGTAGGGGACTCCGCCGTACACCGTGAGCGTGCGGGTGCCGCGGTTGATGCCCGCGAGCCGCAGGTCGCCGGCGACCTGCAGCGCCAATTCGCGCGTGGGCGCGATCACGAGTGCTTGAGGTTTGCCGGGCGCGACGAGCTCGGAGAAGTCGGCGTCGTCTGGCGCGATCACGCGCTGCAGGATCGGGATGGAGAACGCCAACGTCTTGCCGGTCCCCGTGCGGGCCTGGCCGATGAGGTCGGTGCCGGTCAACGCGATGGGGAGGGTCATCTCTTGGATGGGAAAGGCGTCAGTAATGCCGTTGGCGCGCAACGCCTTGGCGATTGCGGGCATAACGCCGAGTTCTTCGAAGGTAGTCAGAGCGGGATCTCGTTTCTTGGATTGACGCCCGCGGCGCGGTGATCGCGCGGGGCGTGCTCAAGGGCAGTCTATCGGTCTCAGCAGGTAGCAATGTCGCTACGCTTCGTCGCATGACTGACGATGCGCCGCAGACCGCGTCCGCCGACGCCGGCGGGCCCGTCGCCAAGGAGCTCAATCCGGCGTACGACGACCCCGCTTATCGGGTCGCAGTCATCGACCTGCTGGGCGGTCTTGCGTACTCCGAGCTGAGCGCGTTCGAGCGAATGGCCGAGGACGCCGGCAGCGCCCCGACGCTGGAGGACAAGGTGGCGCTGGCGTCGATGGCCGCCGGCGAGTTCCGCCACCTCGAAGACCTGATCGCGCACCTCCGGCTGCTCGACGCCGACCCGTACGAGGCGATGGAGCCGTTCCACGCCCCCGTTGATGCGTTTCACGCTCACACGAGGCCGTCGAACTGGCTCGAGAGTCTGATCAAGGCGTACGTCGGCGACGGCCTCGCCGCGGACTTCTACCGTGAGATCGCCGCCTACGTCGATGCGTCGACCCGCGAGCTGATCATCGCGACGCTGGAGGACACCGGGCGTTCGGAGTTCGTCGTCGACCGGGTCCGCAAGGCGATCGAGGCAGACCCCAAAGTGGCCGGGCGACTGGCCCTGTGGGGGCGCCGGCTGATGGGCGAGGCGCTGTCGCAGGCGCAGCGGGTGGCTGCCGAACGCGACGCGCTCACCGCACTTCTGGTCGGGGGTGTCGACCGGCCCGGCATGGACCTGGCGGCCATCGGGCGGATGTTTGCCCGCCTCAGTGAGACCCACACCGCGCGGATGAGCGCCCTCGGCCTCCAAGCCTGACCGCTCCGCTAAACCAATTGCACCCAAGGGCTGTCGTCCCTACGGTCGTGGGCATGTCAATCTGCCTGGTGATGGTCCGCCGTGTCCGGGCGCGCCCGCAATCGCGCGCGACCGGAGCGTCGTTCTCGATCGCCGCAGGCGCGCTGGGGTTGGCACTGCCTGGTTGAGCCATGGCCTGGTCGCGTCGTAGACGCCGCCGGTGTCCGACCCGGTGACCTCGTCGTCGACCTAGGTGCGGGCGATGGGGCGCTGACTGGCTTGCTGGTCGCCGCAGGTGCACGCGTGATCGCAGTGGAGCGTCACCCTGCACGGCTCGAGACTCTTCGCGCTCGGTTTGTCGGGGTGAATGCGGTCACGGTCGTGGGAGCCGACGTCACTCGGCTGCGCTGGCCACGAGCTCCGTTTCGAGTCGTCGCGAATCCACCGTACGACGCGACGACCGCCCTCCTGCGCCAGCTCCTCTCTCCACATCTGCAGCTTCTCAGCGCCGATCTGGTGCTCCAGCGACGTGTCGTGCGCCAGGTGGTGGACGGCGAGACCAGGTTGTCGCGTCGGCACAGCCAGCGGTTCGAGCTCCAGCGCGGATTGACTGTCCCGCGGAGGGCATTCCGCCCGCCACCAGCAGTCGACTCGGCAGTGCTCCAGATCCGGTTGCGCTGACGGGCGTGTCTTGGCCCAGTCCGGGGCGGACGCCCGCCTCAGACCGAGGGAGGTGCCTGGTTGTAGGTCGACGCGCGCGGCTGCCCCGACAGGGCGGCGATGGCATCCATGATCTCGTCGGTGGCTTGGCGGCGCGCCAGCGCTGGCGTCGACGGCATACGCGCTGCGTCGAACCTCAGCGGAGCACCGAACCGCACCGTGATCCGGTGCATGTGCAGCCGCCGCGAGCCCACCGGTTGGATCTTCTCGGTGCCGATGAGCGCGACGGGTACGACGAGGACGTCTGCCGTGAGGGCCAGCCAGCCGACGCCGGTGCGGCCACGGTAGAGCCGGCCGTCGCGCGAGCGCGTCCCTTCGGGGTAGATGCCAAAGGCGTCGCCGCGTCCGAGCACCGTCAAGGCGGCATCGAGCGAAGCCTGGGCAGCGCGGTTGTCGCCACGCTCGATGGGAATGGACCCGATGGCGTTGAACCAGGTCCGGGTTGCGAAGCCCTTCAGGCCGGTGCCGGTGAAGTACTCGACCTTGGCGAGGAAGATGACCGGGCGCGGCGCGACGACTGGGATCACCACGCTGTCGATGAACGACAAGTGGTTGCTCGCGATGATGACCGCACCATGTTTCGGCACGTGATGGCGCCCCTCGACCTTAGGGCGAAACACCGCCCGGGCAACGGGGGCGACGACGCCGCGCATCGCCCTGTACAGCATCCCCGCTCCGGCGTACGTCAGGCGGCGCCGAAGCCGACGCGCCGTCCCTGCTCGCCGGCGATGTCGACATAGGCGAGCTTGTCGATCGGAACGTAGATAGTGCGGCCCTTCTCGTCGTTCAGGACGAGGAGGCGGTTCTCGGACGTGAGCGCGTCGGTGATCGCCTTCTGCATGTCCTCGGGCGACTCGTTGGAGTCGAACGTCAGCTCACGGCTGGCGTGGGTGACGCCGATCTTGACCTCCACAGGGGAGTCCTCTCAGTTCGATGGGCTTGCTGGCCGGATGGTCGGGATCCGGGCCCTTACTCGTGTCGCGGGAAACCCCGGATGCCTCGCCAGGCGAGGCTGGCGATGAGCTCCGTCGCGTCCTTCTGTTTGAGGGTCGTGTCGGGCATGCTCAGCCAGAACCGCGCTGAGACCTGGCTCATTCCTACCAAGGCCACCGCGAGCAGCCGGGAGACCTCGGGTGGGAAGCCGGTGTCGTCGGCGATGACCTCCGCGCATGCGTCGGCACACTGGAGTGTGACGCGCTCGACGCGTTCGCGGACGGCTGGCTCGCTCGTCAGGTCGGACTCGAACACGAGTCGGAAAGCGCCCTTGGCGTCGGCGACGTACGCGTAGAACGCCTCGGTGGTGGCCGCGACCCGCTCCTTGTTGTCCTGGGTGCTGGCGAGGGCCTCGCGGACCTCGGCGACGACCTGGTCGCAGGCGGAGTCGAGCAGCGCGAGGTAGAGCTCGAGCTTGCCGGGGAAGTGCTGGTAGAGCACCGGTTTGGAAACGCCGGCCGCTTCGGCGATGTCGTCCATCGCTGCCGCGTGGTATCCCTGTGCGACGAAGACGTCGAGCGCCGACTCCAGCAGCTGGGCGCGGCGTGCACTGCGGGGCAGTCGGCTGGTGCGACGTCGATCTTCGACAGGGGAGGTCACCCGCGGCATCCTACCGTCGAGGCGCTGTCGGACCGGACGTCGACGGCGAGGCCAGGGGGTCGCGGCGCTGCGCGCTTAGGGGAGGGGTGCGGCCGTGTCGTCGAGATCGGCCAGGAGGTCGCCGTGCTCGTCGATGCGGGCGAGTACGTCGGCGGGCAGGAACACCAGGTCCGCTGCGCTGGTGGCGGCGTCCACTTCGTCCCATGTGAGCGGTGTCGAAACGGTGGGTCGGGCGACGCCACGCAACGAGTAGGGGGCGATGGTGGTCTTGGCGGCGTTGTTCTGACTCCAGTCGATGAAGACCTTGCCCTTGCGCTGCTTCTTCTCCATGGCCGAGACGACGAGGTCGGGCAGGGCAGCGGCGAGCTGATCGGCGAGCTGTTTGGCGTAACCCGACGTGCGGCGCGAGGTGGTCGGCTCGATCGGGACGTACAGCTGGGCGCCCTTGTTGCCCGACGTCTTCGGGTATGCCGTCAGGCCGTCGGCCTCGAGCAGCTGCTTGAGGGCGCCGGCGACGTCGCAGCAGTCGATGATGTCAGCGGGGGCACCCGGGTCGAGGTCGAAGACGACGAGGTCGGAGTCCTGCGGGCCGCCTCGGGGGCCGACCTTCCATTGCGGGACGTGCAGCTCGAGCGCGGCGAGGTTGGCCAGCCATACCAGGGTGGGCAGGTCATCGGCGACGACGTACTCCACGCCGTCGTCACCGTGCTCGGCCATGAAGACGGTGCGGACCCAGTCGGGTGTGCCGCGAGGCGTGTTCTTCTCGAAGAAAGATGCGCTGCCGGTGCCGTCGGGCCAGCGCTTGCGGGTGAGCAGCCGGTCGGCGAGGTGCGGGAGCAGGGCGTCGGCGACGTGCACGTAGTAGTCGATGATCTCGCCCTTGGTGAACCCGGTCTCGGGGTAGAGCACCTTGTCGAGGTTGCTGAGCTGGAGCGTGCGGCCGTCGACGTCGACGGGGGTCTTGGCGCTGGCCATTGGCCCAGCCTAGGTTCTGGTCCCGGCTTCGGCTCGTTGCGTCCGTAGGCGCGGTCGCTATGGCGCTCGGTTGTACGGACGTTGGGAGTCGCCGTAGGTGTGGGCTGTCCAGCTGGCGGGATGCGCATCCGGCCCAGCGGGGCGCCTTCGGGGAACATGGAGGTGGCTCATCGGGTTGTAACCGATGACGGCCCATCCCCGGATGCCAGCCGTCCTGCCCTTATGCCTGACGAGGAGAGACCGTGTCGCTGCCCCCGCTCGTGGAGCCTGCTGCCGAACTCACCATCGACGAGGTACGTCGATACAGCCGCCACCTGATCATCCCCGACGTCGGAATGACCGGCCAGAAGCGACTCAAGAACGCCCGGGTCCTCGTCATCGGCGCGGGCGGCCTCGGCAGCCCGGCCCTGCTCTACCTGGCCGCCGCCGGCGTCGGCACCCTCGGGATCGTCGAGTTCGACGAGGTCGACGAATCGAACCTCCAACGGCAGGTCATCCACGGCCAAAGCGACGTCGGCAAGTCCAAGGCGCTCTCGGCACAGGAGTCGATCTCCGAGATCAACCCGCTCGTCAACGTCGTGGTGCACCACGAGCGGCTCGACAACGACAACGTGATGGGCATCTTCGAGCAGTACGACCTCATCGTCGACGGCACCGACAACTTCGCCACCCGCTACCTCGTCAACGACGCCGCCGTGCTGCTCGGCAAGCCCTACATCTGGGGTTCGATCTACCGATTCGACGGCCAAGCCTCCGTCTTCTGGGCAGAGCACGGTCCTTGCTACCGCTGTCTCTATCCCGAACCGCCACCGCCGGGGATGGTGCCATCCTGCGCCGAGGGCGGGGTGCTGGGCGTGCTGTGCGCGAGCATCGGCTCGATCCAGGTCAACGAGGCGATCAAGCTGATCGCCGGCATCGGCGAGCCGCTGCTCGGCAAGCTGATGATCTACGACGCCCTCGAGATGGACTACCGCAAGCTTCCGGTCCGCAAGGACCCCAACTGCGCGATCTGCGGCGACAACCCGACGGTCACCGAGCTGATCGACTATGAGAGCTTCTGCGGCGCGCTCAGCGACGAGGCGGCCGAGGCTGCTGCCGACTCGACGATCTCCGTCACGACCCTCGAGCACTGGCTAAAGGAGCGCGAGAACGGCGAGCGTGACTTCGTGCTCATCGACGTACGCGAGCCAAACGAGTTCGAGATCAACCAGATCCCCGGCGCGGAGCTCATCCCCAAGGCAGAGTTCATCAACGGCAACGCACTGGAGAACCTGCCGTCGGACAAGCAGGTCGTGCTGCACTGCAAGACCGGCATTCGCTCAGCCGAAGCCCTCGCGGTACTCAAGGGCGCAGGCTTCTCCGACTCCGTCCACGTCGGCGGCGGCGTGGCAGCCTGGGTCAACCAGATCGACCCGTCCCAACCGTCGTACTGAATGGACTGTTCGCTGCGACGCTGAATGGACTGTTCGCGGCGCCGAAGTCGAGCCGAGAGGCTCAACAGGCCCTTGGGTCAGTCCTGAGGTCTTACGTCCGCTCAGCGTCGCTGCGCTCCACGCAGAACTCGTTGCCCTCGGGGTCGAGCATGGTCACCCACCCGGTGCCGTCGTCCTTGCGGTGATCCTCGTAGATCCGCGCACCGACGCCGAGCAGTCGGTCGACCTCCTCGTCGCGCGTCCGGTCGGTCGGCACGACGTCGAGGTGCAGGCGGTTCTTGACGCTCTTCCCCTCGGGGACGCCGATGAACAAGATGCCCTGGTTGTTGTCCAGCTTGATCAGCGCCATCGGGTCGCCGGGGTTGTCGTCGTCGTGGAGTGGGCGCTCGAACACCTGGCTCCAGAACTGCGCGAGTGTGTACGCGTCGGCGCAGTCGAACGTGACTTGTCGGACGGCTGAAACCATGCGGATGTTGCCCTTCTTCTGAGGTGAAACTGCGTCAGCGGTTGAGGCTGCGAGCGTACGCACACCGCTGCCTAGCGTGTCCACGTGATTTCCGCACCCTTGCGTCCGTGTAGCCGGTCGCTCTGGCGACCGGCTACACGGACGTGGCGAGGAGTGACCGGCCTCCCGTCCTCAGTGCCGGGCCATGCGTACGTCGACCCAGACCAGCCGATGGTCGCTCGTCGGGAACGGGAACTCGCCCGTCAGCCGCGACAACGGGTCGGCGCGCACCGGCCAGAAGACGCGTGCGTTGACAGGACGCAGCTGCTTCGAGAGCAGCACATAGTCGGCACGGAGGTTGCCCGGCGCGGGGTTGTCGTTGAAGTCCGCCGTGTCGTAGCGAGGATCACCCTCGTGTGTGGCGTTCGCGCCGCCCTGGAGTGCCGCCGCCTCCACGGCACCCTCCGACGTCGGCAGCGGGTCAGTGATCCGTGGGTGCTCGATCAGCTGCTGGATCGAGCCTTCGACTGAGTCGCCGTCGAGCGGGTCACTGTTCTGGTCGCCCAGCACGACGAACTTCGACCCAGGCTTGAGGCCGCCTCGGCGTCCCACGTCGTCATAGATGTATGACGACGCGCGACCCGGACTGACGTAGTCGGCCCAGAAGCGGATCTCGTCGTGGTTGCGCCGACCGTTGCGGTCCTCATCACCATCGAAGGTCGGTGGGGTCGGGTGCGATGCGAGCACGTGGATGGTTTCCCGACCCACCCGCACGGGGACGTCCCAGTGTGACTTGCTCGACAACCGGAAGATATCGAGCTCGGCTTCGGAGTACCAGTCGGCTGGCGCCGCGGTCGCCGGGTCGTCGGGTAGCAAGGCGCCGGGCATGTCCTGCCAGCGGAAGTGTTGGAACGTGCGGACCGCAAGCTCGTCAATCGGGTACTTCGACAGCACCGCCATCCCGAACTGTCCCGGGAACAGGCCGAACCCGAACGCGTCGTCACCGCCACCGATGGCGCCGTCGTTGTTGAGGTCGAAACCGCTCGGCACCCCCGTGTTGGACGGTGCGACAAACGCGTAGGTGAACTCGATCGGCTCCGCGCCGCCCTGGCCGACCTCGAGGTAGTTGTCACGGAAAAGGTCGACCGCCCGGTTGTCCGGCACAAAGTCGAACTCGTTGAGGAGCACGATGTCGGGGTTGGTGCGTTGGATCACCTCGGCAACTGCGCGCGCCTGTGCGTTGGTGCCGGATTCGAGGTCTGCCTCGAGCTGGCCGGCCTCGTTGCGGTTGAGGCTTAGGTTGTAGGTCGCAATCCGCAGGTTCTTGCTGTGTGGGTGCTTCGACTCGGTGGCGGCAGCCGCGTCCGACCTCGCGCCCGAAGCCGCTGACCCGGCGGAGGTAGCCAGCGCGGTAGGGACGACGAAGGAGAGGGCGGCGAGCCAGACCAGATGACGTGAAGAGGGTCGCATGAGGGCTCCTCGAAACTCGGTAGGTCTGGACACTCTAGGACCGGGCAGTGACCCCTGGGCAAGGTCCAGATGGCCACGAGTTGGCCGCCGGCCGCGTCGAGCTGGTCGCCAGTGGCCGTCGTCTGTCGTGCCGGCAGCAGCCCGCCTGCCAGCGAGAGCGGCAGAAACCCGGCATTACTCGCCGCCGTCTCGCATCCCGAGACAGTTCGTGACCCCGGAGTAACCGGCCTCGTTGGGCTCCGTGTCCGACGTTCTCGCTAGAGGGAGGGAGCAGTAATGCTCATCCGTACCCGGTCGACCGTGGCCAACCCGTCGATCCCGTTCTGGGGCGGCCCCGAGGGCATCAACACGACCGGCACCACTGCCGGCGATCGCGTCTACACCTATGGCAACTCCTCACTGCGGGCCGGTATCTCGGTGCTGTCACCACACACAGGAGTGAGCCTCGGCTCGGACGGCAATGGCTGGACACATCCGCTCTACACCGTGACACCGGGCGTCCCCGGTGACTCTGGCAGTGCCTTCATCGACGCCCAGGGCAACGCTCTTGGCACCCTGTCGACACTGGGTCTCGCCCCGCTCCCCGCATCGAACTACATCGGCGACATCGACCACGAGCTGCGTTACGCCAAGGCCAACTCCGGGATCAGCGGACTCTCGCTGTCTCTTGGGACCGAGCCGTTCAACCCCATCCTCTGACAGTCAGTCTCTAGCGGTCAGTATGACTGCTCTGACTGGCAATCTCCGACAGAGCAGTCGCCGACTGGGCAACCACTGACAGAGGACGGGAAGCACCCACGACAAGGGGCCGGGAGCATCTTCCCGGCCCCTTGTGCTGGGCTGGCTGGGGCTTGGGGTGGCGAGACTCGCTCGCGCTAGGGGACTGCCCGACGGTCTGGGAGGCTGTTCGCGTGGAGGTCTCGGACGACCCGGATGCGTACGTCGAAGCGGTTCTGTCGCTGGTGGAGCGCATCCCCGTGGGGCGGGCGACGACGTACGGCGTGCTGGCCGACGCTGTCGGGCGCGGAGGTCCGCGCCAGATCGGACGGGTGATGGCTGTGTACGGGGCCCCGGTTCCGTGGTGGCGGGTCGTGCGGGCCGACGGCAGCCTGCCGACGTCGCATCAGCGCGAGGCGTTGGCGCACTACCGCGAGGAGGGGACGCCATTACGAGGACAGGTCACCGAGGCGGCGTCGTTACGAGTCGACCTTGCGGCAGTGCTGTGGACACCGTGAGCCAGCCGCCGGCCCATGTGGTTTCGGCATACGGCCTCGACGTTGACGCGCTGCGCAGACTGGCCGGTGGTCAGGACCGCACCTGGTCGGACGGTGCGGTGGTGCTGAAGCCGGTCGGCTTCGCCGCGGAGCACGAGTGGGTCTGTGAGGTGTACGCCGGCTGGGGCCACCACGAGTCGGTGCGGGTTCCGGAGCCGTTGCCGGGGCCCGACGGCGGCTGGTCGTACGACGGCTGGGCAGCGCACTGGTTCGTCCCGGGTCGGGACGCGTCGATGCGTACCGATGCTGCCTTGATCCGCCGGGCAGCCGAGTTCTTCCATGCCGGCGTCGTCGACCTGCCGCGTCCGGACTTCTTGGACGAGCGCGACGACGGCTGGACGTACGGCGACTCCGTGGCGTGGGACGGCGCTCCGGTCTGTGGCCGCCCGGAGACGCGCGCGCTGATCGAAGCAGGGGTGGCGGCGATGCGTCCGGTCAGTGCGGCGGCGCAGGTCGTGCACGGTGACATCGGGGGCAACGTCGTGATGGCCGATGGGCACCCTCCCGCGATCATCGATTGGCCGCCGTACTTCCGGCCGGCGGGCTGGGCCCTCGCGGTCGCTGCGGTTGACGGGATCTGCTGGGAGGGCGTGCCGGAGTCACTGCTCGACGAGTGGTCCGACGTACCCGAATGGCCGCAACTGTGCCTGCGCGCCCACGTCTACCGGGTGGCGACCCGCGGCAGGCACGAGGAGCTGGGGCTGTTTCCGGACTCGTCGCAGGAGTACGTCGCAGCCTGCCGTCCCTCCCTCGACGCCGTGCTCGCCCGGCTGTGAGCCGGCCTCAGGGCCGCCAGACCGCGGCGTCGTGCGCGAACAGCACCTGACGCGGGTCGAGGTCGAGCAGCCGTTCCATCCACGCCGCCGGCAGCGGCAGCGGCTGCTCAACACCCGCCGCCTGAGCGCGAACCGCCAACGCGTCAGCGCTGAACAGCGACGCCTGGTCGTGCGACTGGCCTGCCAGCACCACTGTCCCGTCGTCACACCTGACCGCCAGCGACTGGTGCCCGTCGACGTGGCCCGGGGTCGGGATCACGAAGACGCCGGGCAACGGCTCCGCCTCCCCGTCCAGTTCCTCCAGCCGGGCGCCGGGGTGGTCGACCAGGTCGAGGTTCGTGTAGTCACCAGCACGAGCAGTGGCGAGCTCTCGTCGCTGGCAGAGCACCGGCCGACCGGCGAACGCGGCGTTGCCGCCGCAGTGGTCGAAGTGCAGGTGGCAGTTGACGACCAGGTCCACGTCCGCGACGCTCAACCCCACGTCGGAAAGCGCTTCCTCGACTGAGCGACGTCGCGGTCGGTACCAGGCCTCGGTCTCGTCGTCGACCGCGCCGAGACCCGTGTCGAAGACGACGACGCCACCTGGATGCCGAACGACGTACCCGAGCACCCCCTCGACGCGCGGAGACCCGGTGCCGGTCTCCTCGGCCGGGCGGACGAAGTAGCCGAGATCAAGCCGGGCGATGTCATCGATGCGCACCATGCCACCCTGGCAGGTCTGCCTCGTGTCGGCGCCGTCTGTTCCAATAGGCACATGTCGGTCACCTACCGCCTCGAGCGAGCTCCGCGCGCACGCGCCGCGAAGCCCGAGCTCGACGCCTCGCAGCAGGCGGTCGTCGACCACGCCGGGGGTCCCTTGCTCGTGCTCGCAGGGCCGGGCACCGGCAAGACGACCACCCTGGTCGAGGCCGTGGTTGACCGGGTCGAGCGTGGTGGGCTGTCACCAGACGAAGTGCTCGTGCTGACGTTCAGCCGCAAGGCAGCCGACGAGCTGCGCACCCGGATCACCTCGAGGCTCGGTCGTACGTCGGCGACGCCGATCAGCTCGACCTTCCACTCGTTCTGCTACGGGTTGGTCCGCCGGTTCCAGCCAGAGGGCACCTACGAGACACCGCTACGGCTGCTCAGCGCTCCCGAGCAGGACGTCCGTCTCGCCGAGCTGCTCGCTCACTCGCGCGAGAGCGGTGTCGCCGCGTGGCCGAGCTCGATCGAGGCGGCCCTGCGCACCCGCGGCTTCGCCCGCGAGGTCCACGCCGTGCTGTCCCGCGCCCGCGAGCTCGCGCTCGATCCCGACGATCTGGAGCGGATCGGCCGCGAGAGCGACACACCGACCTGGGTGGCCGCCGGTCAGTTCATGGAGGAGTACCTCGCCGTCCTCGATCGCCAGGTCGTCCTCGACTACTCCGAGGTGATCCACCGCGCCATGCTCACCGCGGAGCAGCCCACAAACAAGGAGCAGTTGCGGCGCGAGTATCGCGCTGTCTTCGTCGACGAATACCAAGACACCGACCCCAGCCAGGTGCGACTGCTCCGTGCGATCGCAGGCGACGGGCGTGACCTTGTCGTGGTCGGCGACCCCGACCAGAGCATCTACGCATTCCGGGGGGCCGATGTGCGAGGCATCCTCGAGTTCCCGACCCAGTTCCTCCGCGCTGACGGCCAACCGGCCCCTGTCGCGGCCCTCGCGACCACCCGTCGGTTCGGCAGCCGGCTGCTCACCGCGTCCCGCCGGATCGCCAAGGGCATCGGAGTCAGCGGTCCGATCAGCGCTGCGGACTTCCAGACGTTCCGCAACCCGGTTGCGGCGCCCAACCCGTACGGCGACGGGCGGGTCGACGTCTACACGTTCACGTCCAGTGGCGCCGAGACCGACCACATTGCCGACCTGCTCCGGCGGGCACACCTCGAAGACGACATCGCCTGGTCCGACATGGCCGTCCTGGTGCGATCGGGCGTGACGGCGATCCCGGGTATGCGCCGGGCACTCGTCGGCGCCGGTGTCCCGATCGAGGTCGCGGGCGACGAGGTGCCGCTACGCGACGAGCCGGCGGTCCAGCCGCTGCTGGCAGCGCTGCGTTGGGCCGTCGCGCCAGACGCGATGACGCCTGACGACGCCCACCTGCTGGTCATGTCGCCCCTGTGCGACCTCGACGCGGCCCAGGTGCGCAAGCTCGGCCGAGACCTCAGGCGGCTCGACCGCGAGGCCCATCTCGGCGAGCGGTTGCCGCAGTTCTCCGGCGAGCTCGTGCGGCAGGCGCTCCTGGATCCGGAGTTGCTCGACCCTGTCGACGAACGGCTCGCAGTCCGTCCGCGCAAGCTGGCGGGGCTGCTGGCGAAGGCAGCTGAGGTGCTGCGCCGCGGTGGCACGGCTGAGGAGGCTCTCTGGGTCGTCTGGGCCGGCACGACCTGGCCCTACCGGCTGCGCAACGCTGTCGAGCGCGGTGGCGGCGCCGCGCGGGCCGCTCACCGTGACCTCGACGCACTCTGTGCCCTCTTCGAGGCGGCTGCCCGGGCCGAAGAGCAGCAGGGGCACACCTCGGCGGCTGTCTTCCTCGACGAGATCGAGGCGCAGCAGATCCCGGCCGACACCCTCGCCGAGCGTGGCGTGCGAGGCGACTCGGTGCGACTGCTGACCGCCCATCGGTCGAAGGGGCTCGAGTGGCGGCTGGTCGTCGTGGCCGGAGTCCAAGAGGGCAGCTGGCCTGATCTACGTCGCCGGGGCTCGCTTCTCCACGCCGACCGGCTCGGCCCCGAGGGACTTGTCGAACCGCTGCCGACGAAGGCGATGATGGCCGAGGAGCGACGGCTTTTCTACGTCGCCGTGACGCGAGCCCGGCAGCGGCTGATCGTCACGGCCGTGGCGTCGCCCGAGGCAGACGGCGACCAGCCGTCACGGCTCATCGACGAGTTGGGCCTGCGACCTGAGTCCCGTCCGGGCCGCCCGACTCGCACGCTGTCGCTGCCGGGGCTCGTCGCCGAGCTACGTCGGGTCGCAGCCGATCCAGAGTCACGCGAGCCCTTGCGCCGAGCCGCTGCCTCCCGACTGGCGCGGCTGGTCGACACGGAAGTGGCCGGAGATTCGGTCGCTCCATCGGCCGATCCGGCCTCTTGGTGGGGACTGCGGGCTCGCACCACCAACGACGTACCTGTGCGGCCGAGCGATGCGCCGCTGCGGCTTTCGGCCAGCGCCTTGGCCGCACTTCTCGACTGTCCGCTGCGGTGGTTCCTGGCTCGCGAGGCGGCCGGCGAGTCCGGCCGGAGCACTGCTCTCGGGTTCGGCAGCATGATCCACGCCTTGGCCGACCATATGAGCAGGGAGGAGACGGTCGACGAGCAACGGCTGCTCGCCCTGCTCGACTCCGTCTGGGGCCAGTTGCAGTTCGACAGCCAGTGGATCGCCGATCGTGAGCATGTCGAGGCGCAGCACGCGATCCGCCGGTTCGTGGCCTGGTCCGAAGGCCGTCCAGGTCGCACCTTTCTGGGCTCCGAGCAGGACTTCGAGGTCGAGGTGCCGTTGGAGGGCGGCGAGACGGTCTCGCTCCGCGGCAAGGTCGACCGGGTCGAGCGCGACTCGGAGGGCAACATCCGGATCATCGACTTCAAGACCAGCAAGCGCGCCGTCACGGCACCCAAGCTGCTCGACAACCCGCAGTTGGGGCTCTACCAGCTTGCGGTTGACCAGGGCGGTCTGGCCACGCTGTGTGGCCCCGACGCGCGCTCAGGTGGTGCTGAGCTCGTCCAGCTACGCGTCGACGTCGACGGCTTCCCGAAGGTTCAGGAGCAGGGTCCTCAGCAGGCCGACGACTCCGGCCGCAAGCCGATCGAAGTACAGCTGATATCGGCCGTCGACGTCGTCCGGTCCGAAGCGTTCGACGCGACGATGAACGACTACTGCGCCATGTGTGACTTCGCGACGATGTGCCCGGCGCAGCAGCCCGGCGGCTCGGTGCTCTGATGACGACGACCGCACCGGCACCACGGTCACTGATCACCACGCCCGACGAGCTCTGCCGGCTGATGGGCATCGACTTCAGCGAGCAGCAGATCGCCGCGATCACTGCACCGTTGCAGCCGGGCGTCATCGTCGCTGGCGCCGGCTCCGGCAAGACCACGGTGATGGCCGCCCGGGTCGTCTGGCTCGTCGCCACCGGTCGGGTAGCTGCCGACGAGATCCTCGGGCTGACATTCACCAACAAGGCGGCGGCCGAGCTCGCTCATCGGGTCCGGAGCAGCCTCGTCAGCGCCGGACTGCTCCGGGCACCCGGCACACTCGTCGAAGCCGAGGACGACGAGCCGCTCGAGCCGACTGTCCTCACCTACCATGCCTACGCCTCCCGGCTCCTCGCCGAGCACGGCTTGCGGATCGGGCACGAGCCTGACACGCGACTGATCGCTGACGCGTCGCGGTTCCAGCTCGCTGCCCGCGCCATTCGCCGCCACAACGGGCCGGTCGAGCACCTCACGACCTGGATCGCCACGAGCGTCTCCGGGTTGCTGGCGCTCGACGCCGCGTTGTCGGAGCATCTGGTCGCCCCCGACGAGGTGCGCCGCTTCCAAGCCGCGGAAGCCCCTCTTTGGGAGCAGGCCAAACAGACCGTCCAGGTCAAGAACGTTCTCACCACGCTGGCCAAGCGTCGCGAGCTGCTGGCCTTCGTCGAGGGCTACCGCGCGCTCAAACGTGAGCTGGGGGTGATGGACTTCTCCGACCAGATGGCCCTCGGGGCAAAGCTGGCCGAGACGTGTCCCGAGGTCGGCGACGCCGAGCGCGAGCGATTCAAGGTCGTGCTCCTCGACGAATACCAAGACACCTCCGTCGCCCAGGCACGACTGCTGCAGGCCCTCTTCTCAGGTGAGCAGCTCTCAGGCGAGCAGGCAGACAGCGGCCGAGGTCATCCGGTGACCGCCGTCGGCGACCCATGTCAGGCTATCTACGGCTGGCGCGGTGCGTCGGTGAGCAACATCGGGCAGTTCCTGCGGGTCTTCCCGCCGGCCGCCGGCGTGGCGCCCGAGGCGCCCTTCCCGCTAAGCATCAACCGGCGGTCACGGGCGCGCATCCTGCATACCGCCAATGTGCTGGCCACCGATCTGTACTCCGTCCATACAGGCACCGAGCCCCTCGTCCCCGCTGCGGGCGCCCGCGACGGTGTGGTGCGTGCCGCCAGCCTCGAGACGTATGACGACGAGCTGCGGTTCCTGGCCCGAGAGGTCCCGGCGGCACATCAGGCGATGCCGGTGCCGACCTGGAGCGAGATCGGGGTTCTGGTCCGCGACAACAAGACGGCGAGCGACGTACACGATGCGCTCGTCGGCGCCGGGGTGCCGGTCGAGGTGGTGGGCCTCAGCGGCCTGTTGTCGATGCCTGAGGTTGCCGAGGTGGTGGCGACCCTCCAGGTGGTCCACGACGTCACGGCCAACGCGTCCCTGTTAGCACTGCTGTCGGGGCCGCGATGGGCGATCGGCCTACGTGACCTCGCCCTGCTGGGTGAGCGCGCGCAACACCTCGCGAAGCCACCTGATGTCGACCCCGACGACATCGGTGGAGCCCTCGAGCAGGCAGTGGCGGGCGTCGACCCGGCCGACATCGTCTCGCTGCTCGAAGCGCTCGAAGATCCAGGCTCCTTGGCCTACTCACCGGAGGCCCGGGAGCGGTTCCAGGCGCTGGCTCGCGAGATCAGGAGCCTTCGGCGGTATGTCGGCGAGCCGCTGCTCGACCTGGTCCGCCGGGTCATCGATGTGACGGGTCTCGAGGTTGAGCTCGCGTCGTCGACCTCACAGGTCGCGTCGTCGCGTCGTGACAACCTCGCGACGTTCCTCGACGCGGTGGCGTCGTTCGCCGGGATCGACGGCGATGCGTCGCTGCCGGGGCTGCTCGCCTACCTCGAAGCCGAGGAGGAGTACGCCCAGGGCCTTGCCCTGGCCATCCCCACCGAGGCGAACTCCGTCAAGCTGCTCACGGTCCACCGGGCCAAAGGTCTGGAGTGGGACATCGTGTTCGTGCCAGGGATGTGCGCAAAGGTGTTTCCCTCGGCGCAAGGCCGCGCACGCTGGCCGACCGGCATGACTGAGCTGCCGTCGCCCCTCCGCGGGGATGCCGCCGATCTTCCCGTCATCCGCGAGCGCAGCAACAGCGGCCTGAACCAGTTTGTCGAGGACTGCAAGGCCGACGAGGAGCGCGAGGAGCGGCGGCTGGCCTACGTCGCCCTCACCCGTCCCCGGCACGAACTCGTGGTGTCCTGCCACTGGTGGGGTCCGCAGCAGAAGAAGCCCCGCGGGCCCTCGGTCTTCTTCTCCGACGTGGTTCTCGCGATGCAGAGCTGGGACGATGAGCCCGAGATCACCACGCCGCCGCCAGCGCCCGACGCCGAGAACCCCGCCAACCGGAGCCTCGGCCGATACCCGTGGCCGGTCGAGGCCGACGCGACCGAGGTCGCCCAGCGGCGCGACGTCGCCGCTCTGGTCGAGCAGGCCCGCGGTGACGGGTGGGAGATCGCCGCACGACGGGCCGACGACGAGCTGATGCTCGATGAGCTCACCCAGGTCGACCAGTGGGACCGCGAGATCGCCCGACTCGTCGAGGAGGCGAGGGTCAGCCGGGCCGACGAGATCGTCGTACCGCTTCCCGACCAACTGTCGGCCACGACGCTGCTTCGCCTCGACAGCGACCCTGAGAGCCTCGCCAAGGACCTGGCACGGCCGATGCCTCGTAAGCCGTCGTCCTCGGCGCGGTTCGGCACCCGTTTCCACGCCTGGGTCGAAGCCCATATCGGCAGGCCGACGCTGCTCGACCCCGAGGAGCTGCCCGGCCGAGCAGACGTCGACATCACCAGCGACGCCGATCTGGCCGAGCTGATCGACGCGTTCCGGGCTGGCCCGTTCGGCGAGCGACCGCCCTATCAGGTCGAGGCGGCGTTTTCCCTCGTGCTGGCAGGCCGGGTCGTGCGTGGCCGCATCGACGCCGTCTACGAGACCGACGACGGTTTCCTCGTCGTCGACTGGAAGACCAACCAGCGTCACGACGCCGACCCGTTGCAGCTCGCGATCTACCGAGTGGCGTGGGCTGAGCTGATGGGCGTCGAGCCGGACAGGGTGGCGGCGGCGTTCTACTACGTCCGAAGCGGCGACGTGGTGGCTCCCGAAGGTTTGCCCGGACGAGCCGAGCTCGAGCAACTGGTCACCGGCCCTCCGCCGCTGCTCCGCTGATCGAGCATGTTGAGATCACCGCGGCTCGGGACTTCAGGGCAGCGGGGTGGCGAGAAGTGCGTCGAGGCCAAGGGTGACCATGTCGCCGAACGTTTGTTCCCGCTCGTGCGATGACGTCTCCTCGCCGGTGACGACCAGGTCCGACACCGTGCAGATGCACAACGCCTGCCGGTCGTACTTCGCCGCGAGCGTGTAGAGCGCGTTCGCCTCCATCTCGACTGCCACCACGCCGTAGTCGACCATGCGCTTCAGCAGCTCCGGGCGGTCAGAGTAGAACGAGTCCGACGAGAAGATCTGCCCGACCGTGACGGCGATACCGGCCGCCACGGCAGCGTCGTACGCCGCTCGCAACAACCCGAAATCGGCGGTTGCGGCGTAGTCGAGACCTTCGAAACGGATCTTGTTCATCGACGAGTCCGTCGACGCGCTGATCGCGATCACAACGTCGCGGAGCGCGAGCTTTTCGGAGACTGCGCCGCACGAGCCGACGCGGACGAGCTGCTGCACTCCGTAGTCGCGGATCAGCTCGGTGGCGTAGATCGACAGCGACGGCAGGCCCATCCCCGTCCCCTGGACCGAAACGGGCTCGCCACGGTAGGTGCCGGTGAACCCGAGCATGTTGCGGACGCTCGAGTGGCAGACGGCATCGTCGAGGAACGTCTGAGCGATCCACTGAGCCCGTAGCGGGTCTCCGGGCAGGAGAATGCGCGACGCGATCTGGCCCGGCTCGGCGCTGATGTGGGTACTCATGACCCGCGATCTTGCCAGACCCCTGCGGGCGTAGGGTCGACGGCGTGACTGGGGACGCGCTTCCGGACTTCCCGTTCCGACGCGTCGTCCACAACCGGCTCGCTGAGCGACGCGGCGACCAGGACTTCCTCGACACCGCGTGGGCGGACTCCGCCACCCGGGTTGTGGTGCTTCAGGGCGTGGATCCTGCGGCCAGCGATGACGGTAGGACGCTCAGCTGGATCCCTACCGCCACCGCCCCTCCCGGTGACCGCCTGCTCCTCGGCGAGGCGGACGGCGTCGTGCGTTTTGCCGTCGTGACGCCAGCCACCGACGACATCTCGACCGGCACGCCCAGGACTCATGTCGATGGGGCGGACGCCCCGGTCGGATTGGGCTTCTTGCCCCTCCGCCGATTGGCGCAGCGCCTCTCCGACGTCGAGGCGTCGTTCGCCGTGCATGCGGTCGCGCTCGCGGGCTGGCATCAGCGTCATACCTGCTGCTCGGTTTGCGGATGTCCAACCGAGGTGGTCCGGGCGGGGGAGTCGCGGACCTGTCCCTCGTGCTCAGCGCAGCATTTCCCCCGTACCGACCCGGCCGTGATCATGACAGTCGTCGACGACGAGGGCCGGTGCCTGCTCGGTCACAACAGCGCCCGAGCCGAGGGGTGGTACTCGACGCTTGCCGGCTTCGTCGAGCCGGGAGAGTCAACGGAGCAGGCCGTCGTTCGCGAGGTACGCGAGGAGGTCGGTGTCGAGATCGACCGCGTCACGTATCTCGGTAGCCAGCCGTGGCCGTTCCCGTCGAGCCTGATGCTCGGCTTCGATGCGCACGCCAGCAGCGTCGACATCGTGGTCGACGGCGACGAGATCACCGAGGCGCGTTGGTTCACCCGCGACGAGCTTGCCAGCGCGGTCAAGGCGGGTGAGCTGGTCCTGCCGACGACGATCTCGATCTCCGGGGCGCTGATCAGCCGCTGGTACGGCGACGACCTGCCTCCCAACCAGCCCACCCTCTGACGCCTTGCGTCCGTGCAGCTGGTCGCGATAGCGCTCGCTAGTACGGACGCAACGGAGGTGGGCTAGGCGCTGAGCTTCTCTTTGATCTGCGCCACGCTCGGGTTGGTCAGCGCGGTTCCGTCGGGGAAGAGCAGGGTGGGCACCGTCTGGTTGCCGTTGTTGACGCGTTCCACAGTCGCGGCGGAGTCTGGGTGCTGCTCGATGTCGATCTCCTGGAACGAGATGCCCTCTCGATGCAGCTGACCCTTGAGGCGGTGGCAGTAGCCACACCAGGGAGTCGAATACATGGTGAGCGACCTCGTCGCTGACTCGGACATGGCAGGTGATCCTCAATCTGGGTGCGTGAGCGCGGTTCGCGCAAGCCGAGACGCCCGCGGCGGGGGCGTCGAGACTGTCTCTTGGCGCGATTAGTGTGTGCACTGTCATCCAACGCCCCGACGACCCTCGAACTTCCCGACCCGACCGTCATGCGAGGTAGATCACGTGCTCGACCACGAACGCCTGCTCGACGGTCTCGACCCCGAGCAACGCGAGGTGGCGGTCAACCTCGACGGGGCGATGCGTGTCCTCGCGGGGGCGGGCACAGGCAAGACCCGCGCGATCACCCACCGGATCGCGTATGCCGCAGCCAGCGGGGCGGTCACGCCGACGGAGGTGCTGGCCGTCACGTTCACCACGCGCGCTGCGGGCGAGCTACGGGCGAGGCTCGCTCGGCTCGGGGTCGTCGGCGTACAGGCGCGGACGTTTCACTCGGCGGCCCTGCGGCAGGCCCGCTACTTCTGGCCACAGGCATATGGCGTTGACCTGCCGGCGGTGGTGAAGTCGAAGATTCCCTTCATCGTGGAGGCCGCGAGTCGCAACCGCCAGAAGGCGAGTCAGGCCGACCTACGTGACCTTGCTGGCGAGATCGAGTGGGCCAAGGTCTCCAATGTGCGCCCCCAGGACTACGCGCGGCTGTCGGCTGCGGCCGGACGCAGCGTCGACGGATACGACCATGCGACCGTCGCTGGCATCTACAGCGCCTACGAGGAGGTCAAGGAACAGCGGCATCGGGTCGACATGGAGGACATCCTGCTGTGCGCGGCAGCCGTCCTCAGTGAGGACGAGCGCGCTGCATCGAGTGTGCGCAAGCAGTACCGCGCGTTTGTAGTCGACGAGTTCCAGGACGTCAGCCCGATCCAGGCGAGCTTGCTCGACCTCTGGCTAGGCCGCCGAGACGACGTCTGCGTCGTGGGTGACCCGGCCCAGACGATCTACTCCTTCGCGGGTGCCTCGGCGTCGCACCTGCTCGACTTCCCGAAGAAATACACCACTGCCACGACCGTCACCCTGGCCCGCAACTACCGATCGACTCCGCAGGTCATCGAGACGGCCAACTCCGTGATGCGTGACGAGCTCGGCTCGTCGGCAGTGCTGCTACGCACCACGCGCACGGCCGGTCAGACAGTCTCGTTCACCGGGCATGCTGACGAGGTCGCTGAGGCAGCCGCGGTTGCGGACGCGATCAGCGCGCTTGTCTCGGAGGGCACCGACCCGGCTGGCATAGCCGTGATGTTTCGCATCAACGCCCAGTCTGAGTCGTTCGAGGAGGCGCTTGCGGAGCGGTCAGTGCCCTACCTGGTGCGTGGCGCCGAGCGATTCTTCGAACGGGCAGAGGTGCGGCAGGCGATCACCCTCCTGCGGGGCGCGGTCCACGGCACCGAGGATCACGTCGGGGGGCTCGCCGTGCAGGTGGGCGACGTGCTCAGCTCGATGGGCTGGTCACGGGAGGCACCGACGGTCCGTGGCAACGCCCGCGACCGCTGGGAGTCCCTGCAGGCACTCGTCTCCTTGGGCGACGAACTCGCCGCCGCCCACCCGGACATGTCCCTCAGCGGCTTCGTCGACGAGCTCGCCCGACGCGCAGACGCACAGCACGCACCCGTGGCCACCGGAGTCACCCTCACGACCCTTCACGCCGCAAAGGGGCTCGAGTGGCCGGTGGCGTTCCTGGTCGGGATGCACGAAGGCTCGATGCCGATCGTGTACGCCGACACACCCGCCGGTCTGCAGGAGGAGCGCCGGTTGCTCTACGTCGGCGTGACCCGGGCCCAGGATCAGCTGCATGTGTCGTGGTCGCGTGCCCGCGCTCCCGGTGGTCGCGGGTCGCGAGGCCCGAGCCGCTTCTTCGACGGGCTGCTCGACGAGTCTCAGCGAGGCGGCGCGTTGACGAGCAACACTCGGTCCGGAACGCGTCGCAGTCGTCGCGCTGTCGCCTCCTGTCGCGTGTGCGGCCGGTCCCTGACCGATCCTCGCGAGCGCAAGCTCGGCCGCTGCCTTGACTGCCCGAGTAGCTACGACGAGGTTCTGTTCGAGCGACTTCGTGCATGGCGTCGCGAGCAAGCCGGTCACGAAAAGGTACCGGCGTACTGCGTCTTCACCGATGCGACGCTGACGGCACTCGCCGAGTTGCGACCGAATGACGTCGCGGCGCTGGCGCGGGTGCCCGGGATCGGGAAGGCCAAGCTCGACAAGTACTCAGTTCCGGTCCTCGACATGTGTGCAGCCCATCGAGACTCCACTGAACTGTCTGAGTGAGCCGGCGTGCCTGCGCAGGACAAATCTTTGCGACCCAAGGCAGCCAGGCGAAAGTCTCTTCGGCGGATGATCGTCGAAGCGGCAGAAACTTTTCGTGAATCTGTCGTTAATTCGTTTGCACCCCCTCATCGACGGCGCGTAGGCTGCTTCCACCGGTCAGGAGACTGACCGGTGACCCTGACAAGTCACCTCGCGCCCTCGGGCACGAGCAGAGCTCCTCGAAAGGAGGCAGCCATGATCAACATCGTCCAGGACGCGACGCCATCGGCGACGCGTATTGCCATGCCTGCCTTCCCTGAGGTCTCTCGCATGGGTGCGTCCGTCGAGGGTCGTCGTATCGCCATGGTACGTCGAGCGCCTACGGCGTCTTCGTCCCGGCATTCCTCAAGGACGCTTTCTCGGGCGTCCGTGCTTGGAGTCCACCGGTCTAGAGTGAAATTGACTGGCCGGCACCTCCAAGCCGCGGACTCCCAATCAGGGATCCGCGGCTTTTGTTTTACCCCGTCCGAACGACGAAGGTCACAGGGAGGTGACAGAAATGACACTCAGCGTCCTCGACGCACTCATTCAGAGTGAGGAGACAGACGCGGAGAGCCTGCCTTGCCGGTCAAACGACCCCGAGCTGTTCTTCGCTGAATCTCCGGCCGATGTCGAGCTGGCCAAGGCGCTGTGCCGTACCTGCCCCGTTCTCACCGAGTGCCTCGCAGGAGCACTCGAACGACGTGAACCCTGGGGTGTGTGGGGTGGACAGCTGCTCGTTCAGGGAGCAGTCGTTGCCCGCAAACGGCCAAGGGGTAGGCCTCGTAAGAGCGAAGTCGCTGCGTAGCCAGCACTCGCAGTCCGTACGAGCGAGGCCCAAGCCGGCCTCCGCCAAGCATCAGAGAGAACACAACTTCGATGACCCAGAACGAATTCTTGAACAGGAGCACTCAAATGAATCTCATGCATGAAGACCTAGCGCGAGCCCATAGCGACGCGCGCCTGCAGCAGGCGCGCGAGCTGCGTAGGAGCAGCCAGCTCAGCCGAGCACTTCGGTTGACCCGTCGGGCCGAGCGCGCGAGCCAGCAGGCTCGTCTGCTCCTCGCTCGCGCATTGTGAACGAGTCGATGACGCCCGGATCAGCACTCCTGAGTGCCGGTCCGGGCGTTATCTTGTTGCGATGGCAGTCTGTGACCTCTGTGGGGTGGGCTCGCCTCGCGACGACAGCGCCGAGGCAGCGGACGACGACGGCACGACCCTGCCCCTGACTTGGTCCACGGCCGTCGAAAACGGCCAGCGGCGTACCTTCTGTGACCGATGCTCACGCGAGCACCTGCGGAGCATGGAGTCCAAGCTCGACTCCGCCTGGTGGTGACTATAAGCCTCTGACCTGGCCTTTTACGACGACCCCTCCGCTGTAGTCCGCAGATAGTCCGCAAGACGCGGAGCGATGTGCCGTCGAAGAGAGAAAGGTTCCCTCATGGCCCCGTACAAGCGACTCAGCAATAAGGCCATCCAGTTCCTCGACATGATCGCCGCGACAGGCGACGCGGGAAGCACGGCCTCAGCCCTCATCGACGGTCGCGCCCCAAAGCGCACCCAAGAAGGCCAGCGCCAGATCATCAACCGCCTGATTCAAACCGGCCCCGTCCAAGATCGCAACAGTCCGCCCACGGCTGAGCAGTTCTTCAAGCGGCAGACCAGGAAAGACCTCGTGCTGACCGATTTCGGTCGGGAGATGCTGAACGCCACCAAGGCGAAGGTGCAACAACGGTAGGGACGGGCCGGGGGCCGGGTTGTTCGTCTGGCTTGGGCTTCCTTGTAGACGGCCCCGCCACTAGCCCGGTACGGGGGCGCGGCGGCGCCGTCCTCGCTGCCTCAGCTGGACAGCTTGTCGACCACCCACGCCGTGCTCGCAACGATTGCAGTAATCAGCGGCAAGACCAGGGCAGCGAACTCGTACAGATCCTTGTTCCCCGCGAGGTGCCGCCGCAATGCCCCCTGGGAAGGCACTTCCTCGTGCTGCTCCGAGGAGGCGCCCTCCTCGGGCTCGCGGGGGTCGGATCGGCCTTCGATCAGGGGGCCGCTGGTGGCTGCGAAGCGGGTCGGTACCTCCAGACCGCTCGATGCCGTACGGAAAGCCTGGCCATTCGACCATGCAGCCTTCAGATCGTGCGCAACGTCACATCACGGTGCAACGTCGCATGTCTGCGTCCACGGACTCTGTATGGGCCCTGTTCGCCGACTTTCCGAATCTCGCGAGCCACTGGAGTGGCCTCCGGGCGACGAGAGCGATCGGCAACCAGACCAGCGGCGTGGGCGCTCGCCGCGTTGAACTGAAGCCGATCGGCAGCATGCACGAAACCGTGACCGTCTGGGAGGACGGTCGCAGGATCGACACACAGAATCAGCCGAGCGCATCGGTGCCGTTCAAGCGCGCCGAGTCCACCCTCACGCTCGAACTCGACGACGACCGCACATTGGCCACGTTCGACTACCGATATGTACCCAGAGGCGGCCCACTCGGCCGATTGACCGGCCCACTGATCGACAAGATGCTCACCGCGACCTTCACCGACATGCTGGCCGCCACCGACGAGGCCACCCTCAGGAACGGAAGCGAGCGCTGAACCGCAGTGCCTCGGGGCGCGCCCGCACATGCCGCTGTCCGCGCTGTCATGCCCGATGAGCGGTCGTGGCACGCGTCGCGGGCGACGCACGGTGGCAATAGTCGCGCTGCCGGGCTACCATCGCCGCGCTTGGCCCTCCCCTTTCGGACTATCGACGGCACCCACCCCTGGGAGGGGAGGTCCAGGCTCCGCACAGTGCGCATCTGTTGGGGGCTCGGCGGCTAAAGAGACGTGGCAGCGCTCACCGGGTCTATGGCGGACCCCGGCCCCCCAAGACGGGGACCAAGTGGGCCGGGGTCTGCGCGCGGGGTGGCCTGGGAGGGGGCACCCGCGAACTGAGTCTGACGTGGTTGCTCACCGAAGGCAATGAGCACGGAGCGACGCCGCAGCCACCCTGGGTGGCGGCATCGAGTGTGGTCGACGGACCACTTGGAAGCGGCCCCTGCCGCACACCGAGTCCAAGGCAGCAGGGGCCGCCATACAACTAGACGCCAGCCGATGTCGTGTCGTCCGCGAAAACAACAAAGAGCATCCGAGCGGCTGATCGGCGTCGGTCCGTTCGGTCAGTTGCATCTCGGCGCCGTCCGACGCACGTTAGCCACTGACTCGTGCGATGGTGACACCGTGCGCAGGGTCAACCCTCCGAAGCTCGTCGTAGGTCACGACGACGGCTGGCACGACGGCATGCTGGGTGCCTGGCAGTAGCTCGACGGACGGTGGCGCTGGTTGGTCACCTGCAGCGTCGGCTATGACGAAGGGGGGCAACCGGGATACCGCAAAACATCTTTCCCAAAGCAGAGAGCGGGATACTCTGCCCGCATCGCAATGTCGACCTCGGGGGTAAAGAACTGATGCGCAGAACTGTAATCGTGTGGTTTGCAGCGCTGGCGCTGCTGACAGGTTTGGCCGGACCAGCGGACGCCGCGACGGTTACGGTAAGAAGTAACGGCAGCCCGGACCTTTCGAAGATGGTCGTCAACAACGGCGTCAACACGGTGGTCGTCAAGCTGTACGGAGCCGGCGGCAAGAACAACGTGCGGTGGTCGCTGGTCAAGCTCAAGGGGACCGACGGCATCACGTACGAGGCCAAGGTCGGCTGGTACAGCGGCGGCGCGTGGATCAAGAGCCTGTATCGGGGCAGCACCAGCATCAACTGCGCCGACTTTACTTACGCGTGGAGCGCAGCCGGAGGATTCTGGAAGGTGTCGGTGCCCCGCACGTGCCTGGGCAGACTCACTCCCAGACTGAAGGCGTACAGCGAGCACGTCGGGACGAGCCCGACGCCGGGCCAGGCTGGATGGAGTCCGTTGGTGGCACGAGGCTGACAGGGCTCCATCAACAACCCCCGACGAACGGGAGCACGCATCGCGCTAGGCCCGAGACAATCTTAAGCAGCAGCTACGACCGCCTCGCCGTTCGTCACGAAGACGGCTGGCACGACGGCACGCTGAGTGCCTCGCAGCAGCTCGACGGACGTTGGCGCGGCTTCGTCACCCACAGCGTCGGCATCGGGATGCGGAAAGCTCAGTTGGTTCGACGTCGAGGACATCCGCGAGGGTGAAGCGAGCTGAGGCACCCTTTCGTGTCTGGTGGCGTCGCGGGGCAGTTTTGGGTGCGCAGACCATGCCGACCAACTGCCTGCCCCACGTTCTTACCTGTCGGCCCAACCACCTGCATTCTGCACACCATTACACGCGGCGTGTTCTGACCTAGCCACCGATGATGAAGATGATGAACACCGCGATCACGCTGACCACCAGGAACCCGGTCAGGAATCCCTTTGGTCCCCGGTGTGCCTCTCGGATGAACTCGCGCACTTTTGTCATGTCCCCTCGATCCCTTAGGACAGCCAAGGGTAGGCGTGATTGCCTGACCGTGCTGGATCAGGTCACGGGTCGACGCGCCACGCAAGGGGACAAAGTGACTAACTCGTTGCTCGTGGAGTCGCGGGGGGTGCGATGGTGACGCTGTGCGCCAGGTTAACCCTCCGAAACTCGTCGCCGTTCGTCACGAATCGGTCAGGGACCGTCGTCGAGTGATGACCAAATCTGGGAGACCGAGCCCTGTGTGGTCATCACCCGACGACCAGGCTAGCCAGGCCAGCCCGGGCGAGGGTGTCAGCCGCCGCCATGGCGGCGAGGGAGGGGCTGACTCTACGCGCGCGAAACGCTACTCGCGGTAATTGTTCGTGTCAGTTTTTTGGGGATTTCGTTTAATCGTGCAACTTATGCGCGCTGAGCCGGCGCTCCGGAGTCATGGCTCGCGGGACAGGATCGGGCTATCCCGTCTGAACCCCAGATGGCGCAGTAGATGCCGAGGAAGGCCTCCCAGATGAACTCGGGGATTACCAGGAGGCTCACCGCGCTTAGTTTGCTCCCACAAGTCGAAGAGCACGACAGTGTTCCCAATCAGGAGGAGTGGCCTTCGATCATGCCGAACCAGGCCATGCGTCGGGCGACGAGGCCAGAGCTGTACTCGCGCCACACAACGGACGGGAGGCGCATTTCGTCCATCCGCCGGCGCCTCACGCGAGCGGCGTTCCCGCGCTCGATATGGCCGACCTCGACCCGCGAGACGCAGGGTGGTGGTGAGGTCCCCTGCCTGAGCGGTGACCCGTCTGGTGGTATCCCGGACACCCGCCGGGGTGCTGCCTCAGTCTTCGCGGGCGAACCCCGGCAGCGCGTCGCACAGGATTGCCTCGAACGGTGCGGTTGCCTCCAGTTGCGACAGCACCCCGATCCCGCCTAGCCACACACGATGGATCAGCAGGAACTCTGGCGGCAGGTTGATCTTCAGCACCGTGGTGTAGCCGGGCGAGCGGGGGTCGTTAATGCGAGCGAACTCGCCCCGCATCCACTCGCGCGAGAACGTGAAGGTCGGCGTCGTCGCCGGTGCCACGAACGGTGCGAGGTAGGCACGGAGGTCGTCGACCTCGATCGTCACTTGTGGCTTGATGAAGCCGGCTTCCCGCAGGCCCGCGAGCAGGCCGGCGTAGTCGTCTTCAACCGCAAGCCGCATCAGCCGGCCGATCACCGGGGGAAGACCGCCGTCGGGCAGCCGTGCCACCGCGCCGTAATCGACGACACCCATCCGCCCGTCGGTCATCAGCCGGAAGTTGCCGGGGTGGGGGTCGGCGTGGAGCAGACCCGATCGCTCCGGACCAGAGAAGAGGAAGCGTACGTAGAGCTCGCCGTAGTGGTCGCGGTCAGCCTGGCTGCCGTCGCTGATCAGCCGCGCGAGCGAACGGTCGGAGTCGAGCCACTCCGAGACCAGCACTTTGTCGGTGTGGGCGATGACAGCCGGTACGACGACGTCAGGGTCGTCGGCGAAGGCTGCAGCGAACGTCGACTGCGCCTCGGCTTCGAGGGAGTAGTCGAGCTCCTCGGCCACCCGGGCCTGCAGCTCATCGACGAGGGGGCCGATGTCGATGCCGGGGATCCACCCGGCGAAGAGCCGCGCCGCCCTGCCGATCTGGCGCAGGTCACTCATCAGCGCCTCTCCGGCGCCCGGGTACTGGATCTTGACTGCGACGTCGCGACCGTCGTGCCAGACGGCCTTGTGCACCTGGCCGATTGAGGCGGCGGCAGCCGGATCATCGACGAACGAGGTGAATGTGACCGCCAGGCGGGGCCGAACTCACGGCTGAGCACTTGGTGCACGACAGAGGCAGGCATCGGCGGTGCGGCATCCTGCAACTGCGTGAGGTGTCGCCCGGTAGGGCGCGGCGATGCTATCGGGGAGCGCTGACTCGAAGACGGACAGGGCCTGCCCGAACTTCATCGCGCCACCCTTCAGCTCGCCCAGCACCTTGAAGAGCTGCTCGGCCGTGCGTTGCTGTACCTGGTTCGCCACCGCCTCGGCGGGCGCGCCACCGATGCGACGCCCGAGGCCCCAGGTGGCTCGACCGGCATACCCGAGCGGCAGTGAGGCGAGCCGAGCCGTACGGGCCACGGTCTTCTTCGGCAGGTCGCTCACGCGCCCATTGTGTCCCGGGAGCGGGCCCAACCACAGCCACATTGCGGATGTGAGTCGAACGCGACGGTCTCGACGAGCCCAAAGCCGTGCGGAATCTCGATGACCCGGCTCCACGACTGCGGGCGCATGCCGGTTGACCAGATCGACACTTCGTGCGCTGCCCAGCTGCCCACGAGGCGGGCCAGCGCGGGATCGCAGGCGGGGACGGCGAGTGGGCGCGTTGTCGCCGCAGCGACGAGCGTGGGCCAGGCTGGCTCGATCTCGGCGCGGGAGGCGTCGGCGCACCGCAGGCACCCGGAGGCGCCGGGTTCGACGAACGGTCCGACGACACCGACGAGGTCACGGACCGTTGCCCATACGTGGGCCTGGCTGGTGCGCATCGAGTCGTCGGCATCGCTGCGAGCGGGCTCACGGTCGCAGGCGATGACCACGACATCGGCCGACGTGGCCGACTCGGCCAGCGGTACGTCGCATGCGACGAGGGCTGCCCACGCGGCTTCGGCGACCGCGCCATGACCACGTACCGAGGCCGCGCCCTGGACTCTGCTGCCGAGAAGTTCTCGGGGGTGCCGCTCCGGACCGGCCAGCAACCAGAGCGCCGCCCAGCGGGACTCCGCCACGGCTGGCCGGGGGGTTGCCGCCTGGTCTACGACTGCGCCGCAGGCGATGAGGTCAGCGAGTGCGCCAGCGGCTTCGTCGCCCGAGGTGGTGTCGGTCGTCGCGGCCGCGACGACGGCGCTCGCGTCGCGGTGGCCGTCTAGGACTGCCAGCACTGCCCTCACGGCAGGACTGTCGCGAAGGATGGCGACACCCGGCCACTCGAGCCCGAGCTGGAGCGTGTGGACGTCGCGGCGCAGGATCTGCAGCCCCGGTCTCAGGGTGGGTCGCACGACTGCCTCCAGGTCGGGGTCGATACTCGGTCGAACCACGATGACTCAGGACGGCGCATCCGCGGGGCCGGTGTCCACAGGTCTCCGAGGCGGCCGGGGCGTCCGAAGAGACCCGGAGACGCAGCAGAGGCAGGCCCGAAGGCCTGCCTCTGCTGGGGTTTGGAAGCGCTCAGGCTTTGCCGAGGATCCGGTTGAGGTTGGTGCCGCACACGGGACACACGGCCTTGGCCATCCGAGTGCCCTTGTCGTTGACGCGGACCTCTCCGCTCGCCTCGCGCTTCGCCTTGCACTTCACGCAGTAGAACTCGCCGCTCCAGGTCTCAGCCATGGTCGTCGGCCTCCTCTTTTGTCGTACGGGCGGCCGTGGGGACTTCCAGCGACCACGTCGGTGTCGTTGTTATGGCGGGCGGGCCCCCGCCACGGGTTTCAGGCGTGCAGCCTGTGACCTCGGCGTCACCCTACGGCAGCCTCGGCGCGGAACCTATCCGCCACCACCTAAATCGCCGGGGTACCTGGCTTTCACGCTCAGCGTAAGGGGCATACCAGCGTATACCGGGCGCAGAAAGGGGGTCGATCCACCGCTCAGGCCGATGAGCTCACGGGGTCAGAAGAGCCATCGGTGCCGCCGTCGGCAAGCACGGCACCTTCGTCGGCGTCGTCGCCAAGATCGATCCCTGCGGTGGCTGAGACCCCCTCGAGGAACCCGCGAGCACGTTGCGTCTGGTCGTAGGAGTCGAGAAGCGTCCAGAACGGAGCACCGTGGCCTGGCTCCAGCAGATGGGCCAGCTCATGCAGCAAGACATAGTCGACGACGTACGCCGGCATGCCCTGCAGCCGGCTGGACAGCCGGATCGACCCCTCCGTCGGAGTGCACGAACCCCAGCGGGACCGCTGGTTGGTGACCCAGCGAACCGACTGCGGCTCGACCCGGCCGTCGAGGTAGCGCTCGGACAAGCTGCGAGCCCGCGTGATCAGGTCGGCGTCGTCGGGCCGGCGCCGACGCTCAGCCTTGGTGACACGCTCCACCATGGTGGCCACCCAGGTGCGCTCCTCGGCGGCGCTGAGGCTGGCGGGGATCATCACGACGATTGTCGCGCCGTCGCGATACGCCGACACCGTGCGTTTGCGGCGTCGGGAGCGGCGCACCTCAACGGCCGGCGGGACGTCGGGGTCGGCGGAGCGGGCTGCCACATGTCCTACCGTAGCCAGCATCGCCGACGAGATCCGGGAACGGCGCGACAAGAAAGTTTCTGCCAACTATTTTTTCGTCCACACGGCGTGGACGGTAAGCGGGCAGGTCAGAAGGTATGTCAACACGACATTCCGCAAGCTGTGCACACCCTTTCCCTGGGTTATCCACCGGTTGTCCACAGGCTGTGGGCCACGACGCACAAGTTATCCACAGGGTTATCCACAGGGGTGGACATCCCTCGGTTGACGCTGCTGTCCGTCCCGCCTAACGTCAGCCGAGTCGATGAGGCCCCTGGGATAACGGTGGCGTTCGCAAGGGGAAGGCGAACGCGTTCCGCGCCCTGGGGGCCTCGTTGTTTTGTCCGCGAGATGCGACCTGCGCGGCCCCTTTCAGGGCGAGAAGCAGCGCGGATTCAGAGCCAGCGGGCCATGTCGATGAGCTTGCGGAGCGGTTGCTCCAGCCCGGGAGGCAACGCGTTGCGTCGAAACCACCGCACGTCGAGTGACTCTTCGCTGACCACAGGTGCGATCGAACCGTCCGCGATCGCGACATACCGGACGTCGAGGTGGTGCGACGGCCGGATCGGCCCGCACTGCACCTCATGGGTGCTCAGCTGCACCGGGACCTCCCCGATCAGCCGCAGGTCACTGATGCCCGACTCCTCGACGGCTTCGCGGAGCGCTGCAGTCGCGAGCTCTGAGTCGCTGTTGTCGCAATGGCCGCCGAACTGCACCCAGATGTTGTAGCGCCGGTGCAGGTTGAGCAGAACCTGCTCGCGGTCAATGCTGACAACGAGCGTGCTGGCGGTGATGTGGTCGGGATGGCAGTCGCGTGAGGTCCCGTCAGGATGGTCTGCGAGGTGCTGCAGATAGTCAGCGCGCAGGTTGCGCTGCCCGTCGTTGGGCGGATGCCAGGCGGTCAGCACCCGGACAGCGTCGGAGTGGACGCTCACGCGCGCCCGTCGTCAGGACGGTCGTCAGCGTCGGGCTCGTGGTCACCCTCGGGGGTGGGCTCGCCGACGTCGGTATGACGAGGACCCTCCGCCTCCGTGCCGTCTCCGGCGAGCAACGCCGCCAGGGCAGCGTCGAATTCGGGCGAGTCGACATCGAGCTCGTCAGCCTCCTTGCTGCGTTGGGCAAAGCCGATCGGGTCGTCTAGGTCGCTCGACGACGGCAGCAGCTGCGGGTGTGCCCATACGGCATCCCGGGCTGCCGGTCCCTCGGCCGAACGCAGCGCACCCCACAGGGTTGAGGCGTCGCGCAGGCGGCGCGGCCGAAGCTCGAGCCCGACGAGCGCGGCGAACGTCGACTCGGCGGGTCCGCCACTCGCGCGGCGCCGACGTACGGCCTCGCGCAACGGCCCGGCCTGCGGCATGACGTTCGTGGTCGCTTGTGCCACCACCTCGTCGACCCAGCCTTCGATCAGAGCCAGCGCCGTCTCGAGTCGGGTCAGCGCGGCCTGCTGTGCGGGTGTGGGGTCGATGTCGAAAAGCCCGCCGGACAACGCCTCCTGGACCGCAGCCATGTCGCCCGGGTCGAGGCTGGTCAAGCTGTCTTCGATCTTGGAAGTGTCGATGCTGATGCCGCGACCGTATTCCTCGATCGCGGCGAACAGGTAGTCCTTGAGCCACGGCGCGTGGCTGAACAACCGCTGGTGTGCGCACTCGCGGAGCACGAGGTAGAGCAAGACATCGGCGTCGTCGACACCGAGTCCCGCTCCGAACGCGTTGGCGTTGGTCATCACGATCGCGGGGGTGTGGTCGGATCCCACGGGGATGCCGATGTCGGTACCGGACACCACCTCGCCGGCGAGCCCGCCGAGGGCCTGACCGATCTGCTGGCTGAACATCGCGCTGCCGAGCTGGTTGAGCATCCCGATCATCGGACCCGCCATCGCCTTTGCCTCGGCGGGCAGCGACTCCCCGATTGCGTTGACGACGCTCTCGGCCACCGGCTCGACCAAACGTTGCCAGGCAGGCATTGACGCCTCGACCCATTCGGCCCGGCTCCACGCGACGATGGTGCTGCTGCTTGCCGGAAGGTCGGTGACCTGGTCGAGCCAGTGCTCGGCGAGTCGGGCCGCGTCGCGGATGCGGCCGAGGTCTCCCGCGTCGGGCGAGGGGTCGGGCTCAGCCGCGACGACCTGTCGAGCGAGGTCGCGCGCGAACTCCCAGTTGACCGCTCCCTCGTGCGGGGCGAACATCCGCTGAAGCTGACCGAACATCGCTTGCAGGCCGCTCATGTCTCCGCCCGCCATGCCCGAGAACATCTGCTCGAACGGCGAGCCGGCGAAGGGGTTGTCGTCGGACGGGCGCTCGTCGTCTCCGGACGGGCCGCGGGGAGGAAGCTCAGGCATACCTCCAACTTAGATCGTCGCGCAAATGGCGAGGTCGGTGGCTCGCATCCCACCGTGCCGGTCCGGCCTGGCATTACAGTCGTCGGCGTGACCGACAAGATCCGGCTGCTCGAGATTCGCGATACCCCGCTCGAGATCGGGCCGGTGTATGACGCCGTGGGTGATCCCGCAGCAGGCGGCATCGCCATTTTCGTCGGCACTGTTCGTCGTCACGACAGCGGCAAGGGTGTGCAGGGCCTCGACTACAGCGCCCACCCCACCGCCGACGCGGTTCTTCGCACCGTCGCCGAGCGGGTCGCCACGGATGACCAGGTGATCGCGCTGGCTGCTGCGCACCGGACCGGTGACCTCGAGATCGGCGACATCGCGGTCGTGGTGGCCGTGTCGTGCGCGCACCGGGGAGAGGCGTTCGCCGCCTGTCGGCGGCTCATTGACGACCTGAAGGAACAGGTACCGATCTGGAAGCACCAGCTGTTCGACGACGGTTCCGACGAGTGGGTCGGCACGCCGTAGCCAACCGGCGGCCACGCCGACGTACGCTGTGGCTCAAGGCATTGGTGCGGTGAGAGGTGGAGACGCGATGGAGGTCTTGTGGTGGCTCGCGCCGCCAGCTGCCGCCACCTTCGTCGCCATGCTCTGGGCGAGTTGGCTGGGCCGAGAGCGCGACGACGGTCAGCGTGACGACTCCGAGGCTGCCCTGGCCCGGATGGCCGCCGCGCTGTCGCGCCCCGCGCCACGTCGGGCGGTGATGCGCTCGCCCGAGCCCGCTCCGCTCGAGCCAACGCATGGCGTCGCCGTGCGAGGAGCCGCCCGACGTCCTGTGCCACGCCAGCCAACGGCCCGGTGACATCATCGATCACATGAGTCGCAGAACCACGTCCATGGTCGTGTCGGCGGTCCTGCTGGTGGCACTGGTCACGGTCGCGTTCTCGGTCCCGATGCCGTACGTCCTCCAGTCTCCCGGGGTCACCGAGAACACGCTGGGCAAGTTCGATGGCAAGCCCATCATCGATATCGACGGTGCGAAGACCTACCCTGTCAGCGGTCACCTCGAGCTGACCACGGTGACGATCAGTCGCCAGGACTACCAACCGCGGCTGCCGGACGTGTTGTCGTCCTGGGTCGCATCTGACGAGGTGGTGATCCCTCGCGACGCCTACTACCCGCCTGACCAGACGGCAGAGGAGGTCGAGGAGCAAAATGAGGCCGACATGCTCGACTCGCAGTCGGCGGCGATCGCGGCCGGCCTGACGCAGGCAGGTATCAACCCGTACGTCGTCAAGGTGGCCGACGTGGTCCCCGGTGCCCCGGCCGAGGGAGTCATCGAGAAGGGCGACCGGATCAGGTCGGTCGACGGAGAGCCCGTAGGCACCGCGCAAGAGCTGGTCGACGCTGTCAGTGGCGTCGAGCCAGGCTCCGAAGTCGTCTTACGTATCGAGCGTGGCGAGCAGTCGAAGCAGGTCCGCGTCGTCACCGAGGCCAACCCCGAGTCGCCCGACACCTCTCGGATCGGTGTCTCGGCCGCCGGGGAGCCGGTGTTCGATCCGCCGATCGATGTCACGATCAAGCTCGGCCAGGACATCGGTGGCCCGAGCGCCGGCCTGGTGTTCTCGCTCGCGATCTACGACATGTTGACACCCGGCGCCCTTACCGGAGGGCGGTTCGTTGCCGGCACGGGCACGCTCGACGCCGAGGGCAACGTCGGGCCTATCGGCGGGATCCGGCAGAAGATCGTCGGTGCCTACAAGGACGGTGAAGGCGCCTCGGTGTTCCTCGTCCCCGCCGACAACTGCGAAGAGGCCGGAGGATCGGACCTGAAGGACGAGCTGCTCCTGGTGAAGGTGGCGACCGTCGACGAAGCCGTCTCGGCGCTCAACTCGATCGAGTCCGGCGACGAGTCGGCCCTGACCCTGTGCGGCAGGTGACTCGGCGACGTGAGTGACGTGAGCAGTGAGCTGTCGGTTCTGTCGCTGGCGTTGCGGACGGCGGTCGTCGAGATCGAGCGTCATTCGAGCGATGCGGGTTGGGACCAGCCCGGCCGCATCTACGCGCTTGCCGTGACAGCCGAGCTCGCGGCCGCCGAGCCGGAGCTGGCGCTCGAGCTCGGCATTGCCGACGGGACCGCAGGGGTGTTCACACCCGTCGAGCAGGAACTCGATGAGCCGGTCGACTCGTTGGAGGAGTTACTAGGAAGGATCACGTGGCCGGACACCGTCGCCGGCGCGATGGCGGTCGTCGAGAGAGTGGTGTTACCGCCTGAGGTCGAGGGCGAGGTTCCCGACGATCCGGAGATCGCGGCGTCATATGCCGCTGACCACCCGGATCACGAGGACGTCAGAATCGCTGCTGGAGTCCTGCGCAGCGGGGAGACGCATTGCGTCATCCGGATGCGCTCGCATGATGACGACGACGCATTGCTTCACGGCGCCGACCTTGCGCCGGGCCTCGTCTCAGCGTTGCGTGAGACGCTTGAACCGTAGCGGCTTGCCACAGATGAGCATCTCGGAGAAGGAGTGTTGTGAGCGGCATCTTTGATAACGAGTCAGCCCGGCCGATGCCGGCCCCTGCTCGCCGTACGCCGTCGCGCCGTCCGAAGGCCCTGCTCCCCACGCTCGGCGTCGTCGTCGCGCTCGTGGTGCTGTTCTCGGTGTTCGTTGAGGTGTGGACCCAGAAGCTGTGGTTCGGCTCCCTCGGCTTCGGCTCCGTGTTCTCCAAAGTGCTGGTGACCCGCACCCTGCTCTTCGTCATCTTCGGGCTGCTGCTCGCCGGCGTTGCCGTCGGCAACGCCTACCTAGCTTTCCGGATGCGCCCGATCCTCCACAGCGACGGCTATCGCAACCCGACGGTGGAGCGCTACCAAGACGCGATCGACCCGATCCGTCACTGGGTGCTGATCGGACTCGGCGCCGTCATGTTCCTGTTCGGGGGCGCCAGCGCGTCCGGGCAGTGGAAGACGTACTTGATGTGGCGCAACGGCGGTGCCTTCGACCAGAACGACGTCTACTTCAACCGTGACATCGGCTTCTTCGTGTTCGACTATCCCTGGTACCGCTTCCTGACCAGCTACAGCTTCACGGTCGTCGTCATCGGGCTGATCGTGGCCGGCGCCACGCACTATTTGTACGGCGGCATCCGGCTCGCTGCCAGTCGCGACAAGATCGTGCCGGGCGCCCAGATCCAGCTGTCTGTGCTGCTCGGGTTCTTCATGCTCATCAAGGCCGTGTCGTACTACCTGGACAGGTATGGCCTCGCGATTTCCGACGGCAAGCTGTTCACCGGCATCTCTTACACCGACGCCAACGCCGTGCTGCCGGCGAAGAACATCCTTGCCGTGATCGCGGTCATCTGTGCCCTGCTCTTCTTCGGCAACGTCGTGCGTCCGGGCTGGATGCTGCCGGTGCTCGGCTTCGGGCTCCTGGTGCTGTCCGCCATTCTCATCGGCGGGATCTGGCCTGCCATTGTGCAGCGGTTCCAGGTCAGGCCTTCTGAGCCGGACAAGGAGGCGCGCTACATCTCGATGAACATCGACGCGACACGCACGGCATACGACCTTCACGATGTTGAGTACGAGAACTATCCAGGTGTCACGACCGACACACCTTCGGAGTTGCAGCGACTGGCGAGCGGGCTACCGGGGGTTCGGCTGATCGACCCGAAGCTGGTGGCGCCAACCTTCACCCAGCTGCAGCAGCAGCGAGGCTTCTACGACATGCCCGACGTCCTCGACGTCGACCGCTACCAGCTCGAAGATGGTGAGCCGCCGCAGGACGTCGTGCTGGCGGCTCGCGAGCTGGACCTCAGCGGCCTGCAGGACAGCCAACGCAACTGGGCCAACGACCACACCGTCTACACCCACGGCTATGGCGTTGTCGCGGCGTACGGCGATCAGCGCAACAGCGAGGGCGAGCCGGTCTTCGCTCAACAAGGTCTGCCGTCGACAGGCGCGCTGGGCGAGTTCGAGCAACGGGTCTACTTCGGCGAGATGGAGCCCAGCTACTCGATCGTCGGGCAGCCGCAAGGCGCCGCCCCCGTCGAGCTGAACATCCCCAGCACCGGCAACACCGAGGGCACCGACCAAACCTTGACCTACACCGGCGACGGCGGCGTGGAGATCGGGTCGACGTTCAACCAGCTGTTGTATGCCGCGAAGTACTGGGACTCGTCCATCCTGCTGTCGGGCCGGGTCAACTCCGAGTCGAGAATTATCTACGACCGCAACCCGCACGTGATGGTGGAGAAGGTCGCGCCCTGGTTGACGGTCGACAGCGACCCCTATCCGGCGGTCGTCGACGGCCGGCTGTTGTGGGTCATCGACGGGTTCACCACGACATCGAGCTTCCCGATGTCACAACAAGTCAACCTCGAAGACGCCACCAACGACTCGTTGACGGAGCAGCAGGCGCTGGCCAGCCAGCAGTCCAGCGATATCAACTACATCCGCAACTCGGTGAAGGCGACAGTCGATGCGTACGACGGCACCGTGAGCCTGTACCAGTGGGACGAGCAGGACCCGATCCTGAGGGCGTGGATGAGTGCCTTCCCCGACGTGGTGAAGCCCAAGACCGACATCTCCGAGGATCTGATGGCGCACCTGCGCTACCCGGAGGACCTCTTCAAGGTGCAGCGCGAGCTGCTGTCGACATACCACGTGGACGCCAGTTCGACGTTCTACAGCGGGTCGGAGCGGTGGTTGGTCCCAGAGGACCCCCAGAACGACTCCTTCGCGCAACCGCCGTTCTTCCTCACGGTCAAGCTTCCCGGCGAGCAGCCGGAGTTCTCACTCACCAGCGTCTTCGTGCCACAGAGCCGCCAGAACCTGGCGAGCTTCGTGTCGGTGAACGCCGATGCGAGGAGTGAGGACTACGGCAAGTTCTCGGTGCTCGAGTTACCCAGCGACAACGCGGTCGATGGTCCCGGCCAGGTCGCGAACCGGATGTCCAACGACCCGACGGTGTCGGCGGAGCTGCTGAAGTACAAGCAGAACGACACCACCCCACAGATGGGCAACTTGCTGACGTTGCCGATCGGCGACGAGCTGTTATACGTCCAGCCGGTCTATACGCAGCGCGGCGCCGGCGCGGCGAGTACCGGGAGCTATCCGATTCTGCAGTTCGTCGTGGTGTCGGTCGGTGACGAGGTCGGGATCGGTACGTCGTTCGACGGGGCCTTCGCCAACGCCCTCGGACTGGCCGCGCCCGAGACCGGCGAGGACCCGACGGTGCCACCAGGGGAGGAACCACCTCCGAGCGAGAATGGCGAGGAGACGCCGGAGGAGCAGCTCACGCGCTACCTCGACAACGCGCAAACGGCATTCGACGATGCGCAGCTCGCTCTCGAGGAAGGGCGACTCGGGGACTACCAGGACGCCAACCAGGAGGGCTACGACTGGCTCAACCAGGCGCTCGCGCTGCGCGAGGATGCTGGACTGCCGGAGGGCACGGTGACTCCGACAGACACCGGGTCTACCGACGGCTAGCGACCTTGCCGGGGAGTAAGGCGATTTGATTCAAGTCTCGGCGATCCGTAGAGTTGGTTCTCGCACCACACCGACGCGGGGTGGAGCAGTTCGGTAGCTCGCTGGGCTCATAACCCAGAGGTCGCAGGTTCAAATCCTGCCCCCGCTACCAAATTCAGGCTCGGAATCTACGGATTCCGAGCCTGAAAAGCATTTAGAGATTCTGATCCAGTGTCCACTTACCGCGGCGTGTTCGTCGCCGGATCCCTGGCGTGGGGGATGGCCTTCGACGGCTTCAAGCCCCACCGCGCCAACATCGCCGGGGCCGTCGTCTGCCTCGCGGGTGTGGCCATCATCATGTACTCACCCCGCACCTCGTAGGAGAGCCATGAAGCTGCGCCCCCGGTTAGTTCGGACCGGTCAGCGCGCGGTGGCTGGGACGATGACGGGGATTCCGCCTCGCTCCGTGAGACGGCGCGCGAGGGCTTCCGAGGAGTCTTTCGCGGGATCGCTGGTAAGGAAGTCGTCGAGCGCCGCGATGTCGCCGGCACCTATGCCGGTCGTAGTCCACACAATCTCCTCGTCTTCCTGGTCGACCTCGTAGGAGAGGAACGGGCAGCAGGCCGCCTCTCGCCGGACCAGATCGAGCACCGACTCGACGATGCCTGGGTTGGCAGCGAGGCGGAAGGTGACGGTGGTGGCAGTGGTCTCGCGGTTCAGCAATGCCAGGTCGAACAGCCGCCGGTAGTCCGCAAGTCGCTCAGCGAGAGTGTCCTCAGCGCTCCTCATGTCGCAGGCAATCGGAGCGTCGGGCTGGGCGGCGATAGACAGTAGTTTGGTCATGCCAAGACGCTAAACTCTGGACCATGGTCCAGAGTCAAGACGCAACGACACGAGGTGAGCGATGACCCCCGCCCGCATGCGCATCGGGCAGTTCGCCGAAGCCGCGGGCGTCTCCATCGACGCAGTCCGCTTCTACGAGCGCCGCGGCGTCCTGCAATCGGCACCCCGCACGGCAAGCGGGTACCGCACCTTCGATGACCACGACCTCGACAGGGTGCGCTTGGCCAGGCAGCTGCAACAGCTCGGCCTGACCGTCTCGGAAGTCGTCGACGCGCTCTCCGTCCACGGCGCCGGCCGAGCAACCTGCACCTCGGAGCGTTGGCGCCTCGAGCAGGTCGAGACCCGCATCGACGCCCAGATGGCCGCACTGCGACAGACCAGGCGACTGATCCGCGAGACGATCAACGCATGCGACGCTGGGCAGTGCAACCTGGCCGCCACTGGCTCGGCGGACGCGTAGGCCGGATCGGGATCAGCCCGTCGGTAGGGTGAAGTGGTGCGACTGGACGGCAAGCGTGCCCTTGTCATCGGCGGCGCGGGCCAGGGGATCGGCCGAGCGGTCACCCGTGCGTTCGGATCCGCCGGCGCGCGAGTCGTCGTTGCGGACCTCGACGCGAGCAGCGCGGACGCCGCCGCGGCGGAACTGGAGGGCAACGGCCCGGCGTTGACCGTCGACGTCTGTTCCATCGATGAGCTCGGCGCGATGGTCGAAGGGTCCGTGGCGTGGCTGGGCGGACTGGACGTCGTGGTCACCGTCGTCGGCGGGCAGGTAGCCTTCGTCCCCGCGGTTCGTCTGCACGAGATGGCCGACCAGGACTGGGACACTGTCTACGAGCTCAACCTGCGCTACGTCGCCCGAACCTTGCGTCTAGTGATCCCGGAGTTCCTCACCCATGGCTCCGGTGGTGCCGTGATCAGTGTTGGTTCGGTGACCGGGTTTATGGCCGCGCCCAACCAGGTGGCGTACGGAGTGATGAAGGCCGGGCTGGTCAGCCTGGCCAGGTCAACGGCGCACCCGATAGCGCAGGTGAAGCACCCGGTTGCCCTGAATCACCACGTCAGGATCCTCCAACAGGTGCTGCGCGTGGACCGACCCGAAGTAGCGCTTGCCGGACCCGAACACGACGGGTACGACGTCCATGCGCACCTCGTCGACCAGACCCGCGGCAAGCACCTGGCCACCGACGTCGCCAGCGGCGACCTCGACCAAGCGGTCACCCGCAAGGTCCTGCGCCTTGGCGACGGCTGCCTCGACGCCGTCGACGAAGTGAAACGGCGCCTCTGGGTCCCAGCCCTCGGGCTGCGGCCGGTGTGTCACGACGACCACGTGGTCGATCCCGCTCGGAGGCTTCCCGTCCCAGCCGTCCGTCATGTCGAAGACGTGGCGGCCGGCGATTGTCACCCCGATCTGGTCCCAGTACGCCCGGGTGTAGTCGTAGGACGGCTGCGACACCTTTAGCACTCCGCTCTCGTCCAACGGGACATCACCGCTGGACAACCAATCGAACAGCGGTCCCGGCTGATCATTCTCGTCCGCGACGAAGCCGTCCACCGACACCGAGCTGTACATGACCACCTTGCCCACGGGGCTCTCCTCTGCTTTGGGTGCCCCCAAATTAGCGTGTGGTGAGCTGTCGCCCCCGTGGCATCGGCGGCAGCGTCAACCGGGCGTATGCCGCGTTGCGCCCAGCAGGCCAACGGCGCTAGCGGGACACCGTCCTTGCGTACGCCCAGAACGCGGTCCGCACCTCGAGCCCCGCCCGTCGGTACACAGACGGCGCGTCGTGACTGTTCTCGCTGTCGACGTGCAGCGCCAGTTGGCCCAGCCCTTCGCGGGCGGCGACCTCGAAGGCCTCCGCGAGCAGCGCGGAGGCGATCCCCCGGCGCCGGAACTGCTCGAGGGTGGCCAGCTCGGCCACGTACATCGCTCCCTCCGTCTCGACACGCCGGGACAGCAGCATCACCGCGGCTGGCTTCCCCTCGATGGTCGCGAGGTACCGCAGGGTCGGGTCGAACCCGGCCATGCTCTCCTCGACTGCAAGCCAGTTCTTCAGGCTCGTCGGAGAGAAGCCGTAGTGCCCGACGAATGCCTCATTCAGTACGCCATGGATCGCCTCCACGTCCTGGCTTGCCTCGATGGTCAGGTCGGGCACCTCGGGCGCGGCCCGGGTGGCATCAGTCACCGGGCCGATCATTTCCCAAAAGGTCCGCTGGTAGGAAAAGCCGGCCGCGGCGAGGTGCCGCGTGTGGGACACGCTGCCAGCGGGGCAACCCGAGTGCACTTGGAGCTCGCCGTCGACGGCCTCAGCTGGGTGCTCCCGGATCCAGTCCAGCAACAGGTCCCATCCGGCTCGCGCGAGCTCATCAGAGACCGCCTCGGGCAAACTCGGGTGTATGCACATCCAGGCGTGGGTGATCGGGTCGCCGGCGTCACGCAGCACCGCCCACCACTGCACCGGCGTCCCGTCGCCATCACGGACCAGGTGCTCGGCGCCCATCGTGGTTGCCGGCAGCTCCAGCATGGACCGCGCGTCTTCTGGGGTGTCGGGGCAGAACCCGAATGCCGCCGTCTGCTCAGCCTCAAGGAGCGCGAACGCCTCAGCAACATGCGCGCCGGTGGCCGGCTCGATCGTGTACCCGGCGGGAAGTCCCGCGGGGAGCAGGACGGACATGCTTCGAGTGTCCCGCCGGGGGTGTGGCTCGGCAAGCGAATTCAACCGCCGAGCGGCTAAACGATACGGCGCCGAGCTCGAGGGTCAACTCGGTCCCGGGCGGGCAGGGCTGAGCGTGAGCACCCGCCGACCGCTGCCGACCGCCACCACGTCCACCGTGGTGATCTGGTCCTGATCCGCGTCAGTGGCAGCGTCGAGCTCGACGGTGCGACCCGGAACGGCGCGCCAGGTGGCGATGCGCTGGCGGGCACCGTCGCTGGTGTGCACGACCAGTGCGTAGGAGGCAGGCGGCTCCTCACCCCAGTCATCGCCGTAGTAGGTGCACGACAGGTGCATCTCGGTTCCCCAGGCCACTGGCTGCATTTCCACGGTGGCTTCGAGCCAGTCCTGGTCGACCTGGGTCATCTCCTGCGCCTGAGCCGGAGCGCTCTCCGGTCGGGGTCCAGCCAGGAGGGAGATCCCGAGCAACACAGCCAGGATGCCGGCCGCGGCGACCCCCACAGCGGCGACCAGGCGGGTGCGCCAACGCTGACGCCGAACGCTTTGCAACAGCTGCGGCAACAGGCTCTCGGGGACCGGCGGCTGGTCTTCAGGACTGGTGAAGGCCGACTCGGGGAGTCGGCCAAGGAGCCCGGGTACGCCGGCCAGGTCACGCACAGCGCGTGTGCATTCTGCGCAGTCGGCGAGGTGCTCCTCGAAGGCGCGCCTCTCGGCAGGCCCGAGAGCCCCGAGCACGTACGCCGCGTCGTCGTGCGTGAAGGGGTCAGGATTGCTCATCCGGTGACCCCCATCTCCTCCAGGGCTAGCCGCAGCGCGCGCAGCGCGTAGTGGGCCCGCGACTTGACGGTTCCTTCGGGCACGCCCAGTCGGCGGGCGGCATCCGCCACCGTTCGTCCGTGGTAGTAACACTCGTGCAGAACCTGGCGGTGATCGGCAGACAGCTGGCTCATCGCCTCGGCGACGACCCACTCCTGGAGCAGCTGGTCGACCTGGTCCTGCTCCCGCCTGGTATCCGGCGGCTCAGCCATGACCGTCTCTGGACGGACCCGTCGGGAGCGCCACTCGTCGATGACGATGTTGCGGGCCACGGTGAACAACCATCCCCGCGCCAGGGACGGCGGCTTCGTGAGCACGTCCGGGTGCTTCCAGGCACGCAGCAGGGTCTCCTGACACACGTCCTGGGCATGGGCCTGATCACGGTCGGTGAGGTGCAGACAGAAGCCCCAGAGGGCCGCCGCATGCTCGTCGTGCAGTGCCCGCATCAGCTCTTCCTGATCCTGGGGCAAAGCTCCTCCTCCCGCTCCCGTGCCGGGTGCCGCGATCAGGCTCAACCGTGCCTTACTCCGGTCTTGCCCGTCACCTGCAACAGGTAGCCCTCCTGTGCGGCAGCGACCACACCGACGACCACCGCGACGACCTCCGAGACCGCCGCCACCCAGGCGTACCAGCTCCAGTCGGTGTGGATGCCGAACAGCGTCCCGTTCACAGCGATCAGGAACGCACCGAAGGTGGTCGCACCGAACCCGGCCAGCAGGAACAGCGGAACCCAGTGCCGCCACCTCAGCAGCATCACGGCGATGACGAATCCCGCGACGACGTTGACCACGAAGAGCGCACCAACCGTGCCCTGGTCCTTGACGCCGTCGAGCCACAGGTAGAGATGGACAACGGCGGACACGACCGCCGCTAGCGCCCCGATGCCGCGGATCATCCTTGTTACCTCCGAATCAGCTTGTCCCTCACTGTTGACGACGGAAGAGCGCATAGTTCGGTTCATCGGCTGGAGTGACCTAGCTCGCTGAAGGCGCTCAGGAACCGGTCCCGAAGGCTGTCCATCCGCCAGACCGGCGCCTCCGACGCGGGGTGCAACCCCGGCGACCAGCCCCAGTGCGCGATCCGGGCCGTGACCGCCGGGTCGCGGGCGATGACGGTGACGGGTACGTCGTGCCCGGGATCGTCTCCACTGACGAAGTGGTGCGGCTGGTGGTCGCCGAGCATCAACACGACTAGGTCGTCGTCCTGGTAGGTGGTCAGGAAGGACACCACGGCGTCGAGCGTGTACTCGATGGACTGGCCGTAGGCTTGGCGGACCCGGTCCGGGTCAATGAAGACCTCCTCCATGGTGTCCCCCTGCTCCGGCATCCCCTCGAACACCGAGCCGTCGCCCACGCTGTCCCACGGGACAAGACGCGGCAGCGGAGCCCAGGGGTGGTGACTGGAGACCAGGTCGATCTCGGCCATCACCGGCGGCCGGTGAGCAGGGAGCAGTTCCTCGATGCGGAAGCGGGACAGCGTGTACTGGTCGGGCATGGTGGCGTAGCCGAACTCCGGGCCGCGGTAGCCGACGTTGCGGGCGTCGTACAGCGTGTCGAAGCCGTAGAATTCCTCGCCCTCGGGCCAGTCGCGGGTGTTGGCGGGGACGTCGAACACGGTGTGCCACCCCGCTCGGTGGAAGGCGCTGGTGAGGGTGAGGCGATCGCTGCCGATCAGCTGGTCGTACCGGCGCTGGCTGTCCACCCACACGCCGGCCTGCGTGGTCGCGTGCGCCAGCCAGCTGGCCGCGCCGAACGTGGGCGAGGTCAGGAAGGCGCTGCGGGACTGGTAGCCGGCGACCTGCAGGCGACGAGTGCTGTCGTCGAGGACGGCATTGATGCCTGGGCTGAAGGAGCTGTCCTGCACGGCGGATCGCCCGTAGCTCTCCACGAAGACCAGCAGGACGTCCTTGCCGCGCAGCCCCTGGAGAAGCTGATCGCCAGGCACACCTGCATACGCGTCGGCAGCGATTTCCCTGTCGAAGACGGCGTGGTCTTCAAGGTCGGCACGGACGCTGCGGGCCTGGCTGACTGCGAGCTCGGCAGAGGTAGAGGAGAGCCCGCCCAGCAGCAGGGAAAGCGCGGCCAGGCCGGCGACGAGCCCGAACGCCGGGCGGCGGTGGCGCCGGGCCAGCCGGCAGACCCGTCGAGTCGCCAGTGGCACCAGCACGAGCAGGGCCAGCGCCAGGCATCCCGTCAGTACGGCGACCAGGACTGCCGACCGACGACCTACGGAGTCCGCGAGCACGCCGATCGCCATACCGAGGTAGCCCCGGTCCCCGACGAGGCTGAACGGGCGGTCGAGCACCGCGGTGAAACCGATGTTGAGCGCCTTGAGCACCAGCAGGATGGCCGCGAGCAGCCCGAAGGGCACCGCGAGCCAGCCGCCCCAACGGTGTGGGAGCACCAGCACAACGGCGACGAGGATCAGCCCCTCCACCGGCACCCGCATCAGCTGCCAGGGCGACAGGTCGGTGCCGACGCTCGGCGCGGCCAACGCGGCCCAGACCAGGACGAGGGCGAGCCCGGAGAGGACCGGTGCCGCCGACGGCTCTCCCGTCAGCCGCTCACTGACCTCGGTGCCGAAGGACAACACCAGCAGGCCCAGCGCGCACCCGAGGGCAGCGATCGTCACGGGACTGGCCATCAGCCCGCTCGCCGCGACGACCAACACCACTCCCTGGGTCGCGGCGACCGCCTTGCGCCACCGGCGAGGCGGCACCTCACCGCGCAGGAGCGGCCAGACCACCTGCGCGCCCAGGAGCAGGTAGCGGGCGAGTCCCATCAGCAGCACCCACCAGCCGAGGCTGTGGGCGACGTACAGGCTCAGCACCAGGATCAGCAGCGCGTCGGTCTCCATGTCGAAGCGCGCCCCCAGGGGGGTGGCGCTCCGCAGCCGCCTGGCCACCCACCCGTCGACGGCGTCCAGCGCCAGGGCGACGCCCGCCAGCACGGTGATCACCCGGGCGGAGGTCGTCGAGGTGAACGACGCCACGACCAGCCCGGCGACCGCACAGATGAGCGTGGCCCGCGCGAGCGTGACCATGTTGGCCGGACCCAACCGGGAGAGGCCGCGGCGACGCAGTGCCCGGGCGAGCAGGCCGACCACCACCAGCAGAGTGCCGAGAGCCACGGCCCAGGCGACGGGTTGAACCAGATGCACGAGCCCTCCGTGTGATGGTTAGCGCAGATTCCTGGCAACAGGCCTGATAGCTACAGGCCTCGTGGGGAATGACGAGGGAAGGACCGTCCCGGTTCAACCGAAGGACACCATCCGCGACGAGTGAGGTGCCCGATGTTCAGTGTGACCGTCCGCGACCGGATGATGGTCGCCCACAGCCTCCGGGGCGAGTTCTTCGGTCCCGCGCAGCGCCTCCACGGAGCGACGTACGTCGTCGACGCGACCCTGTACGCCGAGATCCTGGACTCCCACAGCGTGGTGGCCGACATCGGTGCCTGGTCGCAGGAGCTGCGGTCGGTGCTTGCCGAGCTGGAATACCGCAACCTCGACGACGTACCGGCGTTCGCCGGCGTGCTCACCACCACTGAGGTCCTCGCCAAAGTCGTCGCCGACCAGCTTGCCGACCGGGTCCAGGCCGGTGCCCTCGGCAAGGACGTCATGCACCTGCTCGAGATCGAGGTGACCCTCCACGAGTCGGACGTGGCGCGGGCGGGCTACCGTCGCAGGCTTTTGGGTGCGCCATGACCGATCTGCTGCATCTCGTCGTACCGCACACCTGGCTCGACCCGCAGCACCCCAGTGGCGGGAACCGCTACGACCGTGAGCTGGCCGACGGCCTGCGGTCGCTGGGACACCGGGTCATTGAGCACCCCGCGCGAGACTCGTGGACGAGCCCGGACGACGACTTCGCCACGGTCCTGGGTGGCCTTCCGGACCGGGCGACCGTGCTGGTCGATGGCCTGGTCGGCCTGGCCGCCGGAGAGGTGCTGTGTCGCGAACGGCACCGGCTGCGGCTGTGGCTGCTGGTCCACCTTCCCCTCGCGCTCGCCCTCCCCGGAACGCAGGGCCAGGAGCAGCGGGCGCTGACGGCCGTGACGGGGGTCATCACCACCAGCGACTGGACCCGCCGCTGGCTGCTGGAGACCTACGGCCTGGAGCCGGCGCGCGTGTGGACTGCCCGGCCCGGGGCGCATCCCTCCGCGCTGTCGGCCCAGACCTCGCGAGGTGGGTCGCTGCTGACTGTGGGCGCGGTCGTGCCCGACAAGGGTCACGACATGCTTGTCCACGCGTTGGCGTACCTTGCCGACCTGCCTTGGTCGTGCCGCGTCGTGGGGCCGCTGGACCGGGATCCGTCCTTCGTCGACCGGCTGCGGACGCAGGTCCGGAGGTCCGGCCTGCAGGACCGGATCTGCTTGACCGGTCCGCTTTCTCCGGCGGAGGTGAGCAGGTCCTACGAGACATCCGACCTGCTCGTGCTGCCGACCCGGCTGGAGATGTACGGGATGGTGCTGACCGAGGCGCTGGCCCACGGGCTGCCCGTGGTGGCCAGCGACACAGGGGGCGTCGCTGAGGCGGTCGGGGCAGTGTCGAACGGAGTGGAGCCCCCGGCGGTGCCCGGCATACTGGTCCCCCCGAGCGACGCCGACGCCCTGAGTACGGCGGTCCGCGGCTGGCTCGAGGACCCAGCCCGGCGCGAGCAATTGCGGGGCGCCGCCCGAGTCCGGCGCGCCCAGCTGCCGGACTGGTCGTCGACAGCCCGCAGAATCGAGGGCGCGCTGCGGGACACAGTCGTGAACCAACCCAACCCCTCGAACGTGGTCAGGGCATAGGAATGACGATCACATCGGTAAGACCGGCGGCCATAGCTCGACGCTCGCTCGGGAGAGTCCGGTCCGTTGCGCAGTTCGGGGTGGGCGGGCTGGTCCTCGCGGTGCTCGTCCTGCACCTCGGCGCGGCACCGTTCCTGCGTGCGTTCGACCGGATCACGATCGGCTCGCTGGTGGCGGCGCTGCTGGTCACCGGGGTGACTACTCTGTGCGCCGCGTGGCGTTGGACCTGGGTCGCCCGGCGGCTCGGACTGCGCCTCGACGTGCGCGCGGCGGTCACGGCGTACTACCGCTCCCAACTGGTCAACCAGGTTCTGCCCGGCGGCGTCCTCGGAGACGTGGACCGCGCTGTGCGGCACGGTGACCGTGAGGCGGCGCTGGGTATGGCGGCCCGAGCCGTGGCGTGGGAGCGCACCCTGGGGCAGGTCGGGCTGGTCAGCCTTACCCTGCTCGCCGCGGTCGCCCTGCCGTCGGCACTGCGCGGCACCGTGACCTGGCTGACTCTCGCCGGACTCGGCGTGCTGGCCGTGGTGGCCGTGCTGGTGCTGCTCGCCGGCCCGGTCCGGCGAAGCCTGCATGCGGACCTGCGATGTCTAGCCACGGGCGGACCCTGGCTGGCGCTGCTGCTGTCGGTGGCCGCAGCGGCCGGACACCTGCTGGTGCTGCTGGTGGCGCTGCGGACGGCCGGGGCCGACGTACCCACGCTCCGGGCCGTTCCGTTGCTGCTGGTCGTGCTGGTCGCGTCGTCGCTGCCCACCAACATCGCGGGCTGGGGTCCCCGTGAGGGTGTGGCTGCCTGGGTGTTCGCCGCCGCCGGGCTCGGGGCTGCGGAAGGGGTCACGGTGGCGGCGGTGTACGGCATCTTGACCCTTGTCGCGGCATCACCGGGCGCGTTGGTGCTCACGCTGGACGTCCTGCCGCGGCGGATCGGGGTGGGCAGCATATGAGCCCTGCGACCTCGAAGCGACCCTATGTCCTGCTCAGCTGCAGCCTCTCCCTCGATGGCTACCTGGACAACGCGTCGCAGCGGCGACTGGTGCTGTCCAACGCTGCCGACCTCGACCGGGTCGACGAGGTGCGCGCCGGGTGCGACGCGATTCTGGTCGGCGCCGCCACGGTGCGTGCGGACAACCCGCGCCTGCTGGTGCGTAGCCAGTCGCGGCGTTTGCAGCGCGTCGCGCGTGGTCTCCCCTCCAGTCCGGTGAAGGTCACCGTAACCGGGCGTGGCGGCCTTGACCCGTCCGCGCGCTTCTTCCGCACCGGCGACGACACCGAGAAGCTGGTGTACTGCTCTTCGTCCGTCCTGGCGGACCTCCGCAAGACGCTGGATGGGGTGGCCACCGTGCTCGACGGCGGCTGCTCTGTCTCGATGCGTGGGGTGGCCGAAGGTCTCCACGAGCGCGGCGTGCGTCGGCTGATGGTCGAGGGCGGAAGCCGTGTGCACACCCAGTTCCTCACCGCGGGGCTGGCTGATGAGCTCCAGTTGGTGATGGCTCCACTGTTCGTGGGGGACTCCCACGCGCCGAGGTTCGTCGGCGAGGGACACTTCCCGTGGGGTGAGCACCGACGGGCCGAGCTGGCCGACGTACGCCGCATCGGCGACGTCGTGCTGCTCAGGTACGCCCTGTCCGAACGGTTCTCTGACGTCGAGGAGCCCTTCCATGCGAGCTGAGGTGCCGCCGGCGACCATCCGGGCCGAGGTGGCGCTGCCGCTGCGATTGTCCGACGGCCGTGTCGCCAGCGCCCGAGCGTTCACCTTCGCTGGCCTGGTCGATGGCCGGGAGCACCTCGCACTTGGCCTCGGCGCGAGCACGCAGTCTCCCCTGGTCCGGCTGCACAGCGAGTGCCTCACCGGTGACGTCCTGGGCAGTCGGCGCTGCGACTGCGGCCCTCAGCTCGATGAGGCGGTGAGCCGGATCAGCGCGACCGGTGGCTACGTCCTGTATCTGCGTCAGGAGGGCCGCGGTATCGGCCTCTACAACAAGCTGGACGCCTACCTGCTGCAGGACCTCGGCCTGGACACCTACGACGCCAACCTGGCCCTCGGACACGCCGAGGACGAGCGCGACTACACGGTCGCCGCACAGATGCTCGTCGCGCTCGGTGTTGGGTCGCTCGCGCTTCTGGGCAACAACCCCGACAAGGCACGTCAGCTCACCGCCCTCGGCATCACCGTTCTCCGCCAGGTCCCCACCCGAACCCACCTCAACGAAACCAATGCCCCCTACCTCGCGGCGAAGGCCACCCGGGGCCTACACAACCTCACCATCGGTTCCCCCGACGCTCACGTCGTTCCCCTCGACTCGTGAGGATCGCATGCTCTCGCCAGCTGATGATCGCGTGAGGGTGTCCCGCCTGCTGCAGGGACCCGCTCCAGTCCTGGCCCTGATCGTCGCTGCGGCCGTCGCGGCGGCACTCCGCGGCGACTTCAAGGATCTCTTGGTCTACCAGTACGCCGGACAGGCCGTGCTCGACGGTCTGTCCACCCTCGAGGGCGACCCGGTGAGCGGGTTGCCGTTCACGTATCCCCCGTTCGCGGCGGTCTTGATGGCACCCCTCGCGCCACTGCCGGAGTCGCTCGCAGCCGCGCTGTGGACCGCGGCGTCGGTGGGCGCGCTCGCGGCGGTCGTCCTAGTGGTACGCCGCGGGCTCAACCAGCCCGCGCCGGGATGGCTGGTCGCGCTCATGACCGGCGGCGCGCTCGCCCTGGAGCCGGTGTGGCAGAACCTCACGTTCGGACAGGTCAATCTCTTCGTGATGTTGGCGCTGCTGGTCGACCTGGTGCGGCCTGAACGGCGCTGGTCCGGCGTACTGGTCGGCATCGCGGCCGGTGTGAAGCTGACTCCGCTCGTGTTCGTCGTGCTGCTGGTGATGGTGGGACGGCGTACCGCTGCAGGACGGGCACTGCTCGCCTTCGCGGGCACCGTCGCGGTGGGGTTCGTGGCGATGCCGAGCGCGTCGAGGTCCTACTGGACCGACGGCCTTGTCGATGCGGACCGGGTCGGCCCACCGGCGTTGGCTCACAACCAGTCGGTGTACGGCGCGCTCACGCGGCTGCTCGACGGTCCACCGCCGACCTTGCTGTGGCTCGCGGTTGCTGGGCCTGTGGCGCTCGCGATCTTGGTCATCGGCGCGCGCTGGTGGCGCCGCGGCGACCGGATACTCGCCATCTGCTTGGCAGGGCTGGCCATGCTGCTCGCCTCACCGGTCTCGTGGTCGCACCACTGGGTGTGGGTGGTACCGGTCGCGCTGGTGCTGTGGCAGCACAGCCGGTGGGGGAGCGCAACGTGGACCGCGATCTTCATGGCACGCCCGATCGTGTGGCCGCCCTACAGTCAGGGCCGCGAGTACGAGTGGAGCCCATTCGACCATCTCGTCGGCAACGCATACCTCCTCGCCGCCCTCGCCTTCTCCGTCTGGGCAGCCGCCACCCTCTACCGCCCATCGCATCGATGGGCCCCGCGCTCCTCAAGCCATGAGGCACCGGTCTGAAGAGTTCCGGCGATGTCGAAGGGTCGTTCTCTTGTCGTAGGCTGCCTCAATCACGGACCAGTCGGGACCTCATGACCAAGCTCTCCATGCACGAGCCTCTCCCGTTCGACGAGGCGACTTCGCCCTCGCTGGTGTCGACCGGCGAGCTTCCTAAACCCGAGCAAGTGAGGGCGGTCATCACCGAGGCTTATGAGCGTTATCGCACGAACGGCGAGGGTGTCGTGGCGGACTACATCCCTGCGCTGGCGGACGCATCGCCTGGGCTGTTCGGGATCTGCGTGGTCGGAGCCAGGGGCAGGTTCTTCGAGATCGGTGACGTCGAGACGGAATTCTCGATCCAAAGTGTCTCCAAGCCATTCGTCTTCGCGTTGGTCTGTGAGGCGATCGGGTATGAGGCGGCGCGACATCGGCTCGGCGTCAATAGCACAGGATTCCCGTTCAACTCCCTGATGGCCGTCGAGTTGAATGACGAGCGGACGATGAACCCTTTGGTCAACGCGGGTGCGATCGCGACCACGAGCCTTGTACCCGGCGCCACGGGGGACGAGAAGTGGAAGAGGATCAGCGACACGCTGTCCCGCTTCGCCGGCCGCGAGCTCACTCTGAGCCGGGATGTCTACGATTCTGAGTCGGCTACGAACATGCGCAACCAGGGCATCGCCCATCTCCTGGAGAGCTACGAGCGTCTCTACTTCGACCCCGATGAGGCCACCGATATCTATACCCGGCAGTGCTCCCTCGAGGTGACCGTCCACGATCTGGCGGTGATGGGTGCCACGCTGGCCAATGGTGGGGTGAATCCGATGACCGGGGAGCGGGTCATTGTCGCGGGAGTGTGCCGTCGGGTGCTGGCGGTGATGGCAACAGCCGGCATGTACGAGCTGTCGGGAGATTGGCTGTTCCAGATGGGTGTGCCGGGCAAGAGCGGTGTCAGCGGCGGCATTGTGACTGTGTCGCCGGGTAAGGGTGGGTTGGCGACCTTCTCGCCTCCGCTGGATGACGCCGGTAACAGCGTGCGCGGTCAGCTCGTCACGAAGTACGTGGCTGAGCGGCTCGGGCTCAACCTCTTCGCCTCGGATCCAGCGGGGAACTCGCCGGACCCAGACTGACCTCCCGCGATGCGAATGGCGCAGTCATGCCGGTCACCGCCTCGCCGGACGGATCTTGCAGCCACGATCAGTGTCGGTCGACGAAGACGACTTCGATCGCGTTGTTGCCGTAGCCCAGCCGGTTCCAGGGTGGGACGTCGGGTTGTACGTTGCCGGCAGCGTCGGTCGCACGGGCGCGGAGGGTGTGGCGTCCGACGTCGTTGCTATCCCAGACGAATGACCAGTCCTGCCATTGGTAGGGACCATTCGGCGGGTCCAGCTGTGCAGGGTGCCAGTCGCCCTCGCCGGTGAGGCTGATGTCGACCTTCGTGACGGGACCGGTGCCTGACCAGGCCTTGCCTCTGACCGTGTGGGCCCCGCGGGGAAGGTTGGCACCGGGAGCGGGATCGGTGATGCGGGCCCGTACGCGCATGAGTCGCACCGGTTCGTGGGGGCGATCCGGCCACTCGTAGATGTAGTGGCCGGTCTGGAACTCACCGGCGAAGGGCTCGGTCAGGACGTCGATACGGCTCAGCCACTTCACCGATGCCACGGCGTACCAGTGCGGCGCGATGATCCGGAACGGTGCTCCGTGATCGGGTGTCAGCGGCTCGCCGTTCATCTCATAGGCGACCAGGATCGCTGAGGAGGGATCCGCTGCCTCGTCGATGGGCAACGCGCGGACGAAGGTGAGGTCACCCTGGTTGGTCTCCGGGAGGATCGCCTTGAGGTGGTAGGGGCCGTGGTCGGCGCCTTCGAACCGGACCTCTACTCCCTCGGGCGTCGGCTGGGCTAACGCAAGTACGTCGCTCAGCAGGGCGCCGGTCCACCGCGCGGTCGACACGGCGTAGTCGCCCCACGGTTCCCCGGTCGGAAGCGGTCTCATGTCCAGGCGTCCGTTCCCCGCACATTCCAGGGTGACCGCCTGCTCCTGGGCAGGCAGCTTGCGTAGATCATCGAGGGTCAGCGTCGTCGGGTGGCCCACAGCACCGCCGATCTCCAAGCTGCCGTCGTGCGTGGGCAAGGCGAAGTTGCTGCGCACATAGTGGAGCGCGGTGGGGGTGATGTCCCCGACCAGGGCCTCGGGCGGCGCCTCGGCGTTGTAGGGAGCGGGGTTGATCATCTCCAGTGCGGCGCGCGCTGACTCGATATCGCTTGAGACGGTCATCAGGTCGGTCTTCCTCTCGGTTGGTCGTGAGCGCGGGCGCTCCCGCCTTAGAAGTCGGCGTCGTCGAAGCTCGGATCGCGGCCGTCGATGAAGGATCCGATTCCTTCGACGCGGTCGGGGTGGACAGCCGAACGCCAGTGGGCGTCCATCATTATGGCGATCGCCTGCTCGATCGGCTGCCCTTCGCCCAGTTGGACGGCGCGTTTCACCGATTGCACTGCCGTCGGTGAGTTGCTTGCGATCTTGTCCGCGATGCGCCGGGCGGCCGACATCAGGTCACCGGGAGGATGAATTTCGTTGACCATGCCGAGACGGTGGAGCTCCTGGGCGGGAACCGGGTCGCCGGTCATCAGCATCTGCAGGGCTTTGCCACGGGGCAGCAGGCGCGGCAGCAAGGCAGGTGAGCCGCCACCGGCGGCCAGGCCAATCATGGCTTCGGGCTGGCCGAACGTCGCCGTCTCGGACGCGATGATGAAGTCGGTGCTCTGGGCCAGCTCGCAGCCACCGCCATAGGCGATGCCGTTGACGGCAGTGAAGATCGGCTTGCGCACCTGACGCACGGTGTAAAGGGTGCGGTCAAAGGCTTGGCGCTGTCGCAGCCAGTCCTCCTTGGTCATGGTCTTGCGCTGTCGCAGGTCGCTGCCGACGGAGAAGGCTCGATCGCCGGCCCCGGTCAGGATCACGACCCGGACGGCAGTCCGCACCGCGATCGACTCGACGATCTCGGTCAGGAGGGCCCCCATCTCGGTGGTGATCGCGTTGTCGGCATGGGGTCGGTTGAGGGTGACCACGGCCACCTGGCCGCCGTCGAGGTAGTCGAGGAGCACGGGGGCCTCGGTCTCGACGACGTCTGGCGGGGGTGGCCCGAACCCGAGGGCCTCCCATCGGTCCGTGCCGGATGAGCTCATCGTCATGCGGTCCTCTCTCGTCGGTGCCCAGCGTTCATGTGTCCAGCTCCGCCAGCCAGCGCATGGCCTGCAGACCGGGTGCGAAGAAGTACTCCCCGCCCCGGGTCACGACGAACGGCGGCAGGTTCTGGAGCCTGCGGCGGATAGGGCGTGTGGGGATGGTGAAGCCGCTCGACCCGTCGTTCGGGCCAACGAGGGGGTCCCTTTCGAGTGGCGCCCCGATGAAGATGCCGTCGTTGAGCCACTGGGTCTTGACGAACTCGAACTGGCGCTTGAGGTGCGCTCCGGCGAACACGAAAATAATGCCTCGGTCCTCGCCGTCGTCCTCGAGCTCGCCCTGGGGCAGCATGGGTCCGTAGCTGGTGCCACGCCGGATCATGCGGTGCAGCCGGACATCCACGCTGCCGTCCAGGTCCATGGCGTCGCGCGGGTTGGCCCGCCGGGCGTGGGCACCCACCGGGCACTTGAACCCGCGGGGGTCATCGGCGAAGAGGAAGTCGTTGTTGCGCCGGGGGTCGGCTCCGAGCCCGGGGTCATCGAGGTCCGGTGCGAGGGCGAGCGGAGCGCCGCTCTGCCAGCGCCCGACCATCTTCGCGCCGAGGAGCTCCTCTTCCTCGCGGCTCGCAGCCCGGTCGCGCAGGTAGCGTCGGTAGGCCGCCACCTTCGTGTGCAGCTTCCGGAAGACGACGTACGTGCCGTTGCGACCAAGAACTTCCGGCGTCGGCATCGGCGGCAGCTCACCGGTCTCGTCGGGGTAGCCGAGGATGATCTCGCCGGCCTTGAGGGGCCGCTCCCGCGGACTCGTGGAGGGCCTCCCGCTCCCTTCGACCGCGGGCTGACCGATGCCGTCCTTGAACCCGAAGGAGGTTCGTCCGGTGGCGAGCTGGTAACAGTCCTGACGCCAGACCACCTCCAACCCAGGCAACTCCGTGTGGGCGCGGCGGGCCTTCCCGGCTGCAGCCTCGAGCCGGGCAGCGTCGGGGGACAGAGCCGCGATAGCCACGTGCACGTCGGCACTGCCGAGCGGCGGCTCCCAATGCTCGGGACTGCTCTCACCCACGTCTCCCAGCAGGGCGGCTCGCGCTGCCATCCCCTCGCGGAACTCCGGGGAGAAGCTGTCCAGTGATTCCTGCGGGACTCCCAGAGCCTCGAGGCCGTGGTAGCTGAACCCCGCGGTCAGGGTTGTGTCGTCCGCCATGTCGGCCCGCTGCGAGTCGGTGGCGATCCGATGCAGCCTCCGGACGAGCTCCCTGCCGTCGGCGCGGTCCGCGATGCGCAGCAACAGATAGGTGCCGACGTACGGCGAGGGACGCTCAAACAGGGCTCCGGCCTGGATGTCGTCGAGCTCAAGGTGTGGACTGGTCGCCTCGACCATGGGTTTCAGGTGCCTTCCGTCGCTAGTGGTGTTCGGGGGGCTCGGGGGGGTGCTGGTTGGGCGGCGCCAGGTAAGGGAATGTGCTGCTGGCCGGGCGGGTGGCTGAGTCGACGCCGTCTCGGATGGTGGGGCCATGCCCGGCGTTGACGAGCTGGGTGAAGATCGTGTCCATCACGTCATCGTTCAAGGTCCGTCCCCCGCAGGTCTGGTGTGGTTGACCGCGTCGGGCTGCGAGCTCGATCTCGAGGAAAGAGCCTTGCTCGACGTAGGGCTTCGTGACATCGACGACGAGGAAGTCGGCGAGGACCAGGTCCGTCAAGGGGTGGTTGCCGTCCTCGTCCGGAGGCCAGTCCACATTGCCGTCCAGACCGTCCCAGAAGGCGAGGTTGGCGTTCAGGCGCGCGCGGTAAGCGCCCCCGTAAGAGTCGCCCAGGTGGAACGCGTCCTCCATGTTGTAGAGATCACGGATCTCGAGGTCCCGGTTCACCGGGTCGAACTCCTTCGAGGCGAGCATCATGTTCTTCACCTCGGGCCTGCCGACGCGTTCGATCCGAACGTTGACTTTTCCTCGTGTCAGCGTCTCTGCGACGACACCGAGGAGGCCGGTGCCGCCCAGCAGCCGCGAGTCGATCTCGATGACGAGGCTCAGCACGTTCTTCCCGTCCAGGAAGATCGAGCCCGAGTCGGTGAAGGCCAGCTCGTGGGTCGCGAGGGTCCTCAGCGCTGCACGGGCATCCATGATGAACGGATCCCAGCGCGCCCCGGCGAAGACGCGCAGGCCGGAGCCGGTTCCTCCCTGCTCGTCGTTGACGCGGAACGAGGCCGACTGCCCGGTCGAGGAGGCGCAGGTGCCTTCCTGGACGGGCACGTCAGCGGAGGGATCCGGCGTGGAGAAGACGCAGTCGAGGACGAACTCGTCGTCGCCCGGAACGAACCGCCAGCCTCGACCACCCGATGCCGGCCCGTCGAGCGGTCGCAGCCTGAAGCGGTAGACGAGTCCCTCCGAGAACAGGTCGGACGGCTTGGCCATCGGGAGCGTGTTCACGACGAGGACGAGACGATCTGACTGCTCGGGGCTCGGGAAGGCGTATACGTCGGTGATGTCCGCGATTGGGTCGGCGAGAGCGCGCGGCCCGGAGATGTGGTCCGACATCGGACGTCGCTCCCTGCCGCCGCGCGCTAGTCGCCGGCCTCGTCGAGCAACGGCTGCATCGCCGGATGCTCGAGGAGCTCGGCGGCCGCCGGGTGGTCGAGCACCTGCTGGAACGCCGCGTTCACGCGCTGGGCCTTCCGGATCTCCTTGACCGTGCCGCCGTAGTTGCGGGCGTAGGCCGCTGCCGTCACCTCGGCGCCCAGGACGAACGACCTGACGGCGGCCAGGTCCGGCAGGCCGTCATAGCCATCCACGTGGCGGAAGATGACGTCGAACAGGTTCAGCGTCGGCCCGGAAGTGAAGAAGTCCTCCATGTAGGCCTCCCAGGGGCCGTCGAAGCTGGTGATGAAGGCCAACCGGGTGTCGTCGTCGAAGAGGACGAAGCGCGCCTCGTGGATCGTCTGGATAGCCATTCCGTAGTCGCCTGGCCGATACCCAGGCGTGTTCTGCAGGTCCAGCAGGGCGCTCCGCAGCGAAGGTCCCTCACCGGATTTCACGTGGAAGAACAAGCTGAACTCGCTCGTCGGACCGACCCTCAGGCCCGGGTGAGTCGATCCCGTGTCGGGTGCTGTCATCGGTGCCTCCAAGGAGTTAGTTAATCCGCCTGAACCGTGCCCGAATGATGTCGAGTGACTCGGGTGTCCCCTTCCGAGGCGCGCTCAACGAACGCTATGGCGCTTGGAGCCGTCGAGCCTCACCCGTTCTGGGTGATGCCAGTCAACACAGCCGGCCGTGGACCTATTCGTCGCGTCCGCCGACCGTTCCGAGCTGGCCCTGCGAGACCACGCCCGCCCTGGTCATGCCGGTCACCGCCCTCGCGCTGTCGTCGAGAAGGGAGGCGGTGAGCCAGGTGCTGCGGGTGCCGTACGGTGGAAGCGTCAGATGCTCACCACGTTGGATCGCTTCTGACAGCCCAGCCGAGTGCGGCACAGATTGCGGCTCGACGGCAACGTAGGAGACGCGCCCGAACCACGGGAAGTCGATACCGCCCATCTGCAGCCAGTGCCACGCGTAGGGGAAGGTCTGCTTGTCCCAGCAGTACGCCACCCCCCAGTTGGCGTCAGGGTCGCGCACCGCCGCCCAGGTGTCCACAAGGTCTGACAAGTAGACGAGGCGTTCGGCTGGCCCCCCGGGCAGCAGGCTGATGTCCACACGCCCGTGTTTGCCCGCGATTGACGGCCACTCGCCGGCTGCACCTACGACGAGGTCGGCGTACTTCGGTTTCCAGTCCGCGTCGACTGTCACGGCGCCTCCAGGGAGGTCAATTCGCATGCCCGCCGACGCTGGAAATACCGGGTGGTGACCCCACAGCACCGGGACAGGCAGGGGCGACTCGTTTCTCGCTTCTTCCTCGATCAGAAGCGCCGAGCCGTCCAGTCGAATGCTGCGCGTCAGGACAACCGGTAGCCGGGTCGGGCAGGACATCGTCACCATCGAGGTCTCTTGCCGGATGATCTCCCAGCTGCTCCGCGCGACATCACCGTGGAACGGCATTGGGGTGTCGAGGATCATGCATGCAGCCCCTGCGTTGGGGAACAACTCGTGCCAACCCGCTTGATAGTTGGAGAGAAAATCCAACTCGTCATCGCCGTAGCTCTCCGACCGGCTAGCCGGTACGGGAGCCGTCCAGTCGCGCTGCGCGAGAAGGTTCGACCCGTCGGGTCGGCCCAGCCAGCTGACTGCCCCGCCAACCGGCTCGACCACCAGTCGCAGTACGTCGTTCTCGAGGACTATGCGACTCATTTCTGCTCGAGGCCTCTCACGTTCTCGCGTACTGATCTGAGGGTCGGAGCCGCTGACGGCCCCTGGTATACAAGTATCCCGGCAATCAGTGCCTCCACCTCCACCGCTGCTCCATGAGGAGACGAACGACATGGCCCACCGGGGCGCGCTCGAGGAGAGCCCGTGGGTGGCGAACGCGCAAGAACTGGTCGCCGATGTCGCGGACGGCTGCCGCTTGAGTGTGGGTGGTTTCCACTTCACCCGCGCCCCCGTCTCCAGCCTGTTGGCCTTGATGGAGCGTGGTGTTCGCGATCTGCGTTACGTGGCTTGGGGAGGCGGGCTCCCGCTCGAAATTCTGCTTGCGTTCGACGCCGTATCCGACGTCGAGTTCTGCTTCAGCGCGTTGGATGTCTTCGGGATGGCCCCCCGCTTCCGGGCTGCAGCTGAACAAGGCCGCATCCAGCTCTCCGAGACCACTGCCTTGGCGTTGATGACTGGCCTGCGCGCCCAGGCAGAAAACCTCTCGTGGGAGGTCATGCAGAAACCCGAAGGGTCGTCGTTGTCGGACACGATGCTCGACGTCGACTCCCCAGGCATGCCGATGGTCAAGATCCCGCCGGTCCCTGTCGACGTGATGCTCCTTCACGCGCAACGGGCTGACGACCACGGAAACGTCGAACTGGCAGGGGCACGGGGCACTGATATGTCCACCCTCTTCGCGGCGACGCGGCTACTCGTGACCGTAGAGGAGCGAGTCCCGGTCGGGCAGCTCGGAGCTCCCCGGTCATTTGTCGTTCCCCGTAGCCACGTTCATCGGGTGGCCGTGAGTCCAGGTGGCGCACACCCGACCTCCTGTCTGCCCTACTACGGCACCGATTTCCGCGCGATCGGCAACTTCATCAAGGCCGACGACCATTCCACGGCGCAGGCTGCTCTGCGCACCCGTGCTCCAGCTGCAACCGTGTCCAGCAAGAGCCTCATTCCAGCCATCCTTCGTCAGCGCGTGCCCGAACCTGAGGAGGAGTGGTCGGTCGCCGAGCTGCTCGCAGCGGTGATTGCCCGGACCATAGACAACGTCAGCGTGTGTTCCTTCGGCTCCGCTGCCCCACTGCCCGCCGTGGCGTATTTTCTGGCCAAGAGCACGCATGCTCCCGACGCGCTCTTGATGTCCTTCAACGGCGGGTACGTCGATGTCGCAGCAAGGCCAATGTCCCTCACGTTCGGGGAGCAGCTCGACTTCGAGTCAGCCGCCTTGCACACAGGCGGAGACGAGACCTATCGCTGGTACTACCAGTCCGGACGCGTGACCCATGAGGTGGTCGGAGCCGCACAGGTGGACGGCCACGGTGCGACGAACAACCTTTGGCTGACGACGAGCAAAGGCCGGCTGCGTCTTCCCGGCCAGGGCGGCATGGCAGACGTCGCCAACCTCCACAGAGATTTCGTCATCTACCTGCCTCGGCACAGCCCTCGGAACACGGTTCGCGCAGTGGAAACGGTCTCGGCGCGTCGAATGTGGCACGACCCGGAGGTTCGTACGTCGTACGGCCTGGTCCCGGGAGCCATGCGCGTGATCACCAACCTGTGCAGCTTCGAGCCGGACTTCGAGACCGGCGCGTTGCAAGTGACCAGCCTGCATCCAGGCGTTGAGCGGAGCCAGGTTGAGGAGGCCACCGGCTTTGAGGTGAAGTTCGCCCCCGACTGCGACAGGACTCCTGAGCCGTCCGACGAAGAGCTTCACATCCTGCGCGAACAAGTGGACCCCTTGAGGGTCCGCGAACTCGACTTTGTGCCGGCAAAGAATCGCGACGCCCTTCTCAACGAGATCCTCGAAGCCGAGAGCGCAGCGTTGGCCGAAGCCAAGTCCGAAGCACCAAACGAATGAGGGCGAACTCATGAGCACAAGTAACAACGACGGCAGGGCCGGGCCGCTGTCGCACGTCCGCGTACTCGACTTCACCCAACTGCTGCAAGGACCCCTGGCCACGCAGATCCTTGCTGACCTTGGCGCTGACGTGGTGAAGATCGAGAAGCCTGGCGGTGAATGGATGCGACATTGGGGCATCCTGGCGAGCAGGACGGACGGCGAGATGGACAGCTTCCTCGCCTTCAACCGCAACAAGCGCAGCCTGACGGTCGATCTCAAGGACCCGGACACTGTTCAGAGGTTGCTCGAGTGGTCGACCGAGTTCGATGTCGTGGTCGAGAACTTCCGTCCGGGCGTCATGCCCAGGCTCGGACTCGGCTATGAGGATTTCCGCCGGCACAACCCGGCCATCGTCTTCGCGTCTTCGACCGGCTATGGGCAGACAGGTCCGTATGTCAAACGGCCAGGGCAAGACCTGCTGATCCAGGCCCTGTCGGGCGCCCTGTTTCTGACGGGCCGCGCGGGGGATCCGCCGACCCCGATGGGCATCGGCATATCCGATGAATACACCGGGGTTCACCTGGTGGTGGGGATCCTTGCCGCGCTCTCGAACCGCGATCAGACCGGTGAGGGTCAGTGGGTGAGTGTCGACCTGTTCTCCTGCACCGTAGCCGCGCAGCAGCAGGAGCTCACCGTCTATCTCAACCACGGAGAGCCTCTAGAGCGGGCCGAAGAGGAAGTCGGCCACGTCGGCGGGACGGCGCCATTTGGGGTGTACGCGACCGAGGACGGTCACCTCGCGCTGGCGATGATGTCGTGTCCGGAGCTGGGCAGGGTGCTCGGCGTGGGCTGGCTGGATCCGTATGACACGAACGAGCGAATGTTCGAGCATCGAGACGAGATCCATCGCTTGTTGTCCGCCCACTTCGCGACCAGTACGACGGGCGCCTGGCTGGAGGTGCTGGATGCCGCGGGAGTCTGGTGTGCGCCCGTCCAGGACTATGAGGCGCTCGAACGGGACCCACAGGTGGAGGAGAACGACCTGATCTGGACGCTGCCGATCGGAACCGAGGGCGGGACTTTCCGGACCGTCGGAACTCCGTTCAGCTTCTCCAGGACGCCGGCCGTAATGCGGCAGGGCGTACCGCGTGCCGGGCAGCACAACGAGGAGCTGCATGCCTGGATGTCCCAGGAGACGACGCACGAAGGTGAGACTCAGGAAGCATGACCCCCGACAAGAACGACCGGGTTGCCTTCGTGACCGGTGCGGCCATGGGCATCGGCAGAGGCATCGCTGAAACCCTTGCCCGCAGCGGTTATCGGGTGGCGATGCTCGACCTCGACCCTGCCGTGGAAGAGGTGGCGAGCGAGCTCGAGACCGAGGGACGTCACGTGCTGGCGTTGCAGGGCAGTGTCGTCGATGCAGATCAAGTAGCAAGGGCTGTGCAATCCGCGGCGGACCAGTTCGGCGGGATCGATGTCATCGTCAACAGCGCCGGCGTCGTTCGGTACGGCGACGTGGAGACTCTGAGCTTCGACGACTGGAACCTGCAGCTCGACACGAACCTGCGGTCGGTGTTCTTGACGGCGAAGTTCGGGATCCCGCACCTGAGAGCTCGCGGTGGGGGAGTGATCGTGAGCATCACCTCGGTCCAGGCATTCGCCAGCCAGCAAGGCGTGCCGGCATACACCGCGTCCAAAGCAGGGATGGTTGCGCTGACCCGAAGCTTGGCCCTCGATCACGCGGCAGAGGGCATTCGGGCTGTCGCCGTGGCTCCGGGGTCAGTTGACACCCCGATGCTGCGCGCGGCCGCCGCGCTCTCCGCTGACAGCGAGCGGAGCGAGGCCGAGATCCTCGAAGAGTGGAACCACAGCCACCCCATCGGCCGGCTCGCGACGGTCGACGACATCGCCAAGCTTGTTGCGTTCCTGGCCAGCGACGACGCGTCCATGATCACTGGGACAACCGTGACCATCGACGGCGGCCTCACCTCACAGATCGGCGTTGTCCGTTGACCCGAACGTCAGGAAGGGTCAGTCGTCCGTGAAGCTCGGGGCAGGGGTCGCGGAGCCCTACATCGTCTTCGACGGCACGTTTAGCACCCCGCGTCTCGACCACGCCGAGTGCGTCGTCGTGGCAGACGATGGGGCCCTGTGGTGCGGCGGGGAGAACGGCCAGATCTTCCGGATCGACGGCGACCAGATCACTGAGGTGGCTTCGACAGGGGGGTTCACGCTGGGCCTGGCCTTTGACGGCAAGGGCGGGCTCTTCATCTGCGACAGCGCTAACTCCTGTGTATGGCGGCTGGACACGGAGTCGGCTGCCCTTGAGGTGTTCGGTGACAGCGTCGATGGGCAGGATCTGCTGACCCCGAACTATCCGCTCCTGCTACCTGACGGCAGCCTTCTCGTCAGCGACAGTGGCCGTGCCCACGAGCCTCGGGCTGGCGTGGTTCGGTTCTCGGCCGATGGGGGCCGCGGGCAGGTGTGGCATCCACAGCCGATGAACTTCGCGAACGGCCTTGCGCTGAGCGCTGACGCCAATGCGATCTACATTGCCGAGACCTGGGCGAGCCGAGTGCTAGTGCTTGACATCGACAAGGATGGCGAAGCCATGGGGGAGCCGCGGGTGTTCGCCGACCTTGCCGGATATCTCCCGGATGGCCTAGCGATCGATGGGGACGGCCGGCTGTACGTCGGATGCTACGAGCCATCGGCCATCCTTCGGGTGCTCGAGAGCGGCACGGTTGAGGTGGTGGCGCATGACGAATCGGCCCACCTGCTTTGTCATCCGACCAACCTCGCTTTCCGAGCATCGCAGTTGATCGCCGCCAACCTTGGCCGGTGGCACCTGACGGGGATCGACCTTGACTAGAGCAGCAGGTGACGGGCGTGCTGATGACCTCTCGGTTGATGTCCGACTCCGCCTGTTGTGCTGGGACCACCCACGGTGCACGCAGCCCATGCGTGCGGCTCTCGAGGAATGGGCGATCCGCAGGCCGAACGTGGCCATCAGGTTAGGCGTGCGACCGCTAGCCGCCTTCAACGACCAGCCGCTCGAGGAGGTGGCCGGCAGCGCAGACCTGCTCTTCGTGGACCACCCGATGATGGGGCTGAGCGCAGCCTCCGAGGCCCTAGCGCCACTCGACACATTGGTGCCGGTTGACCAGCTCGAGGCGCTCGCGAGCGACTCAATCGGTGCAAGCCATGGCTCGTACATCTGGGGAGGGCATCAATGGGCCTTGGCGGTCGACGCCGCGTGTCAGGTAGCGGTCTGGCAGACCGACAGACTTGCTGACTTGGACGCGGAGCCACCGCAAACCTGGAACGACGTACTGGCACTGGCTCAGCGGTCGGGCTGCGTTGCCTTGCCGCTGTATCCCAGTGACGCATACCTCTCGTTGCTGTCCATCGCAACAACGTTGCGACCTGCGGCACCTGTCACGGCTGAACTCATCGACGAAGAGGCGGTCGCAATCCTGCGGGAGTTGGTCTCACTCGTCCGGGAGGAGTGCTTCGGCTGGAATCCACCGGCCTTGCTTGACCTGATGTCCTCCCAGTCCACTGACGCCCCGGCGTACTGCCCCCTCGCCTTCGGTTACAGCACCTATCAGCGACCAGCTTCGAAGGGTCGGCAGCTGACTTTCGGAGACGTGCCGGATGGACCAACCGGCCGAGGACGGTCGGTGCTCGGAGGTGCCGGCCTGGCGGTCTCAGCAACGTCGAAGCATCCGTCTTACGCGGCCGACTTCGCTGCCTGGGTGGCAGGGGCCAGCGCACAACGTGAGGTCGTGCTGCCCAACGGCGGCCAGCCCGCCAGCCGAGGTGCCTGGCTCGACCCAGAAGCCGACGAGCTCGTCGGCGGGTTCTTCAGCGGAACCCGGCGCACCCTGGAGGAGGCCGTCGTCCGCCCCCGCGAACATTGGTGGCCTCGGTTCCAAGAGCAGGCCGGGATCCGACTGGTCGACCTACTTGGCTCTCACGCGACGGAGCGGCAGATCATCGCGGCGCTGAGCGCACTGCTCGCCAATACGGATCGGGCTGATCCAGCTAACGAGGACTCGCGGTGATCCGGGTGGCCTCCGTCGGCGAGGCGATGATCGAGCTGACCCATCGAGCGGATACGGGCCTCGACATGTCATTCGCCGGCGACACACTCAACACAGCCGTGTACGTGAAGCGGGCTGCCTCTCGAGACGAGGTGGAGGTCGACTACCTCACCTTGTGTGGCGACGACTGGTATAGCGAGCAGCTTGTGGAGCGACTCCATCGAGAGCGCATCGGTACGCAGCTGATACGGCATGTCAGCGGGAAACGCCTGGGGCTTTATCTCATCAGGACGGACACGGCGGGTGAGCGCGAATTCCACTACTACCGCGAAAATTCAGCCGCCCGGCTGTTGTTCTCCAACAACGCTCCTGAGTCTCACCCGGACGGCTTCGCCGGCTACGACCTCGTCTACCTGTCGCTAGTCACGCTGCAGATCATCGGCTTGTCAGCCAGGCAACGGCTGCACAGAGTCTTGGAGAACGCCCGCGCGGCCGGAAGCGTCGTTGCGTTCGACTCCAACTATCGACCGCAGGGCTGGTCAAGCCCGAGCCAAGCTCGTTCGGCTGTCGAGTCCGTCCTGCCTTACGTCGACATGGCGCTCCCCAGTTTCGCGGATGAGCACGCCCTCTACGGCGATATCGATCCTGCGCGCACCGCAGAACGGCTACAAGGGCGGGGTGTGGGTGAGGTCGTCGTCAAGAACGGGGGACATCCATGCCTGGTCGCGGGCTTGCACGGATCTCATCTCGTTCCCGGCGTTGTCGCCGCCTCAGTGGTCGACACGACGGCGGCCGGAGACGCGTTCAACGGTGCCTACATAGCGGGTCGCTTGCTGGGCGACGATCCGGTGGACGCGGCCCGAAAAGGCCACGAACTGGCTGCCTCGGTGATTCAAGTGCGAGGTGCTATCGCACCGCCATGAGAACGTCCGCGACAAGGATCGCGCTGTCCCGTCCCGACTAGTCGGACCTTCATGCCTGGAGCGTCAGCCGTCGTACTCATCGGGCAGGCGCATGGCAGCACCGCCGAGTTCCAGATCAAGGCGCGTGAGCCGCTGATGCGCCGTCTGAGGTTATCCGGACGGTGCCGCGTCGCCGCCGGGTTGTACGACGTACCAGTTGCCGCCGTTCAAGAAGATGTCGTGGCACTTCACCTCACGCTTCCCCTCGTGCGCGTAGAAGTAGAGGGGATGGTCGTTGTACATGACCTGGACCGTGCCGTCGGTTCGCTCGGTGGTGGCCAACAGCGAGCTCTCAATGCCCTGACCTGCTACTGGGTCCTCCGTGGTGAGTACCGGTGGCCATGCCTCGGCGCACGCGTCGTAGCACCGGGGTTGCGACGTCGTCTCGACGTCGAAGAGGTAGATCGCCTGACCGGTCTCGTCGAACAACATCATCCCGAACTCGCTGTTTGCGGCGACGATGTGAGCGCCGCGCTCTACGGGTGCAGGCGCCGTCGATGATGCTGGCTCGCTGGTCGCCGTGGCGGTCGGCGCCTCGGTCAGGTGGTCCGATGCGCTTGATGTCGACGCCGGCTGGTCCGCGGAGGAACTGGAGTCGTCGCCGCACGCCGCCACGAAAGTGAGGAGCAGCATCGCGGCACAGCATCGGGACAGCATGACTGACATGTCCTCAGTATCGACCCGCGCTAGGGGTGCGACCGGTAGCCTCAACGCGACATGTCCTCACTGCCGACCCTTTCGGTCATCGTCTCGGTCGCGTTAATGCTCGTGGACTTCGCCATCAAGGTCGTGGCCCTGGGCTTCATCCCCGAGAACAGGCGACCGTCGTCGGGGACCGCTTGGCTGTTGGCCGTCTTCTTCATCCCGTTCGTGGGCATCGTGGCGTTCCTCCTGATCGGGAGCCCGTACGTCGATCGAGGACGCCGCCGCATCCAAGCGGAAGTCGACGAGCATGTCCGACATCGGCTGGCCGCTATGGAGATCGCACCGGTACCGGTTGATTTGCCGGGGTGGTTGCAGTCGGCCGTCCAGCTCAATCAGAATCTCGCGACGTTTCCGTACCGACCCGGGAACGACGTCACGTTCTTCGACGACTACAGCGCCTCGATCAGCGCGATGTCGGCCGAGGTCGACAGGGCCGAGCGCTACGTCAACGTCGAGTTTTACATCGTGGCGATCGACGAGGTGACTGAGCCGTTCTGGGCCGCCTGTCGGGCCGCAGTGGCCCGCGGCGTGACGGTGCGAGTGCTCTTCGACCACCTCGGTTCGCGCTCGGTTGACGGTTACAAGGACATGCTCACGTGGTTCGACGCAGCCGGCTTCATCTGGCATTCGATGCTGCCCGTCCAGCCGTTCAAGGGCCGCTGGCAGCGGCCGGACCTACGCAACCACCGCAAGATCCTGGTGGTCGACGGACGCAGCGCCGTGATCGGGTCGCAGAACCTGATCGAGCCGGGCTACAAGAGCCCGAAGAACCACCGCGAGGGCCGGACATACCGAGAGCTGACGGCTCGCATCGAGGGTCCTGTCGTCCCCACGCTCAATGCCGTCTTCGCGACCGACTGGTACGTCGAGACGCACGAGACACTAGAGCTCGAGCCGTGGGAGTTCGGCAGGGACCACGGTGATGGCGGCGCATCGTGTCAGGTGGTCCCGAGCGGACCCGGCTTCCCCAACGAGAACAACCTGCGACTGTTCAACACGCTGATCTACGGTGCTCGTCGCCGGGTCACGGTCACCAGTCCCTACTTCGTCCCCGACGAGTCGCTGCTGTATGCGATCACCACAGCCGCCCAACGTGGTGTGGAGGTGGAGCTGTTCGTCAGCGAGGTGGGCGACCAGTTCATGGTCTGGCATGCGCAGAAGTCGTACTACCAGGCCCTGCTCCAGGCGGGCGTGCGGATCTACCTGTATCCCGGCCCGTACATCTTGCACTCGAAGTTCTTCTCGGTTGACGACGATGCGGCGGTCCTAGGCTCCAGCAACATGGACATGCGCTCGTTCGGGCTCAACTTCGAGGTCTCTGTGATGGGCTTCGGCGGCAACTTCGTGCGCGACGTCCGCGAGGTCGAGGACAAGTATCGCGAGGTGTCGCGCGAGCTCAACCTCGAGGAGTGGAGCGCGCGGCCACTGCGCAAGCGCTACGTCGACAACGTGATGCGGTTGACCTCAGCACTGCAGTGATCTGCTGGAACGCATCGGCGCGTCCACGGCGAGGTGCCCGTGATTGCTTGCCATGTGCGAATAGGGTCAGACAACTGACACAAACGAAGGAGCAACGATGGACTCGATCACGACCGATTTTTGGGAGGTTCTCCTGTGGAGCTTCTGGTTCTTCATATGGATCGCAGCCTTTATGGTGTGGTTCCGTTGCATCTTCGACCTCTTCGGCGACCGCAGCCTCAGCGGCTGGGGCAAGGCCGGGTGGGCCATCCTGCTCATCTTCGTGCCGTGGCTCGGTGCGCTGATCTACCTGATCGTGCGCGGTCGGAGCATGACTGAGCGGCAGATGGCTGCCCTGTCTCGGCAGCAGGATGCCGAAAAGAAGTACATCCAGCAGGTTGCTGGTGGGCAGAGCGGTGCGGCTCAGGAGATCGCCAGCGCGAAGGCGCTGCTCGACTCCGGCGCCATCACCCAGGCTGAGTTCGACAGCCTCAAGGCGAAGGCCCTCGCCTGACGCTCTTGTAGCCGACTCCGGCCCTAGGGCCCGGCGGCTTCGTTACCCCGTGAGTCGCTCCGAGTGCTCGCGCTCGTCGGCCCGTACGACGCCTGGGCTGGCCGCGACCAGCCGCCAGCGAGTGATCGCCGCATCGGGTCCCTCGAGCACTCCGGCGGCCAATGCTCCGTCGATCAGCGAGCGCACGCGCAGCTCCTCGCTCGGCTCGGTCGCGAAGAGGATGCGGAGCGTCACATCGGCGCCGTGTCGCTGCACACCCGTGTGGTGCGCGGCGAGCGGGCACCGTCCGTCGTGCTCCCAGGTGCCGCACAGCGCGCGGGTGACGGCCGCGCCGAGCGCGCGCTCGTCGGGCTCGTCGGACGTCAGCACCACTCCGGCGTCGTGGGCGAAGGGCTCCCTCACTGAGCTCAGCGATCGACGACGGTGACTTCGAAGCTGTCGGCTGTGGGCGGGACTCCGGTGTCGAATTTCGCGTTCACGGCCGCGAGCTTGTCGCCGAACCGGGCTACGGTCGTGGGGATCTGGAACAAGCTGCTCGTGATCACCTTGGAGACCGAACCGGAGGTGAGGTGCCCACTCAGCCGGATCTCTGCTATTTGGTTGGAGAAGTTCTGGACGGCATAGATGGTGCGTCCCTCCATGAGGATGCCATCGACGTTGGGCAAGCTGAGTCCCTCGATCGTGCGGCTTGCGCCGGTACGGGCGTTGACCACGTTGAGGGCGGCGTTATCCGAGTGGGCAACGACGAGTCTCGAGCCGTCAGCGGTGGCTTGGATGCCGTTGTTATTGAACCCTGGGGTCACTTCTGCGGCAGGGCCGCTCAGAGCGAGTGTCCTGAATGGGCCGGGCCGGTGCTTGACGATGGGCACGAAGTACAGCTCGGCTTGGGACGAGTTGGTAAACCAGGCACCAGTCCGCGTCACTGCCACGTCGTTGATGACTGACGGATCCGTGGAGAACTGGTACGTCGCGAGGGTGGCGCCGGTCTTGAGGTGATAGACGTACCCCCTCCCGTCGAATCCGCCGGCGACGAAGAGAAGCTTGTCCGCCACGTCGACCCGCAGGCCGAGGGCGCTCCGGCCAGGCGGGTTGTCGATGAACTTCTCGACTGCGCCCGTCTTGATGTTGCCTCTGAAGATGTCGCCTGCGAACAGGTCGCCCGCGTAGAACGTGGATCCTGCGCCGCTGGCAATGCCCTCGGCTGACGTGGCACCCGGCAGCACGATCTGGGACTGCGGGTGTTTTGCATGGGCGGTGGGCACCGCCATTGACACTGCCGTCACCGCTGCGACGGCCAAGGCTGTGACTACTCTCGATCTGGATTTGCTCATGGGGGCTCCGTCCGTGTCGGCACTAGCATGCTCCGCTCGTGCTCCCCGGTCCATAGCATGTTTGGGCAGGTCGGCAGGGCCTACTTGCGGCAGACGTAATAGTCGTTGAACAGGTCGTCCTCGAGCTCTTTGACCTGGATGTCTGTGAAACCGGCCTCGTGCAGCATCGAGGTAGCCAGCTGTCGTCCCCAGACCGTGCCGAGACCGTCCCCGCCCAGGCCCAGCGAGACGGTCATGCAGTGCATGGTGGAGATCGTGTAGAGCATCGGCGCAAAAGAGCTCTCGATGTTGTCCTCGACTTTGCTGGACGCCTTGATGTCGATCATCAGGAATACGCCGCCCGGGCGGGTGGCCCGCGCGATGGCAGCCAGCACCTGGCCGGGGTGTGCCTGGTCGTGCACCGCGTCGAAGGCCGTAACCAGGTCGAAGGCCCCCGGCTGGTCCAGCGTGGCTGCGTCGCACAGCTCGAACCGGGCGTTGGTCAGACCCTGGCTCTGCGCCTCGACGTTCGCCCGCTCGATCGCCCGCTCGGAGAAGTCGAAGCCCACGAACCGGCTGGCGGGATACTCCCGCGCCAAGACGTTGACCGCGTGCCCGCTGCCGCAGCCGACATCGGCGACGTCGATCCCGGCCCGCAGGCGCGCATCGAGCCCGTTGACGAGCGGCACCACCGCGCCTATGAGAGCGGCATCGACGAACGACCGGCTGTTGTCGTCCATCACCGCGTGAAACCTCGGGTAATGCCCGTAGGAGAGGCCTCCTCCCTCGCGGAAGCACCGCACGACGTCCTGCTCCACTTCCGCTAGCAGGGGGATGAATTGCGTGGCGCTGGCAAGGTTGTTCGGCCCGGCCTTCGTGGTGAGCCATCCGGCGTGCTCCGGCGGCAGTGAAAAGGTCCCAGCGGTCGGGTCGTGCTCGACGACACCGGCCACGGTCATCCCGCCGAGCCACTCACGCACGTACCGCTCGTTCAGGGCGGCCCCTCTGGACAGTTCCTCACTAGTGACCGCCCCGGCTGCGGCCAGCGCGTCGAACAGTCCGGTCTGGTGGCCGATGCTGGTCAGCAGGGCGGTGAAGCCGGCGTTGAGCATGCCAATCATCCGGTCGCCGAAGGCCTCGAACTTGGCCTGGTCTGTGTCGGTGCGTTCCTCGATCGCGGTCATCGCGGTCTCCTTCATCACGTAGGCCCGCGGCTGCGGGCGGTCTGCCTTTCAGCCTGAGCGCGCGCCTGGCCACCGCACATCGACCAGATGATGTGAGTCCAACCCAGCGCATGGTCCGAACGGTGTACGCCGCACAGCAGGTCAGGCGCGGCGCGCCGGTGACACCAGACCCTGCTCGTGCGCCCACGCAGCCGCGGCTGTGCGTGACCCCACGCCCAGCTTCAGGTAGATGTTGGCCAGGTGTCGCCGCACCGTGGCCTCAGTGATCGAGAGCGCCTGGGCGGCATCCCGGTTGCTCAGCCCGGCTGCCACCTGGCGCAGCACCTCCACTTCGCGTGCGGTGAGCCTTCCGGCCGCGTGGAACCTCGTCCGGCTCTGCTGCGCTCTCCTTGATGCCCAGGCGTCGGAAAACCGACTCCGCCGCGTCGCGGTGCTCGCGCTCGGCGGCTGCATGTCCCAACAGTCCGTGCGCGTCGGCACGTCGGGCGTCTGCGTTCGCCGCGTCGTACCACGCCCGCATCCGTCGGTAGCCTTCGGCGGCCCGGGACAGCGGCTCGATCGCGTCGAACGGCCTCCCGGCTGCCAGGGCGACGAGTCCGGCCGCATGGTCGGCCCAGGCCCCGAAGCCCGGCGTGCCGAAGTCGTCCGCGAGCGTACGCAGGTTCCGGGCAGCCGCAGCCGCGGCGTCCGGCCGACCGGCCGCGACCCCGATCTCGACCTGCGCGCGCATCAACCGCGCGCAGCGAAACGGGTCCGCGGATCCACGGACCACGGCGTCAGTGATCTCGGCCCAGGCGCTGTCGCCCTCGCCGCGGGCCAGGAGCAGCAGCGCCCGCCCAGGCTGCGGATCCCGCCCGAGCGATGCTGCCCGCTCGAAGAACAGGTCGGCGGCCTTGAGGTCGCCGCGCAACCGATGGCACTCGCCGTGCTGGTACTCGGCCTCCGCCACCGCCTCGACGTTCAGCTCACGCAGCTCGGTCACCACCACGTCAGCCTGCTGCCCTGCGGCGGCCCAGGAGCCCTCCGCGACCAGGAGCTCGACGTCGTGCGCGCGGCACACACCCGTGAACATGACGGCCTCGGAGAAGTCTTCGAGCCATCGGTGGGCGGCCTCGGACCAGTGCCGGGCGCGGTTCAGGTCGGCCACGCTCAGGCAGGCCGAGACGATCGTGCAGTAGATGTGGCCGACCCAGTCAGGGGAGACGCCGCCGCCGACCACGCGAAGCATGGACTCCTCGAGGAGCGCGAACGCGTCGGGGACCCGGCCGCGGCGCAGGGTTGCGAGCCCCGACCCGAGGTAGCCGAGGGCGATCAGGCTCTCATCGCTGTGCTGGGCGCCAAGCCGGCGCAGCTCGGTCGCGAGGTGCTCGGCCTCATCCAGTCGCGCCTCCTCTAGGGCCATCGATAGGTCGACGTACCAGAGGACACCGTGGATCGGTCCCACCGGCTGGTCGGCAAGCAGGCGACGGGCCCGGCCCAGCCATCCTGACGCGAGCGCCGGCTCGCCGCGCATCGCGAGCATTCCGCCGAGGTCGAGCGCCTGTGCCGCGGCCCGGTCGAGGTGCCCTGAGGCCAGGAAGGCGCGGTGCGCAGACTCGGTCAGCTGCAGGCACTCCGTCATAAGGCCGAGCCACCACGCGGCCTCCGCGAGGCGATGCAGGTCCTCCACCTCGAGGGGTGCCACGCCCTGCGCCGACATCAGTGCGTCGTATGCCGTGTCGTACCGATGCGCGCGCAGCGCCAAACGCGCGCGCTCGAGCAACTGCCGCCTGTGGTCGGCCTGTGTCCCCACGCGGCCACGGTAACGGAGTTGGGTATCGGTTAGGAGGCGTCGTTTGGTGCGTCGAGGAACGTAGTCACGACGTCGAGGACCATCGCAGTCCGGCTCAGACCGAAGAAGTGTGTGGTGCCGGGGAACACCGCGAGCTGGGATGTCGGAACACCGACGAAGTCGCCGTTGACGTCGCCCCCACGCAATTGCAGGAAGCGGACCGCGTGCTCGAGGGTGAGCATGTCGCAGTCACCTACGGTGATCAACGTGGGCGCAACGATCCCCTCGATGTCGGCGTCGGACCAGCCTTCGAAGCCCTGGTCGAACGTCCCCAGCTTGTCGAGCAGATCTTGCAGCTTGTCCGGGTGCGGCGACTTGGCCACATACTCCTGCTCCATCGGGGTGCCGGCGATCATGTCGACGGTCAGTGAGCCGACTGCCTCTGCGTTCTCGGGGCGGCTGCCGGATGGGTGGTACGACGCCGACGACACGACCAGCTTGCGGACCAGTTCCGGGTACTTGATCGCCAGATGCAATGCCGTGGCACCGCCGACGCTGAACCCGAACACGTCCACCTGCGGGAGCTTCAGGTGCTCGAGTAGCCCCACGACGTCGGACGCCAGGTCGGCGCCGGTCAGGAGGCGGTCGATGTCGTTGGTTCGTCCGTGTGCCTGGAAGTCTGTCGCGATGACCTGTCGGGTCTGCGCCAGTGCCGGAAGGATCTGACCGAACTGCAAGTCGATGTTGAACAGCCCGCCGTGTAGCAGGAGCAGAGGCGTCCCACCCGAGCCGTGGATCTCGTAGTACATCTGCAAGCCGTTGACTGGGGCGAATCCCGTCTGGGGTTCCGCGGTGGAGCTCTGCGTCTCTGTTACCTGCTCAGTCAAGGCGTGCCTCCTCGTTCCGGTCTCCAGTCAAGGTGAAGCACCATATCGTGCGGTACCGCCCACCCGAGTGCTGCCGTGCACACCGAGACGGTGGCTCATCAGTTGTTGTCATGGGCATCCTGGATGGGTATCTGGAGCTCGGCGAGTTCGGCACGGCCTTCGGCCTTGCCGTCCGGCGTGAGGAGGAGGGTGCAGGCCCGTTCGAACCGGGCATCGATGCGCTCGAAGGCCTCGACGGCTGACCTGAGCCCGTCCGGACCGCCCGCGAGCCGGGCGGCCGCGCGCGTCAGAGTGGCGGCAGCCCAGTCGTTCTCGGCAGCGGCCGGTGCGGCAGCCGCCAGCCGATCGACGGCGTCCGGCAGCCCAGCCACTACGGCGAGCTCCGCCCCGGCCGCGCGGGCATAGGGCGCCCACCAGTGCTCGGGGAAGTCCGCGAAGGCTCGTGAGACGAGGTCGGCGACATCCGGCGAGGACCTGGTGTGTACGGCCACCCTGGCCTGCGCGAACACCCCGGAGGCAGCGAGCGACGGCGCCGTGGACGGGTCATCGGTCAGCGCCATCTTGAGTGCCCGTGCCTGCCACTCGCCGAACGATCCATCGCCGCGCAGTCCGTGGACCATTGCTGCGGCAGACAGCGCGGACGACATCCACTCCATCGGCGGCGAGCCGGCTCGCTGCCAGCGTTCCCAGAGATTGTCGGCCAGCTCCAGGCACGCGTCGAACCGTCCGGTGAGGGCGTAGACCCGGATAAGCCGGGGCAGCGAGATGTAGGCATCGTCCCCGACAGGGTCGACCTCGACCTCGACCGCTGCGGCCGCGACGGAAAGCGCCGCCGGCAGGTCCCCGGTCGCGATCGCGGTGGTGGACGCAACGTGGTAGGCGTCGATGATCTCGGACGCCGCGTAGGGCTCGTGCCGGGGCAACGGTGCTACCAGCCGCATCCGTTCCAGGGCGTAAGACCGGGCCTCGCGCAGCCGCCCGGCGTTGCCGGCCGCGGTGCCGAGGGCGTCCAGTGCACCGGCGATCAGGACCGGGTCACCGGCCTGGCGGGCCGCATCGACGGCCTTCTGCGCCAACGCCGCATCAGCACCGATCCGTCGGTCACCGTGTTCCCAGGCCCGTGCGGTCGCCAGCAGGGCAGAGACGTGCGGATCCCCAGGTACGGCGCTGGCCGAAGCCTCCGACATCAGCCGGGTGGTCAGGTCGGCAGGCAGCTCGAACATCGGACCGGCCGGGTAGCGGTTGACCGCGATCACTGCTGACGCCAGCATCGTCGCGTGGACATTGCCATCGGCCACCGCCAGGTCAGCGGCGTCGAGCAGGAGCCGGAGCCTGGACTCATCGTCGGAGACCGCGAGAGTGGCATCCGCGGCGGACTGCAGATCCCTGGCCGCCGCCACGCCGTCCTCGGCCCGGTCCGCCGCAGAGCGGTAATGGCTCACGGACTCGACGAACCCGCGCCGGGCGAAGCTGAGGTGACCCAGCGAGCGTGCCAGTCGGTGCGCCGTCGGGTCCGGGGCCGCCACCGTCCCGGCCAGCGCCGCGCGCAGGTCACCGACGACCGCGTCGTACGCCGAGCGCCAGCCGGAGCCGTCGAGTTGTTTCTCCAGCACACGGAGCCGTGGAGGCGGCCCAGCGCACGTGTCGTTCCCGCCCAGATGTCAGCTCGTCGTCGGTCAGCCGGGACAACGCAAACTCCCTGACCGTCTCTAGCAGCTGCCACCGGGATCCGCGACGTGTCACCAGACTCTTGTCGGTGAGCCGTCCTAACAGGTCCGCGACCTCACCGCGAGGGAGGTCCGGGCTGGTCGCCGTGGCCGCGTCCAGGTCAAAGCCGCCGACGTACACGCCGAGTCGCCGGAACAGCAACTGCTCGTCGTCGTCCAGCAGGTCGTGGCTCCAGCCGAGCACCTCGCCGAGCGACCGGTGGCGCGGGTCCGCGCCGCGCCCGCCGGCGAGCAGCCGGAGCCGGTCCTCGAGCGCGGTGCGCAGCCCGTCCAGGCCGAGCGAACCGATCCGGGCTGCCGCTAGCTCGATCGCGAGCGGCATCCCATCCAGCCGCGCACAGACGCTGGCGATGTCCTCCGGATCGGCGGTAAAGGACGGATCGACGGCCCGCGCGCGGTCGATGAACAGCTCGACCGCGTCGGAGCCCGCGTCTAACGGCGGCAGCAACACGGTCTGCTCGCCTGGCACGCCGAGCCGTTCTCGGCTGGTAGCGAGGACGATTGCCTCCGGGCAGGCGGCCAGCAGCCGCTCCACGAGGCCGGCAACCTCCTCGACTACGTGCTCGCAGTTGTCGAGAACCAGGAGCGAACGGCCCGCCCGCAGCCGCTCGACTAGCATCTGCTCTAGCGTCTGCGGAGGCCGCTCGGTCACCCCGAGCGCCGTCGCCACCGTCCGGGCGACAATCCCGTCGCGCACCGGCACCAGGTCCACGAACGCGCCTGGCGCTGCCAGCTGCGCCGCGACCACGGCGGCCAGCCGGGTCTTGCCCATTCCGCCTGGCCCGAGCAGAGTCACCAGCCGCGCGCCGTCCAGTGCGTCCAACACTGCTGTCGTCTCCTGTGTGCGCCCGATGAACGTGGTCCGACTGGCGGGCAGCCCCGCCATCCCCGGCGCACGACGGGACCCGGCCAGATCTGCCAGCTCACGCCGATTCGCGACGCCGTACTTGCGCAGCAACGAGGACACGTGACTCTCCACGGTGCGCACCGAGATGTGCAGCAGGTGCGCGATCTGTGTGTTGGAGCGATGGTCCGAGAGCGCGGCCAGCACTTCGGCCTCACGTGCCGACACCTCCACCCGAGCCACCCAACCATCATCTCCGATCCGTGCTGCCTCCGTGCTAGATCAGTGCTCGGCACGGATGTGCTGGCGCTGCTGGGGAGGCCACTGTTGACGTACCGAAACGACAAAGGAGCCAAAGATGAGTAGTGCGACCGTCATTTCAGGAATCTCGATGTCACTGGACGGATTCGTCACTGGTCCGAACGTCACCCGCCAGCAACAACTGGGAGACGGCGGCCAGGTTCTGCATCAGTGGGTGCACGAGCCGGATGCGCGCGACACCGAGCTCATGGCCGGGATGGGCGCGCGGGTGGGCTCGATCCTGATGGGTCGACTGTCCTACGACCTGGCCGAGGGTGATGGTGGGTGGGGTGACGGCGGCCCGGCTGGCCCGGCGCCTTGCTTCGTGCTCACCCATAACCCGCCAGCACCGGAAACCGTGCGAGCGCCCAACGTGTTCACCTTTGTCTCCGACGGCATCCACAGCGCGGTGGAGCAGGCGCGAGACGCGGCAGGCGACAAGGTGGTCGGCGTGCACGGCGCGAGCGCTGCTCAGCAGTGCCTTGCCGCCGGGCTGCTGGACGAGATCCTGATCAGCCTGGCACCGGTCCTGCTCGGCAGCGGAACTCGGCTGTTCGAGCATCTTGGTGGTCCATCCCGGCTGGAGCGCACCAATGTGGTCGACAGTGCGAACGCCACGCATCTGTGGTTTCGGGTGGTCCGCTGAGGTGACTGGGCTGATGATCCGTGCGTGCGACTCTCGGTCATCGCGGGCGGAAGTCGAGCCAGTTCTCGCGGGCCGGAAGCAGGGTCTCCAACTCTGGCCAGAGGTCATCGGGTAGGCGAGCGTCGGCAGCGGCCATAAGCGCTTTGATGCGGGCGGGCTTCCTGATGCCGACGATCGTGGTCGCCATTCGCGGATCCCTCAGCGAGAACTGGATGGCGGCGGTTGCGAGGTCGGTGCCGTACCGGGAGCACAGCGCGGACATCTTCTCGACTGCTTCGAGGAGAGCGGGAGGGGCTGGTTCGTAACCGTACGACGTTGCTCCATGCGGGTTCGCAAGGATGCCCCCGCCGAGGACCGCCGCATTGAAGACAGCTACGTCGAGCTCACGGGCTTGCTCGATGATTTCGGTGGCGCTGCGGTCAACCAGCGTCCACCGGTTGTGGACCAGGAGCACTTCGAACACGCCGAGCGCGAGGTAGCGAGACATCTCGTGCACACTGCCGCCGGCAAGGCCGATATGGCCGATCTCACCTGCGTCACGCAGCCGCACGAGCGTGTCGACGGCTCCACCGGGGGAGGTGAGGTCATCGAATCCGAAGTTCTCGGCGTCGTGAAGGTGAACGAGCGGGAGGTGGTCGAGGCCGAGACGCTCCTTGCTCTCCCGCACGGATTGATGCAGCCGGTTCCCCGAGAAGTCCCCGTTTTTGCCATCGGCCTTGGTCATCACGAGGAAGTCAGCGGGAAGTCCATGCTTGGCGATCGCGGCACCGATCGTGCGCTCACTGTCGCCGTCCACGTAGTTGTTCGAGGTGTCTATCGACCGCAGCGGGCTGGCGAACACGGCGCCGACCAGCTCGACGCCGGACGGGTCCGGTTCGTCGGGACGGTGAGTCTCGGCGTTTGCGCCGAGCGCGGTCGCACCGACGCAGATCGCGCTCGCGGTAAGACCGGTCGAACCGATCGGGCGGATCCAGTCGTTGGTCATGTGCCCTCCAGTAGGTCCCGGTAGTCCAGCTGCGGGAAACACACTCCGCAACCGCTTGCGTCAGCGCAAATCGACAGCGCTCGGCATTGACCTTTATATGGCTTGCCATGTAGATTCATGGCAAGCCATATAAAGGAGCGCCATGCCATCCGAGCAGCAACACACGTGGGAGCGGACGTCGTCGCTGGGATACCAGGTCAACCACCTGGCGCGGCTTCTCGCGCAGGCCCTGCGGGTCCGGATCGAGCCGCACGGAGTCGTACCCGGTCAGTTCGCTCAACTCCTGGCTTTGTACGAAGAGGACGGCCTCACCCAGCGTGACTTGTGCGCGCGGGTCCGGATCGACCAGTCGACCATGGCCCACACCCTCATGCGGATGGAGCGCGACGACCTCATCGTCCGTGAACCTGACCCCGATGACGGCAGACGCGCCATCATCACCGTCACAGCTCATGGGCGCGAGCTCGAGCAAACGCTCATTGGAGCCGCGACCGCGGTGAATGCCCTCGCCACCCGGGGGGTGGATCCCGACGACGTTTCGATCTGCATGACTGTGATCGATCGGCTCATCGCCAACCTGCAGGACGCCGTATCCATCGCAGACTCGGAGTAGAGATGGCACGTCGAACGCTGCTCCGACGTCTCCACCTGATCGCGGGCATGGTCGCCTTCGGGACCATCCTCGCCTTCTGGATCAGCACTGTCTCTGTTGAGCTGGTCGGGTCAGCCGAGACAGTCACCACCGTGAAGCGCACGATTCCCTGGGGTCTCCTCATCCTCGTGCCCGCGCTCGCGACCACGGGTGCGTCGGGCTACGTCATGGCGGGTCGGTCAACCGAACCTCGCATCGTGGCAAAGCTGCGGCGGATGATTGTGATCGCTGCCATTGGTCTAGTTGTCCTCGTGCCGTCGGCCCTCTACCTCGCCGGAGCCGGCCACAGTTCGAACGTGGGTTGGCAGTACGACGCCGTCCAGGCGGTCGAGCTGATTGCTGGGGCCACCAACCTCGCGCTGATGAGCCTCAACATCAGAGACGGGCTGCGATTGACCGGTCGTCGGTTCGCGGGCCGAACCCGGGAGTCGCTTGACGAAGCGGTCTGAGGTGGTCGGGGCGCGTGTCCTTGGCGGCCGGATGGCCTCGATCGCTGAAGACTGAGCACGAACTGGCTAGCGAGCGGTCCGGTGTAACGAATACAGGGCCGCCCGTTGCGCGCGCGGCCGTTGTCAGAAGCTGGCGTCGATCCGTTCCAGCAGCTCGCGGGTTGCATCCGGATCGACGTCGCATTGGTACGGCGCAGCCGCTGCGCCGAGAGCCTCGGGATCTGGGTCCTCATTGTCCATGAGCCACCGGAAGAACGTCTCGAGACCCGCAGGAGAGATGAACTCGAGAACGCTGGCCGGCTCGTCATACCCGTTCCAGAACGTGTGCCACTGCCCGCGCGGCTTGAAGAGCAGGTCGCCAGGGTTGGCTTCGACCTCCTGCCCTTCGAGCACTGCCCCGATCCGCCCGCTCAAGACGTAGGTGTACTCGTCCTCGAGATGGTGACGATGCATCGGCGCGGCCAGGCTGTGCGGATCAAACAGGTGCTGAACGACAGAGAACCGCTGATCGGTGTCGCGGCCGTCGATCATGAACCGATCTCGCACCTTCCCGGCGGTGCTCTGGTCTCCCTGGCCGGCGAGGAGGATACGCGGACTAGATGTGGTCATGTCTCGACGCTAGGCCATGCCGATGTGGGTGGACACGCCACGAGTTCAGTTCGAGGTCGAGAAGGCCGCGTCGAAGGCGGCGTCGGGCGGGTCGAAGGCGAGGCCCTGGACGAAAGCGAGGGCCTCGGGGGCGCCGCGGAGGCGGTCCATGCCGGCGTCCTCCCACTCGACCGAGATCGGGCCGTCGTATCCGATCGTGTTGAGCATCCGGAAACAGCGTTCCCAGGGGACGTCGCCGTGGCCGGTTGAGACGAAGTCCCAGCCGCGCCGTGGATCGGCCCAGGCGAGGTGTGAGCCGAGGCGGCCGTTGCGGCCGTTGCCGACCTGGAGCTTCGTGTCCTTGCAGTCGACGTGATAGATCCGGTCGCGGAAGTCCCAGAGGAAAGACACGGGGTCGAGGTCCTGCCAGACGAAGTGGGACGGATCCCAGTTGAGGCCGAAGGCCGCTCTGTGGTCGACCGCTTCGAGGGCGCGCTGGGTGGTCCAGTAGTCGTAGGCGATCTCGGAGGGGTGCACCTCGTGGGCGAAGCGCACGCCTTCGGAGTCGAAGACATCGAGGATCGGGTTCCAGCGGGCGGCGAAGTCGTCGTACCCCGCATCGACCATGGCCTGGGTCACGGGCGGGAACATCGCGACGTACTTCCAGATGGAGGAGCCGGTGAAGCCGACGACGGTGTCCACACCCAGGCGTCGCGCCGCGCGCGCGGTCATCTTCATCTCCTCGGCGGCCCGCTGCCGGACGCCCTCCGCGTCGCCGTCGCCCCAGATCCGGTTGGGCAGGATGCCTCGGTGGCGCTCGTCGATCGGGTCGTCACAGACAGCCTGACCCTTGAGATGGTTGGAGATCGCCCAGACCTTGAGGTCGTGCTTGGCAAGGACTGCCTTCTTGGCGGCGAGGTAGGCATCGTCCTCGACCACCTGCCAGACGTCCAGGTGGTCGCCCCAGCAGGCGATCTCGAGGCCGTCGTACCCCCACTCGGAGGCGAGGCGACACATCTCCTCGAAGGGCAGGTCAGCCCACTGGCCGGTGAAGAGGGTGATCGGGCGGGTCATCGTGGGTTCCTTCCGATGGGTTCAAGCGGTGGCGACAGGGAGGGCGGTCGACTGCCAGGAGCCGGTGTCGGCGCTGCACTCGACGGCCGCAAGGACCTGCTGGACCTGGAATCCGTCGGCGAACGACGGGGAGGGGTTCTCCCATTGTCCGATCGCGGTCACCAGATCGACAACTTGGTGAGTAAAGCCATGCTCGTAGCCGAGGAGGTGCCCGGGCGGCCACCACGCGCCGACGTATGGATGCTCAGGCTCGGTCACCAGGATGCGCCTGAAGCCGGCGGTGAGCGTGTCCTCGCGCGCGTCGTAGAAGGACAGTTCGTTCATCGACTCGAAGTCGAACGCGAGGCTTCCCTCGCTGCCGTTGATCTCAATGCGGATGGCGTTCTTGCGTCCAGTGGCGAAACGGGTGGCCTCGTACGCTGCCAACCGCCCCGCCGGAGAGTCGCGCCAGCCACAGCGCGGCGTCGTCCACGGTAACGGCACCCATCTCGGCACCGCCCGACGCGGAGAGACCGCTGGAATCCCCGGCGATCGGGCGTTCCTTGACGAAGGTCTCGAGCATCGCGGTCACACTCGTGATCGTCTGTCCGGTGATGAACTGTGTCAGGTCGACGATGTGAGCGCCGATGTCACCGAGCGCGCCAGAGCCTGCGTGCTCCTTCTGCAGCCGCCACACCAGTGGGAAGTTGGGGTCGGTAATCCAGTCCTGCAGGTACTGCGCGCGCACGTGCCGAATCTCGCCGAGCCGACCCTGCTGGACCAGTTGGCGCGCGAATGAGATCGCCGGTACGCGCCGATAGGTGAAGCCGACCATGGACCGGACGCCGACGGCGGCTGCCTGCTCGGCAGCCTCGGTCATCGCGGCAGCCTCCTCAACCGTGGTGGCGAGCGGCTTCTCGCAAAGCACGTGCTTGCCCGCTCGCAGTGCCTCGATGGCGATCTCTGCGTGTGTGTCACCGGGAGTGCAGATATCGACCAGGTCGATGTCGTCCCGTTCGATGACTCGGCGCCAGGAAGTCTCCGCGGACTCCCAGCCCAGCTGTGTTGCCGCCGCAGACACCTTGGCCGCATCGCGGCCGCAGACTGCGCTCATCCTGGGGCGCAGAGGAAGCTCGAAAAAGTGGCGGGCGCTGCGCCACGCCGTGACTGTGGGCGGCTCCCATGAATGCGTAGCCGATCATGCCGACCCGGAGCTCGGTGGTCGCCGGGGTCGCCTCGGCGGCGGCGCCGACGCCAGGGTATTCGTCAGTCATGTGCGAGGGCCTTCTCTGTCGACAGGACGTGGGTGCCTGGGGACCGGCCGCCGCGCTCGTTGCACGGGCGCGGCGGCCAAGGCCTCAGGACTCGAAGCAGAGTGGCCGGTACTCCTCCAGGTTGTCGGCTGTCACGACCGGCGCGTTGAGGACGATGCGTGTCGGCACCTGGACCTGAACCAGATCGGCCATGCTCTTTCCCTGAGCGAGGAGCCGGGCGAGCTTGATGCCATCTGCCGCCTGGGTCGGCGGGTAGAGCACGGTCGCCTCCATTTCACCATCCTCGATCCACTGCATCGCGTTGCAGGATCCGGCGCCGCCCAGGAAGGCGAACTCGTCACGGCTGGCGTTGTCGAACGCCTGCTTCACGCCGACACCCTGGTCGTCGTCGTGGTTCCAGATGATGTCGATCTGCGGTGCTGCCTGGAGCAGGTTCGAGGCGACCGATTCTCCGGACTCGACGGTGAACGCCGCGGAGACCTGGTTGTCGACGGTCTGCCCGCAACCCTCGAGGGCATCAGCGAAGCCCTGCGACCGCTCCTGGGTCAGTCCCAGCGAGGCAATGCCCTGGATCTCGGCGATAACCGGGTCGGCGATGTTGTCACTCTCGATCAGGTTGCATGCGTACGTGCCGGCCGAAACGCCCATGCCGTAGTTGTCACCGAGGATCGTGGTGCGTGCGGCGAATGGGCTCGAGAATTCCCGGTCGACGTTCACAACGGGGATCCCCGCCTCCATCGCCCTCGTCGCCACCTCAGTGAGAGCATCACCGTCGGTGGGCAGCAGGACGATCGCGTCTACTTCGTCGTTGATAAAGGTCTCGATCTGGCTGATCTGCAGGTTGGCGTCGTTGGTTCCCTCGGCCTGGCGAAGCTCGATGTCTTCGTACTCTGCGGCCTCGGCCTCGGCCGAGTCGTTGATCGCAGCCAGCCAGCCATGGTCGGCCTCCGGGCCGGAGAAGCCGATGACGACCTCGTCTCCCGGCTCGTCGTTGTCGCTCGCGGCGTTGCTGCTGCCTTCGTCGCTCGAGCCGTCGTCCGGGTCGTTGCTGGTGCAGCCCATGAGAAGTGCGCCGGTGGCGACGAGTGCGCCGACGGAGTAGAGAACCCGCTGCCGCCTAGGCATTCGGATGTGTGACATCGGTGGCTCCTTGCTTCGGTATGAACCGGTTCAGACCGGCTCTGGTTGTGACATCGCGCGATTACACGCGCAGGGTCGGCGGTCGCTTTCCCTCCCTAAGTGCGCCCGCTTCGCAGCGACAGACGCTGTTGAAGCAGTACGGCACCGACGATGATGAGACCCTTCGCCACGGCCTGGGTCGACGTGTCGAGGTCGTTGAGCGTAAAAACGTTGGTCAGCGTGGTGAAAATCAGGACACCGAAGACGGTGCCGACAATCGTGCCGCGTCCACCGCTGAGCAGGGTGCCGCCGATGACGACCGCCGCAATGGCGTCTAGCTCGTAGAGCTGCCCGTGCTGGGCCGTGCCGGTTGTGGTGCGGGCCACCAGCATCGCGGCTGCGAGACCACTCGCGAGGCCGACGAGTACATAGAGGTACACCGTGTGGCGTTGGACCTTGATGCCGGCCAGCCGGGCGGCCTCCGGGTTGCCACCGACTGCGATCGTGCGGCGCCCGAATGTCGTCCGGTTGAGCAGGACCCAGCCGACACCAGCGACCAGCGCGAAGATGTAGACCAGCACCGGGATGCCGAGCCGGTCGTCGTTGAGGAAGTCGACGAAGCCCCGGTTCTCCGTATCCACCAACTGGTTGCGTTTGTCGGAAATGATCTCGGCCAATCCGCGGGCACCTGCAAACATCGCGAGAGTGGCGATGAAGGGTGCCATCCGACCGTAGGCGACGAGGACGCCGTTGATGATGCCGCAACAGGCGCCGACTATCACTGCCGTGAAGATGATGATGACCCAGTGAAAGTCCGCGGCCAGCGTTTGCGTCGCCACGGTTGTGCACCAGACCCCAGCCAGGGCGACGATCGCCCCGACTGACAGGTCGATGCCGCCACCGATGATGACGAAGGTCATCCCGACGCTGACAACTCCGATCACTGCGGCTAGGCGCAGGATCGTCAGGATGTTGTCGACGTCGGCGAACCGATCGCCAGCCGTGATGAGACCAGCCAGCATGATCAGTCCGAGTGCGGCGACAAGGCCGAGGTTGCGGCCGATCGAGCCCGACATCACCCGTCCGAACGGGCTCTCCGTGGCCGCAGCCTCGAGCGCCGCAGCCTCGATCCGGTCGCGCTCATCGGCCGGCGGCGCCGACTGAGCGGACACGGTAGTGGACGACGGCGGCGGCTCGGGCGAGTTAGTGGTGTGATCGCTCATGCCACCTTTCCTTCCATGAGCAGGTCGAGGACCTTGTGTTCGTCGATCTCTTGCGATGGGCCTTCGTGCACGACGCGCCCTTCTCGGACAACCAGTACGCGGTCGGCGAGTCCGAGGACCTCTTCGATCTCGCTGGACACGACCACGACAGCGACGCCCCGATCGGCGAGGGAGCGCACCAGGGCATAGATCTCCGAGCGGGCGCCAACGTCGACGCCTCGGGTGGGCTCGTCGAGCAACAGGACACGACAATCGCGCAGCAGCCATCGGGCCAGCACGACTTTTTGTTGGTTGCCACCGGAGAGAGTCCGAACCGAGCGGTCGACGCCCTTGGGTCGGACGTCGAGCGAGCGCGACAGTTTCTCCGACTCCTTCCGCTCGGCACGAGAGTCGAGGAATCCCAGTCGTGAGAAGCGGGACATCGTCGAGATCGTGATGTTGCTGTAGACGGACTGATCGAGCAGGAGTCCCTGGCTCTTGCGTTCCTCGGGTGCCAGGCCGACTCCGGCCCCGACGGCGGCGCTGACCGAACCTCGGCGCAACCGCTTGCCGCCGACTGTCACCGTGCCGGTGCGCGCCCGACGCGCCCCGTATACGCGTCTCAAGGATCTCAGAGCGACCGGAGCCGACCAGGCCGGCGAACCCGATGATCTCCCCAGCTCGTACGGCGAAGCTGACGTCTCTGAACACACGGTCGTCGCTTAGGTCACTCACATTGAGCACGACAGCCTGCTCGGAGGCCGCAGTGTCGTTGGTCGTGCGCTGCGGAAAGACGTACTCGATGGCACGCCCGGTCATGAGCTTGATCAGCTCACTGGTCGGCGTCTCACGGGCAGGAAGACCGGTGGCCACCGTGCGTCCGTCCTTCAGCACGGTCACCCGGTCACCGATCTCCCGAATCTCCTCGAGCCGGTGCGAGATGTAGATGACGGCGACGCCTTCGCGGGTCAGGTCGCGGATGACCCGGAAGAGGTTGCGGACCTCCTCCTGGTCGAGCACCGCCGAAGGCTCGTCCATGATCAGGACCTTGGACTCGCGCGACATTGCGCGCGCCATGCTCACGACCTGCTTGCTGGCGGCGGAGAGCCGAGCAACCTCGCGGCCCGGGGGGATCTCGCTGTGGCCGAGCCGAGCAAGGATGTCGCGTGTCCTGCGGTGTGCTTCGGTTGCGGAGGCTGATCCCGGCACTGGCGATTTCGTGTCCCAAGAAGACGTTGTCGGTGACGGAGAGACCATCGACGAGGTCAAGTTCCTGATAGATCGTGCCCACCCCTTGCCGGATGGCAGCGGTGGGGTGACTGAACGACACAGGTTCGCCGTTCCATCGGATTTCGCCATCGTCGGGCTGGTATACGCCTGCAAGCACCTTGATCAACGTGGACTTGCCGGCGCCGTTCTGGCCGAGCAGGCAGTGCACTTCGCCGGGTCTCACCTCCAGATCGACGCCGTCGAGCGCCCGGACGCCGGGGAAGGTCTTGACGATCCCGCGCATCTGCAACAGGGATTCTGCTTCGGCCACGATGCTCCTTCGCTCGGGGACGTGACAATCGTCACCGCGTTGCGCCGAATCTAAAGCGTCAAGCGAAAGTTTGCAATAGGGAAACGCAATATACTTGCGAAAGTTTTCAACGTGTGACCCGGGAGGTTCGAAGAGTCAGGCGACGGCGTAGACCGCATCACTGATGAGCCGGGCCGCCCCCACCACGCCGGAGTCGCCACCGAGTTCGCTGAGGACCACGGGGAGATTGCCGGTGGCCAGCGGCAACGACTGGCGGTAGATCGCACCGCGGATCTCCGCGAGCAGGGTGTGGCCGAGCCCGGCCACACCGCCGCCGATGACAATGAGGCCCGGGTTGAAGAACGACACGAGGTTGGCCAGCACCGATCCCACCCGGCGACCGCCGTCACGGGTGAGCTGCAGCGCAACTGCGTCGCCGCGACCGACGGCGAGGCTGACGTGCTCGGCGGTGAGTGCGTCCGACTCCTCGAGCAGCTCGGCTAGGACCGCCGAACGTCCGGACTTAGCCGCCGCCGTGGCGTCGCGAGCCAGTGCGGCTCCGCCGAAGAACGCCTCCAGGCAGCCGTGGTTGCCGCACGCGCAGACCGGCCCGCCCGACTCGATCCGGATGTGCCCGATGTCTCCGGCGCAGCCATCGGCGCCGCGGTAAAGGTGGCCGCCGACCACAATGCCGCAGCCGATACCGGTACCGATCTTGACGAAGAGGAAGTCTCGGGCCGATCGCGCGACGCCGGTGTGCTGCTCGCCGAGGGCCATCACGTTGACGTCGTTGTCGAGCAGCACCGGGGCGCCGAGCTCGCGGGAGAGGGCTTCGCGGACAGGGTAGCCGTCCCAGCCAGGCATGATCGGCGGCGAGACCGGCACGCCGCCCTGGAAGTCGACCGGCCCCGGTACGCCGATCCCCACGCCCGCGGGACGCTCGACGCCCTCGGTGGCGAGCAGCTTGCGGGTCACTTCGAGGGCCTCGCCGAGGACCGTCTCGGGCCCGCGCCTGATGTCGGCGCTGAGTGAGTTGGCGCGGGCCAGCACTCCGAGCCGTCCATCGGTGACGGCTACCCGCAGCGAGGTCGCGCCCAGCTCGATGCCGACGAAGCGGAGCTGAGGATCCAGGTCGACCAGGTTTGAGCGCCGCCCTCCCCGCGAAGCCGCCGGACCACCGTCGACGGCGAGTCCCAGCTCCACGAGCCGGCCGGCCTCGGCCGCGACGGTGGTGCGGGAGACGCCGAGCCTGGCGGCCAGGTCCATTCGAGAGAGAGGTCCGTCGTCGCGCACGTACGTCAGGATCCGCGACTGGGTCGGGGTCTCAGCCCGCCCCGACAAGATATGCGCCATAGCGGGATCCTCCCACGCGTGGAGTAACCAGCTTCACGACCTGGGGATCGGAGTCAGCCGTTGTAGCTGGATGACGTGCTGGGGCGTGAGCTCGTCGAGGCTGGTGACACCGAGCAGGCGCATGGTGCGCTCGATGTCGCGGGTCATGATCTCGATCGCGCGGTCGACGCCTGCGCGGCCACCAGCCATCAACCCATAGAGGTACGCCCGGCCGATCAACGTGAACGTGGCACCGTGGGCAATCGCAGCGACGATGTCGGCGCCGGACATGATGCCCGTGTCCAGGTGCACTTCGAGCTCGTTGCCGACCTCGCGAACGACGGACGGAAGCAGGTGGAACGGCACCGGGGCTCGGTCAAGCTGCCGCCCGCCGTGGTTGGACAAGACGATCGCGTCAGCACCGGACGCCGTCACTTTCTTGGCGTCGTCGACGGTCTGGATGCCCTTGACGACGAGGTTCCCCTTCCATTGCTCGCGGAGCCAGCCGAGGTCGGTGTAGTCGACCGTTCGGTCGAACATCGCGTCCAGCAGTTCGCCAGCAGTGCCCTGCCAGTAGTGGAACGAGGCGAAGGTGAGTGGCTCGGTTGTCAGGAAGTTGATCCACCAGCCCGGTCGGACGATCGCGTTGACGATCGTGCGAGCAGTCAGCGACGGCGGGATGGTCATCCCGTTGCGCGCATCGCGCAATCGTGCACCCGCGACCGGGGCGTCGACGGTCACGACCAGGGTGTCGAAGCCCGCGGCGGCTGCGCGGTCGACCAACGCCATGGAAGCGTCGCGGTCCTTCCACATATACAGCTGAAACCAGTTACGCCCGTGTGGGTTGGCGGCCTTGACGTCCTCGATGGATGTCGTGCCCATCGTCGAGAGAGTGAAGGGTATGCCGGCGGCGCCCGCTGCCATTGCGCCCGCCACCTCACCCTCGGTGTGCATCATCCGAGTGAAACCGGTCGGTGCGATGCCGAACGGCAAGCTGGCGCGTTGCCCGAGTACCTGGCGGCTCGTGTCGACTTTCGACACGTCGCGCAGGATCGCGGGTCTGAACTCGATGTCGCGGAACGCTTGGCGGGCTCGAGCCAGTGACACCTCCTGCTCGGCTGCGCCGTCGGTGTAGTCGAAGGCCGCCTTCGGTGTCGTGCGTTGCGCGATCCTTCGCAGGTCTTCGATCGTGAGCGCCGACTGGAGACGTCGACGTTTCGGGCTGAGGACTGGCCGCTTGAACTGCAGCAACGGCGCTAGCTCGCTGGGCCGGGGGAGTCGACGCTTCATGCCAGCTGCGTCATGGGTTGGCGGTCGCGTCACCTAGTTTGGCGCGCCGACGAGGCTGGCCGTTGGCGAGATCGTGCGTCCACATGTGAGCAGGCAAGACACACCGCACCACCGTGCCTCCGCCGGTGCTCACCATGGCGACGTCCTCGCTGAGCGCGCGGACGAGGAAGAGCCCGCGGCCTTCTCGCTGTCTACAACCGGTAGCCGTTGTCCGAGCTCGTCGAGATCCGGGTCGCCGCTGCCGTCATCGGAGACCTCGAGGACAATCCGGTCGCCATGCATGGCCGCGCTCAAGATCACCGTGGACCGGGCGGCCACCACGGCGTTGGCCATCAGCTCTGCGGCGACGAGCACTGCGTCGTCGGCGTGGGATTGATGCTCCCCCAGCCAGTCCTGCAGGCCCTGTCGGGCGGCCCGCATCTCGACTGGATCACCCGGTGCGACATCCCAGCTCATCCGCTCTGGCGTCACGTCGGTCCGAGTGCGCCGTAACACCAGCGCCAGACTGTCGTCGCGCCGGTAGCGCGCCCTTGAGCGATCGCTTGACCAGCTCGTCGGCGAACTGCGCGGCGGGCAGCTGCGCAATATCTCCCGCGTGACGAATCAACGCGTCCATTCCCTCGATCACGTTCTTGCGGGCCTCGATGAGCCCGTCGGTGTAGAGGACCAGCGACTCGTTGACGTGCAGCCTCGTGGTGACGATCTTGTCGCTGCCGACCCCTGGCCATCCGATCGCGCCCCCGGTCGCCGCGAGCTGGGTCACCTGTCCTTCTGAGCCGACCACGAGGGCCGGCGGGTGGCCGCCCGAAGCGACCTTGAGCTCGCCCGTCTGGGGGTGGTAGCGCGCGATGACCACGGTGGCGACCACGCCAGTCGCCTGTGCAGAGAGCAGATCGTCGGCCCGGACAACCATGTGCTCCAGCGGCGTACCGTCGACAGCGGCGAATCGCAAGGCGTGCACGACGAGGAGGGCATCCTTGGTCGCGGCAACCCCATGGCCGAGGACATCGACGACGGCGACGTGCAGCTCGCCCGTCGCCAGCATGTGCCAGTCGAACAGGTCACCGCCGGTCGGTGACGACGGGTCAGAGGCGACGTAGGCGACGGCGATGTCGGCTCCATCGATGCCGGGCGGCTCCGGCGCCACTGCCTGCTGAAGGTGGTCGACCACGAGGCGCTGTGCCGCTTGAGCCTCGACCAACCGACTGAACTGGTCACGCAGCTCTTCGTACTCCTCCGCCGGGGTGATGTCGCGGGCCACGACCACGAGCGTCTGCGAACTCCTGTCGACGTCAGTGGCGGTGGTGGCGGAGCACGACAGACGACGATGGCCGCCGTCGACCCTCGTGATGAGCACCTCCGCCGGCAGCGGCGGGTCGTTTGCCCAGCCGGCGAAGTTGATCGGAACCCCGAGAGCGGTGCGCGCCTTGACGCGCGCAAGGGCGTCTCGGCGTCCAAGTACGTCGGTGGCGAGCAAGCCGGTGATCTTCTCGCAGCCGGCATTCCAGGTCAGCACGGCGCCATCGTCGGCCAGCGTGAAGATGCCGTCCGACGTCGTGGTGACGATGCGGTCAAGCTTGCGTCGCTCTTCGACAACGCTCTCGAAGAGCCGGCCTCGGGCAATCGTGTGCGCCGTCTCGCGGGCCAAAGTCTCGAGGACCACTACGTCGGCCAACGGGTCGCCCTCGAGGCCGGTCCGGTCGAACACCACCAGTGCCCCGAGTCTGCGCTGCTCATCGACCAAGGGCGCGGAGATGCAGTCGCGCCACCCTCTCTCGCCCAACAGGCCGGCGATGGCATGGGAATCCGTTGCGGTGACCCGGAGTGCCTCGGGCTCGGTAGCAAGGGCGGCCGCGAGCGAATGTGAGTCGACTCCCTCGTTGGCCACGGTGACGTCGCTGTCGGCATCCAGTTGATGGATCTCCAGGTCACCTGCTTCGTCGAACAAGATCAGCTCGGCGCCGCGCGACTCAAAGCAGCGGGCCACGTCGAGGAGGAAGTCGTCGATCGCGTCGCGCGGGTGCAGCGGAGCGGACAGGGTCTGGGCGGCCTCCCGCAGGCCGTTGAGGCGGTAGCGATCGGATCGTGCGGTGGCGTAGCCCTGATAGGCCAGATGCAGGACAAGCAGCGGCACAGGGAAAAGCACGACGGCGACCGAGTTGCTGTCAGCGGCCAACACGAACAACAGTCCGATCAGCACGTTGACGGCCCAGCCGCCGAGCCAGCCCGGCAGCAGAACAGGGCGTAGGTCACGCAGTACTTTACGGACGGACTGGCGCCCAGATATCGCGAGGACAAGGGTGAACGCCGTGTTGTTGACCACGGCGACGCAGGTGAGGGCGACAACCAGCCAACCGAGCTTCTCCAGCGAAACGCCTGGATAGTCGGCGAAGGCTGACAGCACGACACTTCCCACGCCGGCTGCCAGCGACCACTGGGCGACGTTGAAGGCGGCTTTAACCCGGGCGGTACGTCGCAGGCTCGAGATGATGATCTGGACGACGGCCACGGTCGCCACCACGACGAGGGGAGAGAACCCGAAGATGACGGGCGCGAGCGCTGCCTCGAACAAGGTCAGGGCATCGACATCGTCACCGCGGCGAAAGCGCACCCGCAGGTGTCCAGCCACCACGAGACCGAATGCAAGGAACGGGAGGGTCTCCCATTCAGGGGCGGCCTGGGGCCGAAGATCCAGGACCTCGGCAAAAACGACGGTGGCCACTGTGGCCACCAGCAGGGCGGCTACATACGCCTGGAGCCGCCTATCCACGGACGAGGGGAAAACGTTAGTGCTCGATCACTCCCAGTCGTTGCCGCTGTGAGCAATCTCCCAGTCGTTACCGTGGCGGTCGGGAGCGAGCTCCCAGTCATTGCCCATGTCGCTCTGGGGGGCAAACTCCCAGTCGTTGCCGGCCAAGGTCATCGACGGACTCGGGCCGCCAAGGGCGATCAGCGCGAGGAGGGACGCCGCGGTTGCGGCGGTCAAGCGCTTCTTCATGGGTCCTCCATGGGATGGTGCTCAGGCCATACCGGACATGAGGTGGCCGGATGGCTCAGGACATCATTGTTGCACGGATCTCTGCCTTTTGAAGACCACTGTCTCACTAGACTTTAGTGTCGTAGCACCGAGACGGTCCGTTTCGCTCCCTTAACGTTGCATTGTGACGGCCAACCCTTGGCCGACGCCAACACACAATGCGGCGACGCCCAAGCCAGACTGACCTGCGTCTTGCCGGTTTCGTACGACGGCCTGGAGTGGTGACGGGGAGCGCTCTCGAGATGCCGAAGCCTGGTGGGTCTGCAAGGTTGGTGAGTTGACCACGGGTTCGTTCGCCGGAGGAGACCGTCATGTCATCGCACCCCAACGGCACGGCTGACCAAGTCAGCAGCCGGACAGATCGCACGCACTACCTCTACGTCGCCGTCGTCGTGGCGGTTGGCCTCGGTATAGCCGTCGGCTTCATCTTTCCGGACTTCGCGGTGGAGCTGGAACCGATCGGCACTGCATTTGTGAACTTGATCAAGATGATGATCGCGCCGGTGATCTTCTGCACGATTGTGCTCGGCATCGGTTCGGTTCGCGACGCCGCCCAGGTGGGGAGGGTGGGTGGGTTGGCGCTCGCCTACTTCCTGGCGATGTCGACAGCAGCCCTCACGATCGGGCTCATCGTCGGGAACATCATCAAGCCGGGAGAAGGGATGGACCTGACCACCGAGGCGGCTGACGAAGCCAAAGCCCAGGCCGCCGAGGCAGCTTCGACGACTGACTTCCTGCTGGGCATCATCCCCGACACGCTCTTCTCGGCGCTGACGTCGGGTGAGGTCCTCCAGACGTTGCTCGTCGCACTGCTTGTCGGGTTCGCACTGCAGGCGATGGGCCGAGCCGGGGAGCCAATGCTGCGAGGCGTCGAGCACCTGCAGCGGTTGGTCTTCAGGGTGCTCGCCATGATCATGTGGCTCGCACCGATCGGCGCCTTCGGCGCGATCGCCGCGGTGGTGGGAGCGACAGGCGTGGACGCGCTCCAGGGTCTTGCCGTCATCATGATCGCGTTTTACACAACATGCGCGCTGTTCGTGTTCGTGCTGCTGGGAACCATCCTCAAGATGGTGACAGGCGTCAACCTCTTCCGGCTACTGCGTTACCTCGGTCGAGAGTTCCTGCTGATCTTGTCGACGTCGTCGTCGGAGTCCGCGCTGCCTCGACTGATCGCGAAGATGGACCATCTCGGTGTGGAGCGGTCGACCGTGGGCATCGTGGTCCCGACCGGCTACTCCTTCAACCTGGACGGTACGGCGATTTACTTGACGATGGCGTCCTTGTTCATCGCCGAGGCGGTCGGCGAACCCCTGTCGCTGAGCGAACAGATCTCCCTGCTCATCTTCATGGTCATCGCGTCGAAGGGAGCCGCAGGAGTGACCGGTGCCGGGCTCGCGACCCTTGCCGGTGGACTCTCGTCCCACCGCCCCGAGTTACTCGAGGGAGTTGGGTTGATCGTCGGCATCGACCGGTTCATGTCGGAAGCCCGGGCGTTGACAAACTTCGCCGGCAACGCCGTAGCAACACTGCTGATTGGGACCTGGACCGCAGGGGTCGACACCGACCAGATGGAGCGCGTCCTTGCCGGTGACGACCCGTTCGACGAGCGGACAATGCTCGACAACGAGGAGCACTCGAGAGCAAGCGAGGAGGAGGACTCGAGAGTTAGCGGAGCTAGCGAGCAGACAGTGCGACAAGACCGCGCCTGAGCATCCTCGACTGGGTCAGGCGGTGTCCGCTGTCGAACCGCGCCGGGGATCCTCGTCGAACAAACCATCGTCGTCGAGACAGGCCACCCGTCGGCCGTCGACCTGCTGGGGCACGAAGGGCCGTGGCGGCCGTGCGTGCGCGTCGATGGTGTCGATGGCTGTGGAGCGCAGTGCCGCTGCCCGGTCCGGCGGCTGCGTGGCGTGCGGTCCCGCAGTGTGGCCGGCCTCGACGTACACCGGTGGAGGCAGCAGCTCTGCGGTGAGGCGGCGAGCTTCGATCGCGACGACCAACGGCACGGTGACGGCCAGCAGCGCGACGGCGACGACAGCGTCGAGCCAGAAGTGGTTGGCAGTCGCCACGACGACCAGTGTGGTGATGGCGGGATGCGCGAGCGCCCACCAGCGCCACCTGCTCCGGGTCATCGCCACGATGCCCATTCCGACGATGAAGGCCCAAGCCACATGCAGGCTTGGCATCGCGGCGTACTGGTTGGCGAAGCTGTCGACGTCGGGGGCGCTGTAGACGGATGGCCCGTAGACGGCGGCCGTGTCGACAAATCCGGACGCGTTCAACATCCGTGGCGGCGCGAGCGGGAAGGCCATGTGGCCAATGGTGGCGCCCAAGGTGACCAGAGCCAGCCAGTTCCGGACCAGCGAGTAGACGTGATGGCGGTTCGCGTAGACCCAAACTAGGAACAGCACAGTCGCAGGAAAGTGGACCCAGGCGTAGTAGACATTCGCTGCCTGGACGAGCCACGTGAAGTCCAGGAGGTGGCTCTGGAGCGAGAGCTCGCTGGGAAGGTTGAGAGCACTCTCGAGGTGGAGCACATCGCGGGCGTTTCCGAGGGCAGTCGACACGTCGCCGTCAGCGACGGTCCGGCCGACCTTGTAGAGAAGGAACAGCGACGCCACCACGATCAGCTCGGTCGCAGCGTGCCGGACAAGGCGTCGGCGCCCTGGCAGCGACGGCCGGCGCGCCGAGGTGACGGACCTCCTCAGCGCACGTGGGAAATCCACGAGACGGCGTCCCCGTCGCCCCGAGGTCTCTAGCGAGAGCTCGTTGATTGTCCCCACCGCCCTTACGCTACGCAACTTTATGCCGTTCCGTCACGGGGTTAACCCTTAGGGACCCCTGGTTTGTTCCCGCGAACTTCGTCACGGGGCGGCCGTGGCGAGACAGGTGAGCACGAACGGCGTGCGGTTTGACCGAATGGGGGTCGTTCTGTCGAGCCCTGACGGCATACGCTCATCCGTGATGACCTACGAGCGCACACAACCGGGCCGCGGCGCGGAGGCGGAGATCACGGCAACACTGATGGAGTGGGAGCCTGCGCACTCGTTCAGCGGCCAGCTGCACGTCGGTGACGTCGGTTGGTACCTACGCATGGGCGACCTGGTGGTGGACCGAGGTCTGCACGTATGGCGCGGGAGCGACGACGAAATCGCGGCGGTCGGCCTGCAACACGGGGCCGGCGTTCTGCTGACCGCGGTCAGCCCCTGGCTGCGCCACGACCTCGATCTCGGGCAGCAGATGGCGGCCGACGTCCGGACGATTCTCTCGGGCGACGACTGCTACGTCGACGCACCGCAGCCTTCGGCCGTGCGCATCGCCCTCGCAACCGCCGGATGGGACCTCGACCCTGACCCGTGGCCCGTCTTCTACCGACCGCTGAACGCCGCAGACCGCGACCGGGTCGACCACGACATGACCATCGTCTTAGATGATCTGCTCGCCCGGGATCGACTGCAGCTCCAGCAGGTGCTGTTCAAGAGCACGCAGTCCGATGCCGACAGCTGGAACCGGATGCGTGACCTCACGTCCTACCGCGCCGACCTGGACGTGATGATCCGTCATCACGGCCAGTACGTCGCCGCCGCGACCGCCTGGTGGGCCGGTGACAACAAGTGCGGCCTGCTCGAGCCGGTCGGCACCCACCCTGAGCACCGCGGCCAGGGCCACGGCCGCCGGGTCGTGCTCGCTGCCTTGACCGCACTCGCTCGTTCCGGCGCATCAGGCGCAGCCGTGTTCACCCCGGAGTCCAACGTAGGCGCCGTCGAGCTGTATCGCTCGTGTGGATTCCGCGCCCTCGGTCTGGCGGCCAGCATGCGGTCACCGCAGACAGCGCTGCGCGGACAGGCAGCCGCGGACAGTTGACACTGACGCGATGGCGGTCAACGAGGTGCCCATCAGGGGCGACGGAATCAGGCTCGGCCAGTTCCTCAAGCTGACCGACGCAGTCGACCAGGGCAGCGATGTCAAGGCGTTGCTGGCTGAGGGCGAGATCCAGGTCAACGGGGATGCCGAGCGCCGCCGTGGGCGTCAGCTCAAGGTCGACGACGAGGTCACGGTCGGCACGACGACGTACCGCGTGACCACACTGTGACGGTCAGCCGCCGAGGGCGAAGAACTCGAGCGGCTCGTAGCGTGGCCCACGCTCGTTGCGGCCACGCAGATGTGACTCCACGAGGGCGAGCTCGGTGGCCGTCCAAGATGGCCCTGCGTAGTGGCTGAGCTCCTCGACGGCACCGGTGAGATCGGTCCGCGCGCGGGTGCGCGCCAGCGTCATGTGCGCGCGCTGGCCGTACGCCGCCAAAGCCCGCCAGCCGTCGACGTCGCCGGCGAGGCCGACCCAGAGGACGCGCGCGTTCCATGGCTTCGGGAACGCTCCCGCGCCAGCCAGCGACAGGGTCAGCGGTCGGGACCGTCGCGCCCTGCGCTCCCACCGCTGGCGCTGCCGCTCGCGCTCATGGGGACCGCACTGGCCGAGGAACTCGAGGGTCAGATGCCACCGAGAAGGGTGTGGCCACCGCAGCTCGGAGTGGGCGGTGCGCAAACCGTCGAGGGCCTCGTCAAGATGTTGCTCGACATCCGGCGGCAGCAACAGAGCCGTGAACAACCGGGACGTCGGCGTCCCGGACCGTGAGGTGCTCAGCGGACGTCGACGAGGTCCACGACGAAAATCAGTGTCTCGCCAGGGGCGATCGCGCTACCCGCTCCGCGATCGCCGTACCCGAGGTGAGGAGGGATCACCAGCTTGCGGCGACCGCCGACCTTCATGCCCTCGATGCCCTGGTCCCAGCCGGCGATGACCTGGCCGACCCCAAGCCGAAACGACAACGGTTGGCCCCGGTTGTAAGAGGCATCGAACTCCTCACCGGTCGAATGAGCTACCCCGACATAGTGCGCCGAGACCGTCGTCCCGGCTGACGCCTCAGCGCCTGCACCCTCAACCAGGTCGTCGATCTGCAGTTCACCGGGGGGAGGGGAATCGGGAAAGTCGATCTCGGGTTTCTCGATACTCATATGAGCCACCCTAGTGGCCTGCAGTGTCGTGGCAGAAGTCGCGAACTCCCTGGTTACTCTGCGCTACGGGCAGTCGATCACGCAGTGTTACTGAGTTCGGACATACGACTCAAGCTGGTCGCGCTCGAACTCGAGTTCGCCGATTCTCGACTTCACAACGTCGCCGATCGACACGATGCCGTGGAGCTCGCCATCGACGAGCACCGGCACGTGACGGATGCGGTGCTCGGTCATCGTGCGCATCAGATCGTCGACCGAGTCCTTAGGCGCAGCCGTCTGCACGTCGGCGGTCATGATCTCCGAAACCGCGGTGTCGAGAACGTCCGTGTCGGAGACCAGACGGCGCACGATGTCACGTTCGGAGACGATTCCCACCACGGACTTGTCGTCGCTGCTGACGACGACCGCTCCGATGTTGTGCTCCGCAAGCAGGGCTATGAGGTCGCGAATGGTCGTTTCCGGGGTGATCGTGACCACAGACCCGGACTTCGACCGCAACACGTCGCTGATACGCATCAGGCGCCTCCCTAATGTCGGATGCCGCTGATGAGGTCGCCCACGGCGCTGTCGGAGACGCTCAACCTGGTCATCTGACGATAGTGCCCGCCCTGGGGTACGGGAAAGGGCTCTTCGTGTTGGCCTGCGAAGATGTGGCGTATGACGGTGACCGAGCTGGCCCGTGCGGCGGGCCTCCGATCAGCGTTGACGCCAGTCGCGGTCATCAGCGTCGTCCTCGTCACGATCACGTCGGTGCTCGTGGTGGACGCGTCGGGGTCGCTGCCCGTGCAGCGGCTGCTGGGCGTCGTGACCTGGGTGGTGTTGTTGCTGCTGTTGGCGCGCGAGACACCGATGGTCCGGGCGCAGACGGCCATCGTGGTGGTCTTCGCCACTGTCGTGGAGTACACGTTCTCGCCGTTGCTCGAGGTGTACGTCTACCGATTCGACAACGTCCCCATGTATGTCCCGCCCGGCCACGGGCTTGTCTACCTGGCGGCGCTGTCTGTCGGTCGGCTGGCGTTCGTCGAGGCGCGTCCACGGCTGTGCACCGGGATCGTGCTCACGGTCGGTGGGGCGTGGGCGACGTACGGGTTGGTGCTGGCCGACCGGCCCGATGCGCTGGGAGCTTTCTGGTTCCTCTGCCTGGCCGCGTTCCTGCGGTGGGGGCCCTCGCGTGGGTTGTATATCGGCGCATTCGTCGTGGTCAGCTATCTCGAGATCGTGGGTACGGCGCTCGGCACCTGGGTGTGGCAGCCGGTCGACCCGACCGGGCTCATCACCATCGGTAACCCGCCCTCGGGGGCTGCTGGTGGCTACGGCTGGTTTGATCTCGCTGCGCTACTCCTTGCGCCCGCACTGCTGCGGGGGATCGACAGCCTCAGACGTCCGGGTCGGTCGGATCGTCCGGCAGGTCATCCGGCTGAGAGCGTTGCCGGCGGGCCGTGAGGTCGTGCACCCGGCCCTGAGTCCCAGGGTTGCCGCCGCTCCCTGATTTCGCCCGTCGCTCACCGATCAGCTTCAACACCTGGTCGTGGAGGCGGCCGTTGGTGGACAGCGCGTTGCCGCCACCTGGTCCATTCGTGCCGGTCAGGTCACTGAACCGACCACCCGCCTCCGAGACGATGACGGCGAGGGCGACCATGTCGTGCAACGCCAGTTGCGGCTCGGCGGCGATATCGACGGCGCCCTCGGCGACGAGCATGTGAGACCAGAAGTCACCGAAAGCCCGACTGCGCCAGCACCGTCGGGTCAGTGACATGAACTCGTCGAGCCGTCCCCGGCTCTCCCAGCCGGCGAACGAGGAGTACGAGAACGATGCGTCCTCGATGTCGGACACGTCGGAGACGTGGCACGCCTGCGCTGACGACAGGGATTTGCCGGTCCAGGCGCCGGTGCCCTTCGTGGCCCACCAGCGACGCCCGAGCGCGGGTGCCGAGACGACCCCGACGACTACCTCGCCCTCGACCATCAGGCCGATCAGAGTCGCCCAGACGGGCACGCCGCGGATGAAGTTCTTGGTGCCGTCGATCGGGTCGACGACCCAGCGCCGAGGACCCCAGCCAGTGCTGCCGTGCTCCTCGCCGACGACGGCGTCGCGGGGCCGAGCACGGCCCAGAGTCCGCCGGATCATGTCCTCGACAAGGGTGTCGGCGTCGGTCACCGGCGTCAGGTCCGGCTTCGTCACGACGTGCAGGTCGAGGGCCTTGAACCGGTCCATTGTCAGAGAGTCGGCGTCGTCGGCGAGGACGTGCGCCAGCCGGAGATCGTCGGTGTGGTCGGTCGAGGGCATAGCGGTCAGCGTACGACGCGAGCACCTCAGGCGCTGGGGCGACGCGCGTCGTACCGCGGCGACGGGGACCGGCCGAAGTCGGTCTCAATGCTGTTGGCCTGCCCATTCGTCCACTAGCGTTTAGTCACCGCACCGTGAGGTACTGAGCCTCATCCGCACATCCGGGAGGTCATTCGATGTTCAGTGAAATCAACGGTCTGCCGGTTCATCCTCTTGCCGTTCACGCCGTGGTGGTGCTGGTGCCGCTCGCGGCCCTGCTGGGGGTGCTCTTCGCGGTGCCTCGCACGCGGGCGTGGGCGCGAGTCCCGCTGCTGTTGGTGTCGCTGGCGGCGGTCGTGACGACGTACGTCGCGAGGGAGAGTGGCAAGAAGTTCGAGGAGGCTCTCGACCTGGGTGGTCCGATCGCAGCTCTGGTTGAGGAGCACTCTGAACGCGCCGACCTGCTCTGGTACCTGGTGCTCGGGTTCGCGGCTGTCGCGGTGTTGGCATTCATCGTGACGTGGTCGAGCAATGCGAACTCGCTGCTCGTGTTCGCGCTGTCGGCCGTGCTCGTCGTCGGTGCCGTCGGCTTAGGCGTCCAGGTCTACCGCGTGGGCGAAATCGGGTCGAAGGCGGTCTGGAACCCGACCGGGGACGCCGACTTCTCCGAGTAGTCGCCGGGCAGAGTCAGCGCTCGGACGACTCGCGGCTGTCGAGCAGTCGTCGGAACGACTCCACCCGCTGTGGCTCGACCCTGCCGTCTCGGATCGCGTCGTCGAGTGCGCACTCTGGAGCTGCAGAGCTGTGGGTGCAGCCGCGAGGGCAGTCGACGGTCAACGCGTTCAGGTCTTCGAAGGCGCTGATCAGGTGTTGCGGCTGAACGTGCGCGAGTCCGAACGACCTGATGCCGGGAGTGTCGACGACCCAGCCGCCGAAGGGCAGTTCGAGAGCGAACGCCGAGGTCGACGTATGCCGCCCGCGCCCTGTCACCTCGTTGACGCGCCCGGTCGTCCGGTCGGCCCCCGGCACTAGCGCGTTGACGAGCGTGGACTTGCCCACGCCGGAGTGGCCGACGAAGACGCTCACTCGGTCGCGGAGCCGGTCGCGGACCTGGTCGAGGTCGCCACCCCGGGCAGCCACGACCGACGCCACGCCGAGCGGCCGGTAAGTCGACAACAGCTCGTCGGGGTCGGCCAGGTCCACCTTCGTGAGGCACAGCAGCGGGTCGAGGCCTTCGTCGTACGCGGCCACCAACGCACGGTCGATCAGCCGCGGCCTCGGCTCGGGGTCTGCCACGGCCGTGACGATGACGAGCTGGTCGGCGTTGGCGACGATGATGCGCTCGATGGGGTCGTCGTCGTCAGCAGTACGCCGCAACGTGGATGAGCGCGGGGTCACTTCGACGATCCGGGCGAGGCTTCCGTCGGCTCCGCTGACGTCTCCGACGATGCGCACGCGATCTCCGACCACCACGGCCTTGCGGCCGAGGGCTCGCGCGGTCATGGCGGTGACGGTGCGCTCCTCGCCGTCGGCCTCGGTGACTCGCAACGTGTAGCGACCGCGGTCGACCGTCATGACGAACGCCTCGATCGCGTCGTCATGGCTGGGGCGGTCCTTCGTGCGTGGCCGCGTGCGGCGGCGTGGCCGCTGAAACCGCTGGTCGTCCTCGATGTCTCTGCGCGGCTTCATCGCAGCATCGCCGTCCAGGCGCCGACAAAGTCTGGATGGGTCTTTGTGGTGGCTTGTATGTCGTCGATCTCGAGGCCCTCGACCCGCAACGCCAGGACAGCCGCCGCCTGGGCCATCCGGTGGTCGGCGTACGTGTGGAAGACGCCGGCATCCAGCGGTCGCGGGTCGATCGTCAGCCCGTCATCCGTCTCCTCGACCCGCCCGCCCAGCTGGGTGAGCTCGGCAGCGAGTGATCGCAACCGATCGGTCTCATGGCCACGCAGGTGCGCGATGCCTCGGAGGTGCGAGGGCGACGACGCCAGCGCTGCCACCGCGGCCACAACGGGCGTCAGTTCTCCAACGTCGTGCAGGTCGATGTCGATCCCGTCGACGCGACCGGTGCCGCGCACGGTGAGTCCCTGCTCGTCGAGCCTCACGTCCGCGCCCCACAGTTCGCAGATCGCTCGCAACGCATCACCAGCTTGGGTGGTGCTGCGTGGCCAGCCCGCCACTGTGACCGACCCGCCGCTGACCACCGCCGCCGCGACGAACGGAGCGGCGTTGCTGAGGTCAGGCTCGATCGTGGTGTCCAGGGCATTCACCCGGCCCGGATGCACCTTCCAGCGGTTCGGCTCGTCGGTCTCGACGACGGCTCCTCGCTCGCGCAGCATCGCGACGGTCATGTCGATGTGCGGCTGCGAGGGAACTGGCTTTCCGTCGTGGCGTACGTCGACACCCTCGTCGTAGCGCGCGCCCGACAGCAACAGGGCCGACACGAACTGCGAGGACGACGACGCGTCGATGGTCACGACGCCGCCGGCGACAGCGCCTCGCCCGCGAAGCATGAAGGGCAGCGACTCGACACCGGGATCGAGGTCGACTCCTAAGTGAGCGGAGTGCTTCGAGGACGGCGCTCATCGGACGTTCGCGGGCTCGTGGGTCACCGTCGAAGTCGACAGGACCCTCGGCCAGGGCTGCGACGGGAGGGAGGAACCGCATCACTGTCCCAGCCAGGCCGCAGTCCACCTGCGCAGGGCCGGCGAGCGAGCCGGGCGTGACGGTGACTGCGTCGGCTGAAGGCTGAATCCCGACGCCGAGTGCCGACAATCCGGCCATCATCAAGGTGGTGTCGCGCGCGAGCAAGGGGGCATGAATTGTGGACGGCCGGTCGGCCAGGGCGGCGAGCACCAGAGCACGACTGGTCTGCGACTTCGAGCCGGGCACGGTCAGGCTCGCGTGAATCGGCTCAGCGGCGTACGGCGCCGACCAGCCGTTGCTCGTCTCAGTCGTCACGCCCAGCGTCTAATTCAGCCTGGGGTGAGTTGACTGGCGCGCTCGCGTGCCCTGGCCGCGCGGCGGCGGGCTCGCCACGCAAGGCTGGGCTTGCCCGCGGTGTCGACGCTGGCGAGCATGAGCCCACCCATCATCGAGACGTTCTTGAAGAAGTGGACCTGTTGGTTGGCTCGTTTCTGGGGATCGCTCTCCTCCCAGAAGCGGTGCACGCCGAGCGTGGTCGGGACCATCGTGGCAACGAGGGCGAGCGCCGAGAGCCGTGGCGCCCGGCCGGTGGCGAGGCAGAACCCCCCCACGACGTGGATGATTCCGTTCAGCTGAACCATCTGCTTGGCGTCCAAGGAGAACGGGAGCTGTTCGGTGGCCTTGTCGACCGCCGGTTCGAGCTTGTCGGTGACGGGCTCGGCCCGCTTTGCCAGGTGTTCGGCGTTCCGCAGCGCATGGATCCCGCCGGTGATGAACATCGACGACATCATCGGGCGAGCGAGCAATCTCACGAGAACCATGGGTCATTCTTACCTCATGGCGCGAGGCGGTGCAGGTCTCGGGGGAACAGGGTTACCTGCCTGACGTTCTCGGCCTCGACGAGCCGTGCCACAAACCGCTCGAGGCCGATGGCGAAGCCTCCGTGTGGCGGGATTCCGTACCGAAATGCGTCGAGGTATGCCGCATACGGCTCAAGTGCGAGGCCGCGGGCTTGCAGGGCGTCGACGTAGTCGTCGTACCGGTGCAGCCGCTGGGCGCCGCTGACGAGCTCGATGCCCCGGAAGATCAAGTCGAACGACCGTGACCAGTGCGGTTCCGAGGGGTCGGGGTGGCTGTAGAACGCCCGATGCGCGGTGGGATAGCCCTCGACGACAACGAAGTCGCTGTCATGCACGCGTCTGCCCCATTCGCCGACCGCACGTTCGTGCGCTGGGGCGAGGTCTGGCTCGTCTGCGGGTGCGCCGGCGATCTCCAGGGCCTTGCGGAAGTGGATGACGGGGAGCTCGTCCGGCACCCGTGGCATGTCGACCTCCAACAACGCGACGGCGGCCGTAGCACGGGCCAGGACGCTGGCCACCATGCCGGCAATCACGTCGCGCAGCACAGCCACGACGTCGTGGTGGTCGTCGATGAAGCCCAGCTCAACGTCGAGCGAGACGTATTCGGCGAGATGGCGGACGGTGTCGTGCGGCTCGGCCCGGAAGACCGGTCCCACCTCGTACACCCGCTCGAACACGCCGACCAGCACCTGCTTGTAGAACTGCGGCGACTGGGCGAGGTAGGCGGGACGGCCGAAGTAGTCCACCGCGAAGACGTTTGCGCCGGACTCGGTCGCGGACTCGACCAGCTTCGGGCTGTGAACCTCGACGAAGTCGGAGGCGTCGAGGGTGTCCCGGAACCCCTGCAGGGCGGCAGCCGCGAGCCGCCAGTATGCCTGTCGCCGGGGGTGGCGCAACGTCACCTGGGCGTGGTCCAGGACCGTGGGCAGGCTGGCGCTGATGTTGGGTCGCCAGAGCTCGATGGCCGGTGTCTGGGCTGCCTCACCGAGGGGCGTGATCACGGGGTCGGTCAGCTCGACGCCTCCCGGCGCCTGCTGGTTGGGGCTGGCGACCCCGACCACGTCGACGGTCGTCTCCTCGGGCAGCGTCTCGACCTGGGCGATCGTAAGCTCGTCCCGGACGACGACCTGGGCCGTACCGGTCCGGTCGCGGATGACGAGGAACGTCAGGCCGGAGAGACGGCGGCGGCGGTGGACCCACCCGTTGAGGCGAACGGGCTGGCCGGCCCTGTCGACGTACGACGAGAGCTCGGACGTGAGTGTGCGTGGCAGCGAAGTCATGAGACACCTCCAGAGGACGGAGCCCTGGAGGCGTGGGCGACGGGCAAGCTCGCGGTGCCACCACACCTTCGCCGGCGAGATGCCGACCTTTGAGACGTCCAGCTCGGAAGTGTCTTCGCTACGCGTCCGAAGTCCGCCCTCTCAGCCAGGGGCGGATCTCTGTGCTTGCGGGGTCGCGCGGCTACTCGTCTTCGTCGTTGCTGTTGGGACGAGTCTATGTGACAGGCTGGACCTCATGTGTGGGCGCTACGCCGCGAGCAGCAAGCCCGACGATCTCGTCGAGGAGTTCGAGGTCGACCGGGTTGATGTGCGCGTACCGCTGGAGGCCGACTACAACGTGGCACCGACGAAAGATGTCTACGCCGTTTTCGACCGGATTCCGCGCGACGGGCCGAAGGACGCCGATCCTGTACGTCGGCTGGCCCCGGTGCGCTGGGGACTTATCCCGTCATGGGCGAAGGACGCCGCCATCGGGAATCGGATGATCAACGCCCGGGTGGAGACATTGGCCGAGAAGCCGGCCTACCGTCGGGCGTTCGCCCAGCGCCGGTGTCTGCTGCCGGCCGACGGCTATTACGAGTGGTATCCCACCCAACAGCTCGGCAAGTCCGGCAAGCCGCTGAAGCAACCCTTCTTCATCCGCCCGCGAGACGGTGGTCTCTTGGCGATGGCGGGGCTGTACGAGATCTGGCGCGACAAGACCGTTGCCGACGAGTCGGCGGATGGGGCCTTCCTGTGGTCGGTGACGGTGATCACCACGTCCGCAGAAGACGAGCTGGGCCACATCCACGACCGGATGCCGATGGTGGTCGAGCGAAACCGTTACACCGACTGGCTTGACCCGAAGGTCGCCGGCACAACCGAGCTGGCGCGGATCCTGGTGCCGGCCGCACCGGGACAGCTCGAGGCGTTTCCCGTCTCCACGCAGGTCAACGACGTACGAAACAACGGGGCCGACCTGGTCCGACCCCTCGACCCAGTCGACGAGGCCGCGATGGCCGACGGGTTGTTTGAGGTATGACCACACAGGTACGCGTCATCGCGACCGAGCACGGTGACGCGCGTCTGCACACCGACCGGTCTCGTCACCCGGTCGCAACCCTGGTGCTTGGTCATGGTGCCGGCCGGGGCGAGGATTCGCCCGACCTGGAGGCCTTGGCCAGTGCACTGCCCCGCCAGGGGATCACGGTGTTCCGGATCGAGCAGCCGTGGCACGTGGCCGGTAAGAGCGTCGCCGCCCGACCGGCCGTGCTGGACGCCGTCACCGTTGCCTGTGTCAACGCGATCCGTGCGCGTACGCCGTTGGTGCTCGGCGGTCGCAGCGCCGGAGCCCGCGTCGCGTGTCGGCTGGCCTCGTCGCTGGGCGCGGTGGGCTGCCTCGCCCTCGCGTTCCCGCTCCATCCGCCGGGCAAGCCCGAGAAGACCCGTCTGCCGGAGCTGGTCGGTGCTGGCGTGCCGACCTTTGTCGTTCAGGGGGAGCGGGATGTGTTCGGCGGGCCTGACGCCTTCCCTGACGCCACGGAGCTCACGGTGATCCCCGAGGCGGACCACGGTTTCAAGGTCCCGAAGCGTGCTGCCCTGACCCAAGAGGAGACCTTCGACCTCGTCGTCGAAGCGGTTGTCGAATGGGTCACCGTCCGGGTGGCTTGACAGCGGCCGGGAATGATCGCCCGGCCGGTGGCGTTACAGCAACGTACCCATCGTGGGTGTCGAGGATCGTCTGCCGGGAGGTCTGCTCGCATGGTTGCCGGTGCAACGTGCCCAACAGCCCCTGATGCCAGCGCCTCGATCCTTGCCGAGATTGAACGTCAGGAGTGGCCGCTACCCTTGCCTGTGATGACAGACCAGCCAGTGACCGAGACGGTCGAAGAGCGCACCGCACGATTCGAACGCGACGCGCTCGTCTACCTTGACCAGCTGTATTCCGCCGCGATGCGGATGACGCGCAACCCGCACGACGCCGAAGACCTGGTTCAAGACACCTACGCCAAGGCGTTCGCGGCGTTCCACCAGTTCAAGGAAGGCACCAACCTCAAGGCGTGGCTCTATCGCATCTTGACCAACTCGTTCATCAACACCTATCGCAAGAAGCAGCGCCAGCCTGCACAGGATCCGCACGAGCAGATCGAGGACTGGCAGCTTGCCCGCGCTGAGGGACACACCCCCGCAGGGCTCAAGTCCGCGGAGACCCAGGCGCTCGAGCACCTTCCTGACAGTGACGTGAAGGCAGCGTTGCAACAGATCCCCGAGGACTTCCGGCTTGCGGTCTACCTCGCCGACGTCGAGGGGTTCGCCTACAAGGAGATCGCCGAGATCATGGGTACTCCCGTTGGCACGGTGATGTCGCGCCTGCACCGCGGGCGCAGTCAGCTGCGCATCCTGCTCGCCGACTATGCGCGCGGTAGAGGCCTCGTGCGAGAGAAGCTCGAGGCGGAGGTGACGCCATGAGCTGCGGCAAGCATCACGACGTCGACTGTTCGCAGATCCTGGAGCGCGTCTACGTCTTCATCGACGACGAGCTCGAGACGGCTGACTGCCGACAGATCCAGGAGCATCTCGACGAGTGTGGACCCTGTCTGCGTGAAGTCGACCTGGAGCGGCTCGTCAAGGCGCTCGTGGCACGTTCATGCACGGAGAGTGCTCCTGTCGAGCTGCGCCAGCGGGTAATGTTCTCGATTCGCCAGGTGCAGCTCGAGATCTCCGAGCGCCGACTCGACCTCGACTAAGACAGACTGAAGGCCCCGTCCAATGGACGGGGCCTTCGACGTCGTCGAGACACCGGTTGCCCGGTGGCAGAACACCCTCGTCAGGCGTTGGGGCGCTTGCCGTGGTTGGCGCGCTTCTTGCGACGAGCGCGACGCTTGCGGCCGGTCTTGCTCATCAGTCCTCCTGGATTGCTGTGCAGATGCAGGCCCCTAGTGTCGCAGATGACCGCCCTCCGAGAGGAATCGACCGATGCCCACTCCTGGCCTGCAACCTGATTCGCACATCGAAACCCATCACGTAGTGGCGGAGGGCGACACGGCACGCTCGCTGGGATCCGGGGACCTCGACGTGCTTGCGACGCCCCGCCTGCTTGCGTGGATGGAGGGCGCGACCTGTGCTCTGCTTGCGAGCAACCTTGCGCCGGGGGAGACCTCGGTCGGCACTCGGATCGGTGTCGAACACCTCAAGGCGAGTCCGGTCGGTGCGCGCCTCACCGTCAGGGCAGAACTCGTGCACCAGGACGGCCGGCTGGTGAGGTTCCGAGTTGTGGCCGAGCACGATGGTGCCGCCGTCGTCGGAACCGGAGAGATCACCCGAGTGGTCGTCGACTCCGCACGCTTCCTCGCGCGGTTGACATGAGGCCGGCGTCAGCGCCTCTTGAGGAGGTACAGGCACTCGTCCGAATGCGCCCGGACCAAGCGGCCAGACTCATCGAGCTCGTCCCACTCATCGATGACCCGACCATGTGACCACTCGACATAGCCCAGTCGCTCGTACAGCCGGCGTGCGCCGCTGTTGTCCGGGCCAACCCCTACCCCGAGACCTGGTGCTCCGTGCTCAGCCGCCAACTGCTCGGCGGTGTTGATCAAGACTGTTCCTACGCCGCGACCCTGTGGGCGCGCCTCGAGTGCGTTCATCTCCCAGACCCCAGGAAACGAGTCGCGGATTGGCTGGTACTTGGATTCCTTCAACAGCGTCATCCGGCCGACAACGTGATCGTGCTGCCACGCTGTGAGGTAGATGGCTAGGTCCTGCTGCTGTAAGGCCCAGCGCTCCCGATGGTGTGCCAAGTCCAACTGAGATTGGTCGAGCCGCTCCAGGAGGCCGATCAACTCTTGGCTGCACGGTTTCACTTCGACGGAAGGCATCCGTGAGAGTTTGCACGCCTGCAGATCGCCGAACAAAGTCATTTACGGCCAGAGAACGCAGCGCCGATGAACTCGAGCAGGTCGACCACCTGTTCGGCATTGCCTGCCGGTCGCACGTGTGGGAATCTGCGTGGTGGAGTTGCCAGGAGGTCCAATGAGTACCATGACCCACGGCCAGGTCATCGACGCGAGTGCTGTCGATGAGTTGCAGGCATCGTTTCGGGGTGAGCTCGTCCGGCCGACCGACGCTGGGTACGACGACCATCGCAAGGTGTGGAATGGCTCGATCGATCGCCGCCCTGGGCTCATCGCCCGGTGTGCCGGTGTAGCTGACGTCGCCGCCGCAGTCAGATTCGCGCGCCAGCGAGACTTGCTGGTGGCGGTGCGTGGAGGCGGCCACAGTTTTCCGGGACTGTCAGTCTGCGACGACGGCATGCTCATCGACCTCGGTCCGATGAAGGGGATCCGTGTGGATCCTGAGGCGCGCACGGTGCGAGCGCAGGCAGGCGTGCTCCTCGGCGAACTGGATCGCGAAACGCAGGAGTTCGGGCTCGCGGTTCCGGCGGGAATCGTCACGCACACCGGCCTCGCCGGCCTCACACTCGGCGGTGGCATCGGGTGGGTCATGCGCAAGTACGGGCTCACGATCGATCAGCTGCAGTCCGTGGACGTGATCACCGCCGACGGTGAGTTCGTGAAGGCTAGCGAGAACCAGAACGCCGACCTGTTCTGGGGCGTCCGGGGTGGCGGTGGAAACTTTGGCATTGTCACCGATTTCGAGTTCCGGCTGAGTCCGGTGGGTCCGTATGTCATGGCGGGCCCGGTCTTCTGGCTGATGGAAGACGCCCCGGAGGTGCTGCGCTTCTATCGCGACTGGATTGCCGACTGCCCGGACGAGCTCATGACGATTGCAGTGCAACGGAGGGCGCCAGCGCTGCCCATCGTTCCTCCGGACCTTGTCGGGAAGCACGTCATTGCGATCGCGGCCTGCTATGCAGGCCCGGTCGAGGATGGCGAACGGGTTTTACAGCCGCTCAAGGAATTCGGATCACCAGTGCTCGATCTCTGCCAACCGAAGCCGTTCCTCGCACATCAGAAGATGTTCGATCCGTCGTTCCGCCACGGCTGGTCTTACTACGTCCGATCCTGTGATGTCGCGGCGCTCGACGATGACGTCATCGACATCGTTGTAGAGCACGGTAAACGCATCGTGTCGCCGATCACCAGCATCGCCCTGTGGCAGATGGGCGGAGCGGTTGCCCAGGTCGATGAAGACGCGACCGCGTTCAATGGTCGCAAGTCCGGGTTTACCTTCAACATCAACGGCAACAGCATGACGGCAGACGGATTCGAGGCCGAGCGTCAATGGGCTCGCGACTACTGGTCCGCCCTAGCGCCGTACCACACCAGCGTCTACGTGAACTTCCTCATGGAAGAAGGCGAGGAGCGCGTCAGGCATGCCTACGGCACCCACAAGTACGACCGACTGAAGACACTCAAACGCAAGTACGACGCGACAAACTTCTTCAGGCTGAACCAGAACATCAAACCCGACTGACGCCGCGGAGTATCACGCGAGCCGGCGGGTGCCGGTGTGGTCGACGAGCCAGTGTCTGCCGTGGGGTGATCGCCATAGGTAGATGCCGGGGAAGGGTTGTTTGACTTGCCATCGGCTGTGGGTGCGGATCCGGTGGTGGTCGTCGGGTCATGGGTCCGAGTTTCCCGATCCCGGTTTGGCCGGGTGGTCCGCCGTCGTCGGGGTCGAGGTAGGGGATGGTGTGGTCGAGGTCCATCCGACGGCTGGTGTTCGACGCATACGGGAAGGTGTCGGTGGGGGTGATGAGGTGGACGGCTTCGCGGATGTGGTCGGGGATTTCGTAGGCGTCGACGGGTGCGATGCCGGCGACGTCGATCACGGGTTTGAGGGTGATGGTGCAGTTGCCGAGCCATTGTTTGGCTTGGTCGAGGGTGACGGGTCCGATCCCTTCCACCCGCGCCACACCCTCACCGGTATCCAGCGACTCTCTGGTCAGGTGGACGTAGAGGACGGCTTTGGGTCGCGGGTCGACCTTGATGCTGACTCCGCGGACGAACGCTTCCGGGTTCCCGCCGGGGTCGTGGGCGCCGTGGGTGTCGGCGTCGTCGAGTCCGATACTGGAGGGCACATCGTCGGGTAGGTCGGCGTCGTCGCGGTTCCGCACCTGGTCGGCGGTGGTGGCGTACAGGTCCAGGGCTTGTTGGGGGCTGGCGAGGATCCCGACTGCTTTGGCCCGACGGAGGTCCTTGGTGCGTGGTGTCGCCGAGGATGGCGATGCTGTCGGCGATCCGGTCGAGGGTGGCGTCGAAGAATTTCAGGTCGACGGCGTCGGCACGGATGAACGCGGTCCCGGTCTCATGGTCTGTCGACGGTTTCACCCACACCCCATGCTCGGTTTGTCTGGCCTCGGCCTCGGCCTGAGCCCGGTCGGGGTCCGCGGCGGTGAGGGCGGCGTCGATCATCGTCTCCAGCCGCCTCCAGGTGAGCCGGTCCGCCCACCGCGAGACCTTCGCGATCGACGGCAGCGGCGGCGGCGGTGTCGTGGCTGCGGGTGGCCTGGGCGGTTTTGCGGCCGATCCACGGCTTCACCTCACCGGCACGGATCCGTGCCCACAACAGGGGGAGGCGGTGGCGCAGGTCGAGGGCGTCGGCGATCAGGAGCTCGCCGGCGTAGGTGGACAGGGCCAGGACGGCACCGAACTCGGCGCAGGCGAACTCGGCCACCTGCGGGGTTCCTTCGCCTCCGACCTGGATCAGCCGTTCGGAACCGGGCAACACCAAGCCTGTTCCTTGGAGGGTGCCGTGGACGTCGGCCCAGTGGGCGGCGATCTGAAGCATCTCGACGTCGGCGGCCTCTGAGCGGCGGCGGGTTTCTTCGGCGCGGGTGAGGGTTTGGTTGGCGTCGAGGGTGTCGACATCAGCGGCAGTGGTGGTGGTGTGCGTGTCGTGCATGGGAGTGAATCTATCGGTGACCACCGACAGTTCTGAGGCTCAGATCCCCTTATACACAACGGTTTCCGAGACTTTCTTGCGTCCGATGTTTGACGATGTCGAGCTTGTTGAGATTACCGGGTCTCGACAAGCTCGACCGACGAGGCAGCAACTCGGCCGCCGTACAGGTAGCCGCCGGCGCGACGCAACCCGCAGCGAAACTCCTGTCGTTGCTGCGCTCTTTTCACCACGAGCGAACCGCCGGCCGCCAGCGCGAGGCAACCGACAGCGAAAGTCTCTGCGCTGCTGCGCCTTTCACCACGAGCGAAACCGCTGGCGACCGACGGGGTCTCGACAAGCTCGACCGACGTGTGCGTTCCGCAGTCGCCAGCGCAAAGCAACGACAGCGAAACTCTTGTCGTTGCTGCGCTTTTCACCACGAGCGAAACCGCCGGCGACCAGCCGGGGTCTCGACAAGCTCGACCGACGTATGCAGCTCGACCGGCGGGGCGTGCCTATTCAGACGGCGCGGGGACGGGGGCGCGGAAGGCCCACAACGTGACTCCGGGAACGGGCTCCCAGTCGAGCGAGCTGTCACGTACGAAGCCGTACATCGCATAGAGCCCGTGGGCCTGCGTCATCGTCGTCATCGAGCACAGCACCAGCTCGGTGAGACCGAGCTCGACGCACCGTTCGAAGCACCGGGTGACGAGAGCCTTGGCCGCGCCGAGTCCGCGTGCTGCTGGGTCGACCGAGAGCATCCGAAACTCTCCTTCGCCATCGCGGCTCAGCTCGCGCAGGGGGGACCCCGGTGGACAGAACGTGACGGTGCCGACGACCGCCCCCTCGTGCAATGCGACGTACACCTCAGCAGCCACCGCTCTGCCGAAGGCGTCGGCGAGTTCGTTGACGTAGTCGTCTTCAGTGGTGACGAAACCGTCGTGACCGTAGGCGAGGACGGTGATGGCTCCGACCTTCTCGAGTTCGTGGGACCGGGCAAGTCGGACGAGGATGGCGTCAGACACCGGTGGTGCTCCGGGGATAGGCGGCCTCGGGATCGGTGATCACGTTGACCAAGTACGGCACGTCGGAAGCGAACGCCCGGTCGAGGGCGGCACCGATGCCGTCTGGCTTCGTCACCGTCTCGCCGTCACCGCCGAGGGCCTGAGCGACCTTGTCGTACGACGTCTGGGGTGCGAGCTCGGCCGCGACGTCATACCCGTAGAGGAAGCGCATCGGGTGCTTCTCCAAGCCCCAGCACGAGTTGTTACCCACGACCATCACGACCGGGAGGCGATGTCGGGCGAGCGTGTCGACGTCCATGAGAGACATGCCCGCTGCCCCGTCCCCGAGCATCAGCACGACCTGGGCCGACGGCCTCGCGATCCGGGCCGCGATGGCAGCGCCCACACCCGCGCCGAGACATCCGTAAGGGCCGGGGTCGAGCCAGCCGCCGGGACGGGCCGGCTCGACGTACTTGCCGGCGAAGGACACGAAGTCGCCACCGTCCCCGATCACGACGGAGTCATCGGCCAGCCGTGGGACGAGCTCGCCGTAGATACGGGCCGGGTGGATGGGGTCGGAGTCGGACGACAACAGCTCTGCATCCTTGGCCGCGGCCGCCGAGACGAGGTCGCGCAGCCGGCCGCTCCAGGGGCTCCAATCAGGGCGCGCCGCCTGTGACTCCAGCGCGGCCTGCAGCCCGTCAAGTGCCGCCGACAGGTCGCCGAATGCCGATGCAGCCAACTGCGCGTGCCCGGAGACCTGCTGCTCGCTGTCGGCAATGTGGACGACCTGCGCCTGCGGCGAGTCTTCCTTGCCGCCGAACGTGCCATACCCGAGCCGGAAGTCGAGAGGCGTACCGACGACGACTGCCAGGTCGCACTGGCCGAAGGCGACAGAGCGTGCCTTGGTCACCAGCGACGGATGCCCGCGCGGGATGATGCCGCGACCCATCCCGTTGGTGATGACGGGGATGCCGCTCTGCTCCACGAACCTGAGCGCAGCCTCCTCCGCACCGTCCGACCAGACGTCCGTTCCGAGGACGAGGATCGGCTGGGTCGACGCAGCGAGCAGGCGCGCGATAGAGCGCAGGGACTCGTCGTCAGGTGTGACCCGGTCGCGGTATGGCGGCGGCGGAAGCGCTACCTCCGCCCGCGAGAAGAACTGGTCCATCGGTACGTCGAGGAACGCCGGCCCACGGTGCGGCGCAGCGGCCATCGTGAACGCGTCATGCACCCGGTCTGCGATGTCGGCCACATCGTGCACGGTGGCCGCCAGTTTCGAGATCGTCGACACGATCGGCGGGTGGTCGAGCTCTTGCAGGGAACCGCTTCCCCACCGCGTGTTGGGGGCCCGACCGCCCATCACCACCAGTGGCGACCCTGCGAAGTGGGCCTGCGCGATCGGGCTTACACCGTTGGTGACGCCCGGCCCCGCGGTCAGGACGGCGAGACCGGGGGTCCGAGTGAGCTTGCCGGTGGCCTCTGCCGCGAACACGGCGGTCGGCTCGTGCCGCACGTCGACGAGCCGCATGGGTGGGTCGGCCTTGATGGCCCCGTCGTACATCGGGAACACGTGGGCGCCCGACAGTGTGTACATCGTGGTGACGCCATGGGCCCGTGCTACCTCGACGGCCAGGTCCCCGCCGTGGCCTTCACGCTTTTCATTCGTCGCGTCGGTCATGCGGCCAACGCTATCCCTCGGGAACAGAGACAACCCGACTGCGGGAGGCGAACGGCATCGTATTCGCGAGCACATCCTTGAGCATGAGGAGCATGTCGGCACGGCCCTCGGGTGCGTCCGCGAAGTGAGCCGCGTCCTGCTCGTCGCGGCCGTTGACTCCCATGGCCAGCTGGAGATACAGCAGCCGAAGGAATGCACGCGTGTTGAACACGTGGGCAGGCGGCCACTCGTCGGCCGGTCCGGCATCGCTGGGCTGAGGGCAGTTGGCGGTCGCGTCGAGGCGGCGAATCCAGGCTTCGAACAGCGGCTGCGGGAGCTCGTTGCGGTGCAGGATCGTCATCGTCGCGTAGGCGAGTCGGTCGTCCTCGTCGTGAGTCAGCCGGTACGTCGTCGGGGCCACCAGCCGGTCGGCAATCACGTCGAGCAGCACCGTGAGCTCGGTCGCGCCAAAGTGACGGCTCCGGGCCAAGATGCCGACCAGGTCGGCACCGTGGGCGACGGCGTGCGCCCACCCCTGGTCGGGCACGAACCCGCGCAGGTCTTTCTCCCGGACGAACCAGGTGAGCGCGCGGTCCGCCCAGGTGAGGACGGCGTCGACGGGCAGCAGATGGGCTTTGTTGTCACGGTCGATGCACTCGGTGAGGACCAACGCCGAGAACGTGCGACGGTAGACAGCGTCGCCGACGACCTGGCCGAGGCCGACGCCGAGACCTTGGGCGATCCCGTCGCCGAAGGCAACGAGCAGGTCGTCGTAGACGCCCTCCTCGAGCCAGGTCGCGAGCACGGGATACGCGATGACGTCCCGCTCCACGGGGTCGAGGGATCCGAGCATCGTGACGAGTTCAGCGGTCAGGTCGTTGAGCGGGGGATCCGCAGGTACTTCCATGTCGGACTCGAGCACGTGCTGCCAAAAGCCGGCACGCATGTCCGCCATCCTTGCATATGTCGGTGACCCGCATTACCAGCTTGGTGGCGTCTGAGTTACCGCTACTAGAGTCGCTGCGTGCCCTCGGTGAAGGACGTCGTCAAGAGCTATACCGACCTCGAGGACGACGACCTGGCCTGGCTGCAACTGCTGCTCTCGGACTGGCAGATCGTTGCCGACCTCTCGTTCGCTGACCTGGTGCTGTGGCTGCCTGACCGGGAGGGACACGGGTACTGGGGCGGGGCGCAGATGCGTCCCACCACGGGTCCCACGGCCTTCGTCGACGACCTCGTCGGGGCGTTCGTGCCCAAGGGTCGTCGCCCGTTGCTCGATGCCGCGTTCGAGGACCGACGCATCGCTCGCGAGGGTGATCCGGAGTGGCGCGACAACGTCCCGGTGCGGGTGGAGACGATTCCGGTGATGCGGGGCGACCGGCTGCTCGGGGTGATTGCGCGGAACACCAACCTGCTGGGTTTGCGCCCGCCGAGCCGCCTGGAGCTCTCCTACCTGCAGACGGCGAGCGATCTCACCCGGATGATCAGTCTTGGTCGGTTCCCACAGCCCGTCGAGCGGCGTGACTGGTCGGCCTCACCCCGGGTTGGTGACGGCTTCGTGCGCACCGACGCTGCGGGCGTAGTCGGCTACGCCAGTCCGAATGCCCAGTCGGCATACCGTCGGCTGGGGCTGCAGGGCGATCTCATCGGCGAATCCCTCGGGGCAATCACCGAGCAGCTGGTGCCGCAACCGGCCGTCGCGGTGGACGAAGGGTCTGGCGACGGTGCTCTCGGGCCGGGCACCGAAGGAGGCAGAGTTCGCCAATACCGAGGCGACGATCATCGCTCGGGTGATTCCGCTGCAGCCGGGCGAGACCTACGAAGGTGCCCTCGTCCTGCTGCGCGACGTGACCGAACTGCGGAGCCGGGAGCGTGAGCTGATCACGAAGGACGCGACGATTCGCGAGATCCATCACCGGGTGAAGAACAACCTGCAGACCGTCGCCGCCTTGCTCCGGCTCCAGGCGCGGCGCATGGATGCACCGGAGGCGCGGCTCGCGCTCGAGGATGCGGTACGTCGGGTGGGGTCGATCGCGATCGTCCACGAGACGCTGAGCCAGACCTTCGACGAACAGGTCGACTTCGACGAGGTGGCGGATCGGCTTCGCCGGATGGTGACTGATGTGGGTGCTGACAGCGCCGATGTCGTGACGTCCCGGTCGGGCACGTTCGGACGGTTGTCCGCGCAGATCGCCACCCCACTGGCGATGGTCCTGACCGAGTTGCTTCAAAACGCCGTCGAGCACGCCTTTGACGGAGGCGCAGGTCACATCGACGTGCGCGTGCTTCGGCTGGCGGGACGGCTCGAGGTCATCGTCGACGACGACGGCTGCGGTCTGCCGGCCGGCTTCGATCCCGTCTCGTCAGGCCACCTCGGCCTGTCGATCGTGCGGACCCTGGTCGAGTCGGAGCTGGGTGGGCTGATCAAATTGGGGTCACGCGCAGGCGGTGGGACGAGAATCGACCTTGACCTGCCGCTTCACGGCGAGCGGTGACGCCGTCAGGCGCGGATCTTTGCCCGGGCGTTGCGTCGCTTGAGGGCACGGCGCTCGTCCTCGGACATCCCGCCCCACACACCGTGGTCCTGACCCGCCTCGAGAGCCCACGCCAGGCACTGCTCGCGCACTTCGCAGCGACGGCACACCTGCTTGGCCTCCTCGATTTGGAGGATGGCCGGCCCGGTGTTGCCGATCGGGAAGAACAGTTCTGGGTCTTCTTCGAGACACGCAGAACGGTGGCGCCAGTCCACGGCGGGCAACTCCTGTCGGTTGTTGGTGCGGGCTACGGCTGTCTGCCGCGCCAAATTGCAAGCATTTAATGGGTTAGTGAAGGTTTTCACTAAATCCCTCTGGACGATCGTCGCAAGAGAACCGGCCGGACACAACCCCTGCGTGGCTGTCAGTTTGCTCACACCACCCAGCACGGTCCCCGCCGACCTACGGTCGTCGACCGGCCTGGTCATTAGGGTGGTCGCGTGGTGACCGAGCCGACGACGATGCAGCGGATCAGAATAGCGGCATTGCTCGTCGCAGGACAGGTTGGAATTCTGATCGCCCTGGCCGTCGTCGAACTGGTGAGTCTCGACCCCGACCATCCGAGCGTTGCCCTGACCACCGCCGTGTTCTACCTGCTGTTCGCCGTGGGCCTCGGCTTCGCGGCCTGGGGCCTCGCTGGGTTGCACAGCTGGAGTCGAGGGCCAGTCGTTCTAGCGCAACTTATCGCGATGGGTGTCGGCTGGAGCTTCAACGGAGGGTCAACGGTCTGGGTGACCGCTGTGCTCTTCGTGTGGGCTATCGCCGTACTCGCCATCGTCTTCTCGCCGTCCACCACCACCGCGTTGTACGGGCACCGCGGAGGAGACGACGGTGACGACACGACGGCCACCTAACAACCGGGTCGGCCAGAGGCAGGCCGCTACCCCTTCTTGGTCTCGGCGAAGATCTCGGCAATCTCGTCGATCTTGGCGAGCAGGTCGTCGGCCTTGGCCGCGTCCATGCTGCCCTTGGTGCCGGTCGCGCCCGCCAGCTTGGTGGCCTCGTTGACGAGGGTGTGCAGCTGCGGGTACTTCTCGAAGTGCGGGGGCTTGAAGTAGTCGGTCCACAGCACCCACAGGTGATGCTTGACGAGCTCCGAGCGCTGCTCCTTGATGATCACAGCCCGGGTGCGGAAGTCAGGGTCGTCGTTGTCGGCGAGCTTGCCGATGATTGCCTTGACCGACTCGGCCTCGATCCTCGCCTGGGCGGGGTCGTACACGCCGCAGGGAAGGTCGCAGTGTGCGGAAACCTCGATGGTGGGGGCGATGAAACGACGCAGCATTGTTGTCCCTCTCTTTGAGCACATCGGTAGGAGCAGTGCAGGCTTGTCACACTAGCCGCCCACCTGACGTGCCCGATCCTGGCCGATCGAAACGAGGTTTCCCCGACGATGACGCTGCCGCGGTTCGGGCTGGTGGTGGTCCGTGGACGCTCGATGACTCCGACCTTGCAGGAGGGCGACGTCCTGATGGTCAGGTATGACGTCGAGCCAACGCCGGGCAAGCTCGTCGTGGTCCGGCTGCCCGAGCGGCCGGTCGCTGTGAAGCGGGCCATCCGACGCGAGCCAGACGGCTGGTGGGTGGAGCGAGACAACCCTGACGAGGGGGTCGACTCGTGGGTCGTCGGTGCGATTCCCGACGCCGACGTGCTCGCCGTCGTCCGCTGCCGGCTCCGCCCGTTACGCCGGGCGACCCGCGCCCTCTGAGGCTCGTTAGGGTGGCGGGATGTTCGCCGTCTACGCCGACTCCATCCACGCCGAAGACCCGATGGCCGGACTTCAGTCGGGTGAGCGGCCAGCGCCAGAGGTCCCCGAGGGCTGGGTGGTCGTCGACGTACGCGCTGCTTCGCTCAACCACCACGACGTGTGGTCGTTGAAGGGGGTCGGCCTGCCCGAGGATCGGCTACCGATGATCTTGGGCTGTGATGCCGCCGGCATCGACGAAGACGGCAACGAGGTGGTCGTGCATGCGGTGGTCAGCGACCCGTCGTGGGTTGGCGACGAGACGCTCGACCCGAAGCGCTCGCTGCTGTCGGAGCGCCACCAGGGCGCGCTTGCCGAGCAGGTCACGGTTCCGCGGCGCAATGTCGTGCCGAAGCCGGCCTCGCTCAGCTTCGAGGAGGCGGCCTGTTTGCCGACAGCGTGGCTGACGGCATACCGGATGCTCTTCACCCAGAGCGGCCTCAAGCCCGGTGACAGTGTCTTGGTGCAGGGAGCAGGAGGCGGCGTCGCCACGGCGCTCATCACGCTCGCTAAGGCGGCGGGTCTGCGCACGTTCGTCACCAGCCGCGACGAAGCCAAGCGAGCCCGCGCACTCGAGCTGGGGGCACACGAGGCAGTCGAGCCAGGAATACGGCTGCCCGCTCGCGTTGACGCGGTCATGGAGACGGTCGGCGCCGCGACCTGGAGCCACTCGCTCAAGTCTCTGCGTCCAGGCGGCACACTCGTGGTCTCGGGGGCGACCTCAGGCCACCAGCCCGAGGATTCCGATCTGCGCCGGATCTTTTTCCTCCAGCTGCGGATCCAGGGCTCGACCATGGGCACTCGCGATGAGCTGCGAGGGCTCGTCGAACTACTCGACCTGAGCGGAGCACGACCGCTCATCGACCGGGTTCTGCCGCTCGATCAGGCCCGAGCGGGCTTCGCGGCGATGGTCGCCGGCGACCTCTTCGGCAAGGTCGTGTTCACGGTCTGACCGGCTGGGCCCAGCACGCCTGCCTCAGTCGTCGGAGTCGTCCAAGCGGGCGAGCCAGGTGGCCAACCGCTCGACGGGTACCTCGAACTCGGGGTTGAGATCGACGAATTCCCGCAACCGGTCGCCGACCCATGCCAGCGTGACCTCGTCGTCTCCCCGACGATCAGTCAGCTCCTCGATCCCACGATCCGTGAAGTACACGAAGCTGACCTACGCGAAGGCGGCTTCGAGCAGATCGCCGAGCTCGTCCTGGTGCACCTTCAGCTGGCCAACCGACGGTGACGCGGACTCGTTGCGAGACACGCGGAGGAACGGGATGTCTCCCAGCTCCCCAGCCAGGTTGAGCTTCATGTGCGGCCACGGACCCATGTTGGCGGGCTCGTCCTGCACCCAGCGGATCTCCTTGAGGTTGGGGTACTTCGCCAGCTCTGCCTGCACGGCCTCGACCGGGCGTGGGTAGAGCTGTTCGAGGCGCGCGATGGCTGTGTGCGACGAGTCCGGCTCGCGACGCTTGCGCTCCGTGAACAGGTCCCAGGTGATCCGCCCCGAGCAGAGGAGGAGGCGCTCCACTGCCGACGGGTCGTCGACATCGTCGCCGATCACCGGCCGGAACGTCCCGGCGGTGAAGTCCGATGGCTGCGAGGCGGCGTCCTTGCGCTTCAACATCGACTTCGGAGTGAACACGATCATCGGACGGTGCTTGCTGGCGAGTGAGTGCTGACGCAGCAGGTGGAAGTACGACGCTGGGCTCGACGGCTGCGCGACTGTGAAGGCGTCGTCGGCGGCCATCGTCATGAAGCGCTCGATCCTGGCCGACGAGTGGTCAGGGCCTTGTCCTTCATAGCCGTGGGGGAGCAGGAGTACGACGCCGGACTGCTGCTGCCACTTGGCCTCGCCGGCCGAGATGAACTCATCGATCACCGTCTGGGCACCGTTGACGAAGTCGCCGAACTGCGCCTCCCACAGGGTGAGCGCCTCGGGCCGGGCCACGGAGTAGCCGTACTCGAAGCCCATGGCGGCGTACTCCGACAGCAGTGAGTCGTAGATGTAGAACTGCGCCTGGTCCTCGGACAGGTTCTGGAGCGGTGTCCACTCAGCGCCGTTCTTGCGGTCGATGATCGTCGCGAACCGGCTGACGAACGTGCCGCGGCGCGAGTCCTGGCCCGAAAGCCGGACTGGGCGCCCCTGCATGAGCAGCGAGCCGAACGCCAAGATCTCGGCTGTGCCCCAGTCGATCGGACCTTCGGTGATGGCGGCCGCGCGGCGTTGCAGTTGAGGGAGCACCTTCGGGTGCACCGTGAAGCCTTCTGGCGCCGAGACGTGAGCGTCGGCGATGCGCTTGAGCACCTCGACTGGCACGGCCGTGTCGGTGGTGCCTTCTGCCGCACCCTTGGTGGGGTACTCCGGGACCGTGATGTATTCGATCTCTTCGGGCTCCTTGGTGGCGTCGCGGACCTCAGCGAACACCCTCTCCAGCTGCTGCTGGTAGTCCTTCAGCGCCGACTCGGCCTCCTCGACAGTGATGTCGCCGCGGCCGATCAGTGCCTCGGTGTAGAGCTTGCGCACCGACCGTTTGCGCTCGATGAGGTCGTACATCAACGGCTGTGTGTACGACGGGTCGTCGCCCTCGTTGTGCCCGCGACGGCGGTAGCAGACCAGGTCGATCACGACGTCCTTGTTGAAGGCCTGCCGGTACTCGAACGCCAGCTGCGCAACGCGGGTGCAGGCTTCCGGGTCGTCACCGTTGACGTGGAAGATCGGCGCCTGAACCATCCGGGCGACGTCGGTGCAGTACAAGGACGATCGTGACGACGAGGGCGAGGTGGTGAACCCGACCTGGTTGTTGACCACGACGTGGATGGTGCCGCCAGTGCGGTAGCCCCGAAGCTGCGACAGGTTTAGCGTCTCGGCGACGACGCCCTGGCCGGCGAACGCCGCGTCGCCGTGCACTAGCAGCGGCAGCACGGGGTAGGCGGCACCCTTGTTGAGCAGGTCTTGCTTCGCGCGGGCGATGCCTTCAAGCACCGGGTCGACAGCTTCGAGGTGAGACGGGTTCGCCGCGACGGACACCTTGATCTTGTCTCCGTGCTCTGACACGAACTCGCCTTCTGCGCCCAGGTGGTACTTCACGTCACCGGATCCCTGTACCGTCCGTGGGTCGATGTTGCCCTCGAACTCACGGAAGATCTGCGAGTAGCGCTTGCCGACGATGTTGGCCAGCACGTTGAGGCGACCACGGTGGGCCATCCCGATCGTGACCTCGTCGAGGCCGGCGCCGGCGGCCTCCTCGCAGATCTCGTCGATCAGAGGGACTGTTGTCTCGGCGCCTTCGAGACTGAACCGCTTCTGCCCGACGTACTTCGTCTGCAGGAATGTCTCGAACGCCTCAGCCTGGTTGAGCTTGTGCAGGATGCGCAACTGCTCGACCGCGGGCAGCTTCTGGTGCGGACGCTCGACGCGCTCCTGGATCCAGCGACGCTGCTCAGGGTCCTGGATGTGCATGTACTCGATGCCTGTGGTCCGGCAGTACGAGTCGCGCAAGATCCCCAGGATGTGGCGCAGCTTCATGAATCGACGCCCGCCGAAGTTGCCGGTGGCGAACTCTCGGTCCAGGTCCCACAGCGTCAGACCGTGGGTGCCGACCTCCAGGTCGGGGTGGCTGCGCTGCTGGTATTCGAGTGGGTCTGTGTCGGCCATGATGTGACCACGCACTCGGTACGCGTGGATCATCTCGAGAATGCGGGCCTGCTTGCTGATCTCGTCCTCGTGGTTGGCCGAGATGTCGTTCGCCCAGCGGATCGGCTCGTACGGGATCCGCAGGGCGTGGAAGATCTCCTCGTAGAAGCCGTCCTCGCCGAGAAGCAGGCCGTGCAGGCGGCGCAGGAAGTCGCCAGACTGCGCACCCTGGATCACGCGGTGGTCGTACGTCGAGGTGAGCGTCATGATTTTGCTGATCGCGTTCCTCGTCAGCGTCTCCTCCGACGCCCCCTGGTACTCCGGCGGGAAGTTCATCGCCCCGACGCCGAGGATGGCCCCCTGACCACTCATCAGCCGGGGCACGGAATGGTTCGTCCCGATGGTGCCGGGGTTGGTGAGGGTGATCGTGGTGCCCTTGAAGTCTTCGACGGTCAGCTTGTTGTCACGGGCACGCCGGACGATCTCCTCATAGGCAGTCCAGAAAACCGCGAACGACATGTCTTCGGCGGCCTTGATAGACGGTACGAGCAGCTGACGGGTGCCGTCGGGCTTCTGGATATCGATCGCGAGGCCGATGTTGACGTGAGCCGGCTTGATCAAGTTGGGCTTGCCGTCGACGACCTCGAAGCCGTAGTTCATCTCCGGCATCTGCTTCAGGGCCTTCGCCAGCGCGAAACCGATGATGTGGGTGAACGACACCTTGCCGCCGCGCGCACGGGCGAGGTGGTTGTTGATGACGACCCGGTTGTCGATGAGCAGCTTGACCGGCACCGTCCGGACGCTGGTGGCGGTGGGCACGGTCAGCGACGTGTCCATGTTTGCCACCGTGCGGGCCGACGCGCCGCGCAACACGACGTGCTCGGGCTCCTGCGAAACGTCGGGGGGATCAGTTGCCGGCTCATCCTTCGGCACCGGTGCGCTCGCCGTCTTCGCCGCCGAGACGGGCTTGGTCGGGCTCCGGTCGTGGGCAGGGGCGGCGCCTGATGCGGCCGCTGATCCCGTCACGGCTGCTTGGTTGGTGGCGGGGGTCGTGGCCGCGGGCTTGGGCTTCGGGGACTCAACTGCGGCCTTCGTGTCAGCCGGCTTCCGGGGATGCTTGGCAGGCGGCGCCGGCCCTCCGTTGGCGGTCGGCGGGCCGTCCTTGAACAAGTCACGCCACGCCTTGTCCACCGAGTCGGGGTCCTCGAGATAGCGCTCGTACATTTCGTCGACGAGCCATTCGTTTGGCCCGAAATCGGACCTGGCGTTGTCTTGCTGAGACTGTGACACGGCCTTGAGTTTCGCCTCTTCCCCTGTGACACCCGGTGGGACGCCATCAAGGCTAACCCTCTAGGCGGCGAGTGCGCAGAGCAGATCGGGATTCAGCGGGGAAGGGAGCCGATGACAAACCCCGCCTGTGTGCGCGGCGAGTTTGTGTTCGGCGTGCAGATGACGCATTCTTTCGGCGATGCCCAATCGTTTGCTTCGCCTGGGCCTGGCCGTCCTTCTGCTTGTCGCGACCGCCGGCTGCACCGGCGGCGACGACGACGACCCAACGCCCCCCGCCGAGTCGTCGACCTCGCCGTCGGACAAGAAGACCGCCGCAGCCCCTCAGTTGGGCAAGAAGGACGCTCCTCTCGAGGTTTCCATCGAGCAGCTGCGAGGTGCGATCAAGCGCAAGCAGTACGCCACGCTGGAGAAGAAGATCGCGAAGCCCATCTCGGCCTGGATCGCCGCGGGCTTCTCTGATGTCGAGTACCCCAAAGCGTCTTACGACGGAGCGTTCAAGAGCTGGACCCTCGACGCTCGCAAGCTAGCGCGGCGCGATGGCGACGTGACGACCAACGGCAAGCTGGGCAAGGACCTCGCCACCTTCGTCGTGGAGAAGCAGCGAGTGCGCCTCTACGTCTTCGCCAGCCGAGCGCTGACCGGCGGTGCCACCGCGCGCCTGGCGTTGCGGTTCACCGGGGAGACCGAGGAGGGGAAGTCGGCGTCGTACGCCGTGATCGGCAGCCTCTACCTGACCCGCGACAAGGGTCATTGGCGCATCTTCGGCTACGACCTCGTTCGCAAGGAGGTGGACTAATGCTGGAGCTCCTCCCACCTTCGGCGTCGATCCTGGCCAAGGGCCGTCGACTCTGCATGTTCGGTCTGCTCCTTGCACTGCTGAGCATCGTTGTGCCCGATGCCGGCCGAGCACCTACCGAGTTCGCCCTGATCAAGCTGGAGCGCGTGCATGGCGTCGACGCGGAGGACCGCGTCGTGTGGTTCCTCGCGCTGGGATCTGACGCGCGGCCCGGCCAGTCGGTGTTGCGCAGCCGGTCCGACGCGATCCAGCTCGTCGGCGTCAACGCGAAAACGCACCACGCCGTCACGATCGGGATCCCCCGTGACTCGTATGTCGACATCCCTGGACACGGCAACGACAAGCTCAACTCGGCGATGGTCTACGGCGGCCCCGAGCTGACCGCCCGAGCAGTGACCGCGCTGACCGGTATTCAGCCCGACTACGTGTTCGTGACGAGCTTCAACGGCTTGATCCGGATGGTCTCGGGTATCAACGGAGTCCGGGTCAAAGTGACGTACCCGATGAACGACCTCAAACAACGCTTCCAGCCGGGGATGCGCCAGCTCACCGGCATCGAGGCGCTGGCGTTCGCGCGGATCCGTTACGGGTTGCCTCGAGGGGACTTCGACCGGTCGATGGACCAGGGCCAGCTACTCAAGGGCGGACTCGCCACGATCAAGGCCAAGTCGGATCGTGCCGGCTTCATGGAGCTTGCGCTGGGGCTTTTCAATAACAACACCGACACGAACGTCGGTCCTGTGGAGCTGTATCGGCTTGCGCGCACCGTCACCGAGGTCAACCCGGCACTCGTTCGGGTATGCGTGGCGACTGGTTCGGTCGGGAGCGCGGGAGCGGCCAGTGTGGTGTTCCCCAACCGGGCTGCCTTGCGGTCGCTCGCCGCCGACGTCCGTCACGACGCCCGGGTCGACCGCGGCGGCTGCTGACGACGTACGGCCAGGACACCGTGGGTGTCCCAGCCGCACGCTGGTGGCTCGTTGCCGGGTGTCAGAGACCGGCGCGGCTGAAGCCCACCTTGGCGAAGCCGAGGTTGAAGACGGCGCCGCTCCCGTCGAGCAGGTTGATTCTCAGCGCGGTGACCTGGATGCCGTTGGCGGTCCTGACCACGAGGTTGCGTTCGAGGCGGACAACCCCAGGCACCACGATGACGTCGCTAGGCGGGAACGTCTGCGTCTCACCGCTGACGGTCACCCTCCCGATCTTGCTGCCCTTGATGTTCTTCGTGGTTCCGCTGCCTTTTTCAAAGCGAATGTTGGCGCGGCCGACAACCCCTCGCGCCGTGACTTCTCCTCCGCGGAGGTTGAAGCGGTCGACGCGACTTTCTTCATGGGCCACTGCATGACGGGCGGACTGGTCCGCAGAGTGCTGTGTCGACAGTTGCTTGATGACGAGGCCATCAGCGTCGACCCGGGCGATGTCCTGGCTCTTGACCTCACCGTCCGTGCCCTGGCACGGCATCTTGAGGAACGGCGTCATCTTGCTTTCGAGCGTGCCGTCCAGACCCTTGAACCGTGATCCGTAGGAGTAGCCCCTGAACAACCCCGACCGGACTCCACGTTCGATAGCAGCCTGCGAGCGCGCCATGTAGACCTTCGTACCTGAGGGAATCAGCTCGACCCGCAGTGCCTCCGCCTTGGCAGCGGCCCTACCGGCTGTCGCCGACTTGGTGTTCATGCCGAGGGAGATGCGAGCGACTCCGGGGATGACGAGTGTCTCGCCGGGAGATGGGATCTCCAACTCCTGCGGCTCGCCCCCGCCTGCAGGCGCCAGCCTGATGCCCGCGACGGTGCGAGTGGTGGCGGCATGGAACCCGGACTGGTCGTGGTAGGCCCGCGAGGTCGACTTGACGCCCTCGAGCAACAGGCCACCCGACACCTCATCGCCGAGCATTGCACCGGCGATCCGGTTCGACGCCCAGGCCGACACGACGCCATCCTTCTCTGTCGTCCAGGTGCGCGTCTTGACTCCGGACAGCGAGCCCAGGGGTCCCAGGTCGCTGGCCGCTTCGAAGTTGTCGATGTCTACGCCAGCCATGTTGGTGCAGCCGATGACCTGGTAGGCAGTCCGGTCGGATCCGGCGGGGATGTCGCCACCGGAGACTCGAGTGCCGTAGCCCGAAGAGGTAAGAGCGAAGTGGGTCGGACTCGTCGTGTTGCTGGCCGCAGGTGCGGCGGTTGAGGTGGTTGTGGTGGTCATGGCCATTGCCGCTGCAAGCAGCGAGACGGCCACGCCGGCCGAGAAAGCGCGTGGGATCATCGAGATCCCCCCTTAGTCTGTGACGTGGAGTGATCGAGTGATTACTCCTTGTGACAGTTAACGACCCAGTTACTCATGAGTCACGTTGGGACTGTCGCGTGTAGGGCGAGCCAGGCTCCCAGGAGTCCCACGCTGACCACCACCGCTGGTCCTAGTCGAGGAGATTCCAGAGACCGGACATGCCATGGTTGCCTGACCATCGCGACGTTCACCTGGGACTTCGACTTGCTCTCCACCCGAACTGAGGAACTGCCATGGCACAGATGACCCTGCCGATGGGGGGCGCGGGCCCGGCCTTCGATATCGAGCGCGCGCGCCGCGACACCCCAGGCGCCGAGCGAGTCGCCCACCTCAACAACGCCGGTGCGGCGCTGCCGCCCGAGCAGGTCACGGAGGCAGTGATCGCTCACCTTCGGCGCGAGTCGGAGATGGGTGGGTACGAAGCCGCGGATGCTGCGACTGACCAGGTCGAGCACACCTACGAAGCCATCGCCCAACTGGTCGGTTGCAGGACGGATGAGATCGCGGTGGTGGAGAACGCCACCCGCGCCTGGGATATGGCCTTCTACGGCCTGACCATGAGTCCCGGTGATCGTATTCTGACCGCTCGTGCCGAGTACGCCAGCAACGTCATCGCCTTCCTCCAGGTTGCCCGACGTACCGGCGCGGTCGTCGAGATCATCGAGGACGACGACGCTGGGCAGCTGTCAGTCAGCGACCTACGCCGACGCCTGAGCGACGGCAAAGGACCGGTGAAGCTCGTGGCGATTACGCACGTGCCCACCCAGGGCGGGCTGGTCAACCCCGCCGAGGAAGTGGGGGCCGTCACGCAGGAGGCGGCTGTGCCTTTCCTGCTCGATGCCTGCCAGTCCGTAGGGCAGCTCCCCGTCGATGTGGAGCGCATCGGTTGCGACCTCCTCTCCGCGACCGGAAGGAAGTTCCTGAGGGGACCGCGGGGGACCGGGTTCCTCTACGTACGTCGAACCTTCCTCGACCAGATCGAGCCACCGTTTCTCGACCTGCACGCGGCGACTTGGACAGCCCCCGACCAGTACGAGATCCGCCCGGACGCGCGACGCTTCGAGAACTGGGAAACCAACTACGCGGCCAAGATAGGTCTCGGTGTGGCTGTCGACTACGCACTGTCCTGGGGCATGGAGGCAATCCAACACAGGGTTACCGCCCTCGCGGATCGCCTGAGGCAACTCTTGGCCGATGTCAGCGGTGTGCGCGTGCACGACCAGGGGACACGTCGCTGCGGCATCGTCACGTTCACTGTCGACAACGTCCCTGCCCAGCAGGTCCAACAGCAGCTTTCGAGCCAGGGCGTCAACGTGAGCGTCTCACTCGTCGACTACGCCCGCCTCGACCTTCAGAGCCGCGGACTGCCCGACCTCGTCCGCGCATCGGTCCACTACTACAACACCGACGCCGAGCTGGACCGTCTGATCCGCGCCCTTCCCCCAGCCAGCTAGTACGGCCGCGGCCAGTCCGTCAGGGGGAGAAGTTCGGCCAGAGACTGGGCTTGATCACGACCGAGCACTACCAGGGTAGCGACGTTTGCCGGATCCACCTGATGGATGAACTCCCGGCATCGACCGCACGGCGGCAAGACGAAGACCACTCCGGCCTCATCGCGCCAGACGGCGACAATCTTGGCGATCTGGTGCTCTCCAGCCGTCACCATGGCAGCGATGGCTGCATGCTCCGCACAGAATCCGGTACCTGAGGAGGTGTCGATGCAGACCCCGCCGTACTGGTTGCCCGCTTCGGTCACGAGGACACACGCGACATCACCGAAGAGACGGTCACCCACCAGGTGCGGGTTCAGGAGGTCGACCGCGGCCATCACCAGGTCATGGTGAGACAGCTGGTCAGGCATCCCGGCACGATAGCTGGTGACTCGAGCGCTGGTGCGGGTCTGCTGACCGGGCGCCCCCGGCAGGATTCGAACCTGCGCTCCCGCCATGCGTAGAGCGCGGTGCTCGCATTGTGGTGACTCGAGCGCTGGTGCGGGTCTGCTGACCGGGCGCCCCCGGCAGGATTCGAACCTGCGCTCCCGCCTCCGGAGGGCGGTGCTCTATCCCCTGAGCTACGGGGGCTCATGGCGCGCCCAAAGGGTAGCAGTGGCTACGGGCTGCTCGATAACCGCGCGAGGACGGTTCGACGGCACTAGCGTCGGGGTCCTAATGCCCAAAGTCTTGGTGGTCGACGACTCCGACGTTATCCGATCGCTGATCGTGCTGAACCTGGAGCTGGACGGCTTCGAGGTCGCCGAAGCACGCGACGGCGCAGAGTGTCTGGAGCTCGTTGCTGCGCTCAAGCCCGACGTCATCACACTCGATGTCGCGATGCCCCACCTCGACGGTTTCGCCACGGTCGCCCGGCTGCGGGCCGACCCGGCTACCTCCCACATTCCGATCGTGATGGTCACGGCTCGGGCACAAGGCTCAGACCTCGCACGCGGCGCGGAGCTCGGCGTCGACGCCTATGTCACCAAGCCCTTCGACCCAGATCACCTCACGCAGACCGTCCGCACCTTGACGGGAGCGTCAAGCGCCTGCTGAGCGTCGATACGATGGGTTGGTGACCCCCGAGCAGCTTTCCCAGACCGTCGTGGCCGCGTTGTCCGCGTTGGCCGACCGCGGCGCCTTGACGTTCCCGGACGGGGTTCCCGAAGAGGTCCGGATCGAGCGGCCGAAGGGTAAAGAGCACGGCGACTACGCGACCAACGTGGCGCTCCAGCTCGCCAAGCGGGTAGGGATGCCACCGCGTGAGCTGGCCGAGCTTCTCGCGAGTGAGCTGAAGGGCTCCGAGGCGATAGCGGCCGTCGACATCGCCGGGCCGGGGTTCATCAACATCACCGTCGAGGCGGCGGCCCAGGGTGAAGTGGCGCGCGCCATCGTGGCAGCGGGTGCGTCATACGGTGGCTCGCAGGCGTATGCCGGGACTCGGATCAACCTCGAGTTCGTGTCGGCCAACCCCACCGGTCCCGTCCACATCGGAGGTGCACGCTGGGCTCCGGTAGGCGACAGTCTGGCGAGGATCTTCGCCGCGCTCGGCGCCGACGTGAGCACGCGAGTACTACTTCAACGACCATGGCGCGCAGATCGACCGCTTCTCCCGCTCGCTCCTCGCGGTAGCAAGGGGGAGGACCCGGGGGAGGACGGATACGTCGGCGAGTACCTCGTCGACATCGCTTCTAAGGTCATGGCTGACAACCCCGGCGTCCTCTCGCTACCCGACGATGAGGCGCAGGAAGTTTTCAGGCGCAGCGGCGTCGACCAGATGTTTGCGGAGATCAAACAGACTCTGCGCAGCTTCGGGGTCGAGTTCGACGTCTACTTTCATGAGCAGGCGATCTATGACAGCGGGGCTGTCGAGCGGGCTATCGAGCGACTGACCGCGATGGGCAACACGTACGAAGCTGACGGGGCCTTGTGGCTAGCCACCGAGAAGTACGGTGACGAAAAGGACCGCGTCCTGGTGCGCTCCAACGGGGCCCCCGCCTACATCGCCGGCGACTGCGCGTACTACCTCGACAAGCGCGAGCGTGGCTTCGACCTGTGCGTGATCATGCTCGGGGCTGACCACCACGGGTACGTCGGAAGGCTGATGGCCATGTGCCAGGCGTTCGGTGACAAGCCGCACGAGAACCTCGAGGTGCTGATCGGCCAGATGGTCAGTCTGGTCCGCGACGGGCAAGCCCTGCGGATGGCGAAGCGGGCCGGGACTGGCGTGACGATCGACGATCTCATCGACGCCGTAGGCGCCGACGCCGCGCGCTATTCGCTCGTTCGGTACTCCAGCGACTCGCCGATCGACCTCGACCTCGACGTATGGACTCGTGCGTCCAGCGACAACCCCGTCTACTACGTGCAGTACGCCCACGCCAGGCTGTGTTCGATCCTGCGCAACGGAGCCGACCTCGGAGTTGCACCTGCGGGTGACGACTTCGACCCGGCGCTGCTCTCTCACGAGCGAGAAGGCGAGCTCCTGCGCGCCCTCGCGGCGTTCCCCGCTGTCGTCGCATCTGTGGCCGAGCTGCGTGAGCCGCACCGGCTGGCGCGCTACCTGGAGGCGACGGCAGCAACGTTCCACAAGTTCTACGACGTATGCCGTGTGCTCCCGCGCGGCGACGAGGAGCCCACCGACCTGCACCGGGCGCGGCTGCTTCTCGTAGATGCCACCCGCATTGTCTTCGCCCGCGGCCTCGACCTGCTCGGTGTCTCCTCACCGGTGCGGATGTGATGCGGGCCTCCCACGAGGCCGGCGCCCTCCACTCCGAAGCCGGTCGCCGCGGACCGACCTGGCTCCGTCCGCCCGACGAGCCGAACGTACTCGTCGCCTCACTATGGCCACAACACGTGGCGAAGTCCGACTCCGGTGTGCTGTCCGTCGCTGGTGTCTCGGTCGTGGAGCTCGCGGCAGAGTTCGGCACACCGGCATATGTCGTGGACGAGGACGACTTTCGCCAACGCGCGCGCGAGTTCAAGCAGGCATTCGACGGGTGGGACGTCTACTACGCCGCCAAGGCGTTCCTCTGCCTGGAGACGGTGCGCTGGATCGCCGAGGAGGAGCTGGACCTCGACGTGTGCACGAGCGGAGAGCTCACGGTGGCGTTGCGAGCGGGATTCGCCCCGAGCCGGATTGGCTTTCATGGCAACAACAAAAGCTGGGCAGAGCTAGAGCGTGCAGTCGACGTGGGAGTCGGTCGGATCGTCGTCGACTCGCTCACCGAGATCGAACGCCTCGCCCAGGTCGCATCTACCAAAGGGGTGCGGCAACAGGTGCTCCTCCGTGTCACCGCGGGCGTCGAGGCACACACGCACGAATACATCGCCACTGCCCATGAAGACCAGAAGTTCGGGCTCTCGCTCGCTGACGGCGGCGCCGAAGAGGCGATGCTGATGATCAACGCCTTCGACTCGCTGGTGTTGACCGGTCTCCACTCGCACATCGGCTCACAGATTTTCGACACGTCCGGTTTCGAGGTAGCCGCACGTCGAGTGCTGGCACTGTACGCACGCGGGCTCGAGGCTGGCCTCGAGCTGGGGGAGCTGGATCTCGGTGGCGGCTTCGGGATCGCCTACACCACCAAGGACGACCCCGCCTCGCCGGCCACTCTGGCGGCCGGGATGCTGCAGATCGTCACGCATGAGTGCCGTGCGCTCGGCATCGACATCCCCCGACTGTCGATCGAGCCGGGCCGCGCCATTGCCGGCCCTTCGACCTTCACCCTCTACGAAGTCGGCACCGTCAAGACCGTCACTCTGGACGCTGGCTACAGCAGGCTCTACGTCGCTGTCGACGGTGGGATGAGCGACAACATCCGGACCGCCCTGTATGACGCCGACTTCTCCTGCACTCTCGCGTCTCGACACTCCGAGGTGCCGCCGGCGCTTACGCGAGTGGTCGGCAAACACTGCGAGTCCGGCGACATCGTCGTCAAAGACGAGTTCCTGCCAGGCGACGTCGCACCGGGCGACCTGATTGCCGTGCCAGGTACCGGTGCCTACTGCCGGTCGCTCGCAACGACGTACAACCACGTGCCCCGGCCACCCGTGGTCGCCGTGCGTAACGGGCAGGCGCGCCTCATCATCCGGCGCGAGTCGGAAGAAGACCTGCTGCGTCTGGACGTTTCCGACTAGTGGCCGGCATTAGCATGTCGTCGAGAGTCAGACCACGAGCAAAGGTGCTTCAGCCATGACCGAGCCGTTGCGCGTGGCACTGCTCGGCTGCGGGTCCGTGGGCAGCCAGGTAGCCCGACTGCTGGGGGAGCAGGCCGCCGACCTCGGAGCCCGGATCGGTGCGCCGATCGAGCTCGCCGGCATCGCCGTACGTCGTCTCGACCGCCCGCGTGACGCCGCCATCCCGGCTGACCTCTTCACCACAGACGCTCACGGACTCGTGACGCGCGGCGACATCGATGTCGTGATCGAGGTCATCGGTGGCATCGAGCCGGCTCGCGCACTGATCCTCGCAGCGCTGGAGTCAGGGGCCTCCGTGGTCACTGCAAACAAGGCGCTGCTCGCCGCCGACGGACCCACGCTCTACGAGGCGGCGGATGTCGCCAAGCGCGACATCTACTTCGAAGCCGCCGTCGCGGGCGCCATCCCGATCATCAGGCCCCTGCGGGAGTCGCTCGCGGGCGACAAGGTGCGACGCGTGCTCGGCATCGTCAACGGCACCACCAACTACGTCCTGGACCAGATGGACACAGCTGGCGTGGGGTTCGACGAGGCACTTGAGTCGGCGCAGTCGCTCGGCTACGCCGAGGCCGACCCGACCGCCGACATCGAAGGGTTCGACGCCGCTGCCAAGGCCGCCATCTTGGCCAGCCTGGCGTTCCACACCCGGGTCACCGTGGCCGACGTACACCGCGAAGGCATCACCGAGGTGACAGCGCGAGACATCGCATCCGCCCGAGAGATGGGGTCGGTCGTCAAGCTGCTGGCGATCTGCGAGAGCACGGACGGGCCCGGGGATACCCGCGTCTCGGCGCGGGTCCACCCGGCGATGATCCCGCGGACCCACCCTCTGGCGAGTGTCCGCGAGGCATTCAACGCCGTGTTCGTCGAGAGCGACGCCGCCGGACAGTTGATGTTCTACGGTCCAGGCGCCGGCGGAGCCCCGACTGCGAGTGCGGTGCTCGGCGACCTGGTGACGGTGGCCCGAAACCGGCTGAGCCAGGTGACCGGGGCAGGGGAGTCGATGTACGCCGACTGTGAGATCGGTCGGATGGCCGACACCGTCACCCGCTATCACGTCGCCCTTGATGTCGACGACCGGCCAGGCGTGCTCGCGGCGGTGGCCGAGACCTTCGCCAGACAGGGCGTGTCCATCCAGACCGTGACCCAGGTCGGACGCGGAGACGAGGCCCGTCTCGTGGTCGTCACCCACTCGGCCACTGACTCGGCACTAGCCACCACCGTCGATGACCTCACCACGATGACTCAGGTGCGTGAGGTCACCTCCGTGATGCGGGTCGAGGGGACCATCGAATGACCGACCAGCGGCCGCACCAGTGGCGGGGGGTGATCACGGAGTACCGCGACTGGCTGCCCGTTTCCGACGAGACCCCTGTCGTGACGCTCGGCGAGGGCGGGACGGCGCTCGTCGATGCTCACTGGCTGTCCGAGCTGTCCCGGTGCACGGTCGTCCTGAAAGTGGAAGGAGACAACCCCACCGGCTCGTTCAAGGACCGCGGTATGACGGTTGCCATCTCATTGGCGACCGAGCAGGGCGCCAAGGCCGCGGTCTGTGCGTCGACCGGAAACACCTCTGCCTCCATGGCGGCATACGCGAGCAGGGCAGGCATCACAGCGATCGTCCTCGTCCCGCTCGGCAAGATCTCGCGCGGCAAAATGGCTCAGGCGGTGATGCACGGCGCCCGGATCATCGCGGTTCGCGGCGGCTTCGACGAGTGCCTGCAGCTGGCGCGTGAGCTGTCGAAGGACTACCCGGTCGCACTCGTCAACTCAGTCAACCCCGTCCGGATCGAAGGTCAGAAGACGGCGTCGTTCGAGGTAGTCGACGCACTCGGCGATGCCCCGGACCTGCACATCCTCCCGGTGGGGAATGCCGGCAACATCGCGGCGTACTGGAAGGGCTATCGCGAGTATGCCGCCGCCGGCAACGCAACGAAGACACCAGCGATGTGGGGCTTCCAAGCCGAGGGAGCCGCGCCGATCGTCTCTGGGCGCATCGTGTCCGAGCCGGAGACCGTGGCCACGGCGATCCGGGTCGGCAACCCGGCTTCCTGGCTGCTGGCCGAGGCAGCCCGCGATGAGTCCGGCGGACTGATCGAGGCCGTCACCGACGAGCAGATCATCTCCGCCCAAGCCGAGTTGGCCTCACGCGAGGGTGTCTTTGTCGAGCCCGCGTCAGCTGCGGGAGTCGCGGGGTTCCTCAACCTGCTCAATGCCGGTCGGGTGGAGCCTGGCATGACCGTCGCCATCACCGTGACCGGCCACGGTCTCAAGGACATCGACACCGCCCTTGGGGCTCGTGGCCAAATCGTGGAAACGGTTGTCGACGCCGATGTAGCGCAGGCCGCTGCGGCAGCGGAGCTCGTCGATGCGTGACCGCCTCGGCGTCAGCGCCACAGTCAGGAGCCCTGCCACTTCCGCGAACGTCGGCCCGGGGTTTGACAGCTTCGGGCTCTGTCTCGACCTGCACGACACAGTGTCGGCCACGGTGACGGACCGGGGCCTACGGGTCGACATCGCCGGCGAAGGGGCCGGTTCGCTGCCTCGTGACGAGACGCACCTAGTGGTCTCGGCGATGCGAGCCACGTTCACCCTGCTCGAGGTCGCCCAGCCGGGACTGACGTTGCGGTGCGAGAACGTGATCCCGCACGGCCGCGGTCTTGGGTCGTCTGCGGCCGCCATCGTGTCAGGCATCCGGCTGGCCGAGCGGCTCGCCGGACGAGACCTCGGTGGCCAGCGTGCGCTGGACCTGGCGACCAGGCTCGAGGGCCACCCCGACAATGTGGCGGCGTGCCTGCTCGGTGGGTTCACCATTGCGTGGACGGAAGGTCGTCGGGCTTCGGCACTTCGTCTCGACGTCCACCACGACATCCGGCCCGTGATCTTCGTGCCATCGACGGCTGTCGCGACCACGCTGGCGCGGGGACTGATCCCCAAGGAAGTACGACATGTGGATGCCAGCGCCAACGCTGCGCGAGCGGGGTTGCTGGTCGCAGCACTGACGCAGTGGCCCGGGTTCCTGCACGCCGGCACCCAGGACTCTCTGCACCAGCAGCACCGGCGACCCGCGATGACGGAGACGCTCGGCCTCGTCGACGCCATGCGAGAGGCCAGGGTCGCCGCCGTCGTTTCGGGTGCCGGCCCCAGCATCCTGGCGCTGGGTACGACCACGGAACCCGTGGCAGCAAAGCTTTGGACACGGCCGGGCTGGCGCAGCTTTGCCGTCACCGTTGACGCCGTCGGTGCCACCACCGCCGACTGACTGTTCGCCGCCCCCGACAGGGCCTTGCGGGCACCGCGCAGGAATGGACCGGATGTGACGCGTGTTGTAGGGGGTACAAGGACAGGACTGCACCGATAGTGCTACTGTCAAGGCGCACCGGCTCTCAGGAGCCGTGCTTTCCCAAGCGAAGCGCGACGATCGTTCAGCGCATCCTCTCGACCCAAGGCACACGTGAGTTCACGTGAAGCAGATCGAGGCGAACGCACCCCGCTCGCACATCGCTCGGAATTTCACTCAATCCACGGGCGCATGATCTGAAATGCGCACCAGGACGTGGGAAGGACCTCACGTGACACCAACTTCCGATGCCACTCTCGTCGAAGGCGCGAAAGCCCAACCGGCTCCGCGCAAGAAGGCGGGTGGCCTCAACTCGATGCTGCTCCCCGAGCTCAAGCAGCTCGCCAGCAGCCTCGGTATCAAGGGGACGACGGGCATGCGCAAGAGCGCCCTCGTTGAGGCGGTGGCCGCGGCTCAGTCCGGCAGCTCCGCCAGCTCAGGCCGCGGTCCGGCCCCTGCCTCGGGCGCCGACCGGCAGACAGCCGAGAAGAGCGCTGCTCCGGTAGCCCGCAGCGACCAAGACGGCGACTCGCGCCGCGACGCTGCCGGCACCGACCGCGATGACGACACCGACAACGACGGCCAGCAGAGCCGCAGCCGCGACCGCGGCGATCGACAAGGCCGCAACCGCGACGGTGGCGGCGACAAGCAAGGCCGCAGCCGCGATGGTGGCGGCAATGACAAGCAGAGCCGCAACCGTGACAACGAAGGCGGCGACAAGCAGAGCCGCAACCGTGACAACGACGAAGGCGGAACGACAATCAGAGCCGCAACCGTGACAACGACGGGGGCGACAACCAGGACCGAAGCCGTAACCGGGACAACCAGAAGTCAAACGACAACCAGGGCGGCCGCGACCGAGACAGCTACCGCGACGACGACGGTAGAGGTGGTCGAAACAGTCGACGCCGCAGCCGTAACCGCGGCAACTTCAGGGACCGCGATCGTGACCGCGAGCGCAGCGGTGCACGTCGCGACACCGGCGAGCCCGACACCCAGATCAACGACGACGACGTTCTGCTCCCCGTCGCGGGCATCCTCGACCTGCTCGACAACTACGCATTCGTGCGCACGAGCGGATACCTCCCCGGTCCCAACGACGTCTACGTCTCCATGTCGATGGTCCGCAAGTTCGGCATGCGCAAGGGTGACGCGATCACCGGCTCTGTGCGACAGCTTCGCGAAGGCGAACGCCGCGAGAAGTTCAACCCGCTGGTGCGCCTCGACACGGTCAACGGAGCCGAGCCCGAGGCAGCGAAGCAGCGGGTCGACTTCTCGAAGCTGACCCCTCTGTATGCCGCCGACCGCCTCCGCCTCGAGACCGAGCCCAACTTGCTCGCGACACGTCTCATCGACATCGTCGCCCCGATCGGCAAGGGCCAGCGTGGCCTGATCGTCTCGCCGTCCAAGGCCGGCAAGACACTCATCATGCAGGCCATCGCCAACGCCATCACCACCAACAACCCCGAGTGCCACCTCATGGTCGTGCTCGTCGACGAACGACCTGAAGAGGTCACCGACATGCAGCGGGCGGTCAAGGGCGAGGTCATCGCCTCGACGTTCGACCGGCCGGCCGACGACCACACCACGGTCGCCGAGCTGGCCATCGAGCGCGCCAAGCGACTCGTCGAGCTGGGTCACGACGTCGTCGTGCTGCTCGACTCGATCACACGGCTGGGACGCGCTTACAACATCGCGGCGCCGGCCAGTGGTCGGATCCTCTCCGGCGGTGTCGACTCGTCAGCCCTCTACCCGCCGAAGCGGTTCTTCGGAGCAGCCCGCAACATCGAGGACGGGGGATCGTTGACGATTCTCGCCACGGCGCTGATCGAGACCGGTTCCAAGATGGACGAGGTCATCTTCGAGGAGTTCAAAGGCACCGGCAACATGGAGCTGCGACTGCGCCGCGAGTTCGCCGACAAGCGGATCTTCCCAGCCATCGACGTTGACGCATCGGGTACCCGACGCGAAGAGCTGCTGATGAGCAAGGACGAGCTCGCGATCACCTGGAAGCTGCGCCGAGTGCTGTCCGCGCTCGACGGGCAGCAGGCCCTCGAGCTGCTGATCAACAAGCTGAAGTCGACCAAGAGCAATGTCGAGTTCCTCATGCAGGTCAACAAGACGACCCCGACCGCGCAAGGTCTGCGCGACGCGGACGGCGAGTAGCCTGCGAGGGCGGAATATCCCCCCGCGAGTTGGCGTTTTGACGCATGACGGTGGCACACTGAGCGCGGTTCCGGTTCACGTCTCGGAGAGCAGAGACGACCCGGCGACCTTGAGAGAGGACACCATGAAGAAGAACATCCATCCGGCGTACGTCGAGACGCAGGTCACCTGTACCTGCGGCAACACGTTCACGACGCGCACCACCGCCGAGAGCGGCACCATGCACGCCGACGTGTGCTCGAACTGCCACCCGTTCTACACCGGGAAGCAGAAGATCCTTGACACCGGTGGCCGCGTGGCCCGCTTCGAGGCCCGCTACGCCAAGAAGGCTCCCGCAAAATAGTTCTCTACGGCGCCGACTGCTCGCACCGCGAGCAGTCGGCGCCGCTGCATGTCTGCACGAGTTTGCACAGGGTCCAGTGACATCGAAGGGAGAAGAGAGATGTTCGAAGCCATTGCCGGTCTCGTCGACGAGCACGCGGCGCTCGAGCAGCAGCTCGCCGACCCTGACGTGTTCTCCGACCTCGACCGCTCCCGACGCTTGAACCAGAGGTATGCCGCTCTGACCGCCGTCGTGCGCGCCTACGCAGACTGGCTGAGCACTCTCGACGACATCGAGGCCGCGCGCGAGCTCGCCGCCGAGGACGAGTCGTTCGTGGCCGAAGGCGAACGACTCGACCAACACCGCTCCGAGCTCGAGGAGCGGCTGAGGCGACTGCTGGTGCCTCGAGACGAGGTCGACACCAAGGACGTGATCCTGGAGGTCAAGGCTGGGGAAGGCGGCGAGGAGTCTGCGCTGTTCGCCGGTGACCTGCTGAGGATGTACTCCCGCTTCGCGGAGCGTCAGGGGTGGAAGGTCGAGACTCTCGCCGAGACACCGAGCGACCTCGGCGGCGTCAAGAGCGTCACCGTCGCCATTAAGGCCAAGGGCATGCAAGAGCCCGGCGCGGCACCCTATGCACGACTCCGGTTCGAGGGCGGCGTCCACCGTGTTCAGCGAGTGCCGGTCACTGAGTCGCAGGGCCGTACGCACACGTCGGCCGCCGGTGTCATGGTCATGCCGGAGGCGGAACCGATGGATGTCACCATCGACGACAACGACCTACGCATCGACGTGTTCCGGTCGTCGGGGCCGGGTGGACAGAGCGTCAACACGACTGACTCGGCGGTGCGCATCACCCATGCGCCGACCGGCATCGTCGTGTCGTGCCAGAACGAGAAGAGCCAGCTCCAGAACCGTGAGCAGGCGATGCGCGTCCTGCGCGCCCGGCTCCTGCAACGGGCACAGGACGAGCGCGATGCCGAAGCGTCCGACGCACGTCGGTCCCAGGTGCGCACGGTGGACAGATCCGAACGCATCCGCACCTACAACTTCGCGGAGAACCGCATCACCGACCACAGGGTCGGCTACAAGTCTCACAACCTCGACCAGGTCCTTGACGGTGACCTGGAGGCCGTGATCGACGCCTGCACCGATGCTGACCTTGCCGACCGGCTGGCGGCAGTCGAGTCCAGCGACGTCTGAGCCGGGGCTCTGGTGCCAGACCTCGCGCGGGTTCTCACCGACGCCACTGCCCGACTCGACGCGGTCGGGGTCGAGTCGGCCCGTCATGACGCCGAGACCTTGCTCGGACACGTCCTCGGCATCGCTCGCAGCGGTCTGCTGCGAGTGGGTGACCTCACCGGGGACCAGGCCGCGGAGTTCGAGTCGGCCGTCGTACGTCGTGCCGCCCGCGAGCCACTGCAGCACATCACCGGGCGCGCCGCCTTCAGATATCTCGACCTCGAGGTCGGTCCCGGCGTGTTCGTGCCCCGCCCGGAGACCGAAGTCTTGGCCGGCGTCGCGATCGACGAGCTGACCCGACTCGTCGACGGCGGCGTCGAGCATCCGGTTGCCGTCGACCTGTGCACCGGCTCCGGTGCCCTCGCTGTGTCGATGGCGACCGAGGCTGCGGGCAGCGTCGTGTTCGCCATCGAGGTGTCGGAGGAGGCGGTTGCCTATGCACGGCGCAACGCGGCGGGCCACCAAGTCGAGATTCGGCTCGGCGACATCGCTGATGCCGCCGACGACCTGGCTGGGCAGGTCAGCGTCGTGACGGCGAACCCGCCCTACATCCCGTTGACGGCCTGGGAGTCGGTCGAACCCGAGGTCCGTGACCACGACCCAGCCGTTGCCCTCTGGTCGGGGGAGGACGGGCTCGACGCCATCGCCGTCGTGGCTGAGGTAGCCGCCAGGTTGCTGGTCGACGGGGGGCTGGTCGTCTGCGAGCACGCGGACGTACAGGGCGACACCGCGGCCGCCATCTTCGCAACATCGGGGCAGTGGACTGCCGTGCGTGACAATCGCGACCTCGCTGGGCGACCACGCTTCGTCACGGCACGCCGTGCTCCACGCTCATTGTCGCGCTCCTCACCCACGGCTGGCACGATGACCTCGTGACCGCCGACGTCTACTCCTGCCTCGATCCGGCTCAGCGCTCCGAGGGCTTTGCCGAGGCGAAGCTCGCGTTGGCTCGCAGTGGTCTCGTCGTCATTCCCACCGACACTGTGTACGGCGTCGCCGCGGACGCGTTCGACCCGGCAGCCGTGCGGCGGCTCCTGCGGGCCAAGGGCCGGGGGCGCGCGCAGCCGGCACCGGTCCTGATCGGCTCCCCCGACACCCTGCGGGCCCTCGCGACCAACCTGAGCTCTGACGTGCGGGCGCTGGCCGACAAATTCTGGCCGGGTGGACTGACGATGATCTGCCGCCAGCAGCCGAGCCTGCGCTGGGATCTCGGAGACAGTCGCTCAACGGTGGCGATCCGGATGCCCGACCATGAGGACGCGCTGGCGCTGCTGGTCGACAACGGTCCACTAGCGGTCAGCAGTGCCAACCGGACCGGTGAACCTCCCGCGACGACGGTCGAGGAAGCGCAGGAGCAGCTCGGCGACGCGATCGACGTCTACCTCGACGCCGGGCCCTCGGCTGGGGCGGTCGCCTCGACGATCGTCGACGTCACAGGTGACGTGGTGCGGATCGTCCGCGTCGGGGTGCTGACCATAGACGAGCTGCGTGAGGTCGTCCCCTCGTTGCAGCCGCCCGAGATTGACTGATGCGTCAGTACCTGCTGATCGCGCTCGTAGCCCTTGCTGTCACCTACCTGCTCGCGGTTGTCGCCCGCGAGCTGGCGATGCGGTTCGGTGCATATGCGAGGGTCCGGGACCGGGACGTGCACGAGATCCCCATCCCGTACTTCGGCGGCGTGGCCATGATGGGCGGCCTCACCGCCGCCTACATTGTGGCCCAGCAGCTGCCGCTGGCCATCGAGTCAGCGAGCCGCGAGGTGATCCTGCACGACGCCAGGGCGATCCTTATCGGCGGAGCGGTCATGTGCCTCGTGGGCGTGATCGACGACATCTTCGAGCTGGATGCAATGACGAAGCTGGCCGGCGAGGCGCTGGCCGCAGGCATCGTCGTGATCCAGGGGATTCAGATCCTCTGGCTTCCACTTCCTGGCAACGGGTCTGTGTCGACGTTCGCCATGGACGGATCGCAGGCGGGCTTGCTCACGGTGATCTTGATCGTCGCCACGGTCAACGCGGTCAACTTCGTCGACGGGCTCGATGGTCTTGCTGCGGGCGTGGTCGGGATTGGGGCGGTCGCGTTCTTCACATACTCGGTCCTCCTTGTCTTCGTCAACGGGCAGGAGAAGGCGACGACGGCCGCGATCCTCAGTGCGGCACTCGCCGGCTGCTGTCTCGGCTTCCTGCCGCACAACTTCTTCCCCGCCAGGATGTTCATGGGCGATTCCGGCGCTTTGCTGATCGGCTTCATGCTCGCGTGCTCGGCGATCAGCCTCACCGGCCAGTTTCCGACGTCCCGGATCCCGCAGGGGGTATTCGGCGCGACGGCGAGCCTGCTGCCCGCCATGCTGCCGCTGATCTTGCCGTTCGCGGTGTTGATCGTCCCGTTCGTCGACATGATGCTCGCGATCGTGCGGAGGACACGCGCCGGCAGGTCCCCGTTCTCGCCCGACAAGAAGCACCTGCACCACAGGTTGCTGGAGATCGGCCACTCACAGCGCCGGGCAGTCCTCGTGATGTATCTCTGGACCAGCCTCGTCGCCTTCGGGGTCGTGGTGATGAGTCTCTTCTCGGGCTGGTGGTCCGCGGCCGGCTTGAGCCTGATGGCCGTGACCGCGACTCTCCTGACGTTCGGTGTGCCAGGGCACAGTGGCATCATCAAGCCCGAGGAAGGCTGATCGTGGCCCCGATTAGACGGCTCGCACCTGCTTGTGCTATTTTTCACAAGCAACCCCAGCCAGGGACTCACCACCCCGACTTCGAGGACGGCCGCCATCATGACGACCGACACGGTTCTCCCGTTTCCACCGCATTGCGGCCTTGATCTGGGGTCGAACTGCGACGTAGCCTCCCGACTTGCGACAGGACAGCCTGCCGATGGCCGCAGCGACGGGAGCCAGCCGGGTGACGAGCGATCATGACCGGCCAGATGAAGGCCTCGATAGCGCCACCGATCCCCCGAATGTCCTCGGCACCGACGGGCTTCGAATTCGCGACCTCGTCGGGCTCGGCGCCTTCAACGTCGGTTGCGTCGTCGGTGGGCTTGCTCTCGGTTGGTTTGTTGACGATAGGGTCGACTCGACCCCCGTCTTCACCCTTGTCGGCCTCGCTTTCGGCATTGCCCTGGGCGTCTGGGGATCGTGGCTACGCATCCGAATGTTCTTGCGGAGTTGAGCCGACCTGGTCGGCAACGAGGCGCGCAAACCATTTCACAGGGAGGATCGACCGATGACCCAGTCTTTGGCATTCGCGAGAGCCGCCCGCAATCAGAAGCGTGCCGCGTTGCTTGCCTTGTGCTTGAGCATCGCCGCCCTCTGGATCGCCATTCCGATGGGGGAGTGGAAGATCGGTGTCTTCATTGCCTTAGGGTTCGTACTCGGCTTGATCAACCATCTGCTTACGGAGTTGACCTTGCTCCGTTCGGTGGAAGGCGGTGAGGAGGTCACTCGCAAGCAGTTTGCGATGTCGTCCCTGGTGCGCCTGTTGGGGATTTCGTTGGTCGCGTTCGCCCTTGCGGTTGTCTTCTGGCCAGACGGGGCCACCGTCTTGGTCGGGCTGGCCCTGTTCCACCTGATGACTCTCGTGTTCACGGGAATCCCGCTGATCAAGGAGCTCAAGAAGACATGAGCAGTCAAGTTCTTGCTGCAGCAGACACCGAGATCGAGATCGGTCACCACGTCACGTTCACCTTCCTCGGTATGACGTTCAACGCCGACACGATCTGGGCAACCTTCGTCGCCGGGACGGCCGTCATCCTGCTCGGATTCCTCGTCGCCCGCAGTGCGAGCGCGGAGAAGCCGGGCAAGCTGCAGTTGCTCTGGGAGGTGCTCGTCACTTGGGTGACCACCCAGGTCGAGTCCAACCTGGGCAGGGTCAATCGCTTCGTCATCCAGCTCTCCATCGCTCTGTTCGCGTTCATCCTGCTGGCGAACTGGCTGGAACTCATTCCCAGTGGCGAAGATCCGCACTATCTGCCTTCACCGACGGCAGACGTCAACCTGACCTACGCCCTCGCACTCCTAGTGATCGTCGGCGTTCACGTCCACAGCGTGCGCGAGCGAGGTTGGAAGGGCTACGCAAAGCACTACTTTGAGCCCTACAAAGCGCTGTTCCCCATCCTCTTGATCGAGGAGATCGTCAAGCCGTTCACGTTGGCACTCCGGCTTTTCGGCAACATCTTCTCCGGCGGGATCATGCTCTCGATCATCGGGCTGCTCCCCGTCTACATTTTGTGGGGTCCCAACGCGGCCTGGAAACTCTTCGACATGTTCATCGGTCTGATCCAGGCGTTCATCTTCGCGCTGCTGACCATCCTCTACTTCGGGATGGCTGGCGTTCATGCCGACGCACAGGAACAAGCTCAAGCTGACCGCGACAAACGGTCGGGCTCACCCGAGCCCAGCACCAAAGAGCTCCAACCAGAAGGGGCACACTGACCCAGACCGGTCAGTGGACGATGTAACACAACGGCGATCGGACGACCGTCCGGCCGCCAGGAGCCAAGGAGAGACATGGCACTAGAAGGAACAGAAATGGACGTCGCGGTCAAGACCGCCGGAGCGTTCATCGGTGGTGGCCTCGCCTTGGGTGGCGGCGCCATTGGCGCTGCCATCGGTGATGGCCTCGCCGGTAGCTCGACCATTCAAGGGGTTGCCCGTCAGCCCGAAGCCCAGGGTCGACTGATGACGATCTTCTTCTTGACCGTCGGGCTGGTCGAGGCGATGTACTTCATCAACCTTGCCTTCATGGCGCTGTTCGTGTTCGTGCTGGCCGGATAACCCTCACCTCGAAGGGAATCACACTGATGCCAACGACGAACATGGCACAAGGCAACTTCCTCGTCCCGAACGGCACGTTCATCGTCGAGCTGCTGGCGTTCCTGCTGATGCTTGGTGTGCTCGCCAAATGGGTGCTCCCACCGATCAACAGGGCAATGACAGAGCGCCAGCTCGGGATCAAGAAGGAGTTCGAAGAGCTGCAAGAGGCGAAAGCCAAGGCGGAGGCGGCCGAGAGCGAGTATCGGGAGCAGCTGGTCGAGGCACGGCATGAAGCGGCACGCATCCGCGAGCACGCTCGGGAAGAGGGTGCTGCGATCATTGCCGAGATGCGGGAGCAGGCTCAGGCTGAGTCCCAGCGAATCCAGGAGCACGCACAGCTGCAGATCGAAGCCGAACGTCGTCAGGTCATCACGCAGTTGCGGCGGCAGGTCGGCACCATGGCCACGACACTGGCCGAGCGCATCGTTGGCGAGACGCTCGACGACGATGAGCGACGCAACCGCACAGTCGAGCGCTTCATTGCCAGCCTGGAGGACGAGGACTCGTCCGAGGCCAGCGGGGTCCGCTGATGTCAGCTGGGTCCGCTAGGTCGCTGACCGCCATCCTCGAGGCCGTCGACGAAGCCATCGCGGCTGGTACCGACGGCACCAAGTTGGCCGACGACCTCTTTGCCGTGGTCATGCTGCTCGACGCCGAGCCGACGCTGCGCCGGGCACTGACCGAGCCAACAATCGCGGCCGAGGCCAAGACCGGCACTCTGCAGAGCCTTCTCGACGGCAAGGTCAGTGAAGGCGCCCTGAGCGTGGTCGAGCAGGCGGTCTCGCGACGATGGTCACGCGGCTCGGAGCTCCCGAATGCGATCGAACGCGCAGCGATCACCGCGATCGCTACCTCGGCCGACGCAGACGACAAGCTCGACCAGCTCGAAGACGAGTTGTTCCAGTTCGGCAGGATCGTCGAGGGCGAGCCACAACTGCGCGAGGCATTGAGCGACCGAGCCACGTCCGCCCAGGCCAAGCAGGAGCTGTTGAAGTCACTCCTCTCCCGCAAGGCCACTAAGGCGACCAGGCAGATCCTCGACCAACTAGTGGTCGGGCGTCAGCGTACGCTGACTGCGGGCCTGGAGGAGTACCAGAAACTAGTCGCGGCGAGCCGCGAGCGCCTCCTCGCGACCGCATGGGTGGCAGCGCCACTGGAGGACACCCACAAAGAGCGCATCACCGCCGCCCTTGCCGCGCAGTACTCGCGCAAGATCCATCTCAACGTCGTCGTTGACCCTGACCTGCTGGGCGGCGTACGCGTGGCGATCGGCGACGACGTTATCGACTCCAGCATCCAGACCAGACTGTCCGACGTACGCCGCAGATTGGCCAACTAGACAGCGAAGGCGGCGGTCACGCCGTCATCGCGCCGAACAGACCACCACGCAAGACACCGCAGTACCAAGAGTCCACGAGAGCAGAGGCAAGAGGACATGACGGAGCTCACGATCCGGCCGGAGGATATCCAGGAGGCGCTTCAGCGCTTTGTCACGGAGTACAAGCCGGAAGACGCGACTCGCGAAGAGGTCGGAACTGTCGCGGAGGCGATGGACGGCATCGCGCGCGTCGAGGGCCTGCCCTCGGCGATGGCCAACGAGCTGCTGGAGTTCGAGGACGGCACCCTCGGCATCGCGCTGAACCTCGATGTCCGCGAGATCGGTGTCGTGGTGCTCGGTGACTTCGCTGGCATCGAGGAAGGGCAGCCGGTCCGACGGACCGGTGAGGTGCTCTCCGTGCCCGTCGGAGACGGCTACCTCGGTCGCGTCGTCGACCCACTCGGCAAGCCCCTCGACGGGCTCGGCGACGTCGAGACTGACAGCCGCCGGGCACTCGAGCTGCAGGCTCCCTCCGTGGTCCAGCGGCGCAGCGTGCACGAACCGCTGCAGACCGGGCTCAAGGCCATCGACTCCCTGACCCCGATCGGCCGTGGCCAACGCCAGCTGATCATCGGTGACCGCCAGACCGGCAAGACGACGATCGCGATCGACACGATCATCAACCAGAAGCAGGCCTGGGACTCTGGTGACCCGAAGGAGCAGGTGCGCTGCGTCTACGTCGCCATCGGCCAGAAGGGCTCGACTGTGGCCGCCGTCCGTGGCGCCCTCGAAGAAGCCGGCGCTCTCGAGTACACGACGATCGTCGCGGCGCCCGCTTCCGACGCAGCCGGATTCAAGTACCTCGCGCCCTACACCGGCTCGGCCATCGGGCAGCACTGGATGTACGACGGCAAGCACGTGCTGATCATCTTCGACGACCTGACCAAGCAGGCTGAGGCCTACCGAGCAGTGTCGCTGTTGCTCCGCCGCCCGCCGGGCCGCGAGGCTTACCCCGGCGACGTCTTCTATCTGCACAGCCGGCTGCTCGAGCGTTGCGCCAAGCTGTCAGACGACATGGGGGCAGGCTCGATGACGGGTCTCCCGATCGTCGAGACGAAGGCCAACGACATCTCGGCCTTCATCCCTACCAACGTCATCTCGATCACGGATGGCCAGATCTTCCTACAGTCAGACCTGTTCAACGCCAACCAGCGACCGGCCATCGACGTCGGTCAGTCCGTGTCTCGTGTCGGTGGTGCCGCGATGGTCAAGGCCATGCGCAAGGTCACCGGGTCGCTGAAGGTCGAGCTCGCGCAGTACCGCGCGATGGAGGCCTTCGCGATGTTCGCCTCCGACCTCGATGCTGCCTCGCGTAGCCAGCTCGATCGCGGATCCCGGCTGATGGAGCTCTTGCGCCAGCCGCAGTACTCGCCCTACCCGGTCGAGGAGCAGACCGTGTCGATCTGGGCGGCCACGACGGGCAAGCTCGACAAGGTCGCGGTCGAAGACATCCTTCGCTTCGAGCGCGAGTTCCTGGAGTTCCTCCGTCGTGAGCACAACGACGTCCTGCAGACCATCCGCGAGACCCTGGACTTCACCGACGACAGCGCCAAGGCCTTGGAGGACGGCTACGAGGCCTTCCTCGACCAGTTCGAGACGAGCGAGGGCGGCTCTCTGCGCGCTGGACGTGAGGAGTTCGAGGCCCTCGAGGACGAGGACGTCGAGCAAGAGCAGATCGTCAAGCAGAAGCGAGGCTGAGGCATGGCTGCAACGCTGCGTGAGCTACGAGCCCGGATCAAGTCGGTCCAGGCCACCAAGAAGATCACGCGTGCCATGGAGCTCATTGCGGCGTCTCGCATCGTCAAGGCGCAGAGCCGGGCGAAGCAGGCGGCGCCCTACGCTCGCGAGCTGACTCGCGCCGTGTCGGCCGTGGCGACGTACTCCAATGTGGACCACCCGCTCACCTCCGAGCCAGAGAACCCCACGCGAGCGGCCGTTCTCATCGTGACGAGCGACCGCGGCCTTGCCGGGGCGTACTCGTCCAGCGTGATCCGCGAGGCGGAGCGGCTGGTAGAGAAGCTGCGGTCCGAAGGGAAAGAAGCCGACCTCTACGTCAGCGGGCGTAAGGGCGTCCTCTACTACGCCTTCCGTAACCGGCCGGTCGTCGAGAGCTGGACCGGGTTCTCTGACACGCCTACCTATGACGACGCCCGGAAGATGGGCGATGCGGTCATCTCCGCGTTCGTCGAGGAGGAAGGTGCCACGGCGGTCGACGAGGTGCACATCGTCTACACGCGGTTCAGGACGATGCTCGTCCAGGAGGCAGTCGACATCCGGCTGCTTCCCCTGGAGATCGTCGAGGGTGAGGAGAAGCCCGAAGAGTCTGAGGTGCTTCCGCTCTACGAGTTCGAACCATCGGACGTCGAGGTGCTCGATGCTCTGCTGCCGCGATATGTCCAGGCGCGGATCTTCTTCTGCCTGCTGCAGGCGTCGGCCTCGGAGCTTGCTGCTCGCCAGCGAGCGATGAAGTCGGCGACGGACAACGCTGAAGAGCTCATCAAGAAGTACACCCAAGTTGCCAACCAGGCCCGCCAGGCCGGCATTACCCAAGAGATCAGCGAGATTGTCGGTGGCGTCAACGCGCTCGCCGATGCGAACGCCGGGAGTGAGTGAGAAGAATGACTGCCACTGCAAATGAAACCAGCACCGAGAAGTCGGGTGCGGTCGGGCGCATCGCCCGTGTGACAGGTCCCGTCGTCGACGTGGAGTTCGCCAGCGATGACATTCCCGCCATGTACAGCGCCTTGAAGGTCGAGCTCCAGCTTGCCGACATCAAGCGGACGGTGACGCTCGAGGTTGCTCAGCACATCGGCGACGGCATGGTCCGCGCCATTTCCATGCAGTCCACCGACGGACTCGTCCGCGGCGCGTCGGTGACAGACACCGGTGGGCCTATCACCGTGCCGGTCGGCGACGTCACCAAGGGCCACGTATTCAACGTGATCGGAGACTGCCTCAACCTCAAAGAGGACGAGAAGCTCGAGGTCGACGAGCGTTGGGGGATCCACCGCAAGTCGCCGCCGTTCGACGAGCTCGAATCCAAGACCGAGATGTTCCACACCGGCATCAAGGTCATCGACCTGCTGACGCCGTACGTGCTGGGCGGCAAGATCGGCCTGTTCGGCGGTGCGGGTGTGGGCAAGACCGTCCTCATCCAGGAGATGATCGCCCGGGTGGCCCTTGACCACGAGGGTGTGTCGGTGTTTGCGGGCGTTGGCGAGCGCACGCGTGAGGGCAACGACCTGATCGAGGAAATGACCGAGTCCGACGTGATCGGGCAGACGGCTCTCGTCTTCGGGCAGATGGACGAACCGCCGGGCACGCGTCTGCGCGTGGCCCTGTCGGCATTGACGATGGCGGAGTACTTCCGTGACGTGCAGAACCAGGACGTGCTGTTGTTCATCGACAACATCTTCCGTTTCACGCAAGCGGGCTCCGAGGTGTCGACGCTGCTCGGCCGGATGCCCTCCGCGGTCGGTTACCAGCCCACGCTTGCCGATGAGATGGGTGTGCTCCAGGAGCGCATCACGTCGACGCGTGGTCACTCGATCACGTCGATGCAGGCGATCTACGTGCCGGCCGACGACTACACAGACCCGGCTCCGGCGACCACGTTCGCCCACCTGGATGCTACGACCGAGCTGTCCCGCGAGATCGCGTCGCTGGGTATCTACCCGGCCGTGGACCCGCTGACCTCGACGTCACGGATCCTTGACCCGCGCTACATCGGCGAGGACCACTACAACACGGCGGTCCGCGTGAAGCAGATCCTCCAGCGCAATAAGGAACTGCAGGACATCATCGCCATCCTCGGCGTCGACGAGCTCTCTGAAGAAGACAAGATCGTCGTATCCCGAGCCCGCCGGATCCAGCGCTTCCTCTCGCAGAACACTTACGTCGCCAAGCAGTTCACTGGCATCGAAGGCTCGACTGTTTCCCTCGACGACACCGTCGAGGCATTCACGAAGATCTGTGACGGTGACTACGACCACGTCGCTGAGCAGGCGTTCTTCATGTGTGGTGGCCTCGACGACGTCGAGCGCAAGTGGGCCGAGATCCAGAAGGGTCTCTGATGGCCGACGATGACCTCAAGGTCGAGCTCGTCGCCGCAGATCGCGTCGTGTGGTCGGGTGAGGCCACCATGGTCATCGCCCGCACCACAGACGGTGAGGTCGGCGTGCTCAAGAACCACGCCCCGGTGCTCTCCGTGCTCGTGCAGAGTGCGGTCGAGGTGGTCACACTCGAGAACGATCGTCTTTACGCCGTTGTCGATGGTGGTTTCCTGTCGGTGGCCAACAACCGAGTGTCGATCCTCGCGGAGCACGCCGAGATGTCAGACGAGATCGACCTCGAAAAGGCACGTCGCGAGCTCGAGGACGCAAAGCAGGCTGCCGAGTCGCCTCAGGATCCGCAGCTGATGCTCGCGGAAGCCAAGGTCAAGGTGGCCGAGAAGGCCAAGTAGCGTGGCCGGACACAATCTGGTCGGGGACTCCGCGATGATGACATTCGGAGGTGACGATGGCTTGGTGGGAGGCCGTCCTCGACGTGCTCGCCGGTGCCGCGGTGTTGGCCGCCCTCAGCCTGGTGGGGCTCTTCGTACGTCGGCGCCTGCTCAGCCGCCAAGGCGGCACGTTCGAGTGCAGCGTGCGGATGAACCCGCCCATGCGCTCAGCGTCGCCACTGGTCTCGTCGCGAGGGTGGCGGCTAGGCCTCGGACGGTATGACGGCGACAACCTCGAATGGTTCCGCGTCTTCTCGTTCTCACCTCGCCCCAAGTACACCTTCGACCGCTCGTTGAGCGTCGATCGCTACCGCACACCGCAGGGACCGGAGGCATTCTCCTTGTACTCGGGCCACAAGGTGGTGGCCGTCAACCTGCATGGGGGAGGGCGCATCGAGCTGGCCATGAGCGAGCGTGCCCTCACCGGCTTCTTGGCCTGGGCCGAGGCGTCGCCGCCCGGACAGGGACGACTGCTCAGTTGACCAGCCCGCACTAGGCTCTCGACATGGTCAACCTGACGAAGATCTACACGCGCACGGGCGACGCTGGCGAGACCCGTCTCGGCGACATGAGCGTCACGAGCAAGAACGATCCAAGGCTCGCCGCGTTCGCCGACGTCGACGAAGCCAACTCTCAGATCGGCTGTGCCCTGGCGCTTGGCGAGCTAGATGACGACGTCGCGGCGGTGCTGCTGCAGGTGCAGAACGACCTGTTCGACGTCGGAGCCGACCTGTGCACGCCGGTGGTCGAGAAGCCGGAGTTCCCGCCGTTGAGAGTCGAGCCGGAGTACGTCGTCAGGCTCGAGGCCTGGTGCGACCACTACAACGAGCCACTCGACAAGCTGCGGTCGTTCATCCTCCCGGGCGGAACGCGGGGGGCGGCACTGCTTCACGTGGCCCGCACCACCGTGCGCAGGGCCGAACGGGCTGCCTGGGCGGCATACGCCGGTCACACGGACACCGTGAACGTGGAGCCGATCAAGTACTTGAACCGACTGAGCGACCTGCTCTTCATCTTGGCGCGCCACGCCAACCGCGCGGACGGCGACGTCCTATGGAAGCCCGGCGGGGACCACGACCGCACCCGCCACTAGTCTCACCTGCCATGCAGTTCAGCGAGATCGCGGCGGTCGTGACCGGAGGGGCATCGGGGCTCGGAGGCGCGACCGCTCAGGCGCTTGCCGCTCGCGGTGCCCGCGTCTACGGCCTCGATCTGGCCGATCCCATCGAGCAGGCGGCGCCCGTCGACGGTGTCACGTTGGTCGAGGCTGACGTCACCGACGAGGATCAGGTCCGGCGCGCGGTCGATCAGGCGGCAGCGGCTGCACCGCTGCGGGTTGTCGTGAACTGCGCTGGCGTCGGCACCGCCGGTCGCATCGTCTCCAAGAACGGGCCGCACGACCTCGCGGCTTTCCGCCGGATCATCGAGATCAATCTCGTTGGCACGTTCAACGTACTTCGACTGGCCGCCGACGCGATGACGGCGACCGAGCCCTTCGACGACGACGGGCAGCGGGGCGTGATCATCAACACCGCCTCGATCGCAGCGTACGACGGGCAGGTCGGCCAGGTGGCGTACGCCGCTTCGAAGGGTGGCGTCGTGGGCCTCACCCTGTCGGCTGCTCGAGATCTCGCCAGCTTCGGGATCCGGGTCTGCACCATCGCCCCCGGCGTCGTCGATACGCCGATGCTCGCCGGCGTCAACGACGAGTTCCGGGAGACACTGGCGCAGGGGGTGCCGTTTCCCAAGCGGCTGGGCCGTCCCGACGAGTACGCCAGCCTCGCGGTGATGATCGCCGAGCACGACTACCTCAACGGCGAAGTCATCAGGATGGATGGCTCCCTCCGGATGGCGCCACGCTAGCCGGGCAGGTCAGGCGACCGACGAAAATCAGGTGACTCACGACACGCCGCACCGGCAGACTTGTCGTGGTCGAGACGTATCACAGCCCTACTGTTGCTCTCCAGGTATCGGATGCGTATCGGTGCCGGCGGCAACCTTTCCGGGAGCTGGCGCGTCATACATCATAGGAACAGCAACGATCGTCCAGCGGGGGAGAGGCCATGGTCGTCCGTTCAACCGAGACTCGACTGGTCAAGCTGGGATCCCATCTCGACGTGCGCAACGTGGCCTCGGTGCGCGCCTCGCTCAACGAGATCCTCGACTCCATGACCGATGACATCGTCCTCGACCTAGGAGCGCTCGAAGTCATCGATGCAGCCGGGCTGGGCATGCTGACCGCGGCTCATCTGCGTGCCGAGCGCGCTGGTCACCACCTCGTGCTGCGCAACTGCTCAGACGGCCTGCGTCGGGTGCTGGCCGTAACCCGGCTCAACCGGATCCTGCACCTGGACCGGCGCCAGGACGACCTGACGGCCTGACGTACGGCCCGCCCCGGCCGCGTGAGACTGGCAACAGACTTCACTACTGCACAGTCACATCGTCGTACCCTCAGGACATGGCAGAGGCGAGCAAACCCACCGATGCCGAGCGCGACCCACCGTGGGTGATGCGGACGTACGCCGGCCACAGCTCAGCGAGCGGCTCCAACGCGCTCTACCGAGGCAACCTCGCCAAGGGCCAGACGGGTCTCTCGGTGGCCTTCGACCTCCCGACGCAGACCGGCTATGACCCCGACTCGCCACTGGCCCGGGGCGAGGTGGGCAAGGTGGGCGTGCCGATCCCTCATCTCGGGGAGATGCGGCGGCTGTTCGACGACATACCCCTCGCCCAGATGAACACCTCGATGACGATCAATGCCACGGCGATGTGGCTGCTCGCGCTCTATCAGGTCGTGGCCGAGGAGCAGGGAGTCGACCCAGCGGAACTGCAGGGGACGACGCAGAACGACATCATCAAGGAGTACTTGTCGCGCGGAACCTACGTGTTTCCGCCCGAGCACTCGCTCCGCCTGACGACGGACCTCATCGCCTACACCGTCAACGAGATGCCGAAGTGGAACCCGATCAACATCTGCAGCTACCACCTGCAGGAGGCCGGCGCGACGCCGACGCAGGAGCTGGCGTTCGCCCTCTGCACGGCGATTGCGGTGCTCGATTCCGTCCGAGACTCGGGCCAGGTAGCCGCTGACCGGTTCGGTGTGGTGGTCGGCCGCATCTCCTTCTTCGTCAACGCGGGCGTCCGCTTCATCGAGGAGACCTGCAAGATGCGGGCGTTCGCGCAGCTCTGGGACGAGCTGACCCTCGAACGCTACGGTGTCGAGGACCCCGCGATGCGCCGGTTCCGCTACGGCGTCCAGGTCAACTCGCTCGGACTGACAGAGGCGCAGCCCGAGAACAACGTGCAACGCATCGTCCTGGAGATGCTCGGCGTCACCTTGTCGAAGAACGCCCGGGCGCGCGCCGTGCAGCTGCCCGCGTGGAACGAGGCGCTCGGCCTGCCTCGGCCCTGGGACCAGCAGTGGTCGCTGCGCATGCAGCAGGTGCTTGCCTTCGAGTCTGACCTCCTCGAGTACGACGACATCTTCGACGGATCGAAGGTGATCGAGGCCAAGGTCGCCGACCTTGCCGGAGCTGCCCGCGACGAGATCGACCGCATCCAGGCGATGGGCGGTGCCGTCGCCGCGATCGAATCCGGTTACATGAAGCAGGAGCTCGTCGCTGCGCACACTCAGCGCCGCGCACGGATCGAGTCCGGTGCGGCCACCGTTATCGGCGTCAACGCCTACGTCGAGACGGCCCCCTCCCTGCTGACCGCCGACCTTGACGCCGCGATCCAGGCGCCTGACCCCCAGGCCGAGGAAGCGGCAATCGCCTCGACCCAGGCATGGCGTGCCAGCCGCGACGTGACTGAGGTCGACGAGGCACTTGCCCGGTTGCGGGCAGAGGCGAAGTCGGGGGAGAACCTGATGGCGGCCACCCTGGCGGCTGCCCGCGCTGGCGCCACCAGCGGCGAGTGGGCCGGCGCGTTGCGCGAGGTGTTCGGTGAATACCGCGCTCCGACCGGAGTGTCGGGGGCGGTGGGCGTCTCCGGAACGGGGGAGGACCTGGCGGCTGTCCGCGAGGCTGTCCGTCGCACTAGCGCCGAGCTCGGCGGCCGACTCCGCGTGCTTGTCGCGAAGCCGGGTCTCGACGGCCACAGCAACGGCGCCGAACAGATCGCTGTGCGGGCAAGGGATGCCGGCTTCGAGGTCATCTACCAGGGAATCCGGCTGACGCCTGAGGAGATCGTCGCGGCCGCCGTCGCCGAGGACGTGCACCTCATCGGCATCTCGATCCTGTCCGGCTCCCACATGGAGCTGGTGCCGACCATCGTCGACGGGGTGCGCGCCCAGGGGCTGACCGACGTACCCGTCATCGTCGGCGGGATCATCCCGACGTCGGACGCGGTTGCTCTGAAGCGGGCCGGTGTCGCCGCGGTCTTCACGCCCAAGGACTTCGGCCTGACTGAGATCGTCGGGGCGTTCGTGCACGAGATCCGCCTGGCCAACGGGCTGCCCTCTCTGGCGCCCATCCGACTGATGGGCCGATGGGACATCGTGTTGGTGGGCGCGACCGGGTTCACCGGCGGTCTGACAGCGGAACGGCTCGCGGCCGACGGCCCCGCCACACTGCGCTGGGCGATCGCCGGTCGAGACCCCGGCAAGCTCGCGGCCGTCCGGGAGCGGCTGACTTCGCTCGGCCCTGGTGGCGAGTCGGTCGACACGGTGCACGCCGACCTGTCCGACCCGACGTCGCTGCGCGCGGTCGCCGAGCAGGCCACAGTCGTGGCGACAACCGTCGGCCCCTTCATGGAGCACGGCGAGCCGCTGGTCGCCGCATGTGCCGATACCGGGACTGATTACGTCGACATCGCAGGGGAGGCAGAGTTCGTGGACCGGATGTGGCTCGCCTACCACCGACGCGCGCAGGAGACCGGAGCACGGCTCGTGCATGCCTGCGGCTTCGACTCGATCCCGCACGACCTCGGCGCGTGGTTCACCGTCAAGGAGCTGCCCGAAGGTGTGCCTCTCACCGTCGCGGGCTATGTCAGGGCCGGGGCGATGATCTCGGGCGGGACGTACCATTCGGCGGTCCGTGCCTTCTCCCGGGCGCGCAAGTCGTCGACCACCGCTGCGCAGCGCCGTCGGTCGGAGGGGCGAAGTGGACCGCGACGCGTCCGGTCGCTGCCGCAGCGTCCGAGGAGGGGTCCCGACGGCCGTGGCTGGGCGCTCCCCTTGCCGACCGTTGACCCGGTGGTCGTGCGTCGCTCGGCGCGCGCAGTGGAGCGGTACGGCCCGGACTTCTCGTACGGCCACTACGCCTGGTTCCACAGCCTGCCGATGGCCCTGGCGGCTCCGGCTGTCCTGGGTGGGATGGTGGCCGTCGCGCAAGTTCCGCACGGACGTGATTTTCTGGTCAGGCTGCGCAAACGTGGCGACGGCCCGTCGGCGGAAAAGCGGGCGAGGTCGTGGTTCTCGGTGCGGTTTGTGGGTGAGGGCGGGGGTGAGCGCGTGGTCACGGAGGTAAGCGGTGGCGATCCTGGGTATGGCGAGACGGCCATGATGCTGTCTCAGTCGGCACTGTGTCTGGCTCTCGACGACCTGCCGCCGACGGCTGGGCAGGTCACCACGGTCCAAGCCATGGGAGACTCCCTTCTCGGGCGGTTGCAGGAGGCTGGAATGTCGTTCCGCGTGGTCGAAGGAGGCAGCGCTTTTGAGTGACCTGTACTGCGCCGCCACCCTCGTCGTCGCACGCCATGCTGAGGCGGCATACGAGTCCGAGCTCGCCTGGGATGCGGGAGGCTCCTTGACGCTGGCTGGACGGGACCAGGCTCGCGCGCTGGCGGAGTCGCTGCTCCACCGCAAGGTCGCGTCGATCTGGTGCAGCGAGATGTCGCGTGCGGTGCAGACAGCAGAGATCGCGGCGGCCGTCTTAGGCGTACCCGTGCGGGTCCGGTCAGGTCTTCGCGAGTTCTCTGTCGGCGACCTCGCCGGTCAGCCGTTCACCCTCGACCTGTTCGCCGACGTCATCGCGGCCTGGCGGGCGGGAGACCTCTCCGTCGGCTGCCCCGGTGCGGAGACGGGATCGGACGTCGTACGACGCGTCGAGACGGAGCTCCAGTCGGTCGCCGACGAATTCCGGGGTGAGACCGTGCTCGTGGTGAGTCACGGCGGCGCTCTCCAATTGACGCTGCCACTGCTAGCGACGAACGTTCCTGCCGACCTCGGTTTCAGTCAACCGATCGACAACGTCGGCACGTGTGAACTGACGGTCGACGCTGACGGTTGGGTGCTGAAGACCTGGAACGGCAAGCCCGTCGAAGATCTCGCCGGCTGAGCCGGAAGTGCTCAGGCAGCGACCGGGAGGCGGCGCTTCCTGCTCTTCTTAGCCGCCTTCGCCACTTTCTGCTTCTTGGCGGGCTTGCCCTTAGGGTCGACGAGGCGCCGCTTCTTGACCGTGTAGCCCTCGGGCAGCGTGCCCTCACACAGCATCACGAGAGGACAGCGCCCGCACTTGGGCCTGCTGGTGCAGCACTTGATCTTCGGCGTCCACGCCTTCTCGAACGTCTTTGGCACGGCGAAACCCTAGCACGAAACTTAGGTTTGCCTTACCTTGCAAGGCGACCGGGTGACGGCGTCACTAGGATGGCTGGGCGGTCGCGGTTGCAGACCGACAAAGTCGCTCAATCCAGGAGGCTCGCGTGGCGTCGCAGAAGTTCGTGGATCAGCTCAAGACCCAGATTGGCAACGAGTTCTCCGCCCACCAGCAGTACGTCGCGTGCGCCATCTACTACGACGCACTCACGATGCCCCAGATGGCGGCGTTCTTCTATCGCCAGGCGCTCGAGGAGCGCGACCACGCGATGATGATGGTCCAATACCTCCTGGACGCCGACGCTGACGTGGCCATCCCCGGCGCCGACGGACCGAACAACGATTTTGCCGACATCGTTGCCCCGGTGCGGCTCGCGCTGGAGCAGGAGAAGCGTGTCTCCGCGCAGATCAATGAGCTGACCGGGCTCGCCCGGGCTGAGAACGACTTCGCGTCCGACCAGTTCATGCAGTGGTTCATCAAGGAGCAGGTCGAAGAAGTGGCCACGATGTCCGACCTCCTCACTGTTGTCACGCGCGCTGAGCACGACGTCGAGGCGATCGAGGAGTACGTCGCCCGAGAGCTGGGCGATCCACAAGACGACCCCACCGCGCCCACGATTGCCGGCGACGAGGGCTAGATCCCCTCGCTGCGACACTGATCCGGTGAGAGTGCTGGTCATCGGGGCTGGGGTCGCGGGTCTCACCGTCGGCGTGACCCTTGCCGAGGCAGGACACCACGTCGACGTGCTCGCCCGTGACCTGCCACAGGAAACGACGTCCGCCGTGGCCGCAGCCATCTGGTACCCCTACCTCGCAGAACCCGTCGAGCGAGTGCTTGCCTGGTCGCGCCACAGCAAGATGGTGTTCGAGCAACTGGCCGACACTCCTGCGACTGGGGTCGTACTGCGGCGGGGAACCGAGCTGCTGCGGTCGCGGTCGAGCGATCCGTGGTGGATCGAGGCGGTGCCAGACCTGTCGCGCCTCGGCGCCACCCCTGCGCCTTACGCCGACGGGTGGTCGTTCACGACACCGGTCATCGAGATGCCCGTGTATCTCGAGTGGCTGCGGCGCCGGCTCGAGGACGCCGGCGCCACGCTTACCCGGATGGCTCTCCCTGCGCTCCCTGACCGGGCCGGGCTCGTGGTGAACTGCGCCGGACTTGGCGCGCGGATGCTGGCCGACGACCCCAGCGTCTATCCGGTGCGCGGGCAAGTCGTGCGGGTGGCCCAAATGGGAATCGACGAGTGGATGCTGGACGAGGCCGGCCCGACGTACGTCGTGCCGCGATCGCACGACGTGATCGTTGGCGGGACCGAAGAAAGGGGCGCCTGGGACAGGCGTCCGGATCCAGCCGTTGCTCAGCAGATCCTTCTCCGAGCGAGCGCTTTGGTTCCCGAGATTGCCGATGCCGAGGTGCTGGGGCACCGCGTCGGCCTGCGGCCAGTGAGGCCGGAGGTGCGTCTCGAGCTCGACGAGAACGACGACCACAGCGTCATCCATTGCTATGGCCTCGGCGGCGCCGGCGTCACCTTGTCCTGGGGCTGCGCTGCCGAGGTCGCATCACTTGCTGAGCGGGTCAAAACACGCCACCGCGTAGGCTGAACGCTTCATTACGCCGACGGGTCGGAGAGGGGACTGGCATGTGGCTGATCCTGGTATTGGTCGTCCTGGTTGTCGTTGTGTTCGTCATCAGCGCGTCCAATCGGCGTCGCCTCGAGGCGCAGCGCCAGGAGATGGCTGCCAAGCAGCTGGTCGGCGTCAAACAAGTCGCCGACGAGGACGTGACCCAGTTCGGCGAGGAACTGCGGAGCTTGGACGTGGACATTGCGGGTCGCGAGCTCGACGAAGGCACCCGGCAGGACTACCAGCGGGCACTTGACGACTACGAGGCGGCGAAGGAGTCGCTGGCAGCGGTCACCACCCCCGATCAGATCACCCACGTCGCGTCGATTCTCGAGGGCGGCCGGTATGCCATCGCCTGTGTGCGCGCCCGCGTCGCTGGCGACCCTCTGCCCGCGCGACGCCTGCCGTGCTTCTTCAACCCTCAGCACGGTCCGTCCGTCCGTGACGTCTCATGGCATCCCGACGGAGGCGCCGCACGCGACGTACCAGCATGCGCGCTTGACGCAGACCGCGTCGACCAGGGAGCCGAGCCCGACGCGCGCCAGGTGATGGTCGGTGCTCGGCGGGTGCCCTACTGGCAGGCCGGGTCGTCGTATACCCCCTGGAGCATGGGCTACTTCGGGGCCGCGGGCGCCATGCCGGCGCTGTTCATGGGCACGATGATGGGGATGGCACTCGGCGGCGCGTTCGACGGCGGCTCCGGTGGCGATGGCGGTGGAAGCGACGGGAGTGGCGACTACGCCAGCGGCGCAGACGGCAGCGGCGGCGGAGACGGCGGCGGAGACTACGGCGGTGGCGGTGACTACGGCGGTGGCGGTGACTTCGGCGGTGGCGGTGACTTCGGCGGTGGTGGCGACTTCGGTGGTGGTGGCGACTTCGGCGGCTTCTGACGTCAGAAGAGGCGTGCGGTCGGGTCGTCCATCCCGCGTAGCGCGTTGTAGTCCAGGGTGACGCACATGATGCCGCGGTCGGTAGCGAGCACCTTGGCCTGCGGTTTGATCTCCTGGGCGGCGAAAATGCCGCGCACCGGCGACAGCAGGGGGTCGCGGTTGAGCAAGTCAAGGTAACGGGTCAGCTGCTCGACACCGTCTATCTCGCCGCGGCGCTTGATCTCGACCGCCACGGTGGCGCCGTCGCTGTCGCGGCAGAGCAGGTCGACGGGCCCGACTGCCGTTGGGAACTCTCGTCGGACCAACGTCAAGCCGTCGGTCAGAGTTGCGGGATGGTCGGCCAACAGCTCTTGCAGGTGCTTCTCGACACCGTCCTTCTGCAAGCCGGGATCAAGTCCAAGGTCGTACGCCGAGTCGCTCACGACCTCGTCGATGAGGATCCGGAGCGTGTCGCCGCCCTTGGCCTCGACCACCCACTCGACCTGGCCGTCGGCGTCATGCCCCTCGACCAGCGTGCATGGAGGTGACATCCAGTTGAGCGGCTTGTAGGACCCACCGTCGGAGTGCACGAGCACCGAGCCGTCGGACTTCACGATGAGCAGGCGGGTGGCCATCGGAAGGTGCGCGGTCAGCCGACCCGCGTAGTCCACCTGACACCGAGCTATCACGAGCCGCACAACGCACGACCCTACCGACGGTCGGGGAACCGATGAGGCGTGGGCAGCGTCATACGTTCACACTGACCTGAGGGAGCGATATGGAACCGCGACGGATGCTGGCCCGACTAGGAGTGCTGGTGCTGCTCTGCAGTGGCCTGGTCCTCGGCACGTCGGCGACCGCGCACGCGTGCTCGTGTGCATCGATCCCGCTCAACAACTCGATCGCGGATGCCGACGGGATCTTCGTGGGAACGACCGGGGACCTGGTCGACGATCTCCGAGTCACCAGGTACGTCGATGTGGACCGTGTCTACAAGGGCGATGTGGCGGCCAGGGTCACGGTCAACACGGGCCAGGAGGGTTCAGATGGCGAAGGTAACTCGTGCAACTTCGACCTCCCGGCCGACAGAAGGGTCGTCGTCTTCGCCACTGGCTCCGGTGCCGAGTGGTCAACTGGGCTCTGTTCGCAACGTTACGAACCGATGAATGAGCTCCTGCCGCAGCTGGACAAGCGGATCGGACCGCCAACCGAGCCGGTCCCCAGTGCCCAGGAAAATTTCGAAGTCGACGGGGCCCAAAGGGACTCGAACTTGGGAGTGTGGGCGGGGGCCGGTGCCGGTGTGCTGGCGGGACTGATCGCCCTGGTGCTCTGGCGCTCGCGACCGGCCAGCTGAACGCGGACGCGACCTCGTCAACCCCGGTCGAACGGCCGTGAAAGACTCGGCGCATGTCTCGAGAGTTCACCACGATCGGCGTCGTCGGCCTGGGCACGATGGGTGCCGGCATAGCAGAGGTCTTTGCCCGTAACGGTTTCGACGTCGTCGGCGTCGAGCAGTCGGACGAGCTCGTCGAGCGCGGTCGCGGTCACATCCAGCACTCCACCGACCGGGCGAAGAAGCGGGGCAAGCTGGCAGAAGACGAGCAGCAGGGGATCTTCGACCGGCTTACCCTCACGACGAACCTGACCGATCTCAAGGACTGCCACCTCGTGGTGGAGGCTGTCGTCGAGCGGCTCGAGCTCAAGCGGTCGATCTTCCAGCAGCTCGACGAGATCGTCAGTGACGACGCCGTCCTCGCAACCAACACGTCGTCGTTGTCGGTGACCGAGATCTCCGCCGCGACCTCGCGCCCCGGCCGGGTCATCGGCATGCACTTCTTCAACCCCGCGCCGGTGCAGCAGTTCGTCGAGGTCATCCGCACCGTGGTCACGGAGCCCGACGTCGTTGAGGATGTGCAGGCACTCGCCCGCGCCCTCGGCAAGAACCCTGTCACTGCCGGCGACAAGGCCGGCTTCATCGCCAACGCGCTCTTGTTCGGCTATCTCAACCACGCCGTCGCGATGTATGAGAACAACAACGCCACTCGCGCCGACATCGACGCGGCCATGAGGCTGGGCTGCGGCTACCCGATGGGTCCGTTGGCGCTGTTAGACCTGATCGGGCTCGACACGGCATACGAGATCCTCGACACGATGTACCGCCAGGGCCGCAACCGGCTCCACGCGCCAAGCCCCATCCTCAAGCAGATGGTCACCGCGGGCCTGCTCGGCCGCAAGACCGGGCGAGGCTTCTACACCTACGAAGCGCCTGACAGTCCAGTCGTCGTCGATGACTCGCAGACGCCAGACCCCGAGGCTGGGCCACAGTTCAAGCGCGAGGTGCGTCGCGTTGGCGTCGTAGGCTCGGGCACGATGGCGGCCGGCATCGTCGAGGTCTTCGCCAAGGCGGGGTATGACGTCACGGTCATCACTCGCAGCAGCGAGAAGGTGGCCAAGGTCAAGGCAGCGGTGACCCACAGCCTGGAGAAGGCTGTCCAGCGCGGCAAGCTCGAGCAGGCTGACCGTGACACGGCACTCGGCCACGTCACCGGGTCGACCCGACTCGACGACCTCTCGGACGTGGACCTCGTAGTCGAGGCGATCGCCGAGGACTTGGCTGTGAAGAAGGCCCTGTTCGAGAACCTCGACGAGATCTGCCGAGACGGCGCCATCCTCGCAACGACCACGTCGTCGTTGCCCGTCATCGAGCTCGCCACCGTGACCCGACGCCCCCGCGACGTGATCGGTATGCACTTCTTCAACCCGGCGCAGGTGATGAGGCTTGTCGAGGTGGTGTCGACCGTAGCCACAGATGCCGACGTGGCGGAGACGGTCCGCGCCGTGTGCGCGTCGCTGGACAAGCAGCCGGTGTCGTGCGGCGATCGCGCTGGGTTCATCGTCAACGCCTTGTTGTTCCCGTACCTCAACGACGCCGTGCGGATGCTCGAGGCGCACTACGCCACCGCCGACGACATCGACACCGCGATGAAGGAAGGCTGCGCGCTGCCCATGGGGCCGTTCGAGCTGCTCGACGTCGTCGGTAACGACGTCGCACTGGCCATCGAGCGCACGTTGTTCCTCGAGTTTCGCGAGCCCGGGTTCGCGCCCGCGCCACTGCTGGAGCACCTGGTCACCGCCGGTTACCTCGGCCGCAAGACCGGGCGAGGCTTCCGCGACTACTCTGCCCACTGATGACCATGGCATCGCAGCGGATCCGGGCGAACTCCGTGCTCCCGGCACGCCGGGAGGCCATCACGCTCACGACCGCCGACGGCCTCGAGTTGGTCGCTGAGCTGGCGCTCCCCGCTGACGCTGACCCGGTCGTGACGATGATCTGCCTACATCCGCTGCCGACCCATGGCGGGATGATGGACAGCCAGATCTTCCGCAAGGCCGCCGCCCGACTTCCAGCACTCGCAAACATCGCGGTGTTGCGCTTCAACACACGCGGCACGACCAGCACCCAGGGGACGAGCCAGGGGAGCTTCGACAACGGGTCGGCCGAACGCTTCGACGTGATGGCCGCGATCGAGTACGCCGAGTTCGCCGAGCTGCCGCACCTGTGGCTGGTCGGTTGGTCGTTCGGCACCGACCTCGCCTTGATGTACGGCAACGACCCCGGCATCGAGGGCGCGATCCTGCTGTCCCCACCGCTGCGATTCGCCCAGAGTAAGCACCTCGCCGAGTGGGACGCGTCCGGCAAGCCGGTGCTGGCGATCATTCCCGAGTACGACGATTACCTGCGGCCCACGGAGGCTCGTCAGCGGTTCGCCGCCATCACGCAGGCAGAGGTCGTCGACGTACCCGACGGGAAGCACCTGTGGGTGGGTCAGGCCGACCGAGTGCTGGACCTCGTGGTCGAGCGGCTGAACCCTGCCGCCGCGCCTCTTCCCGACACGTGGGATGGCCCGATGGACCACAAGGCGCCGCGGATCGTCGGCTCCTGACCCACGCGTCAGGGCGTGCCGGTGGCCTGGCTCGCTTCGTCGATGGGCACTTCGGGCTGGTCGTCGTGTCTCTTCACGACAGTCTCGCGGATGAGCAGAAGCACGGCGGCGGCCGTCGGGATGGCCAGGAGGGCACCGACGACGCCCATCAGGGCGCCTCCTATCAACACCGCGATCACGGTCACCACACCAGGCACGTCGACCGACGACCTCATCACGCGTGGGTAGATGAGGTAGTTCTCCACCTGCTGGTAGACGATGTAGAAGATCAGGCAGGCGATACCAATGCCGGGCGACGTGGCGAACCCGATGGCCGTCACCAGCACGGCTCCGATCGTCGCGCCGATGAGCGGGATGAAGTCCAGCAGGGCGACGACGATCGAGAGCGCGAGCGCGTACTCCGACAAGCCGGCGAACTCCAAGAAGATGAACGAGGAGACTCCTGCGATCAGCGCGATGACGAAGGCACCCGCCACATAGCCGCCAACCCTGCGCAAGATTTCGTCGCCGAGTGAGGTGACGCGCTCCTGGCGGGCCGGCGGTGCCAGCGAGTAGCAAGCCCGCTTGATCGCCGGCAAGGCGGTCAAGAAGTACAACGTCAGCACGAAGACCAAGAACGCGTTCAGCAGGGCGTTCAGCACTGCGAGCCCCACGGTGAACAGGCTTCCGAACGCTTGCTGAGCCAGGTCGCCGGACTCGAGCTCCTCCTTGGCTTTGTCGATGATTTCGTATTTGCTGTCGAGATCTTCCACAGTGTTGTTCTGCTGGAGCTGGTCGAGCCACCCGGGAGCGCTGTTCACGAGGGCCGTTGTCTGGTCCCTGAGCACCGGCACCAGGGCTACCACGAACAGGGTGATCATCGACAAAACCCCGACGGTGACCACGAGTACCGACACACCCCGGCTTAGCCCTCGGTGCATCAGGACTTCGACGATCGGGTTCAGTCCGACCGCGAGAAACCCCGCGACCACGATGAGCACCAGCACTGACTGTGCCTGTTGGACAGCCATGCCGAGCAACAGCGCCAGCAAGACACCGATGCCACCGACGAAGCCCACGAAGAGCGGTGAGCGTCGTGAGATCGGCGGCCCTCGTTGGCCGAAGGGATCTTCGCCTGCCGTCGGCTCGTCGTCCGGATGGATCAGCAAGTCCTCAGGGGACGCCTGAGACCCCGGCGCCGTGTAGCGCTTCTTCCCGGCCTTAGGTGCTGGCTTGGGAGCCCCGTCGCCGTCGTCGTGCTCAGACATGTGCACACCCTGTCATATCGGCCGCCCTGTAAAGGAGGTCGTCGGCCGGCATGGCCGGCGAGGGCGGGGAATGCCGACTACGTCTGGTCTTCGCCCCGGGTGGAAGTCTCTTGCTCGGGGTTGCTTGCCTTCGAGGTCGGCGTTGGCGCATCGTCGCCGCTTCCGAACGTCGCCACGAGGTCTCGTAGCTGAGCGAGCTGGGCGACGATGCCGTCGCGGCGCTTCTGCAGCGCCTCGACCTCGGCCCGCACGGCCGCATGCTGGCGCTCGGCATCCGCGTTGGCGTTGGCGACAATCTGCTCGGCCTGCTTGCGAGCAGCCACCACCATCTGCTCCCCCTCGCGACGCGACCGCAGGAGCGACTTCTCGCTCTCGGCGGTTGCCTGCTCCCGGTGCCGGGTCGCCGCCGCCATCGCTTCGCGGGCGCGGTCCTCTGCGCTCTTGGCCCGCGCCTCTGCCTCTTCGACCAGTCGTGCCGTCTCTTCGGTGGCTGAGGAGTGCCGCTCGGACGCCTCCTTGGTGAGGCGTTCCTTCTCGACGGCCAGCATCCGGCGGGACTCCATCGCCTCGCGGTCGGCGGCCGCGCGGGCCTGTTCGGTCTCGCGCTTGGCGCTGGTGCGCAGGGCGTTCGTCTCCTGCTGCGCCGCGAGCCTCAGCTGCTCGGCCTCACGGGTGGCGGACGCCAGGATGTCAGCAGCCTCGGCCCTCGCAAGGTCGCGGTCCGTCCCGGCCTCGGCCATCATCGACGCTCGCCGCTCCTCGATCTCCTGCAGCTGGACGGTGCGGATGTCGGAGGCTTCCTTGTCAGCGTCGGCTTTCAAGGCCGTGGCCTCGCGAAGAACCCGCGCGCGCGACTCGTCGGCAGCGGCGTGGGCGCTCGCCAGGACGGTGTTGGCTTGCTCCTCCGCGAGCCGGAGCATGGCGGCAGCGTGGCTGCCAAGACCGGCATACGTCGGATTTCCCTGCTCGGCGACGAGGGACTCGAGCTCTGACACGCGCCGACGTAGCTCTTGCAGCTCGTCGTGCGCTGCGCGACGCTCAGCCTCGTGATGGGCCAGCCAGGCATCGACGGCACCCTTGTCGTAGCCACCACGGCGTACGACCGTGAAGACCGGCACGGCGTCGGCGCCGGACGGTGCGGCCGGACCCGCTGAAGACGGGCTGACCGCGGGGAACTGCTGCGTCTCGGCCTCGGCGCGTTGCACGTCGCCGTCGTCGGGCTGCGTCGAAGCCGGGTCGTCGAAGATGGACAGCCCCTGGCGGGTGGTCTTGTCAGTCATGATTCCGGTTGTACCCCATTCGTCGAGAGTGCGGATGCGCTATGTCCCTCGGAAACGGTTGATCGCCTCGAGGTGCGATTCACGCTTGGCGTGATCTCGCACGCCGAGCCCTTCTTCTGGTGCCAAGCACAGTACCCCGACCTTCCCCTGATGGAGGTTTCGGTGCACCTCCCACGCCGCTTGACCTGTCTGGTCCAGCGGATAGGTCTTGCTGAGCGTCGGATGCACCAAGCCCTTGCTGATCAGCCGGTTGGCCTCCCACGCCTCACGGTAGTTCGCGAAGTGTGAGCCGATGATCCGCTTGAGGTGCATCCAGAGGTAGCGGTTGTCGTACTCGTGCAGGAAGCCTGACGTCGACGCGCAGGTAACGATCGTGCCGCCACGGCGGGCGACGAAGGTGGATGCTCCGAACGTCTCGCGCCCTGGATGCTCGAACACGATGTCGGGGTCGTCACCGCCGGTCAGCTCCCTGATCTTGGCGCCGAACCGTCGCCACTCCGACTGGTCCTGGGTGTGCTCGTCCCGCCAGAAGGCATACCCCTCGGCCCGACGATCGATGATCAGGTCGGCCCCCATCGAGCGGCAGAGGTCGGCCTTGTCGTCCGAGGAGACGACGCAGACCGGGATCGCGCCGCCGTTGACTGCGAACTGTGTTGCATACGAGCCCAGGCCACCGGAAGCGCCCCAGATCAGCACGGTGTCGCCCTGCTTCATGTCAGCGCCGTTTCGGGAGACGAGCTGGCGGTATGCCGTCGAGTTCACCAGCCCAGGGCAGGCCGCCTCCTCCCACGTCAGGTGGGCGGGCTTAGGCATCAGCTGGTTGGACTTGACAAGGGCCAGCTCCGCAAGCCCGCCGAAGTTCGTCTCGAAACCCCAGATCCGCTGCTCGGGATCGAGCATCGTGTCGTTGTGCCCATCGGGGCTCTCGAGCTCGACCGACAGGCAGTGGGCCACAACCTCGTCGCCAGGTGACCAGGTGTGCACCCCCGGCCCGGTCTGGAGGACGACGCCGGCGAGGTCGGACCCGACCACGTGATAGGGCAGGTCGTGGCGCTTCGAGAGCGGAGACAGCTGCCCGTACCGCTCGAGGAACGTGAAAGTCGCGACTGGTTCGAAGATGCTCGTCCAGACCGTGTTGTAGTTGATGCTGGACGCCATCACGGCGACCAGGGCCTCACCCGGTCCGAGCTGGGGGGTCGCGACTTCGTCGAGGTGCAAGCTCGAGCGGGGGTCTTTCTCGGGGGACTCGAGACCCTCGAACATGTCGACCTCGTCCTGGCGCACTGTGACTCCGCGGTATGACGAAGGCACCGGCAGGGCAGCGAAGTCGTCTGCGCTCGCATCCATGGCGAGGATCGCGTCCAGGATCTGTCTCACGGCCGCCCCTCTCTCGCGCGAAATCTATCTCAGTCGGAGGCTGGTTCGACCAGCTCCACCAAGACGCCGCCGGCGTCCTTGGGGTGGATGAAGTTCGTCTTGCTGCCTGCCGTACCGCGGCGTGGCTCGTCATACACCAGCCGCATCCCCAGCTCACGCACGGCAGCCATGGCCTCGTCGATGCTCGTGACCCGGTAGGCGACCTGCTGGACTCCGGGGCCAGCCCGGCGCAGGAACTTCCCGATCGTCGAGTCCGGCGAAAGGGGGGCGAGCAGCTGAAGACAGGTGTCGGAGCTCCCGATGGCGATCATGGCCTCGTGCACGCCCTGCTCCTCGTTGACCTCCTGATGGACCAGTCGGAAGCCGAACTTGTCGCGGTAGAACGCGATCGCGGCGTCCAGGTCAGGCACCGCGATGCCCACATGGTCCACGGCAATGATCAGGCCGGACGGGAATCCCGAGGTGCTCATCCCCCCATCGTCGCGGACGGCGAAGAGACGCTCCAGCAGGTGTGACGGGTTCGACAGCAGACCCTTGCCCGAGCCAGGCGAGTCCTTGACCTGCTCCCGCCCGCGTGCGAGCCTGACGCACGTCGCGGGCACCGACCCGGCCATATGCACGGACCACCACGCAGGCACCGACCCGCCGGTCCGTACCGACGCCCCAATGGGGCGAGGAGGCCTGACTGATGACCCCGCACGACCCGCTCAGCTTCGGACGCGCCGCTCCGACGGTCGCCGTCTCCGACATCGACCGCGCCGTGGCGTTCTACGTCGATCGGCTCGGCATGCAGGTGGACTTCACGAACGGCGACCCGGTCGGCTTCGTGATCCTCGTGCGCGATGCGGCCGAGGTGCACCTCACCCTCAGTCCCGGCCACCGGGGCAGCGGTCGCAACGTCATGCACCTGATCGTGACGGACGCTCGACGCCTGCACGACGACCTCGTCGCCGGCGGCGCCCGCATTGTCAAGGGGCTGCGGGACGAGGACTACGGCCTTCGTGACTTCGTCGTGGCAGACCCCGACGGCAACCGGATCGACATCGGCCAGGAGCTCTGACGAGCCGCTCGGACGGCAAGGTGTGACGTGTTCGACAGACCGTCCGGCCGCTCGCCGTTCCGCCGCGAGGGGGCGCTGGGTAGGGTTCAGAGCAAGGTTTCAGTGAGGAGGACCGATGTCCGGATCTGTCATCGTCGCAGGTGCTCGTACGCCGATCGGTCGGTTGCTCGGTGGCCTCAAGGACATGTCGGCCGCCGACCTCGGCGGCGTGGCCATCAAAGGTGCACTGGAGAAGGGTGGGGTCTCACCCGACCAGGTCGACTACGTGATCATGGGGCAGGTCCTGCAGGCCGGTGCCGGCCAGATCCCCGCCCGCCAGGCAGCGGTCAAGGCTGGTATCTCGATGACGGTGCCCGCGCTCACCATCAACAAGGTGTGCTTGTCGGGCATCAACGCGATCGCACTCGCTGACCAGCTGATCCGGGCTGGCGAGTGCGAGATCGTGGTTGCGGGAGGGATGGAGTCGATGACGAACGCCCCCCACCTGCTCACGAAGTCTCGGGAGGGTTTCAAGTACGGCGACGTACCGCTGCGCGACCACATGGCGTACGACGGGTTGTGGGACGTCTTCACCGACCAGGCGATGGGCAGCCTGACCGAGACGCGCAACGTCGAGGCCGAGTCGTTGACCCGCGAAGAGCAGGACGCATTCTCCGCCCGCTCGCACCAACGAGCGGCCGACGCCTGGAAGAACGGACTGTTCGCCGACGAGGTGGTGCCGGTCGAGGTGCCCCAGCGTCGTGGAGACCCTCTCGTCGTCAGCGAGGACGAGGGGATCCGGGGCGACACCACCACGGAGTCGCTCGGCCGACTGCGACCGGCGTTCTCGAAGGACGGCACGATCACTGCTGGTTCCGCATCGCAGATCTCCGACGGCGCCTGCGCGGTGGTCGTGATGAGCAAGGCCAAGGCCGACGAGCTCGGGCTCCGTTGGCTCGCCGAGATCGGCGCGTCCGGCCAGGTCGCTGGCCCTGACTCGACGCTCCAGTCCCAGCCGGCAGCCGCCATCAAGGCTGCCTGCGAGAAGGACAGTGTCACTCCTGCAGATCTCGACCTGGTCGAGCTCAACGAGGCGTTCGCCGCAGTCGGCATCGCGAGTGCGCGTGAGCTCGGCATCAGTGAGGACATCGTCAATGTCAACGGCGGCGCCATCGCGCTAGGCCACCCGATCGGCATGTCCGGCGCCCGGATCGTGCTGCACCTCGCGCTCGAGCTGCAGCGCCGCGGCGGTGGGGTCGGCGCCGCAGCCCTGTGTGGCGGTGGCGGCCAGGGCGACGCCCTCATCGTGCGCGTCCCGCAGGCGTGACGGAGGCTGCTGCCGAGGCTGGTGGCGTGCCGTCGGGGCGAGGCGTCGGGCGACGGACGTCGCGTGGCCAGCGCGAGGTGGCCGAGCTCGTCGAGCGCGCCCAGCAGGGCGATCCTCGTGCGGTGGCCAGGCTGATCTCGCTGGTCGAGGACGCGTCGCCGCTGCTGCGCGAGGTAGCCGAGCGGCTCACCCCGCACACCGGACACGCACAGATCGTCGGCGTCACCGGATCCCCCGGGGTCGGTAAGTCGACCTCGACGTCGGCGTTGGTCAAGACCATGCGGGCGGTCGGCAAGCGAGTCGGCATCCTCGCCGTCGACCCGTCGTCGCCGTTCTCCGGCGGTGCGCTGCTCGGCGATCGAGTCCGGATGCAGGACCACGCGACGGATAGCGGCGTCTACATCCGGTCGATGGCAAGCCGCGGCCATCTCGGCGGGCTGGCCTGGGCAACCCCGCAGGCCCTGCGGGTGCTCGACGCCGCGGGCTGCGACGTGGTCGTGGTCGAGACCGTGGGGGTCGGGCAGTCAGAGGTCGAGATCGCTGGTCTCGCCGATACAACTCTGGTGCTGCTGGCACCGGGCATGGGCGACGGCATCCAGGCGGCGAAAGCGGGCATCCTCGAGATCGGCGACGTGTACGTCGTCAACAAGGCCGACCGAGACGGCGCCGACCAGGTCGTCCGCGATCTCAGGGCCGTCATCAGCCTTGGCGGCCAACCCGGCGAATGGCGTGCCCCGATCGTGAAGACCGTGGCGCAGACCGGCGAGGGCATCGATGACCTCGTGGCCGCCATCGAGAAGCACCGCGAGATGCTGGAGTCGTCGGGCGAGCTCACGGCGCGTCGCGAGCGCCGTGCCCGCGACGAGATCGAAGCGATCGCGGTCACCACGCTCCGCGCCCGATTCGCCGACCTGCATGGCCACGCCGACCTCGACGCCCTGGCGGCCGACGTGGTTGCCGGCGTTCAGGACCCCTACAGCGCTGCCGATGCGCTCGTCGCGGCCCTATAGTGGTTACGGCGCGCCTCACCAGCCACAGCAATCCCATGCGTTAGACAAGAATCGGGCCAAGCTGCACCCTGGGCGCTTTCATCGGCGTCGCGGGAATGGGTGCTCCGATCGAGAGGAGGCCGGGTGACCGACGTTGCCAAGAAGAGCGTCCTGTTCCTCGTCCTCGCGTTCGCGGCGTACTACCTGCTGACCGAGCCGGCGAACGCAGCCGATGCGATCAAGGGTGCCATCGGCGCGGTCGTGACTGCGTTCGAGCAGCTGATGGAGTTCCTCTCCGAGCTTGCCAACTAACCGGCTATGCCCGGCTGGCTGCGGCGGACGTTCGCTGACCCTCAGATCGAGTCGCATCTGCTGCTCGACGAGGGTGAGGTCGTCATCGACGAGGTTCGCCACCATTGGATCGCCTACACGCGTCCGGTCGTGGAACTGCTCGCCGCGCTCGTGTTCTTTGTCGTCTTCCTGAACAGCTCGGTCGAGATCGGCTGGCTGCCATTCTTGATCGCGTGGGCGCTGCTGCTGCACGCCGGCTGGCGCGCACTCAACGCGAACATGGACCGCTTCGTCGTCACGAATATGCGCGTCTTCCGGATCAGAGGCGTCTTCGCTCGGAAGCTCGCCACGATGCCGATCTCCCGTATCCTCGACATCACCGTAGAGAAGCCGTTCATCGGCCGGCTTCTCAACTACGGCCACTTCGTCTTCGAGTCGGCGGCCCAGGAGCAAGGCCTGAGGACCATCAGGTACGTCGGCTCGCCCGACGAACGCGACCTGACGATCCAGCGCGTGGTGCAGCGCTCGGGTCTGCGGCGCACAGCCTGAGCTGACCACAGCGACACGCGGATAGGGTCAGCACATGGCCCGCCATACGCCGTTGTCGTTCGACCCGATCGACGAGGCTGCCCGGCAATGGGGCCTGCGCTGGGACGGCGTGCCCCAGATGCGTGCGGTGACGAGCCTGATGCGGGTCCAGCAACTGGTGCTGGCCGAGCTCGACGAGCTGCTCCGACCACATGCACTGACCTTCGCCCGCTACGAAGCGCTAGTGCTCCTGACGTTCTCGAAACGGGGAGCGCTGCCGCTGGGCAAGATGGGCGAGCGGCTGCAGGTGCATCCGACGTCCGTCACGTCGATCATCGACCGGCTCGAGACGTCGGGTCTGGTCGTACGTCGTGCGCACCCCACCGACGGGCGCGCCACGCTGGCCGAGATCACGCAGCCAGGTCGAGACCTGGTCGAGAAGGCCACCGCCGACCTGGTTGCGGCGCGCTTCGGGCTTGGTGCCTTGGCGACGGAGGATCTCGAGTCCCTGTCGAGCCTGCTCCGCCCGGTCCGGCTCTCCGCCGGCGACTTCACCGAGTAGGCATGGCCGCCGACGATAGGACCGTCCAAACAAGGCTTAGAGCCGGTCGAGCCGGACGTTGCCGATTCTGCCGATTGGCGACGCGCACGCCGCTCCCCAGGTGGCGACGACCGTCCCGCCGCACGCCCTGAACCCTGTTTCGTAACCGATGCTGCTTCCATTGATCTTCAACGCGCAGGAGTCTTCGCAGGTGATACCTGTCACCCGAAACACGCCGTTGCTGTTCGTGACGTCGAGCCCTTCCACGGTGGTGATGTCAGCGCTGTCTCGGCTGGTGACCCGGGCACCAGCCACGGGGTTGCCTGTGGCCGCATTGACGACAATGCCACGGATGAATGCAGGATTGGCCCAGACCGGGCCGACGTGTGCATGCGGGCCATAGGTTGTTGCGAAACCAGGCGTCGGCTGGACCACTGCGGGCGAGGCGCCCCCGACGTAACCGCCCTGATAGTTGCCTGCTACGACACGCACGTAGTACTCGTCATCGGGAGAAGGACCCGCATCCAGGCTGAAGGCGCCGGTGCTGTTGGTCACGTCGCTGTCCACGACCGGTCCCACACCGGACGAGGTGACCTCGCGGAGCTGGATTGTCATGTTTGCGACCCCTGGATGTGAGCCCACCGTGCCGTCCACCAGCCGGCCGGTCAGGGGATCGGCGGCATTGGCGGCAGGGATCTGGCTCAGACCTGTGAGTACCAGCGCGGCCACAGCGCCGACTGCGAAAGAACTAAACAAACGGTGCATGAAAGCCTCAAAGGGTCGATCTGATCGGGGCTTGCAGCATCGCACGCAAACCCGTGGCGTCCCGGCCGATTGACAACTTTGACCGGCAGCTCGAGGGCATCCGGCACCAGTCGTCCGCCGGCTGGCTTGGCCGGTGGCGGCTCTCGTCGTACCATTTAGTTGGACGTCCAACTAATTGCGGGACGCTGGACCTCCCGGTTGCGAGCCACCGGACGAGAGCCCAGCCGCACCGAGCGGAGGCAGCACGCATGACCGATCCCTACGACATCGACGCGGGCAGGGCGCGCTGGCAGCAGCGCTACGACGCGTCGAGGGTTCGCGAGGCCGACTTCACGACGCTGTCCGGCGTCGAGGTCGAGCCCGTCTACGGGCCTCCCGAAGGCAGCGAATACCCAGGATTCGAGCGGATCGGCTGGCCGGGGGAGTTCCCGTTCACACGCGGGCTCTACTCGACGGGATATCGCGGGCGCACCTGGACGATCCGGCAGTTCGCGGGATTCGGCAACGCCAGGCAGACCAACGAGCGCTACAAGATGATCCTCGGCCACGGCGGTGGCGGCTTGTCGGTCGCGTTCGACATGCCGACCCTGATGGGCCGTGACAGTGACGATCCGCAGGCGCTGGGCGAGGTCGGCCACTGTGGCGTGGCGATCGACACGGCAGCCGACATGGAGACGCTGTTCGACGGGATCCGCCTCGACGAGGTCACGACATCAATGACGATCTCGGGGCCGGCCGTGCCGATCTTTTGCATGTACCTCGTCGCGGCGGAGCGACAGGGAGCCGACCTCGGCAAGCTCAACGGAACCCTTCAGACCGATATCTTCAAGGAATACATCGCCCAGAAGGAATGGCTGTTCGGGCCCGAGCCGCACCTGCGCCTCATCGGCGACCTGATGGAGTACTGCGCCCACGACATCCCGGCATACAAGCCACTGTCGGTGTCGGGCTACCACATTCGTGAGGCTGGCTCGACCGCCGCCCAGGAGCTGGCGTTCACCCTCGCCGACGGGTTCGGGTATGTCGAGCTGGGCCTTTCGCGCGGCCTCGACATCGAGAGGTTCGCCCCCGGGCTGTCCTTCTTCTTCGACGCCCACGTCGACTTCTTCGAGGAGATCGCGAAGTTCCGTGCTGCGAGGCGCATCTGGGCGCGCTGGATGCGCGACGTTTACGGCGCCAAAACTGAGAAGGCGCAGTCACTGAGGTTCCACACGCAGACGGCGGGTGTCTCGCTCACCGCCCAGCAGCCTTACAACAACGTCGTCCGCACTGCTGTCGAGGCATTGTCGGCTGTGCTCGCGGGCACGAACTCGCTCCACACCAACGCCCTCGACGAGACGCTCGCACTCCCCACCGAGCAGGCAGCCGAGATCGCGATGCGCACCCAGCACGTCTTGATGGAGGAGACCGGGGTTGCCAACGTCGCCGATCCTCTCGGCGGTTCGTGGTACGTCGAAGCACTCACCGACCGGATCGAGGCCGAAGCGACCGCGATCTTCGACAAAATCCTGCAGATCGGCGGCTCGCCGATGAGGGCAGCTGACACCGAGGCCCTCGCGGAGGAAGTCCGCGCCCGGAGCGCCGACCACACGATCGGGCATTGGCCGATGACCGCCGGCATCCTGCGCGGCATCGAGGATGGCTGGTTCATGGCAGAGATCGCCGAAGCCGCGTTCCAGTACCAGACCGCGCTGGAGAAGGACGAGAAGCTTGTCGTCGGCGTCAACTGTCATACCCCGACAGTGAGTGGCGAGCTGGAGATCATGCGGGTCTCGCACGAGGTCGAAGTCGACCAGGTGCAGGAGCTGTCCGTGCGTCGTACGTCGCGTGACCAGCCGGCCGTCGAGGCCGCCCTCGCGAAGATGGTGGCTGTCTCACGTACAGACGCCAACATGATTCCCGCCATGCTGGACGCCGCGCGCGTCGAGGCTTCACTCGGCGAGATCTGCGACGCCCTGCGAGGCGAGTGGGGCGAGTACAGGGAGCCCGCCCGCTTCTGAGAACACGTCGGTCGAGCCGTCCACGTCGGTCGTGCTCTCCCACGATGGTCGAGCTTGTCGAGCCCGGTGCTCGCTCTGGCACGGTTCCGTTGGCGGCCGGCGGTTCGGCTCGTGATGGAAGAGCGCAGCAACGCCGGAAGTGGCGCTGCTCGTTGCGTCGCGCCGGCGACTGCGGGCAGATATCCCGGCGGTCGAGCTCCCCCGCGGCGGTCGAGCTGCCCCGCGGCGGCCGAGCTTGCCGAGACCCCGGTGATCTCGACAAGCTCGATCAGCGAAACCAAGTCGATCTCGACTGGAACGATGAGCGGACAACCACGTTCGAAAAGTCTCGAGAACCGTTGTGTATAAGGGGTTCTGAGCATCCGAACTGTCGGTGGACACCGATAGGTTCAGACTCATGTTCGACACCGACCCGACCACACCCTCGACGCCGACGAAACCCTGCGCACACCCGGGCCAATGCAAGCCGCCGGATGTCGAAGCGCGCCGAGGTCGCGATACTCGAAGACGCCGCCCACTGGGCCGACCTCAACGGCGTCCTCGAGTCGACGGAGTTTGCGCTGCCGGGAGTGGAGCAGATGATCCCGCTCGGTGGGGACGGCACGCCTGAGGTGTCGGAGTTCTGCCCCGCCGAACTCGGCGCCGAACTCGCAATCTCCACCAACTCGGCCGCCAGGCTGATCGGGGACGCCCTCGATCTGCGCCACCGCCTCCCGATCCTCTGGGCGCGGATCCAGGCCGGTGAAGTCAAACCCTGGATCGGACGCCAGATCGCCACCGACACCCGCGACGTCTCCCTCGAAACCGCGGCCGTGGTAGACCGGCAGGGTCGCCAAATACGCCCACTCACTGACCTGGGGACGGCTCGCCAAGGTAGTCCAGGCCGCGATCATCGACACCGACCCCGACTACGCCCGCGAGCGGGAGGACAACCGTCGCCGTGGCCGCGGAGTGTGGTTAGACCCGGCCGACGACACCGGCACCATCACCGGAGCCTTCGCCGCCGCCGGACCCGACGCACTCCGCTTCGACGCCGGACTCAACCGCACCGCCGACGCGCTGGCCGCTCTCGGCGACACCGAGTCGAAAGAAGTGCGCCGCTCCAGAGCCCTCGGCATCCTCGCCAACCCCCAACTGACGATGGATCTCTACGCCACCGCCGAGACCGCAGATCTACCATCCCGATCGACCGTCGAGAAGCCGGGATCCCGACGGGATCTCGACCAGCTCGCAACACCGAGCTCGGTGGGAACCCGACACCGTTCGTGCGGGGAGTCAGCATCAAGGTCGACCCGCGACCCAAAGCCGTCCTCTACGTCCACCTGACGAAGGAGACGCTGGATTCCGGTGACGGGGTGGCGCGGGTGGAAGGGATCGGACCCGTCACCGTCGACCAAGCCAAACAATGGCTCGGCGACTGCACCATCGCGATCAAACCCGTGATCGACGTGGGCGGCATCGCACCCGTCGACGCCTACGAAATCCCCGACCATATCCGCGAAGCCGTCCAGATCATGTCACGCCGGCCGACACGTTCCCGTACGCGTCCTGCCTCAGCCGCAAGATGGACACTCGACCACACCATCCCCTACGTCCATCCCGATGAGGGTGGACCACCCGGCCAGACCGGGATCGGGAAACTCGGACCCATGACCCGACGACATCACCGGATCCGAACCCACGGCAAGTGGCAGGTCAAACAACCGTTCCCCGGCATCCATCTGTGGCGATCACCCCACGGCCGATACTGGCTCGTCGACCACACCGGCACCCACCGACTCCACTGATCCGGCGCTTACCTGACGACAAGTGAGGAATCAGTCGGCGTAGGGTGCTCCGGAGTGGAGGTAAACCGCTCCCGTCCCATCGGCCGCGCTCTCCAGCGCTGAGTTGATGCGGCGGGCTGTGAAGTCGCGACACAACGCGCCAACCTCGTCGAGAGTGCAGAACCGGGCGGTCTTGATCTCGCGTGGTTCGGGCACGATCTGCTCAGTGATCGCGCTGTCATGCACGCCGCCGTCGAACACCAAGCACAACGCGTCGTCCCACCCAGACCATGGCGGAAGCCAGTCGATGGCGACCAGCCCGAGTGCCGGAAGCGAGAGCCCCAGCTCTTCGACGATCTCACGCGTCACCGCAATCGGTGGTGACTCCCCGACCTCAACCACACCTCCGGGCAGATCCCAGTCGTCCTTGTACGTGAGCTGGCACAACAAGACCCGGCCGTCGCGATCCCGCACCAGCAACTGCGTGATCGCGCGCTTGCGGGGGAGTCCCGCGTTCAGGATGGCGCGGAAGCCTTCACCGCTCGATGGCTCCCCGTCGCGTGCCAGCCGAGCGAGTACGACGTGGTCGGCTCGCCGCTGACCTACGGCCTTGCTTTCGCGCATCACACCCTCGCGACGCAGCCCGGCGCGGCTGGCGACTCGCAGTGACCGGATGTTGTCGGGCTCCACGTGCGCCTCGACCCGAGCGAGCCCCAGGTCCGAGAAGGCGTATCCGACGAGCAGCCGCACCGCACGGGTGGCCAGACCGCGGCCGCGTCTCGCACTGTAGAGAGTCCACGACAGCTCACCTGTTGACTCGCCTTTGTCTCGGATCTCGACCATGCCGGCGAGGCTGCCCTCGTGTTCAACCACGAAGTTCACGGTGTGGCGGCCGTCGGCATACTGTTCGCGCCATCGACGTACGGCGTCGGCCTGATCCTCATACGTTGGGATCACGCCCTCGAAGCCGAACCAGTGCGCAATCTCCTCGTCGTGTGCCAACCGTGCGACCTCGATGTCGTCGTCGCGCCAGGGACGCAGCACGACGACGCCGTCAGTGAGAGTTGGCTGCGCGGGCACACTCGTCACGGCTCCACCGTAGTCTCGCCGCTCGACTCGACTCGTCTGCCTGTCGGGGACAGACCGCTGCGTGCTGGGTCGGTGGCACCTTCCTAGGATGAGGTCATGACCGTTCCGCAGTTCTCCCGTCCAGGTGCGATAGACCTGTCCGCGCTCCGCAAACCCGCGGGGGCTCCCACGGCATCCGGGCAGGCGGGGCCAGCCGGCGCGGGCCAAGGAGGCAGCTACACCCTGGCAGTGACGAGCGAGCAGTCGCTCCACGCCGATGTCGTCGAGCGGTCAGTTTCCGCGGTCGTGCTCGTGAGCTTCTGGTCCCCCGAGGTGCCAGCCTCGATCGAGATCAACGCGGCGCTCAGCGCGATCGCTGACGAGTACGCCGGACGCTTCCTTTTCGCCACCGTCGACGTGGCGGCGCAACCGGATCTCGCCCAGGCGCTGGGCATCCCCCAAGTGCCGCTGGTGGTGGCAGCATTGCGTGGTCAGCTCGCACCGTTGCCCATCCAGGCAGCCCTGCCCGATGCCGAGATGCGTGGCATCGTCGATCAAATCCTGCAGGCTGCCGCTGCGAACGGCGTGACTGGCACGGTCCAGCCGGTCGGACCTGCTGCCGCTCCTGCGACCGAGGAGCCTCCCGCTGAGCCGGTGGCTGCGCACCCCGAGGCGGACGCCGCGTTGATGGGCGGCGATCTCGATGGTGCGATCTCGCTCTACGAAGACGCCCTCAAGAACGCGCCGGGAGATGTCGACGCGACGCTGGGGCTCTCACAGGCCCAGCTGTTGAAGCGGACGCAGGGCGTGAGTCCGGCAGCGGCACGCGAGGCGGCTGCCAGCCGACCCGACGACGTGGCGGCGCAGACGCTCGCCGCCGATCTCGACCTGATAGGCGGAAACGTCGACGATGCGTTCACCCGGCTCATCGACCTCGTACGTCGGACGGCAGGCGACGATCGTGACGCCGCGCGTCAGCACCTCATCGAGATGTTCGCCGTTGTCGGCGACGCCGATCCTCGAGTAGCCAAGGCACGCCAGCAGCTCGCCAGCGCACTCTTCTAGGTCGCTCGAGTGCGCAGGCTGGGGGCATGGCTAGTGCTCCTGGCAGGAGTTCTCCTCGTCCTCGCCGGCACAGCAGCCGTGGTGGCCTTCGGGCCCGACAACCGGCTCACCACCGGCCCGCATGGGCTCGACACCGATGGCCTGGCCATCATCACCGCACCGGGTGCGCTTGCCTACTCCGGTCCCACGGTCGACGTGACTGCGCGCACCGATGGCGGCCGTCCGATCTTCCTCGGGCTCGGTCATCACGTCGACGTCCAGGAATACTTCGCAGGCTCGCCCTACACCCGGGTCGACTCGATCGGGGTGCCATGGGACGCATCGACGACAGTGATCCGTGGAGGGGGACGGCCGGCCGAACCGCCGGGGAGGCAGGACTGGTGGCTCGTGAGCGACGAGGGCAGCGGGTCTGCCACGGTGTCGTTCCCGTTGCCTGACGGCCCCGTTGAGATGGTGGCCATGGACCCCGAGCTAGAGGCGGGCTTGGCCATCCAGGTGTCGACGACCCTCGTCCAGCCGGGCGCCTTCGTCGGCGGCATTGCGGTCATCGGCTGCGGCCTCGGCCTGCTGTTCGCAGGCTGGGTCTTGTCCTCGAGGCCGACCACGTGAGGGGCGGCAACCGAACCACAGTTGCCGTGGCGCTCGTCGTGCTGCTTGCTGGCTGCGCGACCCCGCACCGCAAAGACACGGCCGACCTCACGCGGCGTGCAGTGAGCCTTGCCAGCGCCAGTCAGGTGGTGAGTCACCACAACCTGGTCCGCCTGCAAGTGGACGAGGACCTCGACGCGTCGGCGCTGGCAGACATCGAGACCGGGGCACTGCTGGAGATCGACGCGGGTCGGATCTACCTCCAGCGGCGGCTCGATCGGTCCGCCGCGCCGGTGCGTCTCGGTGCCACCCAGCAGTTGCTGACCGGAAGCTTCGACAGCTATCCGCTCTGGTTCGCAGCTATCTCGACGCTCCCCGAGGAGGGCCAGCAGGTCGCCGCCGTCTTCGCTCGAGAGTCCAGCACCTCACCGTGGCTCGCTACCGAGGCGCCCCGGCTGGCGGCGACGACCGAGATCCCTCAAGTAGCAACAGATGAGTCGGGCTCCGCCGTGGTGTACGACGAGTCGTCACGCGGGTGGTCCGACGGCGCCGAGCTAGACCTACGCGCCGGGCCGCAGAAGCTTGCCACCCAGTACGCCGAGGTCCTCGAGGATCCCGACGGCCGGTATGCCGGTGCGTTCGTCGACGACTCGTTCCGGGAGCAGATGGCGGGGTTGAGCGCGGCCCAGCCCAGCGGAGACGTCACGTTCAGCCAGACCTGGCGTGCGCAGCGCGTGGCACACGCCTTCCGACTGGCCGACGGTGGTGCGCTCGTCTTCGTGACCCTCACGCGCACTGACAGGTACCAGCTCGCGCGCGGTCGCTCTCTCGACTTCACCGGGCACGAGGCCGGCGCGTACTTCGAGCGACCCATCGACGAGTCCGCGAGGCTGACCTACCACCACCAGCTGCTGCTGCTCGTGCCTGCCGAGGGGTTGCCGTTCGCGATCGGCCAGTACGGCGGTCTGGTCGACGCCACGGGGGACTAGGGGGAGTGGTGCAGCCACACGGTGGCCAGCGGGGGCAGCTGTACGACGCCCGACGCCGGACGACCGTGCCAGCCGTTGCTTGTGGCCTCGACTGCGCCTAGGTTGCCGACGCCCGAGCCGTAGTACAACTCCGCGTCGCTGTTGAGGATCTCGGTCCAGGTGCCACGTGCAGGCAGCCCGAGCCGGTAGTCGTGATGAGGGATCGCGGAGAAGTTGGCGATGCAGGCGACGTAGCTTCCGTCCGGCGCAGACCGTAGGAAGCTGAACACGTTGTTGGTGTTGTCGTTGGCGTCGATCCACGAGAAGCCGGCCGGGTCCTGGTCGAGTGCCCACAGTGGGGCGTGGTCGGCATACACCCGGTTGAGATCGCCGACGAGCGCGTGCACGCCGCGGTGCTCAATGTGCTCGAGCAACCACCAGTCCAACTCGCGGCCCTCGGCCCACTCCGACTCCTGAGCCAGCTCCGAACCCATGAAAATCAGCTGCTTGCCGGGGTGGGCCCACATGTAGGCGAGGTAGGCCCGTAGGTTGGCCAGCTGCTTCCAGCGATCCCCCGGCATCTTGCGCAGCATGGATCCCTTGCCATGCACGACCTCGTCGTGAGAGATGGGCAGCACGTAGTTCTCGGCGTAGGCGTACATCATCGAGAACGTCATCTGGTGGTGGTGGTACTGGCGGTGGATGGGGTCGTTCTCGACGTAGCCGAGCGAGTCGTGCATCCACCCCATGTTCCACTTGAAGCCGAAACCGAGCCCTCCCACATGCGTCGGCCGCGTGACGCCGGGCCAGGCCGTCGACTCCTCAGCGATCGTCACGACGCCAGGCACCCGCTTGTAACAGGTTGCGTTGAACTCCTGGAGGAATGCCACCGCCTCGAGGTTCTCGCGGCCGCCATGGATGTTCGGCGTCCACTCTCCCTCCTCGCGGGAGTAGTCGAGGTAGAGCATCGAGGCCACGCCGTCGACGCGCAAACCGTCGGCGTGGAACTCCTCCAGCCAGAACACCGCGTTGGCAACGAGGAAGTTACGCACCTCCGAGCGCCCGAAGTCGAAGATCAGCGATCCCCACTCCCGGTGCTCGCCGCGGGCCGGGTCGGCATGCTCGTAGAGCGGTGTGCCGTCGAACCGGCGCAGTGCCCAGTCGTCCGTCGCGAAGTGGGCGGGAACCCAGTCGAGGATCACGCCGACACCTGCTTGGTGGAAGCGGTCGATCAGGTAGCGCAGTCCGTCGGGGTCGCCGAAACGTGCCGTCGGCGCGAAGTACGACGTCACGTGGTAGCCCCACGAGCCGCCGAACGGATGCTCCATGACCGGCATCAGCTCAACGTGCGTGAAGCCGAGCTGGGAGACGTAGTCGACGAGCTGGTCAGCCAGCTCGGCGTAGGAAAGCCCGCGTCGCCACGACCCGAGGTGCACCTCGTAGATGCTCATCGGGCGCTCGGTCGGCCGCAGCTCCGCGCGTCGTGCGACCCACTCCGCGTCGGACCATTCGTACGACGACTCGAACACCACCGACGCGCGCTCGGGTGGCACTTGGGTATGACGCGCGAGCGGATCGGCCTTCTGCCGCCACGTCCCGTCGGCCCCTAACACCTCGAACTTGTAGAGGGTGCCCTGGCCGACGTCAGGGACGAAGATCTCCCACACACCCGACGAGCCGAGCTGCCGCATCGGGTGCGCGCGGCCGTCCCAGAAGTTGAAGTCGCCGGCGATGCGGACACCCTGAGCCGCTGGTGCCCAGACCGCGAACGACGTACCGCTGACCGAACCTCCGACGGTGTCGTAGCTGCGGACGTGTGCACCGAGGACGGTCCAGAGCTCTTCGTGGCGCCCCTCGTTGATCAGGTGCTGGTCGACCTCGCCGACGGTGGGGAGGAAGCGGTAGGGGTCGTCGACGGTCTGTGCCTGCCCACCCTCATAGCTCACTTCGAGCCGGTAGTCGGTGACCGTCTTCTGCGCGAGGACGGCGACCCAGACCCCTTCGTACTCGTGCGTCATCGCGACGGACTTGTCCCCACTGCGGACATTCACCGCTGCGGCGAGCGGACGCAAGGTGCGGATAGTCACGGCGCCGTCGTGGACGTGCGGCCCGAGTACGTCGTGGGGGGCTGCATGTGTGCCGGCCACCAGCGCGGCGAGCTCGGACTCTGGCACGGGATGGGCGGTCGCGGTACGCGGCATGTCAGTTCTCCGTGGCGAGTCGTTCGACAGCGAGGAGCGGGATCGTGATCCAGCTCGGCCGGTTTCGGGTCTCGTAGACAGCCTCGTAGACAGCTTTGTCGGCTTCGTAGGCGCGGAGCAGCGCGCGTCTGTCGTCGGCGTCTTCGCTGTCGTCGCCGAAGTACCCCTGCAGGAAGGCGATCCGGTTACGGACCGCCCATTCCTCTGCGCGGTAGCCGAGTTGCTCGCTCTCTCCGAACTGCCGCAGCGTGGCTCCGGCGGCATACGAGAACGACCGCAGCATGCCCGCAACGTCGCGAAGAGCGGAGTCCATCGCGACCCGCTCCGGCAGGGTCTTCGCAGGCTCACCCTCGAAGTCGATCAGCTTCCAGCCCTTGACGGTGCGCAAGGTCTGGCCGAGATGGAGATCGCCGTGGATGCGCTGCACGAGGACCGGAGCCTCGAGCTTGCGGAGCCGGTCGAAATGCCGCTGCAGACCTTCGGCGTACTCATCGAGGGCCGGCACCGCGATGCGAGCCTTGGTGAGCCGCTCGGCCATCGAGTCCGCCAGCAAGGACTGCTCTTCCTCGCTCAGCGCGCCCGTCCCGAACAGCTCCGCTAGGTGCGTGTGCACGGATGCTGTGGCTTCACCGAGACGCTCGGCCTCGCTGGCGAAGTCGCCGCCGACCTCGTCGGGATGGAGATCTTCCTCGGTCAACAGGTCCCGGACGCTGCCGAGGGCGAGATCCCAACCGTCGGTCGCGGTGCGCAGGTAGACCTGGAGCATGCCGAGGTCGCCGGTGAGCTCCTCGCCAGAGGGGGTCGACCACAAACCGCTGATCCAGCCCTGAAGCGGAGCCACGTGCTCGTCGCTGGCCCGGGTGAGGGCTTCGTGGATCTCGATGTCGGGGTTGCTTCCGGATGAGACCCGGCGGAACAGCTTCAGGATGGAGTCCTCGCCGAAGGCGATCGACGTGTTGGACTGCTCGGCTGTCATGACGGTGGCGAACGCCTCGTGCCCCGGGAGCTCGGATCCTTCGACGACATGGAACGTGAGCGCCCCGTCGTCGTACGCCTCGTTGAATCCCTCCAGCAGCCGGTCAGCGGCGGGCTTCAGGTAGACGGCGTCGTACGCCGTGACAGTGCCGAGCTCGTCATGCTCGACTGGCCCCACGAGCGCATGAGTCCAGCGGGGGTCCGCTTCGCGCAGGTACGCGACGGGGAACTGGTAGGAGTCGACGCTGCCATCGTCGAACTCGACCGTCACGATCTCGATCCGAACTCGCGGCTCAGCTGTCAGCCAGGGCATCGCATGGATGTGAGTGACCGTGAAGTCGCGCCCCTTGCCCGCGAACCAGCGCCGACTCGTGAAGTAGGCCGCAAGTTGCTCGTCATACACCGATGTCACAGTGGCGTGGCCTCCTCCGTGCGTGAGATCAGGAACCAGTAGAAGCCGTGGCCTGACAAGGTCAACAAGTAAGGCAGTTCCCCGATCCGGGGGAATTTCACGTGTCCCAGCATCTCGATCGGCTCGGCGGCCTCCCACCGGCGCAGGTCCAGCTCGACCGGTTGGGGGAACCGCGACAAGTTGTTGACGCACAAGACGGTGTCATCGCCGAAGTCGCGGCTGAACGAGAACACGCTGGGGTTGCTGCCGCCGAGATCGCTGAACGACCCGAGTCCGAATGCCGGGTGCTGCCGGCGCGCGTGGATCATCCGCCGGGTCCAGTGCAACAACGACGACGTGTTCTCAAGCTCTGCTTCGACGTTGACCGCCTGGTAGCCGAAAACCGGATCCTGCACGGTCGGCAGGTGCAGCCGACCCGGCGTCGCAGTCGAGAACCCGGCGTTGCGGTCAGGCGTCCACTGCATCGGTGTGCGTACGCCGTCGCGGTCTCCGAGCCAGATGTTGTCGCCCATGCCGATCTCGTCACCGTAGTAAAGGACCGGCGAGCCGGGCAGGGACAGCAACAGGGCGGTGAAGAGCTCGATCTGGTTGATGTCGTTGTCGAGCAGCGGGGCGAGCCGACGGCGGATGCCGATATTTGCCTTCATCCGCGGGTCCTTGGCGTACTCCGACCACATGTAATCGCGGTCTTCGTCTGTCACCATCTCAAGCGTCAGCTCGTCGTGGTTGCGCAGGAAGATGCCCCACTGACAGCGGTCGGGAATCGCGGGTGTCTGCTCGAGAATCTCGGAGATGGGGTAGCGCGACTCTCGGCGCACCGCCATGAAGATGCGAGGCATCACCGGGAAGTGGAAGCACATGTGGCACTCGTCGCCACCTTGGTCGAAGTCTCCGAAGTAGTCGACGACGTCCGACGGCCACTGGTTGGCCTCTGCCAGGAGCACCCGGTCGGGGTACTCGTCGTCGACAGTCTTGCGGACCTTGCGGAGAAAGTCGTGTGTCTCAGGGAGGTTCTCGCCGTTTGTGCCGGGACGCTCGTACAAGTACGGCACGGCATCGAGGCGGAAACCGTCGATCCCCATGTCGAGCCAGAAGCGCAGTGAGTCGAGGATCGCGTCGTGGACCCGTGGGTTGTCGAAGTTCAGATCGGGCTGGTGACTGTAGAAGCGGTGCCAGAAGTACTGCTGGCGAACGGTGTCCCAGGTCCAGTTCGACGGCTCCGTGTCGACGAAGATCACGCGGGCGTCTTCGTAGAGGTCGTCGGTGTCGGACCAGACGTAGAAGTCCCCGTAGGGACCGTCCGGGTCACTTCTCGACTGCTGAAACCATGCGTGCTGGTCGCTCGTGTGATTCATGACGAAGTCGACGATGACCTTGATGCCGCGGGCATGCGCATCGTCGAGCAGCGCCTGAAACTCGTCGAGCTTGCCGACCTCGGGGAGCACACCCTCGAAGTCGGAGACGTCGTAACCGCCATCGCGCAGCGGTGACGTGTAGAAGGGCGGGATCCAGAGACAGTCGACGCCGAGCCATTCCAGATAGTCCAACTTCTCCCGAAGGCCGTTGAAGTCGCCGACTCCATCGCCGTTGGAGTCCTTGAACGATCGCACGAGCACTTCGTAGAAGACGGCACGCTTGAACCACATCGGGTCGTCGGTGTGAGCCACGTCGGGCTATGCCTTTCTGATGGACAAGATGTGGGCCGCCTCGACCGCTGGATCGAGACGGACGTAGTTTGCCTCACCCCAGCGCCAGCTCTGCCCGGTGATCTCATCGTCGACGACGAACGTGTCGTGCCAGTCGAACCCGAGGGCTGGCATCGCCAGATGCACCGTGGTCTCCCGCGCCGCATGTGGGTCGACGTTGATGACGACGATCACCACGTCATCGCCGTCGTCGGTCTGCGTGCGCTTGCTGAAACAGACAATGGAGTCGTCGTCGGTGCTGTGCACGGTCACGTTGCGGAGCCTTTGCAGCGCGGGATGGCGGCGCCGGATGTCGTTCAGCAAGGTGAGGTACGGCGCCAGGGTGCGATTCTCGTTGGCAGCGGCGTCCCAGTCGCGCGGGCGGTACTGGTACTTCTCCGAGTCGAGGTACTCCTCCGAGCCAGGCTTGACGGCGACGTGCTCATAGAGGTCGAAGCCGGCGTAGACGCCCCACGTCGGCGCAGCAGTTGCCGCCAGCGACGCTCGCACCCGGAACGCGGCCGGACCGCCGTACTGCAGGTAGTCCGACAGGATGTCCGGCGTGTTGACAAACAGGTTGGGGCGCATCACGTCGCTGGTCGCGTGGGACAGCTCGTCTACGTAAGACTCGATCTCCCACTTCAGGTTGCGCCAGGTGAAGTACGTGTAGGACTGGTGGAAGCCCACCATCGCCAGGCATCGCATCATGGCGGGCCGGGTGAACGCTTCGGACAGGAAGATCACATCGGGGTCTGTCTCGCGGATCTCCGCGAGCATCCACTCCCAGAACATCACCGGTTTGGTGTGCGGGTTGTCGACCCGGAAGATCCGGACTCCGTGGTCCATCCAGAGCCGAACGATGCGAAGGACCTCCCGGGACAAGCCCTCGTAGTCGTTGTCGAAGTTCAGCGGATAGATGTCCTGGTACTTCTTGGGCGGGTTCTCGGCGTAGGCGATGGAGCCGTCGGCCCTGGTCGTGAACCACTCGGGATGCGTGGTTACCCATGGGTGGTCGGGAGCACATTGCAGGGCAAGGTCCAAGGCGACCTCGAGCCCGAGCCGGGCGGCCTCGGCGACGAACGCGTCGAAGTCCTTCATCGTGCCGAGGTCCGGATGGATGGCGTCGTGGCCGCCATCCTTAGAGCCGATCGCCCAGGTGGACCCGGGGTCGCCCGCGCGCGGGGTCATCGTGTTGTTCGGGCCCTTGCGGTTGACCTCCCCGATGGGGTGGACCGGTGGCAGGTAGACGACGTCGAAGCCCATGTCGGCCACGCCCGGAAGGCGCTTGGCGGCGGTCGTGAAGTTGCCCGATTTCCACGTCTTGGTCGACTCGTCGTACGTCGCACCCTCTGACCGCGGGAAGAACTCGTACCACGAGCCGACAAGAGCGCGTTCGCGGTCGACGTACAGCGGAAATGGTCCCTCGGCGCTGAGGAGCTCACGCAAGGGGTACTCGTCAAGCACCGCATCGATGTCGGGGCTCGTCAGCGCCGCCAACCGCACCGGCGCCGGGCGGGTCGCGTCGCGGGCAGCCTTGCCTGCCGAGACAAGGGTGTCGCGCGCCGTCCTGGTCTGCCTGCCCTCGGGGATTGCCTTGGCGGCACGCTCCACCACGATGGCGCCTTCGAGGAGCATGAGCTCGGTGTCGATGTCAGCGGCGATCTTGATCTCCGCTGCGTGTCGCCAGGTGGCATACGGATGTGACCATCCCTCCACCCGGAAGGTCCAGGCGCCTGCGACGTCGGGTGTCACGGTTGCGACGTAGCGGTCGGGCGCGTTGGTGCCCTCCATGACGACGAACGGACGGTCCTTGCCCGTCGGGTCGGTCAGTACGACGTCGGCGCCCAGGGCGTCATGACCCTCGCGGAACACCGTCGCCGCCACCGTCAGCGACTCGCCGACGACGGCCTTCACTGGGTAGCGGCCCCGCTCGACGACGGGGCTGACATCTGTGATCGGAATGCGCTCTACCATCGCTGTCGAACCTATCGAGGTTGACGCTGCAACGCACATTGCCCCTGGTTAACCCCGTCCGCACCGTCTGCAGGTCATGGACGGACGAGAACCCCTGGTTCCCGCGGGGGAGTCAGTACCGCGGGAACCAGGGGTGGCTGGGGCGATAGCGACGCCTACGCGTCTCCCGTAAGGCCTCGCCGCTCTCTGATCCGTTTTGTGATGGTGCCGAAGATCGCGTCCATGACCATGCCGATGACCAAGATCACGATCATCAGCGAAAGGAGCCACGGAGCACCGTTGGGGATGCTGCGGGAGAAGTTCAGCGCACCACCGAGCGAGTTGGCTCCGCCGAACGGCACGAGCAGCTCTCCTGCCAGCAGACTCCGCCACGAGAATGCCCAACCCTGTTTGAGCCCTGCCAGGTACGCCGGCATGGCGGCGGGCAGCATGATGTGTCGGTAGCGGTTGATTCCGGTCGCCCCGAGCATCTTGCCCGCCCGCAGCAGCGGGGGCGGAACCTCGTCGACACCGGTGATAACGCCGGCCGCGATCGAGGGAGCAGCGCCCAGCACGACGACGAACATGATGGCGGACTGGTTGAGCCCGAACAGCAGCATTGCCAGCGGGAACCATGCGATGGACGGCATCGTCTGCATGCCGGCCACGAGCGAGCCGATAGCAAGGCGCATGAACCGCCACTGGACGACGGCGAGACCGATGACAGTCCCGATCCCCAGGGCCAGTCCATAGCCGACCAGCGCGCGGCTCATGGTGCGTCCGATCTGCTCCCATAGCCCGGTCTCCGTCACCGAGTTGCCGATGATCTCCTGCCACAGTCGGTCGAAGACAGTGGCAGGACTCGGAAACACGACGGCGGGCTTCCACTCGGCGAGGAACGCGAGCTGCCAGACGAGCAGCACGAGGCCAACCGCGACGAGCTTCGGCCAGAGAGCAGCCCATACCCGCATCAACACCATGCCCAGCGAGCGTCGCTGCTCAGGCTGCGCTCCCGTCCGGTCGAACGCCTCGGCGATCTCCGCCTTGTGCGCCGTGTCTTCGGCAGGGGCCTGTCGGGAGCTCTTGGGAGTGACCTCAACGGACATGCTGAGCCACCTCCGACTTCAGTTCGTGGGTGAGCTCACCCGACAAGATGGCGACGGCTGGGTCGTCGAAGTGGCGCGGTCGCTCGAATTCAATCTGGAACTCCGTCTTCACGCGCCCGGGAGCGCTTGAGAACAACACCGTCCGATCAGCGAGCCTGACGGCTTCGCGCACGTTGTGGGTGACGAAGACGATGGTCAGCCCAAGCTCGAGATAGATCCGCTCGATCTCGTCATGCATCGAGTCGCGGGTCATCGCGTCCAGGGCGGCAAACGGCTCGTCCATCAAGACGATCTCCGCTTCCTGGGCCAGCACGCGCGCGAGTGCTGTGCGTTGGCGCATTCCGCCCGACAACTCATGCGGTCGCTTGTCCTGGCGCCCCCCGAGATGGACGAGCTCCAACAGCTCCTGCACCCTGGCGGGCCGCTCGGACTTCGGGATCCCGCGCATCTTCAAGGCGAGGGACACATTCTGTCCGGCGGTCAGCCACGGGAAGAGGGTCGCTTCCTGGAACATGAACGCGACCTTGCGTCCACCGGTGTCGATCGTGCCGGCCGTGGGCTTGTCGAGGCCCGCGATCAAATTGAGCATCGTGCTCTTACCGCAACCCGACGCCCCGACGATGCAGAGAAACTCCCGCTCTGCAACGTCAAGGTCGACCGAGTCGAGGGCGTGGGTCGCCGTGGCGCCCTTACCGAAAACCTTGCTGACTCCCTGGATCCGGATGGCGGTGCCGGAAGCGTGAGCTTCCGGCACCGCACCGGCATGGGTGGTAGTTGTCACTGCGACGGACCTGACACTTCGGGCTGGCCCGCGTCGGCAAGGAGGGCGTTGAGCGCGTCGAGGCTGTAGATACCAGCGAGGTCGTCGACGGGCTCGAGCTGGCCGTTCGACACCGCGTGGTCGGCGCTCTGCAGCAGCGAGTCAGCGATCGGGTCGTTGGTGAACGTCAGGCTGTCCCAGGCCTTGTCGAGCGCCTCAGCAGGTACCTGAGACCCGGTCTGGCTGGAGATGTAGCCGCCTACGACGGTCTTCGCCTCATCGGAGTTGGCGTTGATGTAGTCGTTGGCCTCGATCTGGGCCTGGAGCAGGTCCTCGACGAGCTCCGGGTTTTCCTCCATGAAGTCGTTGCGCACGAGCAGGTGGGTCGTCACGAACTGCCCGTCCGGCCACAGGCTGGCTTCGTCGACCAGGCGAGTGGCGCCGTCGCTCTCCAGGATGGAGGCGTAGGGCTCAGGAACCCAGGCGCCGTCGATGTCGCCGGTCTGGAAGGCCTGGATGGTGACGCTGTTGTCCTGGTTGATGACGGTGACCTCACCCTTGCCCTCGGCGTCGACCTCGAAGCCCTGCTCACCGAGCCAGAACTTGAGGGCCACATCTTGGGTGTTGGCAGGGCCAGGGGTCGCCAGCGTCTTACCGGCGAGGTCTTCGATGCCCGCGATCGAGTCAGCCACCATGAGGGAGGCGCCGCCCGACGTCGCACCGCTGATGAGCGAGACGCTCGGGTCTGACGCATAGGCGGTGATGGCGGGGCTGGGGCCGATGTAGGAAGCGTCGAGTCCACCGCCCTGCAGCTGGGTGATGACGTCGCTGCCGCTGTTGAAGTCGAACACCTTGACGGTGGCGTCGTCGCCGGCCAGCTGGTCCTTGAAGTAGCCCTTCTCGATGCCGACGATGGCACTGGCATGGGTCAGGTTGGGGAAGTAGCCGAGCTTGACCTCGGTCCCTCCCTCGTCGCCACTACCGCTGTCGTCGCCGCTGCACGCAGCAAGCGAGGTCGCGATGACCCCCGCCGCGACCAGGGCTCCGAGGCGACGCAGGCGCCGATCGGTCTTGTGAGCGTTCAAGATGACTCCTAGATCAGTATGGTTGAGTGAACTACTAGACAAAGACTACATGAGCTCGCTACCGATCATGCACATTTCTCAAGGCTCACGGTGAGTCCTGTGCCACATCACTCTGGGTCACCGGACGAGCGCGAGAGACGCCGGTGTTGGCGTCTGTGGTGTATGTCGGCGTCGCCACGGATAGCGTGTGCGGGTGCGCGCCATCCGACGGTTCACCGTCCGCCCAGTCCTGCCCGAGGCCCTGCGTCCGCTGGAGCAGCTCGCGACCAATCTGAGATGGTCGTGGCACCCAGAGACGCAGGACTTGTTCGAGGCGATGGACCCCACCGCCTGGGCCGTCAAACGCGACCCGGTGCGCCTGCTCGGGGCCGTCTCTCCCGCCCGCTGGCAAGCCCTTGCCGAGGATCAGAAGTTCACCAGGCAGCTTGAGCTGGCGACGGCGGATCTCGAGAACTACCTGACCGGTGATCGCTGGTATCAGACGCTCGGCCCCGAAGCGCCGCGTCAGATCGGCTACTTCTCACCGGAGTTCGGGATCACCGCAGTGCTGCCGCAGTACTCCGGCGGTCTCGGCATTTTGGCCGGCGACCACCTGAAGTCCGCCAGCGACCTCGGGGTGCCCATCCTCGGCGTCGGTTTGCTCTACCGCCACGGATACTTCCGGCAGATGCTGTCTCGCGAGGGCTGGCAGCAAGAGCGCTATCCGATCGTCGACCCCGACGAGCTCCCCCTCACGTTGTTGCGTGAGCTTGACGGCGCGCCCGCCCGGGTGTCGGTCGCCGTACCGGGAGACCACGAGCTGCTTGCCCATATCTGGGTGGCCCAGGTCGGCCGTGTCCCGCTGCTGTTGCTGGACTCCGACATCGAGGAGAACCCCAGTCCGCTGCGTGACGTCACCGACCAGTTGTACGGCGGTGGATCCGACCACCGACTCCTCCAGGAGGTGCTGCTCGGCGTCGGCGGTGTCCGGGCCATTCGCACCTACTGCCGGATCAGCGGCGCGCCGGCGCCCGAGGTCTTCCACACGAACGAGGGTCATGCCGGGTTCCTCGGCATCGAGCGCATCCGCGAGTTCATCGAGGCCGACGGGTTGGACTTCGACGCCGCAGTTGAGCTTGCGCGGGCCGGCACAGTCTTCACGACGCACACACCGGTGCCGGCTGGCATCGACCGGTTCGCGCGTGAGCTGATCGAGATGCAGTTCGGCGGCCCCAACGCGAGCGAGGGAGTCGACATTGCCAAGGTGTTGGCACTCGGCGCCGAGACGTTCGAGGACGGTGACCCCGACATCTTCAACATGGCCGTGATGGGGTTCCGGCTGGCCGGGCGAGCCAACGGAGTCAGTCAGCTGCACGGGCAGGTGTCTCGCGGCATGTTCAGTGGACTGTGGCCGGGCTTCGACGAGTCGGATATTCCGATCGCCTCGATCACGAACGGCGTCCATGCGCCCACGTGGGTTGCGCGCGAGGTGCTGGAGGTCGCCGAGCAGGCAGCCATCGCGGCGGGTGTCGAGGACGCGCAGGACTGGGCGGCGGTCGACACGGTCCCGGGCGCGACCATCTGGGACACGAAGCGAGTGCTCCGCGAGCGGCTCGTCAAGGACGTGCGAAGCCGGGTCCGGGCCTCATGGCTGCAGCGTGGAGCGACGCCGGTCCGAGCTGGGCTGGGTCGACAACGTGCTCGACCCCGACGTGCTCACGATCGGTTTTGCGCGACGCGTGCCGACGTACAAGCGGCTGACGCTGATGCTGCGTAACCCCGAACGGCTGAAGAAGTTGTTGCTCCACCCGCAACGGCCGATCCAGCTCGTCATAGCCGGAAAGGCCCATCCCGCCGACGACACCGGCAAACGGCTGATCCAGGAGATCGTCCGCTTCTCCGACGACCCGGAGGTCCGACACCGGATCGTCTTCCTGCCCAACTACGACATTGCGATGGCGCAACCGCTGTATCCCGGCTGCGACGTCTGGCTGAACAACCCGCTCCGTCCCTACGAGGCGTGCGGCACGTCGGGCATGAAGGCAGCGCTCAACGGCGGTCTGAACCTGTCGATCCTCGACGGCTGGTGGGACGAGTGGTACGACGGCGACAACGGCTGGGCTATCCCGTCCGCCGACGGGGTCGAGGACGCCGAGCGTCGAGACGACCTCGAGGCGACGGCTCTCTACGACCTCATCGAGGCAGAGGTCACGCCCCGTTTCTACGACCTCGACGAGGATGACCTCCCCCTGCGCTGGATCGAGATGGTCCGCCACACGCTCAAGTCGCTCGGGCCCAAGGTGCTGGCCTCCCGCATGGTCCGCGACTATGTCACCGAGCTCTACACACCGGCAGCCGAGAGCGCGCGAAGGGTGGAGGCTGGGGAGGGGTCCGCGAGCCGCCTTGCTGCGTGGAAGCGTCAGGTGCGTGCTGGCTGGCCGCAGGTCCGGATCGACCACGTCGAGTCCAGCGGAGTCAGCGACGCACCCGCCCTAGGTACGACGTTGACGGTCCGCGTCTACGCCTCCCTCGGAGACTTGACGCCCGACGACGTCGACGTCCAGGTCGTGCACGGCCGGGTCGCAGGCGATGACGAACTGCGCGAACCCCGCACCGCGAGCCTCGCGCATGCCGAGACGTACGAAGCCGGACGCCACCGGTTCGAGGCCGAAGTGAAACTCGACCACACCGGACCATTCGGCTACACAGTCCGGATCTTGCCGCGACACGAGCTGCTCGTGACCCCCGCCGAGGTGGGACTGATCGTGTGGCCGGTCGACGTCAACGAGCCTGACGACGAGTTGGAGGCCAACTGACTTGATCAGCTAACCCTCAGGGGAGACGGCCTCGTAGAGGGCGAAGGTGTGGTCGATCAGGGTCACCGTGCCGCCTGGTTTCAGATGCTCATCGGTGGTGGCGCAGTCGGTCCGGACGAGCTCGAGATAGTGCCGCGCGTAGTCCTCCGGGAGGGTCACGTCGATCGGTGCGTCACCGGCGTGGAACCACAGCAGGTATGACGTGTCCCGGCGGCGTTCGCCGGCCTCCTCCGGTGACCTGAGTGCGTCGCCGGCCAGGAAAACTCCCAACGTGGTTGCGCCGGGGTCTTGCCACGCGTCCTCGGTCATCTCCGCGCCGGACGGGCGGAGCCAGGTGATGTCCTTGCGACCGTCGACGTCGAGCGACGTACCCGCGAAGAAGTGCCGCTGCCGAAGGACGGGATGCTCAGAGCGCAGGCGTAGCAACGTCCGCGCCAGGTCCTGAAGGTGCTGCCACTCGGGGTCCTCGGCCCAGCTCAGCCACGACACTTCGTTGTCCTGGCTGAACGCGTTGTTGTTGCCTCGCTGGGTGCGACCACGCTCGTCACCAGCCGTCAGCATCGGGACTCCGGTCGACAGCAAGAGCGTTGCCAGCAGGTTCGCCGCCTGGCGGTGGCGCAGGACGTTGATGGCAACGTCGTCCGTCTCGCCTTCGACACCGCAGTTCCACGCACGGTTGTTGTCGGAGCCGTCGCGGTTGCCCTCGCCGTTCGCCTCGTTGTGCTTCTTCTCGTACGTGACAAGGTCGCGCAGCGTGAAGCCGTCGTGCGACGTGACGAAGTTGACGGAAGCGAAGGGCAGCCTGCCGTCGTCGGCGTAGAGGTCGCTCGAGCCCGACACCCTCGAGGCCAGGTCGCGGACACCGTTGGCGCGGCCACGCCAGAAGTCCCGTGCGGCGTCGCGGAACTTGTCGTTCCACTCGCACCAGGGTGGTGGAAACCGGCCGACCAGGTAACCCTCGCCCGTGGCGTCCCACGGCTCGGCGATCAGCTTGACTCCGCGTAGCACGGGATCTTGGTGGATCGCGGTCAGGAACGGCCCGTGCAGGTCGACGTGCATGCCGTTGCGCAGCAGCGCAGGGGCCAGGTCGAACCGGAATCCGTCGACATGCATCTCCGTCACCCAGTAGCGCAGCGAGTCCATCACGAGCTGCAACACCTGTGGCTCGGACACGTGGACGGTGTTGCCGCACCCCGTCACGTCGGCGTAGCGGCCCCATGCGTCCGTTCGGTAGTAGGAGCCGTCGTCGAGCCCGCGGAAGCTCACCGTGGGCCCGCTGCGATCGCCTTCGGCGGTGTGGTTGTAAACCACGTCGAGCAGCACTTCGATCCCTGCGGCGTGCAAATTCTTGACCATCCGCTTGAACTCGGTGACCTGCTGCCCGCGGGTCCCCGTCGACGAGTAGGCGGCATGGGGCGCGAAGAAGCCGATGGTGTTGTAGCCCCAGTAGTTGATCAGCCCACGCTCGCTCAGCATCGGCTCGGACAGGAAGTGCTGCGTGGGCAACAACTCGACGGCTGTGACTCCGAGGTCGAGGAGATAGCCAACCGTGGAGGGGTGGCCCATCGCTGCGAAGGTGCCTCGCTCATGCTCCGGGATCTCGGGGTTGAGCATCGTCAAGCCCTTGACGTGCGCCTCGTAGATGACGACCCGTCGCCAGGGAACGTCAAGGCGGTGGTCGTCTCCCCAGTCGAAGTCATCATCACCGATCACCACCCCCCTAGGCGTGTATGCCGCCGTGTCGCCTGGGTTGGGTAGACCGTCATGAGTCAGGGTGCTGAGACTCGGATGGGGGATGAGCGTGCGGTCGATCGCCCGCGCATACGGGTCGAGGAGCAGCTTGTCGAGGTTGAAGAGCTGACCGGCGGGTGGATCCCAAGGGCCTTCGAGCCGATAGCCGTACAACTGTCCCGGCCGGATGTCGGGGACATAGCCATGCCACACACCCAACGTGTGTCCGGGCAGCGAGACCGTCGTCTCACTGTCGTGATCGTCGAACAGGCACAGGTGGACGGCAGCGGCGTCCGGTGCCCAAACGGCGAAGTTCACGCCTCCGCCGTCGTATGTTGCCCCGAGCTGCTGGTGGTTGCCCGCTCCGATCACGCGACTCCCATCAGGGGTCTCGCGTCGGTCGTCGGTCACCGAGATATTGTGACCGATCCCAGGCACGATGCGACGCAAGACGACAAAGGAGCACAGGTGGGCGAGTTCGTACGGCTCGAGGTTGCAGACGGCGTCGGGACCATTCGCCTGGACCGACCACCGATGAACGCGCTGAACGTGCAAGTGCAGGAGGAGATCCGTGCCGCCGCCACAGAGGCCGGCGAGCGCGACGACATCCGGGCAGTCGTCGTCTACGGCGGCGAGAAGGTCTTTGCTGCCGGCGCGGATATCAAGGAGATGGCAGACATGTCCTACACGGATATGGTGCGCCGATCGGGAGGGCTGCAGTCGTCGTTCACGGCAGTCGCCCGCATCCCCAAACCTGTCGTCGCTGCTGTTACGGGCTACGCGCTAGGCGGCGGCTGCGAGCTCGCGCTCTGCGCGGACCGACGCATCGCGGCCGACAACGCCAAGCTTGGTCAGCCCGAGATCCTCCTCGGCGTCATACCCGGCGCCGGTGGGACTCAGCGCTTGTCACGCCTGGTCGGTCCCAGCACGGCGAAGGACCTGATTTTCACCGGCCGTTTCGTCCCCGCCGAGGAGGCTCTCGCGATCGGGCTCGTCGACGTCGTGGTGGCCGCCGATGAGGTCTACAACGCAGCGGTCGAATGGGCGTCGTCGTTCACGCAGGGGCCGACCTATGCCTTGCGCGCAGCCAAGGAGTCGATCGACCGCGGCATCGAGGTTGATCTCGAATCGGGACTCGAGATCGAGCGCCAGCAGTTCGCCGCTCTGTTTGCGACCGAGGACAGGGCGACCGGTATGGCGTCGTTCCTCGAACACGGACCAGGCAAGGCGTCATTCGAAGGCCATTGAGCGCGGGTCGTAACGAAGGGAGTCACCTGATGGCTGACAAGCCAGGCGAAAGCAGCCGGACGAACTCGTCCGACGCTGCGGATGCCGACGACGGTGACAAGCCCATCGCCAAGCGGCCCGACAAGGGCAAGAAGGAGGAGGCGCGCAAGAGTCGGTTGGCCACCTCCGGCAAGAAGGTCAGGGCGGGCACCGATGTGCTGCGCATCCGGATCGCATCGATCGTCTGGCTGCTCGCCGTCCTTGCGGCGGTCATCCTGGCCGTCGGTGCTCTCTTCTATGCACTCGAGGCCAACGAGAACAACGCCATCGTCAAGGGCGTGTGGGACATCGCGGAAAAGATCGACGGTCCATTCTGGAAGATCTTCGAGTTCTACGAGGACGCGCCGGGTCCGGGCAACGGCCCTCACGACCAGACCAAGGAACACCTCGTCAACTGGGGTCTGGCCGCGGTGGCTTATCTGGTGGGCGGCAGCCTCCTCGCCCGCGTGATCCGGCCCTGATCGCGCCCCTCAACGAACAGATGCGGCCGGCCACCTGAAGGTGGCCGGCCGCACTTTCCGTCGTGGGCGGAGTCAGTGGTGGTCGTCGCTTAGACCGACCCGGTTGATCTTGCCGTGGTAGCGCTGGCCCATCGAGCCGCCCGCGAGTGCGGCGATCAGCGACCCCACGAGCACGGCTGCGAGGGTGATGAGCCCGCCGGTTGTCACCGTGTCTTCAGGAATCGGGATCGAGGGCAGGTCTACCCGGTCGAAGATGTTGTACTCCTCGCCGGCCGCGTAGCCGAGGCCAACTGCGATCAAGGTGACCACTAGACCGATGATCCAGGCACCGAAGCCCTGGCGCGCTCCGTCGTACCGAGACATCCGGCCGGCGACGTAGCCGCCCGCGTAGTAGGCGATCATCAAGATCACGAGCAGCGCGATAGCGGTCGCGAGCCCGAACGTGCCGGCTTGCTGCTCGGCGTCGGTGCGGTCGACGTTCAAGGACTCGCCGACAGCGGCAGCTGTTGCGCCCACGATGCTCGCGATGAGCACAGTCAGCGCGACTGCGACCAGCCAGCCGAAGAAGTCCGCACCGAGGTTGAAACCGCCGAACTCCTCGCGCCGTCTCGCCTCCGCCTCACGCTGCTGCGACGCGGCCGGGAGCACGCCGACGCCCCGGTGGTCGGTCGGGATGGGGCGAGTCCGGGTGTCGTGGTCCCCGTCGTGCGTGCCCTCGGAGTCGGCTCGGTGGTCGCCGGGTTTTTGTCCGGGTTCGGTGCTGGATGACGGAGGTGTCCGTGGGTCTGACATGACTCTCTTCCTGTCGCTCGCTGATTCGGCGCACCCAGGCCTTCGGCGCGCCGATGCGGCACGTGGTCAGACGGGTCTGTACCCGATGCTCGGGAGATGACACGTCCGAGGCGACCGTGTGCTGAGTCACATCGCCGGCTGCGCCATGATGGGCAGCCATGAAGATCGTTTGCTGCGTGAAGTATGTACCGGACGCCAGCGCCGACCGGAGATTCAACGCGGACCACACCGTCGACCGGGCGGGTGTCGATGGCATGTTGTCGGAGCTCGACGAGTACGCCGTCGAGGAGGCGCTGAAGATCCGTGACGCGGGGGACGACGCCGAGATCGTGGTCGTGACTGTCGGCCCGGAGTCAGCGCGCGCGGCGATCCTGAAATCGCTGCAGATGGGTGCCGACGCTGGGGTGCACGTGCTCGACGACGCGATTCATGGCTCCGATGCCGTGGCGACGTCGCTCGTCCTCGCCGCTGCGATCGAGCTCCAAGAGCCGGATCTCGTGCTGTGTGGCATGGCGTCGACCGATGCCTCGATGAGCGTGGTTCCGGCGATGCTGGCCGAACGGCTCGGGCTCCCTCAGGTGACGTTCGGCTCCGAAGTCACCGTCGATGGCGCCACGGTGCGGGTCCGTCGCGACGGGGATGCCGCCACCGAGGTGATCGAGGCGACTGCTCCATTGCTGCTGAGCGTGACCGACCAGGCCAACGAGCCGCGCTACCCGTCTTTCAAGGGGATCATGGCCGCGAAGAAGAAGCCGGTGGAGACGTTCTCGATCGGTGACCTCGGGATCGACGCCAGTGACGTCGGCATCGACGCCGCCTGGACGCGAGTAGAGGATTCTCAGGCACGTCCGCCGCGGACCGCGGGGACGATCGTGACCGACGAGGACGGCACCGGTGCCGACAAGCTTGTCGAGTTCCTCGCCGGCCAGAAGTTCATCTAGCCCAGGAGTCCTGACATGACCGAGATCCTCGTCCTCGTCGATCACGCCGACGGGGTGGTGCGCAAGACGACGGCAGAGCTGCTGACGCTCGCACGACGCCTCGGTGAGCCGTCGGCGGTGTTCATCGGATCGGACATCGCTGGTGCCCGTGTCGCGTTGACGAAGTACGGCGCCGAGAAGGTCTACCTCCTCGACGACGCCGACCTGACCGACTACCTAGTAGTGCCGAAGGCCGAGGCGCTGTCTCAGCTCGTCGAGCAGGTGGAGCCGGCCGCGGTGCTGATTCCGTCCAGCGCGGAGGGAAAGGAGATCGCCGCCCGGCTCGCCATCAAGACGAGCTCGGGTCTGATTACCGACGCTGTCGACATACAGCCGGGTGACGATGGGCCGGTGACGACGCAGTCGGTATTCGCCGGCGGCTACACCGTGACGGCCAGGTTCACCCGCGGCACGCCCATCATCACGGTGAAGCCGAATGCAGTCACTCCCGAAGAGGTAGCCGGGGCGGCCACCGAAGAGCCGTTCAGCGCGACAGTCAGCAATGCGGCCAAGACCGCGAAGATCGTCGAACGGAAGCCGCGGGAAGCGACGGGCCGCCCCGAGCTCACCGAGGCCGCGATTGTGGTGTCGGGTGGCCGCGGGACCGGCGGCAACTTCGAGCCGGTCGAGCAGTTTGCCGACGCGCTGGGTGCGGCCGTCGGAGCGTCGCGCGCGGCGGTCGACTCAGGCTGGTACCCGCATGCCTACCAGATCGGTCAGACCGGCAAGACGGTCTCGCCGCAGCTGTATGTCGCCACCGGCATCTCGGGCGCGATCCAGCACCGGGCCGGCATGCAGACGTCCAAGACGATCGTTGCCATCAACAAGGACGACGAGGCGCCGATCTTCGAGCTGGTCGACTTCGGTGTGGTGGGCGATCTTCACGCCGTACTGCCGAAGGCCACTGAGGCGGTCAAGGCCCGCAAGGGTTGACGATGCAAGACGAGGTGGCCGCCTTTCGCGAGGACCTGGTGGAAGAGGAGCGCACGTTCCAACGCCGGTTCGGACCCTGGGACCCGTTTACGCCGGAGCAAGCCAAAGCGGTGTTCGACTCCACCGGGCTGACCTGGTGGATCGCGGGCGGCTGGTCGATCGAGGCGTTCACCGGTGTGCCTCGTGAGCACGAGGACATCGACGTCTCGATGTGGCGCCGCGACGTACCGGCACTGGTCTCTGCGTTCGAGGGTCGCTACCACGTCTGGGCAGCCGGTGGCGGCCTGACGCCGCTGTACGACGACAAGCTCGAGATGCCCGAGACCGCCGACCAGGTGTGGATCCGGGCCCATTCGCTGGCGCCCTGGCGGGCCGACTGCGTTGTGAACCGCGACAGTGGTGGTCGCTGGATCTCACGTCGAGATCCAGGCCTGGAAGCCCCACTCGAGCAGGTCACTTGGGAGCGGGACGGCATTCGCTACCTCAACCCGGAGATCACGCTGTCCTTCAAGGCCAAGCATCGCCGGCCGAAGGACGAGCGAGACCTCGCGGTGACGCTGCCTCTCCTCGATGACAACGCACGTGCCTACCTCGCGGACTACCTGGCCCGGCAGGAGCCCGACCATCCGTGGCGGTCGCAGCTCTGAGTCGCCTCTATCCTGGTGACGCCATGAATGTGACCCAGCCGGTGGCGTACCTCGACCACGCCGCGACGACACCGATCTACCCCGACGTGCTTGAGGCCATGGCCAACCAGCTTCCTCGGCTCGGCAATGCATCGTCCCTCCACGGGTCGGGCAGGTCGGCGCGCCGGGTGGTGGAGGAGTCGCGCGAGACGCTTGCCGCATGTCTCGATGGCCGGCCCTCCGAGATCGTCTTCACTTCTGGCGGCACCGAGTCCAACAACCTGGCAGTTAAGGGATTCTTCTGGGCCCGCCGCAAAGACGATGCGCGCCGCACCCGAATCCTCTCCACCGCGGTCGAGCACCACGCGGTGCTCGACCCGTTGCACTGGCTGGCAACGGAGACAGACGCCGAGGTCGAGCTGTTGCCGGTCGACGCCGACGGACGCCTCGACGTCGATGCCTTGCGTACGTCGATCGAGCGCGACCCGGGCAGCGTCGCCCTCGTCACGGTGATGTGGGCGAACAACGAAGTCGGCACGCTGCAGCCGCTGGACGACGTGGTGGCCATCACCGCTGCACACGGCATCCCGCTTCACACCGATGCGGTTCAGGCAATGGGACAGGTTCCGCTCAACTTCGCGGCCTCCGGTGTCGACGCGATGACCGTGACCGGCCACAAGATCGGTGGGCCGTTCGGCGTGGGTGCGTTGCTGTTGCGTCGAGATGCCCAAGTGGTGGCGCTCATCCACGGTGGCGGTCAGGAGCGAGATGTCCGGTCGGGCACCATCGACGCGCCGGCGATTGTCGGGTTCGCTGCTGCCGCGGAGCTCGCCGTCAAGGGCCAGCCCGAGCGAGCCTTGCGGCTCGCGGAGCTCCGCGACGACCTGATCACCGGCATCCTCGGCGGCGTACCCGACGCACAGGTCAACGGCGCACCGGGTGATGAACGCCTTCCCGGCAACGCCCATCTGTCGTTCCCCGGCTGCGAGGGTGACTCGCTGCTGATGCTGCTCGACGCCCAGGGGATCGAGTGCTCCACGGGCTCGGCGTGTTCGGCAGGCGTCCCACAGGCCTCCCACGTCCTGTTGGCAATGGGGCGTGGTGAGGCGCTTGCCCGAGGGTCTCTGCGCTTCACGCTCGGCCACTCGTCGTCGGCCGCAGATGTCGCGCGCGTTGTCGACGCGATCGGCCCAGCAGTAGAGCGCGCACGGGCCGCCGGTGTGACCAACCCGGGTGGACGGTCATGAGGGTCCTCGCCGCGATGTCGGGCGGTGTCGACTCTGCCGTCGCGGCCGCCCGTGCACACGAAGCCGGCCATGACGTGACGGGCATCCACCTCGCGCTGTCCCGCAATCCCAAGTCCTATCGCAGTGGTGCCCGTGGCTGCTGCACGATCGAGGACTCCAACGACGCTCGCCGAGCAGCCGACGTGATCGGAATCCCTTTCTACGTATGGGATCTCAGCGACAGGTTCCACGAGGATGTCGTCGAGAACTTCATGGCCGAGTATTCCGCCGGCCGCACTCCCAACCCGTGTTTGCGCTGCAACGAGAAGATCAAGTTCGCGGCGGTTCTCGATCGAGCGATGGCCCTGGGATTCGACGCCGTGGCCACCGGGCACTATGCCCGGCTGGAGTCGGGTCCGGATGGCCTCATCGAGATGCACCGTGCGGTCGACCACGGCAAGGATCAGTCGTATGTGCTGGGCGTGCTGACTCAGGGTCAGCTCGCGCACTCGATGTTTCCGCTCGGCGACTCGACCAAGCCGGACGTCAGGGCCGAAGCGGAGCGCCGCGGGCTTTTCGTGGCCAACAAGCCCGACAGCCACGACATCTGCTTCATCGCCGATGGCGATACGGCTGGTTGGCTGCGTGACAAGCTCGGCGAAGCCTCCGGCGAGATTGTCGACACCGCGGGCGAGGTGCTCGGCACGCACGACGGCTCCTACGGCTTCACGATCGGTCAGCGGCGAGGTCTTCGCGTTGGCACGCCGGCGGCCGACGGTAAGCCTCGCTACGTGCTCGACATCGAGCCCGTGTCTGGACGTGTCACGGTGGGGTCGCGCGACGACCTTCAGGTCGATCATCTGGTCGCGATCATGCCGCGTTGGTGCGGGACTGTGCCGGTGTCGCAGGTCGACTGCACCGTGCAGTTGCGTGCTCACGGCGACGAGCACCGCGCCCGCGCACAGGTAGTGGGTGACGAGGTCGAGATCGAGCTTCTCGACCCGGCTAGTGGTGTCGCCCCTGGCCAGGCCGCGGTCATCTACGTCGGCACGCGCGTCGTCGGGAGCGCCACGATCGCCACCACCCGCCGCCGTACCCCCGTCTGACCAACGAGGGGCCAGCCAGTCGACCCTCGGGCACTAGGGTCCTCAGCATGACCAACCGCGCCACCGGGATCGGCTCGATGCCAGGGGACGACTACGCCGAGAGCATGCAGCAGATCCTCGGTGAGGTGGGTGATCTGCCGTTCGTCGGCGAACTACCGGCGCGAGGTGCGGTCGCCACGATGGTCGGACGCACCCTGGCCCTCGTCAAAGAGATCGGGGCCGACCTCCAGCCCGCCGGCTGGCGTCTCACTGACGCGCCCGGCATCGACCAACGGCGCGCAGCCTCGCTGCTAGCGCAGGATCTCGACACGGTCGAGGATCTGTCGCAGGGCCGGGCAGGCTCCTTCAAGACCCAGGTGGTCGGACCGTGGACCCTCGCCGCCACCGTCGAGCGACCGCGTGGTGACAAGGTGCTCGCTGACCACGGCGCCCGGCGCGATCTCGCCCAGGCGCTAGCCGAGGCGGTCACCGGCCACGTCGGCGACGTCCGACGACGTACCGGCAGCAGCGAGATCGTCGTCCAGATCGACGAACCAGCTCTCCCGGCTGTGCTGACTGGGTCGATCCCGACTGCGAGTGGGTTCCACCGGCATCGTTCGGTCGACGCACCTGCCGCGGCCGCTGCTCTCGGCTGGGTGACCGACGCGATCTTGGCGGCCGATGCCGCGCCGGTGCTGCACTGCTGCGCTCCGGGGATCCCCTGGGCGATGCTGCGACAGGTCGACATCCACGCCGTGTCGTTCGACGTGTCGACGTTGGTGGCCGACGACTACGACGACGTTGCTGGCTGGGTCGACACCGGCCGTGCTGTGTGGCCTGGTGTCGTGCCGACGATCGAGCCCGACCGCTGGCCCACCGGCGCGGACCTCACCCGCCACCTCCTGTCGTGGTGGTCCAAGCTCGGCCACACCGACATCGAGCGGCTCCCACCGACCACGGTGACGCCGGCCTGTGGGCTGGCCGGAACGTCGCCGCGATGGGCGCGTACGGCGCTCGAGCTGGCAGCCCAGGTGGCCCGCAACCTGTCGGCGGAGCAGGGCAAGATAGACCCATGACGCAGGCGGAGACATCACAGGCGACCCAGGAGGTCGAGCCGGCCTCGAGCGAGGCCAAGGAGCGTCACGCCGAGCTGGCCGAGGTAGTCGAGGGGCACCGACTGCGCTACCACACACTTGACGCGCCGACGATCAGCGACGGCGAGTACGACGGGATGATCCGCGAGCTCAACGAGCTCGAAGACAAGTTCCCCGAGCTGCGCACTCCCGACTCGCCCACTCAGAAGATCGGCGGCGATGTCTCGACCTTGTTCACCGCGGTCGAGCACGCCGAAAGGATGATGAGTCTCGACAACGCGTTCTCACAAGAGGACCTGGCTGCGTGGGCACACCGGCTCGAGCGCGATGGCGCCACCGGCGCCGAGTTCCTGCTCGAGCTCAAGGTCGACGGCGTGGCGATCAACCTGACCTACGAGAAGGGTCGGCTGGTGCGCGGTGCCACCCGTGGTGACGGCCGCATCGGTGAGGACGTCACACCGAACGTGCGCACCATTCACGGCATCCCTAGCCGCCTCACGGCCAGCGACGACTACCCGATTCCCGACTTCGTCGAGGTGCGCGGCGAAGTGTTCTTTCCGGTCGAGGCGTTCGAAGGGCTCAACGCCTCACTCGTCGAGGCCGGCAAGCCGCCGTACTCCAACCCGCGCAACTCCGCCGCCGGATCGCTTCGCCAGAAGGACCCCAAGGCCACCGCTGCACGACCGCTCCGGATGGTATGCCACGGGTTAGGCAAACGCGACGGCTTCGAGCCCACACGTCAGTCGGAGTCCTACGCCGCTTTGAAGGCATGGGGACTGCCCACTAGCAAGCAGGCCAAAGTCGTCAAGAAGCTTTCTGGAGTGCAGAAGTTCATCGACTACTACGGCGAGCACCGTCACGACGTCGAGCACGAGATCGATGGCGTGGTGGTCAAGGTCGACCAGGTGTCCCTGCAGCGACGGCTCGGATCGACGTCGCGGGCGCCACGTTGGGCGATCGCGTTCAAGTACCCGCCAGAAGAAGTCACTACCAAACTGCTCGAGATCAGGGTCAACGTCGGCCGCACCGGCCGGGTGACGCCCTTCGGCCGGATGGAACCGGTCCGTGTGGCGGGCTCGACGGTCGAGTTCGCCACCCTGCACAACGCGTCGGAGGTCAAGCGCAAAGGTGTGCTGGTCGGCGACACCGTCGTACTGCGCAAGGCGGGTGACGTCATCCCCGAGATCGTCGGTCCAGTCGTGGACCTTCGCACGGGCGACGAGACTGAGTTCGAGATGCCGACGGAGTGCCCCGTGTGCGACACCCCGCTTGCTCCGGCCAAGGAGGGCGACGCCGATATCCGCTGCCCCAACACACGCTCGTGTCCCGCGCAGCTCCGTGAGCGGGTGTTCCATGTCGCTGGGCGCGGTGCATTCGACATCGAGGTGATGGGCTACGAAGCCGCAGTGGCACTGCTCGACGCAAAGGCGATCCACGACGAAGGTGACCTGTTCTCCATCGACGAAGCCAAGCTCCTGACCGCACCGCTGTTCACGCGTGCACCCAAGAAGGGTGAAGGCGACGACCCGGTGCTGTCTGCCAACGGCCAGCGGCTGCTCGACAACCTCGACAGGGCGAAGGAGCAGCCCCTGTGGAGGGTCCTGGTCGGGCTCTCCATCCGGCACGTCGGGCCGACCGCCGCCCGTGCGCTGGCGGAGTCCTTCGGCTCGATGGCGAAGATCAGGGAGCTTGCCAAGGACGGCCAGGCCGACCAACTGGCTGCGGTCGATGGCGTCGGGCCAACAATTGCCGAGTCCCTCGTGGAGTGGTTCGCCGTCGACTGGCACGGTGAGATCGTCGACAAGTGGCGCGATGCCGGAGTCCGGATGGTCGACGAGCGTGACGAGTCAATTCCCCGCACTCTCGAAGGCATGTCGATCGTCGTCACCGGCTCCCTCGACGGCTGGTCACGCGACCAGGCCAAGGAAGACATCGTGGCCCGCGGCGGCAAGGCCAGCTCCTCGGTGTCGAAGTCCACGGCGTTCGTCGTCGTCGGGGAAGCCCCAGGCTCGAAGCACGACAAGGCCATCTCGTTGAAGGTGCCGGTGCTCGACGAAGACGGCTTCGCCACCCTGCTCGGCGACGGTCCCGACGCTGCCCGCGCCGTCGCCCAGGTCGGAGAGGTATGACGGCCGACCCTCCCCCCGACGGCGTCGACCCGTTGGGTGTCCCCACCGCCGAGAGTGCACGCAACGCGTTCATCTTGGTGGCAGCGGTGACTGTGGCGTTGCTCGGACTGATCTTCACCCTCGGCTGGATCGTTTTCCACCAGCTCCAGTAGGCGTCGAGGCGGCAAACCTCGACCTCTAGGATTGCGGCCATGCCCGAACCCAGCGACTCCGGCGACACCGCATCGCCGCCGCTCACCCGCGACAGGGTCGCGCACCTAGCCCACCTGGCGCGGATTGACCTCACCGATGCCGAGCTCGACCACCTCGCGCCTCAACTCGCGGTGATCCTGGAGTCTGTCGCGGCAGTCAGCACGGTGGCGAGCGACGACATACCTCCGTCGTCACATGCGCTTCCGTTGGAGAACGTGTTCCGTGTCGATGAGATTCGCGCGAGCCTGTCACCTGAGGATGCGCTTGCCGGCGCGCCGGAGTTCGAGCAGCAGCGGTTCAGCGTTCCGCGCATCCTGGGGGAGGAAGCATGAGCGACCTCACGCGCCTCACCGCCTCCGAGCTCGCAGCGGCCCTTGTCAGCGGTGACGCCACGTCGGTCGAGGCGACCCAGGCGCACCTCGACCGGATCAGTGCAGTCGACGGTGCCGTGCACGCGTTCCTCCACGTCGACACGGAGGGGGCGCTGGCACAGGCCGCCGCTGCCGACGAACGTCGATCGGCCGGTGGCGACGTGCCGGAGCTGCTCGGCGTGCCGATCGCGGTCAAGGACATCGCCACCACTAAGGGTGTTCCAACGACCGCTGGGTCACGAATCCTCGAGGGTTGGGTGCCGCCGTACGACGCGACGGTGGTCAGCCGGCTGCGTGCGTCCGGGCTGCCGATCCTGGGCAAGACCAACATGGACGAGTTCGCGATGGGCAGCTCGACGGAGCACTCGGCGTTCGGCCCGAGCCACAATCCGTGGGATCTCGACCGCATCCCTGGTGGCTCCGGTGGCGGATCCTCGGCCGCGGTGAGTGCGTTCGAGACGCCGCTCGCAATCGGCACCGACACCGGCGGCTCGATCCGTCAGCCCGGTGCCGTCACGGGCACGGTAGGAGTCAAGCCGACGTACGGCGGTGTGTCTCGCTACGGGCTGATCGCACTGGCGAGCAGCCTCGACCAAGCCGGGCCGGTGACCCGCACCGTGCTTGACGCGGCCTTGCTGCACGACGTGATCGGCGGCCATGACCCGCTCGACTCCACGAGCATCGACCGGCAGTGGCCGTCGATGGCCGCGGCTGCTCGCTCGGGTGACATCACCGGGCTGCGGATCGGCGTGGTGAAGGAGCTGGGCGGCGACGGCTACCAGGCGGGGGTGAGCCGCCGCTTCGACGAGTCCGTGCAGTTGCTCACCGACGCGGGGGCCGAGGTCATCGAGGTCTCGTGTCCGCACTTCGAGCTGGCGTTCGCGGCGTACTACCTGATCCTGCCGAGTGAGGCCAGCAGTAACCTCGCCAGGTTCGACGCGATGCGCTATGGCCTGCGGGTGGCGCCCGAGGGCGTCGAGCTGCCGAGCGCCGAGCAGGTGATGGCCGCTACGCGGGAGGCGGGCTTCGGCGATGAGGTGAAGCGCCGCATCATCCTCGGCACCTTCGCGCTGTCGAGCGGCTACTACGACGCCTACTACGGCTCTGCGCAGAAGGTGCGCACCCTGATCCAGCGCGACTTCGCCACCGCCTTCGAGCAGGCCGACGTCCTCGTGTCGCCGACTGCGCCCACGACGGCCTTCCTGATCGGCGAGAAGGTCGACGACCCGATCGCGATGTACCTCAGCGACATCGCCACCATCCCCGCCAACCTCGCCGGAGTTCCCGGCATGTCCCTCCCCAACGGCCTAGCTGACGAGGATGGGCTGCCGACCGGGTTCCAGATCATCGCTCCCGCCGTCGAGGACGAGCGGCTCTACCGGGTCGGCGCGGCGCTCGAGTCGCTGCTCGTCGCCGGCTGGGGTGGGCGGTTGCTCGACCGAGCCCCTGCGTTGGAGGCCGTATGACCACCACCACGACCGAGCTTGTCGCCTACGACGACGCCGTTTCGCGCCTCGACCCGGTGCTGGGACTCGAGGTGCATGTCGAGCTCAACACCGTGTCGAAGATGTTCTGCGGATGCGCCACGGTCTTCGGCGCGGAGCCGAACACGCAGACCTGCCCGGTCTGCCTCGGCCTGCCCGGCGCACTTCCCGTCCTCAACGCGACTGCCGTTGAGTCGGCGATCCGGATCGGGCTCGCACTGAACTGTGAGATCGCGCCGTGGTGCCGCTTTGCGCGCAAGAACTACTTCTACCCCGACATGCCGAAGAACTTCCAGACGTCGCAGTACGACGAGCCGATCGCGTTCAACGGCTACACCGACGTCGATGTCGACGGAGAGACAGTCCGGATCGAGATCGAGCGCGCGCACATGGAGGAGGACACCGGCAAGTCCCTGCACGTCGGGGGCGCCACCGGGCGCATCCACGGTGCCTCGCACTCGCTCGTCGACTACAACCGGGCCGGCATCCCGCTCATCGAGATCGTCACCAAGCCGATCGAGGGGACGGGTGCTGCGGCGCCGGACGTTGCGCGGGCGTACGTCGCGCACCTTCGCGAGCTGCTCAGGGGGCTGGGCGTCTCCGATGTACGGATGGACCAAGGATCGCTGCGCTGCGACGTCAACCTATCGCTGCGACCGGCGCCCGATGCACCACTGGGGACCCGCACGGAGACCAAGAACGTCAACTCGCTGCGCTCGGTCGACCGGGCAGTCCGCTACGAGGTCTCGCGTCAGGCGGCCGTGCTCGACTCGGGGCGTCGCGTCGTACAGGAGACCCGTCACTGGCACGAAGACACAGGCGTCACGACGTCGGGTCGGGAGAAGTCGGACGCCGAGGACTACCGCTACTTCCCCGAGCCTGACCTCGTCCCGATCGCGCCCGACCGCGAGTGGGTCGATGCGCTCCGGGCGACGCTGCCCGAGCCACCGGCCGAGCATCGTGCGCGGCTGCAGGCCGACTGGGGGTTCAGCGACCTCGAGATGCGTGACGTCCTCGGTGCCGGCGCCCTTGGCCTTATCGAGGACACGGTCGCTGCTGGCGCCACCGCCGCATCGGCCCGCAAGTGGTGGCTTTCGGAGCTCGCGCGACGCGCCAACGACGCCGGTACGCCGCTCGAGGAGCTGCCGATCACGCCGTCCCAGGTCGCGGCTGTGCAGGGCCTTGTCGACGCGGGCAAGGTCAACGACCAGCTCGCCCGGCAGGTCCTCGACGGCGTGCTCGCCGGTGAGGGCGAGCCCGAGGCAGTCGTCGCCGCGCGCGGGCTCGCCGTCGTCTCCGATGACTCCGCGCTGTCGGCGGCCGTCGACCGGGCGATCGAGGCCAACCCCGACGTCGCCGCCAAGATCCGGGGCGGCAAAGCCGCCGCTGCCGGCGCACTCATCGGAGCGGTGATGGCGGAGATGAAGGGTCAGGCCGACGCAGGCCGGGTCCGTCAGCTGATCATCGACAAGCTCAGCTGAGGGTGACGCGGAAGATCCGGTCATCCTCGGGTGCGGGCACGCCGCGGCCGTCGCGGTTGCTGGTGCCAAGCCAGAGTGAGCCGTCGGGCGCCGCTACGACGGTGCGCAACCGGCCGTAGGCGCCCACGAAGTGCGGGACCGGCCGGCCGAGCGTGCCGTCGGACTTCACCGGGACCTGCCACAGCCGCTCACCGCGCAGGCTCGCCACCCACAGCGCCCCATCGGCATACGCGACACTCGACGGCGATGCCTCCGCAGGGTTCCACTGGACTTGTGGGTCGACGTACCCCTCGAGGTTCGAGTCGCCTTCGGCTGCCGGCCAGCCGTAGTTGTTGCCGCCCTCGATGCGGTTGACTTCGTCCCACACCTGCGAGCCGAACTCGCTCGCCCACAGTCGGTCCTCGTCATCGAAGGCGAGTCCTTGGACGTTGCGGTGGCCCTTGGTCCAGATGGGTGAGTCGGGGTCGGGGTTGCCGGGCGCCGGGTCACCCTCGGGCGTGATGCGCAGGATCTTGCCGCCGAGCGAGTCGTCGTCCTGCGAGAGGTCATCGTCGCCGGTCTCGCCGGTCGAGACGTACAGCTGGCCGTCGGGACCGAACGCCAACCTGCCTCCGTCGTGGATTTCTCCGTTGGGTATGCCGGTGAGTATGGGCTCGGAGTCTCCCAGCGAATCGCCGTCGAACGTCATCGAGAGCACCCGGTTGTCCTCGGCCGTCGTGACGTAGGCGAACACTCGCTGGTCCGTGTCGAACTCAGGTGAGACAGCCAGCCCGAGCAACCCGCCTTCGGACGTTGGAGTGGTCTCCTCGATCGTGCCGACCTCGCGGACGTCGGCACCGTCGATGACCGAGATCGTGCCGCGGTCGCGCTCGCTCACCAGTGCGCGCCCGTCGGGCAGGAACGCTAGTCCCCACGGAGCCTCGAGGTCTGTGGCCACTGTGGCGGCGACCCGCACCGGAGCATTCTGGTCGATCGTGGGGGTGCCGTCAGTGACGGTCTCGGTGACCGTCACGGTGCCTGGGTCACTGGGTCGGTCCCCGTCGTCCTGCTCTTCTGGGCCACCGCAGGCAGCGAGGACCGTGGCCAGGACACTGGCAACAGCGACACTGGCAACGGCGGTGGCGCGGGCGCTAGCAATTCCCCGAGGCAGCGTCATGCCGTCCATGGTGGCAGAGGCCACAAATGCGACGTCAGTCCAGTCGGCCGAGCAGGTGGCGGAGCTCCGCGTGGATGAGGTCTGGGTGCTCCATCGTGATGAAGTGCGACCCCGACAGCTCCACGTATGTCGCCTGGGGGATGCGGCGAGCGGCGCTGGCCATGTCGCGTGCGGAGGCCAGGACGTCGTACCGCCCGGCGACGAATGCGGTCGGCACCGTGATCGTCGAAAGTTCGACGCGCGGGTGGTGTGAGGACGCCACGGCGAGGTGCATGTACCAGTCCACGTCCGTCGTCATGAACTCGCCGACGGCTTGGCGCACCACGGCGTTGTCGGCGTTGCGGGTCATGAACCCGCTGTGTCTGAGCGCGTGTGCGGCGACGGCGCTGACCGGAATCCGGGTGGTCATGGGGGAGACCAGCTTGCCAACGCTGCGCATTGTCCGGGCAATGTTCACGGTGATCGGGCGCCGGGCGAACCGTGGGACGCCAAGGGGCGCCAGCATCGAGGCGAAGCTTCCGCCGGGCACGCCGGCGACGGCGAACAGTCCGGACACTCGATCAGGGTGCAGCGTCGCGAGCTCGAACTGGACGTTGACGCCGGCTGACCAGCCTGCCACCGCACACTGGTCGATGCCGTCGTGGTCGAGCACCGCGAGCGCATCCTCGACGAAGGCGTCGACTCCCACCCGGCTTCGGTCGGCCGGGCGGTCTGAGCCGCCGACGCCGCGGTGGTTCCACGAGATGACCCGGACGTCGCAGTCGTCGGCGAGGAATGCCGGCCAGGCGTAGGCGTTCGTGCCCAGCCCGTTGCAGAGCAGCACTGTTGGGCCATCGGCATCGTTGGTCCACGCATCGAGGCGAGTCCGGTCCTCGCTGACGACGTCGTAGAAGCGCAGACCCATGGCGCAGATTGTGCCGGGTCCGACCGAAACGTGGCAGACCGGTCCGGCTACCTTCCGAGCAGAGACTCGTCGAAGAAGTCCACGACTCGTCGCTCGTACTCGTCAGGCCGGGCGGCAATTCCCTGGATGTGCTCCGACTCGGGGATCTTCCAGATGGTTGCGTCCGAACCGGCAAGCCGGTGGTAGACCGGGTTCATGTTCTCGCCGCCAGTCTTGGGCGCCCAGATCAAGAAGACTGGCCTGGGCGCGATGCGGGGCACCAGGGTGGTCAGGTCCGGTGGTGGCATCGTGTTCGAGAACACCGAGACGGCGGCGGTCTTCATAGCGAGGATCGGGTATCCCCACAAGCGTCCCAAGCCCTCGAATTCCTGGATGTCCTCTGAGAACGTGCGGGTCCCCGCGCCCTCCGAGATGACGGCGGCCAGGTCGCCGTTCTCTGCTGCCGCTTGCAGCAGCAGCTCACCGCCAACGGAGAACCCGATCCCGCCGATGCGGTGATCGTCGACGTCCGGCTGCTCCTTGAGGAAGTCGATGGCCGCGAAGATGTCCTTCTCGCCGCCCCAGCCGAACATGTTGCTGTCACCGTCGCTCTCGCCCTCGCCGCGGCGGTCGAAGAGCAGGACGCCGTAACCGTGACGGGCGAGCATCCGTGCGTGAGCCTGTGTGCCCTTGCGGCCAGGGAACGCGATCACCGCCGCGCCGTTCTGAGATGGGATGTACCAGCCCTCGAGCTCGAGGCCGTCGCTCGTCGTCAGGGTGACGTTCTCGTAGTCGGTGCCTAGGTTCGCGGCCGGGACGTAGGGACGCGCCACGTGGGTGGTCACGTAGCCCAAGGCCACCGGAAACACGACGTGAAACGCCAACACAGCCGCGACCGCGGCACGCAGCAACCTGCGCACGTATCGGCGCAGGAGGCCGTCGTCCAGCCGTCGGCTGGTCCACAACGTCGCGATGCCCAGGCCAAGCAGGAGCAGGGCGGCAGGGATGGCAAGCAGCCCCGTGTAGTCGTCGCCCGTCGGGCCGACTTTCACTGAGTAGTACGCGGCTTCGGACAGGCTCATCACGAGTCCGAACACGCCCACGAGGATGGCCAGAACGCCTCGTGTCCCCGCACGCAGCCGGGGGTAAGCCCAGGCCGCTATGGCGAGGGCGACAATCGGAATCAGGCCGCCTGCGAGATGGTCTAGTGCGGAGGTGCCTGGCTGCGGCTGCAGGAAGCTGTCGTCAGTGACGTGCAGTGCCAGGACAGCACTGCCAAGCACGAAGAGCCCGTGCGAGGAGCGGAGGCGGTGTATGAGCGTCATGCGTAGGACGCTAGGGCCGTCACGACGCCGAAAGACCTGCGCTAGCCGCCCCCTGACGGTGGCCAGCCGCCCCGTTTCGTGCGGCTTTCCACACCGGTAATGTTTCCGACACGGACGATCTGGTCGGTAACCCCTCTGGAGGACGTATGACGAACTCTGTTCTGCTGATGATCGGAACCCGCAAGGGACTCTGGCTGGGGAGGTCCGACGAGCAACGCACATCGTGGGAGCTGACCGGACCGAAGTTCCTGATGAACGAGATCTACTCAATGGCAATCGACACCCGCGATGGGAAGACGAGGCTCCTCGCCGGGGCGATGAGCAGTCACTTCGGCCCGCAGGTGTTCCGCTCCGACGATCTGGGCGAGACGTGGCAGGAGACTCCGAACGGAGCGATTCGGTTCCCGGAAGACACCGGGTCTGCGCTCGAGCAGGTCTGGCAGTTGAAGCCTGGACCCGCAAGCGAGCCAGGAGTCGTCTACGCCGGCACCCAGCCGTCCGCCCTGTTCCGGAGCACCGACGGCGGAGAGACGTTCGCGATGGTGCGGCCCCTCTGGGACCACCCACATCGCGAGCAGTGGGACGCCGGATTTGGCGGCCAGGCGATCCATACGATCATTCCGGATGAGTCTGACCCAGCGCGGATGACAGTGGCGATGTCGACCGGTGGCGTCTACCAGACCACCGATAGCGGTGCCTCGTGGGCTCCGGCGAACGTCGGAGTCAAGGCCTACTTCCTGCCAGACCCGTGGCCTGAGTTCGGCCAGTGCGTGCACAAGATCGACCGCCATCCCGACAACGCCCAGCGGATGTACCTTCAGAACCACCACGGCGTCTACCGCACCGACGACGGCGGCGCGAACTGGACCTCCATCGCTGATGGCCTACCGAGCGACTTCGGGTTCCCGATCGTTGTCGACCCCCACGACGGCGACACGGTGTACGTGTTCCCGCTCGTCGCCGACGGCGAGCGGATCCCTCCGGGAGGCAAGCCACGCGTGTGGCGGTCGACCGACGCGGGGGAGCACTGGACAGAGTTGTCGAAGGGGTTGCCGGAGGACGGCTTCTACTCCTGTGTGATGCGAGACGCGATGACGGCCGACGCAGCCGATCCGACGGGTCTCTACCTCGGCACGCGTGACGGAAGTGTGTTCGCCAGCAACGACGGCGGCGAAAGCTGGAGCCAGGTCACAGAGCACTTGCCCGACGTGATGTGTGTCCGCGCCGCCGTGGTCTAACAGCCGCGCCGTAGGCTCTCGCCATGGTTGACATCAAGCCTCGCAGCCGTGTCGTCACAGATGGCCTCGAGGCGACGGCCTCCCGTGGGATGCTGCGCGCAGTCGGCATGGGTGATGACGACTTCGCGAAGCCACAGATCGGCGTCGCCTCCTCCTGGAACGAGATCACGCCCTGCAACCTGTCGCTCGACCGCCTCGCCCAAGCGGTCAAGCAGGGTGTGCACGCTGCGGGGGGATACCCCATGGAGTTCGGGACGATCTCTGTGTCCGACGGCATCTCGATGGGTCATGAGGGGATGCACTTCTCGCTGGTTTCGCGGGAGGTCATCGCCGACTCGGTCGAGACCGTGATGATGGCCGAGCAGCTCGACGGGTCGGTGCTGCTGGCGGGCTGTGACAAGAGCCTGCCCGGCATGTTGATGGCCGCGGCCCGCCTCGACCTGGCTTCGGTCTTTCTGTACGCCGGCTCGACCCTCCCCGGCCGCCTCGGTGACCGGGATCTGACCATCATCGACGCGTTCGAAGCTGTCGGAGCGTGCCGCGCGGGGTTGATCGACCGCGCGGAGGTCGAGGCGATCGAGCGGGCGATCTGCCCGGGGGAAGGGGCATGTGGCGGGATGTACACCGCCAACACGATGGCGTCGGTGGCAGAAGCACTCGGTATGTCGCTGCCCGGTTCAGCCGCGCCACCCGCCGTCGACCGGCGGCGCGACGGCTTCGCACACAAGTCGGGCGAGGCCGTCGTCGAGATGCTGCGTCAGGGGATCACCGCCAGGCAGATTCTCACCAAGGAGGCATTCGACAACGCGATCGCCGTGGTGATGGCGTTCGGCGGTTCGACCAACGCTGTGCTGCACCTGCTCGCGATCGCTGCAGAGGCTGAGGTCGAGCTTACCCTCGACGACTTCAGCCGGGTCGGCGACGCTGTGCCTCACTTGGGTGACCTGAAGCCGTTCGGACGCTACGTGATGAATGACTTCGATCGCGTCGGCGGGGTGCCTGTCGTCATGAAGGCACTTGTGGATGCCGGCCTGATGAACGGCGACTGCCTCACGGTCACCGGGCGCACCATGGCCGAGAACCTCGAGCACATCGCGCCCCCAGACATCGATGGCCGGATCATCCGGGCGCTCTCAAACCCGATTCATCCCACCGGTGGGCTCACGATCCTGCATGGCACCTTGGCGCCCGAGGGCGCAGTCGTGAAGACGGCTGGCTTCGACGATGACGTCTTCGAGGGCACCGCGCGGGTCTTCGACGGAGAGCGTGCCGCCTTGGACTCGCTCGCCGAGGGAAACATTGCCGCCGGCGATGCAGTCGTCATTCGCAACGAAGGTCCCAAGGGCGGACCCGGTATGCGCGAGATGCTGGCGATCACGGGTGCGATCAAAGGCGCAGGCCTCGGCAAGGAGGTTATGCTCCTCACCGATGGCCGGTTCTCTGGGGGGACCACCGGCCTGTGTGTCGGGCACGTCGCACCTGAAGCAACCGATGGCGGCCCGATCGCGTTCGTGCGCGACGGTGACCGGATCCGGCTCGACGTCGGCCATCGCACGCTCGACGTCCTCGTCGAGGAGGACGAACTCGAGGCCCGCCGCGAGGGTTGGCAGCCACTGCCGCCGAGGTACACCACTGGCGTGCTGGCGAAGTACCGCAAGCTTGTCCAGTCGGCGGCGGTCGGAGCCGTTTGCGGTTGATTCCGGAAATGTCGCTCTGCGGGCGGCGGGTGATCTACAGTCCGTGGCATGACCCTGCGGCCCGCCTCCCGGGCGGCGTCCCTGTGCGTGGCACTGGCTCTGTCGGCTGCCTTGCTCGACGCGAGCGCGGTCACGACAGGCGCTCTCTCCTCGACTGGCAGCCACGGGGGCGTCGTCGCACGTGCAGCCGGCCCCCTGCCCGAGCTGCCACGTGGTGGGCGACGGGTGTTTCCCGAATACATTCTGGTCGCGTACTACGGGACCGCTCAGACGCCGGCGCTCGGCGTGCTTGGCGAGGGCAGTATCGACGAGATGACGCGTCGGCTGCGTGCCGCGGCGAGGCCGTACCAGCACAGCGGCAGGCGTGTGCAGATCGTCTACGAGCTCATCGTGAGCGTTGCCGACCGGAAACCGGGACCAGACGGCAATTACAGCCACTACATCCCTCGGGCGTACGTCGAGAGGTTCGTCAACGCTGCCCGCCGCAACAAGGCGCTGCTCGTACTCGACCTGCAGCCCGGGCGACAGAGCTTCCTCACGCAGGCGAATCAGTTCCGTTGGGCGTTGCGTGAGCCCTTTGTCGGTCTCGCGCTCGACCCGGAGTGGCGCATGGGTCCGCGTCAGGTGCCCGCTGAGACGATCGGGTCTGTGTCTGCGGCCGAAGTCAACGCAACGTCGTCGGTGGTTGCCCAGATCACGCGTCGCTTCAACCTGCCGGAGAAGGTGTTTGTCGTGCACCAGTTTCGCAGGGAGATGGTGCGCAACATCCACAACGTGATCGTCCGGCCGCCGCTAGCGATGGTGCAGCACATCGATGGCTTCGGCAGTAGGCGCGCCAAGCTGGCGACGTACCACCACGTCCGGCGGTCCGACAAGTTCCACATGGGCTTCAAGCTGTTCTACGACGAGGACACGAATCTGTTCGCCCCGCGGCACGTGCTGTCGATCCGTCCTCGGGTCGAGTACGTCAGCTATCAGTAGGCGACCCAGCCGTCCTTTACTGTGGGACGAAGATCCCATATATTGAGACGACCCGAGGGCTTTGCTTGACGCCCATCGAGCCGGTCGTGGACCGTGGTCGTTGTGCACATGATTTCCGTCGTACTTCTGAACGCGTAGGTGCCGACTCGAAGAGCCGACATCCACGCGTCCCCCTCGAATGCCCGCCGGGCCGGGGGGCTTTTTATTTGTAGCGCTAAGAAAGGTCGAGCATGGCTGAGCAGCTGACGGGGGCGCAGAGCCTGATCCGCGCGCTCGAGTGTGCCGGCGTCGACACCGTCTTCGGCATCCCGGGCGGCGCGATACTGCCCGCGTACGACCCGTTGCTCGACTCGACCAAGATCCGGCACATTCTGGTTCGACACGAGCAGGGCGCTGGTCACGCAGCACAGGGGTATGCCGCCGCGACCGGTCGGGTCGGTGTCTGCATGGCCACGAGCGGACCGGGTGCCACGAACCTCGTGACGCCCTTAGCCGACGCACACATGGACTCTGTGCCGATCGTTGCGATCACGGGCCAGGTGGCGAGCGCGAGCATCGGTTCCGATGCGTTCCAGGAAGCCGATATCCGCGGCATCACGATGCCGATCACGAAGCACAACTACCTGGTGACCAACGCCGACGACATCCCCAACGCCATCGCCGAGGCTTTTCACATTGCCTCCACCGGGAGGCCGGGTCCGGTGCTCGTCGACATCGCCAAGGACGCACTGCAGGCCAAGACCACGTTCCACTGGCCGGAGACGGTCTCGCTCGCGGGCTATCGGCCGGTCACCAAGCCGCATGCACGTCAGGTGCGGGAGGCGGCCCGGATGATCGCCGAGTCCAGTCGGCCGGTTCTCTACGTCGGTGGCGGCGTGATCCGGTCGAGGGCGACCAACGAGCTCAAGGTGCTGGCTGAGCAGACGTCGATCCCCGTCGTCACGACGCTGATGGCACGCGGTGCCTTCCCTGACAGCCACCCACTCCACCTCGGCATGCCGGGCATGCACGGCACCGTGGCTGCCGTGGGCGCGTTGCAGCGTAGCGATCTGCTCATCTGTCTCGGGGCCCGCTTCGATGACCGGGTGACGGGGAAGCTCGACACGTTCGCACCCGATGCCCGCGTGATCCACGCTGACATCGACCCAGCCGAGATCTCCAAGAACCGCCACGCCGACGTACCGATCGTTGGTGACTGCAGAGAGGTCATCGCTGAGCTCGTCGTCGCGATCCAGGCGGAGTATGCCGCCGGCAACCGCGGCGATGCCGCACCGTGGTTGGCGATGTGCCAGGGCTGGCGGGAGCGTTACCCGCTTGGCTATGACACGCACGAGGGCGCGCTGTCGCCGCAGTACGTCATCGAGCGGATCGGGGTTGCCACGGCGTCCGACGACACGACGTACGTCGCCGGTGTCGGGCAGCACCAGATGTGGGCCGCGCACTTCATCAAGTACGAACGCCCCGGCTCGTGGATCAACTCCGGCGGCCTCGGCACCATGGGCTTCGCGGTGCCGGCGGCCATGGGAGCGAAGGTCGGGCGTCCCGACAGCCCTGTCTGGGCCATCGACGGTGACGGTTGCTTCCAGATGACCAACCAGGAGCTGGCGACCTGCGCGCTCAACGGCATCCCGATCAAAGTCGCGATCATTAACAACTCCAGCCTCGGCATGGTGAGGCAGTGGCAGACCCTCTTCTACGAAGGGCGTTACTCCAACACCGACCTCGAGTCGGATCGACGGATTCCCGACTTCGTCAAGCTCGCCGAGGCGCTCGGCTGTGTGGGGCTGCGCTGCGAGAGCGCCGAGGATGTCGATGCCACGATCGCCAAGGCGATGGAGATCAACGACGTGCCCGTCGTGATCGACTTCGTCGTGAACCCGGATGCGATGGTGTGGCCGATGGTGGCGGCCGGGACGAGCAACGACGCGATCCAGATCGCTCGTGACCTCAAGCCGCAGTTCGATGACGAGGAGCTCTGAGGACCAGGTATGACGACTCACACGCTTTCAGTCCTGGTGGAGAACAAGCCGGGCGTCCTTGCTCGCGTCGCGTCGTTGTTCTCCCGGCGGGGGTTCAACATCGAGTCGCTGGCGGTCGGCCCGACGGAGCGGCCTGAGGTGTCGCGGATGACGATTGTGGTCAACCTCGACGAACAGCCGCTCGAGCATGTGACGAAGCAGCTCAACAAGCTGGTCGAGGTGCTCAAGATCGTCGAGCTCGAAGGTCCTGGATCCGTTGAGCGCGAGCTCGCGCTCGTCAAGGTCCGCGCGGAGGCGCAGACGAGGAGCCAGGTCCTCGAGATCGTCTCGCTGTTCCGGGCGAAGGTTGTCGATGTCGCCGCCGATGCCGTCACGATCGAGGTGACTGGGAGCCGCGACAAGCTCGAGGCGATGCTCAAGGTGCTGGAGCCGTTCGGGATCCGGGAGCTGGTCCAGTCGGGACTCGTCGCCATCAACCGGGGCGGACGCTCTATTACCGACCGGAGCGTGCGGCCGGCGCCACCTGTACCAGTGCGCTCCGCGTGAAATGCTGCCGCTGACCTACCTAGCCCAAGGAGATCTGACTCATGGCTGAACTGCTGTACGACGACCACGCGGACCTGAGCGTTGTCCAGGGGCGCAATGTCGCCGTCCTCGGCTACGGGAGCCAGGGCCACGCCCACGCGCTGTCATTGCGAGACTCGGGCGTCGACGTACGCGTGGGACTGCTCGACGGCTCTGCGAGCCGTGCCAAGGCCGAAGCCGAAGGGCTGCGCGTCGTGTCGCCGTTCGAGGCGTGCGAGGAGTCCGACCTGATCGTGGTGCTGGCGCCCGACCATGTGCAGCGCGGTTTGTATGCCGAGGCGATCGAGCCGAACCTCGTCGACGGCGATGCGCTGCTGTTCTGTCACGGGTTCAACATCAGGTTTGGCTACATCCAGCCGCCAGCCGGGGTCGACGTCCTCATGGTGGCCCCTAAGGGGCCGGGGCACCTCGTGCGACGGGAGTTCGAGGTCGGCCGCGGAGTGCCAGTGCTGGTTGCCGTGGAGCAGGACGCGTCCGGCAAGGCGTGGGACATGGCCCTGTCCTATGCCAAGGCCATCGGCGGCACCCGCGCCGGGGCTATCAAGACGACTTTCACTGAGGAGACCGAGACAGACCTGTTCGGTGAGCAGGCGGTGCTGTGTGGGGGAGCATCCCGACTGGTTCAAGCCGGGTTCGAGACGCTGATCGAGGCGGGGTACCAGCCGGAGATCGCTTACTTCGAGTGCCTCCACGAGCTCAAGCTGATCGTCGACCTGATGTACGAAGGCGGCATCGCCAAGCAGCGCTGGTCGGTCTCCGACACCGCGGAGTACGGCGACTACACATCGGGTCCATACATCATCGACGACTCGGTCAAGGCTCGGATGAAGGATGTGCTGGCTGCAATCCAGGACGGCTCCTGGGCTGCGGGGTTCATCGAAGACCAGGACGCGGGAGCTCCGAAGTTCAAGGAGTTCCGAAGGCAGAGCGAGTCCCACCCGATCGAGGAAACCGGCCGGGAGTTGCGCCAGCTGATGGCGTGGGTCAAGGCTCACGACGACGACTACACGGAGGGCACCGCAGCCCGGTAGGGGAGACCCGGCACGCCGGTCGGGCTGGTCGAGTCCCTGGGTCTAGACTGACCTCCGCATGAGCACGGCGTGGTGCTCCGGCTTCGACCAGCCGTCGAGCCACACCGATGCCAAAGGATCTCCGTTGACCAAGCCTGTCGTCCTGATCGCCGAAGAGCTGAGCCCCGCCACTGTCGAGGCGCTCGGACCGGATTTCGAGATCCGGCACTGCAACGGCGCGGACCGCGCGGAGCTGCTTGCCGCGGTTGTCGACGTCGAAGCTCTGTTGGTGCGCAGTGGCACCGTGGTTGACGTCGAGGTACTCGCAGCGGCCACTCAGTTGAAGGTCGTGGCCCGCGCCGGCGTCGGCCTCGACAACGTCGACGTCAAGCAGGCAACGGTTTCAGGTGTCATGGTCGTCAACGCGCCGACGTCCAACATCATCAGTGCGGCCGAGCTCACCGTGGGCCTGCTGCTCGCGGCGGCGCGGCACATCGCACCCGCGAGTACGGCCCTCAAGGCGGGGGAGTGGAAGCGCAGCAAGTACACCGGCATCGAGCTCTACGACAAGACCGTCGGCATCGTAGGACTTGGCAAGATTGGTGTGCTCGTCGCCCAACGCCTCAGCGCGTTCGGGATGAGGGTGGTCGCGTACGACCCCTACGTCCAGGCGGGGCGGGCCGCCCAGCTCGGCGTGCGCCTCGTGACGCTCGATGAGCTCACGAGCACTGCTGACTTCATCTCGGTGCATCTCCCCAAGACTCCAGAGACAGTCGGCCTAATCGGCGAGGACCAGTTGGCCCGCTGCAAGTCGAACCTGATCATCGTGAACGCTGCCCGCGGCGGGATCGTCGACGAGCACGCGCTGTGCGTCGCGATCAAAGAGGGCAGGATCGCGGGTGCAGGGCTCGACGTCTTCGCCAGCGAGCCTTGCACCGACTCTCCGCTCTTCGAGCTCGACAACGTGGTCGCCACACCTCACTTGGGGGCATCGACGGACGAGGCGCAGGAAAAGGCTGGGGTTGCCGTTGCCCGGTCGGTCCGGCTGGCATTGAGCGGCGAGCTGGTGCCCGACGCAGTCAATGTCCAAGGTGGAGTGATCGCCGAAGACGTGCGACCCGGCATACCCCTCACTGAAAAGCTCGGTCGCATCTTCACGGCGTTGGCCGGCGAGGTAGCCCAACAGCTCGACGTCGAGGTGCGGGGCGAGATCACGGAGTACGACGTCAGGGTTCTAGAGCTGGCCGCGCTCAAGGGTGTGTTCGTCGACGTCGTCGAGGAGACGGTGTCCTACGTCAACGCTCCCCTTCTCGCGGCTGAGCGCGGTCTAGCAGTGCGGCTCGTCACCGACGCTGAGAGCCCCGATCACCGGAACCTCGTCACGTTGCGCGGCACCCTTGCTGATGGCAGCCAGATCTCTGTGTCTGGCACGTTGATCGGGATCCACCATCGCGAGCGGCTCGTCGAGGTCAATGGTTATGACGTCGACCTCGAGCCGACGTCGCACCTGGCGTTCTTCACCTATGAGGACCGGCCGGGCATGGTCGGTGCGATCGGACGGATCCTTGGTGATGCCGCCATCAACATCGGCGGGATGCAGGTCGCCAGGGACCACCGAGGCGGGCTTGCCTTGGTGGCCATGACGGTCGACAGTGCGATTCCGCCGCCTGTGCTCGAGGAGATCGTCGCCGAGATGGACGCCCACACTGCCCGCAGCGTCGAGGTCTGACCCGCGGCGTCCCGCGCGGCGGGTTAGGCGCTGAGGCGGTGGGTGCCGGTGTGGTCGACGAGCCAGTATCTGCCGTGGGGTGATCGCCACAGATAGATGCCGGGGAACGGTTGTTTGACCTGCCATCTGCCGTGGGTTCGGATCCGGTGATGTCGTCGGGTCAGGGGTCCGAGTTTCCCGATCCCGGTCTGGCCGGGTGGTCCACCCTCATCGGGGTCGAGGTAGGGGATGGTGTGGTCGGTGTCCATCTTGCGACTGGTGCACGACCCGTACGGGAACGTGTCGGCCGGTGATGATGAGGTGGACGGCTTCGCGGATATGGTCGGGGATTTCGTAGGAGTCGACGGGGGCGATGCCGGCAAGGTCGATCACGGGTTTGATCGCGATGGTGCAGTCGCCGAGCCATTGTTTGGCTTGGTCGACGGTGACGGGTCCGATCCCTTCCACCCGCGCCACACCCTCACCTGTGTTCCAGTGACTCTCTGGTCATGTGGACGTAGAGGACGGCTTTGGGTCTGGGGTCGACCTTGATGCTGACACCCCGCACGAACGCCTCAGGGTTCCCCCTGACTTCGGTGTTCGAGCTGGTCGAGATCCCGTCCGGGACGGCCGGCTGGTCGTCGGTGATCGGGATGGTCGAGATCTGGGTCTCGGCGGTGGCGTAGAGATCCATCGTCAGCTGGGGGTTGGCGAGGATGCCGAGGGCTTTGGACCGGCGTACTTCTTTCGTATCGGTGTCGCCGAGGGCGGCCAGCGCGTCGGCGGTGCGGTTGAGTCCGGCGTCGAAGCGCAGTGCGTCGGGTCCGGCGGCGGCGAAGGCTCCGGTGATGGTGCCGGTGTCGTCGGCCGGGTCTAACCACACTCCGCGGCCACGGCGACGGTTGTCTTCTCGCTCGCGGGCGTAGTCGGGGTCGGTGTCGATGATCGCCGCCTGCACCACCTTCGCCAAGCGTCCCCAGGTGAGTGAGTGGGCGTATTTGGCGACCCGCCGGTCTACCACGGCCGCGGTTTCGAGGGAGACGTCGCGGGTGTCGGTGGCGATCTGGCGTCCGATCCAGGGTTTGACCTCTCCGGCCTGGATCCGGGTCCACAGGATCGGGGAGGCGGTGGCGGAGGTCGAGGGCGTCCCCGATCAACCTGGCGGCCGAGTTGGTGGAGATGGCGAGTTCGGCGCCGAGTTCGGCGGGGCAGAACTCGCATACGTCGGGGGTGCCGTCGCCGCCGAGCGGGAGCATCTGCTCCACTCCCGGCAATCCGTAGCTCGGTCGACTCGAGGACGCCGTGGAGGTCGGCCCAATGAGCGGCGCTGCGGAGTAGTTCGACATCGGCGGCTTCGGACATCCGGCGGGCTTCCCTGGCCCGGGTGAGGGTTTCGTCGGCGTCGAGGGTGTCGAGGTCGGTGTCGAACATGGGACTGAATCTATCGGTGACCGCCGACAGTTCTGATGCTCAGAACCCCTTATACACAACGGTTTTCGAGACTTTCTTGCCTCGATCTTTCCGGTGACCGAGCTTGTCGAGATCACCGCGGTCTTGACAGCTCGACCGCCGTATCGTCGTTCCGCAGTCGCCGGCGCGACGCCACCAGCAGCGAAACTCCCGGTCGTTGCTGCGCTCTTCCACCATGACGCGAAACCGCCGGGTCTCGACAAGCTCGACCGCCGTGGGACTGCCGCAGTCGCCAGCGCAAGGCAACCATCAGCGCAACTCTCGGCGTTGCTGCGCTCTTCAACGCTGAGCGAAACCGCCGGCCGCCAACGCGACGCAACCATCAGGGCGACGCAACCATCAGCGCGACTTCGGCATGGTCTGAGTGCTTGACCGCTGCTCAGTGGCGGGTGGCGATGAGGACGGCAGAGTCACTCGCCACCATCACCTCGACCGTCGTAAACCTCTCGTCGGTGAACCATTGCTGGCGGGTCATGTCGACGCGCCCGTCGTACATCGGTGGCCAGGTGGCACAGGGGGTGAAGTCGTCGAGGACGACGATCCCACCAGGGCCGAGCAGCTCCGCGACGGTGTCTACGCCTGACGCCTTGGCTTCCCGAACGTCGAGGAAGAGCAGGGAAAACGGTGCGCGCTCCCGCAGCGCCGACCAGTCACCGTTGACGACCTCGACCCGCGGGTCGTCGCCGAACAAGTCGCTGACCGCGTCGGCAAGATCCGCATCAACTTCAACCGTGATCACGGTGCTGCCCTCGCGCGCGGCGCTCGACAGCCAGGCAGCACCGACGCCGCAGCCCGTGCCGCACTCCCCGAGAGTGCCGCTGCGGCTGGCAGCCAGAGCAGCGAGCAGTCGCCCGGTCTCCACGCGGCTCGACGTGACGAATCCACGGCGGCGAGAGAGGTCGAGGGCCTGGCTCACGACGGGAGGGAGCTCGTTCGGAGCGGTCACGGGGGCGAGTCTTTCACAGCCGGGAAGTGGGATGCGAGTCTCACATCACAAGACGGACGGCGTATTCGCAGGACATCGTCGGCGTGATCTCGCTACCGTGAAAGCACAATGCGGCGCTTCGTAGTCATCCTTGCTCGCCGCGGCGGGGCCTCTTAGGCCAACACCTCGCCGCGGTGTCCGGGCGTTGGCCGACCGCGTTGTGAGGGAAACCGCAACATGCCGATCGCATTCGGTTCTCCTTCGCTGATGAGCGAAACGTCGCCGCGCAATCCGCGCACCAGTTCGTGAATGTCAGCCATCGCGGGATCAGGCCCACCGTCTCGTTGACCGTTGACCACTTCACGAACTGAGAACCGGAGAGAACACACCATGTATGACATGTACCCCGAGTGGGGTCCTACCCAGCTCGACGAGGAGCGCCCCGCGAACGCGTCGAAGGCTCCTGGCCCTGTCCAGGAGTCCCTCGATCTGCGTGACCACGGCGGGGAGCGCCCCGACGACAACTAGAGCCCTGCCTTCGCATCGGCCCTGCTTCGTAGGATGCAGGGCATGACTGACACCATCCGGCTAGCCGTCATCGGCGGCGACGGCATCGGCCCCGAGGTCACCGAGCAGGCGTTGGTGGCGTTGGACGCCGCGTGTGAGGCGCACGGCATCGGCTGGACCCCGACGACGTACGACCTCGGAGCCGAACGCTGGCGACGCACCGGAGAGGTACTACCGGACACGGTCCTCGACGAGCTCCGCGACCACGACGCGATCCTGCTCGGCGCCGTCGGCGGCCGCCCCGGCGACACCTCGATGCCGCCCGGGCTCCTCGAACGCGGCCTGCTGCTGCGGCTCCGGTTCGAGCTCGACCACTACGTCAATCTACGCCCGTCTCGCAGCTACCCTGGCGTGGCGACACCCTTGGCAGGTTCCCCCGAGATCGACTTCGTCGTCGTGCGCGAGGGGACCGAGGGCCCGTACGTCGGCAACGGCGGAACCCTCCGGGCCGGTACGTCGGCCGAGGTGGCCTCCGAGGTGAGCCTCAACACTGCCTTCGGTGTGCACCGCGTCGTTGAAGACGCGTTCCGGCGAGCCGAGCTTCGCGGCCGGCGGCTCACCTGGGTGCACAAGACGAACGTGCTCACGCATGCAGGCGCACTGTGGACCCGGGTGGTGACCGAGCTGTCAGCGGCACACCCCGACGTCGAGGTCGACTATCTCCACGTCGATGCGGCGACGATCGCCCTCGTCACCGACCCGGGCCGCTTCGACGTCATCGTCACCGACAACCTCTTCGGCGATATCCTCACCGATCTCGCGGGCGCCGTCACGGGCGGCATCGGCCTGGCGGCAAGCGGCAACATCAACCCCAGTAGAGCAACCCCCAGCATGTTCGAGCCTGTGCACGGTTCGGCACCCGACATCGCCGGTCGTCACATCGCCGACCCCACCGCTGCGATCTCGAGCGTCGCCTTGCTCCTTGAGCATCTCGGTCACCTCGACGCTGCGCGAGCTGTCGACCTTGCCGTGGCTGAAGACGTGATGCAGCGAGGCGAGACCCCCCGCAAGACCAACGAGGTCGGCGAAGCGATCGCCGCCAGAATCGCCGATCCGTCGCCTCGCTCGTGAGGCCGCAGCAAGGGACGCAGTTGTCGCCGTCGGATAGCGTGCCCCTATGACATCCGCTGAGATCGCGATCGAGCGCAACCCGCACGGGGTGAGCGCCGAACAGCGAGCCGAGATCCTGGCCGACCCGGGCTTCGGACGCTACTTCACCGATCACATGTTCGTGGCCGAGTGGACGCCAGACCTCGGGTGGCACAACGCTGGTGTCCGGCCCTATGGCCCGTTCACCGTTGACCCGGCTGCCTCTGTGTTGCATTACGCCCAGGAGATCTTCGAGGGCATGAAGGCCTACCGTCATACGGACGGTTCGGTCTGGACGTTCCGCCCGGAAGTGAACGCAGCGCGATTCCAGCGGTCCGCCACCCGGATGGCCCTTCCCACGTTGCCGGTCGAGATGTTCCTGCGGGCCGTTGAGTCGCTCGTAACGGTCGACTCCGAGTGGGTTCCGGACGGCGAGGGGGAGAAGTCGCTCTACCTGCGGCCGTTCATGTTCGCGTCCGAAGTCTTTCTCGGCGTCCGCCCCTGCAAGCACGTCACCTTTGCCGTGATCGCTTCCCCGGCAGGCCCCTACTTCACCGGCGGACTTACGCCGGTCAAGATCTGGTTGAGCGAAGAGTTCTCACGCGCGGCACCAGGAGGCACAGGAGCCGCGAAGTGTGGCGGCAACTATGCAGCGAGCCTGCTGGCGCAGGCCGAGGCCATCGACAACGGCTGCGACCAAGTCGTCTTCCTCGACGCCGTCAACAAACAAGACATCGAAGAGCTCGGCGGCATGAACATCTTCTTTGTCTTCAACGACGGAAACATCGTGACTCCCCGACTGAACGGATCGATCCTCGAGGGTGTGACTCGCGGCTCGGTTCTCGAGCTCGCCGCCGAGCTGGGTTACCGCGCCGAAGAGCGAGCGGTGTCGATCGACGAGTGGCGCAGCGGCGTCGCGAGTGGAGACATCGTCGAGGTATTCGCGTGCGGAACCGCCGCAGTGGTGACGCCGGTCGGGATCTTGAAGTGGCGCGGCGGGGAGCTGTCGTGCGGCGACGAGGCCGGGAAAGTCACCACTGCCATCCGCGAGCGGCTCCTTGACATCCAGTACGGACGCGTCGATGACTCGCATGGATGGTTGCACCGCCTCGCCTGACCGGCGTTGTGCCTTGGCGTTACCGTAAGCCGTGCCGGTCGCGAGTCTGATGCTGGCGCTCGGTGGCTTGGTGGCCGGGCTTTTCGTCTGGTGGGGTCCCCTCAGCGAGGACGTGCGCGCAGGCGGTGTCGTAGTCACCCGCACACTGCTCCAGCCTGGCGCAGCAACGGTGATGGTGCTGGCTGCGGCAGCGGTTGCCAGCGTCGTGCTGCTCGCCGTCCTCGTCGCAACCGGTGCGCACTACTGGCCGTTGCCGGATCCACCATGGGAGCAGTCGCTCCGCAACCTCGTGCCCTGACATACATTGGTGGATAACCCACCACGAGGATCCACGATGACCCTGGACGGCTTCCACGTCTACGACACAACGCTGCGCGATGGTGCGCAGCAGGAGGGTCTCAGCCTGTCGGTGCACGACAAGCTGCAGATCGCAGCACACCTCGACAAGCTGGGCGTCGGCTACATCGAGGGTGGCTGGCCCGGCTCAAACCCCAAGGACACCGAGTTCTTCCGCCGCGCAACCGACGAGCTGGATCTGCAGCACGCGACCCTAGCGGCATTCGGAGCGACCCGACGACCAGGCATGCGCGCTGCCGACGACCCTCTCGTCGCTGCGTTGCGCGAAAGTGGCGCCACGGTGGTGACCCTCGTCGCCAAGAGCCACGACCGTCACGTTGAGCTCGCTTTGCGTACGACGCTCGAGGAGAACCTGGCGATGGTGACCGACACCGTGACCCACCTCCGGAGCGAAGGGCAGCGGGTCTTCCTCGACGCGGAACATTTCTTCAACGGCTACCGCGACAACCGCGCCTACGCCCTGGCGGTGTTGGCTGCGGCCGCAGAAGCCGGCGCCGAGGTGATCGCGCTGTGTGACACCAACGGGGGGATGCTTCCGAACGAGGTGAGTGACGTCGTCCACGACGTCGTCTCCACCGCTGGCATCCGCGTCGGCATCCACTGCCACAACGACACCGGCTGCGCGGTCGCCAACAGCCTCGCCGCCATCACCGCGGGCGCCACCCACGTTCAGGGCACCGTCAACGGGTATGGCGAGCGCACGGGGAACGCCGATCTTGTGGCAGTCGTGGCCAACCTCGAGCTCAAGGTCGGCCGGATGGTGCTACCCGTCGGACGCCTGCGCGACGCGACCCGAATCGCGCATGCGATCGCCGAGGTCACGAACGTCCCTTCTTCATCGCGGCAGCCGTACGTCGGTGTGTCCGCCTTCGCTCACAAGGCGGGCCTGCACGCGAGTGCGATCCGGGTCGAGCCGGGCCTCTACCAGCACACCGACCCGGCCGAGCTCGGCAACGACATGAGGATGCTCGTGTCCGAGATGGCCGGCCGGGCTTCGATCGAGATGAAGGGTCGAGAGCTCGGTTACGACCTGGGAGGTGACCCCGCGCTAGTGGCGCGGGTGACCGATCGGGTCAAGGAGCTGGAGGCGACCGGCTACACGTTCGAGGCCGCCGATGCGTCGTTCGAGCTGCTGCTCATGGAGGAAGTCGAAGGCACCCGGCCGTCGTACTTCGATGTCGAGAGCTGGCGGGTAATCTCCGAGTCGTCACCCGGCGGCGAGGCCGTCTCCGAAGCGACCGTCAAGCTGCGGGCAGGCGGCGAGCGCATCGTGGTCACGGGTGAGGGCAATGGGCCGGTCAACGCGCTCGACGCCGCGTTGCGCCAGGCCATCGGTCAGGCGTTCCCCGAGATCTCGAAGCTCGAGCTGATCGACTACAAGGTGCGCATCCTCGACCAGGGGCACGGCACAGACGCCGTCATCCGCGTCCTCATCGAGACGGCTGACGAATCGAGCGCTTGGGTGACCGTCGGCGTCGGCCACAACATCGTCGAGGCTTCCTGGCGGGCGCTGATCGATGGAGTGACGTACGGCCTGCGCCGTGCCAAGGTGCCGACCGTCTGAATCGGCGAGCCGTCACTTAGTTGCGCCCGGAAGCGGCGTCACGCGTAGGCGTGTGAGGCGGCCTCGATGACGTTGTCGCAGATGGTGAGCAGCCGTGCGCGAAGTCGATTCGAACGAGTCGCGAAGTCGCGCTGGTGCTCGATGTAGAGGGCCTTGCCGGCTGCGGTTTCGATCGGGATCGCTTCGACACCGAGCGCGCTCAGGTCGTAGGGAGCCGCGCGCATGTCGACCTGCCGTACCTCTCGCGCGAGTTCGAAGCAGTCGGCCACCAACTCGGAGGGAGCGAAAGGGCTGAGCTTGTATGCCCACTTGTAGCAGTCCATCGCCGCGTGGAGGCATCCCGGCTGGTCGTGCTGTGGCTGACTCTCGCGGGTGGGTTGGAGGACGTTGAGAGGCCTCGCGGGTTCGGTGAAAAACCGGAACGCGTCGAAGTGCGTGCAGGTCATCCGATGGGACTCGACCACGTCATCGGTGGCGCGACGGCCGAGCCGCAAAGGAAAGGCCTGATGGCGCAGCTCGTCCGGCGACTGGCGATAGACCATCGCCCACTCGTGCAGACCGAAACAGCCGAGCACCGGAGGGCGGTTGGCGGTGGCCGAGAGCAGCGTGCGGATCCAGGTCGTGCGGTCGGCACGCTCTCGCGGTAGCCGCGGGTCGAGCCGCGCGCCATCGTCGTCGACGACGTACGCCGGTCGGCCACCGAACTCCGCGGCCCCTGGGCCGACGAGCGTCACGCCGATGCCCGGGTGCCATCGACGCAGTGCCGCCGGTCGATACGAGTAGTAGCTGAAGAGGAAGTCCTCGACGGGATGGGTGATGCCGCGGGATCGCCGTTCGAGGTGGGGGCGGACCCAGCCGTCGACACGCGATTCGTGGGCGGTGCGCCGAGCGCGCCACCGCAGCTCATCGATGACTTCGGACATCAGCCCCATGGTAGGAGGGCTGGGTTGGCCGCAACTAAGTGACGGCTCGACCGCAATTAAGTGACGCTTCGGCGGTAGGTAGGCTGTCGCGTCGTGAGGATCGCGCGCTACACAACCGGGGACGACCCTGAGTACGGCGTCGTGGGCGGCACCGACGGTGACGAGATCATCGCGGCGCTCGTGGGTGACCCGCTGTATGCCGGCGTCGAGCTGACCGGTCAGCAGGTCCCGCTCATCGACGCCCGCCTGCTCGCTCCCGTCATCCCGCGCAGCAAGGTCGTTTGCATCGGTCGCAACTACGCCGCCCATGCCGAAGAGCTCGGCCACGAGATCCCGACGGAGCCACTCGTCTTCCTCAAGCCCAACACGTCGGTTGTCGGACCCTTCGACCCGATCGTGTATCCGGCCCAGAGCAGCAACGTCCACTTCGAGGGCGAGCTCGCCGTGGTGATCGGCCGGATCTGCCGCGACGTCCCGGTGGCCAAGTGGAAGGATGTCGTCTTCGGCTACACCGTGGGCAACGACGTGACCGCCAGGGACCTGCAGAAGACCGACGGCCAATGGGCGAGAGCAAAGGGCTTCGACTCGTTCTGCCCTCTGGGGCCGTGGATCGAGACCGACTTCGACCCGAGCGATGTCGCCGTCACGACAGAGCTCAACGGCGACGTCAAGCAGCAGGGCCGGACGAGCCTGATGTTGTACGACGTACCTACCGTCATCGCCTACATCACGTCGTTCATGACGCTGCTCCCCGGCGACGTCATCCTCACCGGCACTCCAGCGGGGGTCGGCCCGATGACCCCTGGCGACAACGTTTCCGTCACGGTCGAGGGCATCGGGACCCTGACCAACAAGGTGGTATCTCGTGACTGACGCGCCAGCGTCTCCTGTCCGCGTCCGTTTCTGCCCATCGCCAACCGGCAGTCCCCACGTCGGACTGGCCCGGACAGCCTTGTTCAACTGGGCCTTCGCGCGTCATGTCGGCGGCACGTTCGTGTTCCGCATCGAGGACACCGACGCGAGCCGCGACACAGTCGAGTCCTACGGCACGCTCCTCGACGTGATGCGCTGGCTCGGGTTCGACTGGGACGAAGGCCCCGAGGTCGGCGGCCCTTTCGGCCCCTACAGGCAGTCCGAGCGGTATGACCTCTACGCCGACGTCGTACGACGCCTGCTCGACGGCGGCCGGGCCTATCACTGTTACTGCTCGCAGCAGGAGCTCGACGAACGCAACGAGCTCGCCAGGGCAGCCGGTCGCGCACCAGGTTATGACGGCCACTGCCGCAACCTCTCCGCCGAGCAGATCGCTGCCTACAAAGCCGAGAGCCGCAAGCCGGTCGTGCGACTGCGGATACCCGACTCCACCATCGTTTTCGACGACCTCGTGCGGGGCACCATCTCCTTCGAGAGCGAGCACGTGCCTGACTACGTCTTGGTCCGTGCCAACGGCCAGCCCCTCTACACACTCGTCAACCCCGTCGACGACGCACTGATGGAGATCACCCACGTGTTGCGTGGCGAGGATCTGCTTTCCTCGACGCCACGTCAGATCGTGCTCTACGACGCGCTGGCCGAGATCGGCGTGGGCACGGGGAAGACCCCCCAGTTCGGCCACCTGCCCTTTGTCATGGGCCCCGGCAACAAGAAGCTGTCGAAACGCGACCCAGAAAACGACCTCCTCGGCTACCGAGACCGCGGCTTCCTGCCCGCAGGGCTGCTCAACTACCTGGCTTTGCTGGGCTGGTCGATCGCCGACGACCGCGACATCTTCACCATGGAAGAGATGGTGGCCGCGTTCACGATTGACCGCGTCAACCCCAACCCGGCACGGTTCGACCTCAAGAAGTGCGAGGCGATCAATGCGGCTCACGTGCGCGCCCTCCCCGTCGAGGAGCTCGCCACCCGGGTCGTGCCCTACCTGCAGGCGGCGGGTCTGCTCGGTGCGGAGCCTACGGACGACCAGCGCGAGCTCCTGACCGCGGCGGCGCCGCTGATCCACGAGCGGATGACGACTCTTGGCGAGGCCGTCGACATGCTTGGCTTCCTGTTCGTCGACGACTTTGACTTCACCGTCGACCCCGACGACGCGGCGAAGCTGCTCGACGGTCCCGGCGTCGATGTCGTCCAGGCGTCGTACGACGCATTGAGCTCGGTCGGCGACTGGACCACAGCCTCGATCGAGATGGCGCTGAGGGGTCGGCTCATCGACGAGATGGGCCTCAAACCGCGTAACGCTTTCGGTCCGGTTCGGGTGGCCGTCACAGGTCGACGGATCTCACCACCGCTGTTCGAGTCGCTCGAGTTGTTGGGCCGCGATCGTTCCCTGGCGCGGCTGCGCGCGGTCGCCGAGCCGGCCTGACGCGATGGCTCGCGACCCCGTCGCGGGGACGAGCTACCTACGGCAGCTCGAGCCTCAAGCTGGCGCCTGGTGGCGCGTGCTCGTCGCCTCTGCCGCGGTGGCGGTGGGTGGGGTGGTGTTGGCGATTGCGGCCATCCTGTTCGTCACCGGGGTCGCGCGACTGCTGGGATACGACAACTACACCGTCGATCCCAATGACGGCATCGATGCAGGGGAGATGCTCGCCACCAACCTGGGCTTGGCTTTGCTCATCCCGCTTGCCGGCCTGCTTGCGTTCCTGCTGTACGGCGTCCGTCCGAAGTGGCTCTCGTCGACCCGGCCAGGCGTTAGGTGGAAGTGGCTTCTGACGTGCGTAGCAATGTCGTTGGTGATCTGGTCCCCACTCCTCGTCCTGGGAACCACCGGGGCGGCAGTCACGCGAGACGAGGCGATCGGGCGCGGGGTCGTGGCGTTCATCGTCGTGGTCCTGCTGACCACGCCGTTACAGGCTGCGGGTGAGGAATATGTATTCCGAGGGCTGCTCCTGCAAGGGTTCGGCGCAACCAAGCTCCCGGCCCTTGTCTGCTGCCTCGTCACAGGGATTTTGTTCGCGACCGCGCACCTTCAGTTCGACCTTGCTCTTTATCTTGACCGGCTGCTCCTCGGGACCGTGTTCGCGTACCTCACCATGCGTACCGGCGGCCTTGAGGCAGGCATCGCGATCCACCTCGTCAAGAACGTCGCCGGCCTCATCCCTGCTGGGCTACTCGACGACGTGGAGTTGGTCCTCGACCCGGGTGACGTCTCCTGGATCCCCGTCGCCATCGACGTCATACTCCTCGGGATCGCTGTGCCGTGGATCCTGCGCGTATGGCGTCGAACCGGCCAGCAAAGGGCTGTGGAGGCCTAGGACGGCACCGTGGTCGACGCGGTGTCGGCCTGCTGCACGGGGATCTGGACTTCCATCGTCAGCTCAGACTCGGCATCGTTCATCGACAAGGAGCCGCCGACAGCCTCGACGCGGTCCATCATGGCCTGAACGTCCATGCTCGCGACGGCGGGCGCGCGGACTCGCATGACGAGCTGCGATGCCTCGACCGAGAGGTCACCGTGCGCGCTACCTGTCTCGTCTCCGATGGCCTGCATGAAGCAGAAGTACGCCGCCGCCTCCGCTCGGGCCGGGAACCGCAAACCCAGAGCTGACGAGTCGACGTGCAGCCTCCCTGCGAGTCCCCGCCTCCCCAGGTGGGTCATCAGGGCCGGGGCTAGACCCGCGCGAGTCAGCTGGGTTGGAAACACGCCACGCGTGAGCTCACGCAAGGATGCAAGGGCTTGGTTGGCCTGTTGGAGGAGCGGCTCGATTTCGCCGCCGTGGATTGCTCCGTTCGCGGCGCGGGGTTGCAGCCTGTCGACCGCAGCCGGCAGACCGTCGAGCTTCGCGATGACCTCACGCGAGATGGCCGACTCCAGCCGGCTGCGTTCCGAGTCGCGGGCCTCGACGATCCTGCGCCGTGACTCCGCGAGCCGTTGGGCATGGCGATCCAACTCGATGATGTGGCCGGCCAGCTCAGCGTCGAGCGCGGCGTTGCGGAAAGCCATCGCGGCCTGGTCGGCAAGACCACGTAGGAGGCGTTCGTCGCTCTCGCGTAGGGAGCGGCCGGCGGGCTGCGTCACGACGATGCTGCCGAGCACCTCATCCCCGCTCGTGACGGGCACCTCGAAGTCGACGCCACCCGCGGGCGCGTCGACCGGCCACGTCACCGTCTCGACCTCGCTGCCTGGGAGGCGGAGTAGCACCGTCGATCGGCGTGCTGCGACCGCTTCACCTGCCGCCTCGGCTACTGCAGGGAGGATCAGTCTCGAGTCGAGGCAGCCGCCGAGTTGCCGGCTGAAGTCGGCGAGTGCTTCGTACGGCGCTGCCCGCCGCCCGAACGCGAGCCGGTCTGCCCACCGCACGACCTGACGGCGCAGCGGTTGGAAGGCCACCGCGACCACGGCACTCGCCAGGAGCGAGGGCCAGAAGCCCCCGGTCTGTGACCCGACAGCGGCGGCCACCGCGACGACGATGCCGACGTACCCGATCGCGGCGAACGCCGTACCGGCCGCGACGACCAGAGCGCGGTTGATGATCACGTCGATGTCGTAGAGGCGGTGATGAAGCACCGCGATGGCCATGAACACCGGGAGCAGAGCGTAGGAGACGAAGAGGGGAGTGGCGGACAGCCATGACTGCTCGCCACCCCTCACGGCCTGGACCACGAGCAGGAAGCCGAACGAGAAAGCCAGACAAGAAGCAGCGGCGACGATCCAGCGCAACTGAAGTCGCTGATCTCCCCGGGCTCTGCGCAGCCGCTTGACCATGGACACGACCGCAGCGATCAGACCGATCGCTACGAGCACGATCCCGGTGAGCAGTAACACGCTCGCCAGCAGACCGACGTTGTCGTTCTCAGACCCGGGGTCGGGGTTGAGCTCGAAGTCAGTTGGGTTGAGGGTGAGGATCGCCACGACGTACAGGCCGAGCCCGGTGAGCGGGATCGCCGCTGCGTAACGCCATCTGGGTGACAGCAGCCGCCCGTCGGGCGACACCAAGAACATGATGGTGAGGCCGGTGAGTGCGAGCGGCGCACCGAGGAGTACCGAAATCCATCCAGCGACGTGTCCGAGGACAGCAGGACCCGGCCCGCCCTCTTCGATGACCCAGATGCTGTAGGCCTCCGTGATCAGGGAAATCTGCCCGGTCGCTCCCACAGCGCTGAGGAGCCAGCCGATGAGGTGTCCCGGATAGCGGGAGATGATAAGTGCCCCCATCACGGTGGAGCCAAGTGTGGCGACGCCGACGTACGGCCAGCCATGGACGGCCATCGTGTGCTCGGACCACAAGGAGCTGTAGGCCGCGGTGATCAGAGTGTCGCCGATCACCAGCGCGGCGGTGAGTACGACGAGAGACCAGGCAAGGCGTGCTCGCACGTCAGCCTCCCCGCTGCCGGGGTACGTGCAACGTCGGCAGCCGAGCCTCGACTCGCGTGCCGGCGCCGCGGGTGGAACTGACCGTCAAGACTCCACCGGCGGACTCGATCCGATCACGCATGTTGGGCAACCCGACACCATCGGGAGCCGCGTCGGTGTCGAAGCCGTGCCCGTCGTCCTGGATCACCGCAACCACGTTGCCGGCCTCGGTGCGCACCGACACGGCCACTTGGTCGGCACCGGAGTGCTTCGCCGCGTTCTGTAGTGCCTCCAGGCAACAGAAGTACACCGCCGCCTCGATCTTTTCCGCGTACCGTTCGACATCGACTGAGATCGTGACCGAGAGCGGGCTGACCTCTGCGGCAGCCGCCAGCGCGGCCTCGAGACCTTCTTGGCTGAGGAGCGTCGGGTAAATGCCGCGAGACAGATCGACGAGCGTCCGCACGGTTTCCCGCGCTGCCTCAGCCTGCTCGCTCAACACCTTGGCTGCGCGGTCAGGCGAGCGCGTCGCGAGTGTCTGCGCAAGGCGCAGGTTGACAGCAAGCGCGACTAGGTGTTGTTGCGCCCCGTCATGGATGTCGCGCTCGAGCCGACTCCGCTCGGCATCTTGTGCATCGACCAGCCGCTCGCGCGAAAGCCGGAGCTCCTCGGCTCGGGCCGTGACATCTGCCAGGCGATGCTTGAGTTCGGCTCGCAAGTGAATGCCTTGGAGGACAAGACCTGCCTGAGCCGCGAGCCCGGCGAACAACCGCTCTTCGACAGCAGCGAGCGGCTCGCCTTCGCGCTCCTTCAGTCGTAGGACACCGAGCTGCTCCCCCGACTGTCTTACCGGAAGGGAGCGGATGCCGGGTGGGTCCTGCCCGTTCGGTTCTGCATCATCGGCGGTGATGCCGCGCGGCCAGCAGCCGGCCAGCGTCAAGCGGTCACCGACGACGAGCCACACCTGAGTCCACTCGGCGCCGGTTCCTTCGGCGAGGACTAGAGCCATCCGGTCGGGCAGTTCGTCGCTCGGGAAGTTGGTGTTGGCGAGCCGGGTCAAGACGTCGTACGGCGAACTGCGGCCACGATGGAGGCGGCGGCGGACGCGTTCATCGATCCGCCGCTCGACGGGCTCGAAAGCCAGCGCCACGACAGCTGTCGCGAGCACCGACAGACCCAGATGCGGGGACGAGGTGTGCCCGATGAGGGCCCCGCCGCCGAGCACGATGACGACGTAGACAACCACGGCGAACACCACGAGTCCGAGGGCCACAAGCACGGTGATCTGCAGATCCCGAGGCGCCCTCCGGGTCGCTTGCCTCGACCTCATCACAGCAGTGTCCTCCATTCAGGACGGCTTACAGCCGTTTTGGAGGCACCTCGACGCTCCGGTATTGTCGTCCCTCGGCATCGGGCGTCCGATGTCGATGCCATTTGGGGTATGGGGTAATTGGCAGCCCGTCTGGTTCTGGTCCAGTTAGTCTAGGTTCGAGTCCTAGTACCCCAGCGATGAGATCAAGCTCGGTGTTCCGATAAAGTCTCGTCCGCTCGATGGCCCCGTTGTGTAGTGGCCTAGCACGCCGCCCTCTCAAGGCGGTAGCGCGGGTTCGAATCCCGTCGGGGCTACCCATCGACAGCGACCCGCCTTCATGAGAGGCGGGTTTTCTGTTGTCCCCATGCGTGCTGGCACGCCGCGCTCTGCCCATGGCGGTAGCGCGGGTTCGAATCCCGTCGGGGCTACCCATCGACACGCTGAGCCGCCTCCTTAATAGGCGGGTTTTCTGTTGTCCCCATGCGTGCCGCCGCTCGCCGGTGCTTACGGGCTCGGTGGGGACCCGGGGGTCCCCACCGAGGTCGAGGAGCGGCTCGCCGGTCGGATCTGCCCAGCTCGCCGCTACCTCGCCGTCAGCGCCGTTGGAGATGGTGCTTGACGATGTAGCTGCCCACCTTGCGGCCGAGCGCTTGGCCTTGCTCGGTCGAGAAACGGAAGTGGATGCCAGCCATCACGCGCGAATCGGCGTTCTCGTCGGCCGCCTGGGTGAAGGTGTTGAACGAGCGGACGGGGTTCGCCGGCAGCGCCGTCAGTGAGTCCATCGAGAACGGCACATGATCGGTTTTGAAGCTCCGCTTGAGGACCTCGGCCGCTCCGGCGCCGAGGACGCTGTGGGTCGAGGGGTAGTCCTGGACAGGCGGGGTCTCGAGATAGTTCTGCCAGGTAGCGTCCTTGACTGTGCGGGAGTTGCCGTCGGTGTTACCGGCTCGGATCGCGGTGTAGGGCCGCCAGAAGTCCCAGTGGTACTTGGAATCCCAGCCCGCGACGTAGCTGTCGTAGAGGGTCATGTTGACGAGCGCGAACATCCGGGCAGCGCGCCAGAGCTTCAACTCTTCGCTGGTTGTGGTGACACGGGCGACGCGGGCCCAGCCGATCTCGGAGAGCTCGTACCACCAGTTGGCGTAGTTGCTCTGATTCGTGGTGCGGGTCGTGCTGTCGATGGCTCCGAACGACTTGACCTCGTTGTAGGCCTTCGCGTAGGTGCGGCTCTTCAGCGCCGGGGGCGGGCCCACGCGGAACTGCTCGGGAGATTCGAGTCCGAACGGCGTCGCGTATCGGAAGTCCTCCGCCAAGGTGAAGTCGTACGGGGGGACGAACTGGTAGTCACCCGGCTGTGTGCCCGGCGTGTAGTTGGGGCTCAAGAGGTCGACGTCCGTGCCGTCGTTCTGACGGAGCGCGACGATGGCCGCCGCCGCCTTGGCTCCCAGGGTGAGCGCCTTGGACTTGCGGCTGCCGTTGGGCACCGTCGCGAGCCAGGTCGCGAGCTCGGCGTCCAGCGTCGCCTGCTGGGCGGGATAGACCGCCACGAGCACGTCGTGCGCCGCCTTCGCCGCGGCCGCGATCGGGTTCGCGCCTTTCGAGCGGCCAAAGTAGGCGTACTGGTCGAACCTGGGGTCGATGGCGTTGAGCGCGTCGTGCATCGCGATGTGCATCATCGCCTGGTGTCGCGGGCCCATGAACGAGGCGTAGCCGTCGTCGGTCATCGCCGCTTCGAAGACGATCCGGCTCCAGTCAACGACGACGTCGCTGCTCCTCACGGTGGAGACCGTCGAGGCGAGGTCGTCCTCCGCGATCTCCCTGTCTTTTGCGTTGGCGACGCCGCCGAGCGCGGCTAGCGCGAAGAGCGCGAAGATCGCGATGAAGGCAGCGGGTGCTGTCAGCCGCCCACGCGCGCCGAGTACCCGCGCGCCCCAACTTCTTGCGATCGGCCTGGTGGCCGGACGAGTGTGCTTGTAGCGGTTGCTGATCATGACCTTCTCCCTTGTGTGGCTTCGGGGTCTAGCGCCCGTGTTCACCGCAGTTCTGTCAGGCGCCGGTACACATCCCACGCTGACGCGGTACCGATCCGGTACATGGGCCGTTGACGCCACTCCAGAACGCCGTCACATTCGATGCGTGGGTATCTCAGTCCTAGGACCCCTGACGCTCGACGACTCGGCGCCCCGCCTGAGTCCTCGGGAGACGCTCGTCCTCGCCGCCCTCGCAGTGGCTGGCGACGAGTCGCTTAGCGCTGACCAACTCTCGGAGGTGGTTTGGGGAGACACACCTCCAGCGTCCTGGCACAAGAACCTGCAGACCTGTGTCGTCCGGCTCCGCAAGGTCCTCGGCCCCGAGGCCATCACAACCACCGGCCACGGCTACCAGCTCACCCTCCCGGTCGATGCTGTCGACGCCCGCCGGTTCGAAGGGCTCGCCACCCGCGGCCACGAGCTTCTCGAACTCGGTGAGGCCGACCGTGCCGCGTACCTTCTAGGCCAGGCGCTCGCCCTGTGGCGCGGACGCCCGTACACCGAGCTCGAAGAGTGGGAGCCCGGCAGCCTCGAGGCGTCCCGCCTGTCCGAGCTGCGCCTCGACGCCCAGGAATGGTGGCTCGAAGCCTCCGTCCAGGCTGGACACCACCGCGAGATCCTCGCCCAGGCCCAGACACTGGCCAAGGCCGCTCCACTGAGGGAACGCCGGTGGGAGCTGCTAGCCCTGGCCCAGTATCGCGCCGGCAGGCAGGGCGAAGCCCTACGCACCATCTCCGGAGTCCGGCGCCGCCTCGTCGACGAGCTCGGCATCGACCCCGGCCCAGGGCTCGGAGAGCTCGAGCAGGCCATCCTCCGCCAGGACCCCGACCTCGACACCGCCGAAGTCCGGCAACGTCCCGACGAAGCCTGCCCCTACCTGGGCCTCATGCCCTACGACGTCGACGACAACGAGGGCTTCTTCGGCCGCGACCGCGACATCCGACTCTCGCTCGAGCGTCTCGAGTCCGAAGGCGTCCTCGCGGTCCTCGGCCCGTCCGGGAGCGGGAAGTCGTCGCTGGTTCGTGCCGGCATCGTCGCCGCGCTACGCCGGGATGGGCAGCACTGCGACGTACTCACTCCAGGCCGTCGCCCCGTCGGTGCCCTGCCCCCTCCCCGCGCCAGCGGCAAGCCCCGACCGCTGGTGGTCGACCAGGCCGAGGAGCTCTTCTCCCTGTGCCACGACCAGGCTGAACGGGAACGGTTCGTCCAGCTGCTCGCCGACCACGCCGAGGTTGCGCCCCTGGTCCTGGCTCTGCGTGCCGACAGGATGGGAGACGTCTCGGCACACCCGGCGCTGGCCCAGCTCGTCGAACGCGGTCTCTACGTGCTCCCCGCGATGTCACCAGAAGACCTGCGCGCCGCTATCGAAGGACCCGCCCGCCAAGCCGGCCTCATCGTCGAACCCGGACTCACCGACCTGCTCGTGCGAGAGGTCGAGAACGAGCCCGGCGCCCTCCCGCTGCTCTCCCACGCCCTGCGCGAGACCTGGCTACGCCGTGAAGGGCGGGCCCTCACCGTCGCCGGCTACCAAGCCTCCGGCGGGATCCGCGGAGCGGTCGCGCAGTCGGCCGAGTCCCTGTACGGCGAGCTCGACCCCGACCAGCGGAGCGCCCTGCACGACCTCCTGCTCCGCCTCGTCTCCCCCGGCACCGAAGGCGAACCAGTCCGATCCCGACTGCCGCGGCGCCAGGTCGTCACCCATCCCGCCCAAGACGAGCTCGTCGACCGGCTCGTCCGATCCCGGCTAGTCACCAGCGACGACGGCGTGGTCGAGATCGCACACGAGGCGCTGGCCCGCGCGTGGCCGCGGCTCCGCGGCTGGTTGCAGGACGACATCGAAGGCCAACGGATCCTGCACCACATCTCCGCCACCGCCGAGGCCTGGGACTCCCTGGGTCGCCCCGACAGCGAGCTCTACCGAGGCGTCCGCCTAGCCCAGGCCCTGGAGTGGCAGGAACAGCCGCACCCCGACCTGACCCGGACCGAACAGGAGTTCCTCGACGCCGGCGCGAACCTCGCCGACGCCGAGGAGCGCAGCGCGGCCGAGCGAGCGCGTGCGCAGACCCGGCTGATCCGTCGGCTCCGGATCGTGCTGAGCGGCGCCACCATCCTTCTCGTCCTCGCTCTGGTCGCCGGCGGGATCGCCGCACAGCAGTCGAACCGCGCCGACGACAACGCTGCCGAGGCTCGCGACGCCGCAGAGACTGCCCGCCAAGTCGCCGTCTCCGCCGACGCGCGGCGGGTCGGAGCCCGGGCCCAGCTCACCGACGACATCAGCCTCTCGCTGCTGCTCGCGGCCGCGGGTGCACGGCTGGACGACTCCCCGGAGACCCGGGTGAACCTACTCGCCGCGCTTGCCAAGCAGCCGCACCTGGTCCGGTCGACGCCGCCCGAAGGCGACTACCTGGAGATCATGGCCGTCAGCCCCGACGGCCGCTGGATCGCCTCCTCCGACGATCAGAATCGGATGCACCTCTACGACGCCTCCACCAACCGGCTGCTGCGCAGCTACGACGCCGGTCGGCCCGCCGAGGGGCAGGCGTTCATGATCGCGGCGTTCAGCCCCGACAGCACGCAGCTCGCCGTCATCCTGACGGGGGCCGAGTCGACAGAGCCGGTGCGCCTGCTGGACCCGACACCATGCAGCCGACGGCAGTCCGAACCTCGCCTCCCCGAGCGCCGAACCGGTCGAGGGAAGCGATGTCCAGTTCAGCGCCAACGGCCGCTACCTGGCGGCCACGACGGCGATGAGCCCCAGGCGGTTGGTGGCCCCCCAGGTACGGTAACGCGTGGTATGGGATCTCCGCTCCCCGTCCACGCCCCCATCCGGGTGCGGACCGGCGAACACGGATACCCAGGGGCTCGCGCTCAGCCCGGACGGCCGGATCCTGTACACCAGCTAGCCGTTGACGGCGTACGACGTCGCGACGGAGACAGCGATCTGGCGCCGGGAGCGTGAGATCATTGCATTCTTCCTGGACGTGAACGCCACGGGGACTCTGCTCGCACTCAGGGCCGAAGAGACCTGGGGAAGGATGCGTTGCTGGTGGACGCGGCGAGCGGCGAGACGGTCCGCACGGCTGCGCGGGTCACCGGGACTATGTGAACGACATCCGGTTCTCCCCCGACGGCACTCTCGTGGGGTCGACCTCCAGCGACTCCAAGCTCATCGTCTGGGACACCGCCACCGGCCGGTCACTGGAACGGTGGGACACCTTCGATACCTGGGGCGTCGGCTTCAGCCCGGACAATGACCTGGTCTACGGCGGCGGCGGCGACTCGATGCTGCGCACCTGGGACCTGTCCATGAAGGACACCTACCTGCAGCAGACGACCCAGGTCAGCGACGCCGCGCTGTTCGCACACGCCGACATCTCCCCGGACGGGCAGCAGGTGGCCTACAGCTGGGTCGACGACCAGGGCACGGGATGGGTCAGGTTCGTCGACGCCGTCACCGGAGACGCCACGCCTCCTACCCGCTTTCCGGTGTGAGGAGGGAACGCGTGGTTTCGGCCGTCGACGCCTGGCACCCGACGGGGCCAGTACGTCGCGTACTGGTGCGACGACAGCGGACCTCCGTGCGCGACGCCCGGCACCGTACAGTCCTTCGACTCCGCCACGGGTCAAACTCCTCTCGGAAACCGCAGGACATTGTCGACGGCGACGGCGACATCCACTCACTGGCGTACGTCGACGAGGGTCGCAGCCTGCTCGCGGGCGACATGTCGACGGCCGGACCGAACATCGTCGACGCCGAGACCCTGCGTCCGCGCGGCGAGCCCTTCGACGTTCCCGCGAACTGCTGCACGACCCCGATCGGGGACGGGAGCACGGCGATGGTCTACGAGATGGTCCGCGGACGGGCTCTCTACGCACTGGCGGGTGATCGACGTCAGCACTGGCGAGGTCCCTTCCCAGGGAGACGTGGACCTGGGGTTCGCGCAAGCATCCGTCGCCTCCCCGGACGGCTCGACGGTGGCGGTGGCCGGGGACCCCAGCCAGATCGTGACCATCGACGTCTCGACCGGAGAGAAAAGCGGCGATCCACCGGCCTCGGTGCCGCCGTGCTGTGGCTCAAGTACTCCGACGACGGTGAACGCTGCTGGTCTCCGGCGCGGCCGACGGCGGGGTCAGCCTGTGGGACGCCGCGACGCTGGACCTGCTTGGCACCGTGTACCCGCCCCACCATGGAGAGCCGGTCCCGGCCGGCGCGCAGTTCATCGGCGACAGCCACGACGTGGCGATCGCGTCGTACGACGGCAAGGTCTACCGGTGGGAGACCGACCTCGACCGGGCCATCGACTTCGCCTGCCAGATGGCCGGGCGGAACCTGACCGACAGAGGAGTGGGAAGAGTTCCTGCCCGCCCAGCCCTACCAGTCCGTCTGCCCCGACGAGTGAGCGGTTCGCGTGTCAGGCGTGTTCGGCGAGCTCTTCCGCGGTGAAGGCACGCAGGACGCAGAACTCGTTACCATGCGGGTCAGTGAGCACTACCCAGGTCACGTCGTCTCCCTGACCGACGTCGGCTCGCTTCGCACCCAACGCCTCGAGCCGGCTGACCTCGGCAGCCTGGTCTACTGGCCTGAGGTCGAGATGCAGCCGGTTCTTCATCGTCTTCACGTCGTCGACCTTGACGAACAGGAGGTCGGGAGCCACCCCGTCCTGCGGGCTGCCGACCGGTGGTTCGAGTGCGACCTCGTCTGCAGCTTCGTACGTCCGTCGCCAGCCGATGGCCTGCTCCCAGAAGCGGGCAAGCTCGTGGGGGTCGTGGGTGTCAATGGTCAAGCATTGAATGACTAGAGGCATGGAGTCACCCTCTCGGGCATAGACCGACCTACGCCACTGGTTTTCGCTGTCGCAGTCACGGCGTAGGCCGCTGTCGGCGCGATGCTGTTGCATGGTGTCGTGCAGTCCTGGCCACCCGCGACAACCGTTGACGTCGCCACACCGCAGCCGTACGACGCCGGGGCCATGTTCGGATTCCTCGCCCAGCGCGCCATCGGTGGCATCGAGGAGGCTGACGGCCGCTCCTACGCGCGCACTCTCCGGCTCCCGCATGGCCATGGCTGGCTGCGCGTCTCCTTACACGACGACAGGCTGCGCTGCGAGGTCGGCTTGGTGGACGAGCGAGACCGCGACACAGCTGTAGAACGGGTGCGATGGCTGCTCGACCTCGAGACCGACCCGTCGCTCGTCGACGCCCACCTGGCGCGCACCGACCTACTCCGCAGCTCGGTGGCTCGCCATCCGGGCTTGCGGGTGCCTGGCCACGTCGACGGGTTCGAGGTTGCTGTGCGTGCCGTCGTCGGCCAGCAGATCTCCGTCGCTGGTGCCCGGACGATCGCCGAGCGTCTGGCTCTCGCGTATGGCGACCGGATCTGCGACGAGGGCCCGCTGACCCACCTGTTCCCCACGGCCGAGTCCATCGCAGCCGTCGACCCTGAGACGTTGCCGATGCCGCGGGCTCGCGGACGCAGCCTCGTCGGCCTGGCTGCGGCCGTGGCTGACGGTCGCGTCCGTCTCGACCGCAGCATGGAGATCGGTGCTGTCGAAGCTGCGCTGAAAACCCTCCCTGGCATCGGCCCGTGGACTGCCGACTACATCGCGCTGCGAGCCTTGGGCGATCGAGACGTGTTCTTGTCGAGCGACCTAGGGGTGAGGCAGGGGCTCGCCCGCCTCGGCGTCACGACGCCGGCAGCAGACATCGCTGAGCAGTGGCGTCCCTGGCGGTCCTACGCTCAGATGCACGTGTGGGCGGCGCTCAATGACGTCGCCTCAACCGAGCCCGCCAGCGCGACAGGGCAGCGATGAAATCCACGCTGCTCATCGACTCACCCGTGGGTCCGCTGCTGCTGACCGGCGATGGTCGATCCCTGACCGGGCTTCACTTCTCCAACAAGCTGCGGCGCACCCGCGTCGAGCCTGCGGGGGCGCCGGCACCGGCATCAGTTCTCGTCGAGACGCGTCGCCAGCTGGATGCCTATTTCGCAGGCGACCTCGAGGTCTTCGACGTTCCGGTGGCGCCACACGGGACTGAGTTCCAGGAGCTCGTCTGGTCGACCTTGCTCTCCATCCCGTTCGGTATGACGGCGACGTACGGCGATATCGCCCGACGCCTCGGCATGCAGCCTGGCGCCGCCCGCGCCGTCGGGTTGGCCAACGGTGCCAACCCCATCGCGATCGTGATCCCGTGCCATCGAGTAATCGGAGCCGACGGCACCCTGACCGGCTACGGCGGCGGGCTCGAGCGCAAGCGGTTCCTGCTGGATCTCGAGTCAAAGAAGGCACCACAGGGCACTCTGTTCGACTGAAGGCCCGCGCGGATGTCGCTACTCGCCGGAGCGGCGCAGCGAGTCGCTGAGACGATCTGCCGCGGCCAACACCGCGGGGGCGTGCATCCGGCCCGGCTGGCGGCTCATCCGCTCCAGCGGACCCGACACCGACACAGCAGCGATGACCTTGCCGGACGGCGACCGCACGCCGGCCGACACCGATGCCACACCTGCCTCGCGTTCACCGACACTCTGTGCCCAGCCACGACGCCGGATGCTGGCCAACGCAGCCGCGTTGAACGCGGCGCCGTGCAGCCCTCGATGCAGCCGGTCAGGCTCCTCCCAGGCGAGCAGAATCTGCGCGGCCGACCCGGCCAGCATGCTCAGCTGGCTTCCGACTGGGATGGAGTCCCGCAGGCCAGTAGGCCGCTCCGCGCCGGCGACGCATACGCGGTAGTCACCCTGACGTCGGAACAGCTGCGCCGACTCTCCGGTGATGTCACGCAACCGCGCCAAGATCGGGCCGGCGGCCGCCAGCAAACGGTCCTCTCCCGCTGCTGACGAGAGCTCCCCGAGGCGTGGCCCGAGCATGAACCGACCCTGCAGATCGCGCGCCACCAGCCGGTGGTGTTCGAGTGCGACGGCCAACCGGTGCGCAGTCGGACGGGCCAGACCGGTGGCAGCCACCAGGCTGGCCAAGGTCGCCGGGCCGGACTCGAGTGCGGAGAGCACGAGGGCGGCCTTGTCAAGGACTCCGACTCCGCTAGAGTTGTCCATACCCCGATACTGCCGTCTCAGATGGTGACATGCAAGTCAGGAGGACGCGATGAGCAGCACACCACCGCGGACGTTGGCGGAGAAGGTGTGGGACGCGCACGTCGTACGGTCGGCTTCGGGAGAGCCTGACCTGATCTACATCGATCTCCACCTCGTCCACGAGGTCACGAGCGCGCAGGCGTTCGAAGGACTTCGCCAGGCCGGTCGGTCCGTACGTCGACCCGACCTGACACTCGCGACCGAGGACCACAACATCCCCACGCTCGACGTTGACAAGCCGATCGCCGACCCGGTTTCGCGTGCGCAGGTGCAGGCACTGCGCGACAACTGCGCCGAGTTCGGCGTGCCGCTGTACCCGCTTGGCAACATCGAGCAGGGCATCGTGCACGTCGTCGGACCGCAGCTCGGTCTCACCCAACCGGGGATGACCGTCGTGTGCGGCGACTCTCACACCTCGACCCACGGCGCGTTTGGGGCACTCGCGTTCGGCATCGGCACAAGCGAGGTCGAGCATGTGCTCGCCACCCAGACGCTGCCGCAGACCCGACCCAAGACGATGGCCGTGACGGTCGACGGCAGTCTTCCCGACGACGTCACGGCCAAGGACCTGGTGCTCGCTTTGATCGCGCAGGTGGGCACAGGCGCTGGTCAGGGATACATCGTGGAGTACCGAGGGCCGGCGATCGAGGCGCTGTCGATGGAGGCCCGGATGACGGTCTGCAACATGAGCATCGAGTGGGGTGCCAAGGCCGGGCTCATCGCTCCGGACGAGAAGACCTTCGACTACTTGAAGGGTCGTCCGCACGCGCCGACAGGTGGCTGACTGGGACGCGGCAGTCGCGCACTGGCGCAGCCTGCTCACCGATGACGATGCAACCTTCGACAAGGAAGTCGTGATCGCAGCGGAAACGCTTGGACCGTTCGTCACCTGGGGGACCAACCCAGGCCAGGGCGTCCCGCTGACGGCGAGTGTGCCAGCCCCGGAGAGCTATCCCGCAGGCGACGCACGCCAGAACGCAGAGCGAGCGCTGCAGTACATGGGACTCGATGCCGGCACTCCCATGCGGGAAATTTTTGTAGACACGGTCTTCCTGGGCTCGTGCACGAACGGCCGCATCGAGGACCTTCGTGCCGCCGCCGGTGTGATCCACGGCCGGTCTGTGGCCGACAGCGTGCGGATGCTCGTGGTCCCAGGGTCGGCCCGGGTCCGCCTACAAGCGGAGGAGGAAGGACTCGACAAGGTGTTCCTCGGCGCCGGGGCGGAGTGGAGGGGAGCAGGATGCTCGATGTGCCTTGGCATGAATCCCGACCAGCTGGCTCCGGGTGAGCGCAGCGCGTCCACGTCCAACCGCAACTTCGAAGGACGGCAAGGCAAGGGAGGACGCACCCATCTCGTCTCGCCCGTTGTCGCAGCGGCGACAGCCGTGACTGGGCACCTCTCGTCTCCCGCAGACCTTCCGCCCGTGACGGTAGGAGTCTGAGCATGGAAGCGTTTACGGTGCACACCGGCTCGGTGTTGCCGCTCCGGCGCGGAAACGTCGACACCGACCAGATCATCCCGGCCGTCTACCTGAAACGGATCACCCGCACTGGATTCGAAGACGGCCTGTTTGCTGCCTGGCGAAACGACCCCGACTTCGTCTTGAACCAGCCCCAGTATGCCGGGGCAAGCATTCTCGTTGCCGGCGCAGACTTCGGCACCGGCTCGTCTCGCGAGCACGCCGTTTGGGCCTTGCAGGACTACGGGTTCAAGGTCGTGATCAGCCCGAGGTTCGGCGACATCTTTCGTGCCAACGCCGGCAAGGCAGGTCTACTGGCCGTCGCTGTTGAGGACGACCTCGTCGAGTTGCTGTGGCGAGCAGCAGAGGTGGATCCGTCTCTCCAAGTGGTCGTGGACCTGCAACAGCGTCAGATTTCTTTCGGAGATGTCGTGTCGGCGTTCGACATCGACGAGTACACCCGGTGGCGCATGCTCGAAGGACTTGACGACATCGGCATCACACTGGGCCACAGTGCTCAGATCTCAACGTACGAAGGGAATTCGCGTCCATTCAAGCCCGTCACGACAGCTCGCTGACGGACGAGAAACGCATTTCGAGGCAAGCATGTGCGCCTGACGTCGCCAATGTGAATCTCTTTCCACACAACAAAAGTGCTCGTGACGTTGGGTGTGTCGCCTGATTATGCGGTTCTATGTGAATAGCGTTTCGACCAACGTCGAGCACAGGCTCGACCCGCAGAGTTCACGAAAGGGAAGTCCCTTGAACAAGAGTCAAATGATCGAGGCTTTGTCCAAGCACTTCGAGGGAAACAAGAAGGCGGCTCAGCACGCTCTTGAGGCCGTCATCGACACGATCTCCCGCGAGGTGGCCCGGGGCGAGAAGGTTGCCATCACGGGGTTCGGTGCGTTCGAGAAGCACGTGCGTCCTTCCCGGATGGTGCGCAACCCTCGTACTGGTGAACGCACCCGTGCCAAGAAGACCGCTGTTCCGAAGTTCCGAGCTGGTGCCGAGTTGAAGGCTGTCGTGTCTGGCGCCAAAAAGCTTCCGCAGGTTGCAGTTGTCAGCGCGGCAAGGAGCACGGCCAAGGCAACTTCGACGGCCAAGAAGTCCGCCGCGAAGAAGTCGACCGCGAAGAAGTCGCCGGCCAAGAAGTCCGCCGCGAAGAAGTCGGCAGCCAAGAAGTCGACCGCCAAGCGGACGACGGCCAAGAGGTCGCCGGCCAAGAAGGCCGCCGCCAAGCGGACGACCGCCAAGAAGTCGCCAGCCAAGAGGTCGGCAGCGAAGAAGTCGACGGCGAAGAAGTCGACCGCCAAGCGGACGACCGCGAAGAAGTCGCCAGCCAAGAGGTCGGCAGCCAAGAAGTCGACCGCGAAGCGGACGACCGCCAAGAAGGCGTCTGCCCGCAAGGCACCCGCTAAGAAGAGCACTGCGAAGAAGTCCACAGCGAAGCGAGCTGCCAAGAAGCGCTGAGCCGAGACTGCCTTCCCCTTCGCAGCATCTGCGATGTCAACGCCTGGGGCCCGACCACGTGTCGGGCCCTTGGCGTTGCGTCAGGTGGGGTCGGGGAGAGTGATGATCGTCATCGAGGCAATCTCCCCCTGATCGTCGACTTTGAGTCGCACCCGTTGCCCCGGGCGCAGTAGCCGCAGCCGACTGGCAGCGAAAACCTCCGACGAGAACGGCAGTCGACTGCCGTTGTCGAGCACAACGCTGCCGTCGCGACTGACCTCGTTGAACCTCCAGACTGTTGCCTGCATGGGCGTCACGCTAGTGGCGCGGGCTGGGACATACCACCGGTGCCCGCGTCGGCTAGCACTGCGCGGGTATGACGACCGACGCCAAGCCGGACGGCATCGGCCAGGTCAACGACCGTGTCAACATCACGCCGCAACCTTGCCAGGCCGTCTCCCGTCAGGTCGACCGCGCCGGCCTCTCGATGCGCAGCGCGTGAATGCGGACCGAAGGCCGGGTTGAGGCGGTGTCCGTCGGCAGCCGCGAGCAGTGTCGTCCCGGTGCCTGCAGCGTCACCAACGAACCAGTACGGCGTGCGTGCGTCAGCAAAGACGCGCGAAAGGTCGGTTGGTGTGAGAGCCGGCAGGTCACCTGCCAAGGCTGCGACAGACACCGCCGGCTGATCGGCACGCACGGCGTGAGCTGCGTGTACAAGTGCTGGGTTGATGCCAGCGTCCGGGCGGTCGTCGAGCAGTTCTGCTCCGAGATCGATGCACGCCCGTGCGGCTGGGTCGTTCGTGACGATGACGACACGACGTACGTGTGGGGTTTCGACTGCTGCTTCCACGGTGTCGAGGACGAACGCGAGTGCGAGGTCGCGACGATGGTCAGTGCCAAGGCCAGCCAGCCGGGTCTTCGCGAGCGAGAACTTCTTGACGGGGATGATGACCGTCCAGGAGCGGTGACCATGGTCGAGGGCTGGCTCATCGGACGGCATCACTCTCGATCTTGCCACCCTGCTCGACATCGCCGCGCGGGTAGACAACACTGACTGCCTGCCCGGTTGGGGCGACGAGGGAGCGAGTTTCGACGTGGCGCGACGTAAGACCGGATGGGCGTTTGGCCTCTGTGTCTTCTTGCTCCGCCGACCGCTGCTCCTGCTGACCCGCCGTGACTGGAGAGGTGCCCAGCACCTCCCGCGCGAGGGTGGATGCGTCATCGTCACCAACCATGTGTCGGAGTTCGATCCGATCCCGTTGGCGCACTTCGTGTACGACAACGGGAGACTGCCCCGTTATCTCGGCAAGGCGGAGGTTTTCAAGGTTCCGGTTGTGGGAGCCATCCTGCGCAACGCAGGGCAGATCCCTGTCGATCGCAAGACACTCGATGCGGCCAAGGCCTTCCATGCAGCTGTCGCGGCGGTCCAGGAAGGGGAGTGCGTGATCGTGTATGTCGAGGGGACCCTCACCCGCGACCCGGGACTGTGGCCGATGGTGGGCAAGACGGGGGCTGCCCGCATCGCCCTCACGACTGGCTGTCCGGTGATCCCCGTCGCGCAATGGGGTCCGCAGGACGTGCTCGCCCCCTACGCCCGCCGACCGAGGTTGTGGCCGCGCAAGCTCATGCAGATGCGGGCGGGCCCTCCGATCGATGTGTCGCCATGGCAGGCCAAGGCCATCACTCCTGAGGTCTTGCACCAACTGACTGGCGTGATCGTCGCCGAGATCACCTCGCTGCTGGAACAGATCCGCGGTGAACGTGCACCCGCCGTGCGTTTCGACCCCAAGCGAGAAGGAGTCCCCGACATCGGCAACCCCAACAAGCCGAAGCGTCGTCCGACCAACGAGCATGGAGCAGCGTCATGAGCAAGTTCGCCGTGTTCGGCTCGGGATCGTGGGGAACCACGTTCTCGCTGGTGCTCGCCGACGCAGGTAACGAGATCGTCATGTGGGCGCGCCGCGAGGAGCTCGCCGAAATCATCAACACGCGGCACGAAAACACCGACTACCTGCCCGGAGTGGAACTCTCCTCGGCGATCAGTGCGACACACGATCCTGAGGAGGCGTGTGCCGGCGCATCCGTGATCGTGCTCGCGGTCCCTTCTCAAGCGCTGCGTGCCAACCTCGAGGACTGGGCCAAGCACATCCCAGACAACGCTGTCTTGATGAGCCTGATGAAAGGCGTCGAGCTCGGCACTGCCAAGCGGATGAGCGAAGTCATCGAGGACGTGACAGGGATCGGCGGCGACCGAGTCGCGGTGCTGACAGGCCCCAACCTGTCGCACGAGATCGCCAGCCGCCATCCGGCTGCATCGGTGATTGCCTGCACCGACGAGTCGGTGGCCGAGGCGCTGCAGGCGCGCTGCCACAGCCCGTCGTTTCGGCCGTACACCAACACCGACGTCATCGGCTGCGAGCTCGGCGGCGCGACCAAGAACGTCATCGCGCTGGCGGTCGGGATGGCCGTCGGGCTCGGCTTCGGCGACAACGCCGCCGCCTCCGTGATCACACGAGGCCTTGCGGAGACGGCCAGGCTCGGCGTCAGGCTCGGAGCAGATCCCTATACGTTCTCGGGCCTGGCCGGGCTGGGCGACCTCGTGGCCACCTGTTCGTCGCCGCTGTCGCGCAATCGCACGTTCGGCGAGAAGCTTGGCCGCGGTATGTCGGTCGAGGACATCGCAGCATCCACGCGCCAGATCGCCGAAGGTGTCAAGTCGTGTGAGTCCATCTGCGACCTCGCCGCCCGCAACGACGTCGAGATGCCGATAGTGGAGCACGTGGCGGCACTCGTCCGCGGTGAGATGGGACCTCAGGAGATGCTGGTCAGCCTGATCTCCCGCGCAGCCAAACCCGAACGGACCTGACCCCGGGCGGTCGACACGGGGAGTGCTAGACGATGCCCTGATCGAGGGCGGACGCGAGGTCCGTCCACAGGTCCTCGATGTCCTCGACGCCGACACTCATCCGCACGAGGCTCTCCGGGATTGTCTGGGACTCGCTCTTCCACCGGCGCCGTCGCTCCAGCGACGACTCCACGCCGCCCAGGCTGGTGGCGTGCACCCAGAGCGACGTACGTCGCACGAGCAGGTCGGCAGCGTCAGCACCACCGGACACTTCGATCGAGACGATGCCGCCGAACCCGGGGTAGCGGACACGATCGACGGCCGGATGCTCGTCCAACCGCCTCGCCAGCTCGGCTGCATTGGCCTCGGACCGCTCGACTCGCAGGTGCAGGGTCCGAAGCCCCCGCAGCGCGAGCCACGCTTCGAGAGTGCCGGGGAGCGCCCCCCGCGTGCGGCGAGCATCGTCGACGGCCTGGTAGATCGCATCGTCGGCCGTAACGATGAGCCCGATCACCGCGTCGGAGTGCCCGGCGATGAACTTCGTGCCTGAGTGCACGACGACGTCCGCGCCAAGCTCGAGCGGCCGCTGCAGCAACGGCGTGGCAAACGTGTTGTCGACGACGACGCGGACACCGGAGGCGTGAGCTGCCGTGCACAGGGCAGTGATGTCGGCGACCTCTAGCGCGGGATTGGTGGGCGATTCGATCCACAGCAGCGCCACCTCGTCGTCGAGCGAGCCCACGACGTGATCGGTGTTGTCGATGTCAACCAGCACCACCTTGACCAGTCCTCGCTGCTCGAGGTGGGCCAGCTGTGTGAGCGTGCCCTGGTAGCAGTGCCGGGCTGCGACGACGGTCTCGCCGGGGGCCACCAGATCCAGGATCGTCGACACTGCGGCCATCCCGGACGCGAACGACAGCGCTCTGCCACCCTCAAGCGCGCCGATCGCGTCCTCGAGAGCGCGCCAGGTCTTGTTGCCGTAGCGGCCGTACTCGAGGTCACCCCCGGCGACGTACGTCGACGCCATGACGAGCGGCTCGTTGAGCGGCTGGTCGGGGAGCCTGGGCGGTCGTCCCGCCTTGACCGCGAGGGTGGGCAACGACATGCGCGGGGTGTCCTCGTGTGCTGTCACGTCAGCCATTGTGGTCCAGATAGGCTCCGGCGAATGAGTGCCTCCCGCAAGCCACGCATCGCTGTCGTGTTCGGCGGCCGTTCGAGTGAGCACGCCGTCTCCTGCGCAACGGCGGCCAGCGTGTTGTCGGCCATCGATCGCGACATGTATGACGTGATCCCGATCGGGATCAGCCAGGACGGGAAGTGGGTGCTCGAGTCCGAGGAGCCGGAGCGGTTGGCCCTGACAGCCAGCCACATCCCTGAGGTCAACGCGTCAGCCGCTGCCGTGGTCGTCAGCCAGGACCCTGCCTTGCGTCAGATCGTGGTCGCGGAGCCTGGCCAGACTCCACCCGAGCTCGGCCAGGTCGACGTCGTATTCCCGCTGCTGCACGGGCCGTGGGGCGAGGACGGCACAATCCAGGGTCTGTTCGAGACCGCCGGGATCCGGTACGTCGGCTCGGGCGTGCTTGCGTCGGCTGTCGGGATGGACAAGCACTACATGAAGGTGGTGCTTGCCGCCGCTGGGCTGCCCGTCACGCCGTACGTCGTCATCAAGCCGCGTGAGTGGCATCGCGACCCGGTGGCTGTGCGGGAGTCGGTCGCTTCGCTCGGCTACCCGGTATTCGTCAAACCCGCCCGAGGGGGATCCAGCCTCGGCATCAGCAAAGTCGCCGACGTCGACGGCCTGGACGCCGCCATCGCGCACGCCCACGAGTTCGACCCGAAGGTACTTGTCGAAGTGTCCGCCGAGGGCGCGCGCGAGCTCGAGTGTGGCGTCCTGCAGCGCCTCGACGGCGGTGCCGACGCGAGCGCGGCCGCCGAGATCACTGGTTACGGTGAGCACGAGTTCTACGACTTCGCGGCAAAGTACCTGGGTGAGGAAGGCGTCACGCTCGAGGTGCCTGCAGACCTGCCGGACGAGGTCACGGCGGAGGTCCAGCGCCTCGCCGTGTTGGCGTTCGAGGCGTTGGAGTGCGAGGGGCTGGCCCGGGTCGACTTCTTCCTCGGCGACGGCGACCGGCTGGTGCTCAACGAGATCAACACCATGCCCGGCTTCACCCCCGCGTCGATGTACCCGCGCATGTGGGCAGAGTCAGGCGTCTCCTACCCCGAGCTGGTCGACCGGCTGATTTCTCTCGCTGCGCAGCGCTCTACCGGTCTGCGCTGATCGCGGCCGCCCCGGCGTCACTGGCAGGGCTGGTCGACCTGGGTATGAGCTTGGACTGCGGTCGCGACGTCGGTGAGGGGGTCGACCGGCGACCTGTCCTCAGCTTCCGGGACGGTCATCTCGACGTACGGCGATCTACCGATCGTGGTGAACACCACGCTGCCGGTCGGCTGGCTGGTTCCGTCGAGGGGGCCCGCCTCGTCTTCGGCGTACCAGCCGACGTCGTTGACGACGAAGCAGAACGAAGTGGGCACTAGCCCGGCCGGTCGCTCGACACCGCATCGAAGCACGATCGACGGATCGCCCCAGGCGGCGCTCAGACCGTTGTCGGGATCGACCTCTCGCCGGTCGAGGTCGACGACGTTGTCGGGGAGGTCGTCTACCAGCTTCTCGCAAGCTGCTGTGCCGGATCCTGCATCCACCGAGTCGACATCCACAGGCCCACTGCACGCTGTCATCACCGCCAGCGCGGCGCCCAGAGATGCGGCACCCCCCATCCTGCGCGGAGCAGGTGGGGGGCGTCGCCAGATCGTCAACGTCAGATGTGTACGACCGGGCACGTGAGGGTGCGCGTGATGCCGTCTACCGCCTGCACGCGCGCGACCACGAGCTTGCCCAACTCGTCGACGTTGCGTGCCTCGGCGCGGACGATCACGTCGTAAGGCCCGGTCACGTCTTCGGCAAGGGTGACGCCCTTGACCTCGGCGATGGCCAAGGCCACGTCGGCAGCCTTGCCGACTTCGGTCTGGATGAGGATGTAGGCCTGAACCACCACTGTGGACCTCCGAGGAATGAGTCGTGTCGTTGACGCGGTGCCCACGCTACCGCCTGATTAGGTGGTCACCTACCTCGGGACCGCGCAAGCGAAGGGATCGCCCATGACACAAGGATTGTCGGGCACATTGGGTGAGGTCGGCGAGTTCGGCCTGGTCACTGCGCTGACGTCTGTGTTTCAGCAAGGGAATGACGTCGTGGTGGGGCCGGGAGACGACGCTGCGGTCGTGCGGGTGCCCGGCGGCGAGGTAGTGGCTTCGCTCGACATGCTCGTACAAGGCCGACACTTCCGGCTCGACTGGTCGTCAGCGGATGACATCGGCCACAAGGCGGCGGCCGAGAACCTCTCCGACATCAACGCGATGGGAGGCCGCACGACTGCGCTCGTCGTCGGACTCGGTGCCCCGCCTGAGCTCGAGACAGCCTGGGCGCTCGAGTTCGCCCACGGCCTCGCCGACGAGGCGGCTGCGGTCGGTGCCAGCGTGGTCGGGGGAGATCTCACGCGCGCCGACACCATCACGATCGCGATCACAGCCCTCGGCGTCTGCGAGCACGGCGTCGTACGTCGGTCGGGCGCCCATCCGGGCGATCTTGTGGCTATGGCAGGTCGTCAGGGCTGGGCCGGGGCGGGTTTCGCGGTGCTCGGGCGGGGCTTCCGCTCACCTCGCGTCGTGGTCGACTCGCACCGGCGGCCGTCGCCGCCGTATCACGCTGGCCCCGAGGCGGCTCAGCTCGGAGCGACGGCCATGATCGACGTCAGCGACGGCCTGCTGCAAGACATCGGCCACGTCGCCACTGCGAGTGGGGTGGCGATCGACGTCGACTCTGGCAGCTTCGACGTACCCGAACCGCTCCAGGCTGTCGGAGCCGCGCTGGGTGTGGACCCGCTTCACTTCGTGCTCACCGGCGGTGACGACTACTCGCTCGTAGCCACATTTCCCGTCGACGGCGCGCTGCCTGACACCTGGCTGGCCATCGGTCGCGTGCTCGAATCAGGTGAGACCGGTGTCGTCACTGTGGATGGTGCGCCGTATAACGACTCAGCAGGACACCAGCACTTCCGTTGATCGAACGAGCCGATTAGCGCCAGTCGACGCATAGTCTGATCCTGTGTCCGAGCACGCGAGCGAACCGTTCACCTCCCGTCTGGCCGCTTTGGTTGCGGCGGTCCGCCTCGGCCCTGCCGCTGTCGCGATGGTCGCCGGCCTGTTGGTCGATGTTGCTGAGAACCCAGACGATCCTTCCGAGCGGGCCACCCTCGCACGACTCGCGCGGCTTGGTCTCGACACCGACCGCCCTGGTCTCGCCGCGGCAGCTGGAGTGACCTGCTTCCTCTTCGTGCTGACGCTCGCGGGGGTTGCCTGGGTGGTTGTCGTTGCCTGCGACGAGGCGTTGCCAGCGGCTGACGAAGGACCGGCGTACGGGCGAGGCTTCCTGCGGCTACTGCTGCGAATCGTGGGCTGGTCAGCGTTGCTCGGCAGCCTGGCGGCGTTCGCGACCATGATCCTGACGTTCAGAGAGGACATCGTCGACACCCGCTGGACGATCTGGCTGGTGATCGGCTCCGGAGTCGCGATGGCCGCCTCGACGGCTGCAGCCCGTCGATCTGTCAGCTGAAGGCGCGGGCACCACCCATCACAAACGCCCCGAGCCAATGGCTCGGGGCGTGCGATGGGGAAGGCTCAGGTCAGCGGGTGACCTTGCCCGCCTTCAGACAGGAGGTGCAGACGTTCAGGCGCTTCGGGGAACCGGCGACAGTGGCACGCACCCGCTGGATGTTGGGGTTGAAGCGACGCTTGGTGATCTTGCGGGACCACGGACGGTTGTTACCGAAGCCGGGCTTCTTTGCGCAGATGTCGCAGACGGCAGCCACGAGTAACTCCTGGAAATCAAGGGGGTGAGTCGGGTTTCAGGGTGCTGCCCGGAAACCGGGCAACCGCACAAGAATAACGGATCGCGCAGCGGCGACGCCAATCGAGCACCCGCCCTTCCTCTTGCGTCCGTGCGGGGGAGCGCTGGGGCGGCCGGCGGCACGGACGGAAGGGTTGGAGTCCAGGCACGCCGGCGGGCAGGTACGGCGTTAGGGTGTGCCGCAGAACACGCTGGCTTCGGCGAGCCGTTGCGCCCACCAAGGGCGGCGCCGCGACATACCTCGAGCCGCCTCCGCCCGGCGCCCTGCGCCCCGACCCAAGGACCATGACCGTGAGCGAGTCACCCGAGGTAGCGCTGCTGCTTCGCTGGTGCGACCTCACCCTCACTGCGCTCGGGGAGGCTCGCGAGGAGATCGACGCCCTTAACGTCTTCCCTGTCCCCGACGGCGATACGGGCACGAATCTCTACCTGACGTTCGAGGCGGCCAGGCAGGCCATCCTCGACTCCGAGCGCGGCTCTCTGGTGACCGCGCTGACAGTGTTTGCGCGTGGTGCGCTGCTCGGCGCACGCGGCAACTCCGGAGTGATCTTGTCGCAGCTGATGCGGGCAGGTGCCGACGGGCTGCTGCGCGGCGACCCGACGAAGCCGGGCCAGCTCATCGCTGACACATTGACGATGGCCGCCGATGCGGCGTATGACGCCGTAGCCGAGCCGGTCGAAGGCACGATGCTGACCGTGGCACGCGCAGCGGCGGAAGCCGCGCAGGCGGCTGTGCCGGGAGCACCCGAGGACCTTGCGGCACAGATGGGCTACGTCGTGAAGAACGCTGCCAGTGCCGCCCGGGTGGCATTGGCGCGCACGCCCGAGCAACTGGAGACACTGGCCCTCGCCGGCGTCGTCGACGCTGGCGGGCGTGGCCTCTGCGTCATCCTCGACGCCGCCGAGGAAGCATTGACCGGGAAGCGACCCGCAGGGCAGCAACGCCGGTCTGCTCAACTCCCGGCGCCAACGATCACGCCCGGTGACCTGTCACCGGACGGCCCTGGCTACGAGGTGATGTACCTCCTCGACGCGGATGCGGCGGCCGTCGCCACCTTGCGAGAGCGACTTGCACCGCTCGGTGACTCGCTCGTTGTCGTCGGCGGGGACGGGCTGTGGAACGTCCACGTGCATGTCGACGACGTAGGTGCAGCCGTCGAAGCCGGCATCGAGGCCGGCCGGCCGCATCGGGTGCGGGTGACCCATTTCGCCGAGCAGGTCGCGCAGCGCCGAGTCTCGCACCCGCAGACCGTCGGCGGCCGCGGTGTCGTCGTGGTGGCGGCGGGCGACGGGCTTGCGTCGCTGTTCACTTCTGCCCACTCGGTGGTGGTCCGCGGTGGGCCGGGACGCCGATGCTCCACCGGCGAGATCCTTGACGCGATCCGCCAAAGTGGCTGTGGAGAGGTCATCGTGTTGCCCAATGACGCCGACTCGGTTGCCGTCGCCGAAGCAGCCGCCAGTGCCGCACGCGACGTCGGCGTGCGCGCGGCGGTGATCCCGACGCGCGCCCAGGTGCAGGGCCTGGCGGCGGTCGCCGTCCACGACCCGGCGCGCAGCTTCGACGACGACGTGGTGCACATGACGTCGGCTGCCGGCCACACTCGGCAGGGCGCCGTCACGATCGCGGTCAAGGACGCCATGACGATGGCTGGCCCGTGTCGTGCCGGCGACAGTCTCGGCGTTGTGGAGGGCGACTTCGCGGTGGTCGGAGACGCACTCGAGCCAGTCGCGATCGACGTGCTCGAGCGGCTGCTGTCCGGTGGCGGCGAGCTCGTTACCCTGGTGCGCGGGACCGATGCCACCGACGACTTGGTGGAGCACGTCGAGGCGCACGTGCGACGTACCCGTCCCGAGGTCGACGTGGTCGTCTACGAGGGGGGTCAGGCGCGCTACCCCCTGCTCATCGGAGTCGAGTAGTGCCCGCGATAAACCTGCGCACCAAGCTCGACCGGGTGGTCGGAGACAAGACCCTCACGGCACTGAAGAAGGCGCTCGAGATCGAGACGGTCGGCGACCTGCTGGGCCACTACCCGCGCGCCCTGCACGATGCGGGCAAGCTGAGCGACTTCTCTGACCTGCACCTCGACGAGCATGTGACCGTGGTAGCGAAAGTGCTCACGGTGAGGAACTTCGACTACAAGCAGAAAGGCACCAACAAGCTCGGGGTTCGCACCGAGCTCATCGTCACCGACGGCGAGCGCGACCTGACCTTGACGTTCTTCCAGCAGGCGTGGCGAGTCAAGCAGCTCCCGCCCGGCACGATTGCGATGCTCAGCGGCAAGGTCAGCGTCTACCGCAACCGACGGCAGCTCGCCCATCCGACCTGCGAGGTCCTGGGCGTCGGGTCTGACCTGGAGGAGTATGCCGACCACGAGTTCCCTCGTTGGATCCCGATCTACCCGGCGACGTCGTCGGTGACCTCGGAGACGATCCGCAAGACCGTCGAGCAGACGCTCGTCATGCTCGACGAGATCCCCGACCCGGTGCCCGACGACGTACGACCGCGCTTGCTGATGCCGTACGACGAGGCGATCCGGGCGATCCACCAGCCCGACGACCGCCGCCACTTCAAGCGTGCCCAAGCCCGGCTGCGCTTCGATGAGGCGTTCTTGCTCCAGACGATCCTGGCCCAGCGACGGCAGGCAACCCTGGCCATGGCGGCGGTGCCCCGCAGCGGGAAGAAGGGTGGGCTCGCAGACCGGTTCGACGCCGAACTCCCGTTCGTCCTCACGGACGGCCAGCGCGAGATCGGCGAGGAGCTGGCAGCCGATCTGACGCGCACCCATCCGATGCACCGCCTGCTCCAGGGTGAGGTCGGCTCTGGCAAGACCGTGGTGGCGCTGCGCGCGATGCTCCAGGTCATCGACAGCGGCGGACAGACGGCACTGCTGGCACCCACCGAGGTGCTCGCCGCGCAACACCACCGATCGATCGTCGAGCTCCTCGGCGCGATGGCTGAGGGCGGGATGCTCGGCGGCGCGGACGACGCGACCTCCGTCGAGCTCGTCACTGGCTCGATGACTGCGCCGCGACGACGCGAGGCGCTGGCCAACGTCGCGTCCGGGGCAGCTGGGATCACCATCGGAACCCATGCCCTGCTCGAGGAAGGTGTGCAGTTCGCCGAGCTCGGCATGGTCGTGGTCGACGAGCAGCACCGGTTCGGCGTCGAGCAGCGTGCCGCCCTGACCAGCAAAGGAGGGTCGGGCTCCCCACACGTATTAGTCATGACCGCGACGCCAATCCCTCGGACGGTCGCGATGACGGTGTTCGGCGACCTCGACGTGTCGACCCTGCGGGAGCTCCCCGTGGGTCGGGTGCCGATCCAGACGACCGTGGTGCCCACGGCCGAGCTGCCGGAGTGGCTCGACCGCGCGTGGCAGCGCATCCGCGAGGAGGTCGGCAAGGGCCACCAGGCGTACGTCGTCTGCCCGCGCATCGGCGCCGACGCCACCGAGCCGGCGACGGAGGAGGCCCCAGACGACCCCGACGCTCCCGAGGGTCGTCGACCGCCGCTCGCCCTTGTCGACGTCGCTGAGCGGCTGGCCGGGGGACCGCTGTCGGGGATCCGAATGGGGATCCTGCACGGACGGCTGCCGGTCGACGAGAAGGACAAGACGATGCGCCAGTTCGCGGCCGGCGAGATCGAGGTCCTTATCGCCACGACGGTCATCGAGGTCGGCGTCGACGTACCGAACGCCTCCGTGATGCTCGTCCTCGACGCCGACCGCTTCGGTGTGTCTCAGCTCCATCAGCTTCGCGGCCGGGTCGGGCGGGGCACCGCGGCTGGCCTCTGCCTGTTGGTCACCGACGCTCCCCACGAGTCGAAGGCGAGGGACCGGGTCGAAGGGGTGGCGGCAACCGCCGACGGGTTCGAGCTGGCCAGGCTGGACCTCGAGAGTCGGCGCGAAGGCGACGTGCTCGGCGCCAGCCAGTCAGGTCGGCGCTCGAGCCTGCGGCTCCTTTCGGTGCTCCGAGACGAGGACGTCATCGTGTCCGCACGCACAGCCGCGGACGCTGTGGTCGAAGTCGACCCGGGCCTTAAGCGTCACCCGGCTTTGGCCGCCGCCGTCGCCGACCTGCTCGCCACCGAACAGGCCGGCTATCTGGAGAAGACGTGACTCGCATCATTGGTGGCAGCGTGGGTGGTCGCCGGATCAAGGCGCCTTCGGGGCTCACCACACGCCCGACGTCAGACCGGGTGCGCGAGGCGTTGTTCTCCGCTCTCGAGTCCGAGCTCGGCACCCTGGCCGGTAGGCATGTGGCCGACGTGTATGCCGGGTCTGGCGCCGTCGGGTTGGAAGCATTGTCGCGAGGTGCCGCGTCCGCCACGCTCGTGGAGCATGACCGTGCCGCCGCCGCCCTGATCCGGGCCAACGCCCGCACCCTCGGGCTGAGCGGCGTCACCGTCGTGGCAGCCCACGCCGAGCGCTGGGCGGCGGGAGCCCCTGCCGGGCAGCCGTTCGACATGATGTTCCTCGACCCGCCCTACCCCATGCCCTCCGACGCAGTTGCAGACCTAATTGTTCAGCTCCGGGTGCAGTCGTGGCTCCAACCGGGTGCGCTGGTGGTGGTCGAACGTTCACATCGAGGCGCTCCGTGGCGGTGGCCCGATGGGTTCGAGGGGATGCGATCGCGGAAGTACGGGGAGACAATCCTCTGGTACGGTCGCCGAGCGTGACCGATCTCGGGCACGCGACGAGTCGCCAACCGCCTCGTCGGGGGCAAGGCGAGCGATGGCCGCCCTGATGTCAGCGAGGTATGAGCGATGCGCAGAGCCGTGTATCCAGGGTCGTTCGACCCAGTGACGAACGGTCATCTCGACATCGTGTCCCGAGCGGCATTGCTGTTCGACGAGGTGGTGGTCGGCGTCCTGGTCAACGAAGCGAAGGCCGGGCTGTTCTCCCTCGACGAGCGGCTGGGCATGCTGAGCGAAGCCGTTTCCGAGCACGACAATGTGCAGGTGTCGTCGTTTGACGGCTTGCTGGTCGACTTCTGCCGTGCTCAGGACGCGGTGGCGATTGTGAAGGGTTTACGCAGCGGGGGCGACTACGACTACGAGGTGCAGATGGCGCACATGAATGAGCGGCTGGCGGGGGTTCAGACCGTGTTCCTCCCGGCTCGGCCCGGACTCAGTTTCGTGGCATCGAGCCTGGTCAAGGAAGTGGCTCGGTTTGGTGGAGACGTGACGGGCCTCGTACCCTCATACGTCCTCGAACCGCTGCGTCGTCGGCTGGCCGACTGAGCCATGAGCCGTCACCAGAGTTCTAATTCCTCGCCAGAAGGGGCCCATGTGGAGGTCGTGCACGCAATCCAGGAGCTTCGCACTACCGTCGAGGACGCCCGGTCCATGCCCATGTCACAGTCGGCGGTCGTCAACCGCGCGGAGCTGCTCGAACAGATCGACCAGCTTCAGGTGACCCTCGCAGAGGCGTTCACCACCTCCGACGAGGTGTTCTCGGCGCGCGACCGGCTCCTTCAGGAGGCGCGCAGTGAGGCGGGGCGAATCGTCGCTGACGCGCACAGTGAACGCGAGAAGCTCGTCTCGGAGACCGAGGTCTACAAGATCGCAAAGCGAGAGTCAGAACAACTGCGCACCGACGCCAACGCCGACGCCGCATCGTTACGCCTTGAAACGGACGAGTACGTCGACCAGCGCCTCGCGAACCTCGAGATCGCTCTCAACAAGACTCTCGACGCGGTCTCGCGCGGGAGGGATCGGCTCCAGGGTCGATCGGGGCTTGACGACCTGGATGACGCGGAGCGCAACGACGACGCGCCGCCGTTCCGGTTCCCCGGCCACAACTGAACCCGCTGGATATCGCTCGATTTGAGGCTGGCAAGGCTCACCCGTTACTCTTAGTGGCTGCCTTCTCCGGAGGGCGGTGCTGTGTGGTCTGCCACCTGTCGGAAGCTACTGGAAGTTTGTGCGATGCGTCTCGATCCGCGTTCGCCGCTCGTGATCAACACCCATGAGCTGGGGCGACGACCCGGATCGATGCGCACCCGCGAGCTCTCGGTCCCGGCCCCGGCAGACCTTGGTATCGAACTCATCGGTGTCCCCGAAGGATCTCCTGTCGAGCTGGACGTGCGGCTCGAGGCGGTCATGGAGGGGGTGCTCGCGTCGGGGACGGCAAAGGCCACGCTCTCCGGGGAGTGCGCACGGTGCCTGGAGCCGATCGAGGACGACCTCGAGGTGAGCCTTCAGGAGCTGTACGTCTACCCCGAAAGCGATGCCGAGGAGGACGAAGCCAGCCGTCTCGATGGTGAGTTTCTCGACCTCGAGCCTGTTGTGCGCGACGCGGTAGTGCTGGCACTGCCGTTTCGGCCGGTCTGCACCCCCGACTGTGAGGGGTTGTGTCCCGAATGCGGGGCGCGACTCGCTGACGTGCCGGGACACCAACACAGCGACGATGTCGACCCACGATGGGCTGCATTGTCCACCCTGACCATGAACGACGCCGGCGCCGCAACCAACGCGCCCGGCCGAGATGAGGAGTGACCAGTGGCTGTTCCGAAGCGGAAGATGTCGCGCAGCAACACGCGCCACCGCCGTTCCCAGTGGAAGGCCGTCACTCCGGTGCTGGTGACCTGCGTCAACCCCGCGTGCGGCTCCAAGCACTTGCCGCACCGGGCGTGCCCAGAGTGTGGGCAGTACGGCGCCCGCGGCGAACTTCGCCAGGTCCTCTGACTGCGGCCACATGAACAAAGCGGCCGTGAGCGAGTCGCGGGCACAACTGTGCGCGGATATCGGGGTTGAGAATCTCGACCCCGAAATGTTGAACCGTGCCCTGACCCACAGGTCGTTTGCGTACGAGAACGGTGGACTGCCGACAAACGAGCGGCTCGAGTTCCTCGGTGACTCAGTGCTTGGTGTCGTCGTCACCGAGTCTCTGTATCTGACCCATCCCGACCTGTCCGAGGGCCGCCTGGCCAAGCTGCGGGCTGCCGTCGTCAATGCCCGCGCTCTCGCCGAGGTTGCTCGCACGCTCGGCCTTGGCGAACACCTGATGCTCGGTCGCGGCGAGGAGTCGACGGGTGGTCGCGACAAGTCCTCGATCCTGTCCGACGCAGTCGAAGCTCTGATCGGTGCCGTCTACCTCGACCAGGGGTTTGAGGTTGCCGGCGCTGTCATCCACCGCTTGTTCGACCCGCTCATGCTCGCGGCCGCTGACCTCGGCGCCGGCCTCGACTGGAAGACCAGCCTGCAAGAGCTGTCTGCAGACCTCGCGCTCGGAGTGCCCGAGTACCTCGTCGAGGACAGCGGGCCCGACCACGAGAAGACCTTCATCGCCCGGGTTCGGGTCGGCGATGGCGTCTACGGTCACGGCTCCGGGCGCTCTAAGAAGGAAGCCGAGCAGTTGGCCGCCGAGACGGCCTGGCGGACCATTCGCGACGCACACGCCGTCACCGGCGCGCGGCCGAAGGTCGTCGACGACGATGAGCTCTCCCTCGACTGAGCCCGGCTACCCGTGAGTGAGTCGGCCGGTGCCTGAGCTCCCGGAAGTTGAAGTTGTACGCCGCGGGCTCGAGTCCTTCGTGGTGGGCCACACGATCGAGCGCGTGCGGGTGCTGCACCCGCGGCCAGTGCGCCGGCACCTCGCAGGTGTTGCTGACTTCGAGACCCAACTGGCCGACCGACGCATCATCGGCGCCCAGCGACGAGGCAAGTACCTGTGGATGCAGCTTGACTCGGGGGACGCCGTCCTCGGGCATCTCGGGATGAGCGGACAGCTGCTCGTACAACCGCGCGCTGCTCCGGTCGAGCGACACCTGCGGGTCGTGTTCGAGCTGTCGGAGGGCCGTGACCTGCGCTTCGTCGACCAGCGGATGTTCGGCGGTCTCTTGGTGTCCCGCGACGGCGCCGAGCTTCCCGACGAGATCGCCCACATCGCCCGTGACCCGCTCGACCCGGCGTTCGACCAGGCGGGGTTCGTCGCGGCGCTGCGCAAGCGACGTACGGGCGTGAAGCGGGCGTTGCTCGACCAGTCCCTCATCTCCGGGGTCGGCAACATCTACGCCGACGAGGCGCTGTGGGCGGCCAGGCTGCACTACGCCCGCCCGACCGAGACGTTGCGGCGGGCCGAGGTCGACCGGCTGCTCTTTGAATTGCGCGCCGTAATGGGCCGCGCCCTCGATCTCGGAGGTACGTCGTTCGACGCCCTCTACGTCAACGTCAACGGCAACTCGGGTTATTTCGACCGGGCGCTCGTCGTCTACGGGCAGGAAGGTGAGCCGTGCCCGCGCTGCGGCACCCAGATCCGTCGCGACGCATTCATGAACCGCTCGTCGTTCACGTGTCCGCGCTGCCAGCCGAGGCCGCGTCGGGCGCGCTGGTGACGGCGCCCTCGGCAGCGATCCCGTCGGGCACCTGACCATCCTGGTCGATCGGGGTCCAAGCCTCCGTGCGGACCCACTCCGAGCCGCATCCGCGGCAGGCGAACACGCGCAGTGAGCCAGCCTCCTCATCGCGCCAGGTCTCGCCGGTGGGCGACCACACGCAGATCGACCGACAAGGGTGCACCGCCACCGGGCGACGCTGCGCCGCACCGGGCGATCCGGCGGGCTCCCGAGGCGTACGCGTCATCAGCGCCCATTGTGCCCGCGCGCCCTCCCAGCAGTTGACCAGGGGACGAACGGGTGTCACCCTGGGAGCAGCAGCGCATTCCGGCCGCCGGCCAACGGCCCGCCGACGTTGAAGACCGAACAGTTGTCCTGGAGGAAGCATTCATGGCCAAGGCTCTCCTTGGGTACGTCGCCTCAGACCACCGTCGTCTCGACGACAACCAACGCCTCCGCCGCAAGATCGCTGACCTCGAAGCTATGGTGCTCCGGCTCCAAGCTGAGAACGACGCGCTTGCCGCTCAGGTGCACGACGGGGACCTGCTTATGGTTCCCGACCACATCGAGTCCCACGCAACGGTCCGGGCCTGACTGGCCTTGCGTGAGCTCCGACGGGTCGCCTTCGACCCGTCGTCGTCGGCCGTTCTCCTGACGGTTGCTGTCGTGCTCCGCCGCCGCGCCCCCATCGAGACCAGCCTCTAGGCTCGGGCGATGAGTTTGCGCTTGGAGCCCATGACCTCGACGGAGTACGAAGTCTGGCGTCAACAGGCCGTCAGCGAGTACAGCGAAGAGTTCGTGAAGTCCGGAATCCTGTCTCCGGAGCACGCCGCTAAGCGTGGCGAGGATGACTTCGCGATGTTGTTACCCGACGGCTTGGCCACCGAAAACCATTCGATCTACACAGCCTTCGTCGACGACGTGCCTGTGGGCACGCTGTGGCTGGAGTTCCGCGAGCGGCCGGGGGGCCGTCAGGGGTTCGTCTACTCGCTCGCGGTGGACGAGTCGCAGCGACGCAAGGGCTACGGCCGCGCCATCATGCACGCGGGCATCGAGGAATGTCGTGAGCGTGGCGCGAAGGCTCTCGGCCTCAACGTCTTCGGCCACAACGACGGGGCCCGGGCGCTCTACGACTCGCTCGGGTTCGTGGTCGAGTCGACCTCGATGAAGCTGACCCTCTGATCGCTGCTGTTGCGGCGTGGGGGAGCGGACGGGTCGGAATGCCCGGGTAGTGTTCGGGCTGGCCTTCCCCAACGCCCGGCACGCCCCACGGCCCACCAAGGCGCTTCACGCGTCTGAAGGAGCCCCTTGTACGTCGAAGGAGCACCGTGTACCTCAAGAGCCTGACGCTGCGCGGATTCAAGTCGTTCGCCTCGAGCACCACCCTCCAGCTCGAGCCAGGTATCACGTGCGTGGTCGGCCCCAACGGGTCCGGTAAGTCCAATGTGGTCGATGCGCTCGCCTGGGTGATGGGCGAGCAGGGCGCGAAGTCCCTCCGCGGCGGCAAGATGGAAGACGTCATCTTCGCCGGTACGTCGGCACGCCCCCCGCTGGGCCGCGCCGAGGTGCTGTTGACGATCGACAACTCCGACGGAGCCCTGCCGATCGAGTACTCCGAGGTCACGATCTCTCGCACGATGTTCCGCGGCGGTGGCTCCGAGTACGCCCTCAACGGTCAGACCTGCCGGCTCCTCGACATCCAGGAGCTACTCAGCGACTCCGGTATCGGCCGGGAGATGCACGTGATCGTCGGGCAGGGCCAGCTCGACGCCATTCTTCATGCTTCGCCCGAGGAGCGCCGTGGCTTCGTCGAAGAGGCCGCCGGGGTGCTCAAGCATCGCAAGCGCAAAGAGAAGGCGCTGCGCAAGCTCGACGCGACCGACGGCAACCTGACCCGCCTCAGCGATCTGCTGAGCGAGATCCGCCGGCAGCTCAAGCCACTGGGGCGGCAGGCCGATGTCGCGCGACGGGCCTCCGTCGTACAGATGGACGTTCGAGACGCACGGGCCAGGCTGCTGGCAGATGACGTGGTGCGGGTGCGTGACTCGCTTCAGCAGGAGCTTGCCGACGAGGAAGGGCTGAGGGCCCGCCGCGTCGCGGCCGAGGACGCCGTCGAGAGCGCACGGGCCAGCGAGGCCGAGATCGAGCAGCAGCTTCGCAGTGATGCCCCGTTGTTGACGCGTGCCCAGGACACCTGGTTCGCCTTGTCGGGACTGCGCGAGCGGATCCGCGGCACGGCGAGTCTGGCAGCGGAGCGGGTCCGCAACGCCGCCGACGAGCCGCTCGAGGAGCGCCGCGGTCAAGACCCCGACGAGCTCGAAGCCCAAGCGGCGAGGATCCGGGCCGACGAGGAGGCGATCACCGCCGACACGGTGCAGCTGCGCGATGCGCTCAGCGCGGCCGTCGACGCCCGTCGCTCAGCCGAGGAGACCCACGCCTCCGAGGAGTCGCGGGTCGCCGGTGTCATCCGCGCGGCCGCCGACCGGCGAGAGGGCTTGGCGCGCCTCACCGGTCAGGTCAACGCGATCAGGAGCCGTGGCGCCGCCGCCGACGACGAGCTCGGTCGCCTGTCCGAAGCTCTGGAGCGTGCGGTCACGCGCGCCGACCGGGCGCAACGGGAGTTCACCTCGCTCGAGACCCGCATCGCCGGACTTGATGCGGGTGAGCGTGGGCTCGACGCCGAGCACGAAGGGGCCTCGTCGCTTCTTGCGGACCTCGAGGACCGGCTCGCCAAGCTCGCCGAGGAAGCCCAGCACGCCGAGCGCGAGCGCGCCGCCCTCGTCGCGCGCAAGGAGGCCCTCGAGATGGGGCTTGCGCGCAGAGACGGTGCGGGCGCCTTGCTGGCGGCGACCGACGAGGTGTCGGGGCTGCTCGGCACCGTGGCCGCGCTGTTGTCGGTCCGACACGGCTTTGAGGCAGCGGTCGCAGCGGCCCTCGGCTCAGCCGCGGACGCCGTAGCGGTGCAGGACCTCGACGGGGCCGTCGGGGCGATCGAGCACCTGAAGGACGCTGACCTCGGCCGTGCCGGACTGCTCCTGGCCGGGGGTGTGGTCGACGACAGCACCTGGCCCGGTCTGCCCGTCGGTGCGACGTACGCCGTCGACGTCGTCGAGGCACCGGCATCAGTCCAGCCGGCGTTGCGGCGTCTGCTGTTCAAGACGGCTGTGGTCGACGACTTGACGTCTGCGCGGCGGCTCGTCAATCAGTTCGCCGACGTCGTCGCGGTGACCCGTGACGGCGACGTGATCGGAGCCGCGTATGCCGTCGGGGGTTCAGCGTCACAACCGAGCCTGATCGAGGTGCAGGCGGCGCTCGACGAGGCGACCGAGGCTCTCACGCAAGCCACCTCGGCCAGCGAGCGGTTGCGTTTCGAGGTGAGCACGTTGGAGGCCGAGCGCCTCGATGTGCGTGGCCGCGTCGACGTGGCGCTGGCCAAGCTCCATGAGTCCGATGCCGCGATGGCGGCCGTGGCCGAAGAGCTCGGCCAGCTCGGTTCCCAGGCGCGCGCCGCGAAGGCCGAGGCTGAGCGGATCCGTGCGGACATGGCTGCCGCAGAGCAGGCGAGGGACGGTGACGCCGCCGGGCTCGCCGAGCTCGAAGCCCGACTCCATGCGGCCGAGCACCAGACCGAGGATGAGCCCGACCTCACAGTGCGCGACCGGCTCGCCGAGGCTGCGCGCGTCGCCAGGTCGGCCGAGACAGACGCGCGGCTCGGGTTGCGTACCGCCGAGGAGCGGGCTCGCGCGCTCCACGGACGCGCTGATGCACTGTCTCGCGCAGCAGAGCAGGAGAGGCTGGCCCGGGTGCAGGTGGCAGCGCGCCGCGAGCGGCGGATCCGCCAGGCCAGGGTGGCCGAGGCCGTGGGCAAGGGTGCTCACGTGGTCCTGGCCTCCCTGGAGCGGTCTCTGGGTGAGGCGGCCCGACGACGTACGCAGGTGGAGGAGTCGCGAGCCGACCGAGAGCGTCGACTCGGCGAGATCCGGTCCGGCCTGCGCGAGCTCGAGGTCGAGCTGGCCAAACTGACCGACACGGTTCATCGAGACGAGATGGTGCGCGCCGAGCAGCGGCTGCGCCTCGAGCAGCTCGAGCAACGCTCCCTCGACGAGCTGGGGCTTGATCTGGCGGCGTTGGTTGCTGACTACGGCCCCGACCAGCTCGTGCCACCCAGCCCGGTGGTCGACGGCGACGAAGGCGACCCGTTGCCGGAGCCGGCGCCGTACGTGCGCGAGGCACAGGTGAAGCGGCTCCGCACAGCCGAGCGCGCTCTGGCCGAGCTCGGCCGCATCAACCCGCTCGCTCTCGAGGAGTTCTCAGCCCTCGAGGAGCGCCACAAGTTCCTGACGGAGCAGCTCGAGGATCTGAGGAAGACCAGGAACGACCTTCTCGGCATCGTGAAGGAGGTCGACGGCCGCGTAGAGCAGGTGTTCGCCGAGGCGTATGCCGCGGTGGCGCACCAGTTCGAGATCGTCTTTGCCCGGCTGTTCCCCGGCGGCGAGGGCCGGCTCCTTTTGGAGGACCCCGACGACCTACTCAACTCCGGCATCGAGGTCGAGGCGCGCCCCGCGGGCAAGAAGGTCAAGCGGCTGTCGCTGCTGTCAGGCGGCGAGCGGTCCCTGGTTGCCGTCGCCTTCCTGGTGGCACTGTTCAAGGCGCGGCCGTCGCCGTTCTACATCCTCGACGAAGTCGAAGCGGCGCTCGACGAAACCAACCTCGGGCGACTGCTGGAGATCTACGAGGAGCTCCGCGAAGGCTCACAGCTGCTGGTCATCACGCACCAGAAGCGAACGATGGAGTGCGCGGACGCACTGTACGGCGTCTCCATGCGCGGCGACGGGGTCTCGACCGTGATCAGTCAGCGCCTTCGCGAGGCTGCTTCCGCCTAGTGCCCCGCGTGGCACCGCCCGACGGGTTATCTGCGTCACACCCCCGACTCCTGGCGGCGACCCGACCTGCCCGGGCGTGGGATCATGACGGTGGCGTGTCGACGGCGCGCACGCACTTCGCTGACTGGAGATCCGCACCATGTTGTTCATCGCACTCGCCATGCTGGCCGCCCTCGTCCTGGCCGGCCTCATCACGGTCTACGCCGCCTTCCCCCACCGCGGCGAGGACATCCCGCGGGCCGCATGGCTCTCCGACGCGATGACGAAGTCCAACCGCACCATCACCGAGAAGTTGCGCCGACTCGACTCACGGGTCGACGAGAAGATCCGCGACTGACCGTTCCACCCTGCGGGCCCTTAGCTCGCGTCTGGGAAGATGACTGACCGTGCCTGAAGTTCTGTACATCGCCCTGGCCATTGCGGTGGTGGCCCTGCTCGCGGTCGGCGGGCTGGTCTCCGCCAGGTCACGCCGACGCCCGGATGCACCAACCGACATCCCCCGGCAGGCTCCAGCGCCGCCGCGTGAACGCGCAGACGACGAGGCGAGGACGACGCGCGACGGCGGCACCGGGACCGTCGACGAGGTCGTCTTGCCGGACGACGTACTCGCCGGTGGTGACACGGCAACCCTGCCTTCACTCGAGACGCCAGATCCTGTCGCGGGCCGGTTCCGCCGGCTACGTGCGCGGCTCGCCCGCTCCCAGTCGACGCTCGGCAAGGGCTTGCTCGCTCTGGTGTCGCGCGACCGCCTCGACGACCAGACGTGGGAGGAGATCGAGGAGACGCTGCTCGCGGCCGATGTCGGCGTCGCCCCCACTCAGGAACTTGTCGAGCGGCTAAAGACCCGTGTCCGGGTCGAGTCGGCCTCGGGAGAGGCCGCCAAGGCGTTGTTGCGTGAGGAGCTGGTCTCCCTGGTCGACCCCACGCTCGACCGCACCCTCGACGCAGGTCGGCGGGACGGCAAGCCCGGTGTCGTCTTGGTAGTGGGCGTCAACGGTGTCGGAAAGACCACCACCGTCGGCAAGTTGGCGCGGGTGTTGGTGGCGCAGGACAAGGACGTGCTGCTCGGAGCAGCCGATACGTTTCGTGCCGCCGCTGTCGACCAACTGACTACGTGGGGGGAGCGCGTGGGCGTGCCGACTGTTCGGGGTGACGAGGGTGCCGATCCCGCGAGCGTGGCGTTCGAGGCGGTGCGAGCCGGCGTCGAGCAGGAAGTCGACACGGTCCTCATCGACACCGCCGGTCGGTTGCATACCAAGACCGGGCTGATGGACGAGCTCGGGAAGGTGAAGCGGGTGGTCGAGAAGCAGGCGCCCGTGAGCGAGGTGCTCCTGGTGATCGATGCGACCACGGGTCAGAACGGGCTCACGCAGGCTCGCATCTTCGCCGAAGTCGTCGACGTGACCGGCATCGTATTGACGAAGCTCGACGGCACAGCCAAGGGCGGCATCGTGATCTCTGTGCAGCGCGAGCTCGGTGTGCCGGTGAAGCTGGTCGGGTTGGGAGAAGGAGCCGACGATCTGGCGCCGTTCGAGGCGGAGACGTTCGTCGACGCCCTGCTCGACAACTGACCTCCCGCCGACTGGTCACGTATGCCGTGCTAGCGTCGACTGGTCACGTATGCCGACCCATCACTAGGCGGGAGTCATGGCCCACCTGATCGTCCCCGTCAACAGCCGCCCTGCTGGTTTGACGGCGACCGCCTCCGCGAGCGGCAGGTAGGGCAGCCGCAGCGGCCACCGGGTCCACGGTGGCATCAGCCCCACGGCGGCGGCCGCGATAAAGCTGTACCCGGCCCGGGCGGCAAGAGGCAGCGGCGGTTGCAGCAGCATGAAGCGCGCCGCCGCCCGCGCCTCCTTCGTCCCCGCGAGCTCAGGTCGGTATGCCGCGAGCTGCGAGCGCAGTTCGGCCTCGGTGAGAGGCGGGTCGACGACGCCCAGCGCCTCGGCCACCCGGGCGGTGTCTGCGACGTACGCGTCGCGCCTGGATTGGTCGAGCGGCGCGGCACCGTACGCCGTGTGAGCAGCGAGGAAGCTGTCGATCTCAGCGATGTGAACCCACCGCAGTAGGTGCGGGTCGGACGCTGCGTATGCCCGCCCATCCGGCGCAACGCCCCGCACCCGATGGTGGATGCTGCGGATGCGGGCGACCATCGCCTCGGCATCATCGGCTGTGCCGAAGGTCGTCACGGCGAGGAAATAGCTCGTCCGCTGCAACCGGCCCCACGGGTCACCCTGGAAGCCCGAGTGCCCCGCGACACCCGCCATCGCGAGGGGATGCAGCGACTGCAGCAGCAGGGCGCGTAAACCCCCGACAAACATCGACGCGTCACCGTGCACCTGCCGGATCGGCCTGTCCTCGTCGAACCACCGCGGCCCGGGCGTGTCATGGATCCGAGCCCGCTTCGCTGGCCCTTCAGGCCCGGCGACACGGCCGAACAGTTGCTGTCCGAGTCGGGTGCGGACCAGAGTCAACGGTGAGCGGGTCACCTTGCCAGTATGCAAGGTTGGTGCGCGGCCGCCAGCGTCAATGCTTAGGCGTCGGCGTCGTACGCTTTGCGACATCGCTGATGACCGCCGAGCAAGGAGGCCGCGTGAACTTTCCTCTCTACTGGCGCGACCAGGAGACCATGCGTTGGACGGCGACCGTCCTGGAGTCAAGCGAGGCCGGGGTCGTGCTCGACGAGTCGGCGTTCTACCCAGGTGGAGGCGGACAGCCCCCGGACGCCGGCGTGCTCGAATGGGGTGGCGTCTTCACGCGGATCGAGGGTGTCGACGGCGCCGGTGCGCTGGTGCCGGTCGACGGCGACCCGGTGCCCATGGCCGGTACGTCGGTCGAAGCCCGGCTCGACGACGTACGTCGTCAGTCGCTGATGCGTACCCACTCGGCACTCCACGTGGTCTGCGGAGTGGTCTTCCGCGACTTCGGCGCCCTGGTTACCGGCTCGAACATGGAGCCGCTCACGGGCCGGATGGACTTCAACCTCCCCGAGGTGCCTGACGGGTTCAAGGCCGACCTCGAGCGCAGGGTCAACGAGGAGATCACTCTCGACCGGGCGATCACGGCCCGCATCGTCAGCCGCGCGGAGGCGCTGGGCGACAGTGACGTGATGCGGACCGCCCAGTTCCTGATCCCCGACGAGGTCGAGCAGGTGCGCATCATCGATGTGGCCGGTCTCGATGCGCAGGCTGACTCCGGCACCCACGTCGCGTCTACTCGGCAAATCGGGGAGGTCTCCATCGCGAAGGTCGAGAGCAAAGGCAAAGGCTTCCGCCGGGTGCGAGTCGTCCTCCCGACCGCGTGACGCGAGCAGAAGCCATTCGTGGCAGTGGCCGACATCAGGCGGGTCCTGGCCGGCATCAGGTCGGCCACTTCGAGCAGAACCGGGGCTGCAGGAGTTCACGCGCCTGTAACACAACGGCGTGAAAGGTCACGCGGGCGCAACACGATCCGGCGGCCGGTGAAACCTGGCTGAAGGACGCTCGACGTACCAGTGAGACGTCGGCTCGGACATCGTGGTCGCCAGGCCCGACGGCTCCCCATGGCAAAGCAAGAGCACGAGGAGACCGTCTCATGAACTCCGGAGACACCGCATGGGTCCTCACCAGCGCCGCGCTGGTACTGCTGATGACCCCTGGGCTCGCCCTCTTCTACGGCGGCATGGTCCGCTCGAAGAGCGTGCTCAACATGATGATGATGAGTTTCGGCGCGATCGGGGTGGTAGGCGTCCTCTGGACCCTCTACGGCTACTCGATGGCGTTCGGAGACGATGTCGGTGGGGGGCTGCTCGGCAGTCCGTCAGAGTTCTTCGGCCTCAGCTCTCTCATGGGCACCAACGGGCTCGACAACGGCTTCGCGTCCAATGACCTGGTGTTCACCATCCCGTCGATGGCCTTCGTTGCGTTCCAGGCGGTCTTCGCGATCATCACGGTCGCGCTGATCTCCGGAGCGATCGCGGATCGCGCGAAGTTCGGCACCTGGCTGGTCTTCACCGGGATCTGGGCGACAGTGGTCTACTTCCCAGTTGCGCACTGGGTGTTCGCCTTCGACGGAGCGGAGTCGGAGGTGGGCGGGTGGATCGCTAACAAACTGCTCGCGATCGACTTCGCCGGGGGGACCGCTGTCCACATCAATGCCGGCGCCGCGGGCCTCGCCCTGGCGATCGTGCTCGGCAAACGAGTGGGCTGGAAGCGTGACCCCATCCGGCCACACAACCTGCCATTGGTGATGATCGGGGCCGGGCTGCTGTGGTTCGGATGGTTCGGCTTCAACGCGGGATCCGCCCTGGCCGCGAACGGCCAAGCCGCCGAGGTGTTCGTCAACACCCTGGTTGCGACGTGTGCGGCCATGCTCGGCTGGCTCATCACTGAGCGCATCCGCGACGGACACGCGACCTCGCTGGGCGGAGCTTCTGGGGTCGTGGCCGGACTGGTCGCGATCACCCCGTCGTGCTCCGCCGTCTCCCCGCTCGGTGCGATCGCCGTCGGCGCGGTGGCCGGAGCCTTGTGCGCGCTCGCTGTCGGGCTCAAGTACCGGTTCGGCTTCGACGACTCGCTCGACGTTGTCGGCGTCCACCTCGTGGGTGGCTTGATCGGGACGATCGCCATCGGCTTCGTCGGTACTGCCGCAGCGACCGCGGGCGTCGATGGGCTCCTGTACGGCGGCGGGGTTGACCAGTTGTGGCGGCAAACAGTGGGCGCCGGCGCTGTCCTCGCCTACTCCTTCGTCTTGACCTACGTCATTGGCTACGCGCTGCAAGCCACGATCGGGTTCCGCCTCGACGAGGACGAAGAGGTCAGCGGGGTCGACTCCGCGGCGCACGCCGAGACGGCATACGACTTCCATCAGACGTTCGGAGGCGTGCGCTCCACTGGAGGCGCGGCACTGTCCGACAGGAGGCTCGTGCCACCCGAGACCGCTGACACGCCGGACACGGAGAAGGAGAGTGTGGAGGCATGAAGCTCATCACTGCGGTGATCAAGCCGCACAAGCTCGAGGACGTCCGCGCCGCCGTCGAGACGTTCGGGGTGACCGGGATGACGGTCACGGAAGCAAGCGGGTACGGCCGACAGAAGGGTCACACGGAGGTCTACCGGGGTGCCGAGTACGACGTCACGCTCATCCCCAAGGTGCGCCTCGAGGTGGTCGTGGAGGACGCCGAAGCCGAAGACATCCTCGGCGTCATCGTGAAGAGCGCCCAGACCGGTCGCATCGGTGACGGCAAGGTGTGGGTGACTGCGGTCGAGACCGTCGTGAGGGTGCGCACGGGTGACCGGGACTCCGACGCGGTCTAGCAGGAGACGCGACCGCGCAGCGACAGCCGATGAGCGGCTGCGCACGCTATGGGACCAGGCTGCGGGGAGCCTGGACCTACCCACGGCGGGCGTGGCCCTCATCGCTGTCGGCGGTTACGGGCGCGGCGAGCTGTCACCATCGAGCGACCTCGACGTTCTGCTTCTCGCGGCCGACGGCTACGACGAACGGCTGCTGGCGCCTCTCGCCGAGAAGCTCTGGTACCCCCTGTGGGACGACAATGTCGCACTCGACCACGCGGTCCGCACAATGCGGGAGCTGCGGATGGCAGCCGCCGACGACCTACGAGTTGCCCTAGGTCTGCTCGATATGCGACACGTCGCCGGTGATGCCGCACTGACGCTCACCGCCCGCAGTACGACGCTCGCCGACTGGCGGCGGTCCGCAAAGAGGCGGCTGCCAATCCTCGCGGCGGCGACGCGGCAACGGTGGAGCCAGGTAGGCGACGTCGCCCATGCCACGACCCCGGATCTCAAGGAGTGCCGGGGGGGACTGCGGGATGTGTCGCTGCTTCGTGGCCTGCTCGCCAGCTGGCTGGTCGACGTGCCTGCTGCCGAGCTCGACCGGCTGGCAGCCCAGTTGCTCGAGATCAGGGATGCCCTGCACGAGACCACCGGCCGTCATACCGACCGACTCGTCGCCGACTATGCCGCCGAAGTCGCCGAGCGGGTCGGTCTGACCGACGCCGATGCGCTGCGGACGGAGCTGGTCGAGATCGGGCGGGCCATCGGTCACCTGGCCGCGGTCGCCCTCCGTAACGTCGACTGGATGCTTGCTCCGGCGCGGACCGGCTCCCGTCGACCAGTGCTCGAGGTCGTCGCGCCCGGCCTGGCGTCCTACCGCGGCGAGGTGGTGCTGACGGAGCGGGCGAGACCCCACCAGGACCCGCTGCTCGGCGTCCGCGCCGCCGAGGTCGCGGCGACGCGAGGGCTGGTGCTCACCGATGCGGCTGCGGCCCGGCTCGGCAGCGAGCTGGCGCCAATGCCGGTGCCATGGCCAGCCGAGGCGCGCGCGATGTTCGGCCGGGTACTAGCCGCCGGACCCGGCCTGATCGACGTGTGGGAAAGCCTCGACCAGTACGGCGTCGTGGCGGCCCTGCTGCCTGAGTGGAAGCGAGTCCGACACCTCGCGCCGCAGTCGTCCGTCCACACCTACACCGTCGACCGGCACCTCGTGCAGACATGTGTCGAGGTGGCGCCGTACCTCGACCGGCTCGAGCGCCCCGACCTGCTCGTGACGGCCGCTCTCCTGCACGACATCGGCAAGGGTGGCGACGGGGACCATTCCGCAATTGGAGCGGTGGTCGCCGGGGACATCGCTGGCCGGATGGGATTTCGGGCGATCGACGTGGCTGTTGTGGCGCGCCTCGTCCGCCACCACTTGCTGCTGGTCGAGGTGGCGACGACCCAGGATCTCGACGACCCGCGGTCCGCGGCCCACGTGGCGACTGCAGTCGGCGACATACTGACCCTTGACCTGCTCGCGGTGCTGACCCGGGCCGACGCGCTCGCCACCGGGCCGCAGGCGTGGTCTCCCTGGCGCCAGCAACTGGTCGACACCCTCGTCGATCGGACGCGGCGCCACCTGCACACCAATGTGGCGGTCTGAGCGCAACACGGGTGACTCCGGCGCGGCAGGTAGGCTGTGCGCTCGACGTACGTCAGATTCTGGCCGTCTCTGACCGCCTCCACCGCCGCTCCAAGGACAGATCGCCTCGTGTTCAACACGCTCCAGGACCGCCTCGCCGCGACGTTCAAGAATCTTCGTGGCAAGGGCAGGCTCTCCGACGCTGACATCGACGCCACCTGCCGCGAGATCCGTATCGCTTTGCTGGAGGCTGACGTCGCCCTCCCGGCGGTCCGGCAGTTCATCGAGCGCGTGCGCGAACGCGCCAAGGGTGCCGACGTCAGCGAAGCGCTCAACCCGGCCCAGCAGGTCATCAAAGTCGTCAACGAGGAGCTCGTCGCGATCCTCGGCGGAGAGACGCGGCGGCTCCGGTTCGCGAAGACCCCGCCCACCGTGATCCTGCTCGCCGGCCTGCAGGGGTCCGGGAAGACCACACTCGCCGGCAAGCTCGGCCGCTGGCTCAAGGAACAAGGCAAGAGCCCAATGCTGGTGGCCGCCGACCTGCAACGTCCGAACGCCGTCACCCAGCTCCAGGTCGTCGGCCAGCAGGCGGGGGTCGAGGTCTACGCACCCGAGCCGGGCAACGGCGTCGGTGACCCGGTCAAGGTCGCTCGCGACGCGGTCAGCGAGGCCAAGCGGCGCCTGTACGACGTCGTGGTGGTCGACACAGCGGGGCGGCTCGGTATCGACGCCGAGCTGATGCAGCAGGCCTCCGACATACGTGATGCCGTCCAACCCGACGAGATCCTCTTTGTGGTCGACGCCATGATCGGCCAGGACGCGCTCACCACCGCACAAGCGTTCCTCGACGGCGTCGGTTTCGACGGCGTGGTGCTGTCGAAGCTCGACGGCGACGCGCGAGGCGGGGCAGCGCTGTCGGTCGCCCAGGTGACGGGCAAGCAGGTGATGTTCGCCTCCAACGGCGAGAAGCTCACCGACTTCGACGTCTTCCATCCCGACCGGATGGCGTCACGCATCCTGGGCATGGGCGACATGATGACCCTCATCGAGCAGGCCGAGAAGGCGTTCGATGCGGATGAAGCAGCAAAGGCTGCCGCGAAGCTGCAGGGTCGAGGTGGCGAATTCACGCTCGACGACTTCCTGCAGCAGATGCAGGCGATCCAGAAGATGGGATCAATCACCAAGATCATGGGGATGATCCCAGGGATGGCCCAGTTCAAGGATCAGCTGGCCAACTTCGACGACCGGGAGATCGACCGCATTCAGGCGCTGATCCTGTCGATGACACCGGGCGAGCGAGACAACCCGAAGATCATCGACGGCTCACGGCGGGCGCGGATCGCCAAGGGGGCGGGCCGGTCGGTGAGTGACGTCAACCAACTGGTCGACCGATTCTTCGAGGCACGCAAGACCATGCTGGCGATGGCCAGCGGCGGCGGAATGGGTGGGATGCCAGGCCTTGGTGGGCTTCCCGGTGCCGGGAAGAAGTCCAAACAGCGGCAGCAGACCGCCCGGAAGAAACGCGGATCAGGCAATCCGGCTAAGCGGGCTGCTCAGCAGCGAGGAGCCGCGGCAGGCGCTGAGAAGTCCGACAACGGAGCTGCAGCGTTCGGGTTCGGCAAAGAGTCGTCGGCCGAGCTACCCGAGGACTTCGAGCTGCCCAAAGAGCTGCGCGACCTGCTCTGAGCTGAATCAGTGCCGGGTTGTCAGCTCGGGCTCGCTGGCAGGGTCGGTGACGATGGCGTGCGCTAGCTCGCTCAGCTTGCGGTGGTTGTCTCGGGCATACCTGCGCAGCAGCATGAACGCCTCGTCGATGGCCAGATGGTGAATCTGCGCGAGCGCGCCCTTCGCCTGCTCGATGACGACGCGGCTGTTGAGCGCTCCTTGCAACTGCTCGGCGAGCACCTCAGCACGCCGGACCGCCCGCTCCTGGAGGATCCCGATGGTGGCGACGTCAGCCAGAGTTTGCATGATGTGCGAGTCGGACTCGGCCATCCGGCCTCTGTCGGCCCCAAACAAGTTCAGCGCACCGATGATGTCGCCGCGGAGACGGAGAGGGAACGCGTGCACCGAGCGGAAACCCGCCGCGACGGCGCGGGCTGCAAAGTGCGACCAGCGCTCCTGGGCCTCGGTCAGGTCGGCGTTGATCACCGGTGATCCGGTGGTGTAGGCGTCCAGGCACGGCCCCTCGCGGTACTGGACCTGGAACAGCTCGAGCAGTTTCGTGCGCTCGTCAGAGGCGGCCATGAACTGCAGTTGGCCTTGGTGATCCGCCAGCAAGAGCCCGGCAGCGCTCGCGTCGATGAGCTCTGCGGACCGCGAGGTCACCATCTGCAGGAATTCGATCAGGTCGAACTCGTCGACCAGCGTGTCTGCAACCTCGACGAACACCTCAGCGAGCCGCTCAGTTGCAATAACGGTCATGCTGGACACCTCCCACATCCTCGATACGGTTCACGCAAGCCACTGGTCATGGGGCGTCCCGGTCTAATGTCAGTTTACGCGTGACGATGTCGTGGGCAATGTCTCCGAGCGCCCGATCGTTAGCAAATGCATACGCGCGCAGCCGAACGATTGCTTCTTCGAGGCCCACACCCAACTGGACCATGACCATCCCCTGTGCTTGGTAGAGCTCGGAGCGATAGTCCAGTACCCGATCGAGGCCTTCATTCACAAGACCAGTCTGGGCGGTTGCCTGACCGTCGATCAGTGTTTGGACTGCTACCTCGGCGAAGCTGAGCGCCTGCGCCAGCGCCTCTCGAGACAGGGTACCCTTCTGGGCACGGTACACATCGAGGACGCCAAGGCGGGCCCCGCCGACCTGCAAAGGAAACGCGAAGACTGCGTGCACGCCCTTTTCGTACGCGGCGGGAGAGTAGACCGGCCAGCGAGCTGAATCGCTGTCCTTGAGGTCGGGTGCGAGGACAGGCTGGCGCGAGGAAAACGCATCCATGCAAGGACCTTCGCCGAGGGAGAACTGCATTTCCTCCAGTTGCTGGCTGGCGAGGTCAGAAGCAGCTGCGACGCCCCTCGACGTTGTCTCTCCCATCACGCTGACTCCAGCGCCCGAGGCTGGGAGTGAGTGCGCGGCAGCGGTACAAAGCCGACGTAGCCAGCTGATCGTGCCGTCTGCTTCACCGTCGGCCCGCGGTTCAAGTGAGATGAGTGCCCGGACATCGGCAACGCCGCCGTCCATAGCCCCACCTGCCTCGTTGGTAGGCCACCAGAGTCCAGGGCGGCAGTTGTTCGATCGTGTGCTGACAAGACTACGTCTGAATCAGCGATGCGGTCCTTCGGGGCCCGCGGTCTGGCCCTCGTGTGGCTGGACTGGCAACGAGTCTCCCCACATCTGAAGGATGGCCTGTGTGGTGGCCAGCTCTTGAGGTCCCGTATCCGCCGCTCGTCGCATCGCTGTTTCTTGCGGCGACAGCAGCTCGATAAGTCCCGCTGCCAGTTGTCGCGCAGATAGGTCGTGCTGCTGCGACGCCGCCGCCAGCTCTGACCGCGCCTCGTCGGCTGAACAGCGCAAGATTGCCATCAGTACGCCGATCGCCTGTTCGATCACCGCGCGGCTTTCAAGGGCTCGAATGAACCCTGCAGCGGCGAGGCCACCTCCATCATCGTCGGGAGGCAAGTCCGAGGTCAGATCCGACGGTCGGAGCTGACGACGGGCCTGCTTCGATGCGAGCATTGCCTTGTAGACCTGGTCAAGCACGTCCTGGGCGGACTCCTCACGATCGGCGCGCAGCAACCCCATGGTGACCGAGACCTGAACGATCTTCCCGCCGATGGCGATCGGCTCCGTAACGGCGGACTTCGCGCGTTCGCTGGCCTTGATCGCGCCGGCCAGAGTGCTGCCCTCGCAGAGGATCGCGAACACGTCGCCCCCGAGTCGGGCGACCGTGTCGTCGGCCCGCTGGCTGCCCCGTAACCGGGTCGCGATGACGGCGAGGACCTCGTCGCCCACGTGACGGCCGTACGTGTCGTTGACCGACTTGAAGTCCTCGACGTCGCCGAAGATGAGGTAGGAGCCTGTGCCGGCGAGACCGAGGCGACGTACCGCACTCCGTTCCAGTGTCTTGGTTAGCCGGTCGAGCAGTTCGCCGTGATGAGGCAGGCCGGTCAGTGGATCGAGCGAGGCGCGCACGACTAGTTGGTCGACCTGGGAGGCGTAGCTCGTCACTTCGGTAGCGGTCACCCCCACAGTCGCCGGACGACCGCGGCGTGACGGGACGGAGAAATACGTCAGCTCCCAGTGATGCGGGACGCCACTACCCCTGTCGACAACGGCGTTCTCCGTGAAGGTGACCTCGTTGTCGAGGGCGTCTTGGAGACGTTCGAGCCATTCAGAAGTGAGGTGGGGCTGCGTCTCGAGCAGGTGCAGACCGACGATCTGATCGGTGTCTCGGCGACTCAGCTGCGCATAGGCGGCGTTGGCCCACCGGCAATGAAGGTCAGAGTCGAACCATGCCAAGGGTTGAGGCACCGCTGAGACAAACGGATCAAGGGCGGTAGCGCCCTCATTGAGTGTTGAGAAGCCGCCCATGTGCCCTGCCTCGCCCTTGCCTCACGTTCGGTGGCACGCCGGGTCCGGGGCATCTGGTGCGGTCGCTGGGAACAAATGCACAGCCGCACCACCAGGATATGTGGACTGTGTCTGTTGAAGCAATGACATGCCCCTCAGTCAAGGCCGCGTGTTCAGGTAGCGTCGCGCCATGGCCAGCCAGAGTGGTGCTTTGAAGGTCAGTGGAGTGGTTCTGCCCGGCGCCGAGCGCCGAGACCTCTACGTCGTCGAGGGACACATCACGTATGACGCAGGGGCCGCCACCGCAGCCGCCGAGTCACTCGGCGACGGGTGGATCGTCGCGGGGCTCGTCGACGCGCACTGCCACATCGGCCTCGACGAGCACGGTGCCGTGACCGACGACGTGTCGGAACAGCAGGCGCTGGCCGACCGAGACGCAGGCACGCTCCTGGTCCGCGACGCCGGCTCTGCCGCGGACACCCGCTGGATCGACGAGCGAGAGGACCTCCCGCGGATTATCCGGGCCGGCCGCCACCTCGCCAGACCGAAGCGCTACATCCGCAACTACGCCCACGAGGTCGAGCCGGACGAGTTGCCGTCATACGTGGCACAAGAGGCTCAGCGCGGCGACGGGTGGGTCAAGCTGGTCGGTGACTGGATCGATCGCGACGTCGCCGATCTGGCGCCGTGCTGGCCGCTCGACGCTCTGCGCGCGGCCATCGACACCGCACACGCGTATGGCGCCCGGGTGACCGCGCACTGCTTCGGCGAGGAGTCGCTGCCCGACCTGTTCGAGGCCGGCATCGACTGCATCGAACACGGCACCGGTCTGACGAGTGACCTGATCGACACGATGGCCACCCGAGGCATCGCGTTGGTGCCGACGGTCAAGCAGTTGGAGCGGTTCCCTGACTACGCGACTGCGGGGGAGGCGCGCTTCCCGGCGTACGCCGCGCGGATGCGCAGCCTCTTCGACCGGCGCGAGGAGACGATCAGCGGGGCGTACGACGCTGGTGTGCCGATCTATGCGGGCACCGATGCCGGGGGAGTGCTGCCCCATGGGCTCATCGCCGAGGAGGTCCTGGGGCTTGCGAGCTACGGGATCACGCCGGAGGACGCCTTGGGGGCTGCGTCGTGGCGTGCCCGGCCCTGGTTGGGCCGGCCGGGCGGGAACCTCGACGAGGGCGATCCCGCTGACTTCGTGGTGTATGACACCAACCCCCTCGACGACCTGCGGGTGCTCTCCCACCCGAAGCGGATCGTGCTGCGCGGCCGCGTCGTCGCCTGAGCACCGGTATCAACTCACGTAGTGCCCGGCTCCAAACGACCACCGGGGGCGATGGTGGCACCCGCAGCGATGACGCTGTCGCGGCCGACCAGCACGAGCTCGTCGACAGTCGGGCCAGCGTCGGTCGACTCAGCGCCGGCCGGTCGAGCGCCCACCTTGGCATCTGCGCTCACCACTACCCGGGTGTCGAGGATTGACCACGACACCTGTGCCCCGCCTTCGACCCGCACTCCCGTGAAGAGGACGGAGTCGGTCACTGTCGCACCTGCCTCGATGACGACACCCGGCCCGAGCACGCTCCGGCGTACGACGCCGTAGACCTCGCATTCGGCACTCAACAGGCTGTTGTCGACCGTGGCGCTTGCGTGGATCCGAGCCGGCGGGCCTTGCGGAGTGCGGGTGAGGATCGGCCAGTGATGATTGCCCAAAACGTCGATGTCGCCGTCGATGAGGTCCCGGTGTGCGGCGAAGTATGTGTCGGGTCTGCCCACGTCTTTCCAGTAACCAGGCATCCGGTGCTCGTAGACAGCGCCGCGCTCGACCAGACGTGGGAGCAGGTGCTCGCCGAAGTCGCCGAGGCCGGTCTCATCGGCGTCGGCATGCTCGGTCAGCTCCGACTGGAGCTCCTCGACGACCGTCAGCAGCACCGCCGGGTCATACACGAACACCTCGGTCGCGATGACACCTGTCGAGGGGCGCTCAGGCTTGTAGTCGAAGTTCGTGACCCTCCCCAGCCGGTTGGCGGTCACCGTCGCATGGTGGACCGCCTCGGCGAGGTCGACCTCTGTCGTGACGACCGTGCACTCGGCGCCCTTCTCATCGTGTCGGTCGATCGCGTCTTCGAAGTCGAATCCATAGATGTGGTCAGAGCTCATCACGAGGAGGATCTCCGGCTCGGCGGCCCGGATCTGGTCGCGGACGCGATACAGGACGTCAGCGTTGCCCTTGGCGAGCCCATCCTCGTCAGTGCCCACGCCCTCCTGTGGGATGAGCAGCCGGAACCCACCATGCGTGCGGTCGAGGTCCCAGGGGCGTCCGTTGGCCACCTCGGCGTCCAGCGAGCTCGGCTGGTACTGGATCGACAGCCAGACCTCGGCGACGCCACTGTGCTTGAGGTTGGACAACGGGAAGTCGATCAGCTGGAACACACCAGCGAAGGGCAGGGAGGGTTTGGCGCGCTCGCGCGTGAGCACGTCCATCCGGCCACCTGCGCCACCGGCAAGCACGATGGCCAAGACCTTGCGACGCGACATGGAGGTCAACCTACGTCCCGCGCCGCGGAGCCACACCCGGTGGCCCTCGCCGCGGGAGCGCGATTCTCGGGTCCGAGCCCTCGCGCGACAACGGCTCAGTTAGGGGTTGCGGTGCATGTCTGGCAGAATGTGGGCCGACTTCGAGTCGCGTCGGCCCTCTCATCCGGCGTCGCTCGGATCCTCCGCGAACAAGGTTCTGGTCCCCACCCAGTACGTCGTTCGCACCCACACCAGAAACCAAGGAGACACCACACTCGTGGCCGTCAAGATTCGCCTCAAGCGGATGGGCAAGATCCGCCAGCCGTACTACCGCATCGTTGTCGCCGACTCGCGCACCAAGCGCGACGGACGCGTGATCGAAGAGATCGGTAAGTACCACCCCAAGCAGGACCCGAGCTTCATCGAGGTCGACTCCGAGCGAGCGCTGTACTGGCTAGGTGTGGGAGCCCAGCCGAGTGAGCCTGTCGCCGCGATTCTCAAGGTGACCGGTGACTGGCAGAAGTTCACCGGTGCCGCTGCCCCTGAGCCGATGAAGGTGGCCGGCGCCAAGCGCGACAAGGCCGAGATCTTCAACGAGGCCCTCAAGGACGCGCAGAGCGAGCCGAAGACCGAGGCCGTCACGCCGCGGAAGGCAGCCGCCAAGAAGACCACCGCCGCTCCGGCAGCAGAGGCACCGGCAGCGGAGGCACCGGCAGCGGAAGCTCCGGCAGCCGAGACACCCGCAGCCGAGGCCGACGCAGCCGCGGCGCCTGTCGAAGAGGCGCCGGTCGAAGAGGCGCCTGTCGAAGAGGCCTCGCCGATCGCTGACGCCTCGGTTGCCGACGCCGCCGTCGTCGAAGACGCACCTGAAGAAGCGACCGAGACGCCGACAGACGGCGCTGACGACGACGCTGCCAAGGCCTGACGATGCTCACCGACGCTCTCGACCACCTGGTCCGCGGCATCGTCGACAACCCCGACGACGTGAGCGTGCGTGCGCGACAGCATCGAGGTCGCAACCCCCGGTTCGCGGGTCAGGCTGAGACTCTCGAGGTTCGGGTGCATCCTGACGACCTGGGCCGCGTAATCGGTCGATCTGGCCGCACTGCCACCGCGCTGCGCACCGTGCTCCAGGCACTCAGCGGGCAACAAGGCGTCCGGATCGACTTCGTCGACGTCGACAAACGACGCTGACGCGCCGCTGACCGTCGTGGCGGGCATCGAACTGCTCGTGGGCAAGATCGGTCGCGCCCATGGCCTCAGCGGTGATGTCGGAGTCGACGTGCGCACGGACGAGCCCGAACGACGCTTCGCCGATGGCACGACGTTTGCTACCACGCGCGGCACGTTGACGGTTGCGTCCACCCGGTGGCACAGCGGTCGGCTGCTCGTCAGGTTCGAGGAGGTGCCCGACCGCACCGTCGCTGAGACGTTGCGTGGGACCGAGTTGCACATCGAGGTGCGCCCAGATGAGCGGCCCGACGACCCGGAGGAGTTCTACGACCACCAGCTGGTCGGGTTGCACGCCGAGACCGCGACCGGCGAGCCGGTAGGACCGGTCGCCGAGGTCCTCCATCTGCCCGCGCAGGACGTGCTCGTCATACGTCACGACACCGGTGACATCTTGGTCCCGTTCATCGCCGAGTTCGTTCCCACCGTCGACGTCGAGCGTGGTCGGGTCGTCGTCATCGACCGTCCCGGACTGATCTCCGACCAAGAGTCGACGACGACGTGAGTGACTGACAGTGCGCATCGACGTCGTCTCGATCTTCCCTGACTACCTGGCGCCATTGGAGCTTTCGCTGCTCGGCCGCGCCACCGACGACGGGCTGCTCGAGGTGCATACGCACGACCTTCGGTCGTGGGCCCATGACACGCATCGCACCGTCGACGACTCCCCGTACGGCGGTGGTGCCGGGATGGTGATGAAGCCCGAGCCTTGGGGCGAAGCCCTCGACGACCTGCTCGCTATCCCGATCGCGACCGCGGCCGCCGAGCCGCGGCTGATCGTCCCCAGCGCCTCAGGTATGCCGTTCAAGCAAGCCGATGCCGAGCGCCTCAGCAGGGAGTCGCGGCTGATCTTCGCCTGCGGTCGTTACGAGGGCATCGACCAGCGCGTGATTGACCACTTCTCCGCGCGACTGCCTGTCGAGGAGATCAGCGTCGGCGACTACGTCCTCAACGGTGGTGAGGCCGCGACCCTCGTGATCATCGAAGCCGTCGCGCGACTCATCCCCGGGTTCATGGGCAACCCCGAGTCGCTGACGGAGGAGTCTCATCTCAACGGTCCGGCCGGCGGTCTGCTCGAGTACCCCGTCTACACCAGGCCACCGCGGTGGCGTGACCTTGACGTCCCGGAGGTGCTGTTCTCCGGCCATCACAAGCTGATCGCCGACTGGCGTCGCGACCAGGCACGCCACCGCACGGCCAGTAGGCGGCCTGACCTGCTGCCGCCCAGCCACACGTTGACATCCTCGGACCTGAGTGGCGACGGTCCCGGCGACCAGATCGGGGGAGTGGAGCTCCGGCTCGCCAATCGCGGTGACGCGGCAGAGCTGCTCACGCTGCAGCGCGCCTGCTGGGTCACCGAGGCCCAGCTCAACGACGCCCTCCACCTGCCAGCACTCACGGAGAGCCTCGACGACGTCATCGCGGGGCTCGACCTGTGGTCGACCTGGGTGTTGCGGGTGGGAGGCCGCCTGGTCGGCTCGGTGCGGGCGGGCCTGCGCGGTGACAGCTGGGAGATCGGGCGGCTGATGGTGGCGCCCGACCTCCAGGGCCGTGGAGTGGGGAAGCGGCTGCTCGACCTTGCCGAGTCCTCGGCTCCGCCCGAGGCGACCCGGTTGTCGGTGTTCACCGGCGCGGCCAGCGTCTCCAACCTGCGCATGTACAAGCGAGCCGGCTATCGGCCGACGGGTGAGCCGTTCGTGGACAGCTCCGGTGTTGTCGACCCCGGCGTCATCCGGCTGGCCAAGCGGCGTACCTGACACAGCGGATCGCGGCTGGGTCGATTTCCCGGTCGTGGCGTGCTGTGGCAGACTTGGGCGTTGGCGTCACAGTCTTTTCGCTGTATGTCGAGCAACGGTTCTGCCGCAGGGGAGCCGCCGACACGACGTGTGCGACGCCCCATCTGACGACGTACCACCGACAAACGCGTGGGTGACCTGTGGCACCGACGAGGAGAGCGATCAACATGACTCACCCCATTGATGCACTCGCCGGCGACCGTGCTCGCGATGACATCCCCGAGTTCCGCGCGGGTGACACGCTGAAGGTCCACGTCAAGGTCGTTGAAGGGACCCGCTCTCGGGTCCAGCTGTTCCAGGGTGTCTGCATCCGCATCCATGGCTCCGGTATCGGCCGTACGTTCACCGTCCGCAAGGTGAGCTTCGGCGTCGGTGTCGAGCGCACGTTTCCCCTCCACACGCCGATCGTCGACAAGATCGAAGTCGTGACCCGTGGAGATGTCCGCCGGGCGAAGCTGTACTACCTGCGCAACCTCCGCGGCAAGGCCGCCAAGATCAAGGAGAAGCGCGAGGCTCCGGTCTCTCGCTGAAACCCCGGGTTAGGCTCCCCGGGTGACGAACGAGCGCGGCGACGAGGGTGAAAGCGCCGCCTCGGTGAATCCTCGCCCCGACTCCGTGCAGCCAGGTGTAGATGGCGCCTCCACTGCGCCGCGTGGGCGCCTCAGGCGGCAGCGTCAGCGCGCTCAGAAGCCGGCGCTCCCGGTGTGGCAGGAGACACTGCTGCTCGTCGGGATGGCACTCGTCCTGGCCATCATCATCAAGACGTTCCTGTTGCAGGCGTTCTACATCCCTTCGGGGTCGATGCGCGACACGCTCAAGGTCGACGACCGGATCCTCGTGCAGAAGATGTCCTACTGGTTCGGCGACGTCGAACGTGGAGACACGGTCGTCTTCGACGATCCCGCCCACTGGTTGGGTGACGAAACCACCGGGCAAGGCCCGAGCAACGTCGTGACGAAGAGTCTGGCCGTGATAGGTCTCTATCCGGCTGGTGGTCACTTGGTGAAGCGGGTCATCGGCGTAGGTGGCGACACCGTCGAATGCGTCCGCGGATCCGTCGAGGTCAACGGCGAGCGGCTCGACGAGAGTGCGTATGTCACCTTGTCGCCCCAAGCCTGCCAAGGTGACTGGACGGTCATGGTGCCGGACGACCACCTCTGGGTTCTCGGTGACAACCGCAGTAACTCGGCCGACTCGCGTGCGCACATGGGTGACCCGGGCGGCGGGTTCATCCCCAGCGACGATGTCGTCGGCAAAGTCTTCGCCGTGGTGTGGCCTCCAGAGAACTGGACATTCATCGGCCGCCCCGGCATCTTCGACGACGCCCGCCTCGACCAGGCGGCGGGTTTCGCCACTCTGAGCGCGCCCGGCGGGTTAGCGTTGATGTCTATCCCCTTGCTCCGCAGACGACGTCGCCCCCAGAACAGGAAACCGCGCAAATGACGCACCAGCCCCAGCACCTCGGCGCTGGCACCGGTGATTCAGCTCCCGATCAAGAACCAGTGGCCAGCGAGCAGAAGCCCGTGACCACAGAGAAGGAGCCCGTCGCCACCGAGCCAGTCGGGGCGCAGACCGAGGTGGGGACCAAGCCGAAACCAGCTGGACGAAAGTCCCGGCGCGCGCAGCACAAGGACGACGAAACCACCCTCTCCGCGGCCGGCCACGCCGGCAGATTCGTCCGCGAGATCGTCATCATCGTGGTGATCGCTCTCGTCGCCTCCGCCTTGCTGCGGGCATTCGTCGTCCAGGCCTTCTTCGTCCCAAGCGGCTCGATGCTCCCTGAGATCCAGCTCAACGACCGGATCCTGGTGACCCGGATCGGCAACATCGACCGAGGAGAGGTCGTGGTGTTCGAGGACCCCGGAGGGTGGATCGGATCCGGCGAGTCGGCCCCCCCGCCAGGGGCAATTCGCAGCGGGTTCGAGTTCATCGGGGTGCTTCCCGCCTCGGGGCATGAGCATCTCGTGAAGCGCGTGATCGGCCTTCCCGGCGACCATGTTGTCTGTTGCAACCAAGACGGGTTGCTCACGATCAACGACTATCCGGTTGACGAGTCCGACTTCCTCTTCCAGAAGGAAAAGCGAGCAGACAACGTGTCCTTCGATGTCATCGTCCCCGAAGACAGCATCTTCGTCCTCGGCGATCATCGGTATGTCTCGGGCGACTCGTCGCGCCACCTTGAGTCAGGCGATGCGTTCATCCCGATGGACCTCGTAACCGGCCGTGCGTTCGCTGTTGTGTGGCCGAGGTCGAACGCCCACATGTTGCGCATCCCAGATGCTTATGACGACGTCCCCGAGGGCGGCGACGCTCCGAGCGAGGGTGTGATCAACTCGGTCGAGGGCGGGTCGTGATGGCGCCGCTGCCGCGCGGAACCACTGTGCGTCGCGACGCCGGACTCTACGGCTACGAACGAGCGCTGCGACGGGTCGGGCTTGGCCCGGTTGCCGGAGTCGACGAGGCCGGCCGAGGTGCCTGTGCCGGGCCGCTGGTCGCTGGCGCCGTCGTGCTCGGCGAGGGTGGTGCGAGCGTCATACCAGGACTGCGGGATTCCAAGCTGCTCACCCCGATGGCGCGTGAGCGCTGCTACCGGCAGATCGTCCGGCGTGCGATCGCCTGGTCGGCTGTCGTCGTCTCGGCCGACGAGTGCGATGGCCTGGGAATGCATGTCGCCAACATCGAAGCGCTGCGTCGGGCGTTGGCGCGGCTGGATGTGGATCCCCACTACGTGCTGACCGACGGCTTCCCCGTCGACGGGCTCGGTGTGCCGGGGCTCGCCGTCTGGAAGGGCGATCGCGTGGCGGCCTGCATCGCAGCTGCATCGGTGATTGCGAAGGTGACTCGTGACGCGATCATGACCGACATGCACGACGACTACCCGGAGTACGCCTTCGCCGTGCACAAGGGCTATTGCACCAAGGAACACCAAGACGCGCTCCAGGCGCACGGTCCCTGCCCGCAACACCGGCGACGGTTCATCAACGTACGCCGGGCCGGCGGCTGGGTTTTCGACCCGTCTGCGGCCGAGGACGGCGACGAGGCCGTCTCCCACCAAGGCGCAGGAGGGTCAGGATGAGTGCCGAGGACCTGGAGAAGTACGAAACCGAGATGGAGCTGCATCTCTACCGGGAGTACCGCGATGTGGTCAACATCTTCAAGTACGTCGTCGAGACCGACCGCCGCTTCTATCTCTGCAACGTCGTCGACCTCAAGGTCCGCACCGAGGCTGGTGACGCGTACTTCGAGGTGACCATGTCCGACGCGTGGGTCTGGGACATGTACCGCCCGGCGCGGTTCGCGAAGAACGTCAAGGTCGTGACGTTCAAGGACGTCAACATCGAGGAGTTGGCGAAGTCCGACCTGGAGCCGCCCAAGCCCTGACCGGAGTTTCCACAGGTTCGCCGGTTTGGTCCCATCGTCCACAGCCTCGCGTCTCCTGTCGGGCCGCGTCGCGCTGTTCCCGCACGCTGGGCGTGGAGGTGCCAGATGACGACCACACACGCGCAGCGCAAGGCTCTCGGAGATTTCGGCGAACGCCTCGCCGCTCGCCGCTTGAGCGATGCGGGCTACGCCGTCCTCGACCGCAACTGGAGGTGCCGCGAGGGGGAGATCGACATCGTGGCTCGCGACGGCGCCACTTTGGTGGTCTGCGAGGTCAAGACGCGCAGCAGCCAGGCATTCGGCACGCCGGTCGAGGCGATCACGACGATCAAGGCGGGTCGTCTCTGCCGCCTGGGGTGGCGTTGGGTCGCGGCGCACCCCGACGTCCCTGGGTTGGTTGCGGTCCGCGTCGATGTGGTGGCCGTCGTACGTCGGCGGCAGGGTGCGGCTGAGGTCGAACACCTGGTCGGGGTGGTCTGAGGTGCCGACCGGCTTGACCTACTCCGTGGCGCTCGACGGTGTGACCGGTCGGGTGGTGACGATCGAGGCAGACATCAGCGACGGCGTCCCGGGCTGGTCTCTCAGCGGCCTTCCCGATACTTGTGTGGCGGAGGCGCGGGATCGCTGCCGCGCCGCGATGATCAACTCCGAGCACAAGTGGCCCGACCGCCGCGTCACCGTGGCCATGTACCCGGCTGATGTGCGCAAAGTCGGATCTCATTACGACCTGGCTATCGCCCTGGCGCTGATGATGGCCAAGGGTGACCTGCCAGACGATGGCCTCCGGGAGGCGGCGGTGTTCGGCGAGCTGGCGCTCGACGGCCGGCTGCGGGCCGTCCTGGGCGTTTTGCCGGCCGTCCTCGCGGCCGGTGACGCCGGCCTGACTCGGGTCATCGTGCCCCAGCTGAACGTCGCGGAAGCTCAGCTGGTCCCCGGTATCGAGGTCGTCGGTGTCCGCTCGTTGCGAGAGTGCGCGGCGCTGCTGTCGGGCTCAGACCTGCCCGAGGACGGCGAGCGGGAGCTGTTGCATGTGTTTGCTGATCCGGTCATGCGTCCGGGTCTGCGCCGGCCGGACGACGCCGACATGGCCGACATCCGTGGCCAGTCAGAGGCGCGGCGTTGTGTCGAGGTGGCGGCGGCGGGCGGCCATCACCTCTTCTTGCAGGGACCGCCGGGGTCCGGCAAAACCATGCTGGCTGAGCGGTTCCCGGCTCTGCTGCCCGACCTGGAGCTCGCCGCCGCCATCGAGGTGAGCAAGATCCACTCGCTGGCAGGTCTGCTCCCGCGCGAGGATCCCCTGCTCTTGCGGCCGCCGTTCCTGGCGCCCAACCACAACGACACGGTTCCGTCCGTCATCGGAGGCGGCACTCGGGTCATCCGGCCGGGCGCGATCAGCCTGGCGCACCTGGGCTTGCTCTTCCTCGACGAGGCCCCGGAGTTCAAGCCGACGGTTCATGACGCCCTGCGGCAACCGCTCGAGAGTGGCGTGATCTCGATCCGCCGCGCCGACGGGGCGGCGACATTTCCGGCGAGGTTCCAACTGATCCTGGCGGCGAACCCGTGCCCCTGCGGAGGCGGCACCCGGCAAGAGTCGTGCGAATGTGTCAAGGCGGTGGTTCGGCGCTACCGACAGCGCATCAGCGGTCCCGTCCGCGACCGGCTCGACATCGTTCACTCAGTCTTCCCGGTCTCCAGGGCCGAGATGCGCACCCCGGTCGGGCAGGAGTGGACGACAGCCGCCGTGGCCGCCCGGGTGCAGGATGCTCGGACGCGTCAGCGGATGCGGCTCGTCGGCACACCCTGGGCGACCAACGCCGATGTCCCCGGGTATGAGTTTCGCCGCTTCTGCCCACTTGACCGCGACGCGATGTCGGGTATCGAGGACGCTGTTGCCGAAGGCAAGCTGACGCAGCGAGGGGCCGACCGAGTGGCGCGGATGGCGTGGACCCTTGCCGACCTGGCTGGTGCCGGATCGCCTCGGCCAACCCAGGTCGCCGAGGCCCTGTATCTCCGGTCGGGCGGACTCATCGGTAGGTCCCTTCCTGACAGCTGGGTCGCATAGCCGTGGTGCTCGACCAGGCCGAGCGCGAAGCTCGCATGGTGATGAGCCGACTCGTCGAGCCCGGTGACCTGGACGCGTGCCGGCTCGTCCACGAGCACTCCGCGAGTGCAGTTCTTCAGCGCCTTCGCGAGCGACATGGCAACACAGCCAAACTTGCCGACTGGGCGGTGCGGATGTCGTCGACGAGCCTCGACGAGATCCGGAGCGCCGCCGACGCAGTCCAGGCGAGGTTCATCTGCCCGGGGGATTCCGAGTGGCCGCAACCCCTCGCCGACATCGGGCGGATCGACGAGGTCACCACCGACCGGCGCGGCGGGTCACCGTTCGGGCTCTGGGTGCGCGGCCCGTGTGACCTTGCGGCCGACACTCGTCGTGCGGTGGCACTGGTGGGGGCTCGAGCCGCCACGGCCTACGGCGAGCACGTGGCCGGCGATCTGGCTGGTGAGTGTGCACTCGCCGGGTTCACCGTCGTCTCCGGTGGGGCGTATGGCATCGACGCAGCTTCGCATCGCGGGGCGCTGGCATCGGAGCGACCGACCGTCGCGATCCTGGCCGGGGGCGTTGACCGCTTCTACCCATCGGGCAACACCGTGTTGCTTGAACGAATCGCCGCCTCGGGACTTGTGCTGGCCGAAGCGGCGCCAGGGTGCGCACCGAGCAAGTCCCGGTTCCTCGTCCGCAACCGCCTCATCGCAGCCCTGAGCCAAGGCGTCGTCATCGTCGAGGCCGCGCTCCGCAGTGGCGCACTCAACACCGCACGCTGGGCGCGCGACCTCAACCGATGCGTGATGGGTGTCCCAGGCCCTGTCACGTCACAAGCGTCCGCCGGAGTGCACCAGTTGTTACGGCAACCCGAGACAGTCCTCGTCACCGATGCGGCCGAAGTCGTCGAGCAGCTGTCACCCATTGGCACCGGCTTGGCCGCGGTCAAGTCGGGCGCGACCGCAATCCAGGATCGGCTGGATGCGCGGTCACGCCGGGTGCTGGATGCCGTGCCTGTCTACAACCCTGCACAGGTTGCCTCGATTGCCGCGGTGGCTGGGATGGCGCACCACGATGTCGCCCGACGCCTGGACGCGTTGCGGGAGCTTGGCCTGGTGGTTGGCGACGACCGCGGGTGGGCTCTCAACCACGACTGACGCCTAGGCAGGGTGACAGCCACGGGCTGTCTTCCGGCTGCGAGCGGGGTCGGCGTGCGACCATGAATCGGTGGCCGTAGATGCACCGGAAACCGACGCTCCTACGTCTTTCGCGGTGCTCCTCGCCGACTACGAACGCCACCTGAGCAACGAACGAAACCTCACGCCTCACACCGTTCGTGCCTATGTCGGCGACATAGCCGACCTGCTCGAGCACCTCGAGCGCCTCGGCTGTGCAGACCTCGATGCAGCCGACGTCCGCGCGCTGCGCAGCTGGTTGGCCAAGCAGCAGACGCTCGGTCGAGCCAGGAGCACCCTCGCCCGGCGAGCCACCGCCGCGCGAGTCTTCACCGCGTGGGCCGCCTCGACCGGCCGCGCCGGGCGAGATGTCGGTGCCACGCTCAAGAGCCCGAAGCCACAGCGTTCGCTCCCCGCAGCGCTGACGCCGGAGCAGACCGGTCAGCTCCTTAAGGTCGCGATCGACTTGGCGGCCGAGGGTGACCCGGTGTCGCTACGTGACCTCGCCGTATTGGAGCTGCTCTACGCCACCGGGATCCGGGTAGGTGAGCTCGTTGGTCTCGACGTCGACGACGTGGACCTTGAGCGTCGCGTGGTCCGGGTGTTCGGCAAGGGACGCAAGGAACGCTCGGTGCCGTTCGGTGTGCCCGCTGGCGTTGCCGTCGAGGGCTGGGTGAGTCGAGGCCGGCCACATCTCACCGGGGCGGGGAGTGGCGCTGCACTGTTTGTCGGCATCCGAGGGAAGCGCCTGGACCAGCGGACGGTGCGCTCACTTGTACACCGGCTCGTCGCCGGCGTCGACGGTGCGCCGGACCTCGGTCCACACGGTCTTCGTCATACTGCGGCGACTCATCTGCTGGCTGGCGGAGCGGATCTGCGCAGCGTGCAAGAGATCCTGGGCCACTCATCTCTCGCGACGACACAGATCTACACCCATGTGACGACCGAGCGGCTGCGCAGGGCATACCAGCAGGCTCACCCGCGCGCCTGACGGTGCCGATATCGGGCGCCGGCGAGCAGGGCGACACCGCCAGCCACCGCGACGGCATACGGTGCCCGCTCGCGCAGGTCGCCCTCCGTCGAGCCCGGCGTGGCTGATCTCGCAGGCGATCGCGGCCCTGTCGTCTCCTTGTCGACCACGGAGGTTTCGTCGAGGGGCTTCAGCCGAACTCCTTGCCCGCCCAGCAGCAGGAGTGGGTCGACGTACTCATCCCCACGCCTGGCGCCCAGGTGCAGACAGGCGCGCGGGGCACAGTGCGACGCGTCCGCGGTCAGGGTGGCAAGGCGGTCTCCCGCTTCCACCTGGTCTCCTTTCGCCAGCTGGGCAGCGACGGGCTGGTACGTCGACCTGAGCTCTCCGTGGTCAACCACGATCACCCCGCGACCAGCGATCTCACCGGCAAAGGTGACCTCTCCGGCCGCCACGGCGAAGACGGACTGGCTCACGGCCCCAGCTAGGTCGACGCCACGATGGCCGGGACCGTAATCGGACTCAGGAGCCTCGAAGTCGGCGACCACCCGCGGAGTCGGCTGAAACGGCCAGTTCCACGAGCCCAGGTCGGGGTCGCCGCCTTCGACCGCCCCTGCCGGAGCGAATTGCAGCACCAATAGCAGCATTGGGAGCGCCACGCAGCTGAGCAGGACAGGACGGAGGTACACGGGCGGCGTCATAGCGTCCAGATTCGGCGTGCGGGCCGCCATCGTCCACGCCGGTGCTGCAGCCAGTGGACAACCTGGCAGCGACGGTGAGCCTGTGGACGCGAGCGGTTGCCGATCGTGGGTTCGATCTGCGGGCGCGATTCCTCTACACTGGCCGGTGCGACCCGTATGTACGGGTCGACTTCGCACACTCACAGACCACGGTTTGATCTGCGGGTGTGTGCCTCGGTCTCGAGCAGGGGGTCTCCAAAGCGGAGACGCACTGGTCGCGTCGGCACACACGTGAGTGTCAGGGTCTCGAACACGAGACGCACAACCGGACCGCGACGCCCCGGCGCCGCACAAACGGTGCTCTTTTCAGAGCACCCTAGGAGGAACGCCATGGCCGTCGTGACCATGCGCCAGCTGCTCGAGAGCGGCGTCCACTTCGGGCACCAAACCCGTCGTTGGAACCCGAAGATGAAGCGATTCATCATGACCGAGCGCAACGGCATCTACATCATCGACCTGCAGCAGTCCCTGGCCTACATCGACCGCGGCTACGCATTCATCAAGAGTGCCGTCGCCTCCGGCGGGAACGTGTTGTTCGTCGGCACCAAGAAGCAGGCTCAGCAGGCCATCTCCGAGCAGGCCAAGCGAGTCGGCATGCCCTTCGTCAACCAGCGCTGGCTCGGCGGCATGCTCACCAACTTCCAGACGGTGCACCAGCGTCTGCAGCGCCTGAAGGAGCTCGAGGAGATCAACTTCGACGATGTGGCTGGCTCCAGCCGCACCAAGAAGGAGCTTCTCCAGATGCGGCGCGAGCGCGACAAGCTTGACCGCACCCTGGGCGGTATCCGCGACATGGGCCGCGTGCCGGCTGCTGTCTGGATCGTCGACACCAACAAGGAGCACCTCGCTGTCGATGAGGCCCGCAAGCTCGGCATCCCGATCGTCGCGATTCTCGACAGCAACTGTGACCCCGACATGGTCGACTTCCCGATCCCGGGCAACGACGACGCGATCCGCTCCGTCGCTCTGCTCACCCGCGTGGTTGCCGACGCTGTTGCCGAGGGCTTGATGGCCCGCGCCGGCGTCAAGAGTGGCCAGGAGGCTCCCGGCGAGGAGCTCGGAGCCGAAGAGCCGCTCGCTGAGTGGGAGCGCGAACTGCTCGGTGGCCAGGCAGACACGGCTGCTGCTGAGCCAGCAGATGCGACTGCGGCTCCCGAGGCTGCGGCTCCCGAGGCTGCGGCTCCCGAGGCTGCGGCACCCGCCCAGGACGCAGCACCGGCAACTGAGCCGGAGGTCGTCACGACCGGTGGCGAGCCTGTCCGCGACGACGAGTCACCCACCACCGACGACGACACATCGAAGGGCTGAGTCGCTCACTCACCCCCGCACGACGTGCAGGCACCGGGCTACCCGGTGCTCCACGTGAACTCAACGCATACGAGAACGGATAGACATGGCTAGCACCGCAGCAGACGTGAAGCGTCTGCGGACCGCCACCGGCGCCGGGATTCTGGACTGCAAGAAGGCGCTCGACGAGGCCGGGGGTGACTTCGACAAGGCAGTCGAGATCCTGCGCGTCAAGGGCTCCGCGAAGGCAGCGAAGCGTGGCGCCGAGCGCACCGCTTCGGCTGGGCTGATCGCCACCAGCGGAGGATCGCTGGTCGAGCTCAACAGCGAGACCGACTTCGTCGCCAAGTCCGAGCAGTTCATCGCCCTCGCTGACAAGATCGTGGCCGCGGCCGACGCAGCCAAGGCGGGCGATCCCGAGAGCGTCAAGTCCGCCCAGCTCGACGGCGGGAAGACGGTGGCCGAGGCAATCGAGGACCTCGCTGTCGTCATCGGCGAGAAGATCGAGCTAGGTCGCGTCGCCCACTTCGAGGGCAACGCGACGGCCTACATGCATCGTCGCGCCACCGACCTGCCACCGGCAGTCGGCGTCCTGGTCGCCTATGCGGGTGACAACGAAGAGGCTGCCCGCGGCGCCGCGATGCAGATTGCTGCAATGCGTCCGCAGTTCGTGACCCGCGACGACGTCCCGAGTGACATCGTCGACAAGGAGCGCGAGATTGCCGAGGCGACGGCCCGCGAGGAGGGCAAGCCAGAGCAGGCATTGCCCAAGATCATCGAGGGTCGAGTCAACGGGTTCTTCAAAGACGTGGTCCTGCTCGAGCAGCCGTCTGTGCAGGACTCCAAGAAGACCGTCAAGGCAGTGTTGGACGAGTCCGGGGTGACAGTGCACCGCTTTGCGCGGTTCGAGGTCGGCCAAGGCTGAGCGCCCTCCCGCCAACAGATAGGGTCGAGGCGGCACATACTGCAACCGAAGGGGCCGATGAGCGTGGGACAGCAACACACCGATTCGGCCCCGTTGGCGTACCACCGGGTGCTACTCAAACTGTCAGGTGAGGTCTTCGGCGGTGGCCGGGTCGGTGTCGATCCCGATGTCGTCCACCAGATCGCGCGACAGATCGCTGAGGCGAGCAGGTCAGGGGTCCAGATCGCCATTGTGCTCGGCGGCGGCAACTTCTTTCGTGGCGCCGAGCTGCAGCAGCGCGGCATGGACCGCGCCCGCGCCGACTACATGGGGATGTTGGGCATCGTGATGAACTGCCTGGCCCTTCAGGACTTCCTCGAGAAGCAGGGCATCGAGACGCGCGTCCAGACGGCCATCACGATGGGTCAGGTCGCCGAGCCCTACATCCCGCGCAGGGCGATCAGGCATCTTGAGAAGGGCCGGGTCGTGATCTTCGGCGCCGGCGCCGGTATGCCGTTCTTCTCGACAGACACGGTGGCCGCCCAGCGCGCCCTCGAGACCAAGTGCGACGTCGTCCTGATGGGAAAGAACGGCGTGGATGGCGTCTACACCGCCGACCCGCGTACGGACCCGACGGCCACGAAGCTTGACTCGATCACCTACTTCGACGCCCTCCAGCAGGGTTTGCGCGTCGCCGACGCGACGGCGTTCGCAATGTGCATGGAGAACAAGATGCCGATGATCGTCTTCGGGATGAAGGACGAAGGGGCGATTTCCCGAGTGGTTCAGGGTGAGAAGATCGGGACGTATGTCGGCGTCGGATGACCGACCCGACACGACACAGCAGGAGGACACCGCGTGATCACCGAAAGCCTCAGCGAGGCCGACCAAAAGATGCGCAAGGCCGTCGAAGTGGCCAAGGACGACTTCGCGTCGATCCGCACGGGCCGCGCGCACCCGGCGATGTTCGCCAAGCTGACCGCTGACTACTACGGCACGCCGACGCCGTTCCAGCAGCTTGCGTCGTTCAGCAATCCAGAGCCCCGCGTCGTCACGATCAACGCCTACGACCAGAAGGCGTTAGCCGCGATCGAGAAGGCAATTCGTGACTCCGACCTCGGTGTCAACCCGACCAACACCGGTGAGATGCTGCGCGTGGTGATGCCCGAGCTGACCGAAGAGCGTCGCAAGGAGTACATCAAGCTCGCCAAGGCAAAGGCCGAAGACGCGCGCGTATCGGTGCGCAACATCCGCCGCCACGCGAAGCAGACGATGGAGCGAAGCCTCAAGGATGGAGACGTCAGCGAGGACGAGGTTGCCGGCGCCGAGAAGCGCCTCGACGCGATGACGAAGAAGCATGTCGACGAAATCGACGACCTCTTGAAGCACAAGGAAGCCGAGCTGATCGAGGTCTGAGAAGGCCTTCGATGTCACCCGATCCCACCGCGCCGCTCCCTACCCCCAGCAGAGCTGGGCGGAATCTACCGGCCTCCATTCTCGTCGCCGTCGCGCTGATCGCGCTGATCATCGTTTCCCTCGCGTTCGTCAAGGACTTCTTCCTGTTCGTGGTCGCGGGCGCGATCATGGTCGCCCTCTGGGAGATGGGGAGGGCGTTGGCGAATCACGGCACGTGGATGCCGATGCTGCCTATGCACGTGGGCGCGGTTGGCATGATCTTCGGCGCCTACTACGGCGGCCCCGAGGTACTCGTGGTCGTGCTGGCAGGGACAGTGCTGGCGTCGATTCTGTGGCGGATGCCGCGTGGCCAGGAGGGGTTCGTCAAGGACGTCACCGGCACCGTCTTCTGCCTCGTCTATGTGCCGTTCCTGGCGTCGTTCGTCGCTTTATTGCTTACGGCAGACGACGGCATCCGACGGGTGATGACGTTCATCGCCGTCACTATTGCATCCGACATCGGCGGCTACGCAGTGGGCGTGTTGTTCGGGAAGCATCCGATGGCTCCGGTCATTAGCCCGAAGAAGTCCTGGGAAGGCTTTGCAGGCTCGGTCGCTGCGTCGATGGGGGCGGGAGTCCTGTGCCTGGTGTTTCTCGTCGAGCGCGAATGGTGGGTGGGGCTTGTGCTTGGCGCCATCACTGCGGTCGCAGCAACCTTGGGTGACCTTGCCGAGTCAATGATCAAGCGAGATCTAGGGATTAAGGATATGAGCCAGATTCTTCCCGGGCATGGCGGAATCATGGACCGACTCGACTCCCTGCTCGCCTCGGTCTCTGTGGTCTGGCTGGTGCTCTACTTCCTGCTGCCGGCGGTATGACGCGCGCTCGCCAGCCGCGCAGAGCCACCTTCGGGTTCGTGGCCATCACGACCACGTTGCTGACGTACTCGGAGCCGTTCCAGTCCCCTCGTCATGCGTCGAACGACTCGAGTTTGTCGGAAAGGCCGTGGCTGCCGACGCTACCGAATGCTCGAGCTACGCCGGCAGGCATCGGAGCTGCGCCGACGAGAGCGAGCGTCGTCTGCACGGAAAAGCGTCGCCACAGCGAGGGCCGGTTGAGCAGCGCATGCTGACCACCAGCGAGCTCGAACCGTGCTATGCGCGCTCCCGCCTCGCGCAACCGGACGGCATACGCCAGGCTCAATGGCGCCGACGTCATCCGATCAAGCGAACCGTGCGCGATCACGAAGCGTTGGTCACGCCTGACGGCGACCACGGGCTCATGCTCGGGGAGCCACGGGGCCAGACCACAGACGCCGACAACTGCAGGGTGGTCAGCGACGGCGAAGGCGGTGCGTCCGCCCATCGAGTGGCCGAGCAGTGCCAGCGGCACGCCGGGATGGTCGTGCATGATTCGATCGACCGCCCAGCGCGCGTCGTTGACTGGGTCTGGGACGCCGCCGTCAGCATTCCAGCCGCGGACTCGATGGCGCAACAGGTAGACCGCGCAGCTGCGCGACCTCATCCTCAGGCCGTGGTACAGGTCGAACATGCGGATGTACGAACGCTGCCACGGCGTGGTAGGTATCTGGCTCGACTCCTGCCCGCCGTGCATGACGAGGATCGCCGACGTGGCGCCCTTTCGCCCGCCACGCAGGGAGATCGAGTGGGCCTCTGACATGGGTGCATCCTGTCGTGGTGGGCGAGTTGTCGCCTTGGTGGTCGTTGCCGACACATCGCAGCGTGTTTAGGGTCGAGCGTATGTCGATCTCTCGCACCCTCGTCGCCACACTCGCGACAACTGCCCTCGCCGCCCTTGCGGTGGTGCCCCATGCTGACGGCCTGCCCCGCGAGGGGCGCTCAACCGCCAAGCCGTCTCCGTCATACAACTGGCATATCACGCCGACCGGCTCGACCGACACGTTCCGCGGGCTTGCCGCCGTCGACCGCTCGACCGCATGGGTCAGCGGTGGGGCGGGTTCTGTTTTGCGAACGACCGACCGCGGCGAGACCTGGGAGGACGTCTCACCCCCGGACGCCACGGGGCTCCGCGACATCGAGGCTTTCGGACCCGAGCGTGCGGTCACCCTGGCGATCGGTCCAGGTGAGGCCTCTCGGATCTACGCTACGGCTGACGGCGGGCAGACCTGGACCGAGACGTTCCGCAACACCGAGGAGACGGCGTTCTACGACTGCTTGGCATTGAGCAGCGATGGGAGCGGGCTTGCGCTCAGCGATCCCGTCGACGGCTTCTTCCGGCTCGCCCGCACCACGGACTTCGGACGTACGTGGTCGGTCGAAAGCGACGCAGGCATGCCGGCGGCCGTGCCGGGCGAGTTCGCCTTCGCGGCGAGCGGCACTTGCATCGAGTCCGGACCGCAGCAGACCTACTGGTTCGCGACGGGTGGCGTGGACCAGCCAAGAGTGTTTCGGTCGGACGATGGCGGGCAGACCTGGACCGTCACGACTGCACCCATGCGCGGCGGCCTTTCGGCTGGGATCTACTCGATCGATGCTCGCAATGCGCGGCAGCTGGTCATCGTGGGAGGTGACTTCGCGGCTGAGGACGACGGGTCCGACGCAGCGGCGACATCTCGTGACGGCGGCGAGTCCTGGGTGCCGAGCACGACTCCAGTGACCGGCTACCGTTCCGGAGTCGCGTTCTTGCCCCAGACCGGGCGCACCGCGATCGCCGTCGGTCCGAACGGTAGCGACTTCAGCACCGATCGCGGTCGCACCTGGACGTCCTTCGATGGCGACTGGTATCACGGCATCCAGTGCGCTCGCGATGGCGCCTGCTGGGCGTCGGGGACGGACGGACGAGTGGCTTACCTGACCCGATCCTGAGGCCCCTCAGTCGGTGAGCCGTCGGAGTGTCGTGGTCACGATGGCGATGTCGGGGGCAACTCCCGTCACGAGGGCCTGCAGGATGAGGCCGTCGACATAGGCGCCGACGGTGGTGACGGCGCCCGGGTCGTCGGTCCATTGGCCGACGAGGCTGGCGAGCTCGGTCATCCATCTGCTGGCGGCGGCACGCAAGGTAGGTGTCCGAGCGGCGTACAGGAAGAGCTCGTACTCCGCGATGCAGCGCACCCGGTTGGTTTCGAAGTCCTCGACAAGCCAGCGCGCCAAGGCTGCCACCGGGTCGGCGGCCCTGGCGATCTCGGACAGCGCGTTACTGCTCTGTTGGTCGGCCCAGAGCAGTGCGGCTTCGAGGAGGTCGTTGATCGACGCGAAGTGGTATGCCGCCGACGTGGCCGGCAGGCCCGCGACCCGGGTGACATTGCGGTGTGTCACCTTGGCGATGCCCTCGCGCTCGATCACCGCAAGCGTTGCCTCGATCAAGCTGGCCCGCGCGCGCTCGCCACGGACGCGCCGCCCGTCGGTCACCTCGGCACTCATGCCTCTGCACCACCGAGCTCGAGAGCGACCACGCCGAACAGGACGGCGAACAAGCCGACCACCTGTGTCGTCGTGAGGCTTTCGTCGAACCAGAGCACGTCAATCAGCACGATGAGGGCCACCCCGGCGGCTGACCAGACGGCGTACACGACTCCGAGGCTCATGCCGAGGGTCAAGATCTTGGCGAGGAGGAAGAAGGACACTAGGTAGCCCACGACCACGACGCCCGACGGGACGAGACGCGTGAAGCCGTCGGACGCTTTGAGCGCGACTGTGGCCGCGACCTCGGTGAGGATGGCGGCGGCGAGCAAAGCCCAGCTGAGCATGAGACATCTCCTGGAAACTATTTGAGCGATCGTTCAAATAGTACCGTGGTCGCAGACGCGAGCAAACCATCGGGGATCAGGAGCGCTGTCGGATCGCCTCGTAGATCACGATGGCGGCCGAGGTGGCGACGTTGAGGGAGTTGACCTGGCCGACCATCGGCAGCCGAGCGGTCTCGTCGGCCTGGTCCAGCCAGCTCTTGCTGACGCCCTGGTGCTCGGCCCCGACAACGATCGCCGTCGGCCCGGTGAGATCGACGCTGGTGACGAGGCGGTCGGTGTCCGGGGTGGCTACGACGATGCGCAGCTCACGAGACCGCAGCCAGGTCTGCACCTCGGGAGTTGTCGCGGCAGCCACGGGCACCGCGAAAACCGTGCCCTTGCTAGCCCGGACGACATTGGGATTGCCCCAGTCGGCAACGGGTGACGCGGCAACCACCGCGTCGACGCCGGCCGCCTCGGCGGTGCGCACCATGGCGCCGAGGTTGCCGGGCTTCTCAACCCCCTCGCAGACGAGGACAAGTGGCTGGTCGGAGAGAACGAGGTCGTCGAGGTGTCGCGCCGGCTCGGGCACGACGGCGAGCCAACCATCGGGTCCGGCGCGATAGGACGCCTTGGCGAAGGCCGCGACTCCGAGGTGCAGTACTTCGGCGCCGAGTAGGCGGGCATCATCGGCGAGGGTGAGCTGACCCTGGTCGCCGACCAGTTGCGGACAGACGAAGACGTGGTGGGGGACGACCCCGGCATCGAGAGCAAGTCGGAGCTCGTCGTAGCCCTCGACGACGGTCACGTGTTCGACGTCGCGGGTACGTCGCTTGCGCAGGCTGACCAGCCACCGGACCCGTGGGTTGCTCGGGCTGGTGATCTCGGCCGTCGGCTGGTCGTCATACGGGCTCATCAGGGAGAACTATGACGCACCCGTGGCCATTAGGGTCGGACGATGCTCCTGCACCTGGTCCGGCACGGCCCATCCGCGGTCGACGAGTTCGCGCCGCCACACGAGTGGGGACTATCACCCAGCGCCCCGGACGCCGTACAGGCCCTGCATGACGCCGGAGTTCTGCCGATGGATGCCCTCTGGTTCACGTCACCAGAACCCAAGGCGCTCGCGACGGCGATGCTGCTGCACCCGCTCGGCGCGGCGCTCCTCGACGGCCTTCGCGAGGCAGAGCGCGGCGTCGGCTGGCTCGCGGACGGAGAGTTCGAGGCCGCGGTCCGCCGCTCGTTCGACAGTCAGGACGAGCCTGGCGCCGCGACGTGGGAGCCGCTCAGCGTGACCCGCGAGCGGGTGGCCGCTACGGCAAAGTCGGCGTTGAGCCAGGCCGCAGCGTCTGGTGAGTCTGACGTGGTCCTGGTCGGCCATGGCACGGCGTGGACCCTGCTGGTGGCGGAGCTAACCGGATTGCCAGCAGATCTCGACAGCTGGGGGCGGTTGACGATGCCGGACTACTGCTGTCTCGACGTCGACGCTGCCACGGCCATGCTGAGGTCCTCCTGGGGTGGCTGGCGCGCGGCGACCTGACCACGCCATCGCCGGCGACGGTGCTCGTCGCGATGCGAGCCTGACGTGTCCCGCGTGAGAGACTGGCTCGGCCATGTCGGAGCCCGTCACGGCCCTGCCCCTCGTCTTCGACGAGCCGCGCAAGGCAAAGAAACCACCGCGCCATCTCGCAGACATGTCGTCGGACGAGCGCCGCCAGGCGGTCGAGGACGCGGGTCTGCCGGGGTATCGCGCGAAACAGGTCTCGCATCACTACTTCTCACGCCTGGTTGACGAGCCGAGTGAGATGACGGACCTGCCTGCTGATCTGAGGGAGTCGCTGGCGGCGGCGTTGTTGCCAAACTTGCTGACGCCGATGCACACCCTCGAGGCGGACGGCGGCACCACACGCAAGACCTTGTGGAAGCTGCACGACGGGGCGCTGGTCGAGTCGGTGCTGATGCGGTATCCGGGTCGCGTGACGTTGTGCGTGTCGTCGCAGGCGGGCTGCGGGATGGCGTGTCCCTTCTGCGCGACGGGGCAGGGTGGGCTCCAGCGCAACATGAGCACCGGCGAGATCATCGAGCAGGTGCTGGCCGGTGCTCGTTCCCTCGCCCGCGGTGATGTTCCGGGTGGACCGGGACGAGTCTCCAACGTTGTCTTCATGGGCATGGGCGAGCCGATGGCCAACTACAAGTCGGTGATCGACTCCGTACGCCGGATGACCGACCCGACACCCGACGGTCTTGGGATGTCGGCGCGCGGAGTCACCGTGTCTACGGTCGGGCTGGTGCCGCGCATGTTGCAACTGGCCGAGGAGGGCATCCCAGTCACGTTGGCGTTGTCTCTCCATGCGCCCGACGACGAGCTCCGCAACGAACTGGTGCCGATCAACACGCGCTGGAGCGTCCACGAGGCGGTTGCTGCAGCTTGGAACTACGCCAAGGTCACCAAGCGCCGAGTGTCGATCGAGTACGCAATGATCAAGGACATCAACGACCAAGCGTGGCGAGCAGACCTGCTCGGCGATGTGCTGACGTCATACGGCGACTGGGGTTGGGTGCACGTCAACCTGATCCCGCTGAACCCGACGCCAGGCTCGAAGTGGACCGCCTCACGGCGTGAGGACGAGAACGAGTTCGTCCGACGCCTGGAAGCGAAGGGTGTGCCGACCACGGTCCGCGACACCCGTGGCCGCGAGATTGACGGCGCCTGCGGGCAGCTCGCCGCGACCCAGGCGTGACAGCGGCGTGAAGGCGCCACGGCTGATCGCGTCCGACCTAGACGGGACGCTGTTGCGCAGCGACGGCTCGGTGAGTCAGCGCACCGTCGAGGCAATCGCGGCGGTCCAGGATGCCGGCATCGGCTGGGTGGTCGCCACCGCGAGACCACCGCGCTGGATGAACGACCTGAAAGCCGTCGTCGGGCGTGGAGGCGTCGCGATCTGCTCGAACGGCGCGTTCGTCTACGACGTCGCGCGACGCGCCATCGTCGCCGAACGCCAACTTCACACTGTGGTCACCAGCGAGCTGGTCAAGGACCTGCGGATCGCGGTTCCGGACATCGCGTTCGCGTTGGAGTGCCTGGACGGGTTCGCGCGCGAGCACTCGTTCGAGGACGAGTACCGCGAGGGGGTCGGTCGTCGCTCCGACGACGCGCTCGAACTGCTCGACCGCCCAGTGGGCAAGCTGCTCGCCCGGTCACCCTCGATGGAGAACGCGATCTTCCTGGCCACCGTCGACGAGGTGGTGGGCAATCGCGCCGTAATGGCGTACTCCGGCGCGACCGGGCTGGCGGAGATCAGTGCTGCTGGCGTGACGAAGGCGAGCGTGCTCGACGTGTGGTGCCAGGAGCAAGGCGTGGCGCCGGAGGACGTGTGGGCGTTCGGGGACATGCCGAACGACCTCGAGATGCTGCGCTGGGCCGGCACGTCGTACGCCGTCGCGAACGCGCACCCTGACGTGCAGGCTGTCGCCGATCACGTCGTGCCGAGCAACGACGATGATGGCGTGGCCGCGACAATCGAGCTAGCCGTGGCCGCGATCTCTTCGGCTTAGGGATCTCAGGCGCTGAGGCGGTGGGTGCCGGTGTGGTCGACGAGCCAGTATCTGCCGTGGGGTGATCGCCATAGGTAGATGCCGGGGAAGGGTTGTTTCACCTGCCATTTGCCGTGGGTCCTGATCCGGTGATGTCGACGGGTCAGGGGTCCGAGTTTCCCGATCCCGGTTTGGCCGGGTGGTCCACCCTCATCGGGATGGACGTAGGGGATGGTGTGGTCGAGGTCCATCTTGCGGCTGAGGCAGGACGCATAGGGGAACGTGTCGGCCGGTGTGATGATCTGGACGGCTTCGCGGATGTGGTCGGGGATTTCGTAGGCGTCGACGGGGGCGATCCCGGCAAGGTCGATCACGGGTTTGAGGGTGATGGTGCAGTCGCCGAGCCATTGTTTGGCTTGGTCAACGGTGACGGGTCCGATCCCTTCGACCCGCGCCACACCCTCGCCTTGTTCCAGCGATTCCTTCGTCAGGTGGACGTAGAGGACTGCTTTGGGTCTGGGGTCGACCTTGATGCTGACTCCGCGCACGAACGGCGCCGGGTTCCCTCCGATCTCGCTGATTGTGCTGGTCGAGATCGGGTCGGGGTCCGACTGGTCGGTGGTCGTGCTGGTCGAGATCTGCGGGGTCTGGCCAGGCTCGACCGGCGTCACGGTGGCGTTGGCGTAGAGGTCCATCGTGTGTTGGGGGTTGGCGAGGATGCCGAGGGCTTTGGACCGGCGTACTTCTTTGGTGTCCGAATCGCCGAGGGCGGCGAGTGCGTCGGCGGTGCGGTTGAGTCCGGCGTCGAAGCGGAGTGCGTCGGGTCCGGCGGCGGCGAAGGCTCCGGTGATGGTGCCGGTGTCGTCGGCCGGGTTGAGCCAGACTCCGCGGTTGCGCCGGTGGGATTCTTCGCGTTGGCGGGCGTAGTCGGGGTCGGTGTCGATGATCGCCGCCTGCACCACCTTGGCCAAACGTCCCCAGGTGAGTGAGTGGGCGTATTTGGCGACCCTGCGGTCCACCACCGCTGCGGTCTCGAGGGAGACGTCGCGGGTGTCGGTGGCGATCTGGCGTCCGATCCACGGTTTGACCTCTCCGGCCTGGATCCGGGTCCACAGTCGGGGGAGGCGGTGGCGGAGGTCGAGGGCGTCACCGATCAGCCTGGCGGCCGAGGCCGGGGAGATGGCGAGTTCGGCGCCGAGTTCGGCGGGGCAGAACTCGATACCTCGGGGGTGCCGTCGCCGCCGAGCGGGAGCATCTGCTCCACTCCCGGGCAATCCGTAATCCGGTCGACTCGAGGACGCCGTGGAGGTCGGCCCAGGGGCGGCGGCTGCCTGCAGCATCCGGACTTCGGCCTGGTGGGTGGCGCTTGGATTTCGCGCATGTGGGGAGGAGGGTGTCGGCGTCGAGGGTGTCGAGGTCGGTGTCGATCATGGGTCTGAATCTATCGGTGACCGCCGACAGTTCTGATGCTCAGATGCCCTTGTTCACAACGGTTTTCGAGACTTTCTTGTGCCGATCTTCCACTGATCGAGCTTGTCGAGATCACCGGGTCTCGACAAGCTCGACCGGCGTGGCACAGCTGACCGCCGTCCGCAGCCGCCGGCGTGACGTAACCATCAGCGAGACTTCCGGCGTTGCTGCGCTCTTCAACGCTGCAGCGAAACCGGCGGCCGTCAGCGCGACGCAACCATCGGTGCGACTCGACGCGGTCTCGACAAGCTCGACCGACGTGGTGCAGTTCAACCAGCAGATTCACCAGGCTTGGGCGAGGAGTTCGGCAAGCAGTTCGTCGGGGTCGACGTCGAGTCCACGCGACCCGAACCATCGGCACACGTTGCGGCAGTCACGGAGGAGGAACTCAACCCCGTTCTGGTTGCCCACGATGTCGATCACCTGCGGCAGATCGATGATGACCAACCGATCGCCCTGAGCCAGGAGGTTGTACGCCGACAGGTCGCCATGGGCGAGCCCGCGTCTGGCGAGCACCGCCATCGCATCACGCAGCTGCTCGAAGTACGACTCGAGGAGGTCTCGGCTGGGGCGCAGCTGCGCCAGTCGGGGTGCGGCCTCGCCGTCGACCTCGATGAATTCCATCAAGATCTCTGTGTTGTCGATCTGCACGGGGTACGGGACAGGTAGCCCGGCCGACCACAGCGAGCTCAAGGCGCCGAACTCGTGGCGCGCCCACTCGCCGGCTTGGACCTGGCGGCCGAAGGCAGTTCCCTTCGCTGCGGCACGCCTCTCACGGCTCTTCTTGATCCGACGCCCTTCGACGTACGAGGCGTCGCGCGAGAACAACCGGTGGTCGACGCTGCGGTAACGCTTGGCAGCCATCACGGCCGCCCGCGCCGGACTACCGGGCACGGCGCGCTCGATCAGGAAGACGTCCGCTTCCTTGCCGGTCTTGAGGATGCCGAGCTCGGTGTCGATGGCGGCGTCGTCGGTGACAACCCAGTCCGGGCGTGGTTCGGGGCCGTGCTCGCCCTTGGTGACATCCGACCAGGTCGACCAACGCTGGCCGTCGTCGACCTCGTCGAGTGGTGTGAAAGCGAAGTCCACGTAGGTCTTCGATGTAGCCATGCTGGTGTGCTCCTCGAGCAGAGCCGAGGCGCACAGATGACTAAGACAGCGGCGACCTCGGAAGGACAGGGGCGTGAGACCCCAGGACAGGGGTTGACATATCGACGCCTCCTTCGCTTCCTCAGCGAGACGGATGGTCTGCGCTTGTTGCCTTCAGGGTGACAGGCAGGTGCGCCATCGGCAACCGGTTTTCGGCATTGCTCCATAGCGACGAGACAAGGGATCCGATCCTGCCGCGCACCTGAAAAGTATCTGTGAATCTTGTGCTTGATCTCGATGCAGCGCTAAATTCGGTCCTGGCAAGAACCGACACGAGTTCCATTGACCTCGCCCCTGGGAGGCGGGAGAGGTCACCGAGTCTTTGAGGAGGCTCCCTTGGAACCCCCGGGTGTCACCCGGGCGTCGGGAGACGGCTGAGCCGTCTCATCCTTGTCATGGAAGGGACGAAGCGATGTCTTCGTTGCTGTTACACCCTCGCTTGCGCGGCGCCGTCGCCGCGTTCGCAGCTTCTGCACTGGCCTTCGGGACCGCTGGCGTCCTGCTTGGGGCCGAATCCGGTAACGCGTCTAGCCACCGTGAGTCACCGCTGCTGTTGGCGGACCCACAAGCTGACAACACTGACGTGTATGCCTATGTCGCGGACGACCGTCCTGGTCACGTGACCTTCATCGCCAACTGGCTTCCGTTCGAAGAGCCAGCCGGCGGTCCGAACTTCTACCCGTTCGCCGACGGTGCCCGGCACTACATCAACATCGACAATGATGGTGACGCCAAGCCCGACATCAGATACCGCTGGACGTTCAAGTCCCGCTACTTGTCGACGGACACGTTCCTCTACGCAACCGGCCCGGTTACGTCGTTGACCGACCCCAACCTCAACTACCGCCAGACCTACACCCTGCAGCGGGTCGGAGGGGGCGGAGCCGTCCGCACCCTCGCGCGGAACATCCCGGTCGCCCCGTCGAATGTCGGCGCAGCCTCCATGCCGAACTACACGGCGCTCAGCAACGCCGCGATCAGGTCGTTCGGAGAAGGTCGTAGGACGTTCGCCGGTCAAGCCGACGACGCGTTCTTCCTCGACCTGCGTGTCTTCGACCTGCTGTACGGCGGCGACCTCAGCGAGACGGGGAACGACACCTTGACGGGCTTCAACGTCAACACGATTGCCCTGCAGGTGCCAAAGGCAGACCTCATCCGAAACGGCGACCCCGTGATCGGTGTCTGGAGCACCACCGAGCGCAGAAGCGTTCGTGTGCAGGGCGCAGACGGCTCGCAGTCATACTCGGGCAAGTACGTCCAGGTGTCCCGACTTGGTAACCCGCTTGTCAACGAAGTAGTGATCCCGGTCGGCTTGAAGGACGCGTTCAACGCCTTGAAGCCGGAGAACGACGCCGACGTACCAGCCGCGGTCGACAAGGTCCTCAACCCTGAGGTGCCGAAACTGATCGATGCGATCTACGGCATACCCGAACCAAAGACCCCGAGGCGGGATCTCTTCCGGGTGTTCCTCACCGGTCTGGAGGGCCTCAACCGGCCCGACGGCGCAGTGCGTCCGGCTGAACTGCTGCGACTCAACACGTCGATCCCGCCAAGTGCCAGCCCCAACCGGCTCGGTGTGTTGGCAGGCGACAACGCCGGCTTCCCGAACGGTCGCCGTCTCATCGACGACGTCGTTGACATCGAGCTGCAGGCACTTGAGGGCGCGGTCCGGACCGGGACGCTCATCCCTGCCCTGACGGACGCCGTGGACACCAACGACCTGCCGTTCCGTCCGCACTTCCCGTATGTCGCTCTGCCGCATTCGGGGTCGGACGCAGGTCCGGCGGTCTCGTCGACCGGCCCGGCGGCCCAGAAGCAGCAGCTTGCTCCCAACCGTCGCGACGGTGACCGAGCAGCCGAGCTACGTCAGGGCGAGTCGGACAACGGAGCCCCGGTTGCACTCATTGCCGTGACCGGCGGCCTCGCGCTGGGTGTGCTCGGCACGGTCTTGATGCGCCGCGGTCGTCGGCAAATCGAGATCTGACGGGCCTGGTGCAGACCACTAACCGTTGATCGGGTGGTGGGCGGTCGCGAGGCCGTCCACCACCCACCCCTCGACAAGTGAGGTTTCGACTGATGACACGCAGCCGACTGGTGAGGCTAGGGCTTGGCGCGCTCGCGTTGGGTATTGCCCTTGTCCTCGTGTCCGCGGTGTTGTTCACCCGCGGCTCCAGCGGCCCGGGCTCAACGCCTACGGGACGCGGGGGAGTGCTCGCAGCCTCAGAGGTGTCGACGTCGGGCGATGTGACCGACAGCATCACGGCGCTGCAGTCTCGGTTGCGACGCCTGCCCTCGGACTCCGAGTCATGGGCCGCGCTCGGTTCGGCCTATGTCCAGCAGGCCAGGGTCAGCGGAGACCCGAGCTACTACCAACAGGCGGAGGGCGCATTCCGCCGGTCGCTGCGAGAGTCACCTGTCGACAACGCGGCCGCGCTCACCGGGCAGGCGGCGCTTGCAGCCGCCCGGCATGAGTTCGTGACGGCACTGCGGCTGGCCCGGTCTGCGTTGCACATCAACGCCTTCAGCTCCGCCACGATGGCTGTGCTCGTCGACGCATTGATCGAGCTCGGCCGCTATGACGCCGCCTTCACCGCGCTCCAGCGGATGGTCGACCTGAAGCCCGCAGTCCCTTCCTATACACGCGTTTCGTACAGTTACGAGCTCCGCGGCGACATCGACGGAGCGCGCTTCGCCATGCAACAGGCGCTGCACGTCGCCTACTCCGGAGACGACAAGGCGTTCGCCCTGTACCAGCTCGGCGAGCTTGCATGGAACGACGGCGACCCTCAGCAGGCGGCCAGGCTCTACGCCAAGGGCCTGCGAGCCGACCCGTCCTACGTGCCCAACAGGTACGGCATCGCCAAGACCGAGGCGGCCATCGGCAACACGCCCAAGGCGCTGGCGACATACGAGGAGGTGATCGCGCGGCTGCCGCAACCGCAGTATCTGATCGAGTACGCAGATCTCCTGATCTCGCTCGGCAAAACGCAGGAAGCGGCCGCTCAGCATGCACTCGTCGATGCGCAGGAGCAGATTCTGCGTGCTTCGGGGGTGAACCTCGACCTCGAGCTGGCGCTGTACGACGCCTCGCGGGGCCGCCTGAAGGCAGCGCTCGAGGAAGCGCGCTCGGCATGGGTCGAACGCAAGAGCGTCTTCGTCGAGGATGCGCTCGCCTGGGCGCTCCACGTCAACGGCCGGGATCGAGCTGCCTTGCCGCACGCAGTGGGTGCCCAACGACTCGGCACCCGCAGTGCCTTGTTTGCCTTTCACCGCGGCATGATCGAGCGCTCGCTAGGCATGCAGCGCGCCGCCGAGCGTTCATTGCAGCGCGCGCTCGATCTCAACCCGCACTTCTCGCCGACCTTCGCGCTGCATGCGCGGCAGGCGTTGAACGAGCTCCGTCAGGGAGGCGGATGAGATGGCTCTCGCATCAGGTTGCAGGATCGGCCGTCGGGCAGCGTTCGTGGCCCTGCTGATGGCCGCCCTAGTCGTCGTACCGATCGGGCCGGCGAGCGCGCACCCACTCGGCAACTTCACTATCAACCACTACAACGGCCTGGTCCTGAGCCCGGACTCGGTCAGCAACACGGCCGTCGTCGACTCGGCAGAGATTCCGACCCTCCAAGAGCGCGACACCGTGGACGCCAACCAGGACACGGTGATCAGCACCGACGAACGAGCGGCCTTCGCCGCAGATCAATGCCTTGGGCTCGCAGGACAGCTCGACCTGCGCATCGACGGGTCGAGCGTGCCCTGGAGTGTCGTGGCGTCGTCGTTCACCTATCGCGCTGGTGCGGCCGGACTCGACGTGAGCCGCCTCCAATGCAGCCTTGATGCGGAGGTCGATCTCCAGCAAGCGGCGGCCGTCTCGTTCGAGGACCACTACCTGGCCGATCGGATCGGATGGCGTGAGATCACCGCGACCGGCGATGGCCTCGACCTCGGCAACCGCGAGGTCGCCAAGGAGAGCATCAGCGACGAGCTCCGTAGCTATCCCAATGACCTGCTCAGCTCGCCCCCAGACCAACGCTCGCTGCAGCTGCAGACACGACCAGGCATCGATGCGGGGTCGGCCAACCTGCCCGAGCTCCCGGAGGCTGGCCTGGTCGCTTCCTTCCTGAACTCGATGACGAGCCGGCTCGACTCGCTCGTCGCCAACCGAGACCTGACGTTGGGCGTCGGCCTGCTGGCCATCCTGCTCGCGCTTGTGCTCGGTGTCTCGCACGCGGCCATGCCTGGGCACGGCAAGACGTTGATGGCGGCATACATGGTGGGCACGCGTGGCTCGCCGAAGGACGCCGTGTTGATCGCCGCGACAGTGACAGCCACCCACACTGCCGGTGTCCTGGTCCTGGGGTTGTTGTTGAGCGCGTCTGCGTCGTTCGCTGGAGAAGTAGTGCTGGCGGTCCTTGGGCTGGTGAGCGGTCTCCTGGTCGCGAGCGTCGGCATCGTCCTCGTGCGGGCTGCGTTGCTACGCCGCAACCGTGGGTACGTCGACGACCTCTGGGGTCACGGTCACGGCCACGGCCACGACCACGGCCACCCGCACGACCACGGCCATGACCACCACCACAGTCACAGCCACGACCACGGCCACGTGCACGACCACTCTGCCGCGGGTATTGGAGTGTCCACGGTCGTGCTCGAGCACGACCGTCACCGGCACGAGCAGCCTCGCGAGCCGTCCGAACGCGGCTACAAGCGACTCACCCTCGTCGGCATGGGGCTAGCCGGCGGGTTGGTCCCCAGTCCTTCGGCGCTGATCGTCCTGCTCGGGGCGATCGGGCTGGGACGTACGGTGTTCGGGGTCGCGCTCGTGCTCGTGTATGGCATCGGGATGGCGATCACGCTGACGACCGTCGGCTACCTGATCGCCAAGCTGCCGGGTCGACTGAGTCGAGTTCGCGCGTTGACCCGACACGCTTGGATCATGCGCATCGCGGCAGCCGCCCCTCTCGTCACCGCTGTCCTCGTGCTCGCTGTCGGTGTCGGCCTGACCCTGCGCAGCGTCGGGCCGCTGCTCTGAGTTCTCAGGGTGTGCGACGGGTCATCAACGGGCAGGATAGAGGTCCCGACGGAGAGGCAGCCGTGATGAGCAGCTATCGCGAGACTTACGCCGCCAGCCTGGCCGACCCGGAGTCGTTCTGGGGTGAGCAGGCTGCCCTGGTCGACTGGTTCATCCGGCCGCGGACGGTGCTCGACTCGTCGAACGCGCCCTTCCATCGCTGGTTTCCCGACGGCACGATGAACACCTGCTACAACGCGCTCGACCGCCACGTCGTCAAGGGTCGCGCCGACCAGGCTGCGCTCATCTATGACAGTCCAGTGACGGACACGCAGACGACGTACACCTATGCCCAGCTGCTCGAGAAGGTGGCAGCGTTCGCCGGAGCGTTGCGTGGGCTTGGGGTCGTCAAGGGCGACCGGGTCGTGATCTACATGCCGATGATCCCGGAGGCGGTCGTGGCGATGTTGGCGGTGGCCCGGCTCGGCGCGGTGCACTCGGTCGTCTTCGGTGGCTTCGCAGCGAACGAGCTGGCAGTCCGCATCGACGACGCGCTGCCCAAGGTGGTCGTATCGGCGTCGTGCGGCATCGAGCCCAGCCGCATTGTCGCCTACAAGCCGCTGCTGGACCGGGCGATCGAGCTGGCGTCGCATCAACCGGAAGCCGTGGTCGTCAAGCAGCGCCCGCAGTGCGAAGCGGCCATGGTCGAGGGCCGCGACCTCGACTGGGACCTGGCGATCAAGGCAGGGCGGTCCGATCCAGCCGGCTGCGAGGAGGTGGCTGCGACCGACCCGCTGTACGTCCTCTACACGTCAGGGACGACCGGCAAGCCGAAGGGCATCGTCCGCGACAACGGTGGCCACGCTGTCGCCATGTGCTGGTCGATGCGACACATCTACGACGTCCAGCCCGGCCAGGTTTGGTGGACGGCCTCCGACGTCGGCTGGGTTGTCGGCCACTCCTACATCGTCTACGCGCCGCTGATGGTGGGCGCCACCACCGTGCTCTACGAGGGAAAGCCGGTCGGCACACCAGACCCCGGGGCTTTCTGGCGAGTCATCGCCGAGCATGGAGTCGAAGCGCTGTTCACCGCGCCCACCGCGATCCGGGCGATCAAGAAGGAAGACCCCGAGGGCGCGCTCGCCGCAGACCATCCGATGCCAACGCTGCGCACCCTCTTCCTCGCGGGTGAGCGTCTCGACCCGGAGACCTACCACTGGGCCTCAGATCTGCTGGGCATCCCCGTGGTCGACCACTGGTGGCAGACCGAGACCGGCTGGCCCATCGTCGCGAACCTCCGAGGACTAGAGCCGTTGCCGATCAAGGCGGGGTCGCCTTCTGTCCCGGTGCCGGGGTATGACGTTCGGGTCCTCGACGAGCGCGGCGCGGAGGTCGGCAGCGGCGAGGAGGGATCGATCTGCATCAAGCTGCCGCTCCCACCCGGCACGCTGCCGACCCTGTGGGGTGACGACGACCGGTTCGTGACGTCGTACCTCGACGCCTATGACGGCTACTACCTCTCAGGTGACGGTGGCTACATCGACGAGGACGGCTACGTGTTCGTCATGGGCCGCACCGACGACGTCATCAACGTCGCCGGCCACCGGATGTCGACGGGCTCGATCGAGGCCGTGCTCGCGCAGCATCCCGATGTCGCTGAGTGCGCGGTGATAGGTGCGGCTGATCAGCTGAAGGGTCAGCTGCCCCGCGGCTTCGTGGTGCTCAAGGCTGGCCACGAGATCGACCACGCGCAGCTGAGTGCGGAGCTGATTGCGGCAGTTCGTGACGAGATAGGCCCCGTTGCCGCATTCAAAGACGTGTCCGTCGTCGCCGCCCTGCCCAAGACCCGGTCCGGGAAGATTCTGCGGAAGACGATGCGCCAGATCGCCGACGGCGAGGATCCCGCGGTGCCCTCGACGATCGAGGACGCAGATGTGCTCACCAAACTGACCCCGGCGTTGCGTAAAACCCACTGACGGACCAACCTCGCCCCATTGTCGAGCCAGGCCTGGGCAGGCCAGGATGGGCTCATGAAGAAGCTCATTAACGATCCAGCGGACGTCGTCAAGGAAGCCTTGCTCGGAATCGAGGCCGCCCATGCCGATCGGGTCCGTGTCGACCACGACAACAAAGTCATCTACCGCAAGGACGGGCCGAAGTCGGGCAAGGTCGGCCTCATCTCCGGAGGTGGCTCCGGCCACGAACCCATGCATGGGGGGTTCGTCGGTCTCGGGATGCTCGACGCCGCCTGCGCGGGCGAGGTCTTCACGTCTCCGGTGCCCGACCAGATGATGGCCGCCACCAAGGAGGTGGACGGTGGCGCCGGCGTGCTCCACATCGTCAAGAACTACACCGGCGACGTCATGAACTTCGAGATGGCGGCGGAGCTGGCAGCCGCCGACGCCGGCACGGAGGTCCAGGCAATCGTCACCGACGACGATGTCGCAGTCCAGGACAGCCTCTACACCGCAGGTCGTCGCGGAGTCGGGGTCACGGTGCTCCTCGAGAAGATCGTTGGCGCTGCCGCCGAAGAGGGCAGGTCGCTCCAGGAGGTCGCGGACCTAGCACGAAAGGTCAACGACCAGGGCCGCAGCATGGGGATGGCGCTCACGTCCTGCACCGTGCCGTCGGCCGGCAAGCCTACGTTCGAGCTTGATGACAGCGAGATGGAAGTGGGCATCGGGATCCACGGCGAGCCCGGACGCAACCGGCTGCCCCTCGCCCCCGCCAAGGAAGTTGCCGCCCTCCTCGTCGACCCGATCCTCGGCGACCTTCCGTACGGCTCCGGCGACGACGTCATCGCGTTTGTGAACGGCATGGGTGGCACACCGCTGATCGAGCTCTACGTCATGTACCACGAGGTCCGTCAGCTGCTCGACAAGGCCGGCATCACGGTTGCGAGGTCGCTGGTCGGGAACTACATCACCTCGCTCGAGATGGCCGGGTGCTCCGTCACGTTGCTCAAGGCAGACGACGAGATCGTCCGGCTCTGGGACGCTCCGGTCAACACCCCCGGCCTGCGCTGGGGAGCTTGACGGTGGCGGCGGTCGACGTCGCCGCGCTGACCGGCTGGTTGCGCGCGTTCGCCGATGCGGTGAGTGAACACGCAGCAGAGCTAACACAGCTGGATGCAGCGATCGGCGACGCCGACCACGGCACCAATATGAGCCGCGGGATGCAAGCGGTCGTGAAGGTGCTCGACGAGAACGACTTCGAGACGGCCGACGCGCTGCTGAAGAAGGCCGGCATGACCCTCGTCAGCACCGTCGGCGGCGCCAGCGGGCCGCTGTACGGCACGTTCTTCCTACGCGCCGGCACCGCCCTCGCTGACGTTGACGACATCGACGCCGCCGCATTCGGCGCCGCTCTGCGGGCCGGCGTCGAAGGGATCCTGGCGCGCGGCAAGGCCGAGCTCGAGGACAAGACGATGTATGACGCCTGGGCGCCGGCGCTCGAGGCGTACGACGACGCCGCCTCGGAGGGCGATCTCGCAAAGGCACTGTCAGCCGCCGCCGAGGCGGCAGCAGCCGGTCGCGACGCGACCACGCCTATGCAGGCACGTAAAGGTCGAGCCAGCTATCTCGGTGAGCGAAGCATCGGCCACCAAGACCCTGGCGCCACAAGCACGACATTGTTACTGGAGTCCGCCGTAGTCTCTTTGTCGTGATCTCGGTCGTCGTCGTCTCACACAGCCGGGCGCTGGCCGACGCGGCCGTCGCGCTCGCTGACGAGATGGTCAGCGGCGACGACCAGCCGCGAGTCGAGGTGGCCGCCGGTCTCGATGCGACGACGTTCGGCACCGACGCCACGGCGGTGGCCGAAGCAATCGGCAGGGCCGACTGCCCCGACGGCGTACTCGTCCTGCTTGACCTGGGGAGCGCCGTGCTGAGTGCGGAGATGGCGCTGGAATTCCTCGAGCCCGAGGTGGCGGCCAGGGTACGGCTGACGAGCGCTCCTCTTGTCGAGGGGTTGGTGGCCGCCGTCGTCTCGGCATCCACCGGTGCCTCGCTCGAGAATGTGGCCGCTGAGGCGGAGGCCGGTCTGCTGGCGAAGCGTGAACACCTCGGTGACCCAGAGACCACCGGCACGGAAGGCGTCGCTGCCGAGCCGGTGCCGGAGGACGCGGAGACAGTCGAGATCGAGGTGCTCAACGAGCACGGGCTCCATGCCCGTCCGGTAGCGCGGTTGGTGACGCTCGTGGGACGGTACGACGCCGCCGTGTCGTTGACCAACGTGACGACCGGACGCGGACCGGTCAACGCGGCAAGCCTGAGCCAGATCGCCACCTTGGACGCGCGACGAGGGCACCGAGTCCTGGTGGCTGCCACGGGCAACGACGCCACCGAAGTGCTCGGTGCAGTCACGAGCCTGGCTGCCGATCGATTCGGCGATGACGGCGTCGCACAGGTGGAGACGACACCGGCCGACGAGTCCTCGGGCTCCGGGCTCGACATCGCGATCGGGCCGGCGCTCGTGGCCGGCCAGGAGGTCGACACGGGCGGCTACGTTGCGGGGTCGCCGGCGGAGGAGGCGACTCGCTCGGAGACTGCGATGCGGGGCGCGAGCCAGAGGCTCGACCAACTCCGGCGTCACACCGAGACGACCGGCGGGGCCGACGATGGCGAGATCTTCGTTGCACAGAAGGCGTTGCTCACTGACCCCGAGGTCGCCGGGCCGGTAGTCGACGCCATCGCGGCGGGAGCGTCGGCAGTCGAGGCTTGGCGTGCGCGGCTGGGCGAGGTCGCTGCTGGTTACCGCGCCCTGTCCGACCCCTATCTGCGTGAGCGGGAAGCCGATGTGGTGAGCGTCCGCGACCTCATGCTCCGGTCGCTGCTTGGCAAACCCGAGCCGAATGTCGAAGGCGACGGCATCCTGGTCGTGCCCGTGCTCGATGCTGCGACCGCAGCCACGCTCGACGCCGCGTCGGTCCACGGAGTCGTCACGGTCGGCGGCGGCCTCACCGGTCATGGCATCCTCGTCGCCCGATCGCGCGGCATACCAGTGTTGACGAATGGTGGCGACGCCGCAGCGGCCATCACGCCAGGCACCGTCGTGGCGTTCGACGCCGCTGCCGGCAAGCTGACGATCGCGCCCGATGCCGAGCAGCAACGGTGGTTCGAAGCCGAGATCGCACGGCGTACAGCGCGTCGCGACGAAGCGGCCGCGCACGCGCACGAGCCGGCAAGGACCACAGATGGCCATCGGGTGACGGTGCGCGCGAACGTCTCGTCACGCCAGGAAGCCGTTGCTGCGCGCGGGTTCGGTGCCGAGGGCTCGGGTTTGGTCCGCACCGAGATTCTGTTCGGCCACCACACGTCGCCTCCGAGTGTCGAAGTCCAGGTCGACACGTATCGCGAGCTGGCGGAAGGGCTCGGCGGTCAGCCACTGACGATCCGCACATTCGACGTCGGGGGAGACAAGCCGATCCCGTTCCTGGCGCAGGCGGAGGAGGCAAACCCGTTCCTCGGGGAGCGCGGGCTTCGCCTGCTTCGCCGCTATCCGCAGGTGCTGCACGACCAGCTGGTCGCGGTCTGCCGCGTCGCACGAGAGACTCGGGTCCAACTGATGTTCCCGATGGTCACGACCGTCGACGAGGTTGACTTCGCGTGGCAAGCGCTCGTTGAGGCAGCCAAGGACAGCACGGGCGAAGTCCCCTCCAGCCTCGCGGTGGGCATCATGATCGAGGTGCCGGCGGCCGCCCTGAGGGCGCGCCTGCTGACCGAGCGCCTGGACTTCGTCAGCATCGGCACCAACGACCTCACCCAGTACGTCGTCGCGGCCGAGCGTGGGAACGCCGCCGTTGCCGAGCTCGCTGATCCGCTCGACCCGGCCGTGCTGGCCCTCATCGCGAACGTCGTGGCCGACGTGGCGCCGAACGTCGAGGTCGCCGTTTGCGGTGACCTGGCGAGTGACCCCGTCGGCGCGGTCGTGCTCGTCGGGCTCGGGGTGAGGGAGCTCAGTGTGGTGGGTCCGCAGGTACCCGTGGTCAAGCAACGTGTGCGGTCGCTCGGCCTCGAGCAGGCGCAGTGGCTCGCAGCCGAGGCGGTCCGCAGTCGAGGCCCCGCCGACGTACGCCGGTTGGCCGCGACGCTGGGGTGACCTAGGGGCCTACTGACTTGCGGCTGTTTGCGCGGCTGGACACAAGCCTCGGTCGCGGCCGCATGCCTTGAAGTCACACATTCGGCAAAGGGCGCCACCGGCCGGCGCATGACCGGCCGCGCGCTGCTCGAGTCGCTCCCGCGTCACCTCGCTGACGAGGCTCTCGCACAATTCCGTCAGGAGAGCGCGCTGACCAGCGTCCAGATGCGCGAAAGTCCTGGCTATCGCTGCCTGTCTGGCGGCGCGAGCTTTCTTCGCCGCGGCGACACCGGCAGGGGTCAGAGTGATTGCAAGAGACCGGGCATTACTGCCGGCGCTTCGCTCGACGTATCCCGCCGCGGCCAGGCGATCCACTAGTCGCACCGCTCCCGAGTGGGTGAGACCGACGACCTCGCTGAGGGCGCGAACCGACCCGTTGGGCGAGAAATCGAGCAGCGCGATCAGGGCCGCGGGCGCGGCTCCTCCGAGATCGGCGGTATCGGTCGTCGCGTCGAGCACTCGGTCCGACAGCCCCAACGAGAGAGCGCCGACCAGATTTGCAAGGCGGGCGTCAGCTGACTTCCTCACCCTCCCACCGTAGAGGCTGCGACCTTGGATTAGTATGATCGAGTCATATATTTGTCCAGACGGAAGGGAGGCGGCCGGAGATGGCGCCTCACGCACACGCGCAGTTCGAAGTCACGTCATGGAACGAAACGCCGCTCGACGAAGAGACCGACCTGGCGAAGCTCACCGAGGCGCTGGTCTCGAAGACCTACACCGGCGACATCGAGGGCACGTCGACAACCAAGTGGCTGATGGCTTATGCGCCGGACGAGACGGCCGCTTTCGTCGGTCTAGAGCGCCTCAAGGGAACCGTGTCTGGTAAGCAGGGAAGCCTCGTCCTGCAACACGTCGGGAAGTTCGAGAACGGATCGGCCGACGCGTCTCTGACGGTGATCTCCGGCACCGGTGACCTCGAGTCAGTCTCGGGGAGCGGTGACTTCACCGCTGACCCAGCCGGGTCAGTCTCGCTCGACCTGACCTTCGACTGAGGTTTCGAGCCCGTCCGTCAGTGGCCGAGGAGCGGCGCCATCGCGCGCGCTACCAGGCTCGGACGTCGCGTGAGCTTCTCCTCAGCGTCAGCCGCGGTCATCGCCCGCAAGCCGGCGTTGACGCCAAGCCACCGCAAGGGCTCGGGCTCCCACCGCGGCGAGCGGTGGTTGACCCAGGGCAGCGTGGTGAGGTCGGACGCCGTGCCGCGTACGAGGTCGGACAACGTACGGCCAGCCAGGTTGGTGGTGGTCAGGCCATCGCCGACGTACCCGCCGCCCCAGCCAACTCGGCTGCGCTGGTCGAGACCCACAGATGCCATCCAGTCTCTGGCAACGCCGAGCGGGCCGCCCCACGCATGGGTGAACGTCGCCCCGGCCGTCGCGGGGAACAGGTCTGCGAGCGTCGCACGCAGCTGGCCAAACACCCGCGGGACCCGGTCGAACTCCGGCTTGACCGCCGAGCCGAAGTGATAGGGCGCACCCCGGCCGCCGAACACCAGCCGGTCGTCCGCTGTGCGTTGGCCGTAGATGATCAGGTTGCGGAAGTCGGAGAACGTCGGTGCGTCGGCAAGTCCGATCTCGTCCCACACCGACGAAGGCAGTGGCTCGGTCGCCACGATGAGCGAGTACACCGGGACCACAGGGTTGGGCGCGCCCGGCAGGGACGGTGAATACCCCTCCGTCGCTACCACGACGTACTCCGCCCGAATTGCACCGCGCTCGGTCGTCACTCGGCTTGGCTCGACGCGTGTCGCTGCCGTCTGCTCGTAGATCGTGACGCCACGGCGTTCGACCGCGTCGGCGAGACCGCGCACCAGTCGTCCGGGATGCACGCGTGCGCAGTGCGGCGTGTACGTCGCACCGAGCACGCCCGTTGCCCGCCCGTGTCGAGCGGCCTCGGTTGCGTCGAGCAACCGCAGATCCTCTTCGGTCTCTCCCCAGGAGTGTGCGTAGTCGACTTCCTCCCGTGCGCGTTGGAGCTGGCTGGGGGAGCGGGCGAAGACGAGCGTCCCACCGCGGTGGAGGCTGCAGTCGATCCCCTCTTCGACGGTCACGCGCTCGACTTCGCCGATGCTTTCGCGCATCGCTGCCCCGAGTCGTAGCGCCGACTCGCGCGACGACCCTGGGTAACGCGCGAGCTTGTGTGCCGCAGTGGGGAAGAGCGCTGACAGCCAGCCACCGTTTCGGCCAGACGCGCCGAACCCGACCAGGTCCTTTTCAACCACCGCGAGCCGCAGCGTGGGATCGGCGCAGGCAAGGTAGTACGCGGTCCAGAGCCCGGTCAGGCCACCGCCGACCACTGCAACATCAACGTCGACTGAGCCGGGGAGAGGGTCGCGGAGGTCCAGCGGGCCCGCCGTCTCGTGCCACAGCGACAGATCCCTGTAGGTCACCGAACTCCCCAGGAGTAGGTCTGCTTCTGCAGTTTCAGATACACGAACGACTCGGTGCTGCGGACGCCTTCAATCGCGCGGATCCGTTTGGACAACAGCTCGAGCAGATGGTCGTCGCTCTCACACACCGCCTCGGCGAGGATGTCGAACGAGCCCGCGGTCATGATGACGTAGTCGACTTCCGGCATCGCACTGAGCTTCTCGGCGATTGGTTCGAGGTCGCCCTCGGTGCGGATTCCGATCATTGCCTGGCGGGCGAAGCCGAGCTGTAGGGGATCGGTCACCGCGACAATCTGCATCACGCCGTTCTCGAGCAGGCGCTGCACACGCTGTCTGACGGCTGCCTCGGACAGTCCCACGGCCTTGCCGATGGCGGCATACGACATCCGACCGTCATGTTGCAATTGCTCGATGATCTTCTTGGATACGTCGTCCAGCGTCGTCGGAGAGGTAGTGTTGCGGTTGACCACGGGCATGATCATCCTTCGGTAACGGTGCAATGGCAAGGGCCAAATTGCAGGATCCGTCGCCAAACAACTTTTTCTCGACGGAATCGCTTGTCACGTGTCGGTCGCTCTGACAGGATCACGACAGCCGTGACCCATCGCAAAATGGAGGTCAATTCGATGCCAGCCAACCGCCGCTTTTCCGGCGTAAGCCGTCGCGGGTTTATCCAGGGGGCATCTTTGTCGGCCCTCGCAATCGGGGGCAGCGGTCTGTTGTCCGCTTGCGGCACCGGCGGCGCCGAGGTCGACCAGGACGAGTGCGTGTCCGATGACAAGAGCTCATCGGAGAAGGACATCAACTTCTCCAACTGGATCGGGTATGTCGACCCGGTCAAGGCAAAGGACACCTCGACCTTGGAGAAGTTCGAAAAGGAGTCCGGCATTGCCGTCGACTACGTGGCCGACATCAACGACAACGAAACCTTCTTCGCGAAGCTCTCGCCTCAACTTCAGTCCTGCAAGGCCACCGGGCGCGACATCTTCGTGCTGACCGACTGGATGGCAGCCAAGATGATCGACCTGGGATGGATCCAGAAGCTCGATCATTCCAACATGCCGAACGTCGATGCCAACCTGATCGAATTCCTCAAGTCACCGAGCTGGGATCCTGAGCGTGACTACAGCGTCCCGTGGCAGAGCGGCATGACCGGGATCTGTTACAACTCGGAGCTGACTGATCCGGTCGAAAGCTTCGAGGCTCTGCTCACCCGACCCGACCTCAAGGGCAAGATCGAGCTGCTGACCGAGATGCGCGACACGATGGGCTTCATGTTGCTCCTGCAGGACAGCGATCCCGAAGACTTCACAGACACGGAATTTGCGGACGCGATCTCAGCCCTGGATGGCTTCGTGCAGAACGGGCAGATCCGCAAGTTCGCGGGCAACAGCTATATCGACGACATGAAGTCCGGCGACATCGTGGCCTGCGAGGCGTGGAGTGGCGACGTCATCAACCTTCTTGGTGGTGACCCGTACAAGTGGGTTCCGCCGTCGGAGGGTTTCTCGCTGTGGACCGACAACATGCTTGTCCCCAACATGGCCGCGCACAAGACCAACGCGGAAGAGCTGATGAACTTCTACTACGACCCCGTCAACGCGGCGAAGCTGGCCGCCTGGAATTACTACTTCTGTCCGGTCGCTGGCGCGCAGGAGGAGATCGGGCAGTTCGACCCGGCGGCAACTGAGAGCTCCTTCATCTTCCTGGATGATGCAACGCTCGAAACGGGCTGGCAGTTCAAGACTCTCGACGACAAGCAGCAGTCCGATTATGCAGCCCAGTTCCAGTCCGTCATGGCTGGCTAATCCACTCAGGCGTGAATCGAGATGACATGACCGAGAGCCCGGCATCGAAGAGTTCTCGCACCGGGGGGCAGGACCTGCGCCTGGAGGGCGTCACCAAGCAGTTCGGCAGCTTCGTAGCCGTCGACGACCTCACGCTGACCGTGCCGCAAGGATCGTTCTTTGCCTTGCTCGGTCCTTCGGGCTGCGGCAAGACAACGACGCTGCGCATGGTTGCTGGCCTGGACGAGCCGACGACGGGCCGCGTCTTCATCGGTGACGAGGACATCACGAACCTGAGGCCGTACAAGCGGCCGGTCAACACCGTGTTCCAGTCCTACGCCTTGTTCCCGCACCTGACGATCTTCGACAACGTCGCGTTCGGCCCGCGACGACGCGGCGACAGTGACTACAAGCAGAAAACGCGGGAGATGCTGGAGCTCGTCCAGCTCGAAGCGATGGCCGCGCGCAAGCCGGCTCAGCTCTCCGGCGGTCAGCAGCAGCGCGTTGCCTTGGGCCGCGCTCTGATCAATGAGCCGGGAGTTTTGCTTCTCGATGAGCCCCTCGGCGCCCTCGACCTGAAGCTCCGGCGGCAGATGCAGATCGAGCTGAAGCGGATCCAGACCGAGATCGACGTCACGTTCGTGCACGTCACCCACGACCAGGAAGAGGCCATGACGATGGCCGACACGATCGCGGTGATGAACCATGGCGTGATCGAGCAAATGGGAGCGCCAGGCGATCTCTACGAGAACCCGCAGACGACGTTCGTGGCCAACTTCCTGGGCCAGTCCAACCTGATCGCGGGCGACGTGCTCGACACAACCGCAGACACGGTCGTCGTCGACTTGCATGGGCAGAAGGTCGCTGTGGCGGAGGCCCGCTGTCACACCCGCCAGGGCAAGGGGTGGCTCGGCGTACGGCCTGAGAAGATTTTCGTCAGCCCGGCCGACGACGAGAGCCACGACGGGTCCAGTGTGGTCCGTGGCGGTCGCATCACCGACGTCAGCTTCATCGGGGTGAGCACCCAGTATCTCGTCCGGATGCCGTGGGACCAGGAGCTGATGGTGTTCGAGCAGAACACCGGACGACGAGCCTTGCTCAGCAACGGTGACGAGGTTGACCTCGCCTGGTCGAGCGATCACGCGTTCCTGCTCGACGCCGACCAGGACGCGCACGCGGGCATCATCACGCCTGAGGACGACGAATGACCGAGGCCGTCACGACGCCTCCTGCACCACATTCGCCGGTTGACGGCGGGACCTCCAAGCGCCGGCGGTGGGGCTGGCTGCTGCTCATCCCCGGCATGCTGTGGCTGGCCGCCTTCTTCCTGTTCCCGACGGTGCAGCTGTTCTTCACCTCGCTGTACGATCCCAGCGGCTCGTACGTGCAGGGCTACTCGATGACGTGGCACTTCGCCAACTACGCCAACTACATCGGCGACAACTGGAACCTCTTCGTCCGTTCGTTTACGTACGCAGGGATCGCGACGGTCGTTTGCCTGCTACTCGGCTACCCCCTTGCGTACGCAATCGCGTTCAAAGCCGGCCCGTGGAAGAACCTTATGCTCGTGCTCGTGATCGCGCCGTTCTTCACGAGCTTCCTGCTGCGGACGCTGTCGTGGCAGGCCATCCTGTCCGACTCGGGATGGGTAACGAGCTTCCTGAAGGCCATCGCGATCCTCCCCGAGGATGGTCGGCTGCTCGCAACACCCTTCGCTGTGATCGCCGGACTCACCTACAACTTCCTGCCCTTCATGGTGCTGCCGTTGTACGCCTCTCTCGACAAGGTCGACTATCGGCTGATCGAGGCCGCCGGCGATTTGTACTCGAGCCCATTCACGGGTTTCAGGAAGGTGACGTTCCCCCTGTCGTTGCCAGGAGTCGTGTCCGGGACGTTGCTCACTTTCATTCCCGCGAGCGGCGACTACATCAACGCGGAGCTGCTGGGGACACCCAAGGAGTACATGATCGGGAACCGGATCCAGCAGGCGTTCCTGACTGAGCAGAACTTCCCGCTCGCCGCGACGCTATCGATCAGTCTGATGGTCATCGTGGTGCTGATGGTTGTCGTCTATGTGCGCCGGGCCGGGACAGAGGAGCTGGTCTGAGTGGCCACGACGACGGCTTCCACCCGCCCTGGGCGCGCACCTTCACCACCTCCGCAGCAGCGTCGCAACCTTCGACGCTGGCTCTCCGACCACCTGGTGCTTGGGATCGGGATCGTGGTGCTGCTCTACACGTTCGTGCCGATCGGCTACATCATCGCGCTGTCGTTCAACGAACCCGAGGGGCGCTCTGCGACCGCGCAGTTCGAATCGTTCACCTGGAACAACTGGACTACGGTCTGCGAGCCGGCGGGGCTTTGCGAATCTCTCAAATTGAGCTTCCAGGTCAGCATCACGGCGACGATCCTCGCGACTGTGCTCGGCACACTGATGGCGTTCGCGCTCGTGCGCCACACCTTCCGAGGCCGGGCTGCGTCAAACCTGGTGATCTTCCTGCCAATGGCGACCCCAGAGGTCGTGATGGGCTCGTCGTTGCTGGCGATGTTCGTGGCAGGCGGACTCGACGGCCTCCTGGGGTTCACCACCATCGTCATCGCGCACGTGTTGTTCTGCCTGTCCTTCGTCGTCGTGACGGTGAAGGCTCGGCTCGTTGGCATGGACTCGCGGCTCGAGCAGGCCGCGATGGACCTCTATGCCAATGAGTGGCAGACGTTCCGCTTGGTGACGCTGCCGCTGGCAGCGCCGGGCATCGTGGCAGCGGCGATGCTGGCGTTTTCGCTGTCGTTCGACGACTTCATCGTCACGAACTTCACGTCCGGCCAGGCCGTGACCTTCCCGCTGTTCGTCTACGGCAGCAAGCTCAGGGGCTTCCCTCCCCAGCTCTTTGTGATCGGGACGTTGATGTTCCTACTGTCGTTCGTGCTGGTGGTAGGTGTTGAAGTCTGGCGACGTCGCCGCCGCGCGTTCTGACGAGGCGCGGGTGGGCAGCGTTCGATGTGGCCGCGCTGTCAGGCGCTGAGGCGGTGGGTGCCGGTGTGGTCGACGAGCCAGTGTCTGCCGTGGGGTGATCGCCATAGGTAGATGCCGGGGAAGGGTTGTTTGACCTGCCATCGGCTGTGGGTCTTGATCCGGTGGTGGTGTCGGGTCAGGGGTCCGAGTTTCCCGATCCCGGTTTGGCCGGGTGGTCCCCCGTCATCGGGATGCACGTAGGGGATGGTGTGGTCGAGGTCCATCTTGCGGCTGAGGCAGGACGCATACGGGAACGTGTCGGCCGGTGACATGAGGTGGACGGCTTCACGCATCGGGTCCGGGGTTTCGTAGGCGTCGACCGGTGCGATCCCAGCAAGGTCGATCACGGGTTTGATCGCGACCGTGCAGTCGCCGAGCCATTGTTTGGCTTGGTCGAGGGTGACGGGTCCGATCCCTTCCACCCGCGCCACACCCTCGTCTTGTTCCAGCGATTCCTTGGTCAGGTGGACGTACAACACTGCTTTGGGTCTCGGGTCGACCTTGATGCTGACACCCCGCACGAACGGTGCCGGGTTCCCACCGATCTCGCTGATCGTGCTGGTCGAGATCGGGTCGGGGTCCGACTGGTCGGTGGTCGTGCTGGTCGAGATCGGGTCGCGGTCGGCCGGCTGGTCGTCAGGATCGACATGGTCGTGACGGGTCTCGGCGGTGGCGTAGAGGTCCATCGTGAGCTGGGGGTTGGCGAGGATGCCGAGGGCTTTGGACCGGCGTACTTCTTTCGTATCGGTGTCGCCGAGGGGTCCGAGGGCGTCGGCGGTGCGGTTGAGTCCGGCGTCGAAGCGCAGTGCGTCGGGTCCGGCGGCGGCGAAGGCTCCGGTGATGGTGCCGGTGTTGTCGGCCGGGTTGAGCCAGACTCCGCGGTTGCGGCGGTGGGATTCTTCGCGTTGGCGGGCGTAGTCGGGGTCGGTGTCGATGATGGCGGCCTGCACCACCTTCGCCAAGCGTCCCCAGGTGAGTGAGTGGGCGTATTTGGCGACCCTGCGGTCCACCACCGTCACGGTTTCGAGGGAGAGGTCGCGGGTGTCGGTGGCGATCTGGCGTCCGATCCACGGTTTGACCTCTCCGGCCTGGATCCGGGTCCACAGTTGGGGGAGGCGGTGGCGGAGGTCGAGGGCGTCACCGATCAACCTGGCGGCCGAGTTGGGGAGATGGCGAGTTCGGCGCCGAGTTCGGCGGGGCAGAACTCGCGAGACTTCGGGGGTGCCGTCGCCGCCGAGTGGGAGCATCTGCTCCACTCCCGGCAATCCGAATCCAGTCGGCTCGAGGACGCCGTGGAGGTCGGCCCAGTGGGCGGCGTCTTCGAGGATCGCGACCTCGGCACGCTGCGCCGACGCTTGCATTGCTCTGATGTGGCGCAGGGTGGCGTCTGCGTCGAGGTTGCTGCGGTCGGTGTTGGTGTCGATCATGGGTTGAATCTATCGGTGACCGCCGACAGTTCTGATGCTCAGATGCCCTTGTTCACAACGGTTTTCGAGACTTTCTTGTCTTGTTTCCGGTGATCGAGCTTGTCGAGATCACCGGGGTTTCGACAAGCTCGACCGTCGTGGCACAGCTCGACCGCCGTACTGGCAGCCGCCGGCGTGACGCAACCATCAGCGGAGCTCTGGTGCGTTGCTGCGCTCTTCAACGCTGAGCGAAACCGCCGGCCGCCAGTGCGACGCAACGCGCAGCGCGAGATCACGCGGTCTCGACAAGCTCGACCGCCGTGCTCGGCAGTCGCCGGCGTGACGCAACCATCAGCGGATCTCTCTGCGTTGCTGCGCCTTTCACCACGAGCGAAACCGCACAGGTCTCGACAAGCTCGACCGCCGTGGCGCGGCCGCAGTCGCCAGCGTGTCGCAACCAGCAGCGCGACTTCCGGCGTTGCTGCGCCTTTCAACACGAAGCGAAGCTGCCCGGTCGCCAGGCCGACGCAGCCATCGGCGCGACTCCGTGCGTTGCTGCGCTTTTGAACGCGAAGCTCAGAGGTGTGAGCCGGCTTCCTTGAGCACTGAGCGGAGGATCTGCTCGATCTCGTCGAAGTGGGTCTGGTCGCAGATGAGCGGCGGCGAGAGCTGGACGACTGGATCGCCGCGGTCGTCGGCGCGGCAGTAGATGCCAGCGTCGAACAGCGCCTTGGACAAGTAGCCACGCAGCATCCGCTCGGACTCCCAGTTGTTGAACGTCTCCTTGGTGGCCTTGTCCTTGACGAGTTCGATGCCGTAGAAGTAGCCGTCACCGCGCACGTCGCCGACGATGTCGAGGTCGAGCAGCTTCTCGAGCGTTGTCCGGAACGCATCCTGGTTGTCGAGCACGTGCTGGGGGATGCCTTCGCTCTCGAAGATGTCGAGGTTGGCAAGCGCTACCGCGGTCGAGACCGGGTGCCCGGCAAACGTGTAGCCGTGCAGGAACGAGTTGCCGCCCTTCGAGAACGGCTCGAACAGACGGTCCGTGGCGATCATCGCGCCGAGGGGTGCGTACCCGGACGTGATGCCCTTGGCGCAGGTGATGATGTCGGGCTGGTAGCCGTAGCGCTCCGCCCCGAAGATGTGGCCCAGGCGTCCGAATGCGCAGATCACCTCGTCGCTGACGAGGAGGACGTCGTACTCGTCGCAGATCTGTCGGACGCGCTCGAAGTAACCCGGCGGCGGTGGGAAGCAGCCACCGGCGTTCTGGACTGGCTCGAGGAAGACGGCAGCGACGGTGTCGGCCCCTTCATTCTCGATGGCGACGGCGATCTGGTCTGCCGCCCAGCGGCCGAACGCCACCGGATCGTCACCGTGCAGCGGGGCGCGGTAGATGTTCGTGTTGGGCACCCGGAACGTGCTCGGCACCAGCGGCTCGTAAGGCGCCTTCAGGTCGGGCAGTCCGGTGATGGACAGGGCTCCCTGTGTCGTGCCGTGGTAGGCGATCGCGCGCGAGATCACCTTGTGCTTACCAGGCTTCCCCGTGAGTTTGAAGTAATGCTTGGCCAGCTTCCAGGCCGACTCGACGGCCTCGCCGCCACCCGTCGTGAAGAAGACCTTGTTGAGATCGCCGGGCGCGTAGGCCGCGATCCGCTCTGCCAGCTCGATCGCGTTGGGGTGGGCATACGACCACAGCGGCATGAACGCGAGCTTTTCGGCTTGCTTGGCCGCCGCCTCGGCAAGCTCGGTACGACCGTGGCCGAGCTGGTTGACGAACAAGCCCGCGAGCGCGTCGAGATAGCGCCTGCCGTGGGAGTCGTAGATGTAGACGCCGTCTCCCCTGACGATGATCGGGATCTCGGCCTGCTCGTAGGACGACATTCGGGTGAAATGCAGCCAGAGATGGTCGCGAGCTGACTGTTGCAGCGCGGCGTTGTCGTACCGGGTGGGGTCCGTCTCGTCGATCGTCATAGTGGCCAGTCTGCCTCAGCTTCTCGTTCCCAGCAAGCGATTCCGAAGAGATTGGCCGCCAGAGCATCGGGATCAACGCCGCAACATCCAAATGGCGACGGATTCCGTTGCCGCGAGACAAACATGCGGCGGTCGAGTGAGGTGGCGCGCGTCCGTCTGCACAGGGAGGATGAGCCATGGCCAGGTATGGAGCTCAGTTCGGGCCGGACTACACGTTCCTCGGTGTGCCAGCTGTTGACCTCGATGACGTAGCCGCGTTGCAAGGTGCTGACGTCGTCGTGCTGGGAGCGCCGTACGACGGTGGCACGTCGCACCGCCCCGGCACGAGGTTCGGACCTGCCGCGATCCGGCAGGCCTGCTACCTCGCCCAAGACGGCTCGCGGCCGCACATGGCCCTGCGGGTCGACTCGCTCAAGGATGTCGTGGTCGTCGACGCCGGCGATGTCGAGATGGCTCCGGGCGAGATCGAGCGTGCGCTCGGCGCAGTGGAGGAGGCGGTTCATGCGATCACCGCTGCGGGTTCGATCCCTCTCGTCCTGGGCGGCGACCACTCGATTGCGCTGCCAGATGCGACGGGCGTCGCGCGGCATCTCGGTTTCGGCAGGATCTCGATGATCCACTTCGACGCGCACGCCGACACGGGCGACATCGAGTTCGGCTCGTTGTATGGCCACGGCCAGCCGATGCGGCGCCTGATCGAATCTGGTGCTCTGCGCGGCGACCGGTTCCTGCAGATCGGGCTCCGCGGTTACTGGCCAGGACCCGACACGCTGCAGTGGATGGCAGAGCGAAAGATGCGCTCCTACGAGATGACCGAGATCCTCAGCCGTGGCCTCGACGAGTGTCTCGGAGAGTCTTTCGAGATCGCGATGGACGACTGCGACGGAGTCTTCCTTTCGGTCGACGTGGACGTGTGCGATCCCGGGCATGCCCCGGGGACCGGCACGCCGGAGCCGGGTGGGTTGTCGGCGCGCGAGCTACTCGACGCCGTGCGCCGCATCTGTATGGAACTACCGGTGGTGGGCATGGACGTCGTCGAGGTGTCGCCGCCGTACGACCAAGCGGAGATCACCGCCTACCTGGCCAATCGGGTCGTCCTGGAGGCGCTGGCGGGGATGGCGGTCCGCAAACGCGGCGGTCTCGATCACGACCCGGCCGGCCCACTCCTGAAAGATCGCTGACGCCGCCAAAACGGTGGTCGAGCTTGTCGACACCCTCGATCTCGACGGGCTCGATCAGCGGCAATATCGACAAGCTCATCAGCGACTCGTGGTCTACCCTCGGACCATGACGTACTGGTCGAGCCCGACTTAAGTCCTGCCGCGGGGCTTCACGCTCCGCGTGCTCGCCTACCACGCCTCACGGGACACGGTCCCGCTCTACGGCGTGTACGCCTTGCTGTTCGGAGACCACGGTGTCTCCACCGGGCAGATCTCGACGCTGTTCATCATCTGGTCGGTGACGTCGTTCGTCTGTGAGATCCCGTCGGGTGCCTGGGCCGACACGATCGACCGCCGTCACCTACTCGTCCTCTCGGCGGCCATCTACGCCGCCGGGTTCAGTTCCTGGATGCTGTTCCAGACGTATGCCGGCTTCGCGCTCGGCTTCATGCTGTGGGGGCTGTCGAGCGCCATCATGTCGGGCACGTTCGAGTCCCTGGTATACGACGAGCTGACCGAGCGTGGCATTGAGGCGGAGTACCCGCGCCTGATCGGTTGGGCGCACGCCAGCGCGATGGTCGCCAACCTGCTGGCCACGGTCAGCGCGGCGCCACTGCTGACCTGGGGTGGCTTCGCACTCGTCGGCTGGACGTCGGTCGCGATCACCGGAGTGCAGGCAGTACTCGCCGCCACGCTTCCGGTCTCGTTGCGTGCGCGTCGACCCAACAGCCCCGCGCACGGCGACGACGAGTCGCACCTGCACGAGGTGGTCGAGGAGAGCGAGCGTCTCGCCGCCCGCTACCTCGCCATGCTGCGCGCAGGTCTGCACGAGGCGTCCACGTCGGTCGACGTACGCCGCGTCGTGGTGATCGCCGCCGTGCTGATCGGGCTCACGGCGTACGACGAGTACTTCCCGCTCATCGCTCGCGCGCACGGCGTTACCGCGTCCACGATCGCTGTCTTGGTCGGGATCACTGTGTTCGGTCAGGTCATCGGCACTGCCCTGGCCGGGCGCACGTCCAGGATGAGTCCGCGGGTGATGGGCACGGTCGTCCTCGCCGGCGCCCTCCTCATCTCAGCCGGAGCCTTGGTCGGGCCAGTCGAGCTCCAATGGGTCGGGTTCACGGCCATCGGCGTCGGCTACGGCCTGCTCAACAACGCCATGCTCGTCGCCGAGGCGAGGTTGCAACAGGTGATCACCGGACCCGCTCGGGCCACGGTCACGTCGGTCCACGGCTTCGCGACCGAGGTGTTCGCCGTCGCGGTCTACGCCGCCTTCGTCCTCCTCGCGGGGGTCCTGTCCGTGCCGGTGATCGTCGCGCTGCTCGGCATACCGATAGCGCTGATCGCCGTAGGTGTGGCATGGAAGTTCCCACCCGCCCCGACTTGTCGGGATGAGGCCAGCGAGGAAGGGGTCTCGCCCTGACAACTCGCGGTTGGGGGTGCAGACTTTCGCCCATGCCTGACCTCGTGTTCACAAACGGTGCCGTTTTCACCGCCGCAGCCGGCGGCCCTGACGCCACGACTGTCGTCGTACGGGAGGGGCGGATCGTGGCTGTCGGGGGTGACGACATACGCGAGCTCTCCGGTCCGAGTCCGGAGGTTGTCGACCTCGATGGCGGCTTGCTGATCCCCGGCTTCCAGGATGCGCACGTGCACCCGGTCGGCGGGGGGCGCGAGCGGATGCAGTGCGACCTGTCGGGGCGCTTGACCCTCGACGAATACGTCGCCACCATCCGCGCCTATGCAGACAGCCATCCTGACGTGGAGTGGATCGCTGGGGGCGGATGGTCCATGTCAGCGTTCCCCGGAGGGACGCCCCGAGCTGCCGACCTTGACAGTGTCGTCTCCGACCGTCCCGTCTTCCTTCCGAACCGCGACCACCATGGGGCCTGGGTGAACACCAGGGCACTCGAGATCGCCGGCATCGACGCCACGACTCCCGACCCTGCAGACGGCCGCATCGAGCGCGACGAGGATGGTCAGCCGACCGGGGCGCTGCACGAGGGTGCCATGGACATGGTCAGTCGCCACGTGCCACGGAGCTCTCGCGAGGACCTGCTGCTCGCACTTCTGGAAGGCCAGCGCTACCTGCAGTCGTTGGGTATCACCGCATGGCAGGACGCCATCGTCGGCTCCTACGCCAATCTGGACGACCCCGGGGACGCCTACGTCGCTGCGGTGGCCGAGGGACTCCTGACCGGGAAGGTCGTCGGCGCCCTTTGGTGGCACCACGACCACGGCATCGAGCAGCTCGAGTCTCTCGTCGAACGTCGTCGACAGCTCAGGTCAGAGCGATTCCGCGCCCTCAGCGTGAAGATCATGCAGGACGGAGTCGTGGAGAACTTCACCGCGCAGATGTTGGAGCCCTACCTGAACGGCAGCGGCGAAGGGACCGACAACCTGGGGATCGCGTACGTCGACCCAGTGGCTCTTCGTGAGCACGTCACGGCGTTGGACGGTGAGGGGTTCCAGGTGCATGTGCACGCGATCGGCGACGGTGCCGTGCGGTCCGCGCTGGACGCCTTCGAGGCCGCCCGGGACGCCAACGGTGCCAAGCACACGGCGGCAAACCGTCACCACATTGCCCATATCCAGGTCATCCATCCCGACGATGTACCGAGGTTCGGCGAGCTTGGCGTGACGGCCAACATGCAGGCGCTGTGGGCGGCATACGAACCACAGATGACTGAGCTGACCATCCCGTTCCTTGGGGCCGAGCGGACTGAGTGGCAGTACCCGTTCGGCGACCTGGCCCGCGCGGGTGCACGGCTGGCCATGGGCAGCGACTGGCCGGTCTCGACACCAGACCCGCTCCAGGCCATCCATGTGGCGGTCAACCGGGTGTTGCCTGGGGCCGATGGTGACGACCGGCGGCCGTTCCTGCCAGCACAGGCCATCGATGTGACGGCGGCGTTGACGGCGTACACCTCGGGATCTGCCTGGGTGAACCACCTCGACGACACCGGCTCGATCGAGGTCGGCAAGTGCGCGGACCTGACTGTTCTCGACCGCGACATCCGGACTACGCCGGAGTCGATCGCCGACGCCCGAGTGCTCGCGACGTACGTCGACGGCACGGCGGTGTATGCGTCATGACCGATAGCCCGCTGCCCGCTGCTGACTCCGACTTCGGGCGGCGAGTGCGCGAGCGTCTGCAGGACGAGCAGGTCATCTGGCTGACCACCACCCAGGCTGACGGGACACCCCAGCCCAACCCGGTCTGGTTCGTGTGGGTGGACCCGGACTCCTTGCTGGTCTACAACACCCCCGACGCCAAGCGCCTGCTGCATGTGCAGGCGCGTCCGCGCGTGAGCCTGCACTTCAACGGCGACGCGGCAGGCAACGATGTCGCGGTCTTCGTCGGCACGGCCGTGCGTGACGACAGCCAGCCTCCGCCTCACGAACATCCGACCTACCGCAAGAAGTACGCGGAGGGGATGGTGCGGGTGAGCGGCACCGCCGAGCAGTTCACCGTCGAGTGGGGTGTCCCGCTGGTCGTGCGCGTCGACCGCGTGCGAGGTTACTGACCAGAGCTCTTAGCGGAAGGCGTTTTCGCCCGTGACGGCCTGGCCGATGATGAGCTGGTGCACCTCAGATGTGCCCTCATACGTCAGCACCGACTCGAGGTTGTTCGCGTGCCGGAGCACCGGGTACTCCAACGTAATGCCGCTGGCCGCCAGGATCGTGCGGCACTGCCTGGCGATCTCCAGCGCCTCGCGGACGTTGTTGAGCTTCCCAACGCTGACCTGTTCGTTGCGGATCTCGCCGCGGTCCTTGATGCGGCCGAGGTGCAGGGCGAGCAACATGCCCTTGCCGAGCTCGACGGTCATGTCGGCGATCTTGGCTTGAGTCAACTGGTATGACGCCAGCGACCGGTCGAAGATCCGCCGGTCTTGGGCGTACGCGATCGCGGTCTCGAGGCAGTCCCGCGCGGCCCCGAGCGAGCCGAACACGATCCCGAAGCGGGCCTCGGACAGGCATGAGAGCGGGCCACTCAGTCCGGCCGCGTCAGGGAGCATCGCCGTCCCCGGGAGCCGGACGCCCTCCAACACCAGCTCGGAGGTCACCGACGCCCGCAGCGACATCTTCTGTTTGATCTCCGGGGCCGAGAAGCCAGCCGTCTCCGTGGGGACGACGAAGCCGCGGATCCGGTCGTCGGTCTGCGCCCAGACGACGGCCACCTCGGCGACTGAGCCATTCGTGATCCACATCTTCGTGCCGTCGAGGATCCAGTCCGAGCCATCCCGCTTCGCGCGCGTGCGCATGCCACCGGGGTCGGAGCCGAAGTCTGCCTCGGTCAGACCGAAGCACCCGATCGCGTCGCCGGCGGCCATGCGTGGCAGCCACTCGTCCTTCTGCTCGTCGCTGCCGAACTGGTGGATGGCAAACATGGCCAGCGACCCCTGCACCGACACCAGGCTGCGCACCCCGCTGTCAGCGGCTTCGAGCTCCATGCAGGCAAGTCCGTATGCCGTCGCACTGGTCCCCGCACAGCCGTACCCCTCCAGGTGCATACCGAGAAGGCCCAGCGCGCCAAGCTCCTTGGCCAGCTCCCGCGCCGGGATATCGGCCGCCTCAAACCAGTCGGCGATATGCGGGCGGACCTTGTCGTCGCAGAATCGGCGAACGGTGTCGCGGATCGCACGCTCCTCGTCGTCGAGGAGGGCGTCGATGCCGAACAGATCGAGTGGCGCAGTAGGTGGAGGGGACTTCGGCACGGTGGCTCCCGACTTCGACGTGTCAATGCGCTCCCACTATAGGAATCGTGATGGGTGACCTCCTCCCCACCTTTCGGCAACACGCACAATCGCGGCACCACGTCTAATCGCTGCACGAGACCGAGTCGGTTGAGTAGTGTGCCGATGTGGTCAACACCACCGGCGGGGGACAAGGAGCCGAGCAGGCAATCCGTGCGGCCGTCGACCTGAATGGACTGACCCGGCGATTCGGCAACGTGACGGCCGTGGACGGGATCGACCTGAGCATCCGCGACGGCGAGTTCTTTTCGATGCTGGGCCCGTCCGGCTCGGGCAAGACGACGGTGCTGCGGATGATCGCGGGGTTCGAGATTCCCGACGAAGGCTCTGTGCACCTCGACGGGGTTGACGTGACGAAGCAGGCGCCGTTCGAGCGCAACGTCAACACCGTCTTCCAGGACTACGCGCTCTTCCCGCACATGAACGTGCGTGACAATGTGGCATACGGACTTCGGGTCCGTGGGGTCGCCAGGTCACGTCGTCGCGAGCTGGCTGACGCGGCCCTGTCGCAGGTCAGGCTCGACTCCCATGGTGACCGGAAGGCCACCCAGCTCTCGGGCGGACAACGGCAGCGCGTGGCGCTGGCCCGCGCTCTTGTCATCAAGCCGAAAGTGCTGCTGCTTGACGAGCCGCTCGGAGCCCTCGACCTCAAGCTGCGCGAGGAGATGCAGATCGAGCTGAAGATGCTGCAACGCGACGTCGGAATCACCTTTGTGTTCGTCACTCACGATCAGGACGAGGCATTGACGATGAGCGACCGGATCGCAGTCTTCAACGAAGGCCGGATCCAACAGGTCGGCACCGCTGCGGAGATCTACGAGCAGCCCGCATCGGCATTCGTCGCCGGCTTCGTCGGCACCAGCAACCTGATCAGCGGGGAGGCAGCTATGGCATTGCTCGGGCGCGAGGGCACGTTCAGCGTGCGGCCCGAGAAGATTCACATCGACACCGACCTCGCCACGTCGGATGATCCCGACGTGACATCGGTCAAGGGAACCGTGGCGGAGGTGGTCTACGCGGGCGCGTCCACGCGCTTCATTGTCGACCTCGACGCCGGAGCACGACTCGTCGCAGTGCAGCAGAACCTGCAGACGTCGTCGATGGACGTGCTCGACTACCGAGACGCACCCGTCCGGCTCAGTTGGCGCACCCAGCACTGCATTGCGATCGACCGTTCCTAGACGTTTGGAGCTGAAGTAGTCATGACCGTTTACAAATCAAGGCGCAATGGGATCCCGAGGGCTCGGCGTCGTACTGGGACCATTGCCGCCGTTTCCACTCTCGCCACGCTGACACTGCTCGCCGCCGGCTGTGGCACGTCGAGCGACGACGACAGTTCAGGAGAACAACCAGGAGCCGGCGGGTTTGAGGCTCCCGACATCCCGATGAAGTCCGATGCGGTCGGCGAGGGTGAGGGCGAGCTCAACATCCTGGCCTGGCCGGGGTACGCCGAGTCGGGAAAGAACTACCCCGAGTACGACTGGGTGACGCCGTTCGAGAAGGAGACTGGCTGCAAGGCCAACGTCAAGGAGTTCGGCACGTCCGACGAGGCGGTCAGCCTGATGGGCGCGGGCGGCTACGACGTCGTGTCCGCCTCGGGCGACGCGACGCTACGTCTGATTGCGGCCAGCGACGTGCAGCCCGTCAACACCGACCTCGTCCCCGACTACGCGGACATGTCGGAGTTCTTGAAGGAGACCGACTACAACAGCGTCGACGGACAGATGTGGGGGATCCCGCACGGCTGGGGCGCAAACCTGCTCGCTTACAACAAGGACGTAGTCAAACCCGCACCGACGGACTGGGGTGCCGTCTTCGACGGTGCGAGCGAGTACTCGGGCCAGGTGACGGCCTACGACAACCCGATCTACATCGCCGACGCCGCGCTCTACCTGATGGAAACTCAGCCTGATCTCGGCATCGAGAACCCCTACGCGCTCGACCAGGACCAGCTGGACGCGGCGGTCGAGGTGCTCAAGGACCAGAACGAGCACGTGGGGGAGTACTGGACCGATTACACGAAGGAGGCGCAGGCGTTCAAGACCGGCTCGTCAGTGATCGGTACGACGTGGGAGTACACCGCGAGCATCTCCGGGCCTAAGACGGAGACGGTGTTCCCCGACAGCGGCTCCACCGGATGGTCGGACACCTGGATGATCGCGGCGGAAACCGATCACCTGAACTGCGCGTACCTGTGGCTGGCCTGGATGGCGACCCCGGAGACTCAGGCGGAGGTGGCGCAGTACTTCGGTGAGGCCCCGGCAAACCAAAAGGCATGCGAGATCGCAGCCGAGGGGTTCTGCGACCAGTACCACGCGACCGAGGCCGACTACACGGAGAAGATCTGGTTCTGGACGACACCGATCGAGGAGTGCCTGGACGGCAGGACCGACGTCGACTGCACTGACTACCGGGAGTGGACGGACGCCTGGACCGAGGTGAAGGGCTAACCACTGGCGTGACCAGCACGACGGTGCAGCAGGAGACCGGACCGCCGCGACCGAGTCTGTCGCGGCGGGTCTCGGCCTTCCTGCACCGCCACGCCGGCATCCGGGTGGCCGGCATCGTGGCCGCACCGCTGCTGTGGCTCGGACTCATCTACCTCGTTGCGCTGACGGCGATGTTCCTGACGGCGTTCTGGAAAGTCGACTTCACCACCGAAGTGACCCGGGAGTGGAACCTCGACAACTTTCGCAAGCTGTTCGAGGAGGATGTCTACCGCACCGTGATCGTCCGCACGATCCTGGTCGCGGCCTCGGTCACGGTGATCGACGCCGTGCTGGCTCTCCCGATCGCGTTCTACATGGCGAAGATTGCCGAGCCCTTCACGGCAAAGCTCCTTGTCGTTGCGTTGCTGATGCCGCTCTGGGCGAGCTACCTCGTCAAGGCGTTCGCCTGGCGCACGATGCTCACGCCTGGGGGAGTGCTGGACGCGGCGATCGGTCAGACGCCGGGGTTCGGCACGCCGGCAGTGACGATCACGTTGGCGTACCTGTGGTTGCCCTTCATGGTGCTGCCGATTTATGCCGGCTTCCTCAAGCTTCCGGACTCCTTGCTCGAGGCGTCCAGTGATCTCGGCGCAAAGCCGGGGCGCACGTTGCGGAGTGTGGCCTTCCCGATGATCATCCCGTCGCTGGCGGCCGGCTCGATCTTCACGTTCTCGTTGTCGCTCGGTGACTACATCGCCGTTTCCTACGTCGGCGGCAAGACACAGATGCTGGGCACCTTGGTGTTTGCTCGGCAGACGACGGACGTCCCGTTCGCAGCGGCCCTGGCGACGGTGTCCGTCGTGATCATGGTCGTCTATCTGGCGCTCATCCGGCGTACCGGCGCTTTGGAGAACCTGTGAGCGCCCGGGGGTTCCGCCTGTCCCGTGGCAGCACTTGGGGGCTGCGCGTCGTTGTCGCGGTCGTGCTCGCGTTCGTCTACGTCCCGTTGATCGTGGTCATCATCAACTCGTTCAACGCCGACGAGACGTTCTCCTGGCCGCCGCAGGACTTCACGCTCGAGTGGTGGAGACGCGCCAAGGACAACACCGGCATGGTTGAAGCGCTCGAGCAGAGCATCAAGGTGGGTTTGCTTGCGACGGCGATCGCCCTGGTGCTCGGGTCACTCGCTGCGTTCGCCCTGCAACGCAACCGATTCTTCGGGAAGCAGACCGTGAGCCTGTTGATCCTGCTTCCGATCGCGCTCCCCGGCATCGTGACCGCGATCGCGCTAAGGAACGCGTTCACGACGATCCTCGGCATCGACCTGTCGCTCTGGTCGATTGTCATCGCGCATGCGACCTTCTGCATCGTGGTGGTGTTCAACAATGTCGTCGCGCGACTGCGGCGGCTCGGCGGAAATATCGAGGAGGCATCGATGGATCTCGGCGCCACCCGGTTCACGACCTTCCGGCTGGTCACGTTGCCCAATCTCGGGTCGGCGCTGCTCGCCGGCGGGTTGCTGGCTTTCGCCCTGTCCTTTGACGAGATCGTGGTGACGACGTTCACGTCGCCGCCCGACATCGAAACCCTCCCGCTGTGGATCAACACCAACATTCTTGGCAGGTCGCAGGCCCCGATCGTGAACGTGGTGGCCGCCGGCCTGATCGTGCTGTCGATCATCCCGATCTACCTCTCCCAGAAGTTGTCCGGCGATGAGACCGGCGGTCGCCTCTGACCTACGAAATACGTTGCGCATGCCGAGCGGGCCTGGCGTATTCGGTTGCGCCCCACTACTTTTACTTAGGAATCAGTCATGCACATCGACGTACACAAAGGACCGGGATGACCACGAAGACCCTGAAAAACCTCATCAACGGGGAGTACGTCGACAGTGCCGACGGGCGGACGTCCGCCGTCGTGAACCCGTCCACCGAGGTGGAGTACGCCACTGCCGCCGTGTCGGGGTCCGAGGACGTCGACCGAGCGATGCAGGCGGCGTCCGCGGCGTTCGAGACCTGGCGTGACGCAACTCCGGCCGACCGTCAGCGCGCGCTGCTGAAGCTCGCCGATGCGATGGAGAACCGCGCGGACGAGTTCGTTGCCGTCGAGAGTGAGAACACCGGCAAGCCGCTCGGGTTCACGAAGACCGAGGAGCTGCCGCCGGCCATCGACCAGGTGCGGTTCTTCGCCGGTGCTTCCCGGGTGCTGGAAGGCAAGTCCGCGGGGGAGTACCTCGCCGGTCACACGTCATACGTCCGGCGCGAGCCGATCGGCGTCGTCGCCCAGGTCACTCCATGGAACTATCCGCTGATGATGGCGATCTGGAAGGTCGCTCCCGCACTCGCGGCCGGCAACTGCCTCGTCATCAAGCCGTCGGACACCACGCCCGCCTCGACGTTGCTGCTCGGTGAGATTGCTCAGGAGTTCTTCCCTCCGGGGGTATTCAACGTCGTCACCGGCGATCGTGACACTGGCCGTGCCTTGATCGAGCACCCGATCCCGCAACTGGTGTCGATCACCGGGTCGGTGCGCGCCGGCATGGAGGTCGCCAAGAGCGCGGCCACCGACCTGAAGAAGACCCACCTCGAGCTCGGCGGAAAGGCCCCCGTGGTGGTGTTCGACGACGCCGATATTGAGGCAGCGGCCGAGGCAATCGCTGGCGCCGGCTACTTCAACGCGGGTCAGGACTGCACCGCCGCCACCCGGGTCCTGGCAGGGCCAGGCGTCCACGGGGACTTCGTGGCGGCACTGACTGAGCAGGCGAAGAACACCAAGACCGGTATGCCGGATGACGACGATGTGCTCTACGGGCCTGTCAACAACCCCAACCAGCTGGCTCGAGTCACGGGTTTCATCGACCGGCTGCCTGACCATGCCCAGCTCCAGGCCGGCGGCCACCGGGTCGGCGACAAGGGCTACTTCTACGCACCAACGGTCGTGTCCGGGCTCAAGCAGGACGACGAGGCGATCCAGGACGAGATCTTCGGCCCGGTCATCACCGTGCAGCAGTTCTCCGACGAGGACGAGGCGCTCCGCTGGGCGAATGGCGTCCAGTACGGCCTCGCGAGCAGCGTCTTCACCAAGGACCACGGGCGCGCCATGCGGATGGCCCGTCGGCTCGACTTTGGCTGCGTCTGGATCAACACCCACATCCCGATCGTGGCGGAGATGCCGCACGGCGGGTTCAAACATTCCGGCTATGGCAAGGACCTGTCCATGTACGGCCTGGAGGACTACACCCGCATTAAGCACGTCATGACAGATATCTCTGTGTGAGGGAGGCCAGTCGGCGCCTCGCGGCGTTCTCGTCGCTCGCGATTGCCCGCTATCGCTTCGCCCCTCGGCCTTGCGATGCATCCCCTGGACCACCCTCACAGGCTGACCACTAGGTTGTCGCACGGCTCAGGCGAACCGTTGCTTGATGTTGGCGCTTCCCTGACACTTAGAGCGAAAGGACCTCATGAAGATTCTCCTGGTTGGTGCGGGGGGTGTCGGCGCGGCGTTTGCTGCCATCGCTGCGCGTCGTGACTTCTTCGAGCACATCGTTATCGCGGACTATGACGAGGGACGGGCGGTCGCGGCCGCGGCGGTCGACGATCGGTTCAGCAGCGCCCAGGTGGATGCCTCGGTTGCCGACTCAGTTGCGGCGCTCGTAGCCGAGCGCGGCATCACCCACGTGATGAACGCCGTCGACCCGCGGTTCGTCATGCCGATCTTCAACGGCGCATTTGCCGGTGGGGCTGATTACCTCGACATGGCGATGAGCCTGTCCACGCCGCACCCCGACGAGCCCTACTCGAAGCCGGGCGTGAAGCTCGGCGACGAGCAGTTCGCGCTGGCCGAACAGTGGGAGCAGTCGGGCCGACTCGCACTGGTCGGCATCGGTGTCGAGCCGGGGTTGTCCGACGTGTTCGCCAAGTATGCCGTCGACCACCTCTTCAGCGAGGTCGACGAGCTCGGCACCCGCGATGGGTCCAACCTCACGGTTGAGGGATACGACTTCGCACCGTCGTTCTCCATCTGGACCACCATCGAGGAGTGCCTCAACCCACCGGTGCTGTGGGAGAAGGACCGAGGGTGGTTCACGACCGAGCCGTTCAGCGAGCCGGAGGTGTTCGACTTCCCGGACGGGATCGGGCCGGTTGAGTGCGTCAACGTCGAGCACGAGGAAGTGCTGCTGATGCCGCGTTGGCTCGAAGCCAAGCGCGTGACATTCAAGTACGGGTTGGGAACCGAGTTCATCGACGTGCTCAAGACCCTGCACATGCTCGGCCTCGACAAGACCGAGAAGATTCGCGTCGGTGGTGTCGAGGTCAGTCCGCGTGACGTGGTCGCGGCCGGGCTGCCGGACCCCGCCACCCTGGGCGACAAGATGGCCGGCAAGACCTGCGCCGGCGTCTACGTCACCGGGACGGGGAAGGACGGGAAGCCTCGATCGACGTACCTCTATCACGTCGTCGACAACGCCTGGTCGATGCGCGAGTACGGCCACCAGTGCGTCGTCTGGCAGACGGCGATCAACCCGGTGGTCGCGCTGGAGCTGCTCGCCCGCGGGGCCTGGAGCGGGGCCGGCGTGCTCGGACCCGAGGCGTTCGACGCCAAGCCCTTCCTCGACCTGCTGACCGAGTACGGCTCACCGTGGGGCCAACGCGACTCCTAACTCCGCCGAATCGCAGGTTCCGGCCCTCGAGGCGGGCTAGGCGTCGAGGGCGGTGGCGATGGCCGTCGCGAGCTCGTCAACCTCGTCGTCGGTCATCACGAACGCCGGCGAGATCTGTATGCCGCCCGAGCCCACTGCCCGGGTGGCGACGCCCTGCGACCGCAGCGTCTTGGCCAGCGCCATCGCCTCGCCAGGACTCGCGAGCTGTACCGCGGCCAACGCGCCCGTCCCAGAGCGAACCTCGAGGACGCGTTCGTGGTCGGCCAGCAGTGCCAGCTGCCGGGCGAGCGTGCCCTCCAGGCGAGCCGCCTCGTCGAGGAGACCCTCGCGCTCGATGATGTCAAGGTTGGCCAGCGCCACGGCCGCCGCAACCGCGTGCCCGGAGTACGTGTAGCCATGCCGCCACCACACGCCGGCATCCGGCTGGAAGAACGGCTCCGCCAGCCGTGGCGCGATCAGCACTGCGCCCATCGGCAGGTAGCCAGACGTCAGCCCCTTCGCCGTGGTGATCATGTCGGGCTCGAGCCCGAACCGTCCGCTGGCAAACCACGCGCCACCGATCCGCCCGAAGCCAGTGACCACCTCGTCGGCCACGAACAACACGTCGTACTCAGTGCAGACCTTGCGCACTTCGGCCAGGTAACCGTCAGGTGGCGGGTAGACGCCGCCGGCACCGATGACAGGCTCGCAGAAGAACGCCGCAACGCGCTCTTGGCCGAGCCGCTCGATCGTCGCCCGCAGGTCGTCGGCGCTGTCCCAGCCGACCGTGGCGGCGTCGGCAACGAGCTCGCCGTACCCTTCCCGGTTGCCGGGGATACCGGCGAGCGCGGTGCCCGCGTAGTGCATACCGTGGTAGGCCTTCTCCCGGCCGATGATGATCGTGCGGGAAGGCTGGCCGACCTCGGTCCAGTAGCGACGAGCCAGCTTGGCGGCCGTCTCGACAGAGTCCGAGCCACCGGACGTGAAGAACACCTTGCTCCCTGGGACCGGCGCGATACCGGCGAGCCGCTCGGCCAGCGTCACCGTCGGCTCTGTGACGTAGTCACCGAACGTGCTGTATGCCGCCATGGTGCTCATCTGCCGTGCCGCGACGTCACCAAGCTCGGTGCGACCGTGCCCCACGTTCGTGAACCACAGGCCCGCCGTGGCGTCGAGGTACTGGTTTCCGTCAGGGTCGAAGACACGGGTGCCCACACCCCGGGAGATCACGAACTCGCCGTCCCTCTCGACGGCCCCCATGTCGGCGAACGGATGCCACAAGGCGCCCATGGCTACTCCCTCGGCTGCGGTGACGGCTGATGCCTCGCAACGTATCCCACGCGCCGACCCCGACGACCGACGATGGCCGACGGTCTATTCGCTCGACCCCTCAGTCGTGGTGGTGGCTCGGGTTGAGCTGCCCTCTGATCTCCCCGCCAGGGTGCAGCGTCGAGTGCACGTTTGCGTACGTCGCCTTGGCCTTGATGGCGGCCACCAACTCGTCGAACTCGCCCGCGGCGATGCCCTGGTTCGGGGTCGGCGGAGTGGAGTCGAGCACATCCTCCGGCGTGATCGTCCCGGTCACGGTTCCCGCGGCGGGGCAGGCCTGAGTGCCGGCAGGACCGTTGCCGAGGTTCGAGCAAAGGAACACGACAATGCGGCCGCTCTGGTGCCGTCCAGCGAAGTGGATGTGGGCTTGGGTGACCGTGCCTTCTGTGGCCCGGTAGGACAGCCGGTACTCGATCTCCTCGTCCCGCGAGTCGATCCACGCCTCGAACTTCCCCTTACCAGGGGTCGAGACGGTAAGTGGGTCCTCCTGGTAGCCGCTGAGCGCGGCCTTGACAGCCCCCCGACTGCCGCGGTCTCCGTGTCCCAGAGCAGTCGCGCCTGCGCTGGCTCCTGCCAGCAGGCCAAGGGCGACAATGACGATCCCTAGACGAGCACGTGGGGTATGCATCGAGTCTCCTAGCGTCGAGCAAGTCGGATGTCTCGAACGCTTCTCCCGCCTCCGTGGGGTGTCAAGACCAACGCACATGCCCTTAGGTGCTAGTCATCGGGCCCAGGTCGGCCGCGGAGGCGTCGGCGTGCGCGGGGGCACGCCGACGCCTTAGTGGTGAAAGGATGCGCCCGTGACCGACTCTGCTCCGCATCGCCGCCGGATCGTCGTGCTCGGCTCGACCGGCTCGATCGGCACGCAGGCGCTGGACGTCATACGCACCAACCCTGATCTCTTCGAGGTCGCGGCGTTGGCGGCCGGGGGCTCCGACCCGGGCCTGCTGGCGGCCCAGGCGCTGGAATTCCGGGCACCCGTCGTCGCGGTGTCGCGCAGCACGGTCGTCGAGGATCTGCAGCTGGCCTTCTACACCGAGGCGCAGCGCCAGGGCTACCAGCACGGCAACTTCTCGCTCCCCAAGATCATCGCCGGGCCCGACGCGGCCGAACGCGCCGCCGAACTGCCGTGCGACGTCGTGCTCAACGCGATCACCGGCGCGGTGGGACTCCGGCCCACGCTGGCTGCACTGCGCACCGGCGCCACTCTCGCTCTGGCAAACAAGGAGTCCCTCATCATCGGTGGTGAGGTGGTGACGTCGTTGGCGCAGCCGGGGCAGATCGTGCCCGTCGACTCCGAGCACTCTGCTCTCGCTCAGTGTCTGCGCAGCGGTCGAGCCGACGAGGTACGCCGGTTGGTCATCACCGCCAGCGGCGGCCCGTTCCGCGGCCGTTCGCGCGCCGAGCTGGCCGAGGTGACCACCGAGGAGGCGCTAGGCCACCCGACCTGGGACATGGGACCCGTGGTCACGACCAACTCGGCCACGCTCGTCAACAAGGCGCTCGAGGTGATCGAGGCGCACCTGCTCTTCGCGATCGACTTCGAACGCATCGACGTGGTCGTGCATCCGCAGTCAGTGGTCCACTCGATGGTCGAGTTTCAGGACGGCTCGACCATCGCGCAGGCGTCGCCACCGGACATGAGACTGGCGATCGGTCTCGCCCTCGGTTGGCCCGACCGTGTGCCGGACCTGGCACCGCCGCTCGACTGGACGCAGCGGCAGCGCTGGGAGTTCGAGCCGGTCGATCACGAGGCGTTCCCCGGCTTGCAGCTCGGCATCGAGGCGGGCCGGCGCGGGGGTGTCGCCCCGGCTGTCTTCAACGCAGCCAACGAGGAGTGTGTGGCGGCTTTCCTCAACAAGGCGCTGCCCTTCCTCGCGATCGTGGACACCGTCGCTGCCGTGATGGCTGCGGCGCAGGACGCCGACGACGTACCCTCTAAGGGTGGCGCGTTGACCGTCGACGACGTACTTGCCGCCGACCGTTGGGCTCGTGAACGAGCATCAGCCATGCTCGCAGAGCAGCCGACAGCAGGAGGAACACCGGACTTATGACCGCAATGGTCTACACGCTGGGGGTCGTCCTCTTCCTGCTTGGCGTCCTCGGGTCGATCGCCCTGCACGAAGTCGGGCACATGTGGCCAGCGAAGAAGTTCGGCGTCAAAGTCACCCAGTACTTCGTCGGGTTCGGCAAGACGGTGTGGTCGGTCAAGCGCGGTGACACCGAGTACGGCGTGAAGGCGTTCCCGCTCGGCGGCTTCATCCGGATGGTCGGCATGCTGCCGCCCTCAAAGGATCCGGTCCCCGACCGCGGATTCTTCGGCCGAATGATCGCCGACGCCCGTGCCGCCGAGGCTCACGAGACCAATGCAACCCCCGAGTACCGACACTTCTACCGGCAGGACTGGTGGAAGAAGGTCATCGTCATGTCCGGCGGCCCGATGATGAACGTCTTCTTGGCCGTGCTGTTGCTCGGCGGTGTCTTCATGGGCATCGGCATCTACCAGCCCACGCTGACCGTCAGTCAGATCTCCGACTGCGTCATCCCTGCCAGCGAGGGCGCGCGGGCATGCCGGGTCGCGCCCGACGCCAGGCCCGATCCGCCGTCGCCGGCCGCCGAGGCAGGCTTTCAGCAGGGCGACGAGATCGTGACGGTCAACGGCCAGCAGATGGCGACCTGGGAAGAGTTCGCCGCCCTAATCCGCGAGAGCGCCGATCAGCCGCTCGAGATCGTCATCATCCGCGACGGTGAGCGTCAGACCCTCACACCGACGCCCCTCGCCTCCGAGCGCCCTGACTACGATGACCCGACGAAATTCGTGCAGGTGGGCTTCCTCGGTATCACGCCCGACGAGGTGCGCGAGAGGCAAGACCTCGCGTACGTCGCGGCCACGATGGGTGACTACACCCAGCGCACCGGAGAGGCATTGCTGGAACTCCCGCAGCGGATGACCGGCGTCTTCAAGGCAGCTCTCGGGCTCGAGGAGCGCGACCCCGAGAGCCCGATGAGCGTCGTGGGTGCGAGCCGTGTCGCTGGCGAGGTCGCATCGGACGACCGGATCAGCATCACCGACCGGTGGTCGACGCTGCTCCTGCTGCTCGGCGTGGTCAACCTCTTCGTCGCCCTGTTCAACTTCATCCCGCTGCTGCCGCTCGACGGCGGACACATCGCCGGAGCACTCTACGAAGCCGCCCGCCGCGGGCTCGCCCGGCTGCGGGGCCGTCCCGACCCGGGATACGCCGACGTGGCCAAGATGCTCCCCGTCGCCTACACCGCCGCCATGGTGCTGATCGTGATGGGCGTCTTGCTGATCTGGGCAGATATCGTGAATCCGATCCAACTCACCGGCTGACCGCCGCCATCTGCTGCCTAGGAACCACTTCGACTGCCACGAAGGACTGCGATGACCAGCATTGACCTGGGGATGCCCTCGGCACCGCCGCCGGTGCTTGCCCCTCGACGTCGTACCCGACAGATCAAGGTGGGCTCGGTCCTAGTTGGTGGGGACGCCCCCATCTCGGTCCAGTCGATGACCACAACCGTGACCGCCGACGTCGACCCGACGTTGCAGCAGATCGCGGAGCTGACGGCGTCCGGCTGCGACATCGTCCGGGTGGCGTGCCCAAGCCCTGACGACGCCGACGCGCTGCCGGCGATCGCCCAGCACTCGCAGATCCCGGTCATCGCCGACATCCATTTCCAGCCGAAGTACGTGTTCGCCGCGATCGATGCTGGCTGCGCGGCAGTCCGGGTCAACCCCGGCAACATCCGCAAGTTCGACGACCAGGTCAAGCAGATCGCTGCTGCGGCCAAGGATCGAGGTACGTCGATCCGGATCGGTGTCAACGCAGGCTCTCTTGACCCGCGACTGCTTGAGAAGCACGGGAAGGCGACTCCCGAAGCGCTGGTCGAGTCTGCCGTCTGGGAGGCGTCACTCTTCGAGGAGCACGACTTCCACGACTTCAAGATCTCGGTGAAGCACAACGATCCCGTCGTGATGGTGCGGGCTTACGAGTTGCTGTCCGAGGCCGGCGACTGGCCGCTGCACCTCGGAGTGACGGAGGCAGGCCCCGCCTTCCAGGGCACGATCAAGTCGTCCGTGGCGTTCGGTGCACTGCTGGCGAAGGGGATCGGTGACACGATCCGTGTCTCGCTGTCGGCGCCGCCTGTCGAGGAAGTCAAGGTGGGTCTGCAGATCCTGCAGTCGCTCAACCTGCGTGAACGCAAGCTCGAGATCGTGTCCTGCCCGTCATGCGGCCGCGCCCAGGTCGACGTCTACAAGTTGGCCGACGAGGTCACCGCGGGACTGGAGGGCATGGAGGTCCCGCTGCGCGTAGCGGTCATGGGCTGTGTCGTCAACGGCCCTGGCGAGGCTCGCGAGGCGGATCTCGGTGTCGCGTCCGGCAACGGCAAGGGCCAGATCTTCGTCAAGGGCGAGGTCATCAAGACGGTCCCGGAGGCGCTGATCGTGGAGACCCTCATCGAAGAAGCGATGCGGATCGCCGAGGAGATGGGCGAGCCGGTCGACCTGGACGGCACCAGTCGGGCACCGGGTGCTCCGACCGTCACAATCTCCTGACCCTCACGTCGACTCGTCAGGTTTGCCGTGCCGACTGGTCAGGTTTGCAGTGCCGAGTGGTCAGGTTTGCAGCGGCCGGCACAGGTGACGTCTGGGCGATGAGGGTTGACACGGATTGGCTAGAATGCTAGCAAGTTAGCCATGAGTCCCGCAGACAAAGGCGGAGGCAAGGCGCAGTTCAACGTGTACCTGCCGCCTGAGCTGATCCGGCGTACCAAGCACAAGGCCATCGATGACGGCACAAGCCTGTCCGCCCTCGTCGAACGCGCCCTCGAAGAGTTCCTGACCCGCCACGGAGAGGCCAAGGGGTGACTTCCATGGGAAACATCGTCGTCCGACCGGTTCGATTCACCAATGACGTCGCGCGCATGCAGGCGTTCCTCGAAGACGTCGGCCTGCGACCCCGCATCGAGGCACGAAGCGGCGGCTGGATCGATCTGATCGCCGATAGCGGCATGGTCGCGCTGCACGACGCCGAGACCTCCGCCATCGGCGCCAAGGCAGGCCAGACCAGCCTGAGCTTCGAGGTAAATGATCTCGACCAGCTGGCCGACCAGTTGCGCGACGCTGGAGTCCGTGATGTCACGGTGCACGACGAGGCCTACGGCCGGGTACTCAGCTGCACCGACCCGCTCGGCGACCAGATCTGGATCGACGGCCGTACCGACGACCTCTACGGCTACCGCGCCCACCCGGAGTCGCGCCCCGAGGTCGGGCTGTCCGTGGTGCCGGTTCGCTTCACCGATCCGCAGGGCCAGTACGCCGACTGGCTGATCGCACTCGGCCTGACCCGGCTCGGGGAGTCGAACGAGTCTTACGTCATGTTCGACGCAGGCGCGGGCCAGCACGGTTACGTCGGCTTGCACTACGTCTACACGCAGGACCCGGCCGACCTACCGATCATCGCCGGGAGCGGATCCGCCCACCTCACCTTTGCTACCCACGAACCTCTCGAGGCGGTCGCGGCCCGGCTCGTCGAGGCCGGCCATGGTGACGCGCACGTGAAGGTGGAGGACTTCGGTTCCATGGTGACGGTGACGGACCCGGACGGCCAGGAGGTCCAGGTCCACGAGCTGCCCGCCGCCGGACCGCTCTGAGTGCCCAGCCCCTACAGGAGACACCCGTGAGTGACACGCACCCGCCTGCCCGGCTGCGCGACGACATCGACTTTCGTCGCTATTGGTGGTCGCGCGTGCTCTCGCTCAGCGGAACGGTCGTCACGCTGGTCGCGTTGCCGGTGCTCGTTTACCGACTCAGCGACTCCGCGTTCCTGACCGCGCTGGTCTCTGCGCTGGAGGCGGCGCCGTACTTGGTGTTCGGTCTCTTCGCCGGAGCGCTATCGGACCGTTGGGACCGCAGGATGGTGATGGTCAGCGCGGACATGCTCAATGCCGCCGTGATGGCCACGATCCCGCTCGCGCACTGGCTCGGCACGCTGACCGTGCCGCACGTCTTGGTGGTGGCGTTCGTCAGCCCGGCCGTCGCGACGTTCTTTGACGGTGCCAACTTCGGTGCTCTACCCGTCCTCGTGGGCAGAGATCGGATCGCTTCGGCCAACGCCGCCGTCTGGGGTGCGGCGACGTCGGTCGAGATGGTTCTGCCCGCGCTCGTTGGCGTCTCCCTCGCAGTCATCGACCCGGCCACGCTCCTCCTCGTCGACGCCCTGAGCTTCGCCGCCTCCGGGCTCTTCATCCGTGCTGTCTCTCGGTTGATGCACGACCCCAACCGGCACCGTCCCGCGTTCACGGCGCGGGTGCTGTTCCGCGACATTGGCGAGGGGTTGGCGTTCCTGGTCCGGCACGGCGGCGTACGCACGATGACGATCGTGGGCACGCTGCAATGTCTGGCCGGTGGCGGATTCGTCGCGCTGCTCGTCGTGTGGTGTGACCGGGTGCTTGGCGTCGGAACGCAGGGCTGGCGGTTCGGGCTCGTTTATGCCGCTTGGAGCATCGGGGCCCTGCTCGCGGCGCTCGTCTTGCCGCGGCTGCTCCGTCACGTCAGCGCTGCGGCCATCACGCTCCGGGCGTTGCCCGTATCGGCAGTGATTGGCATCGTCACCGCGACCGCCACGCACTGGGTGGTGGCGGCCATCGGCATGCTCGTCTGGAGCAGCGTCTACACGCTCGTGGTGGTCAATTCGATCTCCTACCGGCAACAGGTCACGCCTGAACACCTGCTTGGCCGGGTCAACACGGCCGGTCGGATGATGTCGTGGGGCCTGGGTTGGACCCTCGGTGCGCTGGCTGGCGGTGCGCTCGGTCACGTGGTCGGCACCCGCCCTGCGATGGTGGCGATGGCGTCGATCAGCATCCTGGCCGTGGTGGTCGCGTGGACATCGCCGCTGCGGCGACTTCCGGTGCGACCTGAGCTCCAGCCCGCGACCACATTCTGACCTGCGGGCGCCGGGAGGCCTGGGTGCTGACACTCAAGGTGATCCGTTGTTTACTCAGACGGTGACCAATCTCGCCGCAACGCCTCGTCCCCGCCTCCTGCGCCTGGCGGCGCTCCCTGTTGTCGGTGTCCTCGCCGCCACGAGCGCCGCGGACGCGTCTCCGCAGAGCGTCGTAGCCGCCCAGCCGGAGAGCACCAGCACCGCGATCGCCACAGCGGCCCCAGCTAAAGCCGAAGCGGCGCTTGCCCGAGCCGTGACGTTGCGGACCAGGGTCGTGAAGTCAGGTCTTGATATCCCGTGGGACGTCACGGTCCTTCCCGGCGGCTCGTGGGTGTTCACCGAGCGCGACCGTAAACGCATCCTGATCCGGCGCCCCAACGGCGCAACACGCGTGCTCATCAACGACCCGGCTGGCTTCATCAACGAGGGAGAGACCGGCCTGATGTCGATCGCGGCCGACCCACGGTTCGAGCGGAACGCCCGCGTCTACACGTGCACCGGTTTCCGGACGGACGGCCGAAACGACGTACGCATCCACGCCTGGAGGCTGAATGCCCGCCGCACCGATATCCGCCGGGTCGACACCCTGCTCACCGGGATCCAGATGACCTCGGGTCGCCATGGCGGCTGCCGGATCCGGTTCGATAACTTGGGCCGGATGTACGTCGGCACCGGCGACGCTGCCGTCGGCACCAACCCGCAGAACCTCCGCAGTCTCAACGGCAAGGTGCTCCGGTTGAACCGCTACACCGGCAACGCCGCAGCAGGCAACCCGTTCAAGAGCTCGAGCATCCGCAAGAAGCGCTTCATCTGGACTTACGGCCACCGCAACGTGCAGGGCCTGTCCATGCGCCCCGGCCGCGGAATGTGGTCGGTCGAGCACGGGACCTACCGCGACGACGAGGTCAATCGGCTGGTCAGGGGCGGCAACTACGGCTGGAACCCGGTGCCCGGCTACAACGAGTCCCGCCCGATGACTGACCACAGCCTTCCGGGCAAGCAGATCAGTGCTCGCTGGCGGTCGGGAAACCCGACGATCGCCACGTCGGGTGCGGTGTGGGTCCGCGGCCGCGAATGGGGTCGTTACCAAGGCACGTTGGCAGTCTGCACGCTCGTCGGCGAGCGGTTGATCTTCATCAAGTTCAACAAGGCCGGCCAGCGCGTGTGGGTGGTGGCCCCGCCAGCACTCAACGGTCGCTATGGCCGACTTCGCTCTGTCGTGCAGACCGCCAACCGTGATCTGCTCATCACGACCGCCAACGGGGGCGGCGCGGACAGGATCGTCCGGGTCCACCCCAGCTAGCCGACCAGTAGACGGGGCGGCCCGTGGTTTCCCGGACAACCTCTTGAGGTGAGGTGAGGTGTCAATCCTGGAGGACCTCGAGGTCGAGGGACGACGCGTCGCGTTTCGGCGCGTCGGCAACGGACCGCCGCTCGTGATGCTCCACGGTGCCGTCTCCGACGGCCGAGTGTGGCGAGCGACGATGGACGAGCTCAAAGACGAGTTCACCGTGATCGCGTGGGATGCCCCCGGCTGCGGCCAATCTGCCGACCCCGCCTCGACGTGGCGGTTACCCGAGTACGCCGACTGCCTCGCCGGACTGCTGGACGCACTCGATTGCGGGCCCGTGTATCTGCTCGGCCACTCGTGGGGCTCGGCGCTGGCACTCCAGCTCTACGAAAGAAGCCCACAGTTTGCTGCCTCGCTGATTCTTGTCGGCGGGTATGCCGGATGGGCGGGCTCCCTGCCGCCCGAGGAGGTGGCGGCCCGGTTGCGGTTCGCTCAGGAGGCTGCGGAACTACTTCCAGGTGCCTTCGAGCCGACGTCGATGAGGGGGCTTTTCTCGGAGATGATGCCCGCCGACGCGGCGGAGGAGCTGAGCTCCATCATGTCGCAGGCGCGTGCGACGGGGACGCTGGCGATGGCGCACGCACTCGCCGAGGCGGATCTCCGGGCCATGTTGGGGCAGATCGAGGTGCCGGTGCTCGTGCTCACCGGTGATCGAGACGAGCGCTCGCCGCTGCCGGTGGCGCGCGCGCTGCACACTGCTATCCCGTCGTCGACCCTCGTGGTGATGGAAGGCCTCGGCCACGAGAACTACCTGGAGTCCAAGGAGACCTTCGTCCGGGAGGTACGACGGTTCCTCCACTCGCTCCCCGACGGGCCAGCGAAGTGGCCGACACCATGACTGCCCTAGCCCGCCTCACGTCGGCCACTTCGCGTAGGGCCGGCCGGCTTTCCCGAAGTGGCCGACACCATGACCGCCCCAGCCCACCTCACGTCGGCCACTTCGTGGATGGTGCTCGATCAGAAGAGGATCGTGGCGAAGCGGCCGACCTCTTTGAACCCGACCCGTTCGTACGACCGGCGGGCTGACACGTTGTGCTCGTTGACGTAGAGAGACACGACGGGAGCACCGTCGGCGAAGGCGGCTTCGCACACGGTGGCGACGCCGGGAGCAGACATTCCCTGGCCGCGGTAGCGCGGGTTGACCCAGACGCTCTGCAGCTGGGACGCGTGGGGAGTGATGGGTCCGAGCTCGGCCTTGAACAGCACCTCGTTGCCGTCGATGTGTGCGAAGGCGAGCCCGCGGGCAACCAGCTGGGCCACCCGGGCCCGGTAGAGCGCCGCCCCGCCGGCGTTCTCAGGTGAGACGCCGAGCTCCTCGGTGTACATCGCCACACAAGCGGGATAGATGACGTCCACCTCATCCGGGCGCACGCGACGTACGTCGGCGGACGGGGCGACGAGAGGGGCCTGATCAAGAACCATGAACGGTTGGCGCGGCCGCACCGACCTGGCGGGGCCCCAGGCCGGTTCGAGCCTGCCCCAGAGGGCCGCAACCTCCTCGTCGGGGCCCATGATCGACCCGCACCGCCGGCCGATGGAGAGCGCCCGGTCGGCATACGCCTCGATCGCAGCGGGCGTCGACAGCACCGGGGCGAGGTTCGCAGCCGCATGGCAGACGGAGACCAGCTCGCGGCCGTCGTCGTAGCCCCACATCTCTCCGCCGAGCCAGCGAGGTTCGAGGCGGGTCAGCCGGACCCGGTAGTCGACGAACACGTGTTTGACGGGGTCACGCGCGATGAGGCGGGTGACGGCGTCGAGGTCGCGTGGGCCGAGCACGCGCAGCCGAGGACGTGCTCTCAGCATCCGACAGTCACCTCCTCGCGGCCGAGCCTAACGCGGTGGGGGCGCGACACCATGGCATCCTCGTCACGACGAGGTATGCCGAGGCGGTCGCCACCCGGCGCCGCGTGAGGGGAAGGCATGAGACGACGACCGGCATTGCAGGGGGCCGCTGCCCTGGCCGCCGCGCTGTGTCTCGCGGTGGGGTGTACGACGGACCCGACCGACGAACCGACCCCGACCGACACACCAGACGCCCGTAGCAGCGGGCCAACCAGTGACCCGACCGAGCCTGCCGACCCCACCGAGTCTGCCCCGACTAGCCCGACAAAGACCACAGACCCACCTGATCCGCGCACGTTCACGGCGGTGATGAACGGCGACATGTTGCTGCACGAAGGGCTCTGGGCAACAGCCGAGATCGATGCCCGCACGACCGGCCGTGAGCCCATGGACTTCCGGCCGCTGCTCGGCGAGATGAAGTCCGTCATCGGCGGCGCAGACCTGGCGATCTGCCACATGGAGACCCCGCTGGCGCCGCGCGGCGGGCCTTACCTGGGCTACCCGGTCTTCTCAGTGCCGCCAGCCATCGTCCCCGCGCTCGACTGGGTGGGGTATGACGTGTGCACGACGGCGTCCAACCACAGCATCGACCAGGGGTTCGACGGGCTGACCCGCACTCTTGGCTACTTCGACGGGGCGGGCATCGCCCACAGCGGCACCTACGCCACGCGGCCGTCATCCCGCAAGCCACTGATCGTCGATGTGGCGGGAGTGAAGGTGGCGGTGATCTCCGCGACTTACGGCACGAACGGCATACCGCTGCCGGAGGAGCAGCCGTGGTCGGTGTCGCTCATTCGCGTCGCCGCCATCGAGCGGATGGCGTCTCGGGCGCGCGCAGACGGCGCTGAGGTGGTCATGGTGGCGCTGCATTGGGGACTCGAGTACATGCACGAGCCGTCCACGGACCAGCTCGACGTCGCCAAGCAGCTCACGCGGTCGCCGGACATCGACTTCATCTACGGGCATCACGCGCACGTCGTGCAGCCGTACGACCGGATCAACGGCACGTGGGTTGCATTCGGGCAGGGCAACGCGGTCGCGCAGCAGAGCACCGATGTCGAAGGTGTCTACGACGGCAACACCTGCCGGGTGACGTTCCGCGAGCGTCCTGACGGGACGTTCCGGGTCCAGAAGCTGGAGTACATCCCGACCATGATCACGACCTTCGACGGCGTCCACCCGATGCGCCTGCTGAACGTGCCGAAGGCAATCCGCGACCCGGCGTACGCCGGTCTACGAGGTCAGCTGCAGGCGACCCAGGCCAGAGTGACGGCGGTGATCGGCCAACGCGGCGCGTTCGACCAGGGGGTCAGACGGGGGCAATGACCACTCCTCTCACCCGGCATCGGGCTGCGGAAGCGCGCCGAAACGCTGTCGACATGTCCCGCCGGCGCATTGCCTCAGCACAACGAGCCGTCGCCCCAGCTCAACGCTCGTCCGGGCCGCCTGCCGGAGGAGCCGCGAGTGCCGGAGAGCTCGCGGCTGGGGCCGATAAGAAAGCGGCGCAGAGACCAAGGACGACGGCGATCGCTCGGCCATTGCTCATCTGATCCCCCCAGGTCGTCGGTAGGAGGCTGCGGCGAACTGTCCCCCGGTACGTCACAGCCAATGCCGCGTCATGGTGTCACTCTGCGTGACCCCGATCAACAACCAAACGCGCGAGTGGCCGAAACTGGGGTGAGGTCGCACCGCCCTGGCCCGTATCCTCGAACCGCCAGCATCCTGAGCCGAGGAGTAAGCCCGTGTCGATGCGGATGTCGTCGTTGTTCCTTCGCACCCTGCGTGACGACCCGGTCGACGCCGAGGTCCCGAGCCATCGGCTCCTGGTGCGGGCCGGCTACATCCGTCGCGCCGCACCCGGTATCTACTCGTGGCTGCCGCTCGGCCTTCGGGTGCTCCGCAAGATCGAGGACATCGTGCGGCAGGAGATGGACGCGATGGGCTCGCAGGAGGTCCGCTTCCCAGCGCTGCTTCCCCGCGAGCCCTACGAAGCGTCCGGCCGATGGACCGAGTACGGCAACAACGTGTTCCGCCTCAAGGACCGCAAGGGCGCCGACTACCTCCTCGGTCCCACGCACGAGGAGATGTTCACGCTGCTCGTCAAGGACCTGTACTCCTCCTACAAGGACCTGCCCTTGTCGCTATATCAGATCCAGACGAAGTACCGCGACGAGCCACGTCCCCGCGCCGGCATCTTGCGAGGGCGCGAGTTCACGATGAAGGACTCGTACTCCTTCGACGTGAGCGAGGAAAAGTTTCTCGCGTCCTACGAGGCGCATCGGGCGGCATACATCAAGATTTTCGACCGACTGGGTCTCGACTACGTGATCGTCGCGGCCATGTCGGGGGCGATGGGCGGCTCGGCCAGCGAGGAGTTCCTCGCGAGTGCAGAGAATGGCGAAGACACCTATGTCCGCTGCACGTCGTGCGACTACGCCGCGAACGTCGAGGCCGTGCGAGTGCCAGTGCCCGACGACACTCCGTATGACGACCTGCTGGCGGCCCACGCCGAGGAGACGCCGGACACGCCCACGATCGAGACGCTGGTCGCCCACCTCAACGAGAAGTACCCACGCGATGACCGGCCCTGGGAGGCCGGTGACACCTTGAAGAACGTCCTGGTCGTGGTTGCGCACCCGGACGGGCGACGTGAGGTGCTCGCAATCGGAGTGCCTGGCGACCGCGATGTCGACCTCAAGCGGCTCGGAGCACAGGTTGAGCCAGCGGAGATCGAGGCCTTCGACGAGGCCGCGTTCGCCAAGCATCCGAGCCTCGTCAAGGGTTACATCGGGCCCGGGGTGCTGGGTGAGAAGAACGAGAGCGGTATCCGCTTCCTCGTCGACCCGCGCATCGTCAGCGGCACGCGCTGGGTCACTGGCGCAGACCGACACGGTAGCCATGTCCTCGACCTCGTGGCGGGGCGCGACTTCGAGGCCGATGGCGTCATCGAGGCGGCCGACGTCCGCGAAGGCGATCCCTGCCCCAACTGCGGGAGCCCACTCGAGACAGCCCGCGGCATCGAGATGGGCCACATCTTCCAGCTCGGCGAGAAGTACGCCGAAGCCCTCGATCTCAAGGTGCTCGACGAGCTCGGCAAGCTCGTCACCGTGACGATGGGCTCGTACGGCGTCGGGATCTCTCGCGCCGTCGGCGCCATCGTCGAGAACTCCCATGACGAGCTGGGCATCATCTGGCCACGGGAGGTTTCACCGGCCGACGTGCATCTGGTCGCCACCGGCAAAGACACCGAGATCGCGGCCGCTGCCGACCGGCTTGCCGAGCAGCTCGACGCCGCCGGCCTGACAGTGCTCTACGACGACCGCGCGAAGGTGTCGCCCGGAGTGAAGTTCAAGGACGCCGAGCTGATCGGAGTTCCCACGATCGTCGTGGTCGGGCGTGGCCTCGTCGACGGTGTCGTCGAGGTCAAGGACCGCGCCAGTGGCGAACGCGAGAACGTCGCCGTCGACGAGGCAGTCGAGCATGTCGTGAGGGTCGTCCGTGGCGGTTGACGCCGTCATCTTCGACTGGGGTGGCACGCTCACTCCCTGGCACACGATCGACTTCTCGGAGGAGTCGGCAGCGCTGGCGGTGGCGGCGACCGAGGCGGGACACAACGCTGCCGAGGCGCTCAAGGCCGCAGGCGACAAAGTCTGGGGCCGGGCCCGGGAGCAACACCAGAGTGCCACCCTTGCGGAGATCTTCTCCGAGGCTGGGCTCGAGCTCGACCACGAACGCCTGACGGCGTACCGGGAGTTCTGGGAGCCGCACACTCACACCGACGACGACGTGCCGGAGTTGCTGACATGGCTGCAGGCCGAGGGGATCAAGGTCGGCATCCTGTCCAACACCGTGTGGCCGCGCGCGTGGCACGAGGACATCTTCGTGCGTGACGGCATCGACCATCTGATCGACGGTGCCGTCTACTCCTCGGAGATTGCCTGGACCAAACCTGCTCCCGAGGCGTTCCACGCGGCGATGGCTGCCGTCGGCGTCACCGACCCAGCCGCATGTGTGTACGTCGGCGACCGGCTGTTCGACGACATCTACGGCGCTCGCAATGCCGGACTCGTCGCAGTGCACCTGCCTCACAGCGACATCCCGCCGGGGCAGGTCGGCCACACGATCGGGGAGCCGGACGCAGTGATCCAGCGGCTCGCCGACCTCCCCGACGTGATCGCGCAGTGGCGTTAACCCCTGCGGCTGGTCACTCGATCGAAATCAGCCAGGCGCTGTCTGTGGGAGTGATCGCGGGGTCGTAGCCACCGGCCACGAGGAGCGTGGCGGGACCCACGGCGGTGGCGCTGATGAACGAGCGGGTCCCCATTGCCGGGGCGTCGAGCGTCGTCATCGCGTTGCTGCGGGAGTCGTAGACGTTGACGTAGTCACCGCCCGCCACCGCGACTCGGCCGCTGTCGAGCACCGTCACGGCACCATCGAGCTTGTACTGACCTTCGGAGAGCTCCGGCCCGTAGTGGGAAGATCCGTCTCGGAGGTCGACGATCTCCGTGGTCCGTAGCCGCTCCCGCCCCTCCGTCGTGGAGGCACCACCCACCACGAACACCTGTCCGCTGCCCAGGCCGACTGCCCCGAGCTTGACGCGCCCGGTGAGCAGATCCGGCCCCGGCGCCCACTGTCTGCCGTCGAGTACGTCGGTCGACTGGAGGGCACCTTCCGACTGGGTGCCCCCGACGAGCAGCACACGCTCGCCCACCACGACAGCGGCGTGACCCGCCCTGGACTGGCTCAGTTCCGGCCCTGCACTGAACTCTTCGGTTTCCGGGTCGAACAGCTCGGTGGTGTCGAGCGCCGCGTCGGATTCTTGTCCGCCGGCGATGAGCACGCGGCCGTCTGGCAGGAGGGTTGCCGTCTGGTTGGCACGCGGGGTTGCCATGGAGCTGGTCGGTGTGAAGCTGTTGGTGGCGGGGTTGTAGATCTCGGCGGTCGAGGTCGGTCCCTGTCCCTCGCCTGGATAGCCACCGGTCAACAGGACGCGACCGTCATCGAGCAAAGTTGCGGTGCCGCTTGCGCGGGGCTCGACCATCGTCGGTCCCTGCTCGAAGGAGCCCCGCTCGGGATCGAAGACCTCCGTTGTCCTGCCTTGATCGAAACCCTCGCAGCCCGGCAGCGTGCACCCGCCCGTGAACAGCACCCGGCCGTCTTGGAGCGCGGTGGCGTGGTGCACGGCGCGGGGTTGGTTGAGCTGGAGCTCGCGGTAGCCCTTGCCCTCCTCGAGGACCCGGGGTGGGTCGGTTGCCTGGTCGCCTTCCGAGGTACACGCGGTCAGGGAGAGGCACAGGCACAGCAGCACGACGCGGGATCGGGTTGCCAGCCACCTCACCATGAGCACACGCTCACATCCGACAGCCCCAACCGCAAGAGGCCACGTCCGTCGGAAACGGGCCTCCGTCGGTCGAGCTTGTCGAGACCACTTGAACTCAAGTTAACTTTAAGTTGCATCCTGGGCAGACGGCCAAACATCACGACGTACCCAGGAGGTACTCAATGCCCACTGCACTCATCACCGGCGCATCACGCGGACTCGGTCTGGCGATCGGCAACGGGTTGGCCGAACGCGGCTGGACCCTCGTGGTCGACGCGCGCACCGAGCACGCCCTGGAAGCGGCAGCGAGCGGCTTCGAGGCCGCAGGAGCCCGACGTGTGGTGGCACTTGCGGGCAGTGTCGCTGACCCAGCCCATCGCGCTGCACTCGTGGACGCGGTGAACGCGGGTGGCGAGCTCGACCTGTTGCTCAACAACGCAAGCCTGCTCGGACCAAGCCCGCAGCCGATGCTTGCCGACTTCCCCGGCGACGCCCTCGCGCAGGTGTATGCCGTCAACGTCTTCGCGCCGCTCGCCCTGACGCAGCTGCTGCTTCCGAAGCTGCGCGACCAGCACGGACTCGTGGTCAACGTCACCTCCGACGCGGCCGTTGAGCCGTATGACGGCTGGGGTGGCTACGGGTCATCCAAGGCCGCGCTGAACCAATGGACCGCCATCCTGGGAGCCGAGGAGCCAACCGTGCGTGTCTACGCGTTCGACCCTGGAGACATGCGGACCGTGATGCACCAAGAGGCGTTTCCCGGCGAGGACATCTCTGATCGCCCCGAGCCGGAGACCGTGGTTCCTGCGTTCCTCCGTCTGATCGACAGCGACCTGCCCAGCGGCCGCTACCAAGCTTCTGCCTTGGTGGAAGCAACGGTTTCGGCATGAGCGCAGCCCGCTCGCGCGCAGACACGCGGACCCTCGCTCGACCCGTCGTGCCTGTCACCCGGTTCGCCTTGCCGCCCGACAGCGAGGCCAGTGCGCCTGCCGAGCGCCGTGGACTCGCGCGCGACGCCGTCCGGTTGCTGGTCGCACGGTCCGGCCAGATCGAGCATGCGACATTCCGTGACCTCGATCAGCACCTCACCTCCGGTGACGTGGTCGTGGTCAACACCTCGGCGACGTTGCCCGCTGCCGTCGACGTCCACCGGGCCGGCCACACGCGCAGCCCGCTGCACGTCGCGACCGAGCTCGACGACGGCAGCTGGGTGGTCGAGGTGCGTGCACCTGCGAACACCGGCCCGGCAGACGACGTGCATCTCGACGACGTCCTCGAAGTGACCGGTGGCGCACGCCTTCGAGTCGTCGAGTCGTATCCCGCCCCTGGTATCGCTGGATCGCGGCTGTGGCGGGTCATCTCGGACGCGCCAGGGGGAGCGCAGCGGTATCTCGCCGACCACGGGCGTCCGATCCGCTACGGCTACCTCAGTGCCAAGTGGCCGCTCGGCGACGTACAGACCGTGTATGCCGACGAGCCTGGCAGTGCCGAGATGCCCAGTGCCGGGCGTCCCTTCAGCCACCGGCTGCTCGTGCGGTTGATGATGCGTGGGGTCACGGTCGCGCCGATCGTGCTGCACACGGGCGTGTCAAGCCCCGAGAAGCACGAGCCACCGATGCCCGAGCGCTACCGGATCCCCGCAGCGACCGCCGACCTCGTCAACCTCGCGCGCAGCCGCGGCCGCCGTGTCGTCGCCGTGGGCACGACGGTGACCCGCGCGCTCGAGACGATGGCCGACCTCAACGGCACGGTGTCTCCGGGCGCGGGCTGGACCGACCTCCTGCTTGGCCCCGATCGACCCGCGCGCGTCGTCGACGGCCTCATCTCCGGGCTCCACGAGCCCGAAGCGAGTCACCTGCTGCTCCTCGAAGCGGTCGCCGGGCCGGATCTCGTCCGGCGGGCGTATAACGCGGCCGTGTCCGAGCGATACCTGTGGCACGAGTTCGGCGACTCGATGCTGTTCCTGCCCCTGACTCCCGAGCGCTCCGCAAGGTCTTCCCAACGCGCGGGGTGATCCCTACGATGCCCTGAGGTGGCGTGCCCCAGTGCGCCAGCATGAAGACAAGGATGTCTCCCATGACTCGTCGCACCCCTCTGTTAGTTCTGCTCGGCCTTGCGCTGGCATTCGCGCTGCCCACCACTCCGGCGCAGGCGATGTACGCCGCCGACGCCCCGGCTGTCGGCTGCTTCGACCCGCCAGACGTGGGTGCAAGTGCCCGCGGTGACCACGTGCGTGGTGCGGATCACAGAGACGTGAGCATCCGGGAGCATCGGGCGATCGAGCGGCGTACCCAGCAGATCCTCATCGCCGGGGGATCTCGGCCAAGAAGGCTGCCGCACGGGAGATCAGTGTGCCGACGTACGTTCACGTGATGGCTGGCTCCGACGGCAGCGGCAACGTCCCCAACAGGCAGATCGCGCGGCAGATGGCGGTGCTGAACAAGACGTTCGGTGGCGGCGAGTCCAATGAAGCGGCCGAGACGGCGTTCACGTTCACCTTGGAGGGCATCGACCGGTTCTTCAATGACACCTGGCACACGGATCATCAGAGCAACTTCTACCGCACCCAGACCCGACAAGGCGGAGCCGACGCCCTCAACATCTGGTTGGTCGACTTCAAGTACCTGGGCATTGCGGTCTTCCCGTGGGACTACGAGCAGCACGGTGGCATCGACGGCATCCGGGTGCACTTCGACTCGCTTCCTGGGGGTCGATCGCAAACTTCAACCTCGGTGAGACCGCCACTCACGAGGTCGGCCACTGGCTGGGGCTCTACCACACGTTCGAAGGCGGCTGCAAAGAGCCCAACGACGAAGTCACCGACACGCCTGCCCAAAGCAGCCCCACCAGCGGCTGCCCGGTGGGACGCGACTCGTGCGTCTTGCCAGGTCTCGACCCGATCCACAACTACATGGACTACAGCTTCGACTTCTGTTACACGGAGTTCACGTCCGGCCAGTCGTCGCGGATGTCATCCATGTTCGCCGCCTACCGGGCCGGCTAGTCCATCACCTCGCCCCGCACAGGTGAGGTCAGTGGGTCCCACCTGTGCGCCAACAACCCCTCTGGTTTTCCTGAGCACATTCGCGCACAGGATATGTGAGTGCGAGATCCGCACTCATGTCGAGTAGACAAGGACGTCGATCGATGACCCGTCTCCGCCGTAACACCGTTGCTGCCCTCGGGGCAGCAGCGATGGCCTTCGCACTGCAGGCGACCCCAGCCCAGGCCATGCACGTCAACGAGGGTGCCAAGTCCGAGTGCGTGGATCAGCACGCCGAGGGAGCGCGCACCGTGGATGGCGGCCGGCATGCCGACCACCGCGACGTGAGCGCCCGTGAGCAGCGGGCGATCGAGAAGCGCACCCAGGCCATCCTCGACCGCAAGGGTGTCAGCAAGGCCGACACGCAGCAGCTCGCGGCGACTGTCCCGGTCTTCGTCCACGTGATGCGCGACAACCGCGGCAATGGAGACGTCACCGATGCCCAGATCAACAACCAGATCTCGGTCCTCAACAAGACGTTCCGTGGGGGAGAGTCGTCGGTCCGCGGCCAACACTGGCTTCACGTTCACGCTGGCCGGCATCGACCGCTTCAACAACAACAAATGGCATGCCGACCGCCAGAGCACGACCTACCGGGCACAAACACGTCAAGGCGGCGCGAACGCGCTCAACATCTGGCTCGTCGACTTCAATTACCTCGGGATCGCGACGTTCCCGTGGGACTACGCCAGTAGCCCCAGCATCGACGGAATCCGGGTGCACTATGCATCCCTCCCAGGCGGATCGATCGCCAACTACAACCTTGGTGAGACCGCGACGCACGAGGCAGGACACTGGTTCGGGCTCTACCACACGTTCCAGGGCGGCTGCACCACGACGAACGACCAGGTAGGCGACACGCCCGCCCAGAGCAGCCCCACCAACGGATGTCCAGCGGGGCGCGACTCCTGCGCCTTGCCCGGTCTCGACCCCATTCACAACTACATGGACTACAGCTACGACACTTGCTACAACCAGTTCACATCCGGCCAGTCGACGCGGATGTCGTCGATGTTCGCCGCCTACCGAAGCTGACCCGCAGCTCCCACCTTGCGTCCGTGCAACCGGTCGCCATAGCGAGCGGTTGCACGGACGTTGCGGGGGATGGCTTACAGCTCGTCGAGACCCGGGAACGCACTGACCGGTGCGCCCCACTGCACCTCGCGCAGAGCTGCGGCCGCGAGCCCCTTCGCGGCGAGCTCGCGTACGTCGTCGACCGCCTCCGAGACGGCGGACGCGTACACGGCCGCGCAGCCAGACTCCAACAGTCGGGCCAGCTTCTTGCAGTCAGCGAGCGTCGCAGGTCGAAACGGGATCGCGTACGCCGCCTCGGCCGCGACCGGCTCCGCGTCGAGTGCCGTCAGCTCCGCCTCGAGGGTGTCGCGGCGCGACCGGTGTTCGACGTACGCCGCCTCGGCCAGCACCTGCCAGTTCGATCCCGCGGCAACCCCGGTGAGCCGACCGCCGAGCACTCCGTAGCCATACAGAGCGGCGTGCTCGGCCGCGAGGCACTGTTGCAAGGCGTCGAAGTCGCTCATGTCGGGCCTACGACGGTGTGGTGGGTGCAGGCGTGCGAGGCCGAGATCGAGGCGAAGGTGCCCGCCAGCAGCCCGGACGTAGCCGCGAGGCAGTCGTCGAGGCGCGCATCTCGCGCCGTGGTCAGCCGGGCTGCGAGCTCGTCAGCGGCTGCCGGTGTCTTGCGGGGCACGCGCGACGACTTACCAACCGGCTCCGGATCGTCGTCGGTCAAGATGTCGCGGAGCCGCTCGACGTGCGCGCGCTGGCGCGCGGCCAGGGAGCGCGTGAGCGGACGCATCGTGGGATGGCGACGCCCCATCGCATTGCAATACGCCAGCAGCCGCTCCTCGTCGCGGATCGCCCGCACGACGAGGTTGATGTCCTCCTCGGCACGCCCGGGTGTGGGACCGAGCGTGAGGGTACGTCGACCAGGCCCCGGGTCATCGTCCGTGCAGCCGGCAACGGCCGTGAACGCGAGGGCAATGGCGCCGCCCAAGAGGGCCCGTCGGCTCGGCACGTCGCTCACTCGTGCGACCGTACCCGACCTACCCATTGCCCAGCGGGCTCGCCGGGGCAGGTCCTCCTGAGGTTGTCCGATCCGGCTAGGCTGACGATGCATGTGAGGATGCACGGCGACCCCGGTGTCGCGCTGCGGTGTGGCAACAGGCTGTGCAACAACTCAATGGCGAGGAGGACTGCCGTGACCGGTCACCAGCCCAGACAAGAACTCCTCGAGGTGTTGAGCGGTCCGCTGGCGGATCGTGGCTTCGACCTCGAAGACGTGGAACTGTCTCAGGCAGGTCGCAGGAGCCTGGTGCGAGTCCTGATCGACACCGACGGTGGCGTGACGCTCGACGCGATTGCCGACGCCACCCACCTGGTCAGCGACGTGCTCGACAACCACGACCCACTCGGCGACAAGTCGTACACCCTCGAGGTCACCTCACCAGGCACCGATCGGCCGCTGACAGCGGAGCGACACTGGCGTCGCAACGTCGGACGTTTGGTCAAGGTCACGCTGACGAGCGGCGAGGCCTTCACCGGCCGGGTCACCTCCGCCGAGGACGCACAGGCCACCCTCGACGTCGGTGGAGCCTCCCGCGTCGTCGCCTTGACGCACGTCTCGACCGCCCACGTCGAGATCGAGTTCAACCGGCATAGCAGCGCGGCTAAGGAGTGATGCCCCGTGGACATCGACATGGCCGTGCTGCGATCACTCGTGCACGAGAAAGAGATCTCGTTCGACGTACTTGTCGACGCGATCGAGCAGGCGTTGTTGGTTGCGTACCACCGCACGCCAGGAGCGCAGGAGGATGCGCGGGTCGAGCTCGACCGCAAGTCGGGGCACGTCACCGTCCTCGCCCACGAGCGCGACGAGTCCGGCGAGGTGACGCGCGAGTTTGACGACACTCCTGAGGGCTTCGGACGGATCGCCGCCACGACGGCGAAGCAGGTCATCTTGCAGCGGCTGCGCGATGCCGAGGACGACATCCGCTTCGGTGAGTTCTCCGGCAAGGAGGGCGATGTCGTCTCCGGTGTCGTGCAGCAAGGCCGCGACCCCGACATGGTGTTCGTCGACCTGGGAAAGATCGAGGCGATCCTGCCCGCCGCGGAACGGGTGGCGGGGGAGAAGTACGACCATGGTCAGCGCATCCGCTGCCTGGTCGTCACGGTGCGCAAAGGCGCCAAGGGCCCACAGATCATGGTGTCGCGATCACACCCCAACCTCGTCAAGAAGCTGTTCGCACTCGAGGTGCCTGAGATCGCGGATGGCACTGTCGAGATCGCGGGGATCGCCCGTGAGGCCGGGCATCGCACCAAGATCGCCGTTCGTACGTCGGCGCCTGGTGTCAACCCCAAGGGCGCCTGCATCGGACCGATGGGGCAACGAGTCCGCAACGTGATGACCGAGCTGCACGGCGAGAAGATCGACATTGTCGACTGGTCGGAAGATCCCGCCGAGATGATTGCCCACGCCTTGTCACCGGCGCAGGTGTCGGCCGTAGAGATCATCGACGAGACCACCAGATCGGCACGGGTGGTCGTCCCCGACTATCAGCTGTCCCTGGCGATCGGCAAGGAGGGCCAAAACGCCAGGCTCGCGGCTCGGATGACCGGGTGGCGGATCGACATCCGTTCTGATGAAGCGCCCGATCCAGGGCCACCGGCGCCGACGTCCGCGCCCACCGTGACCGCGGGCCCCCCGGAGCCTGCACCTTCGCCCTGATCAACGAAGAAGTGCTGCTCAGCGCGCATGAGTTCGCGGCAACGAGGGCCGAACCGGTAGACTGACGGGTGATGAGTCGGGTCACCCCTATCCGCACGTGTGTGGGCTGCCGGGAGCACGCGACAAAGTCCGAGTTGCTACGCGTCGTTGCGACCGGTGATGCCTCACCTCGAGTTGTTGCCCCCGACGTCCGCGGTAGCTCGCCAGGCCGAGGTGCGCACCTGCATCCCACGCCTGCCTGTCTCGACCAAGCCGAGCGACGCCGAGCGTTCCCGAGGGCCTTGCGCCTCGAGGGGCCGATCGATGTCAGCGCCGTGCGGAGCTGGGTCGAGGAGCACAGCACCATCTCTCCCCAACCCGGGGAGTAACGCCCCGCCGCGTGTTGCGGCGAACGACCAAGAGAGTGGAGCAGCTGCTCATGACATCTCGATGAGAATCATGCGATGAGCAAGCCCGTCTACTAATGGTCCTCCCTCTCGGGTAGGACCGCCCGAGAAGGAGAATTGTGGCTAAAGCCAGAGTCCACGAACTCGCCAAAGAGTTCGGAGTGCCGAGCAAGGACGTCCTTGCGGCACTGAAAGACATGGGGGAGTTCGTCAAGTCGGCCTCCTCCACCGTCGAACCGCCCGTTGTCGCCCGCCTGACCAAGGAGAAGGGCGACGCGTGGAAGGCCGACGCGGCTGCGAAGGCAGCCAAGAAGGCAGCGAAGAAGGCTCCCGCCAAGAAGGCAGCCCCCGCCGCCGACGCGACCCCGAAGACTGCTGTCGCACCCGAAGACGCTCCCGAGGCGGTGCCGGCCTCTGCGCCCACCGCGGCTCCGAAGCCCGACCCGCGTCCGATCACGCCCACTGTCGAGGAGCCGACCGAGGCTGCGCCGACCGTGGTCGATGAGCCGACCCACGCCCCTGAGCTTCCCGAGGCACCCGCCGCTTCCGCCGACGCCTCATCCGAAACGCAGGCTCGCCCGGCCCCCAAGCCCGGCACCCCGCGTCCCGGTAACAATCCGTTCTCGTCCACGCAGGGGATGCAGCGGTCGCGTCCGGGCCCAGGTGGCATGCCGCCTCGCCCGCCGGCCGGTCGGGGCGACCGTCCCGAGCGTGGCGACTCGCGCACGTCGCGACCCGCCGGCATACCCGGTGCTCCCAGGCCTAACCCGGCCATGATGCCCAAGCAGACAGTCGGCCCCGGCGCGCCCGCGGCCCGTGGCGGCGGTCGATCCGCTCCCGGCGGGCCTGGTGGCGCGCGTGGTGGGCCTGGTGGTCCTGGTGGCCCTGGCGGCGCTCGCGGCGGCACCGGTGCTCCGGCGCGCGGTGGCCGGTCCGGCGGCGGCTTCAGCGGCGGTCCAGGTGGCGCTCCCGGCGGTATGCCGGTCGGAGGTGGCGGCCGTCCAGGCGGACGCAACCAGCGAGGCCAGACGCAAGGCGCCTTCGGACGCCCTGGAGGTCCATCACGACGCGGCCGCAAGTCCAAGCGCGCCCGTCGCCAAGAGTATGAGCAGATGCAGGCCCCGACGACCGGTGGCGTGCGGGTCCGCAAGGGTGACGGCGAGACGGTTCGACTGTCTCGCGGTGCCTCGCTGACCGACTTCGCCGACAAGGTCGGCGTCGATGCCGCGTCGCTTGTTCAGGTGTTGTTCGCCCTCGGCGAGATGGTGACGGCCACCCAGTCCGTCAACGACGAGACACTGCGCATCCTCGGTGAGGAGCTCAACTACACGATCGAAGTCGTGTCGCCCGAAGACGAGGACAAGGACCTCCTCGACTCGTTCAACATCGAGTTCGGTGAGGACGAAGGCGATGAGGCAGACCTCAGCGCGCGTCCGCCGGTCGTCACGGTCATGGGTCACGTCGACCACGGAAAGACCAAGCTGCTTGACGCGATCCGTGACGCCAATGTGGTTTCCAAGGAGGCCGGAGGTATCACCCAGCACATCGGTGCCTACCAGGTGTCGACCAAGGTCGACGGCAACGAACGTCGACTGACGTTCATCGACACACCGGGTCACGAGGCCTTCACCGCCATGCGCATGCGTGGAGCCCAAGCCACCGACATCGCCATCCTCGTCGTCGCCGCTGACGACGGTGTGATGCCGCAGACCATCGAGGCGCTCAACCACGCCAAGGCGGCCGACGTACCGATCGTCGTGGCCGTCAACAAGGTCGACAAGCCTGAAGCAGACCCCACCAAGGTGCGCGGTCAGCTGACGGAGTACGGCCTGGTGCCGGAGGAGTACGGCGGCGACACCATGTTCGTCGACGTCTCGGCGAAGTCGATGCTCAACATCGACGGTCTGCTCGAGTCCCTCGTGCTGACTGCCGATGCCTCGCTCGACCTGCGGGCAAACCCCGATCAGGACGCACAAGGCCTCGTCATCGAAGCCCACCTCGACCGTGGGCGTGGGCCGGTGGCCACCGTCCTCGTCCAGCGCGGCACGTTGCGCGTGGGCGACTCGATCGTCGCAGGGCCGGCCTACGGTCGCGTCCGAGCGATGCTCGACGAACACGGCGAGGCCGTCGAGGCGGCTGACCCGAGCCGCCCCGTCATGGTGCTCGGCCTGACGGCGGTGCCCGGTGCCGGTGACAACTTCCTTGTCGTCTCCGACGACCGGGTTGCGCGTCAGATCGCCGAGAAACGCGACGCTCGCGAGCGGGCGGCGATGCTCGCCAAGAGCACCGGGCGTCGTACCCTCGAGGACTTCATGTCCAGCATGGAGAAGGGCGAGAGCGAAGAGCTGCTCCTCATCCTCAAGGGCGATGTCTCCGGTTCCGTCGAAGCGCTCGAAGACGCGCTGGCGAAGATCGACGTCGGCGACGACGTCAACCTGCGGGTCATCGACCGCGGTGTCGGTGCGATCACCGAGACCAACGTGATGCTCGCGGCTGCGTCGAGTGCCGTCATCATCGGCTTCAACGTCCGACCTCAGGGCAAGGCAACAGAGGTCGCCGACCGCGAGGGCGTCGACATCCGTTACTACACCGTCATCTACCAGGCGATCGACGAGATCGAAGCAGCCCTGAAGGGCATGCTCAAGCCTGAGTACGAAGAGGCGCAGCTCGGGACCGCTGAGGTGCGAGCCGTGTTCCGGTCGTCGAAGATCGGCAACATCGCCGGTTGTCTCGTCACATCCGGAATCATCCGCCGGAACTCGAAGGCGCGACTGCTCCGCGACGGTGCTGTGGTGGCCGACAACCTCGACATCTCGTCGCTCAAGCGCGAGAAGGACGACGCGACCGAGGTCCGTGAAGGATTCGAGTGTGGCCTCACGCTCGGCAACTACAACGACATCAAGGTCGAGGACGTGATCGAGACGTTCGAGCTGAAGGAGATCCCCCGGGGCTGACGCCTAGACAGGCGGCGGTGGGCGAACGCCGCCGCCTGAGCTCTTTCGTCACGTCCATCAAGCGCCCGAGGAGGCTGACATGAGTGCTGGTCGTATCCGCAAGATCGCGGATCGGATCCAGGTGATCGTCGCGGAGATGCTCGAGCGCCGCATCAAGGACGCCCGGCTCGGCTTCGTCACGATCACCGACGTCCGTGTCACGGGCGACAGTCAGCACGCATCGGTCTTCTACACGGTGCTGGGTGACGACGAGCAGCGCACCGCGTCGGGTGCCGCGCTCGAAAGCGCCAAGGGGCTGATCCGCTCCGAGGTCGGCCGTCAGCTCGGGATGCGGCACACGCCGTCGCTCGAGTTCATCCTCGACGGGCTGCCCGAGACCGCGGCACACATCGAGGAGTTGCTGGCCAAGGCCCGCGACAGTGACGCGGCCGTCGCCGCGGTGGCGGCCCAGGCGACGTACGCGGGAGAGGCTGACCCCTACCGTCACCCCGACGAGACCGAAGACACTGATGACACTGACGACGGGCTCGCCGACGTGGGCGAGGACCACCTCGAACAGGCGGACGCACCCTCCGATGGCCGCGGCTGACGGCCTGCTGGTCGTCGACAAGCCGTCCGGCTGGACGTCGCACGACGTCGTGTCGCGGGTCCGCCGGCTCGCGGAGACCCGCAAGGTCGGGCACGCCGGCACGTTGGACCCGATGGCGACCGGCGTGCTTGTGCTGGGCATCGGCCGCGCTACCCGCCTGCTCGGCTACCTTGCCCTGGCTACGAAGGGCTATGACGCCACCATCCGTCTCGGCCTGACCACAGTGACCGACGACGCCGAGGGCGATGTTGTCGAGGTCCGTTATGCAGGTGGCGTCTCCAGCGAAGCCCTGGCACGGTCGATGGCAGCACTCACGGGCGACATCGAGCAGGTCCCGTCGGCGGTGTCGGCCATCAAGGTCGACGGCGAACGCGCCTACAAGAGGGTGCGCGCGGGCGAGGACGTCGAGCTGCCGGCTCGGCCGGTCACGGTGACGGAGTTCGTCGTCCGGGGTGTACGTCGCGAGAATGCCATCGTCGACGTGGACGTCCACGTGGAGTGCTCAACAGGCACCTACGTCAGGGCACTCGCGCGCGACCTCGGAGCGGATCTCGGTGTCGGCGGCCACCTGACCGCGTTGCGTCGCACCCGCGTCGGAGCGTATGACCTCGCCGAGTCACGAACCCTCGAGCAGCTTGCCGAGGAGATGCAGGTGATCCCGCTCGATGCCGCGGCAGCCGCCAACTTCGCGACGTACGAGTTGGACAAGTCCCAAGTGACGGCGGTTCGCAACGGTCGACCAGTGACCGCGCAGCTCGAGAACGACGGACCGGTAGCGTTGATGACAGTCGCCGGCGAGTTCGTCGCGTTGTACGAGCAGCACGGTCCGGTCGCGCAGGCGATCGCGGTCTTCGCCCCGGCCTGAGCAGTCCCGCTGCCCAGAGATCCGACCGACCTCAACCGAACGGGTGATTGCGGACGCTGATCGGGCGGGATGCGTCTCGCTGCCTCCGCGAACCTCGCCAGGCTGCGACCCTGATCAGGTGAGCATCTGCTCTCGCGTACGCGCGGCGATCCGGGGCTGTTGAGGGGGAGTCCCGGATCGGCAAGCGTGCTGACGGGCATGGGAGAGTTGCCTCGACAAGCAGACGTGTCGAGGAGAGGACCCCAGCCCGGTGCAGGTGTGGCATGACACGGCGGAGATCGACCCACGACTTGGCGCGACCGTCGTCACGATCGGGAACTTCGATGGCGTCCATCTGGGCCATCGCCACGTGCTCGCGCGTGCTCACGAGCTCGCCATCGAGCTCGGTGGTCTTCCCGTGGTGGCGGTGACCTTCGACCCGCATCCGCTGAGCGTGATCCGCCCCGACAAGGCACCTCAGCCACTGACCTCGCTCGATCGCCGCATCGCTCTGCTCGCCGACGCGGGGGCGGACGCGGTGCTCGTCATCACGTTCACGCCTGAGGTTGCGCAAGTGCCGGCAGCGGACTTCGTCACCGATTACGTGCTCGGGAAGCTGCATGCCGCGGGCGTCGTCGTCGGCGAGAACTTCCACTTCGGTCACCGCGCCCTCGGCAACGTCGACCTGCTCCGCGAGCTCTGCTCCGAGCAAGGTGTGACGGTCGTCGGCCTGCCGCTCGACGGACCGGGTGACCAGGGTGGCGAGGCTTGGTCGTCGTCATACGTCCGCAAGCGTCTCTCCGAAGGCGACGTCGCCGCGGCCACCCGAGCGCTCGGGCGGCCGTTCGCCGTCCGAGGGTATGTCGTCCAGGGCGAGCAGCGGGGCCGCGAGCTCGGCTACCCGACCGCCAACGTGCCGGTCGAGTCGAGCCGCACCGCCGTCCCCGCCGACGGCGTCTACGCCGGCTGGACGCGCCGCCTCGACCAGGCGGACGCACCGTGGTGGCCTGCCGCGATCTCGGTCGGGACCAACCCGACGTTCGACGGCGTCGACCGTCGCGTCGAGGCGTACGTCCTCGACCGCACCGACCTCGAGCTGTACGGCGTCATCATCGAGATCGCCTTCACCGAGAACCTCAGGGGCCAGATCAAGTTCGACTCGGTCGACGCCCTGGTCGAACAGATGAAGGAAGACGTCGACCGGGCGCGCGACCTGCTGATCGATGAGCCGCTCCCTTGAGCTTCCGAGTGGCCGACCTGGTGCCAGTGGTGACCCGCACGATGTCGGCCTCTTGCCCGACTGACATCGAGTCCGTCAGATGACCGATGAGGAGCGCGGAGCCATGGTCGTCGAGGCCGAGCTCTGGTTCGAGCAGCATGGTCTGCCGTACTTCGTTGCGGGCAACGAGCGGCGCGTGTTGGCGGCTTTACGACGTACGCGCCTAGCTCCAGTCGCCCTGATCGCGCTAGTCGTCGGGGCCGCGGCGGGGGTGGGCGTCGGCCTGATGACCACCGACATCTCGACAGGGGTGCTCGTCGGTGCCGTCGCGGTCGCTGGCCTCGTCCTCGTCTACGCGCTGGTGTCGCTGCATCTGCAGCCGATCGTGCGATGGGCAGCCGGCCATACGTTCGGCAGCCTCAGCTGGCTGTTTCCCCTGATCACCCGAGCGCTGCCTCTCCTGCTCTTGTTCATCACGTTCCTGTTCATCAACACCGAGGTCTGGCAGGTCAGCAGCGCACTCGACCGGGGGCTGCTGTGGCTGACCGTGCTGCTCTTCGCGGGCGTGGCGATGGCGTTCCTGCTGGTGCGGCTTCCCGAAGAGGTGCGACGCGTCAGCGACGAGGCCGACGACGAGGGTCTCGTCCGGATCTGCCATGGCACTCCTGTCGCCGCAGCGGCCGCGGAGGTCACCCAGGAGGCGGTGGTGAAGCTGTCGCCGATTCAGCGGGCCAACCTGGTCTTGGTGCTGTTGTTCTCGCAGGCCCTGCAGGTTCTGTTGCTGGCAATGTCGGTGTTCGGCTTCTTCCTCGTCTTCGGCAAGGTTGCGATCAGCGACTCAGTGATCGAGTCCTGGGTCGGTCACCAGCCGACGAAGCTGCCATCGCTCGACTGGCTCCCGGTCAGCAACGAGCTCTTCCAGGTGGCGGTGTTCCTTGCCGCGTTCTCGGGCCTCTACTTCACCGTGTATGCCGTCACCGACGAGAACTACCGTAAGCAGTTCTTCACCTCGATCGCCGAGGAGCTGGAGCGGGCAGTCGGCGTACAGACGGTCTATCGGGCGCTGCGGAGCCGCAGCTGAGCGTCGATCGCTTAGCAGGGGAGCTAGCGGGCGAGGCATACTGATTACATGATTACAGACCACCCATTGCGAGCACGGCTCTCGCGGGTGCGACCGACGGACGAGACGCACCGCGTGACGTCGTTGGAGCTGTTCTTCGATCTCGTGTTCGTCTTCGCGTTCACGCAAGTGACGCAGTTGATGGCCGACGACCCGACCGCGACCGGGGCCTTGCGAGGGCTTGTCCTGCTGGCGCTGCTCTGGTGGGCCTGGTGCTCCTATGCGTGGCTGGGCAACCAAGCCCACGCCGACGAGGGAGTGGTGCGGGCGACCGTCATCGTGGCGATGGCCTTGATGTTCGTCGTGGCGTTGGCGATCCCTGAGTCGTTCGAGGACCGGGCGGGCGGACTCTTCATGCCGGTTGTCCTTGCCGTTTGCTATGCCGCGCTGCGGATGGCCCATCTGGGGTGCTATCTGGTCGCTGCCGCCGACGACACTGCGCTGCGTCGACAGCTGCTGATCACGGCGCTTCCGGTCGCGGGAGCTGCCGTGCTGCTGGTGGTCGGTGGGGCGCTCGGCCCGCCGTACCAGACCGGGCTGTGGGCAGCAGCACTCCTGGTTGACTACCTCGGAATCTGGATCGCGGGGACGTCGGGATGGCGGCTGCCGAGCCCCGGCCACTTCGCCGAACGACACGGCTTGATTGTCATCGTGGCCCTGGGAGAGTCACTGGTGGCCATCGGTGTCGGCGTGGGCGAGCACCCTGTGTCGGTGAACGTGCTCGCCGCCGCCGTGCTCGGAGTCGCCGTCGCCGTGAGTCTGTGGTGGTTGTACTTCGACGTGGTGGCACACGTCGCGGAGAAAGTGCTGTCGCGCACGCAGGGGCAGGAACGCAGCAGGCTGGCCCGGGACTCCTACACCTACCTGCATTTCCCGATCGTGATCTCGATCATCTTCCTGGCCCTCGGGCTGAAGAAGGTCCTCGAGTACGTCTCGGACACAGACCATCACACGCTCTCGGATGCGCTGACCGGCGTGCCGCTCGTCGCGCTCTACGGCGGCGTTGCCATGCACCTGCTGGGCCATGTCGCGTTCCGCCGCCGCAATGTCGGCACCTGGAATGTCCATCGCACCTTGGTTGCCCTGCTGCTCGTGGCCCTCTTGCCGCTCGCCTGGCAGCTGCCCGCGCTCGCCGCGCTGGCGCTCGTTGCCGCCCTCCTGGCTGCGTTGGTCGGCTACGAGGTGCTCCGCTTCGGCGCTGCCCGCGACCGGGTTCGCCACCACGAGGACCCCCTGCCTAGAGATCCGACTGTCACGTCGCCCTGACGACGTAAGAGTCGGATCTTTGTGCAGGGGTTAGCACTCAGCCGGACGTGATGTCGTCGAGTTGGATGACGGCGTAGCCAGCCTCGTCGGAGGCGGCCAGGTCGACGGTCGCCAACAACGCCCAGTCGTGGAAACCCTGCGGGTCGTGCAGGATCTGCCTGATGCGCCACTGACCCGGCTCGCTCGTGTCGTCGATGATGAGCAGCCCGGGTCCGCGGGCGTCGGCGTCGGTCAGCAGGGTCTGGTGTTCGTCCCAGTACGCCGCCATGGCGTCTTGCCATGCCTCGGCGTCCCAGTCCGCGTCGGCGTCCAGCGCGCCCAGCTCGGCCCAGTCGCGGCGGGCAGCAAGCTCGACCCGGCGGAACATCGCGTTGCGCACCAGTACCCGAAAGGCGCGTGGGTTTCCGGTCACCGGGCGGACGTCGGGATCCAGCGGAGGGCGGACGAGATCGGCGGGGTCGATGTCGTCACCGGCGGCCAGCTTTTCCCATTCGTCGAGCAGTGAGGAGTCGACCTGGCGGGCGAGCTCGCCCAGCCACTCGACGAGGTCATCGAGTTCGTCATTGCGGGCGGACTCCGGCACGGTGTGGCGCAGGGCGCGGTAGGCGTCGGTGAGATAGCGCAGCACCAGCCCTTCGGAGCGGGCAAGGCCGTAGAAGCCGACGTACTCGACGAACGTCATGGCGCGCTCATACATGTCGCGGACAATCGACTTCGGTCGCAGCGGGTGGTCAGCCACCCACGGATGACCCTTGCGGTAGGTCTCGTAGGCGGCTTCGAGGAGCTCGGCCAGGGGCTGGGGGTGGGTCACTTCCTCAAGGAGCTCGAGGCGTTCGTCGTACTCGATGCCATCCGCCTTCATCACGGCCACGGCCTCACCGCGGGCTTTGAATCGTTGCGCCGACAGGATCTGGCGGGGGTCCTCGAGCGTGGACTCGATCACGGACACGACGTCGAGGGCGTACGTCGGCGACGCCTGGTCGAGCAGCGCGAGCGACGCCATCGCGAAGGCGGACAGTGGCTGGTCGAGGGCGAAGTTGGCCTGCAGGTCGACGGTGAGGCGTACGCCGCGACCGTCCGGCTCGGGCTCGGCGAGCCGTTCGACGACACCGCCAGCGATCAGGGCGCGGCTGATCGCGATCGCGTGCCGGATGTGAGTGCGTTGCGCGGCGGGGTCCTCGTGGTTGTCGGTGAGGAGGCTGCGCATCGCGGCGAAGGGGTCGCCGGGCCGGGCGATGACGTTGAGCAGCATCGAGTGGGTGACTGCGAAGCTCGACGTGAGCGGCTCGGGCTCGGCGGCGACGAGCTTGGCAAAGGTCTTCTCGCCCCAGCTGACAAAGCCTTCCGGTGCCTTCTTGCGTTGCACCCGGCGAAGCTTCTTCGGGTCGTCGCCCGCCTTCTTGACCAGGCGCGCGTTCTCGACCTCGTGCTCGGGTGCCTGAACGACGACGCTGCCGACTGTGTCGTAGCCGGCGCGTCCCGCCCGGCCGGAGATCTGGTGGAACTCGCGGGCGCGCAGATGACGCGTGCGGATGCCGTCGTACTTGGCGAGGCCGGTGAGCACGACGGTGCGGATCGGCACGTTGATGCCGACGCCGAGCGTGTCGGTGCCGCAGATGACCTTGAGCAGACCGGCCTGGGCCAGGGTCTCGACGAGACGGCGGTAGCGCGGCAGCATGCCGGCGTGATGGACGCCGATGCCCATCCGGATGAGCCGGCTCAGCGTGCGGCCGAAGCCGGCGGCGAACCGGAAATCCCCGATCAGGGCGGCAATCAGGTCGCGCTCCTCGCGGGTCGCAACCTTCAGGCTCGAGAGGGCCTGGGCGCGCTCGATGGCTTCGGCCTGGGTGAAGTGGACGACGTAGACGGGCGCCTGGTGTGTGGTGAGGAGCTCCTCGAGCGTCTCGTGGATGGGGGTCGTGACGTAGGAGAAGTGCAGCGGGACGGGTCGGTCGCTCGACGCGACGACGGCAGTGCGCGTGCCGGTACGTCGGGTCAGGTCGTCGCGAAACCGCGTCATGTCGCCGAGCGTCGCCGACATCAGCACGAACTGGCTGCTGGTGAGTTCCAGCAACGGCACTTGCCAGGCCCAGCCGCGATCGGGCTCGGCGTAGAAGTGGAACTCGTCCATCACCACTAGCCCGATGTCGGCCTCCTTGCCTTCGCGCAGCGCATGGTTGGCGAGGACCTCGGCGGTGGCGGTGATGATGGGCGCGGCGGGGTTGACGGCCGCATCACCGGTCAGCATGCCGACGTTGTCGGGGCCGAACGCGTCGCAGAGTGCAAAGAACTTCTCTGACACGAGCGCCTTGATGGGCGCGGTGTAGTAGCTGCGCCTGCCGGCCGCGAGAGCGGCGAAGTGAGCGCCCGCGGCGACCAGGCTCTTCCCTGACCCGGTCGGGGTGGCAAGGATGACGTTCGCCCCGTCGACGATCTCGATCAGCGCCTCGGTCTGGGCTGGGTAGAGGGTCAGACCCTGGTCGGTCGTCCACGACTCGAACGCGTCATACACCGCATCCGGCGTCGGATCTGCGGGGATGCGGGCGAGGAGCGACGGAGGCTCGGCGGGCTGCATGGTGCCCCCATCCTCTCCCGGCCATCATCCGGGCACCGCTTAGCCCGCGAATCCGACCCGTTCTGCCGGTGATTCGCGGGCTGAGCGGTGTCCGGACGGCCCACAGGCGCGTCCGGGGTCAGCCACATCCACAGCTCGATGGTTGCCGCCCGTCCGATAGCTCTGCCTCCGCCACCGTCGGAGGATGTACGACGTCACCGCCACCCTGCTGGGGCTTCCCGACCCGTTCAGCACTACCCAAGCCCTGGACGCTGGCTTGACGCAAAACGTCATGGAACGCCTCGTCCGTAATGGCAACATCACTCGCGTCCGCCGAGGGCTCTTTCGCAAGTCGCCGGCGCCGGATCCTGAGGTCGACCGATGGGCGCGCATCCGTGGCGACCACCTGGCCAGGACTCGAGTCGCGATCCTCGCCCACCCTGACCATGCTGCGAGCCATCTGACGGCGGCCGCACTTTACGCGTGGCCGGTCAGGCTGCACCCCGCCACCTTGGTGAACTTAACCGCGGTCTTCGTCCAGCCGAGGTCCCGCCGGATAGCGGACAGGTTCTTGCACCACAGCGACTCGATCACGAACAACGTCGTGCAGGTCCAAGGCCTTCCGGTCCTCGACGCAGCCCGCACCGTGGCGGACTGCCTGCGGAGCATGCGAGCACCCAGCGCCGTGGCAATTGCTGACGCCGCGCTGCGAGAAGGATCGACGACTCGGCAGCACGTCGAGGAAATCCTTGCGGCACAACGTCATTGGCGAGGTCGTCCGGGCGCGATCCGCGCGCTACCCTTCGTCGACCCGCGCCGGGAGTCGTGGCTCGAGTCGTACTCCTTCATGGCGTTGGCGGAGCGCGACATCGAGCCGCCGATCCCGCAGGTGGAAGTGTTCGACGCCTCATACAACTTCGTCGGCCGCGTCGACGGCATGTGGATCCAGGACGCCACTGTCGCCGAGGCTGATGGGCTAACGAAGTACCTGATCCCCGGGTGCGATGACACCGCGCCGTCCGGGCGTTCCGCGGCCGAACGAGTGGTCGCGGAGCGGAAGCGGGAACGACTGCTGCTTGATGTTGGGCTGGAAGTCGTCCGATGGGACACGCAAGAGATGCTTCACGAGGTGGACCGCGTTGCCGGGCGGGTACGCAGCGCGCGTGGAAGGGGCGACATCCGCCGGTTTCGAGGACACCTTCGCGTCGACGGCACGTGGCTCAACCTGCCGAACACCGCCTAACCCGCGAATCAGGGCTGATTGGTCGTCGATTCGCGGGTTAGCGGGTGTCCGGACGGCAGAAGGTGACGATTGGGAGGCCGTGGGGTGGCGCTGATACCCTGGCAGGTGCCGTATGACGGCCGCGGAACGATAGTGCCCGGGTGAACAGGCCCCGGCGCGCCGCGCAACGAAACCCCGAAGGGAGATCGCGTGTCACTTGACGCTGCGACCAAAAAGCAGATCATCGACAACTACGCAACTGGAGATGGTGACACCGGTTCGCCCGAGGTGCAGGTAGCCCTGCTCACCAAGCGCATCTCCGACCTGACCGAGCACCTTAAGGAGCACAAGCACGACCACCACAGTCGTCGTGGCCTGCTGCTCCTCGTCGGTCAGCGCCGTCGGTTGCTCAACTACCTGCAGAAGACCGAGATCCAGCGCTACCGCAGCATCATCGAGCGCCTCGGCCTGCGTCGATAGGCTTTTTCGCTCACCTGACTAACTGAATAGAGTTCCACGAAGCTTCACAACCGAATAGCACCACCAGATGGGTGCTCCCACACGGGGAGCACCAAAACCCAAGTGACGTCACGCGCTGACGCTCGCGAAGCGAGGAAGCCGGTCCTCGGTAGTGGCTCTCGGGACACCTGCACCGCAGGTCCGCCCCGCAAGCCTCGATCGAAGACCGGCCTCGGCGAGAGAGACGTATGCGTCGGGCAGCAGGCAGACCGGCATACGGGGCCCGCCGCCGCGACGCAGACCGTAACTGACGCCTGTGGACCTGCTCTCGAGGCAGCCCACCCTGACTGGCCCCCGCGCCTGCGGCGTACAACGTGCGACGTCACATGTTTGAGAAAGGACTCCCATGACGGGATCCGACCCCCAGTCCGTAGAAACCGTGATTGACAACGGTGCTCACGGAAAACGCACGATCCGCTTCGAGACCGGGCAGCTCGCCCGCCAGGCCGCCGGCTCCGCCGTCGCTTACCTCGACGAGGAGACCATGTTGCTGTCGGCAACGACCGCCGGCAAGCACCCCAAAGACCACTTCGACTTCTTCCCCTTGACCGTTGACGTCGAGGAGCGGATGTATGCCGCCGGACGCATCCCGGGCTCGTTCTTCCGCCGCGAAGGCCGGCCGTCCGAGGACGCCATTTTGACCTGCCGCCTGATCGACCGACCGCTGCGGCCGTCGTTCGTCTCGGGCCTGCGCAACGAGGTCCAGGTCGTCATCACCGTGATGGCGCTGCACCCTGACGCGCCGTATGACGTGTTGGCCATCAACGCTGCCTCCCTGTCGACGCAGCTCTCCGGGCTGCCCTTCAGCGGCCCCATCGGTGCCGTCCGGGTGGCACTCATCGACGGCCAGTGGGTGGCTTTCCCCAAGCACAGCCAGACCGAAGACTCCGTCTTCGACATGGTGGTTGCCGGCCGCGTCACCGACAGCGGCGACGTCGCCATCATGATGGTCGAGGCCGAGTCGACGCTGGCGACCTGGGAGAAGGTTCGCGCCGGCGCCCAGGCACCGACCGAAGAGGTCGTCGCCGAGGGCCTCGAGGCATCCAAGGCGTTCATCAAGCAGCTGTGCGTGGCGCAGCAGCAGCTCGCAGACGTGGCAGCCAAGCCGGTCACCGAGTTCCCGCGCTTCCTCGACTACCAAGACGACGCGTTTGCGTCCGTCGAGGCGGCTGCGCAAAGCGACCTCGCTTCGGCGCTGACCATCGGCGGGAAGCAGGAGCGCGAGGAGCGCCTCGACGAGATCAAGGCAGTCGTGCTGGAGAAGCTCGGCGGCGATTTCGAGGGTCGTGAGAAGGAGATCGGTGCCGCATTCCGGTCGCTGACCAAGCAGCTCGTACGCGAGCGCGTGCTTCGTGACCAGGTCCGCATGGACGGCCGCGGGCTCACTGACATCCGCACGCTCTCGGCCGAGGTCGGAGTGCTGCCGCGTGTGCACGGATCGGCGCTGTTCGAGCGTGGTGAGACCCAGATCCTGGGCGTCACCACACTCAACATGCTGTCGCTCGAGCAGAAGCTCGACACCCTCTCCCCGGAGACGAGCCGCCGCTACATGCACAACTACAACTTCCCGCCGTACTCCACCGGTGAGACCGGACGCGTCGGCTCGCCGAAGCGCCGCGAGATCGGCCACGGCGCGCTTGCCGGCCGGGCTCTGCTGCCCGTCCTCCCCACGCGCGAGGAGTTCCCCTACGCCATCCGCCAGGTCTCGGAGGCACTGAGCTCCAACGGCTCCACCTCGATGGGCTCGGTCTGCGCCTCGACCATGGCCTTGCTGAACGCCGGTGTTCCGCTGCGCGCGCCGGTCGGCGGCATCGCGATGGGCCTCATCACGGGCGAGGTCGACGGTGAGCAGAAGTTCGTCACGCTCACCGACATCCTCGGCGCCGAGGACGCCTTCGGCGACATGGACTTCAAGGTCGCCGGCACCCGCGACTTCGTCACGGCCTTGCAGCTCGACACGAAGCTCGACGGCATCCCGGCTGAGGTCCTCGGAGCCGCGCTTGGCCAGGCACGCGATGCGCGGATGACGATCCTCGACGTGATGGCTGAGGCCATCGACTCACCCGACGAGATGGCACCGACCGCACCGCGCATCCTGACCATGAAGGTGCCTGTCGACAAGATCGGTGAGGTGATCGGGCCCAAGGGCAAGGTCATCAACCAGATCCAGGACGACACCGGTGCTCAGATCAGCATCGAGGACGACGGCACGATTTACGTCGGCGCCGACAACGGCGAGGCCGCGGAGGCTGCGCGGGCGACGATCAATGCGATCGCCAACCCGACGATGCCCGAGATCGGCGAGCGCTACCTCGGCACGGTGGTCAAGACGACGAACTTCGGTGCGTTCGTCTCGCTGTTGCCAGGCAAGGACGGTTTGCTTCACATCTCGAAGCTCCGTGCTCTTGCCGGCGGCAAGCGGGTCGAGAACGTCGACGACGTCGTCTCGGTCGGCCAGAAGCTCCAGGTCGAGATCCGCGAGATCGACGACCGGGGCAAGCTGTCGCTCGCACCAGTGGTCGAGGATTCCGAGTCGGCTGACGAGACTGTCGACGCCTGAGCGTCGTGATGCCCCAGCTGGCGACCGAGCAGCCGCTCGGGTCGACCCGCACGCTGCTTAAAGAGCGCGGCGACGGCGGACGGATGGGAGCCGTTGGCTCCACCGTCCGCCGTACCGTGCTCCCCGGCGGCCTCCGCATCGTCACTGAGGCGATGCCGGGGGCGCGGTCGGCCACGCTCGGCCTCTGGACGGGTGTGGGCTCACGCGACGAGAGTCCGTCGCTCGACGGGGTCACCCACTTCCTCGAGCACTTGTTGTTCAAGGGCACGAAACGTCGTACGGCGCTCGACATCTCCGCCGAGCTCGACGCCGTCGGGGGAGAGCTCAACGCCTTCACCGGCAAGGAGTTCACCTGCTATCACGCGCGGGTGCTCGATGCCAACGTGCCGACTGCGGTCGACGTGCTGTGCGACATGGTCACGTCGTCGCTGATCCCGACCCTGGAGGTCGACAGCGAGCGCAACGTCATCCTCGAAGAGATCGCCATGCACGACGACGATCCCGATGACGTGGTGCACGACGCGTTCGTGTCCGCGATGTACGGCGGCGGACCCCTCGGCCGGGCGATCACCGGAAGCGTCGAGTCCATCAACGCGCTGACGCGGCGCCAGATCGCTGGCTACTACCACCGCCGCTACACCGCCGACAACCTGGTGTTCGCTGCGGCGGGCAAGGTCGACCACGCAAAGCTCGTACGCCTTGTCCGCAAGGCGTTTTCGACTGCCGACGCGCTGGGAGACGCTGGCCGCGGCCCTGCCCCGATCCGGGCAGCCGTGCGGCCGGCCGCCAGTCACAGCGGCATCAGCCTCGTCGAGCGTCCGACCGAGCTGGCGAGCTTCGTGATGGGCACTCCGTCGTACGCCCGAGGCGACGATCGGCGCTACGCCCTCGGCGTGCTCAACGGCATCGTCGGCGGCGGTACGTCGAGCCGGCTGTTCCAGGAAGTGCGCGAACGTCGCGGCCTCGCCTACACGATCTACTCGTTCACCACCCAGTACGTCGACTCCGGCTACTTCGCCGTCGCCGGAGGCTGCATGCCCGACCGTCTCGACGACGTGCTCGGGATCTGCCGTGACGAGCTCGCCAAGGTCGCCTCTGCGGGCGCCACTGTCGAGGAGCTCGAACGCGGCAAAGGGCAGCTGCGCGGGGCCCTCGTGCTGGGACTCGAGGACGCCGGAGCTCGGATGACCCGAATCGGCAAGGCAGAGCTTGTGCCCGGCGGCTTGGTCGGGATCGACGAGTCCCTCGCCCGGATCGACGCCGTCACGCTCGACGACGTACACGCGGTGGCGCAGCAGGTCCTGACGTCGGAGCAGACGCTCGCGGTGATCGGGCCGGAGCGGGCACTCTCGCAGCTGCGCTGACCCTTCAGTTGGTCAATGTGCCGCCTCGGCGTGGCGGCGGCCACACGGGTGTGCACGTCTCGTTCAACTAGAGTCGGCCCGTGGTCAAGGTCGGAGTGGTCGGTGCGGCGGGCAGCATGGGGTCGTTGGCGTGCGAGTGGGTCAAGGCTGCGGACGGGCTCGAACTCGCTGCCACTGTCAGCTCGAGCGACTCGATCGAGCACCTGGATGGGGTTGACGTCGCGGTTGATGTCACGCATCCGGGGGTGGTGATGGACCACGTGGCGTGGTGCATCGAGCACGGCATCCATGTGGTGGCGGGCACGTCGGGTTTCACTCAGGAGCGGATCGACGCGATCGGCGACCAGTTGGGCGCCGAGCCCAGCGTTGGGGTCATCGTCGTGCCAAACTTCTCTATCGGTGCGGTGCTCATGATGCGGTTCGCGGCCGAGGCCGCGCCGTTCTTCGAGTCGGTCGAGATTGTCGAGCTGCATCACCCAGCCAAGCGCGATGCACCTTCTGGTACGTCGATCCGGACCGCACAACTTGTCGCCGCGGCTCGCGCCGAGGCAGACACTCCAGCTATCCCCGACGCGACTCGCGACAACCCTCTCGGCAGTCGCGGCGGCGAGGTCGACGGCGTGCCGGTCCACAGCATCCGCGTGCGTGGGCTGGTCGCTCACCAGGAGGTCTTGTTGGGCAACCCCGGCGAGACTCTGACGGTGCGTCATGACATGCCGGACCGGGTCGCGGCGGAGCGAGGGCTACTCGCCGCCGTGCGGTACGTCGTCGACCACCCTGGTATGACGGTCGGGCTCGAGGCAGTGCTCGGTCTCGACTGACTGGGCGGCCGGCGCTCAGAGCGCGGGCCGCAGCAGCGCAGTCGTGACAGCCGCCACCCCGATCACCACGAGGAATGGTGCTCGCAGCAGCAGAGCCACAAGGCCAGCGCCCACGCCGGCGAGCCGCGCGTCAATCGTGAGGTCTTGGCCGGTCGAGAACGTCTGCACAGCAACGAGTGCTGCGAGGAGTGCGACCGGCATCATGTCGGCGATCCTGTTGACGAGCGGCTGCTCGAGCCAGGTCTGCGGCACCGACAACCCTGCCAGCTTGAGCACATAGCACCCCACTGCCGTGACGACGATGGCGGTCCACATCAGTCGTCACCGCCCGACGAAGAAGAAGACCGGCCTGACCACAGGCCGGCTAGCACAGCTACGCCTCCGGCCGCGATGACAGGAATGCCGGGCCGCGTCCCGGACACCAAAGCCAGCGCCAGCATCGCCGCGGCGATCGCGGTCAGCCGCGCGCGGCGGTCCGATAGCCGGGGCCATAGCAGCGCGAGGAACGCCGCTGGCACTGCTGCGTCGAAACCATAGGTCGCGGGGTCGCCGATCGCATTCCCAGCCACGGCACCGATAACAGTTGCCGTGTTCCACAGCACGAACACAGACAGCCCGGTCACGAAGAAGCCCAGGGCGGCGTTTCGCGGGTCACGTGGCTTGAGTGCCATCGCGGTCGACTCGTCTATGACCAGCTGAGCAGCAGCCCATCGACGTACGCCGCGGACTGTCAGCAGAGACGCGAGCTTCAGCCCATAAAGAGTGTTGCGGGTGCCGAGCAGGAGCGCCGTGGCCGCCCGAGAACGCAGACCCGCCCGCGGCGGCCACACCGACAAAGGCGAACTGTGACGCGCCGGTGAACACCAGGACGCTGAGGGCGCAGGTCTGCAGCACGGTGAACCCCGAGGTGACCGCGATGGCGCCGAACGAGATGCCGTAGGCGCCGGTTGCGATGCCTACACCGAGGGAGTCGGCGACCACCTGGCGCCGCTCGGGTGTGTCGGCGAGGCGGCGCATGGGTGCGAGGCGGCGCATGGGTGCGAGGCTATCCGGCGGCTGACCGGCTCAGCCGGGGGTGCTTGCCATGCAGACAGCTCAGGTGAGGTCGGTGTGCAGCCGCACCTGCTTCACGACCACAGTGCCGTCGCCGTGGAGGTCGAGCTCGCGATGTGCGCCATCGGCTGCCCAGCCCTGCGCGACGAGGAACGCTCGAGAGGCGTCATCGTCCGCGTTGAGCCACCAGATGCCGCGCGTGAACCTGTCAGACCGCAACGTGTCCGCGACCGCGTGGAGCAGCCGGGAGCCGTGGCCGAGATGTCGGTACGACGGATCGACGGCAAACTCGGCGACCTCGCCGTCAGTGGCCGGGCTGGCGTCTTGGTCAGAGGCCGGAGCCGTCGCGGCGAACCCGCGGACGGTCGCGCGTTCGAGGGCGACGAGCACCCGCTGCCGCGCCTCCTTCGGTCGCGTGACCGACTGCGCCCAGGCGGCTTCGAACTCGTCCGCCGGCAGGGCAGCGAGGATGTCGGCGGGGAGAACGTCGACATACCGTTCTCGCCACGACTGCACTTGGACGGCCGCGATCGCCGCGGCGTCCTCGGCCCAGGCCAGCCGCACACTCACGTCAGCGGTAGGCGTGGTCATGGCGCGATTGTGTCAGGGGTGGCCGGCCGGGCTGGGAGCGCCCTTCACCGGGTCTGCGAGGACGCAGGTAGCCTCTCGGGATGCGTTTTGTGGTGTTCGGAGCTGGGGCTGTCGGTGGAGTGGTCGGTGGGCTGTTGCATCGCGCGGGACACGAGGTCGTGTTGATCGCGCGTGGCGAGCACCTCGCGGCGATTCAGCGAGACGGACTAAGGCTGGAATCTCCGACAGGCGCAACTGTCGAGCGGGTTCGGGGCGTGGCAACTCCCGCCGACGTCGACTGGCGCCCTGACGACGTCGTCCTGCTGTCGGTCAAGAGTGATGCGACGGGCGGGGCGGTGTCGGGGCTTGCCACGGTCGCGCCCGCCAGCATCGCCGTCGTCTGTATGCAGAACGGCGTGGCGAACGAGCCAACCGCGTCACGGTGGTTCGAGCATGTCTACGGCGTGTGTGTGATGGCGCCCACCGGCCATCTGGAGCCTGGCGTGGTCGAGGCGCACTGCTCACCTGTGCCGGCGATCCTCGACATCGGGCGCTACCCGTCGGGTGTCGACGCCACCGCAGACCAGGTGGCGGCGGGCCTTCGAGAGCACCGGGATCGTGTCGGTCCCTCGCCCCGACATCATGCGGTGGAAGTACCGCAAGCTGATGATGAATCTGGGCAACGCCGTCCAGGCGGTCTGCGGCCACAGCGACGGGGCCGACAAGTTGCTGGACCTGATCCGGGTCGAGGGTGAGTACGCGCTGGCGGCTGCCGGGATCGAGCCGGTCAGCGAAGCCGTCGACTGCGAGCGCCGCGCCGACATCCTGCATATCAAGGAGATTCCCGGGCGGCCGCGCGGTGGCGGGTCATCGTGGCAAAGCCTCCAGCGACGTACCGGTGCGATTGAGGCCGACTACCTCAACGGCGAGATCGTCTGGATCGGCCGGAGGTATGACGTCGCGACACCGGCCAACGAGCTCATCCGCCGCGAGGCCAATCGCCTGGCGGCTCAACGCAGCGGCCCCGGCTCGGTCGACCCACAGGAACTCCTCGACCGCCTGGAGCACGCGACCTAAAAGCGGGTCGTCCCGGCGGTAGAGCGTCCCTCCGGCGGTCGAGCTTGTCGAGACCCCACGACCCCGACGGTCTCAGTTACTAGACGAGCTCGGCGACGAACCGTTCGATCAACGACGTTATCTCGTCCGGGCGTTCGAGACTCGGCAGGTGACCGGCCCACGGCAGGGTGACGAGTCGGGCGATGTCGATCTGCTCGGCCAGATGCACGGCTATCGCGCGAAAGTGGTCCATGTCCAGGTCGCCGCTCACGACCAGCGTGGCCGCCGTGATCGCGGCCAGGTCGATATCGGCATCGGTGGGCTCGGGCGGATCTGGCCAGGCGTCGGCAGGGATCTGCACGTCGAACGCCCTCCGCTGCATCGAGCGCACCAGCTCCACGGTGGCTTCGTCAGCGTCGGGGCCAAGCCAGGTGACGACGTTGAGGTCAACAGCCCCCTCGATGTCGCCCGCCTCGAGCAGTTCTTCCTCCTTGTCACCGAAGCGCTCAGCTGTGTCGGTCTGTGCCAGGCCTGGATACCCGGGGCAGAGCAGCAACAACCCGAGCAACCGGTCGGGCACGGCAGCAGCGACCTGCATCGCGATCTTGCCACCGAATGACGAGCCCACCACGAATGCCTGTCCGATGCCAAGGTGGTCGAGCAGCTCGACTACGTCGTCGACGTACGAGAACCCGCCCGGCTCGAGCCCCGTATCGCCGAACCCTCTGAGATCGGGAGCGACCACCTGGTGTGCGCCCATCAGCGCCTCGACCTGGGGTCGCCACATCCGGCGGTCGCACACACCAGAGTGGAGCAACATGAGGGGTGGACCGCTCCCCACGACGTCGTGACTCATCAGCATGTCCACGACCGTACGCCACGCCGACTACCATCCGCAACGTCCGTGAAAGGGAGCCCTATGGCGACCAGCTGCGGGGACGCAAGCCCCGGTCAGGTTGTCGCGAGTGTGCCGTCGGCCGTCCGTACCACCAAGCCGTCGGCGAGGGTGTAGGCGAGCGCCTTGTCGAACCGGCGCGCCTCCCAGTAGTCGGCCCCCACGATCCGGGCGAGGTTCTCGGGAGTCTGCGGGCCGTTCTGCTCGAGCGCCCGGACGAGTTGACCCATCTCATGAAAAACATGGCGGTCCCGCGGGCCCTCGCTACTGGGCTTGGGTGGAGGCATTGGCATGAGTTGCTCCTAGCTGACATGAGTGCTGGCCACCGCGCCGCCTCTAGGGATATGGCGGCTGCCGGCAAGGGGTTCGCTCAGGCGTGCGCAGGCTCGGGCTTGCCGTCGCCGGTAGCAGAAGGGTCGTCGTCGTCGTCTTCGGCGGTCAGGGGCTTGGCAATATTCTCCAGGGTCTCTTGCTCAGCGTGGACACCCAAGAAGATGGCGACGATTCCGCCGAGCACCATCAATGTGGCACCGACGAAGTACCCCGGAGCGATGCCCGTGATATCGCCGGAGGCTGTCGCGTCGTCGATCAATTTGCCGAAGTACAACGGTCCGGCGATGCCGCCCGCCGCGGTGCCGATGGCGTAGAAGAACGCGATGCACAGCGCTCGCGTCTCCATGGGGAAAATCTCACTGGCTGTCAGGTATGCCGCGCTGGCACCGGCCGACGCGAAGAAGAAGATCACCATGCCGAAGATGGTCAGCGTCATGGCCGTGAGATCACCGAGCATGAACCCCGCGACGGCGAGCAGAACTCCCGACAGGATGTAGGTTCCCGCGATCATCTTGACCCGGCCCACGGTGTCGAACAAGGAGCCCAGGATCAGGGCGCCGAAGAAGTTGCTCGCAGCAAACGCGGCTATGTAGTAGCCGGTCTGATCGACACCCAGAAACGTCCCAAGGCTGTCGCCGTAAGTGAAGAAGAAAGCGTTGTACAGGAAGGCCTGTCCTATGAATAGGGCCAGGCAGAGAACCGTGCGCTTCGGGTAGAGCGCGAAGACAGTATGCGCGATCGTGACGAGGCTGATGGTCTTTCGCTGCCGGATAGTTAGGGTCTCGGAGACACTCGGAAGTGACTTGCCGGTCTCGTCCTCCACTGCTTCCTCGACGCCGCGGACGATCTTCTCTGCATCGTCCTCGCGCCCGTGGATGAACAGCCAGCGAGGACTCTCGGGCACGTTTCGGCGCACGAGGAGGATGCCCAATGCCAGGACGGCGCCCAATGCGAAGGCCGAGCGCCAGCCGAGCTCTGGATCGATGACCGTGGGATCCGTCAACGGGATCGTCAGGATCGCACCGGCCGCGGCTCCCACCCAGAAGGACCCGTTGATAGAGATGTCGATACGGCCCCGATACTTCGCGGGGATCAGCTCGTCGATCGCGGAGTTGATGGCGGCATACTCGCCGCCGATGCCGGCACCGGTGATGAAGCGGCACGCGAAGTACCACGTCGGGTTCATCGAGAAGGCCGTCAGCACAGTGCCGATCGTGTAGACACCCAGCGTGATCAAGAACAGCTTCTTGCGGCCGAACCGGTCCGTGAGCTGACCGAAGAACAACGCTCCTAGACAGGCGCCCGCGACATAGACGGCTCCGGCCATCCCGATGTCGGAACTGCTGAGGCCGAGTCCAGTGTTTGGGTCTTTGAGCGCATCAGACAGGGAACCAACGATCGTGACCTCGATACCATCGAGGATCCACACGGTCCCCAGCCCGATGACGATCAGCCAATGGAACCTCGCCCATGGCAGTCGGTCCATCCGGGCCGGGATGTCGGTGGTGATCCGACCAATTTCGACTCCTGACGCCATCAGAGCTTCCCTTCGTATGACGTGTTGCGTCCCGTCGCTGTGACGCTTTCCAAGAGGACGCGTCCTGAATGTCTTTACCCACCCCGGCGCAAGTAATGCGGGTCAGTCGAGGGAAAGACCGAGCAGAGCGTTCTCGACCACTTCGGGAAGGGCGGGGTGAATCCAGTACTGGCCATTGGCCATCTCGAGCGCTGACAACCCGAAGGTCATCGCCTGGATCAGCGGCTGGATGAGGGTCGATGCTTGCGGTCCGATGATGTGTGCGCCGAGCAGTAGCCCCGTCTCCGGGTCGGCCAACACCTTGGCAAAGCCGGTGGTGTCCTCGAGCGCCCAGCCGTACGCGACGTCGGAGTACGGCTGGGTCGAGGTGACGTACGACGTCTGGCTGTCGACGAGCTCGCTCTCGGTCTTGCCCACCGTTGCGACCTGCGGGCTGCTGAACACGGCATGCGGGATGAACCGATGGTCAGCCTCGATGGGGTCATCGGTGTGCAGCAGGTTGTGTTGGACGATCTTGGCCTCGTGGTTGGCCACGTGTTTGTACTGGTCGGGGCTGCTGATGTCGCCGAGCGCATAGACGCCGGGCGCCGTTGTGCGCTGGAACTCGTCGACGACGATGCGGCCGTCGGCATGGGTCACGATGCCGCCCTCCTCGACCCGCAGGCGGTCGGAGTTGGGTACGCGTCCGGTGGCGATGAGGACGAGCTCGCCCTCGGCAGGCCGCGGGTCGGTTTGGCCTAGCGCGTCTCCGAGCTCGATGCGTACGCCGTGCTGGGTCGGCTCGGCCCGTGTTGGAACTCGCGTCGTACGCACGTCCCAACGTTCACCAGCGACCTCCGTGAACCGTGCGGACACGTCGGCGTCCTCGGTGCTCAGCAGGTATGCCGATCGGGCCACCAGAGTGACTGAGGCGCCAAGCGCCGAGAACACGTGTGCCATCTCCGTCGCGATCAGTCCGCCGCCGATGATCACCATCGACTCGGGGATGTCTGCGATCCGCATGATCGTGTCACTGGTGTGGACACGGGCAGGGTCGACGTCGTCGAGGCCAGGGACCTCCGGGATCACCGCGCGACTGCCGGCAGCGACAACGATCTGGTCCGCGGTGAGCTCGTCGCCAGAAGCGAGCCGAAGCCTCTTGGGCCCGACGAACTCGGCGTGCTCGCCGTAGAACGTGGTGTTTGCGCCGTCCTCGCGGTAACGGCGACCTGACACGGCCTGCGGGTCGATGCGGCCGAAGATCCGGTCGCGAATGTCGGGCCAGCGGACCTTTTCGATGTGCGCGTCGACGCCGAATCTCGCACTGGTGCGGGCAGCGGTCGCGAGATCGGCCGTGTGCACGAACATCTTGCTCGGGATGCAGCCGACGTTGATGCACGTCCCGCCGAAGGTCGACTCCTCCACGATCGCGATGTCGAGATCAGCGAACCGTTCGTCGGGGATGCTGTTGCCCGAGCCGGTGCCGATAATGATCAGGTCGTGGTGGCGCATGCGCCTATCGTGCCTTGCCTGGCGTCAATGTGACGCGATCATCCAGCCGGTGCCTCAGTCCGAGGGCGAGATGTTGCGGAACTGGAACTGCACCCGGGTTGAGCCGTCGAGTGGGAGCACCACCGTGGTGTCGCGGCTGTTCCACACGTTGGGCACGAGGAACATCTGGTCATCGCCGAAGATCAACAGCCGCAGCCCCCAGTACCGGTAGCGGAAGGCTTGCCCGTCCTCGACCGGCAGCGCCTTCTCGGTGACCTGCATCTCCGTCGGGAGGAAGAGTCGTTCCTGGGTGTCGACGATGACGCTAGGCAGCTCGTCGAGGTGGCGGGCCTGATCCTGCGCGAGCCCGGTGCCTGACCATTGGGCGATGGTGGCCGTCGCCCAGAACAGACACGAGCCGACGGCCGCCCACACCATCACGACGATGCCGAGCGGTGGGGTGCCCGACTTCGCCGGCGACCGCTCAGCCTGCTTGTCCAGGAACCGGAGCGTGCTCAGGCCGTAACCAGTCACCGCACCTCCCACTGCCAGGACAAGCGGGGTGACGAGCGGGTAGTAGTCCCACTCTGAGAGCAGCGGGTAGATGAAGAGCAGCACCAGCCCGGCGACCAGGATGACCATGCCGATGGCGATGGCTCGGTGTACGTGTCCGCGGAAGTTTGGATGCGTGGAGCGGCGACGAATCTGCACGTGGATCGCCAGCATGGCCGCCCCGGTGAGCGTCAGGATGAGCAGCGGCACGAGCAGCGGCTGCGGGCTGCGCATGATGTAGTCCTGCGTGCTCAGGGCGATCGTGTCGACGTCGATGCCGAAGTAGTCATACTGCGCCCTCGACGAGACATACCCGAAGTAGAAGAGAAGGGCGCTGAGCAGACGTGGCAGGGGCGATGATGCTGCCGCCGACGCTGAGCCACTTCTCGAACTGGGCGCCGAGGGGCTTCTCGTCCGCCATCGCGTCAGGTCTCTGATCCGGTGTCAGGCGTTGTCAGCCCGTCGATCGTCTCACTCTCAGTCGTCTCGCCTTCGGTTGTCTCGGTGTCGGTCGCGTCGGTCGTTTCTTCTGTGTCGGTGGTCTCGTTGGTGGTCGTTTCCTCGAACTCCGGGAAGTTGAGATCGATCGACACGTCCTGCTCTGTCTCGACCGCGGCCAGGAATGTCGCACACGTCGAGCCTGCAGCGTCATCACAAGTGACTGCGCCCGCGACGGACAAGGTTGGGCTCTCATCGGCCGGTATGCCGAGCGGCTCGATTGCGAGGTCGCAGACCTGGTTGTCGGTGTCGAAGGTGTAACCCACACACGACGGGTTGTCTCCGCTGCATCCGGCGTCGGAGACCGTGAAGACCTCTGGGTTGAAGATGAAGCCGGTCAATGCGACTTCGACGCCGTCCGGAATCTCCGCGTCGGCCTGGCTAACGATCCAGTTCACGTCGATGCACTGGTTGAACGGATGTGCGTCGTCGGACGACTGGTCCGGACGAGCCGCCGATCGGGATCTCTGGAAGCTGTACGGCCGGCCCACCGTTGCCGCCGTCGTCCGGATCCGGTCCTTCCGTATCTGTCTCAGGGACGGACGTGTTGAGAGTCTGGGAGCCGAGCGTGTCCGAGTCCGCCTCAGACTCGGAGGGACCAACACTGCACGCCGACAAGACTGCCCAGACGGCCACCCCCATCAATGCCGCCCAGGTGCTAAGAACGCTGGTGAGTTTCATAGCCACCTCCCCGCACAAGTATCGCTGACCTGCGGAACTTCCGGAATGGGCGACGTGAGGACGGTTTCTGTCACGCTGGGCTCGTAGAGGCCCCGTTGCGTTCGTCCTCGTGCTGCCGTAAGGCGTCGAGGATCTGCTCGATGGCGACGAGTATTGCGCCGGCGTACGCCACGTGGTCCCGCGGCAGGTGACGGATACGGTCGGCCAGCTCACCAAGCCGCTGTGGTCCATGCGTTGTGACGTGCTGTTCGTACTCCTGGGTGTGCGAGGGTGCTCTGATCGGGGTCTCCGCGTTGGCCCAGTCGGCGACAGACTCGGCGATGTCGTCGAGCAGGGCAGCACAATCAGCAAGGAAAGTCGTGTCATGCGGCGAGCCCTGTTCGTCGTCTTCTGTGCGGATCGCGAGCGTACGGGCGAGATGCTCAAGTGGTTCAGCAATCCGACCGACGGCGGCAATCACTGGCCGGTACGTCGCAACCGGCGTCCGGGTCTCGGCGTGACTGCGCCGTGGGTTGAGCCGGATGCTTTGTCCTGCCCAGCCGAGATCCTCGAGACATTGCCCCACCTGCGCCTCGAGCCGGTCAGCGCGTGCTGCCCAGCCGCGCGCGTCATCAAGGTCCCAGCCGGATCGGATGCCCTGCGCGACGTCGCGGAGCACACTTGTCACTTCGTCGATGCAGGTAGTAGCCGAAGCGCGCGCCGAGCCGAGGTAGTGCGGCGGCTTCACGGCCAAGTTGACCGCTGCGCCCACAAGGACGCCCACCGCAGTCTCAGCCAGGCGTCGCAGGAAGTACGTTTCACCGACACTGTGCAGGCTGATCATCGTCAGGGCCACGACCGGTGCGTAGATTCCCTGGTCACCAAGCCGTCGCCACGCGCCTAAGGCCGTGGTGATGAGCAGTGCGACAGCCAAGGCAATTGCGACTGTGTCGATCAGTTGAAACACGGCAAGAGCTATCAGCATGCCCGCGATGACGGCGATCACTTGCTGGCTGCCTTTGACGAGGGACTGCACGATGGTCGGCTGCACCATGAGTAACGCGATCATGGGAGCGACGAACGGCTGGTCTACGTCTATCACGTGCACCGCAATCAGCCACGCCGTGACCGCGGCGACGACTGACTTCAGGACCTGCACGACGAGCTGCCTCTCGGCACCGTCCCGCGAGACTGTGTCTCGCATCAGGCGTCCAGCGTCTATGACATCGCGCTGGCCTCCGGACGCCGCACGCCGAGCGATGTTTTTGACCCGCCTCCAGACGCGCACGACGTGCTCCCTCCGCTTAGCCCAGCGCAGACACTACCCCGGAGCCACGGCCGCAGCTGATCGTTGCCCGCGGCTGGTCGAGCTTGGCAAGACCGGGTGATCTCGACAAGCTCGATCACTATGTTGTGCGGCTGGTCACGCGGCGTCTGGCGGTTGCCGATGGCGTTGTGCCGTCAACATAGGCATCTGCCGACGAGGGTCTGCTCGAAATCCGTTGTGGAGAATGAGTTTGTGGCGTCCGGGTGAGCTGAACCAGCGCGTTGTGCGGAGTCGACTCACGAACGTCGCGGCCGGCTTGGCGTTGGGACCACCTCTTGGCAGACACGGCCCCGCCGGTCAGCATGGTGAGCGCTCCGCCGACGACGAGAGAAAATCCAAAGGTGACTATCGCGATTGGCAGCGCAGCGACGCCAGCTGCCGAACCCAAGGCTCTCCCAGCAGTTGCCCGAGCCAACGCACCCGTGACCGATCTCCGGGCCTCGGCAGCCGCCTTTGCGTCCAACAGCCCTTCCAAGGTGGTCATAAACAACCCGGAGAGCAATTGGGCACCACAGAGCGCGGCTGCGTAAAGCGGTGCCAGCGGCCAAAGGACGAGCATGCCCATTGCACAGACGAGCCAGGCGGTCGGTCCGTTGCCCATCCGTCGGACAACGCGTCCGCAAACGAAGGGTGCGGACAGCGAGCCGACCGCGAAGGCCAATGCGACAGCTGGCACCGCAGACCGACCGTGCCACTCGGCGGCCAGTGCGACCGCCAGCAGCGTGGGTCCGGACGCGATGAACATTAGGAGCACTCCGGCAGTCAGGGGCAACGACGGGCGCAGGGTGCGAGGCCTGTCTTGCGCGATGGCACGCGCTGGCCCGATCCTCGAGCCGCCTGCAACCATGACAGTCGGCACGAGGGCGGCAACGTAGATCGCGACGATGCAGACAACGGTGAGAGAAGGGCTCTGGACAACTCGCGCCGGGACGAACGCCGCTGCCGCCGCGCCGAGTGCCTCGACAGCCGCAACCCCGGTTCCGTACACCGTGAGCGCCTTCGGTCCGGGTGCTACCGCGGCAACCTCTGCACGCATCCCGGCATAACCTGTCCATGCGGTGATGTTCATGACGGCGATACACAGCACAAGCGACCACATGCCGGTGTTGAAGACGAGCAGTGCAAAGACTGCGACTCGCAGCAGCGACTCGGCGCCGGCCGCCGCGCGCAACAGTCCGCATCCGCCGAGCATCTGTGCCAAGTGACTCGCCACGGGTGCCGAGAGAGCTGTTCCGATCAGCATGGCCGCGCCGGCTACACCTGCACCGCGCAGCCCATGCCGCTCCACAATCTCGAGGAGCAACAGCGTCCACGCGAAGGAAAGGCAGATCGAATCGACCCACCCAGCGATCATCAGCTGGCGTAGCCGTCGCCTTGCGTGTTCCTCCACCCGGCTACGGGCCGTCTCAGGCACGGCCAATCACGATCGGTTGTGGAGGGGGGAAGCCGTTGAAGCTGGACGCATAGCTCAACGTGTACGCACCCGCAGACGCGATGTAGATGCGGTCTCCTTCTGCCATCGTCACTGGGAGGGCCGTACCGAAGAACATGGTGTCCGCGCTGTCGCAGGTCGGCCCCGTGATCGTGTAGGGGATTTGCTCTACGTCGCCATGATCCGAGCGCGATGACCAGATCGGGAAGCGCCACTGACCGACCGTCTGCAGCGTCTCCATCAATCCGTTGTAAGCACCCACGTCGAGATACAGCCACTCTTCGCCCGCGCGTTCCTCACGGCCGAGGACGGTCGCCGCCATCACTGCGGTCTCGGCCACCAGGTGCCGGCCGGGCTCGGCAGCGATCAAGGCCGGCTGATAGGGCAGGTAGTCCTCCAGTGCGGACGTGACTGCGCGTCCGATCTGCTCGATCGTCGGGACACGATCCACATAGCGGGAAGGGAATCCGCCGCCAATATCGAGCATCTCGAGCTGTATGCCGTCCGCGGCGAGTTGGCGCATCAGGCCTCCGGCAGAGGCGATCGCGCGGACGTACGACGTGGTCGTCGTGCATTGTGAGCCGACGTGGAAGTTGACTCCATACGGTCGGAGGCCCAAGTCCTGAGCCAAGTGCATCAGCGCGCGCGCGTCGTGGAACTCGGCTCCGAACTTGCGAGACAAGGGGAACACGCTGCTGCTGTCGTCGACCCGTACTCTCACGAAAACCGCCGACCCGGGCGCGTGCTTCGCGATCTTGTGCAGCTCGCCCTCGGAGTCGAAGGCGAACCGCCATAGTCCAGCGGCGGCGGCGGCTCTGACATGTTCGGCAGGCTTGACCGTGTTGCTGTACAGCACGTCGGCGGGGTTGACTCCCTGCTCTTGAAGCAGTCGCAGCTCGCCCAACGAGGCGACCTCAAAACTGATGCCGATGTCGCGGGCAGTCGTCAGCAGCTCAGGCATGGAGTTGCATTTGATCGCGTAGAAGGGGTGGACCGCCGGCATTGCCTCGCGGAATCGACGAATGCGCTCGCAGAAGAGCGTCAAGTCGCAGGCAAGGAAGGGCGTCGCAGCCTCAAGCTTGTTGAGGCTGGACGGTCTGAGGCTGGTGGGCCAGTGACCTGGCAAGCGGACCGCAGCGCTGAGGTCACGCATCGTCATGGTCATATCTAGTGCTCCTTGGAGTGGTACAACTCAGTTCGGTCGAACTCAGGCGGTTGCTCGTGCGCCACGCAGAACGGTCATCTGTGACCGCTCCAGTAGATGGACGCGAAGTTCTTTGGCGGGTAGTGCTGGGGAGAAGTAGAAGCCTTGGCCGGTGGTGCACCCCTGCCGGCGGAGCTTCAACATCTCGTCGGGGCGCTCGATACCTTCTGCGACGGTCTCCAGGTGCATGGTCTGGCCTAGTCGCACGATGGTGCTGACGAGCGAGGCATCCCCGCCGTCGGTCATCTGCTTGATGAAGCTGCGGTCGATCTTGAGGACGTCAACCGGGAACTGGTGCAGGTAGCTCAGCGACGAGTACCCGGTGCCGAAGTCGTCGATCGCCAGTCGGACGCCCATCGCGCGTATCGCGCGCAGTGTCGACAACGTCTCGCCGGAATCGTCCATCAGCACGCTTTCGGTCATCTCCAGCGTGAGGCAGGACGGGGGGAGGCCGGTCTGGTCGAGGACATCCGTGACGGTCGCCGCCATGTCGCCATCGAACAACTGACGCGCCGAGACGTTGACGCTCACCTTCAGTTCGCTGAGCTCAGGAGTCTCAGTTCGCCACTGCATGACCTGCCGGCAAGACTCCCGGAGGATCCACTCGCCCAAGTGCGGGATGAGACCGGTGGACTCGGCCAGCGGGATGAACTCGTCAGGGTGGATTTCGCCCAGCTCTGGATGCTGCCATCGGGCAAGAGCCTCGACACCGGTGGCCTGGCCGGTGCGCAGATCCATCAGCGGCTGGTAGTGCACGGCCAGCTCGTCGTTCTCGAGGGCGACACGCAACGCGGCCTCCAACCGCACCCGCTCGACCAGCCCCGCATGCATGCTTGGGTCGTAGAGCGCGAAGCCACCCGGCATCGCCGCCTTGGCCTGGTACATCGCCAGGTCTGCGTTGCGGAGCAGCTGCTCGGCGTCGGTGGCATGGGGGCCGTAGTGAGCAATGCCGACACTGGCGCTGACACGCACCTGAGTGCCGCCAAGATGGTACGGCTCCTGCAAAACTGCGTTGACCCGCTTGGCCAGGTTGGTCGTGTACTCGGGGTCCGCGAGGTCCTCGACGAGAATGGCGAATTCGTCGCCCCCGAATCTCGCCACCGTGTCGCTGGGCCGTGCCTGCGCGGTCAGTCGCTGGGCTACCTGCTGCAAGAGCTGGTCCCCGCTGCTGTGGCCCAGGGTGTCGTTGATTTCCTTGAAGCTGTCGAGGTCGAGGAACAGGACAGCCAACGACGACGGCTGCAGGTGTCGACGGGCCATCGCATGCTCGAGCCTGTCCTTGAACAAGGCTCGGTTGGACAGCGTTGTCAACGAGTCGTGGAACGCCTGGTGCAACAACTGACCTTCGAGGACGGTTCGGTCTGTGACATCTCGACTGTTGAGGACAAGACCGGCCACGTCCGCGTTGTCCAGCAGGTTGGTGACCGTCACCTCGAGGAAGCATTGACTCTCGTCGTTGCGGCGCCAGACGTTCTGAATTGTGCGCATCCTCAGCGGCTCCTTGGAGGCCGAGTCGATCGCCTCTCGCAGAGGGTCAGCTTCGTCGTCGGTCATGAAGTCCCAGACCGGGCGCCCGGTCATCGACTCGGCGGAGCGGTTCAACACGCGCTGACACGACTGACTTTGATAAGTGATGAGGCCGTCCGCGTCGACCACAGTGACCACGTCTGAGCTGTGCTGGGCCAATGCGGCGAACCGCTGCCGGCTGGACGCGAGCTCAGCGGTTCTGGTTTCCACCCGATGCTCGAGGTGGCGGGTGAGAGCCCAGTTCTCGCGCAGTGTGATGATCTGTCGAGCCACGAGGAATGCCATCAAGGCGGAGCGGTCCCAGGACATGAACATGTCGGTGTGACCGTTAGCCATGATGTCGATGACCGACGTGACCAAGGCCGCAGTCACGGCAAGGTATGGCAGGAACGGGTTGAACTGCCCGACCAAGCCCGCGTCATCGAGGTCCTCAACGCCTCGTCGTCCTTGGGCCAACGCCGCGCTCAACATGAGAGCGAAGCCGACGAACCAGCCGATGTCGATCATGCTGCCGGAGCTGTAACCGCCCGAAGTGGTGAGATACACGAAGCCGGAGTCAGAGATAGCGAATGCCACCAGTCCCGTCCCCACCAGCCGTAGGGAGGCTGGTAGTTGGGTGCCGGACTGGCGAGCCCTCAGCCAGGTGTAGACAACGATCGTGATGACGACGATGTCGCCCACTGGATAGGCAAGGGAGATCACTTGCGTAAGCCGATTGTCTGCGCCGGCCTGAACGACCGGGCCCAAGACGATCACCCAGCTGATCAGCAGCAGGGAGGCCGCGATCATCAAGCCGTCGAGCAGGGTTCGCACCTTGCCAGCCAGGGTCGATGCCGCCAGAGGCAAAGAGAGAAGAGCCGCGGCTGCCAACGGCGGCATGGCCAGGTAGCCGATGTCAGCGAGAGACGGGAACGGAACCTCACGGCCGAGGACGGACTCGTACCACGTCCACACAGCTTGGCCAGCTGACCACGAGAGCGAGGCTGCGCCCAGGAGTACCCAAAAACGTTTGCCTGAGTCGACGCGTTGGGCACGCACGAGAGCTGCCGCCCCGGCGGCGAACGCGACGGCGATGAGGCCGACGTTCGACAGCAGTTGGGCAACGTCGTCGTTGCCACCTCGCTGCAGCACTAGCAGCAGGACGACCCACGTAGCCGTGATCGCCCCGAGCAGCACTGTGCTCGACGCATCCATGCGTAAGCGGCCGGATTTCCCCATGGATGAACGGTGCCGGTCATCCTGACCGCCCAGTCAGGCTTCGGTCAAAATCGACCCATTAGGTGGCAACGTCTGACCGATCGGGCTAGTGGCAGAACGGACTCACCGACGCTCGCTGCTACCCGGTCACGAAAGCAGGGTAGGAGTCAGCAGGTACCGAGACCCCATGCCGACTGTGCGGGCCAGTGCCGCCTGGTAACGGTTGGCCAGTGAGCCGATGCCACGGATCGCCCAGAGCGCCTCAACGTTCACCCATGCGACGTCACGCGCCTTGTCGATCTTCCACGAGCTGATGAGGTGGACCACCGGGCCGACGCGCTCGTCGGCCGCCTTCCCGATCTCGCTCAGGAAAGACCGACGAATCTTGGACTCGCAGGCAGCAAGCAGGTCGTTGACCGCCTCGAAGTCCTCCCGGATCCCGGTGTCGTCGGGCGAGGCATCGAGCTCGTTGCAGGTGGCGATGACAGCCACCGGCAGGTCGTGTGAGATGTGGGAGTTCATGCCGGCGAGTGCGAACTGGATCGGGAGCAGCGAGTGGTCTTGGCGATAGTCGAACAATGGTGCCCACGCTTTCGGCACGAGGGTGCCGGATGCGTCGTACGCCTCGAGCCATAAGGACGCGAACGTTACGTCGAGCCGCTCCATGAACACCGGGTCGCGGAAGAGCTGGGCACCCTCGAGTCCAGCGGCGACCTCTTCGGTCACGGTGAGGTACAAGCGGTTGAACACCGCTGCTCCGTCACCCGCCGGAAGCTCCTCGTCGATGCGGCGCAGGCGTGCGATGACGTCCTGCACTGTCTCGGCACTCATGTCGACCAGGGGCTGCCGACGAACACTGCCATGCATTGACGGTAGCGCCAGCCACGTGCTGCTGTCTGTCGCACGCTTAGCCCGGCTACGGTGAACAGATGGGGAGGGGCACCGTAGCCAGGTCGTGGATGCTCGTGGTGGTCGTGGCCGCCGGGCTGGCGGCCTGCGACGGCGCCCCTACGTCGAGCCCCACTATCACCGACGAACAGGGCCTGGGGAGCGATCCAACAGCACCATCTGAAGCCGGCCAGACCACCGGTGCCTGCGACCACCGGAGGATCAGCCGCTCCGCGTGCTGGTGGAGAGGTCACCTTGGGCTTCGCCGGTGACGTGCACTTCGAGCGGCACCTCGCCGCTCTGTTGGGGCGCCCCCGAACTGCGCTGGGGCCGACCATCACAGCTGCGCTGAGAGCCCCGGACCTGATGATGCTCAACCTCGAGACGGCGATCACTCGTCGCGGCCAGCCCGAACCGAAGCAATACACCTTCCGTACGTCGGCGAAGGCGTTCGGGGTGCTCGACGCCCTAGGCATTGACGTGGTGAGCCTGGCCAACAACCACGCCGCGGACTACGGGGCGGTCGGCCTGCGCGACACGTTGGCCGCCGTACGTCGCAGCCCTGTCCCTGTGGTCGGCATCGGCGAAGACGCCAGCGGCGCGTTCCGGGCGCACACCGAGTCGATCCGTGGCACCACGATTGCCGCCATTGCTGCAACGACTGTGAACGACCGGACCGCGGCTGTTTGGGCTGCAACAGCCGACGAGCCGGGCGTGGCGGTGGCTTTGAGCCCGAGCCCGAAACTGCTTCAGGCAGTACGCAAAGCTGCCGAGCAGACCGACGTCGTCATTGTCTACCTCCACTGGGGGACGGAGTATCAACCATGTCCCGGCCGGACGCAGCTGGCGTTTGCCCGGGCGCTCTCGAGTGCGGGCGCCGACATCGTTCTCGGCAGTCACGCGCACGTGCTCCAGGGGGCCGGCTGGCTCGACGACACCTATGTCGCCTACGGCCTCGGCAACTTCGTCTGGTACAACCAAAACTCTGTGAGCACCGGGATCTTGCAGTTGACCATCCGCGACGGTGAGGTGGTCGGTGACTCCTTCAGGCCGGCGCACATCCGCTCCGACGGCCGACCACATCTCGTGGCCGGCAGCCAACGCACCAACGCACTGGCGGACTGGCGGGAGCTTCGCAACTGCACGTCGTTGGCCGCTGCTCCACCGCCCTGAGACCGGATGGCGTCGGTGGGCTAGCCGCCGGTCAAGTAGAAGTGCTGGTAGTCCTGGGAGTTGACCCAGTTACCGCCCCACTCCCAGTCGATCCTCTCGAACGCGGTGATGACCACATCGTCCGCGCCGATCACGCCGCGGCGGTGAGCTGCGTCGGCTGAGCGGTCAACCTGCACGTAGCGCCGGCCCTCCTCCGGCGACACGGAGCTTCCGATGATGTACGGGTTCTGGATCGGGTTGATGTCGATCGCATGGCCATAGGCGTGGTCGGACCACCTTTGTGTGCCGTCGACTCGGCGGCAGTTGAAGCCAGAGGTGTTGTTCGCGGCCAGGGACAGGTCGTCGTCGCCTTGGTAGTCGTCAACGAGCCGCATCTGGTAGATCGGCCAGCGAGCGGCGTACAGGCGTCGGAACACGTCGACCACCGCGCGGGCTTGGCTCGCATGGACGACCATCTCTCCACTGACTGCAGCTCCGCTGAACCCGACGTGAGTCATCCGCAGGTAGCGAAGGTCTCGTGGGCCTACCGGGCAGCCGGGGTGGAGCGAGGTGGCCATGCGGACCCGGAGCTCCGGGCTGATGCGCTGCACGGAAGCGGAGAACGGAGGCAGTGTCTCCTGCACCGTGCTGGCCACGGTGGGGGGTGGCGATTTCACCGTGCTAGGCCCCGTGGAGGACTGCGTCAGCGACGTTGAGGCGGCCGTTTCGTGGGTGGGTGAGCTTGTGGACGCGGCACTGCGTGCCGCCTCGTCGGCTGGCGCGGAACAGCCAGGAGCGATGACGGTGAGCAGCAGCATCCCTGCCATCGAGATGGCAGCACCGACTGCATCGACACCCAGACGAGGCACACGTCGACGCTACCTGCAGAGTCCATCGCCCGCGACGAGCGCCGCTGGTCTTGCGGTGCCAGGATGACTCGATGATGAAATCGCACCTTGCCATCTCGATCGCCGTCCTTGCCCTGGCCGCTACCCCGCTTACGGTCGCAGCACAGGTACATCACGACCCCGCACCGCTCGCGCCCTCAGGTGCGGCGGCGGGCTCCCTTCCCTTAGGCCCCGCCGGCTTGCAAGAGGTGCGTACGACGGAGGCGTTGCAGCCTGGCGTCACGCTGACCACGATCGTCCGAGGCGCCGCCGACCCCTCCCACGTGTGGACGGTCGAGACGAACATCCCGGCCGGCAGTACGTCGCCGGACCCGGATGCACCGCCGACGGCCTTGTCCGACCGGGCTAGCGCGGAGGAGCTTGCCGATCGCCTGCGCGAGGAAGGTTTCAGTCCTCGTGTCGAGGAGGTCGTGACTCCGTCGACGGCAGACTTCACCGGCGGCACCCTCGGCTGGCGGGTGCGGGTCGGCAGCTTCAGCACGCAAGCAGGCTCTGACGCCGTCCTGGCGCAGATGGTGGCTGACGGGTTCGCGGGTGCGAGCAGGTTCACCGGTTGGGATGGGTCTCAGACCGACAGCGGACCATGGCGACTGCGTGTTCTCACGATCGATCCGGACAAGTTCCGTGGCGGCCTCGTGGCGTCATACGGCCCCGACATCGAGGACCGCGAAACCACCAGCGTCCTGAGCGAGAGCCGAGGAGCGACCGCAGCGGTCAACGCGGGCTACTTCGTCCTCGACCCGGCTGCCGGTGCGCCTGGGGATCCAGCGGGTGTTGGGGTCTACGAGGGTGAGCTGCTGAGTGAGACGGTGGGCAGCCGACCCGCTTTGTCGGTCCGTGCCGACGCGTCGCATGCGCAGGTTGAGCGCCTGGGTTGGGTCGGGAAGGTTGAGGGCTCAAACGGCATACGACTGGCGCTCGACGGGATCGACCGGGTGCCGGGGCTCATCCGTAACTGCGGAGGCACGGCCGACGACGTGCCAACGGCACTGCCTCTTCACGACTTCACTTGTACCGACGCAGACGAGCTCGTCGCGTTTACCCCCGAGTTCGCGGCGAGCACCCCATCGGGCCCGGGGCTTGAGGCTGTCATTGATCGGCACGACCGGGTGACGTCAATCCGGTCACCACGCGGCGGACCGTTGGCGGAGGGTCAGTGGGCCGTGCAGGCCACCGGGGTGCTGGTCGACGATCTCACTGCGGCCGCGGTTGTCGGGCAGGAGTTAAGCATCTCTACGAACCTTCGCGGCATTCGCGGCAGGGTGGTCGCGACCCCGGCGGGTACCTCGATCGTCAACGGCGGACCGGAGCTCGTCCGAGACGGACGCCTGCACGTGACTCCGAGGGCAGACGGGTTTGTGCGTCCGACCGATCCGAGCTTCTACTACGGATTCAGTGCGAAGCGGAACCCGCGCACCTTCGCCGGTGTCGACTCCGCTGGGCGCATAATCCTGGCAACGGCCGACGGGCGCAGCACGACGAGCCTGGGTCTGACAATCGTCGAGACCGGTGCGGTGGCCCGAGCGCTTGGCATGCGCGATGCACTCAACCTCGACGGCGGCGGTTCGACCACGATGGTCGTCGATGGGCAGGTCATCAACCAACCCTCCGACGCGACGGGTGAGCGGCCGGTCGGTGACGCCCTGCTGATTTTGCCGCGTGCACGGAGGTGATGACTCGTCTAGTCTGCTGTCACCACGCCCCCGGAGTCCTGTCGTACGAGCACCTGGTGCCTTCGCCGGCAAGTGAGGCTGACCATGACTGAGTCCAACTCGGAGCAGCGGCAACGAGTTCGTCCGAATCAAGACAACGCTGCCCTCTATCGAGTCGCCTATGAAGAGGCTCGGCGCGCTCTGGACGACCAGACGGCGGAACTGGAGAACATGCGCGGTCGCGCCGTTCAGTTCCTGGCGTTCGTCGGTGTCGGGACGGCCTTCCTGGTTGGCGCGGGATTGGGTGCGGTCAAAGACCGAGACAAGGACATGATCTTCTACGCCTTGGCGGCATCGGCGACTGCCGTGACCCTCGTGGCCGTACTGTTCACGTGCCTGCTGATGTCGGGGCGCATCTCGTGGGGATATCGAGCCGACGCCAAGGCCATCACTGAGTCGATGATCGAACGGCAGGTCCCCGGTCCGACTGAGGCCAGCCTCCTCAGGGACTTAGCGCTTGCTTGTGACGAGAACAAGAGGGAGAACGACAAGGTCTTGAGGCGGCTTCGGGCCAGATACTTGACCGTCGTGATCGCTGGCTGTGTCGGCATCGTCCTGTGGTCAGGTCTTGTGTGGGCAAGGGGCTGACGCTCGGCTGGGATCTATCTCGCGGCGCGGCCTGACAGTGCCGCCCATACACCCACCGGGACCAATCGGGCTGCTTTCATCAGCGCTGCCATCCGGAGCGGGAACACGATCTCGGTACGTCGTCGCTCGATCCCGTCGGCGATCGCTCGGGCCGCCTCGTCGGCCTCGACCATGAACGGCATCGGGAACCGATTGGCCGAGGTCATCTCTGTCCTCACGAACCCTGGGCAGACCGTTGTCACGCGCACGCCGCGCGGGCCAAGCGAGGCTCGCAGTGCCTCGAGCAGGTTGATCTGCGCGGCCTTGGTCGCGCCGTAAGCTTCGGCCCCGGCGATCCCGCGGTATCCCGCGACCGACGCGATACCTACGACGTGGCCGCGCCCGCCCGCGGCCATCGTCGGGAGCACCGCGGCGAGGAAGTTGTTCAGCCCGAGCAGGTTGACCTCGACGTGACGCGCGAACTCTTCCGCATCCCACTGCGCGGCGTCGAACTGCTTCCAGTAGCCCGCGCACCACACCGCGACATCGAGGCCGCCGAGTGTCTCGGTCACTTCGGCGGAAGCGCGGCGTACCGCATCACGGTCGGTGGCGTCCAGAGGGACTACCGCCATCGTTCCGCCGGACAAGGCTTCGAGGTCTTCTACCCGCCGCGCGCTGATCGCGACTTGCGCGCCGCGGCGTACCAGCTCGGTCGCGAGCGCGGCGCCGATACCGCTCGAGGCTCCGACGAGCCAGTAGCGGCGGCCGCGGATCGGCGCGACCGGGTTGGCCCCCGTCATGCGGCATCGGGCAGCGCAGTATCGAGCCGTGCGGGCATCGGACGCTCGAGCCGGATCTGAGCGACATCCAAGTAGCCGGATGCGAACCCTGCCTCGCAGTAGGCCAAGTAGAACTCCCACCGGCGGCGGAAAACCTCGTCGAAGCCGTGTCCCTCGACCCGCCACCACTGCTCATTGAACCTGTGCCGCCAGCGCCGCAAAGTCTCCGCGTAGTGCATCCCGAAGGTGTTCACGTCGCTGACCCGCAACGTCGTATGCCGCTGGGCCGTCTCCTCGATCGCGCGACGCGATGGGATGAGCCCGCCGGGAAAGACGTGCTTCTGGATCCAGCCGTAGGAGTTCCGGGTGGCCAGGTAGCGGTCGTGGCTCATCAAGATCGCCTGGATGGCCACGGTGCCACCGGGTGCGAGCCGGGCGTCGAGCGTGGAGAAATAGGTCGGCCAGTACTCCTCGCCGACCGCCTCGATCATCTCGACGCTCACGATCGCGTCATAGCTGCCGTCGGCCTCGCGGTAGTCCTGCAACCGGATCTCGACGCGGTCGGAGAGCCCGGCGGCATCGACCCGCTCCTGCGCGAGTGCGGCCTGTTCGGCCGACAGGGTCAGCGTCGTGACCTGCGCACCGCGGCGGGCTGCCTCGATCGCCAACGTGCCCCAGCCGGTGCCGATCTCCAGCACCCGGGAGCCCGCGCGCGACACGAGCCTGGTCGAGGATCGCATTGACCTTGCGCAGCTGAGCCTCTTCGAAGTTCTGCGTTGCCCACGGCGTCGTGTTGTCGAACAGCGCGGAGCTGTAGCTCAGCGTCTTGTCGAGGAAGGCCGCGAACATGTCGTTGCTGAGGTCGTAGTGCGTCTGGACGTTTTTGCGCGACCCCGTCATCGAGTTGCGCTGAGTGTGCGGGATGCGGCGGTCGACGACGCGGCGCAGCCGTGCGAGGGCCGGCGGCACGATTGTCGTGAGTTGCTCGGCGAAGGGCCGCAGCAGCTCAGCGAGGTCGGTGCCGGGCGCGGCCCGCCAGTCTCCTGCCATGTAGGCCTCACCTATCCCGATCTTCGGGTGGTGGGCGAGTCGTTCGAAGAGCGCCTGAGGGCGGACTACCTCGAGCACCGGCCGGTCCGCTGACCCAGTGCCCGCATCCGGGCGTCCCAGGAGTGTCCCGTCGGGCATGAGTACGTCGACGGGCACTCGTCGGGCGACCGCCTCGACGATCTTCCGAGCCACGACCGCGCGCACGCAGAGCGGGCGAAGCAAGGGCTGTCGCAGGCAGATCGGCTGGACCATGGTTGTCATCGGACGCCCTCCTCGGGGATTCGGTTCGGTCGACGAAGGATGGGTAGGCCACGCAGCCACAGCTGGATCCCGTGCCAACGGATGAGCAGGCTCACCCGGTGTGTCATAAAGAGGTGATGCGCGGTGGTGCGGACCAGGGCGCGGGTCGTGGCAGGGACAGGTGTGCCGGTGGTGATCGCCGTCAGCACGCGCTCTCCCTCGCGGTTGAGCGCCACTGTGACGCCGACCCGATCGGGCGCGAGGTGCACACGGACGTCGTACTCCCCGGACACGTCGTTGAACGGAGAGACGTAGAAGGCCTTGTCGACGTGTGCCCGGCCGGCCGGGTCGACGTCGAGCAGGTAGGCGTGCCGCTCGCCGTGGGTGTTGTGCACCTCGAAGACGATGGCCTTGACCCGGCCAACCGGATCCAGGCACCAGAACACCGAGAGCGGGTCGAAGGTGTAGCCGAGCACCCGGGCGTGGGCCAGCATGAGGATCCGGTCGCCGGCGCACATCCGGATGCCCCGACGGGCGAGGAAGCGCTCGACGTCGCCTCGAATGCCGCCCCCGAGCCGACCCCGGTCCAAATGATCGTCGGGCTCGAACCGGGCCAGCAGCCGCGTGGGCCATCGGAGCCGCGGGAGTGCGTCGAGGTCGACGAGCCACTGGAACTGTCGGTGCGTGAACGCGCGGTGCAGAGGAGTGCGGCGGACGTGGCTGACAGTGCCGACCACGAGCGCCGGAAGCGGGGGAGTGAGGACCGTGGTCACCAGCTCACCCCGAAGGACTCCGCCGCCTCGACCCCGGAACGGCAGCCGTCCTCGTGGAAGCCCCAGCCGAGATGGGCGCCCGCGAAGGCGAGTCTCGCGCCGCCAGCGGTGCGCAGCCGGGTAGCCGCCCCGACCGCCTGGTGGGTGAAGACTGGGTGCGCGTAGGTCATTCTGGCGGTGACGGAGGCCGGGTCGATTCGCCCCGCGGCGTTGAGGGTGACCACGTGATCGTCGGTGTCGTCGAGCCCGTGCAGCCGGTTCATCCAGTAGCTGACCAGCACTCCGTCGGAGGGGGTGTCGCAGCGCATCCGGTAGTTCCATGACGCGCGCGCGTTCCACCGCTCGGGAAGGACCGAGGAGTCCCGGTGGAGCCAGGTCTCGTTGACGGAGTACCTGATCGCACCCAGGTCCTGCTTCTCCTCGGGCGTCGCGTCGGCGAGCAGGTCGAGCGCCTGGTCGGCATGAGTGGCGATGACGACCCGGTCGTACCTCGCGGCCCCGCCGGGCTGCGTGCGCACCTCGACGCCATCGTCGTGGCGGACCACGGAGGTCACGGCCGCCCCGCGTCGCAGGTCGGGCAGTCGCGCGACCAGCCGGTCGACGTACGTCGCCGAGCCGCCGGTCACGGTGCGCCAGCTCGGAGAGCCGGTCACAGTGAGCATCCCGTGGTGGTCGAGGAAACGGAACAGATGACGGGCGGGGTACGCGACGGAGTCGACGTCTCCCGAGGACCACACGCAGGAGACGAGCGGGATGGCGAAGTGCTGCACGAAGAAGTCGGAGAACTTGCCCTCATCGAGGAACTCCCCCCAGGTCGGGTCGGTGGCGTCGGCATAGTCGAGGAGGGTGTGCGCTGCCCGGTGAAAACGTCGTACCTCCGCCAGCATCCGGAGAAACCGCGGGTCTGCCGCTCGGGAGGGCTGGGCGAGGAGGCCACGCAGCCCGCGACCGCCTGCGTATGAGAGGCCGCACGCATCGCAGGTGATGCTCATGCTCATCTCGGTGGCCTGGGTCGGCACGTCCAGCTCGCGGAAGAGCCGAAGCAGATGAGGGTAGGTGCGCTCGTTGTGGACGATGAAGCCGCTGTCGATCCGGAGCGCTCTGCCGTCAGCGGCCGTGACGTCGTGAGTGTGCGCGTGGCCGCCCGCGCGAGTGTCGGCCTCGAACACGGTCACCTGGTGGGTGGTGTTGAGCACGTGCGCCGCGGTCAGGCCGGAGACGCCTGCTCCGATCACGGCCGCCGTCGGCCGGGCTGCTGAGCTCAAGGGTGCCTCCAGATTTTGTGCGTACACCCTGTGATTCGGCGCTGCGCGGGAAACGGATTGTCAAAGGTTTGGTGAGTCGGATGCTAGAGTGTTTGAGCAAGGTTTGTCAAAGGTTTGGAGAACACTGTGAAGATCGTCCGCACCGTCGTCACCGACCGGCCGAGGTCCGAGGTCTTCGCCTACCTCAGTGACTTCACCAGTACCGAGGAGTGGGACCCGGGAACGCTGCGCACCACGCGTGAGAGCGGCGACGGAGGGGTCGGCACGCGCTACCGCAACGTCTCGAAGTTCCTCGGCCGCGAGACCGAGCTGACGTATGTCGTCGAGGAGTCCACGCCGCCGCACCGCCTACGGCTGCGCGGCGAGAACGACACCGTGGTCGCGCACGACACGATGACGCTCAGCGAGGTCCCCGGTGGTGGCACCGAGCTGACCTACCGTGCGGACTTTGCCTTCAAAGGGGCTGCCCGGCTGGTGGCGCCACTGCTGGCACCGGCCCTTCGACGCCTCGGCAACGGGGCCGAGACGGGGTTGAAGAGGGCCCTGGCGTCACCGGGCTCCTAGACTCCACAAACCATGTACACGATCAAGCGGGCGGCGGAGCTCGTCGGAGTGACGGTCTCGACGCTTCGTGCGTGGGAGCGCCGCTACGAAGTCGTCACGCCGCACCGCACCGAGGCCGGCTACCGGCTCTACGACGACGAGGCCGTGCACGTGCTCACGGTGATGTCCTCGCTGGTCCTCGAGGGCTGGTCGCCGCGCCAGGCCGCCGACGAGGCGAAGCGGCGCTCCGACGCGGGGGAGATCCGTTCTGTTTCTGCCTCGCTGCCTGCCGGCTCGTCCGGCGATGCAAACACCGCGGTTGCCAGGCTCGACACCGAGGAGTTCATCGACGCTGCCGCCACCCTCGACGGGGTCGCCCTCACTCGAGTGCTCGACGAGCGCTTCAGCCGGTCGTCGTTCGAGTCGGTCGTCGACGACTGGCTGATGTCGTCACTGGTCGCCCTCGGTGACGCCTGGGAGTCCGGCCGGGTCGACGTTGCGGGCGAGCACTTGGTGTCGTATGCCGTCCAGCGACGCCTCGCCGCGGCGTACGACGCAGCAGCCTCCCAGGCGAGCGGTCCGCGGATCATCGTCGGTCTACCGCCGAAGGCGCGTCATGAGCTTGGTGCGCTCGCGTTCGCGGCGGCGGCCAGGCGGCTGGGGCTGAATGCGGCGTACGTCGGCGCCGACCTGCCGGCGACCGACTGGGTCAAGGCGACGAGAGCTCATCACGCGGTCTGCGCGGTGCTCGCCGTCACCCAGGCCACCGACGTGACCGGGCTTCGCTCGGTCGTCGCCGGGCTGCGCGCCGACCAGCCCGACCTGGTCGTGGCCGTCGGTGGAGCACAAGCCCACCGCGCTCCGCCCGAGTGCCTCCAGTTGGGGGACCGGATCGGGAGCGCTGCTGCCCTGCTGGCCTCGAGGCTGCCGTCAAAGGGTGGCGCTCCTGGTTAGCTCCGCTGCTCGAGTAAGCCAGTCAGCGGGGTCGCCTCGGTGGTAAGGATGCTCGGACGGCTCGATGTTGTCGAGGAAGCCTTGGTAGATGACCGCCTGCCGCGCCGCCGCCAGGGGCGCGAGGATGTCCGCGGCTCGTTCGGGGTCCGAGCCTGGGATCGCCTGACGCCACAGGTGGCCCCAGTGCTTCCTTACAGCTGGGGCCTGTTCTTGAGGGATCCTGTCGACGAATGCGGACTGGTCGAGCAGGGGATGGCCGACGCCGCAGTCTCCCCAGTCCATGAGCACGAGGCGGTCATCGTCGCCGCGGGCGTTGCCGGGAGCGAAGTCACCATGCACGAGGGAGCTGGGGATCCCGCATTCCTCCAGCGATGCGAACCGCTGAGGCGCCCCGTCAATGAGGTTGCCGAGCGCGTGCCTGTCGCGGTCGGCGAGGTCTGGAGCGGTGCGGCGTACGACGGACTCAATCAACTCGGTGAGAGGGACCTCTCGCCAGTCGGGTAGCCCGATGCCGAGCAGTTCTTGCTCGCGGCCGATCCACTCCATTTGCAGGCCAACGAGGATCGCTATCAGGGCCAGCAGGGTGTGACCCTGTGCCTCGTATTGGTCCTCGCCGGGTATCTCCGGCATCAAGATTCTGTTGCCCTCTTGCGCCAATAGTTGCGGAACGGGAGCGTGTTGCAGCCGAGCCAAGATCGCCCCCTCGTGCGCAAAGAACATGGGCACGCATTTCAGCCAGACAAGCCCGGCCTCGACCGGGATCCGCCACAGGCTGGAGAGGTTCCACGTGCGTATCTGCTGTGGGTGGCCGGTGCGCCGGATGCCGAGCTCTTCCAGTGCTGACGCAGCCCAGGCCAGATCACGGTCGGGTCCACCCGGCGCGGCATAGGGCAATCGAAGCGGGTGTTGGTCGAGCGCACCGTCCCAGGAGACGAGTGGCAGGCTGCGCGCCCGCGCTTGGTCGACCTGGGCGAGGTAGGTCACGCCTCCGCCCGGTGGCGCCGGAAGGGTCGCACTCAACAGTCGGAGGATCGTCACCTCTACCCCGTGGTGCTCCCGGACCCACCGAACGAGGCATTCGGCGTCTTGCCACCAGGGCAACTCCGCCTGAAACGGCGGTAGCTGTCCTAACACCTCGCCCGTCGGAGTGCAGAGTACGAGGGTTGCCAGGCGGGGTGGGGGTGTGGGCACGCTCCAGTGTCCGTCCTTGCAGGTGGTTAGGCCAGATACCCGGTGCCCGACGAGGTCACGGTGGTGTCCGGTGTCGGCCGCGCTCAGGCCCGCACGGCCAGGTCAGGTCGTCTCCCAGCGGAACAGCTTCGCGGCGACGAGCGTCACCACGGTTGCAAAGGCGAGCAGGATCAACATCGGGACGAAGGCAACCGACGGCCCCTCGCCGCGCACCATGACGTCGAGCATCGCGTCGTTCAGGTGTCGCAACGGCAACGCCAGTGACACAGTCTGCAACCAGGGAGGGGCACCGTCGAGGGAGAAGAACGAACCGCTCAGGAACGCCATCGGCAGGACGAAGAAGTTCGCAAGGTTGACGGCACCCTCGGTGGTCTTGGCCAGCGCGCCTGCGAGGAGCCCGAGCGCCATGAAACAGAGAGTGCCGCACAGGACGAGCGGCAGCGCCATCCACCAGAATCCCGTCAGCGTCAGCCCGAACGCCAGTGTCCCGAGCCCGAGGAAGATCGCGGTCTGGCTCACTGCGATCGCCATCGTGGCTACGATTCTTGCCCCGACGATCGTGCTACTCGGCACCGGGGAGAGCTGGAGTCGTCGAAGTAGCTTGGTCTGTCGCCACCCCTGGAGCGTCGCCGCTGCTCCGAACGCCGCACTCATGGCGATCGCCCAGCCGAGCAGGCCGGGGGTCACGAAGTCGATCACTGCAAGGGAGTCGTCCTCGACGCTCTGGATGTCGAGGGAGTACGTCGGCGCCTGGTCAGTCGCGGCGACATTCGCACCGTCGACGATCGAGCGCAGGACCCCGGCCGTCGTGGCAGCAGCGACTGGGTCAGTCCCGGTGTAGTGCGCGACGACAGTGTCGCCGTGCTCCTCGAGCGCGACGTCAGCGTCGCCCTTACGCACCGCCGCGAGGGCAGCCGCCCTGCTGGTCGCCTGGCTGACCTCGAAGGTCTGGTCGAACGCCTTCTTCGCAGCCGGGGGCAGGTCGTCGACTATGGACACGCTTCCCACCGTCTCCATCTCGATCCTGTTCGCGTCGTCCATGTTGCCGAGCACGCCCCCGAACAAGACAAGGAACATGAGCGGGAAGACGATCGCGAAGAACACCGCGGCTCGATCACGGATGAAGCCTTTGAGGATGGCGATAGCGAGGCTTCCGAACGCGCGGGTGCGCGGCGTTTGCGTCGACGTCGTGCTGGACCGCGGTTGCTCAGTGTTGCCGCTCATGCGCGGTACTCCCGCCCGGTGACGTCGAGAAACACGTCCTCCAACGTGGTCGCCTTTAGCTGCAAACCGACGAGCAGGCGTTCGGAGGCCAAGGATGTGAGCACGCTCGCCGGGCTCCGGGTGGTCAGCACTGTCCCGGTCGCATCCTCGGTGACGTCGTCGACACCTGCCATCGTTCGTGCCTGCTCGAGCGAGAGCTGGCCTGGGCCGATCGAGATCCGCACAGGTGCGTCGAGCCCGCGCACCAGGGCGGCCGGCGAATCGAGGAGAAGGATCTTGCCGTGGTCCATGATCGCGACGCGGTCGCAGAGCAATTCCGCCTCGTCGAGGTAGTGCGTTGTGAGCACGACGGTGCGGCCGGAGTCGTTCAGCGACGAGAGGAGATCCCAAAGGTTGCGCCGTGCCTGCGGATCCAGGCCTGCGGTGGGTTCGTCGAGGAACACGACCTCGGGGTCGTGCACAAGAGCGCATGCGATGGACAGTCGCTGCGCCTGTCCACCCGAGAGCGCCTCGGTCCTCGTCCCGGCCTTGTCCGATAGCCCCACACGCCCCAGCCATTCGTCGGCATGGCTGGCGCTGACGCCGTACAAGGAGGCGAACGTGCGGATCTGCTCACGCACGGTCAGCCGTTCGAAGAACGAGGAGGCCTGAAGCTGCACTCCGATGCGCGGGAGCAGCACGGGGTTCCGTGGCCAGGTCGCCTCACCGAGCAGGGTGACCTGCCCGCTGTCTGGCTTCCGCAGGCCCTCGATGATTTCCAACGTCGTCGTCTTGCCGGCTCCGTTGGGGCCGATGATCCCGAAGAACTCGCCTTCCGCGACGTCGAAGGAGACACCGTCGACCGCGCGGAGGTCGCCGTAGGTCATGACCAGGTTCGCTACGTGGATGGCGCTCATCAGTGAAGAACCTAGTCGCGGATTTTCCTCTCCTCGCGCCACCCTCCGCGGCAGCAGGAAATGTCGACGTACCCGCGGGGCTTCCGCTGGCGCCATGGTGCGGGGTGTTTGCTTCCCAGTCGAGGTCAGAAGCGCCATCATTCAGGTATGGCCAGCACCGTCTCGAGCAAGATGGTCGTCCCGCTGACCGCGTTCGCCGCGGGTGGTGTCGTCGCGCTGTTGCTGGGTGTCTATGGCACCCAACACGAGCCCAGCTCCGAGCCGATCGAGACCTTCGGGTTCGGCTCGATGCTGGAGATGAAGGTCTACCTGGCGGTGGCCGTCGGAGTGCTCGCCGTCGGGCAGGTCGTCGGCGCGCTCTGGCTGTACGGGAAACTGGGGATCCGGGCGCCGTCTTGGCTCGGCATGGCACACCGTCTGTCCGGCGGCCTCGCGATCCTGCTATCTCTTCCCGTCGCGTACGCCTGCCTCTGGGCGCTCGGGTTTCAGTCCGGCGGGGACACCCCAACCCGTGTGGTCGTGCACTCGATCGTCGGCTGTGCTGTCTACGGCGCCGTTGTGGTGAAGGTGATCGCCGTTCGCGCCAAGTCCGCGCCAGGTTGGCTGCTGCCCGTGGCTGGTGGTTTGCTTTTCGCCACCGTGATCTGCGTCGTCTGGACGTCCGCGGTGTGGTACGTCGGCGAGAACGGCTGGCCGAGCGAGGGCTACTGACTCGCGCTGTCTGCCGTGCCACCGTTGCGTGCCAGACTGCCGCGGTGGACCTGGACGCCTTCGATGAGCTCGCGACTTCGCTCGCCGGCGTCCGGCGCCGGTCCGTGGATGGAAAAGCCCGGTGGCAGTGCCGGGGGCGCCTTGTCGCCCGGGAGTTCGACGCGACGCACGTGGTTGTGCGGGTCCCCTTCGACGTACGCGACGCACTGCTCCATCAGTACCCGGAGGTCTTCTCGGTGCCGCCTCGGTTCGCCAAGCACATGATGGTCATTGCCGACCTCGATGCCGGCGATGACGGGGCTGTTGAGGATGCGGTGACGTCGGCCTGGCGCCTGCAAACGGAGGACGACGTGCTCGGCTCGGGAGGCTAGCGCGATGGGCAATGATCTTTCAGGGCGCGTTGCCCTCGTCGCCGGCGCGACGCGCGGTGCGGGTCGTGCCCTTGCCGTGGAGCTTGCGCGAGCGGGCGCGTTCGTCTACGCCACCGGGCGTAGCAGCCGGGTCACCGGCCCATCAGATATGGATCGGCCGGAGACCATCGAGGAGACAGGTGAGCTGATGGCGGCCGCCGGCGGCGACGGCGTCGCACTGCGTGTGGACCATCTCGACGTCGATGCCGTTCGGTCTCTGGTGGATCGCATCCGCGATAACCACGGGCGTTTGGACGTGCTGATCAACGACATCTTCGGCGGTGACCGGTACGCGCAGTGGGACAAGCCGTTGTGGGAGCACGACCTGACCGGCGGACTGCAGATGCTGCGGATGGGCATCGACACGCACGTGATCACGACCGTTGCAGCGATGCCGCTGTTGCTCGAGACAGGACCAGGCTTGCTCGTCGAGATGACCGACGGCACCAGCGCCGTCAACGCGGAGGTGCGGGCGGGTGTCGGGTTCTACTACGACTTCGTCAAGGCGAGCGTCGACCGCCTGGTAAAGAACTTCGCTGTCGAGCTCGCGGACCACCCGGTCACCGCGGTTGGCGTGACGCCGGGGTGGCTGCGCTCGGAGCGGATGCTGGACAACTTCGGCGTCACTGAAGCCAACTGGCGCGACGCCTGCACAGATGTGCCCGGCTTCGCCATCTCCGAGTCGCCGACGTACGTCGCTCGGGGTGTCGCGGCGCTGGCCGCCGACACCAACGCAGGTCGGTTCGCAGGTCAGGTGCTGACAACCCGTCAGTTGGCCGACGAATACGGCTTCACCGACACCGACGGCTCGCGGCCCGATTGCTGGGGACTCATCGCCGCACACGGATGGGACGACCAACCGCGGGAATTGATCAGCCAATACCGCTGAGGGCTGAGACCCGCGCGCCGGTTCAGTCGTGGTCGCGAAGCCAGCGGACGGTGCGCTGGAAGTCTGTGAGAAGGGTGAGGTGGCCATCGTCGGCCGACAAGGCATCCGTTGCCTCAGGAATGTTGTCGACGAGCCAGTGTGCGTGGGCGTAGGGCACGAACTGATCCTGTTCGCCCGCCTGGATGAGCACAGGTACCCGGATATCGCTCAGCTCGAACCCCCAAGGACGGACGGTTGCCACATCATCGTCGAGCCATCCGTCGTAGCCGGGCGCGAGGCCGCGGATGCTGGCCGCGTGGAGCCACTCCACGAGGTCTCCGGTCAGGACGGCTTTGTCTACCGGTGACAACAGGCTTTCCAGCACCTCATGCAGTGTCTGCGGACTCGCCGCGAGGAGTGCTTCACGTTGCCCGGACAGATACGTCCGGAGGGACAGTTCTCCCGCCAGCGCGGCGTTGAACTCGTCAATGTTGTCCTGGCCCATGCCGGCCAGGAAGTCCAAGCCCTCGGCATCGAAGGGTGCCGGGCCGGACATGCTTACCGCCGCGACGACTCGCGCCGGGAGACTAGCCGCGCAGCCCAACGCGTAGGGTCCGCCACCGGAATCACCGAAAACAAGAACCGCTCCGCACCCAACGCGTCCGCGACAGTCTCCGTGTCGGATACCACGTCCGCGATCCGCCGGCCGGGGTGACGATCAGACCCGCCGTAACCTGCGCGGTCGAAGCTGACCAGCCGCACGCCCTCTGCGCGGGCAACCTGCGTCCAGAACGAGGGCAGGAGGCCCGACAACGGGGTGCCATGGTGGTAGATCAGCAACGGCGCAGCAGAGTCGCCGTCATCGTAGATATGAATCAGGCGGCCGTCGCCGGACCGGACGTCAAACTCACGAGACTCGGCGATCGCCTGCTGCACGCTCTGAAACGTAGGCCTGGGCCACAGCAAGGTCAACGTTCCGTCGACCGCGCGCAAACCCTGGCGCTAGCCCAGCCGAGCATGGTCACGCTACGTTGGCCGAGCTGGTCGCGCGTCGCCGGCTTCGGCCCGCTGCAGCCGTATTTCGACGACCCTTCGGCGAGGAGATTTGGATCAACTACCCGAGGGCGACGTTTCCGCAGGTCAGGGGCTTACAGAACCTCGCCAGTCCGCAGAGAGTCCGCAGGGGATAACCCGAGGGCCGCTGCGGCGAGGCGTCCCGCGGCTGAGCGAGTCTTGTCCTCAGCCGTTGGCCACATGTGCGAATAGGTGTTCAGGGTGACCGAGGGGGACGTGTGCCCGAGCGCCCGCTAAACCGTCACAACGTCGCACTCGTCCGCGATCAGGCCCGATGCGACCACTCCCGGGGCCGGCATCCCTCTGCCGACCACCGGAGCAGACTCTGCGGCCCTTGCTAGGTCACTCGCGTGCAGCAGCCTCGGCGTTGACTAGGCCGTGGCCGAAGAATGAGGTATGCGCTGCGTTGCCGTAGCAGCGGGTTCGCTCGTCGCCCTCGAACAGGGGCTGCCAGTCGGGCGGGCATGCCATTGGGATCGCTGTTCGATTCACGGCGGCGGCCACCGCGCCAGTGCTCCACCGCGGGTGCTGCTCGCGAATGAGCGCGGCAACACCGGCCACGTGCGGTGCCGCCATGGAGGTGCCGTTGAGGGACGCGTACGTCGCTCCTTGGTTCTCGACCGTAATGCCCGGGAAGGAAGTGTTGAGCGGGTCGAAGCTGTCGAAGATGAGCGACTGGGGGGGCACCGCCCCGATCACGGCATCCTGGACCGTGCCGGTTGCGCTGAAGTAGTCGCCGCCGGGAGCCGCGACGTCCCCGCCGACAGTGGAGTAACTGGCGATGTCCGTCGTGTACCCGGGGTAGCCGACGGGTCCGGTGGCCATGACGGTGATGACGCCGGGGAGTTCCGCTGGGGCGACTCGGCAGTTGTTGCGTACTTGCCGGGTCACTGCGGTCTCCGGCGGCCAGTCGGGGCTAATCGTGTCCAGGACGGGGTGACGGAGGTCGGTCGCCTGGTTGCCGGCGGACGCTACGAGCACGACGCCCCGTTGTTGTGCGTAGCGGGCCGCGCTTTGCATCTCGCGCAGCATCGCCCGCTGCTCCGCGTTGTTGCCGCAGTAGTAAAGGAAAGGATCGGCGAAGAGGCTCATGTTCACCACGTCGAGTCGCTGGTCGCCGGCATACCGCATGGCAGCGGCAACCGAGTCGGCGAAGCAGAATCCTGAGCCGGTGCATGCCTTCAGCGCGACAATCGTTGCGTCGGGCGCCACGCCTGCAACGCCGACGCCGTTGATCGGCGCCGCGGCAATGGAGGCGACGTGCGTGCCGTGGCCATACAGGTCCTGTACGGCTGCCTTGTTGGAGCAGTCGCCGCCGGCCACTTCGCTGGGGTCGGCCGTTGGGTCGTGGGCGTAGATGAACGAGCAGGACCGTGCGACGTCGAGGTTGGGAGCGATGTCCGGATGCGTCAGATCGACGCCGGAGTCGATGATCCCCACAGTCACACCCTCGCCCGTCGCGGCCGCGCGAGCCGAATCGTTGGCGCGGATGATTGACATGTTCCACTGGCACCAAGCGAGCGGCTCGCCGCTCGACACCTGGTAGACGCCGACAAACAAATCCTCGCATATCCCCACCGCCTGAGGTGTGGGGATGGCGCTGACGGTGCCTGGACTGGAATGCGCCCCTGGTGCTGATCCGATGATCATCGGGATGGCCAACAGCGGAATCAGGACTCGGGGCAGGCGCATAATTTCCTCCAGGACGTCGCGCTCAGGTCGGAGCCTAGCCCCCGATCCGGTTCTACGCACCAGCCGGGCAAGCTCGTGGTCTCGGTTTGGGTCATGGGGCTGCTCACTCCCCGTCAGTAAGCCTTTAGTAGGTCAGTAAGCGAGAGTCGGTGACGCGATCCCGGGACGTCGAGCCCGCTGGCGCTCGTTGTAAGGGCGGACGTGCAGGGCGGTGAGAAATCAGACAGTTACGCTGCGCGTGTTACAAGCCGCCCTACGGCGACCGCCCATTATGCAAGCGCTCTGCAAACGTTCACCAAGTGGCCGGTGAAGCGTGTCGAGACCATGGTTTGGCGTGGCAAGAGCCAGCCCTCCGAGTTCGCCGTGGGATCGCGAGTGATCGTCCGGCAGGACCCGACTACGGTCCTGGCCCTTGGCCTGTCGAGCCCACGGCGCGGATCGTCGCTTATCCGGACGGGGCAAGTTTCGCCGAGGTCACGACCGTTTCAGGTCCGGAACGCTCGTGGGGGGTGGTCTTCGACGAGCCACAACTAGACGTAGCCGGCGACGGCCCATACCGAGAGTCACAGGTCCTGCAACGCTATTTGGAGTCTGCCGGGTAGCCCGCTCATCGGCATGAGCGCGCGGATCGCGGCAGATCCGGTTACACCTACAACCGCCAAGGGCTCTTAGCCGTCGCTGATGGGCCGCGGACCGCGTCCCGATCGGATCAGCGTCGCGTCGGTGGTCCCACCGCGCCTAGCACAGCCGCGACCACCTGGGTGACGAGCTCGTCGGGAACCTTGCGGTACCGGTCCGGCCGCACAGCCGTCCTCGTGATCGGTCGCGTGCGCCAGGTGCTCGACATCCCCGACGATGTGAAAGCTGAGACTGCTCAGCGCGCGGAGACGCTTTTCGCTCAGTTCTTGAACTCGCTCTTGAGCCCACTTCGGCATGGGGAGACGATGGGGCCCGGGGGCTGGACCGCGCTCGGCCGCGAGTTGGCGTACACGATGCACGATCGCAAGGCGATACCGCCTCGGTCGGCGACCGCGACTCGCGAGCGCCATGTTCACCCGACGGATCAGCTCTACGTCGAACGCTGCGAAGCTGCGGTTGGACCGTTGGGGGTCAGGCACGAGGAGGCCACTCGGCAGGCCGAGCATCTGCTCGAACAGGCGAGGTTGCTGTCCGTGGTCTGATTCGTCCGCAGCCACAAGACAGAACCGTTCGGGCCCGACTTGCTTGACCCAACGTCGCACCAGCGATGGAGTGTCGTGAGCTTTCCACACATTCGCGCGCTCCCAATGCGGTTCAGAGCCAAAGACGATGCGCAGCCAAGCGTCGTAGGTCTCCGTGCGGCCGGCCTTGACGCGCTCTTGCCACTGCGAAGGGAGGTAGGCGTCATAGCGACGAGCCACCGCCAGGACATGTGTCCGATCCCCACCGAGGTCTCGCACGATCTTGGCAGCGGTCGAGGCTCGCGCTTTCCCGAATAGCTCGTCACTGACGCACGCACGCACGTCACCCGCCTCAGAGACTTCCTCAACCAAGGTGCGCCACAAAGGCAAGGGAGCACCAATCGCAGTTCGAGCTGCGAAGAGTTCTTGGCTGGCCTCGCGACGACGATGAGCACCGCTTGGCACCCAAGCACCGAACTCGGCCAGTTGATCTCTGACCTCAAACAGCGCCACCTGAATGGCGGTGCTTCCCGTCTTGTGAGGCCCAATGTGGAGCAGTCGGGAATCGCTGGGCAGCAGCAAGTCGCTCACAGACCGAAGGCTACGACACGTCCCGACCACCCGTACGCCGGCAGACTTCGTTGTTTAGGGTCCGAGTGTGAGTGCTGCTGCTTGCACGACCAGGGTACGAACTGGGCTGAGGCAACCGAAGGTAGCCCGGCTGTGTGGGCGCGCGAGCGGTACGAATGGTCGGACAACCGTGTCGTTGGCACGACACAGGATTCGAACGTGTGGCAGCCCGGTGGAACATGGACATTGACCGTCGAGCCGCGCAACCGCGCCCGTGGTCACATCCAGGTGGTCCTGGACCGACGCTGGAAGGCCAAGGGGCTTCTATGTCCCTGTGGCCCTCTTCGGCCGACAAATGTTCAAGAGGAACCTGCAGAAGACGTTGAACGTGCTCGCGTCCAGCCGTTGGTGAGGCGCACGGGATCGATGCTCCGCAGGTCAACGTCGCACACCTTCGGGGGGGGGGGGGGGGCACTCGCCGACTGACCGCAAGTCGGCATGAGCGGGCGCGAGCTGTCCTGGTTGCGCCTCCCCACCCCAGAGGGTAGCGCTGGGCAAATATTTGCCCCGGTCGTCTTCTTGATCATGCCGGTGACCTTGTTGTTCGCATTCTTTCCCGGCGTCGTCGGGCTTGACGGCTGCGGCGAGGGCGTCAACGTCGTATGCAACGAGGTATCACTGTGGATCTCGTCCGTGAACGAAGGTGTCAGGCCGACTCCTCCCGGCAGCGGGTCACCTGCATTCCCAGCTGGAGACTTATGCCACGCTATGTCTGGAGCTTTGTGCCCGTGGCCTCCCCCGTTCGCTGCCCCGCGACAAGGTTAGCTTTCACATCATGACCCGCTGTCAGTTGAGTGCCAAGGCTCCAGGTGGTAAGCGCGGCGAACACCTGGAGGGGTGTAGTTCCGCTGGCGGCACCATGCTTGTACGGGACACAGAAGGTGTTCATGGACACCACCTTGTGCCGGCGACAGTTCGTGAGGTGGTCGCCGACGCCCGCGACGCACGGTGGCACTAGTGGCGGCGGGGTTCCGTCCTCCGGTCTGACACGGCCTGCGCGTCGGGGCTTGCGCCTAGCCCAGTTCGAGCGGTGGAGTGATGTCCGCTCATGCCGATGAGCGGGCGTCTACCTCGTGGGCGGAGACACCGTCCTCCTCATGCCTTGCCGCCCAATTACAGGATCGGCCAGCTTGTTCCGCCACCACGCTTCGGAGGGGTTTACTTCGACTATGCGAATCCTCATCTTCGGAGCGTCTGGCCGTACGGGCGGTGAACTCCTTCGGCAGGCCCTCGAACGCGCGTACACAGTTTCGGCGTTCACTCGTATCGCAAACCGAGTGGCACCTGCGGAATCGCTGAACGTGATCGTGGGCGATGTCGGCGACAAGGACGCGGTGTCCAAGGCGGTCGCGGGGCACGACGCGGTGGTCTCCGTGCTCGGTGTCGGGCGACCGCTCAAGCACGACCAGGTCGTCATCGACGGTGTCGGCAACATCGTCTCTGCCATGGCTGAGCAGGGTGTGCGCCGACTGGTGTACCAGTCGTTCATTGGCGTTCCCGACAGTCGCGCCGCTGTTGGGTTCGTGCTCGGCCGGATCGCTCCGATTCCGCTGCGTCACGAGATCGCCGACCACGTTGCAAAGGAAGCCCTGGTGCGCGCGAGCGGTCTGGATTGGACGATCGTACGTCCACCGAAGTTAAACGAGGGGCCGTACACGGGGATGTACCTCGACGGCGAGCACATCAGCACACGCAAGCCCGTCCCAATGCTGTCGCGCGCGGACGCGGCCGACTTCATCCTGCGCTCGCTCGACAATCCGCTGACTGTCGGGAAGGTGACGCGACTCCTGCCCGGAGCGCGCGCCTAGCAGCACCCGCCCTCTCATGGTCCGCGCGGACATGTTGCCGCCCGCGCGGACGTGCCGATGACAGGGGCGGGTTGGCGTTTCTTCGAGGTGACGTCACGCGGTCATCGCATGGTGTCGAGGTCGCCGCTGGATCGGAAGTCTTTGGCCCTCCGGCGGGCCATTGACACCCGGTCAAGCGGCCGGAAGAGTGCCAAGGAGGTCGCTCGGGACAGGTACGGCGAACCCGCGCCGCCCCAAGATGCCCAACGACTGGAGGGGAATCATGCGCACGAAGATTCGACGACTGGCGCTGCTGGGCATGCTGATGGGCGGGCTGCTGGGGACAGGGCTGCTGGTCCCGGCTCAGGCTGCCGGGACGACGCAGATCGGTGGGGACGCGGGGTTCGGCGGCGGGTGCACGGACCCGCCCGTGGGGTTCGACGACTATCCGGGGCTGACCCTGACCGGGGACCTGGAGGGCTGCCTGTACACCAACGTGGTGACGTCGGTGCAGAAGCCGTCCGGGGTCTGGATCGAGACCGGGCACGAGACGTTCGTCGGGTCGCTGAACGGCGGGGCCGAGGGGACGTTCACGACGAACTACCGGTTCCAGGGGAAGTACGAGCCGGGCTTTGTCGTCGAGATCTTCGGGCGCTGCCAGCACCCGATCGCTGCGGGCTCGGGCACCGGCGGGTTCGAGGGAGCCGAGGGTCGGATCGACTTCAAGGACATCATCGGTGACCCGATTGTCTACGTGTACCGCGGGCACATCAGGCTCGGCTGACGGCAGTCGGCTAGCGCAGCAACGCCGTACCCGTCCCGTCGCCACGACGGGACGGGGCAAGCCGCCACCCTCCACGTCCATCGCGTCGCCAACACACTCACATGCCGCTGTCCGCGCTTGTCATGCCGATGAGCGGACGAGTCATTCCGGCTCCTGAGGGAGGCAGACGTACCCCTCGCCCCAGGGGCAGATCGCACTTTGGTCTAGCGTCGGCCACTGTGACCGACGCCCTGACGCCCGAGGCCATCGCCAACTCGATCTTGCGGAGGCTCGACGGCTGCACGCGACGACGCGACCTGACCGGCGTGCTCGACCTGTTCGTCGACGACGCCGCCCTCTTTGGCTCCGACGCGGGGGAGTTCGCAGTCGGCCGCGCCGATGTGCGTGAGTTTCTCACTGCGATCTTCGCCGAGCCGGTGACCTACGGCTGGACCTGGGACCACCCGGTGGCTGGTCGACACGGCGGTGTGGTGTGGTTCGTGGCTGACGGTCAGGCCATCCTCGAAGGCGAGGGCGCTCCCCCGCCCGTCCCCTATCGACTCAGCGGCGTGCTTCTCCAGGTCAACGGCGGCTGGAGGTTCGCGCTCTTTAACGGCGCTCAACCGGTAACCGAATAGGACGCCGGGTCACGCGAGTCCGGACATCCGCACATGCCGCTGTCCGCGCTGTCATGCCGATGAGAGGGCGGTGCGTGGTCGCGGCTGGACCGATGCGCCGACTCTGGACAGAATGAGCCTCGTGCCGGTGGACCAGACGATCACGAAGGCTGTTGAGAGGGTCTCCGTGCTCGCCGGCCGAGAGGTGGACGTGTCGGTCCTGGCCGACGGGTTCACCAATGACGTCTTCCTGGTCAGAGCGGACGACGAGCGATACGTCTTTCGTGTACCGGGGCAGTCGTCGGACCTGCTTGAAATCAACCGGGCCGATGAGCGGTACAACGCCGAGATGGCGGCCAGGGCGGGTGTCTCCCCTGATCTTGTGGACTATGTCGAGGGCATGGACGTGATGGTCCTCGAGTTCATTGACGGGCACGTGCCGACCATCGAGGACCTCCAGACCCCCGATCAGGTCCGAAGGATCGCCGAGGCGGTGCGCACCCTGCACGGCGGACCACGCTTCAACAATGACGCGGACATGTTCGACCGGGCCAAGCGGTGGCTAGAATCGTGCAACAAGGTGTCAATTCGAGTTCCCGACCGAATCGACAGTCGAATGGGAGAACTCGACGACATCGCCCGAGCCCTTGCCGCCAATCCGCTGCCAACCGTGCCATGCCACAACGACCTCGCGCCGTACAACTTCATCGACGACGGTGACCGCCTGTGGATCATCGACTTCGAGTTCAGCGGCAACAACGACCCGTGCAGCGACCTAGGCATGATTGCGAGCGAAGCCGAGCTCGATGAGGACCTTCGCACGATTCTCTGCGAGGCCTACTTCGGCGACGCGACTCCTTCGCTCCTAGCCCGCCTCAAGCTCTACGCGGTGCTGTCGAACGTCGGCTGGTCGCTGTACTGCGCGATCCAGGCCGTGGTTCTGAGCGACGAGGAGTATTGGGACGAAGCTACCCGCTTCTGGAAGGCAGTCGTCGAGGCATTGGACTCCGATGAGATGCCGAGCATGCTCCGCGCCGTCGTGGGCGGCTAGAGGCGGCTAGAGGCGCTGAGGGTCAGGCATTCAGCCTGCCCTTGCCGAGTGACGGAACACCCAACCGAATGCACGCTCATGCCGCGATCCGAGCACCCCCCTCGGAACGTTAGGACTTGGCTGCCTTGTATGCCCGATATCGGCATTCGGCGGACGGAGGGCAGTTCCGGTAGGTACGGTCTCGGCGGAAAACTTTCTGAGACCAAAGGGGTCCTACCATGTCCTTTCGTTCCGTGGCCGTCGTGGCCATCTCCCCAAAATCGCATGCAGCACTGCCGTCGTCGCCCTGACCGAGACGACAGCGACGGCTGCCCCACCCATCCGGTTCTCACGCGTCCAGTACGTGTCGCGGCTCAACCAGTTAGTCGCGGCCTAGCGGATCCCGTACGAGGTTCATGCCGATGGGCGACGGATCTACCGGCGGGAGCAGTTGATGACGGTCGCGAACGCGCGTGACGCGCGTTGGCACTAGCTCGTTTCAGCCCGTTCCTTTGGCGAGAGGTTGTCACACCTGGGTTTCGCAGTTGCTGATGGTTTCGCCCCCAAGGCACCTGTCGCTACCGGCACCTCCATCCAAGGTGTCGATGCCCGGGCCACCGGCTATGGAGTCACCGCCGTCATCACCGAAAACCTGATCATCCCCGGCGCCGCCTCCCAGGAAATCACGGCCGTCACCACCGAAAGCCTGATCGTCGCCGGAACCACCCAAGAGACGGTCGCTCTCCCCTCCACCGACGAAGGTGTCGTCAAATCGCGAACCCACGACGAACCCCACGTTCTGGGGGAGACGGTCAGCAATCAAAGATCCTTCGAGCCGGCCAGTCCCATTGGCCATCCGGATGGTGACCGCCCGTGGCGCGGACTGGTACGAAACGGTCGAATTCCCGGGGTCAGAGACGCGGTCTCCGTCTCCGGTGAGGTCAAACCAGTCCCCTCCGTTGGGATTGTTTCCGCCGATGAGCTGGTCGCGGCCTTCACCGCCGCGGAACAAGGTCCCCCACTGGCCGCCCCGCAGTGTGTCTGACCCCTCCCCGCCGTACAAGCGGCTGTAATGGCTCCTCACTCGAAGAAAATCCTCTCCAGGTCCGCCATAGAGGCGATCTCCAATAGCATCCGGGGGTATCCCTGTGTCACGGATGAAGTCGTTTCCTCTACCGCCGGACAGGGCGTCAATCCCCCATTCGTCCAATACGACGTCGATCCCTCGGCCAGCCCGAACCCAGTCACCACCGAGTCCGCTTTCGACCCGATCCCCGCCGGTGCCAGCGCAAATCCGGTCAGCACCACCGCGACCGCGGATCGTGTCATTGCCCGCCCACCCCACAATCACGTCCGCGCCGGTTGTGCCGACAAGGTTGTTAGCGCCTGCCGTCCCGACAAGGGTGGCCGGTTTGCCGAAGCACGTAGGTACGGCAGCCGCGACCAAGGGGACCGACATCGGCACGACCGAGAAACTCAACATGACCACAAGAGTCAGTAGGTACCGGAACTTCATGGCGCTAACCTCCCTTGATCTGGCGAACGCACAGCATCGGCCATGATTGGGATGATCTTCCAACTTCTCGCCCCCCGCAAGGGGGCTGGATGACTGGCTCACCGCTCGTCCAGTCGCGTGGGCGTTCCCTGGTGACACCGTGCGCCAGGTCAACCCTGCAAAGCTCGTCGCCGAACGTCACGACGACACCTGGCACGAAGGCGCCCTGACGCCTGGCAGCAGCTCGACGGACGCTGGCGCGGGTTCGTCACCTACGGTGTCGGCTATGACGAACCCCGACCTCGGGTTGGGACCGTTGGGCCGGGGTCCGCGAGCGGGTCTCGGTACTCCGCTCACGGAAAGTCTCACCTGATAGTTCATCCAGGGCAATGAGCACGGAGCGACGTCGCAACCACCGTGGGTGGCGGCATCGCCGGGGGTGTGATCGACGGACCACTTGGAAGCGACCCCTGCCGCACACCGAGTCCCAGGCAGCAGGGGCCGCCATACAACTGGACGCCAACCGATGTGCTGTCGTCCTCGAAAACAACAAAGCGCACCCGAGCGGCTGATCGGCGTCGCTCCGTTCGGTCAGGTGCATCACGGCGCCGTCCGAAGCATGCTGACGCCGCGTGCGATGGTGACACCGTGCGTGTGCTCAACCCTCCGAAGCCCGTGGCTGTACATCCTGACGACGGGTGGCACGACGGCATGCTGAGCGCCTGGCAGAAGCTCGACGGACGGTGGCGCGGGTTCGTCACGTACAGGATCGGCGTCGGGATGCGGAAGCTCGCCTGGTTCGAGGTCAAGGACATCCGCGAGGCCACCTGATCCCAGCGTGGTGAGAGATCGTGGCTGAAATATTGCTCCGGTCGTGGTGCTCATCACTGACTAGCGGGTGTCCGATGGAATGCTCGGATCGCGGCAGATCCGGACGGTTGACGGAGCAGCGAACGCATGGCACACGCCGTAGGGTGCCGCTGTGACCGAGTTCCGCCCGGCGAGGCTGGTGGGCATCTCGCTGGACTGTCCCGACCCGCAGCGGCTCGCCGACTTCTACCGGGGACTGCTCGGTGGCCACCAGATGTGGGCGAAGGAGTCCAGCGTCGGGATCGAGGTGCCCGGGGCTGTCCTGGTAGCGCAACAGGTCGACGGATATGCCCCCCCGGCCTGGCCGGGGACGTCAATCGTGCACCTCGACCTCACCGCCGACGACCTCGGCGCGGCTGAAGAGTGGGCGGTCGCCTGGGGAGCCACCCTGCCAGAGCAGCGGGACCCGCGATGGCGGGTCTTGCTCGATCCAGCAGGCCATCCGTTCTGCCTGACGCCGTTCACGCCGGACCTCCGCTCTTAGGCATCCGCGCTCCCGCCGAGGAGCACGCGCTCCATCCGCTCATCGGCAGATCCGGATGTTGTCGACCGCTTCGATGAGCGCCTCAGACCACTCCTGTGACATACGTCTGGCTCGCAGCTCTGGGCGCGCACCGCGCCATTGGACTCCGCCAATACCGGAGCGTCTGGGAACCGCTCACGTCGCGCCAAGAATGGACTCGGTCAGCCCATCTTGATCCAAGGCCCCCTGAAAACGCACTCAGCTGCCACTGTGCGGATGGTCCGACGAGTGGTGGAAACGTGTCAGTCCGCCGTTGTGAAGGTCGACGAGGAGATTGTTTGGTTCCCGCCCCGTTCGATGGCCAGCACCTCCCATTCGTACTCGGTGTCTTGCTGCAGGAATCCGGGCGGAACTCTGAGCCGGTTGGCGGTGGGCGGCATCATGACGTCCAGCGTCACATTCGGAAGGGCCCTGATTCCCGTGTCGGGTTCGACGACCAAAACTTGGTAGCCAATGATCGGGCTTCCGTTCGGAGGTGGCACTCGCCTCCAGCGCACCACTGTGTCGGCCGGGTCCTGCGGGCCGTCGCCTTCAACGGGCGAGACAAGCACGGGGCCTGAAGGTAGATCATGGGTGAGTCGTGCCGAGCCCACCAGGGACTCCCCGTCGAGCCCTCTCCCGCGGAACTCGTACCTCCCCGCCTGCCAGCGCCGCAGCAGAGCCCGGAGGGGCAGTTCGTCGAACGTCGGTTCGGCGCTTTCCAGGAACAACTCAGTGCCCCCCTGTTTGGCCATGATGCCCTTGGTGGCTGTCGTGAAGATCTTGCGACCCTTCGGGTCGAAGATCGACATGCGCTTCCACTGCTCCGCGTCGAGGAACACCTGGACACCGCCGTCTTGGTCGGTGGCGTTGATCTCGAACTTCAGGCGAGCATCGTCGATCCTCACGACCTCGCGGCTCCTTGAATCCGCAGTCGCTTGGTTTGACCCGGCGGTGACTTGGCCGGCCGCGGCCAAACCGCCCGCGAGTAACGCAGTCGGTACGGCGATTGCAAGCATCTTCCTCATGGTCGTGCTCCCATCAGTTTCGGTAGGGACGTGAGCCCTCACGGATGCACGCTAGGGCGAGCTTGCTGAAACCTCACTGAACGTGGGCTCCAGACCGGTTGGGTCTGGTGCACGGGCGAGTGACACATATCAGTTGCTGGTATTGCGGTATTCACCGCAGAGAAGGAGTCATTCACAACCGCCTGGGACAAGGCTTGAGAGGCCCGGACATGCGGTCACCACGAGCGGGGCACCGGTAACTGGTCTGCCGACAACGCGGTCCCGACATTCACTCTTCACCCTGCGGGAGGTGGGGTTTTGCAGCGAGGACAAGCGCCCAGTGGGGTCCAACCGTTACCGGGCGCCGGTCCGAGTGGGCACACCGTAGGACTCCCATGTGCACCGGCAAGGCTGCCTTGTGCCTGGAGTTACTGCGGCGCGGTGCCGTAGCGGTCGGCCAGCGTGCTTGCGGCCGCTTGGAGGGAGTGGCCGAGGGGCTCGGCGCTTTCCACTTGGGACTGGTGGCTACCGCCTACGAGCACCGGGAGCTGCGGCTTGGCTGCCTGGATGGCCGCGACCGCGTCACGAACCGCGGACACGTCCGAATGTGAGTGAGCGCCGAGGACCACTGCATCGGGGTCCCGTGTAGCCACTGCGACTACCCAGCTGTCGGAGGGGATGTCGCAGCCGAGGTAGGACACATCGAAGCCGGCGCGTCGCAAGAGCACCGCGAAGGCGAGGACGCCGAGCTCGTGACGGGAGCCTTGGGCAAGACCCACGAGTATGCACGGCGCCCCCGGCGGCGTCGAAAGGGCGTCGAGCGCGGCAGCTAGGCGGCGGTGCACACCGGCGCTGACGAAATGCTCGGCCGGCACGGAGACCTCACCGCGTTGCCATGCGTCGCCAAGGCGTCGAAGCGCGGGCATCAGCCAGGAGTCGACCAGCTCGTTCACGTCGTATCGGGCGAACACCTCATCCAGAGCGCGACTCAGGGTGGCCGCCTCGAACTGCGAGGCGAGACGTACCAACAGTTCCAGGTCTGCCCCGGGGACCGCTGCATCGTCGCTGGTCCCGCTGGTGATGCTCGAGTCTTCAGGTCGTCCCTCTATCGGTCCTAGGGTCGTGCCAGACGCCACCTGCGCGGCTGCCTCCCGCGGCGCCCAACCAGCGGCGACCAAAGCGTGCATGGCGGTCAAGCGCGCGATCGCCGCATCGTCGTAGAGGCGGTAGCCGCCCTGGGTGCGTATCGGCGTGACCACCCTGTAGCGGCGCTCCCACATCCGCAGCGTGTCCGCCGGGATGCCGGTCAGCGCTGCGGCGTGCTTGATGGGGTACACACGCAGAGCCTAGCCGAACTCTGGACAAAGCCTGGACAGATGGTGGCGACTCTGGTTTAGTTCCAACATTCGACAAACTTTCGACACAAGGAGAAAAAGATGAACCACAGCACTGCTCGCGTCGGCCTCGGGTTGCTGCCCCGCCGTCTCGTCGCCGCAGCTACGGTGACCCTCGGCCTCGTCGGCACCGCGCTGATCACGAGTCCGGCGGCCCCGGCAGCCGGCACCGCTCCGAGCGCACGTGAGGGCAAGGGAGCCACGCGCGTGGCCGTGGCCCCACGGGTCGCCAAAATCATCACCGGGGCCGGCATCGCCGCCACACCGACCGGCGACGCCAAGGCCTTCCCGTTCAAGGGGACCGTCGCATTCCGCTTCCCCATCACTGGAACCAGCCGCGACGGCAAGCGGATCAGCCACTCCGGCGGCGTCAAACTGTCGGACGGCCACGAGGCGCTCACGCTCGAACGCTTCCGGATCAACCTGCGCCGCGGCTACGTCAGCGCCTGGGTGAACCGGGACGTCCGAACGGCGGTCTTCAACATCGCCGAGTCACACCGTCCGCAGCTCGGGCCGGTCCGATTGACCTTCAACCGCACGGCGGCGGCAGCGGTGAACCAAACGTTCGGCGTGCACGTGTTCCGCGCTGGCCAGAACTTCGGGTACGCGCGCGTCAACCCGGCCTGAGCCCAGCGACGGCTAGCCAGGGTCAGTCCCGTGACTTTTCGGGGACGTGACCCTGGCTCGCGGGCAGGTGTGGGATCACCAGCCCAGAGGCGTCCGTGTCCTAGCCCGAATAGATGAACGCCCACGGGCTGTCGGTTTCGTCTGGCCTCCCGGCTGAAGGGTAAGCCGGTTGCCGGCCGCAGGTGACTATGTCTTGGATGCAGATCCGGATGCGTCGACCGCTTCTTTCGAGTGCCCCAGAACACTCCTGTGACATATGTCCGGCGCGGCGCTCGCTCGAGGCCTCAAGCGGCCGCCAGGGTGAGTGACTGACGAGCGGGGATCTTCGGTAACTGGTCTGCTGACACCAGAGGGTGGACCTCCCAACCTAGGAAGCACTGATCGCGGCAGATGGGTGCGCACTAGAACGGCGGTGGGCCAACGATCTCGATGCCGCCGTTCTCCTGGGCGCTCTGCGCGATTCGGTGAAAGTCCACGATGCACGACGATCCCTCCAGGGGCTCGCTGGCGCCGCGGTAGAAGGGCTCGCATTCGCAGGTTGGCTGGATTCCGATCACCTTGGCTGTGGGACTCTTGACGATGAAGGCGTGGGGTACGCCTGCGGGCACCATGACGAAGTCACCGGGCCCGATCTCGTGTTCGTCGTCGTTGATGCGGTACTGGATTTGCCCGTCGAGCACCCACATGGACTCCGAGACCGGGTGCGTGTGGACCGGGGTCCACTTGCCCTCGACCATGTCGACCTCCCACAGGTGGATGTCCTCGTTGGCGCTGCTGAGCTTCCAGGTGAAGACGCCACCGCCGAAGAACCATCGCTGCTCGCCCTCGCCTGCCCGTCGGATCACCGGCGCGAGCGCCGTCATTTCAGTCATCTGACACTCCGATCATTCGTGAGACTTGAGTCTCGTCATGAGAGTGCCATATCATGAACACCATGTCAACGGACTACGTCCAGTCGGGTCGCACGCGGCAGAAGCAACGGACTCGCGACCAACTGATCGCTGCGGCGCGTGAGCTGATCAGCGCGGGCGACACGCCCCGTGTCGAGGAGGTCGCCGAGGCTGCCGGGATCTCCCGCCCCACCGCCTACCGCTACTTCGCGTCACGGGCCGAACTTCTCGCCGCGGCATTCCCGGAGACAGGAGCCGCGTCGGTCCTTCCCGACCCGCCGCCGGAAGCGCTGGACGAACGCGTGGCGGCGGTTGCCGGGTTCGTCATCGGCCTCGTGGAGGAGAACGAGCCGCAGCAGCGTGCGATGTTGCGGCTCTCGCTGGGCGAGGTCCCGCACGAGCTGCCCCTGCGCCAGGGCCGCGTCATTCCGTGGTTCGTCGAGGCGCTCGCGCCTATCGCCGACTCGATCGGCGACGAGAGCGTGCACCGGCTCGCGCTGGCACTCCGCGCCGCATGTGGCATCGAGACCCGAGTCTGGCTGAGCGACGTCGCCGGACTCGCCCCCGCAGAGGTCAGCGTCCTCCAGCGATGGATGGTCGACGCCCTCATCAAACGGGCCCTCGAGACCCCACCACCGTGACCGATCCGTGCACTGATCTCGGCATGAGCGGGCGTGCGAGCCGTGGGGCTTGAGTCTCCTATCTAACACGGGTCGGTCTAACACGGGTCGGGATGCGTGATGCTGGATATATATTTGTCCCGGTCGTCTTCTTGATCATGCCGGTGACCTTGTTGTTCGCATTCTTTCCCGGCGTCGTCGGGCTCAAGCTGCTGGCGCCGTAAGTCAGCTGACAGGAGGTAGTGGCGCTGGTGTGGCATGTCAAGACGACGCTGACGTCGGCCGCGGCGGAGGGCGCTCGGTACGGCGCGAGCTATGACCGCTCCACCGAGGACGGCGAACGACGTACAGCAGCCGTGATCGACGACGTGTTCGGCACGGACTTCGACGACGTGGTCGCCGCGCATGACCGACGCTCGATGCCCAACCGGTCGTGGCGGTGACCGTGCTCGCTCCACGCATCTGGCCAGGCGTTGTAGATGTAACTCGCGGGACGGGTGAGTTGCAATGTTGCGTGGGTGGTTTTTCTCGTCCACAAATGCGTTCCCGGGGGTAGCGCCGGGTCCTGAGGCTTTGGCAAACTCCGACGAGTTGTCGCACCCATCGAGCTGTCGCACCCACGTGGGGGACTGCCATGACCCGGACCGCTGCCGCCAGGTCTGCGTCGATAACCCCTGCCCTCGACTCGCTTGATGCCGACGTCCGCGAGGAGGTGCGCCGTAGCGGCATCGACCCGTTGACCGATGTCGAGACCGTACGTCGGCTGGCCCAGGCAGTGGTGCGGGACCATGACGACCGCAGCCTGTCCGGGGCCGTGCGGCCGGTGGACGACCCTGACCGAGTGGTGGCCGAGCTGGTCGCGCGCGTGGCCGGCTTCGGTCCGTTGCAGCAATATCTCGACGACCCTTCGGTCGAGGAGATTTGGATCAACGAGCCCGCGCGGGTCTTCGTCGCCCGCGATGGCGGCCACGAGCTGACCACCACGATCCTGACGACGGCTCAGGTGCGTGACCTGGTCGAGCGGATGCTGAAGACGTCGGGGCGCCGGGTGGATGTGTCGTCCCCCTTCGTCGACGCGATGTTGCCGTCGGGCCACCGCCTCCACGTCGTACTCGACGGGATAACCCGTGGTTTCAGCGCGGTCAACATCCGCAAGTTCGTCGTTAAGGCCAGCCGGCTACACGAGTTGGTCGAGCTGGGCACGCTGCCGACTCAGGCGGCGGCATTCCTCGACGCTTGTGTGGTCGCGGGCCTCAACATCGTGGTGGCAGGCGGCACGCAGGCTGGCAAAACTACGCTGCTCAACACTCTTGGGTCCGCCGTGCCGGGGCACGAGCGGATCGTCTCGGCCGAGGAAGTATTCGAGCTGCGACTCGAGCATCCCGACTGGGTTGCGATGCAGACCCGGCAGGCGGGCCTCGAGGGCACCGGTGAGATCAAGCTGAGGCACCTCGTGAAGGAGGCGCTGCGGATGCGGCCGTCGCGCATCGTGGTGGGAGAGGTCCGCGCCGAGGAGTGCCTCGACCTGTTGCTCGCTCTCAACAGCGGGCTGCCCGGCATGGCCACCGTGCATGCAAACTCCGCACGTGAGGCGCTGGTGAAGCTGTGCACCCTCCCGCTGCTGGCGGGAGAGAACATCTCCGCCCGTTTCGTCGTACCCACCGTTGCTGCCAGCGTCGACATCGTCGTCCACCTCGCTGTCGAAGCAGATGGCCGGCGGCGGGTCAGGGAGATCGTCGCCGTGCCGGGCCGGGTGGAAGCCGACGTGATCGAGACGGAGGCGATCTTCGTCAGCCGTGACGGCCGCCTGCAGCGAGCACAGGGGATGCCGACGCAGCCGGAGCGGTTCGCTGCGTCCGGCATCGACATCCACTCGCTCTTGCGGGGCGACGACGTACGTGCGACGCAGGCGGTCGGTTGACATGGGAGCGGTGGTCGGCCTGACGGCAGGGCTCGGCTTGCTGTTGGTGTTCGTGGCGCTCACCGGCGATGGCAGCTCACGCGAGCCGTCGCCGGTGTTGCGGCCCAGGCTCGAGCGGCTGCTCAAGTCCGCCGGCATCGTGACCGTGACCCCGTTCGGGTTCATCTCCTTGTGCCTCATCAGCGGCGCAGTCGCCGGCATCGTGGTTGGTCTCGTGTCCCGGACGCCGCCGGTCGCGGTTGCGTTTGGACTCATGGCGGCATACGCACCTATTGGTCTGGTGCGTGGACGCGTACGTCGTCGGCGTCGGGAGCTAGCCGAGGTCTGGCCGGGGGCGGTCGACAACCTCGCTTCAGCAGTCCGCGCAGGACTCTCACTGCCCGAGGCTGTCAGCCAGCTGGGCGAACGTGGACCGACGCCGTTACGCCCGGCGTTTGCGGCGTTCGGCCGCGATTACGTCGCATCCGGTCGGTTCGGCGACTGTCTCGACCGCCTCAAGGAGACACTCGCGGATCCGGTGGGCGACCGGGTCTGCGAGTCGCTGCGCATTGCCCGCGAGGTCGGCGGTGGAGACCTGGGCCGGTTGCTCCGGACGCTGTCGCGGTTCCTGCGCGACGACGCACGCACCCGGGCCGAGCTCGAGTCGCGGCAGGCGTGGGTGGTCAACGGCGCGCGCCTAGCTGCGGCTGCGCCGTGGCTCGTGCTGCTAGCCCTTTCGCTGCAGCCCGAGGTGATCGGCCGCTACCGCTCGACCGCAGGGGTGGTGGTGCTGGTGGTTGGCGCAGTCACGTGCTTCGTCGCCTACCGGCTGATGGTGCGGCTGGGTCGGCTCCCCGACGAGCGCCGGGTGCTGACATGAGAGGCCTGCGATGACCGCGTTGCTGACAGGCGGGTTGCTGGGTGCGGTGTTCGGCATCGGGCTGGTGGTGGTGCTGGCTCGGCTGCTGGCAGCGAAGCGGCCGAGCCTCGATAGTCGGGTGAGCCCCTACGTCCGCGATGTGCCGACCGCGGCGCCGTCCTGGACTCCGGTTGTCGCCTCGGACCGCCCTTCGTCGGCGTTGGCTGCGCTTGCTCGGCCGATGATCGTCGCGGCCGCCGAGAGACTCGAACGCATCCTCGGCGGCCGCGAGTCCATCGCGCGCCGGTTGCAACGGGCGGGGTCGACGTTGAGCGTGGAGGGGTTCCGCTTCTCCCAGGTCGTGTGGGGCATCGGCGGATTCGCCGTCGGTATGACGCTTGGCCTGCTGGGCCCGGCGCGCGAGCCCGGACGGGCCGTGCCGTGGTTCTTCGTGTGTTGCGGTCTCGCTACTGCGGCGATCCTTGCCCGCGACAGCGCCTTGACGAGCGCAGTGAAGAGACGTGAGCAACAGGTGATGGAGGAGTTCCCCGTCGTCGCCGATCTGCTCGCCCTGGCTGTGGCAGCTGGCGAGAGCCCTGCCGCCGCACTAGACCGAGTCGTGTCGACATGCAGGGGCGCAATGCCTGACGAGCTGGGCGTCGTACTTGCCCAGTCGCGGACAGGTGTGCCGTTGTCGTCGGCTCTTGACGCGATGGCGCAGCGGAGTGGGCTCGCGATCGTGTCGCGGTTTGCCGAAGGCTTTGCGGTCGCGATCGAGCGCGGCACACCGCTGGTCGACGTACTGAACGCGCAAGCTGCCGATGTTCGTGAGGCCGGCAAACGGGCGTTGATCGAGACCGGTGCGCGCAAGGAGATCGCGATGATGGTGCCGGTCGTCTTCTTGATCATGCCGGTGACCTTGTTGTTCGCATTCTTTCCCGGCGTCGTCGGGCTCAAGCTGCTGGCGCCGTAAGTCAGCTGACAGGAGGTAGACGTGAGGAGACAGCCATGAAAGTTCGACGCATGACCTGGATGCGGTTGGCATTGCCACGACGATGCGAGCGTGGTGACGTGCCGGGTTGGGTGATGATCACGGTGATGACGATCGTCGTCGCGACGGCGATCTTCGGGATCTTCCAGGATCAGGTCACTACGTTCCTGCAAGACACCCTCGACGAGTACATGTAGCGATGTCGTGGCTGCGTCGACGGACGCGCAGGCGACGTGACGAGCGAGGATCGGCGATCGCCGACTTCGCGCTGGTTTCCGTTGTGCTGGTTCCGTTGTTCTTCGGGGTGCTGCAGGTGGCGCTGGTGTGGCACGTCAAGACGACGCTGACGTCGGCCGCGGCGGAGGGCGCTCGGTACGGCGCGAGCTATGACCGCTCCACCGAGGACGGCGAACGACGTGCGGCAGCGGTGATCGACGATGTGTTCGGCACGGACTTCGACGACGTGGTCGCCGCGCATGACGCGACGCTCGATGCCCAACCGGTCGTGGCGGTGACCGTGCAGGCACAGGTGCCAGTGCTGGCGTTCTGGGGTCCGACCATCACGGTCGAGGCGGAGGGTCACGCGATCAAGGAGCTGCTGCCGTGAGGCGTCGGCGTACGTCGGAGGGATCGGCCATCGTGGAGCTCACATGGCTTGGCTTGATCCTGCTCATCCCGTTGGTGTACGTCGTCATCACTCTTGTCACTGTGCAGCGCTCTGCGTTCGGAGCGACCGAGGCGAGCCGGTCTGCGGGCCGGGCGTTCATCCTGGCGCCGGATGTTGCCACGGCTCGGGAGCGCGCCTTCGACGCGGCGGCGCTCTCGATGCGGGATCAGGGCGTGGAGTTGGAGCGATCCGATCTGCTCCTTGTCTGCCACCCGACTCCCGACTCGTGTCTGCAGCCCGGTTCGACTGTCGAGGTACAGATCGCTTTGCAGGTGCCGCTTCCTGTCGTCCCCGATCTTTTCGGAGAGTCGGCGGCATCCGTGGCCGTGGATGCTCGCCATGTCGAGCCGTACGGGGTCTACCGGGAGGCGGGGTCATGACCGTTGCTCGGCCGACGGCGCGACGCGGAGAGGTCGGCCAGATCACGGCGATGCTCGTGATCTTCTCGATCTGCGCGCTGCTGGCGGTCGCCGCGGTGACTGACATCTCCGCGAGCTACTTGCGGCGACAGGCCGCGACCTCGCTCGCCGATGGCGCGGCACTCGCGGCGACCGAAGCTGCCGGTGCCGTTCGCGTTTACGACACGGACGCCGATCCAGCCGATGGTGGAGGAGAGGTGGTGAGTATTGACCCGGCTGCCGCGACGGCAGCGGTCGAGACCTACCTGCGTGACACCGGCGCGTATGCCGAGTACCCGGGAGTTCAAGCATCCGTCACCGTTCACGACGGCAAGGTGCGGGTGGCGTTGACGATGCCGTTCGACCTGCCGGTGCCCGTGCCCGGAGTCGACCCCGTCACGACCATCCACGCAACCGGCTCGGCTGTCCTTCCGATCTATTGACCTCCGCAGTCGCACACGGGAGTCGCCGTGCCACGACTGTGCGAGACGGATTTCAGGGGTTCCTCTGAATCGCATGACTGCCCATCGGACCTAGCGTCGCGTCATCGGCACATTCTGAGGAGGCATCATGAGAATCATGACCATCGCCGCTGCGGCGGCGCTCGCGCTGTTCCCTATGACGGCCGCATCAGCGGTTGCACCGGAGCGGTTTGCGGTCGACGAGAGTTTCGCGTTCGACCTCATGTGTGACGGCACGCCCGCCCACGTGGAGGGGACGTCGGTAGGCTCCGGGATGATCCGGCGAATTGGTCCGGACGGGATGGCGTACTTCACGGTCCGCTTCGAGGGAAACGTCTGGTGGACCAACCCGGCTACTGGCAAGGCAGTGCACCTCCGGGCCAACTTCATCGAGCGGGACCAGCGGATCGTGGACAATGGCGACGGCACCATCACCCTCAGGTACCGCGGCCACATCAACGAGACCGACTACCTGCCGGACGGATCGGTGGCATTCCGCACCCACGGTGTGGACACGCTGGTGTTGGTGATCGACATCAACGGGACGCCGGCCAACCCGGACGACGATGAGGTCCTCTCGGAAAACTTCCTCGGGTTCGTCGGCCATAACAGCCGGGCAGGCGTCGACTTCTGCACTTGGTACGCGGAGTCAACCGCCTGATCTGGCCACCGGAGCCGGTCTAGGGGCAGGTCGGTCGCCACTCGTGGTCCGGGAAAGCCTCCGCCCACTCCTCTTCGGTGAGATCGCGGCCGGCCAACCGGCAGGCGGCGGCGACCGCGTAGGACAGGGAGGCGTCCCAGCGGTAGAAGCTCCCGCTAAACGTCGTCAGGAGCACCGACCCATCGGGTCGGAACCCGCTGACCGTGACGCCCTCAGTGCTCGGGAGCGCGGCGGTCGCTAGGAGGGCGCCGGTTGCCGCGTCCCAGAGCGCCGCGTCCCGTCCGTCCGACGAGGTGGCCACCCTCGTGCCAGAGTCGTCGAAGGTCGCCCCCCAGACGTTGCCGTCGTGTGCGACCACGGGTGGCCGAACCGGCTGGCCGGTATCGAGGTCGATCAGGGCCACATCGCCGTTCTCGCCGGAAACCGCGACCCGGTCGCCAGTAGGTGAGTAGGCGACGTAGGACGCGCTGCGCACGCCTGTTGACCCCTGCCGCATGACCTCGCCCGAGGCAAGGTCGATCAGGTAGAAGTGGTTGATCGGCACGTCCCAGTAGGGCCGCCACCGGACCCCGCCCGCGGCCACGAACGCCCGGCTGCCGTCGAGGCTCACGGCCACGGAGTAGGGCTTCTCCGGCACCGTCATACGCGCGCCGGCCGGCGCTAGGGTCTTCGCGTCGAGGCTAACCAGCCGGCCGCCGTCGTCGACGGCGACCAGATAGCGACCGTCGCCGGAGAACCGCAGGTCGGTGACCATGGTCTTCAGTGGGCTCGAGCGTGCAAGCTCCTCACCCGTCTCGGTGTCGAACACCTGCACCCTGCCCTCGTCGTACCCCTGAGCGAACAGCGTGTCGTTGCGGCCGTAGTCCATCGCGCCGAACCAGCCGCCACCGAGAACGTCGAGCTGCTTCGTTCCCGTGCGGGTCACCAGCCGGGTCTCGATACCGTTCGAACCGTATCCGGAGAAGGCCGCCTCGTCGTGCTGGTACGCGGGCCGCACCATCCCCCCTGTGATGCCTCCCGGTTCCGCCACCGGGAGCCGCTGCAGGAAGCTGCGCTGCCCCTCTAAGTCCCAGGCGGCGACCTCCGAGCCAGCCGTGGTGTACAGGGTCTTGTCGTCGGCCGAGAATCCGAAAGCGGTGACCCGGCGGTTGCCGACCTCGATCCGATCGACGACTTCCCCGCTCGCCGCGTCCCAGACCAGGACAAGCCCATCGAGCGCGGACGCGGCAACCAGCGACCCTTCGTGGGAGAACTCGATCCAGGTCAGGCGTCCCTCGTGGCCGCGCAGAGTCGCGCTCTGCCGGCCAGTGCGGCTGTCGACCAAGGCGACGTCGGTGGGTTGCTCTGCGTCGACGATGGCCAGCCGACGCCCGGAGACATCTAGGTCGATCAAGGTGCTGAAATCGCCGCCATCCTGCTGCCACAGTTGCCGGCCGTCGGACACGGAATACGCCGTGAGCGGGTTGGTCACATAGAGCCGGCGGCCATCGCGGCTTAGCGCGACCCCGTTGTACCAGTTCTCCTCGATCGGGACGCGCAGAACGACCGGGCGTCCGGGCGCCATCAGGTCCCACACCAGCACCTGCCCGCTGTCGATGAAGCCGGAAACGTCGGAGTCGATGTGCGCGGTTGCCATCGTGGCGGCAAGAAAGCGTCCGCCCACCGCCAGCCCCGCGATGTCCACCCGGCGTCGAGGGAATCCGTGGAGCCGCCCGGGGACCTCTGTCAGGGTGGAAGGGTCCAGCAGCCGAATCGGCTGCTCCGACATCGGCTTGCCCGCGACCGCGAGCACACCCGCTCGAGGGCTCTCGACCATTTCGGCATCCCATCGGGCGTATTGACCTGCCCCGGGACGGTGCGTCAGGCCCGGCCGCAGGTCGGGAGAGAGCAAGGTGACCCTGCGAGACTTGTCGGTCACCGCCACCCCCGACCCGACCGCCATCACCCGGCTGAGGTCTCCATCAGCAGGCAGATTGGTCACCCGCATGAGCTGCGGGTACCTCGCCAGCGCCGCAGTGAGGTTGCGCAGCGTGTCGTCGGACGGGTCGACTCGCGCAGCGGCCGAAGCGAGCAACAGGCTGCGGGCGACATCGGTGTCAAGCAGCGCACCTGCACCAACTCGTCGCGCGTCCGCTGAAACGGATGCCTGCTCAGCCCGCCGCGACTGGTTGACCGCGAGCAGCCCGGCCACCAGTGCGGCCACGAGCAGAGCCGCGACCCCCGCGAGGAGGCCGCGAAGCCACCGATTCGCGCGGACTAGCGTTCGTGCCCGTTCTTTGGCGGCTATCGCTTCGGACTCCTCCAACCCGGCGGAGGCCTCGATGAACTCGCGTTCGACCGGCGCCATGTCCGCCTCGAGCGCGACCACTCGAGCCAGGCGAACTCCTCGATACAGTTCGCTTTCTGGTCGGCCGAGCGCTGCCCACGCCGCAGCGGCGCCCGCTAGGTGTTGCAGCGCACGGTGGCGCTCCTCGTCCTCCTCCAGCCAGTCCCGCAGCCGCGGCCAAGCGAGGACCAGTGCTTCATGCGCCAGGGTGACCATGCCTTCGTCCGAGGTGAGTAGCCGCGACCCAACCAGACGGTCGACCAGCGCCGCATTCATCGGATCACGCGAGACCAACTGCTGGGGGACGCGCGCCCGAAGCCGCTCGCCTTCGGGACCCGAGGACACCAGCCGCAGCATCAACCTGCGCAGCGTCGCCTGCTGATCACTCCCGAGCCGGGTGTACAACTCCTCGGCGGTCTGGGACACAGCGCCACGGACCCCGCCGGAGGCCTGGTAGCCGGCCACGGTCAATGTGCGTCCCTCGCGCCGTTCCCAAGTGGCGACTAAAGCGTGGGAGAGCAGCGGCAACGCACCGGGCTCACCCTCTAGGTCGCGGAGCAGCAGGTCGACGAGGCCTGGCTCAACGTGCCAGCCGAAGCGCGCGGCTGGCTCCTCCACGGCCGACCGCAGCCCCGCTGGGCCGAGTGGGCCGAGAAGGAAAAGCCCGCGTTCGACCAGTCGTGACAGATCCGGGTGGTCCGCCACGTCAGGCATCCGGTCAGCGCGCAGGCAGACGACCAGCAGACCACGACGCGCATGCTCGACGAGGTCTTTGAAGAACGCATCACGGGCCGCCGATTCGACATCGAGGGAGAAAACTTCCTCGCACTGGTCAACCACCAGCACTTTGTCCCGACCTGGGTGGCGCGGCTCCGGTCCTGGCGTCACAACGGTGACCCGACGGCCCTCGCGCTCGAGGGCCGGCACCAGACCGGCGAGCACGAACGACGACTTCCCGACCCCGGAAGGGCCTACCACCACGAGCACGCCTCTGCCGCGCAGGAGAGCCAGCGCTGAGACGGTCTCGCCGTCGCGACCGAAGAAGGTGTCAGCCCGATCCCGTTCGTAGCTCTGCAGTCCCGGCCATGGACAGTCCTCACGCGCCTCGTGCTCGCGGTCCACGTCGAGCAAGCTGGGTTCCCGGCGCAGGATCGCCTGTTCCAGTTCGTCGATCGCGGCTCCCGGGTCGAGCCCCAACTCCTCGCGCAGCAGCGCGCGACAGCGCCTCAGCGAGGCCAGCGCGTCCGCCTGACGGCCTGAGCGCACCTGGGCTAGGGCCAGTTGCTGCCAGCGATGCTCCCGAAGCGGATCCAATTCGACCAGGGTCGTCGCCGCCGCCGCCGCGTCCGCGGACCTGCCGCTGGCCAGCAACGCGTCGACCCGCAGTTCCTCGGCCTGCCGCCGCAGCTCCTGCAGACGCGCAGTCTCGATGGCGGCCACGTCCCAGTGCTCCAGGTCGGCGAAGGGCTGGCCGCGCCACAACACCAACGTCTCGTCCAGGAGGTGGGCGGCGCGGTCGGGCTGGCGCAGACGGAGCAGCTCGCGGCCACGGACGACCCCGGCCTCGAACGCCGCGGTGTCGAGGTCGGCGATGCGCCCGAAGCAGTAGCCGTGGGCGGTCGTCACGATGCCGTCCTGCTCGAGCAACACCCGGAGGCGGGCGACGCAGCCCTGGATCACTTTGGCGCTGGTCGGCGGAGGACCATCCGGCCACAAGATGTCCTCGAGCCGCTCGGGACTTACCGGTTGCGGACGCTCCAGCAACAGGACTGACAGCACGATCCGGTCGCGCCGACCCAGTTCCGGACCCTCGTCGACCGACACCGGGCCGAGCACTCGAATGCCCATCCAGCCACTGTCCCGCGACGTCCCCTGCGTGTTCAATGGCCCGTCTGGACTAGGCCTCCCGCCAACGCGAAGACCAGCTCGGACTTCGACCGAACGCCGAGCTTCCGGTACACCCGTGTCAGGTGGTACTCAACCGTCTTCTGGCTTAGGTACGCCGCAGCGGCGATCTCGCGCGTCGGTCGGCCTGTCGCCGCCAGCTCCGCGACGTGCCGTTCGCGAGGAGTGAGATCATCCGTTGCCGCCGCGTCCCCCGGAGCCGGAGCCTGCGTCGGAGAGCAGGTCCCGTCGATCGCGATGCACAGGGCGTCGAACGCGGACTGGCCGTCGCTTCCGACCATCGAGTGAGCGCGGGCGCAAGCCAGCGCCAGGTGCGCCAACCGTCGCTCGCGCTCGGTGGCCTCGTGCACGACCACGCGAGCGATCCTGCGGTCCACGATTTCGAGCCGGTCGGCGGTCTGCCCCACCAGTCCCACATCGGCGGCACGGTCGACCGCCTCGGCACGTAAGCCAAGCAGGACCAGGGCGGCCTCGATCCGGGCGCGCGGCGCACCGGGCTCGAGCGCAGCGAGCAGGACAGCGGTCGTGAGCGGAGGAGTCAGCCCTGGCGTCATGGTTGCGAGCCTTCGCGCCCCGGTAACGTCGCGGTAACGCCTCAGTTCGACCTCGCGCTGGCATGGATCAGCCTGCTCGCGATCGTCGCCGCGGCTGCAGCTCACCATGCGATGTCCGGAGGCGGCCGCCATAGGCAGTCGCCATGGTCAAGAATGCGACGGACGTGCAGCAGGTCGAGTCTCGGCCAAGCCCGTTCTGTACAGGGCGAACGGTGCCTTGTCGTGCATCCCTTCCATCCCCTCGATCAGACCGGGGCGAAAGATGGTGCCCTGATGCAGCATCCCCAGCCTCTCCATCACTGCGCGCGAGGCGACGTTGATCACTTCGGTGAACGCGTAGACCTCAGAGGCGCCGAGTTGATCGCGGGCGAAGCGGAGGCCGGCTCGGCCGATCTCGGTGGCAAAGCCCTGGCCGCGTGCTTCGTCGCGCAGGGTCCACCCCAGCTCAAGGCAACGCCTGCCTGACAACGAGGTGATGCTCAGACCTCCGCGTCCGACCAGGGCGCGGTCGGTCTGACGGTAGGCAATCCATTTGCCCACGCCGTCGTCTCGCCATCGCTTGGCCATCGCCTGCGCCCACGCGACCGCCTCGTCCTGGGACCATGACCCCGCCCACCAGTAGGTGACATTGGGATCCCCGTGCAAGGTGACGAGATCTGTTGCGTGGCTGACGTCGATCGGGAAAAGCAGCAACCGCTCGGTGGTGATCATCGTCGTACTTGAGTGCCCAGGCTCCTCTGGGCTCATGGCCAAGGGCAGGAGTTCGTGGTCTGACTCATCGGCGCGGTCCTCGCTTCCGACGAGACTCGATGCGGCCCCAGGGCTTGAACACGGCCAGCACCGTGGCCAGCGTGAGTGCGGTCAAGGACACGGCTGGCGGGAAGAACAGGGTGGAAACAGTGCTGTTGTCCGGGCTGCCTGTCCGGAGGTCCTCACCGTAGGCGCGGACCTCGTCCATCCCGGGCTGGAGCAGGAACACGATCAGCGTGCACAACACGAGGTTGAGGACCAGCTTGACCGCGACCCACCAGTAGCGGACCAGCCCCCACTTGGTGCCGAGCCCGAGGATCAGGCCCGAGACAAGGCTGAGCAGTCCGGTGGCGAGCATCGGCCACACCACGAACGTCGCGAGCGCCTCGTAGGCCAGGCTTCGTGTCTCGACGTCGTTGCTGAACCATCCCGTGAGCACCAAGACGGCGACGATCACGTCGATGCCGATCCACGCACCCGCAGACACGATGTGTACGACGAGTGTCGTCTTGCGCCAGCCGCGGCTCAGGCGGCGCGGCCGATCGCGAGAAGCACGATCCGATGATGTCTTGGCCGTGGTTGTGGGTGCGCCAGTCATGGTCATGTTTGAAGCCTCGCGGGAGCGACCGGGGGAAACATCGGCCAGGTGGCCGATAGTCCCCTAGGTCGTCACCAGTGTCCGGGTTGGGAGGATGTCGTCGCCCGCCAGACCGGGGCGATCTCCTTGTCGTAGCGGCGTCCGAAACCCTTCTTGAGGATGAACACCACCGGTCGTGGAACCGTCGATCGCAGGAAGGCGCGTCCGTCGTCGCTCATGCCGTCGGTGAGCCAGGCGAAGAATCCGCCGGCCACCTTGGGAGGCTGCCGACTGAGCTTCTTCTCCACCGCCTTCCACTCCGGTGACTCGAGGTGAGGGAAGAGCGCTGGCTCCAGGTCGTTCTCCTCATGGCTTAGGTGCTGCTCCACCACATTCTGGTGCGGACCACACTCTCGCGCGCGGCCGCCGCGTCGGTGGCAGATCCGCTTGCTGCAAAGGCGTCCATGGCGATGCCGCTCTCGGCCAGTGCCTCGGCCATCGCGTGGTGCTCGGACTCCATCGTCGCGAGGAGATCAGCGTCGACACCCTTGTTCGCAAGCATGGGCCAGATCAGCGCGATCCTCCTGTTCGTGGTGGTGCGTCAGCTCGTCGCGCAGGTTTCGGTAGGCTCGGTCGAGGTCTCGGGCGCGATCCACATCGCCATCCGCGACCTGACTCAACGCCGATGGAGGCGATCAAAGTCGCGACGTACAGCGGCATGGATCAAACGGTTCATCGTCATCGTCTCAGCCATGGCAGCGACCGTATCTGTTCGTCATTCGTTGCGACAGATATTTAGAGTCCGGGTGTCATTACTGGAGATTGACGCGCAGACCTGGACGTCGCCACACTGATTTATGGACGTCGCCGCCGCGACCGCTCCCGAGGTCGGGATCCCCCTCGGGATCTTGATCGGCGTCGTGTCCGGCGGCTGCGCGGTCCTCTTGATCCGAGCGGGATGGGGGCATCCCGACGTCAAAGCGACCCTTCAGGTGGTCGCCCAACTGCTCGCCATCCCCACGTTCTGGTTCGGCGGGCCATGGCTGACGACAACCATGCTCGCGTCGGTCGAGCCGGCCGAGATCCGCTCGTCGTACTTCCTCGCGTTGACAGTGGTCTTTGTCCCCCTGGCTGCTATGCCGCTGGTGGCGCTGTCGTGGGATACGGGCCGGAAGATCGCCGCGGGGGAAGCGAAGGCAGCCAGGAGCGACGATGCTTGACACGTGGATGAGCGATGTAGTCGTCGGGCTGTTCGCGTTGCTCTTCGGCTTGGTCTTCCGGCTCATGATGCTGTTCGCTCCTCCGTCGGAGACGCGGGCGACGAGGCGCGAGGGAGAGACGTGGTGGGAAACGGCGAGGCGGCAGGCTGACGAGGGAGCGAACCTGCCCAAATCTGCGAGGTTCGCTGCGTTTGCGCTCTACGGTCTGCTCGCCGTCATCATCGTCACTATCCGCATCAGCGCCGTCGAGATGCGCTGGCTCGCCTTCGCTGTGGGGTTCGCCCTCGGTTTGGCTGTCTTCGAGGTCGTCTTCCGGCTGGCGAAGCGTAGTGCCGCGACGGCGGGCGGCTCCGCGGCAACCACCTAGACGTGCCTGCCGGTCAGACCTGCACGTCAGACGACGATGACGTGGAGCCCCTTGCTGCGTAGGGATTCCAGGTCGTCGTCGGCCGCGCTCGTGTCGGTGACGACGGTCTTGATCGCGGTGATGTCGCAGATCCTTGCAAACGTACGACGGCCGAGCTTCTCTGCGCCGGCGACCACCGTGACCTCCGTCGCCCGCCTGACCATCAATGCGTTGATGCTCGCCTCGCCCTCGTGGAAGCAGGAGGCGCCCATATCGGCGGAGACACCATCGACACCCAGGATCAGGTGGTCCAGCCAAAGCTCACGAACGACCGAGGCAGCCATCGGACCCATGACCTCATAGGATTGCGGCCTGGCGACACCGCCAAGGGACACCGTGCGGATGTGGGGGCGAAGCACCATCTCGGTGGCGATGTTGAGCGCGTTCGTGACGACGGTGAGAGACGGTTTCAGTGGGCGGTCGGCAAGGTCGGCGCGAGCGCCCACGCGGCGCGCTGTGGCGGACGTCGTCGTACCGCCGTTGAAGCCAACCACCTGACCTGGCTTGATCAGGTCGCAGGCAGCGGTCGCGATGCGTTCCTTAGCATCCTGGTCTCCCCGACCGCGGTGCCGGAACGGCAGGTCGTAGGCGACCGAGGTGGCGACAACTCCGCCATGCGTGCGCGTCGCCAGCTGTTGCTTGGCTAGCGACGTGAAGTCGCGGCGAACCGTCGCCTCTGAAACACCGAGCGCCTTCGCCGCCTCTGACACCGAGAGCCGACTTTGTTGGGCGAGAAGATTCAACAGTGAGCGCAGCCGCCATGACCGGTCGCCGCGTGGCTCGCCGTTGAACTGGTTGGCCTCGCTCACTCCATGCCTCCCTCGATCTGGCCGGTGATCAGACGGCGCTCAAACAGGGCTAGGAGATCGGTCACCACGGGAACGATACAGAAACGGTGCACGCGTGAGTGGGACCCCGGGAACCGCCCCGGTCGGAACTCACTCACTGAAGTCGAGCGGTCTCGAGCAGTAACGGGCTGTGATCGAATCTGATCGGTTGGCATTAGGTACAAGCATCTATTGACACTCTTTTCTTGTCCACGCTAGCGTCGGTTTGAACCCCCTGTGGCGCACCACGCACCCACGAAAACCCCTCAGGAGTTCGCAATGGCCGACCAGCCGAAGGTCTCTCGACGCTCTGTGCTCGGAGGGGCCCTGGCAACCGGGGCCATCGCCGTGGCGCCGGGCTTGCCCCGAGCCGACGCAGCGGCAGCAGCCGCACCCACGACTGCTGCCGCGCCGCCCCGGCCCGGCCGCAAGACGATGATCGGCACGCCGTTCGAGGAGCACGAGACAGTCCGCGTCGGGTTGATCGGCCTCGGCAACCGTGGCATGGGAATGCTCAGCGGCTGGACGGCCGTTCCGGGCTGCGTCGTGACCGCGGTCTGCGACATCCGCGCCGACAGGGCCACGGCTGCGGCCAACGAGGTCGTGCGGCTCGGCAAGGAGCGCCCCACTGAGTACGGCGGATCCTCGTCGTCATACCAGCAGCTGGTGCGAGACTCCGACGTCGATCTCGTGTACGTCGCGACGCCATGGGAGTTCCACTACACCCACGGGCGTGCGGCTCTCGTGGCCGGCAAGCACGTCGGTGTCGAGCTGCCGATCGCGACCGAGCTCGAGGAGCTTTGGGACCTGGTCGACCAGTCTGAGAAGAGCCGCAAGCACCTGTGGCTGATGGAGAACTGCAGCTACGGACAGAACGAACTGGCAATGCTCAAGATGGCCCACGAGGGAGTCTTCGGGGAGATCACCGACGGGCACGGCGGCTACTTGCATGACCTGCGCGAGCTGTTGTTCTCGGACACCTACTACACCGACACCTGGCGCCGGCAGTGGCACACACGCAGCACCGCCAGCCTCTACCCGATGCACGGGCTGGCCCCCATCGCCGCGTGCATGGACATCAACCGTGGCGACCGGATGACGACCTTGGCCGCGACCGCCACCGCACCTCGCGGGCTTGCCGACTACAGGGCTCGTTTCATGCCGCCGGGTCACCCGTCCTGGGACGAGGTCTACATCAACGGCGACCTCGTCACCTGTCTGATCGAAACACACGGCGAGCGGATCATCCGCGCCGAGCACCAGGTGAGCTCGCCACGGCCCTACAGCCGGATCAACAGCCTGGCCGGAAGCCGCGCCATCGTGGAGGACTACCCTGCGCGCATCTACGTCGAGCCCGACCACAGCGGCCACGAGTGGCGTGACTTCACGCCGTACCGCGACGAGTACGACCACTGGCTGTGGAAGAAGGTCGGCGACGACGCCGAGAACAACGGCGGCCACGGCGGCATCGACTACATCCTGCAATGGCGGATCGTCCAGCAGATGCGAGTCGGCCTGGTGCCTGACATCGACGTCTACGACTCCGCGGCATGGTGCTCGGCGGTTCCCCTGAGTGCGAAGTCGCTGGAGAAGGACGGCCAGCCCGTCGACGTACCCGACTTCACCCGCGGTCTCTGGATGAGGCCACGCGTCGGTCTGGACTCCCGCGAGACCGACATGCCGCCGGTCGAGTAACCAGCTCACCCAACCGTCGACGGGAGACACCGTGAGACCAGCACTCGTCCGGATGCTCATCGCCACCATCGCGGTGCTGGCCTTGCCGGCGACCGCGCTCCACGCCACCGCCGCTGCTGAGTCCGCAGTAACGGTGAGCATCTCTGAGGTCGATCTCGACGGACCGGCAGTATCTCCCGTCACCGTGACGGTCGAGAACAACGGACCTCAGTCGATGTCAAAGCTCTCGGTCAGCTTCGCTGGGCCGATCGGCTGGACGTCGTATCCGAAGACTCAAAGCGTCAAGGGCACCATCAAGCCTGGTAGGTCGGTGCAGGTGCACTTCGAGATCCATGTGCCCGAGAAGCCGGCCCGTTTCACGGTCCGCACGTTCAACTCGACCGCGACCTACCAGGGCGGCGACGGCAACGGAAGCGCGACCGGCACCCGGGTCCAACGATCTGGTACGCCGTTGGAGAGTCTCGAGGCGGCGTTCAACAACGTCGGCGTAACCGAGGTGTCGAACGTAGCGCCGGGCAACTTCGATGGCGACGGAAACAGCTTCTCGGCGGAGCAACTGGCCATCGAGGGAGTGACACCGGGATCCTCGATCGACGCACTCGGAACGACATTCACGTGGCCCACTGCGCCGCCCGGGACGATGGACAATGCAGCGGGCGGCGGTAAGACGATCGAGCTGGCCGGTCAGGGCCAACGCCTTGCCTTCCTCGGCTCGGGCGCGAGTTTCGCAGCAACGGGCACCGTGACCGTGTGGTACACCGACGGCACCACGACCACGGGCACCATCGGATTCCCGAACTGGTCCTTCCAGGAGGCGGACGCCCACGGCGCCACCCTGGTGATCTCGATGGACGGCCGTCACACACCCGACGGCTACGCCAACTCCGAGTTCCAGTACCGGGTGTTCGGCCACTCCATCGCACTCGACCCGACCAAGACCGTCGAGATGGTCACCCTGCCTGGGACCGGGAGCCTGCACATCTTCGACGTGGCCTTCGTCAGCTGACCGGACGAGTCGGCGGTTGGTGACCCTTCCGGGTCAGGCCAATCGCTCCAGGACGGCGGTCGTTTCGCGATCCAGCTCAGCGACGAGGTCTGCAGCGGGCAGGGAGCGTGCCATGGCCCCGCCCTGTCCGACGAGCACCGGCGACTGGCTCAGGAACAGCCTCGGTAGGGGAAAGTCCGGTGGCTCGACCCCTGACTTCTCGAGCTGGTCGACGATCGGCGTATGCACTGCTCGGGCGTAGCGCCCGGTGAGGACCCGGGTCACCGTCGTATCTTCGCCGAGGGCTTCGCGGTATGTCGCCTCGGTCCCCGCCTCGTCGCAGGCGAGGAATGCGCTGCCGAGCTGCACTCCCTGCGCGCCAAGGGCACGTGCCGCGGCGATACCGCGGCCGTCCATGATGCCGCCGGACGCGATCACCGGCACGGTGACCGCGTCGACGACTTGAGGCACAAGGGCAAGGGTCCCGACGAGCGAATGCTCCACCGGCGCAAGGAATGTGGCCCGGTGGCCACCTGCCTCGTAGCCTTGCACGACTACCGCACCGACCCCAGCGGCTTGGAGCGCGACCGCCTCCTCGACGGTCGTTGCGGTGCCGATGGTGAACGCGTCGAGTCCTTCGAGCGGCGGCACACCGAACGTGAAGCTGAAGGCCGGCACCTGCTCATCGACGACAACAGCCAACTGGTCTTCGTAATCTGGACCTGGCTGTGGCGAGGCAGGCACGGGAGTGCCGCTCACGTGAGCCCAACCCTCCAACCCGCGCTCCGAAGGCGGCGGCAGCGGTGCAAAGAGGTTGACCGCGAAGGGTTTGCTCGTCATCGCGCGCACGGCACCGATCTGGTCGCGCAGGTCGTCGGGTGTCAGCATGGCACCGGCGAGAGACCCCAGCCCGCCGGCCTCACAGACCTGCGCCACCAGTCGCGGCGTCGTCCAGCCACCGGCCATCGGGGCCTGCACGATCGGGAGCCGGACACCCAGCAGTTGCGTCAGTTCGGTGTCACGCCAGCTCATCGATGGCTCCTTTCGAGGGCCGAGGTCTCGACCTCAATCCTCTCGCAAGTCGACCGCCCCACGCCGGTCGACTGCATCACGCCCGTCGAGGTACCAACGCCAGTCGAGCTGGTCGAGACCCTCGATCTCAACAAGCTCGATCACCGGCCGCCTCGCTCGCGAACTGTTACATACGGACGCACGTCGGGTGTCAAAGTGTCACACCAATGCGGTATGCTGCGGGTATGTATGGGAGTGACTTCAGGCCGCCCGGTGAGCAAGCACAAGACGACGAGGTGGTCGATCAGACGCACATCGACGCGCGCGACCTCACCACCCAGTTCCAGGCGATCATCGACGCTGACGGCCGGATCGAGCCCCGTGACGCGATGCCGGACGCCTACCGCAAAGGGCTAATCCGGCAGATCGCCCAGCATGCCCACTCGGAGATCATCGGCATGCAGCCTGAGGGAAACTGGATCAGCCGCGCGCCCAGCCTGCGCCGCAAAGCGATTTTGATGGCGAAGGTCCAGGACGAGGCAGGTCACGGTCTCTACCTGTACGCCGCAGCCGAGACACTGGGAGCCGACCGAGCCGACCTCCTCGACATGCTCCACAACGGGCGGCAGAAGTACTCCTCGATCTTCAACTACCCGACCGTCACCTGGGCCGACATGGGCGCGATCGGCTGGCTCGTCGACGGTGCCGCCATCGTCAACCAGGTGCCGCTGTGCCGCTGCTCCTATGGCCCCTATGCCCGCGCGATGATCCGCGTCTGCAAAGAGGAGTCCTTCCACCAGCGACAGGGCTTCGAGATCCTCAACACGCTGTCCCACGGCACACCGGCCCAGCACGCCATGGCACAAGACGCTGTCAACCGCTGGTGGTGGCCGAGCCTGATGATGTTCGGCCCGCCCGACGACGCCTCGCCGAACTCCGCGCAGTCGATGGCATGGGGGATCAAGCGGTTCAGCAACGACGACCTCCGGCAGCGGTTCGTCGACATGACCGTGCCCCAGGCAGAAGTCCTTGGGTTGACCATTCCCGACCCCGACCTGCGCTGGAACGCCGAGCGCGAGCACCACGACTTCGGCGAGATCGACTTCAGCGAGCTCTTCGAGGTCATCAAGGGCAACGGGCCCTGTAACAAGCAGCGGATGGAGCATCGCCGCGGAGCCCACGAAGACGGCGCCTGGGTGCGGGACGCCGCAGCGGCATACGCCGCCAAACGGCGCGAGCGGCAGGAGGTCGCCTAGTGGTCTCGACAAGCTCGACCAGCGGAACTGGAGGCTCGACCAGCGGACCGAGTGGCGAGGCTCCGCGTGAGCTCAACGCCGAGGGTGGCCATGGGGCAGTCCCGATGGCCGGTGTGCCGGCCGAGCAGTCACCGGTGGAGGCAGGGCGCCGCGAGTGGCCGTTGTGGGAGGTGTTCGTGCGCGCCAAGCGAGGGCTGAGCCACGTCCACGCCGGGAGTCTGCACGCGCCCGATGCCGACATGGCCGTGCGCAACGCGCGCGATGTCTACACCCGCCGGCAGGAAGGCGTCTCGATCTGGGTCGTGCCCGCCACGCAGATCACGGCCAGCAGCCCTGACGAGAAGGACTCCTTCTTCGATCCGGCCGGCGACAAGATCTATCGTCATCCGACGTTCTACGACGTCCCCGAGGGCGTGCAGCACCTATGACCCATCACGCGCTGTCCGGCGCGAAGGCCGCTGCGGCCGCGCCGGCTGAAGACACCTGGGTGTACGTCCTGAGGTTGGCCGATGACGCGCTCGTCTACGCGCAACGCCTCGGTGGCTGGATCGCAGCCGCCCCACAGCTCGAGGAGGACGTGGCCCTGGGCAACATCGCCCTCGACCAGCTCGGACAGGCTCGCTCATTGCTCACGTACGCCGGCGAGCTCGAGGGTGCCGGCCGCGACGAGGATGCGCTTGCGTACTTCCGCGACGAGCGCGACTTCGTCAACGCGCAGCTCTTCGAGCTCGACCGGGGCGACTTCGGTTTCACCACGGCGCGGATGCTCGTGGTGTCGGCGTACCAGTTCGAGCTCTACTCGCGGTTGCAGTCGTCGGCAGACGAGACCTTGGCGGCGGTAGCCGCGAAGGCTGTCAAGGAGGTCGACTACCACCGCGACCATGCCATGCAGTGGACGTTGCGTCTCGGCGACGGCACTGACGAGTCCCACCGGCGCATACAGCAGGGTCTCGACGAGCTCTGGCCGTACGTCAGCGAGCTGTTCGAGAGTGATGACATAGTCAAAACCCTTGCCACACAAGGGATTGCGGTCGACCCGGCTGAGTTGGAAGAGCCAGCCATGGCATACGTCGAACAGGTCCTGGCCGACGCAACCCTGGCCACACCCGAGACGTCAGTGCGACATTCCGGTGGGCGACGAGGGGTCCACACCGAAGAGATGGGCTACCTGCTGGCCGAGATGCAGCACCTCGCCCGATCACACCCGGGGGCACAGTGGTGATGCGGCAATGACGGCAGTGACAACCACTTCGGCCGCGGACGTCCGGGCCATCGTCGCGACGGTGCTCGACCCTGAGGTTCCCGTGTTGACCATCGAAGACCTTGGCATCTTGCGTGACGTCAGTGTTGACGAAGACGGCCACGTCGACGTGGCGATCACACCGACGTACTCGGGCTGTCCGGCGATAGACGCCATCACTTCCGACGTGACGCAGGCCTTGGCCGATCACGGGTTCGACGATGTGCGCGTGCATCTCGTCCTCGCACCGGCGTGGACGACCGACTGGATGAGCGAGGCCGGGAAACAGAAACTGCTCGCCTACGGCATTGCACCACCGTCGCCGCGCGGCGACGGCGGCGTGCTGGTGGCCTTGACGTTGCGTTGTCCCCAGTGCGGCTCGCCCGACACGCGTGAGCTCAGCCGATTCGGATCGACCGCGTGCAAGTCCCTGTGGGCATGCAACGACTGCAAGGAACCCTTCGACCACTTCAAGAAGCACTGAATGGCTAGCCCGCGTCATGCAGTGTTCCACCCGCTTCGGGTCAGCGGTGTCACGCCACTCACCGATGACGCCGTCTGCATCAGCTTCGACGTGCCGCCCGACCTCGCCGACGACTACGACTTCGTCCAGGGCCAACACCTGACGATTCGTACGGCGCTCGCAGGCGACGACGTCCGCCGCAGCTACTCGATCTGCGCTCCGGCCGGGTCGGGAACGCTGCGGATCGGGGTAAAGGTGCTGCCAGGTGGACACTTCTCCGGGTTCGCGGCCGGTGGTCTCAAGGTGGGCGACGAGCTCGACGTGATGACCCCGGTTGGGCACTTCCATACGCCGTTGGACCCGACCCATCGCAAGCACTACTGCGCGATCGCGGCCGGGAGTGGCATCACGCCGGTCCTATCGATCATCGGCACCACGCTTGCGACGGAGCCGAACAGCCGCGTCACGCTGCTGTTCGCCAACCGCACCAGCCGGACGGTGATGTTCCTCGAGGAGCTCGAGGACCTCAAAGACCGCTACGGGGGGCGTTTCCACCTGATCCATGTGCTGAGCAGGGAGGCACAGGATGCTGAGCTGTTGTCGGGGCGACTTGACGGCGCGCGGCTGACGAAGATCACCGAGACACTCGTGCCGACCGAGACCGTGGACGACTGGTTTCTGTGTGGGCCTTACTCCATGGTGGTGGAGCTTCGGGAGGCGCTGCTCGACCAGGGTGTCAACGCACGGCATGTCCATTCGGAGCTCTTCCACGTCGAGAGCACACCGCCGGACCGCCGTGTCACCGAGGCCGACGAAGGTGAGGGCGCCGACGTCACGATCAACCTCGACGGGCGTCGGTCGAAGTTCAAGCTCAAGGGCAGCGACGTGCCGATCCTCGAGGCGGCCTTGCGGGTCCGCTCCGATGCGCCGTTCGCCTGCCGCGGCGGAGTTTGCGGCACCTGCCGGGCCAAGCTCGTCGAGGGCGCGGTCGACATGGATACCAACTACGCCCTCGAGCCCGAAGAGATCGAGAAGGGCTACGTCCTCACCTGCCAGAGCCACCCCACCACCGAGACGGTCGTCCTCGACTACGACGCCTAACTCCTCCGCCGACACGGCAGAAGTGACCAGTCGACGGTGCAGACGTGACCAGTGGGCGCGGCATACATGACCAGTCGGCGGAGGGGGGTAGGTTGACGGCGTGCGGCAGTACCTCGACTTGATGCAGCGTGTCCTCGACGAGGGTGTCGCCAAAAGCGACCGCACCGGCACCGGCACCCGCAGCGTGTTCGGCCACCAGATGAGGTTCGACCTCAGCGCGGGGTTCCCCGTCCTCACGACGAAGAAGATCCACCTCAAGTCCGTGGTGGGTGAGCTGATCTGGTTCCTGCGTGGCGACACCAACGTGCGCTGGCTGCAGGAGCGCGGGATCACGATCTGGGACGAGTGGGCCGACGCCAACGGCGAGCTCGGCCCCGTCTACGGCCACCAGTGGCGGTCATGGGAGACACCCCGCGGCGGCCACGTCGACCAGCTGGTCCACGTCATCGACCAGATTCGCACTAACCCCGACTCGCGCCGCCACATCGTCAGTGCCTGGAACGTCGCCGACATACCCCGGATGGCGCTCCCGCCTTGCCACACGATGTTCCAGTTCTACGTCGCCGACAACAAGCTGTCGTGCCAGCTCTACCAGCGCTCAGCCGATGTGTTCCTGGGCGTGCCGTTCAACATCGCGTCGTACGCCCTGCTGACCCACATGGTCGCCCACGTCACGGGTCTCGGGGTCGGTGACTTCGTCCACACGCTGGGAGACACCCACTTGTACGTCAACCACCTCGACCAGGCACACACCCAGCTCGCACGCGAGCCGCGGCCACTCCCTGAGCTCTGGCTCGACCCGGCCGTGACGACGATCGACGGCTTCGACCTCGACCACGTGAAGGTGTCCGGGTACGACCCTCACCCCGGCATCAAGGCCCCCATTGCCGTCTGACTCGGCGACGGTAACGCTCGTCGCGGCAGTGGCGCGCAACGGCGTGATCGGCGCCGCCGGCACCATCCCCTGGAAGCTGCCGGGGGAGCAGGCCCGCTTCAAGGACACCACCATGGGTCACGTGCTGGTGATGGGTCGCCGCACCTACGACTCGATCGGGCGGCCGCTGCCCGGACGCACCACGATCGTCGTCACCCGCCAGGACGGGTGGCAGCCGGCGGGTGGCCTCCCGGACGGCTTGCTGGTGACGGGGAGCGTCGAGGCTGCCCTGACCTGGGCAGGCGAGATCGACGAGCAGGTGTTCGTCGTCGGTGGGGCCGAGGTGTACGCCGAGGCGCTCCCGAGCGCGGATGTCCTGCTCTTGACCTGGGTCGACGCTGACCCGCCAGGCGACACCCACTTCCCGAGCATCGACTGGGACGCCTGGTCGGAGGTGGCTCACGAGACTCACGAAGGATGGTCGCTGAGCCGCTACGAACGGGTCGCCAAGAAACTTTGACAGACCCTGTAACGCTCGCAGACCGAGCCGCGATATACCTGCAGAAGCCCCGTTACTGCCCGGACCCCCGAGCGGTCAGTAACGGGGCAATTCATTGCCCACGACACGGCGCGCCCTCGTGCGACGAACCGCTCACGGAGATGCCAAAGCCGGGCGCCCGACCGGTAGCCTCTGCCCCATGAGCCGACACGTCGATGCCCCGTTCGGCAGGGTGCTCACCGCGATGGTGACCCCCTTCGCCGACGACGGCGCCGTGGACACCGAGGCCGCTGCCCGGCTCGCCGCGCATCTCGTCGACCACGGCCACGACGGGCTTGTCTTGTTCGGTACGACGGGGGAGTCCCCGACCGTCAGTGCGCCCGAACAGGACAAGGTCCTCCGCTCTGTCGTCGAAGCCGTCGGGGACCGCGCCTGTGTCGTCGCCGGTGTCGGCCACTACGACGCCGAGCATGCCGTCGCACTGACCCGCGCGGCCCAGGCCTGCGGCGCCCGCGGGATCCTTGCCGTCACCCCCTACTACAACAAGCCGCCGCAGGCCGGCATCCTCGCGCAGTTCCGCGCGGTCGCCGACGCGACCGACCTCCCCGTGATGCTCTACGACATACCCGGCCGCACGGGCACGAAACTCTCTGCCGACACCCTCGCCCAGGCCGCCGAGCACCCGCGGATCGTCGCGGTCAAGGAGGCCAGCGGCGACCTTTATGCAGGCACCTGGCTGCTCCACGCGACCGACCTGGCGATCTACAGCGGTGACGACACCCTCAACCTCGCGTGGCTAAGTGTCGGCGCGGTCGGCGTCGTCTCCGTCGTCGGTCACGTCGCCGGTGAGCGCTATCGCGACATGGTCGCCAGCCTCGACGCGGGCGACCTCGCAGAGGCGCGGCGCATCGACCGATCGGTGCTGCCGGCCGTTGAGGCGATCATGACGAGGACTCAGGGGACGATCATGGCCAAGGCAGCCCTGCAGCTCCAAGGCCACCTCACCAACCGAAAAGTCCGGCTGCCTCTCGTGGACGCCACCGAGGAGCAGGTCGACGCACTCCGCGCCGACCTGGTCGTCGCCGACCTGCTCGACCTCCAACTGAGCGACACCCCGGCCACCCAGAAGGGCACCAGATGAGTCATCCGCACCCAGAGCTCGGGCCACCCCCCGAGCTTCCCGCCGACGGCCTCCGCGTCATACCGCTCGGTGGGCTCGGCGAGGTCGGCCGCAATATGGCAGTGCTGGAGCATCGAGGACGGCTGCTCGTCATCGACTGCGGAGTGCTGTTCCCCGACGAGACCCAGCCAGGCGTCGACCTGATCCTTCCCGACTTCGAGGCGATCCGGCACCGCCTCGACGACATCGATGCGCTCGTCCTCACCCATGGCCACGAGGACCACATCGGCGCCGTCCCCTACCTGCTGCGCGAGCGCCCCGACATCCCGTTGGTCGGCTCCAAGCTGACGTTGGCGCTGCTCGAAGCGAAGCTGCGCGAGCATCGGCAGACGCGTGCGCCGAAGTACGAAGTGAAGGAAGGCGACCGGCAGTCGTTCGGCCCATTCGACCTCGAGTTCATCGCCGTCAACCACTCGATCCCCGACGCGCTGGCCGTGGCCGTCCGCACCAGCGCCGGCATGGTGCTGCACACCGGTGACTTCAAGATGGACCAGCTGCCACTGGACGGCCGGATCACCGATCTGCGTGCGTTCGCCAGACTCGGCGAAGAAGGCGTCGACCTCTTCATGGTCGACTCGACGAACGCCGAGGTGCCCGGCTTCACGACGCCTGAGCGCGACATCGGTCCGGTCCTCGGCCAGGTGTTCGCCACCAGCAGCCAGCGCATCATCGTCGCCTGCTTCGCCTCGCACGTGCACCGGGTCCAGCAGGTCATGGACGTCGCAGTCTCACAAGGCCGCAAGGTCGCGTACGTCGGCAGGTCCATGGTCCGCAACATGGGCGTGGCTCGCGACCTCGGCTACCTCACGGTGCCGAAGGACACTCTGGTCGACATGCGTGACCTCGGGAACTACTCACCGCAAGAGGTCGTCATCATCTCGACCGGGTCGCAAGGCGAGCCGCTCTCGGCGCTGGCGCGGATCGCTCACCGCAACCACGACCGCATCCACATCGAGCCGGGCGACACCGTGGTCCTCGCCATCCAGCCTCATCCCGGGCAACGAGAACTCCGTGTTCAAGGTCATCAACGGGCTCACCAAGCTGGGTGCCAACGTCGTGCACAAGAGCAACGCACTTGTCCACGTGTCCGGCCACGCGAGTGCGGGCGAGCTCCTCTACTGCTACAACCTGCTGAAGCCGCGCAATGTGATGCCTGTCCATGGCGAGATCCGGCACCTGGTCGCGAACGCGGAGCTGGCCATCGCCTCTGGGGTCCCGCGTGAGCGCGTCGTGCTCGCCGAGGATGGCGTTGTCGTCGACCTGATCGACAAGGTGGCGAGTGTGAGCGGCAAGGTCGAGTGCGGCTACGTCTTCGTCGACGGGTCGTCGGTGGGCGACATCACCGAGAGCGACCTCAAGGACCGCCGCATCCTCGGCGACGAGGGGTTCATCTCGGTGATGGTGGTGATCGACTCGGGCTCGGGCAAGTTGATCGCAGGTCCCGAGATCCACGCCCGCGGCTTCGTCGAGGACGAGAGCGTCTTCGACGAGGTGCGGCCGCTGATCGAAGAGGCGTTGCGCAAGGCGGTGGCCGACGGCAACGACGACCGCTACCAGCTGCAACAGGTCATCCGACGTACGACGGGACGCTGGGTCAACCAGGCGCACCGCCGCCGGCCGATGATCATCCCGGTCGTACTCGAGGCTTGACAGCCGATGTCGGACCCCGCAGCGGTGTCGGCGCCCGGAGTGGCCGAGCGCGCGCGCCGCTGGCTCGCGCCGCCCGTGGCGTTCCTCGCGTCCTGTCTCGCGCTGATTTGCCTGACCAGCGTGCCCGACGTGCTCACCGACCTCGAGGAGCTCGCCACGGCTAACGAACGGTTCGCGGGCTGGGCCGGACTCGGGCTCCTCCTCGGACTCGCGCTGGCTGCTGTGGCACTGCTCACTGCTCCCTACTCGGGACCTGGGCCGGCGTTGTCGGTCGGGGCAGCGGCCGCGGTTTTCGGGCTCGCTCTCGGCAGCGAGGTGATCGATGACCTGCAGGCAGGGCTGGCCTTCTGCGTCCTCGGGCTCGCTGTGGGAGGCCTGCTTGCCGGAGCCGCGAGTATGCCGTTGGAGCTCCCCGGCTGGTCGCGCGCTGCCACCCTGGTCGCGTGGGTAACCCCGTTGGCTGCGGGCTGGCCGTTGCTGACGTGGGTTGCGCTGCACGATCCGTCTGTCGAGGGCGCGCGACTGGTGACGCACCCAAGTGTGTGGGCGCTGGCGCCCGTGTCGGCCGTACTGGTGCTGTGGAGTGCCCTGAGCATGCTGATCGAACCTCCGCGCGCGGGCGCGGGAGGTGGCGTCGAGTCGTGGGAGACAGTGTGGTCCGGGCTGCTGGCGGTCGGCGGTGCGTCCGGTCTGCTCGTGATGCTGCTCGGGTTCGAATCCGACGTATCCAGGTCGTGGCTGCGCCCTCTGGTGATCTTCGGGGTCGCTGTCGTCGTCGTCGCGCTGGCGGCGGTGATCCTCGCCTTGCCTTCGGTGTCGACCCGGATCGCCGCAGCCGGTGTGACAGTCACGGGGTTGTGCGTCCCGAGCTGTGTGCAGCTGGCGATGGTGATCTCTGACGCAGGCAAGGAGCGCGTGGGCTGGCAGGTCGTCTCGATCCTGGTGGCTGCCGGTCTCGCTGGTGTGGCGCTCGGCTGGGCCTTTGCCGACCGTGCGGTCGCCCCCGCCCTGCTTGTCGTCGCCGGAGCGGCGGCGGGCAGTTGGGTCATGCCCGACGGTCCCTGGCTGATGACCGCGTCGATCGCGCCGATGCTGCTCGGTGCTGGTGCGGCTCTCGCCGCAGGTGTGCGCCTCGCGGGAGCCGACGCGATGTCGTGGCGATTCGTGGCCATGCTGGTGGTGACGGTGGTCATGGTCGGGGTGACGATCTCGATCCCGCTCGGCTGGTCGCTCGCAGGCGCAGTGGCCGCCAACGTCGACGATGCCCGGGCCGCCGCCCGCGTCTTCGTTGGCCTGACGTTCGCCGCAGCCGTGATGGCGGCGGCGTACGTCGCGACGCTGTGGCCTCCGCGCGTTGCGGCATCCTCATCAGACGAGCTCACGCCAGCCGGACGCTAACCTCCTGGCCGCCTTCGGCCTTCAACCGAGTCGTGTGCCCCGCCCATGTCCCCAACGCAGATTGCCTCTCACCGTGGCGCGTTTGCCTTGGGCACAAGGAATCTGCCCTGTTCACAAGGCAACCGCGGACGTGTGTCGGCAGACGGTGCGAGTTCGGCGCGCTTCGCGTGTCAGCCGCGGCCGAGGACGGCGCCGCCGTTAACCTGCAGGATCTGGCCGGTGGTGAACCCAGCCTGCTCCGAGGCGAGATAAGCCACCGCCTCGGCCACCTCGTCCGGCGTACCAGGCCGCTTCACCAGCGTCCCTTCGACGCGCGGCTCGACGATCTCCGGGGTCAGCCTTCCCTCCCAGAAACCCGTGTCGGGCACGAACCCCGGCGCGACCACGTTGGCCGTGATGCCGTCAGCCCCGAGTTGGCCCGCCAGACCGAACACCCACGCGTGCAACGCAGACTTTGCGGCGCCGTACGACCCGGGACCACGCACACCAGCGACCGAACTCATCGCGATGATGCGCCCACCAGGGCGGGACATCTGGGGAAGCAGCGCCTCTGTCAACAGCACCGCGGTCAGCACATTGCCGCGAAAGTCGGTTAGCCAGTGCTCGGCCACGTCTGCGAGCGTGTCTCCACCAGAGCTGCTGATGCCACCGGCGTTGTTGACGAGTACGTCGACGGGGCCTGCCGCGGCAATCGCCTCGGCTGCCTCCGCCGTCTCTGCGGGGTTCACCAGGTCGGCCTGCCGCACGGACACGACGTCGTTGCCCACCTCGGCGTTGATGGCCCGCGCTGCCTCCTCGAGCACTTCGATCCGTCGACCCAGGATCACGACGGCCTCACCGTCGACGGCGAACCGGCGCGCGATGGCGCGACCGATCCCAGTGCCACCTCCGGACACCACGACACGTCTGGTCATACGCGGGGTTCTCCTCAGGAAATGGGGTGCGGGCTACCGCCAGCGACCATACCCAAGCCGTATCGGCCCCCGGCCAACCGCCCACAACCCCATCCGAACGCCCGCTGACCCGCGAATCGGGGCTCCTCTGGCCGCCTTTCGCGGGTTAGCGGGTGTCCGGCAGGCGCAAGCCGACGACGGGGTGGGGCGTCCCCCTCGAATCGCCCCACCCCCGCGACGCTGGGCAGCAGCCGAGACCCCTCAGTCGGGCGAGCCCAGTGCAACCGGCCCGTGGGCGGGTTGTCAGACCTCAGGAACGCCGAACAACCGGCCTGATACATGAAACCGCCCGGATCTTCTCGGCGCGGCAGCCGAGTCACTACTTCACTACGATGAGTCAAGGTCACTACGATGAGTCCCGCCACGGGCAGCGCACCTTGCTCTACTTCCCATGTATCACTGAGGCTCGCCGGCCCTCCTTGAGGTCGTGCGAGCGATGTTGGAGAAGGAGACGAGGGATCCGAAGTTGGCCGTCCAAGAGTCTTCTGCCGAGGTCTCGGTCTGGGAGCTGGCTGCCGGCCACTTCCGCCGATTCCGAGGGGGCGACCATGCCGCACTCGACGACCTCGTCCGCACGCTGACTCCGGTGCTGTGGCATGTGGTGCGGGCCGTCGGGCTCAACCACGACAAGGCCGAGGACGTCGTGCAGGTGGCCTGGCTGACGCTGGTTCGCAAGCAGGAATCCATCGACGACCCGCAGGCCGTGGCGTCGTGGCTGACGACCACCGCGCGGCGGGAGGCCTGGCGGGTGTCACGACTCGACGCACGGTCCACGCCCGTTGTCGACGAAGTCATCCAGTCGCGGCTGCCACACCAGGCGGCAACAGAGCACGACGTCATACGCAAGGACGAGTCCGACCGACTGTGGTCGTGCGTCCAGCGGCTCGACGAAAGATGCCAGCGACTCCTTCGGGCGGTCGCGTTCGACGACCGACCCGACTATGCCGGGATCGCCGAGGAGCTACAGATGCCCGTCGGCAGCATCGGTCCCACCCGGGGCCGTTGCCTGACCAAGCTGAAGACATTGCTGAGTGACCAAGGAGGCGCCCGAGATGACTGAACGTGATATCACCCGCGCCGAACTGGCCACCATGTGGGAACGCCACGACCCGATGCCCGAAGGGCTGGTCGAGAAAGTGCTGGTGGCCATCGCGCTCGAGAACCTCGATGCCGACTACGAGCTGCTCTCACTGGTCGAGCGGACCCGCGAACTGGAAGGCGTGCGCGGCTCGGGCGATGCCTTCACGATGACGTTCTCCCGTGGCGCGTTCTCGTTGCTGCTCAGGGTGAGCGGCCGCGGCAGCCATTGCCGCGTCGACGGGTGGGTATCGCCAGCCCAGCCGATGAGCGTGACCGTCACCCAGCCGGGCAAGTCGTGGGACGCAGCAATCGACTCCCTTGGCCGCTTCGAGTTGCCAAAGCTGCCGACCGGGCTGACTCGGCTCTGGCTACGGGCCACAGAGGGGGCAGACCCTGACGGCCTGTTCGCCACCCCGACCTTCGAGCTCTAGGAGACACATCCGTGGCACAGTCAAACGGACAAGCTCAGCAGTCATCCCGTCAGTCGGCAGCGAAGCGAGACCGTGTGCCGTCTCGGGTCGATCGCGACCCGGCGCCCCCGCCGCGGGCAGTCCTCGACCATGTGAACGGCAGGGTCCTCGACCCCGGCACGGCGCTCACCATCGCGGGCGTGACACCCCGACCGACCGTGTACGTCGGTCCACGTCTCGTCGTCAGCGCCGCGCGAGACCTGGATGAGGTGCTCGGCCTGCTGCGTGAAGCCGCCCAGGAGACGGGCTGGGACGTCGACATCGACAAGACGTTCGGAGCATCTCGGGTCGGCGGGCGACGAGAAGGCGAGCGACCGCTCGGAGTCTCCCGACTCGTCATCACCGTCAAGTCCAACCGAGCCACGGTGGCACCCGACGGATGGGTGCTGCTGCAGCAGGCGCGCGCCCTGCACGGGGTCAGGAAGTTGCGAGGGGTCGGGCTCGACCATGTGCTCACTGTCAATCCGGTCGAGCACTCCAACCCGGTCGAGCACTCCAACCCGGTGGAGCACTCCAACCCGGCAGGCGGCGACCCGGTCAGCTCCTACGGCTACGCCGGCAGTGGTGGCAGACAACCCGTCGCCTTCGTGGGAGCGAGGCCATTCCGGCGCCCGAACGCGCAGATGAAGAAGCGCCGACCGGTCGTGGCGATCCTCGACACCGGCTGCGGCGAGCACCCCTGGCTGCGGCAGGTCGTGAAGCGGAAGGTCAAGCTCGGGAGCACCCCGATCGGATACACGGACCCGAAGACAGACCCCGAGGTCGGTGGTGACCTCGTCGGCCCGCTCGACGGCGTGCTCGACCCGCTGTCAGGGCATGGCACGTTCATCGCGGGCGTGATCCATCAGACTTGCCCCGACGCCGAGATCTACTCGTGGCGGGTCGTCGGGTCTAGCGGACCGATCGTGGAGTCCGACTGGGTCGACGCCCTCACCAAGGTGACCGAGCTCGTCCGACGCCACTTCGCCGGGGAGCCGGGCGGCCGGGTCATCGATGTCTTGAACCTGTCGATGGGCTACTACCACGAAACTCCGCAGGACAAGCTCTTCGACCAGACGTTGTACGACCTCCTGAAAGTGCTCGGTGACTGCGGCACCGCGGTCGTCTGCTCGGCCGGCAACGACGCAACCGCGCGGCCGCAGTATCCAGCCGCGTTTGCGCCGTGGATCAACGGTGGCGGTAAGCGCACGAGCCCAGACCGGGTTCCGATCGTGTCCGTCGGCGCGCTCAACCCCAACGACACGGTGGCTCTCTTCAGCAATACCGGCCCCTGGGTGCGGTGCTACGCACTCGGCGCCAGCGTCGTCAGCACCATGCCCCAGTTCCAGGGTGGTCTGGAGCCGACCGCCCGGATCCGCGCCTTCGGCCGGCTGCGCGAGTCGATCGACCCCGACAACTTCAAGAGCGGGTTCGCCTTGTGGAGCGGAAGTTCGTTCGCCGCGCCACGGATCGCCGGGCTGATCGCCCAAGAGCTGGTGGGCAAGCTTCCGAAGGCGGAAGCCTCGCCCTCCAGGAAGCGGTCGGTCAACCGGATCTGGAAGGCAGTGGCCAAGGTGACCGACATCGCGCCATGATGCAGGCGTGCTGACGGCTGCCGATCTGCATTCACGGGGTCTCGAAGAGAGCAACGCCGGCCGCCATGCCAGCGGCCGGCGAATCTTCCGCCAAGCGCTCGAGCGAGCCGATGTGCACGACGCCGACTTGCTGGCGCGTATCCAACTCAGCCTTGCCCACGTCGAGGCGGAGCTGGGGAGTGCTGCCCAGGGCCTCGAGATCTCTATCGGCGCACTCCAGGCGCCCGGCCTGTCGCGTCAGGTGCGCGGACTGATCCACTCGCAGTTGGGCCTCCTGCACATGCGAGCGGGCGACGGGACGCAAGCTCTGCCGGAGTTCGCTGAGGCGATCCGGCTGCTCGACGCGAGTCCCGAGCCGTTGGCGACGGCATACCTCAACCGGGGCTTCCTGTTCCTGTTCCGAGGCGAGGTGTCCAAGGCATCCAGCGATCTCGAGGCAGCCATGGCGTATGCCGAGGAGGCTGCCCACCCGTTGCTCCAGGCCAAGGCCCAGCACAACCTCGGCTACGCGCGGATGATGGCGGGTGACCTGGCCAGCGCCTTGTCGATGATGGAAGCCGCCCGGCCGTCCTGGGCCGACCAGTCTCCGACGTACCGGGCGCTGTGTGAGCAAGACCGGGCCGAGGTGCTCATCGCGGCTGGGATGACGTCAGCGGCTGCCGACGCGCTGCGGTTGGTGGCCAAAACGTTCGGTGCCCGCCGCCTGCGCCAGCGACAAGCCGAAGCGGAGTACATCCTGGCTCGGCTCCTGGCCGTCGCCGATCCGGCGGAGGCCCGCAAAGTCGCGGGAAGATCGAGCCGCCGGTTCGAGCGTCGTGGCTCTCACGCCTGGGCCTTGCGTGCCGACGCGGTGGCAATCGTGTGCGACATCGAGATCGGACGACGTGGCGAGGCAGTGGCGCAACGCGCCGACCAACTCGCCAGCACCCTGCGGGAGCATCGGCTGCTCGGAGAAGCCGTGGTGCTCCGTCTGCAGGCCGCGCGAGCCCTGGTGCGCGGAGGAAACGTGGCCCGGGCTGCACACGTGGTACGCACAACTCGCCTGACCAGACAGGCGCCCCTGCCTACGCGCATCCTGCAGCGCGAGGTCCAGACCGAGATAGCGATCGCGCGAGGGCATCGTGCCGCCGCCCAGCGTCAGGTGCGACAAGGGTTGGCCGAGCTGCATGAGTGGCAGTCGTCGTTCGGAAGCCTTGACCTGCAGAGCTCCCTGGTGGGACACGGCCGAAGGCTCGCACTCCAAGGACTCCGACTTGCTGTGAGCGACGGACGTCCCGACGTGGTGTTCGAATGGTCGGAGCGAGCTCGGGCGCTCGCCTCGCGCGTCACCCCTGTCAGGCCCCCGGTCGACGCCCAGGCGGCCGAGCAGATCGCCGAGCTCCGAGGACTGCACGGTGAGATCGCCGAGGCGGAGAGCGAAGGCAGGCCGGCGCCAAGCGAGCTCGTGCGGCGATCGGAGGAATTGAGTGCGCAGATCCGGCAGCGGCAGTGGTACGACGCCGGGTCTGGGGTCGTCGCCGAGCCGACCGGCATCGCGGAGGTCGGGGCTGCCGTTGCGGCAGCGGCAGGCGCTCTGACGTCATACCTGGTCGTGGAGGACCGGCTGCACGCGCTCGTCATCGCGGACGGCCGTGAGACGGTGCACGACCTCGGGAGCTTCGGGCCGGTGCGGTCGCTGCTCGAAGGGATGCAGGCCGACCTCGACATGGCCGCGTCCCACCTGCCAGCCCAGCTGCGCGCGCCGGTTCAGGCCGGGCTCGACGCTCGGCTCGCTGCGTTGGCCGAGCGACTCGTGGCTCCGCTGGCAGCGCAGTCAGGAGACGGACCGATTGCGATCGTGCCCGCCGGCTCGCTGGCCGGGGTGCCGTGGACACTGCTGCCGGGCCTGGTGGGGCGACCGCTCACCGTGCCGCGGTCGGCGACATCGTGGCTCGCAAACCGGGCGGTGCAGGGGCCGGCTGGCCGAGCCGGCTTCGTCGCGGGACCCCGGGTGCCCAGAGCCGAGGAGGAAGTCGATCGCGCCGCCAAGACGTGGGCGACCGCCACCGTGCTCCGCGGTGATCAGTCACGATCGGCGGCTGTCGCGGAGCTGGCTTCGAACGTCGACGTCTTCCATGTCGCGGCCCACGGCCGTCACTCGGCTGACAACCCGCTTTTCTCCGGCCTCGAGCTCGTCGACGGCCCGTGGTTCGGGTATGACATCGACAGCCTGGCCTCGATCCCGTCCACGGTCATCTTGTCGTCATGTGAGCTGGGGCGGTCGTCGGTGCGATGGGGCGAGGAGACGATCGGTATGACGGTGGCGTGGCAGCACGCCGGCGCCCGTACCGTGATCGCGTCGCCCGCGAGCGTCGACGACGACGTGGCGTGCTTCGTGCTGGCCGCCACGCACCACCATCTGGCCGCGGGCGTGTCACCAGCCGACGCGCTGGCCAGGGCGAGCAGCGACCTCGGCGGCGTCATACCCGCGCCGTTCGTCTGCTTCGGCTCCGGCTGGTGACCGTCGCCGATCGCCCGACGTTGCGTCCGTGCGGGTGGTCGCTGGGGCGGCCGGTGTTACGGACGTTGCGGGGTGCCTGGTGTTGCGTCCGTGGACCATTGCGGCGGGTCGGACGAATCGGCGGTGGGGGGCGGTCTACTAGGGTCTCCGCATGAAGATCTTGGTCACCGGCGGCGCCGGCTATATCGGAAGCGTCACTTCCAAGGCGCTCGAGCAGGCCGGCCACACCCCGATCCTGCTCGACTCGCTGCTCAAGGGCAGGCGGGAGTTCATCCGCGACCGCGTCTTCTACGAGGGCGACATCGCGGACCGGGCCTTACTCACGCGCATCGTCGACGACCACCCCGAGATCGAGTGCACGATCCACATGGCTGCGCGAATCGTCGTACCCGAGTCCGTCGAGCAGCCCTACGAGTACTACCGCGACAACGTCGCGAAGTCGCTCGAGCTGTTCGACCAACTCGTCACCCTCGGCAAGCCCCGGATCGTGTTCTCGTCGACCGCCTCCTTGTATGACGTGTCGCCGACGTTCGAGGTCGACGAGGAGTCTCCGCTCAATCCGACCTCGCCGTACGCGCGCACCAAACGCTCGATGGAAATGGCCCTCGAGGACATGAGCCGCGGCACCGACTTGCGCGCGATCATCCTGCGCTATTTCAACCCCATCGGGTCCGACCCCGACGTCGAGAGCGGGCTCTACGACGAGGAACCGAGCCACGTCATCGGTCAGCTCGTGCTGACGGCGAAGGGGGTCAAGGACGCGTTCACGATCACCGGCACCGAGCATCCGACGCGCGACGGCACCGGTATCCGCGACTACATCCACGTGTGGGACCTTGCCCGCGCCCACGTCGTGGCCGTCGAGCGGTTCGACGAGGTGTTGTCGGGGCTCGGCACCACCAGCACCGTGTTCAACCTGGGCACTGGCGAGGGCGTTACTGTGCGGGAGCTGCTTGCTGCCTTCGAGGCGGAGTACGGCGACAAGGTCCCGACCAAGGAGGCGCCGCCGCGGCCGGGCGATGCCATCGGCGCCTACGCGAAGGTCGACAAGGCCCGCGACGTCCTCGGCTGGAAGAGCGAGCTGACGCTGCAGGACGGCATCGCCTCGACCCTCGCCTGGGGGCGGAAAAGGCGTGAGATCCTCGGTTTCGAATGAGTCCTGACTCAGCGCGCAGGGTTGCGGTGAGCGACCCGCACGGGCACCCAGATCAGCTGACGGCCGCACTGCACGACGCCGGGCTGGTTGACGGCGGCGCATGGTCGGGTGGAGATGCCCGGTTGTTCGTGCTCGGCGACCTGCTCGACCGAGGCCCTGACGGCATCGGTGTCATCGACCTGATCATGACGTGGGAGGGCCAAGCGGCCGAGGCGGGCGGCGAGGTGCGCACGCTCCTTGGCAACCACGAGGCGTTGGCGATCGGCATGCACGAGTTCGGCCCGCACGCGCCGGGCGACTCCGACGGCAGGGCGCAGGCGTTCGCCCATTCGTGGATGCGTAACGGCGGGATCGCTGCCGACCAGGAGCGGCTGTCTGGCCCACAGCTGGAGTGGCTGCGGTCGCTGCCGGCGATCATCGTCGACGGCGACCTGCTGATGCTCCACTCCGACACCCTGGAGTACCTCCTCTGGGGAGAATCCGTCGAGGCGATCAACGCCAACGTCGCCGCCGCGCTCTCGAGCCCTGAAGCCGACGACGCTTGGTCGTGCTGGCAGCGCCTCACCGACCGATACGCCTTCCTGGGTGAGGCCGGCCCGGCGGTCGCCCGTGAGCTCATGGGCGCGTTGGGTGGCTCGCGCATCGTGCACGGCCACAGCATCATCGCCGACCTCAGGGGGGTCGCGCCGCAGGACGTGTCGGCGCCGTACCGCTATGCCGACGACCTCGTCCTCGCCATCGACGGCGGACTGTATGCCGGTGGGCCACTCCTCGTGGTCGAGCTCGACTGACGAGCACTAGGGTCGGGCCGATGGAGACACGGTCCCTTGACTCGGCCGACATCGGCCGGTCATACGACATTCGCACCCGCGCGTTCGGTGCACTGCCCGACTCGGCCCGACCCGGCTGGGACGACCTCGTCGGCAAAGCCATCGAGGAGCGTCGCATCGTCGCGGTCTATGACGACGACCTGCTCGTCGGGCGCGCGATGATCCATGCGTTCAGCCAGTGCTGGGGCGGCCGCGAGCTGGCGATGGCAGGCATCGCCGGTGTCGTCGTGTCCCCCGAGTACCGGGGGCGCGGTGCCGGCAGCGCCTTGATGGACGGCATCATCGAGCGCGGCCGCGAGCTGGGCTACCCCGTGTCCGTCCTCTATCCGGCGACGGTGCGGGTCTACCGCAACCGTGGCTGGGAGATCGCGGGTGTGCAGCCCCGCCACACGATCGACGCTCGGCTGCTCCGGGAGCTGCGCGGTGGAGCCGTCGCCGTGCGGGAGGCCGGGCCGGACGATGCCGGTGCGATGCACGAGATCATGCAAGCCGCCTATGCCGCCGGCCGCGTCAACGGACCTCGGGTCTACTCAGTACTCGAACTGACCAATTCGCTTCGCGACAGCAACGTGTTCGGCTACCTCGCCGACGACGGTTTCGTCATGTACGGCTGGGAGGATGAGCGGCTGGTCGTCTCCCAGATCGTGGCGGCCACACCCGAGACCGCACGGGCCTTGTGGGCGGTCGTCGGCTCCGGCTCGTCCACCTCGCCGCAGGTCGGCGCCTACCTCGCGCCCGACGACCCGGTGCACCAGCTCCTGGGGGAGCCGGTGGCCGAGCGGGTCAACCTGAACCGGTGGATGATCCGGCTCCTCGACGTGAAGGCCGCGATCGCCGACCGCGGGTTCGCCCTGGGTCGAGACGTCGACGTACCCATCGCGGTTGAGGACGACCAGGTGCCGGACAACACGCTGACCGGGAGGCTGCGCGTCGTCGACGGCCGAGGGGAGCTCGTGAGCGAGGCTGGCAGTGAGGTCGAGGCGGTGCGGTTCAGCGCAGGTGGTGTCGCGGCGTTGTATGCCGGAACAGCGGTCGCGAGTCTGCGCGTGGCAGGACTCGCGACTGGTGGGTCCGCCGAGGCTGACGCGTCGTTGGATGCTGCGTTCGCCGGTCGCCCGGCGTACCTGCTGGACTACTTCTGATCCCAACCGCCACCGTCCGGACACCCGCTAACCCGCGAATCCGGCCGCTGGCGACCCCGATTTGCGGGTTAGGCGGTGTCTGGACGGGGTTGCTTAGGCCTCGGAGAGAGCCGGCTCGAGTGCCGCCTGGGCCAGCTTGATGACCTCGCCCTCGCCGATCATGTCGACGTGGGGGATCGTCACCAGCTCCCAGCCCTGCTCGGTGACGAGGCGCAGGGTCATCTCCCGCTCGTCGGAGAGGCGTTCCATCGCGGCCTCGAAGTCGGTGAACGACGGGTTGGACTTGGTCCGAGCGAGCCCGCCGACATACCAGTCGAGCCATCCGGGTGGCTCACGGCTGGCGGCTGCGTGCAGCGCGATCCCGGGGTTCGCGTCGAGGTAGCAGACGATGACCTTGGTCGAGGCGAGTCGGGCCGCGGCTGCGGTACAAAATCCGGCGATGCGGTGCTCGCCGTAACCCCACTCGCTGAGCAACGAGACGAACGGGAAGAGCCCATCCATCACGATTGCGCTGTCGTCATCACCCTTGGAGTCGACGAAGTCTCCGAGCGTGGCGACCAGGGTGTCGACACCCACGCTGTCCTGAACCGCGATCTCCCGGGCGATGGGGGCGAGCTCGGGCCGTGTGACGAGCTCGTCTTCCTCAAGATGGTCGACGGTCATGCCGCGTTCGACGAGCCAGTCCCGCAGCGCGCGGGCCAATGTGGACTTTCCGACAGCCGGTGCGACGCCGGTGACGGCGAGTAGCAAGGTCATGACGCCATTGTGTCCGCTGGCGTGCTGGATGCGCACACCTTTGGGCGGCGTGTTACGCGTGAGACTGATGTGACCTTCGCGTAGCCTCAACGCCATGGCGACCCGCACGTCTTCCCCGCCGCGGTCGCGGAGCACCACACGCTCTCGATCCGGCTCGTCCGGTAGCCAGACCCGACGCTCGTCGTCGAGCAAAAGCAAGGCCAAGGGCAGAAGTCGTCCCCGGTCTCGTTCGCGCCCGGCCACCCGCCGGACCGGGCCTGGCCCGTTTGTCCTGCTCGTGACCGGAATCGGCCGCGGGCTTCGAGCCATCTGGCTGGGGATCGCCCACGTGATTGGTGCCGTCGTACGTCGGATCGGCTCGACGGCACGTGACCTCGATCCCGAGCACCGCCGCGACGGGATCGGGCTCGGGCTCGTCGGGCTCGCCATCGTTATCGCCGCGGGCGTGTGGTGGCGGCTGCCCGGCTCTGTCGGAGACACCATCCGCGCCATCATCGAGGGCTCCGTCGGTATCGCGGCCTACGCCATCCCGTTGCTCGTGCTCGCCGCGGCATGGCGGATGATGCGCCGACCAGAGCTCAACGGACCCGCCGGCCGGCCCGTGATCGGCTGGGCGGCCATCTTGCTAGGTGTCCTCGGCCTCATCCACATCAAGCACGGCCTGCCACGTCCCGGCGGCGGCCAGGAAGCGATGCGCGAGGCCGGTGGCGCCATCGGATACGTCGGCTCTGCGCTTGTCGCCGACCTATTTCGCAGCACCCTCATCGCCGTACCTCTCCTCGTGCTGCTCACTTTGTTCGGCGTCCTTGTTGTCACGGCGACGCCGGTCTACCAGATCCCGACCCGTCTCAGGGCGCTGCGCGACAAGCTGACCGGACGCACGCCGGTCGACCCGGCCGAGGCGACCGACGCAGACGGCACAACCGAGCTGATGCAGCCACTGAGACGGTCGCGCACGCGCCGCCGGGTCGGCGCCTTCGCCGACGACGAAGAGGCAGAGACTCCTGACGCGGGCGTCATGGAGGGTCGCGAGCTCGCCAGGCGTGGCCAGGACGGCGACGCTGCGGATGTGGCGAAGTACGGTCCGCTCGAGCCGCCCCCGCACACACCCCTTCCGCAACGCGTGGAGCAGTTGAGCTTGTCGGGCGACATCTCCTACACACTCCCGGGCAACGAGGTCCTCAAGCCCGGCAGCGCCCACAAGGCCCGGTCGCAGGCGTCGGACGCAATCGTCGACCGGCTCACCGAGGTGCTCGAGCAGTTCGACATCGACGCCCAGGTCACTGGCTACAAGCGGGGGCCGACAGTGACCCGGTACGAGGTCGAGCTCGGCCCGGCAGTCAAGGTCGAGAAAGTCACCGCGTTGTCGAAGAACATCGCGTACGCCGTCGCGAGCGCCGACGTGCGCATCTTGTCTCCGATCCCCGGCAAGTCCGCCATCGGTGTCGAGATCCCAAACCCCGACGCGGAGATCGTGTCGCTGGGCGATGTGCTGCGTGCACCGACCTCTCGTGGCGACCAGCACCCGATGGTGGTCGGCCTCGGCAAGGACGTCGAAGGCGGCTTCGTGGTCTCCAACCTCGCGAAGATGCCCCACCTGCTCGTCGCCGGCGCGACCGGCTCAGGCAAGTCGAGCTTCATCAACTCGATGATCTGCTCGCTGCTCATGCGTGCCACCCCCGACGAGGTGCGCATGATCATGGTGGACCCCAAGCGGGTCGAGCTGACGGCATACGAAGGCATCCCGCACCTGATCACGCCGATCATCACCAGCCCCAAGAAGGCCGCCGAGGCACTGCAGTGGGTCGTCCGCGAGATGGACCAGAGGTATGACGACCTGGCCAACTTCGGCTTCCGCCACGTCGACGACTTCAACAAGGCGGTCCGCTCGGGCGCAATCAAGCCACCGCCGGGCAGTGAACGCGTCCTGGCGCCGTATCCGTACCTGATGATCGTGGTCGACGAGCTCGCCGACCTGATGATGATCTCTCCTCGCGACGTGGAAGACGCCGTCGTGCGCATCACCCAGCTGGCGCGCGCCGCCGGGATCCACCTCGTGGTGGCAACGCAGCGGCCGTCGGTCGACGTCGTGACCGGGCTGATCAAGGCCAACGTGCCGAGCCGGCTCGCCTTCGCCACCTCGTCGCTCGCGGACAGCCGGGTCATCCTCGACCAGCCCGGCGCGGAGAAGCTGGTCGGCAAGGGTGACGGCCTCTTCTTGCCGATGGGCGCCAGCAAGCCGCAACGGATCCAGGGCGCGTGGGTCACCGAGGCCGAGATAAAGCAGGTCGTCGACCACTGTAAGAAGCAGCTCCGGCCCACCTATCGCGACGACGTGACCGCGCCGCAGCAGACCAAGCGCGACCTTGACGACGACATCGGTGACGACCTCGACTTGGTGTGCCAGGCCGTCGAGCTCGTTGTGTCGACCCAATTCGGGTCGACCTCGATGCTGCAACGCAAGCTTCGGGTCGGTTTCGCGAAGGCGGGACGCCTGATGGACATCCTGGAGAGCCGGGGCATCGTCGGGCCGTCGGAGGGCTCGAAGGCCCGCGACGTCCTGATCAAGCCCGACGACATCGACGACGTGATCGCCAGCCTGCAAGGAGAGCAGTAGTGGGGGAGAAGGGATGAACGTGGTCATTCGCCGACGTGCCGGTCTGATGGGCCTGATCGCCGGCGTCGCAGCGGTGTTTGCCGCGGCGTACCTCTGGCGGTTCAGCCAGACCGAAGGCGAGATCACGCTGCTGCTCGGGGTCGTGCTCGGCGTCGTTGCCGTTGCACACGCCCTGGCTTGGGGCGACGCACGCACCCCTCTGCTGGTCGCCGACGAGACCGGCCTCCGAGTCAGGCTCGGGGGAGACTGGACCGGCCTCACCTGGCAGCAGATCGACAGTGTGGAGGTCGACGACCGCGGCCGGGTCACCGACGGGCATGTCGCCGTCCTCGCCTCCGATCCTGCGGCAGCGCTCGCCCAGGCGAACCTGCGCTCTCGCCTCGGCGCTGCGTTCAACCGGTGGGTGTATGACGCTCCGCTCGTCGTCCCCTTCGGCCTCACGACCACCGTGTCCGTCGTCGACGTCTCTGCGGCCCTCGCCCACCTCGCTGACGGGCGCGCACCGATCATCAGCCTTGACGCCGAGGCAGAGCCGGAGCCGACGGTCGAGGTCACCTCGCCCAGCACCATCACCGAAGCGCCAGAGCCGAGTGGAGAGCCGGCCGAGGCGTTCGCACGGGAGTCCGTCGAGCCAGTCGCTGAGGCCGACCCCGCCGAGGCGTTCGCGCGGGAGTCCGTCGAGCCGGTTGCGGAGGCTGAGCCGGGTCGCGGAGGCTGAGCCGGTCGCTGAGAGGGAGCCGGTCGCTGAGACCGAGCCCGACGACGTACCCGGCCAAGCTCCCACCCCGGCTCCGGCTGCCTCGCCGCGCAAGCTGGCGTGGTCGATACCGAAGCTCGTACGCAGTGGCCGTCGCCCCGACGTCGAGGCACCAGCGGCTTCCGCAGTTTCACCGCTCTCGAACCCCGCGCGCCGTGCGGAGGTGACGATGCCGGTCCGGCGTGAGCAGACGACCGAGGGCATGCTTGCCCTGTCCGCCCCGTATGGCGACACCGAGCGACTGCCCGAGATCGCCGAACTTCGCCGCACAGACCCAGACGGCCAACGCGACGATGAGTCCAGCCGCGAGGCTCCTGATCCCCAGCGCGGCAACGTCGCCCTGATCATCGACGCCACCACTGACCTGTCCGCCAAGGCGATGCGCAAGGTGCGCCGCCCCATCCCCGGTGCGACCGTCGACGCGAGCGACACCACCGCTGCCGTCTCAGAGACGGACGACTCCGAGGAGGCTGTCGGCGAGCTGCTCATCGGCGGCACCGTCAGCGCCGCGCGGCGACAGCTGGGGCTGAGCGTCGACGAGCTCGCCGAGCGCACCCGCATCCGGCCGTTCGTGATCGAGTCCATCGAGGTCGACGACTTCGCGCCCTGCGGTGGCGACTTCTATGCCCGCGGACACCTGCGGATGCTTGCCCGAGTCCTCGGCATCGACGCCGAGCCGCTCGTGGCGACGTACGACGAGTCGTTCGGCGACCAACCGATCAACGCCCGCGCGGTGTTCGACGCCGAGCTCACCTCGGGCACGATGGGCATGGTCCGCGGGGGCACGTCCGGCTCAAATTGGGGTGGACTCATTGCCACCGTGTTGGTGATCGTGCTCATCTGGGGTGTGGCCCAATATTTGTCCGGCCGACCCGGTGCTGCTCCCGACGAAGTAGCACCGACCCAGAACTCCGCAGGCCTCGGCTCGCCGGGCGCCGGCAACCGTCCCGTCCCGCCGGCCGAGCCCCGGCAGACGTTCGTCAAAGTGATGGCCCGTGGCGGCGAGTCGCGGGTGGTGGTGGCCGACGCGAACGGCGACTTCGCGTTCCGGGGCTGGCTGTCGGACGGCGACTCCACCCGCGTGGTGGGCAAGGCGCCGCTGCGCGTCATGGCGGTCGACGCCGGAGTTATTGCACTGCGCATCGAGGGGCGGCAGCTCGGCCTCATGGGTGACGAAGGCCAGCGCGCCTTCCGCCGCATCCCTGCCACAGGCTGATGCGCGTCACCGTCGTCGTCCCGGAGCTCGAGGTGGGAGACGTCGGCCCGTTCTCGATCGGCGACGAGGTCGTGTGGGCGCTGGTCGTCAGGAGCGCGGACGCTGGGCCAAGCTGGTGGTTCGCGTCCGAGCAACCCCTCGACATGCGGCCAGCGCGGGTCATCAATGGCAACGGCGAGTCGCTCACTGAGTACGTCGCCGACGGTGTTGTCGCCTACCACCATGCGGAGAGCGACCTGACCCGGATCGACGCGCTCGTGCGTGATGACGTGCTGGCCGCGACGTATGTGACTGAAGAGTCGGTGCCGTTGACCCGCACCAAGGGAGTCGTGCGGCGGATTCGCAGGGTGGTGTGGAAGGTCGAACGGCGCGGCGCGAACATGTGGGACGACACCCCGCAGACCTACGTCATGACCGACGTCGACCGGAGACGCTTCGATGAACCGAAGGAGGCAGCGCGTCGAACCGTTGCACCGACGCCCGGCAAGCGAAGAGAACCCACCGTTTCCACGAGACGTCATCGTTGGCTGGCTGGTCGAGCTCGAGGTGGCTGGCCCGTCTGACCAGGCCTGACCTGGCCCGAGGATGACCGACCCGCTCGTTGGCTGGGTTGGCGGCCTGGCCAGACGGCATACTGGGGGATCTCATGACCAGCTCGCCGCCCGCCACCGTGCCCGCAGACCTACGCGTCGCCGCCGATGACACGCCGACCACCGTCGCCGTGATGACGCTCGGCTGCGCCCGAAACGACGTCGACTCCGAGGAGCTGGCGGCGCGGCTCGAGGCCGGCGGGTTTCAGCTCGTCGACGACCCCGAGGCCGCCGAGACAGTCGTGGTCAACACGTGCGGGTTCGTCGAGGCGGCGAAGAAGGACTCCGTCGACACGCTGCTACAGGCCGCGGAGCTCAAGGGCGGTGGTACGACGCAGGCCGTGGTCGCCGTCGGCTGCCTGGCCGAGCGCTACGGCGACGAGCTGGCCGCGTCACTGCCTGAGGCCGATGCGGTGCTGGGGTTCGACGACTACCCCGACATCGCCGACCGGCTCCGCGGCATCCTCGCCGGCGACGCGCATGTCTCCCACCAGCCACGCGATCGACGCGCGCTGCTGCCGATCAGCCCGGTCTCGCGCGCCACGGCGACGCCGCTGTCGCTGCCCGGCCACGCCCAGTCCGCCCCTGACCTGCCCACCGACCTGGCGCCGGCCAGCGGACCCCGCGCGATGCGCCGCCGCTTGGGCTCGGGACCGATGGCGCCGCTGAAGCTCGCCTCCGGCTGCGACCGGCGTTGCTCGTTCTGCGCGATCCCGAGCTTCCGTGGCTCGTTCGTCTCGCGCCGGCCGACCGACGTGCTCGACGAGGCCCGGTGGCTGGTGGCGAACGACGTACGCGAGGTGTTCCTCGTCAGCGAGAACTCCACGTCCTACGGCAAGGACCTCGGCGACCTCCGGCTGCTCGAGACCTTGTTGCCCGAGCTCGCTGCCATCGACGGGCTCTGGCGGGTGCGGGTGTCCTACCTGCAGCCCGCCGAGCTGCGGCCTGGCCTGGTCGAGGCGATCGCTGCGACTCCTGGGGTGGCCGACTACTTCGACCTGTCCTTTCAGCACGCCTCCGCCTCGGTGTTGCGACGGATGCGCCGCTTCGGTGACTCGGCTCGCTTCCTCGGGCTGCTCGAGCAGGTCCGGCAGGTGGCGCCGCACGCCGGCGCACGCAGCAACGTGATCGTCGGCTTCCCGGGGGAGACCGAGACCGACGTAGAGATCCTGTGCGACTTCCTGGCGGCAGCACGCCTCGACGCAGTAGGTGTCTTCGGCTATTCCGATGAGGACGGGACCGAAGCCGTTGGCCTCGACGGACACCTCGATGAGCAGGAGATTCGCGCGCGGGCAGACCACGTCGGCCGACTCGCCGAGGAGCTGACGGCGCAGCGTGCCGAAGACCGGATCGGCGAGACGTTCGAGGTGCTGCTCGAGTCCGTCGACGGTGACGCTGGCGAGGGCAGGCCTGATGCTCAGGGTCCCGAGGTCGACGGATCGACGACCGTGTCCGGGCTGCCGTCCGGCAGCAGGGTGGGTGACGTGGTGTTGGCACGGGTGACGGCGACCACGGGTGTCGACCTGCTTGCGTCAGCGATCAGGACATAGGTTGACGCGTATGCCGAATGAGCGACCTGCAGACGGCGCCGCCGGGGCAACCGGCGGCGAGGGTTCGTCTGCGGCCGCCCGCGTGCCACCGACCAACTGGAACCTCCCCAACGCCCTCACCGCGCTGCGCATCCTCCTCGTCCCGCTCTTCGGATGGATGCTCCTGTATGAAGACGGCAACAACACGACCTGGCGAGTCTGGGCGTTCGTGGTGTTCCTGGCCGCGATCCTGACAGACAAGATCGACGGCGAGATCGCGCGCAAGCGAAACATGGTCACCGAGTTCGGCAAGCTGATGGACCCGATCGCCGACAAGGCATTGACGGGGATGGCGTTCGTCGGACTGTCCATCATCGGCGAGCTGTGGTGGTGGGTGACCGTGCTCGTGCTCGGCCGCGAGCTGGGCATCACGTTGCTGCGTTTCTGGGTGATCCGGTTCGGCGTGATGCCGGCGAGTCGCGGCGGCAAGATCAAGACCACCCTGCAGGCAGTGGCGTTGTGCGCGTTCATCTTGCCGTTGCAGCAGTTTGACGGCGTGCTCGGCGACATCGGCGAAGTGCTGTGGTGGATGGCCGCTGTGGTGATGGCTGCCGCTGTCGTGGTCACTGTGGTGACAGGGCTCGACTACGTCCGCGAGGCGTTGAAGCTGCGCCGCGAAGGCCAAGCAGCGCAGGACGCAGGCAAGACAACGCCGACGCCATGACGCGCCGCGGGCCCGTCGCAGCCTGACGTGGTGTCGCTGGCCGCCGAGTCGCTCGAGCTGCTGCGGCGCCGCGGGGAGACAGTCGCCACGGCCGAGTCGCTGACGGCCGGCTTGATCGTGGCGACGATGACGCGGGTGGCTGGCGCGTCGGATGTCGTGCGAGGCGGTCTGGCGGCATACGCGACAGACGTGAAGAGTGAGGTGCTCGGGGTCGACGCGGCCGTCATCGCGGCGTACGGCGTGGTCTCGGCCAAGACGGCCGAAGCGATGGCGACCGAGGCTGTGCGGCTCTTTGCCAGTGATTGGGCGGTCGCCGCAACCGGGGTAGCGGGTCCGGATTCGCAGGACGGGCATCCCGTGGGCAGGGTGTATGTCGCGGTCGGCGGCCCGGCAAACCAATTCGGTGAGCCGAGAGGCTCACAGGCCGGGGCTGGTCTGACAGTGGAGGTAGCCGAGCTCACGCTCAGCGGGGACCGTGACGAGATCCGGACCCAGACCGTCTCGGTGGCCATCGAACTCCTCCGGAAGCGGGTCACCGCCGCAGGCGGGTCGGGAAGAAGCACGACCGCGTCGTCGTTCTGAGTGGTGACCCGTCGTACGACACGCGCTGCGGGTAGTCTGGGCAGACCGTCGCCGAAGCACCGAAGGGAGCAGCACACCATGATCTTGGTCCGTCGACTGCTCGGTGACGTCTTGCGTCAGCAGCGTCTGCTGCAGGGGCGCACGTTGCGCGACGTCTCGGCCGAGGCGCGGGTAAGCCTTGGCTACATCTCCGAGATCGAGCGCGGCCAGAAGGAAGCGTCGTCGGAGTGCCTGGCCGCGATTTGTCGCGCCCTCGACCTCCCGCTCTCGGTCGTCATGTCCGAGGTGAGCGGTGAGCTGGCCCGCGAGGAAGCAGCCGTCTCGAGCCTGACTTCACTGCGGACGCCGTCGGAGAAGACCCCCGCCGACGTCACCAACGTCGCCGCCTGACCGAGCCCCACGCTCATGGCCGCTAACGTCCGTGCGCCCGGTCGCTGGGGCGCGCACTTGCACGGACGCAAGGGTCAGTTGGAGTCTGGCTGACAGCTCGGGCACCAGTACGTCGACCTGGCCTGGCTGGGCTGGCCAACTCGTGGCGTGAGATCGGCCGTTGTCGCGAAGGTGTCGGCCTCGATGCGAGTGCCGCAGCGACGACACGGCTGGCCACCTCGGCCGTAGACCCAGGTCCGCTGCCCGCGACGTGTGTTACCGGTCGTCGTCTGCTCGGCGCGCTCCTTGTTGGCGGTCAGCAACCGGTGCACCTTGTCGACCAGCTGCGCCAGCACGTCCACTCGCCCGACCGGCGTCTGTGGGTGGACGCCGAGGAGGAAGCAGACTTCCGCCTTGTAGAGGTTGCCGACCCCGGCCAGGTTGCGCTGATCGAGCAACGCCTCGCCGAGAGGTCGCGCAGGCTCGGCGGCCAGCCGGCGTACGGCCTCCTCCGCTGACCAGTCGGGGCCGAGCACGTCGGGGCCGAGATGGCCGACGACCGAGCCCTCGTCGTCGCGCGCAACGAGGTCGACGGCGCCGAGCCGGAAGCCCACGGCCTGCCAGGCGTCGTTGGCGAGCACGACGCGGGCCTGATGGCCAGGTGCTCGCCACGCGGCACCCAGCGGGTAGATCTGCCATGCGCCCTCCATCTTCAGATGGGTGTGCAGGGTCAGCGACTCGAATCGGGTGAGCAGGTGCTTGCCGCGGCTGACTGTCTCGATGACGCGTTGCCCGGCAAGGTCATGCTCAGCCCACTGAGGCACACGAAACTCCCCAGTGACCAAGACCGTGCCACTCAGTGTCTGGTGCAGGCGTTGGGCGGTGCGCCAGACCGTGTCGCCTTCGGGCATGGATGGAGCCGATCTAGTGGCGCAGTCTCAGGCCGCGGGGGGTGGCATGGAACCCAGCCGCCTCAAGGGCCGATGACAACGGGGAGCCGAGGATGTGCTCGCCGTCGGCTCTCTCTACGGTGAGCTTGCCCAGGGCACCGTCACGGACGGCGAGCGCCAACGCGTCGACGGCTGGTTGGATGCGCGACGGCTCCGAGGTGAACGTCAGCAGGGTGCGGCCACCGCGCTCGACGTACAGCGCCAGGGATCCGTCAACCAAGACGACGACCCCGCCAGCCTTGCGACCCGGCCGATGGCCTGCGTTGGCCGCATCGGCGGTGCGGTCGGGCCAGGGCAGCGCGGCACCGAACGGGTTAGCGGGGTCGGTGGCCGCCAACACGATCGCGCCGCTGTCGGCTCGTTGCCCGCGGGACTCACTCGACTGGGAGCGCAGCCGGTCGATCGCGCCGGCAGCACCGAACTGGGCTGCGCCGAGACCAGCCACGAAGTAGCCGCGGCGGCACCGGCCGGACTCCTCGAATGCCGAGAGCACCTTGTAGACGGCGGCGAACCCGCCGGGGGTGCGCTCGTTGACCACTGCACCGCGTATGACGACGCCGTGTCGCTCGAGCAGCGCCTCCGCAGCCGCGTGCGCGCGTCGAGTGGGATCGGCCTCCCGCTCGGGCGTCAAGGACCAACGGCCACCGACCGTCGGCGGGCCAGCATGGGACGGCAACCGGGGGCGGCCGAGCGCCGCACGCGAAACCCCGCCGCGCGACGTGAGGCGACCGCGTGGTGCCGACCGCCGGGGGCGGTGGCTCCCTCGACCGGCACCCAACAGGACACGGAGTGGTGCGAGGGTGTCGTTGGTGAGGTGGCCGGCCCAGACGAGGTCCCACAGCACTGTGGCGAGGTGTTGGTCGTCGGTCGACCCGACAGCGTCGGAGAGTTGTCGGAAGAAGTAGCCGCCGCCACGGCCGAGGACGTCGAGCACGCCATGATGCGCATCGGTGAGCTCGGATTCGGCCAAGTCAGGGAGCGTCAGCGGTGCGGTGTCGGCGATGTGCAGCGAGATCCAGCCGTCGGTGCCCGGCAGCGCACCTGCCCCTGCCCAGGTCACCTCGCCGGAGGCAGTGAGCTCGTCGAGCATCGACGGGTGGTAGTCGAGGAGCCGGCTCCGCAGCACGAACGGCTCGAGGGCCGACGCCGGCACTGCGCACCCGGCCAGCTGCTCGACCACGGCAAGGACGCCCGCTGCCCCCCGCAACCTGCCGCCGATGTGCTGCCAGCCAGGGAGGAAGCGACCGAGGGCCGCCCGCTCGACCGGCTCGACCTCCTTGCGGGCCGCGGCAAGAGAGCGTCGCCGCAGCCTCCGCAACACTTCTGCGTCACACCACTCGCTGCCGTGGCCGGCAGGACGGAACTCGCCCGCCGCAACCCGCCCAGCGGCACTCAGCCGCGTCAGGGCGTCGTGGGCGACGGCCTGGCCGAGGCCGAACCGGCTTGCCACATCGGCCGTGACGAACGGGCCATGGGTGCGCGCGAACCTGGCGACCAGGTCGCCGAGCGGGTCGGCGACCGGCTCGGTGAACACATCGGGGACACCTGGAGGGACCGGCACGCCGAGTGCATCGCGTAGCCGGGCAACATCCTCGATGGCCGTCACGAGCTCTGCGCCGGCGATCCGGATGGTCGCGGCACGGCGAGCGGCGATCAGCTCGTTGACCCAGCCAGCTGTGTCGGCGCCATCGATGGTGCGCGCATCGATCTCGGCCACGCTGAGCGGACCGAGCAGGCGCAGCAGGTCGGCTACACCTTCGACATCGCGAGCGGCCCGGTCGGGTGTGAGCCGTTGCAGCTCGGCCGAGATCTGGTCGACAACCTCCGCATCGAGCAGGTCGCGCAGCTCAGTGCGGCCTAGCAGCTCGCCGAGCAGGGCGGGGTCGAGCGCGAGGGCGGCGGCGCGGCGCTCCGCGAGAGGCGAGTCGCCTTCGTAGACGAACGAGGCGACGTACCCGAACAGCAGCGACCGGGCGAATGCGCTCGGCGTCGGCGTCTCGACCTCGACGACCCGAATCCGGCGCGACTCGATGTCGCCCATCAGCCGGACGAGGGCGGGCAGGTCGTAGACATCTTGCAGGCACTCACGCACCGCCTCGAGGACGATCGGGAAAGAGCCGTACTTGCTGGCCACCTGGAGCAGCGCGGCCGAACGCTGCCGTTGCTGCCACAACGGTGAGCGCTTGCCCGGGTCGCGGCGGGGGAGCAGGAGCGCCCGGGCGGCGCACTCCCGGAAACGGGATGCGAACAATGCCGAGCCGCCGACCTCGCCGGTCACCAGGTCGTCGATCTCGTCAGGCTCGAACAGCACCGCGTCGGCGCCGGGGGGCTCTGCATCTGTTTCGGGGATGCGAATGACGATGCCGTCGTCGCCCGCCATCGCTTGCGCGTCGATGCCGTGCCGCTCCCGCAGCCGGGCGCCGATCGCCAGGGCCCACGGGCCGTGGACTGCCGCGCCGTATGGCGAGTGGACGATCAGCCGCCAGTCGCCGAGCTCGTCGCGGCACCGCTCGACGAGCAGCTGGCGGTCATGGGGGACATAGCCGGTGTCGGCGCGCTGCTCGCCGATGAACTCGACGAGGTTGGCTGCCGCGAACGTGTCGAGCCCGGCGAGGGTGGCCCGCTCGACCGCCTCGGGCTCGGCCAGCTTGGCCACCTCGCGCACAAAGGCACCGACGGCCGCGCCGAGCTCGGCGGGCCGGCCGAGCGAGTCGCCTTTCCAGAACGGGAGCCGCCCTGGTTGGCCAGGCGCGGGGGACACCAGCACCCGGTCGTGGGTGATGTCCTCGATCCGCCAGCTCGATGCACCCAGCGCAAAGATGTCACCAACGCGCGACTCGTAGACCATCTCTTCGTCGAGCTCGCCCACACGGGCGCCGGTTGCTGCCCCGCCATGGGATGCAACCTGGCCCATGAGAAACACCCCGAACAGGCCGCGGTCGGGGATCGTGCCCCCGGAGGTGACGGCGAGACGGGCGGCGCCGGGGCGTCCGGTGAGGGTGTCGGCCACCCGGTCCCACACGAGTCGCGGGCGCAGCTCGGCGAACTCGTCGGACGGGTAGCGCCCAGCGAGCAGGTCGAGGGTGGCGTCGAACGCAGAGCGTGGCAGGGTCGCAAAGGACGCCGCACGGCGTACGACGTCGAAGAGGGCCTGGGTGCTCCACGTGTCGAGCGCGGAGCACGCGACGACCTGCTGGGCGAGGACGTCGAGCGGGTTGGTCGGCACCTTGAGTGCCTCGATCTGCCCGCTTCGCATCCGCTCCACGGTGACGGCGGTCTGCACCAGGTCACCGCGATGCTTGGGAAACAGGACCCCGCGCGACACTTCGCCGACGTGGTGGCCGGCGCGGCCGACGCGCTGTAGTCCGCTCGCAACCGACGGTGGCGACTCGACCTGGATGACGAGATCGACCGCACCCATGTCGATGCCGAGCTCGAGGCTGGACGTGGCCACCACGCAGGGGAGCCGACCCGCCTTCAGGTCGTCTTCGATCAGCGCCCGCTGCTCCTTGCTGACCGAGCCGTGGTGAGCGCGCGCAATGATCTCGGGCACGCCGTGCGAGGCCCCACTCTGCGCCATGATCTGGGCGGGCTGACCGACGTCGGGCACGTCCTCTCCGCGGCGGTCGAGGGCGATCTCGTTGAGGCGGGCGGTCAGGCGCTCGGCCAGCCGCCGCGAGTTGGCGAACACGATCGTCGACCGGTGTCGCTCGACCAGATCGACGATTCGCTCCTCGACGTGTGGCCAGATCGAGGCTCGCGGCTCGTTGCCCGCGGCAGGGCCCTCGAGATCGTCGGTGACTTGCCCGAGCTCGGTCATGTCCTCGACCGGTACGACGACCCGCAGGTCCCATTCCTTCGTCGACGGCGGGGCGACCACCTCTACCGGCTGTGCTCCACCGAGGAAACGTGCCACCTCGTCGATCGGTCGCACTGTGGCCGACAGGCCGATGCGCTGGGCCGGTTGATCGAGGAGCTCGTCGAGGCGCTCGAGCGACAGAGCCAGGTGGGCGCCTCGCTTGGTGCCGGCGACTGCATGGACCTCGTCGACGATGACCGTGTCGACACCTCGCAGCGACTCACGGACCTGCGACGTGAGCATCAAGAACAGCGACTCGGGCGTCGTGATCAAGATGTCGGGTGGAGTCGCCGAAAGTCGGCGCCGCTCAGCGGGCGAGGTGTCGCCGGAGCGGATGCCGACGGTGACGTCGCGCACTTCGGTGCCGAGCCGGGCGGCTGTCTGACCGATGCCGGTGAGTGGCGCGCGGAGGTTGCGCTCGACGTCGACGGCGAGGGCCTTGAGGGGTGAGACGTACAGGACCCGGCAGCGGTGTCGCTTCTCGCTCGGAGCTGCGGTCGTCGTGAGGCGGTCAACCGCCCACAGGAACGCAGCGAGCGTCTTGCCCGATCCGGTGGGAGCGACCACCAAGGCGTTGCGTCCAGCCGCGATCGACTGCCAGGCACCGGTCTGCGCCGGCGTCGGCTCCGCGAAGGCGCTGCCGAACCAGGCTCGTGTCACAGGGGAGAATCCCGGCAAACCGCCGGCGTCGTTGCCAGTCACCCGACCCATCCTGCCGGAGCCCGCCGACAGTCCCACAACGTCCGTGCTAGCGGTCGCTGGAGCGCTCGCTATTACGGACGCAAAATCTGGAGGTTTCCCGTTGCTTGGTCGCGACGGCTAGATTCTCAGTCAACCAAGGAGAGAAACGTGTCACAAGGCAACCTCGAGATCGCCAGAAACGCCGCCCTCAAGCCGATCGAGGACGTCGCGAACGAGATGGGACTTGGCAGCCATCTGCTGGAGCACTACGGACGCGACGTAATGAAGGTGAGCCTCGACGCGATCGAGGAGCTTGCCGACCGGCCGCGGGCCAAGTACGTCGTCGTCACGGCCGTCACGCCAACCCCGCTGGGCGAGGGAAAGACGACGACCACGGTCGGGCTCGGCCAGGGGATGCGACACATCGGGCGCAGCGCCGTCATCACGATCCGGCAGGCGTCGATGGGGCCGGCGCTCGGCATCAAGGGCGGCGCGGCTGGCGGCGGCTACAGCCAGGTGGTCCCGATGGAGCGGCTCAACCTCCATCTGACGGGCGACATGCACGCCGTCACCGCCGCGCACAACCTGCTGAGCGCGATGCTCGACGACCACCTCTACCGCGGCAACCCGCTCGGCATCGACACCAACAGCATCACCTGGCGACGCGTGCTCGACGTCAACGACCGCTCGCTTCGCAACGTCGTGACCGGCCTGGGTGGACGCGCCGACGGCGTTCCGCTGCAGACGGGATTCGACATCACGGCGGCGTCGGAGGTGATGGCGGCGCTCTCGTTAACCACGTCACTCCGAGACCTGCGGGAGCGGCTCGCCCGCATCGTCGTCGGTTACACGTCGCGGGGCGAGCCGGTAACGGCCGAACAGCTCAACACCGCTGGCGCCATGACCGTGTTGCTGCGCGAGGCCATCAAGCCCAACTTGCTGCAGACGATCGAGAACACGCCCGCGCTGGTGCACACCGGTCCGTTCGGCAACATCGCCACCGGTGTCTCGTCGGTGATCGCTGACCTGATCGCGTTGCGCACGGGCGACTTCGCAATCACCGAGGCTGGTTTCGGCGCCGACATGGGTGCAGAGCGCTTCTTCAACATCAAGTGCCGTACGTCGGGGGAGGCGCCCGACGCCGCCGTCGTCGTCGCCACGGTCCGCGCGCTCAAGGCGCACTCCGGCAAGTACAAGATCGTGGCCGGGCGGCCGCTTCCGCCCGAGCTCCTCGCCGAGAACCCCGACGACGTACACGCGGGTGCGGCCAACCTGGCGAAGCAGATCGAGAACGTGAAGCTGCACGGCGTGACGCCGGTCGTCGCGGTCAACGCGTTTCCGACCGACCATGCAAGCGAGTACGCCGCGATCCGCGAGATCGCCGAGGGCGCGGGCGCCAGGTTTGCCGTCTCGACCCACTTCTCCGACGGAGGGGCCGGCGCGATCGAGCTCGCCGAGGCCGTCGCCGAGGCAGCGAACGAGCCGAGCGAGTTCAAGTTGCTGTATCCCGACGAGGCGACCTTGCGGGAAAAGATCGAGCTGATCGCCACCAAGGTGTACGGCGCCGACGGCGTCGACTACTCCACCGCCGCCGGCCGCCAGCTCGACACGTACGAGAAGGCCGGCTTCGGCCGACTCCCTATCTGCATGGCGAAGACACACCTCTCGCTTTCCTCCAATCCAGCTCTCAAAGGAGCACCCACCGGATGGCGGTTGCCGGTACGGGAGGTGCGGGCCTCGGCAGGTGCGGGCTTCGTGTACCCGATCTGCGGTGACATGCGGACGATGCCGGGTCTCGGTTCGGACCCGGCGGCCGCGCACATGGACGTCGACGACGAGGGTCAGACAATCGGCCTGTTCTAGCGTCCGATCAGCGGAGACAAGGCCCAAATCTGTTTCGTTGGCGGCGGCGGTCTCGCTTCCCGCTGAAGAGCGCAGCAACGCCGGAAGTTTCGCTGCAGGTTTCGTCACGCTGGCGGCTGCCGGCTCGGCGGTCGATCGCGGAGCGAGAGTGAAGGAAGGTCGGCGAGATCGCGGCCGTCATGGAGCGCAGCGACTGCCGCTGAGCGCGCCGACCGCGTTCGCTACGTCGACCGCACCCACCGGGTGGCCTAGTGCTCCGGTCGCTGGCGAAAGAAGTGACCCCTGGTCAATGGTTGACACCTTGTCACTACTTGCGACCGCGACTGCTCCCCACCTCTGCGTCGCTAGGGTGATCCCGGCAGCGATTCCGCTCACTGGTCGAAAGGTTGTCCGTGCCCAAACCGCGTGCCCTCACTGATGCAGACCTGCACCGGCTGGATCACGCGCGAGAAGAGTTCGAGGCCGAAACGATCTACCTGAACACCACCACCATGGGTCTGCCACCTCGGCGCAGTTGGCAAGCCCTCCAGGCGGCGCTGGACGACTGGCGCCACGGCGTGGCGGACGCCCCCTCCTACGACGTCCCGCTGGCCGCCGCGCGTGCGTCGTACGCCGATCTGGTCAATGTCGAACCGTCATCGGTCGCGGTGGGCAGCCAGGTCTCGGTGTTCGCCGGACTGGTGGCCGCGTCGCTGCCGCCAGGCGGTGAAGTGCTCACCGCGGTTGGTGACTTCACCAGCGTCTTGTTTCCCTTCCACGCCCGGGCCGGCGGCGGAGTCACCGTCCGCGAGGCGCCGCTGGATCGGCTCGTCGAAGCCGTCACTTCGACGACGACGTTGGTGGCGGTGTCTGCGGTGCAGTCGGCCAATGGCGGCATGGTCGATCTCGACGCCTTGGTGGCGGCGTGTGCCGACACCGGCACTCGCATCCTGCTGGACACGACTCAGGCGGTCGGGTGGCTGCCCGTTGACGCCAGTCGATTCGACTACACCGTCTGCTCCGGCTACAAGTGGCTGCTCTCGCCGCGCGGCACCGCCTACTTCACTGTCCAGCCAAGCCTTTTCGACGGTCTGGTCCCTCACAATGCGGGCTGGTATGCCGGTGACGATCCGTGGGCAAGCCTCTACGGCACGCCCCTGCGGCTGGCACCAGACGCTCGTCGCTTCGACGTGTCGCCGGTGTGGCACTCCTGGGTCGCGGCCGCTCCCGCGCTGGAGCTCCTCACCTTCGTCGGCACCGACACCCTGCACGCCCACACGGTCGGACTGGCTGAGCGGTTCCGATCTGCGGTAGGCCTGCCGGCGGGCGAGTCGCCGATTGTCTCGGCCGTTGCTGACGAGCAAGTCCCGGCGTTGATGGAAGAGGCGGCGATCATCGGGTCCGTGCGGGCTGGCAGGCTCCGGCTCTCCTTCCATGTGTCTACTGGCCAGGCAGATGCCGACCTGAGCCGCGGACGTCTTGTCCGGACATCTGCGCTAGGCAGGGCCTGGCAAATAGATCGGAAACCCTGTTGGGAAGCGTCGGCACGGCTGCGTAGTGTCCTGGTGTGGTCTCTCCCCTCTCCCAATCCGGGCCAGTTCCTGGTCACGCGGAGTATGCCGACGGCTCCCTGCCCGGCGCGCCGATGATCGTGGCGCGTGGGCTGCGCAAGTCTTTCGGCAAGTTCGAGGCGGTCAAGGGCATCGATGTCGAGGTGCGCAAGGGAGAGGCGTTCGGGTTCCTGGGGCCAAACGGCGCGGGCAAGTCGTCGACGATGCGGATGATCGCAGCCGTGTCGCCTCTCACCGAGGGCTCGCTGTCGATCCTCGGGATGGATCCAGCCGTCGATGGCTCCGCGATCCGGGCCAGGCTAGGCGTGTGCCCGCAGGACGACACTCTCGACCTGGAGATGACCGTCAAAGAGAACCTCGTGGTCTACGGCCGTTACTTCGGGCTCAGCCGCGGCGAAGCCAGCTCGCGCGCTGACGAACTGCTCGCGTTTGTGCAGCTCACGGAGCGCGGCGCCTCCAAGGTCGAGCAGCTGTCCGGGGGCATGAAGCGGCGGCTCACCGTCGCGCGGTCGCTCATCAACCAGCCCGACCTGTTGCTGCTCGACGAGCCCACGACCGGGCTCGACCCGCAGGCGCGTCACCAGCTCTGGGACCGGCTGTTCCGGCTCAAGCAGCAGGGCGTCACGCTCGTGCTGACCACCCACTACATGGACGAGGCCGAGCAACTGTGCGACCGACTCGTCGTGATGGACAAGGGCGTCATCGTGGCCGCGGGCTCGCCGGCGGAGCTGATCGTCCAGCACTCCACCCGCGAGGTCGCCGAGCTGCGGTTCGGGGTGGGAGAGCACGAGGCGATGGCGCCCAAGGTTGCGGACCTCGCTGAACGGGTTGAGGTCCTGCCCGATCGGCTCCTCCTCTACACCGACGACGGTGAGGCAGCCGCCGCCGCCGTACACGCGCGTGGCCTCACCCCGCTGTCGTCTCTCGTTCGACGGGCCACCCTCGAAGACGTCTTCCTCCGCCTCACCGGCCGCACCCTGGTCGACTAGGTCAGCCCATGTCGATGACACTTCCGCGGCTCGCGCCGCGTCTTTACGACTACTGGCGTACGGAGCTCAAGCGCACCTGGCGAGGCTCGGTCGTCTCCAGCTTCTTGATCCCGTTCCTTTACCTCACGGCCATGGGCGTCGGCCTCGGAGGCTTCGTCGACGACAACGCCGGCGCTGCGGCACTCGGAGGAGTCTCCTACCTGGCCTTCATCGCACCGGGACTCATGGCGACCACCGCCATGTCGACTGCCGTCCAGGAGTCGACGTTTCCAGTCCTGTCCGGGTTCAAGTGGGCCAAGACCTACTTCTCGATGTCGGCAACCCCGCTCGAGGTGGCCGACATCGTGGTCGCCAACTTGCTGGCGATCGCGTTCCGCACGTTCTTCACGTGCGCGGTCTTCCTCGGCGTGATGGGGGCGTACGGCGCTCTGAGCAACTGGTGGGGTGGGCCGGCGGCACTGCTGGTGGCCGTGCTGGTCGGCCTTGCGCATGCGGCTCCGGTCTTCGCATTCAGCGCCAGGATCAAAGAGCCGAGCAGCTTCGCTCTGATTTTCCGCCTCGGCCTGATGCCGATGTTCTTGTTCAGCGGTGCGTTCTTCCCGGTCTCTCAGCTGCCGGACACCGTGGCGTGGCTCGCCTACATCACGCCGATCTGGCACGGCGTCGAGCTGTCGCGCATGCTCACCCTGGGAGCGGTCGAAGCGCTCCCTGCCCTCGGTCATCTGGCCTATCTCTTGCTATGGCTGCTTGCTGGCTGGGTGCTTGCGGTCAGGGGCTTCGAGCGGAGGCTGGCCCAGTGACCGACCTGATTGCTCCGCGCCGCGCTTTGGCAGCGCGGGTGCTGCCCCTCCACGGCGTCAGCTCATGGCGAGTCGTCGAGCGCAACTTCTTCGCCTACCGCCACGTCTGGTTCGTCTTCGCCACCGGCATGCTCGAGCCGATCCTCTACCTGCTGTCGATCGGGATCGGCGTCGGCGAGCTCGTGGGGGACTTCGAGCTGTCGAACGGGACGTCTGTGGGTTACGTCGAGTTCGTCGCGCCGGCCATGCTCGCTGCGTCGGCGATGAACGGCGCCCTCTACGACTCGACCTACAACCTGTTCTTCCGGATGAAGTACGCCAAGCTGTACGACGCGATGCTCGCCACCCCACTGCGGCCGGTGCACATCGCGCGCGGCGAGATCACCTGGGCGCTGCTGCGCGGCGCGATCTACTCGGCGTTCTTCATCCTGGTGATGGTTGTGCTGGGCCTCGTCGAGTCGTGGTGGATGCTGCTGGCACTCCCGGCGACGATGCTGATCGGCTACGGGTTCGCCGGTGCCGGGATGGCGCTGACGACGTGGATGCGCAGCTGGCAGGACTTCGAGTTCGTCCAGCTCGCGATCATGCCGATGTTCTTGTTCTCGGCGACGTTCTACCCCGTCTCGACCTACCCCGATGGTGTCGAGGCGATTGTGCGCTTGACACCGCTCTACCAGGGCGTCACCTTGTGCCGCGGGATGTCACTCGGCTCGATGGGCACCGAGCAGTTGTTCGCGGCCGTCTACCTCGCCGTGATGGGATCGGTCGGCCTCTGGGTCGCCTCTCGCCGGCTCGGTGTCCTGCTGCTCAAGTAGCCGCCGCACTGGGCAGCACCCGCTCGACGCAGTGTCAGGCGCGCTGGATCTCCTCGGCGACGAGCCCCTTCAGCCGCGGCCAGTCGTCACCGAACGCGAGATCGCGCCCGTTGTCTTCGAGCATGGCCCGGAACAGTGCTCCGGATCCGATGGTGCCTTGATCCACGTGCTTGAACACCTCGAGCGTGACAATGCCGTAGAGCCGGGCCCAGGCGCGCAGGAAGATCCAGCTGAGCCCGATCGGCATACCTGGGAAGTCGCAAATCAAGAGCCCCTCCTCGCGCTGCGCGGTGAGTGACGCGAGCACCTCGGGCTCGAGAGCGTCGTCGGCCGGGATAGGGAACTGGTAGCGCTGCCAGAGCCGGCGGTAGATGTCACTGAAGAACGCCGCGAACGCCTGCACGCCCTCGTCGGGCTCGCTGCCGTCCTCCGGGCTCGTCGCCGGGTTGGCGAAGAGCAGCGCGAACTCCTCGCGGTGACTGATCGCCCAGTGTCGAAACGCCACGGCGGACGCCAGGATCTGTGCTCCCGGGTCGTCGTCAGGGTGCCGGTCGCGGGCCCTGACGAGGATGGCGACGACGTCGGTGAAGACCGACCGGCAGACGAGCAGCAGCAACTCCTGGTAGCTGTCGACGTAGCGGTAGAGGGCGGGCGCGGTCATGCCCATCTCGGCGGCGATCGCCCGGAGCGAAAGCGAGTCGCTCTGCTGCAGTAGGCGCCGCGACACCGACACGATCTCGTCGTACGTGGCCTGCCGTTGCCGCTCTCGACGCGTGGGTACGGCGGCCGGTGTGGTCGTGCTCATCGTCTCCTCCTGGGCTCCCTTCACGGGGAACACCTCCATCATGCCCTATCACGCAGATAAATGCTTGACATTCTAGTGAACGTAGTAAACAGTAAACACCATTAGCGTTCGTGACAAGACATTGCGAGGTACATCATGATGCAGTTCTGGGGAAGCGTGGTGGCACGCCACGCGAAAGTCGTGCTCGGCCTGGCCGCCGCGGTCGTGGTCGCAGCGGCCGTGTTCGGGGTGGGGGTTTTCGGCGCACTGAGCGACGGCGGGTTCGACGACCCCGGGTCCGAGTCCGCCAAGCAGCTGGCTGCCGAGCAGGAGGCCTTTGCCAGCCACGACAGCGACGTCGTCGCCATCTACTCGAGCGACGACATGCAGGCAGACGACCCCGCCTTCGTGCAGGCGGTGCAGAAGGTTGTCGACGGGCTGCCCGACGACGCCGTCGCGCGGACGGTGCCGTACTACGCCGACCAAGCGCCAGCCGACCTGGTCAGCGAAGACGGCAGCGCGGCGATGGTTGTCATCACGCTCGCCGGACTCACCCAGGATGAGAAGGCCGACAACTTTGCCGCGATCAAGGACCACCTGGATGCCGACGGTCTCGACGAGAACATCGGTGGCCAGTGGGCGGTCTTCGACGACGTCGGCGAGACGGTGTCTGCCGACATCGCCCGCGCCGAGTCGATCTCGATGCCGATCGTGTTCGTGCTGTGCCTGCTCATCTTCGGCAGCCTGGTCGCGGCGTTCATGCCGGGGCTGATCGGCGCGGTTGCCGTTTTCGGTGCGCTGGCGGTCGTCCGACTCATCACGATGTTCACCGACGTCTCGATCTTCGCGATCAACATCATCACCTTGATCGGGCTCGGGCTGGCGATCGACTACGCGCTGTTCGTCGTCAGCCGGTTCCGCGAGGAGCTGGCCCGCCAGGACGGCACATCGCGCGTCCACGTCAACGCTGCCGTGGTCGCCACGATGGCGTCGGCCGGGCGCACGGTGCTCTTCTCTGGTCTGACAGTCGCGGCGTCACTGGCGGCGCTGCTGATCTTCCCGCAGAACTTCCTGCGGTCGATGGGCTACGGCGGTGTCGCGGCCGTGCTCGTCGCGATGCTGGCCGCACTCACCCTCCTTCCCGCCCTGCTCGCGGTGCTCGGTCCACGTATCGAGTTCGGCTCGATGCCGTGGCGCAAGCGCCGGCTCGCTGACCGCCGTTCCGGGTCACTCAGGTGGCTGGGCGAGGATCGGGCGCAGCGTGATGCGTCGGCCGGTTGCCTACCTCGTCGTCATCGTGGTCGCCCTGCTGGCGCTCGGCACACCGTTCCTCAACGCCATCTGGGGCAGCGTCGACCACCGGGTGCTCCCGGCGGACTCGCCAAGCCGGATCGCAGTCGAGATGCAGGCCGATGAGTTCGGTGGTGAGCAGTCGACGGCCAGCATCGTCGTCACCGGTGCAGACGAAGCCAGCCTGGCGTCGTACGTCGACGACGTGCGCGCTGTCGACGGCGTCACGGACGTGCAGCCGATCGACCAGGGCACTGTGGACGGTCAGCCGGTGAGCCTCGTCCAGGCCGAGTGGCAGGGCAACGCCCAGTCCCAGCAATCGCAGCAGATCGTCGAGGACCTGCGCAGCATCGAGGTCGGCGGAGACGCGACCGCACTCGTCGGCGGGAACTCGGCCGAGACCGTGGACCTGATCGACTCCATCGGGGCACACCTGCCCTGGATGGCGCTGATCGTCGTCGTCGTGATGCTGGTGCTGCTGTTCCTGGCGTTCGGCTCGGTTGTCCTGCCGATCAAGGCGGTGGTGATGAATGCCGTGTCGATCGTGGCGTCGTTCGGCGTGGTCACCTGGATCTTCCAGGACGGCAACCTGTCCGACATGTTGGGCTTCACCTCGCCGGGATTCCTGGACGTGACCCAGCCGATCTTGATGCTGGGCATCCTGTTCGGGCTGTCGATGGACTACGAGGTGTTCCTGCTGTCGCGCGTCCGTGAGGAGTGGGACCGCACCCGCGACAACACGACGGCCGTCGCGGTCGGCCTGCAGCGCAGTGGCTCGATCATCACCAGCGCCGCACTTCTGCTGGCCGTGGTCATCGGCGGGTTCGCCACCTCCGGGATCGTCTTCATCAAGATGATCGGGGTCGGGATGCTGGTGGCTGTGTTGATCGATGCGACCGTGGTCCGGGCCCTGCTCGTGCCGGCGACGATGCGGCTGCTCGGCGGTGCGAACTGGTGGGCGCCGGGACCGCTGCGCCGTTGGTGGGACCGGCACGGCATCCGCGAGTACGAGCCGGTGCCGGAGCTCGCTGAGGCTCCGCGCGAGCGGGGAGCTGGCCAGCCGCTGACCCTGCCACTGCCCGAAAGATCCGACGCTGGGGTCGCCAGAGCAACGCCAGCGTCGGATCTTTCCGCGGGATGGGGCGCGGGCAGGTAGCCTGACGGGCCCCACCGGGACGGCTGGCACGTTGAGGCGGCCTAGTCGGCATACCGGTGCCGGATGAAGGAGTGAGGCGTGCGTCGACTGATGATCGCGCTGGTAGTGCTGGCGGCGCTCGCGGTCGTCGGTGACCGGGTCGCAGAGCACGTCGCCGAGGGCCAGGTCGCCACGTTGGTCGAGGAGCGGGAAGGGCTGAGCGAATCCCCGAACGTGGAGTTCGTCGGCTTCCCGTTCGTCACCCAGGTGCTCGGCAACGACCTGCAAGAGGTGCGCATGAGTCTCCCGGCGGTCGACGCCGACGCCGGAGCGGAGGAAATCCGCGTCGACAACGTCGAGGCGACGTTCTTCGACGTGCGGACCACGAACGGGTTCAAGCGGGCAACCGCCGACCGGATGACCGGCAGTGCCCTCATCTCGTATGACTCGGTGAGCGACCTCGGCCCCTACACGGCGTCGTACGCGGGGACGAACGACAAGGGCGTCGGCTTCATCACGCTCGTGCCGGACGACGGTGTGCTCGCGGTTGACATGGACCTGAGTGTCGACCTCGGCGTCGAGGTCAAGGATGGTTCGCTGTCGTTCATCGGCGCCGATGGCACCAGTCGGGTGGTGCCGGTGCCGGGCAACCTCAAACCTTTGCTGGGCACTCTCCTCGACGTCAGCCACCCGCTCCACGGCCTGCCGTCCAGCTTCACGGTGGAGTCGCTCGACGTACGGGAAGCAGGCATTGCGCTGGTGCTGTCTGGAAGTGACATCCCGCTCGGCCGATAGTGGAGTGGGCTAGGAGCCGCCGGTGACTTCGTCAGCCGGCGGTCGGCTTCTTCATCGGACCGCCGTCGCGGCCGTATGACGTCGCGACGATCTCGGCGACGACCGACAAGGCAATCTCGCCAGGCGACTTGCCGCCGACGTCGAGTCCGGCCGGGACGTGCAGACGCTCGAGCTGGTCGTCCGGGCGGCCCTCGTCTTGCAGAGTCGCGAACACGGCGGCGGCGCGGTTGCGGCTGCCCATCATTGCGACGTACCCGGTCTGGCCTTCGAGCGCCTCCCGCAACAGCTCCTGGGTGTCCGGGGCGTCGTGGTCGCAGAACACGATTGCGTCTGCCGCGCCGAGCATGTGCTCTGTCAGCCACGGCTTCGGCTCGGTGCCGCCGGCGCGGTGGTCGAGGACTGTGGTCGGCCGACCTACGACGTCGGCGATTGCGACGATCGCGGCAGCGATGTGGTTGTACGTCACGACGACGACCTGGCCGCGTTGCTCGGGCGCGGGGCGGGTCGGGTCTTCGTGACCGGAGGGAACTGACGGCACCAGGGGCTCGCTCATGGTCGCGACCCTAGCGAGGCCCGGCGCCACCAGCACACCCCAGATCGCACCACCGGGCAGACTGGGCGTCGTGACCATGCCGACCGGCTCCGACGACACGACGCGCCAGCGCACCGACGGCAGCGTCGGCGTCGAGGGCGACCCGGCATACCCGCCTCTGCGTCCCACCCGGATCAAGTGGGAGATCGCCATCGTGCTGGCGCTGTCGCTCGGCGCCTCCGCCGTCTATGCCCTGATCAGCCTGATCGCGAAGCTGACCGAGCCGGGCGGGCTCTCGTCTCAGACCGCGACCCTCAACCCGAGTCTCAACCCGCGACCGCTTCTCGACCTCACCTACCAGCTCGTCGGGATCGCGTTCGCGGTCGTCCCCGTCGCCCTCGTGATCTACCTGCTCGCGGCTGAGCGGGGCTCGCCGTTCAGGCGACTCGGGATCGACGTCTCGAGCCGCCGCGGCGCGGTCGCGGACCTCGGCTGGGGGGTCGGGCTGGCGGCGTTGATCGGCATACCGGGCCTTGCGCTCTACTACGTGGCCAAGGCGCTCGACCTGAACGCCACCGTGGTGGCGAGCGGGCTCACGGACTACTGGTGGACGATCCCAGTCCTCGTGCTGGCTGCCGCCAAGAACGCCGTGCTCGAAGAGGTCGTCGTCGTCGGCTACCTCATGACGCGGCTGCGCCAGCTCGGCGTGGGCGCCTGGCCGACCCTCGCGGCGAGCGCGCTGCTGCGCGGCAGCTACCACCTCTACCAGGGCTTCGGCGCGTTCGTCGGGAATGCCGTGATGGGCCTCGTCTTCGGCTACTTCTACCAGCGCAAAGGACGTGTCCTTCCGCTGGTGATCGCCCACACGCTGATCGACGTCGCGGCCTTCGTCGGGTACGCCGCTCTGCGCGACCCGCTCAACCTCTAGCCCGCGGCCCGCCAGCCACGGTCCTCAAGCCCGGCAACCGCTGCCGTCGTACAGTGGCGCAGAACGGCAGCCGGGTCGCGGGGCTTGAACGCCCGGGCCGAAGCCCCGACGACATACGACGAACTAGTGCAGGTGACGGTGCGACACACGGAACTGTGGACTCGGATGGACGACGCACTCGGATCCCACTACTCCACCACCTGGGCGCAGGAGCAGAAGATGAGCGAGCTCGGCGACCGCACGGTGATGGAGGCGCTCGCGGCAGGGTATGACGCGAAGGTCGTCTGGCGCGCGGTGTGGAAGGTGCTCGAGCTGCCGGCGCGAGATCGCTGAGCCGTTCGATGAGCAATCGCACAGGTGGACCAGAGACCGGGCCGACCGCAGGAGCCGACGCCGAGTCGCGGCGGGCAACGGCCCAGCGCCGCACGATCGGCACCCTCGTCGTCACGCAGGCGTTCGGTGGGGTGGGCGTCTCGACCGGCATCGCGGTGTCGTCGCTTTTGGCCGCCTCGATCGTCGACGACGAGACCTTGTCGGGTCTACCGCAGACGGCCCAGGTGGTCGGATCGGCTCTGCTGGCGTTCGTGCTGGTCCGGGTGATGGTGCGCCATGGTCGCCGCCCAGGCCTCGCGCTCGGCTATGCGCTCGCCGCGGCCGGTGCGGGCTTGTGCGTCCTGTCGGCCATCGTCGAATCCTTCTTACTGCTCTTGCTCGGCGCGTTGCTGATCGGCTCGGCGACCTCCGCCAACAACCTGTCGCGCTATACCGCTGTCGACCTAGCCGACAGCCGCACCCGAGGACGGGCACTGTCGATCGTCGTCTGGGCGACGACGATCGGGGCAGTCCTGGGTCCGAACCTGGTCGGTCCGGCCGGGGATCTCGCGGACCGGATCGGGCTACCGCCGCTGGCAGGTCCGTTCTTACTGGGCATGGTCGGCCTGCTCGCCGCCGCGTTCGTCGCGCTGACGTGGCTGCGGCCCGACCCGCTGCTGCTCGCCCGCGAACTGGTCGCGACGCACGAAGACGACGACCCGGTCGACCACCGGGTCAGCATGAGGCGGGTCTGGCGCGTCGTGTCGGTGCGTCCTCGGGCGATGGCGGCGGTCGTGGGAATGGCCGCGGCCCACACGGTCATGGTCGCGGTAATGGTGATGACACCCCTGCACATGGACCACGGTGGCGCCAGTCTCGAGGTCATCGGCTTCGTCATCTCGATGCACGTGCTCGGCATGTTTGCCTTTTCGCCGATCGTCGGGTGGCTCGCCGACCTGGTCGGTCGGCCGGTGATGATCGGCGTCGGGGGAGTCACCTTGTTGTTCTCGGTGACGCTTGCCGGGCGAACTCCCGGCGGGGCATCGACGGCGTTGACGTGGGGGCTCTTCCTGCTCGGGCTCGGCTGGTCGTGCGTCCTCATCGCAAGCTCTGCCTTGCTCGTCGACGCGGTGCCGTTCGACGAGCGTCCAGGTGTCCAGGGAGCCGCCGACCTGGTGATGGGGCTGAGTGCTGCGGCCGGAGGCGCGCTGGCCGGGTGGGTCGTCGGGACGTGGGGGTACGACGTACTGAATGCCGGGGCGGGCATCGTCACCGGGCTCGTGCTGGCTGCTGCCGTGATGTCAGGCTGGCGTGGGCCGGGCGACTCTGATCCGCAGCCTTCAGCGGGGCCTGTCGACCTCGCCGCCGGCGAGCCGGTGCCGCCGGTGACGGGTCTGCAGGACTGAGCGGTCGGGCCGGCCTGGAGGCCTGGCAGGCCCGGCGTGTCGGTGCGCGCTTCGAACACGTGTTCGGCTAGGTTTGTGCACAGGAAAGTCGGCCCCGGAGCGGTAATCCACAGCCCACTGGCGATCGCCACGACTGTCGGAGCCCACCTCTAGCGTCGACCTCGACCACGTAAGCCAGGGTCCCTGACCCGCCCGACCCAGAGGGAAACGCTGATGGCTGAAGCTGACCGCTCCAAGGCTCTCGACAACGCACTGGCCCAGATCGAGCGATCCCACGGCAAGGGATCGGTCATGCGGCTCGGTGACCAGGCGCGAGTCCCCATCGAGGTGATCCCGACGGGTTCGATCGCGCTCGACATCGCGCTCGGAATCGGCGGGCTCCCGCGCGGGCGGGTGGTCGAGATCTATGGGCCGGAGTCCTCCGGCAAGACCACGGTGGCGCTGCACTCGGTGGCCAACGCGCAGCGCGCCGGCGGGATCGCCGCGTTCATCGATGCGGAGCACGCGCTCGACCCTGACTACGCGAAGACGCTCGGGGTCGACACCGACGCCCTGCTGGTCTCCCAGCCCGACAGTGGCGAGCAGGCCCTCGAGATCGCCGACATGCTGATCCGCTCGGGAGCACTCGACATCATCGTCATCGACTCGGTGGCCGCCCTCGTGCCGCGGGCCGAGATCGAGGGTGAGATGGGCGACTCCCACGTCGGGTTGCAGGCCCGGCTGATGAGCCAGGCCCTGCGCAAGCTCACCGGCGCGATCAGCAACTCCGGCACGACGATGATCTTCATCAACCAGCTCCGCGAAAAGATTGGCGTGATGTTCGGGTCAGCCCGAGACGACCACGGGCGGGAAGGCGTTGAAGTTCTACGCGTCGGTGCGTCTCGACGTACGCCGGATCGAGAGTCTCAAGGACGGCACCGACTTCGTCGGCAACCGCACCCGCGTCAAGGTCGTGAAGAACAAGGTCAGCCCCCCGTTCAAGCAAGCAGAGTTCGACATCATGTACGGCCTGGGCATCAGCCGCGAGGGTGGCCTTATCGACGTCGGTGTCGACACAGGTCTCGTCCGCAAGGCCGGTGCCTGGTACACCTACGAAGGCGACCAGCTGGGTCAGGGCAAGGAGAATGCCCGCACGTTCCTGCGCGACAACCCCGACCTGGCCAACGAGCTGGAGAAGCGCATCCTCGAGAAGCTGGGGATCGGTGCCACCCTCGAAGCCGAGGCGGCAGAGCCCACCGACATCGACTTCTGATGGCGGGCTTGTCGGCACGGCGACGTCGCGCACCAGGGCGTCCTGAGCCGGTCGATGCCGACATGGATCTCGGACCTGCCGCTGACCCGGAGTCCGTCGCCCGGACCATCCTGCTCAACAAGCTCACCATGCAGGCGAGGTCGCGCCACGAGTTGGCTCAGGCCCTCTCCGACAAGGGGGTTCCGGACGACGTGGCGGCTCGGGTGCTCGATCGGTTCGAACAGGTGGGTCTCGTCAACGACGGCGCCTTTGCCGACTCCTGGGTGCGTTCGCGCCAGGCGTCTCGCGGGTTGTCGCGTCGCGCCCTCGCCTACGAGCTGCGAGGCAAGGGGGTCGACGCCGAAGACATCCAGGGAGCCCTCGAGCAGATCCAGCCCGACGACGAGCTTGTGGCGGCCCAGGCTCTGGTCGCGAAGAAGCTGCGCAGCACGCGGGGCCTCGACAAGACCACCCGCACGCGACGCCTCGCGGGGATGCTGGCGCGCAAGGGCTATCCGCCGGGCCTGTCGATGCAGGTAGTCCGCGAGGCGCTCAAGGATGACGCCGCCGCCCTCGACTGACCCAAGTCCGCCGGTCGAGCCTGTCGAGACCAAGTCGCGCGGCTGGGCTGGGTTTCGCGGCTACCCGGTGCGGTCCTTGACCGGCACCGACGGGAGTCCTACCGTGAAATTTACGAAGTGACACCGCCTGAAGAGGCCGGAGAACCCGAACACCAGCTAAGTAACCGTCGAATCGCAACTGCACTGATGAAATAGCGTCACCACCAAGAGATATCCGGTGGCATTGGCCACCCTGAGCAACCCGAAAGCGAGGGCAACCGCTCCGACCCTGACCTCCGCCGCAGCCCCGAACTCGGAAGGTGCCGTCCGGGACGGCGTCGTCTCTTCGTCGCAGATCCTTGACCGTTCCCCCGACGGTCTCGACGAACGGAGCCCGCATGCCTGTCCTCGTTCTGACGATCCTGGTGGGGGTGGGCGTCCTCCTGGCGATCGGCGCCGTGACCGCCCTCATCCTGGCGCCGGCGCCCAGGCCGGGTCGCCTCGAGGCGCAATGGCAGCGAGGACCTCCAGGACTGCGACCAACCGAGTGCGCTCGATCCGCTCGTCACCAGACACGGGCAGGGTGTCCACAGTGGGGCGGTGGCACAGTCGCGGCCGCCTCATCGCCGGATGCCGGCCGACGTACCGGCCGACGAGCAGCCGACCAGTGATTCTGCCCAGGCCGCCCTGGCTCAGGCCCGCGACGAGAAACAGCGCGTCGACGACGAGCTCCGGCTGTTGCGCCATGAGCTGCATCGAGAGCGTGCCGACCTGGAGCGGCGGGAAAGCCGCCTCGCCGAGCGGGAGGAGCGGCTCGACGCGAGTGAGCGACAGCTCGACGACCGGGCTAGCGAACTTGGCGAGGTCCAGGACGAGCTCGACCGGCGTCGCACCGAGCTCGTCGAGATCGCGGCCGAGCGGCTCCGGATTCTCGAGCGCGTCAGCGGACTGACGGCCGACGAGGCAAAGGCCGAGCTGGTGTGCTCCGTCGAGCAGGAGGCGAAGCGACACGCGGCCGTGCTGACCCGCGACATCGAGAAGGCAGCGCGTGACCAGGGTGAGGAACGCGCTCGACGCATCCTGGCCACTGCGATCCAGCGCCTGGCTGCCGACGAGACCGCGGAGTCTGTGGTGTCGGTGGTGCAGCTGCCGAGCGATGACATGAAGGGCCGCATCATCGGTCGCGAAGGGCGCAACATCAAGGCGTTCGAGGCGACGACCGGCGTCAACCTGATCATCGACGACACCCCCGAGGCGGTCGTGCTGTCCTGCTTCGACCCCGTACGCCGAGAAACCGCCCGCATCGCGATGGACGAGCTGGTGGCCGACGGCCGGATCTACCCCAGCCGCATCGAGGAGGTCCACGAGCGCTGCCACCGCGAAGTGGATCGGCTCTGCCGGCAGGCGGGCGAGGATGCCGCGGTCGAGGTCGGCATCACCGACCTGCACCCGGAGCTCGTGTTCACGCTCGGCCAGCTGCGTTACCGCTCTTCATACGGCCAGAATGTGCTGCGGCACCTGGTCGAGTCAGCCCATCTGGCCGGGCTGATGGCCGACGAGCTCGGGCTCGACCGGGCGATCTGTATGCGCTGCGCGCTGTTGCACGACATCGGCAAGGCGCTCACCCACGAAGCCGAGGGCAGCCACGCGGCGGTCGGTGCGGAGCTGGCCCGGCGCTACGGAGAGTCCGACGACGTCGTGCACGCGATCGCTGCCCATCACAACGAGGTCGAACCTCAGACCGTCGAAGCGGTGCTCACCCAGGCAGCAGACGCCATCAGCGGTGGCCGGCCCGGCGCCCGCCGTGAGTCCCTGGAGGCATACGTCCAACGGCTCGAACGGCTCGAGGAGATCGCGAAACAGTGCGAGGGAGTCGAGAAAGTGTTCGCGATGCAGGCCGGCCGCGAGCTGCGGGTCATGGTGCAGCCGGACGTCGTCGACGACATCCAGGCACAGGTGCTCGCGCGCGACATCGCCAAACAGATCGAGCACGAGCTGACCTACCCGGGACAGATCAAAGTGATGGTGGTGCGTGAGTCGCGAGCCACCGAAGTCGCGCGCTAATACGACTCCGCAGCCGCCGCGATATCACAGAGCATTGCCTGATCGTGCGGTGTCGTATCTGGCGGCACGCTCCGCTGTGTCATGGCGGCGGCCGATCGCCTCGACTCCTTGCTTCGTACGCTGTCTGCCATGTCCGAACTGACCCCGCGCACCTGGGACGGTCTCGAGATAGCGGCGGAGCGTCCACAGGGATCCGTGGTGGTGGTACGACGACCGGCCGCCAACGGGCTCGACTACCTGGCACTCCACCGCAACGCCCGCGGGGCTGACTTCGAGGGTGACTGGGCGTGGACCTGTCCAGCGGGCGCCCGCCAGCCTGGGGAAGCGGTCTACCCGGCCGCGTTGCGCGAGCTGGCCGAGGAGGCAGGGCTCACCGACGTACGCCCTTGGGCCGTGGACCTCTCCACCGACTGGGCAACCTTCGCGGTCGACGTGTCAGCCGACACCGCCGTCGATCTCGTCGATCCCGAACATGATCGCTATGCGTGGTTGTCGCCCGACGACTGCCTGCGCCGGATGCTTCCTGACTGGGTGGCGGAGCTGCAGATCACCCGGACGAGGAGCATCCCTGCGGGGACGGTGAGCTTCCGCCCGATGCGGCACGCCGACTTGGAGGCCGTTGTCGGTTGGCAGCAGGCGCCCCATGCTCGGCGCTGGTTCCACGGCGACCAGGCGACCCTCGCGCGGGTAAGGGAGCGGTACGGGCCGCGCATCGACGGCACGGCGCCGACCCGGATGTGGGTCGTCGAGCTGGACGGAGCGGACGTCGGCTACGTGCAGGACTACCGCGTCGGAGATCACGACGAGTACGCCGTGAAGACCGGCCTGCCCGAGGCGGTCGGGATCGACTACGTGATCGGGGAGCCGGACCTGGTCGGGCGGGGAGTCGGGACGCGTGTCATCTGGAGCTACTTGGTGGAGGTCGTGACGCCCGCCTACCCGGATGCGCCGGCGTTCGTGGCCAGCCCCGACCATCGCAATCGGGCGTCGCTGCGGATGCTCGAGAAGTGTGGGTTCACCCAGGGAGTCTGGATCGACGTACCGGGCGCCACATCTGAGCCGACGGCGACGGAGATCGTCTGCACCCTCGACCGAGCCCACTGGCTCGGAGATTGACGGTCTGCAGCCCGTGGAACCGATCTGGCGACCTTTGTTGTCTCATGCTGTAGGGAGAGCAAAGGGGATGAGTGGACACCGACGACGACTACGCGGCGTACGTCGCGGGCCGCTGGGCCGGGCTGGTGCGCTCGGCTGTCCTCCTTGGCTGCTCCCGGCCGGAGGCCGAAGACCTCGTCCAGACGGCACTGATCCGCTGCTATGTCGCGTGGGACAAGGTCAGCCGGGCCACTGACCGCGACGCATACGTCTATCGCGTGTTCCTCAACACTCGCGCGACCAGCCGCCGGCGACGCTGGTGGCGCGAGGAGCCGAGGAGCGACCTCCCGGAGCAATCAGTTGATGACGACACAAACGCCACCGACCTGACCGACACCGTGCAACGCGCACTCGCCGGTCTGAACGAGCCGCACCGGCGCGTAGTCGTGCTCAGGTACTACGCCGACTTGTCGGAACGGCAGACCGCCGAGGTTCTGGGGGTCCCGCCAGGCACGGTCAAGAGTCGGCTGTCGCGAGCGATCGCCCAGCTAGCCGCCGACCCCCATCTCGCAGACGTTCCAGGTTGGAGCACTCGATGAGCGACGAACAAGCCCAGCAACTCCTGCACGACGCAGGCGACCAGGTCGCGGTCGGCGCGCCACCGACGACAGCGCTGATCCGCGCGGGTCGACGCGCGAAGACGCGCCGCCGCCTGGTCGGTGTCGCGGGGACGGCGGCCGTCACCGCGCTCGTCATCGGCGTTGCAGTTGCGCTCGTCGACCAAGGCGATGTGCGTAGTCCGGTCGCCGAGCCGCCGGCTTCCCAAAGCACACCCGACGGCCTCAAGATCCCACCCGGAACCCGCCTCGTCGGCGCGAAGGGTTTCGCTGTAGCGGTTCCCGAAGAGTGGACGACCCACCAGCGCTGCGGCGACTGGCCTTTCGTCGCCACCGTTGTGCTCGCCCCCGGCGACGGCCACTATTGCGAGCCTGACACTGCGGAGCTCTCTGCTCTGCACGTCGACTCCTTTAGTGCTCATGCCAACTGGATGGCATCGCGGACCCGAGCATGGAAGACCATCGGTAGCGCGGTGGTCGAACGATCGACGATCAAGGATGCATGTGCGGCGATCGACTCGTGTGTTCCGTCAAGCCGGTGGCTGGGCGCGATCGCCGTTCCGAGTGCCGACCTCCTGGTGTATGTCAGCTCTCCCGAGAAGTCGACCATCCGCAGCATCCTCGACTCCGTGCGTCCCATCCCCGATGGCTACACGGCGGTGCCAGATGTTTGGAACGCCAATGAAGCGACAGCGAAACGAAAGTTGGACGGGGCGGGCCTCGTGACGGACGAGGTGGATCGGGACGCTTGCCGCTCGGTCAACCGATGCGCGCTGAGCGTTGTCGACAGTTCCACGCCGCCGGCGGGCGCGGTTGTGCCGGTAGGCGCGGAGGTCAGCCTTGTAATGACCAGTGGCATTGACGGATGGCCGCCTGAGCCAACCGTGAAGCTGTTGTCTGGCGGGCGGCTGGCCGTGACGACTAGGGGCAGCAGCAGTTGCCCGGAAACAGTGGCGTCGACTAGGTCTGCGGAGGGAAACCGGGTCGTGGTTGCGCTCAAAGCGCCGGGACAAGGCGATTGCACCTCGGATCTGGCCGCTGCCACATCCACTACCCTCCTGCCGGGTGGCATCGACGAGGAACAACCGCTCGTGGTGACGATTACGCGCGGCGGCGAAAGCATCGTGACGACAGTGCTTCAGCCTCGCTAGCTAAATGGCGTGGCACGCCAGCCCCTGGCCGGTCGGGGTTTGGGGGAGACGAGCACGGCGCCGTACGCTTGCCCGGTTATGACAACCGCCACTGACCTGCGCGCGCTGCCAGCCGACGCGGTCAGTGGCGCCCGGACGTACGAGGTCCGCACTCACGGCTGTCAGATGAACGTCCACGACTCCGAACGCCTCTCCGGTCTGCTCGAGCACGCCGGCTACGTGCGCGCCGACTCCGGTGATGTCGCCGACGTGGTGGTGTTCAACACCTGCGCTGTTAGGGAGAACGCCGACAACCGGCTCTACGGCAATCTCGGCCAACTGGCATCGGTCAAGGCCAAGCACCAGGGCATGCAGATCGCGGTCGGTGGCTGCCTGGCGCAGAAGGACCGGGGTGAGATCACCCGACGGGCTCCGTGGGTCGACGTTGTCTTCGGCACGCACAACATCGGCTCGCTGCCGGTGCTGTTGGAGCGGGCTCGCGTCAATGACGAGGCGCAGGTCGAGATCCTCGAGTCGCTCGACGTGTTCCCGTCGACGCTGCCGACGCGTCGGGAGTCGGCGTACGCCGCCTGGGTCGCGATCAGCGTCGGCTGCAACAACACGTGCACGTTCTGCATCGTGCCGGCCCTGCGCGGCACCGAGAAGGACCGCCGCCCCGGCGACGTGCTGGCCGAGATCGAGGCGCTGGTTGCCGAGGGTGTCATCGAGGTGACGCTGCTTGGCCAGAACGTCAACTCGTACGGCGTCGGGTTTGGCGACCGGTTCGCCTTCGGCAAGCTGCTGCGCGCGTGCGGCGAGATCGACGGCCTGGAGCGGGTGAGGTTCACGTCGCCGCATCCGCGTGACTTCACCGACGACGTCATCGAGGCGATGGCCGAGACGGCGAACGTCATGCCGCAGCTGCACATGCCTCTGCAGTCCGGGTCCAACGCCGTGCTCAAGGCGATGAAGAGGTCATACCGCCGCGACCGCTACCTCGGGATCCTCGACCGGGTTCGGTCCGCGATGCCGGACGCCGCGATCACGACCGACATCATCGTCGGCTTCCCGGGTGAGACCGACGCGGACTTCGACGACACGCTGTCGCTGGTGCGCGAGGCACGGTTCAGCGGCGCCTACACGTTCCAGTACTCCAAGCGTCCGGGAACTCCCGCCGCCGACATGGATGGCCAGCTCCCGCACGATGTGGTGCAGGAGCGCTACGAGCGGCTGGTGCCTGTCGTCAACGACATCACCTGGGCTGAGAACCAGCAGTTCGAGGGTCGGGAGGTTGAGGTCCTCGTCTCGGAAGGTGAGGGCCGCAAGGATGCCGCGACGATGCGGCTCTCCGGCCGTGCCCGCGACAACCGACTCGTCCACTTCACGCCGGGCGTCGACCCTGCCGGTTTGCCGTTCGAGGTCCGGCCGGGTGACATGGTGACCGCCACCGTGACCCACGCGGCGCCCCACCACTTGGTCAGCGACCTGCCTGTGACGAGCGTGCGACGTACCCGGGCTGGCGACGCCTGGGAGGCGCGGACCACCACCAAGCGCGCCTCCGTGTCACTGGGCCTCCCGACCATCGGTGCCCCTGCCGCGGCAACGGCCATTCCAGCCACCTCTCCCTGCGCCAACGGCTAAACCGCCTTCACCTGCGCCGGCTCGCAAAGAGTGGCTGACCTAAGGCGGGGTGGGGCAGCCGTGGTGTCGGCCACTTCGAGCGCCAACCGGGAAGTGGCTGACGTGAGGCGGGGTGGGGCAGTCATGGTGTCGGCCACTTCGAGCGCCAACCGGGAAGTGGCTGACGTGAGGCAGGGTGGGGCAGCCATGGTGTCGGCCACTTCGAGCGCCAACCGGGAAGTGGCTGACGTGAGGTGGGGTGGGGCAGTCATGGTGTCGGCCACTTCGAGCGCCAACCGGGAAGTGGCTGACGTGAGGTGGGGTGGGGCAGTCATGGTGTCGGCCACTTCGGGTTAGAAGCCGTGGGCGACAACTGCGGCGAGGTCGCCGGCCCGCAGGTGCTCCAGCACGTACAGCTCATGCGGCACGACGGGGTCGGGCAGCCCGTCGAGGGCAAACCACCTCAGGTCGGCAGCCTTGTCGGTCTCGAGCAGCCGGGGCTCGCCCTGCCACCGCCGCACCGCGAAGAACCAGTCGACGCGCTCGTCGATCGAGCGGCCGTTGCCCTGCGTGCGGTGCATGCCCGTGAGCGGCTCGAGGTCGGCCGGGTCGACCACGACGCCGAGCTCTTCGGCGGCCTCGCGGCACGCGGCGGCGAAGACGGACTCGTTGGCCTCGACATGACCAGCGGCGGCGGTCGCCCAGTGTCCGTCCATGTAGCCGGTGTTCTGCCGCAACTGCAGGAGCACCTCGTCGCCGCGACGGAAGATCACATAGGCGGCGGGCACCACCCGGAATCGCTGATTCACACGGTCACCCTAGGCGGTGGCGCGACGCAACCCACGGCCCCGGGCAACCTCGATCGGCCCGTACCCTCGGTGCATGCCAAGGCCGGACTCGCCCGCCGCTGACTCGGCGACCGCCCCGCCGTCAGCACCCGGACCCAGCCTCCTCGCCGTGGTGTGCCCGCAGGCTCCGCTGCTGGTCTCGGCCCTCTCACCCGGCGACGACCCGCACGTCCAGCGTCTGCGGGAGACCTGCGCAGACGCCGTACGACGTCTGACCGAGTCGGGGGCGGAACGTATCATCGTCGTGGCCGGTGCCGCGGCGGCCGGTCGATGGGGCGCTGATACAGGTGGATCGCTCGCGGCGTACGGCGTTGAGGTCCAGGCTGGCGGGCCTGACACCGCGCTGCCACCGGAGCTGACCCTCGGCGGGTGGCTGCTCGACCAGGCGGGCTGGACTGGCGATCGCGAGTACGTCGCCGTGGCGTCGGCCGCGGAGCCCGCCGAAGCAGCAGCCACGGGAGAGCAGCTCGTGCGCGGCGAAGGCAAGCATGCCCTGCTGGTGCTGGGAGACGGCTCGGCCAAGCGCAGCGTGAGCTCCCCCGGCTACCTCGACGACCGGGCCGCGCCGTTCGACGCCTCCGTTGGCGCGGCGCTTGCAACGGCCGATGTCGACGCACTTCTCGGCATCGACGCCTCGATGGCTGACGAGCTGTGGGTCGCCGGTCGACCCGCCTGGCAAGCCCTGGCGGGTGCCGGTCGAGCGGTCGGGCGGCATACCGACAGGTTGAGCGGCAGCCTCAACTACGACGAGGCGCCGTTCGGCGTGGGGTACTTCGTGGCCGTCTGGGAGGCGCGCCGCCGCTGAGGTGCTCGTCGAGCCCGGCGGGTAACCCGCGAGTGTGGCTATGCCTCAGTGCGCGGGCGGGCGAGGGTCACCGGTCGGCGGCAAGTCGCCTGGGGGTGTCTGGCCTGGAGGCGGAGGCGGGGGCATGTGGCCCGATGGCGGAGGCGGGGGAATGTCGTCGTTCTTGCCGTCGAGCTTGTCGAGCGCGTCTCCGGCCTTGGACTTGGCCTTCGTGATCTTGTCGTGGTGCTTGCCCTTGGTCTTCTTGTCGACCAAGTCGCCCGCCTTGTCGAGACCCTTCTGGATCTTGTCGCCGTGCTTGTCGACGGCACCGGCCGCCTTCGCCTTTGCCTTGTCGAGAAATCCCATGTGTTGTCTCCCCTGATCTGCAGTTCGTTGGACTACATCGTGCCTAGTGCGGCTGCCGGGCATCATCGCAGCCGAAGCAGCTCGATAATCCGGTACCCATGGCGGCCGCTTCCACGCATCAGAGTTCATCACGACGGCAATGTGGGCGCCATACACGGTGACGGGACCCAGCCCGATCATCCGCGACCCCGGCCGTGCCTATCCTGGGAGGCACCGTGGCCGCTCCGCGCGCGGACGAACGTCTCCCGGAAGGCGCAGCCTTGACCCAGCACTCCCGCGTCGTCGCGATCGGCGCCGGCTGTCTGCTGGTCGTGCTCGCAGGCTGTGGTGCCGCCGCGGATGTGGCCGACAGCGGCCGCACCGAGACCCCGGTCGAGCCCTCGAGCACAACGGAGCCGACTACCCCGACGACGTCATCGCCACCCACAGCTCCCGCCACCACTCCGCCGTTGTCTCCGAAGCCTCCCAGCGCCGCCGAGCTCGAGGCAGCCCGCTCCACGCCGGTCGAAGACCCGCACTACCCCGACACCAGCAACCCCGAGGTGGACGCCCTCCACTACCAGCTCGACCTCGACTGGGATGGCGAAGCCCTGACCGGGACCACGACGCTGACCTTCCGGCCGACCGAGACCACAAACAGGATCCGCCTCGACCTGTCCAGTGCCTTGACCGTCGAGACCATCGACGTCGACGCCCGGCCAGCCAACTTCGAGCAGGCGAACGACGGGCTCCTCATCAGCGTCGGTCCTGAACTGCGCGCCGGCACCACCTACACCGCCGAGATCTCGTATGCCGGCTCGCCGGTCCCGACTCGCGCCCCGAGCGGCCGCGCCGACATGGCCGAAGGCCTCGGCTGGAGCACCGACGAGGAGGGCAACGTCTACACGTTCCAGGAGCCGTACGGTGCGTTCACCTGGTATCCCGTCAACGACCACCCCTCCGACGAGGCGTTGTACGACGCAAGGATCCTCACCTCCAGTGACGACGTCGGCGTCTTCAACGGCGAGCTGGTCGACGAGTTCACCAATGACGGCCAGACGCTGTGGACCTGGCACGTTGACGAGCCCCAGGCGTCATACCTGACGACGATCGCGATCGGTCCCTACACCGAGCACGTCGACGAGACGCCAAGCGGGATGGAGATCTCGTACTGGCTGATGCCCCGCGACGAAGACCTGCTCGAGGAGCTGCAAGAGGAGGGCGCCCGAGCGTTCGAGTGGCTGGAAGACACGGCGGGCGACTACCCCTTCAGCACGCTCGGCGTGGTCGTCGTCGGCGGCGTGAGCGCCATGGAGACCCAGACGATGATCACCATGAGCCGCGGCGCGGTCGTGCGCGCCGATGCAGTGCTGCAGCACGAGATTGCGCACCAGTGGTTCGGCGACAGCGTCACGCCGATCGACTGGCGTGGAGTGTGGCTCAACGAGGGCTGGGCGATGTACCTCCAGCAGGCCTACGAGACCGACACGGGGCGTCTGCCGGTATACGGCGGCATCAAGAATTGGCGCGTCTTCGACAACCTGTCCCGCTCCCGGTCGGGTCCGCCGGGCGACTTCGACCCGGCGACATTCGGCGACAGCAACATCTACCTCGGGCCGGCGATGATGCTGGAGGCGATCCGCCTGGAGGTTGGCGACCAGATGTTCGACGAGCTGGTCCAGGCGTGGCCGGCTGAGCACGAGAACGCCAACGTCGACCGCGCGACCTTCACCCGCTGGATCAACCAGAAGACCGGGCGCAACCTCACCCCGCTGATCGACAAGTGGCTCGACTCGCCAGAGACTCCGCGCACTCCGCGCTAGCCCTCCCCACCGTCCGAACACCCGTTAACCCGCGAATCTGCGCCTGGGGACCCTTGAAACGCGGGTTAGCAGGTGTTCGGTCGCGAGAGTGGGCGGGCAGGGATACTTGGCGCTGTGCCTGCCGACCCGCCCGTCATCGCCGTGGTCGGGCCAACCGCCGCCGGCAAGAGCGACCTGGCCGTCGAGATCGCGCTCGCCCTCGGCGGGGAGATCGTCAACGGCGACTCCATGCAGCTCTACCGCGGCATGGACATCGGCACCGCCAAGCTGTCGGTCGAGGAGCGCCGCGGCGTCCCGCATCACCTGCTCGACCTCCTGCATGTCGGCGAGCCGGCGACCGTCGCTGAGTTCCAGGGATGGGCGCGAGAGGCGATCTCCGACTGCCGTGCGCGTGGCGTGCCTCCGGTCTTCGTGGGCGGCTCAGCGCTCTACCTGCGTGCGGTGCTTGACGAGTTTGAGTTCCCTGGGACCGACGCCGACGTACGACGGAGGCTCGAGGCCGAGCTGGCCGAGTCAGACGCCAGCGCCCTCCATGCGCGGCTCGCGACGCTCGACCCGGCGGCCGCCATGGCGATCCTGCCCAGCAACTCGCGCCGAGTGGTGCGGGCTCTCGAGGTCATCGAGATCACCGGCCGCCCCTACCGCGCCACGCTCCCCACGCATCGTGTACGCCTTCGACCGGGCTGTGCAGATCGGCATCGACGTGCCGCGGCCCGTCACTGACGAGCGCATCGCCGTCCGGGTCGACCGGATGTGGCGGGCCGGACTCGTCGACGAGGTGCGCGACCTGGTGCGGCATGGCCTCCGCGAAGGGCGCACCGCCAGCCGCGCCCTGGGATATCGCGCAGGTGCTGCGCTACCTCGACGGTGAGTGCACCGAGGACGAGGCACGGCTCGCGACCGTTGCCGGGACCCGGAAGTTCGCGCGGCGTCAGGACGCCTGGTTCCGGCGCGACCCGCGGATCGTGTGGCTGCCGTATGACGCCGACGACCTGCTGGGCAAGGCGCTCGACGTCGTACGATCGACGCTGTGAACTTCCCCTTCGTCAAGGGCCACGGCACCCGCAACGACTTCGTCGTGCTGCCCGACTTCGACGGCTCGGTGCACGGCGACCTGGAGCCGTCGGTGGTGGCGGCCTTGTGCGACCGGCGGGCCGGAATCGGCGCCGACGGCGTGCTGCGAGTGTTGCGAGGCGACCTCGACGGCGGCTCCGACTGGTTCATGGACTACCGCAACGCCGACGGGTCCGTGTCGCAGATGTGTGGCAACGGCGTGCGGGTCTTCGCGCGCTACCTGCAGTACGCCGGACTCGTCGACCCGGCGCAGCTCCGCGGGCCGCTGCCGGTCGACACCCGCGACGGCATCAAGCAGGTGACTTACTGCGACGACGGGGAGATCAGCGTCGACATGGGGTCACCGAAGATCGGTGGCCCGGCCGACGTGTCGGTCGACGGTCGCCAGCTGGTGGGCACGAGCGTCGACATGGGCAACCCCCACGCCGTAGTCATGGTCGACTCGCTCGACGTGGCGGGCGAGCTGATTGAGGCGCCGGAGACGTCTGCTGACCAGTTCCCCGACGGCGTCAACGTCGAGTTCGTCCGGGTGGTCGGCGAACGTGCGGTCGAGATGCGGGTCTTCGAGCGCGGCGTGGGGGAGACCTGGTCGTGCGGCACGGGCGCGTGCGCGGTGGTGGCGGCAGTGGCAGGCGGGGCTGGGGTGGCCGAAGTGGCCGAGGTGGCCGGAGGTGCGGCAGCCGACCTCCCGGCGACGTACGCCGTCACCGTCCGAGGTGGCGAGCTGACCGTGACCTGGGACATCGACGGCCACCTGCACCTCAAGGGCCCCGCGGTCCTCGTCGCCGAAGGCACCTGGACGGCCTGACCTGCCGGTCGTCACCCGCCAGCCGTGGCGTAAACCGGTCGTTGCGCGACAGGTCGCCGACGTACAGTGGGGTCACGATGACAGCACACAGACCAGAGTTTGCCGACGACGGCCAGCAACCCGACGACGACGCCTCAGCAGCCATCGACCTCGACGACGACCTTCTCGCCACCGACGCACCCACCGACAGTCCCGACGACGAGCGTGACTGGGGTGCCGACGGCGAGGACGCGTTCACCAAGTTCGGCCAGGGCGATTACGAGCTCGAGGAGCGTCACGCGCTGCGCCGGGTGGCCGGTCTCTCGACCGAGCTCCAAGACATCTCCGAGGTCGAGTACCGCCAGCTGCTCCTCGAGCGGGTGGTGCTCGTCGGCGTGTGGACCGAGGGCACGGTCGAGGACGCCGACAACTCGCTGGCCGAGCTCAAGCTGCTCGCCGAGACGGCCGGGTCCGAGGTGCTCGACGCGTTCTCGCAGCGGCGGCAGAAGCCCGATCCGGCGACCTACATCGGGCCCGGTAAGGTCGATCACCTGCGCCAGGTCGTGACCGAGACCGGCGCCGACACCGTGATCTGCGACGGCGAGCTGAGCCCGTCGCAGCTGCGCAACCTCGAAGACCGCGTCAAGGTCAAGGTCGTCGACCGCACCGCGCTGATCCTCGACATCTTCGCCCAGCACGCCCGCTCCAAGGAGGGTAAGGCGCAGGTCGAGCTGGCGCAGCTGGAGTACCTCAAGCAGCGACTCCGCGGCTGGGGCGGCAACCTGTCTCGGCAGGCCGGTGGACGCGTCGGCGTGCAAGGTGGCGGGATCGGTGGCCGTGGCCCCGGCGAGACCAAGCTCGAGACCGACAGAAGGCGCATCACTAACAAGATGACCAAGCTGCGCCGCGAGCTCAAGCACATGCAGACCGCGCGGATCACGAAGAAGGCCGAGCGGGTACGTCGGGAGATCCCGTCGGTGGCCATTGCCGGCTACACCAACGCCGGCAAGTCGTCGCTGCTCAACCGCCTCACCGGCGCTGCTGTTCTGGTCGAGGACGCGCTGTTCGCGACCCTCGACCCGACCACTCGGCGCACCACGACGAGCGACGGACGCGTCTTCACGCTGTCCGACACTGTCGGCTTCGTGCGGCACCTGCCACATCAGCTGGTCGAGTCGTTCCGCTCCACGCTCGAAGAGGTCGCCGAGTCCGACCTGATCCTCCACGTGGTCGACGCCTCGAACGCCGACCCCGAGGGGCAGATCGCCGCCGTGCGTGAGGTGCTCGACCGAGATCGGGGCCGGAGGCGTGCCGGAGCTGATCGTCATCAACAAGTCCGACGCCGCTGACCCGCTGGTGGTCGCGCGCCTGCTCGGCCGCGAGCCGCACGCCGTGGTGGCCTCGGCCCGCACCGGCGAGGGCATCGACGACGTACTCGCTGCCGTCGAGCGCGACCTGCCACGGCCCTCGGTCGAGGTGTGCGCGTTGGTCCCCTACGACCGCGGCGACCTGATCAGCAAGATCCACGAGAACGGCGAGGTGTTGTCGATCGACCACACCGCAGACGGGTCACAGGTGCGCGTGCTGGTCAACCCTGGGCTCGCCGGCGAACTCGCGGCGTACGTCGCGGCTCCCGCCTGACGCCGAACAACGTCTGCACCGCTGACCGCGGCATGACAGGGGTGCGTTCGCCTTCTGCCCCTCCTGACGTTGGGGCCCACTCCTGACGCTGCGGTCCGGCAGACGTTGCGGCGCGGGTGAGCAGGGCATTCGGCGCGTAGCATCGTGGCCATGGAGGACGACGGGTACGACGAACGGCCGCCTCTCGTTCACACCCACACCCAGCACGGCATCCCTCAGGACGCCCAGCAGATGGGGTTCGACCGCAACACCGAAGAGGGCGCCCTCATCGCGATGATGGGTTCGCTCAACTCGGCGAAGCCGGTCCACAAGATGGTGGCCTGGGTGCTGCTGGTCGCGTTCTCGCTGCCCTGATCCTGACGGTCTGGAACTACATCTTCTGACGCCGCCTCCCTCCCGCCCACTTGTCAGAACCTCACCCGCCCATGGCCCGGCGAGGCTCTGACAAGTCGGCCGGGCGAGCCTGTGGACGGCGCGGCCGGATCGTCGGTTGCTTCGGATAGCCTCGGGCGGGTGCCCACCCCCACGACCGCGGCTGCGGTGCCCGGCTCCGACGCGGCCTCGCCAGGTGTCGATGCGGCCTCGCCCACGGTCGACGAGGTGCTGCATGCCGCGGTCGCCAACCTGGGTGGCGAGGACCGGCCCGGTCAGGTCGAGATGGCCAAAGCCGTCAGCGAGGCGATGGACCGGCGAGAGCATCTGCTCGTGCAGGCCGGCACGGGCACGGGCAAGTCGCTGGCGTATCTGGTCCCGTCGGTGCTGCACGACCGATCGTGTGGTCGTGGCGACGGCCACGCTGGCGCTCCAGCACCAGCTGGTCGAGAAGGACATCCCGGCGCTGCTCGACGCGGCCGCCGATGTGCTGGGGGAGCGGCCGACGTACGCGGTGTTGAAAGGGCGCAGCAACTACGCCTGCCTTCACCGGATCCGCGACGGAGTGCCCGACGACCAGGGCGCACTCATCGACCTGCCCCGCGGCAGCCTCGGTGGCGACGTGATCCGGCTCCGCGAGTGGGCCGAGACGGAGTCGAAGGCTGGCGGGGTTGGCGACCGCGACAGCGCCCCGTCGCACACCGAGAAGGTCTGGCAGCAGGTCTCGGTCAGCCACCGCGAGTGCTTGGGTGCGGCCAAGTGCCCGTACGCCGTCGAGTGCTTCGCCGAGCGGGGCCGCGAGCGCGCGATGGCGTCGAAGCTGATCGTCACGAACCACTCGCTGCTCGCCATCGACGCGATCCAGGGTGTGCCGATGATCCCCGAGTATGACGTCGTGGTGGTCGACGAGGCTCACGAACTGTCTTCCCGGGTGACGCAGGCGGCCACCGACGAGCTGTCCCTGCCGACGGTCGAGCGAGCCGCCCGGAGAGCGCGCAACTTCGTCGATGGAGGGGAGGGGGACGCGCTGGGTGACGCTGGTGACGCGCTCCGCGCTGCGATGGACGCCACCGCCCCTGGGCGTCTCGACGTACTGCCTCCCGACCTCGATGACGCACTGCAGTTGCTGCGAAGTGCCGCGCAGGCGGCGTTCTCGGCGTTCCCGAAGGAGTCGAGCGTCTCCGAGGCCGACGCGGCCCGGCAACAGGCCCGCGGCATGGTCGACGAGCTGCGCAAGGTCACCGAGCGGCTCGCCGCCCACAGCGAAGACGACGTGACGTGGCTCGCCGAGCGCGACCGTTCACGCGGCGGCAACCAGCTATGCGTCGCGCCGCTGCAGGTGTGGGGTCAGCTGCGCGCCAAGCTGCTCACGGAGAAGACCGTGGTGTTCACGTCGGCGACGTTGAAGCTCGGCGGCGACTTCTCCGCTGTCGCGAGCTCGATCGGGCTCAAGCCGACTGAGCGGGTCGACCACTCGATCGACGACCCCGCCGACCTCTCGGCGGAGGCGGTGGTCGAGGTGGCGGATGACGGGGTCGAGGCCGGGCCTCCCGACGTGGAGGCTGTGCGCGAGCCCGTGGCGCTGCCCTGGCGCGGGATCGACGTCGGCTCGCCGTTCGACTACCCGAAGCAGGCGATCGTGTATGTCGCTCGCCACCTCCCCGCCCCGGGTCGTGACGGCTTGGGGCAGGCGCAGATCGACGAGATCGGCGAGCTCCTGCAGGCGGCTGGTGGCCGCACCCTCGGGCTCTTCTCGTCTCGGCGGGCAGCTGAGGCCGCGGCTGAGGCATTGCGCGATGCGCTGCCTCACATGCCGATCCTCTGCCAGGGTGACGGCCAGCTCTCGCACCTGCGGGCGGAGTTCATCGACAATCCCGCGGTCAGCCTGTTCGGCACGTTGTCGCTGTGGCAAGGGCTCGACGTCCCCGGCGAGACCTGCCAGCTCGTCATCATCGACCGGATTCCGTTTCCCCGTCCCGATGACCCCCTGATGTCGGCTCGAGCGCGTGCGGCGGACCGGGCGGGCGGCAACGGGTTCATGGCGGTGTCGGCCACCCATGCTGCGCTGCTGCTCGCTCAAGGGTCTGGCCGGCTGATCCGGACGCAGGCCGACCGCGGCGTCGTGGCGATCCTCGATCCGCGTCTTGCCACCGCCCGCTATGGCAGCTTCCTCAGGGCGTCGCTGCCGCCGATGTGGCCGACGTACGACGCGGATGCCGCCCGGTCAGCGCTCCGCCGCCTCAGCGGTCAACTCGGCTGAGACCTCTCCGCTGATCGCCGCGCTGCTCCGAGGAGCGATGCGCTACTCCGCTGATCGACGCGCTCCTCCGACGAGCCTCGTGAGCTTGTCGAGATCGCCTGGTCTCGACAAGCTCGACCGCCGGCGGGTCGGCGGGGCATACGTGACCAGTCGGCGCGGCATATGACCAGTCGAGACGGCATACGTGACCAGTCGGCGGGAGGGTCAGCTGTTGCGGAGGGCTTTGATCAGCTGGGGCTTGGACATGTTCGAGCGGCCTTCGACGCCGACCTTCTTGGCGCGGTCGTACAACTGCGACTTGGTCATGTCCTCGTAGGCGCCCGCCTTGCCGCCACGCTGACCGACTTTCTTGCGCCCATCACTGGCGGCAGTGTTGGCGATACGTGCGGACTTCTGCTTGCTGTTGCCCTCGTCGCGCAGCTTCTCGTAGAGGGAGTCGTCCTTGACGGACGGACCGGGTGTCTTCTTCCCTGGCATGCCAGCACCTCCGTAGGTATCGAGTCTGAACAACTCGTTCCCTGCCAGGGGTGACTTGAAACAGCCGGGTCAGACTCTCCGCATGACGGTGACGACCTTGCCGAGGATCGTGGCGTCGGTGCCGTCGATCGGCTCGTAGGCAGGGTTCTGCGGGAGCAGCCAGACCTTGCCCTGCTTCTTCTGCAGGGTCTTGACCGTGGCCTCGTCGTCGATCATGGCGGCGACGATCTCACCGTTCTCGGCCGACGGCTGCTGGCGGATGACGACGAAGTCGCCGTCGCAGATGGCCGCGTCGACCATCGAGTCGCCTTTGACCTGCAGCAGGAAGAGCGTGCCGTCGCCGACCAGCTGGCGCGGCAGCGGGAACACCTCTTCGACCCGCTCCTCGGCGAGGATCGGGCCACCGGCTGCGATCTGCCCCACGACGGGGACGTAGATCGCATCGGGGCGAGCGTCGCCTGACCCGGTGGCGTCATACGACGACTCGTCGGTCGTGTCTGGCGACAACACCTCGACCGCGCGCGGGCGGTTGGGGTCGCGACGCAGGAAGCCCTTGGCCTCGAGCACCCGGAGCTGATGCGCGACGGACGACGAGCTGGTGAGCCCGACCGACGAACCGATCTCACGCATGCTGGGCGGGTAGCCGCGAGCCTCGACCGAGTCGCGGATGACGGCGAGCACCCGACGCTGTCGTGGCGTCAGGCCGACCGCGTCGGGCGGGCCGTCGGGGAGCTCGTGGACGCCTGCGTCGGCCTTTGCTCGTGCCATGCCTGTCACACCCTGTTCGCTTCCGTGTCTGTCGTGATGAGGTCGCACGTCCGGCCGGGCGCCCGCCTGGGGAGGGTTGCCAGGCGCTCGGCGTTTCGTGGAGACCACGCTAGACCTCGGCGCCGACTCTTTCAAACATCTGTTCGAATCGGCGTGTTGCCGCGGATCGGGCGAGGCAGCCGGGCGAGGCACCTTGGCGAGGCAGCCAGGTGTGCTCAGGTATGCCGCCGACTTGCCACGATCGCTGCGCCGATGATGCCGGCCGAGTTCTGCAGCTGGGCGGGCACGATCGGGGTGCGGCACTCGACGTACGGGAGCCACTTGTCGGGCTTCTTGCTGACTCCGCCGCCCACCACGAACAGGTCCGGCCACAGCAGCGACTCGAGGTACGCGTAGTAGCGCGACAGCCGCTTCGCCCAGTCCTGCCAATCCAGGTCCTCGTCCTCCCGAGCCACGGCCGAGGCTCGCGTCTCGGCGTCGTGGCCGTCGATCACGAGGTGGCCGAGCTCGGTGTTCGGCACGAGCTGGCCCTCGACGATGAGGGCGCTCCCGATCCCGGTGCCGAGCGTGGTCACGACCACGAACCCGTCTTCGTCACGGGCCGCGCCGAAGCTCACCTCGGCGATGCCGGCTGCGTCGGCGTCGTTGACCGCCACCACGTCGAGCCCGGTCGCCGAGCTCAGCACGTCGTGGATGTCGGTGTCGATCCAGTCCTCCGAGACGTTGGCAGCGGTGCGTACGACGCCGTGCTGGACGACCGCCGGAAACGTGCACCCGAACGGCCGCTTCCACCCGAACTTCTCGAGTACGTCGGCGACCACACCCGCTACCGCCTCCGGAGTGGACGGCTGGGGCGTGTCGACCCGGTAGCGGTCATCGGTCAGCTCCCCGGTCGAAAGGTCGACAGGCGCACCCTTGATGCCGGTGCCACCGATGTCGATGCCGAAGCCGAGGTTGTCGCTCACCGCGTCACTCCTCCATCGCCTCGAGCTCGACGCCCTTCGTCTCGCGCACCGCCCGGGCGACGAAGGCGAACGACAGGACGGCGAACCCGGCATACATCCCGTAGGCCAGCGTGAGGCTCACGTCCGCGATGACGGGGAACGTCGTGGTGATGGCGAAGTTCGCGAGCCACTGCGCCGCCGCCGCGACCGACAGCGCGATCGCACGGAACTTGTTGGGGAACATCTCACCCAGCAGCACCCAGACGACCGGCCCCCACGTCGCTCCGAAGAAGACGACGTACAGGTTTGCGGCGACGAGGGCGATGTTGCCCCACGGATCGGGGAGCTTGACCGCGTCGGCGTCACCGATCGCCTGCGAGAAGCAGACCGCCATGGTGGCAAGCGTCAGCGCCATACCTGCCGACCCGATCAGGAGCATGGGCTTGCGCCCCACCTTGTCGACGATCGCGATCGCGACCAGCGTGACGACGATGTTCGTCACCGACGTGATCACCGTGATCGTGAGTGAGTCGCTCTCGCTGAAGCCGACCGATCGCCACAGCGTCGTGGAGTAGTAGAAGATCACGTTGATCCCCACGAACTGCTGGAACACCGACAGCAGGATGCCGATCCAGACGATGGGGGCCAGGCCGAACGACGGACCGCGCATGTCACGCAGCTCCGGCTTGCGCTCCTGGCTGAGGCTCGAGGCGATCTCCTTCACCTTGTCCTGGGCTGCCTGCAGGTTGACCGAGCCGAGCACATCGCGCAGCACGTCGGCCGCTTTGCGTTCGTCGCCCTGCGCGACGAGGTAGCGCGGGGATTCGGGCACAGTGAGCGCGAGCACGCCGTAGATCACGGCGGGCACGACGCCGACGATGAACATCCACCGCCAGGCATCGGCACCGAGCCAGAGTTCCGCGTCGGCGCTTCCGGCGGCGTTCGCGAGGAAAGCGTCGCTGAGCAGCGCCACGAAAATGCCGGACACGATCGCGAGCTGTTGCAGCGAGCCGAGGCGCCCACGGATGTGTGCGGGTGAGATCTCGGCGATGTACGCCGGCGCGATAACCGAGGCCATGCCCACGCCGATGCCGCCCACGAAGCGCCAGAAGATCAGGTCCCACACCGTGAATGCGATGCCCGAGCCGATCGCGCTGATCGCGAACAGGAACGACGCTAAGAGCATCGCCTTGACCCGGCCGAATCGGTCGGCGATCGCACCGGCGTACCAGGCGCCGAAAGCCGACCCGAGCAGGGCGCAGGACACGGCGAACCCGCTGAGGAACGGCCCGAGCGTGAAGTCGCTGGTGATCGCGTCGACTGCTCCGTTGATGACCGCGGTGTCGAAGCCGAAGAGGAATCCTCCGATGGCGGCCACGGTGGCGATGAGGATCGCCTTCGCCGTGGTGCGCTCGTCCGGCGTCTCGGGGTCCGGGTTCTCGGTCGCGGCGCTGGTCGGCCGGATGTCGTCTGTCACGTCGCCTCCTCGGTAGGAGGGCGGGTGGGTGCACCCTCCGATCAATCAACCCTGGCATGGATGGCGGCACTCGGCATGCCGAGCCATCGAGGGCACAAGGTCGTCTGAGTGCGCTCCGCGCGCTGTTGTCCAGCCCGACACGCCGTCGAACGCATGTTCGACCAGATGCTTGGGTTTGTCGTCTGGCGCTGCTACGGTTCGTACATGTGTTCGATCGAACGTATCTTCGACTGGAGAGCCGATGCTGGGGTCAGCGCGCCCGCGCTGCGACAGTCAGGACTGTCGGCGGGCACCGATACAACTGGTCTAGTGAGCACAGGTTCATGAGCACCGCGATTGCCGGAGGTCACCGATGAGCACAGCCGTAGTCGAGCGATCTGCCGTTCGCCGTACGCCGACGGAGCGCCACCGCGTCGCTGAGTCCGTCGAGCCGAGCGTCCGGCTGACGAGGCGCGGCCGCTTGGTGGTGCTGGCCCTCATGCTCGTGCTCGCCTTCGCCGCGTTCACCCTGTTCGGCAGCCCGGCCGTGTCGACCGGCGACGCTCACCACGCCACGTCATCCACCGTTGTCGTGGGAGCGGGCGAGACACTCTGGGACATCGCCCAGCGCATCGCCCCCGCCGACGACCCCCGCGACGTCATAGCCGAGATCGTCGACCTCAACGCGCTGACCGACGCAGGCGCGATCCGAGTCGGACAGGAGCTGTTCGTCCCGGCGGGTTGAGCTAGTCCTCGAGCAGGATGCCGCGCTTCTCGAACTGGGTGCGCGTGTCCGCGGCCACCTCGTCGCCGTATAAGAATCGTGCAGTGCGAACGGTCGCTCGGGCTGCCTGCGGCATCGTGAAGGCCGGGTTCATCGCGAACTGAGCCTCGACAATGATCGTGGTCGCCATGTCGCGGCCGAGCTTGCGGCGCATGTCCCACAGGGCCCGTGACCAGATCTCGCCGTCGGCGTGCACCTCTCCGGTCAGGTCCGTCGGGAACATCTTGGCCCGGTCGGTGCGACGCAGGCAGTGGGGCGTGCCGGTCGTGTAGGAAACCGCGTCCCAGTCGGCGACGCATGCTGCCGGCGTGACGGGGGTGCCCGGCGCGGTCGCCTGGCTCATCATGGCGGCCATGTAGTCGCCGAATCCTTCACCCATCGCGCCTGTCTGGCCGGCCAAGCCCCAGTCGGGCACCTGGTCGGACTGGATGGCATGTCCGTACTCGTGCCAGATGACCTCGACGTCTTCTGCGTCGTCGACCCCGCCTCGGCCCATCGCGATCTGGTCGGTGCTGGGGTCGTAGTAGGAGTTGTCCTCAGCGAACGCATTGACCGCGATCTTCTCCGCCTCGGCATTGACGTAGCGGAATCCCAGCTCTTGCAGGTATGCCTGCTGGGTGTCGATCGCGTGGTACGCGTTCACCTGCTCGAAGCGCTCAGCACCGCGGAAGAAGAGGTACCGGTTGTCCGGTGAGGTCGCCCGCTGCGAGTTCGTGATGCGCACCCATCTGCCGACGAGGGTGTTCCAGCCGGTGCGGAGTCTGAGCAGGTCAACCTTGGTGTAGGCCTCCAGCGGCACGGCGTCGTTCTGGTCCGCCTGGTCCCTGAGGCCCTGGCGCTGCACGGCGACCACCGGGTTGGGGTCGAAGACGCGGCCGCGGCCGCTGTCGTCCCAGCGACCCACCGTGGGCGCAGTGGCGTCGTGCTGCTGGGCGAGTTGTACGACGTCGAGCACCGCGCCGGTCTGGGCGTCCACGAACGAGGTGGCAGCTCCGTCGCCGTTGGCGGTGTGGACCGCCCAGGTGAGGCGCGCGCTGCCGTCGTCGTTCGGAAGGATCATCAACCGGGTGTCGGCGACGTCGCCACGCTGGGCGTCGGCGGCCCGGGCACCGCGCAGAGTCGCAAGCGTGCGGCCGGGGCCTTCTGACAGCGCGGATACATCGCCGACTCCGCCGCCGATGTCGCGCCGGCCGTCCCAGCTGGTGACGCGGCCGTCGGTGTAGGTGTGGCGGGCGTACCAGCCGCCGAACACCGGGTGGCCGTTGTGCACTTGCTGGTACCACCGGTGGGTGCCGAGCAGCGAGGTCCGCGTCTGGTAGAGCCGGACGTTGCCGGGGATCGGTGCCACGGTGGTGGCGCGAGCCGAGGCGGCGGTGTCGAGGCCGCCTGGAGCTGCGGCGGGTGTCGTGGCGCTGGCGCCCAGCGTCGTCGTGCCGGCCAGCAGGGTGACTGCGGCGGCCGCCGCGACCGCCGCCGTCATACCTCGACGGGAAATGCTCCTCGGTGGCTGCATGAAGGTCCTTTTGCTATCGGTCGTGCCGGTGTGGCCCTGACGTCTGTGTCGCTGGATCCTCCACGCTGACCAGGCACGATCCTAGTGACTGCGCCGGCGCCGAGGGGAGCGTTACGTGCGGTCCTAGCCGGTCGGGGCGCGGACTTGCCCGATAGGAGGACCCGACGCGCTTCCAGATACCTGGTCGTGGGATGCGTTGAAGGCCTGGCTGAGACGGGCAAGCACGGCGTACCAGGTGACCGGGTGGCCGATCGTTGTCCACAACCGCCAGTCGAAACTTGTGGACAAGTAGCCGTCATCGGTGGATGAATCAGGCTGTTCTGTGGGTAAGTCGGCCAGTCGGAAAAATTGCTCAGAATTATTGCTGCAAAGGCTTGTGCGGCCTCGCTGGCGACGTGTAGAAATCTCTCTACGCCCTCCCGCAAGGGAAGGCGGGACGGACGAAAACCGAGGATCCATCCGGTGAGTTTCGGCTCACTGCATCAGCCGGTGACGAGGTTGGTGGGGTCAGACGGATCGACCGTGAGGTCGGAGACGTCACATCACTCCGGTCGAACGTGGGGCCCCTCAAACTCATACTTTGAGGGGCCTCACACCTGTGTCAGCCCTGGGGGGCTACATCTCGGACCGTAGCGCGACCATCTGTCGCCCGCAAAGACTTCGCCGGATCTCGACGTGAACGTCAGGTGTCGCGCAAGGATCCCGTTCCGCCGGTCGAGCTCGTCGAGACCGCGGGTCAGTGGCCAGTTCGGGCTGCCTCGACCAGGGCCTCGAACAGCCGCGGGTCATCACCCACCTCCGGGTGCCACTGGACCGCCAGCCGAAACCGCGAGCCGGGATCCTCGAACGCCTCGATCACGCCATCCGTTGACCAGCCGGCCGGCTCGTAGCCGGGCCACGACGCGACGCCCTGGTGGTGGTAGGTCGGCACGATGACGGCGTTCCCCAGGATCTTGTGCAGTCGGGTGCCGGGCGCCATCTCGACTGGGTGCTCCCCGTAGCGGCCCGGGCCGGGCGAGTGGTCGGTGTGTCCGAGCCGGTCGGGGAGGTGTTGCTCGAGCGCACCGCCGCCGGCAACCGCCATCACCTGCATGCCGCGACACACCCCCAGCACCGGTACGTCGTCGGCCCCAGTAACCCGGGCGAGCAGCAACTCGGACGCGTCCCGGTCAGGCCGGGGTGGCTGCACCGTCGGGTGTGGCTGCTCGCCATACCGCGACGGCTCGACGTCGACGCCGCCCGCGAGGATCAGGCCGTCGAGGCGCGACAGCACCTCGCGGGCGTCGTCGTCGGACGCGTCGTCGGCCAGTGGCGGCACCACGAGGGCCAGGCCGCCCGCGGCGTGCACGTGCTGCACGTACGCATGCGGGATCAGCGCCGCAGGGACATCCGCCCAGGCAGCCCAGGTCGCCGGTTCGACGTACGACGTGATGCCGATGACCGGCCGCCTCATGAGACCCCCTTGCGTCCGTACGCCCGGCCGCTGTGGGGACCAGCTGCACGGACGCAAGTGAGGCGAGGCACCTTGCGTCCGTACGCCGGGTCGCCATAGCGACCAACTGCACGGACGCAAGCGAAGGCGGGTTCCGGAGGTATCACAGTGGCGTCACGTAGGCGCCGGCGATGCCGCCGTCGACCAGGAACTGGGACGCGGTGATGAAGCTGGAGTCGTCGCTGGCCAGGAACAACACCGCCGACGCGATCTCCTCGGGCTCGGCGAACCGGCCCATCGGGATGTGGACGAGCCGTCTGGCCGCCCGCTCGGGATCCTTCGCGAACAGCTCCCGCAGCAGCGGGGTGTTGACCGGTCCGGGGCACAGCGCGTTGACGCGTACGCCGTCGCGGGCGAACTGCACGCCGAGCTCGCGCGACATCGCCAGGACCCCGCCCTTGCTGGCCGTATACGAGATCTGCGAGGTCGCCGCCCCCATCACCGCCACGAACGACGCCGTGTTGATGATCGAGCCGCGTCGTTGCTGGCGCATGTAGGGGAGCACGGCCTTGCAGCAGAGGTAGACGCTCGTCAGGTTGACCTCCTGCACCCGCCGCCACGCCTCGATGCCCGTGTCGAGGATCGAGTCGTCGTCGGGCGGCGAGATGCCGGCGTTGTTGAACGCCACGTCCACGCTGCCGAACTCGCTGTGGGCGGTGCCGAACATCGACTCGACCTGGGCGGCGTCCGTCACGTCGCAGTGCACGTAGCGGCCGTCGACCTCGTCGGCGATGCCCGGCCCGCGAGAGTCATCGACGTCGCCGATGACCACGCGCGCCCCCTCGGCGGCGAAGCGGCGTACCGTCGCCAGGCCGATCCCGCTGCACCCACCGGTGACGACGGCGGTGCGTCCTTCGAGCCGACCCGCTCCTGCCATCAGATGCTTCCTCGTTTCTGTCACTCGCCGGAGCGCCGCGGATCGCGCATTGATCCGAGCTGCTCAGCCGTCTGAGATGAAGACATTCTTGAGGTCGGTGAACGGGTCGAGCGCATCGGGGCCGAGCTCGCGCCCGATGCCGGACTGCTTGAACCCGCCGAACGGCGTCGAGTAGCGCACCGACGAGTGGGAGTTGACGCTCAGGTTGCCGGCCTCGACGGCGCGCGACACCCGCAGCGCCCGCCCGACGTCGCGAGTCCAGATCGACCCCGACAGGCCGTACTCGGTGTCGTTGGCCTTGGCGATCGCGTCGGCCTCGTCGTCGAACGGCAGCACCGCCACGACCGGCCCGAACACCTCCTCGCGCCACACCCGGTCCTGCTCGGACTTCGGCAGCACGACGGTCGGCGGGTACCAGTAGCCGGCGCCGTCGGGCGCGTCGCCTCGGAACGCGACATCGACGCTGTCGCCTTCGACGTACGACGTCACCGTCTCGCGCTGCCCCGCGCTGATGAGCGGCCCCATCTCGGAGTCCTCGTCTCCGGGCGCCTTGACCTTGACCCCCTGCACGGCGGGTTCGAGCAGCTCGAGGAACCGGTCGTGGACGCTGCGCTCGACCAGGATCCGGCTGCGTGCGCAGCAGTCCTGTCCGGCGTTGTCGAAGACGCCGTACGGCGCGGTGGCCGCAGCCTGCTCGAGGTCGGAGTCGGCGAAGACGATGTTGGCGCTCTTGCCACCGAGCTCGAGCGTCACCCGCTTCACCTGGTCGGCAGCGCCCGCCATGATGCGTTTGCCGACCTCGGTCGAGCCGGTGAAGCAGACCTTGCGGACGGCGGGGTGGGTGACGAAGCGTTCGCCGACGACGGAGCCCTTGCCGGGTATGACGGTGAAGACGCCCTCGGGCAGACCCGCCTCGAGGGCCAGCTCGCCCAGCCGGATCGCGGTCAACGGCGTCAGCTCAGCCGGTTTGAGGACGACGCAGTTGCCAGCGGCCAGGGCAGGTGCGAAGCCCCATCCGGCGATCGGCATCGGGAAGTTCCACGGGACGATGACCCCGACGACGCCGAGGGGCTCCTTGAACGTCACGTTGACGCCGCCCGCCACCGGAATCTGCCGGCCGAACAGCCGCTCGGGTGCGGCGGCGTAGTAACCGAGGACATCGCGGACATTGCCGGCCTCCCACCGGGCGTTGCCGATCGTGTGGCCGGAGTTGGCGACTTCGAGGGCGGCGAGCTCGTCGATGGCCCCGTCGACCGCATCGGAGAACCGGCGCAGCAGCCGGCCCCGGTCGGCCGGCGCCACGTGACGCCAGGCGTCATACGCGCGTTGTGACCGGTCGATCGCCGCGTCGGTCTCTTCGAGCGACGCGGAGCCCACCTCGGTGACCTGCTCCTCGGTGGCCGGGTTGATCACGACATGGGTAGTGCTCATTGTCGCGCACGCCCATCCGCAAACGCGCCTAAGTAACAGTGCATCTGCCTACCTGACTTCGGCATCACGTTCATAGCCGCTCGAAGCCTCGCACGCGCTCCCAGTCGGTGACATAGGAGTTGAACGCGGCGAGCTCGACGTCGGCGGCGTTGAGGTAGTGGTCGACCACGGCGTCGCTGAACGCCGACCGCGCGATCTCGGACGCGGCGAACGCGTCGCGGGCCTCCAGCAGCGTTGTCGGCACATGACGTTTGTCGGACTCGTAGGCGTTGCCTTCGAAGGGCGCTTCGAGCTCGAGCTCGTTCTCGATGCCGTGCAGACCGCCTGCGAGCATGCCGGCGAGCCCGAGGTAGGGATTCATGTCTCCGCCGGGCAGCCGGTTCTCCACCCGCAGCCCGGCACCGTGGCCGACGACGCGCAGCGCGCACGTGCGGTTGTCGCGCCCCCACGCGATCGCCGTCGGCGCGAACGACCCCGGCTGGAACCGCTTGTAGGAGTTGATGTTCGGGGCGTACAGCAGCGTGAAGTCGAACAGCGTCGCCTGCACGCCGGCGACGAACTGCTCGAAGAGCTTCGTCGGACCCGACCCCTCATCGAAGACGATCGACCCGTCCTCGCCGCGGACGCTCATGTGCACGTGGCACGAGTTGCCCTCGCGCTCGTCGAACTTCGCCATGAACGTCACGGACTGCCCGTGCAGCGACGCGATCTCCTTGGCGGCGTTCTTGTAAACGGAGTGCTGGTCGGCGGTGCGGACCACCTCTTCGTACTTGAACGCGATCTCGTGCTGCCCGAGGTTGCACTCACCCTTGGCCGACTCGACCGTGAGCCCGGCGGAGTACATCTGGTTGCGGATGTCGCGCAACAGCGGCTCGACCCTGCTGGTGCCGAGCAGCGAGTAGTCGACGTTGTACTGGTTGCCGGGGATCAGGTCGCGATAGCCCTTGTCCCACGCGGCCTCAAACGTGTCGTTGTAGATGTTGAACTCCAGCTCTGTGCCTGCGTATGCCGTCAGGCCGCGCTCCGCAGCGCGGGCCGCCTGGGTGGCGAGCACAGTGCGGGGCGACTGGAGGACGGGGGAGTGGTCCTCGTCGAGCCACGCGAGGTCGCACTGCACCATCGCGGTGCCGGGCAGCCACGGGGTCAGCCGCAGCGTCGAGAGGTCGAGGACGAACTCCATGTCGCCATAGCCCGTCGACCACGAGCTGATCGCGTAGCCCTCGACGGTGTTCATGTCGACGTCGACAGCCAGCAGGTAGTTGCAGCCTTCGGTCCCGTGACCGAGCACGGTGTCGAGGAAGAACTGGGCGTGGATGCGTTTACCTTGCAGACGACCCTGCATGTCGGTGAAGGCCACGATGACCGTGTCGACCTCCCCGTTGTCGATGAGCTTGCGCAGGTCTTTTACGTCGAGAGGGAACTGTGGCTGGGACATGAGGACGGTCACTTCCACTCGGCCGGTCGGGCGGAATGAGTCTAGACCTGACCGAGAACTTGGCACTAGCATCAGTCCGTCACCTGGTGAGATCAACTCACCGCGGAGGGAGGCACTGCGGTGGTCACAGCGACGCTGCCCGACGACCTCGACATCCTCCTCGACCGGCTCGCCTCGGTCCGCTACCGGCCGCGTGAGGTGACCCAGCTGCACGGCGGTCTCACCAACGTCAACGTGCGCGTCAAGACCGCCGACCTCGACGTAGTGGTGCGCATCTCCAGCGACGGTTCGACGATGCTCTCGATCGACCGAGAGGCCGAGTACCTCAACTCCCGCGCGGCCGCGGCCTCGGGCGCGTCACCTCCCGTGGTCGAATACATGCCCGACGACCACATGCTGGTGGTCGACTACGTCGCCGGTACGACGTTGACGCCCGACGACATACGCGCCGATGCCAACCTGTCGCGCATCGCCGAGGTGTGCCGGATGCTGCACGACGGACCACGCTTCGTGAGCGACTTCGACATGTTCGACGCGCAGCGCACCTACCTGAAAACCGTTACAGACAACGGATATCGACTGCCAGCGCGATACCTGGACTTCGAGCCGCAAGTCGCAGACATCGAGCGCGCCTTGGCAGTCGTCGACCTGCCCACCGTGCCGTGCAACAACGACCTGCTGGCGGCGAACTTCGTCGACGACGGCGAGCGCCTGTGGATCATCGACTTCGAGTACGCCGGCAACAACGACCCGTGCTTCGAGCTCGGCAACATCTGGAGCGAGTCGAACCTCGCCACCGAACAGCTCGATGTGCTCGTCACTCACTACTACGGGCGGGAAAGGCCGAACATGGTGGCCCGGGCGCGGCTGCTCGGTCTGATGTCGAAGTACGGCTGGACGCTGTGGGCCGTGATCCAGCACGCCAACAGCGCCCTTGACTTCGACTTCTGGGAGTGGGGGATGGAGAAGTACGACCGGGCTGTCGAGGAGTTCGACAGTCCGCAGTTCGATACCTGGCTCGCCGCCGCCGCCGCACCCGATTGACCCATCACCTTTGCCACTGTCGACCTGCGCACCGAAACCCCTATCCGCAGCTAGACCTCTTCATCGGAGGAATCGATGGCACAGACACACATGAGCGACGACGAGCGCAGGCTTGCCGAGCTCGGCTACAAGCAAGATCTGTCCCGCAACTGGTCGGGCTTCTCCAACTTCGCGATCTCGTTCTCGATCATCTCGATCCTGGCGGGATGTTTCACCAACTACATCGCCGGATTCAACAACGGTGGGCCGATCTCGATCTCGTGGTCGTGGTTCATCCTCAGCGTCTTCATCCTCCTCATCGGCTTCACGATGTCGGAGCTCGTCTCGGCGTTCCCGACCTCCGGTGGTATCTACTGGTGGGCCTCGAGGCTGGGTGGCGCCAAGGCCGGCTTCTACACGGGTTGGCTCAACCTAATCGGCCTCATCGCGGTGACTGCCGGTGTGGCCTACGGCTGTGCCACGTTCATCGACCTGACGATCAGCACGTACTCGACGTCGTACGCCGAGGACTACTCACTGACGCGGGTGTTCCTGATCTTCCTGGTTGTGCTCGCAACGGCCTCGGTGCTCAACATCTTCAGCGGCCACTTGATGGCAATCATGAACAACGTCTCCGTGTGGTGGCATGTCGCCGGTGCATCGGCGATCGTGCTGATCCTGATCTTCGTGCCTGACCGGCACCAGTCGTTCAGCTATGTCTTCACCGAGCGGTTCAACAACTCGGGGTTGCACGACGGGAGCATCACCAGCCTCGGCTTCTGGTTCGGCGTGGTGCCGTTGGGCTTCCTGCTCACGCAGTACACGATCACCGGCTTCGACGCCTGTGCTCACCTCTCGGAGGAGACCGAGTCGGCGTCTATGGGAGCGGCCAAGGGCATCTGGCGGTCGATCTTCTACTCGGCCGTCGGCGGCTACATCCTGCTGCTCTGCGTGACGTTCGCCATCCCGAACGCGCCCGACGGGAGCCCGGACAACGCCGGAGTCGGATCTGGCGGAGTGGCGTACATCTTCTTGGAGTCACTCGGGAAGAATTGGGCGACCTTCGTGCTGTTCATCTCCGCCTCGGCTCAGTTGTTCTGCGCCACCTCGTGCCTGACCTCTGCGTCGAGAATGACGTTCGCGTTCAGTCGTGACCGTGCAGTGCCGGGCTGGAAGCGGTGGTCGGCGCTCACCTCGTCGCGGGTCCCGGCCAATGCCGTGATGATGGTCGCGGTCTCCGCCGCCATCCTGACACTGCCCGCGCTCATCGAGATCAACATCGGCACGGCTGAGGATCCCATTCCCTATCCGGTCGCGTTCTTCGCCGTGACATCGATCGCCGTCATAGGTCTGTACCTGTCGTTCGCCATACCCATCTGGCTGCGCTGGCGACATGGAGATCGGTTTGAGGTCGGTGCCTGGAACAACGGCGAGAAGTACAAGTGGATGAACCCGATCGCGGTCGCTGAGATCGTCATCGTGTCGCTGTACCTGATGCTGCCGACCGTGCCCGGGGGACAGCCGTGGAACGACGCCTTCGAGTGGAAGTTCGTCAACTACGCGCCGATCGTGACGTTCGGTGTGCTGATCCTCATCACCATCTGGTGGGAAGCCTCGGCCAAGCACTGGTTCAAGGGCCCGATCCGCAACATCGACCCGGCCGTCGTGGAGGTGTTTGACGACAAGTGAGCAGGCGGCTGATCTGCTCGGGATGGGGGCTTCGTCGATGGCGAGTGAAGCGATAGACGCGGGCATGCTGACGACAGCGCCCGACCTGTCGGGATCGACGGGGCCTCCTGCCCATGTGCAGATCGAGCAGTGGCTGATGGCTTTGATCGATGCGCGCGAGCTTTTGGCTGGCGACAAGCTGCCGAAGGAGAAGGACCTCGCGGCGGCGTTGGGCGTCAGCCGGATGACGCTGCGGCAGTCGCTGGGCTCGCTCGAGGCGCGCGGGGTGGTCGAGCGGATCCCGGGTCGACAAGGTGGCACATTCATCCGCCAGCCCCGGATCGAGTGCGACATCACGGGACTAGCGGGGTTTACCGAGCAGCTGCGCCGGGGGCAGGTCCGGGCGAGCGCTCGCGTGGTGAGCTCAGACGTCGTACCAGCGCCGCGGAACGTGGCTGCGGCGCTGGACCTGACGGCTGGCGCGGAGGTCTACGAGGTCGTGCGTGTGCGGTCGGCCCGGCGGCAGCCGTTGGCGTTGGAGCGGTCCTACCTTCCGGTGGACCTGTTCCCGGCGCTGTTGTCGAAACGGCTGACCGGGTCGCTGTATTCGCGGATGCGGCGCGACTACGGGCTGGCGCCGCAGACGGCGACGGAGTTCCTGGAACCGTTCATCGCGACGGCGGAGGTGGCGGACTTGTTGGGGGTCGACGAGGGGTCGGCGTTGCTGCTAATCGAGCGGACCGCGCGTACGACGTCGGGTCAGCCGGTCGAGTACGCCCGCGACCTCTTCCGCCCCGACAAGATCCGCATCTCCGTGCAGACCGTGGCCGGCGACTCCGGCGCCCTCCGCTCCGCCCTTCCCCGCATCCCCTAGCCGCTTCTCTGCCGCGCACCGGACACAGCCGTCTGTCGGTCTCATCCGAGCTGGGCTAGGACGGCATACTGGCACGCTGGAGGGAAAGCATGATGAGCACGACACCAATCGCGAATGTGGAGGCGGCCGCTGCCTGGGACGGTGACGAGGGTGCTGAGTGGGCGCGGGACTGGAAGCGGTACGACGCCGCCGCGAGCGGCTTTCATCAGGCGCTCCTCGGCGCAGCTGCGATCTCACCCAAGGACCTCGTGCTCGACGTCGGGTGTGGCAACGGCCTAGCGGCGCGGGATGCGGCCCGGCAGGCGGAACAGGGAGCTGTGCTCGGCATCGACCTGTCGTCGCAGATGATCGCCCGGGCTCGCCAGCTGGCCGCCGCCGAGGGAGTCGAGAACGTCAGCTTCGAGCAGGCGGATGCCCAGACCTATGTGGCGGAAGCGAGATATGACGTCGCCTTGAGCCGGTTCGGGACGATGTTCTTCGTTGACATGACGGCGGCCTTTGCGAACATCGGCAGGCTGTTGCGGCCGGGTGGGCGGCTGGCGATGGCGACGTGGCGCTCGCTGGAGCACAACGAGTGGCTGCGCGAGATCTTGCGAGCGCTTGGCACGGCACGCCCCTTGCCGGGCCCGCAGCCCGGGGCGCCGGGGCCGCTCTCGCTGTCCGACTCAGATCGCATTCGCGAGGTGTTGGTGTCGGCCGGCTTCGAGCGCGTGGAGGTAGAGGCGGTGGAAGCGCCGATGCGGTTCGCAGCAGACGCGGAGAGTGCTTTCGCTGCGATCAGCACGGGCTCGACGTTCCGCGGCTGGCTTGGCCAGCTCGACGATCGCGAGCGTGCCGAGACGCTGGCAGCCGTGCAGGACACGATGAACGCTCACGACACCGGAGACGGCGTGATGTTCGCTTCGGCGGCGTGGGTCACCACTGCCCGGACCCCCTAGCCGCTTGTTCACCGACGCACCGAACACCCGGTAACCCGCGAATCGGCCGCCTGACACCCCCGAAACGCGGGTTAGCGGGTGTCCGGTCGGGTGGAGGCAGCCGCATCCGCGCTAGTTGGCAGTGCGGGAGCAGGGTTCGTACGTCGGTGACGGTCGCGGCGACGTGCTCGCCGAACAGGTTGATGGTCGCCTCGGTGCCGGGCTTGGCGAGGTCGATCGGGAGGTAGGCGTAGGCCAGCGACCGCTCGCAGGTGTAGCCGAAGCCGCCCGACGTGACCCGCCCGACCACCTCGGAGCCGACCCTGACCGGCTCAGCCCCCAGCACCACGGCCCGCGGGTCGTCGAGCACGAGCAGGCTGAGCTTCCGCGTCAGCCCGGCAGCCTTCGCCTCCCGCAGCGCGTCGTCGCCCACGAACCCGCCCGGCTTGTCGAGCTTCACGCAGAACCCCAGGCCCGCTTCGTACGGCGTGGTCTCCGGTGTGATGTCGGTGCTCCAGACCCGGTAGCCCATCTCCAGCCGCAGGCTCTCGATGGCGCGGTAGCCGCACGGCACGAGCCCGTGGTCGGCGCCGGCGGTCCACAGTTGCTCCCAGAGCCGAGCGGCATACTCCAGGCTCGGGGTAGAGCTCCCACCCGTGCTCGCCGGTGAACGTCACGCGCAGCGCCCGCACCGGCACGTCCCCGACGGTGATCGCCTGCGAGGTCATGAACGGGAACCCCTCGTCCGACACGTCGGCCGACGTCAGGGAGCCCACGATCTCGCGGGCGGCCGGACCCCACACCGCGAAGGCGCCGAAGCCTCCGGTGACGTCGGTGAGCGATACGTCGAAGTCGCCGAGCCGCGCCTGCTTGCGCAGCCAGGCGAGGTCATGGGTGCCGTACGCCGTCCCGGTGATCACCCAGAACCGGTCCTCGTCGAGCCGGGTCACGGTGAAGTCGGCCTCGATGCCGCCGCGCGGGTTGAGCGCCTGGGTGTAGGTCACGTCACCGATGCCGCGGGCTACGGCGTTGTCGCAGACCCGCTCCAGGAAGGCCGCGGCGTCCGAACCCCGCACCTCGATCTTGGCGAACGAGGTCTCGTCGAAGATGCCCGCCGTCGTACGCGTCGCCCGATGCTCGGCCGCCGTAGCCGACGACCAGTCACGCCCGGCCCATCCGCGCGGCCGGAGGTCGTCCAGCTCGGCCGACGCGTTGGAGGCGTAGTAGTTGACCCGCTCCCAGCCGGCCTTCTCGCCGAAGGCCGCGTCGCGGGTCTCGTGCCAGGCGTAGACGGGCGAGATCCGCAGCGGCCGGCCAGACAGGCGCTCGAGCTGCGGGATAGCTGATGTCGTAGTAGGTCTGGTAGTTCTCGATCGTCCGGGCCAGCGTGTATGACGGCGACGCATAGGCCTCCCCGAACCGGCCTATGTCCATGTGCCACAGGTCGAACTCCGGCTCGCCGTCGACGATCCACTCCGCCATCACCTTGCCGATGCCGCCCGCGCCCGCGATGCCGTGCGCGCAGAATCCCGCCGCCACGAAGAACCCCGCGACCGCCGTCTCGCCGAGGCAGAACTCGTTGTCGGGCGTGAACGCCTCCGGCCCGTTGATCACACTCCGCAACCCGACATCGGCCATGGCAGGCACCCGGACGGCGGCGTTGGTGGCGATCTCCTCGAGCCGCTCCCAGTCCTCGGGCAGCAGCTTGCCGTTGAAGTCGGCGGGGATGGCGTCGTACGTCGTCGCGGTGGTCGACCACGGCGCCGGGTTGCGCTCGTACCCACCCATCACGAGCCCCTCGACCTCCTGGCGGAAGTAGACGAGCAGGTCGGGGTCGCGGAGTGAGGGGAGTGTGGCGTCGCGATCGCCGAGGCCGGCTCCGGCAGGGCTGTGCTCGCCACCGAGCGACTCCGTGACGACGTACTGATGCGACATCGGGACGATCGGCACGCGCACGCCAACCATGCGGGCGATCTCGGCGGCGAACATGCCGCCTGCGTCGACCACGACCTCGCACTCGATGTCGCCGCGGTCGGTGCGGACCTTGGACACACGGCGTTGGCCGTGGCCGATGTCGACGGTGTCGATGGCGGTGACTCGCGTGTGCGTGCGGATCGTGACGCCGCCTTGGCGAGCGAGGGCGGCGAGCGCCATACACAGCTGGGACGGGTCGAGCTGGCCGTCGGACTCGAGGATGCACGCGCCGTCGACGCCGTCGGTGGACATGAGCGGGAACATGTCGCGGGCCTCGGTCGCGGAGATCTCGTGGAGCGGCAGGTCGTAGGTCTGCGCCCAGCTGATCTGGCGTCGGATCTCGTCGAGACGCTCGGGCGACGAGGCGAGCTTGATGCCGCCGCTCTCGACCCAGGCGGGCGCGTGCTCGGTCTGTTGGAGGCGGCGGTAGAGGTCGACGGAGTACATGTTCATCCGAGTCAGCGTCGGGTCGGCGCGGAGCTGGCCGACGAGCCCGGCGGAGTGGAACGTGGAGCCGCTGGTCAGCTCGTCGCGCTCGAGCAGTACGACGTCGGTCTCGCCGAGCTCCGCCAGGTGGTAGGCGATGCTCGTGCCACCGAGGCCGCCGCCGATGACGACGACTCGTGCGCGAGTGGGTAGATCCGTGGTCGTGCGGGTGCCGGTGGCCGCAGAAAGCTGGGTGGTCGCAGTGGTCGGGTCGCCGGGATCACCCACAAACTCAGCCTAAGGAGGGCTGGCGTTCAGGTCTAGACCTTTAGTCAGCTCGATCTTATGGATAACGAGGGGAGATTGGGGCTGTGCAGGAGCGTCTTAGAGGAGCACACTCTCAGGATGGCGACCGATCGAGTCGCCGGGGAGGGAGAAACATGAGCAGGTACCTGATCAAGGCCAACTACACCGCTGCTGGTGCGAAGGGGTTGCTGGAGGCCGGCGGCGCGTCTCGGCGCGATGTCGTCGAGAAGACTGCCCAGAGTGCAGGGGGCCGGCTAGAGAGCTTTGACTTCGCGTTCGGCGCCACTGACGCGTATGTCATCGTCGATCTCCCCGACAACGCCGCCGCGGCGAAGGTCGCCCTAACGGTCGGCGCTGCCGGAGGCGCGACGTGCGAGACGGTCGTGCTGATCAGTGCGGACGAACTGCCGGCCGGGTCAAGCGGGATCGACTACACCCCACCGGGCGGCTAGATCCCTCATCCGGTGCACTTAAACCTCTCCTGGCCGTCATGGGGGAGGATCGGGGTATGCCGCTCTTCACGGTTGACGAGGCGCGCGAGCAGATCGCCACCATGCAGCCGATGTTCGACGAGTTCATCGCCTTGCGTGCCGACACCGCCGAGCTGGCAGCGTCGATGCGGCCAGGCGCTTCGCCGAGCAACCTCGGTGGGCTGCCCGTGTTCAAGGCGTCTGAGGCGAGACTCGATGAGCTGATGACGACGATCCAGTCAAGCGGTGCTGAGGTAAAGGGTTTCGCGCCGCTGCTGCTGGACTTCCCTGCGGAGCTCAACGGTGAGCAGGTCATGCTGTGCTGGCTCGAAGGTGACACCGAGCTCGCCTGGTATCACCGCGCCGACCTCGGCTTCGCCGGCCGCCGGCTGCTATCTCTACCGTGAGCCTCCTTGAACTGTTTCGGGCGAAGTTGCCGCGGATCACGTCCTGCGCGTCGACCGCCGCGCCACGTCCGCCGCCGTGTGTCGGCAGACGTTCTCCGAAAGCGTTCAGTCGTCGGCGACGAGGACGGCGCTCGCTTGCTTCACGGGCATCGAGGTCGACGCGCCAGGGATGGTCAGCACGTCGGGGATCGTTTGCCAGGGACCGCCATCCACGCGGTAACGCGCCTCGTACGTGATGTCGACGCTCAGCTCGAGCGCCTCGTCCTTGTCGGTGGCGTGGACGTAGGTGTGGGTGACGTCCGTTGATGGATAGGGCTTGCCAGGAGTGCTTGTCGTGGTCGAACTGCCGTCGCCCCAATCCCATTCGTACGACGCCGGCCGGATCTCCACGTCGACGTTGTAGCCGATGATGGTGAGGTTGCGGTTGATGCTCGGTGGCTTGGTGAAGAACGTGGTCTTGAGGTTCACCAGCGTGTACCTCGGCGCCTCCACCGACGCGGCCGGCACCCCAACCCGCCGCACCGCCGAAATGATGTCGCCCGTCGTCAGCACCCTGCCGCTGACTCGCTGGCCCCTGCTGCATTGCTGCGGATCCCTGCACTCGGATGCCGAGGAGACGCCACCGCCATTGACGGTGTCGCCCATCGCCGTCGGTTGAGATCGAGCCCAGAGGGACATCGACGAACATGCGGGGTCGGCGCATGAGCTGCGCGGCAGCGCACTCACACGACGGACGACTCGCGCCGTAGTTGGGAGCGCGCCGGGCAGGCCGGGAAGCCACAAGTAATCGTAGGTGCCGCCAGGAAGCTCGGCGCTCGACGGCTGATCGTCGGCCGTCAGTCACTGGTCCGACGGATCTGCGTCATGGCATCTCGATGATTACCTCGGCCGTCGGTGGACGCTCGCCATCGCCGCATGCCGAAGGGCGGTCGAACTGGCAGGAGCACGTACGGACCAACTGACCGCAAGCAGCCGCGCCGAGCAGCAACGCCGATCATCCTGGCGCTCAAATCCTCGACATCGCCACCTGAGACGCCGCCACGTGAAATTCGAAGAAGTACTTGGTGCTTGATCTGACGTGGCCTTGCCGCCCGGTGCTCTTCCGACGACTTGCCGGCCGCCACGTGAGACCTTCGCGATGTAGGCTCACGACGAGGCTCACTCAGCGTGCTGCCGGGAAACAACCAGTGAACGACCGTCCACTCGCCGCCCTCTTGGTACCCGCCTGTTCGCGCACGCTGTCGATCTATGTCCTCCGCGACGACGAACAGACATCGCAGTTCTCAGGGATGCCCTACGCGCAGAGCGCCGGATCTTGAGCCTTAGACGTAGTTGAGAACTGCGACAAAGTACCGGACGAAGGCTTTGGCGCCCGCCTTCGAGTTCTCCTTCGCGAGGGCTGGGAGCTCCGGGGGCTCGGGCTCGGTGGGTGACGTCGTGGTCGGGGTGGTGGGTGTGGTGGTCGACGTCGTACTGGAGGAGGTCGCAGGTGGATCGGGGCTGGGGTCGTCCGAGCACGCCGTCATACCTGCTGAGCAAAGCCCAGCGGTGAGTGCGGCGACGACGGCTCGGCGCATCGGACCTCCGGGGTGCGACGAAGTTCAACTCAAACTAGAGGATCGCCACCCATCCGGCCAGACCCGTCGCCGCATCTGTGGACAACCGTGCCGCCAGTGACGCGAGCGGCAGATCTGGGCAGCCCGGCTCAGCGGATTCCGGTGTCGACTGTGATCTTGATCCGCGTGGTGTGACCAGTGCGGAGCTGGATGGGACGCTCGGTATCCGATCCCATTCCGCTCGGGGAGTGGAGCAGGACAACGGCCCTGCCGGGTGGACCTGACATCCGGAACCGACCCTGCGCGTTCGTCTGATCCGTGGCGACCACGCTGCCGGCCACATAGAGCTCGACCGTTGCGCCGCCGACCGGAGTATCAGGGCAAGGGTCCGAGACATTCTCAACCGCACAAGCGGGACCGGCGAGGACGGTTCCGACGACCAACCCGGAGTCTTTCTGCGATGTCGGAGTCGTGGAATTTGGGTCTGGCCCGAGGCCCGAACCGCCTGACGCCGCACACGCTACGAGGGCGCTGGACGCGAGGGCGGCCGCGATCGTGTGGACGAGGTGTCTGCTGGGGTGCACATGGGTGAGACGTGAGATCCCGCGAGCCGGTTCCCGAGCAGCATCAGACCTGCAGACCGGACGTCAGGGGCTGGTGTGGGCAAGGATCTCGCGCACCACGACGTCCCAGGTGGGTGTCGCCGGATACTGGTGCCCCCCACCCTCCAGCGGGACGAGCCGCGCGCCTTCGATCTCGCGAGCCAGCGCCTCCGCGTGGCCGTACGGGAACAACGGGTCGGCCGTGCCGTGCATGACGAGCGTCGGTGCTTTCACGTCCGAGAGACTCACCGAGTCGTCGCCGCCATCGAGGCTCCAATGGTTGGTCATGCCGGCGGCTATGTCGTGGCTGCGGTCGAAAACGCGAGTGGCCGTCGCCCGAACGCGCTCCTCCTCAAACGGCAGCGCACCGTTGAATGCGCGCTCAGTGTTGACGATCGCGTCGATCGCCGCAGCTCGGTCGGACCAGTCAGGGTCGGGCGGGGGATCGGCAAAATACGCCCGCATCCGATCGGACATCGGGGGAAGCGCCGGCTGGTCCGGGCTGCCCGGGCCGATCGGGCTGGTCTCCATCAACGTGAGCGTCGCAACCCGATCGGGCTGGTTGATGGCGATTGCCTGCGCGATCCCGCCGCCCATCGAGAGTCCAACGAAGTGTGCACGCCCCAGTTCGAGCGCGTCGAGGATCCCCACGGCGTCGGCGGCCAAGTCGTCCCCGGTGTATGTCGGCGCGCCAGCCGGATCGTGCACCGAACGGCCGGTGTCGCGGTAGTCGTAGCGGATCACGTACCGCGGACCCGCGGCGAGGCGTTCGCAGAGCTCGTCGTCCCACCAGTCCATCGACGCGGCCCCGCCACCGAGGAGGAGGATCGCGGGGTCGGTCGGTGCGCCGAACGTCTCGATGCACAGGTCAACCCCGTTGGCGCGGACCATCTGCTCGCCGTTCGTCATACCGAGTCTGTTCCGCTCGTGGATGCCTCCTCGGGCGGCGGAGCCCAGGCGGGCGAGCGGCCGCTCAGGCCAAGCACCTGGTCGAGCATCGGAGCATCGTCAGGGACGGGAACGACCGGGCCGTAGAGACCTTCGCGGGCGGCCTCCTGACCGGGCTCGGCCATCATCGCCGTGAACATGTGAACCGCCTCCAGGCTGCCCTCGTCGGCGGTGAACGGCTGCCCGGTCGCCTTCGCGAGGTCCCACCCGTGCAGCACCAGCTCGCTCATGGCGACGCAGCCCATGATCGAGGCCGGCATCGGGACACCGCCCGCCTCCGTGTCGCCCTCCCACGCCGCTGGGTCGCGCCAGGCCGTCACGAGGTCGCGCAGCTGGGCGGGCAGACGGGTCGCCCACTCGGGGTCGAGGTTGTCGCTCGACGCGCTTGGCGCCTTGAGCTCTGGCGGCGGAGGCGTCTTGTTGGCGGAGTACTGGAACGCCTGCGTCAGCCCGACGAAGTGGTCGAGCATCGCGGCGACGTTGGTGCCTTCGCACGGCGTGGGGGAGTCGAGTTGGTCATCGCTGATGCCGGCGACGAGGGTCGTCACCTGGAGAGCGGCGGGTTCGAGGTCGTAGGTCGTGGGCATGTCTCCGTCCTACCAGCCCGCCACGACACCGCCGTCGGCATCTCGCCGGTCGAGCGGTACTCGCGGTCGAGCGTGTCGAGACCTTGACTCGATAGGCTCGATCGACGGAGGTGGCTTGATGTGGCGCGCTAGCGCCTCGGAGGGTTTGGGAAGTCTTGCGCGCTCTGGCACCGCTAGTTACCCCAAACATCGACTCCCTGCGACGCCTGAATCGGGCATGTGGGCGCTGCACGGTTGTTGTACTAGAGGTGAGAGCACCTCAGGGCGGCTGGCCGGGCGACACGCCCAGAACGACGTACGCACACCGACTCTGACCTGCCCAAACGCAGAAACTCCCACCAGTTCCGGGTTTGGCATTGCCATCCCTAGGGGGTTGAGCCTAAGGTCACCCCTAGATATAGTAGTTACAAGCATGTAAGTTCTCCACAGGTTGTGGTGAGGCGCTATCCACAGGCCGCACCGCTCACCACGGAGCACCATGCACAGGCAACCGGGTGTGATCCCCAGGAAGTCCACAGCCTTGTCCCCAGTTTGGGGACCCCAGACTGTCGGTGCCGACCGGGCAAACTCACGGTATGAGCGCGAGGCGAAGGAGGCGACCGACACCATGCACTGTCCGTACTGCCGCAACACCGACACGCGCGTGCTCGACAGTCGCGTCGCCGAAGACGGTACGTCGATTCGACGCCGCCGCAGCTGCTCCGACTGCGAGAAGCGGTTCACCACCGTGGAGCAGATGCAGCTGACCGTCGTGAAGCGGTCCGGGGCGACCGAGCCGTTCAGCCGCGAGAAGGCGATCAGCGGGGTCCGCAAGGCGTGCAAGGGCCGCCCGGTCACCGACGACGACCTGGCGCTGCTCGGCTCCCAGGTCGAAGACGCGCTGCGCGGGTCCGGCTGGGCCGAGATCCCGGCCAACGAGGTCGGCCTCGCCATCCTCGGGCCGCTGCGCGAGCTCGACGAGGTGGCCTACCTGCGGTTCGCGAGCGTCTACCGCGCGTTCGAGTCGGCCGACGACTTCGAGACCGAGATCGCGATCCTCCGTGCCGAGAAGCAAGCCACCGGCACCGAGCCCGATCTCACCGACGCGAAGACGAGAAGTGGCATGGGGGTTCAGGTCCCCCCTCGCAACAACGACGCACCGCCGGGCTAATCGCCCACCAGACGCCGCAACACCGCAACACCCCAGACGACGTACGACGCGCAACACCAGCAGACCAGACGCAGACGAAGACGAGGCAGGAGAGGCCATGACCGAGACCGACAGCCGGCGCCACACCAACGGCAGCGCGACGAAGCGCGGCAAGGGGCTGAAGATCGAGCGGATCTTCACCACCGAGGGCACGCACCCGTATGACGCGGTGACGTGGCAGCGGCGCGACGTCGTCCAGCAGAACTGGAAGACCGGCGAAACCGTCTTCGAGCAGCGTGGTGTGGAGTTCCCCGAGTTCTGGTCGGTCAACGCCTCGACGATCGTGACCACGAAGTACTTCCGTGGCGCGGTCGGCACCGACGTCCGCGAGTGGAGCCTGCGCCAGCTGATCGACCGGGTCGTCAAGACCTACCGCGCGAGCGGCGAGCAGGAGGGCTACTTCGCGACGCCGGCCGACGCCGAGACGTTCGAGCACGAGCTGACGCACATGCTGCTGCACCAGGTGTTCGCGTTCAACTCGCCGGTGTGGTTCAACGTCGGCACCAAGTCGCCGCAGCAGGTCAGCGCGTGCTTCATCCTCGCCGTCGACGACTCGATGGACTCGATCCTCAACTGGTACAAGGAGGAGGGGTTCATCTTCAAGGGCGGCTCCGGCGCCGGCCTCAACCTGTCGCGGATCCGTTCGTCCAAAGAGCTGCTGAGCTCCGGCGGCACCGCGTCGGGCCCGGTGTCGTTCATGCGCGGCGCCGACGCGTCCGCGGGCACCATCAAGTCCGGCGGCGCGACGCGTCGTGCGGCGAAGATGGTCGTGCTCGACGTCGACCACCCCGACATCGAGGAGTTCGTCGAGACGAAGGCGCGCGAAGAAAACAAGATCCGCGCGCTGCGTGACGCCGGCTTCGACATGGACCTCGGCGGCGCCGACATCCACTCCGTGCAGTACCAGAACGCCAACAACTCCGTCCGCGTCACCGACAAGTTCATGCGCGCGGTCGAGGAGGGCACCGAGTTCGGGCTGACCGCCCGCGGCGACGGCAAGGTGATCGACACCGTCGACGCGCGCGAGCTGTTCGGCAAGATCGCGCAGGCCGCGTGGGCGTGCGCCGACCCGGGCATCCAGTACGACGACACGATCAACGACTGGCACACCAACCCCGAGACGGGCCGCATCACCGCATCCAACCCGTGCTCCGAATACATGAGCCTCGACAACTCGTCGTGCAACCTCGCGAGCCTCAACCTGCTGAAGTTCCTGCGCGAGGACGACACGTTCGACGCGCCGCTGTTCGCCCGCTGCGTCGAGCTGATCATCACCGCGATGGACATCTCGATCTGCTTCGCCGACTTCCCGACCGAGGCGATCGCCGACACGACCCGCGACTACCGCCAGCTCGGCATCGGGTACGCCAACCTCGGCGCGCTGCTGATGGCGATGGGCCTCGGCTACGACTCCGAAGGCGGCCGCACCCTGGCCGCGTCGATCACGTCGCTGATGACCGGGACGTCATACAAGCGCTCGGCTGAGATCGCCGCAGCGGTCGGTCCGTACGCCGGCTACGCCCGCAACTCCGACGCCCACAAGCGGGTGATGCGCAAGCACGCGGCCGCGACCGACGCGATCCGCTCCGTCACCGAGAACGACCGCGACGTCCAGAAGCTCGCCGCCAAGGCGTGGGAGGCGACGATCAAGACCGGCGACAAGCACGGCTACCGCAACGCGCAGGCGTCGGTGCTCGCGCCGACCGGCACGATCGGCTTCATGATGGACTGCGACACGACCGGGATCGAGCCGGACTTCTCGCTGGTCAAGTTCAAGAAGCTCGTCGGTGGCGGGTCGATGCAGATCGTCAACCAGACGATCCCGCGGGCGCTGAAGAAGCTCGGCTACACGAGCGAGACGGTCGAGGCGATCGTCGAGTTCATCGCCGAGAAGGGTCACGTCATCGACGCGCCGGGGCTCAAGCGTGAGCACTACGAGGTGTTCGACACGGCGATGGGGGAGCGGGCGATCGCTCCGATGGGTCACGTGCGGATGATGGCGGCGACCCAGCCGTTCCTGTCCGGCGCGATCTCGAAGACGGTCAACCTGCCCGAGTCGGCGACGGTCGAGGAGATCGCCGACGTCTACGTGCAGGGCTGGAAGCTCGGCCTCAAGGCGCTCGCTGTCTACCGCGACAACTGCAAGGTCGGCCAGCCGCTGTCCGACGCGAAGGCCGAAGGCGCCGACAAGGCCTACGACGGCCGACGACGGCGTCGAGATCGTCAAGGTGATCGAGAAGCCCGATCCGCAAGCGGCTGCCGAAGTCGCGTCCGTCGCGCACCACGCTCCTTCACGGTCGGTGGCGCCGAGGGCTACATGACGGCCGGGTCCTACCCCGACGACGGTCTCGGTGAGGTGTTCCTCAAGCTCGGCAAGCAGGGCTCGACCCTGGCCGGGGTGATGGACGCCTTCTCGATGGCGATCTCGATCTCGCTGCAGTACGGCGTCCCGCTCGAGACCTACGTCTCCAAGTTCACGAACATGAAGTTCGAGCCGGCCGGTATGACGGACGACCCCGACGTGCGGATGAGCCAGTCGATCATGGACTACATCTTCCGCCGCCTGGCCCTCGACTACCTGCCGTTCGAGTCGCGGGCCGCCCTCGGCATCTACACCGCCGAGGAGCGCCAGCGCCAACTCGACACGGGTTCGTACGAAGCCGCCCCCGAGGATGGCCTCGACGACGTACCCGAGGCCGAGTCGCTCAAGGCCGATCCCGGCTCCGCCGCCTCAGCCTCGACCCTGGCAGCCGAAGTGTCAGCCGACGCCTCAGTCGCCGAGTCGACTGTCATCTGCCGACGAGGCCGACGTGGTCGCCGGAACCGCCAAGCCCGTCACCGGCGGCGCCCACACCACGGCCGAGCTGATGGAGGCCATCTCCGGCCGCGAGGTCGACTCGCCTCTCTGCTTCACCTGCGGCACCAAGATGCGCCCGGCTGGCAGCTGCTACGTCTGCGAAGGCTGCGGCAGCACCTCCGGCTGCAGCTGAGATCGAACTAGAAGACCGATGGCTCGAGGATGCGGAAAGTCACCGTGCGCTGAAGGGACTCGAAGGGTCAGGCTTCGCCAGTTGGATCTGGCCTCTTGGCTGGGGCGACAGGGGATAGTTGGCCTGCCAAAATGCGCAACGGAAGGTGTAGCGAGGTGATCGCCACGACTCCAGACGATGATGCGGACCTCCGCCCCAAACTGCAGATGCTCGCCGAGGCGCCTCGCTTCCGATTCTCGGACTGGGCGAAGACTGAGGTTCCCAACAGCGTCGCAGGGGTCTACGCGATCTGGCGGGCCAGCGAGCTTCTGTACAGCAGGTATCGCCGGCAGGGGAATCGTCCCGGCTGACGTCACGCGGCAGCGAAGCTGGGGTCTCCTCGACAGGCTCAAGGCACACGCGTCGGGTGCGCGAAGCGGTGACCAGTTCTGCATCTACGTCTTCGATCGGCTGGTCCTGCCTGAACTGCAGCCAGACCAGATCTGTGCCGCCGCGGAAGGCCGCCTAAGACTCGATGACCTCGTTCGCGTGTACATCAGGAGCCATCTGTCGTACAGCTTCCTCATCACCGACACGTACGTAGAGGCCGGATCAATGGAGAAGATCGCCCGCGCGGAGGGTCTATCCGGCGTTCCGCCCCTGCTCAACCCGTTTCACCAGCGCCGAAGGTGACGAGACCTCAACAGGCTCGCGGGAAGATCCAATCGGCCCGAGGGTGCAAGCCGCACTATGCCCGAGCTGTCCCGCGTCCCAGAGGCGGACACGCGGGCCGGCAAACCACGTGCGAAACGTGCGGCATTCCTGTGTCAGGGAGGAGTTGATTTCGCTGAGGAGCCTGTAAGCATCGCCGACCCTCCCGCTGGTGGAGAGTGATCAGCTTGCGACGGCAGAGGCCAGCAGGTAGGCATCAGTCGGCATGGGATGGTCCAGGCGCCAGGTGATGGCGATGGGGCGGTCGCCGGTGTGAGAGACGTACTGAGCAGATCCCAGGAAAAGGTATGGCGACGTACCCAAAGCATCGACCTTGAGCTGTCGAGCAAACAGCAGGACGTTCGTGTCGTTCTCGGCTTGGCTCAGATAACGCCGACCCGTCGCCGAGATCACTGAAGTATTGGACTGCGACTCCCAGTGGAACAGGGTGGGACTGAGCGCGTAGTCGCGATACATCGTCGTCGGGGAGTAGTCCGCCTCGGATTTCTGGAGCGTCACGAGGAACGCATCGCTCTGCCACCGGTCGGACCACATGACCCCTTCACGCATGCTGTTCGGGAGACGCTGTTTCTCACCGCTAGCGGCGAGGTTGGCGTAGTCCAGGGCGGTCAGTATCTCTTCGCGCTGGTAGCGCGCATGGACCCGAAGAGGTAGCTCGCTGAGACGCCCCGCCATAGGCGTCGAGACATGTCTTGTCTGTTCGAAGGCAAGTTCTATGACTGCCTCCAACTCATCTCTCACTGCGGGCTCTGCACGGAGCGCGGCGAGGCCTTCGTCGTACGACTGGAAACTGCCGCCTCCCGGCCACAACGAGAAGAAGAGCATGCGAGCGAAGCGCTTGTCTTGATCGTTCAGCAATGCGTACTCCGGCGCGTCGTCCTTCAAGAGCTCCAGGTAAGCCGCCTGCCGGTCCAGGTCATCGACATGTGCCAGCGCCCGCACCCTCTTAAGAAGTTCTGACTCCCGCGACGATCCTGACCGCGTTGGCAGGGTTGCCTCGCGACGCAGTCTCGTCCAGCTGCGATCGCTCCGCACCACATCAGACAACTCCAGGCCGGACTCTGCGAGGAAGTTGGACAGGCTCGTCTCGCCGTGACTACGAAGTTCACCCACGATCTGAGGCCAACGCGCCGAGATCTGCGCGCGAAGGTTCTCGAGGACACTCGTCTGAGTCTGCTGGTCGAGGACAATCTGGCAACCCGAGGGCAGGAATGGAAAGCCGCGCTCGACGTCCCGCTCGAGGCCTTTTCGAGTGGCACCCGTGAGCGCTCGATAGCGGGCATCAAACCTGAACTCCTTGCGCTGATGGCCCACGAAGTCCAGCGCAGTCAACACGGCCTTTGTACTCGATCGACGGAGACCACGTCCCAGTTGCTGCAGGAAGATCGTGGCGCTCTCCGTCGGACGCAGGAAGAGCACAGTGTCGACTTCGGGCACGTCGATACCCTCATTGAAGAGGTCGGCGGTAAAGAGCACGTTGACACGACGTTCACGCAAGTCATCGAGAGCGCGCGTGCGTTCTGTGGCAGCTGTCGTGCCGACGATGGCGCGCGCACTGATACCGGCTGCAGTGAAGACTTCCGCCATGTAGTGCGCGTGGTCCACTGACACGCAGAAGCCAAGAGCCGTCATGGCACGCACGTCACCAACCTTGTCGCGGAGCTGCGTCAAGATGATTCGCGACCGAGCGTCGTTTCCTGTGTAAAGGCCATTCAGTTGCCCCTCGTCGTAACGGCCTCGCGTCCATTGAACGCGTGTCAGGTCGACGCCGTCGGCAAGACCGAAGTAGTGGAACGGACAGAGGAGCTCCTGCCCAAGGGCGTCCCAAAGGCGCAGCTCGGTGGCAGTCCGGCCATCGAAGAACGATCGGACATCGACGCCGTCTGCCCGCTCCGGGGTAGCTGTGAGGCCCAATAGCTCGGAAGGCCGCAGGTGATCGAGCAATGCACGATAAGTCGATGCTGCCGCATGGTGGAACTCATCGATCACGACGACGTCGTAGCGGTCTGATTGGATCTTCGGCACGCCGTAAGAGGCAAGTGACTGAACCGATGCGAAGAGGTGATCGCCCCGCTCCGGTCGATGCCCGTCGACATACAGCTCTCCGAACGAAGCATCCGCGAGCACTTCCTGATAGGTGCGCAGCGACTGAAGCAGAATCTCCTTGCGGTGGGCAACGAAGAGCAGTGTGGGCCTGATAGCAGGCGTCTGCTCGCAAAGGGCTTTGTAGTCGAGAGCGGCTACGACAGTCTTGCCCGTTCCTGTCGCGGCCACCACAAGATTTCGATGACGATCGTGGACAGCCCGCTCTGCGGCGATCTCTTCGAGCATCCGTGCCTGGTATGGAAAGGGCCGGACTTCAAGGCCCGACAGAGAGATGGTCACCCGCTCATGTGCCCGAGCACCCGATGCCTCGGCAAGGGCGTCATCCAAGCGGTCTCGCTGCTCAACAATGTCCGGGTCGTAGCTCTCGAACGTGCCATCGTTCCAATAGGTGTCGAATGCAATCTCGAACTGCTTCAGGAGGAGCTCCGTGGCAACCGTCGACAACCGCACGTTCCACTCGACACCGTCGAGCAGCGCCGCTTTCGACAGATTCGAGGAACCAACATACGCGGTGTCGAAGCCTGTCTCTCGGCGGAACAGCCAGGCCTTTGCATGGAGGCGGGTCCGCTGAGCGTCGTACTGAATCTTCATTTCCGCGCCGAAGTCTCGCACGAGACGATCGATTGCCGGCCGCTCAGACGCTCCCATGTACGTGGTTGTGATCACGCGTAACCGCGCACCTCGTCGTCGTAGTCGGGCTAGCTCGGCCTCTAGCACTCGGATGCCATGCCATTTCACGAAGGCGCAAAGAAGGTCGACCTGGTCAGCAGACTCGATTTCGGTCTTGAGTTCGGATCCGAGCGACGGCTGGCCGGGTGCGTTAGTCAGGAGAGCGGCGTCGGAGAGCGGAGTGGACGGCCGAGCCGGGTGCCCTTGCCGCTCCGGCCCTTGCAGTGACGAGATGGACAGCAGTTGTCGTGCGTCTCCAGACACAGAGTCATCGGAGGCCGCCAGCTGCTCAAGGAGAGTATTGACTAGGCTCAGTCGGGCTAACGGATCGCGAATGCCGGCGAGCGCCCGACCGGCTGCCTCGTAGAGATGGCGTGCGAACACGTGCGGTTGATCGGCGGGATCGATATCACCCATCTCGATGACAAGATCGCGTGTTTCGCTGATGCGCTTGTCGAGAGCAGTTGTGACGAGCGACTCATAGAGCCCGTAGGGCAGGCCGCCGTTCCCAGTTGATGGCACCCGTTGAGCTTTCCACGTCGGAACCACACTTTGGTGGAAATGAGTCGAAGCCTAGCGCCCGGGAGCGGACTGGAGGGGACTCCCGGGGGAGAACCCGGCTGGTGTCCTACCTGATACCGGCAGATAGTCGAGATGAGCGTCTCGCCGACAGAGATGAGTCTGAGTACCCACTGGTGGATCAGGCTGGTGCCGAGTCGGTCCTTGCGCATGAGACTGAGGCTGCTCCGGATGCCCAGCACCTCTCCCTCGTGGTTCCGATGTCCAACTGGAGCGCTGGCGCGTCATCGAGGGAGAAGCGCTTCGTGCGCGTGTGCAACCGTTTGAAAGCCTTCTTCTGCGAGCCGCCCCGCGAGATCGACGTAATCAGCTGCCACATCTTCGGTTACGGAAGGTCGTCGTTGACTCCCGAGCCCATCGAGGGATGGCAAGATGCTTCCGTGTCTTCGCCGACAGGGTCATCCCCTATCGAAGATCCCCTAGCACTCGGACAGAGAATTGTCTCGGTGCTCGACACCGGTCTGCGCACGGCGACGTACAAGCTCGCCACACTCATGGCATTGGTCGACCAATGTGTCGAAAACCTTCCGACAGATCCTGCCGCCTCTCTGAAGGTCCCCGTCGAGGATCTGGCCGAACGCGTCATTGAAATGTATTGGCGTCAGGTCGTTCCCTTGGCGGGCTTCGGCGAGTTGAACCAGTCAACGCAATCGAGGGCACGAATTCCTCGGGCCGTTTCAGAGTTGCGTCGAGTTGCAGGCAAAGCAGGGGCAAGTGCTCCGGCAGTTGCCCGGGAGCGGGTCGCCGCCGCGTACGACCACGCCGTGTTCGAGGTGTCGCTCACACTGGTTCAGCAGCCCTTACATCGGCTGCAGCACGTGAGCGGGACAAAGGCTGGTCCAACCTTCCTCTATGACGACTCCTGGATGCACGACCACGTGTCAATGAAGACGATCGCCTCGAACCAGAGCTCCATCATTCTGTTTCCCGGCGTGGCGAACGGGCTGGCGCGCCTTTCTGGGCTGCTCAAGCCAACGCTGGAGATCTTGTGGGTCGAAGATGTCATGCGGATGAATGCTGGCCTTCGCGAGGAGTCCCCTGACCTGGCGAGCCACCTCTTCGGTCGGGAGCGAATCGCCCTGGGGCGCGTTCGAGATGCGTTCTTTGACAACTACGGAGCGCAATGCTTTTACTGCGCGGCACCGCTACGCTCCACCAGTCCGATCGATCATGTCCTGCCCTGGTCGCGAGTAGGAATCGACGGTCTTGCCAACCTGGTTGCGGCCTGTCAGCGGTGTAATTCGGACAAGTCGAATTCTCTACCCGCACTCGAGGTGGTCAGTCAGGTGATCGGGAGGGACCAAGCCATCCTCGCAGCGATCGGTCAGCACGCTGGCTGGCCGGTGCAATATGTGCGTGTCGTTCGAGCTGCTCGAGGGCTTTACCTTGCATCGCCGAGAGGAACCCCAACGTGGCAGGGTCATAAGTCGACGGGGTCCCTCGACATGTCACGACTACCGGAATGGGCTGGCGTCGAGTTCCTTCCGCATCGGTAGATCCGCGCTACTACATGGCTCCCACGCCAACGAGCTCCTTCCTCAGCTGCGTCGTCTGCGCGTTACGGCGCTGACGGCTCAAGAACCGGCCGGCGCGACATCCAATCGGCGCGCGCACTTCACAAACCTGGCGCGACCTAGCAGGCTGTGTGGCACAGAGCGGCTGTTCAGAGCCGTGCGCCACGGGAGGTGCCCGCCAGTGACTTCAACCACCAGTCGTCTCGAAGCGACGCTCGCGCCGTGCGGCCGGTCGACAGCCGGCGAACGCACCGTGACCGAGGACCAGCATGGACTGATCACCGAGCACACGACGTACGACTGCGGCTGCAAGAGCTCCAAGGAGGAGTACCACGACGGCAGCGTGCACTTCATGCTCGTCCACCACAAAGGCAAGGTGCTGGTCGACCAGCTGCTGAGCGGTGGGTGACGGCGACTTCGCCGCCGCACACGACGTGCTCCTGGTCGGCGGGGGCGGCGCCGGCCTGCGCGCCGCAATCGCCATCGCCGAGACGAACCCGAACCTCGACGTAGCCGTCGTCTCCAAGGTCTACCCGATGCGCAGCCACACCGTGTCCGCCGAGGGAGGCGCCGCCGGAGTCATCGCCGAGGACGACACGCTCGACGAGCACATCTACGACACCATCTCGGGCAGCGACTGGCTCGGCGACCAGGACGCCATCGAGTACTTCGTCGAGCAGGCACCGCGCGAGCTGCTGCAGCTCGAGCACTGGGGTTGCCCGTGGAGCCGGCAGCCTGACGGGCGCATCGCTGTGCGTGCCTTCGGCGGCATGAAGAACATGCGCACCTGGTTCGCGGCCGACAAGACCGGGTTCCACATGCTGCACACGCTGTTCCAGACGTCGCTGAAGTACGACCGTCTGACCCGGTACGACGAAGGCTTCGTCACCAAGCTGCTCGTGGACGACGGGCGGGTGCACGGCGTCGTCGCGATCGAGCTGCTCAACGGCAAGATCCACACGATCGCTGCGAAGTCCGTGATCCTCTGCACCGGCGGCGGCGGCAAGGTGTTCCCGTTCACCACGAACGCCAACATCAACACCGGCGACGGCATGTCCCTGGCCTACCGTGCCGGCGCGCCGCTGAAGGACATGGAGTTCGTCCAGTACCACCCGACCGGCCTGCCGTTCACCGGCATCCTGATCACCGAGGCGACCCGGGCCGAGGGTGGCTGGCTGCTGAACAAGGACGGCTACCGCTACCTGCAGGACTACGACCTGGGCACCCCCTCACCGACACCCGTGATGCGGAGCATGGAGCTCGGTCCGCGCGACCGGCTGTCGCAGGCGTTCGTGCACGAAGTCGAGAAGGGCCGCACCACCGACTCGCCGTACGGACCGATCGTCCACCTCGACCTCCGCCACCTCGGCGAGAAGATGATCGAAGCCAAGCTCCCCATGGTGCGCGAGCTGTGCCGGTCGTACGAACGCATCGACCCGGTGACCGAGCTGATCCCGGTCCGGCCCGTCGTGCACTACATGATGGGCGGCGTCCACACCGACATCAACGGCGCGACGCCCATCGCAGGGCTGTACGCCGCCGGCGAGACCGCGTGCGTGAGCATCAACGGCGCCAACCGGCTCGGCTCGAACTCGTTGCCCGAGCTGCTGGTCTTCGGTGCCCGAGCAGGCAAGGCGGCTGCGGAGTACGTCGGCACCGCCAGCGGCCCTCCTCCTGCCATCGCCAGCCAGGCCGCCGACGAGGTGCGCAGGCTCGAGCGCGACCTGCTCGGCAAGGGAGCGGGGAGTGAGAAGGTCTCCGCGATCCGCACCGAGATGCAGACGACCATGGAGGACAGCGCCGGGATCTTCCGCACCGGGCCCTCGATGTCCAAGGGCGTCGACACCCTGGCCGAGCTGCAAGAGCGCGCGCGCAACGTCGGGGTGGCGGACGCGAGCCCGTCGTTCAACACCGAGCTGACCGCGGCGCTGGAGCTGGCGAACATGCTCGACATCGGCGAGTGCATCTTGCAGTCGGGGCTGCAGCGCGAGGAGTCCCGCGGGGCACATCAGCGCACCGACTTCCCGGCCCGCGACGACGAGAAGTTCCTCGCCCATTCGCTGATCAGTCGCAACGATGACGGGACGTCGCGCGTCGAGCGGCTCCCGGTGACGATCACCCGGTGGCCACCGGGGGAGCGGACCTACGGGAGGTAGCCATGGCGGACAGCATCGGACTTGTGGTGTCGCGGTACCGGCCGGACACCGACTCGGAGCCGGGGACGCAGGAGTACGACGTACCTCTGCGCGAGGACTGGTCGGTCCTCGACGCGCTCAACCACATCAAGAACGAGGTCGACCCCACCCTGTCCTTCCGCTGGTCGTGCCGGATGGGTATCTGCGGCAGCTGCGGGATGAACGTCAACGGCGAGCCCCAGCTGACGTGCGGCACGTTCCTCGTCGACTACGCGCCCCACCCGATCCGCATCGAGCCCCTCGCCAACTTCCCCATCATTCGCGACCTCGTCATCGACATGAGCGACTTCATGCGCAAGCTGCCGCGGGTCAAGCCGTGGATCATCCGCGACGAGGAGCACGAGCAGTCGATCGACGACGGCGAATACCTGCAGACACCGGAAGAGCTCGACGTCTTCAAGCAGTTCAGCATGTGCATCAACTGCATGCTCTGCTACGCCGCCTGCCCGGTCTACGGCCTCGATCCCGAGTTCATGGGCCCGGCCGCGATCGCTCTCGCCGAGCGCTACGACCTCGACTCCCGCGACTACGGCACCCGCGAACGCCTCGACGTACTCATCGAGCACGAAGGGGTCTGGGGCTGCACGTTCGTCGGTGAGTGCACGGCGGTCTGCCCCAAGCACGTGGATCCCGCCGGCGCCATCCAGCGCTACAAGCTGAAGGCCGCAACAGAGTCCATGAAGTTGCTGATGCCGAGGGGCATGCGGTGAGCGACCTGCGCACCTACCGGCACTCCGTCCAGACGTTCTGGTGGCTCAAGAAGCGGTCGTACTTCATCTTCGTGATGCGCGAGCTGAGCAGCATCTTCATCGCCTACTTCGTCGTGTTCCTGCTGGTCTTCATCACCGCCGTCGGTCGGGGCGAGGACGCGTATAACGACTTCCTCGACGGCGTCTCGCACCCGATAGTCGTGGCGCTGGAACGTGATCGCCCTCGCCTTCCTGGCGCTCCACACGATCACCTGGTTCAGTCTGACGCCGAAGGCGATGGATGCCCGGCTCGGCGGCCGTCAGGTCCCTGCTTCCTTGATCATCGCCTCGCAGTACGTCGGGCTCGCGGTGGTCTCCGCCTTCATCTACTGGCTGGTGACGGGATGACCAAGCTACGCGTCACGCCGTTCGTGTGGCTCATGTTCAGCGGTGGGGGAGTGATGGCCGCGATCTTCCTGCCCAGCCTCGCGTTCCTCTTCGCGCTCGCCTACCCGCTCGGTTGGCTGGACGCGCCGGATCACGACCACCTCGAGGCAGTGATCGGCAACCCGCTGACCATCCTCGTCTTGTTCGGTCTGTTCGTCATGATGCTGGTCCACAGCGCGCACCGTTTCCGCTACACCCTGTACGACGGTCTGCAGATCCAGTCGAAAAAGGGCACCGCCGTGGTCTGCTACGGCAGCGCCGCCATCATCTCGCTCGTAGCACTCCGCGTCCTCCTCTGAGACCGGCGCTTGTTGCGCTGTCAGGCGGGCAGCGAATCAGGTACTCGATGCTCGTCCGGTCGCGTCGAGGAAGACATCCGGGGCGACGAGGAGGGGCCGGAACCTAGAACCGACTACTGCCCGCCCGGTCTGCGGACACCACTGTCGGACCCTGCGTGCATACTGCATGAAAGCGACCCTGCGTGCATACTGCATGAAAGCGCAAGACGCGACAGGATGGGACATCGACGTCTCTAACGCGGGGTATCTGCGGTGCTGACCGCGACGTCAGAGATGGAGCAGCCGATGAATGTGGAGCAACGGAGGACGTCTGCGGCGCGCAGCCGCATCATCGGTCGGGTCTATGCCCAGTGGGCAGCGGAGCAGGCAGGGCAGTTCACGCCAGACCCTCGGTACGCCGATGACCCTGCATACTCGGAGCACGCGCCGCTGATCAGCGCTTCTTCGGAGGCCCAGGATGAACTGCATCGGCGGACGACGGAGGCGCTCGCAGCGGCGGACCTGGCGTTCGGCCGCGACAGCCAGGTGCCTCGCGCTCGACTCGCCCAGGAAGGGCGGGAGGACGGTCACCATGCGTGAATCTTTTCCGTCCGAACCCGTTGGATGGGTGCTGCCGTTGGGGCAGGCGATTGAGCGCGCCAACGCGTACTTGCAGGTTCGTGACGATACCGGGCTGGTCGCGGACCCGACCATGAGTTTTCGCAATCTCATGCTGGGGATTTGGATCGTCAACTACGTCGATCCGCAAGCCACGGGCGAGCTGATTGACGGTGGCAGCGTGCTCGTCGTACCGAACGAAGGTGAAGTGTACGAGATCTCCGGCGGGCCTGGCGAAGCCGAGTGGATCGGGGTTGAAACCCGGGGAGAGGCAGCCGGGCTGCCATCGGACTGGAGCGAAGCGTTGAGCGATGAGCCGTACGAGGTGTACTGGTCGAAGCTGATGGGGTTCGTTGACGCCGCGCGGGGTGAGCACGCGGTGTACCCGCCAGCCGACCAGGTGTTCAAGGCGTTCGAGCTGTCCTCCTACGAAGCCACCCGTGTCGTCATCCTGGGCCAGGACCCGTACCACGGACCTGGCCAGGCGCACGGGCTGTGCTTCTCGGTGCCCGACGGTCTTCCCAAGAAGCCACCGTCTCTCGTCAACATACTCAAGGAGCTCAAAGCCGATGTGGGCGTGGAGCTGCTTAGTGGCAGTTTGGAGGGCTGGGCGAGACAGGGCGTCTTGCTGCTCAACACGACCCTCACGGTGCGTGAGGGCAAGGCCGGCTCGCATCGACGCCAAGGTTGGGAAACCTTCACCAACGCGGTGATCAGCGCCCTCGACGAGAAGGACGACCGGGTGGTCTTCATCTTGTGGGGGAAGGACGCCCGGAAGAAGCAGGAGCTCATCAAGAACTCGCACCACAGGGTGATCGAGTCCGCCCACCCCTCGCCGCTGTCTGCCTACCGCGGGTTCTTCGGCAGCAAGCCTTTCTCGACGACCAATGCATTGCTCAACGAGGTTGGCCTGCCGCTGATTGACTGGTCCAACTCCAACATAAGTGAAATGGCTCAGGCGGACATGTAGTCCGTCCGTTTGGATGGCTCGCAGCAAGGCAGGGTCTCGCCGCTAAGGGACCTGAATCCGCTTCCCTGTCCGGTAGCGGGTTGGTGATGAGATCGACAGTCACGCCTGTGGTTGCAGCCGCGTGGTCAACCGTGTTCGAACCGGGGTCAGGGGGTGATCAGATCTGGGGGCTGGAGGCGGTAGACGTCGAGGGTCATGTCGTAGTACTTGTCGGTCTCGCCAACCCACTGCATGCCTAGGCGCTTGGCGAGTTTGGCGGCACGTCCGTTGTTCGGGCGCGTCACGGCGAACAGTTCGTGCGCGGACATCTCGAACGCCCACTCCGCAACGGCACGAGCAGCCTCTGCCGCGTAGCCGTTACCCCAGTGCTCCGGGGCGAACTGCCAGGCCAGCTCGAGGTCTTGCTCGTACGGCGGCATCCGCCTCAGCGTGATCGACCCGACCAGCACGTCGTCCTCTCGCCGCCTGACCGGCCAATGGCCCAGCGGCGGATCGCCGTCGCGGTCGTCGTCGGCCCAGTGCGCGATGATGTCCCGCATCGCCGATTCGTCCGCGACTGGATCAAGTGCCGGCGTCAGCCAGCGGGAAACCTCATCGCTGCCGAAGATCGACAAGGCTGCCTCCGCGTCGTCGGCGCGCCACGAGCCGAGGTAGAGACGTTTCGTTGTCAGTACGGCTTTGGTTTCTGTGCTGTCCATGCGCAACCGCCCTCGAGATTCCGGCCCTGGTGGAGAGTTCAACGTCTGGGTGTCGTCAAACCTTCCGGGTCGGGAGACATCCACGTCAAGAGGTTTGGTCTCGACAGGCTCGACGGTGTTACTTCGCGCGACGAGCGTTTTTCTTTGGGGGGACGCGGACGTAGACGGTGTTGAGGATCTTCCATCCGTCGGGCGTGCGGACGAGATGCGCGTACTCGACGTACACGGCGCTGTAGACGGTCGCGGTGGCGATGGTGCCGTGGATGTCATCGACCTTGACCGTGATCGCGAGGTCGGCCGGCTTCTCGGCCGTGCCCTCCCCGCCGCGCGTCCAGCCGATCATCTCCGGGGCAGTCATGGCTGCCACAGACTGGTCGCCTGAGGTGTCGACCCTGACGCCCCGCTTGGCGAGCTCGGGATGCAGCGCCCGCTCCATCCTCACGGCATCGCCGTCGAACCACCCCTCGAAGTAGTCCATCAGCGTCGCGATGATGGCGACGCGGTCGTTGTCGTCCACGGGCACCTCGGGTCGTTGTGCATACGCGTCGCCCGTGACACACCCGGACGGCGGTGTATCCACGCTGTCCGGGCCTGGCAAGCCTGTCAACAGCCCTGAGGGCATTGACTGACCCCTGGTGGCGTCCGCGCTCGGCCTGCCGGTGGAGGACATCAGGCCGTCCGATCCCAACACGCTCACATCCCCGGAGCACTGCTCGACCAGTCGTTCAAGCCCGCGGTGCCGGCGGCCTGGGGTATGCCGCGCAGCTGGCCGGTTTGGTACTACAACGACCCGGCCTTCGCCCTCACCGACGACGGTGAGGTCGCCGCGTCCTACCCCGAGCAGGACGATCTGCTCGCCAGTGGGTATGCGCGGGAGCGGCGAGCTCTCCGGAGCGGCGAACGTGATCAGCTGCGACGTTGGTGACGGAGAAGCGACGATCGCGGGCGGGCACATCACGTTCCGCAGATGGCTTCGCTCGGCGTGGACGGTTGTCACCAACGCCATCTACAACGGAGCAGGCACGGAGTTTCCGGCGGCGCAGTTCGCCGCGGCGCTGCGTTAACGCTTCGTAGGAAGTTCGGTTCGAGCTTGTCGAGATCAAGGTCTCGACAAGACTCGATCCGACGAGGTCGAGTTCGACCGGCGGTGTTGGGCTCGACCGGCGATGGTGGCTCGACCGGCGGGTAGGTCAGGCGACGTACTCGGCGCGCTCTGGTGGTTGCGGCGTCGGCGTCATCAGGGTGGTCCGTCGGTGCTGTGATGCCCGGTCCTCGGCTTCGCGATGAGCGATGAACCCGGAGTCAGTGCAACAGTCATGGCACACCATGACGGCGTGATCACCGAGCAGCACGACCTCGACTGCATGGGGGTGGCACTCGTCGGCGACGACGCCATGCTGGTGGTCGCGACGGTGTGCTGCTGTGACCGTGCACGCGGCGACCTGGGTTATCCCGATGGGCCACTCTTGCTGTTGCATCTCTTTCACCGTTCGTCGTTCGTGCCTACGCGTCGCGGTGACGCGCCCCCGACTTGCTCGTTCCATCGAACCGCAGGGGTCCGACAGTTCTGCCTCTGTGGAGCCGAGCTGTGGAGGTCAGACTGTTTACGGGGCCTGGTGGTTCCCGTCGTACAGAAGGACCGCTCGAGGAGCGCAGTGATACCTACCATTCCCCGCCCCGTCCCCTTATCTCGCTCCGAACATCTGACACGTCCCGGACCAAGACGGCCAAACGTGCCAAGTTTCCTCTCACGAACGTCGCACGATCCACCGTGGGACTGTGTGTCTAAACCCACAATCGTGACCTGAGCGAAACTCTTCGATGCTCAAGGCGGTCGTCACGTCACAGCGGGTGTCGACGCGCCGACGAAATCAGCCGCGGTCCGGTAAGTCGACGGCCAGCGCCAGGTGGTCCGACATCGGCAGCCGAATCGCTCCGCCGGGGCTCGAAACGCTCGGAAGTCGGGGTAGCCCGCGCGCCAGAATGTGGTCGATCTGTTGCTCCGGCTCGTGGGCGGGAAACGTCGCCCCGGCAGCCAACGGCTCCATGCCGGTGATCCTGCGCGCCAGCCGTGGCCCCATGTTGAGGTCACCCATCAGGATCGCTGATCCGGGTTGCGCCGACACCGCCCGCGCCACCCGCCGGAGCTGTATGACGTTCGAGCCGGTCAGGTACGACACGTGCGTCGTCGCCACCAACACCTCTCCGATCGGCGTCTCAACTGACGCCATCACCGCCACCCTCGCCTCGTCTTGCACGAGGTGTGGCCGGCCGCCGCGGTGCCACATCGGCACGCGCATCGGCAGTGGCGGCAGCCGCACGACCTGCCAGCGTCGTACCGGATAGCGCGACAGCAACGCGATGCCGTAGGCCGGCGTGCCAGGTTGCTCGATGCCGGTCGCTGGCTGCCACGTCCCGTCGGCCGTGCCCGTCATCGCCGGGACGAACCGGTGCTCGCTCGCACCCATGGCGTCGGCCGCGATGCTGGTCAGGTCGGCGCCGAGAGACCGTGGCTGGTCGCGGTCGACCTCCTGCAACGCGAGCACGTCGGCGTCGAGCGTGCGGATCGCCGCAGCGAAGCGGTCGAGGTCGACCCGGTTGTCGGCGGGGGAGCGTCCACTGAGGATGTTGAACGTGACAAGGCGCACCTCGCCCAGTCTGCCGTGCCGACGCATGCCGAGCGCGCGCCGCCTCGAGCGACCGTCGCGTTAGGTTTGGCCGCATGGCGGCGAGCAAGAGCCCTTCGATCGAGCTCGAAGTTGGCGACCGGATGGTGCGGATCTCCAACCCCGACCGGGTGTACTTCCCCGCGACCGGCGCGACCAAGCTCGACCTCGCCAACTACTACCTCAGCGTCGGCGACGGCATTGTGCGAGCGCTGCGCGAGCGACCCTGCATGATGCACCGGTTCCCCGACGGCCTGGCCGGCGACAAGGTGCACCAGAAACGACTGCCCCACGGCGCTCCGCCCTGGGTCGAGACCGTGCGCGTGGACTTCCCGCGTTACGGCCGGCATGCCAACGAGCTCTGCGTCACCGAGCTCGGCAGCGTGATCTGGGCAGTGCAGATGTCCACGGTCGAGTTCCACCCCTGGAACTCCCGCCGCGCCGACACCGAGCGCCCCGACGAGTGGCGCATCGACCTCGACCCGATGTCGCAGTGCACGTTCGACACGGTCCGGCGCGCGGCCCACATCTCCCACGAGATCCTCGACGAGATCGGTGCTGTCGGGTGGCCGAAGACCTCAGGCGGCAAGGGGCTTCACATCTACGTGCGGATCGAGCCGCGCTGGGCGTTTGCCGACGTACGTCGGGCAGCCCTTGCCTTCGCGCGCGAGGTCGAGCGGCGGGCGGGTGGCGACGTGACCACGACCTGGTGGCGCAAGGACCGGATGCCCGACCAGCTCTTCGTCGACTACAACCAGAACGCCCGCGACCACACGATCGCGTGCGCCTACTCCGTGCGTGGCGTCGCCAACGCGCAGGTCTCGACGCCGATCCGGTGGGACGAGATCGACGACGTACTGCCTCGAGACTTCACCATCGCGACCGTTCCCGATCGGTATGCCGCGCTCGGCGACCTGCACGCGGGCATCGACGAGGCGGTCTTCTCGCTCGAGCCGCTGCTGGAGTGGGCAGAGCGCGACGAGCGGGCTGGCGCCGCCGACCCCACACCTGATCTCGACGAGTGACGAGCGGCTGAGCCCTGCGGTTGCGTGGGCTACGTCACGTCTCAAACGCGCCTCTCCCTGCTCCTGGAAACCCAGCGGCCATCGGTCGCGGGACAGACCAACTCACGGGAGGGGACACCATGTTCAAGCGTTCACTAGGAATCGCCGCAGCGTCGGTTGCGGTCATGATCGTTGGCGCCGCGGCGCCGGCATCGGCAGCCAGCAAGGTCGTGCAGGATGCCCAGGGCGATGCTCAACCGCGTTACGACATCACCAGCGCCACGTTCACCAACTGGGACACGCGGCTGTCGGCAACAGCTCGCGTCGACAACCTGAGGTACGGCGGCAACCAGTACTTCTCCCTCACCTTCAGCCCGCGTAACGCGCCAGACGTCTCCTACACCGCGTCCACGCGGCTGCGCGCCGACAACGTCCTCATCAACCGGCTGACGGTCCACAACGAGCTGGGCGAGACCAACCGCGTCCCTTGCAACGTGACGGGTATCTGGTCGCCCGAAGGCGACCGCGTCCGGGTGTGGGTACCGCGCTCGTGCCTTGAGGGCCTGAGCGGCGCCCAGTTCATGAGGGCGCATCTCGGTCCTAGCTCCCTCGCAGCGTCGCAGGACCACGTGAGGGGTGGCTTCGTCCGCCAGGGCTGAGCCCACAAACGTCGGTCGAGCTTGTCGAGACCCCGATCTCGACAGGCTCGATTGGCGGTGTGACGCCTCGATCAGCGGCTTCCGGGTCCGAGCATCGGGTCAATCCATCGGCCGATCGGGTGATTTGGCGGCGTTTCTAGGCGCGCGCAGCATAACTGGCCGATTATGGATGCATACTCAGAGTAAGGAGTGACGGGGTGATACCGATCGTCGAAGGAGCTTTCGTTGATCTTGCCGCGAACCGGCCAGGCCAACGCTTGATCGTCCGCGCGGACGAGTTGTACGCCCAATGGCGGGCTAAACCGCTCATTCGGCGGTACAAGAGCGGCCGGCGCAACGAGCGCATCTGGCGCAAGGGCGCCGCGGGCGAGCAGCTCGTCGCCAAGCAACTAGACAAACTGGGCAATCAGTACCATGTCCTCCACTCGATTCCGGTGGGCGCTCGGGGCAATGACCTCGACCACCTCGTCATCGGCACCACCGGTGTCTTCACCGTCAACTCCAAGTCCCACCTCGGCCTGAAGGTGTGGGTGGGCGGCGACACCGTCATGGTCCACGGCCATCCGCAGCCCTACGTACGCAACAGCCGGTCGGAGGCCAACCGAGTTTCGGCCATCCTCACGAACCTTGCCGGGTATGAAGTCCCGGTCATCGGCATGGTGCTCGTCGTCGGCAAGAGCTTCACCGAGCGCGAGCAACCCCGTGACAGCGCAGTCCGCGTGACCACGCCACGCGAAGCGGTTCAGTGGATCAAGAGGCGGCGCAGGCTCCTCACCGAGGACGAAGTAGCCGCACTCTTCGAGATCGCCCGCCGCTCGACGACGTGGACAGTCGGCGCTCGCCGCGTCTGAGCAAGTCATCTCAACTGCCACCAAGGTGGCAACGATCGATCCGCTATGCCAGACTGCGGCCACTCACCTTTTACAACGGATCGTCCGGCACGTTCCTGCCGGTGAAGGGCAGGTCTCCTCATGGCCACAGTTACATTCCGAGGCGCGTCTCGCGTCTATCCCGGCTCCACCACCCCCGCCGTCGACAAGCTCGACCTCGAGATCGGTGACGGCGAGTTCATGGTCCTCGTCGGACCGTCCGGCTGCGGCAAGTCCACGTCATTGCGGATGCTCGCCGGCCTCGAAGAGGTCACCGAGGGTCATATCCTGATCGGCGACCGCGACATCACTGATGTCGCACCCAAGGACCGCGACATCGCGATGGTGTTCCAGAACTATGCGCTCTACCCGCACATGACCGTCGCCGACAATATGGGGTTCGCCCTCAAGATGGCGCACGTCCCCAAGGCTGAGCGCGAGAAGCGCGTCCGCGACGCTGCCGAGCTCCTGGGGCTGACCGAGTTCCTCGACCGCCGCCCTAAGGCGATGTCCGGTGGCCAGCGTCAGCGCGTCGCGATGGGCCGCGCGATCGTTCGCGACCCACAGGTCTTCTGCATGGACGAGCCGCTGTCCAACCTCGACGCCAAGCTTCGCGTCTCGACTCGCACGCAGATCGCGTCCCTGCAGCAGCGTCTCGGCGTCACCACCGTCTACGTGACCCATGACCAGGTCGAGGCGATGACGATGGGGGACCGGGTTGCCGTCCTCGACAAGGGGGTTCTCCAGCAGGTCGACACTCCGCTCGCCATCTACGACCACCCCGCCAACCTCTTCGTCGCTGGGTTCATCGGCTCACCCGCCATGAACCTCCTGCATGCCGACGTCACGTCCGATGGGGCGACGATCGGCGGACACCCGTTCAAGCTGCCCCTGACGGCTGAGGATCGAGCCAACGTCTCCGGAGGAATCACGGTGGGTATCCGCCCTGAGGATCTCGTCGTCTCTGAGACCGGTGAGGGCCTGCCGGTCAAGGTCACGCTTGTCGAGGAGCTCGGAGCAGACGCCTACCTCTACGGCCTCGCCGAGGCTGACGACGAGGACATCGCCGGCACGGACATCGTCGTACGGATCGAAGCCCGCCGCGTCTATGAGAAGGGGTCCACTGTCCACGTGACAGCCGAGGCCGACGACATGCACGTGTTTGCGACCGACACCGGCGAACGGATCGGCCGGACCGCGTAACCGGGATCCTTGGCCGCGACATAACAATTGCTGACAGCCACAATTCCCCCAGACAGGCATCTTCACGTTGAAAGGCAGTCACGGTGCGCGCCGTGACTGCCTTTTTCGCGCAAAATGCCAGGTCGCACAAGGTGCCCGAGTCTTGACAGAGAGTTTGGAAACCGGATTAGGTGGGCATTACAGGGTATGACGACATCGAGATCGCCTTTCCCTCCAGCCCCACTGACCCCGGACTGCATGGTCGCTGAACTGGAGCCGAACCGCAGTTACGCGTCTGTTGGTGCTGACACATCAGCAACCGGCGACGTGGATCTCCTTTCCGCCTGACCTGTCTGGTCGTCCGCAGCTCAACGGACCCGCATCACTCACCGACGAGAACTCGACCGCACCGAGACCGAAGACCTCCCGACCCGGCGCGCGACGAACGGAGAAGCAATGAGAACAAAGGTCATGGCAGCGGCGCTGGCCGCACTGGCACTGAGCGTGACGGCCGCCTGCGGCGGAGACGACGGTGGTGGATCGGGTGACACCAGTGGCACCGGTCCGATCAAGATCTGGCTGTCCAACAACACTGAAGAGCTCGCCTGGGGCAAGGCCATGGTCAAGGAGTGGAACGCCGACAACCCCGACCAGGAGGTGACCGCGCAGGAGATCCCCGCCGGTACGACGTCTGAAGAGGTCATCGGTGCCGCCATCACGGCTGGCAATACGCCGTGCCTGGTGTTCAACACCGCCCCAGCCGCCGTACCCCAGTTCCAGAAGCAAGGCGGGCTGGTCTCCCTCGACACGTTCGACGGCGCCGCCGCGTACATCGAGGAGCGCACCGGCGACGCCGCCGAGCAGTACAAGTCACCGGACGGGGCGTACTACCAGATGCCCTGGAAGTCCAACCCGGTGATGATCTTCTACAACAAGGACCTGATGAAGAAGGCCGGGATCGACCCGGAGAACCCGCCGCTGTCGACGTACGACGAGTTCCTCGACACGAGCCGCAAGATCGTCGAAAGCGGTACCGCACAGGCAGCCATCTGGCCCTCGCCCGCGAGCGAGTTCTTCCAGTCCTGGTTCGACTTCTACCCGCTGTATGCCGCCGAGACGGGTGGCACCCAACTGATCGAGGACGGGGAGGCAACGTTCGACTCCGAGGAGGGCGCGGCCGTGATGGACTTCTGGGCCACGATGTACTCCGAGGGTCTGTCGCAGAAGGAAGCCTCCACCGATGACGCCTTCGCCGAGGAAAAGTCGGCCATGTCCGTCGTCGGTCCCTGGGCGATCCCCGTGTACGGCGCGGACATCAACTGGGGCGTCGTGCCGGTCCCGACCTCGAGCGGCATCCCACCCGAGGAGACCTACACGTTCTCCGACGCGAAGAACATCGGCCTCTACACAGCGTGCGAAAACCAAGGCACGGCGTGGGAGGTGCTGAAGTTCGCGACGAGTGAGGAGCAGGATGGAGCACTCCTCGAGCTGACCGGACAGATGCCGCTTCGCCAAGACCTCGAGTCGACGTACCCCGACTACTTCACCGAACACCCGGAGTACACGCTGTTCGCCGACCAGGCCTCGCGCACCGTCGAGGTGCCCAACGTGCCGAACTCGGTCGCGATCTGGCAGGCATTCCGCGACGCGTACTCGTCGTCGGTGATCTTCGGCAAGACCTCGGTCGACGAGGCGTTGTCAACGGCAGCCGAAGAAACCACAGAACTCGCCAGCCAGGAATGACAGCGCCCCCGGTATGAAACCTGACGTGGAGGAGCCCGTCGACGCACCGCCAGCTCGGCGGGCCTCCTCTCGTTCGTGGCGGACGAAGCTCCTGGGCGACCATCCGCTCGGCATCATCTTCGCGACGCCGTACGCCGTGTTCCTCGTCGCGGTGTTCGCCTACCCGTTGGGGCTCGCCGTCTGGATGAGCTTCCACGACTACTTCTTCGCGGCTCCGGGAGTAGCGGTCGACCGTCCGTTCGTCGGCTTCGACAACTACGAGGCGGTGTTGTCAGATCCGGACGTCCGACGCTCGTTCTACAACGTGGGGATCTTCTTGGTGATCAACGTGCCGCTGACCGTCGTCACGGCGCTGGTGCTCGCCACTGCACTCAATGCGGTGGTGCGGGCGCGTGCCTTCCTGAGGATTGCCTACTACATCCCCTACGTCACGGCGAGCGTGGCGCTGGTGGCCGTCTGGCTGTTCCTGTTCGCCAGCGACGGCTTGGTGAACGACCTCCTGGGCCCGCTGGCGCCCGACCCCTCGTGGTTCATCAACAGCAAATTGGCGATGCCGATCATCGCCTTGTTCGTCACCTGGAAACAGATGGGTCTGTTCATCCTGCTCTACCTCGCCGCCTTGCAGAACGTGCCCAAAGAGCTGTACGAGTCGGCCTCGATGGACGGAGCAGGACCATTCGGCTCGTTCATGAACGTCACCGTCCCGAGCGTCCGACCGGCCACCACGCTGGCGCTGATCCTGGCCACCATCACCGGAGCCAACCTGTTCACCGAGCCCTACCTGCTGACAAGTGGCGGGGGACCGGATGGCGCATCGACATCCCCCGTGTTCGTGATGTACCAGCGGGGCATCGAGCAGGGCACCCCGGATGTCGCCGCGGCCATCGGCGTGATCCTGGTGATCGGCGTGCTCGCCATCTCGCTCATCTACCGCCGGCTACTGGAGGACTGAGATGACACTCACGGATACGCCTCCGAAGGAAGAGGCCGCGCCGATGCCCAGCCAAGCCGCCGCGCGCACGCGGGTTGGCCATTGGCTGAGTGTGTTCGTCCTCTTCCTGGGCGCCTTGATCTTCCTGTTCCCCTTCTACTACATGTTCATCGGCTCCCTGCAGGCCGAGCCCGACACGTCTCTCGGCGGCCTCATCCCCACCGACGGGGTCACCCTGGACAACTACTCGCAGATCAACGAGCGGGTAAACCTCGTCCAGTCGCTCGCCAACTCGGGCATCTTCACCGCCGGAGTCCTCCTCGGCACCGTCGTGTTCGGGCTCCTGGCCGGCTATGCGTTGGCCCGCCTCAAGTTCCGGGGCCAAGGCTCGCTCTTCGCGGTGATGCTGCTCGTGCAGATCGTCCCGTTCCAGCTGCTCATCATCCCGATGTACGTGCTGACCGTCCGCACCTACGGGCTCGCGGACTCCTACTTCGGCATGATCCTGCCGTTCGCGATCAGCTCCACTGCGGTCTTCATCTTCCGGCAGTTCTTCCTCCAGCTCCCCGAGGACATCTTCGCCTCGGCCCGGCTCGACGGTGCCAGTGAGCTGCGCATCCTCTGGTCGATAGCGCTGCCGTTGGTGAAGCCGGCCGTCCTCACAACCATCCTGCTCACCTTCATCGGACCCTGGAACGAGTTCCTCTGGCCGTTCCTGGTCACCAAAGAGACCGACCTACAGCCGCTTGCGGTCACCTTGGCCAACTACATCAGCAACGTCGCGGGCCGCGCCTCCAACCCGTTCGGCGCGATCCTCGCCGGGGCTGTGGTGCTCGCGGCGCCCGCGGTCGCCCTGTTCGCCATCTTCCAGAGGCACTTCACCAACACAGATCTCGGATCCGGGATCAAGGGCTAGCACCCCGACCACACCACCCTGGCAACACCAAAGGAACGAGAAGCTCATGACAAGCGCATCCATCACTGAGCGACAAGGACGCCGAGCAGGACTCGGGTGGCGGGCCGGCACGGCCGTTGCCACTCTCGCCCTCCTGGTGGCAACCCCGTCGGTAGTGGTGTCGGCAGATGCCGGCAACGAGGTACGACGTCAGGCGCCTGCTGCGGCAGCACCGCTGACCAACCTCGCCCATCTCGACTGGCTCAGCGTCCCGGTCGACCCGCCGACCCAGGCAGGTCACACGACGTACCGGCTGGCGCAGGAGCCCGAGATCGGGGTGCTGTGGACGTATGCCGAGCCCGACGGGGCCGGCGGCTTCGAGCACGTCGGCGGGGGCGAGTACGACCCGGACACGAACACCTGGGGGCAAGGCGCTTTCAACGCCGATGACGTCACGCGGGCCGCCGTTGTGTACCTGCGGCACTGGAAAGCGACGGGCTCGACCACGAGCATGTACAAGGCGTACCAGTTGCTCCGCGGCGTGACCTACCTGCAGACGGCGACCGGGCCGAACCGCGGAAACGTCGTGCTCTGGATGCAGCCCGACGGCACCCTCAACCACAGCGCGGAGCCGCCCGAGCTTCCCGACCCGTCGGACAGCGACCAGTCCTACTGGCTGGCGCGAACGATCTGGGCGCTGGGCGAGGGCTACGCCGCCTTCCGTAACCAGGACCCGGCATTCGCCAGCTTCCTCCGCGACCGGCTGGACCTGGCCATCGGTGCGGTCAACCGGCAGGTGCTCGACCGCTACGGCGACTACCTCAACATCGACGGCGAGCGCACCCCAGCGTGGCTCATCGTGGACGGAGCCGACGCGACGGCCGAGGCGATTCTCGGACTCTCGGCCTATGTCGATGCGGGTGGTCCGCCCGCGGCGAGGAGGGCGCTGGCTCGACTCAGCGAAGGGGTCGCCGCCTTGTCTGCCGGCAACAAGCAGTCATGGCCGTTCGGATCAATCCGGCCCTGGGCCTTGTCGCGTTCGGTGTGGCACGGGTGGGGCTCCCAGATGCCGGCGGCACTCGCCCGGGCGTCTGTCGTGCTGGGAAACGACGGCCTGGCGCGCGCTGCGGCCCGCGACTCGTTCACGTTCGACCCGTGGTTGCTGACCTCCGGCGGACCCGACAACGGAAGGATGCCGACCCGCGCCGACCTACAGCAGATCGCCTACGGGGCGGACTCCCGCGTGCAGTCGCTGATCGCGACGGCCGAGGCCACCGACCGCGTCGGAGGCCGACGGCTGGCGGGGATCATGGCGGCATGGTTCTTCGGCGCCAACCCGGCGGGTGAGGCGATGTACGACCCGGCCACCGGTACGACGTACGACGGCATCTCGGGCGACGGCTCCATCAACCGGAACTCCGGCGCCGAGTCAACCATCCACGGGCTGCTGACGATGATCGCATTGGACGGGCACCCGGGTATTGCCAACCTGGCCAGGACGGCGTCCATCCAGTCGCGCGTCGGTACTACCACCCTCGAGGCGGAGCAGGGCACGATGAGCGGGGACGCTGAGGCTGTCGCGCTTGCTGACAGGTGGACGGGGGAGTCGCTCTTCGGCGGCACCGGCTATGCCTCGATCGGCCCTGGCGGTTCGGTCACGATGCCGGTGTCGTCCAGTCAGCGGTCCCTCGTCATTCCCGTCTTCGAGCTGCGACCAGGCAGCTCTGCGGTGACGAGGTTCCGCGCTGACGGTGACTTCATCGGAAGGGTCAGGTCCGATGCGATCGGCGCTCAGGGCGCATCACCGGCACCGGGTGCGTTGCTCCCGGTGACGCTGCCCGGCGCGAAGCCGACGGGGGTCACCGAGCTCGTGGCCTCGCGCGGCGACGCGCAACTCGCTGGCCGGGCAAGGCTCGACGCAGTCATGCTGGAGCCTTTCGTGTCACGATTCGTCCTCAGGGGCGACGATCACGGGACGGCCTTGATCTCGAGCGCCTCTGAGCGCCCCCGAAAGGCTCGCGTGCTCATGGCCGGCAGCGGCCCGGCGCGCATCGAGTCCTACGACCGACTTGGCCGCCTGCTAGGCGTCACCTCCAGTCGCGCTCGTACGGTTCTGGTTACGGTCCCAGCCGGCGGGTTCACGTTCGTTCGTCGCTAGCGAGCTGGCCGTCGCGCGCCTGCACCCGAGAGGCTGCAGTCGTCGCGGCTGCCTTCGTGGCTGCACTGATCGAGAATGAGGAGACATGACAGGTCACGCCGTCCCCCATGCAGAGTTCCCACTCGGGCCCTTCACGCCGTACGAAGGAAACCCGATCCTGCGGCCGCAGGGTGACACGTGGGAGTCCGGCAGCGTCTACAACCCTGCCGCCGTCGTGAAGGGCGACCAGGTGGTGCTGCTCTACCGGGCGCACGCCGATGACATCGTGTCGCATGTCGGTCTGGCCACGAGTGACGACGGGATCCACTTCGAGCGGCATCCCGACCCGGTCATCTCGCCGACCGAGGACTACGAGAAGTTCGGTTGCGAAGACCCGCGCGTGACCGAGATCGACGGCACGTACTACCTGACCTACAGCGCCTGGGACCGCAAGTCCGCGCAGTTGTGTCTCGCGACGTCGACCGACCTGTTCAACTGGACCAAGTACGGGCCGATGTTCCCCGACTTCAACACGTTTCTCCCGGCCGGCTACGGCACCGACGCGCCGTGGAGCAAGGCCGGAGGGATCCTGTCGGTGCCCATCAACGGCCGCTACCTCATGTACTTCGGCGAGGGGTCGATCTGGTACGCGTGGTCCGACGACCTGATCCACTGGACTCCTGGCTCGAACGACGAGCCGATCATGACGCCGACGCCACCGGGGACCTTCGGCTCATTCCTGGTCGAGGTAGGCCCGCAGCCGATCATCACCAACAACGGCATGATCCTGCTGATTCACAACGCGGCGGTGAAGTATGACGACGGGAGTGTGCGCTATACGAGCGGTCAGCTGCTGTTCTCGCCGGATGATCCGACAAAAGTGCTCGCGCAGATGAACGGACCGTGGCTGGAGCCGCAGACCCACGAGGACAAGCACGGGCTGGTCTCAAACGTGACGTTCGTCGAGGGGCTGGTGTACTTCCGGGACTCGTGGTTCGCCTACTACGGGCAGAGCGACTCGACCCTCGGGGTGGCCGTTTACAAAGTTGGTGACACCTACTGGTCGCAGGCGGAGGCGGCCTGGTGATGGCGTGGCTCGACGCACCCGCGCATCACCGATGGCTTGAGGCTGAGGGCGACCGGCTGCTGGAGTTCAGCAAGGCCTCTCGGCATCCGGCCGGCGGCTTCGCCTGGCTCGACGACGCGGGGGTGCCCCAGCTCGACCAACCTGTCGAGCTCTGGATCACCTGCCGGATGACGCACGTGTTCGCGCTCGGACAGCTGATGGGCCGACCCGGCTGTCGGGGCATGGTCGACCACGGTGTCCGCGCCCTGGCCGGCCCTTTCCGCGACCCGGCGAACGGCGGTTGGTACGCCGGCGTGGACTCCGCGGGGCCGACGTCACGAGGCAAGACGGCATACGAGCATGCGTTTGTCCTGCTGGCCGCGACCAGTGCTGCGAGGGCCGACGCCGAGGGTGCATCGGAACTGCTCGACCAGGCGTTGGACGTGTTGCTGACCCGGTTCTGGGACGACGACAACGACATGGTGGTCGAGGAGTGGGACGAGAGCTGGACAACGCTTGACGACTACCGCGGCGTGAATGCGAACATGCACACGGTCGAGGCGCTGCTCGCCGCCGCCGACACCACCCATGACCGGACGCTGCTCGACCGCGCCCTCCGCATCGTCACGCGCGTCGTGCACGACCTCGCCCGCGGCAACGAGTGGCGCATCCCGGAACACTTCGATACCGACTGGGTGTCGATCCCCGACTACAACATCGAAAGCCCGGCACATCCGTTCCGACCGTACGGCGCCACCATCGGCCACTGGCTCGAGTGGGCGCGGCTGGCGCTGCACCTGCGCGCTGCGATCGGTGAGTACAGCGCGCCGGGATGGCTGCTCGACGACGCTCGCGAGCTCTTCAGCGCAGCGGTGCGGGAGGGGTGGTCGGTCGACGGCGCCGATGGGTTCCTCTACACCGTCGACTGGAAGGGCAAGCCGGTTGTCCGGCGAGCGGATGCACTGGGTTGCGGCCGAGGCGACGGCGACAGCGGCGGCGCTCTACAAGGCGACGGGGGAGGATACGTACGCCGACTGGTACGAGACGTGGTGGGACCACATCGCCGACGTCTTCATCGACCAGCAGCTTGGCTCGTGGCGGCACGAGCTCGACTCGAGCAACCGGCCCAGCGGCGTGGTCTGGAAGGGCAAGCCAGACACCTACCACGCGATGCAGGCGACGTTGTTCCCCCGCCTGCCGATGGCGCCGAGCCTGGCGACCGCGCTCCGGGACGGCCAGCTCGACTGACGTCAGGCGCCGGCGTCGACGAGGTCATCGTCGTACCGCAGCGACAGGGCGTCTGCGGCGAGGTCGAGCGTGATCCGGCCCCCGATCGGCAGCGGGATCTTCCGGGCTGTGTGTCCGAACTCCACGTTGGTGACGACCGGGACACTGCTGCCGGTGCAGCGCAGGATCATCTCGTCCCACTTGGTGTCGGGGGCATCGTCGCGAGGGCAGTCCTCTGGCACTCCGACGACGAGGGCGGCGATGCGGTCGAAGATCCCGGCGAGGCGGAGGTGGGTAAGGCCGGCGTCGATGGTGACCCAGGGGGCGAAGACCTCCTCGAGGATCAGGATGGCGCCGTCGAGGGCCGGCATCCACGGCGTACCGACGAGCGCACGGATCGTGCCGAGGTGCCCGCCGACGACTGAGCCACTGACCGTGACGCCGGCGCCACGGACGACCCGCCAAGGCTCACCTCGGACCTCCGTGCCGGAGACGGGGCCGGTGACGATCCGCCAGAACGCGTCCTCGGTGGCGGCGTTGACCTCGGGCTGGAAGAAGTCATAGCCGGAGGGGCCGTGCAAGGTGAGCAGCCCGGTGCGGGCGTAGATCGCGTTGGCCAGAATCGACGGGTCGGACATGCCGGTGAACACCTTCGGATTGGCCGCGATGGTGTCGTAGTCGAGCGCATCGACCAGGTGGCTGGCGCCTTTGCCGCCAGACGCCGGCACGATCAGCGACACCTCCGAGTCGGCGAATGCGGCCATCAGCGCGCTCGCGCGCCGGGAGGCAGGCCCTGCGACGTAGCTGGTTGCATCGGTGACGTCGGACATGACCCGGACCGGGTGGCCGCGGCCCTCGAAGTAGGCCACCAGGCGGTCGAGCTCGTCGATCGTGACGGCTGAGGAGGTCGGCACGACCGCGACAGTGTCGCCAGGCCGCACGGCGCGGGGATGAACGGGTCGCGGGCTCATCGGACCTGCCTCCGGGCGTCCTCATACCACCGCCAGACGCGCCCGACCATCCCTGATCCTAAAGGGAGACTGTGGAGCTACGTCTTCCGACTTCTGTCGGGAAACGACGTGGTCTCGAGCGTTCTAGCCGTCGTTTGCCGTCGAGTGTCGGAAGACGTCGCGCGGCCGGATGTCGGAGACGTCAGGCGGGATCGGTGTAGCGGAGCAGGTCGCCGGGCTGGCAGCCGAGCACCTCGCACAGGGCGGTGAGCGTCGAGAAGCGAATCGCGCGGGCGCGGCCGTTCTTGAGGATTGACAGGTTGGCGACGGTGATGTCCGCGCGCGCGGCGAGCTCGGTCAGCGTCATACCGTGCTCTTCAAGGAGCACATCGAGGTGAGCCGTGATCTTGTGCTCGGGCGTCGGCGTCGGCATTCAGACCATCCCTTCGACGTCGTCGCGCAGCCGCACCCCGTACGCGAACACCTCGGACAAGATGAACGCGCCCAGCCCGGCAAGCAGCGCTCCGGCCGGCAGCGTGTAACCGGCCACGCCCAGGTCGACGTCGGGGAACGGCGGCAGTTCGTTGTAGAGGGAAGACCTCAGGGCGTAGTTCAGCAGCTCGACGAGTGGGGCTCCCGCGACCAGGATGAAGCCGAGGCCACGGAGCCGACGAACGTTGTCGGATCCGAACGGGTCGCCACGCATCACCGACCGCATGAAGCCTCTGAGCAGCCACAAGCCCGCGATGAAGAGTGCGGTGGGACCCAAGTCCATCGCTGACCTCAACACCATCTGCTTCGTGGTGGGGTCGTGTATCTCGACCGACACCTCGGGCGAGCCGCCGATGCGCAACCCGGGCGGCAGAGCGCCGAGGTCCTCGGACGACAGGTGGAACGGTGCCGTGAGCGTCTCGCCATAGAGCAGCGACTCACCGTCGCGCGCCACGCCGACGACAAGTGAGACCAGCGCCAGCGCACCGAAGGCGATCGCGAGCACAAGCATGAGATTCACCAACGCGTTGCCAGTCCTGACGGCACCCGAAGGCTCCGGTGTTGTCATGTGACTCCCCATATCGATTAACAATAGTATTGATAAACAATAACATCGATTATCGATACGTCAATGGGAGCGTCAGACGGCCCAGGAGTCGAGACGGGTAGCGACGGGAAGGATCAGGACGCGAGTACGCCGAGCAGCCGTGACACTTCTGCTGCAACGGCGTCACGCCCGGGCCCGAGGTACTTGCGCGGGTCGACCAGCCGATCGTCGCCGGCGAGCGACTCTCGCACCGCCGCCGTCATCGCCTTGTTGAGGTGGGTGGCGATGTTGATCTTGACCATCCCGTGGGCAACCGCGGCGACGATTCCGGCGTCGGGCACACCCGACGAGCCATGCAGCACCAGGGGTACGTCGACGGCTGCTGCGATAGCCGCGATCAAATCGTTGTCGAGCTCCGCGTCACGCGTCAGCATCGCGTGCGACGAACCGACCGCGACCGCCAAGGCATCGACGTCGGTGGCCTCGACATACGTGGCGGCCTCGGCCGGGTCGGTGCGGACTCCGGCTGCATGGACGCCGTCCTTGCCACCGACCTCGCCCAGTTCAGCCTCGACCCATACCGCCCGGTCGTGGCACCACCGCGTCACCTCGGCGGTCGAGGCGACGTTTGCGTCGTGCGGCATCGCCGAGGCGTCATACATGACCGATCCGACTCCGAGCCCGACTGCCTGCTCGACAAGTTGTACGTCGGTGGCGTGGTCGAGGTGCACGACCACCTCGGCAGAGCTCTCCGCCGCAACCCGTAGACACGCGATCGTCAACGGTGCAAGGGATCCGTGGTAGGCAGCGGTGTTCTCCGAGATCTGCAGCACAACCGGCCGCGCCGCCGCCTCAGCCCCGGCGACGATGGCCTCGGCATGCTCGAGCTGGATGACGTTGAACGCGCCGAGCCCGCCCGGGCGTGCGGAGGCGACCGCGGCAGCCATCGCGACGACCGTCATGCCGCCCCACCAACGGCAGCCTCGGGCGCGATCACGACAACCACTGCCCACCGCGCATTACGCGCACCGGTCGGAGCTCCTCGTCGGTGACCAGCAGGTCGGCCGCACAGCCCGCCATCAAGGCGCCGCGCGTATCCGCGACACCGAGGATGCGTGCGGGCGTCTGGCTGGCCGCCCGCACCGCGTCGACTAGGGGAACCCCGGCCCGGTGCACCGCCCTCGCCACCACCTCGACGAGATGACTGGTGCCACCGGCGATCGTCCCCTTCGCACCAGGTTCGGTGGGCCGACCACTCAGCCGGGCGACCCCTTCACTGACCTCTCACCGGCTGACCACCCAGCACGTACTCACCATCAGGCATACCGGCAGCGGCCATCGCGTCGGTGATCAGCACCACCGAGCCCGGACGCTGCCGCCGCGAACACCATCGCCACGAAGCCGTCGTCGACGTGCACCCCATCTCCGACCACCTCGACGGCGGCGCGACCCAACGCCGCCTCCGCCAACGACGCACCGACCGGACCCACGTCACGGTGGTGGAACGGTGGCATGCCGTTGGCGAGATGCGTGACGAGCCCGTGGCCATCGAGGCTGCGCAGAGCGGCCCGGAAGACCTCGTACGACGCGTCGCTGTGGCCGAGCGCGACGGTGATTCCCGCCGCCCGGAGGCGCGTCGCCGCGTCATCCGCGCGGGCCAGCTCAGGGGCGATCGTCATCACCCTGATCGCACCGTCGGCGATCGGCAGCAGCTCGTCGATCAGGTCGAGGTCGGGCGCTATCAGGAACTCGGGAGGTTGCGCGCCACATCTCGCTACCGACAAGAAGGGACCTTCCAGATGGATCCCAACAAACTCACCGGACGCGACGAGCGGCGTCAGCGCGCGGACCTGGTCGAGCAGGACGTCGGGCGCTGCAGTCACCAGGCTGGCGACCAGGCTCGTTGTGCCATGCAAGGCGTGGTGAGCAGCCGCCGCGAGCGCCTCGGCTTGATCGGTCGTGGGCACGGCATGGCCGCCACCGCCATGGCAGTGGATGTCGACGAGACCGGGGAGCACGACGCCTGTGGGCTCAGGGAGCTCGACGCCGGGATGTTGCCCGCGCCAATCATCGGCCGCACCGACGTACGTGATCGAGCCACCCTCGACGGCCACGACGCCATCGGCCACCTCGTCGACGGGCGTCACGAGCCTGCCGCGGACGAGCACCTGCTCAGTCATCCCGGCTCAGTCTCCTGTCCCACCGCGCTGAGCCATCAGCGCAGCGCCTACCAACGCGGCGCGGACACCGAACTCAGCCGCGACGATGTCGGGGACCGGCACGAGGTTGGCGCGCTCGGCAAGGGCGTCGAACAGCGGCTTGATCAACGCGTCCCCGGCGTCAGCCAGCCCACCACCCACCACGATCCGTGCGGGCGACAGGAGGTTGACGACGCTGATGAGCCCGTCCGCGAGAGCAGCGAGTGCTTCGTCCCACACCTGCACCGCGGCCGGGTCGTCGGTCATGGCCGCCAGTACGTCGACTGACCCCTCGACCTGCCGCCCCGTCAAATCGGCGTAGGCACGCGCGATCGAGGCGGCCGACGAGACCGCCTCCAAGCAGCCGCGGCCACCACAACCACACACCGGGCCACCCGGCCGGACTACTACGTGGCCGAACTCGCCGGCCTGGCCGGGCCCGCCTCGCACCAGTCGACCACCCGCGACAATCGTCGCCGCGATCCCGGTGCCGAGAGCAACGAAGAACATGTCGTCGCAGCCACGCCCGGCTCCGGCCTGCCATTCGGCCCACCCGGCCACCGTCACGTCATGGTCGACGAGGACCGGCATACCCCAGGCCGCGCGAAGTGGCGGGCCGAACTCAAGGTCACGCCACCCGATGTTGGCGCTGAACACTCCGACCCCACGCCGGCGGTCGACGATCCCCGGCACGACGAGCCCTGCACGCGTCGCCCGGCCAGCGCCGGCGGCTTCGGCTTCGTCGACGAGGCGGCGGCCGAGGACCGCGACAGCCTCGAGTGCCGCGTCGCCATGCGGCGTAGCCTCGACGCCGGACGCGAGGACCTCACCGACCCCGTCGACACCGGGTCCAGCAAACACGGCAGCCTTGATCGTGGTACCCCCGACGTCAACCGCGAGCACAGGCGAGTCGGCCGGCAAGGGGGAAACGGTCACGAGCCAAGGATGACGGAGCGCGTGAGGTTGCGTGGCTGGTCGGCATCGAACCCACGGTCGGCGGCCAGCAACACGCAGAGCCGATGGGCGCGGACGAGGTCCGCCATCGGGTCGACATCACGATGCTCGAGGTGCGCACCGGTCACCGCTACGGCGTCCGCAAAGCCGGGCACCAATGGTCCGAGCGCCCAGACAACGCGTCCTGGCGCGGCGATGCTGATCGGCCCGTGACGGTACTCCGTCGCCAGGTAGGACTCCGACCACGACTGGGTTGCCTCCCGCAGCTTCAACGCCGCTTCGTCGGCCACCGCGGCACCGAAACCCATGCCCACGAACGTGATCTGTTCGGCCCTGCGTACGTCGGCGTACGCCTCGTCGGGCTCGGCCACCAGCGCGCGCGCTTCGGCGATGACTTCAGTCAGATCCTCACCGAGATGGGCGCGCAGCAGCGCGAGGATCGACGTGGCGAACCGGGTCTGCACGATCGACTGCTCGTCGAACTGCGGGACGAAGATCGGGTCGCCCAGCTTGAGGATGGGTGTGTCCTCGCTCGACGTGATCACCGTGACGCGGCTGGCCTGGTCGTAGTCGGCCAGCGCGTCGAGCACCTCGGTCGTCGTACCGGAGCGGCTGATCGCGATGACCCGGTCGTAGGGCCGCCTCAAGCGGGCTGCGCTGGCCGGCCACGCGTCTGTCTCGCCCTGCCCGGCGTCTTCGCGCAGTGTGGCGTAGGCGCGCGCCATCGACAACGAGGTGCCGCAGCCAATCACGGCGACACGCTCACCGGGCTTGGGAAGGACGTCGGCATAGGTGGTAGCCAGCGCGGCGGCGTCAGCCCAGTTGTCGGGCTGGGCGGAGATCTCAGCGGCAAGATGAGTGGTAGTCATGACGCTACTTCAGCGTGCCGCTGGTGAGACCGGACTGGACTTGTCGGTAGAAGACCAGGTACACGATGACGATGGGCACCATCGCCACTGTGAGCGCCGCGAACAGCGCACCCCAGTCACCCTCGTAGCGCTGGCTGGCGAGGAGGGTGGCGATCCCTTGCGCGAGCACTGGCTTCTCGGGTGACAAGAAGGCCGGCAGCACGAACTGATTCCACTGGCCGAGCACATTGAAGATGCCAATGCTCAGCAGTCCGGGTTTGGCCATCGGCAGCATCACGCGGAAGAACACGCCTGAATGCGAGGCTCCGTCCATCACGGCCGCCTCGGCCATCTCCGTCGGCAATGTGCGGAAGAACGAGTGCATGAAGAAAACCGTAAACGGTAGCGAGTACGCGGTGTACACGAGGATCAGCCCGTGGTAGGTCGACAGCATGCCGAAGTTCTCCACCACGAAGAAGAGCGGCACGATCGCCAGGAAGACCGGGAACATCATGCCGGCCGCGAAGAGGTAGTAGATAAACCGGTTTCCCCAGAATTCGTATCGCGCCAGGACATACGCAGCCATCGATCCCAGCAACATCGTCAGAATCACACCGCCGGTGACGACGATGATGCTGTTGACGAGGTAGTCGCCGACGCCCTTGTCCCATGCGCTGGCGAAGTTGTCCCACTGCGGTGACTCCGGGAGCGACCAGGGCTCGGCGAAGATCTCGCGCGATGTCTTGAGCGACGCCACCAGTGCCCAGACGAAGGGAACGATGACGAGGATTGACCAACCGACAAGGATGGTGTGCGAGAAGGCGTTGATGGCGGTTTCGCCACGGCCGCCAGGCGGCTCGGCTTGCCGCGGCTCCTCGCGCGTTTCGACGTCAGCGTCGCCGGACTCCGTGGTGACAGTCATGGCAGGCCTCTCAGTACTCGATCCGCTCACGCCGCGTGATTCGCAGCATGACGGCGGCAATGATGAGCGTGAAGAAGAACAGCACGACGCCCATGGCCGAGGCATATCCGGCGCGACCGAACTGGAAGCCGTTCTGGGCGATCTGCAAAGAGATCACCTGCGTCGAGTTGTCCGGGCCTCCGGGTCCTATCGTCATCACCGCGACCAACGCGTAGACATCCAGAGCCAGGATGGCGAGATAGACCCACGACGTCTGGATCGTGTCCCACAACAGCGGCATCGTCACTCTCAGGAACGTCGTGGTCCGGCCGGCTCCATCGAGCAGGGCTGCCTCGAAGATGTCCCGGGGGATCGACGACATCGCCGCGTTGAACAGCACCAGGTAGAACCCGACACTGCCCCAGATCAAGACCCACAGCACGCACCACAGGGCGAGGTTCGGGTCAGACAGCCAACCGGACGGCCCGAGCCCTATCCAGGCTGAACGCAGAGTTCGCGACACCCGTGCTCGTCGGATCCATGATCACCGCCCAGATCACCGCGATGACGGGGACCGACAGCACCTGAGGCATGAAGAACGTCAGCTTGTAGAAGCCGTTGCCCCGGATGCCGCGCACCCCGGCGCTGGCGGCGCTGCCCCCCACGTTGAGCAGAAACGCGAAGATGAGCGCCAGCAGCACCGTGATGAGCGGCAAGCCGACCAGCAGCATGGCGTTGTTTCCGAGCGCGGTGTGGAACAAGGAGTCGTCCAACAGCCGCTCGAAGTTCGCAAGCCCCACGTAGTTGAACTCCGGAGACACGCCGGTCCAGTCCGTGAGCGAGTAGTGAAACGCCTGGACAAACGGCGAGATCACGAAGACGCCGTACAACACGAGCGGAAGCGCCAGAAAGCTCGCGATGAACGGGTACTTGCCGTGCTGCACTGAGTAGTCCTCCTGTCCAGCCGCGCTACCGGCTAGGAACGCGTGCGCTTCTGAGTGGCGGGGTCGCTGGCAGTCTCGTCGGCTGCCTCCTGGCATTGGTCCGTGAACTCGGTCGCAGTGATCCGACCTGCAGCAAGCTCTCCGACCGCAGACTGGATCTTGGGATCCATCGGCGAGTACCAGATCGAGTAGTAGTAGTTCCAGTTGTTCTCGCCGCCGGAGTCGATCAAGGCAATCGACGACGTCGCGCCCGGGCTGAGTTTGAGCCCTTCCGTGGCGCCGTCGACGACGGTAGGCGCCGAAGTCAACTTGGTGAACTCCGCGGCTCCCTCCTTCGACAGCATGATTCTCAGGTACTCCATGCCGCCCGCCTGGTTCGCCGCCTTGGCGGGCACGATGAACGCCTCCGCCGCTTCGACGCGGGTGCAGTCGAACGGCAGAACCGCGCCGTCCAGCAGGGGAGTCGGGGCGACGGTCGTCTCGAAGGCGGGTGGCGCCACGCTCTTCTGCTCGTTCTCCAGCCAGGAACCACTGGGGATGAAGGCAGCATCGCCCTCGTTCCAGCGGGTCTGCGACTGGATGTGGTCGAGGCCATCGGTGCCCTCCAGGATGTAGCCCTTGGACCTGAGCTCTAGCAGCGCCTCGGCCGCCATCACCATCGACTCGTGCTTCCACGCGTCCGGCTCGAGCGAGTCGATCGCGTAGACGACCTCAGGGCCACCGTGCTTGACGGCCAAGTCCATCAGGACCTGCTGGATGTAGTAGGGGTACTTGCCCTGATAAGCCAGGGGCGCGATCCCTGCACCCTTGATCTCTTCGCAAAGGTCCAAGAAGTCCGCCCAGGTCTCGGCAGGCTCCCAGCCTTTGTCGTCGAACAGAGCCCGGTCGTACCAGAGGCCGTAGACCTGCAGCGCGTAGTTGAGCACCATCGGCTTGTCGGCGTACTCCGCCGACTCGATTGCCACTGGGTTGAGGGTTTCCTTGACGGTGGCGCCTTCGGTGCCGATCGCTGCTGCATCGAACAGAGGGGTGAGATCAGTCAGCTGCCCTGAGTCGGCCAGGGTCGAGATGGGCATCTTCTCCGCGCCGGCGTTGTCGAGGACGTCCGGTGGGGTGCCGGCGTTGAAGAGCGGCTGCATCTGTTGACGGACGTCCGTGATCGCCTTGTGGTCGATCTGGGCTTCCGGGAACTGGTCGCTGTAGAGCCCCTCGTGGAACTTGGCGTACTCGTCGCCGTACCCGCCGTTGAAGATGACGACAGCGAGCGGATCGGCCGCGTCGACGCCGAACGGGTTTTCGTCGGTCTTGTCGGCGCCGCCGCCGCTGACGGTGTCTTCACCGTCACCGCCGCTCGCGCAGCCGGCCAGGACCGAAGACCCCCCGGCGACAGCCATGGCGGCCAGGCCAGCACGTTGCAGGAAGATCCGGCGGGAGTATCTGTTGGGAGCGTTCATCGTTCTCTCTCCTTAGGGTGCGGTTCGGTGATTCACGCGGTACGCCGGATCCGGCCTGCGTACTGCTGTTCGAGGGCGTTGTTGTGCTCGTCGCCGCCAGGGATGTTCGCCGAGAGGTAGACCGGTGGCGTCTCCCCGGCCGCGATGAGCCTGCGGATGATCTCCGCACCCAGCAGCTGCGCCAACAAGGCCGCAGTGATGGAAGAGACCGCGCAGACCTTACCGCCACCTGGCAGGTCGAGCACGGCGTCGCCGTAGGGCGCACCGTTGTCGAGAACCACATCGGCGTGGTCGACGAGCTTCGTGCCGGACGGATGGCGGGACTCCACCCCCGCTGTCTGCGTGACAGAGGTGATGGCGATCAGGGGATGGCCGTACTCCTTGACGATGCGCGCCATCTCGACGATCGAGCCGTTCACGCCGGAGTTGGAGGCGATGACAAAGACGTCCGACTCGTGGGGACCGGCCAAGTCATACAGCCGCTTGGCGATGCCGGGATCGCGCTCGAGGATGCCGGCGCTGAGGACACTCGGTGGCTCGCCTCCGAAGATCACCACATCGCGCAACGAGATCCGGTTGGTCGGCACCAGGCCGCCGGCGCGGCCAGCAATCTCCATCGCGAGAGCCTCGGAGTGGCCGGACCCGAACGCCTGGACGACACCACCCGATTGGAGAGACGCGACGACGAGGTCGGCGGCGTGCTGGACCGGCCCGGTGGCCTGCTCACTGACCGTGTCCATGATGGGTCTGAGGGCACCGAGGTAGGTGTCGGCGCTGACGGTGGTGGTCACCATTCTCGGCCGTCCTCTCTCGTCGTTTGCACGACTCGGAGCAGTGCACAACCGAGTCGGGTGGAGTACTCGTGAGGGCGAACTTCGTGCACGCAGGCAACAATGTCAAGGTATTGAGGGCGCAGCCGCGGATCGCGACCAAACCGTTGCCAGGCTCGAAATCGGTGCAACAACGGCAGAAGCCGCTGATAGGAAAGTCGGCCATCAGATCGGAGAACGGCGTGGATGCTAGCCAAGCGACTAAGCCAGGCGACTGGCTCGTGCTGGGTGGCGACATCGGCGGTACGTCGACGCGCATCTTGGTGGCGGGGTATGACGGCGTGCCACTCGGACGCGGCAAGGCGGGTGGCGGAAACCCCGTCTCGCATCCCGACACGGCGGCAGCCGCCCTTGCCCAGGCACTGGGTGAGGCGATCAGCGGCATCGACCCCGCGCGCGTGCGGTCGGCCGTGGTTGGCGTGGCCGGTGGCCCGGCGCTGGCGCGGCCCGAGGTGGGCGACGCCTTCGCTCGCGTCTGGTCCGGCGTCGGGCTGACGTCGCCGACGTACGTGTCGGACCTCGAGGTCGCGTTCGCATCCGCCACGGCTGAGCTTGACGGCACCGTCTTGATCGCGGGGACGGGTGCCGTTGCTGGCGCCTTGCGAGAGCGTCATCTCGTCCGCACCGCCGACGGGCATGGCTGGCTGCTGGGCGATGACGGCTCTGGGTTCTGGCTGGGGCGGGAGGCCGTCAGAGCAGCACTGCGGAGCATTGACTCGGGCACGCCGCGGGGCGAGCTCGCAAGCCGGGTGCTGCGCGAGCTGGGTGTCTCAGACGCCCCGGGGTTAACGGACTGGTCAAACATTGATGCCCAGCGGTCCCGGGTCATCCAGATCCTGAATTCGCGGCCAGCAGTGCGGCTCGCCGAGCTGGCGCCGCTGGTCATCGCTGCGCATGAGGAGCGCGACCCTCTCGCGGTGGGCATAGTCGAGGAGGCTGCGCGGATGCTGGGCGAGACGGTCGGTCGCGTCCGGGATCCGGACGAGCGCACGCCCATCGTGCTGGCCGGAAGCCTGGTGCGCGAGGACTCTCCGGTGGGAGCCAGGCTTCGGAAGACGGTCGCTGAGCGGTACGTCGGCCCGGTGCTCACGGCCGCCAACGGTGTCGGGGGCGCGGCTTGGCTGGCCTTAGCCGCGGCCGATCCCAGCGCTGCCACCGACGACATACGAACTCGGCTCACCCTCGCCTGACGCGTCATCCGCGACGACCGTCCAGAGACCGGTCGAGACTTCTCAGCGCGGCGCGGACAACCCCGTTGCCTGCATCGAGTGCCGCCCGCGCCGCAGGCTTGTCCACCTGCCCGACAAGCCTCACCAGCGCTAGCTTCAGGTCTCGGTCGGAGTCGTCGAGGACCCTGAGGCACGTCTCCTCGTCAGCACCTGAGGCCTCGACGAGGATCGTCACCATCCGGCCGTGCAGCTTGGCATTCTTGGCCACCATGCTCGTCATCAAGTTGGAGTAGGTGCGGCCGAGGCGCACCATGGTGGCGGTCGAGAACGCGTTGAGCACAAGCTTTTGCGCCGTCCCGGCCTTCATACGAGTGGAGCCGGTCAGCACCTCGGGTCCGGTCTCGACGCAGACATGGACGTCGGCAAGCAGCGCGAGGATGGCGTCGGGGTCGCAGCTCACCAAGACCGTTCCCGCACCGCCCGCGCGGGCGGCGGTGAGTGCACCGGCGACATAGGGCGTGCGCCCGCTCGCGGTCACGCCGACCGCGAGGTCTCCGATGAGGAGTCCCGCTGCGTCGGCGCGGCCCGCGGCTTCGTCGTCCTCGACATCCTCCAGAGCGGCATCGAGCGCCTTCAGTCCACCGGCGGCATGTGCGACGACTCGACCGGGCTCGAGGTCGAACGTCGGCACGAGCTCGGCGGCGTCCATCGCCGCCACCCGTCCCGACGTCCCTGCGCCGAAGTAGTGCACGGCGCCGCCTGACGCCAACGCCTCCACTGCCATGTCGACCGCAACTGCCAGGCTGGGGAGCGCGCGCTCCACAGCTGCGGGCACGAGAGCGTCCTCGTCGTTGATCCGCCGCAGCAACTCCAACGTCGGTAGCAGGTCGAGATCTTCGCTCGACAGGTTGCGGCGCTCCGTCGGCCCCATGGGCTGCCTGGCGCCGTCGACTTCTGGTACGTCGTCCTCGATCACGGGCGCGGCTCCTCAGGGTCGCGGCGCGAGCCGAAACGTCGGCCCTTCACCGCGTCGTACGTGAGCTCGAGCGCGTGCTGCGAGGTGGCGTAGGTGCGCTGAGCGACGCCCACGAAGACGCAGTCCACCACGGTGAGCTGGGCCAGCCGGCTGGCGGTCGCGCCGGAGCGGAATGTCGTCTCGCGCGCTGCTGTCGTGAGCACGTGGTCGGCCATCCGCGCCAGTGCCGAGCGCGGGAAGTTGGTCAGCGCGACGGTGGTCACACCGTTCGCCTGAGCCTGCGACAGTGCGGCGATGGTGTCCTCGGTGGCACCGCTGTGGGAGATGCCGAAGGCGACGTCGCCAGGACCGAGGAGTGCCGCGCTGGTGAGGGCGACATGCGCATCGCCCCAGGCGAAGGCCACGAGGCCGATCCGGTGCAGCTTCTGCTGTAGGTCCAACCCGACGAAGGCACTGGCGCCCACCCCGTAGATGTCGATGCGACGAGCGGAGACGACGGCCTCGATCACCAGATGTAGGGCGTCGAGATCGAGCTGCTGGGCAGTCTCCTCGACGGCACGCGCATCGGCCCACGCGATCTTCTCGACGACCTGGTCGAGATCGTCACCGGGGCGGATGTCGCTGCTGACCGATCTAGCTGCCCCCGCGCCACCTTCGGCTCGCCCGAGCTCCGCTGCCAGCGCAAGGCGCAGTGCGGGATAGCCGGTGAAGCCGACGGCGCGGCAGAACCTGATTACCGTGGTCTGCGAGGTGCCGCAGTTCGCTGCCAGGGTGCTGATGCTGGAGGCCGCTGCCGCCGCCGGGTCGTCAAGCAGACGCCGGGCCACCCGCTGCTCAGCGGGAGCCAGTGACGGCAGCAGCGCCCTGATCTGGACGGTGGTCGCCGACTTAATCACGGCTCAGCCTCCACCCATCGGTGACGAACCGGCGGGCATCGTCCAGTCGATTGCCTCCGCTGTCGACGACCCGGACCGAGTCGACGTACACGCCACGCCCTTGGTAGAGCCCGTCCGTGTCGTAGCGCCAGCGCAGCAGCTGCTCCCCGGCCGAGACATCGAGCGCAGCGGTGGCGCGGTACCAGACGCGACCACTGAACCCGGAGACTTGTCCGTTGGTGGCAGTCGAGTGGGGACCGTAGCGAAGTGTGAACGGCACTGGGGTCCAGGTCTGGCCATCATCGGTCGAGGTCTCGAATGTTGCGACATCGAAGCTGGCCTCCGTGTCGTACCAGATGCTGAAGTCGACTGTCGCCGCACCTGCCGACCGGGGTGCGATCGGAAGCGTCAGAGTCGCCGAGCGGGCGTCGCCGAGACCCGAGAACCACGCGTCAGGCCCCTGCGCCGGCTTCACGGCGACTGCACGGGCCAAGTCGTGTGCAACCGCACGGCGCGCCGGGTTGTTGCTGCCCCAGTCGCGCGTCGGGTGCACCCGGTTGGTGAGCAGGATGACGAAGGAGTCGGCCAACGGATCCACGACGAACGACGTACCCGTGAAGCCGGTGTGCCCGAAGGTCACGGGCGACGACATGGCGTCCATGTACCAGCGCTGGTCGAGCTCGAAGCCGAGGCCGTGCGAGTTGGCGGGGAACTCGGTGTTCTCGTTTGTGATCATGTCGCGCACGGAGTCTGCGTCGAGGATGCGCTCGTGGCCATAGCGGCCGCCGTTGAGCAAGGTCTGGGCGAGCACAGCCAGATCGCGTGCGGTGGAGAACAGCCCCGCATGCCCAGCGACCCCGCCGAGCGACCAGGCGTTCTCGTCATGCACCTCGCCACGGATCATCGGCCTCACCGGGTCCGTCCATGGCTGCGCCTCGGTGGCGGCAATCCGGTCACGAAGTGATGGTGGCGGGTTGAACATCGTCTCGTCCATACCCAACGGCTTGGTGATGTCGTCGGCGATCACAGTGTCGAGCGTCTTGCCGGTGACCTCCTCCACGACGAGGCCGAGCGCGATCAGGCCGAGGTCCGAGTAGACGTACTTCTCCCCGGGCGCAGACGCCGGGGTGACGGCGAGCACCGCGGCCAGGCGTTCTTCGACGGTGTCGTAACTGCTGTACAGCGGCAGCCACGCGGGCAGGCCACCGGTGTGGGTTAGCAGGTCGCGGACCGTCACATCGCCCTTGCCGTTCTGAGCGAAGTCGGTCAAGTACGTCGCGACGGGCTCGTCGAGGTCGACCCGACCGCGCTCGACCTGCTGCATGACCGCGATGGACGTGAACATCTTCGTCACGGACGCGAGGTCGTAGATCGTGTTGCTTTGAGTCGGCACCTGCTCTGCGGCCGGAAGCGGGCTGTTGATGCCGGCGTATCGCAGCGCCTTGCCGGCTGCGTCGTGCTTCGCGATCACACCATGCCTGGCCGCCAGCACGACGCCGCCGGCGTACAGCGGGTGCTCAGGGGACGGCTCGAGGAACCGGCGCAGGTCGGTGGAGAGAGAGGCGACGTGCTCAGCCACGAGACCGGCCTCGCCCGGAGTGCCATAGCGCAACTGCCTTGCCGGGTTGGCGAACTCCAAGCTCGAAGCCGAGAAGTCGCCACCGACCTGAGTGGTGGCGGAGCGAGCCGATTTCGCTTTGTGAGCGGGCGCCTCACTGGTGCCGTTACCGGAAGCAGCCGGGCTCACGGCAAGCAACAGGACTGTCGTGACTGCAACTGTCCGAAGGGTGCTTCGCGCGATCATCGCGACGGGTACAGCAGGTAGTTGCGCCGAACCGCCCGGAAGGCCGTCAGCTCGTCCTGCCAGCCGGCGACGACTTCGTCGACGTCCGCGCCGCCGTCGATGGCCTCACGCACCTGCGTCGACCCACTGAGGCGGTCGATCCAGTACGGCGGAGCCTGCTCGCGCCAGGCGAAGCTGTTGGGATAGACCCTCTTGGCCGTGATGATCATCGCGATCGCAGTCCTGATGGCGTCGAACTCTCGCCGGTTCGTCACGTGCAGTTGGACGCCTCCGCAGGTGACACCGGTGTGCTTGGACGAGACCGGCGCGAAGAACGCCTCGCGGAAGTCAACGCCCGGCAGGTTTTGTTCACGCAGCGCGTCGGCGAACGGGTAGTCGATGTAAGGCGCCCCGATGAGCTCGAACGGGCGGGTCGTGCCGCGTCCCTCCGACAGGTTCGTCGCCTCGAAGAGGCAGGTGCCGGGGTAGACCACGGCGGTCTCGACTCGCGGCATGTTAGGTGACGGCATGACCCAGGGCTGTCCGGTCTGCTCCTGGTACATGTTGCGTCGCCAGCCCTCTAGCTTGACGACGGCCAGGTCGGCCGGGCCGTTCGCTTGGGCGTCGTCAGGAAGGAACTCTCCGTTGAACAGCCTGGCCATCTCACCGACCGTCATCCCGTGCTGCTGGGAGATGGGCTTGAGGCCCACGAAGGTCGCCTGGTCGGGATGAAGCACCGGTCCCAGTGCCGCCAACCCGGTGATCGGGTTGGGGCGGTCCAGCACGACGAAGCGCACGCCTGCCCGCGATGCAGCGACCTGGCACTGGTACATGGTCCAGATATAGGTGTAGAAGCGCGCACCGACGTCCTGGATGTCGAACAGCACAGTCTCGACGTTGGCCTGCCGGTAGTAGTCGGCGATCTGGTCCACGTTCTTGCCGTAGGTGTCGTAGACGGGCACACCGGTGCGTGGGTCGGCATAGTTCCTTCCGATCCGCCTGCCTGCGAGCTGCCGCGGAAGCCGTGCTCCGGACCGAATGCGGCAACCATGTCGACCTGGCCGGACGCGACGATCATGTCGATCTCATGTCGCAGGTCGGGCACGACTCCCGTCGGGTTGGAGATCAGACCCACCCGCTGTCCATCGAGCAGGCTGTAGCCGTCGCGGTGCAGCACCTCGATGCCGGTGAGCACGGCAGCCGTCGCCGGCTGCCGCGGCCGGGGCGGCTGTTGCCGGCAACGCCTGAGCCACTGGCAGACCACTAGTCGTAAGGGCCGCGGTGCCGGTCGCGGTTACCGCTGTCTTGAGAAACAGCCGCCTGTCCATGGAGTTCTCCTCGGTGCGTAGTTGGGGGGCATGGTTATTGGTCTCAGCCCCGCGTCGTACGACGAGGTCCGCGACCACGGGAAGGTGGTCGGAGGCGTCGGTCGCCACGACGTCGGCGGCGATCGTGTCGATGTTGGGGGAGGTGGCACCGATGCCGGTGTGCATGTTGTAGCTGACGACACGGAGCTCGACGTCATGCGCATCGGGCGAGGAGTCCCGGCGGCCGCCGCACCCATAGGGGATACGACGACCGCCGACAGCAGCAGCGCTAGCGAGCCGAGAGTTGCACTGTTTCGCACCTGGCAGACCTCAGTAGCTCAGGCCGTGGCCGAACGCGTAGAGCGCTGTGCCGGGGTCGCCTGCCGTCGGGATGGTGACCGGCAGCTTGCCTTGGGGGTTCACCTCGCCGTATAGGACCCGAACCAAGGACTCGAGTGACACACCTGTCCAGCTGTAGGTCGCCAGATAGGTCGACACCGTGGGGTAGTAGGCGACGTCGTACGGCTCGCGGGTTCCGACGGCGATCACCGGTTCTGCCGGTTTCGACCAAACGGCGTACGAGCTCGCGCTGCTGTGAGGAGGTGTCCTGCCAGGCCCGGTGAGTCACCACCACCGTGACGTCGTGGTTCTCCGCGGCTGCGACGGCTGCCGCGATCTGAGCCTCGGTCGGGTTGGTGCCGGTTTCCAAGACGTCGGCGTTATCCCCCCGCTGCTCGATCTTGTCGGCGAGGGTCGTGCTCGTACGGACGCCTGTGGTGGCAGTCCAGCCCGTGACCAGCACGCTCTGACCGGTGTCAGGGGCGAGCGGCAACGTGTCGGAGTCGTTCTTCACCAGCGTGGTGCTGTGGTCGGTGAGCTCCTGGGCGTCAGCCTTGTGCTTCGCCGTGCCGACGACCTTATGTACGTCGGACACCTTCACGTAGGGGTTCTCGACCAGGCCGAGGTCCCACTTGAGCCGCAGGATGCGCTCCACGGAGGTGTCGATCCGCTCTATGCTCAGCTCACCGCTCTCCACCGCGTCGAGCACGGCGTTGTAGGCAAGGTCGAACTGCGGTGGCATCAGCAGCATGTCGACGCCAGCCTTGAGCGCGAGCACGGGGACTCGGTCGTCGCCGTACTTGTCGCGGACGCCCTGCATACCCAGCGCGTCGGTGATGACGACGCCGTCGTAGCCCATCTCCTCACGCAGGATGCCGGTGATGATCGGGTGCGACAGGGTGGCCGGGTCGCCGGAGGAGTCAAGTGACGGGACCACGATGTGCGCGGTCATGATCGCGCGGATGCCCTCGTCGATGGCTGCCTGGAACGGGGGCTTGTCGATGGCCTCCCACTCCTCGCGCGTGTGGTCGATGATCGGGATGCCGGTGTGGCTGTCGACGCCGGTGTCACCGTGGCCGGGGAAGTGCTTCGCGGCGGCAGCGATGTCGGCGCCCTGATAGCCGCGAACCTGCGCTGCGGTCATGTCTGCGGCCAGTGCCGGGTCTTCGCTGAACGACCGCACACCGATCACGGGGTTGGCGGGGTCGACGTTGACATCGGCGACGGGCGCGAAGTTCCAGTTGATGCCTAGAGCGTCGAGCTCGCTACCACTGATGTCAGCGGCGTTCTCGGCGTCGTCGGTGCTGCGGGTCGCTCCGAGAGCCATGTTGCCGGGAAGCTCAGTGGCCGGTGGGCCGACGCGAGCGACGATGCCGCCCTCCTGGTCGGTCGCAATGAGGGAGGGGATTTCGCGCGGCTGGCTAAGAGCCGCGCGCTGCATCCCGTTCGAGAGCCCGGCGATCTGCTTTGGGTTGTTGACATTGTTGGACCAGGCGAAGTAGATGACGCCTCCCAACTTGTACTTGTCCATCAGCTCGGCGCCGTTGTCGACGCCGTACGTCGACTGGTTCAGAGCCACGTCGGCAGGTGCCTTGGTGTTGGCGGTCTCGCCGTAGGCCTGCGTCATGAACAGCTGGCCCACCTTTTCCTGCACTGTCATCCGCCCGAGCGTGCGGTCGATCCAGCCCTCGCGATCGAGGCTCGCCGCCGCGGTGTCCGTGGCTGCGACGGTTCCGGGAGGCGGTGGGGTGCCCGAGGTCGAAGACGGAGCTAGAGCGAGGCCTAGCGTCAAGACGAAGAGAACCACCGCGATTGCGGTGGAACGTCTTGATCGGGGTGTCTCATTCATCGTGTCCTCCTGCGTGGGTGCGCAAACTGGGGGAAGCTGAAAGACCAGCGGGTCAGGTAACTTAGCGACGAGCCAACCCTCTCGTTCGTAACTTTCCTACACTCACCGCCCAGGGTCAAGGGTCCTGGCCCGGCCGCGGACCCCCATGTGCGCCGCCTGCGCGGGGTCCATCAGACTGATCCGCGTGACCTATCTGGCAGCCGATGATCGTTACGACTCCATGCTCTATCGAAGGTGCGGACACAGCGGTCTCACGCTGCCCGCGGTGTCGCTCGGGCTCTGGCAGAACTTCGGGGACGAGCGCCCGCTCGAGACGCAGCGGGCGGTGATCCGCCGCGCGTTCGACCTCGGTGTCACGCATTTCGACCTCGCCAACAACTACGGGCCGCCCTACGGTGCCGCTGAGAAGAACTTCGGCCGGATCTTCGCCGACGACCTGGCGCCGTACCGCAACGAGATCGTGGTCTCCACCAAAGCGGGGTGGGACATGTGGCCGGGTCCGTACGGCGACCTCGGCTCACGCAAGTATCTGCTGACGAGTCTCGACGACTCGCTGCGACGCATGGGGCTCGACTACGTCGACATCTTCTACAGCCACCGGTTCGACGCCGACACTCCGCTCGAGGAGACGATGGGCGCGTTGGACACCGCAGTGCGGCAGGGCAAGGCGTTGTACGTCGGGATCTCGTCCTACTCAGCCGAGCGCACCCAGGAGGCGGCAGCAATCCTGCGCGAGCTGGGGACTCCGCTGCTCATCCACCAGCCGTCGTACTCCATGCTCAACCGGTGGATCGAGCCCGACCTGCTCGATGCCTTGGAAGATGTTGGGGCCGGGTGCATCGCCTTCTCGGCGCTCGCCCAGGGGTTGCTGACAGGTAAGTACCTGGACGGGATCCCGGAAGGCTCGCGCGCGGCCCGCGAGGGCACCCTCAACAAGAGCATGCTCGAGGACAAGACCCTCGCGCGGGTGCGCGGGCTCAACGACATCGCCGCCGAGCGGGGACAGTCCCTTGCGCAGATGGCGTTGGCGTGGGCATTGCGCGACGAGCGGATGACGTCGCTGGTGGTCGGAGCCAGCAGCGTGCGGCAATTCGAGGAGAACGTGGCTGCGCTGGCGAACCTCAGCTTTACGTCCGACGAGCTTGCCCGGATCGACGAGTATGCCGTGGACTCGGGCATCGACATGTGGGCCACCTCGAGCGAGAGCTGACAACCCCCGCCGGTCGAGCGGCGAGTTTGCCGGCGACCTCGCGGAGCACCACCAGCAGGTCAGCGCCGCGCGCAACGGTTTGCTGCAAAGATTCTCGCTTTACTGGTAGCCGCAACATTGATGCAAGGGTGTGATGCTGGCGTGTCTGGCAACGGAAGTGGCTCCTCGGACGAATGCGAAGACAGGTCCTACGACCTGACACAGCCGCCCACCCGCGATGAGCTCGGTATGCCGGTGGACAAGTCCGTGCTCGACGTGTCGTGCGACGCCGGTTTCGAGCTGTCGCTCACCCTTCCCAAGGGTGCTGCCACGTCGATGACGGCGCGCCGGGTCAACGCCGACAGCTACGCGGCTTCCGATCCGGAGACCGGCGACCCGACCACGATGGACATCCACTCGGTCGGTTTGGACGTCGAGGGGGCGCTCCAGGTTGCCCGCGGCGTCGCCGATGACCTCGGCATCGACCCCAAACCCCTCGAGCGGTGGCGACGCGATGTGGAGAGCACGCCCGACGACAGTGTCGACTCGCCCTTCATGCGCGCCAAGATCGGCTACCTCACCGCGGAGCTGCAGGTCCAGCACCTCGGCACGTCGGGCACGAACTACGTGCACCTCATCCTGACGTTGGCATAACGCCCGCTGGGTCTCGGCGAAATAATGGGGGGATGGCCCACTCGTCGAAGTACCCGCCGTTCGCCGTGACGGCCGACGCTGTGGTGCTGACGATCCGCGACGACAGGCTGCACGCGCTCGTCGTCACGCGCGGCAGCGAGCCGTACAAGGGTCAGCTGGCGTTGCCCGGCGGGTTCGTGGACATCGACGAAGACCTCGATGCCGCCTTCGTGCGTGAGCTTCGTGAGGAGACGGGCATCTCGGTCCGGGCGAGCCAGGTCGAGCAGCTCGCGGCATACGGGCGACCCGATCGCGACCCGCGCGGACGCACGGTCAGCGTCGCCTATCTCGCCGTGCTGCCGGTGCTGCCGGAGCCGGTCGGTGCTGACGACGCCGAAGACGCCGCGTGGCAACCGGTTACCTGGCTCCTCGCCCGGCGCGACCGGTTGGCGTTCGACCATCGCGAAATCCTCCGCCACGGAGTCGAGCGGGCCCGGGTCAAGCTGGAGCAGTCGGCGATCGGTACCTCGTTCTGCCCACGACAGTTCACCCTGGGCGATCTGCGGCTGGTGTACGAAGCGGTCTGGGGCGTGCAGCTCGACCCGGAGACCTTCCGCCGCAAGGTGGCCGCGATCGAGGGGTTCGTGGAGCCAACGGGGGAGAAGGCAACACGCGGGGTCGGCAGGCCGGCCGAGCTCTACCGTCGCGGGGCCAGCGACGTACTCCACCCGCCGCTGACCCGTAGATCCCTTGCTTGAACCCGGGTTGATCGGGTCACGCGGCGTCTGGGCCGAGCAGGTCGTCAAGCGCGAAGACCCGCAGCGCCTCATCGGTCGCGAGATGTAGCGGTCGCATCGGGACTCCAGCCTCGCGGCTTGCCCTGCTCAGCCCACGGGCCCACGCGATGTCGCTGTCGCTCAGCTGTGCACTGCCCGGTCTTGAGAGCAGCACAGCCAAGGAGCCGTCGGTCACCTGGTCGTCGAGCAGTCGCCTGGCGACGTGCATCAGGTTGACCAGCAACGGCTCGTCGTCGGGAAGCTCGGGCAGTTCGTCGACCTGCGTCAGGAACGGTGTTGGCCTGTTGTCGGCCGCGATGAAGCACAGCCACAACATTGCGCGGGAGAATCCGAGTGGTCCCATCAGCGAACGCCAAAACGAGAACAGGGCCTGCTGGTCCGTGATCGGTCGCTGGAGGTCGCGGCGGGTCAGCTCTGGGGGTATGTCGTCGTAGGCCATGACATAACCCTGCCGCGTTCGCGATCCCGAAAACGCTTTGTCCACAGGGATTTCTCGCGATGTTTGCTGCGACGTCTTCTAAGTGGTGGAGCTTAGTTGTCGGCTGCGCCCATGCTGCGCCAGTAGGAGTTCAGCGCGCCATTCGTCTTGACGAACCAGACGATCGGGCCGACCAGGATAAGGATGCCGGGGAGGTACCAAAGTCCGGTAGCGCCGGTCACCGGTGCCTTCCGGCCGTCGCGGGTGTACAGGTAGCCGACCTCCGACGCGGTCAGGAACGGCATCGTGAAACCGACGAACAGAGCGAGCACAAGGGCGACACCACCGTCGACGCCCTGTCCGGTGTGGCGCTTCATCTCGCTGTGGACCCGGTAGGCCCACACGAAGCCGTAGATGCCGAGTGTCAGGACCACCAACATGATGGTCATGCCGGTCCCTCTGATGCTGCCGACGGGCCCGGTTCGGGAATACGCGATGTGACGCGCCCCAACGGAGCGGATCCGGTCGGTGGATGCGGGCGCAGAGACTCTCAGCGTTCGCAGCGTGAACGGCGACGCTACTGGCAGTTCGGTCATCCGGGCCCCCCTGAGTTCATGGAGTGCAGGGCCGCTGGACACGCCCCCGCGAATATGAGCCTGGCAGACCTGGGTGGTCCGTTGGGTCAGGCGGCCACAAGAGCACCCGTTCGCCCGATCGAGGTCTATCCGAACGGCCCATCGTGACCCCACGCCGACCCGATCCGGCGGCCTTCTTACTTTCGAGTAACATTGGGCCGAGGACGCGCACCCCGAAGGGAAAGCTGAAGTGAGCACTGACGTGACTGATGCCGAGAAGGCCGACGAGAGTACGACGCCGAAGGTCAGCGAACGCCAAGCCCGCGAAGTCGCCGAGGCGGCCCGCCAGACCGAGTGGACCCGGCCGAGCTTCGCCAAGGAGCTCTACCTGGGTCGGTTCGACCTGTCGCTGATCCACCCGCATCCTCGCGCCGAGCCCGAAGACGAGGCTCGCGGCGAAGAGTTCCTTGCCCGACTCCGCTCCTACTGCGAGACCTTGGACGGGAGCCAGATCGAGCGCGAGTCCCTGATCCCCGACGACTACCTCAAGGGCTTCAGCGAGCTGGGCGTCTTCGGCATGAAGATCCCGCGCGAATACGGCGGCCTTGGCCTCACGATGTCCTACTACGGCCAGGCGCTCATGCTGGTCGGCTCCGTGCACCCGAGCATCGGCGCGCTCGTCTCCGCGCACCAGTCGATCGGCGTACCCGAGCCAGTCAAGATGTTCGGCACCGATGCGCAGAAGCAGCAGTTCCTCCCGCGGTGCGCGGAGGGTGCGATTACCGCATTCCTCCTCACCGAGCCCGACGTCGGATCCGACCCCGCCCGGATGGGTACGACGGCGACGCCGAGCGAGGACGGCTCAGAATATGTGCTCGACGGCGTCAAGCTGTGGACCACCAACGGCGTGATCGCCGAGCTTGTCGTCGTGATGGCGGCGGTGCCCAAGCGAGATGGCAGCCGAGGCGGCATCACGGCCTTCGTCGTCGAGGCCGACTCGCCAGGCATCACGGTGGAGAACCGCAACTCGTTCATGGGACTGAAAGGCCTCGAGAACGGCGTCACCCGCTTCAACCATGTGCGAGTGCCGGCTGAGAACCGGCTCGGCCGAGAGGGAGACGGTCTCAAGATCGCCCTCACGACCCTCAACCAAGGCCGGTTGTCGATCCCGGCCATGTGCACGGCCGCCGGCAAGTGGTGCCTGAAGATCGCCCGCGAATGGTCGGGAGCCCGGGTTCAGTGGGGCAAGCCCGTCGCGGAGCATGAGGCGGTCGCGACCAGGCTGGCCTTCATGGCCGCGACGACGTTCGGGCTCGAAGCCGTGCTCGACATGTCCGCACAGCTCGCCGACGCGGGCACGAAGGACATCCGGATCGAGGCCGCACTTGCCAAGCTCTGGTCGAGCGAGATGGCATGGCTGATCGCCGACGACCTGGTGCAGATCCGTGGCGGGCGAGGGTTTGAGACAGCCGACTCGCTGGCCGCGCGCGGAGAGCGTGCCGTGCCCGCCGAGCAGGTGCTGCGTGATCTGCGCATCAACCGCATCTTCGAGGGATCGTCGGAGATCATGCGACTGCTCATCGCGCGGGAGGCCGTCGACGCCCACCTCAAGGCTGCCGGCGACCTCGCCTCCCCCGACGCAGATAACGCCCAGAAGGCGAAGGCTGCGTTCAAGGCGAGCGGCTTCTACGCGAAGTGGCTGCCGTCGCTGGTGGTCGGCAAGGGGACGGTCCCGACGTCGTACGACGAGTTCGGCCGGCTCGCCAAGCACCTGCGGTTTGTCGAGCGGGCATCGCGGAAGCTGGCCCGCCAGACGTTCTACGGCATGGGCAGGTGGCAGGCGAAGCTGGAGTACCGGCAGGCGTTCCTGGGTCGCATCGTCGACATCGGGGCAGAGCTGTTCGCGATGGCGGCTGTGTGCTCGCGCGCGGAAATGCTGCGGGTGAACGAGCCGAGCCAGGGCGACGCAGCCTTCGACCTTGCCGATGTCTTCTGCGCCCAGGCGCGGCTGCGCGTCGAGGCGCACTTCGACGGGCTCTGGAACAACACGGATGCAGTGGACGTCCGGCTCAGCAAGCGGCTGCTTGACGGTGACCTGACGTGGCTCGAAGCTGGCGTGATCGATGCCTCAGAGGGCACCGGGCCGTGGATCGCGGACTGGTCTCGCGGCGAGTCGAGCGGGCCCAACGTCGCCCGCCGCTACCGCTAGCCAGCGCAACCCACGGAGGTCGTCAGACTGACCTGGCCTCCTCGTGGTCGACGGCGCTCGCCTAGGGTGCGTCCGTGATCGCGAGCACGCATGACGTCACGATTGGCGAGGACACGGTGGTCAAGCGCTACCGCTCGTTTGACCGCGGCGAGCCCGAGCGCGAGTGGCATGCCCTGTCGCTCCTCCATCACCATTGCTCAGATCTCGCACCGGAGCCCCTCACGTTCAACCGAGACGAGGGCGTGCCCACCATCACGATGTCTCGAGTCCCGGGAGTCCCGCTCGGCTCGGCACCGCTGACTCACAACCAGGTGGATGCGGTCGCCGACGCCATCTCTCGTCTGCACCACGCCTTGCCGCTAGCGGAGCTGGCTCGGGTGGGGGATCGGCGATCGGGACACCGAGAACTCCTCGTAGATGTGAAGCCTTGGAGCCGTGAGCCCCATGCCCCGGTCAGCCCGCTGGTGACCCGAGCCATGGAAGCGGCGCTTCCGTGGCTCGACGGATTTTCCGCTTCTGACCTCGAAGGGTCGTCAGTTGACCCGGTCTTCACCTTGGGTGACGGCAACCTCGGCAATTTCATGTGGGACGGAGAGCGGTGCCGCCTCGTTGACTTCGAGGACAGCGGGTTGAGCCATGCTGCGTTTGAGGCAGCCGACTTCGTGGAGCATCCTTCTGCGTGGCTGCAGGGCAGGTTCGATGCGGGCGCGCTGTTAGGAGCCCTCGATTTCCCCGCAGACCAGCAACAGGCCCTCAGGGATTGCCGGAGGCTGTTCGCGTTCTTCTGGCTGCTGATGCTGCTACCCGGAAACCCAGGGCACGAGCGCAACCCCATCGGAAGTGTCGACCGTCAAGCCGCGCGTTTGCTCGCGCTGCTCGAGGCGCATTAGGACTGCCGTTGCTGGCGCAGCGGGCCGGGCGTAGCGTCATCGATCGTGGACGAGTTGGCGGAATTGTTTCGGCGGGCGGCGGATGAGGCGAGCAGCTACCGAGCATCCCTACCCACGCGGCCTGTCGCCGAGCAGGTCGACCATGTCGCTTTGCGGGACGCCTTCGGTGGACCGCTGGCGCGTGAACCCTGTGCGCCGGCCGAGGTTGTCGAGAGCCTGATCAAGGCGGCCGAGGGTGGTTTGGTCGGCACCGCCGGTCCGCGGTTCTTCGGTTTCGTGATTGGGGGTTCGCTGCCGGCCGCGACTGCCGCCGACATCCTTGCGGCTGGCTGGGACCAGTGCGCCTTCAACGCAGTGTTGTCACCGGCGGCGGCCGCCGCCGAGCATGCGGCAGGTGGTTGGATCAAGGACCTGATCGGCATACCGCCAGCGGCATCGGTCGGTTTCGTGACCGGCGCCCAGGCTGCCAACACGGTCGGTCTTGCTGCTGCCCGGCACCAGGTGATGGGGCAGACCGGGTGGGACGTCGAGCGCGACGGGCTCCGCGACGCGCCAACGGTCCGGGTCGTGGCGAGCGTCGAGAGGCACGCCACGATCGACCGGTCGCTGCGGTTGCTGGGCTTGGGCACTGCCTCACTCGACCCTGTCGCGACCGACTCCAACGGCGCCATCGACATCGACGACCTTGCTGCGGTCCTGGCCGCTGGTCCGGCCGGGCCCACGGTCGTGTGTCTGCAGGCGGGCAACGTCAACACCGGCGCCTGCGACAACTTGCGCGCTGCCTGCGAGCTCGCGCGTCAGCATGGCGCCTGGGCGCATGTCGATGGCGCATTCGGCTTGTGGGCGGCGGCCAACCCATCCACGCGGCACCTCATCGACGGTGTCGAGCTTGCCGACTCGTGGGGCTGCGACGCCCACAAGTCGTTGAACGTTCCCTACGACTGCGGTCTCGTGTTCTGTGCCCACCCCGAGGTGCATGCAGCCTCGGTCTCCTACTCGGCGGCGTACCTCGTCGGCTCTGGAGGTGCGGTGGCTGCTCCTTCCGACTTCGCCTTGGAGTCGTCTCGTCGGGCCCGTGGATTTGCGGTGTGGGCGGCATTGCGGCAGCTCGGGCGCGACGGCGTGGCAGACCTCGTCGAGACCTCATGCCGGCTTGCTCGGCGGTTCGCCGAGACGTTGTCGGCCGGGGGAGCCGAGGTGGTGAACGACGTCGTGCTCAACCAGGTACTGGTCGGATTCGGTGACGACGCCAAGACCGACCGGGTCATCGACGCAGTGCAGCGTGAAGGCACCGCGTGGATGGGCGGCACAACCTGGCAGGGTCGCCGGCTGATGCGCATCTCGGTTTCAAACTGGACGACGACCGACGACGACGTCGACCAGTCGGTGGCCGCAATCCTGCGCCTCGCGGGTGAGGTCTGAGGAAGCTCAGGAACCCGCTGCGTCGTACACCTCAGGACATCGATGCTTGGCGCGCCCCGGGGGACTCAGTGATCGACCGACGCGTATAGCTTGCCGTCGAGGGTGGCTCGACCCGCGTCCACGAGCAGGTCTAGGTGCCGTCTGGCGTCGGCCACCGGCCACCGAAACACCCGGGCGAAGTCGGCCGCCGACGCCTCCAGCACGGTATCGAGATACCGGGCGGTCGCCGAGATGAGGTCGTTGCCGGCGCCGACGTCGAACCGTCGGCAGGTGAGGTCAACAAGTGCGGCCGGCCAGCCCGTCGGGCCTTCCTCCACGCCGGCCCTCGTGACCAGGAGTTGGCGCTGAAGCTCGGTGACAGCGCGCTGGTAGTGGTTGCGGTCGCCGACCAGTGTGCGCAGAGCAGCGCTCGGCATCGGCCCGGCGGCCAGTGCCTCGACAATGTCATGGGCGGTCGACGACAGCGGAAGCTGCATATGGTCGTCCGGGTCGCCGGCGCCTGGGTAGAGGGCCGCCAGCATGCCCGGTGACAGGAACGACCCGCGACCCGCAACAAAGGTGCCGTACCACGCGAGCCCGCGTCGCGGGAGCTCGTCTTTCCAGCCCCACACCTTCTGCTCAGACACGTCCATGCCGGTGGCGAACGGCTCGGCATCCTCGCCGGCCACGGCCTCCCACAGCGAGGGGACCAACACGCGGGGCGAGGGAAACAGCAGAGCAATGCCGACGTCGTCGACGAATGACGCCGCCCGCTCGATCGACCCGATACGACGTCCGCGGACCCACCAGCGTCGAGCGCGCCGGGCGCCAAGGTCGTGATCGGCAGGCATCAGCGGTCTCGCAGCCGTCGTACGAACTTGAGCGCCGACCAGATGTCGTTGACCGCGGCCACTTTGATATCGACGACGCCGGCTTCGAGGCCGACGGCGCGGACGATGTTCTCGTCCAGATCTGTCGGTACGCCGCTCGACCGCTTGGGCCAGGAGATCCAGATCGCGCCATTGACCGTGGTGCTTGCGATCAGCGTGTCGAGCCTCTTGTCGAGGCGAGCTCGGACAGGGCAGAAACACCACACGATGTCAGCGGGCTCGCGGGGCTTCCGCTGCAGCACGGTCACGTCTGCCGGCCAGTGGAGCTCCAGATCCGATGGCAGCCCATCGACGTACACCCGATGACCTGGCTTGAGGCCGAGCTTCTCGGTGATGGGTTTGCCGGAGTACCCCGCCACTCGCGAAAGCCTAACGAGGACCGCGACGCGTCGAGGATGATGAGCCGATGACCAGTTACGGAAACCTGGTGGCCGCGCCGGACCCGGCCAGCCTGCTCGCGATCGCGGTCGAGGCGGCTCGGAAGGGCAGAGCCGAGGGCGGCATACCGATCGGGGCGGCGCTGGTGGCCGACCGACGGTTGCTCGCGACTGGCTACAACCAACGCGTCCAGCGAGGCAGCGCGATCCGGCACGGTGAGACCGACGCGCTCGAGAACGCCGGCAGGCAACCCGCCTCGGTGTACGCCCGATCCACCATGGTCACGACGCTGTCGCCGTGCGACATGTGCACCGGCGCGATCCTGCTGTACAAGATTCCGCGGGTGATCATCGGCGAGAACCGAACGTTCATGGGTGGCGAGGATCTACTGCGGTCGCGCGGGGTGGAGGTCATCGTCGTGGACGACGACAGGTGCGTTGAGATGATGGCGTCGTTCATCGCAGCCGAGCCGCAGTTGTGGAACGAAGATATCGGCGTGGAGGACTGATCGCGGCGGGCCAGACACCTATCGCCCTGCACTAGATTGAGGGTCGGCTCAACGGGTACGAGGCCGCACAGAGACGGGGCGAGACGTTGGAGAGCCCCGAGCAATCGAGAGGACGCCGATGGCTGACGACAGCAAGGACCCGCAGGAACTGCTGGACAGGCGCCGCGAAAAGGCAGAGCGCGCCACTGCCGCGGTGCAGGCGGACCAGGGCCGGCTGGCGGCTGCGACAAAGGCTGACCAGGAGGCAACCCGCGCGCACCGTAAGGCCAAGGGCCAACTGAAGCAGGCGAAGAAGGCGCTCAAGAAGTTGCAGTCGCGGGCCAACGAGACAGCTGAGACCAAGGCCGCCATTCGGAAGGATCGGCTGCAGGCGGAGAAAGACCTGGAAGCGAATGAGAAGGCCGCGACGAAGCAGTTGGCCAAGCTCGCGGAGCTCCAGGCAGCCTTGGCAACGAAGGAAGCTGCCGACCAGGTGCACAGCACCAGCCCGACAGATGCCGTGAAGACCGTGGCGGCGAAGAAGGCGCCGGCCAAGAAGGCGCCGGCCAAGAAGGCGCCGGCCAAGAAGGCTGCTGCCGAGAAGACGCCGGCCAAGAAGACGCCCGCGAAGAAGATCTCCGCCAAGAAGGCGCCAGCGGCGAAGGCACCCACGACGAAGGCGCCAGCGAAGAAGCCCGCGGCCAAGACAACATCGGCGACGAAGCGGACGACAGCGCAGCGGAGCACCAAGCGAGCGTCAGCGACGAAGCGCCAGCAGAGCTAGCGAGCTCGCCAACCACACTGGACTTTGCCCGGCACCGGTGCGTCGTCCGGGAGTAGCGTTAGTCACCCTGGCGGACGAACGGCGGTGACAACGGTGGACGCAGGTCAACAGAGTGGGAGTCAGCTGAGCGAGCTGCGAACCTCCGCGCGGGGTTGGCACGGAGCGCAGTTGGCCGTGCTCGGCTTCATCGGGCTATGCGGCGTGCTGCAAAGCCAGACGGAGACGGCCGTGCCGCGGTGGCTCGAGATCTTGGCAGGAATCCTGGTGCTGGTCGCGCTCGTGCTCGCCTGCCTGTCGACGGCCATGGTGGCGACTGTGGCCTGGCCGTTGTCGCGGGTGCCCGCACCCGGTGCACCTGGTGACGACGGTGGCGTCATACATCGCGACATCGCGCGGCTGAGGCGAGGAGTCGGGCTCACCTTCGTCGCGGTTGCCGTGCTGGCCGTCGCGGCCACGTCGTCGTGGTGGCCGAGCGAAGCCGGTTCGGACGGACTCGTCGAGGTCAGTGCGGGTAGTGGGCAGGTGGTCTGTGGTGAGATCGAGGAGGCTGAGCCGGGTGTCCTCGCCGTGATCTCGGGCGGCGAGCGGGTCGCGATCCGGATGAGCGATGTCGCTGCGGTGCGGGTCGTCGACTCCTGCTCGTAGGCCGACGACGTACTGGTGTCTCTTCGCCCCTACCCTGACCTTGAAAGGACTGTCATGACCACCGTCAGGTCCTACCATCTCCACCACCCGGCCGCGTGAGCAAGGCGTCCCGGGAGGCGCCGGCGTCCGCTGTCCTGCGCCCGCATCTGCGCGCCCAGGTCGCTGCGATCGTGTCGCTCGACCCACAGGTCCGCGACGACGCCCCCGATGCGGTGCACCAGATGCGAGTGGCGGGGCGGCGCCTTCGCAGTGCGCTGGCAACGTTTCGGCCGCTCGTCGAGCGCGAGATCACCGACCCCGTCCGGGAGGAGCTCACCTGGTTGGCGGGTGTGTTGGGTGACGCTCGCGACGTCGAGGTGATGCGTGATCGGTTGAACAGTCTCGTCGCGCGCGAGACAACAGAGGCTGCGACGCGGGAGCCCGGCACCCATCTCGAACGTGTGTTGACCGAGGCCCACGACAGCGCGCGCGGACGGGTCGACGACGCAATGGAGACGGGGCGCTACCACCAGCTGATCGACGAACTGACGATGCTGTCGAAGCGACCGCCGTGGACACCGCGCGCGCAGCGGCCGGCGGCCCGGGTGCTGCCGAAGCGAGTGCACCGTGACTGGGGTCGGCTGCACGCCAGGGTGGTGGCCGCCGACGATGCGCGGACGTCATCCGAGCGGACGGAGCGTCTGCACGATGTACGCAAGGCGGCCAAGCGGGTGCGGTACGCGAGCGAGGCGCTCGCCCCAGTGTTTGGACATGACGCCGAGGAGCTGGGCAAGGCAGCCAAGCAGCTGCAAACCGTCCTGGGTGAATATCAAGACAGCGCGGTGAGCCAGGAACTGTTGCGTGAGCTCGCCGCCCAGACAGACATCGACCAGCGGCATGCCTTGCTGTACGCGCGATTGCATGCGCTCGAGCTCGCACAGTCCACCCAGCTCGAGAAGCAGTACGAAGCTGTGTGGCAGCAGGCTTCGAAGAAGCAGCTCCGCCAGTGGCTCACGTCGTGACTTCGGTCCGCGTGCACTCCGAAGCCGTAGCTCGCCGGTGGGTCTTGCACGTCGACCTCGACCAGTTCGTCGCGGCCGTCGAGGTGCTGCGTCGACCGGAGCTGGCAGGGAAGCCCGTGGTGGTGGGTGGCCGCGGTGACCCGACCGAGCGTGGTGTGGTGTCCACGGCGTCATACGAGGCTCGCGAGTTTGGTGTCAGGTCCGGAATGCCGCTACGGACGGCGGCGCGCAAGTGTCCGGATGCGGTGTTCGTACCCGTCGACGGGCAGGCGTACGACGAGGCGTCATCGAGGGTCATGGCGGCGTTGCGGTCGCTCGACGTTGTCGTGCAGGTGCTCGGGTGGGACGAGGCCTTCCTGGGTGTCGAGACCGGTGATCCGGAGGCGTTCGCGCGGCGGGTGCAGCAGACGGTGTTTGTGGCCACCAAGCTGCATTGCTCCGTGGGGATCGGGGACAACAAGCTGCGCGCGAAGATCGCTACGGAGTTCGGGAAGCCGCGGGGGATGTTTCGGCTGACTGAGGAGAACTGGTATGCCGTGATGGCCGACAAGCCGACCGACGCGTTGTGGGGGATCGGCAGGAAGACCGCCAAACGTCTTACTGGCCTGGGAATCACGAGCATCGGGCAGCTCGCGCAAACTGACCCGCACCATCTCGCCGCCGAGATCGGGCCGACGATGGGCCCGTGGTATCGGCGGCTTGCCCGCGGCGTCGACACATCGCCGGTCGACGCGACGCCGTACGTCGCGCGCGGTCACAGCAGAGAAACCACGTTCCAGGAAAACCTCACTGACTGGACCGAGGTAGAGGAGGAGGTACGACGGCTGGCCGACCAGGTGGCAGACGATCTGCGAAAGGACGGCCGGCCGGCGATCCGGGTGGGGATCAAGGTGCGCTACGCGCCCTTCCAGACCCACACTCGTAGCCTGACGCTTGACGCTCCGACGAGCCGGGCGGACGACATCATTGCGGCGGCGGTGTCGCTGGTGGCCAGGCTCGACCACGCCCGGGCGGTGCGTCTGCTCGGAGTGCGTGCCGAGATGACCATGCCCGAGACGTGACCAGTCGACGCGGCATACGTGACCAGTCGGCGGGAGGGGCGATGACGGGGGTGGGTGGCCGGGTTTACGCTCAGCATCAGGAGGTGATCGAGATGCAGGCACAAGTCGGCGAGCGGCTGCACATCCATGGCAAGAACGTCGGGTCGACCGACCAGGTAGCGGAGATCCTCGAGGTCCGGGGGCGCGACGGCGCACCGCCCTACCTGGTGAAGTACCCGGATGGCCACGAGAGCGTCATCTTCCCGGGTCCCGACTGCGTCGTGGAGCCCAGCAGCGGCTGAGCCACGGCACCGAACCGCCCCACCGGGCGGCCACGCCCGCGACGACCCCCGGGAATGACCGCCGGAGCCGCCGCGTTGCATCTGCAACGTTGTAATCATGCGCTCAGGAGGTTGTCGTGGACTCTGCCGACAGCGACGCACTCGATGTCTACTCCCAGGTCGTCACGGCCGTCGCCGAACGTCTCACCCCTCGCGTCGCCGCTCTGCGCGTCCGCCAGCAGTCGGGGGGCCGCAGCGCTGAAGGAGCCGGGTCGGCCGTCGTCCTCACCAGCGATGGGCATCTGCTGACCAACGCGCACGTCGTCCAGGGAGCGAGTGGTGGCCAGGCGGCTTTCGCGGACGGTACGTCGGCGGAGTTCGCCGTGGTGGGCCGCGACCCCCTGTCTGACCTCGCCGTCGTGCGTGCCGACCGGGCCATCCCCGAGCCGGCGGAGTACGGCGACGCCGACCTTCTCAAGGTGGGCTCGCTCGTGGTGGCGGTCGGCAACCCGCTCGGACTTGCCGGCAGCGTGACCGCCGGGGTGGTCAGTGCCCTTGGCCGAGCGATCCCCGCCCACACTCGTGCAGGCACCCGCATCATCGAGAACGTCATCCAGACTGACGCTGCCCTGAACCCTGGCAACTCCGGGGGAGCGCTCGCCGATTCCCGCGGTCGCGTCGTTGGAATCAATACGGCCGTTGCAGGATTCGGTCTCGGGCTCGCGGTGCCGATCAATGCCACCACTCAACGCATCGTGTATGCCCTGCTCCACGACGGCAAGGTGCGCCGCGCTTACCTCGGGCTGGTGACGTCGCCCGCGCCGTTGCCGCCGATCTGGGCCGACCGCACCGGACAGCGCACGGCGCTGCGCGTCGTCGAAGTCGTGCAGGGGAGTCCCGCCGCAGCCAGCGGGCTGCGACCCGGGGACCTCGTCCTCGCGGTGGACTCCGCGCCCCTCGGTGACGCCCAGTCTCTGCAACGGCTGATGTTCGAAGACGCCATCGGAAAGCGCACCGAGATCACGGTGCTGCGTAACGGCGCCATGGTCGACGCGGTCGCTGTGCCCTCCGAGCTCACCGACTGACCCACGCAGGGGTGGCGCGCCGAAAACCAGGTGCGGCTGGGCACTGAGCACTCCTACCATCTGCTCATGGGTATTACGGAGTGACTTCCACCAGGCGCGGTCCTGCGCCTGACGACCGGTGCGTGGCCTGACAAGGACGCATCGGTCAGGCGAACTCACTCCCCGGAGACCACCATGTCCCCGCTTCCCGCAGCAATCCCTCAGCTCATCCAGGTCTCGGCCGCGCACCCAGGCGCGCGCCGCTACTCCCGCGCGCGTCGCAACCTGCTGCCGCGGCACGATCGCGCCACCACAGTCACCGGCCTGTGGGCCGCACGAGCACCTCGTCCGCGCGGACGCGGCTGTGGAGATCTTCCTGTGGTGCCCTGGATCAAGCGATGCTGCCTTCGGGAGTCACCGCCGGGACGCATCCGGCCAGGACCGTCTGGGCGAGTGCGTCCGGGCGGTCGCGGCCAAGGCTCAAGCGTCATACCAGGTCTCCGAGCGCACGTTGGCACGGCTGCATCCCGGACTGACCGCACCGGCGATGCTGTCTGTGGTGCGCCTGCCTTCGTGGCGCGAGGAAACCGTGCTGACCACGTCGGCGCAGCTGCTTCTGGTTGCGGACGGCATCGAGTACGCCGGGAACCTCGGCACCCTCATCCGGACGGTGGATGCGTGCGGTGCCGACGCACTGGTCCTGACTCGGCCAGTCGCCCGCCTCGCGAACAGCAAGGTGTTCGCCGCCAGCCGCGGCACGGTGCTGACGACGCCGGTGCTCGAGTACTCCTCCGTGGCAGCTGCCCGGGTGGCGATCGAGTCGGCCGGATTCGAGGTCCTCATCGCCGACCCCGCAGCGATGCAGACCTACCGCGACATCACGTACGACGGCCGACGTCTGGCGTTCGTCGTGGGCTCTGAGGGACGAGGCGTCTCGCCGGAGTGGCGCGACCCGGCATACTCACGGGTGTCCATCCCGATGCTCGGCAGTGCGGACTCCCTCAACGTGGCCGCGTCGGCAGCCGTCCTGCTCTTCGAGGCGCAAGCGAGACGGCTCACTGGCTAATCGTCGGCAGTTGGCGGTGCACCAGATTTCATGGCCGCCTCGATCAGGCTGACGCCTATTTGACTTCTGAGCGCAACACCAGGGCGACCCCGACCGCTAGCGGCGCGAGCAGCCACATCGAGCCGGCCACCGCTATGTGAGCCCACTGCTCACCTGTCAAGTCGCCGTTGAACAGAGCGCTCTGGGCGTAGTTGAAGTCGACCCAGGGCTGCACATTTGCGAACCATTCCTGGCTGGTGGCGAGCAGGCTGGCGAGTGACGGCAACATCAACGAGTAGATGAAGTAGGCCACGATCGCGCCTGGCGAGTTCCGGATCAGCACGCCCAGCATGAACCCGACCAGCAGGCCGAGGACGTTCCCCAAGACGATGTACAGCATGTCCGACACAGACGCGTCCCACACCTGGTCGGTGCCGGTGATCGCCGTTCCCACCACATTGCCGAGGGCGCCGACGACGAATGCGATCAGCATTGAGACGACGCCGACTGCCACGGCGGAATTCGCTTTCGCCCACACCACCCGGCTCCGCTGCGGAACCAGCGTGAAGGTCGTCAGCCCGCTGCGTTGGCTCCACTCGCTGGTGACCGACAAAATGGCAATCATCGGCAAGATGATGGCCATCGGGAAGCCGATCGCGGTGGCGAAAGTCGAGTAGGTGAGCTCGTCGTCCGGGGCGAACAGGATTACGGTGCCCGTGGCCAGTACCGCGGTGATGACGATGCTCGCCATCAGCCAGAAGCCTGACCGGGTGTCGAACATCTTCTGCAGCTCGACTCCCGTCAGGCGCGACATCGGCGCTCGTGTCGGGCTGGTGCGGGTCTCTTGGACGCGCTCGAGTGTGGCGGTGCTCATGCCGCTGCTCCTTCTCGTTGTGTGTTTGCCGTGAGCTCGAGGAACATCTCCTCCAGGCCGGCGCTGTCGGCGGGACGCAGCTCGGAAAGCGCCACACCCGCGCCCTGCGCGATCTCGCCGACCAGCTGAGGCTCGGCATCTGTATGGAGGCCGCCGTCCGCGCGCGCGGTCGCGGCAATGCCAAAGGTGCCGAGGGCTCGGGTGAGCTTGTCGAGGTCGGTGGCGCGAGCGCGAACCAGGGTGCCGGCCGCCTGCAGGAGCTCATTCTTGGTGCCCTGTGCGACGATTCGGCCGTGGCCGATCACGACGATGTCGTCGGCGATGACCTCGATCTCGTGCAGCAAGTGCGACGAGAGCAGGACAGTCCCACCCCGGTTCGCGAAGTCGCGCAGAAGATCCCGCATCCACCGGATCCCGCCTGGATCGAGCCCGTTGGCGGGCTCATCGAGGATCAGAACCTCGGGATCACCCATCAGCGCCGTGGCGATGCCGAGCCGCTGACGCATGCCGAGTGAATAGTTTCGGACCCGCCGGTTGGCCTCGGTGCCCGTCAAACTCACCAGGTCCAGCATTTCTCCCACGCGGCGGCGCGGCAGGCCCATGGTGCGTTGGGCGAGGGTGAGGATCTCGCGCCCGGTGCGACCGGCGTGCTGCGCCGACGCATCGAGTAGGACTCCTACTTCGCGTCCCGGGTTGGGCAGGTCGGCGTATTGGCGTCCGCCGATCGTGGCAGAACCCGAGGTGGGTGGGGTGAGGGCAACCATGATGCGCATGCCGGTGGACTTGCCCGCGCCGTTGGGGCCGAGGAACCCGGTCACGCGACCGGCCTTGGCCGTGAAACTGATGTCATCGACGGCAGTGAGGCCGCCGTACTTCTTGGTTAGTGATTCGACTTTGATCATGTAGATCAGACTCGCTCGGCCGAGCCTCGTGGACATCAGGGAAGCCGCTGAACAAACCCTCCCCACACCCTGGTCCGTCTCAGGGTTGAGACTCAGGGCCACCTGACTCTGTCGAGGCGTGACTGCGCCTCACAGGTAGTAGGGCTGCTCCTGCCGAGGGTCGGCTGGCACCACGTCGATGAGTGGGTGTGTCACGAGCTGATCGATGGCCGAGGTGTCGGCTCCGATGCCGATCCAGTGCGGGTCGACGTCGTTGGCGATGCACCAGGCGTGGTCGGCTGGCCAGATGAACGCAGGATCGGGCATGTCCAGGCGAGGTTGCCCTGGCCATTCCTCGGCTGCACCCCAGTCCCCGAGCTCTGAGATCTTCCCGTGGAACAAGAAGTACTCGCGGTTTGGTACGACGACCTTCGGCCCCTCCAGGACCGAGGGCGGGAAGGCCGGTGCGATCAGCGGCCCCCGTCGGGTGATTCGTGTGTGATGGTCGAGGATCCGCGCGCCGCCGCCGCCGTAGATGTCCGATGCCCAGCCGTCCCACAGGCAGAAGTAGCAATCGTCAGGTGTGCGGGTATGACGCTCCAGCAGCTGGACGGCGGCACCCAACTGCTCGCTCTGGGATCGGGCGTCATCGCCGATCTCTACGTCGTTCTCCTTCTGTCCCGCGTGGTCGGGATCGGGAATCAGCCGCAGCCTCACGTAGGCAGGGAAGCCCGACGGTCCGAACGTGACCAGCCGATCCCACCGCAGCTCGCTGGAGGTGATCCAGTCTGCGGCAGACAGATCGGTACTTGGCCTGAGCGTCACAGTCCGGTTCTACCCCACGGCATGTGTCTGATGTAAAGAGCGTGACTCGCCTGGCCAGTCGTCATTTGGCCCGTTTGGGTCATACCGGCGTGGTCCGTCGAGCCCCTAGCGTGGGAATGCCGGCGGGACCCGCGCTGGCCCAGACCTTCCGGAAGGACCTCGTCATGACGCAGACAGCCGACAGCCCGATCGCATTGCTGCGAAGCCGCATGCGCGGCGACGTCGTCGGCGCCACTGATGCTAACTACGACGACAGCCGCCGCGTCTGGAACGGAAGTATCGACCGCCGTCCTCTCGCGGTGGCACGCTGCCTTGACGAGGCCGACGTGCAGGCGGCGGTTCGATTCGCCACCGAGCAGGGGCTCGAGGTCGCCGTCCGCGGTGGAGCCCACAGCATGTCCGGTGCGTCGGTGGTCGACGACGGCATCGTCATCGACCTCAGCCAGATGAACCAGGTCGAGGTCGACCCGGAGGCTCGTCGCGCGGTGGTGTCCGGCGGGGCGCTGTTGGGGGACGTCGACGCTGCTGCGCAGGCCCACGGTCTCGCGGTTCCCGCAGGGCTCGTGAGCCACACTGGCGTGGGTGGGCTGACCCTGGGCGGTGGGATGGGCTGGCTAACCAGGCTCGGTGGGCTCACCATCGACAACGTGGTCTCGGTCCGTGTGGTGACGGCTGATGGGAACGCCCGGGTAGCCTCCGCATCCGAGAACGCCGACCTTTACTGGGCCATCCGCGGCGGAGGCGGCAACTTCGGCGTGGTCACGGAGTTCGAGTTCGCCCTGCACGAGGTGGGCCCCATGGTCCACTTCGGCCTGCTGTTCTGGTCGCTCGACCAAGGCGCCGCGGCGCTGCGCCATGTCCGCGGGGTGATCGACACACTTCCTGAGGACGTCAATGTGATGGTCGGTGCACTCAACGCCCCGCCAGCCCCGTTCGTCCCCGAGCAACATCAGTTGCAGCCGGGCTACGCAGCCATCGTTGTCGGCACAGGAACCCCAGAGAGTCATGCGGAGGTGTACGCCGCCTTGCGGGACGACGAACCCGTACTATTCGACTTCGCCACACCCATGCCGTACGTCGAGCTGCAGAAGATGCTCGACGAGGCGAACGCCTGGGGGCTTCATTGCTACGACAAAGGCTGCTACGTCGAGGCATTGACTGACGACGTCATCCAGGCAGTCACAGAGCACGTCCCGAACAAGATCTCGCCGTTGTCCATAGTTCTGTTCTACCGGCTGGATGGCGCATTCTCGCGTGTCGAGGAGGACGCGACGGCGTTCAGCGGCGGACGGTCTCCCCGATTCGCTGTCTTCATGATCGGGATCTGTCCAGTCCCCGAAATGTTCGCCGCGGAGCGAGACTGGGTGCGATCGATGGCCGACGCCCTCCGACCGCTATCCATTGACGACGGTGTCTACGTCAACGGGGTAACCGACTTCGACGCCAACAACCCCGTGCAGGCGGCATACGGAGCGGAAAAGTACGACAGGCTCGTGGAGATCAAGACGAAGTACGACCCTCACAACGTCTTCCGCCGCAACGCGAACATCACGCCCGTCATGCTCTGACAGACCGCGCTACTGGCGTCCGACGCGCAAGCCCACCGCCACCACCTGGTCAACCTCAATCCCGGTGGGCCCGCGCACCGCGTCCTTCAGTGGGAGGAGGTAGCGGCCGTCCTTGGGAAAGAGGGCGGTCGTGAACTCGGTATCGAGTATCCGCACCACCACCGGCACCTGACCCCAATACTCCACGCCCTTGGCAGCGAACTTGATGTCCTCGCTCTCCTCCTCCGGAATGGCCACGAAGTAGAACGGCGCAGGGCCTCGCCACTCGATCACCGGGCCGTCGAACTCGAAGTCCATCAAACTCATGCAGCGAGTATCGCCCGGATGCGTGCGGAGGGCGCTAGGAGGGGGCGACGACCACTTTGCCGAGAGCGCGTCCCTCACCGTGATGCGCGAGCGCGGCGGGAGCATCCTCGAGCGTGAACACACGGTCGATGTGGATCTTCACATCCCCGGCAACGCAGAGGGCGGCAAGCGGCTCGAAGTGTTTCGGGCCCTCGTGGACGACCAGCACTCCGATGGAGCGACCCGTAAGCCGGCCAACCACCCAGCCGCCGGTGAGCACGCGCAGCAGCGCCCGAGTTGACCCGCCGACGCACCGATACATGCCGCCGGGTGCCAGCGCACGCCTGTAGGCGAACACCGACCGGTGCGCGACCAGGTCCAGGATCAGGTCGTACGGCGGAGTCGCCCGGGTGAAGTCGTCGCTTCGGTAATCGAGCACTTCGTCCGCGCCCAACGACCGCATGAAGTCCTGCTTGCCGGCGTTGTCGACCGCGGTGACGTGTGCGCCGAGACGCTTGGCGAGCTGGATGGCAAAGGATCCCGATCCTCCGCCGGCGCCGTTGATCAGCACGCGGTGACCTGCCAGAGCGCGTTTCGTGCCCTGCAGGGCAATGGCCCCCGCCTGCGGGATGGTCGAGGCTTCTGCGAACGTGAGCTCGGCCGGCTTGTGAGCCAGCGAGGATTCCGCTGCGACGGCATACTCCGCGAAGCCGCCCATGAGCGCGAGGTTGTCGCCGTACACCTCGTCACCGGGTTGGAACCGGCCAACTCCTTCTCCGACGTCGTCGACCACGCCGGCGATGTCCGACCCAAGCGTCCGGCGAGACGGGGAGCGCAGCCCGCCGAGCCGCGCGTACGCGGGCGATCCGCGCAGACACTCCCAGTCGCTGAGGTTGATCGAAGTCGCGGCGACTTTCACCCGCACCTGCCCGGCGGCGGGCGAAGGCATCGGGACCTCCTCGACACGCAGCACATCGGGAGGCCCGTAACGGTCGTAGACAACCGCCTTCACGCCCGCCCCCGCCGTGCCGTAGTTGTGTTCATGGCGGCAAGGTAGCAAGGCGGGCGTCCGCGGTGCATCAATCGCAGCGCCTTTCCGCCGCGATCCCGTCACCCAGTAAGTTCCCTGCATGCCCGGCGCGTCCTTCCCGACGTACCGACACGTGAGATCAGTCTGGAGTTCACCATGACCGTAACGATCGCCTCCGTGACATTCGACTGTGCCGACGCCCTCAAGGTCGGTCAGTTCTGGTCCGCCGCCCTCGGCCGAGACCTTGACCCCAAGGCTTCCAGCGACTTCGCCACGATCGGCTTTGTCGGACGCCGTGACACGGCGGGGTGGGCGCCAGTGGAGCTTGCGAGCGAGCAGACCTGGATGTTCACCAAAGTGTCCGAGCCGAAGACCGCCAAGAACCGCATGCACCTCGATCTCGCGGCGCCCGATCCCGAGGGTGAAGTCTCGCGCCTCGTTGAACTCGGTGCCACTCTGGTCGCTGACTCGGAGGAGTATGGATACAAGTGGACAGTGATGGCCGATCCCGAAGGAAACGAGTTTTGCGTCGCGAAGGCGCTGTGAGCGCGAGAGCCGGGCGCCTAGAGCCGGGTGCCGACGGAGACCTCAGCCAGAGCTACCGGCGGGACGGATACGTCGTACTCCCCGACGCACTCGATGGTGCGCTGGTCTCGGCCGCGCGAGATGAGACGACCGCGATCTGTCGCGGTCAACGCGGCGCCTTCGACGGTATGCCCGAGGCCGACCTGAAGCGAGCTCTTCTGGACGCGACCGACGACGAAGTCCTTCGGCAATATCTGTGCATCCATTTCCCGCACAAACTGTCACCGCTCATGGAGCGTCTGGCCAGGCACCCGAACGTCGTAGACGTGCTCACACAGCTGGTTGGACCAAACGTCAAGATGATGCAGTCGATGCTTTTCATGAAGTCCGAGGGGAAGCCCGGACAGGCCTGGCACCAGGATGAGGCCTTCATCCCGACCCGTGACCGGTCGCTGGCAGGTGTGTGGATCGCGCTGGACGACGCCACCGTGGAAAACGGCTGCCTCTGGGTCATCCCTGGCTCCCACCGGTCAGGAGTCCTCTTCCCGATGCGGCTTCAGGACGATCGACGCTTCGACTGCACCGATGAGGCGTACGACTTCGGCTACTCCGAGGCCGATGCAGTGCCGGTCGAGGTGCCTGCCGGGGCCGCGGTGATCTTCAACGGGTACCTGCTTCACCGCTCCCTGCCGAACACCGGCCGCCACGGCATGCGTCGTGCTCTGGCCAACCACTACATGAGCGCCGAGTCCCTGCTTCCGTGGTTCCCACCAGCACCGGGCGAATCCATGGCGCTCGCCGACCACCGCGACATCCTCCTGGTCGCCGGCCGAGACCCCTACGGGCAGGCCGGGGTCATCGACACCATGCGCCCACACCTCCGCCCAGACGGAAGCGGTGGCTGCGACCGATGATCAACGTGCGTCGTCGTCATGGCAGCGGACTTCCAATGTTGAGAACGATCGAACCCTATGCCGCCGTCGGTCGCACGACCATCTGCGCCATGTCGACGACGGCGCGGTAGCCGAGCCGTTGGTAGATCTTGTTTGATGTCGGGTTCGCTTGGTCCGTGAACAGGCACGCGCGCGCACCCTGCGCCACGATCCTCCGCGAAGCCTCCGCGACGGCGGCACTCGCGAAACCTTTCCCGCGGTCCTCCGGTGGGGTGTACACCGGCCCGATGCGGCTCACGCCGTACGCCGGCTGACTGGCGCCCAACACGCTGACGGGTCGCCCCGAGATGTCCTCCCAGACCAGGATCCGGCCCTCGCTCATGTTGCGGCGCACCACGTCTGCCTCCGGTGCCTCGTGAGCGCTGGATCCCTTGGGCCGACCGGCCTGTTCGTCGGCGTCCACCATGAACGCGTCGTACCAGCGAACAACCAATGCCTCCTCGTCGGGCTGCGCCGGACGCAGCCTGCCGTCGATCGGTGGTGGCTCGATGAGCCGGCCGAGCTCGAACAGCCGCGTGTGTACTGCGATCTCGCTCGAGCCACCACAACGGGCTGCGACCTCGTCGCAGAACAGCTGGACAGCAGGCAGGCAGCCGTTCGCAGCAGAGACATGCTCGCCTCGCTCAAGTACCGCGCACGCAAGGTCTCGGGCCGCGCCATCAGGCATCGGGAGCATGAACAGCGGGTAGGTACCGAACGGCGCGGTGCGCATGGCGGCTCCGACCACGTCACCGTCCTGCAACACCGCGACGAACCAGCACGGGATTTCGGCCGGCCAGGGAATGCCGGCCGCTCGTTCACGGACGATGCGCTCGGCGACAGTGGCGACCACCGTGCTCACGACTGGCTGCCGTCCGAGGTAGTCGCCCGTGACGTCGAGGAACTCTTGTGGTTCGTCGAAGAAGCGCAGTTCCATCCCCGAAGGCTAGAGAGCGATGCCCGGAGTCCAAACCGGTTTTCGATCCATCACTGCAGCATCTCGGTAACGGCGATCCGTGCCGAAGCCGGGCAACCCTTGGTGAACCCAAAAAACGGGCCGAAATCTCGCGTCGCGACGAAGCCGGTCATGTAGAGCCCGGCCAGCGACGCCTCGAAACCCTCGGACAGGTCAGGGAACCCGCCGGTCACGGACACGTGGTCCAGGATCGTGCTGAGGTAAGGCACTCGGGCCACGTCAGCTTGATAGCCCGACGCGAACACCACAAAGTCGACCGTCCGGGTCTGCCCGTCGGACAGGCTCAGGGTCACCTCGTTACCGCCGACCGCCACGTCGGTGACTTCACACCCCGGATGACTGATGACGAGGCCAGCAGACATCCGCCGGACCAGCCAGTATTCCAGGGTGAGCCGTCCCACTTGCCAAAACGTCGCCGCGATGGCCTGCTGTTGGTCGGAGGGCAGCCGTCGCCACCAGCCTCGATGCGCCAGCGTCTGCTCGATGTGCGGGTCAACGAATGCCCAGCTAACTCTCGCGAACGTCGGGGTGGCATGCCGATGCACCACGTCCACCCGCTCGGCGGCGTGGTCGCAGAGCAGCGCGGCCCACTCGTAGGCGCTCTGCCGCCCGCCGACAACCACGACGCGCGCGCCGGCTAGGTCATCGAAGGACACCAGTTCACTCGTGTGTGCACGTCGCTCGGGAGGGACCTCGTCGTACCACTTCGGCAGATTCACGAAGTGTCTGATCCCGGGAGCGGCGAGGACCTTGTCCGAGTTGATCGTAGAGCCGTCGTCCATCGTGGCCACAAAGGATCCCTCGGATCTGACCGCCAATCCGGTCACCAACCGCTCGTCCACCGTGAGCGCCTTGCTTTCGCGGAACCACTCCGTGTAGTCGAGGAAGACCGCGATCGGGATCGGGTCGAAGTCTGCCCGCCGCAGCCCGCGGTGCTCGAAGTATGCCTCGAAGGTGTGCTCGCCGACTGCATCCAGGTGCCAGTCGGATCCCGATCGCAGGAACATCCCAGCGGGCATCTGGTCGCGCCAGAAGGCCATCGGCCTGCCAACGACGCGCACGTCGATGCCGTTCTCACGGGCGAAGGCGGCTGCCGAGTACGCGTACGGCCCGGCGCCGATCACCAACAGATCCGTTCGGTCCACGGTGGCGTCTCTCGGTTTGTGAGCAGTGACACCGACGCTAGGCCAATTGGCTCGCGCCCGCTAGCCGCTCATCAGGCGGCTGGCACCCCGGAGCACGTTCCTTACCAGGCAGTCATCCGGACTAGGCTGCACCGGATGGATCTCGACAGTGCTCAGAGCTGGCTCAACAGATACATCGACGCGTGGTTGTCCTACGATCCAGCCGACGTCACTGCCTTGTTCAGCGAGGACGTCGTCTACCGCTACCACCCCTACGACGAACCGATCGTCGGCCGGCAAGCCGTTGTTGCCTCATGGCTCGGAGAGGGTACGTCGGGCGACGCCTCCACGCGCGACGCGCCAGGCACCTACGAAGCCCAGTACTCCCCGATCGCCGTCGACGGTGACACGGTCGTGGCCACCGGCACATCGCGGTACCGCGAAGTGCCTGACGGGCCTATCGTCCGCACCTACGAGAACTGCTTCATCATGCGATTCGACGGCGATGGACGCTGCTGCGACTTCGTTGAGTACTTCCTCCTCCGCCCTTAGGGCGTGTTCTTGGCTGCGAACTCCTGAGGGAGCTCATTTGAGGGAGAACGGCGGGTACCGGTCCGTGACGAGAAGGAATGCGTAGGCCTGCACGCGCAGCCACCATCGGCCGACGCCGACCACGAAGTCGAACAGCCCCCACGGATAGCGTCCGGTGATCAAGATCGCAAACCACGCGATGATGACCGCGATGAAAGCCACCGCGGACAAGATGATGAGAACCACGAAATGCGGGATCGCGAGGAACCACTTCACCAACGGCAAGCCACGGTTCAAGTCGCTGTTCGGCCTCGGGGTAGTCGATCTCGAGGTGGACATCCTGTTCCTCGACAGTCGAGGGGTACTTGTCGGTGAGCAGGCACGAGGTAGGCGCCAATTCGGGCGCCGAACCGAGTGAGCTCTAGCGCGAAGTCGAACCACCATCGCGGGTAGCGCTGACGGAAAAGGATCATCAGCAAGGTCGCCAAGAACAACCCGCTGGCGATCCCACCGCTCGTTGAGCTGACCACCTGACCACTCTTGTCGTAGGTCGTCTGGTCACGCCAGCCGTGAGCACCTCATGACAAGCACGATCGGAATGATCAGCACCACGCGGAAAAGGGTCAGTCAGCCGATTGTGCTGACCCGGGTAGTCGACCTCGAGGCGCGCGGGATACGTGGGCGGTGCAGAAGTCATGCTCATTGACCCTCCAAAGGTCTGGACACGGCCCGAGAGGTTCGGGCGTCTGTGCTCCATGCTGTTGACGCCAACCCATTGGCGCAAGAGGCAGAGCGTCGGACCCTGGTGGCAGGATGACTCCCGTGAGTAGAAAAGGCGCCTCCTCCTCCTCCGAGCTCGTCGAGATGTCGACCGAACTGCCGGAGACCGTTCTCAAGGAGGGCCTCAACTGGACCAACATCACGTTCAAGGGCAAGGGCTTCGCCTGGGTCAACCACCCCGAGAACCGGGCGATGATCAAGGCACACCACGACGAGCGCGCCGCCCTGCTGGCTACCGCACCCGAGGTCTACGACGCTGGCTGGGCCACGAACTCGACGGCGTGGGTCAGGGTCCGGCTCGAGCTCGCTGACCCCGACGAGTGTTCGAGCTCCTCGAGGAGGCATGGCGGATGACCGCGACCGAGCGCGCCATCAAGGCATTCGACGAAGCACAGCGACGCTGGGCGGCACCCGACCAGGACCGTCGCCCAGTGCGGGATCAGCCGAGTCGCTGGTCGAAGAACCGCACCGTGCGGTTCATCGCAGCGTTGAACGCCGGCCCGAAGGCGTGCCCGTCGTCGTACCACTGCAGCTGGGCGTTCACGCCTGCCGCTGTGAGCGCGCGGTGGCTCGCGGTGGCCCAGGGCGGCGGGCAAGTGTCGTCGAAGCGTCCGTGCACCATCAGTACCGGCTCGGTGATCCGGTCGAAGTACGGGCGAGAAGAGTTTGCGCGCCAGAAGCCCGGGTTCTGATCGGGCGTGCCGTGGCGACGGGACAACTGGTCGCGAAGTTCCGCGTCCTGCGGATCCGGGCGGATGAACTGGTTGTAGTTCTGCGATTCCAGCGATGAGACCGAGGCCCACGGGGCGGCTGCCTGCACGAGGCCCGGCTCGGCGACGAGCGCCTTCAAGATCACGCCCCCGCCCATGGAGCGGCCGAACAGAGCCACCCGTTCGTCGTCGACCGGGACGGCCTGCGACCTGCGCAATGCCTTGACCGCGTTGATCACGTCGGCGCTGTACCCGAGTCGCATCCGGACTTGGTACAGCGGGTCATCGTCCGACTCGGCGTGGTTGCGGTAGTCGACGTGCAGGGCGATGTAGTCGCGCGCGGCCAGGAACCCGCGCTCGCGGGTCATCCCTTGGCCGCGCACGTAGTACGCAGGGTCGATGTATCCGTGCGCCAGCACCACTGCCGGGAAGGGACCACGCCCGCTGGGCACGTTGAGGACCCCAGAGATGGTGTAGGCCTCCTCGCCGCTTCCGGTGGTGCTGCGGCTTCGGAAGGTCACGTCGTATGACGTGTACTCCGACGTCTGCTCCCGCACTGCACCCAACCGCAGCCGGTCACCCCGGTGCCGCTGCTCGGCGAGACCCAGCACGGAGACCGGCCGGACCGCCGGCCTGCCCTCCTCACCGTCACCGTCGGTCTCCTCCGGCTCGACCGCGGGGCTGGTGACCTCCGGCTCGGCGGACTCGTCATCGACATCATCGTCCGGCGAGGTCGCGCCGCTCGGCGAGTCCGGCGTCGACGCCACAGACTCGTCACCCACATTGGTCTCCGGCTCGTCGGCGCTGCATCCGGCGAGAAAGGCAGCGCTGACCGCCAGCACGGTTAGGGTCCGGCACCGTGAACGCATCGAGTACCTCCGGGGTCGGCCTGCGTCTGCCTTCCACCGTACGTGGCCGCCGTACGCTGGGGGATATGACCGGCCGCGCGCATGCGACGACCGCCGTCCTCGTGATGGCGGCAGCCCTGCTGGTCTCCTGTAGCGAGTCGCCCACACGATCGACGCACTCGGCATCACCGTCGTCGACCACGTCGCCTAGCGGGTCACCGACCGCCTCGTCCCAGCTGCCGTCACCCAAGCCCGCGACTGAAGCCGCCGAGACCACGCGTCCCCGGGTCATCGTGAGCGATGGGCAACCCCGGCGAGCGAGGCTGAGCATCCCGGGCATTGGACTGCACAACCTGGCAGTCGTGCCTTACGTCGGCAAGACCGACGACGCGCCCGGCACCCGCATCCAGAACGGCGGCGTGGCAGCAAGTCCGCATGGTCCGCAAGGCGGCGTTGGGCCGGGTGGGCTCGGCAACTACCAGATCACCGCCCACCGGACATCGTCGACAGAAGCCTTCCGAATGCTGCCCGCCCTTCGTGTCGGCCAGCGGGCCGTGGTCACGTCCGGCGGCGTCCGCTACATCTACGAGATCCGCGGCACGCGCGAGACGTCGTTCCGATCGCCTCGATCACTCGCCGAGCAGCGCGCCGCGGTGCCAGGCAGTCCGGGTGCGCCGCCAACGCGGGCGTTCCTGACCCTGTCCACCTGCGCAACGATGGAGGACCACGCCGAAGGCAACTACTGGGCCGACAAGTTCAAGAACCCCGAGCACCGCATCGACAAGATAGGCGTGCTCGTGCGGACCGACGTCGCCGGATAGCCCCACACGACCGGGATCGTGTCGAGCTCACCGCCAAACGGATCTCGGCGCGGCTTCAACCTTCTGGTGCCTGGTGAGCGTTACAGATAGACAAGGAGGTATCGAGACACGATGGAGCCTGACCAGCACCCGCTCGGCTCCTTCGAGACCTGGGCAGCATCGCGACAGCACGCGCTGTTGCGATCCACCTTCCTCATCACCGCTGACCTGCATCGGGCTGAGGACCTGGTCCAAGACGCACTGTTTAAGGTGGCGTTGCGCTGGGATCGACTGCAGACGGGGAACCCAGACGCCTATATCCGCACGATCATCAACCGCAGCAACATCTCGTGGTGGCGCAGTCGCCGCGAGTCGCCCCTCGAGCTGGTGAACGATGAACTGGGACACAGCGATCCAGACCCCGACGCCCAAGAACGGCCGATGCTGGTCCGCGACGCTCTTGCCCGGCTCACGCTGAAGCAGCGGGCGGTGCTGGTTCTGCGGTACTTCGACGACCTCACCGAAGCACAGACAGCCGAGATACTCGGCGTCACCGTGGGGACGGTGAAGAAGCAGGCCGCGGTTGCCCAGCAGCGCCTGCGCGAGATAGCTCCCGAGCTTCGAGACCTCGCTGGCCGACAGGACGACTCATCATGAACGACCAGGACATCGCCACCCTCCTCCGCGAAGCGGCTGAACCCGTAGATCCCCCCAACTACATACCGGCAGCGCTGAGCCGTGCCGCACGGGCGCGGCGCCGGCGACCTTGGTACGTCGCAGGCTTCGCCGGGCTCGCGGTTGCCTCTGTCTCGCTCCTCGTGGTGCAGGTGAACACCGACAGCACGGTTACCCCCACGGGTCCGTCTCCCACTCTGACGACGTCGCCGGGAACGCCAGCGAACGGGAACCCCACCGCGCCCCCATTGGAACGTCGGATGGTGCAGCCCGAGTGGTCGGGTGCAAGGCTCCCGCAGCTGCCGTGGGTGGACTCCGCCCTGCCACGCACCATCTCCGGGCCTGCCAACGGGTTGCCGTTGCTGTCGCAGTCTCCGGTCGCCCGGGCCGTGATAGCGACCACCACTCCCGGCAGCAAGGGGACCGCTATCGCCGTCCTCGGCGACGACGGTGGCTGGCGTCTGGTCGACGAACCACTAACGCGGGTGCGCGATGCTGCGCGATACCTCAGCGCGGCCCTGTCGCCGCAGTCGTTGTCGCCCGACGGCACCATGCTCGCCATTCCTCAACCAGGGGAACTCGTACTGATCGACTTGCCGACGGGGTCGGCGACACGTTACGACGTCCCCGGACTCAACACGTCAGCTATGTGGACAGCTGACGGCACCGGGGTCTTGCTCACCACAGAACAACCTGACGAGGGCTCTTTGGTGCACCTGGACGACGGAACGATCACCCCGGTCGGCTACGGACGACTCACCACGTTCAGCCCGGACGGGACCGTTCTCACGATGAGCTACGCGCACCCGGACCAGCTGAGAACCTTCGCGGCGGATGGTCGCCTCCTTCGTGTCGTCGACGAGGTCCCCATGATGGCTGGATCGCTCTTGACCGAAGGCCCGTTGGCGAATGGCTCCGTCCTGGCAGGTGTCTACGAAGCCGGTGGCTACACCCCACCGCGGGATCCGGAAGAGTTGGGCGGCGTGCTCGTGGTCGACGAGAACACCGGCGAGCCACTCACCTTGCTACCGATCCGTGACTTCGGTGAGCTCTTTAGGACGGGCACGATCGACTGGCTCGACGACACAACGCTGCTCCTCCGAGTGACGACCGCAAGCCAAGCCCACCTCATCACCTGGAACTACGCCACAGGAGACCTTGCACGCGTCAGCACGATGCCGTCGGACCTGGTCATCTCGGTAGCCGCGAACCTTATCCGCTGACACCCGGCGAGACTGACCGGCGCTGGACCTAGAGTGCCGTGGGTGACCACCACTGACCTCGTGTCCGGATGCTTCCCATGCGACCAGCAAGCGACCGATGCCCTGCCACCGCGCGAGGACGTCGTACACACCGATCACTGGCGAGTAGCCCACGCGTTCAACAGCACGCTCCCCGGATGGCTCGTCCTGTTACCGACCCGGCACGTCACCTCATTCACGGAACTGACGCCGGAGGCAGCCGATGAGCTTGGTGGGCTCGTACGTCGTCTGGGCACCGCGCTGGAGACCGTTACCGGCTGCGTGAAGACCTACCTCATGCAGTTCTCCGAAGCGGAGGGATTCTCCCACCTGCACCTCCACCTGGTGCCACGGCTGCCGGACCAGCCCGAGGATGTTCGCGGACCGCGAGTGTTCGCCTACTTGAAAGACGATCAGGCTCAGTGGCTCCCCGTGCCGGAACTTGACGCTATCGCGCTGTCCGTGCGCGAAGCGCTGGCGTGAGGGTTCGCCGAGGCGCTCGGGACGACTTGCAGGTCAGCCCTCCCCGCGCTGCTCGGCCGTGCTTCCCAGCGCGTCCAGGGTCGCCACGTCGTCGTCGGAGAGCTCGAAGCCAGCCACGTCGGCGTTGCTACGGATGCGCTCGGCCTGGCGGGACTTCGGAATCACCACGACGCCATGCTGCAGGTGCCATCGGATGATCACCTGGGCCGGCGTACGTCCGAGCCGCTCGGCGATCGAGGTGATCGCAGGGTGCTCCAGGGTGCCACCGCGTAGTGCGCTGTAGCCCTCGAGCGTGATGCCGCGCTCGCGGTGCGCATCGACAACCGTCGAGTCGAAGAGCAGTGGGCTCCACTCGATCTGGTTCACCGCCGGGGCCACCCCGGTCGCAGACGTGACTTCGTCGATCATGGCCAGGTCGAAGTTGCTGACCCCGATGTCGCGCGCTAGACCCTGCTCGCGTGCCTCGATGAAAGACCGCCAGATGTCTACCTGAGAGCCGCTGCCTGGCCAGTGGATGAGCCACAGGTCGACGTGATCGGTGCTGAGCAGGTCAAGGCTGCGGCGCAGGGTGTCCACGGCCTCGCCTGGGTGATCCGGGGGGCACTTGGTGGTGACGAAGACGTCCCCACGTGCGACGCCGCTCCGCTCGAGGCCTTGGCCGACCTCCCCCTCGTTGCGGTAGACCGCTGCGGTGTCCAGGTGCCGGTAGCCCGACTCGAGCGCGACGGCAGTGGCGTCAACGGCTTCGTCACCTTTGATCTGCCAGGTGCCGAAGCCGAGCAGCGGCATGGTGCCGTGGGGGAGGCTGACGGAGTCTTGGGGAATCTGCGGTGCAGAGGAGTCGGGCATGACGCCACGATAGGTCGTGGCACCAAAGCGGCCGGTTCGCGACCGACCTCGCCAGCGGCTACGCCGGCTCGGGAGCGGGTTGCATCATGCCGACGCAGGCCTTGTTGCCGTCCGGGTCCGCGATCACGGTGGTCCAAGGCGCTCTACTGTTGTCGACGATCACAGCCCCAGCGGCCACCGCGGCGGCGATCCGTTGCTCGGCTACGTCGTACGGGACCTGCACATCGATGTGGAACCTCTGACGCGGTGTCTCGTGAGGCTCGGTTTCTTGGAACGACAGGATCGGGACCCGACTCGTAAGGTCGCGTACGTCATCGCTGATGGTGCCCCGACCCACTGCATCGCTGCCGCCGGTCAACAGGGCCGCCCACATCGGTGCCAGGGAAGTGGCATTCGCGGTATCGAGCACGAGCTCCATGGCGGTGATTGATCGCGGATCTGGGGAGAGCCCTTGCTCGGCGGCGATCTCACTGATCCGGCGGGCCAGGTCGATGTCTTGTTGGGTCACCCACTCGACCTGGTGCTCGGTGCCCTCGTCGTCACGGTAGATGGCGTCGTCGCTGATCAGCTTCAGGTCTACATACGCCGTGCCCAGCCGAACCTCGGGATGATGCCCGCCGGCTTCCCCGGCCTCGCCGATGGCCGAGAGGAAACGGACACCCGCGCGGAAGTCGGAAATGACGAACCTGGCATGCAGACCTTGACCGAGCTTGCGCCAGTCCGTGAGGGCCGCCGAAGTGATCTGCTCTCCGCTGAGCATGTCCATGGTGTGCATTCTCCTGTCTGTGGGTTGTACGGCGACGGTAGCGCCGGTTGCCGACGAAGGACGCCCTGTCTGCTCGAAGAGATAGCCCGATTGGGTCATAGTCAATGGCAACCGCGACCAGCAGTATCGGTATCGGTCCGCCGCAGCGAGCGGCGGTGTGAGGGAGGGAACCATGATAATTCGTAGATTTGGTCGCCCCGGCGCTGCTGTCGCCATGGCGGCAACTGTGGTGCTGGTGGGTAGCGGCACGGCAACGGCCGATCCAACTGGCTCAAAAAATTCTTCTGAGGTTCCGCTGGTGTGCGAGAACGGAACGACCTACGCGGCCGTCATCAATGGCATCGGCACCTGGCTTCCGGCACACGACCTTGCGAGCAACACGATGCTCATTCCCACGGCGTTCGGTGAGTTCCACGGCGTCGTCACGGACGAGGCGGGCAACGTGGTCGACGAGTTCACTGACCCAGCGATCGTTAAGGGAAACGCGACCAAACCTCGGAAGACTTCGATCTCGTGCATCTACAGTTTCGACGAGACGTTCACCGACCCTGAGCTCGGAGTCCTGACCTTCCACGGCGAAGGTGGTGTGACGGGCTTCGCGACACCCGCGCGCTGACCGTCGAAGCAAGCTGGCCACGACCGCTCCTCCACGTATCGCTCGCCACCCGATCGCCGCGCCGGCCGCCCTGCTCGTGGCGGACGCTGATGTCCCGACCTGCGGCGTACGACTCAGGCGTCCACCGGCAAGCGCTGGTGCGCCTGTGCGCGGTAGAGCACGACGCTCACGGTCAGGATCCACAGCGGAGTCAGCAGGAATGCGGCGATTCCAGCCGGTGTGAGGAACGCAATCCCGAGGATCACGGCAGCCCAGCACAGCACGCTCGGAAAGGTGCCCGATTGCAGTCCGCCGAGACCGGCTGCCACCAACATCACCGCGAATCCCGCGGTGATCGGCAGCCAGGCCGACTGGACGAGGTGGTCGAGGGTGACGACCGCATCGGCCGACCCCGAGTCCGCTGCGCGAGCTGCGGCGAGGGTAGCCCAGGCGGACACGCTCAGTCCGCCGGCCGCGACGACGGCGCCAGCAAAGCTGACGACGGACGCGGAAGCCTCGGCAGGTTCACGTGACCGGAGTGCGCCGCGGAGGCTGGCCGCGAACACCAGGAGGAACAGGAGCGCTGCGGCGGACAAAGATGCAACGAGCAGTCGAGTATCGGCGCGATCCGACCAGTGGGCCAGTACCGCGGCGGGCGCGGCGTTCGCATCCAGCTCCTCGCCCTCGAAGGAGATGACGCTGATCATGAGCGCCACGAATGCGATACCGGACAGTGGCGTGAGCCGGATGATCTTGTTGCTCGTCGTCATGGCGGCGTTCCTCTCGTGCGTTCGGTGACCTTGGCAATTCAGCGGTCGACTCGATCATGGGTGTCCCTGATTCCCGGATCACAGAGGCAGGCATCCCGCCCGGCACGGGAAGTTGTCTGCCGAACCGCGACGCGGCCACAGTGTTTGCAGCACCATGAGTCATGGCCCGTATCCGCTGGCTGACCGTCTCAGCTGCGATCACTGCTGCGCTGGTCGTGTTGGCGGGCGATGCTTTCGGTCGAGCCGCTGCTCCGGCCGAGGTGTCGTGGCTGGTGGTCGTGGTGCAGACGTGCGCGATCTGGATGACCGCCGCCGTGGGGCTCGTCATTGGCGTGCGACGCCCCGGGCACCTGATCGGTCTGCTCCTCGCAGGCACCGCACTGGTGTTCGCGATCACCGCCGCGGCCGAGGGTTACGGCAGGTACGTCGTCCTGGCCGGCCACGACTCGATGCCGGCCGGGCAATGGGCCGTTCTGTTGGCCAACGCGAGCTGGCCGTTGGTGTTTGCCGGCGCGACTGCGATCGCTCTGGTCTTTCCCGACGGGGCGCTGCCGTCTCAGCGCTGGAGAGTCACGGCGTGGACGTCGGCCGTGTCGATCGCGGGGGTCTTGATCCTGTCGCTGTTCAGCCCGGAGCCGTTCGATCAGCCCTTCCAGCAGGTCGTCAATCCGCTTCCGGCGCGCCCGGCCATGCTGGCTCCGCTCGAACTGGTCTTCCTGGCAGGGATGCTCGCCAGCCTCGTTGCCGGTGGCCTCGCCATCCGCAGCCGTTACCGCACCTCCCAAGGTCCCGAACGCCAGCAGATCCTGTGGCTGGCCAGCAGCAGCTGGCTCATCCCGCTGACCCTTCTGGTTTGCATCGTCGATCTGGTGGTTCCCGGTGAGCTCGATCCGCTCGTGTTCGCCCTGGTTCTGACGACCGCACTGGCTGTACCGGTCTCGATCGGCATCGCGATTCTTCGTTGGCACCTCTACGATCTCGACCGGGTAGTCAACCGGACGCTGGTGTATGGCGTTCTCACCGGCTGCGTAGTCGCCATCTGCGCGGCTGTGCTCCTCCTTCTCGGGATTGTGGTGCGCGATCGCGACTCGTTCGCCGTAACGCTCGTAGGTATCGCTGTTGCGGCCGTCGCGGTCAATCCGCTACGGCTGGTGCTCCAGCAAGCCGTCGACCGCCTCATGTACGGCGATCGGCGCGATCCCTATGCCGGCTTGACCCGGCTCGCGGAACGCCTAGAAGCCACGATCGCCCCGCATATGGCGCTGCGCACAATCGTGGACACAGTGGCAGAGTCATTGAAGGTGCCGTTCGTAGCAGTCGACCTGGTGCGGCCGGGGGTCGTCGAACGCATGGCTGCCCACGGAGCCCCCGGTGGTGGCGAAGCCCTGACCGTGCCACTCACCTTCCAGAGTGAACCGGTTGGCCAGCTGGTCGTCGAGGATCGCGGTGCCGGTGAACCGTTCAACTCGGCCGACCGCCACCTGCTCGACCAGCTGGCACGTCACGCCGGACCGGTCGTGCATGCGATCAGTCTCACGGCAGACCTGCAGCGGTCCCGCGAACGGCTTGTACGTGCCCAGGAGGAGGAGCGGCGGCGGATCCGTCGCGACCTTCACGACGGCCTCGGACCCGCGCTCGCCACAGCGGTGTTCCAGGTAGACGACGCCCGCGATGTTGTCAGCTCCGATCCGGCTCGAGCAGACCGGCAGCTGGAGGTTTTGAGGCAGACGCTCAAGGATGCCGTGGCCGACATCCGCCGACTCGTGTACGCGCTGAGGCCTCCTGCGTTGGACGAGCTGGGTCTCGCCCCCGCGCTTGCCGAGGAGGTGGCGCGGTTCAACGCACATGGTTCCAGGCCGCAGATCACGCTCGATCTGCGGGAGGCGCTGCCGGCGTTGCCCGCGGCGGTCGAAGTTGCGGCTTACCGGATCGCCATGGAGGCGGTGACAAACGCGGTGCGCCACTCCGGCGCAGGGGTTTGCTCCCTGACCCTCGGGATCAATGGTGGTCTCGTGCTGGAGATCGTGGATGACGGTGTGGGACTCGGGTCGGGCTCGTCGGAGGCGGGGGTCGGGATCATGTCGATGAGGGAACGGACCAGTGAGCTCGGCGGCGCGTTCCGCGTCGACAAGGTGCGCGGCGGCGGGACGCTGGTACACGTGACGTTGCCGCTGGACCTCGCATGAGCAACCGGACCTGGCGCGTGCTCGTCGCCGACGACCATCCGGTGTTCCGAAGCGGTCTGCGGGCCATCGTCGACTCGAGTGAGGATATGACCGTGGTGGCCGAGGCCGCGAACGGGGCGGAGGCCGTGGAGCTCGCGGCCGTGCATCAGCCGGACCTGATCCTGATGGACTTGCACATGCCCGTCCTCGGCGGCATCGAGGCGACCCGCAAGGTACTCAGCCAGTCGCCGGAGGTGCGAGTCCTCATGCTCACAATGATCGAACGCGACGACGCCGTGATGGCGGCGATGCGGGCAGGCGCCCGTGGCTATCTCGTCAAGGGATCGGACCGGGACGAGGTCCTTCGCGGAATCCGCGCCGTGGCTGCGGGCGACGCGATCTTCTCGTCGGGCGTCGCCGACCGTCTGGGTGCGTTGCTTGCGAACGAACCGGTTGCACCCCGTGCCTTCCCCAACCTGACCGAGCGGGAGCGACAAGTCCTCGAGCAGATCGCGCGCGGGCTCACGAACTCCGAGATCGCATCCAAGCTCGGCATCAGCCTCAAGACAGTTCGCAACAACGTCTCGAACATCTTCAACAAGCTCGAGGTCTCAGGGCGAGCCCAGGCCGTCGTCAAGGCTAGAGACGCCGGCATGGTCGGTCCCTGACTCCGTGGCCCTTAACGACGAGCCGACGGCCCCTTCAGGTTGTCTACTCGTTGCCCGGATCTGACAGCGCGTTGGTCAGCAAGGCCACCAACGCTTCGACCTGGACGTCGGACCACGGGGTGGCCTCCTCGTCTGATCCGTCGAGAGCCCGGGTGGCCAGCCCTGCTTTGCTGTCGATCAGCTCGGCGATCTTCGCGTCGATGGTCTGGGCGGCGATGATCCGCCAGGCAGTGACGGGCTCGGTCTGGCCGATGCGATGGACGCGGTCGATCGCCTGGGTCTGCTCAGCGTTCGTCCAAGACAGTTCGGCGAGCACGACGTTCGAGGCGACATGGAGGTTGATCCCGACGCCGGCGGCGGTCAGTGAGCAGACAATGATCGCGACCTCGGGGTCGTTGACGAATGAATCGATCGCCTTCTGGCGTGCCGTCGAGGTCTGGTCGCCTCGGATCGTGGTGTAGCGGATGTCGCGCTTGGCGAAGGTGTCTGCGGCGATGTCCATCACGTCGAGGTGCTTGGCAAAGAACACGACCTTGCCGGCGCTGCGCGCGAGCTGTGCGGCGTAGTCGGCGGCGAGTTCCGCCTTGGCCTGCCCGATCCTGCGCACCATCGCAAAGACGTTGTCCCCGGTGCCTTCGTCGCCGCTATCGGCGGCCTCGCGTTCGGCTACGCGGCGCACAAGGGCGTGGTCGATGCCATCGGCGACCGGGCTGGTACGTCGTTGCAGCGCTCTCTGGTAGCGATCGACGAGGCGTTGGGCGAGTTGCTGCTCGGCCTTGGCAATCGAGCGGCCGGCCGCGCCCTCGAGCTCGACTGGCAGGTCGGCGATCCGACGGGCTGGGATATCGGCGGCTACGTCGACCTTGCGCCGGCGGACGATTCCTAGGTCGATGACCGCGTCCCGCGCGGCCGGGTAGAACCCATGCTCGGCGGGCGTCATACCAGTCTGCTCTAGTGCCGCCATCAGTTCATCTCCGGGCTTGCGCTCCTCGATCCAGCCGAGGAACTGCCAGATCGCTCGGAAGTCCTCGATGTCGTTGATCAGCGGGGTGCCGGTTAGTGCCATCAACAGTGGCCGCGGGAGCCGCTTCCGGATCCGTTCGGAGACCTCGATGACGTGCTGGGATCGCTGCGACTTCTTGTTCTTGATGTAGTGCGCCTCGTCGACGACCATGCCGCGGAACCCGTGGTTGCCGATCCAGTCGACATGCCGGTCGAGTACCTCGTAGTTGACCACCACGATGTCCGCGAACCCATCGATGGTCTCGCCGTCACCGTGGATCACGGTCACCGACCGACCAGGCGTCCACTGCTGCGCCTCACGCGCCCAGTTGGTCTTCACCACGTTGGGGACGACGGCCAGCAGTGGATGGGCGCTCGCTATCTGTGCGGCCAGCAGTGCCTGCGCGGTCTTGCCGAGCCCCGGCTCGTCGGCCAAGAGGAAGGTCCGGTGTCCCGCCGACACGGCCGCCAGCAGTCTCGCCTGATGGGCCATGAGGTCCATGCCCTTCGGCGCCACAGTCGCCCGGGGGTCCGGAAGGTCCATGCAGGCCGAGGCACCTGGAGGAGGATGCTCGAACGCATTCAGCACTGGCCCGATCAAGTCCCACCCAACCAAGCGGCCCTCCACCTTTGGCCTTGCGTGCGTGAAGTCGGGGGCCAGGAACGGATTGGCCAGCTGGGCGGCAACGACAGACGGTGGCAGCGCCCGCTGTTCGGTGGGTACGGCGGTCGCCGCCTCAGGGTTGGCGACATCGTTGTCTTGAGCGGGGTCGAGGCCCGCGGCGAGCTTCATCTCCCGCTGCAGCCGACGAGTGGCGTCGGTGACCTCGGCGTCGTCCTGCAGTAAGGCGAACAACGAGGGCTCACGCGCCACGGTCTGTGCCAGGATCGTGGCCACACCGTCCAGGCGCTTGAGCACGTTATCCCGTTGCGCCGCGGTGACCGACGCGTCAGCCCGGACACGAGCCCGTTCCTCGCGGACGAGCAGGGCCGCGGCCTGGAGCAGGGAGCGGTGCCGCGCGGTCACCTGCCCACGATTCATCGCGTTCTCGATGTCCCGCACAGCTTTCGCGAGCACCGGGATCAGCCCGCGCTCACCATTCTGACTCCCGCCAGGGCGACGCCGGGTACGCCCGCCCGCTCTGGATCGCTGGTTACGCTTGTTGGCCAACCAATCCTTCTCTCCTCGTGCGCGTACTGCGCGGCCGCGAACCGAACTCGCCTCAGCGTCCCCATGTCGGGCCGGCGGCGGATCCGCGCGGCCAGCTGCGAACTGGTGCCGGTGCGGACGTTACCTGCTGGGCGTCCGGCATGATGCTCGCATGGGCTCTGAGGCCGTTGACTACCAATCCTAGGAGCGGGCCGATGCCACGCGACCCCAACATCCCCGATGCGTTCGACGTCTACACAGTAGTGGTCCTGCGGCGGCCGGCCAACGCGCCCGAGATGTCCGACGACGATCTGGACGCGCTCCAGGCACGGCACCTCGCCTACCGCGCCGAGTTGTGGCGGCAGGGCGTGGTGGTCGTGAACGGGCCGTTCGGCGAGCAGAGCGAACCGTCGTACCGCGGGATGTCGGTCTTCGCGTGCGACCCAGCCGAGGCCGCACGGCTGTCGGACGGCGACCCCTCTGTGATGGCGGGGCGGCTTGCCTACGACGTGATGGAGTGGTGGGTCCGCGCCGACTCGCTCGCCTTCCCGCTCAGTGAGCGACCGGTCGGCGACCGCCGCTCGATGCCCGACGACTGACCCGCCACGCACCACCAGAATCTATCGACTGGCGTCGCTCGGCCTTGTCAGTGACGATGCAGCATGCCCTCTGTGTCGCGTGATGTCCTCGACTACTACGAGTCAGGACGTGAATTTGACCGTCTGAATGATGGCAACCTTGCCGGCCCGCTCGAGTTCGAGCCAACGATCGAGCTGCTGGTGCGGTACTTGCCAGCCCGGAGCTCCTCGCTTTGGGAAGCCACTTGATGGCGGTCGGTCGCCGTGAGTGATCCCCTGCACGATGACGAGATCTTGATCGACCTGGGTCTCGTTCGGGCTCTCGTTGACCGGGCCCTGCCCGAATACGCGTCACTACCGATCAGTCGGCTTCGTGCCTCGGGTTCAACCAATGCGCTCTTTCGGCTCGGGGACGAACTCTTGATCCGGCTTCCCCGCCAGCCTGGGGGATCCGCGACCATAGAGAAGGAGGCGCGTTGGCTGCCGCACATAGCGCCGCTGCTGCCGGTATCGGTACCCGAGGTCGTCGCCGTGGGGGAGCCGGATCTGGGCTATCCCGAGCGCTGGTCGGTGGTGCGCTGGCTCGAGGGCGATTTCCCCACGGTTGCCGATCCGGCGTCGTACGCCGACCCGACGCCGACAGCCTTGGCGCGCGACCTAGCGGCCGTGGTCACTGCGCTGAGCGACATCCCCGTCCCTCCCGGTGCTCTCGCCGATCCGGAGTTGCGCATGTACCGCGGTGCCCCGATTGGATCCATGGATGGCGGAACCCGTCGCAGTCTCGCGGAGTGCCGTGACATCTCGGGTCTGGACTTGGACTTCGACGCCGTACTCCGGATGTGGGAACTGGCCATGGCGCTTCCCGAGCCGGGTTCAGAGTCGTCGCCGCGGTGGTACCACGGGGACCTGCTGGCCGAGAATCTGCTGGTGCGCGATGGCCGCCTCGCCGCGGTGCTGGACTTCGGAGGGCTGGCTGTCGGGGATCCGACGATCGACCTGGTCGTCGCATGGGAGGTGCTAGACCCTGCCGCGCGCGAGGTGTTCCGTCGTGCCGTCGGGGTGGACGATGCCACGTGGCTGCGGGGCCGGGCCTGGGCGCTTGCGTTGGCCGTCATGACCTTCCCGTACTACTGGAGCACCATGCCGGAGCGATGCGCCAGCAGGCTCGCCATTGTGCGGTCGGTACTTGCCGATGCGGCCTCAAGCTGAGGTACACCGCCAGAGCCCAGCCGCCGCAGCTGGTCAGTTGCTGGTGCGTGGCCAGCTGACTTCAATCAACCGGGTGGCTTCGGCCAGCGACAGGCCTTGCCGACGGGCCGTGTCGGTGAACGCGGTGGCGGTTTGTCGGAGGGTGGCTTGCTGACCGGTCTCGTCGACATCGTGCAGGACAGTGCTGTGCACGAACGTGCCCCGGCGTCCTTGGGTGGAGATGATCTTGTCGGCTTCCAGCTCGCGATAGGCCCGGGCGACGGTGTTGGCGGCCAGCCCCAGATCTGTCGCCAGCTGCCGCACGGTGGGCAGTTTTTGGCCCGGGGCGAGCTCGCCCGTAGCAACCATGGCCGCGACCTGGATGCGCAGCTGCTCGAACGGCGGGGTCGAGCTGTCGGGGTCGATCTGCAGCACGTGCACGTGGCGCTGGGAATTCGTCCAGTTAGCGGGTGTCAGACGCCGGCTTGGCGTATGCCGCCACGCCGCTGTCGAGGATGATGCATGACTCGTCGCCGACGGTCCATGCGTCGTGACCGGGGTGCACTGCTGACGTCACGGTTCTCTCCGTCCGTGAAAGTTGCCACGCGGTTGTGGCTCACTCTCGACCCTAGAGAGTCTGCACCCCGACAGCCAGAGGGATCGGCCTGGCGCTGGTCCCGTCCAACTGGTCCAAACCCAGCGCGGGCTTGTGTCAACCTGTGGGGGTGGTCGGACGACTCTAGGGCATGAGGAATTCCGTACCGGAGGAGATTGTCTCCGTGGGTGAGAGGCGTGCAGGCGGTTGGGGCGGTGTGGGGATGGAGCCCGCTCGTGCTGAGCTCGTTGAGGTGCTGTTCCGGCGGCACTACGCCGCCCTCCTCCGACTCGGCGTCGTCATGCTGGGCAGTCGCGAGGCTGCAGAGGACGCCGTCCAGGACGCGTTCGTGGCCCTCCACCGTCATCGATCGGGGCTACGTGACCCGGAGGCGGCCGAGGCGTATCTCCGCTCCGCGGTGCTCAACCGCTGTCGGTCCTCGGTACGACGCCAGATCACACAACGCGCCCCAAGGCCGCTCATGCTCGTGCGCGAGCACCAGGAGAGTCCGGAGGATACGACGGTGGGCCACGACGAGATCGAATCGCTTGTCGCCCTCATGCGCACGTTGGCACGACGCCAGCGCGAGGTGCTGGCCTGCCGGTACGTCCTCGAGCTGTCGGTCGCGGAGACTGCCCAGCTGCTCCAGATCAGCGCCGGGTCGGTTAAGACCCATACCTATCGCGGATTACAAGCCCTACAGCAACGGATCGAGGCGACCCCATGAGCAGCATCGAAGAGCGGCTCGCGCGGGACATCGCAGCAGTCAAAGGAAGTGTCGTCGTGACCGAGTCAGACCTGAGGATGGCGCGTGACGCAGTCGAAAAGCGTATCGACAGCGGGCGGCAGCGAAACCGCCGCCGTACCCTGGCAGCAGCCGCCGCAGCGGCGGTCGTGATCCCAGTCCTGGGGTTCGCCGCTTTCCAGACGCTGCGCGGCGACGACAGGTCGGCGCCGCCTGCCAACTCCGGGCCGACGACCTCCGCCGACACCGACGCTGACTTCCTCACCGGGCGCCTCCCGGCCCCCGGCCTCGTCAATGGACTATGGCGGGTGGACAACGGCACCTTGCTGATGCTGTTCAACTCGGACGGCACGATGCGGTTTGACAACGCCGGGGCGCTGTACTCCGACCTGGCCGTGACCGGTACCTATGAGATCGAGGGTGAACTAATCACTGTGAGCATCGGCAGCGGGCCGGCGGAGTGCCTCGGGCAGGAACTCGCGATGCGCGCCTCCCTCCCGGCGGCTGGCGAAATGCGTTTCGTCCACACCCAGCCGGTGAGTGAGAACTGCGCACCCGCTCAGGACAAGCGGTTGGTTCTGGAACAGGTGCTGCCGACGTACAGCGACGCCGTGGCTGGGCTCGAGGTTCCCGCGAAGGGGGATTGGCAGCCACCAGCGGGTCTGCCTTTCCTGTACGGCGACTGGATGGCAGAGGTCACCGACCCGGTATCGACGGCGAACACGGGCGGACTCGTCCTGGAGCTTGCGCCGGATGGGAGCTACACCTTTGCGGGCCACGGTGCCGTGGCCGACCGCGGCCGGTGGACCTTCGACAGCCCGGCGTCACGGCTGAGCCTGGTCAGCGCAGGCGACTCGCCGACGTGCGACCAGGGTGACCGCCTCGTCCTAGGCGCGGTGGAGCATCTGTACACCGGCACCACCATGATGCGAGCGACAGTGGAGCAGAACACCTGCGGCGGAGCCTGGGCATCACATGACTGGATCCTGCTCCCCCGGGAGGTCAACTGACCCGCGGCACGAGTCAAGCAGACCGATACCAAAGCGATACCGCCTGGGATTAGCCACGGATACGAACCGGTGGGAGCAGCTGAGGTGGCCGTGGCAACTATCTCCGACCGACGAAAGCAATTCCCTGGACCTCTGCACCCACGGGTAGCACCTCGTCGCAGCGCCGATAGGGCGCAGCGGCGGCAGCAAGTCGAACCGTTGAGACGGGGAGGCACGCGCTTCCCCACGGGAGGGACACCGTCATGACACATCGCAATCTCAGCAGTGCCAAGAGACGGCTGCTGGCAATCGGGACCGTGGGAGTGGTCGGAGCTGCGCTGCTTGCCAGCGGACAGCAGGGCGGCGCGGCGACAGGCGCGCAAACGCTACGCGCTAAAGGATGTCACCCAGCCGACGACGCCGGCGTGGTCGCTGACTGGAACAGCACCGCGGTGGGAACGCTGATCACCGACGCCCTTCGCAGCCCGGCCGAGTCGTACGTCTACTTCGGGTTCACCCACGCCGCGATGCACAACGCGGTGAACGGGATCACCCGCGAGTACAGGTTGTACAAGTGGGGCAAGCGCGGTCCTCGCTGCGCGTCACCGGAGGCGGCAGCCGCCAGCGCGGCATACCACCTGCTGTCCGAGTACTTCTCGACGGTGCCGGCCGCGAAGACACGGCTCGACGCCGCGTACGCCGCTTCGCTGGAGGGGATATCGGACGGCTGGGCCGAGGACGCTGGCGTCAGGTACGGCAAGCGCGCGGCGCAGCGGATAGTCAACATTCGGGCCAACGACCGTCGCTACGCGCCCCTGGCGTTCACCATGCCTGCGGGGCCTGGCATCTGGCGTCCGACCTCGGATCCGCCCGTGCCGTTCTCCACGCCATGGCTGTCGCAGATGAAGCCGATGGTGATGAAGCACTCTGACCGGTTCCGCCCCGGCCCGCCGCCGGCTCTCACGTCGGCCAAGTACGCGCGCCAGTACAACGAGGTCAAGGAGCTCGGCGCGATGACCGGAAGCACCCGGTCGCTGAGGCAGACGAAGACGGCGCAGTTCTTCTCCGACATCGGCGTCGGCGGGCTGCAGGCCGGTCTCCGCGACCTCGCCGATCGTCACGGCATGGACATCAGCGACAGCGCGCGCCTATTTGCCGTCGCGAACGTCGCCGCCTGCGACGCTTTCGTCGCCTCGTGGGACGCGAAGTTCCACTACGGATTCTGGCGGCCGGTCACGGCGATCCAATTGGCCGACACTGACGGCAACGACGCTACCGACCCCGACACCTCGTGGACGTCGTTCATCGCCACGCCGCCGTATCCGGACTACACCAGCGGGCTCAACAGCGCGGTCGGCTCGGTCTCCCGCGCGATCGCACAGGTGCTCGGGACTAACAAGATCGACCTGTACCTCACCTCAGCGGCAGCGGGCCAGACTCGCCACTACCGCTACGCAGGACCGATCAACAGAGCGGCCATCAACGCCCGCGTCTGGAGCGGACTGCACTTCCGCACCGCCGACGTCGTCGGCAACCACGTCGCGCAGCGCATCGCGACGCTCGTGTCCCGCACCGAGTTCCGTCCAGCCGGCTGATCCGGCACAGCAAGCCCTGCCCGAGTGTCTCCACGCGCCTGGGCAGGGCTTGCTACCAGCTGATCGTGCACCTCTCGAGTCAGCTCTCCAGCACGCGCTCCTTGTCGGGCTCGTCCACTTTGTCGGTCGTGTCGTCCCCATGGCCGGGCCACCACGCGGCGTGCCCGATAAGGGCGGTGAGCGCTGGCGTCAGGAAGAGCGCCATCACGAACGCGGCCAAGGCGATGCCGACAGAGAACGAGAATCCCATCGACTTGAAGAACGTGCCCTCGGCGAGCATCAGCGAGGCGAAGGTGCCGGCGAGGATCAGGCCGGCGGCCGCGACCGTCGGACCGGCATGTTCGATCGCCTTGGCGGCCGCGGGCCGCGGCTCGAGCCCTCCCCGTGCCTCTTCCCGCAGGCGCGCAATCATCAAGATGTTGTAGTCGGTGCCCAGCGCCACCACGAAGAGGTAGATGTAGATCGGCAGGATGAAGATCAGCCCCTGCTGTCCCAGCAGGCCCTGGAAGACCAGCACGGTCGCGCCCAGGCTGGCGGTGAAGCCCAGGCCCACAGACACCATGAGGTACAACGGCGCGACGAGACTTCGCAGCAGCAAGGCCAAGATGATCATGATCAGCACTGCCGCGACCGGGAAGACCACCGAGTAGTCACGCGCCATCGCATCGTCGAGATCGACGAAGATCGACGTGGTGCCGCCGACGAAGGACTCGGTCCCGTCCGGCGCAGCGGAGTGCGCGGTGTCGCGCACGGGACCCTCGACGTTAGCCAGCGCCGCGTCGGACCCGGGGTCGTTGGAGAGGACGACGGTGAAGACCGCGACGTCGTCAGTCTGATCGGCCAGCGCCGCAGACGCGACGCCAGGCGCTGTGCCGAGTTCGGTGGCGTACGTGTTGAGATCGGCGTCGTCGAGCGGCTGGCCGTCCGTGGAGCGGAGGAGCACCGTTGTGGGGTCGGCGGCACCACTGGGCTGGCCCTTCTCGAAGTTGATCAGCGCCTGGCCCGACTCCGTGTTCTCCGTGCTGCTGTCGGAGAAGTCGAAGGTCGGGTTGAAGCCAAGCGCGAACAGCGACAGGACGGCGAGTGAGCCCGCTGAGACGACTGCGTAGCGCACCGGGTGCACAGCAACCGACCGCCCGATGGCGCGGAACCGCGTGGCCTCGGGCTCGACCAACCACTTCTTCGACGGCCAGGAGATGACCCTTTGCCCCAGGACTGCGACGACCGCGGGGACCAGTGTCAACGCCGCGAGCACGGCCAACGCGACCGCAATCGCCAGCGCCGGCCCGATCGAGCGGAAGATGCTCAGGGACGACAGCACCATCGCCATGAAGGCGATGATGACCGCGCCGCCAGCCGAGGCGATCGCCTCACCGGCGCGCTCGACCGCGTGGGACACCGCGCCTCGACCATCCAAGCCCAGCCGCAGGGCCTCCCGGTAACGGAACAGGAAGAAGAGGATGTAGTCGGTCCCGATGCCGAACAGCACGATGAACAAGATCACCGAGATGGAGCTGTCGGCCTTGAGGTCGAACACCTCGTTCGCTACTGCGATGAGCCCGTTGGCGGTCGTCCCGACCAAGGCGACAGTCACGATGGGCAGGACACACGCGATGACGCTACGGAAGATCAGCGCGAGTAGGACCACGATGAGCAACAGGGTCACGATGCTGACCACGACGAGCGCCTGCTCAGACGACTCCTGGGAGTCCAGCGACTGGGCCGCCGGGCCCGTCACGCCCGAGCGGAGGTCGGTGCCCTCAACCATTGGCTCGAGGTCGGCGCGTAAATTCCGGGCGTCCTCGATGGCAGTGGGGTCGAAGGCGTTCTTGCCCGGCTTGACCTGCACGAAGATTGCCTGCACCAAGCCGTTGTCCGAAACCGGGGCGGCAGCCGCAGTGCCCAGGTTGTCGTAGCTCTCGGTGTTGAGCTGCTCGGCGATGGACGACACCGTGGCCTGGTCGTCCTCGGTCAGCTGGCTGCCATCCTCGTGGTCGAAGACCACGATCGCACCGATCTCACCGCGTTCCGGGAAGGCTTCTTGCTGCACGGTGAGAGCCTTGACGGACTCGTAGTGGCTGGGTAGGAACTCCGACTGGTCCTGCGTGGACTGCAGGGCGGGGGCAGTGATGGCGATGATTACGGCGGCCGCGATCCAAGCGGCGATGACCCACCAGCGGGCGCGGACGACGAACTTACCGAGAGCAGCAAACATAGTCCGAACGCTACCGAAGCCGGTCTACGGCGATGCTGCTGGATGGGCCGCACGGCTGTCTAGCAGCGGGGGTCGGACAGCGGCTTCGCCTTGGCCGGCGATTACAGCCCTGCGTCCAGTGCCTCCCGCCCGTGCTCGACCCACCAAGCCAGGTCCTCCCGTTCCCGCGCACGCTTCGCCTCGTCGGGGTGGCGGGTCGCGTCGAGCGCCTTGTTCCAGCCGAGCCAGAGCAATCCGGCGAGGAGCGAGAGCCGGATCGCGCGCGCCGAGGAATCCGGTGCTGCGCGGCGGTACTCGTCGAGGAATGCCTCACGGGCCAGACCCAGCACCGGAGCACAGCCGGCCAGCATCCGGGTGACGTCGAATTCACCGGGTGCCGCCACTGCTTGGCCCCAGTCGATGAGGGTGAGCCCGCCGTCGTCCTCCCAGGCGAGATTCACCGTAGCGAGGTCGCCGTGGCAGAGCGTGGGGGTGCACTCGGACAGCGCCTTGACCAGGGGGGTTGGGTCCTCCAGCAGTGCCTCGACCGCCGCCGCGACGTCGCCGGGAACTAGCGACGCGAACAGCCCCCATCCGTCGAGTGCCGCCGCGAGGATCGGATGCCCCGTGGCGACGTACGGCGCGAGCCGGGAAGGTGCGAACGTGGCGACCAACGGCGGCAAGGGCGCCAGGCCATCGGGTGGGGCGCCCGCGAAGTGAGCGTGCATCTCGGCCAGTCGTTGGACTAGATCGTGGGCCTGGGCCGGGCTCAGTTTGTCCCGCCAGCTCAGTACGCGGTCGCCGAGGTCACGCATGACGATGACTGTTGTGTCCGCCTCGACCCAGCCACCGATGACGGCGTGCCGGATCCTTGATGGCAGCAGGTCAAGGACCCCTCGCTGGTAGAGGTCGAGCTCTCGCCCACGCTCGTCACCGAGGATCCTCATGAACAGGTCCGACTGGGGGGACTGCCGCTTAACGACAACGCTGCGGCTGTCATCGAGCCACACTCGCTCGAGCGTGGCGCCGGAGACGCCGTCACCAGCCAGGGGCTCCCTGGCCACCGCGCGGTCGAGCAGGGCGCGGTCCACCACGGGCGACGACGACGGCATCTCTACTTGTTTGCTTGGCTGGGGGGTGCCACCCGCCCGAACGCCCCGAGCAGCGCCGCTTGCGGGTCGCCGCCACCGGGCACGGCAGGGCCCACGGCTCCGGCCTCGCGGTAGAGCTCCTCGCGCTCCGCGAACCACTCGCTCACCTCATGAACGAGCTCGCGATCAAGCGACAGCTCCTGGTGGGTGGCCACCGCCAGGTCCCAGGAGTGCACGAGATGGTCGGCGCTCAGCTGCTGCACGTACTCGTCGATCGGAACGTCACCGAAGGACAGGTGCACGATGCCTCCCTCGGGGAGCCGCCGGTCAACCGCGGCTACTGCCTCGGTCGCGGCCGCGCGCCCGACGGCCACTGGATCGTCCCCCAGGAGGTCGCCGTCGAAGCGATCACCGACCTCCTCGATGGTGGCCCCGTCGACGAGTGGCATCGTCCAGAGCTCTTCGCCGATGACATGGTTGACCAGGGCGCGCACATCCCAGTCCGCGCACGGTGTCGGAAGAGTCCATTGCGACTCGTCGACGGCGTCGAGTCTGGCACGCCAGCTCTCCACGGTCCTGCGGTGAAGATCGGCCAGCTCCATCGTTCCTCCCGGCTTGTGAGTCACCCGAGATCGTCGTACCAGTCCAAGAGTCCTCCTGCGTGGAGCAGCTTGTCGAGAGAAGAGTGCGGTCACAGGGTGGCCGCCGTCGGGTCCCAGTCGGCCGGTAGTAGGTCAGCGCGCTCGACCGTGCTCCGCACTTCAAGGAAATCACCCGACTCCGCCGACTCGACGGCGGTGGTCATCACATCCAGCACGTGGTAGCCCAGGGCACCCTCGGCGCGATGCGGTCGGTCCTCGCGAATGGCTCGTGCAAGGTCCAGCACACCTGTGCCGCGGGAAGACAGCGCGGTGGTTGCCTCCAGCAACTCCCAGTCATCGCCGTCCATACGCCGGACTTTGATCTCGCCGTCGAAGGAGTTCGGATCGGGCATTCGCAGGGTTCCCTCGGTGCCGTTCACCTCCAGCAGACTCCTGCCAACTGCCGAGTCGAAACTGAAGATGCTCAGGAACGACTGACCACTCTCGAAGCGGGCCAGGCTGCCGATATGGGTCGGTACCGCGACGTCGAACGACTCGCCCACCTTGGGGCCGGATCCGACCACCCGCTGTGCACGCGACCTCGACGCAAGCGACGCAATCGCGGCGAGTGGGCCGAAGGTCTGCACCAGCGCGGTCAGGTAGTACGGGCCGATATCGAACAACGGTCCGGCACCATCTTGGAACAGGAACGCCGGATTCGGGTGCCACGACTCCGGGCCGCGACCCTGCATCAACGCCAGGGCGCTCAGCGGCGTTCCGATGACACCCTCGTCGAGCAGTCTCAAGGCCCCTTGCAGGCCTGATCCGAGAAAGGTATCCGGTGCGCAGCCGATCCGTAGCCCGGCCGATGCGGCCGCGTCCAATAATTTGGCCCCTGTTGCCCGGTCCAGGGTCAGCGGTTTCTCGTTGAAGACGTGCCTTCCGGCCAGGATGGCGTTGGTGGCCACCGCGGCGTGCGCTGCGGGGGTAGTCAGGTTCACCACTATCTCTACGGCGTCGTCCTGCAACACGGCATCAATGCCGCCGTGGTTCGGCACGCCGAACTCCGCCGCCCGTCTGGCGGCCGCCTCGGTGACGATGTCGCCGATGGCCACCACCTCGGTGTCGGCGAAGCTTCCTAGGTTCTCCAGGTAGGTCTTGCTAATGACGCCGGCGCCGATGACGCCGATGCCGACGGGGCCTGACCTTTGCCCGGCTGCGGACAGAGAAATGGTCAGTTCTCCTTACCGGCGGTCAGGTAGGTGTAGCTGCGTTCGACAGCCTCGAACATGTCACCCGAGGTATCGTCCAGCTCGACCACCCCGACCTGCAGGTTGGGAGTCGCGTCGATGTAGTCCCAGACGGGGATGATGCCGTCGCCCACAGCGACCTGGTTCTTGTTATTGAATGTCCCGTCACCGTCCTTGAGGTGCAGCGCGACGACCCGGTCCCCGAGCCCGCCCAGCAGCGTTGGCACGTCAGCGCCGCCGACATACGCCCAATAGGTGTCGACCTCAAGGACGACCTCGGGCACCAGGTTGTCAGCCAGCACCTCGAGTGCGTGCTTGCCATCGATCTTGGATTCCAGCTCGAAGGCGTGGTTGTGGTAGCCGACAGTCAGGCCGTGCGCGGCGGCCTTCTCTGCGGCCGCATTCAGGCCGGCGGCAATCTCCCTCACCCCATCGGCCGACTGCCAATGCACCGGATCGCTGGACGGGTCGATGAGGGTCTTGATACCCAGACCATTGGCCGCAGCGAAGATCTCCTCTTGTTCGGTGTCCTTCCCCAACAGCCCGATGTGGCTGGTCGGCGCGGCGAGCCCATACTTTGCGAACCCCAAAGCGAGACCATCGGCGAAGCTGAGGAATGCGAATGGCTCCACCTGCGTGTAGCCGATATCGGCGACCCGGGCCAGAGTCCCGTCCAGGTCCTCGGCCAAGGCGCCGCGAACGGTGTACAGCTGCAGAGACAGATTGCTCGCATCGAGCATGTGCTCTCCTCAATTTGTTCGGCCTGTGACTCTATCTGCTCGAGCGGCCACACTTTCCTCACTCTGGAGGGGGCGTGGGATCCGCCGCCAGCCGGGCCGCTTCTCCTTTCGGCTGACAAGGCCGAGCCCGAGTAACCTGAGCGGCATGGCGGTGGAGTCCACGATGGTGCCGCTGGGTACCTCGATGCCCGAGTTCGTGCTCTCCGATGTGAACGGTGACCTGGTCGAGACCACGGGCTTGGCCGGCAGGCCGGCCTTGGTCATGTTCCTGTGCAACCACTGTCCTTATGTCCGACACATCGAGGTGCGGCTCGGTGAGGTGCTGCACGAGTTCGCCCATCTTCCGGCGGTGGGCATCTGCTCAAATGACGCGATTGGTTATCCCGACGACACGCCGGAGCGGCTCGCCGAGCAGGCCCTACGCGCTGACTGGCGATTTCCCTACGCAGTGGACACCAGCCAGAAAGTCGGCCGATCGTTTGGTGCCGCCTGTACCCCAGATTTCTTCCTGTACGACTCGGACGGCCGACTGGCCTACCGCGGCGCGTTCGACGCCTCGACGCCGGGCAACCGTATCCCGGTGACAGGCGGTCTGCTATCTGCGGCAATTCGGCACGTGTTGGCGCAGGAGCCCGTCCCCGAGCCACACCGGCCGAGCATGGGCTGCTCCATCAAGTGGCGCGCGTGACCGCCAGCTCACCAATCACCTGCGTCATTCCACCCAGATAGACCTTCCTACCCCCGATAGACCTACCCCGGATGAGGCCCCCTTGCCGGGAGCATGACCGGACTGGTCTATCGGGACCCTGCGTTCCTCGCATGCCGCTGGGCGAGCGCGGTCTCCTTGGAGGTTCGCCGGCCGGGACACTGCGAACGCGGGAACGACGGCGTGCGGTCTGGCGGTCAACCTGACCGTGCAGGTCAACAACAACTTGGCACGACTGTTCATCCTTATGGTCAACGGATTCGAGCCGCGCCGGCGTGCACCGTTGAGCGTCTGAACTCAACGTGCACGTCCACCGATTCCGTCGCGATCTCCGCCGACAGCGTGATCTCGATCAGGGTCGGCCCGGCCAGCCGCGTTCAATGCCGACGCGACCCAGGCTTGGGTGAGAGTTTCGTCTTGACCACGGGTTCCGTACCAACGACAACCGCCCGTACAGTGTACGCACGATTCCGGGGTAGAGATGTGCAGCGGGACGGGTCTATTGTCTGAATCGTGCCTTGATCGCGCTGTGCCAGGCGATCACCGGCGGAGATGCTTGCGCATTGTTTGGCCCAGCTTAGCGGCGGGCCCATCCCCAGAGGATTTCGCTATGACCCACGAAACCAGTTCCGAGCAGTCGCATCTAACTCGTCGCACGTTGTTGGCAGGCTCTGCCTCAAGCCTGGGGATCGCCCTGTCCGGGAGTGTGGCGTCGGTTTTCGCTGCATCTCCCGCTAGGGGCGCGACCTTGGCGCCAGGTCCCGGCGGCGAGTTGGGGTATGGGCCGCTTGTACCTGACCCTGATGGTCTCCTGGCCTTACCCGCGGGCTTCTCCTACAAACTGGTCGCGCGCGCAGGGATCACCACCCTGGAGAGCGGTGAAGTGACACCGGGCCGAGCCGACGGTACGGCGTGCTTCGTCCGGCACGGCGGGAACGGTAGCGTCCTGGTGGTCAATCACGAGAACGGCGCTCAAGCCAACCCGATCGCCGTGCCGCACCTGGATGGGCTGACCTACGACGCCGGAGCCGCGTTCGGTGGCACGACGAACATCGAGGTCGACAAGGATCACAATCGAGTCCGCGAGTACGTCAGCCTGGCCGGCACCTACGTCAACTGTGCCGGTGGAAAGACACCGTGGCACACCTGGTTGACCTGCGAAGAGGCTGACAACATCCCAAGCCCTACCAACGGACTGCAGCAGCGCCATGGCTACGTCTTCGAGGTCGATCCGCACAAGCAGGACGCGAACCTGAATCCGAAACCATTGCAATTCCTCGGCCGGTTCCAGCATGAGGCAGTTGCCGTCGACCCTGACACTTATGTCATCTACGAGACCGAGGACGCCACAGCCCCCAACGGCCTCTTCTACCGCTGGACGCCTCCGGACTCGGCGCTTCCCCTCGAGAAGGGCTCGCTACGCGCCCTCCCCGACGCAGCCGGGACCCTTGAAGCGATGCGAGCCTCCGCCAACGGCGTGTTCGTGCCGGACCTGAGCGTGGCCACGGAGCCGGGCACGACGTACGACGTCTCTTGGGAGGCCGTGCCCGAACGCGACGAGCTCGTCACGCCGTTGCGGGTGCAGGTCACCACCGGGACCCGAAGTCGCAAACTCGAGGGCTGCTGGTGGGGCGACGGAGGGGCGTACGTCGTGGCCTCCTTCGCCCGTAGCACAGATGGCAGTGCGGCTCAGCACGACGGGCAGGTTTGGTTCTTCGATCCGCTGACCCAAACCCTGACCCTGAAGCTCTGGTTCGCGATGACTCCGGACCAGGCGGTTGACGTGGACGGCCCGGACAACATCACGATTTCGCCGTACGGGGGGGTCATCCTCGCTGAGGACGGCGCCGGCCGGCAGCACATCGTCGGCTCGACAGACACGGGTGAGACGTTCTTCTTCGGCTTGAACGAACTCAACAACTCAGAGTTCGCCGGGCCCACCTTCTCCCAAGACAAGAAGACGCTGTTCGTCAACATCTACAACCCTGGCAATGTGTTCGCGATTACCGGGCCTTGGCGCAGGTACTGAACGCTCTGGTTCCCAAGTGGGTGAGTGACCGGCTCGCCGGGCTCCGGGAGCCAGCATGACGGATCAGGTCGGGATCGGCGAAGCCGACGGATGCGCATCGGCAAGCGAACCGCTCCTGTACCGGGGCTACGAGTCCAGCGTGAGCCTGATGGCCGACTCTCACCGGATCATTGTAGGGCGGACGGCCGGCACGTTCGGCGCCGATGTATGCGTTCGGCTGCGACCCGTGCTTCACTCGCGGCCGCAACCCAACGCTGCTCGACCTCCGGGACGTGAGCTCGCGGCCACCCGGGCCGCGCGTCTTACCGCCGCCTAGGCAGCGCCAGACGTGCCCGCACGCAACCGGGGTGAGGCCGACAGTTCCGCCAGGGTCCCCCGTGCGCAAGCCGCATGGTCGTCGTGACATCGGACCTGCGGATCGAACGCCGCTACACGGAGCGAGTCGGTCGAGCCCAGGTCGGGTGCGTCACCGCGATTCGGCGGCGCGAGATGTCACCTCGAGGAGGCCTTCACGCGCCGAAGGCGGCCTCTGAGACCTCGTGCCATGCATCGAACTCAGCCAACCGGCCTGCGTAGTCACCTCTGATCCACTCCCGCGGACCCCTGCCCAGGATCAACCGCAGGGGAGGCTGCTCGGCATCGACCAGGGCCAAGATCGCGTCCGAGGTCGCCTCGGGCACACCCCAGTCGATGGTCGACATCAGCTGGTCCAGTCTGGCGTGGACGTCGGCGTATGCAGACATCCGCGGCGCCACCACGAGCGTGTCGGGGTCGTAGAAGCCCGTCTTGTAGCCGGCGGGCTCGATGAGCGTGACGTGGACGCCGAAGGGAGCCATCTCGCCGGCGAACCCCTGCACTAGGCCCTCCAGCGCCCACTTGGACGCCGCGTACAGAGCCGCCGTCGGGATCGACACGAGCCCTAGCTGCGAGGACACGGCGACGATATGGCCGTGACTCTGCTTGCGCATGATCGGCGCGATCGCCTGCAGCACCGACAGGGCTCCGAAGACATTCGTCTCGAACTGCTCCCGCGCCTGGGTTTCGGAGATCTCCTCGACGGTGCCCATCGACCCGAAGCCGGCGTTGTGGACGAACACGTCGATCTCCCCGAAGTGCGTGGCTCCGCACTGCACCGCGGCAAAGACCGCCTTCCGGTCGGTGATGTCGAGCAGCAGCGGCAGCACGTGGTCGCCGTACTGGGCGACGAGGTCTTCCAGCACCGACGTGTCACGTGCTGTCGCCACGACCCGGTCGCCACGCCCCAACGCTGCCTCCGTCCAGACGCGGCCAAACCCTCTCGACGTCCCTGTGATGAACCAGGTCTTGGTCATGTCGTACTCCTTGTTCCGTGGCCTTCGAGGCCTGCCTGGAACCAGTGGATCGGAGCGCGCTGCAAGTCCGGTGGCAGGCCGCTGCAAGCCGTTACAGTCCGGCGGCGTCACATGCGGCCAGGTCGGCCTCGACGGCGTGGCCCATCGCGCGCCATCGCTGCTCTGCCACAGTCAGAAGGACGGCGTCGCGGTCGAGCAGACCGTTCACGTGAGGAGTGATGGCTGCCGCCAGCGGGCTGCTCTCGTCGGTACGACGCAGCACCGAGAAGTCCCGATGTGGTGCGAGTCGGATGAGCCTGGTGAGCAGCTCGATGGCACCGTCGCGCTCTGCGTACGGCAGGAGTTCACCGAGCCCGTCGATCAGCTCATCGACCCGGTCGGGCGCCCAGATGGCTTCCACCAGCACCGTGCCGAGGATGTGCCGGAGGTCGTCGTCGCTGGCGGGAGGAGTACGACGTACCAGCTGCACGTCCTCTTCGCCGAGCTCCCCCAGCTCGGCCAGGGCGAGCGCCCGCTGCACCGCGGCCCAGCGAGGTTGGGCCTCGGCGAGGTCCACGGTGTCGGCCAGCGCCACGACCTCGCGCCACCGGCCGAGCTCGGCCAGGCATCGCACTCGCTCGGCGATGCTGAACGACACCACGTAGGCCTGTCCGGTGGTGATCGCGTAGTCCTCCAGGTCCTCGCGGGCAGCGAGTTCCTCGGCGGGCCCACTCCAGTGGTGCAGGGCTGCCGAGAGATAGGTCTTGGAGATGATGGTCGCGAAGGGGATCCACGAAGTGTCTGCAGCGCCGTCGCGCAGCTCGGCCATACCTCCGGGGTCACCCAGCCCCAGCCGTGCTCGCCCCCGCATTGCGCGGACGTGGCCGGCAGACGTCTCGAGCCCCGCACGCCGCGCGTGCGCGAGGTGACGGTCAGCGATGACAAGAGCGTCGCGGAAGCCCTCCGGGGTCTGCCGCACCATCTCGATCGCGATGTCGTAGCCCGCGCCGATCAGCGACTCTCGGCTCGTCGGTGCTTCGTCCAGGGCCGCACGCAGGTGTCTTCCAGCTTCCGCGAGGTCACCCCCGAGAGCGAACCGGACGTTGCTGAGCATCGTGAGCGCGATGAGCCGCCACGGGTCCGGGTCTCCGGCCAGCCTCGCCACGGACCAGCCCAGGTGGTTCTCGGCGGCTGCGAACTCGCCGACCAGCGACTCGGCGCTGCCCCACATGGCTTCGGCCCACGCCCGTTCGATGCTCTCCTCGGAGGCGAGAGAGGCCGCCTGTTCGAACAGCCGCGCGGCGCTGGTGGGTTCGAGCATGAGAATCTGCTTTCCCGCGGCCATCGCTCCGCGGTACGCGCGCGGCTTGGCGAGCGTCGCGGTGTCGTCGTCCCCCACACGGGTGGCCAGTTCCCAGGCCGTGAGGGCGTGATGTGCGAACCAGGCCGGGTCGACGTCCCGGCTCTCCGCCCAGGTGGCGACGGCCAGATGCGTGCGTGCGCGCCCCTGCCCGGCCAGCGTGGCGTAGGCGGTCTCTCGCACCACGTCATGGGCGAACGCCAGTCCGCTCGCGGTACGTCGGAGGAAGTCACGGCTTACCAGGTCGTCGAGCATCCGGCGTACGTCTCCCTCGGACCGCTCGGTGAGGGTCGCCAGTAGCTCCGGTACGACGGCGTCGCCCACCACGGCTGTGTTGACCAGCAACGACCTCGGTGCCGCGCTCAGGGTGTCAATGCGCGCCGCGACCACGGCCCGCAACGAGTCGGGGGTGGCCACTCCGCGGCCCATGCGCGCCAGCTCCAGCGCGTACAGAGGCACGCCGCCGGCTCGCGCCGTGAGCTCCACGCCGCCCTCGACCCCCGAGATGAGCTCATGGATCTCCCCGTCACGGAGCGGGCCAAGTCTCGTCCGGCGTCCCTCGGACGGCAGGGTGCCCCAGCCTGGGCGCCGCGTGGCGAGCTCGGGTCGAGCGGTAACCAGGACCAGCAGTGGTTGGCCACCAGCCGACCTGATCAGGTCCTCGACGAAGTCCACCAGCAGGTCGTCGGCCCACTGCATGTCGTCGAGGTGCAACACCTGCCGCCGGCCGCCTGCCGCTGCCACGAGGCGGTCCGTGCCGTAGCGGAACGCGTCGTACCTGCTCCCCTGACCCTCGTCGATGTCCGAACCGACCAACTCCGCGATCAGACGGCGGCCGGTCGCCACCCCGTATGCCGGGACGCGTACCGAGATCGTGTGGACGTCGTCTCCCAACGTCGACAGGAACTCTGCGGCAAGTCGGCTCTTGCCCATTCCCGGCTCCCCGAGCAGCGTGACCAGCACCGGGATCTGGCGTTGGCTGACCCGGTCCAGGTCGGCGGCGAGATCGGCCAGCTCACGTTCACGTCCGACGAACCGGCCGGGTTCGGTTGGTCGTGTGGTGGCCAACCGGATCTGCGTGGCCTCGTCGAGCGCGACGCGGCCGGAGTCGGCGGCGCGGCACGCGGACTCAGCACGTCGCGCCGTCGCTCCGGCGACCGCGGCGATGCCGTCGCCCGCGGTCAGAGCAGGACCGGTGCCCACCCCGGCGCGTACCGCGAGGCCCGTCGCCAAGGCTTCCCGGGCCGCGACCACGGCACGCTCCGGGTCATCCTCGTGGGCGTTTCGCGCGCCGAACGTCACGTAGGTCAGCGACCCGGGGGACGGCTGGAGTTCGCCGCCGTACCCGGTCATCAGTCCTGACAGCCGGGTCCGCCCGCGGACGGCGTCCTCCGGGTCGTCGTCCTCGTCGTCCGGGGTCTGCAGCACCAGCAGAGAGATCAGTCGTTGCTGGCCGGGCTCGCGTGCCGTGGGCGAGGGTGCCGCCGAGAGGCCCGGGTCGCCGGTCAGCACGTCGTACTCGAGTCGGACCAGGGCCTCGCCGGGATCGATCCCGAGCTCGTCGCGGAGCGTCTGGCGGGCTCGTTGGAACGCCTTGAGCGCCTCGGCCGTGCGGCCCTGGCGAGCCAGTACCAGCATCAGAAGTTCCCAGATCGGCTCTTCGGTGGGATGCCTAGCGATCAACGATTCCAGGAGCGCGGTGACGCCGTCCAATTCACCGCTTTCCAATGCGTGCCGGGCGACGATCTGCGTTGCCTGGCTCCGCAAAGTGTCCAGCCGTTGGGCCTCCCGGGCCAACAATCCGTCATCCGCCAGACCGTCGTACGCCGGTGCGTCCCATGCCATCAGCAGGTCGCGCAGCATCCGCCCGTCGGCAGAGCGGAGCGCGGCATCGAGCTGAGCAGCATCCACCTCGGCCTCAAGGCTGTACCCCTCTGGCCGGGTCTGGATCGCATCCGGTGGCAGCTGCCGCCGAAGCCGTGCCACGTGGGACTGCAGCGTCTGTACGGCGCCTGCCGGAGGCTCACCGCGCCAGAGCGCGTCAATGAGTGCATCAACCGGCACGGTGTGCCGAGCGCGGGAGGCGAGCACGGCGAGCAGTCGACGGGGCAGCGGACCGGTGATGGCAACCGGCGTCCCGTCCACCGAGACGTCCAGCGGCCCGAGCACGCTCACCCGCACGTGAGTCATGACACGAGGCTACTGGCGCCAGAACGCCGTCGGCGCGCCTCGTCATGGGTCTTTCCTCCGGCTCACGTGCGCCCCCGCAGCCGCAGGGGTGCGTCATATCGCCGCGTCTGCGGGGTCCCGGCGCGTACCAATTTGCCGATGAAGGACAGGTCCGCTCTGGCTCTGACACTGGCAACCAGCCGGTTCATGATGGAGCCTGGGCACGTGACGGGCCACCGCGAGAGATTCGTTCTCGAGCAAGCGCGCGTGTTCGATGCACCGGCAGAGCGCATCTTCGGGCTGCTGACCGAGCCCACCGAACTGGCCAAATGGTGGGGGCCACATGGGTTCTCGACACCGGAGGTCCAGATCGACCTGCGCGTGGGCGGCAGCTTTCGCTTCACCATGCAGCCGCCGGAAGGGGAAGCCTTCCATCTTTCCGGGGAGTTCCTTGAGATCCGGGCGTCGTCAGCCCTCAGGTTCACCTTTAGCTGGGACGAGCCAGTGCCTGACGACCGCGAGACAGTCGTCGAGCTATCTCTGGACTCCCTAGGGGAAAGGACGAAGGTGACGATGACCCAAGCAGAGTTCGCCACAAACGAGAGGCTAGAGCTGCATCGCGGCGGCTGGGCCGACAGCTTCGAGAAACTCGACGCACTCCTCGAGGCTGAAGTAGCCTAGACGACACGCTACGGCGTTGCCCTCCGCGGACACCGGCGGCTGATCCTGTGCCGTCAACAGCACATACCTGCGCCGCGCGACTTCGCCGCTTCAGGTGTGTCGATCCGTAGCCGCTCACGAGCGGACTGTCCGCCGATGCCCGGGGGTTAGCGTGCCCGCCACGCCGCGATCACCAACGCCCTCGACGCAGGCGTCCCGCTCCGCGACGCCCAGATCCTTGCCCGGCAAGCCGACCCGCGAACCACCCAGCACTACGACCGCGCCCGGGGCAACCTCGACCGCCACGGCGTCCACTTTCTCACCGCCTACGTAGCCGGCGTGTAGGAGGCGCGCCAGGAACATTCCACCTGCGCAACACGTGCGTCCTTGCCGCCCAGTTAGACGCAGCGCTCGAGCGTGATCCGCCTATAACAGGCCGGATCCAGACGGCGTGCTAAGAGTTCGATCCCGCCTGGGGACCTCCACGCTTCAGGCTTCCTGGTCACAGAGCGTCGTCCAAGCCGGTGTTCGAACCCTATAACTGGCCCGCTGCGGGCGAAGGCCCCCATTCCCCAGCAGTGCCGTCTTGTTCGGCCAGTGCCGTATCTAGCTCTTCCTCCAGTTGCAGTTTTCGACGTGAATCAGCGAACGACGCCTCAATCGAATTGCGGGCCAGCTTGGCCAGGTCCGCGGGCTCAAGATGCCCAGCTTCGATCAACGCGGCAAAGTTGTCGTCGAGGTATCCACCGAAGTACGCGGGATCATCCGAGTTGACCGTCACCTTGAGGCCACGCTCCAGCATCGCCGCAAGAGGGTGCGAGGAGAGCTCGTTTACGACCTTCAATCTGACATTCGAAAGCGGGCACACTGTGAGCGGCACTTGATCCGTGACGAGACGTCGGACGAGCTGGTCATCCTCGAGGCAGCGATTTCCATGGTCGATCCGATTGACGGCCAACACGTCGAGCGCCTCCCAGATGTAGTCGGGCGGGCCCTCCTCGCCCGCGTGAGCGACGCGATGGAGGCCCTCGGCTTGCGCCCGCTCGAAAACGCGTGCGAACTTCGATGGTGGGTGGCCTACCTCTGCGGAGTCGAGGCCAATCCCGATGAACGGCACGTCGAGGGTCAGAACTGCCTCGAGGGTCGCCATCGCCGACTCCTCACTCTCGTCGCGCAGGAACGCCACGATGAGGCCACTGCTCATGCCGTGAGTCCGTAGCGACTCCGACAGGGCGCCTGCCACCCCCTCCATGACTTCTCGCAGCGGGACGCCCCGCGCTGTGTGAGCCTGGGGGTTGAGGAAGACTTCAGCGTGCCGGACCCCCGCAGCTCGTGCGCGATCCAGATAAGCGGTCGTCATGTCCGAGAAGTCTTGAGCAGCCAGCAGCACGGCGACGTTCGCATAGCAGAGGTCCAGGAAGGACTGCAGGTCGGTGAAGGCATACCGCGACCTCAGTTCGTCGATGTCTTCGTAGGGCAGGCTGACCCTATTCCGTTCGGCGATCGCGAAGATGGTTTCAGGTTCGAGAGTGCCTTCAAGGTGAAGATGGAGCTCTGCTATCGGCAACATACGGGCCTGCTTACCACGTTTCTTGGCCGGCCACGCCGCAGTGGGACCGCTCGACCATGCGTCTATCCGCCGCCAGTCGGCGCGCATGGGGTTGAGCCAAGTCCCCGAACAAAATTGGGTGCCGTCCAACCGGGGGACGTGGCACTGTGCACGTGTGGGCAGTGGCGTGACACTCGAGGTCGGTCGATGCGATCCGGATGCGGTCGCGGCACTGCTGCACGGCCTGCCGGAGTGGTTCGGGATCGAGGAGGCGACCGCGGCGTACATCGAGGCAGCGCGCACGATGCCGACAGTGCTCGCGCAGGACGACGGAGTCGTCGTCGGCGCACTGCTGTGGACCCGACACTTCCCGGCCGCTGCCGAGGTCCATCTGATGGCCGTGGACGCCGCCCGGCACCGACGCGGCATCGGTACAGCACTCCTGGAATGCGCTGAGGAAGAGCTTCGGGCTGACGGGGTGCGTTATCTACAGGTCAAGACACTGGGACCAAGCCGCCGCGACGACGAATACGAGAGAACCCGCTCCTTCTATGAGGCACGTGGTTTCGTCGCCCTGGAAGAGATGATCGGAGTCTGGCCCGAGGACAACCCAATGCTGATCCTTGTCAAGGCGTTGTGACAGGTAGCGCGCACAGGTTCGGCTTGGCCTGGCGCCTTGCGAACATGCGTCACTTCGCCGCGTCCAGGCTCGCGTTAACGAGTGCCCCGATAGTCAAACCAAACGTGGCCGGCGCAGGCAAGTCCGCGCGCCGGGGGAGCCTCACGGCCACCAGGTCGACTGAGGTGTCGAGGACTGCCGCCTGCTGATCAGCCGGCCTCCGCGAGCCACGCCTCGATGACGGCCACGAAAGCGTCCGGCTCCTCGTACTGGGGGATGTGACCTGACCCCTCGAAGACGTGCATACGCACGGAGGGCACGTTCTCGGCGATCACCTGTGCCCACACTGGCCCGCAGAGCCAGTCGTGCCTGCCTACCAGGACCAGGGTCGGGCAGGAGATCTGACCGAGCCGGCCGGTCAGGTCGATCCCTGCCGCGTAATCGTTCTCGTCCCAGGCGCGTGAGATGCCCGCCGCGACAACCGCGTCGCGCCGGAGCCGGTCGATGTGCCCGCGTTGCGCCGGAGCGTCGGGGTAGGCGAAGTAGAGCGGCCACCGCGGCCACATGTCGGCGGTGAGGTCAGCGGACGTGGTCTCCTCCGTTGCCTCCAGCCACGGCGCGGTCCCGGCCGCGAACCACTCCTGGTCCTCATGACGAGTCAGCACCAGGCTGGTCTCCGCCTCGGCCACGCCGACGGGTACTGAGGCGTCGCCGGCGTAGCCGTCGACCACGACGACGCGGGCGACGGCGTCCGGGACGGCTACGGCGTACGCGAGAGCGATCAGACCACCCCACGAGTGACCCATCAACGTCCACCTCTCCACCCCCAAAGCGCGGCGGACCTCGTCGAAGAACTCGACTACCCCCTCGCACCCATACCAGGCAGGGTCATCGGTGGTATCACCCGAGCCGGCCGAGTCGACCAAGAAGCACCGAAATCGGTGCCCGACGAGCTCGCAGTCGGGCCAGCCCAGCTTCGCCGGAAAACCCGGCCCCCCTTCGAGCCACAGCAGTGGCTCGCCATCGCCGACCACCGTGTAGCTCGCGCGGCGGCCGCCCGGCAGATCCACCAGTTGCGTTGCCTCCACTGGCTCGCCTCCCGTCCTAGGTCAAGCGCACCCGTCTCGATCAAGGGTCTAACGATCGGCCGCGAAGCGCTAGGGTGCACCTCTGAGACCGCGTCATACCGCCGCTATTTGACGCAGTGCCGATCGCAGCCAGGTCCGCTCGTTGACCATTGACTCACTCCCGTCCGGGCAGTCCACAAATGCGCGTCCACAGGTACATCTGACGACCGACGATTGTCGGTGGTGGGTGATTGTATAGGAACATGTGTTCGACCAATCAAGGTCTGCTGGACCAGCTCAGCGAGGTGCTCGCTGGGCTGGCGTCGACGGCCGCGGTCGACCGTGCGGCGGTGGGTGGAGGCGACCGGATTCGGATGTTGCTGGCTGCGTTGGCGCAGCTGGAGGCGGTGGTGTTGGACGAGGTGGCGGCGTTCGACACCGCCGGTGCCTGTGTCGATGACGGAGCCGCGACGACGGCCGCGTGGTTGCGGGCCTCGGCCCGGTTGGGGCGGCGGGATGCGTCCGGGCTGGTGCATCAGGCCCGCGAACTCAGGACACTGCCCGCGACGACGGACGCGTTGCAGGCTGGGGTGATCAGCCGTGCCCATGCGGTGGAGGTGGTGAAGGCGAAGAAGCGGTCGTGTCTGGACGCCGATGCGTTCAGCCGCTACGAGCAGATCCTGGTCGAGCTCGCCACCCACGCATCCCCGGACGAGGTCCGGGCCGCGGTCGCTCATCTGGTCGAGGCCGAAGCCCCCGACCGCGACAAACAACTCCTCGACGCCCTCGCCGACCGGACCTTCACGCTGCACCCGGTCGGAGACCTAGTCAAAGTCGACGCGATGATCGACAAAGCCACCGCCGAGGCCCTCGCGGTCGGCGTCGACGCCCTCTCGCGCCGCAGCTCCGGGGATGAACGCAGCTGGCAGGTACGGCGTGCCGACGCGTTCGCCGAAATCGTCGCCCTCGGCCTCGAGTCCGGCCAACTCCCGCAGGCAGGCCGCACCAAACCCCACCTCAACATCACGATGACCCTGGACCAACTCACCGGCATCGACGGCACCGGACCCTTGCTAGCCCGGTTCGGACAGGTGCCGGCCACCACCACCCAACGGCTGGCCTGCGACGCCGTCCTCACCCGATTCGTCACCGACGCCCACGGCGAAGTCCTCGACGTCGGCCGCGGCTGCCGCTTCACCAACACCGCCCTCAACAAAGCACTGGCTCTGATGTACGACAGCTGCGCCTACCCCAACTGCACCACCCCACTCAGCCGCTGCGACATCCACCACGCCTGGTGGTGGTCACAAGGCGGACCCACCGACCGCTGGAACCTGCTCCCGCTCTGCAAACACCACCACCTGTTCGTGCATGAATACGGCTACCAGATTCTCACCGGCATCGACCCGCCGGTGGCGGACTCGCAAAGGACCACGACGCTGGCGATTCGTCTCCCCAACCGGCAAACCCATCCGCGACCACCGCGCCACCCTGCGCCACTACACCCACCAACTCGCCCTCCCCACCGGCCACGACCCACCCGACACCAGCTGACGAGCGCATGGGGAGACTGACGCATGGATGCGGTGTCGCTCGTCTGGGAACGCATCGTGTCGACGCAGGCGGCGCCCGCCCGATCCACCGTCGTTGTCGCCGGGGTGGTTGCTCTGCTTGTCGTCAGTATCCGGCAGACCTGGGAAGTCAGCCGGCATCTCGTCACGATCGTCCACGAAGGTTCGCATGGCGTTGTCGCAATGCTGAGCGGACGACGGCTGGCTGGTATCCGGCTGCACTCTGACAGCTCAGGCGTCACCGTCTCGCGCGGGCGGGCGCGCGGCATCGGGATGATCGCGACCACGTTCGCTGGGTACGTCGGCCCGGCGGCCCTCGGTCTCGCCTGCGCCGGCCTCATCGCACAGCGACATCCGATCGCGGTCCTGTGGCTCCTCCTCGGCTGCCTCGCGCTGCTCCTGCTCCAGATCCGCAACTTCTTCGGAGCCGGGATCATTGCAATCTTCGGCGTCGTGCTGTTCGTCGTCTCGTGGCGGCTCGCTCCTGGTGACCAGGTCCCCGTCGCCTATGCCGTCACGTGGTTCTTGCTCCTAGCCGCCCCGCGGGCGGTGTGGGAGCTGCAAGCTCAGCGTCGACGCGGACGTGCAACCGGCAGCGATGCCGACCAGCTCGCGCGGCTCACCCACGTCCCGGGTGTGCTCTGGGTCTGCATCTTCTTCGCCGTCACCGGCGGCTCGCTGGCCCTCGGTGCTGCGCTGCTTCGTGGCTGACCCGCCTACCGGCCCACCCGTCAGCCGGCATGGGAAAGGCAGCGGGTCGCCCAAGGCCGTGCCTCGAGCCGGGCTGACCCGATGTCGTTGCCGCACACATCGCACTGGCCATAGGTGCTGTCAGCGAGCTTCTCCTCCGCCCGGATGACCTCGGCCAGCATCACCTGGAGCTTGTCGTGCGCAGGAACCGCGGACAGCCTGTCGACCGCCTGGCTCGTGCCCTCACCGACTCGTTTGCCGAACGAGATGCTGCCGACCTCACCAGTCGGCTTGGCCATCGACGTGAGCTGCTCCTCGAGCTGGGCGTGCTTGTCGGCGAGCAAGGCCGCCACTTCAGCTGACATCCCACCCATGCTGCCACTCACCCAACGTGCAGCAACCCAGCGTGCAGCAACGCAGCTGGGGGATGCGGTGTCCACACCGCACGGCGGAGCGTTCGCTCTCCACAAGCAGCAGTCGCGGGCTGGTGCGGCGAATGAGTCCAGACCGAGGCTGGACGGCATGAAGCGAACTGACAAACCAACCCGTGACCTGAAACCGCGCGACGAGCTGGCCGAGCGCCGAGCCCGCCGACAAGCCGAGCGAATGAGTCGCCAGGGTCCACCCGGCAACCGGCGCCCGACGTACGAGGAGCCCGGGGAGTTCTGGCCTGGAATCGCCGACCCTCGCCGCGACGGCGGCGACGGTCGCACGCCGGCCTGATTGCGCAAAGTCCCCGCGCGCTCGATCCGCCGTGTCACGATGACGCATGCCGACCAACGAGCCAGCCACGCCTAGCGTTACCCGGCGTCGGCTGCTGCTGGGCGCAGCGGGGCTCGGCGGCATTGCTGCGGTGGGAGGGCTCGGGTACGCCGTAGCGCCAGCAGGGCTGAAGAACCGGCTCGGGCTCGGACCGGACCCCTTCATCCCGTCTGCGCGCGAAGGCCAAGTGCATCTGGAGACGGTGTCTTCGAGCGCCCGGGGCAAAGACGTCGAGCTCTTCACGGCCGTTCCACACGGGCACGGCGACGGCGCGGGGCTGCCCGTGGTCGTGGTCCTCCACGGTGCGAGCGCCACCGCCTCTGACTTCCGCGAGTTCGGGCTCGGCCGTTTCCTGACCCAGGCCGTCCTCGACGGCGCGCCACCGTTCGTCCTCGCCGGCGCCGACGGAGGCGTGCTCCGATGGGAGAAGGACCCCAGCAGCGATGACGACCCGCAGCAGATGCTGGCGACCGAGATGCCCGGCTGGTTGGCCGACCGCGGCTACGACGCCGACCGCCTGGCGCTGTGGGGCTGGTCGATGGGTGGCTACGGAAGCCTCCGGCTCGCACAGGCGCAACCTGACTACGCCATGGCGGTAGCGGCGTTCAGCCCGGCGTTCGGCACTGGTGACCCGCTATTCACCGACGTCGAGGCGCTGGCCGACGTACCGCTGGGGATCTGGTGCGGCACCGACGACCCCCTTCACGAACCCATCAAGGTATTCGTCGAGGCGCTGCCCACCCCGCCCGAAGTCGCGTCGTACTCCGCTGGTGGTCACACTCGCATCTACTGGAACGACCACACGATCGAGGCGTTCGAGTACTTGGCGGCCCATCTGTCCGGCTGACTCCTGCCGCACTAGCCTGCCTCGTGTGACCACCCTCCCCGGCCGCCTGGTCCGGCCCTTGCAGCCACGCGACCCGCAGGAGCAACACCGCGGAGCGACACCCCTGGAGCTGTTCACCGACCTGTGTTTTGTCGTCGCCATCGCCCAGGCCGCCGCGGAGCTGCACCACGCGATCTCTGCCGATCACGCCGCTGACGGCTGGGTCCACTTCTCGATGGCGTTCTTCGCTATCTGGTGGGCATGGCTCAACTTCACCTGGCTGTCGTCGGCATACGACAACGACGACTTGATCCAGAGGCTGCTCACGATCCTGCAGATCGTCGGGTCCTTGGTGCTCGCCGCTGGGATCCCGCGGATGTTCGAGGACGACCTGGTGCTCGGCGTGACCGGGTACGTCGTGATGCGCGTCGCGCTGGTGGCCCAGTGGGTGCGGGTCTCCATCCACGACCCCGACCACCGGGCCACCGCCCGTCGCTACGCCGGTGGGGTGCTGGTGGTCCAGCTCGGATGGATCGGGTTCCTGTTCGTGCCCCAGGAGATGCTGCTGACGTGCTTCGCCGTGGGCGTCATCGCCGAGCTCGCTGTCCCGGTCTGGGCGGAGCGACCCGCCATGACACCGTGGCACCCGCACCACATCGCCGAGCGTTACGGGCTCTTCTTCATCATCGTGCTGGGGGAGACCGTGCTCTCGACGACGCTGGCGATCCAGGAGGCGCTCGACCTCGACGAGCCCGCTCCCGAAGTGGCGTACGTCGTCGCGGGTGGCATCTTGATCGTGTTCAGCATGTGGTGGCTGTACTTCGCCCGCAGCGCCGGCGTGGTGCTCGAGACGAGTCAGCGGCCGTTACACCGCCGACTCATACATCTGGGGATTCGGCCACGTCTTCATCTTTGCTTCCGGCGCAGCCATCGGTGCCGGGCTTGCCGCCCGCGTGGACTTCTGGATCCACCACAGCGAAGCTCCTGAGATCCAGACCGCAGCCGCCGTCACGGTTCCGGTTGCCGTGCTCATCGCGTCGATGTGGTTCATCCAAATCCGCCGGCATGATCCGACAGGGTTGTCGATCATCCCGTTTTCGGTTGCCGTCGGCCTCGTGTTGGCGGCGACGTTCACCTCCATCCCCGAGCTGCTCACCGGACTGGTGTGCGCCGCGTTGCTGGCGGTGGAGCTCAAGCCCAGCGGCGTGGCCGCCTGACCCCGAGCCGGTCAGGGGCGCGGGAGGTTGACCTGTTTTGCGTGCGCCGCCTCGGAGTCGGCGTCCCAGTTTCCGGTGCTGTAGCAGGTGGCCTGCGAGATAAGCCCGCCGTGCACCTGGCACAGGCACAGCATCCTGCTCATGTACCCGTGCGGTTCTGGTGCCCGGACCACGACCTCAAGAACGAATCCGCCGAAGGTGGGCGTCACTGAGGCTGACTCGACGCCGCCGGGCTGCGTCACGGCGAGGGCCTCGTGCAACGGCCCGGCTCCCTGGATCTGGAATCGCCACAGCGGAACGTTCATGTCGACGAGGACGTCCTCTGTGACCGTGTGCTCGGCCAGCACGCCCGTCGCCAGGGCATGGGCGAACCGCTCTGCCAGCCCGTCGCGCTCCTCGGCCATCTGGTCCAGGACGTCATACTCCCTGAAGGCGAGAACCCCGGAGATTGCCTCGCCGAGCTGGGCCGCAAGGGCGCTCGTCTCCGGGAGGTAGGAGTTGACCATCGCCTGGTCGTAGGACTCGTAGCCGTTGACTGCCAGCTTGCGGTCGGGGTCGCTGCGGTCGGTGAGGAAGAGCTCGAGGAGGGCGGTTCGGCGGCCGCGCGTGGCTGCCCGCCACTCGTCCTCCAAGCGCAACAGCTCAATGGCCGTCTTGTCGCTGTACAACTCCACGAACTGCACGAAACCGAGCGCCATGTCGTGAGCGTGCCGTTGCCGGGCCAGAGCGTCAATAGCCCGTCCGGGTCAGGGTCCGTGGCGCACTTGGCCAGCGACACAGTTATTGCGGGTCAGGCGCCCGGCACCTCGCGGATGACGTCCTTGGCAGCCTTGTCGTTTCGAAGCCCCAGGAAACGTGGATGTCGCAGCTGGCCATCGGTCGTCCACTCGCTGAATGCCACCTGTGCCACCAGCTTCGGCTCCACCCAGTGGACGCTGCGTCGCCACGCCTGTCCGGCGGGAAGCGTTGTCTCGTCATACGCGCTGTCTGGGGTGGCGAGCTTGCGGAGCTTCGCGCTGATCGAGGTCAGCCGCCGGTGGTCGAAGCCCGTGCCGACCTTGCCGGCGTACCGCAGGACGCCGTTGTCGTCGTAGTAGCCGAGCAGCAGCGCACCGAAGTCACTCCGCGACCCCTGCGGGTCCGTCCAGCCGGCGACGACGAACTCCTGGCCTTGCTCGCATTTGAACTTCAGCCAGTCCGTCGTGCGTCCTGGGTGGTAGAGGGAGTCAGCACGCTTGGCGATCAGACCTTCCCATCCCTTCGAGCAGGCCTCTGCGAAGTAGGCCTCCCCGTCCTTGTTGCGGTGCTGCGTGAACCGCACGGGGTCGTCCCAATCGAGCAGGTCGCGCAGCAGGGCCTTGCGTTCGCGCAGGGGGAGGCCCCGGGTGGAGTGCCCGTCGAGGTGAAGTAGGTCGAAGACGTAGTAGTGGATCGCGACGCCCACTTGCAGCGCCTTCGTGGGGTTGCTGACGTGCATCCGTTGCTGGAGCCGGGCGAAGCTCGTCTGTGCGCCGTCGAACGCCACCACCTCCCCGTCGATGACGAAGTCCGGTACGTCGACCGACGCCAAGGCGTCTACAAGCTCCGGAAAGCTGCCACCCGCGTCCCGGCCGGTGCGGCTCCGAAGGTCGACCGTTCCACCCGAGCGCGAGGCCAGGACGCGCATGCCGTCGAGCTTGCGCTCGAAGATCCACCCGTCGCGAGAGAACCGCTGCTTTGTCAGGGTCGCCAAGGCCGGCCCCGGCACGTCCACGATGCGTTCCACACCCCCCTTCATACCCGGTTTCCCGATCTGACTGTGAGAGACTCGGGCCGACGCAAAAGCGCCGTACCCGCCCAGCTTGGAGACACCCTGACGACTCACGAGGTAGTCGACAAGACGTACGCCCCCGCCTCCAAGCGACTGCGCCTGGCGGGCGTCGCGCTTCACGTCTACACGGCGACCGGCACCGTGTTCGGATTCCTCATCGTGATCGCTGCGTTCGAGGGTGAGGTCGAGCGCGCGTTGTGGCTCGCCTTGGTCGCGCTGATCATCGACGGCACCGACGGGATGCTTGCCCGCTACCTGCGCGTGAGCGAGACCATCCCTTCGTTCGACGGCGCGCGGCTCGACGACATCGTCGACTACCTCACCTACGCGTTCGCGCCGATGGTGCTGTTGTGGGTCACTGGCCGGCTTCCCGACGGCTCGTTCGGGACGTTCCTCGCGGTGCTACCGCTGCTCGCGTCGTCGTACCAGTTCTGCCGCACGGACGCCAAGACCGCTGACCACTTCTTCCTGGGTTTCCCGAGCTACTGGAACGTCGTGGCGTTCTACGTCTACGTGCTCGATCTCGGCGAGATGACCACCGCGCTGATCTTGCTCGCTTGCTCGGTCCTCGTCTTCGTGCCCATCCGCTACGTCTACCCTTCGCGCACCAAGGTCTACCGCAGCCTCAACATCGCGCTCACCACGTTGTGGTTGGCGACGTATGCCGTGCTGCTCACCCAGCTGCCTAACCCAGAGCCGGTGGTAATCGGCCTGTCGTTCGTCTATCTCGTCTACTACGCGGGCATGTCGCTCTACCTCACCCTCGTCCTGCCGCGGTTGCCGGCGAAGCGTCTGTCCGAGGACGTAATCGCTGCCGACCTCGACGACTGATGCCCCTCGGCTTGTCGGCGGCCCTCGCCGCCGCTTTTGTGTTCGGCTTCGCCTCCATCTGGCAGGCCACGGCCGTACGTCGGCTGCCCACCTCACACGCCGAGAGCGCCACGGCGTTGCTCGTGCTGCTCAAGCAGCCGCTGTTCCTGGGAGCCGTGGCGCTCAACCTGGTCGGGTTCGTCCTCCACCTCGTCGCACTGCGGCAGATCCCGCTCTACCTTGCCCAGGCGGGGATCGCAGCGAGCCTCGCGGTCACGGCGCTGCTGGCAGCGTTGCTGCTGCACGAGCGGCTCGAGCGCCGGGACTGGATGGCTGTGGGTGCTGTCACCGTCGGCCTGGGGTTGCTCGCGGGCGCTGCCGGCGACATCGGTGAAGCGGAGGCGTCAGACGGGTTCGTCGGCTGGCTTTTCGTCGGGGTCGTGGCGGTGGCATTGGTGGGGCTCGTCGTGGCCCGCTCACGCAGTCCCCTCGCGGCAACCATGCTGGGTTTCCTTGCTGGCCTCGGCTTCGCAGGGAGTGGGATTGCCGCACGAGTCCTGCCCGGCCTGACGCCGGCCGAGCTCTGGGATTCGCCCGCAACTTACGTCCTTCCCCTCAGCGGGGGCCTTGCGTTCATCTTGTACTCGTTGGCGTTGCAGCGAGGATCGGTCACGATCGCAACGGCGCCGATGATCGTCATGCAGACGGTCACGCCGGCCGCGATCGGGCTGATGCTGCTCGGCGACGGAGTCCGCGATGGCTGGACGACGGCCGGCGTCGTTGGCTTCGCGCTGACGGGCGTGGGCGCGGCGGCGCTGGCCAGGTTCGAGCACGGGGTAGACCTTGGTGAAGGCGACAAGGGTGACCCGGCCGGGCAGCCCGAGAGTGACCGTGGGTGGAGGTGACGGCTCCGACCCTGGGAGGAGTCGCTGGCACGCACCGGGGCGGTACCGTCGCCTGATGGGTCCCGCGCGTGTCGAGCAGGCGACTCGCACCCCCGACGCCACCCGTGCGTTCATGCCGCTCCTGGCGGCAGTCATCGTCGTGCTCACGGCCGTAGTCGAGCCACAGAGCTGGCCCTACGTGATACCGCTCGTGGTCCCCGTCGCGGCCCTCGCCGTCTGGGCCCGTCGCGACGTGCCGATCCTGCCGTTGACCGTCGTCATCGTCGCCGCGGTCGCGGTCTCGCAATGGTCGAGTGACCTCGAGGCTGCGCTGTTCCTCTTGTCGGTGCTGGCCCTCGTGATCACTGGCTGGCACGATGTCGGGCCTCCGTTGATTGCCTCACTCGCGTTGGTGCTGGCAGCCCCACCCACGTTTTCCGCTTTCTGGCCCGACAGCGAGGTCGCATGGGGGATCTGGATGGTCGGGATCGCCTTTCCGGCGTTCATGGGCTGGACGTTCCATCGCCAGGAGTTGCTCACGGCCGAACTGGCGGAGGCGCGGCAAGCCCTTGCGGAGCAGGCGATCGTGGAGGAGCGACGCCGGATCGCCCGCGACGTGCACGACCTCGTCGGGCACGGCCTCGCGGCGATGATGCTCCAGGTGACGAGTGCTCGACACGTTCTCCGGCGCGATGTCGACGCCGCCGACGACGCACTCGACGCCGCCGAGGAGGTAGGCCGACAAAGTCTCGGCGAGCTGCGACGCACGGTGTCGCTGTTGCGGGAGGGCGACAGCGCCACGGGACCACCGCCGCCGGGGCTCGGCCAGGTCGACTCCCTCGTGGCATCCGCGCGGGCCGGCGGACTCAGCGTCGAACGTCACGCCGAGGGAGACCACGAGGTTGTCGACAGTGTCCCCGGCCTGACGATCTACCGCATCGTGCAAGAGTCGCTGGCCAACGCCAGCAGGCACGCCCCGACAGCGCACACCGTTGTCACCACCACGGTGACCGACACCGACGTCGAGCTGACCGTCGTCACGACCGGACCGCTCCAGCCGCAGGAGGCAGATGCCGACCGACCGCGCTACGGCATCCGCGGAATGCGGGAGCGTGCCGAGGCCGCCGGGGGTGTCTTGCAGGCCGGTGCTTCCACGAACGGCTGGACGGTGCGCTGCACTGTGCCGCTCTCCGACGTACGGCGGCAGCCGGTGGCGCCGTGATCTCCGTGGTGCTCGTCGACGACCAAGCGATCGTCCGGGCAGGGGTCGCCCGCATCCTCGGCCCCGACGACGGTTTCACGGTCGTGGCGGAGTGCTCCGACGGTGACGAAGCGGTCGAGGCAGTCACCCGCACACGTCCAGACGTCGTGCTGATGGATGTCCGGATGAACCGTGTAGACGGTCTCGAGGCCACCCGGCGGCTGGTGGCAGAAGTCGAGCCGACGCCGCCGGTCCTGGTGCTGACCACGTTCGACGAGGACGAAGTGTTGTGGGGTGCCCTCGAGGCCGGCGCCAGCGGGTTCATCCTCAAGGATGCCCGCGCGGACGACCTCATCACCGCGACCCGTGCCGTGGCGGAGGGCGGGGCCTGGTTCGACCCCGCGGTCACACCACGCGTGCTGGGTGCCTACCGGCGGACGGTCATGCCCGGTCGCCGGCAGCGCGAGCGACTCGACCAGATCAGCGAGCGTGAGCACGAGGTGCTTCGGCTGATCGCCCGAGGGGCGACCAACGCGGAGGTCGCGGCCACCTTGTTCGTCAGCGAGGCCACGGTCAAGTCGCACATCGGCAGCATCTTCACCAAGCTTGGCGTGCGCGACCGGGCGGCGGCGATCGTCTTCGCCTACGACCACGGGGTCGTAGCCCCCGGCCCCAGCGACTGACTCGCACCCCAGTGCTCCCACCACGGTAGGGGGCGCAAGTCTCGACCGCAGGCCGATGTCCGGACTACCGCTCGCCGCCAGGCTCAGATCATGAGCATTCACACGCTGGCCCACCAGGCAGCAACACCGAAGTCCACCGGCGAACCCGTCATCGTCGTGGACGGCTTGACCAAGGCGTACGGCGATCGGCAGGTCCTCGACGGCCTCTCGTTCGAGGTGGCGCACCAAGAGATCTTCGGGATCCTTGGGCCGAACGGCGTCGGCAAGACGACCGCGGTCGAGACCATTCAAGGTCTGCGGTCGCGTGACAGCGGCCGGGTCACCGTCCTCGGGCTCGACCCGGCGCGGCAGCGCCAGCAGTTGCGGTACGTCGTCGGCTCGCAGCTCCAGACCACCGCCCTGCCCGAGCGGCTCCGGGTCGGTGAGGCGCTGCGGCTGTTCGCCAGGCTTGCCGGAGACGTCGTCGACTGGCGCGAGCTGCGCGACGACTGGGACCTCGCGCGGCTCGAGCGGTCCGCCTTCGGCTCGCTGTCCGGTGGAGAGCGGCAGCGGCTCTTCGTCGCGTTGGCGCTGGTCAACCGCCCGCGACTGGTCTTCCTTGACGAGCTGACGCAGGGTCTCGACCCCGCTGCCCGCCGGGACACCTGGCGGCTGATCCAACGCATTCGCGACGACGGCGCCACCGTCGTCCTCGTCAGCCACTACATGGACGAGGTCGAGCAGCTCTGCGACCGCGTCGGCGTGCTCCACAACGGTCGCCTTACCGCGTGTGACACCCCGCAGAACCTGATCGCTGGTGCGGGCGGCCAGGTGCGCACCCGGTTCACGGCCGCAGCAACAGATCTCGCCGGCCTCGAACGGGTCCCGTTCGTCGACCAGGTCAGCCGGCTCGGCGACGTGGTCGAGGTCAGCGGCGACGCGTCAACTCCCGTCCTGGTTGCGGCCGAGCTGGCACGCCGCGGCGTCATACCCGCCGACTTCACCGTCATCCGGCCCTCGCTGGAAGACGTCTTCGTCACCCTCACGACAGGAGATCCGTCATGACCACGCTGACGACGTTGCCCGCGCTGGCCGTCACCGAGGCGCGACTGCTGTCGCGCGAGTGGGCTGCGATGGTGTTTGCGTTTGTGTTCCCGCCGCTGATGATGGTTGTGCTCGCCGGTGTCTTCGGGAGCGACCCGGATCCGGCGTACGGCGGAGCGAGCGGCACAGAGCACTACGTCGCCGCCTATATCGGCGTACCGCTGGGCGCGCTGTCACTCGTGGGGCTGCCAGTCATGCTGGCGTCGTACCGTGAGCGTGGCGTGCTGCGCCGGTTCGAGGCGTTCGGAGTCTCGACCCTTGCCGTGGTGCTGGCGCAGGCCGTGGTCACCGCGGCATTGGTGGTCCTCGGGGCGGTCCTCGTCCTTGCCGTGGCCGCACCGATCTACGGTGTTCCGACCGTCGAGGCACCCTGGCAGGTACTGACCGGCTTCGGCGCAGGGATGGTCACGATGATCACCCTGGGCATCGCCCTCGGTCTCGCCGCCCCGACTGCGCGTGCCGCGCAAGCACTCGGCTTGCTCGTCTTCATGCCGATGTGGCTGCTCGGTGGTGGCGGGCCGCCGCGGTCGGTCATGACCTCTGCCATGCAGAGCATCACCGACGTCATGCCACTGTGGCATGCCACCTCCGCAATCAGGGCTCCCTGGCTCGGCACCGGCGACGTCGGCGACCACCTGCTGCCTCTCGTCGTGTGGTTCGCCAGCGGCATTGCGGCGGTGGCGGTACTGCTCCGCCGACGTTAGGTGATCGCCTTACTACACAGGGTTTTGAGCGATGCCTTATAACGTCGCATTCCTTGGGCAAAAGTGTTTACGGCACCGTCTGAGTAGTCCGTTGGTGCTATTGCTCGCCGCCGTGAAATGGCGTTACCTCAATGCATGGCAACGTTCGTCATCGTGCACGGCGAGTTCGGGGGCGGCTGGGAGTGGAGCCCCATTGCTCGTCTTCTGCGCGGTCTCGGCCATGAGGTGTACACGCCCACGCTGACGGGTGTGGGCGAGCACAGTCACCTCGCTGGAGACAACGTTGTCGGGCTCTCGACGCACGTCCAAGACATCGTCGGGCTGCTCGAGTTCGAAGACCTCCGCGACGTCGTGCTGTGCGGCGCCGGCTACGGAGGTGTGCCAGTCACCAGCGCTGCCGACAGGGTCGCGTTTCGGATCGGCATGGTCGTCTACATCGACGCGCTCGTCCCCAGAGACGGCGAGTCGGCGCTCGACCTGCTTCCGAGCGAGTTCGGTGAGCTGGTAAGGGCAGGGCTCGAGGGGAACGGCGAGTCGTGGCGAGTCCCGGTGCCACCGGGATGGGTGCCACCGGCGGGGTGGGGAGACGACGTAAGTCGTTCCACCCACCTCGCTCGCCTGCGTGGTCAACCGGCCATGACGCTGTTCGAGCCGACATATCTGACGACAGCGATCGACCACATCCCACGTGCGTTCGTGCGCTGCACTCGCCCGGGAATGGACGAGCAGCTCGAGTACCCCATCGCGCAGATGGTGCTGCGGGCTGCACACGCCGGCTGGCACTACCGCGAGATCGACGCGACGCATGAGCCCCAGTTCAGCAACCCCAACGCAGTAGTGCGAGTGCTCGGCGCGCTTGCCGCGTCGCAGCGCGCGCAACCACTGGACAACGACGGCCACGTCGCCGACCCTCTGCGCAGGTTGCGGGTGCAGCAAGAGATCAAGCTGCGCGCGATCCTCCAGAGCGAAGCAGGCATCTGGGGCCCGAACTGACCTAGCCGGCGTTGCGAATGACGATCGTGCTAGTCACCCCTGGGCCAAACTGGTATCCGCGCAGCCGCAGGGTGACGACCTCACGTCCTTCCCGCACCTGGTCGACCCGCATCGGCACCGCGATCAGAGTCGTCGTACTTCCGCGGTTGATTCCACTCGAGACAAAGACATCCGCCTTGTGCAGTGGCGTCGTGATCGGCAGCAACGGGTCGACATGGTGACGACGCCATGGCACCAAGGTGTCGGCGATTGTCACCCTCGTTAGAGGAGTGGTTCCGACGACGACTCTGCCGAAGACCGAGACCTCGTAGTCGACCGGCGCCGACAGACTCGCCCGCCAGCGCGCACTGCCACCTTCGGTGACGGCCGACGTGACGCGGGTGATCCGCAGCGTCGGGGTCGGGTCGTCATCGACCAGTCGCGTGATCGCCGCGTGCTCCTGGCCGACGATGCCCCGCATACCGAAGACACGCATCTCGTACTGCTGAACGCGGAAGTCGTCTCGGGTGTCAGGAAGGTAGGGCACGTCGAGGGTGCCGGTGCGCACACCGGCGGGGATCGTCGCGACGTACGGCGTCAGGCTGCTCGAGTCCATCAGGTTCTGGGCGTTGACCACAACCCTGGAAGGCTCTGACACGTTGCCCCCGATCGTAAAGGGCACGGGGATCGTGTGCTCGCCCGGTCCGTCTCCCTCAACTTTGCGGACCTCGCCGATGCTGATCCGTGGCAGCCGCTTGACCGGGATGGGTGCGAGGCCGGGTCGCACCGCCGCAGCGTCGAGCACCCACACCCGCCCGTCCCGGCTGACACCCACAAGGTCGAACCCCGTGATGGCGCTCAGGTCGAGGCCGGCCAGGTCGTCGGTGGACACCCGCAACGTCTGCGCCCAGCGCTTAGCGAGGGAGAAGCTGCCGTCCGGGAGAGCGGGAAGCAGCGAGCCTCCCACCGGGCTGACCGTCACACTGCCTGCGGCATCGTGGACGGCGACCCTGAGTCGGACGTTGCCGGTCGGTACGTCGACGACCGTCCGCAGGTCGAGGCTGTCGGCGCCCGTCAGGTCCAGTGGGTTGGCAAACCTGACCCCACCGGACTGCCCGGCCGCGGTCCAGGCCATCTCGAATCCGTGGACGGTCGGTATGCCGCGCAGTCGGCTCGGGGGCCAGTGTGGCGTTCGCAGGCTCGAGATGCCGCGGCCACACGTGGCTCGCTGCGCTGCCTTGCTCAGGATCAGCCCTGGACGGGCATAGCCGTCGCAGAGTCGCGTCGTTGCGCCGTTGACGGGGCCGAGGGAGACACGACGACCCGGAACACGGAGCTCCCGCCCACCCTTGACGGCGTGGCTGCGCACATCGGCGTCTCCGACCGAGGCGAGACTGACCCGGCTGCCGTCGAACAGGGGGAGCACTCTCAGGTCGTGGTCGGCCAGCAGCCACACTGCTCCGGCGATGTAGCCTCGGCCGACACTGCGTTGCTCCTTGGCTGTCAGCCGCTCCGCAGTCCGCTTCCCACACGTGGCGTCTGGGTCACCGCCCCAGTCGTCGAACGCCGTCTCGGGTGCGGTTGCCGTGGCAGGTGTCCACTCGGTGTTGAAGAAGTTGTGGTTGGCGCCCATCACCATCAGTGAGCTGCGGAGGGCGGTGTCGTCCGCCGCAAGGTCGCGCCCGAGGTCGGTGTAGTTCTGACCCTCGGAGCTGATGACATCGCCATCGCAGTACGGCAGCAGGGACACCGTCGGGATGTAGGACGTCACCTGCCGGGTGAAGCTTGTCGGCCCCACCGTGACGAGGCCGGTGATCTCATAGGGCGCCGAAAGTGGGATGTTCGAGCCCGCCCGGCTCGCACCCTCACCACCCCGGCTGTGCCCGACCAGGATGACGTTCTCGAGGTCGGCGACGTACGTGCCCGCATCGACCCACTGTGACCACCGGGCGAGATGCTTTCGGATCAGAACCGCCCGTGCCTGTGAGCCGCCGTCGGCACCATCGCCTTGCGCGTTGACGCCGTTGGCGCTGATCGACAGGGTGACGTATCCCTGGCTCGCGAGGAGGCGTTGCACGTACCTGTATCCGAGGTGACTGGGGATCGGGCTCGTCCCCTCCGGACACGGCCAGTACCCATCGCCGCTTCCGCTGCCGTCCGGGTCCTCGTAGCAGATCGAGTGATTGCCGTGCAGGAACACGACGAGGGGGTTGGTCGGGTCAGAGTCCTCCGGCTCGACCACGTGGCCGATCATCTCGACCGGGATGCGCAGTCCGGGGATCCGCACCGAGTCGAGTTCATAGTCGCTCTCATCCACGCTGTGGGGACCCCGCACGCCCGGGTCGGTCGCGAGCCGGGTGGTCCCAGGGAGTGGCGTGTACGACGCAGCGGCGCCGGCCTTTGCGGGCGCGAAGGGCTCGTCGAGCGGAACGCCCGACAGCACAACGTCGAGGCCGTCCACGTCGGGCGCCTTCGCTGCCGCAACCGTGAGGCTCAGCTGCCGGCCGTCGGGCGACAGCGTCGGGAAGCCGGCTAGTTGGCCCCCCACCTTCAGCTCGGGGCGCGCAGCGCCAACGCGGATGTCGGTCGGCGAGGTCCACGTCAAGGTAAAGCGTTCGTCGCCCGCGGGGCGCACCGTCCAGCGACCAATCGTGTCGTCGTCGGGAATCGGCGTCGACGCGCTGCGTTGCGAAGCAGACGAGGCCAGCGTGTTGTCGGCGACTTCGGCAAAGCCGCTTGCCGGCGGCGCGCCGCTGGTCCCGGTCGTGACCGCAACCGCGAGAATTACAGTTACGCAAAGCAAGCGTTTGGCTACGTAAAGCGATTTCATGGGGTTCCTGGGTGTTCGGTGGGACATCAGAATGGCCTAATGAGGAGGATTGGTGAAGCAATTTCGGGGGATAGGCGTCACAATGAGGCAGGCGAGGCACGACTCGGCGGGCTCGTCGGGAAGGATCCTGCACCCATGACGGCGCCGCGAGCGACGCAATGAACGTCAGCCGCCACGGCCGTAGTGGCCGTGACCGCGAGATCAGGCTGCGTGTCGCCGCCGACTCGGCAAGCGTGCCGGGTGCTCGCCGGTTCGTCCGCGATGGTCTGACGTCGTGGGGTCGTCACGGCCTGGTCGATGATGCCGCGCTCTGTGTCACCGAGCTCACGTCCAATGCCGCTCTGCACAGCAGCAGTCGGTTTGTCGAGGTCTCCGTCGCCGACCTGCCATCTGCCGTCCGGATCAGCGTCCGTGACGAAGGCATCGTGCCCGTCGCCGCCGTGATGCCGCATACGGTGCTCGGTCCGGCCGCTGGTTCCGACGACGTACAACGCGATGGCCGGCTCGAGCCGACAACCGGGCGCGGGCTCATCATCGTCGCGATGCTCGCCGACGCGTGGGGCGTGGAGCAGACGCCTGAAGGCAAATTAATCTGGGCCGACCTGGTCGAGGGCAAAGAGTCGTACGTCGTCCAGCCGCCCCAGACGACCGGCCACCCGGCGGAAGCCCCGTTCGCAGGCGGAGTGCCGGACGGTTGGCACGTCGTGCGACTCCTCGGCTGCCCCGTCGTGGGCGGCCTTCGCCAGGACCAGCACCTCGACGACCTCGTGCGCGAACTCCCGCTGATCCAGGCTGACACCGTGCCGACCGAGGGCGAGCCCGAGTCGTCGGAGCTCGCCCGGGTCATGGTCACGATGCTCGATCGTGGCGCCCATGCACGTCATGCCGCCAGGTTGACGGCGCAGGACGCGCTTTCCGCCGGGCTCAGTCACGTCGACATTGACATGCCGGTGCCAGCCGACGCGGCGAGCGACGTCACGGTCTTGCACGAAGCGGTGACCGCGGCCGACAGGTTGTGCGCCTCTGCTGATCTGATGTCGTTGGCGTCGACGCCGGAAACACGGGCGTTGCGGGAGTGGATGGTCGAGCAGTTCGTCGCCCAGATCAACGGGGCGGAAGACCCCAAGAGTTTCGCCGACTGGCTGACTGACAACCCCAGCTTCAGGCCTTAGCTCGAGCTCGTCGCGATTGTGGGCTCAGCGGCGTCCGCGGAGGAAGCCCAGCACCACAATGACGAGCACGACGAGGACGACGATGATCAGGAGTGCCTTCATAGCGGGCACCGTTCCCCGATTGCATTGTTGTATGCAGGGTGAGCTGGGGACGCAGTCACGCCGTGGGTGCTTGGCCCTCGGTCAGACATCGCGGCGAGGACGGCGAAATTGCTCGCCGAGAGCAAGGCCGATGTGACTCAGATCGCCTGTCGAGAGCTTGCTCGAGCCGGCCTTCATCAGCTTGATGAGTTGCGGCAGAGTCGCGAGGTGGCACTGTTGCACTGTGGTAGCGCCCCCGCTCGACAGGCGGCCGCCGAGCAGGCACAGCACTTGGTGCACTGGAACTTCTTCGCGATCCATGTGGGCCAGGCACTTGGAGATGGCCTGACCCTTGTGGTCGATGTCCTTGAGCACGGCGGTGTAGTCCTCGCCTTCGACAAGGAAGCGGTCGTAGCTCGAGCGCATGAGCCCATGGCGGCCCTGGAACTCGACCTTGCTGTCACGCACCTCCTCCACCTCGATCATCCAGACGCCGGTGTGCGTCACGGCGAGGATGTCGATCGTGGTTTCGATGCGCCCGTTGAGAATGCGGCGGTGGTACATGTAGACGCCTTCGGGGGCCTTCGCGCGGATCGCGGTAGCGACCTCGTGCTTCGCCTGGGCCTGCTCGTTGCCGGCGATCCAACGCGGGTTGTCGCTGAGCACGAGCCCTGACCGTTCTGAGTGGCTGGCGCGGCGGCGACCTGGGGAAGCGTTGTTTCCGAGGTCCTCGAAGTCGCTGCTCGTCGATGACGGCAACTCTTTGGCGTTCGCAAGACGGTGCTTCATACCACTATGTGTAACGCCTCAGTTACCCAGATGTCCGCGTAACCGCCAAAGATCACGCGTTCGGCCCACTCAAGGCTGACCGGCCCGCTGAGGCTCCAACTCCACCAATTCCGTTTCTTTTGCCCGAGGAGTTTGCCAACTCATACCCCTAGGGGGTATGGTCGGGCTATGACGAACACCCCGTTGATGCCCGGTTACGCGCAGCACAAGGAAGGTCACCTAAAGCGGTTGCGCCGCATCGAGGGCCAGGTCCGTGGTCTCCATCGGATGGTGGAGTCGGACGACTACTGCATCGACGTACTCACACAGGTCTCCGCCGCTACGAAGGCACTCGAGTCGTTCGCGCTTTCCTTGCTCGACGAGCACCTGCACCACTGTGTGGCGCAGGCCGTCCAGCAGGGTGGCGAAGAGTCCACCGCAAAGATCCACGAGGCGTCGGCCGCCATCGCCCGCCTCGTCCGTTCCTGACAGCGGTTCGACTGGAAGGTTCACGATGACCACCACCACGCCGCCGACGATCCGATCCGCCCGCCAGCACGTCGAGCTCGACATCGTCGGTATGACGTGTGCGTCGTGCGTTGGTCGGGTCGAGAAGGCGCTCGCCAAGGTAGACGGCGTCTCCGAGGCCCAGGTCAACCTCGCCACCGAGGTCGCCTCCGTCAGTTACGACACGGACCGGGTGGGGCTTGACCAGCTGACGGATGCGGTGGCTGCGGCCGGTTACACGGGTGCAGTCCGCACGCCGGAGATCGCTCCGGTGCCACGCAATGCTGCGCCCGAGGATGCACCTGACGAGCGAGAGCGGGCACGAGACACTGAGCTGGCGGGCCTGAAGCGCCGTTGGCAGGTTGCGTTGTCGACCGGTCTGGCGATGATGGCGTTGATGTACGTGCCGATCTCGATCGACACGATGGACTGGCTGATGCCGCTCTTGCTGGTGGTCGCGACGTTCGTGCAGTTCTGGGCCGCCAAGGGGATCTACCAGGCGGCGTGGGCCGCTGCCCGCCACCGCGCGGCGAACATGAACACGCTCGTCGCGCTGGGCACGAGCGTCGCGTACGGCTACAGCGCGTTCGTGACCTTGTGGCCAGCCCAAGCCCAGGCCTGGGGGCTTCCGCTGCACGTCTACTTCGAGACGTCGATCGTCATCATTGCGCTCATCTTGATGGGCCGATGGATGGAAGGAAAGGCCAAGAAGGAGACGGCGTCGGCGATCAAGGCGCTGGTCGGGCTGCAGCCCAAGACCGCCCGGGTGTTGCGAGACGGCGCGGAAGTCGACATCCCCATCAGGTCGGTTGTGGTGGGAGACCTCGTCCGCGTCAGGCCTGGCGAGAAGATCCCCGTCGACGGCACCGTGGCCGAGGGTACGTCGACCGTCGACGAGTCGATGCTGACTGGCGAGAGCCTGCCGCAGGACAAGGCTGTCGGCGACACGGTCATCGGGGCGACGATGAACCGCACCGGCTCGATCGTGCTCACGACTACCGCCGTGGGCAGCGACACCGCACTGGCGCAGATCGTGCGACTGGTCGAGGGCGCCCAAGGCTCGAAGGCGCCAATGCAGCGCCTCGCCGACCGGGTGTCGGCCTGGTTCATTCCCGCAGTGCTTGCGCTTGCTGTCGTGACGTTTGCGGCATGGGCGATCTTCGGGCCAGAGGGCCAGCGCCTGACGCTCGCGGTCGGCACGACGATCGCTCTCCTCATCAGCGCGTGTCCCTGCGCACTCGGCCTGGCCACTCCGATCGCCGTCATGGTCGGGACGGGCAAGGCCGCCGAGATGGGGATCCTGATCACCAGCGGTGAAGCCCTCGAGCAAGCGCGCAGGCTCACGGCGGTCGTCCTGGACAAGACCGGGACCATCACGACAGGGCGCCCAAGCCTGGTCGACGTCGTCGCGGCCGAAGGCTGGCGCGACGATGACATCGTCCGGCTGGCTGCCGCGGCAGAAGTCGGCAGCGAGCACCCGCTCGGAGAGGCGATCGTCGCCGCAGCACATGAGCGCAGTCTGCAGGTCCCGCATGCCGACGCCTTCGCTACCAGGCCGGGCAACGGGATCGACGCGACTGTCGAGGGACGCCTGGTGCTGGCGGGCAACCGCAGGCTCATGGTCGCCGAGGGGGTGGACGTCGCATCTCTCGCCGCCGCCGCCGACGAGGTGGCCGCCCGCGGGGCAACACCCTTGTATGTCGCGGTCGACGGCGCTGCCGCGGCCTTGCTCGTCGTCGCCGACCCGGTAAAGCCCGAGTCGGCCGAGGCGGTTGCTGAGCTGCGGGCACTCGGCCTCCAGGTCTGGATGCTCACCGGAGACAACGAGGCCACCGCACGCGCTATCGCGAATGAGGTGGGCATCGAGCATGTGATTGCCGACGTACTCCCGGCAGAGAAGTCGGATCGCGTCGTCGCATTGCAGTCCGAGGGCCATGTCGTCGCGATGGTGGGTGACGGCATCAACGACGCCCCGGCGTTGGCGCAGGCCGACCTCGGGTGCGCGATCGGCACCGGCACCGACGTGGCGATCGCGGCGTCCGACATCACGCTCGTCGGTGGTGACCTGCGCAGTGTCGTGTCGGCGATCGCGCTGTCACGGGCGACCGTCTCGACAATCAAGGCAGGCCTGTTCTGGGCGTTCGCGTACAACGTGCTCCTTCTGCCGGTGGCCGCCGGCCTGCTCTACCCCGTCAACGGCCTGCTCCTCGACCCTGTACTCGCGGCCGCGGCGATGGCGATGAGCTCCGTCAGCGTTGTGACCAACGCGCTGCGGCTGCGCGGTTTCAAGCGTCCTTCGAGTCCCGAGGAGATCCTGCATCCGCCGGTGACAGCCCGCGTGAAGCAGTACTCCTACCTGGCAGCGATCGCGGTGCTCGCGGTGGCGGTCGGGGGAGCGCTCACATCGCTGAGCCGCAGCGACGCTGCGCAGCAGGGTATGAACGGCATCCTCGCCTGGACCGAGCGCACGGGTATGCCGATGCGCCCAGCCATGAGCGTGATGATGGCCGCCGAGGTGACACCTGTCGACGCAGCAATGGCTGGGGTGGACGTAAGTCTCGACTTCCCCGCCGACATACAGCCGGGGGAGTCAACCCGCGTCGTCGTGCAGGTCACCGACTCCTCGACCGGTGAACCAGTCACCGACATCACGCGATCGCACGACGCGTGGATGCACTTCATCGTGACGCGCGACGACCTGGGCGAGTTCTCGCACCTGCACGCCGAGCCCACCGATAACCCCGGCGAGCTCGCCGTCGACGTGGTCTTCCCGACGGCGGGGGACTACCAGATCCACACGGAGTTCCGCCGCCAAGGCGAGATGTCCGACATCCTCGACTCGCAGCAGGTCAGGGTCGGCGGCACGGGCACCGAGTCCCCGGTGACGCTCACGCCGGGCTCTCGTACTCAGGTGGTCGACGGTGTCCAGGTGACATTGGATGGCGACGCCGTCGTCGAGAAGGCCAGCGAGTTCACCCTCACCTTGGCCGATGCGTCGACCGGCGAGCCGATCGACGACCTGCAGCCGTACCTCGCAGCGGCGGGGCACGTCGTCGTGATGCGGGCGGACGGCAGCCAGTTCGCTCACGTGCACGCGGAAGAGGAAGACGCGTCGGGAGAGCCCATCTTCGCCTTGCCCGGCCAGGAGTTCGGGCCGGAGCTCGACCTGCACGTGCGGTTCGAGACGGGCGGCGTCTACCAGCTGTGGGCGCAGTTCGAGCTCTCTGACGGTGGCGTGATCACGGTTCCGTTCACGGTGGAAGCCTCCTGATGCAAGGCCAGGCGCACGCAGAACGCGACTCGCCGGCTGGACGGGAGCTGACGAGAGTGGCTGTGTCCGCGACTCTGCACTGCCTGACCGGCTGTGCGATCGGCGAGGTGCTCGGCATGGTGATCGGCACCGCGCTTGGCTGGGGCGACGGTGCGACGATCGCGCTGGCGGTCGCCTTGGCGTTCTTCTTCGGGTATGCCCTGACTATCACTCCCGTCCTGCGCAGCGGCCTCACTCTGCGTGCGGCGATCGGAGTTGCGCTCGCCGCCGACACGGTCTCGATCCTGGTCATGGAGATCGTCGACAACGCGGTCATCCTCGCCGTGCCGGGTGCGATGGAGGCTGGCCTGGAGAGTTGGCTGTTCTGGTCGGCGCTTGCGTTCTCGTTGGTGGTGGCGTTCGTCGTCACCGTGCCGGTCAACCGCTGGATGATCGGCCGGGGGCGCGGCCACGCGGTAGTCCACGCGCACCACCACTGACACAGTCCTGTCCTCTCGACTCGCGGCAGGTTTGAACCAGCCGCTGACGGGGACAGGTTTCTCAGAGACCCGATTCAACGCAGGAGGACGACATGAGTGGAGTGCTCGAAGGTAAGACGATCGCGTTCGCAACTGCCGGAGAAGGGATCGAGCAGATCGAGCTGACCGAGCCGTGGAAGGCCGTCGAGGAGGCCGGTGGGACACCCAAGCTCCTGTCGTCCAAACCCGGCGAAGTTCAGGCGTACAACCATCTCGACAAGGCCGACACGTTCGACGTCGATGCGACGTTCGATGCAGTCTCGGTCGACGACTACGACGCTCTGGTGCTGCCCGGTGGCGTGGCCAACCCCGATGCACTGCGTCTCGATGAGTCAGCAATCGCCTTCATCCGGGGCTTCTTCGAGGCGGATAAGCCGGTTGCGGCCATCTGCCACGCGCCCTGGACACTGATCGAGGCTGGCGTGGTGTCCGGCAAGACGGTGACGTCGTGGCCGAGTCTGCGGACAGACCTCACCAACGCCGGAGCCAACTGGGTCGACGAGGAAGTCGTCCACGACAGCGGTTTGGTCACGAGCCGAAAGCCTGACGACCTGGAAGCATTTTGCTCGACGTTCGTGAAGGCGTTCGCCTAACTACTAGGCGCACAACTGCACCCCGACCGGCCGCCTGTTTGGCGGCTTGGCGGGGTGCTTTGTGTTGCGGAGGGTTAGGCGCTGAGTCGGTGGGTGCCGGTGTGGTCGACGAGCCAGTATCTGCCGTGGGGTGATCGCCACAGGTAGATGCCGGGGAAGGGTTGTTTCACTTGCCATTTGCCGTGGGTGCGGATCCGGTGATGGTGTCGGGTCAGGGGTCCGAGTTTCCCGATCCCGGTTTGGCCGGGTGGTCCGCCGTCGTCGGGATGCGACGTAGGGGATGGTGTGGTCGAGGTCCATCTTGCGGCTGAGGCAGGACGCGTAGGGGAAGGTGTCGGCCGGTGACGATGAGGTGGACGGCTTCGCGGATGTGGTCGGGGATTTCGTAGGCGTCGACGGGTGCGATCCCGGCGATGTCGATCACGGGTTTGATGGTGATGGTGCAGTCGCCGAGCCATTGTTTGGCTTGGTCGACGGTGACGGGTCCGATCCCTTCCACCCGCGCCACACCCTCGCCTTGTTCCAGCGATTCCTTGGTCAGGTGGACGTAGAGGACTGCTTTGGGTCTGCGGGTCGACCTTGATGCTGACTCCGCGCACGAACGCTGCCGGGTCACCGCCGATCTCCTTGGTGTCGAGCTGGTCGAGATCGGGTCGCGGGCCGCCCGGCTGGTCGACCGGCGTGACGGTGGCGGTGGCGTAGAGGTCCATCGTCTGTTGGGGGTTGGCGAGGATGCCGAGGGCTTTGGACCGGCGTACTTCTTTGCTGTCGGTGTCGCCGAGGAGTCCGAGGGCGTCGGCGGTGCGGTTGAGTCCGGCGTCGAAGCGGAGTGCGTCGGGTCCGGCGGCGGCGAAGGCGCCGGTGATGGTGCCGGTGTCGTCGGCGGGGTTGAGCCAGACGCCGCGGTTGCGGCGGTGGGATTCTTCGCGTTGGCGGGCGTAGTCGGGGTCGGTGTCGATGATCGCGGCCTGCACCACCTTCGCCAGGCGTCCCCAGGTGAGTGAGTGGGCGTATTTGGCGACCCTGCGGTCTACCACGGCCGCGGTCTCTTGGGAGACGTCGCGGGTGTCGGTGGCGATTTGGCGTCCGATCCACGGTTTGACTTCGCCGGCCTGGATCCGGGCCCACAGTTGGGGGAGGCGGTGGCGGAGGTCGAGGGCGTCGCCGATCAGCCTGGCGGCCGAGGCGGGGGAGATGGCGAGTTCGGCGCCGAGTTCGGCGGGGCAGAACTCGCGATACGTCGGGGGTGCCGTCGCCGCCGAGTGGGAGCATCTGCTCCACCCCGGGCAATCCGTAGCTCGGTCGACTCGAGGACGCCGTGGAGGTCGGCCCAGTGCGGCGGCGTCTTCGAGGATCGCGACTTCGGCACGGTGCGCCGACGCTTGCATTGCTCTGATGTGGGCAGGGTGGCGTCTGCGTCGAGGGTGGGGTCGGTGTCGGTGTCGATCATGGGTTGAATCTATCGGTGACCGCCGACAGTTCTGATGCTCAGAACCCCTTATACACAACGGTTTTCGAGACTTTTTCGATTCGTGTTTGGGGTGCCTGTCGTGTCATGTGATGTTGGGCTGGTGGGGAGTGGTCGGCGGGCTCTTGCGCCTGTCGCTTCGCTCCTTGACGGCGCTGCGAGTCCTCGCCGCCCCTCCCTACCGCCGAACCGCAGCTCGACCGCCGGGGTCTCGACAAGCTCGACCGACGTGCGTTCCGCAGTCGCCGGCGCGACGCAACCAACAGCGCAACTCCCGGCGTTGCTGCGCCTTCACCACAAGCGAACCGCCGGCCGCGTGCGCGCCGCAACCAGAAGCGAAACTTCCGGCGTTGCTGCGCCTTTCACCACGAGCGAAACTGCCGGCGATCGCCGGGGTCTCGACAAGCTAGACCGGCGTGGCACAGCTCGACCGACGAGGTCTCGACAGGCTCGACCGGCGGGGTTCTCGACAGGCTCGACCGATGGGTCTGGACAGGCTCGACCGGCTGGCTTCCAGGCTCGGCTGGTGGGTGCGGCTTCTACGATGGGGGCGACCCGTGGTTTGCGGGAACGTCTTGCGGAAGAGTGGGCGGCAATGGGCTGGATCAAGCCGGTGGGCACCAAGCTGGTCAAGTACGGCCCGCAGGCCCAGCTGGTCTGGAAACACTTCGCGGCTCCCGCCACCGCCGCGGCGCAACGAACCTTCGCGGCCCAGGGAGCGCGCCGGACCGCGCTCAACCACGCCGACACCGTAGTCGAAGGCGCGATCTTGAAGGTCATGCACGAGGGTGTGACGTACTGGGTGGTGTTCAGCGGCGGCAAGGCGGTGACGGCATACCCGGTGACCAAGACACCCGTTGCCGACCTGATCGCAGACGCCAACCTGACCAAGATGATGACCCCTGACCAATTCCGAGCCAAGCAGGCCGAGGCGTCGAAGAAGCGCAAGGCCATCGAGTCGGCGCGGAGTTTCAGCGCGCAGCTGCGGCGAGGTCGCGACAAGTTCTGACGTCTCGGCTAGCAACGCCAGCTAAGTCACTTTGCGTAGCGCGCGGATGACTGACGGCCACGAATTATTTGCTCGTAGCCCTCGACATCGCACAAATGCCGTGAGAGGGTCCCTGATTGGCGCACCCGCCAATGCCTCCGTTCTCGGGGCCCTCCTCACCTGGTCAACCGCGTAACGGGGCGCACCAGTTCCAAGTCCCAGGAGGATCCGTGAGACGACGCAGCACCAGCGTCTTGATCGGCTTGGCGGCCGCAGCGCTCGCCGTGCCGATGCTGAACCCGCCGGCAGGAGCATCACCGCCCGCAGAGGCTGCCCCCGCCCCCGAACCGGGCCCGGTCGATGGCCCGCGCCAGCAAGACAACTTCCCCAACAAGTTCGCCGACAAGCGTGACGCCCTCCGCGAGAAGGCCATCAGCGCCATGCTCAAGGGCAAGGCGGACGTCGTGCAGCACAAGGGCGGACAGGCCATCCAGCTCGGAGATCAGTACGTCGAGTACGGCATCGAGCGTCAGGAGTCGATCTTCAACATTCTCGTCGACTTCGGCACCCAGGTGGATCCGCGCTTCGACGCGACGCCGGGGCCGGTCCACGGCCAAATCCCCGAGCCAGACCGTAACTGGGACGGCAACGTCACCGACGACAACTCGACGTACTGGGAGCCGAACTTCGACAAGGCCCACTACGAGGAACTGATGTTCGGCGAGGGCGAGTCGTTCAAGAACTTCTACCTCCGCCAGTCCAACGGCCGGTTCCTCGCCACGGGTGAGGTCAGCGACTGGGTGCGGGTGCCGTTCAACGAGGCTCGCTACGGCGCGCGCAACAACGCCGATGGCTACTGGAACTTCATCAAGGACACCGCAAAGGCGTGGTACGACGCCCAAGTGGCGGCCGGAAAGTCAGTCGACGAGATCAAGAAAGAGCTCGCCGACTTCGACAAGTGGGACCGCTACGACTATGACCTCGACGGCGACTTCAACGAGTCCGACGGCTACATCGACCACTTCCAGGCCATCCACGCGGGTGAGGGCGAAGAGGCCGGTGGCGGCGCGCAAGGCGTCAACGCGATCTGGTCACACCGTTGGTATGCCTTCCAAAGTGATGCCGGCAGGACCGGCCCAGCCGGGAACCTCAAGGGCGGCGTGCCGATCGGCGACACCGGGATCTGGATCGGCGACTACACGACCGAGCCGGAGAATGGCGGGCTCGGTGTGTTTGCGCACGAGTTCGGCCACGACCTCGGTCTGCCGGACCTCTACGACACGGCCGGTGGCGACAACGGCACCGGATTCTGGACCCTGATGAGCGGCGGTTCCTGGCTCAACCACGGCGAAGACTCCATCGGAACGACGCCTGGCTACATGGGTGCGTGGGAGAAGCTGCAGCTCGGCTGGCTCGACTATTCCGAGGTCACGTACGGTCGTGACGCACGCGCCGAGCTCGGACCGGCTGACCAGGCTGGCAGCAAGTCGCAGGCGGTCTTGGTGCACCTTCCGAACAAGACCACGACCACGGAGTACAACACGCCGTACTCCGGTTCGTTCGAGTGGTGGGGTGGCAGTGCCGACGACCTCAACACGACACTCACCCGCGAGGTCGACCTGACGGACGCCGCCACGGCAACGCTGTCCGCCAAGGCGTTCTACGAGATCGAGGAGGGGTTCGACTACCTCTACGGAGAGGTTTCGACCGACGGCGGAGCCACGTGGGCCGACGCCGGCGATCCGATCAGCGCAACGTCGGACTGGACGGACATCTCCTATGACCTGACGCCCTACGCCGGCGAGACGGTGCAGTTCCGCTTCCGGTACGCCACAGATGGCGGCCTGCACCTCGACGGTCCCTTCCTCGACGACATTGTGCTCACCGTCAACGGTGCGCCGGTATGGACCGACGATGTGGAGTCCGGCGACAACGGTTGGACCGCGAAGGGTTTCACGCGGATGGACGGCACCGTCACCAAGGTGACGGAGAAGTACTACCTCGCTGAGAACCGCGTCTACTCAGGCTATGACGAGACGCTCAAGACCGGCCCGTACAACTTTGGTTGGAGCAACTCCAAGCCCGACTGGGTGGAGCGTTTCCCCTACCAGAACGGTCTGCTCGTCTGGTTGGTAGACGACTCGTACGGCGACAACAACACGTCGGAGCATCCCGGACACGGTCTGGTGCTGCCTGTCGACGCTCGTCCGAAGGCGATCAAGTTCGCCGACGGCGTGCTGCTCGGCAACCGACGTCAGCCGTTCGACGCGACGTTCGGTCAGGAAAAGACCGACGCCGTGACGTTCCACCGCAACGGCACCGCCGTGAGGGTTCCGTCGAGCAAGCCAATTCCGGTGTTCGACGACCGTGACCCGAACCGGTACTGGTCGAGCGAGAACCCGTGGTCGTCGACCATCGTCGATGGTACGGGGGTCAGGATCGCCGTCGCGGGTACGTCCAAGACAGGCGACGAGATGCAGATCCAAGTGACGTTCCGACGGCACCCCTGAGGCGTCCGCGCCACCTGACCCTGAGCCCCGAACTCGCTGCTGATGAGTTCGGGGCTCAGGCGCTTGTTGACGCGTGTGCAGCCGCGGCGAGACAAGTTCTGAGTCACTTCGCGCCGGTGGGAGACTGCACCCGTGCACACGGCTCTGTGGATCGTCGCGCTCGTTGCGACTGTGACGTTGGTGAGCGGCTTCTCCCGGGCGCTCCCTATCCCGGCACCGTTCCTGCTCGTCGTCGTCGGGCTGGTCGCGTCGTTCGTCCCGCAGATTCCTGAGGTCGAGCTCAGCCCGGAGGTCGCCCTCATCGGGTTCCTCCCGCCGCTGCTCTACTCGGCAGCCCTGAAGACGTCGCTGATCGACTTCCGCCGTAATGCGCGCCCGATCGCGTTGCTGTCGATCGGGCTCGTGGTGTTCACCACCGTGACGGTGGGATTGGTCACTTGGTGGCTGCTGCCCGTGCCCCTGGCCATCGGCTTCGCGCTCGGCGCCATCGTCGCGCCGCCGGATGCGGTGGCAGCCACCGCGATCGCTCGTCGGGTCGGTATGCCGAGACGGATGGTGACGATCCTCCAGGGCGAGAGCCTGGTCAACGACGCAACAGCCCTGGTCGCGTTGCGCACAGCGATTGTCGCCTCGGCAGGCGGAGTCAGCGTGGGTGGGATCGCGTCGGAGTTCCTCTTCACCGCACTGGGTGGGGCAGTGATCGGCGTTGCCGTGGCGATCGTGGTCGGCAAGGTGCGCAGACACGTCCACGACGAGATCACCGACACCGCCATCTCCCTGCTCACGCCGTTCATCTCCTACCTGGCGGCAGAGGAGCTCGGCTGGTCGGGCGTGCTGGCGGTCGTGTTCACCGGGCTGATCATCGGCCACAAGTCCCACCTGCTCCAGTCGGCGAGTTCGCGGGTCTTCGAGCGCACCAACTGGGCGACTATCGAGTTCCTGCTGGAGAACACGGTCTTCTTGCTGATCGGCCTCCAGGTACGTCGAATCCTCGTCGAGGCGGGAGCCAGCGACCTGCCGACGAGCACCATCGTCACGGCCTGCATCGTCGTACCTCTCACGGTGATGATCGTCCGCCCCATCTGGGTGTTCCCGGCGACCTACCTGCCGCGGCTCATACCTGCGGTGGCGCGGAACGACCCGAAGCCACCGTGGACCTATCCCGCGGCTGTCTCGTGGGCAGGGATGCGCGGGGTTGTGACGTTAGCCGCCGCGTTCGTCCTGCCGGCCGAGACCGAGGTGCGCGAGGTGCTGATTCTGATCGCCCTGGTCGTGGTCGGAGTGACGCTGCTCTTGCAGGGAGCCACCTTGCCGCGGGTGCTCCGAAGCCTGGGTCTGCGTGGCCCGGATCCAGCAGAGGACGCACTGCAGGCGGCGACCGTGCAGCAGCAAGCGTCGGCGGCCGGGCTCGCGCGGCTTGCCGAGCTCGTCACCGACGCCGATTCGCAGGATGTGGTGGATCGGGTGCGTCGGCGCAGCCTCGAGCGGGCGGAGTCGATGTGGGAGCGGTTGGGCGGCAGCGACGAGACACCGACAGAGGCCTACACCCGCCTGCGCGTCGCGATGCTGGACGCAGAGCGTGCCGAGCTGATCCGCCTTCGCAACGCCGGGGTGGTCCCCGATGACGTGCTGCGGAGGGTGATCGCGGCGATCGACGTCGAAGAGACGATCCTCGACCTCGGGCAGGAGTGGACGCATGAGTCCGATCCGGAGTTCGAGCTCACAGCGCCAGACACCCAGCCCGGGTGCGAACACCTGACGCAGCTTATCGAGTCACCCGACCCAGTCACGCCGGACGGCTGCGAGGAGTGCCTCGCCGAGGGCTTGGACTGGGTACACCTCCGGCTGTGCATGTCGTGCGGCCACGTCGGGTGCTGCGACTCGTCGTTCGGCAAGCACGCCGCGAAGCACTCCGAGGCTGAGCAACATCCGGTGATCCGGAGCTTCGAAGCCGGTGAGGCCTGGCGGTGGTGCTTCGTGGACGAGCAGCTTGGCTGACAGGTCGCTCGTCAGGTCAGCAGGCCTTGGCCCACGAGCACTCGATCCCCTCCGGTCCGTATGACGTCGAGCGACGCAAGGTGTTCGGGTTCACCGGGGCAGCCGCGTCCGTCTCACTCCACGACGCCAAGGTGACGCCCAGCGCGTCTTCGAGGCTCCGCGGGCTCAGCAGGTAGTTGTTGGTCACCATCGAGAAGACGAGCTCGCGCCCATCGGCGTTGGTGACGTAGCCGGACAGGGCACTCACCGACGTCAACGAGCCCGTCTTGCCGTGGAGGTTGTTGGCTGCGGAGGTGCCCACCATCCGGCTCCTCAGCGTGCCACCGGTGAAGCGGTCGGGGTTGCCGGCAATCGGCAGAGCGTCATACCAGCCGTCGAACCACGGCTCGTCCTGCACGGCGACCAACAGGTCGCTGATGTTGCGCGCACTGACGAGGTCGAAGCGCGACAGACCGGATCCATCGGACAGGCGAAGGTTGGATGTGTCGACACCTGTTCCCGCCACATAGTTCAACTCGACGGCCAGACCCTCGTCCCAGCTGCCGGTGCCGCTTGTCTCCTGGCCCAGCGTCTTGACGAGCGCCTCGGCGTGCATGTTGTTGGACAGCTTCATGAACGGCGTCATCACGTCGCTCACCGGCATCGACTCGTGGCTGGCAAGAGTGCGGCTGGATGCCGGTGCCTCACCTTCGACGAACCGCCCGGACACGTCGATGTGCTGGGCACGGAGTGCGCGGGTGAAGACGTCGGCGGCGTACTCCGTCGGGTCGGGGACGGTAACCCAGTCAACGGTGGGATCGGCGTCGATCGGGATCGTCCCACTGATGACGACGGCGTTCGAGGCGTGCCGGCGATCGATAGAAAGGGTGTCTGACGTGCCCGCGGCAGTGGTCTTTGCCTCGTTGACGAACCTGAGCACCCCGGTCTGGGGGGTCATCGAAATCTGCGGGGGTGAACAATGCGGTGGCGCTGCAGTTGAGCGTCTCTATCCTGGAACCCTCATGTCCCCGCAGTCATCGACGTCCCCGCATGCCCCGATGACGTCGCAGGACAGCTCCGCCGACCCGTCCCCATTGACGATCACGTACCCGCCGCAGCTCCCTGTCTCGCAACGCAAGGACGACATCGCGGCCGCGATCCGCGACCACCAGGTGGTCATCATCGCGGGGGAGACGGGGAGCGGTAAGACCACGCAGCTGCCGAAGATCTGCCTCGAGCTCGGCCGTGGCGGTGACGGCTCAATGATCGGGCACACGCAGCCGCGGCGGATCGCTGCTCGGACCGTGGCGGAGCGGATCGCCGAGGAGCTCGGCACCGACCTGGGCAACCATGTCGGCTACCAGGTGCGGTTCACGGATCGGTCGAGCGCCCGCACCCAGGTCAAGGTGATGACCGACGGGATCCTGCTCGCCGAGGTTCAGCGCGACCGAGATCTACGGCGCTACGACACGATCATCATCGACGAGGCGCACGAGCGAAGCCTCAACATCGACTTCCTCCTTGGCTACCTGAAGCAGTTGCTGCCACGTCGCCCGGACCTGAAGCTGGTCATCACCTCGGCCACGATCGACCCACTGCGGTTCTCCCAGCACTTCGACGACGCCCCAGTCATCGAGGTCAGCGGCCGCACCTACCCGGTCGAGGTGCGCTACCGCGAGCTCGTTGACGACCAGACGACCGGCATCGTCGACGCGGTCCGTGAGCTGATGCAGGAAGGCCCGGGGGACATCCTGGTGTTCTGCTCCGGCGAGCGCGAGATCCGCGATGCGGCGGACGCGCTACAGAAGGTGAGACCAACACGCGTCACCGACCAGCTCGAGGTGCTGCCTCTATACGCACGCCTGTCGGCCGCCGAGCAGCACCGGGTGTTCAGCCCGCACGCACGACGGCGCGTGGTGCTTGCCACCAACGTCGCAGAGACCTCACTCACCGTTCCCGGCATCCACTACGTCATCGACACCGGGCTCGCCCGCATCTCGCGGTTCAGCACCCGCACCAAGGTCCAGCGGCTGCCCATCGAGCCCATCTCGCAGGCCAGCGCCAACCAACGCAAGGGACGATGCGGCCGGCTGGCCGACGGCATCTGCGTCCGCCTCTATGCCGAGGAGGACTTCGACGCTCGGCCCGAGTTCACCGACCCAGAGATCCTGCGCACCAACCTTGCCTCCGTCATTTTGCAGATGACCTCGCTCGGGCTCGGCGACATCGAGAAGTTCCCGTTCGTCGAGCCGCCCGACACCAGGGCGGTGCAGTCCGGTGTGCAGCTCCTCGAGGAGATCGGGGCCATCACCACCCAACCGGCCAAGCGGCGTACGTCGCGAGGACGCCGGCCAGGCCGCAGCAGCCGACGTACGCCGTCACCCTCGTCGGCCGGACAGCTCCGTTTGACCAAGATCGGGCGGCAGCTCGTTGCTTTGCCGGTCGACCCGCGACTCGGCCGGATGGTCCTCGCGGCTGCGGAGCACGACTGCGTCCGCGACGTCATCACCATCGTGGCTGCGCTGTCGATCCAAGACCCGCGCGAGCGCCCGAGCGATCTGCAGGAGCAGGCCGACCAGGCGCATCGGCGGTTCGCCGACCCCACGTCTGACTTCGCCAGCCTGATCCGCCTGTGGCGCTACGTGAAGGAACAGCAGAAGGCGCTCACCTCCAGTGCGTTCAGGCGGATGTGCAGGAAGGAGTTCCTCAACTACCTGCGGGTGCGTGAGTGGCAAGACCTCGACGCGCAGCTGCGCCAGATCGCCAAGCAGCTCAAGCTCCCACTCGGCAAGTCCGCAGCCGACGCCGATGCCATCCATCGGGCGTTGCTCGCCGGCCTGCTGTCGCACCTCGGCATGCGCGACCACGAGAAGCGCGACTACCTAGGCGCGCGCGGCACCCGGTTCGGGATCTTCCCCGGGTCAGGGCTCTTCAAGAAGCAGCCGGAGTTCGTGATGTCTGCCGAGCTCGTCGAGACCGGTCGGCTATGGGGCCGGGTCAACGCCGCCATCGAGCCCGAATGGGCCGAGCAGGCTGGTGCGCACCTCATCAAGCGGAGCTACAGCGAGCCGCACTGGGAGAAGAACCGGGGCAGCGTGATGGCGCTGGAGAAGGTCAGCCTCTACGGCATCCCGATCGTCGCCGAGCGACCGGTCAACTACGGCCGGATCGACCCGGTCGTGTCGCGGGAGATCTTCGTGCGCCACGCCCTGGTCCAGGGCGAGTGGCGCACACATCACGCCTTCTACGCGGCCAACCAGGCGCTCCTCGAGGAGGCCGAAGGGCTCGAGCACCGGGCGCGCCGGCGCGACATCGTCGTCGACGACGAGACGCTGTTCGACCTGTATGACGCGCGAGTGCCGGCCGATGTCGTCTCGACCGCCCATTTCGACGCGTGGTGGAAGAAGGCCCGCCACGAGACACCGGACCTGCTCACGTTCAGCCTCGACATGCTCGTCCACGACAACGCCGACGACGTCTCGCGTGACGATTACCCGCTCGTCTGGCAGCACGGCGAGGCACAGTTGCCGCTCGACTACGAGTTCCAGCCCGGGTCGTCACGCGACGGGGTGACCGTCGACATCCCAGTCGCTGCCCTGCCGCAGGTGGCGGCCGAGGACTTCACGTGGCCGGTCCCCGGACTCCGCCACGACCTCGTCGTTGCCCTCATCAAGTCGTTGCCAAAGCCGCTTCGGGTCAACTTCGTGCCTGCCCCGAACGTCGCGACAGCCTTCCTGGCTTCCGCGACGCCCGGCGAAGAACCGATCGTGAGGGCGCTGACTCGCTATTTGAAACGGACGACCGGCGTCGTCGTGCCACCCGACGCCTTTGACCTCGACAAGGTCCCTGGCCACCTCATGCTGACCTTCCGGGTCGTCGATGACCAGGGTGCGGAGCTCCAAAGCAGCAAGAACCTCGATGCCCTGAAGCAGCAGTTGCACACGGCAGCGGGCGGTGCCGTCTCAGCTGCGGCCGCTGCGGTCGAGCGCACCGGCCTGGTGGACTGGGACCTCGACGAGCTCCCGCACGTCTTCACCCAGACCCGCGCTGGCCATGAGGTCCGCGGGTACCCGGCGCTCGTCGACGAGGGCGCCACCGTCGGAGTCGCCGTGTTCGCGACAGAAGCCGAGCAGGCCGACGCGATGGCTCGGGGCACCCGGCGGCTCCTGCTGCTCGCTGTGCCGCCACCGGTGCAGGCCATCACGGCTGCGTTGTCCAACAGCGACAAGCTCGCCCTGGCGCTCAACCCGCACGGCGGCGCGAGCGCGCTGCTCGATGACGCGGCTGCGGCTGCCGTCGACGCGCTGGTCGCCGAGCATGGGGGAGCGGCCTGGGATCGGGCCGGGTTTGAGCGCCTCGTCGAGGTCGTACGTCGTGACGGCCGCGCCCGCACCGAGCAGGTCATCGAGCTTGCCCGGGCTGCGGTCGAGGGCGCTCATACAGTCGACCGGAGGCTCTCCGGCCGGGCCGAGCTTGCCCAGCTCCCCGCACTTTCGGATCTCAAGGGGCAGTGGGAGCGTCTCATGCATCGCGGCTTCGTCGCCGAGGCCGGCGTCGAGGCGCTGCGTCACTACCCCCGCTACCTCCGGGCGATGGAAATGCGCCTCGACAGGCTGGCTGATGACCCGCGCCGCGACGCCGTGCTGATGGCCACGGTGGCCGGTGTGCAGGCGTCATACCTGCACCAGGTCGACGGTCTGCGCGAGGGGGAGCGCCCGTCGGCCGCGCTGCGGGAGGTCCGCTGGATGATCGAGGAACTCCGGGTCAGTCTGTGGGCACAGCAGTTGCGTACCCCGACCCCCATCTCGGTCAATCGGATCGAGAAGGCTCTCGCCGACCTGTGACCCCGTCTGGTCGGTGTCCTGCCGACTCGCTGTGGCGCGGGTAGAGTCCCGCTTGACCAGCCAGGTCGTGTGACCGCAAGGAGAAGCTTTGACCAGCGCTGAACGCACCGCTCAAGAGGTCAACAACAGCAGTTGGTTCGAGCACCTCGTCCGGGTTGGGCTGGTGTCATACGGCATCGTCCATCTCTTGATCGGATGGTTGGCACTGCAGATCGCGTTCGGTGACCGGTCCGGGTCACCCAGCCAGCAGGGCGCACTCACGCAGATCGCCCAGGAGCCCTACGGCGAGGCGTTGCTGTGGGTGATCGCGTTCGGCTTCATCGCACTGACCGTGTGGCAGTCCCTCGAGGCGTTCATCGGCCACCGGACCCACGACAATCCCGAGCGGATGTTCAAGCAGGTCGTCTCGGCCGGCAAGGCCGTCCTGTACCTCATGCTGGGTGTGGCGGCGGGCAAGACAGCAATGGGGGAGAGCTCGAAGTCCAGCGAGGACTCCACCACCGCGAAGCTGATGGATCTGCCCTTGGGTCAGCTCATCGTCTTCGCCGTCGGCGCCACGATCATCGGGATCGGCATCGCCTTGATGGTCAAGGGTGCGAAGAAGAAGTTCGAAAAGGACCTCGAGCCCCGCGCCACGTCGGGTCATTCCGGCACCGCCGTCGTCAAGCTCGCACAGGTTGGCTACATCGCCAAGGGGATCGCCTTCGGCGTCCTGGGTGGGCTCTTCGTCTGGGCGGCCTTGACGCACGACGCCGACAAGGCCGGCGGCCTCGACACTGCCCTGCACAAGCTGCTCGACACCCCACTTGGGCCATGGCTGCTCGGAGTCGTCGCGGCTGGCATCGTCTGCTTCGGGGTCTACTGCTTCGCCTGGGCACGCTACGCCGACCCCCAGTCCTAGCGCTACGTCCCGGAGCTGTCACTGGTTGTCGCGTATCTTCCCAGCCGCACTTCTTTTGGGCCGCCGCTCTTCTGCCGGGAGGCTCCTCCAACTAAGGTTCGGGCTGGAGCGTCCGCCAAATCGTGGCGTTTCGACGCCTGATTCCGAGCAAGGGGAGCCAATGTCATTGCGACGACCAAACATGCGCTCACGACGCGCAGCCTTCGTGGCGATTGTCGCCTCGTCCGCCACCGTTGCTGCGATGGGTGCCCTGACCGGGCTGCCCACCAGCGACGCGGCAATCAACTCCGACCCAGCCGCTGCCAACCAAACCGACCAAGCGGACGCAAACGCAGCCGCAAAGAAGCCCAAGCCAAAGATCCGGGACATCCAGATCCTGTCCTTCAACGACTACCACGGGCACCTCGAGGCAACGGACCCGCCGCAGCCCCCGCTGCCGGCACAGCCGGCCTGTGGAACACCGGCGGGGTCGAATGGCCCCACCTGCCTGGGTGGAGTCGAGTACCTCGCGACGCACGTAGAGCAGCTTCGCGCGCGGCAGCCTGGTTCGACTCTGACCGTGGCGGCCGGTGACCTCATCGGTGGTTCGGCGTTCCTCTCGGGCATCTTCCAGGACCAGCCCTCGGTGGAGTCCATGAACGAGCTCGGGCTCGACGTGTCCAGCGTCGGCAACCACGAGTTCGACGAGGGACTGACGGAGCTGCGGCGGATGATCGAGGGCGGCTGCCAGCCGGCCCCCGATGGCTGCTTCAAGGACGCGAACGGCAACGACATCCCCTACGCCGGCACCGACTTCGAGTACCTCGGAGCCAACGTCGTCGAGAAGGCCACTGGCGAGAACCTCCCGTGGCTGCCAGGCACGACCATCAAGACCGTCCGCGGAGTCCAGGTCGGCTTCATCGGTATGACGCTGGAGGCGACCGACTCACTGGTCAACCCAGCTGGCGTCAACGCCGTCGACTTCGAAGACGAGGTTGTGACAGCCAACGCCCAGGCTGCCGCGCTGCACGCTCAGGGCGTCGACTCGATCGTGGTCCTGCTGCACGAAGGCGGCACCCAGACCGGCACCTTCAACCAGTGCGTGGGAATCTCCGACCCGATCAACACGATCGCCCAAGATCTCGACGCCGAGATCGACCTGCTCGTGACCGGTCACACTCACCAGCCCTACGTCTGCTCCATCGACGACCCGGCCGGAAACCCGCGCCTGGTGACGAGCGCCGCGTCGTGGGGCCAGGTGCTGACCGAAACTCACCTCAAGGTCGACTTCAACACCGGTGAGGTCCTGCGCGACCAGTCCACTGCGCAGAACCTGCTCGTCACGCGGAACGTCGCGAAGGACATCGGGGAGACAGCGATCCTCAACTTCTGGAAGCCGTTGTCCGACGTACTGGGCGACAGGGTCGTCGGCAAGGTCAACGAGGACATCACCGGCGACTCCAACACGTGCCGGTGCGACGAGACTCCGATGGTGGACCTCGTCGCTGACGCGATCCTGTTCGGCACCGAGGCCGAGGAGAACGGCGGCGCAGAGCTCGCCCTGATGAACACCGGCGGTGTGCGCAACTCGTTCCTGGTTGCTCCGTCAGGGGCCGAAGGACCTGGCGAGGTGACCTACCGGGAGGCGTTCAACGTGGCGCCCTTCAACAACATCCTGGTGACCCTCGACCTGACGGGCCAGGAGATCCTGGATGTGCTCAACCAGCAGTACCAGAACATCGACGCCCGAGGGGCACGGAAGATGCTGTCGCTCGGTGTGTCCGAGGGCTTCACCTACACCTGGGTCAAGGACGTGACTCCGACGCCGCCGCCCAACACGCCCGCCGTGCCGGGCCACGTCGAGCCAGGCTCGATGGCCCTCAACGGTGTGCCGATCGAGCTGGGCACCACCTACCGGGTGGCGACCCTGAACTTCCTTGCGGACGGTGGCGACTCGTTCACTGCCTTCGCCGCGGGGGAGAACCGGCTCGGTGCCGGCGAGGACCTCGACACCCTGGTGGCCTACCTCGAGGCCAACCAGGTGGCCGGGCTCGACGCGCCTGGTGACCGCATCAGCGGCCTGTAGGCAGCAGCACGGCCGAGCAACGCACGAGCGCCTCACCCCGGACCGGGGTGAGGCGCTCGTGCGCGTCAGATCCCGTCAGGATGCGCTGACCGGCACGCCGGGCACAGCCTCTTCGGTGTCGTTGATCTCTTCGTGCCGGACGTTCATGAACAGGAACGTGATGGCCGAGCCCGCCCAGATCATGAACGCACCGACGATGAACGCGTACGTCGAGCCGTGCGCGAATGCGACGTTCTGGATCGTCTGGGCGAGACCTGCCTGCTCTTCGGCCGTCGGCAGGGGCCCTTGACCCGCCACGCGCTCGGCGGCGGCTCCGATCTCGGCGCCCTTGTCGGTCGCGGCGTGGACGGCGACGGTGCTGAGCGTGGCGAGCCCCAGGGCGCCGCCGATCTGCTGCATCGCGTTGAGCACACCAGAGCCGATGCCTGAGTCCTGCTCGCCGACGCCGTGCACCGCGGTCAGGGTGAGTGGCACGAACACGAAGCCCATCCCGAGCGACATGACAAGGATCCACGGCAGCAGATCTGTCGCGTATGACGCGTCGACCCCGAGCTGCTGCAGCTGAGCCGCGCTGCCGGCGCTGTCGGAGTACGGCAGGCGCGAGAACCCGAACAGGCCGATCCCCGCTGCCAGCGTGCCGAAACCGGCCAGCCAGCGTGGGTCGATACGCGACATCAGGTTGGACGCGATCGTCGCCGACGCCACGATCCCGAAGCTGAACGGCAAGAACGCGAAGCCTGCCTTCAGCGACGAGTAGCCCATGCCGTCTTGGATGATGATGCTCAAGAAGAAGAACATCGCGAACATCGCTGCCGGGACGAGCATCATCACGACGAAGCTGACGCCGCGGGTGCGGTCGGCGAGGATGTGGAACGGCATCAGCGGATCCTTGATCACCCGCTCGATCGCGATGAAGGCAGCGAGGAGAACACCACCGGCAACGAGGGCTGCGATGGTCCCGTTGTCGCTCCAGCCGTGGCTCGGGTCGGCGGCGCGTGTCAGGCCGTAGACGAGACTGAGCAGACCGAGCGTGCCGGTCAGCGCTCCGGGGAGGTCGAGGCGCACCCGGCGAGGAGTGCTCTCGCCGAGGAACATCGGAGCAAGCACCGCGGCAGCGACGCCGATCGGAACGTTGATCAAGAACGTCCAGCGCCAGGAGTACTCGGTCAGCCAGCCGCCGAGGATCAGGCCGACGGCGGCACCGGCACCGGACATGGCGGCATACACGGCAAAAGCTCGGTTGCGCTCCTTGCCGGCTGGGAACGTCGTGGTGATCAGGGCGAGTGCCGTAGGACTGGCAATCGCGGCACCCACGCCCTGCAGGCCCCGCGACGCGAGCAGCAGCTCTTGGTTCTGCGCGATGCCGCCCAAGAGCGACGCGAACGCGAACAGCAAGACGCCGATCATGAAGACTTTGCGGCGACCGAACTGGTCGCCGAGGCGTCCACCCAGCAGCAAGAGGCCGCCGAAAGCCAGGGTGTAACCGGTGATGATCCACGACTGGTTGCTCGCGGTGAAGTCGAGGTCTTCGGAGATGTAGGGGATAGCGATGTTGGCGATGGTGGCGTCGAGAACCACCATCAACTGGGCAATGGAGATGATCGCGAGAGCCGCACCGAGATGTCGGTGGCCGTGATCTGCTGCGTCACGTCCGTCGAGTTCGAGGCTGGTCGACATGGGTTTTCCTTTGCATGGTTGGTGTTCTGTGCAGAGTCGTTTGCGGTCTGTCTTGACGTGCTAGGGGTTACTGCTCTGATCTACAAGGTTTGTGGGTGGCTGCGGGGATCACGATCTGGTCAAGGATCCGGGCCACGGTGGCGTCGTCGACAGGCTCGCTCAGGACAAACACGCGATGCATGATGATGGCGCCGAGCACAGGCGTGATGAGGTCAAGGTCGACGTCTGGTGGGATCTCTCCCCGCTCTCGCGCCCGCTCGTAAATCGCGCGGGTGGCCGCGACTTTGGGCGCAAGGAACCGCTCATGGAACGCCTCGGTGAACTCGTCGTCATGGTGGAGCGCCGTGATGACGCTCGCCATCACCGCGAGCGGCCGCTTGTCGGTCAGCCCACCCTTGGCGCACGCGGCCGCCATCAGGTCGCCGCGCAAGCTGCCCGTGTCGGTGTCGAGCACCTGGGGTGCGCCCTTCGCACGAAGCAAGGCGTCGACGACAAGCTCGGCCTTGGTGGTCCAACGTCGATACAGAGTCGCCTTGCTCGCCTTGGCCGCGGTGGCGACGGCATCCATGGTGAGGCGGTCGTAGCCGCTCGACGCGAGCAGCGCCAAGGTGGCGTCGAGGATCTCGGTCTCGCGGTCGCCCTCGACCCGAGGTCGCCCGGTGGTGGGGGCCTGCGTCGTACGACGGGTGGCCTTGTCAGTCGTAGTCACGTGGCACTCCCTCCAACTCCGGATGAAACGTAAGGGTGGATGAAACACAGTGCTGGATGAAACACAGTGCTGGATGAAACACAGTGCTGGATGAAACGAAACAGTTTCGTTTCATCACCACCGTACCTGGCAGCCCCAGGCGTCCTCAAATGGTTTTCCTGCGACGTCGGTCACAGCCCAGGGCAAGGACTCCAGTCCACCAGGGAGCACCGACAGTTTCGACGCCTTGTGGGAGGTGACGGTCTACGTGCGCGCCGGTATCTCGGCGATGGCCTCGCTGTAAGAAAGGCCGCTCAGCTCGAGCAGATCGACGGTCAGGGAGCGGATCTGGCCCAACACGACCGCGGCTGAGAGTGTCAGGGGTTCGCTGGCCTGCGCGGTGCGTTCGGCCACGTCGAGCAGGGTCGGCCGGGCGGCGTCCGGTGAATGGTTGGCTGCGAAGTCGTCGGCCATCTGCTCCGCAGCAGCGGCGAGGTCGTCGAGCAGTGACAGGTAGTCGGGCGGCATCGTCTCGTCGAGCCGGGCACTCACCACGACCCGGCGGATGAGGACGCGAGTGTTGCGCAACGCCCGGTCGAGCGGCCCCACGACGTCGGCGATCGAGCGGACATGCGCCTTGGCACTCCGGCGGAACGGTGACGATCGGACCACCTCGAGCCCTTCGCTGGCGGCGGCCCGCAGGTCGCTCAGCAGTGCCTCCATCTCGCGTGCCCGGTCGAGCGTGTCGGACGCCTGGTCGACATCGACGTTGCTCGCACTGTCACGCGCCGACCGCAAGAGCCGAGCCAGCTCAGAGGTGACCTTCGCCGCCTCCTCACGTGGCTGCCGCAACGGGGCACCCGGCACCAGCGTCGCGGCGACGAGTGCAACGGCTCCACCGATGAACGCATCGACGATCCGGCTCAACCCGCCGTCGAGAGGGAGGAGAGTCGTCACCACGATCGCTTGCACGGCTGCCTGACCGATGAAAAGCACACCGGCATCGAGCAGGACCGCCGCCGACATGGCTACGGCGACCACAACCACGATCTGCCAGCCACCCTGGCCGAAGACATGGGTGAACCCGTCAGCGATCCCGATTCCGACGGCGCATCCGACCGTCACCTCGGCGACCCGCCGGAGCCGTTGGCCGTACGACGTACCGAGACACAGAACGGCAGCCACGGGTGCGAAGAACGGGCTGGTGTGGTCGAACACCTCGGTCGCGATGATCCAGGCGATGCCGGCCGCGAGGGCGCACTGGCCGATCATCCACGCCTTCGCGTGAAGGCGCCGCAGGCGGGCGGCGAGCGACAGGCGACCACGCTCGAACGCGCGGTCACTGAGGCCGGACATGTCCATGCGTCCATCTTGGCAGCGTCGGACTTGCCAGGGGCCGCGGCGAGATCCAGCGCGGGGTTTGGCAGGGTGGGGGTATGCAGACGCGCCAGCTCGGAGATGTTCAGGTCGGGGCCGTTGGCCTCGGCGCCATGCCTTTCACGATGGACGAGCGCCCGTCCGAGGAGCAGGCGATCGCCACCGTCCACGCGGCCCTCGAGGTCGGCGTCACGCTGATCGACACGGCGGACGCCTACACGCCGTCCGAGCGTGGGCCCGGCGCCAACGAGGAGGTCGTCGCGAAGGCACTGGAGACCTACGACGGCTCGACCGAGGACGTCATTGTGGCGACGAAGGGCGGCCACACCCGCGACGGCAGCGACTGGGGCCTCGATGGCACTCCCGAGTACCTGCGCTCCGCCTGCGAGGCGTCGCTACGCAGGCTCGGGGTGGACGCGATCGGGCTGTATCAGCACCATCGCCCCGATCCGGACACTCCGTACGACGAGACCATGGGCGGGCTCCGGGATCTGTACGACGCCGGGCTGATCCAGCGGGTCGGGATCTCCAACGCGAACGCCAGCCAGATCCGGCTAGCCCACGCGATTTTGGGACGCGCTCTCGTCTCGGTGCAGAACCAGTTCTCGCCTCGCTACCGCAGCAGCCAGCCGGAGATCACGGTCTGCGAAGACCTTGGGCTGGCCTTTCTGCCGTGGAGCCCGCTTGGTGGAGCGTCGGGCGCGAAGGAGGTTGGTTCGGAGCATTCCGCGTTTGCGCAGATTGGGGCGGCTCACGGGGTGAGCCCCCAGCAGGTCTGCGTCGCCTGGGAGCTGTCACTGTCGCCGCGGGTCATCGTCATACCTGGCGCCAGTCGACCGGCCTCGATCCAGGACTCGGCAGCGGCGGTCGACCTGAAACTCACCGATGACGAGCTCGACGAGCTCAACGCGGCGGCCTGAACGTCGCAGGATTCTCGGGTTGCCGGTCGTCAACGCGTGCACTAGCGTCAGGCAGGTCTCTTCCCCAGGAGAGGCGCCTGGTGAGGTACGCCGAATCCTGCCCACCTCGTCCCAGGCAGGCACAACCGCTGAGGGCAGGAGCGGGGGACCCGTGTAGTTCGGCGCACGCGACTTGTTTGACAGAGTTGGTGCGTCTTGGGGTGAAGCCCCGTGGTCGCGAGACCGCGAGGCCGGGCGAACCTTTCCGCCCGAACCCGACAGCTCACTTCGCAGGCGGCGGAGAGGCACCCCCATGGCTTACGAGCCACGCCATCGCGCGCCAAGAAATCGCCACTTACGCCGGCTGACCGTCGCCGTGACCGCCGCTGCCGCCGTTGCGGCACCCCTGTCGTCCACCGGTCCCAGCGCCGGCGCCGCCACCAGTCGCACCTGGGATCGGCTCGCGCAATGTGAGTCGGGCGGCAACTGGCACATCAACACCGGCAACGGCTACTACGGTGGCCTCCAGTTCGGCTCCAGCACGTGGCGCAGCTACGGCGGCGGCGCGTTCGCCTCCCGCGCTGACCTCGCCACCCGCGCCGAGCAGATCAGGGTCGCCGAGCGCGTCTTGCGTGCCCAAGGTTGGGGCGCGTGGCCGTCGTGCTCTAGCAGGCTCGGCCTCACCCGGGCCGATGCCCTCGAGACCGACGGAGTGCTGCGGGCGAAGCTCGTGCGCGCGTGGAACTACGACAGTAACCAGCGGCGCGACCACGTCACTCCGCTGAAGGCGATCAGCATCCCGTAGCCGCGCAGCACGAGAGCTCCCGCTGGCTCAGCCCAGCTCGCTCAATTCGCTGGCGGCCTGCTTGACAGCGAGCTGCATCGGCTGCTTACCGCGCGGGTAGTTGTAGTCCTGGCCGGCGCTGCGGATCACCAGGTAGGTGATCATGTCCCCGCTCCGGACATATCCCTCGGCGTTGAACCACGCCAGGTCGGGCTGGTCCGGCACCGGCTGGTAGGTCGTCAGCCACTGCTGCGCCGCGCCCACGTCGGTCGTGACCTGCGACATCGGCGGCACGCGCACATCCTCAAGGCCCCGCTTCAAGAGGCGACGCTCGCACGAAGCATGCCACGAGGCGAGCACCTGCTCAGCCGTGACCGCCGTCTCCTCGTCGGGGAAGACCGCGGTCACCTGCACGGCACGCGCGTCCGGGTCGAGGCTGCTGCGGTAGTCGGTCCGATGCGCGAGCACGCCGCCGATCGCAACCAGGTCACTGACGCTGCAGACCGGGGGAGGTCGATGCCCGGTGCCGCGCTGCGACTTGGCTCGGTCCCAGACCCATTCGTCGTTGAAGCCAGGCAGCTCGGCCGGCGCGATCTGTGCTTGGCGGGCGCGCTGTGCGGCAGTGCTCGTGGGCTCTGCCGTGGTGGTGGTCGCGCTCGTCGCGTCGCTGGTCGTCGGTTGGGACTGCGTGGGCCGCACGCTCGTCATCCGTTCCGTCGTGCGCGTCTCCGCGACCGTTGGCGTCGACGGGCCGCTCGTGCGATCCCCAGAGCCAGGCGTGTCGTCGCTGCAACCGCTGAGGGCCACGCCAGCGAGCAGCGCCGCTGTCGCGAGCTGGCAGCCGCTTCGAGTACGTCGTCTCATCGGGTCTCCTCGTGTCGCCCTACTTATCAGCGCCGCCTGTCAGCGCGGCCGGTCAGTCCGCCGTGAGCACGTCGGCGAGCGGCGCCGCTGTGATGGCGCGCTGCCATGGCCTGGCGCTGTACTGGCTGAGCGCCGCGTCGACGGTTTCGGGGGTGAGGGGGTCTGGCGGGGACCACGCCAGTCGACGTACGGCGTCGGGCGAGAGCAGGTTCTCCTGCGGCAGCTGATGCTCGGCCGCCAACGCGATGACAGCGACCCGGCAGCGCGCGAGGCGGTCGGCGGCAACGGGGTCCTTGGCTGCCCAGGCCCGCGGTGGCGGTGGCCCGTCGAGCCGCGGCGAGACGTCAGGGAGCTCCGCGTCGCTGAGCGCACGAGCTTCGCTGACTGCTTGGTGGAAGTCCCGCAGGTATCGCTGGGCACCCCGGGTGCTGAACCCGCTCAACTTGGCGAGGGCGTTTCGCGATGACGGCGACGCCGAAGCGGCCTCGACGATGGCCTGGTCGCGCAGAATCCTGCTGCTGGTCACGTCGCGTCGCTGGGCGATGGCGTCTCGTGTCTCCCACATCGCTCGCACGATGGCGAGCGCTCGCCGCCCGCGCACCTGATGGATGCCCGACGTACGACGCCAGGGCTCGTGTCGCGGCTCGGCCGGCGCAAGGTCGGCCCAGGCCGCGAATTCCTGGCGCGCCCATTCGGCCTTCCCCGCCTCCTCGAGCTGCGCGGCGAGGACGTTGCGGAGCTCGACCATCATCTCGACGTCGAGGGCGGCATACAGCAGCCACGGCTCGGGCAGCGGCCGCTTGGACCAGTCGACGGCTGAGTGCTCCTTGCGCATCCGGAAGCCGAGCAACTCCTCGACGAGTACACCCAAGCCGACTCGCGGATAGTCGAGGAGGCGGCCGGCGAGCTCGGTGTCGAACAGCGTCCGCGGCTTCATCCCGAGCTCGGCGAGGCAGGCCAGGTCTTGGCTCGCTGCGTGGATGATCCACTCCGCGTCGGCGATCGCGTCTGCAAGCGGGCGGAGCGACTCGTTGGGCACGTCGCCGAACCCGATCGGATCGACGAGGGCGATGCCGGCGCCTTCGCGGCGTAGCTGCACCAGGTAAGCGCGCTGGCTGTAGCGGTAGCCCGAGGCGCGCTCGGCGTCGACGGCGACCGGGCCGGTGCCGGCGGCAAGGGCCTCGATGGTCTCGGCTAGCGCGGCCTCGGTCTCGACAACCCGGGGGAGCCCGTCGCGGAGGTTGAGAAGTGGCGTCAGGACCTCTTCGGGCTCGGTCTGCTCGACGGTGGGGGAGGTGTCGTCGGTGCTCATCGAGTGCGCTGGCCGCGGCGGTTGGGCATCACAACCACTCCGGCCGGCACTGGCGGGAGCCCAGCCGCGATGCACATCAGATCACCCCACGCGCTGACGTGTGGACCGATCGAGCCGATCGGTGACCAGGATGCCCGGACCTCGATCTCCGCGCTCGACACCTCGTCCGACATACCGCCGAAGCTCTCCGACGCCACTTTGGTGACGGTGCCGCTGGGGGCTAGGTACTCAGCGCCTTGCGCCTCGAGCGCCTCGGTGAGCCAGGTCCACCCGACCGCGCCGAGCAGCGGATCCGCCACCATCTCGGGGTCGATCTCGGCCCGTGCGTAGGCCACACAGCGAAACGTCGCTTCCCAGGCCTCGTTGCCTGCGGGATCGTAGAGCAGAACGAGCCGACCGCCGCCGATGTCATGACCGCCGACCGTGACGTCGGCGCTCAGCGCAGCCGAGAAGGGGGCGATGCGCTGCGGCGCGGGCATCTCCTCGGAGAACACCTCTGCTCGCAGCCTCGCCGATCTCAGCTGATCGAGAGCCCTCCGGAACTCTTCCGGCGGCGCGTCGACATCCTTGCGCGCGGCCATGGCCCGAGCCTAGGTCGTGGCAATGAGAAGCGCCCGGCCGACTCGCCGCAGGGGTCATGCGAGGATTCCTGCGTGAACGACGTGCCCCCGACCGGAGCCTCCTCAACCGCTGAGTCGACGGTGAGCGAGTCTGCGCTGCTACGTGCAGCCCGCGGCGAGCCCGTCTCATGGCCGCCGGTTTGGTTTATGCGCCAGGCCGGCCGGTCGTTGCCGGAGTACCGCCAGGTCAGGGCGGGTGTCGGCATGCTCGACGCCTGCATGACTCCTGATCTCGTCGTCGAGATCACCCTTCAGCCCGTACGGCGTCATGGCGTCGACGCGGCGATCCTGTTCAGTGACATCGTGCTGCCGCTCAAGGCGCTCGGAGCCGACCTCGACATCGTGGCGGGGGTGGGTCCCGTGATCGCCCAGCCGGTCCGCGACCTGGCGGGGGTTGCCGCCCTTCCGGAGTTCGATGCGGGCGCGCTCGGCTTCGTGACGCAGGCGGTACGGGGTGTGGTGGCCGAGCTCGGAGCCACCCCGCTCATCGGTTTTGCCGGCGCGCCGTACACGCTGGCGTCATATCTGGTCGAGGGTGGGCCGTCGAAGGACCACGCCAAGACGAAGGCGCTGATGCACGGAGCGCCCGACGTCTGGCGAGCCCTGATGCAGCGCCTGGTCGAGATCTCGGGCGGATTCCTGCGCCAACAGGTGGAGGCAGGAGCCTCGGCGGTGCAGCTCTTCGACTCGTGGGCAGGCGGGTTGACGCCCGAGGACTATCGCACGCACGTGCTGCCGCACACGGCTGGTGTGTTCGAAGCGATCGCCGACCTCGGTGTGCCGCGGATCCACTTCGGTGTCGCCACGGGAGAGATCCTCACCGACATGTCGACGGCGGGGGTCGAAGTCATGGGTGTCGACTGGCGGGTGCCGCTCGACGAGGCGGTCAAGCGGATCCAGCCCGGTCAGGCTGTCCAGGGCAACCTCGACCCTGCGCTCGTCTTTGCCCCCTGGGACGTGCTGGAGGCGAAGACGCGCGACGTGATCAGACGCGGTGCCGCTGCGCCGGGTCACGTCTTCAACCTCGGGCATGGCGTGCTGCCAGACACCGACCCTGACGTCCTCACCCGCCTCGTCGAGCTCATCCACTCCGTGGGCTCAGAGGAGCGGTCGGGCGCCTGACTGCGGTTGCTACTCGGTCGGCTGGGGTTGCTGGTGTGGCATCCGCCGACGTACACCGGTCCAGACCAGCACGCCGAGGATGAGGAACAGGGTGCCGAGGGGCAGCACGAGTCCGATGGTGTGGCCGACCCCGATGACGAACGTCGTGAACGCGTCCCAGCCCTGCTTGACGCCGGTGACGAAGCCGGCCTGGTCATCGTTGTCGGGCTTGGGTTTGGGCTTGTCGACCGGAGGCTTGCTGATGCTGACGGTGATCCTCGACATCGCCGTCTGCTCGGCCAGGGTGCGCTGTTGCGCGAGCAGTGACTCAAGGTCGGCCTGGCGCTGGTGGAGCTGCGACTCGAGCGCGATGATCTCGCCGAGCCTCGTCGCCCGCACGAACAGCCTGCGCAGCGACACCAATGAATCCTGGGCGCTGCGGACTCGCGAGTCGACGTCGGCCACCTGTGTGGTCACGTCTTTGCTGTCACGGACCTTCTCGGTGAGCGTCGCAAGCTCCGCGATTCCGTTGAGCGTTGTGTCGAACTCGTCGACCGGGACTCGGAGCAGCAACTGGCTGTAGGACTGCTCGCCGTCGCGGTCGGTCGACGTGGACTCGGCCGCGATCTCGCCACCGCTGGCGACCACCAGCGCGGTGATCTGCTGGATCACCGAGCCGACGTTGTCGCTGCGCAGGCTCACCGAACCCGTCTTGATGAGGTCGCGAGGTTCGAGAAGGGCGGCGTTCTGAGCGTTCCCGCCCGACTGGGACCCGTTGCGTGTCGTGTCGATCACCCCGTCGACGGCGGAGTTCTTCGGCGCCATGTCTGCGGAGTCTTCCAAGGCTCCTTCAGAGAGTCCGGCATCGTCGGACCCGGATGACGCGTCGCCACCGTCTTGGCTGCAGCTGGTCAGGATGAGCAGGGCCAGCAGCGCAGCAACCACGGTGGCCGTGGGGCCGCGGAGGCCGCGGAGTCTTGTGGTCATGGGGATGAGATGTCGAACCGGCCTCCGTGGTTCCCACCGTCTGCATCGGGTCGGTCTTCTGGTCCGGTCGATCGTCGAACGACGTTGACTGCCAAGGTGGAGCCGTGCACAGCGAAACCCACGACGACGCGGCATCCGCCCCGATCGATCCCCGTGCTCGGACAGGACAGCCTCGGCGGCAGGGTCACGTCGTCGTCGTGGGCGGAGGGATCGGCGGGCTCGCTGCTGCCCAGGCTGTCCTGACCGCGCGGCCGGGCACTCAGGTGACGGTGCTGGAAGGTGCCCCGGACATCGGCGGCAAGTTGCGGTTGGGCGAGGTCGCGGGCGTCCAGGTGGACCTAGGTGCCGAGTCGATGCTGGCTCGCCGGCCCGAGGGAACGGCGCTGGCCGAGGCGGTAGGGCTTGGGCATGACGTCGTACACCCCGAGGTAGCGGGTGCAGGCGTGTGGACTCGTGGGGCGATCCGGCCGCTTCCTCCGACGCTGATGGGTATCCCAGCAGACCTCGCCGCCACCGGCCGGTCGGGCATCCTCAGTCGTGCCGGGTTGCTGCGGGCCAGGCTCGAGGCGCGGCTACCGGCGGTGGATGTGTCGCAGGACGTGTCGATCGGCGCGCTGGTGTCGAGGCGGCTCGGTCGGGATGTCGCCGACCGTCTGGTCGACCCACTCGTCGGCGGTGTGTATGCCGGTCGCTCGGACGAGCTGTCGCTGTTCGCCGCCTGGCCACAGGTGGTGTCGGCGCTGAGACTCCATGGTGGGTTGCTGTCGGCAGCCGCTGCCAGTGCGCAGGAGGCAGCGTCGGACGCAACCCTCGAGACACCGCCTGTTTTCGCGGGGATCTCAGGTGGCGTCGGGCGGCTGGCGGTCGCCACGGCCGAGGACGTCGCTCGGCGTGGCGGCACCCTACGCACGAGCGCCATGGTGCGGGAGCTGAACCGGACGCCGCATCGATGGCGGCTTGTCGTGGGCCCTACGCCTGCCCCCGAGGTGGTCGAGGCAGACGAAGTCATCCTCGCCTGCCCCGCCACCGCCGCCGCGCGGCTGCTTCGCTCGGAGGCACCAGGCGCCGCGCAGGAGCTGGCTCGCGTCGACTACGCGTCGCTGGCGATCGTCACGGTGGCCATGCGGGCGGCCGATGTGGGCGCCCCACTTGTTGGCTCCGGCTTTCTGGTGCCCCCAGTCGAGAAGACCACGATCAAGGCCGCGACCTACACCTCACGCAAGTGGGGGTGGCTGCCCGAGGACCTGGTTGTGCTGCGCTGCTCGATCGGCCGCTATCGCGACCAGGAGATCCTGCAACGAGACGACACAGAGCTCGTCGAGGCCGCGATGCTCGACCTCCGTGACGCCACCGGGCTGCGGGCGCCGCTTGTCGACGTCGCGGTGACGCGGTGGGGTGGCGCCTTGCCGCAGTACGCCGTTGGGCACCTCGACACGGTGGCCCGCATCCGCGCCGCGGTGGACTCAGTGGACGGCCTGGAGATCTGTGGCGCTGTGCTCGACGGAGTGGGCATCCCAGCAGTGATCGCGACCGGGCAGCAGGCGGCCAGCCGGGTGGTCGCACGGCTCGGCTAGCTCGTGTCAGGGCGTTCGGTGCAAGCAGGGGCGAATAGGCAGACGGAGTCCCGGCGGCCACAATGGACCCATGACGAGCCCCTCTGATCCTTCGCACAACCCCTTCGCATTCCCCGCCGGTGCTCCGACCGACGCAGGCCAGCTACAGAAGGGCACGTCCGCCCGGGAGCTCAACGAGCTGATCCGCTACACGATGTGGTCCGTCTGGCGGCTCTCGGCGCCCGTCGGCTCCGATGCCGACCGCGACGATCAGGTGGTCGAGGTGGACGATCTCTTCACCACGTTCGCCGACGACGACGTGGTCGTCCGTGGGGTCTACGACGTCAGCGGCCTGCGCGCCGATGCCGACATCCTCGTGTGGTGGCATGCGCCGACCGCCGAGGCGTTGCAGTCGGCCTACAACGCCCTGCGACGTACGGCGCTCGGCGGACGTCTCGAGCCGGTCTGGTCTCAGCTGGCGCTGCACCGGCCGGCCGAGTTCAACAAGAGCCACATCCCGGCGTTCCTAGCCAACGAGAAGGCTGGCGACTACATCTGTGTCTACCCGTTCGTCCGCTCGTACGAGTGGTATCTCCTTGACGGCACGGAGCGGCGGGCGATGCTCGCCGAGCACGGCCAACTGGCTCGGAGCTTCCCCGACGTGCGCGCCAACACTGTCGCGTCATTCGCGCTTGGCGACTACGAATGGATCTTGGCGTTCGAGTCCGACGAGCTCCACCGGATCGTCGACCTGATGCGGCACCTGCGGGCGAGTACGGCGCGCCGGCACGTCCGCGAGGAGGTGCCGTTCTACACCGGGCGGCGCCGCTCCGTGAAGGACCTGCTCGCCAGCCTGCCGTGACCTGAGTCGCGACTTTCAGTCGGTGGGCTCGAGCGTGATGCTCACCGAGTTGATGCAGTAGCGCGCGTCGGTCGGGTTGCCGTAGCCCTCGCCCAAGAACACGTGGCCGAGATGGGAGTCGCAAGTGGAGCAGCGCACCTCGGTGCGTGCCATCCCGAGCGACCGATCCTCGATCAACGTGACGCCGTCGCTGTCGCTCGGCGCCCAGAAGGACGGCCAACCGCAGTGTGAGTCGAACTTCTCGGCCGACCTGAACAGCTCGGCGCCGCAGGCCTTGCACCTGTAGACGCCAACCGTCTTGGTGTCGACGTACTCGCCTGTCCAGGCCCGCTCGGTGCCGGCCTCGCGCAGGACGGAGTACTCCTCGGGGCTCAGCTGCTGGCGCCACTCGTCGTCGGTCTTCGTCACCTTCGTCGTCATGCCTCAAGGATACGGGCGGCGGCGAATCAGCGAATCGTGATGGTAGCCGTCGGCGAGACACCTTGGACATGGTCGACATCGGCCGGCTTCACGATCCGCCAGGACGTCGTCCCCTTCTTGGCCGTCTTCGACGTCGTCACCCGGTGGCTGTAGAAGCTGTCCTGGTCGAGCGTCGCCGTTGCGACCGTCTGCCAGACTCCCGAGACGAACTGCTGCACCTGCACGGTGTCGCCAGCGTGGTTAGGCGCAACCACGCCGGTGAAGAGGACGGAGCCGCCCTTCTTGATGACACTGTCGCGCGGGAACAACGAGACCCGGGTGGCGACGTTGACCGTCACTGGCTGGCTCTCGGTGGGAGCGTTGGAGCTGTCCCCGCCAAACGCTGCCCGGTACTGGGTGTTGCGGTTAGGCGACACGGTGAACGTGTAACCGCCGTCAGCAGCAGTGGTCGTTGATGCCACCTCGACCCACGGGTCGGTTGCAGTAGCCCGCGACTCGAGATGCACCGTCGCGCCGCTGATCGGGGTGCTGTCGCCCGTGTCGCGCAGCGCGCCCGAAACCGTCGCCGACCCACCGAAGATAATGGTCGACGGCGAGGCGGCCGCAGTCAACGTGACCTCGTTAAGGGTCATGTCGAGGCCCACGAGCACGGCGTCGTGGTCCGACGACCGGAACTGGTCGGGCGCGTAGATCGCGTCGACCGGGTCGGGCTTGAACGACGTGTCGTAGTCGAGAATGTTGGCCTCGTCGGCATTGATGTGCCACTCGGCCGCACCCGTCACCTGGGTTTCCATCGAGGCATTCGCGAGCGCGTGGTCGAGGTAGCCGGACTGGCCGTCGAACACGTAGCCGTAGGCGAGCTCGCCACCTTCCCGCTTGACCAGGTCGGTGTATCCGCCGCCCACGAGGGAGTCGATCGGGTCCTCGTGGTCGTAGGAGTTGAGGTCACCGATGATCAGGTGGTCGGGGTCGCCGCTGCCCGTGGGATCCGTAGCGAGGTGGTCGACGATCGCTTCGGCGGCCTGGGTGCGGGTGATGTTGCAGTTGCCTGAACCGTCCCCGGTGTCGGGGTCGCCGGCGCAAGCCGAGCCCTTGGACTTCAGGTGGTTGACCGACACGGTGAACCGCTCACCCGACGCGATCTCGTCGAACGTCTGGGTGATCATCGGGCGGCTGCTGGTGTCGATGAACCGCGGGTCGTCCGACGAGTCGAGTACGTCGAAGTCACCGGCCAGGCTGACCACGCCAGGCTTGTAGAGGAACCCGACCCGGATTGCGTCCGTCCCGACGACGCCAGTGTCGACGTAGTCGTAGGTGCCCGCACCGAGCACATCGTTGAGCCCGGCGGCCAGGTCTGCTGCAGGCTCGACTCCCGGGGTGTTCTCCATCTCCATCAGGCCGACGACATCGGCGTCGAGCTCGGCCAGTGCGGCGATGATCTTGGCCCTCTGCCGTGGCAGTTCGTTCGGTTGGTCGGCGTCCGCGCCCCGACACTCCTGCTTGTTGCCTACTGGACCACAGTCTTCGGTGCTGCCGCCCTGATCGAGGGTGAGGAAGTAGTTCAGGACGTTGAAGCTCGCCACCGTGACCTCACCGCCGACGTTCGGTGCGGCCGTCGGGCGTGCGTTCTTGACTGTGAAATCGCCGTACTCAATGGGCTGGAGCCGGTAGAGGCTGAAGGAGAAGTCCATGATCCCGGTGATCCCGGTAATCGTGTCGCCACCGCGGAACCGGTTCGTCAGGCTGAACGGATCGCCGTTTCCCGGGTGGGGGATCGAGCGAGGGGTTCTGCACGTTCGAGGCGTCATCGATCGTGATGATGCGCTTGTGCGTACTCTGCGGCGAGCGCGATTGCCGGAGCACCCGGCTCGACGACCGCGGTGGGGTTGTAGAGGCGGTTCCAGCCGTTCGGCGGTGCCGCAACTACGACCTCGCCGAAGCGCGCGTAGTTGAAGTACTCGCTGATCACGAGCTCGTCGACCAGCTGCACCTGCATACCCTCGAAGCGCTCCAGGTCGTCAGGATCGGTGAGCGGGAACGAGACAGCTGCCGACTCGACAGGGTCGACCTCCGCGTCACACGGGAGGACGGTGACGTCGATCAGCTCGGTGCGGCCGAAGTTCTCCTGCACGGTCCCGGCCACCCGCGCCTGGGACCCGACTTCGGGTGCCGTCGCTGAACCGAGCGCGACGAAGATGCCCTCTGAGGTCAGGGGGTCGGCGTCATGGTCCGCGGCTTCCTCCTGGACGAACATCCCGCCCAGCATCACCGCGGTGACGACGCCTTCGATGGTCTGTGACCCGCCGAAGGCCGGGTCGAAGGCCGCGCCGGATCCTTGGATCTGGTGCACGAACGTCGCCGGGTCACCGCACTCGCCGATCTCCGGCGGCTCGGTCGTGGGGACGCACTCCTCGCCACAGTTGACGGGGGAGGGGGTGCCAGCGGTGAAGTCGACGGAGTTGTTGTCGGTGTCGGTGCCAGCCGCGTTGCGTGATGCAGAGGTGGTGTTGGTCAGGTGGTAGTCGTCGGTGCCGTCTCGGAGTCGTTGGCCGCTGGTCCGTAGCCGACAAAGTCCACGACACCCGGCGCGGTGTCGCAGTCGGGGATCGTGCAAGAGAGTGCGGTCTGGCTGCTGACGAGCGCGACTTTGCCGGCCCGGTCCGGCCATCACGATCGTGCCGGTCGCGTCAGGTGTGGGCAGCGGGGTGGTGCCTCCGGTGCCCTGCGCCTCCTGGACCAGGTAGGTCTCTCCCGCCGGGATCTCCCCGACAGGTTGGTCACCTGGTAAACGATGCCGGTGGTTCCAGCCGACGTGTACTGGACCGAGTAGCCGGACACATCGACGGTCGTCGTGCCGATGTTCTTCACCTCAATGAAGTCGTGCGTGTACGTCGCACCACTGTTGCCGCCGCCGCCGTACACCTCATTGATGACGAGCGTGGTGGAGGGCACTGCTGAGGCCTGGGTGGGCGGAAGGACCACCAAGGCCGCGACTACGGCCCCGGGGAGGGCGGCTACAAGGGCACGTCGACGCGTCAAAAATCGTGAGGTCACAAGGGGTCCCGTCAGAGAATCCAGTGGTGTGGGTGTCCGGGACAACCTAAGCCACAAACGAGACGAAGGGGAGTCCTGAGGGCTATCAAAGATGAACAGACTGCGACGGCGTGGGTTGGCAGATGCTGGTGGTCCCGGCGTCTCAGTTGGCCTCGGCTGGATAGGCTGGCCCGCATGGCCAGCCCCGTCACCGAGATCGACGTCGACGGGACCATGGTCCGCGTCTCCAACCCCGACCGGGTCGTGTTCCCGGCGACCGACGCCACCCCCGAGACGACCAAGCTCGACGTGGTCAACTACTACGCCAGCGTCGGCGAGGGGATCCTGCGGGCGCTCCATCTGCGCCCCACCACGTTGGAGCGCTGGCCGAAGGGCGTGTTCCCCGATATCAAGCAGGCGACCCGCTCCGACCCACACGGAGACGCGTTCTTCCAGAAACGGGTCCCGAAAGGGGCGCCGGCGTACGTCGAAACCGCCCGGATCGAGTTCCCGTCCGGCCGATCCGCAGACGAGGTCTGCCCGACGGAGGCGGCGGTGGCAGCCTGGGCGGCCCAGATCGGCACGATCACGTTCCACCCTTGGCCTGTCCGTCGCGCCGACGTCGACCATCCCGACGAGCTGCGCCTCGACCTCGACCCTCAGCCCGGTACATCGTTCGCCGAGTCCGCGGTGGTGGCGGGGGAGGCCCGTGGACTTCTCGAGGAGCTGGGCATCCGGGGCTTCCCGAAGACGTCAGGCAACCGAGGCGTCCACATCTACATCCGGATCGAGCCGCGGTGGACGTTCACCGACGTACGCCATGCGGCGATCGCGTTCGGTCGTGAGCTGGAGCGCCGGATGCCTGGCAGGGTCACCACGAACTGGTGGAAGGAGGAGCGCGGCGAGACTGTGTTCATCGACTACAACCAGAATGCCCGTGACCGCACCATCGCCAGCGCCTACAGCCTGCGCCCACTGCCAGGAGGGCCTGTCTCTACACCGGTGGAGTGGTCCGAGCTCGAAGGGCTCGATCCGCGCGAGTTCACCCTGCACACCGTGCCCGCGCGCATGGCGGAGAAGGGCGACCTGCATGCGGAGATCGACGACGTCCATCACTCGCTCGAGCCGCTGCTCGCGATGTACGAACGCGATGAGGCCGACGGTAAGGGCGACATGCCCTACCCGCCCGAGTACCCCAAGATGCCCGGCGAGCCGCCGAGGGTCCAGCCGAGCAAGAAGAATCCGCTGAACTGGGAAGATGCCTGACTGACCCGTGCATTCTCGAGGGCGGACGTGCAGGGCGCGGTAAGAATCAGACTGCCATCCAATTCGTCAAGCACGTTCTACAAGGCGTCCTGTGGTGACCGACCTTAGGCAAGCGCTCTGCAAACGTTCACCACGTGGCCGGTGAAGCGTGTCGAGACCAAGTCCCCATCCTTGTCGAAGACGGTGTATATCCGCCCATGGCTGGTCCACAGCCCTTCCTTGTGGGTCACCGGGTGGAACGGCCATCCCCAGGCCCCCACCTCAGCAATGGAGCTGGCGCCGCTCCGTTGGATTTTGACCAACCTCGGACCAGCGATGCTGTACCGCAGCGTCTTCCCGGTCGCAAGGTTCTTGAAAGTCACCTTGAGTCCAGGGGAGGTTTCGATCTGCTTGTAGGCGAAGCGCCCGTTATCACGTTCAAAGATCTTGACGGAGTACTTGCCTACTTGATGGATGGCGACTGGAAAGCCACAGTTGAGGGCAACGAACCGCACGTCCACAGGTTGGGGCGTCCGAGCGTACGCAGGTTGACCGAACGCCACGCAGGCAAGAAGCGATGCTGCGAGCAGGGCTACTGACCGTCTCATCTTGCTACCTTCCTCTTCCGGAGCGGGGGTTGAGCCTCGGCACGCAGGACGACCCTCTGGGGACACCTTTCTCCCGTGCAGGCGCTAGCGACATAGTCAATTCGGGGGGTTGACGGAGGGTGTTCGCTGCACCACGTTTGGTCGTGTGCGGCGGCGAACACCCTCCGTCTGCGCGGCGATGTAGTACTCGGTCTGCACAGTGTCGACGCTTCATTCGAGCTCGTGCGATGGTGACACCGTGCGCACGGGATCGCTCCATTAGCAGAGTGCAGTCACTCTTTGTAGCTGCGCTCGCTTGGCAGGCAGCACCTGGCCCACCCTGACTCGACTGTCACACGCGCAGGGTGATGATTCCGTTACACAGTGGCACTCAGTTCACCCAGGCGTGAGACAGATTAGGTGTTCGCAGTCGCAGGCGTAACGTGGTTTGGGTAGCCGGGGTCGTTGCTCCAGCCCGGGTTAACAGTCTGTCGGGGTTGCCCCCGTCGTGTTGCGCACCGGCCGGTCCGTTTCGGCAGGCCGGTGGTTCTGCCCGCGAAGTCTGAGGGGTCAGCGCGGTCAGAACCACCATCTTCTGTGCCTGACTCATCAGCGCTGGTCCGAGTGGCCAGTCAGGGGATGGACACCAGGATCTCGCAGTTGGCGGCTGTGTCGGTGTCGGGTCCGCCGTCGCAGCGATCTGTGTCGGTGCCGCCGTCGAGGGTGTCGTTGCCCTCCGCGCCGAACAGCCTGTCGTTGCCCGACTCGCCGCCTGACAGCGTGTCGTTGCCGGCGAGGCCCCACAGGATGTTCGCGTCATCGAAGTTTGCCCCGTAACCCTCAACACCCCCGGTAATGGTGTCGTCGTGGGCCGACCCGACGATGTTCTCGCCGTAGAGCAAGTCGAATCCCTGTCCGCTGCCCATCGGTGGCTCGCCGTTCGGCGGAGCCATGTTGATCGTGACCGGTCCGGTCGACAGCCTGAACGAGATGGTGTCGACCCCACTGTCACCGGATGCCCAATCGTCGCCCGGTCCGGGGATGAGTGTGTCGTTGCCCTGTCCGCCATAGAGGTTGTCAAACCCGCCGCCGCGTCCGCCGAGGATGTCCGCACGACCGTTGCCGGAAAGGGAGTTGCCCGTGAGTGAGCCAAGGTAGTTGATGTACGCCCGGTTGTCGCCCCTCAGGGTGTCTCGATAGGGGGTGCCGGAGAGGTTCTCGACGCCGTCGATGGTGTCGGTTCCGTGGCCCGTCGCGATGCCTGTCCGCAGATCCGCCTTCACCCCGTTGGCGACATTGGTGTAGGAGAAGGAGATGCCGTCGACGCCGTCGCCGCCTATGTAGGTGTCGTCGCCGGGACTGCTCTGCATTGAGTCGTTGCCGCCGAGTCCGCAGATCACGTCGTCACCCTCCGTGCCGTTCAGGTATTCGCCGAATTCAGTGCCGGTGATGGTGCAGTCGGCAAGGGTGACGTCGATGCGTTGGGCCTGCGCCGAACCCGGGCCGGTCACCCCCGCATCGGCAGTCGTACCAGGGCTCACCACCACCGCGGCGGCGGCAAGGACAGACGTGATCACGGCAGCGAACTTGGACGTGGACATACGAGACTCCCTCATGCCCTCTCCGGTCTACTCTTCCCTGGGCCGGTACGTCCATAGCCCACACGGGCTACCGACGGCTGCCAGCGATTGCCACCCTCAGTAGCCCGACCGTACGGTGGTGATGGTGGCCCCGGATGCGAACGTGACCGAGCGGGCATGGTTCCCCAGCACGAGCGGACCCAGGCTTGCCGGTCTGATCGACCTCCCGGAAGGTCCGCCCCGAGGGTGGGGTGTGTTCGCACACGGCTTCACACTGGGCAAGGACAGCCCGGCCGCCAGCCGCCTCTGTAAGCGGCTGGCCAGCGAGGGCATCGGGATGCTGCGCTTCGACAACCTCGGACTCGGCGACTCCGAGGGCGACTGGGGCGACGGGTCGTTCTCCCACAAGATCGCCGACACGGCGCAAGCCGCGCGGTTCATGAACGAGACCGGCCGCGAGGTGCGGCTGCTGGTGGGGCACTCCTTCGGCGGGGCAGCGGTCATCGCCGCGGCCCATGAGGTCGACTCGGTGCGCGCAGTGGCGAGCATCGGCGCGCCGTACGACCCGAGCCATGTCGAGCACACCTACGACGCCCTTGTCGAACGGATCCTCGCCCACGGCGAGGCACCCTTCCTCATCGGCGGCAAGGCGCTCACCTTGCGGCGGCACTTCATCGAGGACGTGCGCGCAGCGGACCTGCACGAGCAGATCCGCACGCTGCGCAGGGCGCTGCTGGTGATGCACTCCCCGATCGACAACACGGTGGGGATCGCCAACGCGAGTGAGATATTCCGGGCGGCCCGGCACCCGCGCAGCTTCGTGTCGCTGGAGGGCGCCGACCACCTGCTCACGGGGCGCAACCAGGCCACGCGGGCGGCCCGCATCATCAGTGCCTGGGCCGACCCCTACCTAGCCCGCCGGTGAATCCCAGACGTACGTCGTCGGCGGTGGTCAGCGGCGGACCCCGACGATCAGTACGTACTGGCGGTCCACTGTCACTTCGGTGTCGCCGGTGCGGTGCTGGTCGAGCCTTTCGATCAGCTCGCTTCGCAGCGAGGCGGCACGGTCAGCCGGCAGGTTGGCCAGCAGGGTCTTGATCGGCCCAAAAGCCGTCGCCGCTTGCTCGACCATCGTTGCTGCAGATTCCGACCTCCAGGGTGAGATGTGGCGGGTGACGGTCAGCTCGAACGTCGCGTCGAGGAGATCGCTCGCATGCTCTTCCTCCCCCCAGGCCAGCAAGTCTGCCGCCTCGGGCGGTGGTGGTGGCGCGTAGGAGTCGAAGACGTCGAACGGGTCGGTGCCCTCGGTGTTTCGAATCCAGGCTGTCATCGCGAGACGTCCACCGAGGCGCGTCACCCGGCTGAGCTGGTCGGCAACCGCCTCGTGGTGGGGCGCGAAGATGGCCCCGACCGTGGAGGTGACGATGTCGAACGCCCCGTCGTCATACGGCAAGGCTTCGACGTCGGCGACCTCGAACCGCACCCCGAGTCCCTCGGACAGCCGCTCGGCAGTGGCGATGAGGGCGGGGGACGAGTCAGCGCCCACGACCTCCGCACCCGTGCGCACGGCCATCCGGGCGAGTTCTCCCGTGCCGCAGGCGACGTCGAGCCAGCGGTCGCCAGGTCCGGCGTTCACGGAGTCGAGGACGGCCTCATGCATTCCCGTCAGTGTCGGTGCCACCAGCTCGAACGGCGCTGAGCCCCACACGTCAGCCTGGCGTTGCTTCAATTCCATGGGTTCCATGGCCCCCTTCTGAGTTTCGCGGCCCCCGACCGTGTACTGCTACATCCCTGTGATGCCCTGGCCGCTCCCGGCCTCGGCATCGATCGGCTCGTGCTCGACGAGGTGCAGGACCGGGACGCCAAGGCGACGGCGTGCCTTGGAAGCCCAGTCCACGTGGAAGAACTCGGCGACGACGTGTGGTCGCGTCATCACGATCACCTCGGCGGCATCGTGCTCCGACGCGACGCGTTCTAGTACGTCGATCGGGTCGTCCGGGCTGAACTCGCCACTCGCGTCATGGCCGGTCGCCTTCAAGGCCGCGATGCTGACCGTCACGGCATTCTCGGCGTGCCTGTCGATGGCCTCCTGTGCCTGCCGTGCGTCGAGCTCGTCGGTCACAACCGGCGGCGCAGCCAACACTTCACTTGCAGCCAGCGCACCCAGGGCGGTCTCGACCCGCAGCTGGGCGTTCTCGCAGGGGATCAGGAGGTGATAATGGCGTGCCTCCTCGATGCCCTCGTGCAGCGAGGCGACCTCGGCCGCATCACCGGAGGTGAGCACCTGTTCGGCAAGGACGATCACGTTGTACATGGCACTCTCCTTCGAGGCGTCGCTCACTATCATCCTCCCGCCGACGCTTGCGCCCAAGAGTTTCTGACAACTGTTGTGGCCGTCAACGCAGGATGTCGTCGAGGTCGTAGCTGACGGGCTCCTCGAGCTGCTCGTAGGTGCATGACTCGGGCGTCCGGTCGGGGCGCCAGCGCTTGAACTGGGTGGTATGACGAAATCGCGCCCCCTCCATGTGGTCGTAGCCGACCTCGGCGACGAGTGACGGGTCGAGGGGCACCCAGGACAGGTCCTTGCCGGCATTCCAGCGTGACTGAGCGCCCGGCATCCGGCCGCCGGTCTCGGCGGTAGCCCACTCGGCCCACGGATGGTCGGCCGGGTCGATGAGCAGGGGCTCGAGCTCCTTGACGAGCTCTGCTCGTCGGGTCACCGGGAACGCCGCCGACACGCCCACGTGCTGCAGGTGGCCCTCGTCGTCATACAGGCCGAGCAGGAGCGATCCCAAGCGTGGCTCCTCGGGGGTTGAGGTCTTGTGGAGCCGGTAGCCCGCGAGCACGACGTCGGCCGTGCGCTCGTGCTTGACCTTCAGCATGGTGCGCTTGTTCGGCTCGTACGTCGATGCAAGTGGCTTCGCGACGACGCCGTCGAGCCCGGCGCCCTCGAACGACGAGAACCACTCCTCGGCTGTGCCGTGGTCGGTCGTCGCCGCCGTCAGGAAGATGGGCGGCTTTGACGATGTGAGGTGTTCCTCGAGCAGCGCACGGCGCTCGCCTTGCGGCGTCTCCAGGAGCGACTGGTCGTCGAGTGCCAGCAGGTCAAAGGCGACGAACGATGCAGGCGTGTCGACCGCCAGCTTGCGCACTCGTGAGTCGGCGGGGTGGATCCGCTCCAGCAACCGCTCGAAGTGCAACCTGCCGTCCATCGCGATCACGATCTCACCGTCCACCACACACCGCTGAGGCAGGGAAGCCAGCGCTGCCTCAACGATCTCGGGGAAGTAGCGAGTCAGAGGTCGCTCGTTGCGGCTGCCGAGCTCGACCTCGTCTCCGTCGCGAAACACGATGCACCGGAAGCCGTCCCACTTCGGCTCGTAGAGGAGGCCGCCTTCGTGGGCAGCCGACTTCGGGATGGCCTTGGTCGCCTTAGCGAGCATCGGGGACAGCGGTGGCATCACAGGTAGGTCCATGGCTCCTCGGATCAGTTCGTCGTGTAGCGGCAGAACAGCTCGCCGTCGGACTCGAGCAGGTGGCGTAGTCGTAAGCGGGCAGGGGAGATGATCGCTGCGCCATGGGTGACGCGACGCCGGTCGCCGGCGACGAGCTGCGGGCTGATCGTGAGGCACAGTTCGTCGAGCTGCCGTGCTGCGGTCAGTCCGCGCATCAGCGTTGGTCCGCCCTCACACAGGACCCGCTGGTATCCGTGACCGCCGAGCGCTTCGATTGCACCAGCAAGGTCGACGTCGAGCTCGCCTGCGACGACGGTCGTCGCGTCTGTCAGGGCACCGGAGGTTTCGCCGTGGAGGGGGTTGGCCAGTCCCGCCTCGGTGGTGATGACGATCGTGGGCGACACGCCACCAGCGAGCAGCCCGAGGTCCAGACTCAGCGACCTCGACACCACGGCGATCGCGGGCACTGGGGCGAGGCCCAGTTGGCGACGCAGTTCGATCGCGACCTCCGACTCGAGGATCGGCTGGTAGCCCTCGCGGCGAGCGGTGCCGGCGCCCACGAGCACGACGTCACACAACGAACGCAGCAGGGCGAACAACCGTTGGTCAGCCTGGCTCGTGAGACCTTCCGACTTCCCGTCCTCGCCTTGCGCGGCGCCATCCAGGGTGGCGACGAAGTTGGCCCGCACCCACCGTCTGTCGACGGGGTACGCGTACAGCTCGACGAGATCGTCGTCGTCCAGCTCGTCGGGCGTGGTGGGAAACAGCGACTGCACGCGTCGATCCTGCCACCTCCTGCCGGGCAGACGAGCCGACCGGTCAGAATGGCGCCATGAGTACGACGGCAGCACCAGGTCCGCTGAGTGACGTGCTGCGCCTACCGACAGGACCCGTCGACCTGGAGGCGCTCGACCCGCATGGGAAGCCCGGCTTCGACGGCACGAAGTCCGAGGCGAAGGAGGCGCTGGCCGATATCGGAGCGAAGGCGGCCGACCTCCAGGAACGGCTGTACGCGGAGTCGAAGGTCGCCGGACGCCGGAGCATCCTGCTGGTTCTTCAGGGGATGGACACATCCGGCAAGGGTGGCGTAGTCCGCCACAGCTTGCGTCAGCTCGACCCGCAGGGGATCTCCCTGGCATCGTTCAAGGCACCGACCAAGGAGGAACTCGAGCGCGACTTCCTCTGGCGCATCGCCAAGAAGGTTCCCGATCCCGGCATGGTGGGAGTATTCGACCGCAGTCACTATGAGGATGTGCTGATCGCCCGCGTGCGCGGTTTGGCTTCGCCGGCGGAGATCGAACGCCGCTATGACGCCATCAACGAGTTCGAGCAGCGGCTCGCCACCAGTGGCACGACCGTGATCAAGTGCATGCTCCACATCTCCAAGGACGTGCAGCGCGAACGGCTGCTGGCGCGGTTGGAGGATCCGACGAAGCACTGGAAGTTCAGCCCGGGTGACATCGACGAGCGCGCGCGGTGGGACGACTACCAGCGCGCCTACGAGATCGCGCTAGAGCGGTGCAGGTCGGCGGCCCCCTGGCACGTCGTACCGAGTGACCGCAAGTGGTATCGCAACTGGGCGATCTGCGTCCTGCTGCTCGAGCACCTCCAACAACTGGATCCGCAGTGGCCCGCACCCGACTTCGACGTGGCGGAGCAGAAGGCTCGTCTCACATCTGATCCGTGACCTCGTTGTGTCAGGCGGGGATCTGCACCAGGTCGAGCGCCCCGACGGAGTAGCGGGCCAGGATCAGCCGGGCCAGCTCGCTGTGTGCACCGAGGGGAGCTGACACCGCGACCGCCCCCGCCTCCAGGGCTAGCTCCTCAGCCCGGTCGGGCAGCTTCCCGGGCGCCACGAACAGTGACCCCACGGCGACGTACCTTTTGCCCTGCCGGCGCCAGTCGCGCACCGCCTCCCCCGTGGACGGTGGCGCGGCTGACGCAAACGCGACCGAGGTCGGCAGCCGATGCCGGTGCCCCCACAGCCGCGCGATCCTGGCGATCGAGGCGTTCGCGCGTGCGTCCGACGAGCCGGCAGCGGCAAGCACGAGCGCGTCGAGCTCACGCACCCTCGCCAGCCGCAACGCCTCCCGGAGCCGCTCGTCGAGAATCGACAACAACGCTGCATCGGGTCCGATGACGTGGGCCGTCGTCACGGCGACGTCGGCGTGTGTGTCGTTGACCTGCTGCACGACGGCCGGCACGTCGACCCGGGCGTGGTACGCCGCCGTGAGCAGCAGGGGTACGACGACAACCTCCCGGTGTCCCTGCCGTTCGAGGCGGGAGACGACCGTGTCGAGGTCAGGACGCACGTGGTCGAGAAATGCCGTCTCGATGCGTAGACCTGGGCGGAGCCGCCTCGTGGTCGCCACGATCTCGCGGACGGTGCGGGCCGACCTCGGGTCCTTGGACCCGTGGGCCAGGGCGATAAGCGCGGGAGCAGTCATGAGTGGATTCCGCATTCTGTCTTGTTGGTGCCTGCCCACCGGCCGCTGCGGGCATCGTCGCCCGGTGCCACGCGTCGAGTGCATGGCCAGCAGCCGATGGAGGGGTAGCCGTCGAACTGCAACGGATTCACGAGCAGGTTGTGCTCGCTGATGTAGCGGTCGACGTCGTCTCGGGTCCAGCGCGCCAGCGGCGAGACCTTGACCTTCTCCTTGGCGGGGTCCCAGCCGACGACCGGCGAGATGACGCGGTTGTGGGTCTCCTCGCGGCGCAACCCGGTGGCCCAGGCGTCATACGCCTCGAGTCCTTGGCGGAGCGGTTCCACCTTGCGCAGTGCGCAGCACAGGTCAGGGTTGGTCTTGTAGAGGTCCTTGCCGTATTGCTCGTCCTGGTCGCGGACCGAGATCGTCGGAGAGAGCGTGACGACGTTCACCGGCACCGTCGCGGCAACGGCGTCACGTGTCCCGAGGGTCTCGGCGAAGTGGTAGCCGGTGTCGAGGAAGAGCACATCGATGCCCGGTGCGACGCGCGAAGCCAGATGGGCAAGCACCGAGTCGCTCATCGACGACGTCACGCAGAAGCGACTCCCGAACGTGTCGACGGCCCACTCGAGCACTGCCTCAGCCGGGGCGAGCTCCAACTCGGGGCCGGCGAGGAGGGCAGTCTCGCGCAGCTCGTCCACGCTGATGACCGTCATGTCGTCCTCTCTGGTTCGCTGGGACCTGTGGGGGAGAGCAGGCCGATGAACTTGACCGAGAACGCCCGCAGGCATTCGCGGCACTCCCACGCACCGTGCACATCGCCATGCGGGTGCAGTCGCTCGCCGGCGCAGTAGGGGCAGTGCAGCGGCACCGAGTGGGCGCTCATCGCAGTGCCTCCTCGTCGGCACGGGTGGCCCACGCTGCGAAGCGCTCACCCGTGCCACGGTCAGACAGGTAACGCCGCACGATGCGCTCGACGTAATCGGTGAGACCGGCCGACGTCACCTTGTGCGCACGCAGCTTGCGGCCGAACCCAGCCTCCAGTCCCAGGCCACCGCCCAGATGCACCTGGAATCCCTCGACATGGTTGCCGTCGTCGTCGAGGACCAACTGCCCTTTGAGGCCGATGTCCGCGACCTGGATGCGGGCGCAGGAGTTGGGGCAGCCGTTGAGGTTCACGGTGATCGGCGTGTCCAGCTCCGGGATCCGAAGCTCGAGCTCGCTGATGAGCTCGGCCGCGCGGTTCTTGGTCTCCACGATGGCGAGCTTGCAAAACTCGATGCCGGTGCAGGCCATCGTCGAGCGCCGCCACTGGCTGGGCTTGGTCGGGATTCCGAGGTCCTCGATCGCCCTGACCAGGGAGTCGACGGCTTGCGGCTCCACATCGAGCACGATCAGCTTCTGGTACGGCGTCGTGCGTACTCGGGTGGAGCCGTGCGACTCGGCGATGTCGGCCAGCTTGGTCAGGGTCGTCCCCGAGATCCGGCCCACCGTCGGCGAGGTGCCGACGTACAGGCGGCCGTCTGCCTGCTCGTGAACACCTACATGGTCCCCGTTACCGAGAGGCTTCTCCGGTGCCTCACCTCGGATCAGGGGACGCTGCAGGTACTCGTCCTCGATGACTGTGCGGAACCGGTCCACACCCCAGTCGGCCACGAGGAACTTCAGGCGGGCGCGTGCACGCAACCGGCGGTAGCCGTAGTCGCGGAACGCGCCGACGACGGCCGCCCATACGTCGGGCACCTCGTCGAGCGGGACCCAAACCCCGAGGCTCTGCGCAAGCATCGGGTTGGTCGAGAGGCCGCCGCCGACCCAGACGTCAAAGCCGACGCCGTGCACGGGGTGGACGGTCGGCACGAACGCCACGTCGTTGACCTCCGGCGCTACGTCGAGCGTCGGGTGTCCGGTGATCGCGGTCTTGAACTTGCGTGGCAGGTTGGAGAACTGCGGGTCGCCGATGTAGCGGGACGTGATCTCGTTGATCGCCGACGTCGGGTCGATCAGCTCGTCGGCCGCGATGCCGGCGAGTGGGCTCCCCAGCACGACGCGGGGGCAGTCGCCGCATGCCTCCTGGGTGTCGAGGCCGACGGCTTCGAGTCGCGCCCAGATCGTAGGAACGTCCTCGACGCGGACCCAGTGCAGCTGGATGTTCTGTCGGTCGGTGATGTCGGCCGTGTCACGGGCGTACGTCGTCGAGATGTCGGCGATGGTCCGCAGCTGCTCCGTGCTGAGCTGCCCACCATCAATGCGGATGCGCAGCATGAAGTACTCGTCGTCGAGCTCGTGCGGCTCGAGGACAGCCGTGCGTCCGCCGTCGATGCCGGGGCGACGCTGTGTGTACAGGCCCCACCAGCGGAACCGGCCGCGCAGGTCAGAGGGGTCGATCGACGCAAAGCCGCCGCGGGCATAGACATGCTCGATGCGTGCCCGCACGTTGAGTGGGTTGTCGTCCTTCTTGGCCTGCTCGTTGGCGTTGAGCGGCTCGCGATAGCCGAGAGCCCATTGGCCCTCGCCCTTCTTCTTGCCCGGAGCGTGCGCGTGCGTATGCGGATGCGCCGGAGCGGGGCGGGGGAGAGTGGCGGTGCTGGCGGGTGTCATGCGTGTCCTTCAGGGGGAAACGGAACGCTTGCTCGACGGCACCACAGGGAAGAGATCAGCCCGTGTGGCGAGCTCGGTCGAGACGAAGCCCTGGTGAGGGTTACGCGTGACTACACATCGCGCTGCGCGTCAAGCCGAAGTCCACGTGGCGGCGAACCACGAGGAAGGCAACGAGGCGAGCGGTCGATGTCATGACGATGATCGTTCCCGAGGGGTTGGCTGGTGGCAAGCGAATGTCTCGATATGTGGGAATCGTGTCCGTATAATGGACGCTGCCGCCTGCGCATCTCTGGATCACAGCAGCCGGATCACCAACATGCGAGACGATTGTCCCCACTGTGAACACCTCGGTGTACGTCGCGGAGAGGCGCCTCGCTCCGGTTCAGAGCTCGAGGCCGGGGTACAACGGATGCGCATCGAGCAGTTCGGCAGCTGCCGAACGCACGCTGTCACACACCCCATCGGCGGTCGTGTAGTTGACCTTCGAGGGCGACCCGCTCTTGGCCGTGTCCGCCGTCGTCTTAGAGAGCAGGTCGACGATCAGTTCGGCCACCACGTCGAACTCGTCGTGCCCGAAGCCTCGCGTCGTGAGCGCGGGCGTGCCCAGCCGGACCCCGCTCGTGTACCAGGCGCCGTTGGGGTCGCTCGGGACCGAGTTGCGGTTGGTGACGACACCGGCGTCGAGCAGCGCCGACTCCGCCTGCCGCCCAGTCAGCCCGAAACCCGACACGTCTAGCAAGACGATGTGGTTGTCCGTGCCGCCCGTCACCAGCGTGGCGCCGCGTTTCATGAGGCCGTCGGCAAGGGACTGCGCGTTGTCGGCGACCTGTTGCGCGTACGTCGCGAACTCCGGCAGGCGGGCCTCCGCGAGAGCGACGGCTTTTGCCGCCATCACGTGCGAAAGCGGGCCGCCCAGCACCATCGGGCATCCCTTGTCGACCGCGTCCGAGTACTCCTTCGTGGCAAGGACGAGACCACCACGCGGTCCACGGAGCGACTTGTGCGTCGTGGTGGTGGTGACGTGGGCGTGAGGGACAGGGTCCTCGTCACCGGTGAACACCTTGCCGGCGACCAGCCCGGCGAAGTGGGCCATGTCGACCATCAAGGTCGCCCCGACGTCGTCGGCAATCTCGCGCATCGTGGCGAAGTTCACCCGGCGCGGGTAGGCCGAGTAGCCGGCGATCAAGATCAGTGGTTTGAACTCCCGCGCCTGCTTCGCCAGCAGGTCGTAGTCGAGCAGTCCGGTGTCGGGATTCGTGCCGTAACTGCGCTGGTGGAACATCTTTCCCGAGATGTTGGGCCGGAAGCCGTGGGTCAGGTGGCCGCCCGCGTCGAGCGACATACCCAGCATCCGCTGCTGGCCGTAGCGTGCACGCAGCTGCTCCCAGGCGTCTTCGGACAGGTCGTTGACGCCTTTGGCACCGGCCTCGGCCAGGGCAGGCCCCTCCACTCGCGTGGCGAGGATTGCCCAGAAGGCAACGAGGTTCGCGTCGATGCCGGAGTGCGGCTGGACGTAGGCATAGGGGGCTCCGAAAAGCTCCCGGGCATGCTCGGCAGCCAGCGCCTCGACAGTGTCGACGTTCTGGCAGCCGGCATAGAACCGGTGTCCGATCGTCCCCTCGGCGTACTTGTCACTGAGGAAGCTGCTCATCGTGAGCAGCACGGCGGGCGAGGCGTAGTTCTCGCTCGCGATCAGCTTCAGCGACGACCGTTGATCGGCCAGCTCGGCCCGGGTGGCGGCAGCAACCCGAGGCTCGACGGACTCGATCACCTCGAGGGCGGAACGGTAGGCGGCAGACGCGGTGGCGATGGTGTTCGGGGCAGTCATGGCGACAGCCTGCCATTCGCCGCTCTCCCCGCGCCAGCGACCCGCGTACCCCTCCTTGCGTCCGTACGCCCGTCGCTATCGCGACCAGCTGCACGGACGTTGCCAAGTTTTGCGCTGTCATCTCGATACCGTAGACCGCATGGTGTCGGAGTCGGTGAGGGGTGAGTCGCCGAGACGCCTATCACTGACAAACATCCGGGCAACCGGCTGGCGGCTGCTCACCTCGACCGTCGGCTCCTGCTTTCGCAACCGCGTAACCGGTCTCGCCGCAGAGGCGGCGTTCTTCGCCATCCTGTCGCTGCCACCCCTGATCTTCGGGCTCGCAGGCAGCATCACCTACATCCTCAAGAAGGTCGACCCGGGCCAGATCCTTTACCTCAAACGAGAAATCATCGAGATGTCCGGCCAGGTGCTCACCGACGAATCTGTCGACCGGATCGTGACACCGACGATGAACCGAGTGTTGGCGGGCGGCCGGTTCGACGTGATCTCGCTCGGCTTCGTGCTGGCGCTCTGGTCCGGCTCGCGTGCCCTCAACGTGTTTGTCGACACGATCACGATCATGTACGGCCTTGGTGGCAGGCGCGGGATCGTCCGCACCCGGATGTTGGCGTTCGGCCTCTATGTCATCGGCCTTATCGTCGGCGTCGTCGTGCTGCCGCTAGTCGTGGCGGGTCCGCGTATCGTCGCCCAACTGGTGCCGGAGCGGATCGATCTGCTCAACGCCGCCTACTGGCCGGTGGTCGTGATCCTGAGCATCGCGTTCCTCACCACGCTCTATCACTGGTCGGTGCCGGTGCGCACGTCGTGGCGCCATGACCTGCCGGGCGCGGTGCTGGCCTTCACGATCTGGGTGCTAGGCAGCTACTTGCTGCGGATCACGTTGCAGACTGCGAAGACATCGATCTACGGGCCCCTCGCCGCACCGATCGCAGTGTTGCTGTGGCTTTACCTGACCGCCCTCGCCGTACTCGTTGGCGCCGCACTCAACGCCGCGTTCGACCGTGAGTGGCCGGAGTCATCCACGGCGGGGGCCCGACTCGAACTGCTTCGCCGGTTGCGCCCGCGACGGTGGCAGCGCACTAATCAACCCACCGACATCGACGACATCTGACCGATGGGTCCGGGGTCACGCCGGAATGGCTGTCCTCCTCCGCTCTGATTGTCGACGAAATATTGCGGTGCGCCGGGCGTTGGCCCGGCTTACCCTTCCGATGTGACGGCGCCGCTGCTCGACTTGGCTGAGCTCGGCTGGGATGAGTCCTGGCGAGAGCTCGCTTCGGCGTACCCGTGTGCCGACGCACCAGGCCGGGTTGCCCGCGTCGACAGAGGAGTCTGCTCCGTGGTGACCGGCCGCGGACCGATCCGGGCGACGTACGGCTCGGCACTTCTCGACGCCATCGCGGCCGACTCGCTGGCGGCACCGTGCACGGGCGACTGGTGCCTGATGCGCACCTGGCCTGACGGCCCCACCACGATCGAGACGGTCCTGCCACGGCGTACGTCAGTTGTGCGGGCCGACGCGGCGGGCACGTCGCGAGGGCAGGTGCTCGTGGCGAACGTTGACACTCTCGCCATCGTGGTGGCGCTGCACCCCGAGCCCAACCTGTCGCGGATCGAACGCCTGCTGACTATTGCCTGGGAAAGCGATGCGCAGCCCGTCGTCGTGCTCACCAAGGCCGACCTGGTCGGCGATGGCGAGATGCTGGCAGCCGACGTGCGTCTGGCTGCTCCCAGTGTCGAGGTCATCGTGTGCAGCACCGTGACCGGTGCAGGGATTGCGGAGGTACGCGCACTGGCGAGCGACCACAAGACGATCGGGCTGCTCGGTGCATCCGGTCACGGCAAGTCGTCGCTGACCAACGCCCTGGTCGGCAGCGATCTGCTCGCCACCCTGCCGATTCGCGACGACGGCAAGGGCAGGCATACGTCGGCGCGGCGCGAATTGGTGGCGCTCCCGGGCGGCGGCACTGTTATCGACACCCCGGGGCTTCGGGGCGTCGGCCTGCAGCACGCCGACGAGGGCCTGGCGTCCACCTTCCCCGACATCGAGGCGCTCAAGGGACAATGCAAGTTCCGGGACTGCAGCCACCAATCGGAGCCGGGGTGTGCGCTGCTTGCGGCCGTCGCGGAGAACCGCCTGTCGGAGCGCCGGCTGGAGAGCTGGTTCCGGCTGCAGCGCGAGCTTGCGTGGATGGCGGCCCGGACGGATGCTCGCCTTCGCGCCGATCAGCGGAAGAAGTGGAAGTACATCACCAAGCAGCAGCGCAACCTTGGCCAACGCCGCCCATGACCGGCGATGTGGGTGTTGTGCTGCGCCCCGAACGCGTCGGGGAGGCGGACGCCGTGGCCGCTGTTGAGGTCGACGCGTTCGAGAACCCCGTCATCGCCGAGCTGATCGCGAGCCTGCGGTCGAGTGACGCGTGGGTCGACGGCTTGTCATTCGTGGCCGAGCGCGCCGACGAGCTCGTGGGTCACGTGCTGTTCACCCGGAGCCTGCTGGACACGCCCGACCGGCTTGTCGATGTGCTGGTGCTCAGTCCGCTCGCCGTCGCGTCCTCCTGGCAGGGCCTCGGTATCGGCTCGGCGTTGATGCGTCACGCCGTGGAGGAAGTGGGCACCCGCGATGAGCCTGTGGTCTTCCTCGAGGGAGGGCCTGACTACTACCGCCGCTTCGGGTTCGTCGCGGCAGGCGAGCTGGGCTTCCGACGTCCGTCTTTGCGGATCCCCGAGGCGGCCTTCCAGGTGATGACGTTGGCGTCATACGAGCCTTGGATGACCGGCACTCTCGTGTATGCCGAGGCGTTCTGGCGCCACGACTGTGTAGGTCTGCGCGGCGAGATGCTGCATGCCCTTACCGACCTCTGAGCGCCTGCGAGTCCGGCCCGACGATGGCCGCGGAGTCGGGCCCGATCTCCAGCGCCGTGCCGACGAGCTGAGTCGCGTCGGGGTCCCAGGCCAGGACCACCTCGAGTGACTCCGGATCATCGACGCGCAGCTCGACGCGGCGCACCTCGGCGCTCAGGTTGACGACGACGCGCTGCCCACCACGGTGGACGACCACGGTGTCGGTCTCGTGGTCGTGGTCGACCTCGACCAGGTCGAGACGGTGGTCGCCCAGCTCCGGGCGCTCCCGCCGCAGCCGCAGCAGAGCGGCATACCAGCGAAGCAATCGCGCGTGGTCGGGTTGGTCGCGCTCAGACCAGTCGAGGCGCGACCGCTGGACAGTCTCTTCCGACTGCGGGTCTGGTACGTCGGCCCGCGCCCACCCGTGGGTGGCGAACTCGTCACGTCGGCCGCGTCGCACTGCCTCAGCGATCCCGACGTCGGTGTGGTCGGTGAAGTACTGCCACGGGGTAGACGCGCCCCACTCCTCACCCATGAACAGCATCGGGGTGCAGGGACACGTCAGCAGCAGCGCGGCTCCCGCGGCCAACCGCCCCGGCGGCAGCGTGGCCGACAGCCGGTCGCCGGTCGCGCGATTGCCGACCTGGTCGTGGTTCTGCATCGACACCAGAAACCGCCACCCGGCGGTTCGGGCCCGGTCGACCGGGCGGCCGTGGGTGCGTCGGCGGAACGTCGAGTAGCTGCCGTCGTGCAGGAAGACGCCGCCGAGCACCTTCGCGAGCGCACCCGGATGGGCGAAGTCCTCGTAGTAGCCCTGTGTCTCGCCGGTGAGGACAACGTGCAGCGCATGGTGTACGTCGTCGGCCCACTGGGCATGCAAGCCGAGGCCGCCGGCTTCACGCGGTGTCACCGTCAGCGGGTCGTTACGGTCGGACTCAGCGATGAGCCACAACGGACGACCCAGTCCGGTCGACAACGCGCTCACCTGTCCCGACAGCTGCTCCAGCATCGTGACGGCCCGGTCGTCAAACAGCGCGTGTACGGCATCGAGCCTCAGCCCGTCGATGTGAAAGTCGCGCAGCCACAGCAGCGCGTTGTCGATGATGAAGTGGCACACCTCGTCACTCTCGGGACCGTCGAGGTTGAGGGCCTGCCCCCACGGGGTGCCGTAGCGGTCGGTGAAGTACGGCCCGAACTCGCTGAGGTGGTTGCCGCTGGGTCCGAAATGGTTGTAGACGACGTCGAGGCAGACGCCGAGTCCACGGCTGTGGCAGGCGTCGACGAACCGGGCTAGCGCCTCGGGGCCGCCGTAGGGTTCATGGACGGCGTACAGGCCGACACCGTCGTAGCCCCAGCCGTTGCGGCCGGGGAACGTGGCGATCGGCATCAGCTCCACCAGATCGACGCCGAGCTCGACGAGGTGGTCGAGTCGCTCGATTGCCGCGTCGAGCGTGCCGTCGGCCGTGAACGTGCCGACATGGAGCTCGTAGATGACCGAGCCTGGCAGCGGGATTCCGCGCCAGGCGTCGTCGGTCCAGGGGAACTCGTGGAGGTGGAAGACCTCGGCCGGACCTTCGGGGCCCTCGGGCAGCCGAAGGGCACGTGGGTCGGCCCGCGGCTCGCCGCCGTCGAGGCTGAAGGTGTAGCGCATCCCGTCCAGTGGTTCGACGTCGGACTCCCAGTAGCCGTGCTCGGTCCGCTGCATGGGATGTGCCGTGCCATCGACAAGCGCTGTGTTGCTAATGAGAAGCGTGACTGACTCGCGGGCGTTGGGTGCCCAGACACTGAACGTCATCGGATCACTGGATCCTTGACCAAGAGGGCCACCGGCAGCCTGTCGAACAACTCAGCTCCTGACGTGGCCTCGCCGTCGTGGCGTATGTCGGAGAGCACGTCGCGCCAATGCCCGCGCGGGAGGGCGACCCGGGTCTCACCGGCGGCGAAGCGGACAGCTGTGACCACCTGCTCGTCGCCGTGAGTGCGGGCGAAGGCGACTACGTTGTCGGAGCCCGACAGCGGCTCGTAGGTTGCACCCGGGCCGAATGGCGCCGGCAGGTCGCGACGCAGCCTCAGCGCGCGCGATGTCACCAGCAGCTTGTCCTCCCGCAGGGGTTTGTCCGACTGAGCGGGGGTTGCTGGCCCCTGATCGAGTCGGACCAGTACGGAGGAGAGCCTGTCGAAGTCGACAGGGCGTCGGTTGTCGGGGTCGACCAGTGACAGTGAGACCGCCTCGCAACCCTGGTAGACGTCCGGGATGCCTGGCAGCGTCAGCTGCAGCAGCTTCGCCGACAAGGTGACCGCTGCGATCTGCGCGGCGTGCGTGGTGATGACGCGCTCCAGGCTGGTGCCCAGCGCCTCGTCGACCAGGCACGCATCCGCAAACGCGTGCACTCGCTTCTCGTACTCGGAGTCAGGGTCGTTCCAACTGGTGTGGCGCTTGGCCTCGCGGACTGCCTTCTCGACGTACGGCCTGAGTCGGTCGCGGCTGATCGGCCAGGCACCAAGCAGCGTCTGGAAGAGGAAGTAGGCCGTCGGCTCGTCGACGTCGTGGTCGCGCCCCACGGATCGCACCGGTTCCCAGGCCGCGCCCCAGGCGTCGGCGTCAGCAGCAACTGCAAGCAGGCGCGCGCGGACGTCTTCGCTGCGTTTCGTGTCATGGGTCGACAACGTCGTCATGCCGAGTGGAGCGTGCTCTTGCTGGTATGCCGCCCAGACATGCAGCCGGGCAGGCCCGACATCGTCAAGGGCGCCGGGGTCGCCGCCGACTTCGTTCAGCGCGATCATCCGGTTGTAGCGGTAGAACGTGGTGTCTTCGACCCCCTTGGCCATCACCGGACCGCAGACCTGCTGGAAGCGGACGACGAGGTCGCGACCGGCCTCGCTCCGCGTGTCCACGTCAGCGAGCAGCTGGCGCAGAAGCCCCAGCTCGTCGGCGAGCTCAGGTCGTGATGCGCGTGCCGCTTCGACCAGGTCCTCCAGGCGGCGAGCCGACTCAGCGGGAACGGGTCTGTCGAGCTGCAGGTAGGCCCGGTAGACCTCGACGTGCACCAGCAGTTCCGCGAGCGCGACCTCCAGCCGAGACGGGTCGGTGTCGGGCTTCCCGTCATCCGATGCGGCCCGGGTCGCGAGGCGGACGAGCCGGTCGAGCTCGGGTGTCAGCAGCTCGTCGAGCACCTGACGCTTCGCCGCGATCTCCGTCTCTGCCAGGGACGTGCCGTCGCCGATCTCCCGCCACTGCGCGTCGAGCTGATTGCCGGTGCGCGGCGCAACGGCGGTCTGGATGACACTCAGCGCGTCGTAGCCGGTGGTGCCGGCGACCGACCACTGCGAGGGGAGCCGCTCGTCACCTTCGAGGATCTTTTCCGCCACCACCCAGGCGCCGTCGGTGGCGTCGGCGAGCAAACCGAAGTAGGCCTTTGGGTCTGCGAGGCCGTCGGGGTGGTCGACGCGAAAGCCGTCGAGGATGCCTCGCCGATGCAGGTCAACGAGTACTGCGTGGCTGGCGTCGAAGACGGCTGGGTCCTCGACCCGGATGGCGATCAACGTGTCCACGTCAAAGAATCGCCGATGGCACAACAGCTCGCGCTTGTCGCGCCAGCTGCCGAGCAGGTAGTGCTGTCGGGCGGCCACGGCTGCGACATCGCCGTCACCCGTGCCGGCGGCGACCGGGAAGACATGGTTGTGGTAGCGAAGCACCGGCTGGCGCTCGTCGTCGCCAGGGTTGCGGCTGCCAAGGTCGACCGTGTCATGGACGAGCTCGCCGGCCGCGATGACGTCGTCGATAGACGCGCCCAGCACGGGCATCCCGAGCCGGCCGCCGCACCGGTCCCAGTCGACGTCGAACCACGATGCGTAGGTCGACGCGCGTCCGTGCAGCAGCACGTCCCACAGTTGCCGGTTGAGGTGCTCCGGCTCGGGGATCGCCATGTGGTTGGGCACGATGTCGCTGATGAGCCCGAGGTGGTGGCTGTGTGCGTGCTCCGCCAACACCTCGAGACCTGCCTTGCCACCCAAGTCGGTCGACACCCGGCTGTGGTCCACGACGTCATACCCGTGCAGCGAGCCGGGGGCTGCCTGCAAGATCGGCGACAGGTAGAGATGCGAGACCCCGAGGTCAGCGAGGTACGGCACCACTCTGGCCGCGTCGGCGAACGTGAACCCGGCATGAAGCTGAAGGCGGTAAGTGCCGGTGAGGGTTCGGTCAGCCACGACGCATCACGACGACGGAGCGAGCGGCGACGGCGCGTGCTGAGCCGGCCGGCTCAGCGTCCATGTCGTCGCCGACTGGTGCCACCAGCGACGTGTCGAGGACGAGCTGCCAGTTGTCGCCGTAAGGCCCCGAGGGCAACGTCATCTGCGCGTCTTCGTGGCTGGGGTTGAACAGCAGCAGGAACGAGTCGTCGGAGATCTCCTCGCCGCGCAGGCCGGGCTCGGTGATCGCCTCGCCATTCAGGAAGACTGCGAGCGGCCGCAGGAAGTCGTGGTCCCAGTCGTCGCCGTCCATCGTGCTCGCGTCCTGGCGCAACCAGGCGAGGTCAGGCAGGCCGTTGCCCGCCGCGTCGCCCGTGAAGAAGCGCCGCCGCCGGAACACCGGGTGCGACGCCCGGAGCTCGAGAAGCGACTTGGTGAAGGCCAGCAGGTCCGCATCGACGTCGTCCCAGTTGACCCACGACAGCTCGTTGTCCTGGCAATAGACGTTGTTGTTGCCCTGCTGCGTGCGGCCGAGCTCGTCGCCGTGGAGCAACATGGGGACACCCTGGCTGAGCACCAGCGTCGTCAGGAAGTTGCGTTGCTGCCGACCACGCAGAGCCAGCACCTCGGGGTCGTCGGTCGGCCCTTCGACGCCGCAGTTCCAGGACCGGTTGTGGCTCTCGCCGTCGTTGTTGTTCTCACCGTTCGCCTGATTGTGCTTCTGGTTGTACGACGTGAGATCCCGCAACGTGAACCCGTCGTGCGCAGTCACGAAGTTGATCGAGGCGTACGGCGCTCGGCCGTCATCCTCGTAGAGGTCGCTGGACCCGGTCAGCCTGGCGGCAAATTCGCCGAGCGAGCCGGGCTCGGCACGCCAGTAGTCGCGCACCGTGTCGCGGTACTTGCCGTTCCACTCCGTCCACCGCGGCGGGAAGTTGCCAACTTGGTAGCCCCCGGGGCCGACGTCCCACGGCTCGGCGATCAGCTTCACCTGCGACACGACGGGGTCCTGCTGCACGAGGTCGAAGAAGGCGCTCAGCCTGTCGACCTCGTGGAACTGCCGCGCGAGGCTGGCCGCCAGGTCGAACCGGAAACCATCTACGTGCATCTCGGTCACCCAGTAGCGCAGTGAGTCCATGATCAGTTGCAGGACGTGTGGGCTGCGCATCAGCAGCGTGTTGCCGGTGCCGGTGGTGTCGTAGTAGTGCGCCTGGTCTTCGGCGACGAGCCGGTAGTACGCAGCGTTGTCGATGCCGCGGAAGCTCAGCGTGGGCCCGAGGTGGTTTCCCTCGGCCGTGTGGTTGTAGACGACGTCGAGGATGACCTCGATGTCGGCGCGGTGCAGCTCCCTGACCATCGCCTTGAACTCGAGCACCTGCTCGCCGGTCTGACCGGACGAGCCATAGGCGTTGTGCGGGGCGAAGAAGCCGATCGTGTTGTAGCCCCAGTAGTTCGACAGGCCCTGGTCGATCAGCCCTGAGTCGTTGACGAACTGGTGGACTGGCATCAGCTCCAGGGCGGTGACTCCGAGGCTCGTGAGGTGTTCGATCATCGCCGGGTGGGACAAGGCGGCATACGTGCCGCGGATCTCGTCGGGGATGTCGGGGTGGGTCTGCGTCAGTCCCTTGACGTGGGCTTCGTAGATGACTGTCTCGTGGTAAGGGTGGCGAGGGGGCCGGTCCTCCTGCCAGTCGAAGAACGGGTTGATGACCACCGACCGCATCGTGTGCGGCGCCGAGTCCTCGGTGTTGCGTTTGTCGGGACTGCCGAACACGTAGGAGAAACAGGCGGGCGCCCAGTCGATCTCACCCTCGAGCGCCTTGGCGTAGGGGTCGATCAGCAGCTTGCTCGGGTCGCAACGGTGGCCGCGTTTCGGCTCGTAGGGGCCGTGCACGCGGTAGCCGTAACGCTGCCCGGGGGTGACGCGCGGCAGGTACGCGTGCCAGACGAACGCCGCCCGCTCTGTCATGTTGACGCGAGTCTCGATGCCGTCGGCATCGATCAGGCACAGTTCGACCGATTCAGCCGTCTCGGAGAACAATCCGAAGTTCGTGCCGGCGCCGTCGTACGTCGCACCGAGCGGGTAGGGGCCGCCTGGCCAGACTTCCATCGTGCTCCTCGCTCGGGGTCCGCCGCGGACGGCGACCCGGTGTCGATCGTCGTAACATCACCCGGCTTTGGGCTGGGCGGGCGCGACCATTGTTCCTTGTCACCCGGCCCTTGTCCGATGGCGGGTGTCGGCGGCCCGAAGCGTCCGGTCGTCCGCCGGCCGGGTTAGCGAGCAAGAAACCGGTTGCCGTCCGAGACGCCCTTCTGTTGCACTGAAGCCACAGAACGAGCGAGCAAGGAGACCGAGATGCGGCAGGCGCAGATGTCCACCCCCACGGCAATGGCCACCTATGAACAGGACATGACGCTTGTTACGCACGCTGAATTTAGGGATTCTGGCGCATGTAGACGCCGGTAAGACGACTCTGACCGAGCGGCTCCTCTACGCCGCCGGTGTCATCGACGAGATTGGCAGCGTCGACGACGGCAGCACCCAGACCGATTCGCTTGCGCTCGAACGGCAACGTGGCATCACGATCAAGTCCGCGGTCGTCTCCTTCGCGATCGACGACCTGACGGTCAACCTGATCGACACGCCCGGCCACCCGGACTTCATCGCCGAGGTGGAACGGGTCTTGAACGTGCTCGACGGCGCGATTCTCGTCATCTCGGCTGTGGAAGGGGTGCAGCCGCAGACGCGGGTGCTGATGCGGACGCTGCGGCGCTTGCGCATCCCCACGATCATTTTCGCGAACAAGATCGACCGCAGTGGCGCGCAGTACGAGCCGCTGCTGGAGAGCATCGCCGACAAGCTCACGCCGGCGATCATCCCGCTGGGATCCCCGCCCTGCGGGCTTGGGACACGCGAGGCTGCGTCGGCGCCCGTCACATCCGCCGGCAAGAACTTGGCGTCGCGCGTCGTCGATGTGCTCGCCGACGGCAACGACGAGTTCCTGGCGGCGTTCGTCAACGACGAGTCCGCGGTCTCGCACGCCCAGATCCGACTGGAGGCCGCCGCGCAGACCAAGCAGGCCCTGGTGCACCCAGTGTTCTTCGGCTCCGCGATCACCGGCGCGGGCGTTGACTCGCTCACGGCGGGAATCAAGGAGTTCCTGCCGGCAACCGAGAACAACGCCGACGAGGAGGTGTCCGGCACCGTGTTTAAGGTCGAACGCGGTCCGGCGGGGGAGAAGATCGCCTACGTTCGGATGTTTGCCGGAACGATCCGGACGAGAGACCGGCTGACGATCCGTGACCAGGATCAGAAGGTCACCGCGATCAGCGTGTTCGACCGGGGCGGGGCAGTCCGCGGTGATGCAGTCACCGCCGGGCAGATCGCCAAGCTGTGGGGCCTCTCCGACGTACGAATCGGCGACGGGATCGGCGTGTCGCCCGAGCAGTCAGCAGAGGTCGCACAGTTCGCCCCTCCGACGCTGGAGACGGTCGTAGTTCCTAGCCGTGCCGCCGACAAGGGCTCGCTGCACGTGGCGCTCGTCCAGTTGGCCGAGCAGGACCCGCTGATCAACCTGCGCCGCGACGAAAGCCGCAAAGAGACCTCAGTCTCGTTGTACGGCGAGGTGCAGAAGGAAGTCATCCAGGCGACCCTCGCCAACGACTTCGGGGTTGACGTGACGTTCCGGGAGACGACGACCATCTGTATAGAACGGCCCGTCGGGACCGGCGAGGCGGTCGAGTTCATTAGTAAGGACCCGAACCCGTTCCTGGCAACCGTCGGGCTGCGCGTCGAGTCGGCACCTGTCGGTGCCGGCATCGACATCCGGCTCGGTGTCGAGCTCGGCTCGATGCCGTTCTCGTTCTTCAACGCGATCGAGGAGACCATCACGGAGACGTTGCACCAAGGGATCTACGGCTGGCAGGTCACCGACTGCACCGTCACCATCACGCACACCTACTACTATCCGCGGCAAAGTCACGCCCACGGCACGTTCGACAAGAGCATGTCGAGCACCGCGGGGGACTTCCGCAATCTGACGCCGCTTGTCCTGATGGAAGCGTTGCAGGCTGCGGGAACCAAGGTGTACGAGCCCGTGCACCAGTTTCAGCTGGAGATCCCGGCCGATGCGTTCGGGCCGGTGCTCGCCGCCCTCGCACAGCTTCGGGCGGTTCCACAGCAGCCAGCGGCGCAGGGCTCGGCGTACGTCATCGAGGGAGAGATCCCCGCCGCCAGGGTGCATGAGCTGCGGCAGGTGCTGCCCACACTGACGAGCGGTGAAGGTGTGTTGGAGTCTGCCTTTGACCACTACCAGCTCGTTGCCGGCCGGAGCCCGACTCGGCCACGGACTGACCACAATCCGCTCAACCGCAAGGAATACCTGCTGGCGGTCAATCGCCGAGTCGCCCGAGGAGAGTCGGGCGTCTGATCGAGCCGATACAACAACGGCGGCACGACCGTGGGTGACTCACGCGCGAGCCCGCACGCACCAGGCGGTCGCCTCGACTTTGAACGGCGGCGAGGGCAGTCGCTGCGCGCAACGCGTGCGAAGTTCCTCGCGTCGTGAGTCGCTGAGCTGGCTGACATAGGCGCCGGCAGGTCCGACACCGAGCGTGTAGGGGTCCCACCAGTCGTCGAACGTCGCGAACGTGACGCTCACCGTCAGCCGGCTTTCTTCGACCTGCTGCAGACCGGCCTCAATCGACAGTCGCGCCAAGTGACCCTTCCGAGCGCCGGCCAGGTCGGCCTCGTCGTGTGCAGCTGGATCAAGGTCGTGCACGGCTTGCCAGAACGTCGCGAGAGGACCAGTGCCTCCCTCGTGGTCCCAGACGCACGCGGCGACAGTGCCGCCAGGGCGGGTGACTCGCCCCATCTCCCGGAGCCCGGCGACCGGGTCGGTCATAAAATGCACGACCAGTTGGGCGAGAGAGGCGTCAAAACCCTCGTCGGCAAAAGGAAGCTCCTCGGCGGCGCCGGATCTGACGTCGACCTCGGGGAACCGTGCCTTGGTCGCGGCCACGAACGGGGCCGACGGATCAATCGCTGCGACGGCATCCTCACCCAGCCGTTCGACGAGCTCGGCGGTCAACACTCCTGGCCCGCAGCCGACGTCAAGCGCTCGCTGACCACGGCGTACGTCGGCGAGTTCAGCGAACTTCACCGCCAACGGCTCGGAGTACTGGCCCATGAACCGGCCATAAGAATCTGCGGTCACGTTGAAAGTCACGGTCCGACCTTATGCGCCGCGGCGGTGATGCGGCGGTCGAGCTTGTCGAGACCCACTGCTCCGGCTTGTGTCACGCGCCGTCGTGGTCTTGGACGGTATATCGGCGTCCGTGCGGGCTAGTCCAGTAGACGGTGTGGGGGTCCTGCGGGTCGAGAGTCGGGGTCCATCCTGCGTGGGTGCGCACGCGGTGGTGTCGTCTCCCGAGAGGTTGGCCGTTGGTTGCGACGGTTTGGCCGGGAGGGTCATGGCCTGTGCCGGGCTTGGCGACGCGGTAGGGCCTGCGGTGGTCGAGATCGCAAACGCGGGCAGGCGTGGTGGCGCCGGGGAAGCTGGAGATCGGGTGGATGGTCTGGACGGTTTCGGTCTGGTCGCGGGTGAACCGATAGCGGCCGGCGTCGAGGAAGAGGATGGAGCCGTCGGCGGGGTCGGTGAAGACGCGACGAAGCACGGTCGGTGCGGACTCGAGGGCGAGGCGACGGGCTTGCGCGGCGGTGATCGGGCCGTATCCGTCGAGCTGGCAGGTCTCGTCGTCGATGCCGAGCAGCGTGTCGGCCGACATTGTGACCCGAAGCTCGGTGCGGGCGGGCAGGAAGCCTGACGGGTCGGCAACGGTCGCTGGACTAGGCCACCTGTCGTACTGCGAAGCGAAGTCGGCGCCCGGCGCCGGCCAGACCGCCCCGGGCAAGTCGCCGGTCGGAACGGGAAGCCCAGTCTCGCCGGGATCGTGCGTCGAGGGTGTGGGTGAAAGCTCACGGTCGTCGATGAGCGGTGCCCCGGTCAGTGGGTGTTGACCGAGTAGCAGAGTGGGCGGCGGCGTCGGCCTTGTGGGCGTCGAAGCCGGTGCCGGGATCGGCGATCCGGCGTTGCCGCGCCCAGGCGGTCAGGTGGTCGTCGATCACGCACATGGTCTGCAGTTGATGGTTGAAGCTGAAGGCGGCGATGCCATCGCCGTTGGGGAAGATCGCTGTCGACCGTTCGTCATACTGCCTTTGGTGGCGGTGCCGCATCGCGGCCGGGTCGGCCTTGGCCACCAGCCGGCGCGCGAGAACGCGCAACCGAGTCGGCGTGCGGCTCTGTGCAGCCTCGGCAAGTCGAGCGTCGAGTGCTGCGACGGCGTCGACGGACAGGTCGCGGGTTGCCTCGCTGATCACCCTGGCGTGGGCATATGTCATCCGCCCACCGCCGAAGTCGTTGCTGGTGTGCGGAAGCCGGAACCGAAGGTCGAGCCCGACCGCGATTAGATCTGTGGCGGCATGCTCACTGCAGCCGAACGCCAACGCGAGCTCGGGAATGGCTGACTCAGGCACGTAGGGGGTGTCGACGCCACCCACTGGCCGGAATTGCAAGCCCTGCGGATGACGCCCTCCAGCCCGAACGTGATCGCTCTGACGCTCCCGGATGGCAAAGCCCGAAGCCAATTTGCATCTGATCCATTCCAGCGTCGCCATGCACGACGTGACCTCGTGACCCAGCTCGAGCTGGTCACCCACATCCAGCGCATCGACCCTGGCGTCGAGCACTGCCACGAGCCGTGGCAGCTCGCGCTCCGTGAGCGTCGAGTGAGGGGAGGGCCGGACGTCGCGTGGGTCGACGGGGGACCCGGTGGCATCAAACCTTGCCTCGAACATGTGTTCTATTATAGGCATTGCCTACGACAGAATCCAGCGCTCGGATCTCCAAACACTCCGGAACGGGGGCCGGCGCAGCGGGCAGGATCAGGGCAGATGTCCGACTGGGGCTAGCCGCAGCCGATAGTTCCCTGCCCACGAGGCGAGCGCGCGGACGTCGGTGGTGACACGGTCGCCGGGCGACCCCATCAGCGACACCCCGATCAAACGGCCTTGCACTCGGGTGATCGCCACCAAGACCTTGCCTGCACGCGACGTGGTTCCGCTCTTTGCGGCGACGGAGGCCGGGTAGTGGTGGACATACGGCGTCCGGTGCACCACGAGGTGGTCTGGGCCTCCCAGCGGCCCGATCCGGGTGCGCCGCAGGTCGAGGTAGCGGTTGACCCGGTCGTTTCGGTATGCCGCGCGGAGCATGACGAGGAGGTCGCGGGCGGTCGAGTACCCCGCGGGGTGGTCAAGGCCGGACGGGTTGCCGGCGTGGGTGTCACCCGCAGACAGACGCCTTGCATGTCGATTCATCGCGGCGATGAACGCGCGTCTGCCCATCGGGTCCGAGCCGGCGAGTGCCTCGGCTGCATCATTTCCGGACGGCACGAGGAGGCCCGCCAGCAGGTCGCTGCGCGCGTAGCGCCTTCCGGCGATCAGTCCTGCGCAGGAGCAGATCATGGCGGCCTCGCGGTGTGTGACGCGATGCCGCGGTCGAGGCGCCACCCGTCGTACGGCAGTCATAGCCGTCAGCAGCTTCATCGTCGAGCCGGGAGCGAGCTCGCGTCGAGGGAGATGGACTGCCAGCATCTTCCCGGTGGGGACGTCCACGATTGCCCACGAGCGCCCGGCCACGCGCGGAGGAGCTGGGACCCGGGCCTTCGGGCGGTAGCGAGTTCCGTTGACGACGACGGCATTGACCAGTCGCACGGCGGCTTCAGCGGACGCCAGGCCTTCTCCTCGCTCGACCGGCGAGAGCATCGCGTGGCTGGGCGCGGTCGTGGCCAGGAGCAGAAGGGCGGTTGACAACGTCACCGTGCGGGGGAGGTTTCTCACTCGGCGACTATGTCAGGTGGACGTGACTCTGAGTTGCAGGCAACCGGCGCTGGTGTTCGCTTTCTCGCTCTATACGACGCTGCCTGGGCGCTCGCGTCACGTTGGGTGATGCCCTCCGTCGATTGCCGTCATAACTCGTTCTTTGCGCGTCGAGCGCCACCCATACTCAGCGCACCACTAAACCCGGAGGCCTCAATGCGTCGAACTCTTTCACTGCTGATTGCCAGTGTCGCTTTTCTCACGCTCGGAAGCGGGGTAGCAAATGCAGAGAACCAGACCGTTGACGGGACCGGCGACATCACCAAGATGACCGTACGAAACCGTGTCAACGATCTGACCACGACGGTCTTCGGCCTTGGTCCGCGCTGCGGTGGCGCGCAGCACCTCCAGCTGGAGGTCAAGAACAGCAACAGCAGACTCCTCTACAAAGTCGAGAGTGGCTGCACGTCAGGCGAATGGCATGCTGGCCTCTACTACTTCCCAGATGGCGCCTCCGGGCTTGGACGCCTCGTCACCTGCGCTGGTTTCTCAATGACGCGCACCGCGTCGACCGGCGCCTACCGGATCGAGGTTCCGCGCAGCTGTCTTCGCCACGCACCCGACCGGGTCAAGGTGAGGGCCGACGGTCAGAACTACGGCACGTTGACTGGTGGACGTGCCGGACCCACAAGGGTGCTTGCACGCGGCTGACGGCAACCTTCGCATTCGCTCACCGGCTTCTGGATAGCCACAGAGGGTCTCAGGTCCACCAGAAGACGGGCTCCAGATGAGGCATTTGCCGGCGACCGTCCTCGTGGTTGCGATGTGCCTCAGCGGCTGTACGGCCACCACCGCGACTCCGGCCGACAACGGACCCGCAGCCGTGCAGACGAGCAAGCCCGAACCAACCAAGAAAGAAAAGCCAAAAACGGACCGGAAGCAGAAGGACGATAAACCGACCTCCCGGCAGACACCAAGGGCCCCGCGGAAGGTGGTGACCTACCTGGTCACCGACGTGGTCGACGGGGACACCGTGAAGGTTGCGATGGCCGGCGAGACCAGCATCCGGATCATCGGCATTGACACGCCGGAGACTGTCCACCCATCTGAACCCATCGAGTGTGGCGGGCCTGAAGCCTCCGCGGCCGCTACGAGGCTCCTCGCCGGGCAACGTGTTCAAGTCGTGTATGACGCATCGCAGGGTCGCCTCGACGCCTACGACAGAACGCTTGCCTATCTCACGATTCCTGGCATCGGTGACTTCGGTCTCGCCATGTTGAAGCGCGGTCTCGCGGCCGAGTACACCTATGACTCCGCGTATCGCCATCAGTCTCAGTACGTCCGGGCTGAGTCTCGCGCTCAGAGCAGCGGGGTTGGGTCTGGGGGAGATGTGGAGGCGTCGACACGCCCCAAGCCATCCCCAAGCCGCCGCCCTCTGCTCCGCCCGGTAACCCCTCGTCCAACTGCGATCCTGGCTATTCACCCTGTGTCTCGTCCTATCCACCGGACCTGGACTGCGCCGACATCGACGGCCCGGTCTCCATTACAGGTACTGATCCGCATGGCTTCGACGCCGACGGCGACGGGACAGGCTGCGACTCCTAGCCGCCTGGGACACGCCGCGGGTCGAGCGAAATTGACGGCAGGTCAGGTCAGAGGACGACGTACGATTGCTCGAGGTTGCAGAGCTTCGTCTGCAACGGGGAACCGGTGTTGGTGAACACGCAGTTCATCTCTTCGAGGACGTACTCGACGTTCTCAATGCTTGCATGCAGCGGCTCCCCCTTGCGGGCTTTCACCTCGAGCTCTCGCACGTCCGGATCGTAGTCTTTCCAAATGGGCCCAAGCCGGCAACCTGCCTCTGTCACTGTTGGCTTCTTTTCGCGGTAGAGATTCGCGTAGTCGGAGATTCCCTCGGGCCTTTCCGGGCGTGGCGCATCCTCCACGTTCTCCTCGAAATATTCCTGCAGTTCATGGATCACGTGCTGTTGAACGTCTGCGCACGCGACCTTCTCCTTAATGGCCGCAGCCTTGACAGCGTCGTCCGCGTCATCGGCAACCGGCGTGGAGGGCTGGTCTTTCTCAGCCTCCGGCGTAGAAGAGTCGGAGCAAGCAGACAGTGCCGCGATCAGAGGTATGACGACGAGCAGTTCCTTCATGCGAGGCCGCCGTTTGCCCAGCGTGCGGCCACGGCGTCCTCGAGACTGGCCAGTCTGTGACGCGTCGAGCGGTCTGGTCATGGATTCCCCTCCAGGCTGAAAGTGCTTTCTCAGTCTCGCCGCCTGGTCTCCGCGCACGCAAGGTCAGAAGGCCTCAATCCGGTCACGCTCGAGTAAACGGCGGAGCATGGTCCGGGCCGGACCACGAGTTCGGGGTTTGTCGGGCGTTGACTGGGGCACAGCCTTATCGACGCGCCGTTCAGCGAGGAGAACCCTATGAGCCCCATCGACCGCACCCCCAAGATCGTGCGCTGGACCCTGCGGCTCGAGGACACCACGGCGCTGGACCGGGCGGTTCAAGCGTTCGAGCCGCGGATACAGGCCCTGTTCGGAGCTGGGGCGCGAGGCGTCGTGCTGCGTGGCGAGTGGCTCGGCCATGCGATCCACCCACTGCTCACCGATATCACGCTTGGCACCTGGACGTCTGCCAGCGTGCTCGACCTCTTCGGAGGTGCCGATTCGCGAGCCTCGGCTCAGAAGCTAGTCGGCACAGGTCTGCTCGCCGCAGGCCCGACAGCCTGGACCGGATGGGCCGAGTGGTCGGAAGCCGGACCGCGCGACAAGCGGGTAGGTCTCGTCCACGCTCTCACCAACGGCGCCGCGATCGGCGCCTACGCAGCGTCATGGATTGTCCGCCGGCGTGGCAACCACGACGCCGGAGTTCGGCTCGCCCTTGCCGGTGCCGCCATCTCGGGATTCGGTGCTTACCTGGGCGGCCACCTCGTCGAGTCGCGCAAGGTCGCGAGCCACCATCCGGCGTACGACGGAGCTCCGCTGGATGGTGTCTGACCCGCGCGTCGATCATGCACGGACAGTGTCGGCGGCACCACTGTCGGGTTGTTGACATCGTCGGAGAGTGGGAGGAACCTCCAAGAACGCACCGCTGTTTGGAGTGTCTGTGCTGGGGAGGGACCATGACATCCACACTGGTTCGGCGTTGCCGCAACTTGTTGGTAGTTGGCCTGCTCGTCTGCGGGTCGCCGCTTGTCGCCTTAGCCGCTGATCCGCCAACGTGCTTCGGCCAGGCCGCGACCATCGTCGGCACGTCCGGCGACGATGAGCTGACCGGCACACCCGGGGCCGACGTCATTGTGGGTCTCGGAGGTTTCGACATTATCGACGGTCTTGCAGGATCGGACCGCATTTGCGGAGGCGGGGACGCCGACGTGATGTTCGGAGGACGAGGGCTCGACCGAATGAACGGCGGCGCGGGAAACGACCTCTTCACGGGCGGTCCGGGTGCCGATCTGATCATCGGTGGCTCCACCGGCGAACCGAACCCTGAGGACAACGTCTCCTATGTGGACAAGACGGCTGGGCAGGTGATTGACGTCGCTGCCGGGCAGTGGCCGGACGGCGACACCGTGCAGCAGATCCAGGTCATCGACACCGGGGAAGGAAACGACTCCGTCGTCGCGGACCAAACGATCCGTATGGTGAGCCTCGCTGGCGGGGAGGATTTCGCCCGGGTCACGGCAGGGCGAGCGTTGCTGAGCGGAGGGAATGGCAATGACCGTCTGGTGGCGGGACCGGACGGCAATGGCTTAGCTGGCGGTGCCGGTGTTGACGAGATGGTCGGCGGTGCAGGTGAGGACGCGCTGCTGGGGAGCCACGGTTCCCAGTTCTTCGGCCGTGGCGGCAACGACAGTCTGTCGGTCGATGGAACCGAGAACCCCGGGCTGGTTACCAACCTCCGTGCGGGGCTGGGCGACGACGTCATCATCAACTCGTTGCTCGACGACGATCTCTACGGCGGTGAGGGTGTGGACGTCGTACACCATCTCTCCTTCACTACCACGCTGGGAGTGACTGTCGATCTCGCTCTAGGGACTGCCACCGGATGGGGCGACGACACCCTGGTCGACGTGGAGGACATCATCGGCTCGGTCAACGACGACACCATCAGGGGCTCGAATCTGCCTAACCACTTGTCCGGTAGTGACGGCGCCGACACCATCGTCGGTCGTGGTGGCCCCGACCAGATCTTTGGCGACAGTGGAAGCGATGACCTGGGCGGTGGTGGAGGTAATGACCTGCTCAACGGCGGCGGTGGGACGGACTCCGCTGATGGCGGCACTGGCACGGACGCCTGCCCGGCGTCTGAGGTCGTGACCAACTGCGAGTCATAGCGATCACCCAGCTGACCTGCGACTGTCGGGCCTCAGGTCTACGGTGGCAGCCATGTCTGATCTGATCACCCCCAAGCAGTTCCACGAGGCTGACGGCGTCGACGACTGGCGGGTCCTGTGGGCGGTCGCGTTCGCGGTCTTCCGCACCGGCGACTTCGCCAAGAGCTTGATGCTCGTCGAAGAGATCGGGCGGCTCGCCGAGGCAGCCGGACACCACCCGGATCTCAACGTGCGTGGCGGCGCGGTGGAGGTCCGGCTGGTCACCAAGGAGCACTGGTCGCTGACCGACGTCGACCTTTCCCTCGCCCAACAGATCTCTCGAGCCGCCAAGGCGCTCAACATCAAGGCCGACCCCGCCAACACCCGCACCTGGGAGTTCGCCCTCGACGCCCTCGACGTCGACAAGGTGCGCAATTTTTGGTGCGCGGTGTTGGGTTACGTGATGGTGGGCGACTCCGACATCGGCGACCCTGACGACCTGTACCCGCCTGTCTATGTCCAGCAGATGGACGTGATGCGCACAGGCCGCAACCGCATCCACATCGACGTCGGGGTTCCCCACGACCAGGCCGAGGCCCGCGTGGCCGCTGCCCTGGCAGCCGGAGGCACCCTGGTCAGCGACAAGTTCGCTCCTATGCATTGGACCTTGGCCGACCCCGAAGGCAACGAGGTCGACATCGCCACGTGGGTGGGCCGCGACTGAGCCATGAATGGGTCCGAGGTGCGGACCGTCAACGTATGACGGTGAACCCGACACTCCCCGCCGACTCATACTGGTCCGTCAACAGGTAGTGCACGACGTAGTCGCCCGGTGGGACCGGCCACGGACGCCCCTGGGAGGAATCGTCGAGGGTCATCGATCCAGTGACCGACGGCGGAAGGGCACCGGAGTCATGGCCACCGGTGTAGCCCCAGAGGAGATAATCGTCCTTGTTCGGGTCGGCGGCATCGGCGTGGTACAGGCCGATCCAGTCCCATCGATTTGCCGGTCCATTCTCCCAAGCCACGTCGATGGGCTCACCCACGTCGTACGTCGACCGATCAGTCCTGATCTGCACGTCGGCATTGCGCGAGCGAACCCAGATCTCGTTGCGCGCGATCTGCTCGCCGGCTTCATCGAGGAGTACGACGTCGTAACCGCCCGGCTGGAGGTCAGCCGTGTCGAACGACATCGAGCCCGCGGCATCGTCGGACGACTGCGACGTCAATGCGTCCGATGCGTCACCGCCTTCCGGAAGGACGGCGACTGTCGACTCCGAGACGCCCGGGGCGTTGTGGTAAACGGTGAACTTGTCTCCCTCGGTGAGCATGCGACGGTCCAGCGACACGGTCGTGGGCAGCGCGAGGGGCTCGAGCTCGAACGTGGACAGCACCGCCCGGTGGTCGGAGGTCCACGGCTCGAAGCCGACGTCGACGTTCGGATCGCCCGTCTTGCCTATGAGCTGACTGTCGAGCGTCTCGGACGGTCCGCCGGCATAGACGTAGTCGATTCGGTCGCCGACCCCGCCTTGCTTGAAGTCGGGGTTGTCGTGAGTGAGGCCGGGATTGGCGAGCGGGTCTGGATAGACGTCCCGGAACGCGTCACGGAAGCCGATGTCGAGCAGAGCCTCACTCACCGGCCATGGCACGACCTCATCGATCCCCTCGCGAGTCCCGATCGTCTCTTCGGTGTAGTCGAGACTGGACGGCTGGTTGAAGTCGCCGGTGAGGAACGTCGGGTAGCCGGCTTCGGTCGTCTCGGCGAGAGGCGGTATCAGGATCTCCATCGACGACGTGCGTACCTCATTCTCTGAAGCGATCACATCCGCGACGGGCATCCCGGCGGCCAACAGCCTCGGCCCATAGGCCACGTAGTCGAGGTGGGTGTTGAAGAATGCCACGGCGTATCCCGGCTGCACCTCAATGAATGCGTAGAGGCCGTCAGCGCCGGACGGCTCGTGAATGGGGTACTTCGAGAGCAGTTGCAGCCCGACGTTGTAGTAGGGGTAGCCCGTCTTCTGGGCTATCTCCGGAAGTCTGTTGTAGGACTCGAGTACGCCGACGATGTCCGCGTCGAGTGACCGCATGACCTTGTCGGTCGAAGCATCCCCGCCGTACTCGACGTTGTAGACAAGGACGTCCAGCTCCATCGGATCGCCGGTCTGTGGAGCCGCGTCAGTGCTCGCGTTCGCGTCTGAGCTGGACGAGTTGTCGGACGTGCACCCGCCGATCCCGATCGCCGCAACCAGGCACACTGCGAACATCCCCGTCCTGTTGATGCACCGCAGCGTGCGCACGCTGTGAGCCTAGTGGAACGTCCGGTGCGAATGCGTGGACATCGCGTCCAGCGATCGACGTCAGCATGACGCTTCGTGAGGGAGAAATGACGCTGCGCTGCGTAGTTCGCTATTGCCGAAAGTGACTTTTCGTGCACACAAAGTAAGTCTTTCTATTCGCACTTTGTCAGGACAGCTTCACGCCTACGCTTTGCCGCACAACGGGCCGAGAGGTTGTGCGCGCGGGGGCGCCGCCACATCAAGGGAGCAGACGATGCAGCGTTACTTTCGGTTCGGAATCAGTTCCTTGCTGCGGTCCGTCCTCGCGACCGCGCTGGCTGCCGCGACCCTCGCCCTGCTGCCTGCTGCTCCGACTCACGCCGTCATGCCGGGTGCGCCGACCGCAGCGCCCGACACCGGCCCCGTCGGTGCATCCGAGACTCAGGTGAGTGACCAGGCCGCACCGGGCGGCGTCGACCGCACCGCCGTCGCTTACCATCCCGGCGCCGGCCGGTTCCTCGAGCTGTGGGTCGGCACCCGTCTGGTCGGCTCGCCAGCCGGCCCGAAGCAGGAGGTGCTCGGCCGCTACGTCGACGCCCTGACCGGCGCGACCGACGGTGCGATCTTCACCGTCGCCTCCGTCGGCGGCGCCGGCGACCCGAGCCAGGACGCAGTCGACCCCTCCCTCGCGTGGGACACAGCTGCCTCCCGCTTCGTCGTCACCTACGCCGGCGACATCACGCCCGACGCCCCGACCGCCGAAGACACCACCGACTTCCGCATCTTCGTGCGCACCCTGGACCCCGCGACCGGCACGCTCTCCGCGCCGGTCGCCGTGACCGACACCGTGGCCGCCGGCGACGACGCACGTCGTCCCGACATCGCCGCTACCGGCGGTCAGCGCCGCCTGGCGTGGGAAGTCGTCGCGGCCGGCGACGCCGATGCCGACGTCAGGACTGTCCGGCTCTCCGGGGTCACCCAAACGGGCACGATCCACTCGGCTACCGCTGTCATCAGCCATCTGAGTGGCCGCTGGTCGAAGCCCGCTGTCGCCGTGCGCGCCGACGGCGAGGCGGTCGTCGTCTTCGAGGGCAAGATCGACAGCTTCAGCGGCGCGGCCGCCCGCGTCTACGGAATGCAGCTCGGCACCGATGACGTGGATCACAGTATCCAGTACCTCGGCGAGGGCATCAATAATGCCGCCTACATCGAAACCGACCCCGACGTAACCCTCACCCCTGGCGCCAACTACCGGGTGGTGTGGTCGAGCAACACCCTCGCGACACCCGCCGACTTCGAGGTGCGGGGCAACGAGATTTCCCCTTGCTCGGGTCTTTGCCAGGTCCTGGCTAACCAGGACCTGGTTGACGGCGCTGGCGAGAACCTGACGCCGAGCGTCAGCACCAACGTCGACGGCGAGGTCGTCGTCGCGTGGGTCAACCGCCAGGGAACCGACCACCAGGTGTGGGGCGGTCGGTTCGCGCGGACCACCGGCGCGCTCATCGACTCGGCCCGAGTCAGCACCCTGCGCGGAGCCTCCGACGCCCCGCCGACGCGCCCCTCGGTCGCGTGGAGCAACAAATCGCGCGGCACGTCTCTGATCGCGTGGAGCGGCGAGTCGACCCCCACCTTGGCCGCCGGCGAGTCCGAGGCGTGGGCCCGCCTGTTGTCGGGGCCAAACTCCCTGGTCGCCGACCTGCGGACAGGGCTTGCGGTGAGCCCGGCGGCGCCCGGTGCCCCGGTCACGGGAGTCGAGACGGGCGACACAATCACGTGGCAGGTCACCTACGCCAACGCCTCGGGCGACCCGGTCGACAGTGCGACCGTCACGTTGAGCGACGACGTGGGCGGCGACATCGTCGACGCGAGCATCAGCTACGGCACGCCGGCTGGCAACACCGTCACGCAGGAAGGCAGCTCGCCGCTCACCTGGACCGTTACCGGGCTCGACCCGGGCGAGTTCGGCACGATCTTGGTCTCTGGCAAGCTCGTCGCCGACCGACCGTCGGGCACTTCCGTCAGCCGGACGGCGTCCATCTCGGCCCTCGGCAACGTCGACCCGTTGCCCTCGAACGACAGCTCGACGTTGTCGATCACGAGCAACAACAAGCCCTGGGTCACCGCAGTCACTAGGGTCGGCAGCGGGCCAGTGAACAGCAGCGTCGCGTTCGACGTCACGTTCAGCGAGCCGGTGACGGGCTACGACAACGCCGACGCCGAGCTCATCACCCTCGGCAACGCGAGTGCGTCGATTGTGACGCCGAGCTCACCCGATGCGACCACGCGACGCATCACTTTCAGCGGACTCTCGGGCGACGGCTCCGTGGCACTCCGGGTGTCGCCCACGGTCACGGCGGTCGACGCCTCATCCAAACCGCTCTCGACGGGCAACCTGCCCATCACGAGCACCTTTGCCACGGTCGACACCACCCGGCCCACCGCGACGCTCGACGCGCCGCCGGGCTCGGTGAGCGGCCCGTTCGAAGTGAGCATCGCTTTTTCCGAGCCGGTCTCCGGCATCACCCTCGACGACGTGGTCGTCGGCAACGGCGTCGCGTCAGACCTCAGCGGCGGCGGCGACCTCTACACAGTCACCATCACGCCCGCCGGCGACGGTCCGGTCACGGTCGACGTACCGCTGGGTGCCGGCATCGACCAGGCCGGCAACGGCAGCGCCGCGGCCACCCAACTGGTCCGCACCTCCGACGCCACCCGGCCCGGCGTGACGCTGTCAGCCCCGGCTGGCCCGTTCAACGCCCCGTTCCGCAGCAGCGTCGAGTTCACCGAGGTGGTGAGTGGCCTGACGGCCGGCGACTTCACTGCCACCGGCGCCACCATCTCCGACCTGCAGGGCTCGGGATCGTCGTACTCCGTGCTCGTCACCCCGACCGTGCAGGGTCCCGTGCAGGTGGACCTGCCGCAGGACGCCGCGGTCGACAGTGTCGGCAACGGCAGCGCTGCGGCCGAGCCGCTGCTCCGGAGCCACGACAGCGTCACCCCGACAGTCGAACTGACCGCCCCCGCCGGCCCACTGAACGCACCGTTCCACGTGACGGTGAGCTTCTCCGAGCCGATCAACGGTCTGGCGCTCGGCGACTTCGATGTCACCAACGCGACTGTGAACGGCCTCGTCGGCGGCGGCGGCACTTACAACCTGCTCGTCACGCCGGCTAGCGATGGACCTGTCTCGTTGTCGCTGCCGGCGGGGCGCGCCGCCGACGCGGCGGGCAACGGCAACCAGGTCTCCAACACGTTGGAGCGCCAGTACGACGGCTCCCGGCCGACGTTGACCCTTGGCGCCCCGGCCGGTCCGGTCAATAGCGCGTTCTCGGTGAGCTTGGGCTTTTCGGAGCCGGTGACTGGCGTGACGCTCGCCGATGTCGCGGTGACCGGGGGCTCCGCCTCTGCATTGACCGGCAGTGGTTCGGCGTATGCGGTCACCGTCACGCCCAGCGGCGAAGGCCCCGTTGTCGTGTCGGTCGCCAACGGTGCCGCTGTCGACGCAGCTGGCAACACGAGCACCGGTGACTCGCTGACACGCACGGCCGATCTGACCCGGCCGACGTTGACCCTCGGCGCCCCGGCCGGTCCGGTCAACAGCGCGTTCTCGGTGAGCTTGGGCTTTTCGGAGCCGGTGACTGGCGTGACGCTCGCCGATGTCGCGGTGACCGGGGGCTCTGCCTCCGCATTGACCGGCAGTGGTTCGGCGTATGCGGTCACCGTCACGCCAAGTGGTGACGGTCCCGTTGTCGTGTCTGTCGCCGACGGTGCCGCTGTCGATGCAGCGGGCAATACGAGTACCGGTGACTCGCTCACGCGCACGGCCGACCTCTCCGGCCCGACCGTCACCCTCGCGGCGCCGGCCGGACCGGTGAACGCGCCGTTCGCCGTGACGCTCACCTTCTCCAAGCCCGTGACCGGCCTGACGGCGTCCGACCTCGCCGTCACCAATGGCACGGCGTCTGGGCTCTCGGGCACCGGCCCCTACACAGTGACGATCACCCCGGTCGCCGACGGACCGGTCACGGTCTCCCTCCCAGCCGACGCGGTCACCGACAGCGCCGGCAACGGCAACGCGGCTTCGGCGACGCTGACCCGCGTCCACGACGCCACCGCGCCGGTGCTGACCATCACCCGGGCGCCTGGCCAGCCCGACCCGGTGGTCGCCAACCAGGTGTCCTTCGTCGTCGAGTCGAACGAGCCGGTCTCGGACCTCACCTCAGGTGAGGTGACGGTGGGAGGCACGAGCGGTGCCACCACGGCGACGGTCACTCGCGTCGACACTGACACGTTCAGCGTCGCGGTCACCGGCATGACCGCCACCGGCAGCGTGACGGTCACGGCGGCCGCCGGCGCCGTCGCCGACGCGGCCGGCAACACCTCGGCCGCGGCGACCTCGCCCAGCGTCGCATGGGCGGCCTCGGGCGCACCGGTCATCAGCCCGGTCTTCGACCAGACCTGCGCCGGCGCGGTGGGCAACATCGCCCTCCGACTGGCGCCCGACGCCGGCTCGACCCTCGCCGTGAGCTCGAACAACACCGTGCTGCTTCCGCGGGCACGCATCACGCTGACGCGCACCGGCTCTGCGCTCGCGCTCAGTGTCCAACCGGTCGCGGGCCGGTCGGGCGTCGCCCAGGTGACCGTCACGGCCACCAACGCGAGCGGCTCGTCGTCGTACGTCGTCCGCGTCGTGGTGGGCACCGTCCGCGTGGACGAGCTCGTCGGCGGCGCGCTGACCGACATCATGTTCGGTCGTGGCGCCAACGACCAGCTCAGCGGTAACGACGGAATGGACCTGCTCTGCGGCGGGCCGGGCAACGACCGGCTCACCGGCGGCCAGGGTCGCGACTCGCTCTACGGCCAAGGGGGCAACGACACCCTGATCGGCAGCCCGGACGTCGACAAGCTCGTGGGGGGCCCGGGCACGGACACGAACACGCCCGGGTTCGCGGCGCGGGCCGGACAGGCGGTCCTGCCCCTCGACTAGCCCGGTTCAGGCGGTGGGCAGGCCGCGAGCAGTGACCCCGAACTTGACCTTCCTTGTCTCTGAACGAATCAGTAGTCGACCACGTGGCAGAGCCCCGGCAGCTCTCCCGCGGCCAGCTGACGCATCGTCTCGGGCAGCTCGGCGAACGGGCTCGACCCGGTGATCAGCGCGTCGAACCTGTCGTCGCGCAGGAGCTCGAGTGCGAGCCGCAGCCGGTCCGTATGGGTGCGGCGCGCTCGTCTAGCCGCCGAGACCTCGCCCACCTGGCTCGCCCGCACTGCCAGCCGTCGTGGGTGGAACGCCGCGCCCAGCGGGATCGACACCTCGCCCGTGCCGTACCACGACAGCTCGATCACCTCGCCCTCATCTCCGAGCAGCTCGAGGCTTCGAGCGAGCCCGGCTGACGTCCCGGAGGCGTGCACGACCAGGTCGCACTCGCCCTCCGCGCCCGCGGGATCCACCAGGGACACGCCGAGTCGGTCGGCCACCTCGCGCCGGGCCGGGTCGACGTCGACGAGCTCCAGCCGATCGAGCGGGAATCGCTGCAGCAGAGCAGCCACCGCGCCGCCGATCATGCCAGCGCCGACGACAGCCACGCGGTCACCGATCCGCGGTCCGGCGTCCCACAAGGCGTTGACCGCAGTCTCGACCGCACCGGTCAGCACGGCCCGACGCGCCGGTACGCCGTCCGGCAGCTCGATGACGGCGGCGCGCGGCACGACGTACCGATCCTGATGTGGATAGAGGCAGAACACCGTCGTGCCAGGCAGGCCGCTCGGCCCCTCCTCGACAACCCCCACAGAGAGGTAGCCGAACTTCACCGGACCGGGCAGGTCACCCACCTGGAACGGCGCCCGCATGCGTTCTCTGATCGATGCCGGTACTCGTCCGTTGTGCCAGAGCAGCTCGGTCCCGCGGCTGACACCGGAGTGCAGCGCACGGACCAACACCTGGTCGTCACCACGGTGAGGCAGGGTCTCGGTCCGCAGCTCACCGGCACCAGGCGCCACTGTCCAGTAGGCAGTGGCCTCGCCGGTGGCTCCCATGCTGGTGGACGCTACCGCCTCGACCCTGCGTTCCGGAGACGAGTCTCTAGAGTGATCGTGTGACGACGGCCGGGACGACACGTCTACGACCCTCGCGCTGGTTCTTCGTCGACGGCAGCGGCCCACGATCGCGCCGGCCCGTCGACGTGGCGATGGTCGTCGTGGGTGTCCTTTTGGTCGTCGCCAGCGCAGGCAGCGCGGACAACCCTGGGCCGCTGCAGCAGTCGATACTCGACGCTGCACATGGGCTGCCGACATGGGCGATAAACCTGTTCTCGGCGACATACGCCTTGAGCGCGGTCTACCTCGTTGTGGTGGTGGGCGCCGTCATGGTCACCGCACCTCGTCGGGGAAGCCTGCCGCTGGCTGTCACGGCGGCGGTCGCGATCTCCTTCGTGGCGGCCGTGCTTGCCGCATTGGTGGTCGAGGACGGATGGCCGGAGATCCAGATCGGGGTCGTGTCCGAGGGGACGCATGGTGGCTTCCCGACCCTGCGCGTCGCGGTGATGACTGGCGTGCTGATGGTGCTGAGGCCCTGGATCGTCGTGTCGTTCCGACGGTTGAACGCGATGATCGTCACCATCGAGTGCGTTGCCGCGTGGGCGGTCGGGATCGCGGGGTTGCCCGACATCATCGGGGCGCTGGGCCTCGGGATGGCTGCGTCCGGAGTTGTCCTCATCAGCCTTGGCTCGCCGGGGGGTCATCCCGACCTCGCCCAGGTCTCCGCGGCGCTCGACGACTTGGGCGTGCGCGTGCTGAACCTGCGTTTTGCCGAGCGACAGCCTTGGGGTGTTCGGGTCCTCCTGGGGGAGTCAGAGGCTGGACAGCCGTTGCTGGTCAAGGTGTATGGGAGGGACGCGACGGATGCCCAGATCGCGGCGCGACTCTGGCGGTCGTTGGTCTACACAGACGAGCGGCTGGCCACGGCCACACGTCTCCAACTTGTCGAGCACGAGGCATTGGTGACGATCCTGGCCGAGCGCGGCGGTGCAGCGGTGAGCCGGGTCGTCGCGGCCGCCGCCGCACGTGAAGGCGATGCGGTGCTCGTCCTCGATTTGCCGCCGCCCTCATTCGCCGAGGCGGCGGACGAGGAGCTCTCCGACGCGCTGCTCCTGATGTGGCTCGAGGTCGAGAAGTTGCACGCGTTGGACATCTGTCACGGGGAGCTCACGCTCGACCACGTGGGTGCGGACCGCGGGCGCGTCGTGATCTCCGACTTCTCGACCGGATCGCTGGGTTCGTCACTCCAGACAGACGCCCGGGACGTCGCCACCCTGCTGACGAGCCAGGCGCTGCGCACTGGCCCCGACCGAGCGGTGAACGCGGCTGTCGACGTGCTGGGCGGCGAGCCTGTCGCAGCTGCGCAGCCCTATCTGCAGCGCGCTGCGCTCCCGCGGTCGTTGCGGGGTGCTCCGGAGCTGCGGTCGACGCTGACCGACCTGCGCCAGGCGGTGTCGTCCCGCACGGGTGTCGAACCTGCGGCCTTGGCACAGGTCGCACGCGTGTCCTGGCGCGACCTCCTACAGACCGGTGTGGTTCTGCTGGCGGCGTACGTCCTGCTGACGCTGGTTACCGAGATCGATTGGGAGACCGTGTTCCGGTCGTGGGCAGACGCCACCTGGGGCTGGATCCTGCTCGCGCTGGTTGTGGTCCAGGGAACGGTCGTCGCGGACTCGGTGTCCACGATGTCCTGGGCATCGGCGCGGCTGCCTCTTTGGCCGGTGATGATGCTGCAGTACTCGATCAAGATGGTCGGAATGGCATTTTCCGCCACCGCCGGCCGCGTGGCCCTGAACACCGCCTTCCTGCGACGCTTCGGCATGAACCCCACCGAGGCCGTGACGGGAACCGCACTCGACTCCGTCGCGGACTGGATCCTCAAGATTCTGATCGTGATCCTCGCGCTGGTGGTGGTCGGCGGTCAGCGCTTCCACGTGGACACCAGCCCAGGTTCGGACGACACGCTGGTCCGGCTCGTGGTGATGCTCCTGATCGCCGCGCTGGTGACGATCGTGGTGGTGGTGTCCGTGCCGCGATTGCGCCGGCGCGTGTCCGCGGTAATCCGGAACTCGTGGGCTGCGGCCCGGGTGGTCACCGCCAGCCCATCACGCGGGTTCCTCCTGCTCGGCAGCAACCTCGCGTCGTTGATGATCACCGCGGCGGCCCTGTACTGCAACGTGCGGAGCATGCACGGGGGACTGTCGTACGACACGATCCTCGTGGTCACCACGGTGGCCGCGCTGCTCACAAGCGTGCTGCCGTCCCCCGGCAACGTGGGCGTCGGCGAGGCCGCCATCGCCGCCTCACTGGTCGCGGTCGGTGTGCCCAGCGGCCCGGCGTTCGCCATCGCAGTCACCCAGCGCATCTGTACGTCGTACCTGCCGCCGGTCATCGGGGCGTTCGCAATCCGCTGGCTGCGACGCCAGGACTACCTGGCCTGACGCGTGTGTGGAGCTTCATCTATCTCGAGGCCAACGATGCCGATCGCCTGGCGTCGAAGCTAGAGTTCCTCGATCTCCCGCAGGACTGGTTTCCTCGCTTCTGCAAGGCCTATGACTACGGCCCCTCGGTACTTCCGGAGGACCTGACCTGGGAGCGGTACAACCAGTTCCGTGGGCTCCAAGAGCAACTAGTGGTCGGGGTGGCTTAGACGGCCGACCGCTCGGTCAAGGTGACCCTTGACCTAAATCCGTCGCCCTACATTGCGAAGATCGCCGGTGCTGTCGCCATCACGCAGGCGCTGGAGAAGTCCCTCGGCGACGTCGAGTCCCGGATGGATCGCGTGTTCTCCTGCAATCGGTGCAGTAGTCGCCACAGGCTAAGCACACGGCGCGACCAGCGTCGGCTGTGGCCGCAGCAACCCCTAAGGTGCCTTTTCAGACACAGGCATGAGCCACATCACGAGGGGGTGCCCGATGCTCTCTGGCACACCTCGCCGACGCCCGAGCCACTGGTAGCGTGTGACCGCGTTACTCGGGCGACGGAACGCATGACAACAAGGAGATAACGGATGAAGAGAACTATTGCTGCGCTGGTGCTCGCCCTTGGTGTGGTCGGCATGAGCGGCGGGACGGCGTTTGCCGGAGAGCGCGGCGGCAACGGAGAGCCGACGCCGATCAACGAGTACCGCGCCAACTCGATCTGCTCGTTCTCCGGGCTGGATGACCTGGACTTCGAAGCTCCGGTTCAGCCGGGCGTGGTCCAGAATTGGGGCATCATCCCCGGGATGTTCGGGCGTTCCTGGCCAGTATCGGAGAGCACCCGGGCGAGGCGTGCAACGGGAACCTAAACGGCCTGCACCCCTAACCACTTCAGGGCTTGGACGCGATGAGGCCCCTCCTTCGGGAGGGGCCTCATCGCAGCTGCCGGGAGTACCACGCAGTAGGCTTCCGCCAACACCTGCTCGGGTGCCCAGCTGCCTCTTTCTGCTTCTAGGTCCGTCTGTGGACAACCCGCACAGCCGTCGCTGAGCGGCTACCTTGTCGGCTGCTCACAGCGGACACTCGTGCGCCACATCGAGGCGGGACGGTGCCACACGCCTGTGTCGAGCACCTCGACCTGCCGGGGAGGCGACACGAAGCGTAGGGAGGTCACGCCGACGTGCAACGGCGGTCGAAGTCAACCGGTCAGTGGCACTTGAAGAACTGTTGGACCGTCCCGTTCGGGCGCTCGTTGAAGTGGTCAGTGACGTGGTTGCGCAACGTCGAGCCGTCGGAGCCTGTCCCGTGAATGTTGAACGTGAACGTGCCGTTGACCGACCTGCCGTTCGCATTGAAGCCACCCCAGATCGTGAACTTGCCTGTGTAGCTGGGAAGTGCCGGGTCCAGTGGTTCGGCGACGAACGTTCCGGTGTCGGTGAATGTGGCGTGCACCCGCCCGTCAGCGAACACGGTCTCGTGGGAGACCCCGTTGGACGTGCTGGTGACCTCATAGGTGGGAGGATTGTCCTCGCAGCTCGGGGAGCACGTCGATGAACGTCTCGACCACGCCGTGCTCATGGGTCGTGGTCGTTGTCGGCCGTGCGGCTGCCGTTCCGCTGGCGGTGGCCAGCGCGATCAACGTGACCGCAGCCACGGATAGTAGGCGCCTCATCATTAGTGTGACCTCCAGTCAGGATGATGGAATGCCCAGCGCTCCTGACGCTAGGGCGACCTACACGTCGCCGCTATGACCCACCCGGGTCATCCTGTCCATCGTCGGCTAGCCCCAATGGACCACAGCCGAAGACGCCAAGACGGCGGGATTCCGCCCTGTGTGCTCGAAACGATCACGCTGGGGTGGACTGCCGGGTTACCGTGACCGAGCTTCGCTCTCCCCATCTCATCAGGGGAGGCGACGTGTTTTGCACCGCACATCCCCTCTGTAGGGTGCGGGAGCCCCGACTGCTCTCGAGAGGGCAGATCGGGGTTTGCATTGAATCTGGAGCGGCAACCACAGTCCGGGGGCTCACGCAAGAGTGTGGGTTTGCGAGAATCGAGGAGATCCAGGGGCGACCCCTCCGGCGACCCTGGATCCCGCCCGGCGAGGTCGCTACCCGGTTCTGTCAAGCGACCGCGCCGCACCCTGGTCGCCGTTGGACGGGTTCCAGGTCCACGATGTGTGCAGCAGACACGGCGCGTGTGGTGGCCGTCGCGGCGAGTCATGACTGCACCACGAACCTACTCCGGCCAGGCACGGATCCGACTGACTCATCTGGACCATCTTCGAATGGCCTGAAGCGACTAGACGAGCGAGCAAAGCGGGTTCCAGCAGGTGGGCAGAAATCTGCCATCTGGCACGGGGCCGGCCCGGCCGCTCGGAGCAGCCGGGGCTCGCTGGCATCGTCCCCCACTTGATAGAGATAGATGACCCGATGGTCATGGTTCGGTGGGGCAGCTCGCGTCGAGCTGCTGCGGTTGGACTGCCGCCACCGTCGTGCCAGATCGTGCCAGATCCCCTTGAGCATCTGGCACGTACATGGCACGGGGCCGATTCCCTTGCGGGAAACCGGCCCCTGACCTGCTGTTTCTTGTGTGGGCGATACTGGGATCGAACCAGTGACCTCTTCCGTGTCAGGGAAGCGCGCTACCGCTGCGCCAATCGCCCGCGATCTTGCCGGGATGTTAGTGCCTGGGTGTTCGAGGTGGAGAAGGGATTTGAACCCTCGTAGACGGATTTGCAGTCCGTTGCCTCGCCTCTCGGCCACTCCACCGTTGGATGGGTAAGCCTACGACCCGCTCCGAGCGGACGACGAGGCTCGAACTCGCGACCTCAACCTTGGCAAGGTTGCGCTCTACCAACTGAGCTACGTCCGCACGCACCACCGGCTCTTACTAGGTGGTGCGAGAGAGAAACCCTAGCCGATTTGCCCGACCGCTCAAACTCGGGGCACAGGCCGCCGCGGACCACTCAGCACTAGGGTTGACCCATGCACGCTTGGTACAACGGAAGCCTCATTGACCCGACCAAACCGGCCTTGTCGCCCCTCGACCACGGGGTGACCGTCGGGGACGGCGTTTTCGAGGCGATCAAGGTCGTTGACGGGGTCCCGTTCGCCTTGACGAGGCACCTGCGCCGGCTCGCCCGGTCGGCGTTCGGTCTGGGGCTGCCGGAGCCCGACCAAGACGAGGCCGAGCGGCGATCGCCGCGGTCCTGGCCGAGGAGCACCTCGCCTACGGCCGGATCCGCGTGACCTACACCGGAGGTATCGGCCCGCTGGGCTCCGGACGCAAGGCGGGCGAGCCCACCTTGCTGGTGGTCGTGACGGCGGCAGAGAAGGCCATTCCCACCACGAAGGCCGTCACGGTCCCCTGGACACGCAACGAGCATGGAGCGCTCGCCGGGCTGAAGTCCACGTCGTACGCCGAGAACGTGATGGCCCTGGCGTATGCCGAGGATCGCGGCGGGAGCGAGGCGATCTTCGCCAACACGCGGGGGATGCTGTGTGAGGGCACCGGCACCAACGTGTTCTGCGTCATCGACGGCCTCGTGGTCACGCCGCCGCTGTCGGCCGGCTGCCTCGCCGGCATCACCCGCGAGCTCATCATCGAGTGGCACGACGTCCACGAGCGTGACCTGACGATGGCCGAGCTCGCCGCCGCCGACGAGGTCTTCCTCACCTCGACAACCCGCGATGTGCAGGGCCTCCACCAGCTCGACGACACCACCTACTCGCAGCAGCAGCCGGTCACCCAACGCCGTTCCGGCGACAGTGGGAAGCCATGAAGCCGAAGGACGTCGACCCCTAGACCATCACTGGCGCCGATTGCTGCCCGGGCTCGGCCGCCAGCAGCCGGTCGACCAGCCGTCCGAAGACCCGCTGCGAGAGCAGCCGGGCAGGCGCGTCCAGCACGCTCCCGGCTGCGTCGGACGCTCGCCTGCTTCTGCCCACCGCACGTGCGCTCCCGACGCGGTCGGACGCCACCGACAGCTCAGCCCAACCGATGACGACACTGCCCCGTTTCTCGATCCGGCAGTCGACCCGGATCGTCGTCCACTGGTGGATGCCAGGCGGTGACCTCCATCGGGTCGTCGAACCCGAGTGGCCCGAACGACGTACGGGCGTGAAGGCGACCCGACGCCGACGAGCCGAGCCGGTCGAGGTGACGACGGTGAAGGGGATGTGGCGGCCGTGGCTCTCCCAGTCGGTCAGCCGCTGCCACGCTTCGTCGGCTGAGAGCACGGTGTCGCGCTCGATCACGAACTGGACCACCTCGGCTACCGCGGGCGGCGACCGTAGCTGCCCGCTTGCGCTCGCGATAGGCGGCGACGTTGACCCGGTTGCCGCAGGTGCGGGCGTCGCAGTAGCGCTTGGAGCGGTTGCGGGACAGGTCGACCAGAACGGCATCACAGTCGGGAGCGTCACAGCGGCGCAGCCGGTCGGTCTCGCCGGCCGCGACCACGTGCGCTATTGCGATGCCACCGTCAACCGCAAGGTGCTCGGCGAGGCCGGCCCCGGGGGAGAAGTAGTGGAGATGCCAGCCGTGGCCGTCGTGGTCGCTCAGCCGTGGACGCATCGGCGATTTCGCCACGAGGGCGTTGACGCCAGCTCGCGATCTGCGCGGGGTCGCTGGCCCCGAACAGTGCATGCAGACGGCCCCGGACGGCATACAGGGGTTCGAGGCGGTCGTACTCACGGGGGTCGACGCCTGAGACGTGATGCTGCTCGACGAACGCCTGCACCGCCGACGCGTGCGGTAGGCCTTCACCACCGCCGCACTCGGGCGCGGTGTTGACGAACTCGACGACCACCTGCAGGGAGAGTTCGGTGTCGTGGCTGAACATCACGCGCTCCAGCGTAGTGGCGCGCCAAGGAGGAGCTGGTCAACAGACGGGAGGGTCGCGCCAGCAGGGGTACGTCGGTTGGTCAGCTGAGCAGCTGGCCGATCACGAGGTCGATGTCGACGTGCGACGCCTCGGAGCCCGATGGGACGAGTGCCTCGCAACGCAGCAGGAAGTCGGACACTTCGTGGCTCTGCGCCTGCATGAGCGCCTCTCCCTCGGGGGAGGTGAGCTCGATGATCGTGACAGCACGGCCGAGTGAGTCGAGGCATGGCCACACGTGGACATCCCCGTCACCGGTCGGTGTGAAGATGCCTCGGGGCGAGGAGGTCGCGGCCGAACACCCAGCACACCTCTGTGCCGCCGGTGTCGAAGCAGGCAGCGACCGCGTAGGGGTCACTGCTGTCGTAGCGCAACTCTGCCTCGAGCGGCGTCACGGCCCCGTCGGCATCGATGAGCTCCAAGGTGAGTGCGCGAGTCAGGCTGACGGGTGCGATGTCCATGCTGTCCTCCTGCCGACTGCGGCTTCCCACTTGATTTAACGCGTGAACGAACAAGACGTGACGGTGAACCGAGAACTAAATCGGGGAATTCTCAAGTTCGTGGGCGGCAAACGGGACCTTAGGAGACATACTCGCAGATGGAGACGGCGAAATGTCGCTCGGTGTGGTTGACCGATCACGTCACGATAGACCTTCGTGCCCTGTTTTCGTCGGGTCGTGAGCCGTGCGCTAGCCTGTGCCGACCCCCGATGAAACCTGTCGGTGGGCGCAGAAACCGGGGCGATTGGCGCAGTGGTAGCGCGCTTCGTTCACACCGAAGAGGTCACTGGTTCGAACCCAGTATCGCCCACCTCAATAGAGCCAGCTGACCTGCGCTTTGGGATCTGAAGCGGTTCTGTCACCAAGGGGTGGAGAGAAAGCGTTCAAGCGGGTCGACGAGGACCGTGATCGCGACGAAGGTGGCGACCGCGACCCCGGCCACAACCATCAGCCCGCCGCCGAGCCGCTTGGTCAGGAACGTGTAGGCGCCGAGCATCGCGACGACGAGCCCGGAGATGCCGGTGAACAGTCCAAAGCCGAGCATCGTGCTCATCGCCTCACCGTACGTGAACCGGGTGACGCGTGGCCCCGCCCGCGGAGAGATTTCGGTCAGACGCCGATGCGGTTCCACGGCCCCCAGATCGCAAACGACATACCGCGGCTCGCCTGGATGTTGACGAACAAGGTGTGACCGCCGGGGGAGAACGTCGATCCGGCGAACTCGTCGCCGAATCGAGGCGTGCCGGCCGAACTGACCAGACGGTTCAGCGCGATGTCCCACAGGTGGCCGCCACGCGACAGGCCGCGGATGTAGTTGTCGATCGTGCTGTCCTCACACACGACGAGGGTGCCTCGGCGACTCGTCGTGATGTTGTCCGGGAAGTCGAACCTGAGGTTGGCCTCGGCGTCGTCGACGGGAGCCTGATAGATGATCTGCAGCGTCTTCGATCGGGTGTGGTAAGCCCACACCTGCCCGTTGCCCTTGCCGAACCCGGTCGCGTTGTCGTCGTTGGGCGGGACTTCGTCGTCCGGGTCGCCCCAGTCCTGCTCGGCGCCGGCCCCACCCTGGGTCGACGTGAAGTAGACGACGCCCTTGTCGTATACCTGGCCCTCGAGCCGCGAGAAGAGCGCGGCCCCTTTCGCGCGTCCCTGGTCGCCGACGGCGACCAGTGCCGTGTCGTTCGAAGTGGGGGCTTCCTCGCCCTCCGTGTAGGGGTAAGTCGTGTTCGGCTCGTCGATGTCGACCCACTCGACCTTGTAGGTAGCTCGGTGAGGCTGCCGTGCCTCCAGGTGGGCGTTGGGCCGACCCTTGACCGCGAGCATCTGCAGTCGACCTTCGTTGTCGAGCCGGCCAGTCTTCATCGGGTTGTTCTTCGGGATGTAGCGGTAGAACCCGGAGGCGAACTCGAAGTTGTCCTCGGTCAGGTAGAGGATCCCGTCCTCGGGGTCGAACGAGACGGCCTCGTGTGGGAAGCGCCCTGCCTGGGTGATCGGCTGTCGGTCGCTCTGGCCGTCGGCCGGCACCTCGAAGACGTAGCCGTGTGGCTTTTCGAGCAGAACGTTGGATGCTCCGGTGAAGTCAGGAGCGACGTCGGGTCCGTTGATCGTTTCCTCGCAGGTGATCCACGAGCCCCACGGCATCACGCCGCCGCTGCAGTTGAACATCGTCCCGTTCAAGCTCGTGTAGGAGTCCACCACTCGGCCATACCGAGTCACCTCGACGGTCGTTGTTCCAGCGCCGGCTTGGGCGTCGTACGGCGTGCCCGGCCCGAACGCCGGAGTGTTCGGCGAGTTCGTGATCTCGTGGTTGCGGACCAAGATGATGTGGCCGTTGCGCCCTTGGAAGGCGCCCATCCCGTCGTGGCGGCCGGGGAGCACGGTGCCGTCGTCCAGCGTCACCGGAACTGCTGTGTCTGTGTCGTGGAACGACCGATAGGAGAAACCCTCCGGAAGATGCAACCGCACCTGTCCATCCCGCTTGTCCTTGATCGGACGCAACATGCGGTGTGGCGACTGGTGATGGGGCGCAGCGGGTGCGGGCGAGGCCAGCAGGCCCTGGAACGGACCTCCCGCGAGAGCTGCAACGGTGGCGGCGCCACCCTTGAGAACCGTACGACGTTCCATCGACATTGGCTGATCTCCTCATGTTTGGGTCTTAGCGGCCGAAGACCGCATCGACGTTCGGTAATTGCTCGAACCGAGAGAACGTGCCCGAGTCCGAGATCTCCTCGGCGGCCTTCAGGAATCCATCCCATGCGGTCCGCGCGAGTGTGCCTCCCACGCTGATCCGGCGAACTCCTAGGTCGGCCGCCTCAGCAACAGTGGTGAACGGCGCATTGATGAGCAGGTTCACCGGCTTGGGTGACACCGCGGACACAATCGCGGCGACGTGATCCAGCTGGTCGAGCCGGGGAGCGTAGAGACAGTCGGCGCCCGCCTCGGCGTACGCGCGCAGCCGTTTGATCGTCTCGTCGATGTCCGGGCGGCCGCGCACGAAAGCCTCGCAGCGACCGGTGAGGACGATCCCCGTGCCGCTCTCGTCGATCGCTTGTCGCGCGGCGCTGATGCGCTCCACGGCCAGGTCGAACTCGAAGAGCGGATCAGCCTCGTCGCCTGTGAAGTCCTCGATCGACAGCCCGGCGATCCCCGTCTCCGCGGCCAGCTTGACGTTCGCTCCGACCTCGGTGGGGTCGACTGCGTAGCCACCTTCGAAGTCAGCGTTCACCGGCACGGTCACGGCCTCGGCGATGGTCCGCAGATGCTCGAGCGCGTCGTTGCGGGTGACCTCGCCGTCCGCACGACCCAGCGTCCACGCCAACCCGGCACTCGTCGTCGCCAACGCCTTGAAGCCCAGCTGTTCCAAGGCCCGCGCGCTCCCCACGTCGTAGGGGTTCGGCATCACGAAACATCCCGAGGAATGCAGGCGGTGGAAAGCGGCGATCGGATCGTCAGCAACGTTCATGCCATACCTCGTCAAGAGACCGGAGACAGCACTCTATTGCGATCCGGCCACGAACGCCGTTCGACCTCCGGCGAGCGTGTGTCCAGGTCATCGAGGGGTGCCAGCTGCGTGGCCGACGAAACCGGCGCGACGTAGGAAGCCCGCCTGGATACGATCGAGGCGCAGCAGGCCGCCCGCGCCAAGGTCGAGCGGCATACCCGTTTTTGAAGGAGAACCCAGTGCCAGAGATCGTCGTCACCGTCGTCAGCGAAGCCGAGCGCGCTGAGCGGACCGCGACGACGGGCACGAAGGCCTGGGAGCTCTTCAGCGAAAACTCCGACGTGATAGCGGCCCGGGTTGGCGACCAGCTCCGCGACCTGTCGCACGAGCTGGAGGACGGGGACGTCGTCGAGGCTGTCACCATCGACTCGTCCGACGGGCGCGACATCCTGCGACATTCGACGGCCCATGTGATGGCGCAAGCCGTTCAGGAGCTGTTTCCCGAGGCCAAGCTCGGGATCGGACCCCCCATCACCGATGGGTTCTACTACGACTTCGACGTTGCCGAGCCGTTCAAGCCCGCCGACCTCGACGCCATTGCCACCAAGATGCGCAAGATCATCAAGGAGGGGCAGAAGTTCTCCCGCCGCGCTGTCAGCGACGACGAGGCGGGCCAGGAGCTCGTCGACGAGCCCTACAAGCTCGAGCTGATCGGGCTGAAGGGTTCGGCTGCCGCTGACGTGTCGGCCGCGGACGACGGATCGAGCGTCGAAGTGGGCGGCTCGGAGCTGACCATCTACGACAACCTGAAGCGGGACGGGTCGCTGGCGTGGAAGGACCTCTGCCGTGGGCCGCACCTGCCGACCACGAAACGCATCCCCGCATTCACCCTGATGCGGTCGGCCGCGGCCTACTGGCGCGGAGACGAGAAGAACGCCTCGCTGCAACGCATCTACGGCACTGCCTGGGAGAGCAAAAAGGCCCTCGACGCCTACCTCGAGCGGCTCGAGGAGGCTGCCCGGCGCGACCACCGCAAGCTCGGTCGGGATCTCGACCTGTTCAGCTTCCCCGATGAGATCGGATCAGGGCTCGCGGTGTTCCATCCCAAAGGTGGCGTACTTCGGAAGGTGATGGAGGACTACTACCGCGCCGGGCATGTAGAGGCCGGCTACGAATTCGTCTATAGCCCGCACATCACCAAGAAGGAGCTGTTCGAAACCTCCGGCCACCTCGAGTGGTTCGCCGAGGGCATGTACCCGCCCATGCACATCGACGAGGAGCTCGACGATCAGGGCAACATCAAGAAGCCCGGCCAGGACTACTACCTCAAACCGATGAACTGTCCGTTCCACTGTCTGATCTTCCGGTCGCGCGGACGGTCCTACCGTGAGCTTCCGCTTCGACTTTTCGAGTTCGGGTCCGTTTATCGCTACGAGAAGTCTGGCGTGGTGCACGGCCTGACCCGAGTACGCGGAATGACCCAGGACGATGCCCACATCTACTGCACGCTCGACCAGCTCGATGGGGAGATCCGCTCGTTGCTGACGTTCGTCCTCGACCTGCTCCGAGACTACGGGCTCGAGGACTTCTACCTCGAGCTGTCCACCCGCGACGAAACGAAGTCGATCGGCACCGACGAGGAGTGGGAGCGTGCTACCAACGCGCTGAAGTCGGCGGCCGAGGCGAGTGGCCTCGAACTGGTCCTCGATCCGGGCGGCGCGGCGTTCTACGCACCGAAGATCTCCGTTCAGGCCCGCGATGCCATCGGCCGCACGTGGCAGCTGTCGACGATCCAGGTCGACCTGATGGAGCCTCAGCGGTTCGAGCTCGAGTACACCGCACCGGACGGCTCACGCCCGCGTCCGGTGATGATCCACCGGGCGCTGTTCGGGTCGATCGAGCGTTTCCTCGGCGTGCTTACCGAGCATTACGCCGGCGCGTTCCCGCCCTGGCTCGCTCCCGTGCAGGTCACCGCGATCCCGATCGCGGAGCGACACGAGGAATTCCTCGCCGACGTCGCCAGGCAGCTACGGGAGAAGGGGATCCGCGTGGAGGTCGACCTGTCAGATGACCGCATGCAGAAGAAGATCCGCAACGCCCAGCTCCAGAAGGTGCCGTTCATGGTGATCGCCGGCGACCGTGACGTGGAGGACTCAGCCGTGTCGTTTCGGTATCGCAGTGGCGAGCAGGACAACGGGGTGGCTGTCGACGACGCGGTCGCGCGCATTGTCGACGCCGTGCAGCGGCGCGTCCAGGTATGACGGGCGACGACTCGCAGTCGACCCACTTCGAAGAGCAGGTGGGTGCGGGCGAACCAGACCCGTTCCTGCGGTTGTGGACCCCCCACCGGCTCGCTTACATCCTGGGCGAGAACAAGCCGAGGAAGGAGTCCGGCGACGCCTGCCCTTTCTGCACGATTCCCGGGCTTCCCGACCCTGACGGGTTGGTGGTACGTCGAGGCGATGTCTGCTACGTCGTCCTCAACCTGTACCCCTACAACCCGGGACACCTGATGGTCTGCCCGTTCCGCCATGTCGCTGACTACACGGAGCTGACGACCGAAGAAGTGGTCGAGGTCGCCGCGCTGACCCAGCAGGCGATGCAGGCGATGCGGACGGCGTCGAACGCCGACGGGTTCAACATCGGCATGAACCAAGGCACGGTGGCCGGCGCCGGCATCGCAGCCCACCTTCACCAGCACATCGTGCCGCGGTGGGGCGGTGATGCGAACTTCATGCCCGTCATCGGGCGCACCAAGGTCCTGCCCCAGCTGCTGCGTGACACGCGCGACCTGCTCGCCAACGCCTGGCCGAGCTAGCGTCGGGCTGTCATTCGGACAATGCGGCGAGCGCTTCGGCCGCCCAGGCAAGCTCTGCCTTCGTCGTCTCGATCTCAGCGTCGGAGTAGCCGGCCGATGGCGTGACGTGGAGTTCGGCCACCCAGTCCGCCGATCGCACGAGCAGGTCGCCGGCCTCTTCGGTGTTCGACAGAGCGAGTACGTCGATGGACGTCTCGAGACCAGTCACTTCGGCGTAGTCGGGCTCGACGGCCAGCTCCTCGAAGTGGTCTGCGGCCGATGGGTTGTCGGTGAGCGAGATGCTGGCTGCGCCTGGCTGGCCACCCCAAGAGCACTCAACCGACTGCCCGACCGAAAGCTCCTCCCGCAGCGCGATCGGCCTGCCGAGCACGGACTCGACGGCACCGTCGGAGACTCCTGCGCACCGGTCGATCGGCCCTGTCTGCTGTAGGGCCGGGTTGCCCGGTAGCTGCGAGAGCGCCAATCGGGAAAGCTTGATGAGGTCCTTGAGCGGGATCGGACGTGCCACGCGGACAGGGACAACGACTGCCACCACGGAGCCCTTCTCAAACGATCGGAGAGTCTGGTGCTCGCCCTCGGTGCGCAGGATCGACGGCGCACCAACCCCGCTCACCGAGCGTGGGTCGCCACCGGCCTCCTCACCGAACGCCTCCTCAAAGACCAATCGCGAAACGGGTTCGGTCGTCAGCTCCACGCTCACGACCGGCTCGCCAAACTGCTCACCCAGGTCGCATCGGACCGTTTCGAGGCGGGGTGGCTGGACCCGCAGGCCCACCACTGTCAGCTGGCGGTCGATGATCTCGGACACCTGTGCCGGTGGCAGCAGGTCGCACGCCTCCACGTCGACAGGCTGCCCGCGACGGGTCGGCGGAGTGACGCCCGGCTCCTCGTTCGGGCCGCGGTCTTGGCTGCAGCTCAGGAGACAGGGGATCGTGGCGGCAACGAGCACCGTCGCCATGACGCGGCGGTGCCCGGCCCTCTGGGTCACCTCAACTTGACTGCGCGGCAGACGTCAGCTTGGCGGCCACGTGTCCAGGCAGCGCGTCGTACCGGGCGAACGTCCTACTGAATGTGCCCGTGCCGTGGCTCAGGGACCGCAGCTCGGTGGCATAGCGGATCAGCTCGAGCTGGGGGGCTTCGGCTTTGACGAGCGTGCGCCCCGTGCCCACCGGCTCGGTGCCAACCACCCTCGCCCGGCGCGTGGACAGATCGCCCATCACAGCACCCACGAAGTCGTCGTCGATGAGCACGTCGACCTCGTCGATGGGCTCGAGCAGCTGGACGCCGCCGGAGTTGGCAGCCTCACGCAACGCCAGTGCACCCGCGGTCTGGAATGCCATGTCGCTCGAGTCGACGCTGTGGGCCTTGCCGTCGAAGAGGGTCACCTTGATGTCGACGACCGGGTAGCCGGCCGACAAGCCGCGGCCGAGCTGGGCGCGCACACCCTTCTCAACGCTGGGGATGAACTGACGCGGGACAGAGCCTCCGACGACCTTGTCGACGAACTCGAAGCCACTGCCGGTGGGCATCGGCTCGACCTCGATCTCGCAGACGGCGTACTGCCCGTGGCCGCCGCTCTGCTTCACGTGTCGGCCACGGCCGGTCGAGGGCGACGCGAGCGTCTCGCGCAGCGGCACCCGGACGTCGGTCTGGTCGACCTGGACTCCATACCGATGCCGGAGCCGGTCGAGGAGTACGTCGGCGTGCGCCTCACCCATGCACCACAAGACGAGCTGGAGCGTCTCCGGGTTGTGCTCGATCCGCACCGACGGATCCTCCGCCGCGAGTCGCTGCAGTGCCTGCCCGAGCTTGTCCTCGTCGGCCTTGGCGTGGGCGACGACGGCGATCGGAAGCAGTGGGTCGGGCATGGCCCACGGCTGCATCACCAGGGGGTCATCCTTGCTGCTCAGGGTGTCGCCGGTCTCGGCGTGCGACAGCTTCGCGACCGCACAGATGTCTCCGGCGATGCAGACGTCAGCGGTCCGCTGGCTCTTGCCGAGTGGCGACGACAGCACGCCGACTTTCTCGTCCTCGTCATGGTCTGCCTGCGAGGGATGGCTGCGGTCGGTGTCGGCGAACTGGGAGACGTGGCCCGACACATGCACGATCGAGTCCGGCCGAACAGTGCCTGAGAAGACCCGCACCAGGCTGATCCGGCCGACGTACGGATCGGACGTTGTCTTGACGACCTCCGCGACGAGCCGACCCCGCGGGTCGCAGGACAGCCCTTCGACCGGCTTGCCCACGGTCGTGAAGACCGACGGGAACGGGTGCTCGGAGGGGGAGGGGAACGCCTTCGTGATGATCTCGAGGAGCTCGTCGAGGCCGAGGCCTGACAGGGCGCACACGGGGATGACCGGGAAGAAGGACGCACGCGCGACCGCGGTCTCGAGGTCATCGACCAGCAGGTCGAAGTCGATCTCCTCCCCACCCATGTAGCGGTCCATCAGCGACTCGTCTTCAGACTCCTCGATGACGCCTTCGATCAGCGCGCCACGGTGCTCCTCGATGAGGAGCTGCTCGTCCTCGTCGGGCTGGCGGACACTGCGGCCGCTCGTCGCGGCAGCCGAGTAATCAGAAACGGTCTGAGACAGCAGTGCCACCAGGTCGTCGATGTCGGAGCCCGGGTGAGGCACAGGTACATAGAGGGGGACGATCTTGTCGCCGAACGCCTGCTGGATCTGGGCCAGCACGCCGTGGTAGTCGGCACGTTGGTGGTTGAGCTTGCTGACGACGACGCAGCGCGGCATCGCGACTGACTCGCACTCCTGCCACAGGGTTTTGGTGGCGGCGTCGACGCCTTCGGCGGCGGACACCACGAAGAGTGCGCAGTCGGCGGCTCGAAGCCCCGCCCTCAGGTCACCGACGAAGTCGGCGTAGCCAGGGGTGTCGAGGAGGTTGATCTTGATGCCGTCGGCCATGAGCGGGGCGAGGGACAGCCCGATGGACCGCTGCTGGCGGGTCTCTGCTTCGTCGTAGTCCGACACGGTGGTGCCGTCCTCGACGCGTCCCATCCGGCCGATCTCTCCGGTCGCCGCGAGAAGTGCCTCGACGAGGGTGGTCTTTCCGCTGCCTTGCGGGCCCACTAGGACGACGTTGCGAATCTCATTTGGGTTAGTGGGCTGGTGCGCGTGACCGTTCGCGGCACCTGCCCCAGCTTGTCTACCGGCCATGGAGGCTCATTCCTTCGTCGTTGTCGCGAGCGAGTGGAGGGCTCCACCATTCACCCTGCAACGTCTCCTGCACAAGGGTCGGCGAGACCCGACCGGCATGGCTGCTGTGTAGCATCGTCGCCACACGTTGTTCTTGTTTCTTGCTGTGCCCGTACTTGTTGAGGAAGGCGCGACCTCGCCGATGCTCGAGCGTTTCCGCCAGTTCTGGACAAACCTCTTCAAGCCCATCTCGCATCTGTTGATGAAGTTGGGTGTTTCGCCGGACACGGTGACCGTCGTGGGGACTGCCGGGGTTGTCGGGGGAGCGCTCGGTTTCTTCCCGCGCGGCGAGCTGCTGATCGGCGTACTCGTCACCACTGCCTTCGTCTTCTCCGACCTTGTCGACGGCTACATGGCGCGCACTCTCGGCACGTCGTCACGTTGGGGGGCGTTCCTGGACTCAACCCTCGACCGCATCGGTGATGCGGCCGTCTTTTCGGGTCTGGCCATCTGGTTCTTCCGGGGCGGAGACGACGAGTTGCTCGCCTATGTGGCGTTGTGGACTCTCGTGATGGGATCCGTCACGTCATACGCCCGGGCCAAGGCGGAGAGCCTCGGGATGCAGGCCAAGGGTGGCATCGCCGAGCGGTCCGACCGGCTCGTCGCGATCTTGGTCATGACGGGGCTGTCGGACATCTTCAACCTGCCGATCCTGTTGACGATCACGTTGTGGGCGCTCGCAGCGGCCAGCACGATCACGGTGGTGCAGCGGATGGTCGGCGTACGTCGTCAGGCGCTGGCCGACCCCACGCTCCCGGGCTGATTCAAGCTCCGTGATGACCACCCGAGACCGACTCGTCGACTACGCGTTCCAGCTCGGCTGGGCCGCCACCCGGCATACACCTGAGGCGGCCGCGGCGCGGGTGCTCGAAGGCGCCGCCGACCGGTTCTGGCGCCAGCGCGGCTCCGGGGTGAGGCAGCTGGAGGCCAACCTCGCCCGCGCTGTGCCCGACCAGACGACCGACGAGCTCCGACAGCTGTCCCAGCTGGCGATGCGGTCCTACTTCCGGTACTGGCACGAGACGTTCCTGCTGCCGTCGTGGAGCCACCAGCGCGTCGTCGACACCGTCGTGACGGCGAACGAGCAGCAGTTCCGGCAGCGTTTCGACGAAGGAGGTGGCGGCATCATCGCGCTGCCTCACATGGGCAACTGGGATCTGGCCGGGGCCTGGGCCTGTCTGACCGGCATGCCCGTGTCGACGGTCGCCGAGAGGCTCCGGCCCGAGCCCCTCTACGACCGGTTCGTCGCCTATCGGGAGACGCTCGGGATGGAGGTCAGCCCGCTGACCGGCGGAGGCAACCCACTCAGCGACCTTCGCCGTGCGATCCGTCGCGGCCGGCTGATCTGCCTGGTCGCCGACCGGGACCTGTCGAAGTCAGGGATCGAGGTCCAGCTGCTCGGCGAGCCCGCCCGGATGCCGACCGGCCCGGCGGCCCTGGCGCGGATGACGGGTGCGCCCTTGGTCGCGCTTACGTCGGAGTATCGCGGACCGCTGCTGCGGCTCGCGTTCAGTGACGTCATCGACGTGCAGCCTGGGCGGGAGGGCATTCGCGCGATGACGCAGCAGATTGCCGACTTCTTCACCGACGCGATCCGCCGGGTGCCGCAGGACTGGCACATGCTGCAGCCGATCTTCAGCGCCGACGTGGCCGCGGGGCAACGGTGAGGGTTGGCCTCGTCTGCCCCTATTCCTTCGATGTGCCCGGCGGCGTCCAGAACCACGTAAGGGACCTCGCCACGGTGCTCATCGCCCGCGGACACGAGGTCGGCGTGTTGGCACCGGGTGACGCAGACACTCAGCATCCGTCCGTATGTCGAGGTCGTCGGACGAGCCGTGCCGGTCCGCTACAACGGGTCGGTGGCTCGGCTGGCGTTCGGCCCGCGGGTGGCGGCTCGCACGAGCGGATGGCTGCGCGAGGGAGCGTTCGACCTATTGCACGTGCACGAGCCGCTGAGCCCGAGCGTGGCGGTGATTGCGCTCTGGGCAGCCGACATACCGGTCGTGGCAACGTTCCACACCGCGAACCTGCGGTCGCGCACGCTTTCCTCGCTGGCCGCGATGCTGCGCCCGACGATCGAGAAGATCTCGGCCCGGATCGCGGTATCGGAGTCTGCGCGGTCAACCCTGGTTCAGCACCTCGGAGGAGAACCGGTGGTGATCCCGAACGGGCTTTTCTGCGACCAGTTCGCCTCCGCGGAGCCGCGGCCGCAGTGGCAGGAGCCTGGGCCGATAGTCGTGTTCCTCGGTCGCACCGACGAGCCTCGAAAGGGTCTCGCGGTGCTCCTGGCAGCGTTCCCCACTGTGCTGGCCGCCCACCCCACAGCTCGGCTCCTGGTTGCGGGTCGCGGGGAGGTCGACCTCGGCGACGCACCCGCTGCCATCCGGGAGCACATCGACGTGCTCGGTCAGGTTGACGACGAGACGCGGGCCGGGCTGCTCGCGTCGGCCACGGTGTACGTCGCACCGCAGACCCGGGGCGAAAGCTTCGGGATCGTGCTCGTCGAGGCGATGGCTGCCGGCGCGCCGGTGGTGGCGAGCGACCTGCCCGCCTTCCGGAGCGTGTTGGCGGACGGCGAGCTGGGGGAGCTCTTCACCGCGGGCGATCCCGCCGACTGCGCCCGCTCGCTGTCGGCCTTGCTCTCGGACCAGGCGCGTCGTCGACGAGCTGAGCAAACTGGCTGCGGCGGCGGTTGCCCGCTACGACTGGGCCACCGTCGCCGACGACATCGTCGCGGTCTACGAGACCGTACTTCCCGGTAACGGCTCGCGGCCAGGTCGGCGCCGATGATCGACGCAATCTCAGTTCCAGCGGCGGTCGCCGCCGTCATCGCGTTCGGCATCATCGCGGTCGGGATCGGTGCTTGGCTCACCTGGACCGCTCACCGGCTCGACTCGCTGCACCTGCGTTGCGAGGCTGCCCGCGCGATGCTCGAGCACCAGGCGCTGCGTAGGTCGGTCGCCGCGCAGGAACTGGCCTCCATCGGCGGCCTCGGCGACCCGGCCTCGGCAATGCTCGTCAGCGACGCCGCCTTGGCGACCCGGGAGGAGCACGAGACTGACGACGATCGCTGGCAGGCGGAGTCCGACCTGACCGCGGCCTTACACGCTGTCGAGCTCCCCAGCCGGGGGTCGTCGTACGTCGACGAGGTGGTCGACGCTGCAAGGCGCCTCACCATGGCCCGCCGGATCCACAACGACGCAGTGGTCCTGGCCCTGTTACTGCGCAGCCGACGACGCGTGCGCTGGTTTCGGCTCGCCGGGCACGCGGCAGCGCCGTCGATGGTCGCGTTCGACGACCGCGTGCCCTGAGCGAGGATCCGAGCGCGGTCTCCGGCGGACTCCGCCCGTCCGACACCTGTGTGAGGAGCGCCACGCCGTACGATGGAGGTATCCCCGCAGACGACACGTGAGGCTCATCGTGACCCAAGATCCCAACCCTTCGACGCACACGCCTGTCACTGGCACGGCCAAGGTCAAGCGTGGAATGGCCGAGATGCTCAAGGGCGGCGTGATCATGGACGTCGTCACCGCCGAGCAGGCCAAGATCGCCGAGGATGCCGGCGCCGTTGCTGTGATGGCCCTCGAGCGCGTGCCAGCTGACATCCGTGCGCAGGGCGGGGTCTCCCGGATGAGCGACCCCGACATGATCGACCGCATCATCTCCGCCGTCTCCATCCCGGTGATGGCCAAGGCCCGGATCGGGCACTTCGTCGAGGCGCAAATACTGCAGAGCCTCGGTGTCGACTACGTCGACGAGTCCGAAGTGCTGACACCGGCCGACTATGCCAACCACATCGACAAGTGGCAGTTCACGGTCCCGTTCGTGTGCGGGGCGACCAACCTGGGTGAAGCGCTCCGCAGGATCACCGAGGGCGCGGCGATGATCCGCTCGAAGGGTGAGGCTGGCACGGGCGACGTGTCCAACGCGACCACGCACATGCGTGCAATCCGGGCAGAGCTCCGCCGGCTCACGGTGCTCCACGACGACGAGCTGTTCGTCGCGGCCAAGGAGCTCCAGGCTCCCTACCCGCTCGTCAAGGAGGTCGCCGAGGCAGGCAAGCTGCCCGTTGTGCTGTTCACCGCGGGAGGCATCGCGACGCCGGCCGACGCAGCGATGATGATGCAGCTCGGCGCCGAGGGCGTCTTCGTGGGCTCCGGAATCTTCAAGTCGGGCAACCCCGAGCAGCGCGCTGCCGCCATCGTCAAGGCCACTACCTTCCACGACGACCCCGACGTGCTCGCGAAGGTCTCGCGTGGCCTCGGCGAGGCCATGGTCGGCCTCAACGTCGACGAGATCCCGCAGCCTCACCGGCTCGCCGACCGCGGCTGGTGACCGGTCGCGTCTGCGCTGAGAGGGTTATCCATGGCCATTGGGAGCCCTGACAAAGCCGCTCGTCTGGAGCAGTTGCGCGGCTACGCGCGCGTGCAGGTCTGGTCCGGGTATGCCGACGACGCCCAGGTACGCCGTGAGGTGGCTGAGGCCGTCCGCGACGAGGTCCGCGACGAGGACCGGGTGCGAGTCCTGGTCGACGAGCTGGTCGAGGCCGCCCACGACGACCTGGCCAAGGCGGCCGCCACCTGGCCGGTCGAGACGTCATACGACCGGTTCCAGCAGGCGCTGCGCGCGCTCGAGCAGGCTGACGTGGTCGTACTCGAGGCGTGCCAGGACCACTGGTCGGCTGACGCGGAGCTACGCCGCCGCAGCCGAGGCAGGCCGTCGGCCGCGCGGAATCGCGTACTTCACGCCCGCGGACGTCTGGCACGCCGTCGACCACGAGATGCTCGAGCTCAACGTCTGGCACGGCAACAGCGCCAACGTCCGCGAGGGTGACGACCTGATCACGTTCGTGCAGCAGGTGCTGGCCGACCACGGCCTGACGACTCGCTTCGACGAAGGGCGGCTGGAGGTCACGATGGCCTGGCAGCGACGGCCCGAAACCACTGACGGCCCTCACGCTCAGTGACCGACGTGTGACCTTCTGCCATCACTCTCTGTGATGGTTTCTCGGACAACCCATATCTGATTACGCTTGGTAATTTGTCAATTACCCTGAGTAATAACCCTGTGACCTGGGGTTTTAGCAGATCGTGACTAGACAGGCCTAGTCATTCCGACTAGGCCTCACCTCCACGTAGACAGTTACGGAGCGTCACATGGTCGGACCTCCGCATCGAACGTTCCGTTACTGTCCCGGATCCTTGTAGCCGCATCTCCCAGCCCACATGCTTTGGATTGTCAGACCGGCGAGCGCAGTCTCCGCACTCACCGGGTTCCGGTTCCCTCCCTAAGCGGTACCGGCTTCGCACCAGCACTGACAACACCGAAAAGGACTCACGAGATGCGTACTTCAACCCGCACCACAGCAGTTGCCGCCACCGTCGTCGCCCTTGCCGGCGCCGGCGTTGCCTTCGCCGCCTGGACCACCACTGGCACCGGCAACGGCTCAGCCACGGCCGGCACCTCCGCCGCGCTGACCGTCACCGTCAACACCGCGACCGGCCTCTTCCCGACCGGTTCAGTCAGCGTTCCCTTCACCGTTACCAACACAAACCCGTACAGTGTGACCCTGACGGGCGCCACCGCCAGCAACTTCACCGTTGACGCTGGACACGCCACCTGCAACGTCGCCTCGATCAGCGGAGCCCCCGTTACCTTGACGGACACGATCCTCCCCGCCGCAACGAGCGCTTCACGCAACGTGGTCGTCTCCATGAGCAACGCCGCCACCGACGCCTGCAAGGGTGCGACGTTCAACTTCGACCTGACCGTCTCCGGCGCCAGCTCCTGATCCACGGCACCTGACCACCTGTTCCGAATACCGCATCTCGACGGAGACCGACGTGACCGAGCTCATCCCCACCCGTCGCCTGGTCGCAGTGCTCATCGCACTGCTACTTGCGCTACTGGGCTGCTGGGTACTTGAGCTCGGCACGTCGACCGACGAGCAGGCGGCTTCGGTGCTTACGGGCACTGGCGTCGGCCGAGCGGGTCAACCTGACCACACCGATACAGCCGCACCGCAACTCGCACCAACCGGATCTGAATCTGCCCCGGGGAGTGGCGTAGCATTCCTTGTCCTCCCGGCAGGCGCCCGCGACGAAGACCCGCAGACCAAGAAGCAGCTCGGCGTCACCGTCGGCGCAGTGTCGGGGCTCTACCCCGGCCGCACACTTCGGGTCCCGGTGACCTACTTCAATCCCAACGGCTTCGACATCGTCGTCAACCACGTGCTCGTCAACACCACCGGCACCGACGGTTGCGCCCCGTCCCAGTTCCGGACCCGGGCGCCAGCCGCTCTCCTCAACGTCCGCCCGCATCAGGGTGTGACCTCCTTCGTGAAGTTCGGCATGCGCCGCGCAGCCCCTGACGCCTGCAAGGGCGTGGAGGTAGGCGTCCATGTTGTCGCTCTTGCGGTAAAGAAGTGAGACGCCTGGGCTGGGCCACCATTGGCCTCGTTATTGCCCTCGCGATCCAACCGATGACCGGCTGGGGCTCCTGGACTGTGAACAACACCGGTTCAGGAACCGCGACCGCGACAACCGTGCAGCAGCTCAACGCGCCAGTCGCGACCCTGGTGGGCTCCACGGCAGTCATCTCCTGGAACCAGGGCTTTCTTGCTCAGGGCATCCCCGCCACGGGCTACGTCGTCCGGCGTACTGTCGGCGCGACGACCACGACCCTCTGCACCCCGGCTGCGCCGACACTGACCTGCACGGACAGCGCACCGCCCACCCCCGGAGTCGCCTACTACACCGTCGCCGCCACCTACTTCCTCTGGACCGGGCAACAGAGCAACGCCACGGCGTTCATCTCCGATTCGACACCGCCGGTCACCACGCTCGCCAGCGCTCCCGTCCCGAACGGGGCCGGCTGGAACCAAACGGCCCCGACGCTCACGCTGACGGCCACCGACGTCGATTCGTCGGTCGTGTCGATCACCTACCAGATCGGTGCCGCCGCGCCTGTGACGGTCAGCGCCGCCAGCACTTCCTTCCCTGTCACGGCACAAGGCAGCACCACGGTCTCCTACGCAGCCACCGACCTCGCGGGCAACGTCGAGGCAACGAAGACCTACACCGTCAAGCTCGACACTGTCGCTCCCAGCGCCCCGACGACAGTCGCCATCAGCGCCGACACCGGTTCGAGCACAACTGACGGAGTGACGAAGACGGTCGCACAGACGCTGGCGGGCACGGCCGAGGCCAACAGCACCGTCGAGCTCAAGCTTGGAGCTGTGGTGACGGCCACGACCACTGCTGGCCCGGGAGGAGCATTCTCGTTCCCGCTCGGAACGCTCGCCGGGGGCAGCTATAGCTACACAATCACCGCGATCGACGTCGCCGACAACCGGTCGACCGCAACAGCATTCACCGTGAAGGTCGACACCTCGGCTCCCACTCTGAGCGGCGTGTTCCCGGCCAACGGCGGCAGCTACAACAACGGACAGTTCAAGAACGGCTGTGTCTCGCCACAGGACGCCGTATGCGGAACAGTCGCCGACCCCGCCTACTCCGGTGGTCTCGGCACCATCGGCCTCAAGTTGGCCAACTCGGCGGGTAACTGCCTCAACAGCGGCGGCACGTTCACCGCGGCCGCGTGCTCCATCCCTCTTGTCCCCACCGGCTCGACGACGTGGAGCCGCGTCGTCGGAACCCTGGTGAACGGCACCTATACCTTGACGGTCACAGCGACCGACCTTGCGGGGAACGTGTTCATCGGCACCTACGCCTTCAGCCGCAGCTGACCCGGCTCGATTCGGATCGGCGAGACGACCGCACCTACGATGGCATCGTGACAACGTCCCCGACGATCGGCGTGCTGGCGCTGCAAGGTGACGTGCGCGAACAACTGCGCATGTTCGCCGGCGCCGGGGCCGACGCGATCCCCGTACGACGGCCGCGCGAGCTTGCCGACATCGACGCGATCGTCCTGCCTGGCGGTGAGTCCACGACCATGCAGAAGCTGGCAACGGTCTTCGAGCTGTGGGATCCCCTGCGGGAGCGCCTGGCCGCTGGAATGCCCGCGCTGGGCACGTGCGCCGGGATGATCCTGCTCGCCGACCGGATCGAGGGCGGCGCTGAGGGGCAACAGACACTGGGTGGCCTCGATGTCGTCGTACGACGTAACGCCTTCGGCCGTCAGGTCGACTCGTTCGAATCTGACATCGACTTCGTCGGGTTCGACCGGCCGTTCCACGCTCTGTTCATCCGTGCCCCCTGGGTCGAGAAGGCGGGGGCGGACGTGGAGATACTTGCGACGGTCGCGGGGGGACCCGCCGCCGGTAGGATCGTCGCCGTGCGCCAGGGCGTGCTGATGGCGACGTCGTTCCACCCCGAGATCACTCAAGACGACCGCATCCACCGCTACTTCGTCGATCTCGTCGCCAAGAGTTAGGAACCATCGCCAGATGTCCGGCCACTCCAAATGGGCGACCACCAAACACAAGAAGGCCGTGGTCGACGCTCGTCGCGGCAAGCTGTTCGCCAAGCTCATCAAGAACATCGAGGTCGCCGCGCGCACCGGTGGGGGAGACCCGGCCGGAAACCCGACCCTGTATGACGCCATCCAGAAGGCGAAGCGCACCTCTGTCCCCAACGACAACATCGACCGAGCCGTCAAGCGAGGCTCCGGGGTGGAGGCCGGGGGAGCCGACTGGCAGACGATCATGTACGAGGGCTACGCCCCGGGCGGAGTCGCCCTGCTGATCGAGTGCCTGACCGACAACCGTAACCGCGCGGCCGGCGAGGTGCGGACGGCCATGACCCGCAACGGTGGCTCGATGGCCGACGCCGGATCGGTCTCCTACATGTTCAACCGCAAGGGCGTCGTGATCGTCCCCAAGGAGCAGGTGCGGGAGGTCGGCGAGGACGACGTCCTGGCGGCGGTGCTCGACGCTGGGGCCGAGGAGGTCAACGATCTCGGTGAGGCGTTCGAAGTGATCTCGGAGCCGACCGACCTCGTCGCCGTGCGCACTGCTCTGCAAGACGGCGGTTTCGACTACGAGTCCGCCGAGGCGTCGTTCGTCCCGACGATCACGGTCGGCGTCGACAAGGCCGGTGCGAGCCAGGTGTTCCGGCTGATCGAGGCGCTCGAGGACTCCGACGACGTACAGAACGTGTTCGGCAACTTCGACGTCCCCGACGACGTACTCGCAGAGATCGACTAGCTCGCCCCGCTGCCCCAGGACGGCCGTCCGCTGCACCGGCGCGTCGCTCCCGCGACTGTCGGTGCGCCGACGTTAGATTGGCTCCAGTCGAACACGTGTTCGCTCCGCCCCGCGGCGTGACAGCGAGCGACTCGAAGGAGTGTTGTGCGCGTACTCGGGATCGACCCCGGCCTGACCCGCTGCGGGCTCGGCGTGGTTGAAGGCGAAGTCGGGCGCCCCCTGTCGGCGATCGCAGCCGCCGTCATCCGCACACCGGCTGCCGACGGGCTCGGCGACCGCCTGGTGCACATTGACGCCGAGGTATGCCGCTGGCTCGACACTTACCAACCCGACGCCGTCGCCGTCGAGCGCGTCTTCTCCCAGCACAACGTCAAGACGGTGATGGGCACGGCGCAGGCGTCCGGAGTCGCTATCGCTGCGGCGGCCCGGCGCGGCATCCCCGTGGCGCTCCACACACCCAGCGAGGTCAAGGCCTCGGTGACCGGCAGCGGCCGCGCCGACAAGACGCAGGTGACCGCGATGGTGGTGCGGCTGCTGCGGCTGACCGACATTCCGTCGACCGCCGACGAGGCCGACGCCCTTGCCCTCGCGATCTGCCACATCTGGCGGGGGGCAGCCCAACAGCGGCTCGCCGACGCGGTTGCCGCCCAACAGTCAGGAGCCCGCCGATGATCGCGTTCGTCCGAGGTCCCGTCGCTGCCGTGCACGTCGACTCGGCCGTCATCGAGGTCGGGGGAGTCGGCATCGTAGTGATGTGCGCGCCCGCCACCCTGGCCAGCCTTCGCATCGGCCACGAGGCGACACTGGCCACGTCGATGGTGGTGCGGGAGGACTCGCTGACTCTGTTCGGTTTCGCCGACCACGACGAGCGGAGCGTCTTCGAGCTGCTCCAGACCGCCAGTGGCGTCGGTCCCAAGCTCGCCCAGGCGATGCTGGCCGTGCACGGGCCCGACGAGTTACGCCGCGCCATCGCATCCGAGGACCTCGCTGCCTTGTGTGCGGTGTCGGGCATCGGCCGCAAGGGAGCGCAGCGGATCGTGCTCGAGCTCAAGGACCGCATCGGCGCGCCCACGGGTGCCGCGCTCGCGCCAGGCGGGCGAGTCTCCTCAGCCGCAGACAGCTGGCGAGACCAGGTGCGGGCCGGTCTGCTCGGCCTCGGCTGGTCCACACGAGAAGCAGAGAGTGCCGTCGAGTCGGTCGCTCCGCTGGCGCTCGACGCGCAGGCCTCCGGTAACCCGCTGCCTGTTGCCGAGCTGCTCCGCACGGCACTCCGTTCGCTGGCAAGGGCCTGACCGCCATGTCGACGTACGACGCACGAGCCCTGGTCGATGCCGACGCTGCCGGAGACGAGCGCGCCGTCGAAGCTGCCCTGCGGCCGCAGACCCTCGACGAGGTCATCGGCCAGGAGCGGGTGCGTGAGCAGCTCGGGCTCGTCCTGGCAGCGGCGCGCGGTCGCGGGCGCGCGCCTGACCACGTGCTCTTGTCCGGGCCGCCCGGGCTCGGCAAGACCACCATGGCGATGATCATCGCCGCCGAGATGGCCGCCCCGCTGCGCATCACCAGCGGCCCGGCCATCCAGCACGCAGGCGACCTCGCCGCCATCTTGTCCGGACTCAGTGACGGTGACGTGTTGTTCCTCGACGAGATTCACCGGATGTCGCGGCCCGCCGAGGAGATGCTCTACATGGCGATGGAGGACTACCGCGTCGACGTGATCGTCGGCAAAGGTCCCGGTGCGACCGCGATCCCCCTGGAGATCCCGCCGTTCACGCTGGTCGGTGCGACCACTCGGGCCGGCCTGCTGCCGGGGCCGCTGCGCGACCGGTTCGGCTACACCGGTCACCTCGAGTTCTACGAGACGGCCGAGCTGCGGGAGATCGTCACCCGCTCGGCTCGACTGCTCGAGGTGACGATCGACACCACAGCGGCGACCGAGATCGCGTCCCGCTCGCGTGGCACTCCTCGCATCGCCAACCGACTGCTGCGACGTGTGCGTGACTTCGCCCAGGTCCGGGCGGATGGGGTTGTCACCAAGCCGCTAGCCCGGGCGGCCCTGGAGCTCTACGAAGTCGACGAGCTGGGCCTTGACCGGCTCGACCTGGCGGTGCTCGATGCACTGTGTCGTCGGTTCGCCGGGGGACCGGTCGGCCTGAGCACTCTGGCTGTCGCGGTCGGCGAGGAACGCGAGACGGTCGAAGAGGTCGCTGAGCCGTTCCTCGTTCGGTCCGGCTATCTGGCGCGAACGCCGCGGGGCCGCGTGGCGACGCCGGCGGCCTGGGAGCACATCGGCCTCGGGGTGCCCGCTCGCGCACAGCTGGCCGGGCAGCAGGTTGGACTGTTCGACGACGCAGAGCAGTCGTGAGGCGACTCGCTGCATACACCCATTCGGGGTTTCGCGGGGTCGGCAAGTAGACTCCGCTTCTGGTCGTCGGCGGTGTCCGACTGCGTCGGCCCTGTCGTGTTGTCGTGACGGCCCTCGCCTGTGCGAGCTGGACCGTGTCAAGGAGTCACCCGGTGAATTCTGACGATGTGGCTGGTTTGCTGCCGCTCGTGATCCTCGTGGTCATTGCCTACCTGTTGCTCATCCGGCCCGCGCGCAAACGTGCGCGCGACGTGGCCGCAGTGCAGCAGGCGCTGTCGCCCGGCGACGAGGTGATGCTGAACAGCGGCATCTTCGCCACGGTTGTCGCTGTCGACGCCGAGAGCATCGACCTCGAAGTTTCCCCGGGTGTGGTGGTGAAGGCACACCGGGCGGCGGTCGGCCGAATCATCACCGACGTACCTGCCGAGCACGACACCAGCGACGACTCGACCTCGTCTGACCGTGATCCCGACGACGAGGACTCCCAGGACACCAACGGCAACGGCCCGGCCGGGGAGCGATCTGACGTGGCAAACACCCGGACCTCGCACCCAGGTCGGACGCTGTTGATCTTCCTGTTCGTCATCACAGTGATGTTCATCGGGGCGGGCACGCTCGGATCATGGAAGCCGAAGCTGGGGCTGGACCTGCAGGGCGGCACCCGCATCACCCTCCAGGCCAAGGCCGCCGGCGGGAGCTCGGTCACCGAGGACAAGCTCGACGAGGCCGTGGGCATCATCAGCAGCCGCGTCAACGGCGCGGGAGTGGCCGAGGCTGTGGTCACCACGCAGGGCAGCGACATCATCATCGTCGAGATCCCAGGCGAGGTCGACAAAGACCTGACCAGGACCATCGGGTCGACCGCCCAGCTCCGGTTCCGGCTGGTGGCCGCCGCATTGCCGCCCGAAGGCACTGCAACTCCAACCCCGACTGAGCCCACGGACACGACTCCGACGACACCCACGGAGACGGACGGATCGACTACCGGTCCCGACTCCACGGGCTCGACGCCCGAGCAGTCCGCGCCCAACGACAACACCAGCGACACCGGTACCACCAACGGCAACAACCGCGTCGTGCCTTCCTGGGCCGATCGGTGGCGCCAACCCTGCACCCACCTCTCCTGCTTCGACCGAGGGCACGGACGACGAGACACCAACCACCCCCGCTCCGACCGGGCCGCCGACCGCTCTGGTCCCGCCCGACCTCGAGCAGATCGACGACCCCTACGCGTGGATCGCCAACCCACCGCAGGAGTGGCAAGTCAAGCTGGCGTCGTACACCTGCCCCAAGGCCGGTGAGGTCGCCGAGACTCAGATCGACCTGCCCAGCCAGCCACTGCTGGCATGCGACGAGCAGGGCAGCCGCTACTTGCTCGGGCCATCCATGATCGAAGGCACCGACGTCACCGACGCCAGCGCGGGGATCCCGCAACAGGGCGTCAACTACGTCGTCAACATGGAGTTCAACAGCGACGGAGCGAAAGCCTTCCGTGACGTGACGACAAAGATCGCCAACAACCTCGGTGGTCCGTACGCCGGCACCCAGTTCGCCATCGTCCTCGACGGAGAAGTGCTTTCCGCCCCGACCAACGACGACCCGATCCCGGGCGGTCAGGCCGAGATCTCCGGCAGCAGCGAGAACCCCTTCACCCAAGAGTCCGCCACCAGCCTCGCGAACTCACTGAAGTACGGCGCACTGCCCCTGACGTTCGTCCCCCAAGGCGTGTCGGACGAGGGACCGCAGCTCGCGAGCAACCAGCTGCGTGCGGGGATCGTGGCCGGCATCATCGGGCTCATCCTCGTCGTCATCTACTGCCTGCTCTACTACCGCGGACTTGGCCTCGTCGTCGTTGCGTCGCTCGCGGTCGCCGGCCTCCTCGTCTACGCCTCGGTCCTCCTACTCGGTGAGGCCTACGGCTTCACCCTGACCCTGCCCGGCATCGCAGGTCTGATCGTGGCCGTCGGCATTACGGCGGACTCCTTTATCGTCTACTTCGAGCGGCTCCGAGACGAGGTGCGAGACGGCCGGACACTTCGCCAGTCGGTCGAGACCGGCTGGGTCCGAGCACGCGCCACGATCCTCGCCGCCGACGCGGTCTCGATGCTCGCCGCCGTGGTCCTGTTTATCTTCGCGATCGGCGTCGTCAAGGGTTTCGCGTTCGCTCTCGGCCTGACGACGTTCATCGACATCTTCGTGGTGTTCTTCTTCACCAAGCCGATGGTGACGCTGCTGTCTCGCACCAAGTTCTTCGGGCAAGGGAACAAGTGGTCCGGCCTCGACCGTGAGCACCTGGGTATGCCGCCGCTCGCGCCAAAGCGGGCACGGCATGCCCCGGCCGGAGGGAATCTCTGATGTCGAAGCTCGGCACACTCGGTGCGCGGCTCTACAAAGGTGACGTCTCCATCGACTTCGTCGGCCGACGCAACACGTGGTACCTCGTGTCACTGGGGATCCTGGTCGCCGCCATCGTCGTCCTCGTGGTGCGCGGTCTCAACTTCGGGATCGAGTTCCGAGGCGGAGTCGAGTTCAACGCCCAGATCTCCAGCCCGTCGTCCCACGTTGAGGAGGTAACCGAGGCCGTCGTCGAGACCGACATCGAGGCCGCCGCCAACCCGGTCGTCGTCGCGTCTGGACAGGACGCCATCAGGATCCAGACCGAGCCGCTGTCACTTGACGAGACCGAGGTGGTCCAGCAGGCGATCGTTGACGCCGGCGCGAGCGAAGTCAACCCGTCGTCGATCGGGCCCACCTGGGGTCAGACCGTAGCCAACAAGGCACTCACCGGGCTGATCGTCTTCGTCATCCTCGTCGTCATATTCATCTGGGCGTACTTCCGCGAGTGGCGAATGTCGGTCGCCGCCATCGTGGCGCTCGCCCACGACCTGTTGATCACCGTGGGCGTCTACGCCCTCACCGGGTTCGAGGTGACACCTGCCACGGTCACCGGCTTCCTGACGATCCTCGGCTACTCCCTCTACGACACGGTGGTGGTCTTCGACAAGGTGCGCGAAAACACCCGCGGCTTCCTGACGTCGACCCGACGTACGTATGCCGAGAGCGCCAACCTCGCCGTTAACCAGACCCTGGTGCGGTCGATCAACACCACCATCGCCGCGCTCCTGCCGGTCGGAGCGATCCTGTACGTCGGTGTGTTCCAGCTCGGCTCCGGTCCTCTCAAGGACCTCGCCCTCGCTCTCTTCGTCGGGATGGCCGCCGGTGCGTACTCATCGATCTTCATCGCGACTCCGTTGCTCGTGCAGCTGAAGGAGCACGAGCCGGCCGTCCAGGCCCAGATGAAGCGGGTCGCCTCGCGACGAGCACAAGCCAAGCGTGACGAGGACCGTCAGAGCGACGCCGAGCCGACGCCCGCGCCCGAGACAGGCGCGGCCGCCAAACCTGCTCCGGCACGGACCACCGCCGTCAAGACGGTGAAGCGCCCGACCAACGCGCCGGCCGCCAAACGTGCCCAGCCGACCCGCCAGCCACGGTCGAAGCGCGGCAAACCGCGATGACCCACGACCGCGAGCGCCTCGACGCGGTGTTGTCGAGGTTGATCCGCGATGTGCCCGACTTCCCCAAGCCAGGCGTGGTTTTCAAGGACATCGCGCCCCTGCTCGCCGACCACGACGGGTTCAGGACCGTCGTCGACGCGCTCGCCGACTCCGGTCGTGACGACAACGGCGAAGTCGTGGTCGACAAGGTCGCAGGGATCGAGGCGCGCGGCTTCATCCTGGCCGCCCCGGTCGCGTTGGCGCTGCGCACCGGCTTCGTCCCGGTCCGCAAGGCCGGCAAGCTGCCCGGCGCCACCCATCGCCAGTCGTTCGCTCTCGAGTACGGCGAGGCGACGCTCGAGGTCCACCAGGATGCCTTCGCCGCCGGGGATCGCGTGCTGGTCATCGACGACGTGCTCGCCACCGGGGGCACGGTCAACGCCACGGTTGCTTTGGTTCGCGAGTGTGGGGCTGAGGTGGCCGCGGTCGCGGTGCTGATCGAGCTCGGCTTCCTGTCCGGCCGGGCGGCGCTCGACGTACACCGCTTGGATGCCCTGACCACCGTCTGACACCCGATGGGCCGGCCGAGTCAGTCCGGCAGCCATGCCGAGGGCCGCACGATTAGACTGGTGGCTAGCGCACGCAGCAATCAGGAGTCCTGTGGCTGACGAGATACTCGCCGAGGCGACCGAGGAAGAGGCCGTCGCCGAGACCTCTCCGGCGCCTGTCCGGATGCGCACCCGGCTGGCCAGGATCGGCCGAGCACAGTCGTCAGACCCCGTGCTCGAGCCGCTGTTCCGGGTGGTGCGCAACACGCACCCGAAAGCCGACGTCGCGATCATCGAGAAGGCCTACAAGATCGCCGAGTTCCACCATCGCGGCCAGATGCGCAACAGCGGCGACCCATTCATCACGCATCCGCTTGCGGTGACCTCGATCCTCGCCGAGCTCGGCATGACGCCGCCCACGCTCTGCGCCGCCCTGTTGCATGACACGGTCGAGGACACGCCGTACACCATTGAGCAGCTGCGCCGTGACTTCGGTGACGAGATCGCCGCTCTGGTCGACGGCGTCACCAAGCTCGACACCGTGCGCTACGGCGACTCGGCGCAGGCCGAGACGATCCGCAAGATGATCGTGGCGATGAGCAAGGACATTCGTGTCCTCGTCATCAAGCTGGCCGACCGCCTCCACAACATGCGCACGCTGCGCTACCTCAAGCCGTCGTCGCAACAACGCACGGCAACCGAGACGCTCGAGATCTACGCGCCACTGGCGCACCGGCTCGGCATGAACACCATCAAGTGGGAGCTCGAGGACCTGGCTTTCGCGACCCTCCACCCCAAGGTGTACGACGAGATCGTCCGGCTGGTCGCAGAGCGTGCACCGGCGCGTGACGAGTTCTTGGCGACGGTGGTCGAGCAGGTCCACGGCGACCTGCGTGCGGCGAAGATCAAGGCCACGGTGACCGGCCGCCCCAAGCACTACTACTCGATCTACCAGAAGATGATCGTCCGCGGCCGCGACTTCACCGACATCTACGACCTGGTTGGCATCCGCGTCCTCACCGACTCGCTGCGTGACTGTTATGCGGCGCTCGGGGTCCTCCATGCGCGGTGGAACCCGGTGCCAGGACGGTTCAAGGACTTCGTTGCCATGCCGAAGTTCAACATGTACCAGTCGCTACACACGACGGTGATCGGGCCGGGCGGTAAGCCGGTCGAGCTGCAGATCCGCACCGCGGGCATGCACCGCCGCGCTGAGTACGGCGTCGCCGCGCACTGGAAGTACAAGGCCGAAAGCGGCACGGGCGTCGACACCGCCAAGCCGCTTTCCAGTGACGAAACCTCGGGCGACATGGCCTGGGTCCGTCAGCTGATGGACTGGCAGCGGGAGACGGAGGATCCAGGCGAGTTCCTCGACTCATTGCGGTTCGAGATCAACTCGAGCGAGGTCTACGTCTTCACGCCGCGCGGCGAGGTCATCGCACTACCGACCGGATCTAGCCCTGTCGACTTTGCGTACGCCATCCACACCGAGGTTGGACACCGCTGCATCGGAGCCCGTGTCAACGGGCGGTTGGTGCCGCTCGAGTCAGAGCTCGACAACGGTGACGTGGTCGAGGTCTTCACGTCGAAGGCGCAGAACGCCGGTCCGAGCCGCGACTGGCTGGCGTTCGTCAAGAGCCCCCGGGCCCGCAACAAGATCAAGCACTTCTTCACGAAGGAGCGGCGTGAGGAGGCGATCGAGCAGGGCAAGGAGACGCTGGCCCGACTGATGCGCCGCGAAGGGCTCCCGCTGCAACGGATGCTCACCCACGAGACGCTGTCGGTCGTTGCGTCCGACCTCCACCACCAGGACGTCACGGCGCTGTACGCCGCTGTCGGCGAAGGCAACACGACCGCCCAGTCCGTCGTGCGCCGCATCCTCGAGATCTTCGGGGGCGAGGAAGCAGCCGCCGACGAGGCCGCCGAGACCGTCACGATCACCAGCGAGCGCGAACGCCGCAAGCAGTCACCGCGTGGCGACGCCGGCGTCATCGTGAAGGGCCTCTCCGACGTACTCATCAAGCTCGCTCGCTGCTGCACGCCGGTGCCCGGTGACACGATCGTCGGCTTCGTGACGCGCGGGTCAGGCGTGTCGGTGCATCGTGGCGACTGCAGCAACGTCAAGAGCCTGACATCGCAACCGGGCCGGATGGTCGAGGTCGAGTGGGCGCCGACAGCGCAGTCGATGTTCCTCGTCGCCATCCAGGTCGAGGGGCTCGACCGCGCCAGGCTCCTCAGCGACATCACCCGCGTGCTCTCCGACCTCCACGTCAACATCTTGTCGGCGTCGGTCGCCACCACGCGCGACCGGATCGCGAAGAGTCGCTTCACGTTCGAGATGGCCGACCCGACTCACCTCGGCCACGTGCTCAAGGCCGTCCGCACCGTCGACGGTGTCTTTGACGCCTACCGCGTGACTCAATAGCGTCAGGGGCTGAACTCGGCCAGGGACTTGCGGGCCTGGTCGAGCCACGACTGGCGCGCCTCGATGCCGGCCCGCGCTTCCTCCGCCTGCTTCTTGTTTCCGGCCGCCTCGGCGCGGTGGAGGTCGGCCTGCAGTGACGCGATCGACTCCTCGAGCTTCGTGACTGTCTTGGCGGCGCGGGCGTGAGCCTCCGGGTTCGACTGGCGCCACCGGTCGTCTTCGGCACCACGCACGGCCTGTTCGACCTGCTTGAAGCGGTTCTCGAGGTCCTTCATCTGGTCGCGCGGCACCTTTCCCGCTGCGTCCCACCGCTCTGCCAACCCGCGGAACGCGTCCCGCGCAGCCTTGGGGTCTTGGATGGGGAGCAACGCCTCCGCGGTCGTGAGCAGCTCGCGCTTCACCACCGCGTTGGCTGCATACTCCTCGTCGAGCTTCGCGTTGGTTGCGTCGCGGGCACCGAAGAACGTGTCCTGAGCGGTGCGGAACCGCTTCCAGAGCGCGTCATCGACGTCCTTCTGCGCACCACCCGCCGCCTTCCATTTGGCCATCAGGTCGCGATAGGCACGGGCGGTCGGGCCCCACTCGGTTGACGTGGCAAGCTCCTCAGCCTCGGCGGCAAGCTTCTCCTTGACGGCCCTGGAGGCATCGCGCTTCTCGTTGAGCTCGGCGAAGTGCAGCTTGCGCCTCCTCGTGTACGTCGTCCGGGCCGACGAGAACCGATGCCACAGCTCGTCGTCGGTGGGCTTGTCGATCCGCGGCAAGCTCTTCCACTGGTCGAGCAGCTGACGTAGCCGATTGGCGCCGCTGCGCCAGTCGTTGCCCTTGGCGAGCTGCTCGGCCTCGTCGGCGATGGCAGCCTTTTCTTGCTTCGCGTCGGCGGCCTTCGCCGCGCGCTCGGCCCTGCGGGCGGCTCGCCGTTCGGCGATCGCCGGTGCCAGCGCGTCGAGGCGCGCCACCAGGCTGTCCAGGTCACCAACGGCCTGGGCGGCGACCACGGACTCCTTGACCGTTGCCACCGTGGACTCCGCGTCCTCGGGAGAGAGCGCGCCCGCCCTGATCCGCTTGTCAAGCAGGTCGACCTCGACGGCCAGACCGTCATACCGTGTGGTGTAGAACGCGAGCACGGTTTCAGGATCGCCGTCTGGCCATTGCCCTACGACCCGCTCGCCGTCGCCCGTCCGGACATACACCGTGCCGTCAGAGTCCACCCGACCGAACTTGGCGGCGTCGCTGCGGGACGACGACGCAGGTTCGGGGGCGGGCACGGGTCGGGGCTTGGGGATCGCAGTCGGGAGCGGCGGGGTGGGCTTGGGTGCCGGGTCGCTCGCCTCGGCGGTGGGTTCGGGGGTGGGTGGCGTCGGCTGAGGTGGCTCGGCGTCGGTGGTCGGTTCGGGGGTGGGTGGCGTCGGTTGAGGTGGTTCGGCGTCGGTGGTGGGTTCGGGGGTGGGTGGCGTCGGTTGAGGTGGTTCGGCGTCGGTGGTGGGTTCGGGGGTGGGTGGCGTCGGCTGAGGTGGCTCGGCGTCGGTGGTCGGTTCGGGGGTGGGAGGCGTTGACTGAGGCGGCTCGACCTCGTTGGCCTGGTCGGGGGCAGGCATCGTGGCCTCGGTCTCGTCGGGCCCGCTCGGCTGGCCTGCGTCGGGCTGCTCGGTCATCAAGACGTCTCCGTGGGTGTTGCCGGGCTCGGTTGGTCCGCCGGCTCCGTGCTCGTGCCGCCGGTGCCAGGTCCGGTGGTTTGCGGCACATCGTCGGTCGGTGTCGGCAGGTCCGTGCTGAACGGGGCGCTGGGCGTAGGAACCTCGGGGTTCTCGTCCCGCTCCTCGTCAACGATGTACAAGATCAGCCAAACGAGCAAGCCTGCCGCGACGAGCGCGACGATGACACCAACCACGAGCCCAATGGTGCGGCGCCGCTTGGCGCCGACGGTGCGCCGCTGTTGCTGGCGCTCGTACTTTGCCCGCGCCAGCTGCCGCCGACGCTGCTTGTTGGTGACCACAAAAACCTCCGAAACGCCCGCTGGGGGCTGAACCGGTTGCTCAGTCTAGGAGGCGGTCACTCCAAGTCCGCGACCACATCCCTATCGTGACCAGGCCGTGCTGTTGCCGCCTCGCACCGGCGTCTCGGCAACGAAGGCGACGTGCCTTCGGACGTGGGGCACTCGGTAGGCTGCGGCAGACAACCGATGTCTGGGAGGACGACACCTGTGCTCATCGCCGCCTTTCCGGCCGGGCCGTGGGCGACGAACTGCTACGTCGTCGCCACCGGGCCCGGTGAGGAGTGCGTAGTCATCGACCCGGGCAAGGGCGCAACTCCGGGTGTGGCCGACGTCGTGCGCGAGCACCGGCTCCGGCCGGCCGCCGTCCTGCTCACCCACGGGCACATCGACCACGTGTGGTGCGTCGTTCCGGTCGCGGGCGCGTATGACGCGACGGCATACCTGCACCCTGACGACCGGGCCATGCTTCTCGACCCTTCAATCGGTGTCTCGCCCGATTCGGCGCACTACTTGCTCGGGAGCGACTACTCGTTCGCCGAGCCTGACGATCTGGTGGCTCTCGCCGACGGCGACCGACTCGCCCTTGCTGGGCTCGAGTTCGTCGTCGACCACGCGCCGGGCCACACCCGTGGTTCGGTGACGTTCCGTACGGAGTACCCCGGCCCTGAGGACGTCCCCGAGCTGATGTTCTCGGGCGACCTCTTGTTCGCCGGCTCCATCGGACGCACTGACTTGCCAGGCGGTGACCATGCCGCGATGCTGCGCAGTCTTGCCGACAAGGTGTTGCCACGCGACGATCGCGTCGTGGTCCTTCCCGGGCACGGCCAGCAGACCACGATCGGCCGTGAGCGGGTCAGCAACCCCTTCCTCCTCGACCTTCCGTCGAGCACCGGCCCACGTCGAGGCTTGTGACGGATGAGTCGACCGACACCCCTGAGCGGGTTCCCTGAACTGCTGCCTGCACAGCGAAACGCCGAGCTCGCCGTGATCGACCACCTGCGTCGGACGTTCGAGCTGCATGGCTACGCGAGCATCGAGACGCGGATCGTCGAGCCTCTCGACCGGCTCGCCAAGGGCGGCGAGATCGACAAGGAGATCTACGTCTTGCAACGGCTGCAGGCGGGCGACGACCCGAGTCAGCCGGACCCGGGACTCGGCTTGCACTTCGACCTGACCGTGCCGTTCGCCCGCTACGTCCTGGAGAACGCCGGCAAGCTCGACTTCCCCTTCCGCCGCTACCAGCTGCAGAAGGCCTGGCGAGGAGAGCGACCCCAGGAAGGGCGCTTCCGCGAGTTCACCCAAGCCGACATCGACATCATCACCAAGGACGAGCTGCCCTTCCACTACGACGTCGAGATCGCCCGCGTCGTCTCCCATGCACTCGCTGGGCTGCCGCTCCCGCCGATGAGCCTGCAGACCAACAGCCGGCGCCTCATCGAAGGCTTCTACCGAGGGCTTGGCGCCATCGACCCGCACCGAGTCATCATGATCATGGACAAGATCGACAAGCTGTCCCGCGACGACATGGCAGCGCAGCTCAGTGAAGCAGGGCTCGATGGGACCGCAACGGAGCTGTGCTTCCGGCTAGCCGAGATCCGCAGTCAGGACACGTCTTTCGTGGCAGAGGTTCGCGCGCTGGGTGTCGAGCATGAGCTGCTCGACGCCGGCCTCAGCGAGCTCGCCGCTGTGATCGACGGGTGCTCGGCCATTGGCAGCGACAGGTTCACCGTCGAGGCGAACCTCCGGATCGCTCGCGGCCTTGACTACTACACAGGCACGGTCTTCGAGATCTACATGGAGGGGTACGAGTCCCTCGGCTCGGTCGGCGGCGGCGGCCGGTATGACGCCCTGGCCACCGACGGCACGACGACGTACCCCGGCGTCGGGTTGTCCTTCGGAATCTCGCGCACGCTGGTTCCGCTGTTCCAGCGCGGCGTGCTGACGGGCAGCCGGTCCGTTCCCTCGGTCGTGCTCGTCGTACTCGCGGATGAGCTTTCCCGGCCCGCCGCAGACGCTATCGCCGAGCGGCTGCGCGATCGCGGTGTCGCCGCCGAGGTCGCTGCCACCGCACAGAAGTACGGCCGCCAGATCCGCTACGCCGACAGGCGCGGGATCCCGTTCGTGTGGTTCCCACCAGGCGATGAAGGCGGCCATCAGGTGAAGGACATTCGCAGTGGTGATCAAGTCGACGCCGACCCGGACAGCTGGCGGCCACCCGAAGGCGATCTGCGTCCACACGTCGTGAGCATCCCGAAGGAGCAACAGCAGTGATCCGCACCCACGATGCCGGCAGCCTCAGAGCCGGTCACGTCGGCGAGACCGTCACCCTGACCGGCTGGGTGGCGCGGCGACGCGACCACGGGGGAGTGGCATTCATCGACCTGCGCGATGCCAGCGGCGTTGCTCAAGTGGTCATCCGCGACGAAGCCGTGGCACACCCGCTGCGATCCGAGTTCTGCTTGCGGGTCGTCGGTGAGGTGGCCACCCGTCCTGAGGGGAACGCGAACCCGCAGCTGCCCACCGGAGACGTCGAGGTCATCGCGGCCGACGTCGAGGTGCTCAGCGAGGCTGCCGCGCTGCCGTTCCCGATCGAGGAGCACCAGACGACGCCAGTCACTGAGGAGGTCCGCTACCGGTACCGCTACCTCGACCTGCGTCGGGCCGGTCCTGCCGCGGCGCTGAGACTGCGCAGCGCCGTCAATGCCGCCGCGCGTAACGTATTGGCCGCCCTCGACTTCGTCGAAGTCGAGACGCCGACGTTGACGAGGTCGACCCCCGAGGGCGCGCGCGACTTCCTTGTCCCGGCTCGGCTCCGGCCCGGTGCCTGGTATGCGCTGCCGCAGTCACCTCAGCTGTTCAAGCAGCTGCTGATGGTGTCCGGCTTCGAGCGGTACTACCAGATCGCCCGATGCTACCGCGACGAGGACTTCCGGGCCGACCGACAGCCGGAGTTCACCCAGCTCGACATCGAGATGAGCTTCGTCGACCAAGACGACGTGATCGCCGTCAGTGAGGATGTGCTCGTCGCGTTGTGGCGCCTCATCGGCCACGAGATCACCACGCCCATTCCTCGGATGACATACGCCGAGGCGATGACCCGCTTCGGCACCGACAAGCCCGACCTGCGCATGGGCCTCGAGCTCGTGGAGTGCACCGACTTCTTCAAAGACACGCCGTTCCGGGTTTTTCAGGCGCCGTACGTCGGAGCGGTGGTTATGCCCGGTGGCGCCTCACAGCCGCGCAAGCAGCTCGACGCGTGGCAGGACTGGGCCCGCCAGCGAGGCGCCAAGGGACTTGCGTACGTCCTCGTCGACGCGGACGGCGAACTCGGCGGACCGGTCGCCAAGAACCTTTCCGAAGCCGAGCGGGAAGGCATCGTGCAGCATGTCGGGGCTGGCCCAGGTGACTGCATCTTCTTCGCTGCCGGGCCGGTCAAGGCGTCGCGTGCACTGCTCGGGGCAGCGCGTCTCGAGGTCGGCCGCCGCGCCGGCTTGATCGACGAGTCGGAGTGGTCGTTCGTGTGGGTGATCGACGCGCCGCTGTTCGAGCCGGCTGCCGAGACCGACGACGTGGCGGTCGGCTCCGGCGCCTGGACCGCCGTGCACCATGCCTTCACGTCTCCCAAGCCAGACAGTCTCGACACGTTCGACACCGATCCCGGCTCGGCCCTCGCGTACGCCTACGACATCGTCTGCAACGGTAACGAGATCGGTGGTGGCTCGATCCGTATCCACCGCGAAGACGTCCAAAAGAGGGTGTTCGCGGTGATGGGCGTGCCCGAGAGCGAAGCCCAGGAGAAGTTCGGCTTCCTGCTCGACGCGTTCAAATACGGCGCGCCGCCGCACGGCGGCATCGCGTTCGGCTGGGACCGCATCTGCGCCCTGCTGTCTCGCACCGACTCCATCCGCGACGTCATCGCCTTCCCGAAAACCGGCGGCGGCTTCGACCCGCTGACCTCGGCGCCAGCACCGATCACCGCCTTGCAGCGTCGCGAGGCAGGAGTCGACGCCAAGCCCAGCTGACAGGTGTTTCCGGATCGTTACCTGTCGGGCCCTGTACTGCAACAGGTGGTGGTCTAGAGTCACGACGGCTCACACAAGGAGTTATGTCCGCCTGGCGACGCTGTACGACCGGCGACACCGCCACCCTGGCTTACCCTGCCCCACCGGGCACGCTGCCCCACCGGGCATGAAAGGGCGACTATGACCATTGCGGATCTGGAGACTCTCGGTTCTGGCGATGCCGACACTCCGCCTCCGGTCGACGAAAAGGGCAGAAAGATCACCGGTCGGTCTCCGAGCCGAATCGCGCTCGACCGGCTACGCAAGGACAAAGTCGCAGTAATCTGCGCAGCGATCGTGTTCGTCCTGGTCCTGCTAGGTGTTTTCGCCCCCTGGATCTGCAGCGCGATGAACATCCTTGTCGACGAGCCGCCTAGCCGGCCGGCCGCCCAGTATCTCCAGTTCGGGCTCCCCAAGGCCGAGTACGGCCCACCGTTCGGATCCTTCACGTGGGATCACCCGCTCGGGCTGGCACCAAACACGGCGTACGACAACTTGGCCAACCTCCTGTACGGCATCCGCACGTCGTTCGCAGTTGCACTGATCGCGACGTTGCTCACGACATTGATCGGCGTGACCATCGGTCTGGTCGCCGGCTTCGCCCGGGGTTGGCTCGACAAGTTCATCTCCTTCAACATCGACGTGTTCTTGTCCTTCCCCTTCCTGCTCGGCGCCCTTGCGCTGGCCCCGATCATCACCAGCCGCTTCGCGACCGAGCCCGCCCTGCTTGAGAAGGCACAGTTTGTCTCCCTCATCACCGTCCTGGTGGTGTTCGGCTGGATGGGACTTGCCCGGCTGATCCGAGGTCAGGTGCTGTCATTGCGCGAGCGGGAGTTCATCCAGGCCGCGCAGGTCATCGGCGTACCGACCCGCCGGATCTTGTTCAAGGAACTGCTGCCCAACCTGGTGGCGCCGATCGTCGTGACGATCTCGCTGAGCCTGCCCGCCTTCGTGGCGGCCGAGGCGACGCTCGCCTACCTCGGGATCGGCCTCACCGGGATCCCGTCCCTGGGGCAGACCATCCTTCGCGCCACGCCGCAGTACAGCCAGTACCCCCTCTACCTCTGGGCGCCGGTGCTGACAGTGATGCTGCTCGTGATGGTGCTCAATCTCCTAGGCGACTCCGTGCGAGACGCCTTCGACCCCTCAACTCGTCGGTGACAACGTCGCCGAGAGAACGCAAAACACACCAGGAAAGGGTGGGTAGAACATGCGGTTGAAGAAACCAATTGTTGCAGTCTCCACCGTCGCTCTTCTCGCTCTCGCCGCTTGTGGCGGGGACGACGGAGGCGGCGGGACGGAGCCAACAGAGTCATTCGGAGGGGCGGGTGCCCTAGGTGAAGGCAAGGACCCCAGCCGCACCGATGGCCCCGCACCGCCGATCGAGGGCGCCCAAGAGGGCGGCATCGTCAAGGTGATCAGCTTCGCCGGTCTGAACTCGATGGACCCGACCGAGGCTTACTACACCAACACGGGCTCGATCTTGAGCAACTTGGTCACCCGTTCGCTCACCCAGTACGTGTATGACGAGGAATCCGGCGACATGGTCCTGATTCCGGACCTTGCCACGGACCTCGGAACACCCAACGAGGACTACACGGAGTGGAAGTTCACGATCCGCGAGGGCATCAAGTACGAGAACGGCCAGGAGGTCACCGCCGACGACATCGCCTACGGCATCAAGCGGTCCTTCGACCGGGAGACGTTCCCCGAGGGCATCACCTACAGCAACGACTACTTCCTTGACGGTGACAAGTACCAAGGTCCTTACAAGAGTGGCGAGGACTACAAGGGCGTCGTCGTGGACGGCATGGACATCACCATCAAGATGGAGCGTCCGTTCCCTGACATGGACTACTACGGTGCGTTCGCCGCCATGGGTCCGATCCCCGAGGGCGAGGACAGCAACCCCGCGAAGTACGCACAGCACCCGTGGGCGACCGGTCCCTACAAGTTCGACGAGTACACGCCAGAGAAGTCGCTGACGCTGGTCAGAAACGAAGAGTGGGACCCCGCGACCGACCCAGGCCGGCACGCGTACCCCGATGGCTACGACATGGAGTTCGACGTCGAGACCGCAAAGGTCGAGCAGATCATGCTCAAGGACTCGGGCGAGGCGAAGGACACTCTCAGCTACGACGACATCACGGGCGCCAACTACCTGAACTTCAAGGAGCAGGCGGAGGACCGGCTTGTGACCGGACCCGGCAGCTGCACGAGCTTCTGGGGGATGGACTACCGCAAGATCACGGACAAGAAGGTGCGGCAGGCTCTTGCCTGGGCATACCCCTACCAGGACGCCCTAGCGGCGACGGGTGCGATCGAGGGCGTCACGGTGGAATTGGGCACCAACATAATGCCGCCGGGAATTCCGGGGCGCGAGGAGTTCAACCCACTGCCCGACCACGAGAAGGGTGTGACTGACACCGCGAAGGCGAAGGCGCTCCTCGAGGAGGCTAACGCTGTCGGTTTCGAGATCAAGTTCCCCTACGAGACCGATGACCCGGGCCGAGTCGACAGGAAGGACGCCATTGTGGCTTCCCTCACGGAGGCCGGCTTCAAGGTGACCCCGGTTGCGTCGACGCTCGCAGAGCTCTCGACCTTGCGGGCCGACCCGGACGCAGATATCAACGTGCGCCCGGCCGGATGGTGCCAGGACTGGCCGTCCGGTGGCTCGTGGATCCCGCCGTTGTTCCAGTCGGTGGACCCGAAGGTGTCGATCGGCGCCAACTACGCCATCTTTGGCGAGCCGGCGGTCGACAAGGAGATCGAGCGGATCCAGCAACTGCCGATTGAAGACCAGCCGGCAGCCTGGAACGCGCTCGACGAGACGATCCTGACGGACTACTTCCCCGTCTTCGTCACGTCCTACAGCGCATCGGCAATGATGCGTGGTTCGAACATCAACAACTTCTTCGACGACTCGACGACAGAGATGCCGACGTGGAAGGACATCTGGCTCACCCAGTGACCAGAAAGTTGATGGTCAACCGTGCATAATCAGTAACGCATAAATCAGTGTTGTGGGGTGGGTCCCTCGGGACCCACCCCACAGCCAAGGCTTAGGAGAGCCTCATGTTCGGGTACATCCTCCGGCGGAGCGTGGCCGCTGCCCTCGTCATCATCATCACGTCGATGATCGTGTTCGCCTTGTTCTTCCTCGGGCCGAGCAACGCAGCAGTGAACATCTGCAACGAGAACGGCCGCTGTACCCCAGAGAAACAGGCAGCGCTCGAGGACGCTCTCGGGCTCGACGAGAGCGTGTTCTCGGAGTACGCAAAGTGGGCGAAAGGCATCTTCGTCGGACGCGAAATCAGCATCGGCGAGGGTGCCACCTATGACTGCTCCGCTCCTTGCCTTGGCATCTCCTTCGTCACCCGTGAGGAAGTCTGGGACCAGCTGAAGGACAAGTTTCCAGCCACGCTGTCCCTAGCCCTCGTCGGTGCCAGCCTCTACCTGCTGATCGGCGTCACGCTCGGAGTCGTGGCCGCCAAGTATCGCGGCACCACGACCGACCGAATGGTCGTCGGGAGCAGCCTGGCGATCAGTTCGATCCCGTACTACGTCTTGGCGCTGCTGGCGTGGCTTTTCCTGGTCAACGAGTATCAAGTCTTTCCGGCGACCGGCTACTACCCCCTCACGGAGGATCCGGTGAAGTGGGCAAGCGGGCTGTTACTCCCGTGGCTCGTCCTCGGTTTTTACAACTGCACCCAATACGCTCGCTTCGGCCGTGGCTCCATGGTCGAATCGATGAGCGAGGATTACATCCGGACCGCTTCCGCGAAGGGGCTGGCGAGAAACAAGGTGCTGTTCAAACACGCCCTGCGAGCGGCCATCGTCCCGATCGTGACGATCTTCGGCCTCGACCTCGCGTTCCTCCTGTCCGGCGCGATCATCACTGAGCGGATCTTCGATATCGACGGCATCGGCCAGTGGGGCCTCGATGCCATCCCGATCGACTTCCCCGTGATTGCCGCAACAGTATTGGTGGGCGCCGTTTTCATCGTCGTTGCCAACCTGATCGTCGATATCCTCTACAGTTTCCTCGACCCGAGAGTGAGACTTGGATGACAGAGGTACTCGAAGCCCATCAGCCCCGGCAGGAGGAGCGGCCAGCGGACGAGTCCGAGCCGTTCCTGGTCGTCGAGAACCTTCATGTCCAGTTCCCTACCCATGACGGTCTCGTGCAGGCAGTCTCGGATCTGTCCTACACGGTCGGGCTTGGTGAGACCCTCGGCATCGTCGGAGAGTCGGGGTCAGGCAAGAGTGTGTCGTCGATGGCGGTCCTCGGCCTGCACAACGAGAAGCGCACCCGGATGACGGGCTCGATCCGCGTTGGCGGCAAGGAGATTGTCGGCGCTACGGACCAGACTATGCGCAAGATCCGTGGCAACGACGTCGCGATGATCTTCCAGGACCCGCTGACGGCCCTGCACCCGTTCTACACAGTCGGCGCACAGATTATCGAGGCATACCGGCTTCACAACAAGGTCGACAAGAAGACCGCCAACAAGCGAGCGGTCGAGATGCTCGACCTGGTGGGTATTCCGCAGCCCGACCGGCGCGTTGACGACTACCCGCACCAGTTCTCAGGGGGTATGCGGCAGCGCGCCATGATCGCGATGTCCCTGGTCAACAACCCCAAACTTCTCATTGCCGATGAGCCCACCACGGCGCTCGACGTCACCGTTCAGGCACAGATCCTCGACCTGATCCAGCTGATGCAGAAGGAGTTCGGCTCGGCCGTCGTCATGATCACCCACGACCTCGGCGTGATCGCCGAGATCGCCGACGAGGTGCTGGTGATGTACGGCGGCCGCTGCGTTGAGAAGGGCAGCTGCAAACAAATCCTGACCCACCCTGAGATGCCCTACACCTGGGGTCTGCTCGGCAGCATCGCGGATGTGAGTGGCGACGTCTCAAAGCCGCTGATCCCGATCCCTGGCACGCCGCCAAGCCTGCTCAACCCTCCGACGGGTTGCGCGTTCCATCCGCGGTGCCCTCACCAGGACAAGGTGCCCGACGGCCGTTGCAAGAGCGAGCTGCCCGAGTTGCGCCCTGGGATCTATGCCAAGCACCTGACGCGTTGCCACCTGCCTGATCCGGACGCGATCTATGAGAGCGAAGTCAAAGAGGAGATCAGGTGAGCACCGCGCGCGACGCGACTACGCAAGCACCGGCAGGCGACAACGCTGAGGCGCCGACGTCGTCCGGTGTCCCCTTGCTCGAGGTCACCGACCTGGTCAAGCACTTCCCGGTGAAGTCGTCGGGCGTCATCCGCCGCACGATCGGACAAGTGCAGGCAGTCGACGGTGTCTCGTTCACCGTCGACGAGGGATCGTCGCTCGGCCTTGTGGGTGAGTCCGGATGTGGCAAGACCACGACGGGCCGCACGGTGACCCGGCTCTACGACCCCACGTCGGGGTCGATGAAGTTTGAGGGCAAGGAGATCGCCAACCTCAACCGCAAGGACATGATGCCGTTCCGGCGGGAGATCCAGCTGATCTTCCAGGACCCATACTCCTCGCTGAACCCGCGTCACACAGTGGGGACCATCGTCGGATCACCGTTGGTGGTCCACAAAACCGTGCCCAAGAACAAGATCATCGGCAGGGTCCAGGACCTGCTTGAAACGGTCGGTCTCAACCCGGAGCACTACAACCGCTACCCGAGCGAGTTCTCCGGCGGCCAGCGCCAGCGCATCGGCATCGCGCGCGCGCTCGCGCTCAACCCGAAGCTCATCGTCGCCGACGAGCCGGTGTCAGCGCTCGACGTCTCGATCCAGGCACAGGTCGTCAACCTGCTGCAGGATCTTCAGCGAGAGTTCAACATCGCGTTTCTGTTCATCGCTCACGACCTGGCGATCGTGCGGCACTTCTGCCCACAGATTGCCGTGATGTATCTCGGCAAGATCGTCGAGATCGGTGACCGCGACAGCATCTACCTGTCGCCGCACCACCCCTATACGCAGGCTCTTTTGTCGGCTGCTCCCGATGTCAAGCAGGCGGCGATCGGCGGACGCCGTGAGCGGATCCGCCTCGAAGGTGATGTGCCGAGCCCCGTCAATCCGCCGTCGGGTTGCCGGTTCCGGACCCGGTGCTGGAAGGCGCAGGACATCTGCGCCGAGCAAGAGCCACCGCTGCTGCAGATCGGTGGGCGCGAGGTGGCATGCCACTTCGCCGAGCCGATCCAGGTGATCGCCGTGGAGGAAGGCGAGATCCTCGAGCAGATGGAGTCCGTGCCCGGCGACAACCCGGCCATCGAGACACACTGAGATCACGGCCGCCTCGACCGGCGGAGGCTGTCTAGAGTGACCGGGTGACCGACGACGCACTCTTCGACGTTGCTCCGTCGGCGACCAGTGCGCCCAGTCGGGGCGGCAGTTTGGCTGACAGCAGCCGCCGATCTGCCCCCCTCGCCGTACGCATGCGTCCCTTGACTCTCGACGAGCTCGTCGGGCAAGACCATCTGCTGTCTGACGGCTCGCCGCTGCGGCGGCTGGTCGAGGCTGATCAGTCGACAGCGTTGATGCTCTGGGGACCTCCGGGTACGGGCAAGACCACCATCGCCGCGATCGTGTCGGCTCGGACGAACCGTCGGTTCGTCGAGGTTTCGGCGGTGTCGGCCGGTGTCAAGGAGGTCCGTGAGGTCATCGACTCGGCACGTCGCCAGCTGGGTGCGGGTGGGGCGGGCACCGTGTTGTTCGTCGACGAGGTGCACCGGTTCAGCAAGGCGCAGCAAGATGCACTGCTGCCAGGTGTCGAGAACCGGTGGGTGACGCTCGTGGCTGCCACCACCGAGAACCCGTTCTTCTCCGTCATCTCGCCACTCCTGTCGCGCTCACTGCTGCTGACGCTCGAACCTCTCACCGACGATGCCGTGCGTCTCGTGGTCGGGCGGGCGCTGCTCGACGACCGCGGACTGGCCGGCGCCTTCTCCCTCGACGAGACCGCCGAGGACCAGCTGATCCGGCTCGCCGGTGGCGATGCGCGGCGAGCGCTGACCTACTTAGAGGCTGCCGCGAGCGCGTCCGAGTCAATCAGCGCCGGTACCATCACCCTTGAGGCGCTGGAGTCGGCTGTCGACCGGGCAGCCGTGCGTTATGACCGGCAGGGTGACCAGCACTACGACGTCATCAGCGCATTCATCAAGTCGATCCGAGGCAGCGACGTCGACGCCTCCCTCCACTACTTTGCGCGGATGGTCGAGGCAGGAGAGGACCCACGCTTCATCGCGCGACGCCTCGTCATCCTGGCCAGCGAGGACATCGGGCTCGCCGATCCCTCCGCACTCACCACTGCGGTTGCGGCTGCGCAGGCGGTCCAGCTCATCGGTATGCCGGAGGCGCGACTCAACCTCGGCCAAGCTGTCATCGCCCTCGCCCTAGCTCCGAAGTCGAACGCCGTCATCTCGGCGGTCGACGCGGCGATCGGCGACGTACGTGCGGGGAAGATCGGGTCGGTGCCCGCCCATCTGCGCGACGCCCACTACGGCGGTGCGCAGAAGATCGGGCACGGTGGCGGCTACCTCTACGCACACGACGACCCCCGAGGCGTCGCGCCGCAGCGCCATGCGCCAGACGCGGTCAAGGACGCCACCTACTACGTGCCCACGACGCGCGGCGCAGAGCTCCAGTACAGCGAGCGGCTCGAGCGGATCAAGGCGATTCTGGCGGGCGATGAGAGCGATGGACCTGACAGGTAGGGTGGCGGTTTGTCAGGCTCAGGAAGAGGGCGCTACAGATGACGGTCAGTCAGTTGGTGATCACCGCGTTCGCGGTCGCCCTGGTGGGCTTGGCGTTGCTCGTCGTACTCCTGCACCGGCAGCTGAGCGCGCTGCGCCCGGAGGTTGAGCGGCTGCGCATGCTAGGCCGCGAAGTTGAGGATCTGCGCGCTGCCGTGCGGGCCGCGGAGGCGCGACCGGCACTTTCCGTCGAGGCCCTACCGGTGCCTGCCGAGGAGCCGCAGCCCGTGAACGGCATCGCCGACACGTCGGAGGATGACGAGGTCCGGGTCATCACCCGCATCGACACGAACGACGCCGACGTTGATCTCACGACATCCCGGATCGCGTCCGTGACACTCGGCGGCCCGCTCATCAAAGTGGCGGCGCTCTCCCACGGCGTCGTGCACGCGCTGCGTGAGGAGCAGCGGATGAAGATCGCCTACACGTTCCGCAAGGAGCTGCGGCGGCAACGGAAAATGCGTCGACGCCGCCGTGTGCAGCAGGGACCCTCGTGAAGATGGAGACGATGACAACGACGAGAGGCGGCCGATTGTGAGCCGCGTCTTCTGGTTCGTCGCTGGGGCTGCCTCTGGCGTCTACACGCTGGTCAAGGCAAAGCGGGCCGTTGAGGTATTCACTCCCGACGGCGTCGGTGCCCGGGTCGCGGCCCTGCGCGCTGGCGGACAGCTCTTTACCCAGGAGGTTCGTGTCGGGATGGCCGACCGTGAGGCGGAGCTCCGCCACCAGCTTGCGCTCTCGCCGCCGACCCGGCGAATGCTCGACTCCACCGTCTCCGTCCCCGAAAGGTCTGAGGACAACCCCGATGGACACCGCTGAGATCCGACGTCGGTTCATCGCTCACTTCGAGCAGCGCGACCACACCGTCGTTCCGAGCACATCGCTCCTGCTCGACGACCCGAACCTGCTCTTCGTCGGCGCAGGCATGGTGCCGTTCGTGCCCTACTTCCTCGGGCACGAGTCCCCGCCGTACCGACGTGCAGTCAGCGTGCAGAAGTGCGTGCGCACGCTCGACATCGAAGAGGTGGGGAATACCGACCGGCACGGCACGTTCTTCCAGATGAACGGCAACTTCTCGTTCGGTGACTACTTCAAGGAAGGTGCGATCGAGTACGCATGGGACCTGGTAACGAGGTCCCAGGCTGATGGCGGCTACGGCTTGCAGGAGTCGCAGCTCCACGTGTCCGTCTACCTCGACGACGACGAGTCGGTAGGGCTCTGGAAGCGGATCGCCGGCCTCGGGGACGACCGCATCCACCGGCTCGGAAAGGCCGACAACTATTGGTCCATGGGGATTCCGGGCCCATGCGGCCCCGACTCCGAGCTGTTCTTGGACCGCGGTCCTGACTACGGCCCCGAAGGTGACATCGAGAAGGCCGGCGACCGCTACATGGAGTTCTGGAACCTCGTGTTCATGCAGAACATGCGCGGGGCCGGCATCGGCAAGGACGACTTCGAGATCGTCGGTGACCTGCCGCAGAAGAACATCGATACCGGCATGGGTCTCGAGCGGATGGCCATGCTGCTGCAGCGCACGGGCAGCATCTACGAGATCGACGAGGTCTATCCCGTACTCGCCAAGGCCGCCGAGCTCGCAGGCAAGTCGTACGGCGCCAACCACGAGGACGACGTCCGGCTCCGCGTGGTCGCTGACCATGTCCGCAGCGGGCTCATGCTCATCAGCGACGGGGTGACTCCAGGCAACGAGGGGCGTGGCTACGTTCTTCGCCGGATCTTGCGCCGAGTGGTGCGCTCGATGCGGCTGCTGGGTGTCGAGGACAAGACCTTGCAGGAGCTCCTACCGGTCTCGTACGCGAAGATGCGGTTGTCATATCCCGAGCTCGACGCCGAGTGGTCGCGGATCGCCCCGGTGGCCTATGGCGAGGAGGACGCATTCCGGCAAACGCTCAAGGCCGGGACCGCGATCTTCGACCTGGCGGCCAGCGAGGTGAAGCAGGCGGGTGCCTCCGAGCTGCCTGCGGCTAAGGCGTTCCAGCTGCACGACACGTTCGGCTTCCCGATCGACCTCACGCTCGAGATGGCGGCCGAGCAGGGACTGGTGGTCGACGAGGTCGGCTTCCGTGACTTGATGAGTGAGCAACGGGCACGGGCTCAGGCCGACTCACGGGCCAAGAAGGGGCAGCACGCCGACACCACGGCATACCGCGAGGTTGCCGATGCGCTCGGCTCCGCCGTCGCGTTCACCGGCTACGACGAAGTCACTACACACGCACGGGTAGCCGGCATCGTGAATGCCGTTGGCGTCGTCTCGTCGATGTCGGCCGGGGAGACCGGCGAGGTCATCCTTGACCGCACCCCCTTCTACGCCGAGGGTGGCGGCCAGCTTGCCGACCAGGGCGTGATCGAACTGGCGAACGGCGCGCGGCTGGAGGTGCTCGACGTACAGTCCCCGATGCGGGGGATCATCATCCACAAAGTGCGCGTGCTCGACGGCGAGGTCCAGGCCGGGCTCGAAGCGCACGCGTTGGTCGACATCGAGCGACGGCGGTCAATCAGCCGCGCCCACACTGCGACCCACATGGTGCACAAGGCGTTCCGCGAAGCACTCGGCGACACTGCTACCCAGGCCGGAAGCGAGAACGCACCCGGTCGCTTCCGCTTCGACTTCTCCGCGACGGGATCGGTCCCTAGTTCGGTGCTCAGCGACGTCGAGGCGCGGGTCAACGATCTTGTGCTCGCCGACCTCGGCGTCGAGGCGGAGCTGATGAGTCAGCAGCAGGCGCGCGATGTCGGTGCGTTGGCGTTGTTCGGCGAGAAGTACGGCGACGAGGTGCGAGTCATCTCGGTCGGCGACTGGGCGCGCGAGCTGTGTGGCGGCACCCACGCGGGCCGCTCGGGGCAGCTCGGCGTCATCAAGCTGCTTGGCGAGTCGTCGATCGGCTCTGGCGTACGTCGTGTGGAGGCTCTGGTGGGTGCCGACGCGTACCAGTTCCTCGCCCGCGAGCATGTTTTGGTGTCGCAGCTGACCGAGGTGCTCAAAGTGCCGCGCCAGGATCTCCGCGAGCGGGTGCACACCCTCGTCGACCGGCTGCGCGTGGCAGAGAAGGAGATTGAGCGGGTCCGCGTGCAGTCCCTCCTCGCCCGAGCTGACACGTTGGCGACCGCACCCGACGACGTGTCGGGGGTCCACTTCGTCGGCTTCTTCGCCGAGGGAGCGGCCGCGGCGGAGGCCCGCACGCTCGCCCTCGATGTCCGCGGCCGGATGGGGTCAGAGCATCCCGTCGTGGTCGCCGTCATCGGTGCGGTCGAGGGCAAACCCAGCGTCGTCATTGCCGTCAACGAGCACGGTCGGGAGCGTGGGCTGAACGCCGGTGAGCTCGTGCGAGTGGCTGCCGGCCGGCTAGGCGGCAGCGGAGGCGGCAGGGATGACGTGGCGCAAGGTGGCGGCACCGACGCTGCTGCCGCGCCTGACGCGATCGCCGACGTCCGGCAGGCCGTGGCTCGAGCGGTCGAAGGCGCTTGAGCGAGATCGACCCGCCGACGACTGCTGGCGAGCCGCACTTCCGTCCCGGGGTCCGGCTCGGACTCGACGTCGGCGATGCTCGGATCGGCGTGGCCCGCTGCGACCCCGCCGGAGCCATCGCCACTCCCGTCGAGACCGTGCACCGCGGCCCTGGCGACCTGGCCCGTGTGCTCGAGCTGGTGGCGGAGCATCACGTCGTCGAAGTGGTGGTCGGCCTACCGCGCTCACTCGGTGGCTCGCTCGGGCCAGCCGCGGAGAAGGTGACGGCATACGCCGTGGAGCTGAGGGACGCGCTGCGCAGCAGGCACGACCAGACGTCGATTCGCCTCGTCGACGAGCGATTGACTACGGTGAGTGCCGAACGAGTGCTGCGGGAGCAGGGTCGGCACCGGGCCCGGCGACGGGCCGTTGTGGACCAGGCAGCCGCGGTCGTCATCTTGCAGCATGCGATCGACACCGAACGATCGACGGGGAGACCTCCAGGGCAGGAAGTAGGCCAGCCGTCATGAGTGACCTCGGTATCGGGGACATCCAGGGCAGTCATCGCATCAAGCATCGGCATGGCCGCGGATGTGTCGCCGTGCTCGTGGCACTTGGCATCATTGCCGCCATCGCAGTGTTCGCCTACGTGAAAGGTGTCGACCTGATCCAGGGTGCGATCTCCGGCCCCGAGGACTACTCCGGCGACGGTAGCGGACGCGTGACAATCCAAGTGCGACCAAACGAGACCGGTGGCGACATCGCGATGACGCTGTTCAAGGCTGACGTCGTCAAGAGCGAAGAGGCGTTTGTGGATGCCTACAACGAGAACCCGGACGCCACCTCTATCACCCCCGGCTCCTACAACCTCCGGCAGCAGATGTCGGCCGAGAGCGCAGTCGAGCTGCTGCTCAACCCCGAGTCACTCAACGAGACCCCGACCGTGACGATCACAGAAGGAGTCCGGGCCCTGGAGATCTTGGACTCGATCGTGGAGCAGACCAACTTCTCCAAACAGGAGGTCGAGGCGGCCTTTGCAGACATTGACGCTCTAGAGCTGCCCGACTATGCCCACGGTGACCCGGAGGGCTACCTCTACCCATCGACGTACGATCTCGAGCCGAAGATGACCGCCGCCGACCTGCTCAAGACGATGGTCGACGAGTTCGAGAAGCAGGCGGACAAGCTCGGCCTAGAGGCCGGTGCGCGCGAGCTCGGTTACAGCCCCCACGAGATCGTCACCGTCGCCAGCCTCGTGCAGGCAGAGGCCGGCCCGGCTGACATGAAAAAGGTGGCGAGCGTGGTCTACAACCGTCTCGAGCTGCCCATGAGACTGCAGTTCGACTCGACCCTTCACTATGCCGTAGACAGCCGAGGTGAAGTCGTGGCCGGCGACGACCTGCGGAAGATCGACTCGCCCTACAACACCTACAAGCGAGACGGTCTGCCGCCGACACCGATCGACTCACCCGGCGAAGAGGCGTTGACTGCGGCGCTCAACCCGGCGAGCACCAACTTCCTGTACTTCGTCACGGTCAACCTGGCGACGCAGGAGACCCGCTTCACCGATAGCTACAAGACGCATCTGCGCAACGTCGACGTCTACAACGAATACTGCGAAACCTCGCAGGAGTGCTAATGCCGGTCGACACGTCCTCGTCGCGGTGTGGCGTGATCGGGAGTCCGATCGCACACTCGCTGTCGCCGGTGCTACATCGGGCGGCGTACCGCGAGCTTGGCCTCGACTGGTCGTATGACGCCCACGACGTGACGGTCGACACGGTCGACGCGTTCCTCTCCGACGTCGCCCGCGATCCCGGCTGGGTCGGCCTCTCGGTGACGATGCCACTCAAAGCGGCTGTCATGCGTCACTGCGCCGACCTGGACACGGCCGGACAGGCCGTCGGGGCAGTCAACACGCTGCTTCGGCAGCAGAGCGGCGGCTTCACCGGCGCCAACACTGACGTGACTGGCTTTGTGGCGGCGTTGTCGGTGCTCGGGCGAGCGAGTGTGCAGCGGGCGACCGTCGTGGGCGCGGGTGCCACGGCAGGGTCGGCAATTTGCGCGTTGGCACAGTGCGGCGCCGAGTCGGTCACCGTTTTGTCGCGTTCGGTCGACCGCGCGGAGGGCTTGGATGCGGTGGCCGAACGCGCTGGTCTGCAGCTGCGCCGGCTTCCGCTCAGTACCACGACGTGGCCGGAGGTCGATGTGCTCGTGTCGACGATCCCGGCCGCGGCCCAGACCACGATCGCGAGGCAGGCATCCGTCTCGGCCGCCGTTGTCTTCGACGTCACCTATGACCCCGCTGACACACCGCTGCTCGAGGCTGCGGCATCGGCAGGCCGGGTGGTGATCGGCGGGTTCGAGCTGTTGCTCCGACAGGCGAGTTTTCAGGTGGAGCTGATGACCGGCGCGGCCTCTGCTCCGCTGGCCGCGATGCGCGCTGCAGGGGAGACGGAGCTCCGACGGCGGTCTCGCTCCGAGGCGGGGCACTAAGGTCAGCGTGTGCATGAGGAGCTTCTGGCCGGCCTGGTAGCGGCCCTGGTCACCGCGGTCGCCGGCTGGTTCGGGCCGCGCCTCATCGCGCGCATCCCCGAACCCGAGCCAGACCCAGAGCCCGAGCAGACCGAGGGCACGGACGACGTACCTGGTGCAAGGCTCGGAGGCGACGAGGAGTCTGCTCCGGCAGACGAACCGTTGGTCACCGACATCTCCGAGAACCCGCCGCCAGCCGTCACCGTCAAGCCGCTGTACGTCGACCTAGCCGCCCGCCCCGGCCTGGCTCCGAAGCTGGCGCTGGTCGGTGCCATGAGCGGAGCCATCGTGGGGTGGCAGATCGGGTGGCAGCCGTTGCTGGCCGCCTGGGTCTACCTCGCCGCCATCGGCGTCGTTCTCGGCTACATCGACGCGCAGACCCGCCTGCTTCCCACCTGGCTCATCGCACCGAGCTACGGCGTCCTCGTGGTACTCATCGGCGCGGCGGGCCTGATCGACGGCGACCGCGACGCGCTGGTCCGATCGGCGTTCGGGTGGCTCACCATGGGCGGCTTCTACTTCCTGATGTGGTTCATCTACCCGCGGGGACTCGGCTATGGCGACGTCCGGCTGTCCGGCCTGCTCGGCCTTGCGCTCGGATACCTGGGGTGGGGGGAGCTGCTCGTCGGGATGTATGCCGCGCTCGTGATCGGCGGAGTCGGCGGTGGGCTGCTGGCCCTCGTGAAGATCTTCGACCGCAAGCGCTATCCGTTCGGGCCGTTCATGCTGGTGGGGGCCCTGGTGGGGCTGGTCTGGGGGGAGCCGTTCGGCGACTGGTACCTCAACCGCTGACTCCGAGGCGGCGTGACAGACTCGGGCGCATGCTTCGGTGGCTGACGGCAGGGGAGTCGCACGGACCTGCCCTTGTGGCGGTGCTCGAGGGCCTGCCTGCAGGTGTGGCGGTGACCACCGACGACATCCGGGCAGTGCTCGCGCGTCGCCGGCTGGGCTACGGCCGCGGTGCCCGGATGTCGTTCGAGCAGGACGCGGTCAGCATCCTCGGAGGCGTCCGTCACGGCCTCACCATCGGCGCCCCGGTGGCGCTGACGATCGGCAACACGGAGTGGCCGAAGTGGGAGCAGGTGATGTCGGCAGACCCCGTCGACCCCGAGATTCTCGAAGGGCTTGCCCGCAACGCCGCTCTAACCCGCCCCCGGCCCGGGCATGCCGATCTGGTGGGCATGCAGAAGTACGACTTCGCCGAGGCGCGACCGGTCCTCGAGCGCGCGAGCGCGCGAGAGACGGCGGCCCGAGTGGCGCTGGGTGCGGTGGCAGCCGCCTTCCTCGCGCAGGCCGTCGACGTACGTCTGGCCGCTCACGTCGTGGCGATCGGAGCGGCGGAGGCGCCGTCCGGTGTGGTCCCGACACCTGACCAGGTCGCGGCTCTCGACGAAGACCCAGTGCGCTGCGTGGACCCCGCTGCCAGCGCCGCGATGATCGCGGAGATCGACCAAGCCCACAAGGACGGCGACACGCTCGGCGGTGTGGTCGAGGTGGTGGCCTATGGACTGCCGCCCGGTCTCGGCTCCCACGTGCATTGGGACCGTCGGCTCGACTCGCGCCTCGCTGGCGCCCTGATGGGGATCCAGGCCATCAAGGGCGTCGAGGTCGGGGACGGGTTTGCGGTGGCGCGCGGGCGGGGATCGGCGGCCCATGACGAGATCGAGACCGGCCCCGACGGCATCCGGCGTACGTCGGGCCGCTCCGGCGGGACCGAGGGCGGCATGTCGACCGGCGAGCTGCTCCGGGTGCGCGCCGCGATGAAGCCGATCTCGACCATCCCCCGGGCGCTCCGCACGGTGGACGTGGCGACCGGTGAGGCCGCAGTCGCCCACCACCAGCGCTCCGATGTATGCGCCGTGCCCGCTGCCGCCGTCGTCGCCGAGGCCATGGTGGCGCTGGTGCTGGCAGAAGCCGCGCTGGAGAAGTTCGGTGGTGACTCGGTCGCTGAGACGCGTCGCAACCGCGACGGTTACCTCGCCGCGCTGAGGCATCGGTGACAGCGCGCGACACGCCACGGCTCGTTGTCGTCGGGCCGCCGGGTGCCGGCAAGACGACCGTGGGGATCCAGGCTGGCCGACCGGTGGGCCGTCGCGTTCCGTGACACCGATCGCGATGTCGAAGCCGCGACTGGCAAGGAGATCGCCGAGATCTTCGTCGACGACGGTGAGGCGGTTTTCCGCGGGCTCGAAGCGACCGCTGTCCACGAGGCGCTCCGGTCGCACGGCGGTGTGCTCGCGCTGGGCGGCGGCGCCGTACAGGACGCATCGATACGGGACGCGCTTGCCGGCCATCGGGTCTTGTTTCTCGACGTCGGGCTCGCAGCTGCCGCCGCGCGGGTCGGGCTCGGGACGACCCGGCCGCTACTGCTGGGCAACGTCCGCAGTCAGCTCAAGGCGCTGCTCGACGCGCGCCGGCCGCTGTATCGCGCGGTCGCCACGACCACGGTGCTCACCGATGGCCAGACCATCGACGAAGTTGTCGAAGCCGCTGACCGGGCGCTCGCGGAGGAGAACGCGCATGGGTGACGTGACACGCATCCGGGTGCACACGCCACAGCCGTACGACGTCGTCGTCGGCCGCGGAGTGCTCGAAGAGCTGGCACTGGTCATCGGCGACAGTGCACGCCGAGTGGCGGTGATCCACCCGCAGGCGTTGGCGGCCACCGGACTCGCCATCCGCGACGACCTGACAGCCAGCGGTTTCGACGCGTACGCCGTCGAGGTGCCAGACGCCGAGGCGGCGAAGACGTCCGACATCGCTGCGCATTGCTGGCAGACGCTCGGGCAGCTCGGCTTCACCAGGTCTGATGCCGTCGTCGGGGTCGGCGGGGGAGCGACGACCGATCTCGCCGGCTTCGTCGCGGCGACGTTCTTGCGAGGGCTGAGGGTCGTGCATATCCCGACCACGTTGCTCGGCATGGTCGATGCCGCCGTCGGTGGCAAGACAGGCATCAACACAGCCGAGGGCAAGAACCTCGTCGGAGCGGTGCACGAGCCGGCCGGCGTCCTGTGCGACCTGGCCAGCCTGGCGTCGCTCGACCCCGCCGATCTCGTCAGTGGCCTGGCCGAGGTAGTGAAGTGCGGCTTCATCGCCGACCCACGCATCCTGGAGCTCATCGAGGACGACGCCGCCGAGGCGCTCGACCCTGGCACCGCGCGGTGCCGCGAGCTGATCGAGCGAGCGATCCAGGTCAAGGCAGACGTCGTCAGCCTCGACCTGTTCGAGGCAACGTCGTCGACCGGGAAGGTTGGCCGCGAAGCCCTCAACTACGGCCACACGCTCGGGCACGCGATCGAGCGCGCCGAGGGTTACACGTGGCGCCACGGCGACGCGGTTGCTGTTGGCATGGTGTACGCCGCCGAGCTGGCGCGGCAGGCCGGCCGGCTCGACGAGGCCACGGCCGCGCGTCACCGCGAGGTGTTGCACTCGCTCGGACTGCCGACGTCATACCGGGGCGCCGACTGGGCGACGCTGCACGAGGCGATTCGGGTGGACAAGAAGTCGCGGGGCGACGTACTGCGTTTCGTGATCCTCGACGGGCTGGCCCACCCGGCGATCCTCGAGGCACCAGACGCTGACCTGCTGACGGCCGCTTTCGCTCACCTCGACCGGTAGGCTCCGGGCCGTGCGTGTGCTCGTCCTCAACGGACCCAACCTGGGACGCCTCGGCTCCAGGGAGCCAGAGGTCTACGGCTCTGCGACCCACAACGACCTCGTCATGTCATGCCGAGCCTGGGGGAGCGAGCTGGGGCTCGATGTCGAGGTCAGGCAGACCGACGACGAGGCCGAGCTCGTACGTTGGTTGCATGAGGCCGCCGACGCGGGCATTGCCGTCGTACTCAACCCGGCCGCGTTCACCCACTACAGCTACGCGCTGCGAGACGCGTGCGCCATGCTCAGCGGACCGCTCGTCGAGGTGCACCTGTCTAACCCGATGGCGCGCGAGGAGTTCCGTCATACGAGCGTGATCTCCGGCGTCGCCACCGGCACGATCGCTGGCTTCGGCACTGACTCCTACCGGCTTGCACTGCAAGCGCTGGTAAGCCTTCGTGAGGGTTCCGGCTAGACTGACGCGTCGATCTGTGGAGGTTCAGCACCGCGCGGACGCTCCGACGACACCCACCAGCCACCACCAGGAAGCCGAGACGCACACACATGGCCACGACCAACGACCTCAAGAACGGCATGGTGCTTAACCTCGACGGCCAGCTGTGGTCCGTGGTGTGGTTCCAGCACCACAAGCCTGGCAAGGGTGGTGCGGTCATGCGCACGAAGCTGAAGAGCGTGATGTCAGGGAAGATCGTCGACAAGACGTTCAACGCCGACGTCAGGGTCGACGTCGCGAACGTCGACAAGCGGACGATGACGTACCTGTACCACGACGGCGACAGCTACGTCTTCATGGACAGCGACACCTATGAGCAGACACACATCTCTCCCGACGTCGTCGGAGACATGTCTCATTTCATGCTCGAGAACCAGGACGCGACCGTGGCCGTCCACGAGGGGATCCCGCTGTACATCGAGCTTCCGGCATCGGTTGAGCTGAAGATCGAGTACACCGAACCCGGCCTGCAGGGCGACCGGTCCACCGGCGGCACAAAGCCGGCCCGGCTCGAGACCGGCTACGACATCGCGGTGCCGCTCTTCATCACCACCGGCGAGGTGGTCAAGGTCGACACGCGCGACGGAAGCTACCTCGGTCGCGTCTCGAGCTGAGGACAGGCCACATGGGAGCCCGCTCCAAGTCGCGTAAGCGCGCATTGGACATCTTGTTCGAGTCCGAACTGCAGGGACTCGAACCGGGTGCGACTCTTGCCGAACGGCGTACGTCGACCCAGCCTCCCGTCAACGACTACACCATCACGCTCGTCGAGGGGGTCGTCGACCATCTCGCGGAGATCGACGGTCTCATCTCGTCGTGTTCGGCAGAGTGGCCCATCGAGCGGATGCCGGCGGTCGACCGCAACATCATCCGGATCGGGGTGTTCGAGCTGAGGTACGTCGACGAAGTCCCTACCTCGGTCGCTCTGAGCGAGGCGGTGACGATGGCTGGCGAGCTGTCGACAGACGAGTCACCAGCGTTCGTCAACGGCCTTCTCGCCAAGGTCGCCGGGCTCGGAACCCCCGACGACCTGGCTCAATAGCTTTAACTAAGAGGCGGTCTCGTGGCGTAGCACGCCCCAGTCGATGAGGCGCTCGGCGAGCTGGCTGACCGGCTCGTCGTAGATGAGCGACAGCGTGCGCAGGTCGTCGTTGCGGATGGTCAAGACGCGGCCGTTGTAGTCACCACGCATCGACTGGATCTTTGCCGTGAACCGCGCTAGCGGAGCGGCATTGCTGAGGTCGAGCTGCGAGAGACGCTCCAGGTCGAGAACGATCTTGGGTGGCGCTTCTGCACCGGCGCCGAGATCGTCGGCTCCCGGCAGCAGCTCGTTGACTGGCACCCCATAGAAGTTCGCCAGCTCAGAGAGCCGTTGCACGGTAATCGCACGGTCCCCTCGCTCGTAGGACCCGACAACGACTGCCTTCCACTGACCCGTGGACTTCTCCTCGACACCCTGAAGTGACAGGGCTTGCTGCTGACGGATGGCCCTAAGGCGCATCCCCAGTGCTTTTGCGTAGGTTTCCTCCACGACTTTCCTTTCGATCTGTGCTGAAAGGGTACCGAGGAATCGGGTCCGGCGAGGTCTGATGTACGGTATCCGTGAAAGACATCCTTTAACGATCCGTCCAGTGAGGCGGAGAAGGAGGTCAGGTCCGTGCCGTCTGCCGAGCGCCACGCCATGCCTGCGACTGCGTCCCGCGTTGTTCTGGACGCCACCGACATCACCCGGGCGTTGACCCGGATCGCGCACGAAATCCTCGAACGCAACAAGGGCCCCGACGACATCATCGTCTTGGGCATCCCTCGTCGTGGCGTTCCCCTCGCCCACCGGATCGCGGCGATCATGAGCGCGGTCGAGGGCACCGACATCCCCGCGGGATCCCTCGACATCACGATGTATCGCGATGACCTGCGGCTTCGGCCGGCCCGGGCGCTCGAGCGCACTGACATCCCTGCCCGCGGGATCGACGGGGCAATCGTCGTCCTAGTCGACGACGTGTTGTTCAGCGGCCGCACGATCAGGGCGGGTCTCGACGCGCTCAGCGACCTCGGCCGCCCCAAAGGCGTCCAGCTGGCCGTCCTGGTCGACCGCGGCCACCGCGAGCTGCCGATCCGCGCCGACTTCGTCGGCAAGAACCTCCCCACGTCGCTGGTCGAGCGTGTCGTCGTCGCGCTGGAGGAGTATGACGGCGCCGACTCCGTGGTCATCTCGACCGCCGAAGGAGCTGCATCGTGAAGCGTCACCTGCTGTCTGCCGCCGATCTGACCCGCGACGACGCCCTGCTCGTGCTCGACACGGCGGAGGAGTTGCGCTCCCTCGCGGACCGGCCCATCAAGAAGCTCCCCACCCTGCGCGGCCGCACGGTCGTCAACCTGTTCTTCGAGGACTCGACCCGCACCCGCATCTCCTTCGAGGCTGCCGCTAAGCGGCTTAGCGCCGACGTGATCAACTTCTCCGCCAAGGGTTCCAGCCTGTCCAAGGGCGAGAGCCTGAAGGACACCGCCCTCACCCTCGAGGCGATGGGTGCCGATGCAGTCGTGATCCGGCATGGGTCATCCGGTGCTCCGCACCGGCTCGCCACCAGCGGCTGGGTCAAGTCGTGTGTCGTCAATGCCGGCGACGGCACCCACGAGCATCCGACGCAGGCTCTTCTCGACGCGTTCACCCTCCGCCGCCACCTCGGCGACCTCGCCGGGCGCCGGGTGACGATCGTGGGCGACGTCCTGCACAGCCGGGTGGCACGCTCCAACGCGTTGCTGCTGAGCACGTTGGGCGCCGAGGTCACGCTGGTTGCCCCGCCGACCCTTCTGCCGGTCGGGGTTTCCCACTGGCCGGTCGAGACGTCATACGACCTCGACACCGCGCTCGACAAGTGCGATGCCGTGATGATGCTCCGGGTGCAGACCGAGCGGATGAACAACGCGTTCTTCCCCAGCGCCCGTGAGTACAGCCGCCGCTATGGCCTAGACGACCGCCGCTTCGCCCGGCTGCCCGACCACGCCATCGTGATGCATCCGGGCCCGATGAACCGCGGCATGGAGATCTCGGCGAACGTCGCCGACTCGACTCGTTCGGTCATCGTCGAGCAGGTCACCAACGGGGTCGCGGTCCGGATGGCCGTGCTCTACCTGCTGCTCAGCGGGGCCACTGAAGACGCCGGGGACCGGGACAACCAACGAGACATTGCGGAGTTCGAGGAGACGGTCGCGTGACGACGTATCTGATCAAGGACGCGTCGGTGCTGGGCGGTCCGCGTCGCGACCTGCTGCTCGCCGACGGTCAGCATGTCGACCCAGCGGAAGCCACGGCTGACGCCGTGCACATCGACGCCGCCGGCCTGGTTGCCTTGCCGGGCCTCGTCGACCTTCACACTCACCTGCGCGAGCCCGGTCGCGAAGATGCCGAGACTGTGCACTCGGGGTCGCGTGCCGCGGCCGCCGGCGGGTTCACCGCTGTGCACGCCATGGCCAACACCGAACCGGTGGCAGATACCGCCGGGGTGGTCGAGCAGGTCTACAACCTCGGCCAGACCGCGGGCTACTGCGACGTGCGGCCGGTTGGAGCCGTCACCGTCGGGCTCGCCGGCGAGCGACTCGCGGAGTTGGGTGCGATGGCCGACTCAGCCGCGCGAGTGCGGGTGTTCTCCGACGACGGCACCTGCGTCTCCGACGCCGTGCTGATGCGTCGGGCACTGGAGTACGTCAAGGCGTTCGACGGTGTCATCGCCCAGCATGCCCAGGAGCCGCGGCTGACCGAAGGCGCCCAGATGAACGAAGGCACCATGTCGGGGGTGCTCGGCATGCAGGGCTGGCCGGCGGTCGCCGAGGAGGCGATCATCGCCCGTGACTGCCTGCTGGCGGGACACGTCGGCTCGCGCTTGCACATCTGCCACGTGTCGACGGCCGGCTCCGTCGAGCTGATCCGGTGGGCCAAGAGCAAGGGTTGGAACGTCACGGCCGAGGTCACGCCCCACCACCTGCTGCTGACCGACGAGCTCGTCGCGACGTACGACCCGATCTACAAGGTCAACCCGCCGCTGCGCACCACCGACGACGTCGCCGCGCTACGGGCGGGACTCGCCGACGGCACCATCGACTGCGTCGCGACCGACCACGCACCCCATCCGACGGAGGACAAGGAGTGCGAGTGGGGAGCCGCCGCGATGGGCATGCTCGGCCTGGAGACAGCCCTCAGCGTCGTGCAGCAGACGATGGTCGACACCGGGCTCCTCGACTGGTCCGGAGTCGCAGACCGGATGTCGGTGCGGCCGGCGGCAATCGGCCGCGTCTTCGACCACGGCCAACCGCTTGAGCTGGGATCACCGGCGCACGTCGTGCTGATCGACCCGTCGGCAACGCGAACCATCGACCCGGCAGAGTCGGCATCGTTGTCGCGCAACACGCCGTTCCGCCAGATGGACCTGCCTGGGCGAGTGGTCGCCACGTTCCTTCGTGGCCGCGCCACCATGCTGGACGGGAAGCTCCAGTGACACTGCTCGTGCTGGAGGACGGCCGGGTCTTCAGCGGGCAGCCGTACGGCGCCGAGGGCGAGACGATCGGCGAGGCGGTCTTCTGCACAGCGATGACGGGTTACCAGGAGACGCTGACCGATCCGTCATACCGCCGTCAGGTGGTCATCATGACCGCTCCCCATATCGGCAACACCGGCGTCAACGACGAAGATGACGAGTCCGACCGCATCTGGGTCGCCGGATACGTCGTCCGAGACCCGGCCCGGGCGCCGAGCAGCTGGCGGGCGACCGGCAGTCTGGCTGATCGGCTGACTGAGCAGGGCGTCGTCGGCATCAGCGGCGTCGACACCCGCGCGCTGACCCGCCACCTGCGTGAGCGGGGAGCGATGCGGGTCGGCATCTCCAGCACGGAGTCCGACCCCGCAGCGTTGCTCGAGCGAGTGCGCGCAGCGCCGACGATGTCGGGCTCGGCCCTGGCCGCCGAAGTGACCACCGCAGCTGCCTACACCGTGCCTTCGGTCGGACCCACGCGTGGTCGCGTCGTCGCGCTCGATCTCGGGATCAAGGCGATGACGCCGCACCGGCTGGCCGAGCGCGGCCTCGAGACCGTCGTACTGCCCGCCACCGCCACCCTCGACGAGGTGCTCGCCGCCGAGCCTGACGGCGTGTTCTTCTCCAACGGCCCCGGTGACCCCGCGACCGCTGACCACGAGGTCGCCGTGTTGCGCGGAGTTCTGGATCACGGGCTGCCGTTCTTCGGGATCTGCTTCGGCCATCAGCTGTTCGGCCGCGCGCTCGGCCTCGGCACCTACAAGCTGCGCTACGGCCACCGGGGGATCAACCAGCCGGTGAAGGACCTCACCACGGGCAAGGTCGAAGTGACGGCGCACAACCATGGCTTCGCCGTGGAGATGCCTGAGGGCACGAGCACGCAGACGTCGTACGGCACCGCGACGGTGAGCCATGTCTGCCTCAACGACGACGTGGTCGAAGGACTCGAGCTGACCGACGACACCGGCGCCTTGGCGGCGTTCAGCGTCCAGTACCACCCGGAGGCAGCAGCCGGTCCGCACGACGCCGGCTACCTGTTCGACCGCTTCGCCGACCTGATGCGGCAATCCGGAGAGGGACGGGACGGCTGATGCCGCGCCGCGACGACCTGGCTTCGGTGCTCGTGATCGGCTCGGGCCCGATTGTGATCGGGCAGGCCTGCGAGTTCGACTACTCCGGCACCCAGGCGTGTCGAGTCCTCAAGCAGGAGGGGCTGCGGGTCATCCTCGTCAACTCCAACCCGGCCACGATCATGACCGACCCCGAGATGGCCGATGCGACGTACGTCGAGCCGATCACGCCTGAGTTCGTCGCCAAGGTGATCGAGCGGGAGCGCCCCGACGCGTTGCTGGCGACCCTCGGCGGCCAGACAGCGCTCAACGTGGCGGTCGCTCTCGCGGCCGACGGCACGCTCGACAAGTACGACGTCGAGCTGATCGGTGCGTCGATCAGCGCGATCGAGGCGGGGGAGAATCGCGAGTCGTTCAAGGCGATTGTCGAGTCGCTCGGCGGTGAGGTCGCACGCAGCGTGGTGTGCCACTCGATGGACGATTGCCTCGAAGGCGTGGAGACGCTGGGCTTTCCGGTCGTCATTCGGCCGTCGTACACGATGGGCGGCGCGGGCTCAGGCATGGCGTATGACGCCGACGACCTGCGGCGGTTGGCCGGTGCGGGGCTCGACGCGAGCCCGACGACGGAGGTGCTTCTCGAGGAGTCGATCCTCGGCTGGAAGGAGTACGAACTCGAGGTGATGCGGGACGGCAACGACAACACCGTCATCGTCTGCTCGATCGAAAACCTCGACCCCATGGGCGTGCACACCGGCGACTCGATCACGGTGGCACCCGCGATGACGCTGACCGACCGCGAATACCAGGCGATGCGCAACATGTCGATCGGAGTGATACGCGCGGTCGGCGTCGAGACCGGCGGGTGCAACATCCAGTTCGCGGTCGACCCGGTCGACGGCCGGATGATCGTCATCGAGATGAACCCGCGCGTGTCGCGGTCGAGCGCACTGGCGTCGAAGGCGACCGGCTTCCCCATCGCCAAGATCGCCGCGAAGGTCGCGATCGGCTACTCCCTTGACGAGATCCCGAACGACATCACCGCCCAGACACCGGCGAGCTTCGAGCCGGTCCTCGACTACGTCGTGGTCAAGGTGCCACGGTTCGCTTTTGAGAAGTTCCCGGCCGCCGATCCCGTCCTCACGACCCACATGAAGAGCGTCGGAGAGGCGATGGCGATCGGTCGCAACTTCACCGAGGCGTTGCAGAAGGCCCTTCGCTCGCTCGAGAAGCCGGACGCTGTGTTCAGCTGGCGCGGGCCACCGGGTGACAAGGCCCGGTTGCTCGCCCTCGCCGCCGTGCCGACCGACGGCCGGCTGAGCCAGGTGATGGACGCCATCCGCGCCGGCGCGACCGTCGAAGAGATCCAGGCCGCGACCGGGATCGACCCCTGGTTCGTCGACCAGCTCGCGCTCATCGACGAGGTGGCGTGCGAGGTGTCCGCGGCACCAGTCCTGACGCCCGACCTGCTCCGGCTTGCCAAGAGGCACGGCTTCTCCGACGACCAGATCGCCGAGCTGACCCAGAGCAGCGCCGCCGTCGTGCGTGGGGTCAGGCACGCGCTCGGTGTGCGGCCGGTGTTCAAGACCGTAGACACCTGCTCAGCTGAGTTCGCGGCGGCGACGCCCTACCACTACTCGTCGTACGACGAAGAGACCGAGGTGAAGCCGCGCACCAAGTCGGCCGTCATCATCCTCGGCAGCGGGCCAAACCGGATCGGTCAGGGCATCGAGTTCGACTACTCCTGTGTGCATGCATCGATGGCACTCTCGGCGGCCGGCTACGAGACAGTGATGGTCAACTGCAACCCCGAGACCGTCTCCACTGACTACGACACCTCTGACCGGCTCTACTTCGAGCCACTCACCCTCGAGGACGTGCTCGAGGTCGTCGCCGCGGAGACTGCGGCTGGGCCTGTCGTCGGCGTGATCGTCCAGATGGGTGGCCAGACACCGCTCGGGCTCGCCCACGGGCTCGCTGCCGCTGGGGTCACCATCGTGGGCACGAGTCCCGACGCGATCGACCTCGCCGAGGACAGGGGAGCCTTTGGGCACGTGCTCGCCACCGCGGGGCTGCCGGCTCCCAAGCACGGCACCGCGACGTCGTTCGCCGAGGCGATGCAGATCGCTGCAGAGATCGGGTTCCCTGTGCTAGTGCGGCCGTCATTCGTCCTGGGTGGACGCGGGATGGAGATCGTCTACGGCGAAGCTGAGCTGGCAGCGGCACTGAGACGAATCGGCGGCGGAGACAGCGTGTCGTTCGTCCACCCCGTGCTGGTCGACGCGTTCCTTGACGACGCCGTCGAGATCGACGTCGACGCCTTGTTCGATGGTGAGGATCTCTTCGTCGGCGGCGTGATGGAGCACATCGAGGAGGCCGGTGTGCACTCGGGTGACTCGTCGTGCGTGCTGCCACCGATCACCCTCGGCAGCGAGACCATCGAACGCATCCGCACCTCGACAGAGCTGATCGCCCGAGGTGTCGGGGTTCTCGGGCTGCTCAACATCCAGTTCGCATTGGCGGCCGACATCCTCTACGTCCTCGAGGCCAACCCGCGGGCGTCGCGCACCGTCCCGTTCGTCTCCAAGGCGACGGGAACGCCACTCGCGAAGGCGGCAGCTCGGGTGATGCTCGGCAGCACGATCGCTGAGCTCCGCCGTGAAGGGCTACTACCACCCAGTGGCGACGGCGGGGTCTCGACAGGCTCGACCGCCGAGGGAGCCGGAGGAGGCGGGATCGCGGTCAAGGAGGCAGTGATGCCGTTCAACCGGTTCCGCACGCTCGACGGTGCGGGAGTCGACACCGTCCTCGGGCCGGAGATGCGGTCGACCGGTGAGGTGATGGGACTCGACTACGACTTCGGTCGGGCCTTCGCCAAAGCGCAGGCTGCGGTCGGGGGGCTTCCCACCAGCGGGCGCGCGTTCGTGTCCGTGGCCAACCGCGACAAGCGGCACTTGCTCTTCCCCGTCAAGCGGCTGGCCGACCTCGGCTTCGAGATCCTGGCCACGGCCGGCACTGCGGAGGTGCTGCGGCGCAACGGAGTCGCAGCAACGGTGGTCCGTAAGCACTCGGCCGGAGTGGGCCCCGACGGCGAGCCGACGATCGTGGGGCGCATCCTCGCGGGCGACGTCGACCTCGTGGTCAACACACCCCACGGCTCGACCGCGGGTGGCTCGCCCAGGATCGACGGTTACGAGATTCGCACGGCGTCGGTGGCGCGCAACATCCCCTGCATCACGACCGTGCAAGGGATGGCAGCCGCGGTATTGGGTATCGAGGCGCTCCGGGCTGGCGGCCTCGACGTACGCTCGTTGCAGTCCTGGTCGGTCGCCGCACGTGGTGACACCTCGCCGGAGGAGGCAGTCGTATGACGACAGCCGCCCCAGGCGTCGCCGCAACCCCGCGCACACCGCTCCAGGTCGACGGCAAGGTCTTCTCCAACAAGCGGGTCGGTGACTATTTCCACCTCACCCTGGTCGCCGACGGGATCGCCGAGCGGACGCGGCCAGGCAACTTCGTCGCCCTGTCGGTCGGTGGCCCCACCTCCGGAGCCTTGCTACGCCGCGCGTTCTCGATCTACCGAGTGCGCCCTTCAGGTGTCTACGGCGGCACCGTCGAGATCGTCTTCGCCGCACACGGAGCCGGGACTCAATGGATGGCCGACCTGGCGCCGCACGACCCGGTCAACGTGGTCGGCCCGCTCGGGAGACCGTTCGCGCTGCCGAAGGAACCCGTGTCGTGCGCCCTGGTGGGAGGCGGCTACGGATCTGCACCGCTCTTCGGCCTCGCCGAGCGGCTACGCGACCGCAAGTGCGCCGTCCACATGGTGCTGGGTGCGGCCACCGAGGCGAAGCTGTTCGGCGCCCTCGAGGCCAAGCGGGCGGCCCAGTCGGTCACGGTGACGACAGTCGACGGCTCAGTGGGCATCAAGGGAGTCGTGACCGACCCGCTGCCGGCCCTGCTGGGGCGCGGTATCGAGGTCGTCTACTCGTGCGGCCCAATGGGCATGCTCGCCGCCGTGACAGCGGTGGCAACCCAGCACGGTGCCTGGAGCCAGACCGCGGTCGAGGAGTCGATGGCGTGTGGCATCGGAGTCTGTATGACGTGCGTGCTTCCGGTGATCGGCGACGACAACGTGACCCGTATGGTGCGCAGCTGCGTCGAGGGCCCGGTCTTCGCGGGCGACCGGGTCCGCTGGGGCGACATCGGCACCGTTCCGGCTGGCACCTACGGAGCTCCGCGGGGAGTGAGGCGCTGATGACGAGGCTGCGCCCCGGGGATGTCGACCTCTCGACCGTGCTCGCCGACGCCTATCTCGACAACCCGGTGATGACGGCGAGTGGTTGCGCAGCGTCAGGCCGGGAGTTGCACCAGTTCTTCGACGTCGCCGAGCTCGGCGCGGTCGTCACGAAGTCGATCATGCGCGACCCCCGGTCCGGTCGCGCCACCCCGCGGATGGCGGAGACGCCCTCAGGGATGCTCAACTCCATCGGGCTGCAAGGTCCGGGGATCGACTCATTCCTTGCCACGGACCTGCCGTGGCTGCTGCAGCACGACGCGCGGCCGATCGTGTCGATCGCCGGGGCGACTCTCGGGGAGTATGCCGAGCTGGCCCGCCGGGTCGGGAATACCCCCGGCGTCGCGGCCATCGAGGTCAACATCTCGTGCCCCAACGTCGAGAACCGGGGACTTGTGTTCGCCTGCGACCCGTTCCAGGCAGCTCGGGTGCTCGCCGTCGTACGCCGTGACACGCCCCGCGGCGTGCCCGTCTTCGCCAAGCTGTCTCCCGACGTCACGTCGATCGCTGAGGTTGCCACCGCGGTGATGGAAGCCGGGGCCGACGGGCTCGTCCTCATCAACACCTTGCTGGGCCTCGATATCGACCTCGACACGTTGCGTCCGACACTCGGCGGTGTGACCGGCGGTCTGTCCGGGCCCGCGATCCGCCCAGTCGCTTTGCGCGCCGTCTGGGAGGTAGCGCGGGAGCTCCCCGGTGTCCCTCTCATCGGCGTCGGCGGGATCCGTACCGGCGCAGACGCGTTGCAGTTCCTCGCCGCCGGCGCGAGCGCTGTCCAGGTCGGCACCGCTATCTTCAACGACCCCAGCGCACCGATCCGCGTCCTCCGTGAGCTGCGTGCCGAGCTCGCCGCGCGAGGAATCGCCAAGGTGTCCGAGGTGATTGGACTCGCGCACACGAACCACACCGGCAAGGAGTGACGATGCCAGCACCGTTCGGGCGCAGGTTGTGGCAGATGATCGACAAGCTCGGCCCGTTGTGTGTCGGCATCGACCCACATGCCGCACTGCTGCGCGAGTGGGGACTGTCCGACGACGTGGCCGGACTCGAGCGGTTCACGATGACCTGTGCGGAGGCGTTCGGCGACCAGGTCGCGATCGTCAAGCCGCAGTCGGCTTTCTTCGAGCGCCACGGTGCGCGCGGCATCGCCGTCCTCGAGGCACTGGTGGCCGAGCTGCGCAGCAGCAGCACCCTCGTCCTGCTCGATGCCAAACGAGGCGACATCGGGTCCACGATGCTTGGCTACGCCGAGGCGTATCTCGACCAGACCTCGTCACTCGCGGTCGACGCGATCACCGTCCACCCCTACTTGGGATTCGAGTCGCTGCGGCCAGCCATCGACGTTGCAGAGGCCAATGGAGCGGGCGTCTTCGTGCTGGCGCTCACGTCGAACGCCGAGGCAGAGAGTGTGCAGGCCGCCCGGCTGAGTGGCGCGACGGTGGCCGGCAATGTCTTGGCGGCGATCCGCAGCGAGAACGCCGGAGCCGACCCGATGGGGTCGTTCGGAGCTGTCGTCGGGGCCACCCTTGGCCACTGCGAGGAGGACCTCGACGTCAACGGACCGTTGCTCGCTCCGGGGCTCGGTGCCCAGGGTGGCACGCCCGACGACGTACGCCGGATCTTTGCCGGGGTGACGCAGTACGTCGTCCCGAGCTCGTCGCGCGGAGTCCTCGCCGCCGGACCGGACGTGACGGCGCTGCGCACTGCGGCCCGCCGCGCGGCCGACGAGATTGCGATCGCCCTGGGATCCGGCTGAAGCATGGCAGGCTCGGCATCGGCTCGATCACACGATTGACGCGCCGTGTTGCATGGCTGTTGACACGTAGACGTGAAAGGGTGACCCCGTCGGTGGTCACGCGGCGTTGTCCGGGGCCCGTCATCGAGGGGGCGCATCTCTCGCCTCCCGAGCGAGGGAGTGCAGATGAACCGAGTTGGCTCCATGGTCGCGGTCGCGGTGTTTAGCGTCGCGACACTCAGCGCATGCAGCGGCGGCGACGGCAGCGAGTACTGTGACCGGTTCCGTGAGAATGCCGAGAGCAACGAGTTCGACGACATTGACGGCAGCGACATTGAGAAGATCCAGGAAGAGCTCCGAAAGTTCAAAGAGGTCGCCCCCGATGAGCTGCAGGATGACTACGACACGTTGATCGCTGCTACCGAGGGCCAGGGCGAGGACCCGACCGAAGCCGTGAAGAACATCCAGGACTACGCGGTCGCCAACTGTGACGTCACCATTGAGGGCTCCTGACCGAGCTCTGAGAGGACCGAGATGAAGCGCATTGCATCACTGGCCGCGGTCACGATCATGGCTGTTGGCTCCCTCTCTGCCTGTGGCGGCGGCGGGTACTGCGACAAGCTGGAGGAGTACGACGAGGACGAAGGCCTCAGCAAAGTTGACGCAACCACCGAGGACGGTCAGGACAAACTTATCGAGGTCCTCGAAGACCTCGAGGCGAGCGCCCCCGATGACTTGAAGGACGACTACGAAGTCGTCCTCGACGGCTTCACCGCTCTGCGGGAGGGCAACACCGACGACGTCGACCAGGCGAAGTTCGAGGAAGCCTTCTCGAACATCGGCGAGAACTCACAAGACGACTGCGACGTCGACATGGGGGTCTGACACAGCGCCGACTGCCGGCACCTGTCGCGGTAGGCGAACGGTCGGATTCTGCACCCTTCGCGCCGTACAGTACGCACATGACCCAACCACCTCCCGGAAGTGGGCCTCCTGAGTATGAAGGCCAACCACCTCCCGGAAACGGATCTCCCGAGTACGGAGGCCAACCACCTCCGCAACAACCGGGATACGGCCAGCCTCAGTACGGGGGCGGCACACCGCCGCCCGGGGGTGGCCCACCGCCATACGGGGGTGGCCCTCCGTCGTACGGCGGCGGTCCTGGCTATCCCGGTGGTTACAACCCCCCGCCTCCGCCGAAGAAGCGCAGCACCGCACTGATCGTCGGCATCCTCGTCGCCGCACTCGTGCTCGCTGCCGGCGGGCTGACTGCTGCGCTCGTCATCGGCAGCGACGGCGACTCCGATGATGACAAGGGCAATGAGACGACGGGCGAGACCTTCTGCGAGCGTTTCCGCAAGAACGCCGAAAGCAACGAGTTCGACAACCCCCAGCCCGGTGACGAGGCCAAGCTCATCGACGAGCTGGAGACGTTCAAAGAGCTCGCCCCAGACGACCTGAAAGATGACTACGACGTGCTTATCAGTGCGGTCGAAGGCGACGGGATTGATCCTTCGACAGCCGTCCAGAACATCCAGGACTATGCAATCGCGGAGTGCGACATCACCCCAGACGCAACTGATTCCGAGTGAGTGACCAGAGAAGGGGGAGGGATGACTGACCAGCAAGGCAACCCGGGCGAACCGGGTGCAGGGCAGGGCCCACCACCGAACCAGGGGCCACCGCCATACCAGGGCCCGCCGTACGGGCAGCCTTCGCATGGTGACCACGACGGGCCTCCGAACTTCGCCCCCGGAACGGGGTTCACTCCCGGCGTGTATCCGCAGCAGCAGCTGCTTCCGCATGAGGTCCAGCACGGCACCAACCGGACCCCGATCTACATCGGAGTGGCCATCGTCCTAGCTCTGATCGTCGCGGGTGGTGCCGCGTTCTTCCTGCTTCGCGGCGAGAACGACGACAACCGGGCGGAGTACTGCGCCGAGCTCCGGGACGTCACCGACGACGGAGACCTGTCTTCGGCGTTGTCGGGTGCAGACCCGTCCATGTTCGACCGGTTGCTCGCGATCGGAGACATCGCTCCCGATGCCGTCGCCGACGACTGGTCAGCGATCACCAAGTTCATCGATGACGCGAGTGGCGCGACCCCGGACCTTGCCTCAGCGATCGAGGCCTTCAACGCCCTGCAGGTCATCGCCAACGACGCCGAGGCCAACTGCGACCTGACGCTGGAGATCCCCAGCCTCTGAGGACCGCCGATGACGTACCCCGCTGACCCACGCCCGCCAGCCGCTCCAGCATTCCTTACTTCGCACGCTGGCTCATGGACACCGGAGCAGCGGCAGCAGGTGGTGGACCTCTCGACAAAGCTCAGCGATCCCGGATTCGTTGCTGCGGGCACCGCACTCGATGCGGACTTCCGCAGCCGCTGCTGACCGGCCGAACCTGCTGCGCACTTCCCCTCGACCGCGCTACGGCGCTAGTGTCGCGAGTGCTGGTCATGCCTCATAAAGAGCGGAAGGAGGTTGTGGCTGTGCCTGTGCCTGAGTTGACCGTCGAGCAGCGCCGTGCGGCGTTGGAGAAGGCGGCCCGAGTACGCCGTGAGCGTGCCGAGGTGAAGAACCGTCTCAAGCACTCGGGGGCATCGCTGCCCGAGGTGCTGAAAGCTGCCGAGACGAACGAGGTCGTAGCGAAGATGAAAGTCGTGGACCTCCTCCAAGCGATGCCAGGCGTGGGGAAGGTCCGCGCTAAGACGATGATGGAGCGACTGCACATTTCGGAGTCCCGACGGGTGCGCGGCCTCGGCGCCAACCAGGTCGTCGCGCTCGAGCGTGAGTTTGAGCAGCGCTGACGAGGGACAGACTCCGTCGCGGAGTCGGCTGACCGTCCTTGCAGGTCCAACTGCTGTCGGCAAAGGGTCGGTTTCGGCGTACATCCGCGACCACTACACCGATGTCTGGATCTCAGTGTCGGTGACGACACGCCCGCCCCGCCACGGGGAGCGCAACGGCGTCCACTACTGGTTCGTCGACGATGCGCGCTTCGACGAGATGGTCGCGGGAGACGAGTTCCTCGAGTGGGCGGTGGTGCACCGCGCCGCACGCTATGGAACGCCGCGCCGCCCGGTGGAGGAGGCGCTTGCGCACGATCGCCAGGCTTTGCTCGAGATCGACCTCCAAGGCGCGCGGCAGGTGAAGGAGTCGATGCCGGAGGCGTTCTTCGTGTTCCTGGCGCCGCCATCGTGGGACGAGCTCGTGCGCAGGCTGATCGGACGCGGCACCGAAACGGACGAAGAGCGGGCCCGGCGGCTGGAGACGGCGATCGTCGAAATGGCTGCTGAGAAGGAGTTTGACGCCACCGTGGTCAACACAGAAGTTCACGTTGCAGCAGACCAGTTGGTAGCATTGATGCGTTAGCCGCGGTTCTCGACCATCGCGGTCCCTGTTCGGGGCCCGCCGGAGAGCCACCCCAACCCTGTGAATGAGGCATCTGCGTGTCAGGCTCCCTGCCCGTCGCCGAGGGAATCACCAACCCCCCGATCGACTCCTTGCTCGAGAAGACCGACTCCAAGTACAAGCTGGTGCTGTACTCCGCGAAGCGTGCCCGCCAGATCAACGCCTACTACTCGCAGCTCGGCGAGGGGCTGCTCGAGTACGTCGGTCCGCTCGTCGACACCCACGTGCAGGAGAAGCCCCTGTCGATCGCCCTGCGCGAGATCAACGCTGACAAGCTGACCTGCGAGGACATCGAGCCCGAAGAGGCTTGAGTCGCCGCCGACGACCAGCTACCGGGGACCTGACGAGACCATGACCGAGATGTCAGGAACCCCCCTGTCGGGCGCCACCGAGTCGTCTGGAAGTCATCAGGCCGACCGCCGCCCTCGCGTCATACTCGGCGTGAGTGGCGGCATCGCCGCTTACAAAGCCTGCGAGCTGCTGCGCTTGTTCACCGAGTCGGGACACGACGTCACCGTCGTCCCAACCGAGGCGGCGCTTCGGTTCGTCGGCGCGGCCACCTGGGAGGCACTGTCAGGCAAGCCCGTCTCGGGATCCGTCTTCGACGACGTCGCGTCGGTGCCACACGTGTCGCTCGGCCAGGCCGCAGACCTTGTCGTCGTCGCGCCCGCCACCGCCGACCTGCTGGCCAGGGCTGCTCACGGCCGGGCCGACGACCTCCTCACCGCGACGCTGCTGACCGCGCGGTGCCCCATCGTCTACGCACCAGCCATGCACACAGAGATGTGGGAGCACCCGGCAACGCAGGCGAACGTCGAAACGCTCCGCGACCGTGGCGCGATCGTCATACCGCCGGCCCGCGGACGGCTGACCGGTGCCGACACCGGACCTGGGCGACTGCCCGACCCGGCCGACATCTTCGCGTTCTCCCGACGGTTCCTCGGCGGCGACTCGCTCGCTCGCGGAGTGGCATCCCGGGTCGACGACCTGGCCGGCCGACTCGTGGTGGTGACCGCCGGCGGGACGCGTGAGCACCTCGACCCGGTCCGTTTCCTCGGCAACAGCTCGTCGGGCAAGCAGGGGTACGCCCTGGCTTCGACCGCTGCCAACCGCGGAGCCGAGGTCGTCCTTATCGCGGCAAACGTGGCGCTGCCCGACCCCGCCGGTGTGAAGGTCCTCCATGTCACGTCGACCGGTGAGCTCGCAGCCGCCGTGAGTGACGTCGCTGGCCACGCCGATGCCGTCGTAATGGCGGCCGCACCCGCCGACTTCCGACCCGTCTCGACCACGGTGCACAAGATCAAGAAGCGTGCCGACGGTGCAGCCCCGACGATCGAGCTCATCGAGACGACCGACGTCTTGGCCGCGCTGGTGCGCCAGCGCGCGAAGGCGTCGTTGCCGGTGCTGGTGGGGTTCGCCGCTGAGACCGGTGATCCGGACGGTGGCGTTCTCGACCACGGGCGCGCCAAACTGCGCCGCAAGGGCTGTGACCTGCTCGTTGTCAACGACGTGAGCGGTGGAGCCGTGTTTGGCGACGACGACAACGAGGCCGTCATACTGTCCGCCGACGGGTCTGAAACAGCAGTTCCCCACGGGTCGAAGACCGACCTCGCCCACGCCGTGTGGGACCAGGTCGCATCCCGGTTGCCTCGGGCGGATGACGAGACCGTGGCCGAGGAGCAGTCCTGATCCGGTTACGCTTGCCTGCAGCCCATCCCCAGCACGCCAAGGAGAGTTCACCTTGACTGGTCGCCTTTTCACGTCAGAGTCCGTTACCGAGGGACATCCTGACAAGATCGCTGATCAGATCAGTGATTCGATTTTGGACGCGCTCCTTACTGACGATCCGACCAGTCGGGTGGCCGTCGAGACGCTGCTGACGACCGGTCTCGTCGTGGTGGCCGGCGAGGTGACCACGAACGCGTATGCGCCGGTGAGCGACATCGTGCGGAAGTGTGTCCTAGGCATTGGTTATGACTCGTCGACGAAGGGCTTCGACGGGCGCTCGTGCGGCGTGCAGGTGGCGATCGGGAGCCAGTCGGCCGACATCGCGCAGGGCGTTGACGATGCCTATGAGGAACGTCACGACCACTCCGTGGACCCGCTGGACCGGCAAGGCGCTGGGGACCAAGGTCTGATGTTCGGATATGCCTGCGACGAGACTGACGAGCTGATGCCGCTGCCGATCATGGTGGCGCACCGCTTGGCGGAGCGGCTCACCCAGGTCCGCAAGGACGGCACCATGCCCTACCTGCGTCCCGACGGGAAGACCCAGGTGACGATCGAGTACGACGGTGACCGCCCCGTGCGCGTCGACACGGTGGTCGTGTCGAGTCAGCACGCCGGTGACATCGACATCGAGGCGATGCTGACTCCTGACATCAAGAAGCATGTCGTCGACGAAGTGCTGGAGAGGTTCGAGATCGATGCCAGCGACTACCGGCTGCTGGTCAACCCGACCGGCCGGTTCGAGCTCGGCGGTCCGATGGGCGACGCTGGTCTGACCGGCCGCAAGATCATCATCGACACCTACGGGGGGATGGCCCGCCACGGTGGTGGCGCGTTCAGCGGCAAGGACCCGTCCAAGGTCGACCGCTCGGGCGCCTACGCGATGAGGTGGGTCGCCAAGAACGTCGTGGCCGCGGGACTGGCCCGGCGCTGCGAGGTCCAGGTCGCCTACGCGATCGGCAAGGCCCAGCCGGTGGGGTTCTACGTCGACTGCTTCGGCACCGAGACCGTCGACGTCGATGTGATCCGCAAGGCAGTGCTGTCGGTGTTCGACCTGAGGCCGGCGGCGATCATCCGGGATCTCGACTTGCTCCGTCCGATCTACGCCCTCACCGCCGCCTACGGCCACTTCGGCCGTGAGCTGCCCGAGTTCACCTGGGAGCGCACCGACCGGGTCGACGCACTCAAGGCGTTCGCCAGCGCCTGAACCCACAGGCCAGGGGTGAGTCCACAGGTCACTGCTGAGCCGTCCAGGGCCGTCGGCCTCGGCTGGTAGACATGGCGGGTCATGTCGGAGCAACCGGACCACCAACAGCTCACCTTGCTCAAGAGCGAGGTCCGCAGCCGACGCCCGCGCCCAGTGGCCGGTCCGGCGCCGGAGCTCCCGGTCGCGCGCGTGTTGGTTGACCTGCCGCTGGCGCACCTCAACCGGCCCTTCGACTACACCGTGCCCGCGCCCCTGCACGAGCATGCCCAGCCCGGCTGCCGGGTCAAGGTCCGGTTCGCCGGGCGCGACGTCGGCGGGTTCCTCGTCGAGCGCCTCGACGAGTCCGACCACCCCGGCCGGCTGGCGGCTCTCCGCAAGGTCGTGTCGGCCGAGCCGGTGCTCGCGCCAGCCGTCCTCGACGTCGTGCAACTCGTCGCCGATCGCTATGCCGGCACGGTGGCCGACGTACTCCGACTGGCGGTGCCGCCACGTCATGGCCGTGTCGAGGCAGAGCCAGTTACGGCCGGACCGGTGCGCCCACCTCTATCGCTCGAGGCCGCAGGGACGGGGTGGTCGGCGTACGACGGCGGCCGCGGGCTGCTCGATCGACTCGCCGGTGGCAGCACTCCGCGGGCCGTCTGGACCGCCCTGCCTGGTGAGTCGTGGCCCGAGCGTCTCGCGGAGGCAGCAGCCGCGACCGCGGTGGCGGGGCGCGGCAGCGTGCTCTGCCTGCCGGACGCCCGGGATATCAGCCGGGTCGACGCCGCGTTGACTGCCCTCCTCGGCGAGGGCCACCACGTCGTCCTGTCTGCCGACCTTGGTCCGGCCGCTCGATACCGAGGCTTCCTGGCCGTCTCGCGTGGCATTGTGCGCATCGTCGTCGGCAGCCGGGCAGCGGCGTTCGCGCCGGTGCACGACCTCGGTCTGGTCGCGATCTGGGACGACGGAGACGACCTGCACGCCGAGCCTCGCGCCCCCTATCCCCATGCTCGAGAGGTGTTGCTGCTGAGGGCGCACCACGAGGGCGCAGGTGCGTTGGTCGGGGCAATGTCGAGATCTGTGGAGGCCGAGGCACTGGTGCAGTCCGGCTGGGCCGTTGCCGTGACCGCTCCTCGGGCGGTGGTGAGAGACCACGTCCCGCAGGTGCACGTGACGGGCGAGAGCGACGCTGAGCTCGAGCGAGACGCTGTCGCGCCGTCTGCCCGGATGCCGCGACGAGTTTTCGAGGTGGTGCGGGCTGCCCTCGCCGACGGCCCAGTGCTGGTGCACTCACCGCGCTATGGCTACCTGCCGGCGCTCGCCTGCGCCTCCTGCTGGCGAGCGGCGCGGTGCGAGCGGTGCAGCGGTCCGCTTTCTCGCGGATCCGCTGCTGACGCGCCGCAATGTCGCTGGTGTGGCGCAGTCGCCGAAGCGTGGCGGTGCCCCCATTGCCACGCCACCGCGCTGCGTGCTCCGGTGGTCGGTGCCCTGCGGACGGCTGAGGAGTGGGGTCGGTCCTTCCCGCAAACTCCGGTGGTGTCGTCGGGAGGAGACCACGTCCTTGACGAGGTCGAGGCCCGCCCGGCGCTGGTGGTGGCGACGACGGGAGCCGAGCCGCGAGTCGCAGGTGGGTATGTCGGCGCCGTGCTCCTCGACACCTGGCTTACGCTGTCGCGGCCCGGCTACCGTGCGACTGAGGAGGCGCTGCGCCGGTGGTTCAACGTCGCCTGCCTGGTTCGGCCGGGCGACCGAGGTGGCCGCGTCATCGTCGTCGGCGACCCAGCCACGCCGGCCTTGCAGGCGTTGGTGCGGTGGGACCCCGCCGGGTTCGCCGCTCGCGAGCTCGCCGACCGTACATCAGCCGGTCTCACCCCCGCCGCCCGGCTCGCCACGATCACCGCACCGCCTGAGACGCTGACCGACGTACTCGCCGCCCTCGAGCTGCCCCGCTACGTCGAGGTGCTCGGCCCGGTCGATGTCTCCGACGGCGCAACACCCTCATCGCGACTGGTGCTCCGGGCTACCCGCGCCCACGGCGCCGCATTGTCGCGCGCGCTGCGCCAGCTGCAGGCAGCACGGAGCAGCCGCAAGCTGGCACCGGTGCGCGTGCAGGTCGACCCCGCCGAGCTCATCTGACGGCGGACAGCCCGCCCTTTCCACTTCCCCTGTCTGCGCGACCTTAAGAGGTCGCGCAGACAGGGAGGTCGGCGGGCTCGCGGGCCTCCGCATCCCGCCTGGCGGCGTTCTCGCCGGTCTGCGCACAACCCCGGTGCGCATCCCTCCTCGGCCTTGCCAGCCGGGCGCGGACGACCCGCTCCCTTCCACCGCCCCTGTCTGCGCGACCTCTTAGACTGGCGCCTGTCCACGCTCGAAGCCCGCAAGCCCTCTGGAGCCCGCCCATGTCCGTGCGCGACATCCGGCTGTTCGGTGACCCGATCCTGCGCAGTGCGGCGAGCCCGGTCATCGACTTCGACAAACAGATCCGCACGTTGGTCGAGGACCTGACAGACACCATGCTTGCCGCACCTGGGGCTGGGCTCGCCGCTCCCCAGATTGGCGTGGGTCTGCGCGTGTTCGTCTACAACGTCGACGGCGTGGTCGGTCATCTGATCAACCCCGAGCTGTCCCTCAGCGAGGAGACGCAGGACGGGGAGGAAGGCTGCCTGTCGATCCCGGGGCTGATGTTCGACTGCACGCGGGCCTACGGCGTCGTCGCTCGCGGCTACACGATGCACGGGGAGCCGACCGTGATCAGCGGCACCGAGACCCTGGCCCGCTGCCTCCAACACGAGACCGACCACCTCGACGGAGTGCTGTTCGTCGACCGCCTCGACCCGAAGACCCGCAAGATTGCCATGAAGGCCATCCGCGAGGCCGACTGGAACGGCGTCGACCCGCCACTCGTGAAGCAATCGCCACACCCGATGTTCGGTCGGGGCATGTGAGGGTGCGCCGCTCGTGAAGCTGGTCTTCGCCGGCACGCCCGATGCGGCGCTGCCGTCACTTTCGGCCCTGCTCGGCAGCCGTCACGAGGTCGTGGCCGTGGTCACCCGGCCGGACGCCCGCAGCGGTCGGGGTCGCTCGCTGGTGGCCTCGCCGGTCGCCGGGCTCGCCGACCGCCATGGCCTGGAGGTGCTCAAGCCGGCGCGGCCATCGGACCCGGAGTTCCTCGCGCGGCTGGCGCAGCTCGGGCCTGACTGCTGCCCGGTAGTGGCGTATGGCGGACTCCTGCCGCAGGAGGCCCTGGACATCCCGCCACAAGGATGGGTCAACCTGCATTTCTCCGTGCTCCCTGCCTGGCGGGGCGCCGCCCCGGTGCAGCGGGCCCTCATGGCTGGCGATGAGGTCACGGGGGCGACGACGTTCCGGCTCGTGCGGGAGCTCGACGCCGGGCCGACGTACGGCCTGTTCACCGAGACCATCCGCGACGACGACACGGCAGGGACGCTGCTAGGCAGACTCGCCGAACATGGTGCGCAGCTGCTCGTAGCTACCCTCGACGGCATCGAGGACGGCAGCCTCGAGGAGCGCCCTCAGCCCGCCGAAGGAGTGTCGCTTGCGCCCAAGCTGACGGTGGCCGAGGCCGAGGTGACCTGGAGCGATGCGGCGTACGCGATCGACCGACGTATCCGCGGCTGCACTCCCGCGCCGGGGGCGTGGACGACGTTGGAAGGACAGCGCGTCAAGATCGGCCCCGTCAAACCTAGGCCCGACACGACCGAGCTCGGCCCTGGCGATCTGGCGTTCGGCAAGCGGTCCGTGCTGGTCGGGACGGGCACGCATGCCGTTGAGCTCACGCACGTGCAGACACCTGGCAAGCCGCGGATGGCCGCTGCGGACTGGAGTCGGGGGCTGCGGACGGCTTCTGCGCGGTTCGGAGACCGGGTCAGGGAAGGATGAGCCACGAGCCGCGTCGCGCGCGGGCACGCACCGGCGTCGACGTCGGGCGCCAGGTCGCCTACGACGCGCTCCGGCAGGTGATCGACGAGGACGCCTATCTCAACCTCGCGCTCCATCGGCTGCGCGACGAGCACGGCGTCACCGGTCGCGATGCGGCTTTCGCGACCGAGCTGGCGGCCGGGACGGCGAGGATGCAGGGCACGTACGACGCGATCCTGGCCGAGTGCGTGCGTGGCGGCGTCTCGTCGCTGCAGCCGGAGGTACTGGTCGCGCTACGACTGGGTGCGCACCAGCTGCTGAGCATGCGGGTGCCCTCGCACGCGGCCGTCGGCACGACGGTGGAGCTGGTACGTGCCTCCGTCGGGGAGCGGCCCGTGCGACTCGCGAATGCGGTATTGCGGGCGGTTGGGCGACGCGGCCTCGACGAGTGGATCGACGTGTGTGCGCCGGACCGGGAGCGTGACCTGCTCGGCCACCTCGCGGTGCGGTACTCGCATCCACGGTGGGTGGTCGACGAGTTCGCCCGGATTGTCAGGGACGGGGCGGCGCTCGAGGAGCTGTTGGCTGCCGACAACGAGTCGCCGACGGTGACCCTGGCGGTGCGTCCAGGGTTGGCAGATCTGACGGAGCTGCTAGGGGGCGCGGTGTCGGCCGGGCGGTGGTCGCCGTACGCGGCCGTCATCAGCGGGGGAGACCCTGCCGCGCTAGCGCCGGTCCGCGACGGGCGCGTCGGTGTACAGGACGAGGGATCCCAGCTGGCGGCGCTCGCACTGGCGGCAGCCGAGGTGGGGGGGCGCGACGAGCGCTGGCTCGACCTGTGTTCCGGCCCGGGAGGTAAGGCGGCGTTGCTCACGGGCCTTGCACGGGAACGGGGTGCGACGCTGGTGGCGACCGACCTGCAAGCGCACCGGGCGCGGCTGGTGCAGTCATCCCTGCGCGGCTACGGGTCACCCGGGACCGTGCTCTGCGCCGACGGGTTGCGCCCCCCTTGGCCCGAGGAGGCTTTCGACCGGGTGATCGCTGACGTGCCTTGCAGCGGGCTGGGCGCGCTGCGGCGGCGACCTGAGGCCCGATGGCGGCGGACTCCCGCTGATGTGGTCGAGCTGGTGCCGCTGCAGCGCGCCCTGCTGGGCTCGGCGCTGGACGCGGCGCGTCCGGGTGGGGTGGTGGCGTATGTGACCTGCTCACCCGTCGTGGACGAGACACGGGGGGTGGTGGATGCCGTCTGTGAGGCGCGGACCGACGTACGGGAGGAGGATGCGCGGGGGTTGCTTCCTGGGGTGCCTGACCTCGGACCGGGCCCACATCTGCAGCTGTGGCCGCACGTGCACGGGACGGACGCGATGTTTGTGTCGTTGCTGCGTCGGCTCGGCTGACACTGTGGCGCTGCGCTGCGGCGTTAGACTGCTCGACCGATGACCATCCAGATCGCACCGAGCATCCTCGCCGCCGATTTTGCGAACCTGCAGGCGTCAGCCGAGTCCGTCGCATCCGCCGATTGGCTGCATGTCGACGTGATGGACAACCACTTCGTCCCGAACCTGACCCTTGGCGTTCCGGTCGTCTCGGCCCTGGCCGCGGTCGCCGCGCAACCGATCGACTGCCACTTGATGATCGACGACCCTGACCGATGGGCGCCGGCGTACGTCGAAGCGGGCGCCACCAGCGTGACGTTCCACGTGGAGGCGTGCCACGCGCCGGTGCGGCTGGCAAGGGAGCTGCGGGCGATGAACTCGCGCGCCGGTATGGCGCTCAAGCCCGCGACGGCGATCGAGCCCTACGAGGACATCCTCGGCGAGGTCGACCTGGTGCTGATCATGACCGTCGAGCCCGGGTTCGGCGGCCAGCCGTTCCTCGACGTGTGCCTGCCGAAGATCGAGCGAGCTCGCCGCCTGCTCGACAAGGTGGGTGGCGACGTATGGCTCCAGATCGACGGGGGAGTGTCAGCCGAGACAATCGAGCGTGCCGCCGAGGCCGGTGCCGACTGCTTCGTGGCGGGCACGTCCGTGTTCGGCGCCGGAGACCCCGACGCGATGGTGAAGCAGCTCCGCACCCTCGCCGAGCAGGCAGCCGGCGGTCACACCTGACCAGTCGGCGCGGCATACGTGACCGGTCGGCGCGGCATACGTGAGGTCGGCCGGGGCGGCAGATGTGACCAGTGGGCGGCGCGGTGCCATACTGGTGTCAACGAGTGTTCATTGCTCGCGTGCTCCGGGGTCGGTGAAATTCCGAACCGGCGGTGACAGTCCGCGACCCGGCCACCTCGGTGGCCGGTTGATCCGGTGAAATTCCGGGACCGACGGTTAAAGTCCGGATGGGAGGATGCACGCCGACTCTGGACGTCGTCGCCGTACCGGCGTCGAACTCGGGTCGCGCGATCAGCGAGCCCAGGTCCGTACGCCACCGGCGACCCGTTCTGGTCGGATTATCACCTCGGAGTCGCGCGACCAGACGCGGACGAAAGGCTCCACAGGTGGCAAGCAACAGCGAGATCCTGGCTCTGAGCCAGGCGCTGGCGATCGCTCGCACGCCCGGCACGCCATCTGGCCCCAACCCGCGCGTGGGGGCAGTCGTGATCGACGATCACGGTGTGGTCGTCGGCGAGGGCCACCACCGGGGCGCCGGGACTGCGCATGCGGAGGTCGACGCGCTGGCGTCGGCAGGTGCCCTGGCTCGCGGTGCCACCGTGGTGGTCAGCCTCGAGCCGTGCAACCACACCGGCCGCACCCCACCGTGCGCCCAAGCGCTGATCGGGGCCGGAGTACGCCGCGTCGTGTTCGCCCAGAGCGACCCGAATCCGGTGGCGGCCGGAGGCGCCGCCGCGCTCGCCGCCGCCGGTATCGAGGTCGAAGGCGGAGTCCTTGCTGACGAGGCAGCCCTCATCAACGAGGAGTGGACGTTCGCGATGCGCGAGCGCCGGCCGTTCGTCACCTGGAAGCTCGCCACGACGTTGGACGGTCGGTCGGCCGCCGCAGACGGTACGTCGCAATGGATCACCAGCCCTGCCGCCCGCGCCGACGTCCACCTGCTCAGAGCGCGCTGCGACGCTGTCCTGGTCGGCACCGGCACCGTCACCGCCGACGACCCGCGCCTCACAGTCCGTGGACCCGACGACGTACCCCTGCCTCGCGAGCACCAGCCGCTCCGCGTCGTGATGGGCACCCGAGAGCTCGACTCCCGGGCGAAGGTCTTCGACGACACGGCCGACACCACCGTCCTCGCCACCCACGACCCGAAGCACGCACTGTCGACGCTGTTCACCCAGGAGCGGCGGCATGTCTGGCTCGAGGGCGGCCCAACCCTTGCCGCCGCATTCCTGCGGGCCGGCCTGGTCGACGAGGTCGTCGCGTACGTCGCTCCAGCCTTCCTCGGCGCCGGCAACCCGGCCGTCGCCGACCTCGGCATCACGAGCATCGACGGCATCCGCCGCTTCGAGCTGGTCGAGGCGGCCCGGATCGGCGACGACGTACGACTCATCCTGCGACATGGGGCCGTCCCCTTCAGGGAGGGCAGCTAATGTTCACGGGCATCATCGAAGAGCTGGGCGAAGTCGTCGCGATCGACTCGCTCGGCGACTCCGTTCGGCTAACTGTGCGTGGCCCCGCAGTTGTCTCCGACGTCGGCCACGGAGACTCGATCGCGGTCAACGGCTGCTGCCTCACGGTCGTGGAGGCGGACAACGAGGCATTCAGCGCCGACGTCATGGCCGAGAGCCTCGCCAAGACGTCGCTCGGGGCGCTCCGACCGGGCAGCCCCGTCAACCTCGAGCGTCCCGTGTCGCTTCACACACGCCTCGGCGGCCACATCGTCCAGGGCCACGTCGACGGCACCGGCACGATCGCCGCCCGTGAGTCGAGCGCGCACTGGGATGTCGTCCGCATCGCACTGCCCGCCAACCTCGCACGCTACGTCGCGATGAAGGGTTCGATCACGGTCGACGGCGTCTCGCTGACCGTGAGCGGCGTCCATGACGACGCAGGGGACTCGGAGCCGGCCTTCAGCGTCAGCCTGATCCCGACCACGCTCGAGCTCACCACGCTCGGGCGCAAGGTTCCCGGCGACCTCGTCAACCTCGAGGTCGACGTGATCGCCAAATACGTCGAGCGGCTGTTGGCGTTTCCCCTCTCCGAGAAGGAGGCCACCGCATGAACCCGATCGACTACCTGCTTGAGCACACCTGGGTGATCTGGGGGACGCCCATCCTGGTCCGTGAGGTCGTCGGCAACGGCTTCGGACTGGCAAGCGCGTTCCTGGGGATGCGGCGCAAGATCTGGGCATGGCCGGTCGGAATGATCGGCAACGCGCTGCTCTTCACAGTGTTCGTCGGCGGCATCTTCGACAAGCCGCAGGAGCACGACCTCTGGGGGCAGGCCGCCCGCCAGGTGTTCTTCTTCGCTGTGAGCGCCTACGGCTGGTGGCGGTGGCTGCACATCAAGCGTCAAGGCGGAGCCGCCGACGGTGGTGCGATCACACCACGCTGGGCGACGGCGAACGAGCTGAGGATCTTGATCCTGGCCGGCGCCGTAATGATGGCGGTGTTCATCCCAACGCTGAAGTGGCTGAACTCCTTCGGTCCAGTGCCGGACGCCTGGATCCTCACGGGCAGCATCCTGGCGACGTACGGCATGGCCCGCGGGCTACGTCGACTTCTGGTGGATCTGGATCGGCGTCGACGCGGTCGGCGTCCCACTCCTGATCCGCGCGGAGTACTACCCGAGTGCGGCGCTCTACATCGTCTACGGCGCCTTCTGCGTCGTCGGGTTCGTCGCCTGGGCGGCCGCCGAGCGACGACTCGTGCCGCGAGCAGAGGACGAGGCGACGGCGCGGGGCACGGGCGAGGTGAGCCATGTCTGACTCGATTCCGGTGCGCCTAGACACGATCGAGCACGCTGTCGCCGAACTCGCGGCAGGCAAGGCGATCGTGGTGGTCGACGACGAGCAGCGCGAGAACGAAGGCGACATCGTCTTTGCCGCCGAACACGCCACACCGCAGCTCCTGGCGTTCGCGATCCGCTACACGAGTGGCGTGATCTGTGTGCCCATGGAGGGTACGTCGCTCGACCGCCTCGGCATCCCGCTCATGACGACCCAGAACCGGGAGCGGCTCCGGACGGCATACACGATCTCCGTCGACGCAACCGACGGCGTGACGACAGGGATCTCCGCCGCCGACCGGGCGCGCACGATCCAGACACTCGCGGCAGCAACGAGCGGGCCATCCGACGTAGTGCGTCCGGGACATGTCTTCCCGCTCCGCTACCGCGATGGCGGCGTGTTGGTGCGGCCCGGTCACACGGAGGCCTCGGTCGACCTCGCCCGGCTTGCGGGGTTGGGCCCGGCGGCTGTGATCGCCGAACTGGTCAACGACGACGGCACGATGAAGCGTGGCGCGCAATTGCGTGAGTTCGCCGACGAGCACGGCCTGGTGCTGGTGTCGATCGCCGACCTGATCCGCTATCGCAACCGGCACGAACGTCATGTGCTCAAGATCGTCGAGACCCGGCTGCCGACCGAGTTCGGCACGTTCCAGGCACACGGCTACCAGCACCTCGTCGACGCGTCGGAGCAGATTGCGCTTGTCTACGGCGAGATCGGCGACGGCCGCGACGTCTTGGTGCGCGTGCACTCCGAGTGCCTCACCGGCGACGTGTTCGGGTCGCGACGGTGCGACTGCGGTCCGCAGCTGCGATCCGCCCTGTCGGTGATCAGTGCCGAGGGGCGAGGGGTTGTCGTGTACCTTCGCGGCCACGAAGGTCGCGGGATAGGCCTACTGCAGAAGCTGCAGGCCTACACGTTGCAAGACGCCGGCCGCGACACCGTCGACGCCAACCTCGACCTCGGTCTCCCGGCCGACGCTCGCGACTACGCCACCGGCGCGCAGATCCTTCGCGAGCTCGGCGTCACGTCGGTGCGCCTGCTCACCAACAACCCGTTGAAGCGGGTGGCGTTGGAGTCGTACGGCGTGCCGGTGACCGAGCGGATCGCCGTGCCTGTCGAACCACACGACGACAACCGCGACTACCTCGTGACCAAACGAGACCGGATGGGCCACGAGCTCGGGCACCTCGCATTCGAGCCGTTGCCGCACGGACTGCCGACACAGCAGCTCGGTCCGCCGCGGGCACCGGCACTAACCGACGAAGGGCCCCTGACATGAGCGGATCCGGTCAGCCACAGCACGAGGCCCTCGACGCCTCACGGCTGCGTGTCGGCATCGTCGCAGCCCGCTGGCACGACGAGGTGATGGCTGGGCTGCTCGCAGGCGCAGAGCGGGCGTTGACCGATGCACGCGTCGAGAGGTCCGTCGTCATACGCGTGCCGGGCAGCTTCGAGCTTCCGTTGGCAGCCCAGAGACTCGCCCAAGTCGGGTATGAAGCCGTGGTAGCCCTCGGTGTCGTGATCCGTGGCGGCACCCCGCACTTCGACTACGTCTGCAACGCCGTCACCGACGGACTGACCCGCGTTGCGCTGGATGCCAGCGTGCCTGTTGGTTTCGGGGTGCTGACCTGTGACGACGACGACCAGGCCCGCGACCGGGCAGGACTCGACGGGTCGCGCGAGGACAAGGGCTACGACGCGGCGCATGCCGCAATGGCGACGGCTCTCACGTTGCAAGGGCTGCGGCTTCCCTGAGATCGCATCGACCAGTGAGTGGGGCAGCGCCACGCATCGTCTGCTGCTCGCACCCATCCCATTAGGCTGGATGACGATGAAGACATTCGACGAGCTGTTCGCCGAGCTCAGCGGCAAGGTGGCGGCGCGTGAGCCCGGGTCTGACACGGTTGCGGCGATCGACGCTGGTGTGCACAGCATCGGGAAGAAGCTCGTCGAAGAAGCAGCCGAGTCGTGGATGGCCGCCGAGTTCGAGTCGTCGGAGCGCGCCGCGCAAGAGCTGAGCCAGCTGCTCTACCACGCCCAGGTGCTCATGCTGGCGCGTGGACTGACCCTCGACGACGTCTACGCCCACCTGTGACGAGGCCCGAACCAATGCTCAGGATTGCTGTCCCCAACAAGGGAGCGCTGGCGATCGCCGCCAGCGACCTGTTGCGAGAGGCCGGTTACCGTCAGCGGCGCGACGCACGCGACCTCGTCGCGGTCGACCATGCCAACGGCGTGGAGTTCTTCTACCTCCGACCGCGCGACATCGCGGTGTACGTCGGAGGCGGCACTCTCGACATCGGTCTCACCGGCCGTGACCTGGTCCTCGACTCGCGGGCCGCCGTCGCCGAACGCCAACCGCTCGGCTTCGGCCAGTCCCGGCTCCACTTCGCCGCTCCGCAGGGGTCCGGCCGCACCGTCGACTCCCTCCATGGTGCCCGGATCGCGACGTCATACGCGGGCGTGCTCGAGGACTACCTGAAGGAGCGCGCGGTGTCGGCCCACGTCATCCGACTCGACGGCGCGGTCGAGACCGCGGTGCGGCTCGGAGTCGCCGACGTCATCGCCGACGTGGTCGAGACCGGGTCGACGATAGACCAGGCCGGCCTCGAGACCTTCGGTGACCCGATCCTGCTGTCCGAGGCAGTGCTCGTCACCCGGGCTGGTGCACCCGACCCCGACGGTTTTGACGTGTTCTCGCGACGCGTACGCGGTGTCCTCGTCGCCCGCAGCTACGTGATGATGGACTACGACATCGAGGCCGCCAGCGTCGATGCCGCGTGCGCGGTCACGCCGGGCATCGAGTCACCCACCGTTTCGCCGTTGCAGCGGTCCGGCTGGGTCGCCGTGCGGTCGATGGTTCCTCGTGACGACGCGCACCAGGTGATGGACCAGCTCTACGACCTCGGCGCGCGGGGGATCTTGGTGACCGACATCCATGCCTGCCGGCTCTGACGCAACGTCTACTCCTCCTCCGGTGCGACTTCCGCACACCTGGCGACCGCTCGGCGCGCGTGTGGTCGCCGGCGCTGCGGCGTTCTCTCTCGTCGCTGCAATGACGTTCCTCTGGGTGATGCTGCCCGACGGGGTGCAGGACGATTTCACGGCACCTCAGCGGATCACGCTGCTGCTGTTCTTCGCGGCCATCCTGGTCGGCTTGCACGCACTGTTCCGTACGTCGGTCCGCGCCCGCGAAGATGGCCTGACCGTCGTCAACGGCTATCGGGCGCGGCAGCTCGAGTGGGCCGAGGTGGTGTCGGTGTCGCTCAACCCCAACCGCCCCTGGGCGATGCTCGACCTCGACGATGGCCAGACCGTGGCGGTGATGGCGATCCAGAACTCCGACGGCGCCCGGGCGGCGCGGTCGGCGCGAGAGCTCGCGGGGATCGTCGCGGAGCACACCCGCACCGACCGCGACTAGCGCGTCCAAACACCCGCTAACCCGCGAATCGGCCGCCTTGAACCCCCCAAACGCGGGTTAGCGGGTGTTTGGACGGGAGGGTACGTCGGCGGCGAGCGCGTGCACCGCCGCCTCGAAGCACTTCATCGGCGGGCTGACCAGGCCGGCACCGACTTGGCCGACCCCCGCCACCCGACCCGCCATACCGGTGTTGATCTGAGGCAGCTGCCCGGTGCGTACGACAGAGGTGACGTCGATGCCCGTCGGCGTACCTCGGAAGTCCATGATCGGCAGCGCCCACCGGGGGTTCTCACCGACACAGATGTCATACATCCGCCGCGTCGTCGCGAGCGCGTCGGGCACCGAGCCTCCGACGAAGCGGACGATCGCAGGCGCTGTCGCCATCGCGAAGCCGCCGATCCCTGCCGTCTCCGTGATCGCGGAGTCGCCGATGTCGGGGTTGGCGTCGTCGGGACCGAAGTTGCCGAGGTAGAGCCCGTCGGCTAGCTGAGCTGGGCCGGTGAACCACCGCTCGCCGAGGCCCGAGACCTGGATGCCGAAGTCGGTGCCATTGCGGGCCATCGTCGTGACGACCGTCGAGCCCGGCACTCCGTTCGCAGCCCGGGTCATCAACTTGCACGCGGGCATGACGACGTTGAGGAAGAAGTGGTCGTTGCCCGACACGAACGTCACAACCTCGGCGACGTCGTCGCTCGGCAGCCCCGACCGGATCAGCGCGGGCAGCCACTCCTTGAGCAGCATCAGCGTGCCCGCCCGGTTGCGGTTGTGGCCTTCGTCGCCCATCTGGATCATCTGCGCGACGATCGCGCGTATGTCGATCGGACCGGTCGACCGGGTTGCCGTCTGCAGCGCCGGCCCGAGCACGTCGCTCATCCAGCGGAGCCGGGTGATCACGTCGGGGGAGTAGGCGCCGTACCGCAGCACCTTGCCGAGACCCTCGTTGAGCGAGCACCACGAACGCCGGTCGTGAGTCGTGTCGTCGAGCTCGAACATCCACATCGAGGGCGACACCACGCCGGCCATCGGCCCGACGGCTCCGTGGTGGTGTGCCGGCTCGAACGTGAAGTCCCCTGCCGCGAGACGGGTCTCGGCCGACTCGGCGTCGTCAGCAAGGCCTTCGTAGAGCACCGCGCCGACGAGCGCCCCCGCAACGGGCCGGACATCGTGTCCCAGGCGATGGGCGGACCGGCATGAAGGAAGTGGCCGGGCTGCAATGACAGTGCCTGGCCGGCAGGCCGGACGTCGACCAGCGAGGCCTCGGCAGCCGTCAGCTGCGCCAACGCCTGCGCGTTGGCAGCGGCCCGGCGACGATCCAGCATCACGGTCGTCAGTGACTCCTCGGTGCCGGCGAGCGGCGGTGCCCAGGCGACATCGACGGTCGGCACACCTTGCGACCGCAACGAGTCCGCCAGCAGCTGTGCGCCGGCGGTGACGACCGTGAAGCCACCCGTCATACCGGGCTCCGGGCGATCAGGGAGAGGGCGTCGCGGGTGGCAGCGGCGTTCGACGCGTGCACGACCGCGCCAGCACTCGCGAGGGCGGCTGCTTGTGATTCCAGGTCCTGCGGGTCGTCGCGGGTGCCCACGAGGGAGACGATGACCGGGGTGTCGGATCGGCCGATCAGCGCGGCGAGCTCGGCCGCGGGGTCGGGATGCGCGCTGTGGCCGAGCACGACGTCCAGGAGCACCACCGCGCACGAGGGGTCGGCGAGCTCGCGTTCGAGCCGCTCCAGCCGCAGCGACGGGTCGATCATCGGGTGCGGGCGCCCCACGGTCAGCGCGTCGTCGCCGAAATCGATGAAGGCATGGCCAGCCGCGGCGAGGTCGTCCCCCAGCTGTTCGGCCTCCGCCAGCGGGATGTTGGACGCGACCGGACCGAGCTCGGCCGACGCGATCAGCATGGCCTCGTCGCAGAGCGTCCCTCCGACGAAGAGACCGCGCATGAACCCCGCCCGAGCGGCCGGCAGGTCCGGCCCCCACCGAGGTGGCCGGCTCCACGGCATCCCGGCCGCCTCGGCGACCAGTTGCGCCGTCGCTGTCAGGTCGGGCAGACCGGGGCCGAGATATCCGAGGACAGTGGGGGTCGCGAGTCCTCGCGCGTGTTCGGTGACGAGGTCCGCGACCTCCGCTGCCGGGGGCTTCGACACCACGACGATCGTGGCCACGGCATCGTCGGCTTCGAGGCGGTCGAGTGCCGCAAGCGTCGATCGACCGCGTACGTCGGCAGACAGGTCCCGCCCACCGACGCCAAGACAGTGCGTCACCCCGATGCCGGCAAGGTCGAGCAGCGCCATCATTTGCTGAGCCCCGGTGCCCGAGGCGGCGACAATGCCGACCGGCCCTGGCCGGACGACATTCGCGAAGCCGAGCCCCACACCATCCACGACCGCCGTACCGCAGTCCGGCCCCATCACCAGCACACCAGCCTCGGCAGCCAGCTCCTTCAGGCCGACTTCGGCCGAAAGGACGACGTTGTCGCTGAAGACCATCACGTCGAGACCCGAGATCACGGCATCTGCTGCATCGATCGCGGCGACCCGGCCGGGAGTGCTCACGAGCGCGAGCCGTGCTGGGCCACGCCTGGCAGCCGCGCCGACCGAGAGTGGGACCACGTCGCCGGTGCCCGCTCCCGAACTCGACGTCGTCGGCGAGGCTGCCAGCGCCGCGTCCAGCACCCCTTTGGCATGGGCGAGTGTGTCCTCGCCGTCCGCCTCGATCGCGATCAGCATGTCGTTGGGCGTCAGCCCTACAGGCGCCTCGAAGCTCATGGAGACGAGAAGGTCGATGTTCAGCTCGGTCGCCATCGCCACGATCGCAGAGGAAACTCCCTCGACTGCCCGGACGTCGCGGCTGACCTGCATGAGGCCGACCGAGTCCCGATAGGCACCACTGCGGACCTCGAGGTGGCGGGTCACGCGATCGCCTCGTGCATCGCTGCAGCCAACACGGTGTCGATGCCTTCGAGCAAGCCGCGCCCCGAGCTGTGCCCGACTGCGACTAACGTGGCGGACGCGTCATCGAGCGCGCGTCCAATGCTTTGCGCGTAGAGCACCGCGGCCACCTCGTCGAGGCACCAGCCCGCCGCCGCCTGTCGCAGCAGCCCCGCGGACGCGGCAGTCGTCAGCCGCTCGAGTGGGGCTGCGCAGATCTCGCGGGACAGGCTCACCGCGGCGGGATGACGGGCCGCGTGGAGGGTGGCGAGCACGCCGCAGAGGACATCGTCGGCGTACGGCGTCAAACCGTCACCTCTGCCGAGGCTCTCACGCCACGTGCGAGCGAACGCGACGACCGCATCGTCACGGACCCGTGAGCGAAGCCCTGGGAGGTCGGGGCTTGCCGGCCGCCACCAGCGCGCGATGGTCAGCGGCTGGTCACCCCAGCTCAGCGAGCCGCCGCCCACGCCAAGCGAAGATCCTGGCCACCGTCCGTCCGCGACCGCGACAGCGTGGGGGAAACGGAGTGTGCCGGGAAACGTCAGGCATGCGACGACGTGACCGTTGACGTCGCGAGCTGCCACACCAGCGAGCTGCGGTGCGAGACTCGCAACAGCTGCGTGGGCCCATCGAGCAGCGGCGCCAAAGCTGCGCTGACGATCGCAGCGCGAGGCTCGGTCACGTGGCTCCTTCCGGGTGCGGGCATGCGGCAGGTGGCCCCGACGCTAATCGCTGCGCTACGGTCCCACTCATGGGCAGATGTGCCAACGATCTGCCCGGATCTGAGGGTGAGTTGTCAGAGCGCGCTGTAGTCCGCGTCCGCGACCTGCTGAAGGCGCCGGCCTTCTCGGGAGTCCGCGTCGTGGCGGGAATGACCGGCTTGGACAACATTGTGAGCCGCGCCAACATCATGGAAGTTCCGGACATCCTCGACTGGGTGAAGTCGGAGGAGCTGCTGCTGACCACCGGCTACCCGTTGCGTGAGGTCCCCGATGGCATGGCCAAGCTCGTCGGCGCGCTCGCCGACGCAAAGGTGGCGGCCCTCGGGGTAAAGCTGCACCGCTACCTGGCTGAGCTGCCGGCCGACATGCTCGGCGAGGCGGACCGGCACTCGTTGCCCGTGCTCCTGTTGCCCGACGGGGTGGCGTTCGACGATCTGCTCGACGCCACGCTCAGCGAGGTCCTCCACCACCGGTCGACCATGCTGGAGCAGACCGAGACCGTCTACCGCGCACTGGTGTCGATCGTGCTCGAGGGAGGTGGCCTCGTCGAGTTGGTCAACGCGCTACACGGCTTCGTCGGCGGCAGGGTGTTCGCATCGACGAGCGACGGGCGCGTGCTGGCAGCCAGCGGCTCCGATCCGCTCCAGCTGAGCGACGTCCAGCTGCTCCCCGACGTCTGGTCGGAGTCGGGCCGGTTCCGCTCCGAGCGTTTCGCCCCGGGAGTGCACCGGGTGGGAGCGGTCACGATGGCCGTCGCTGCCGTGCTCGCAGGGAGTTCCGACCACGGCCGCCTCGTCGTCATCCGCACCGACGGGTCCCCGTCGGCCGCCGACCTGCATATCCTCGAGCGCGCCGCCACGGTGGCGGCGCTCGCTGTCACCAAGTCCCTTGCGGTGAACGCCGTCGAGGCGAAGTACAGAGGTGACTTCGTTCGCGACGTACTCATGGACCGAGCAGGTCCATCGGCGCAGGTGACAGCCCATTTCGCGTCGCTGGGATGGGATGTGGCGCGCCCGCTCGTCGTCGTCGTCGCCGGACTAGACCCCCAAAACGATGACGACAGCGCTCTCGACGACTTCCGTACGGCGCAAGAGCGCTTCTCCAACGCGTGGATCAGCGTCGTGACGCGCTACGACAAGGCGACACCGGTGGTTGGGTTCGCGCAGGAGGTGGTGGTCCTTGTCCCCGCCGACGACACAGGGAAAGGGGGCGGGGTCCGCGACGTGGTCGACGGACTGGTCCGGGCAGTCTCGGGCGACGGTGGTGGTGGACGCCGGTCGTTCTCGACAGGTGTCAGCCGAGTCGTGACCGACCCCAGCGATGTCGCGAAGGGCTACGAACAGGCACGGCGCGCAGTACAGGTCGGGCGACAGCTGCACGGCACGTCGGCGGTGGCGCACTTCGACGACCTCGGCGCCTTCCGGCTGCTCAGCCTGATCGAGGACTCCAGCGAGCTGCGGACTTCGTCGCCGAGGTGTTGGGTGAGCTGGCCGACGAGGACGACCCCGATGCAGCTGACATGCGGGCAACGCTGCGGGTGCTGCTGGACACGAACTTCAACGTTGCCGAGACGTCGCGCCGACTGCACTTCCACTACAACACGCTGCGCTACCGGATCACGAAGCTCGAACGCATCGTCGGCCCGTTCGTGTCCGACCCCGACCTCCAGCTGGACCTCGCTCTCGCCCTGCGCGTCATCCAGATCCGCGGCCTCTAGGGACTCATGTCCCCGATTCGGGCCTGGTCGGACGAATCGGAAGGGGATACGACCGTGTGCGCGTCCTACCGGGCCACGGCGTGACATTCCGGCATCCTGGTCATTGACGCTCGTCACAAGGGCGGCGGCGCTCGACGCAAGGGAGTCGTCATGGCTATTGGTTGGAAGGTCGTCCACGGAGGCAAGACCCCACCGCCGGGAGAAGCAGTCGCGCCTGACGAGAGGTTGTCGTGGAGTCGCACCACCGGGCTTGGTGCCCAGCATGTCGTTGCGATGTTCGGAGCGACGTTCGTCTTCCCCGTGATCATGGGGTTGAACCCCAACCTCGCCATCATGATGAGCGGCATTGCCACCATCGCGTTCCTGCTCATCGTCCAGGGGAAGGTGCCGAGCTATCTCGGCACGAGCGCGTCCTTCGTTGGCGGCGCGGCCGCCATCTACGCCCAGGAGGGCGGTCCTGCCGACGTCACGGGCGCGATTCTCGTTGCCGGTGTCGTGCTGGCGCTCGTCGGCGTGCTGGTCCATGTCGTGGGAGCCGGTCCGGTCAACGCCGTGCTTCCGCCCGTGGTCACCGGGGCGGTCGTCATGCTCATCGGGCTCAACCTCGCCGTGGTGGCCGCCGGCACAGGTCCGACGACCACCGGCCTGTACTGGGCGTCCGACCCATGGGTCGCACTTCTCACGATGACGTTCGTGATCGTGACCGCAGTGGCGTTCAAGGGGTTCATCGGCCGGATCGCGATCTTCGTGGGGCTGATCGCCGGTTGCCTGGTGGCCTGGGCTGCCGACGTGATCTTCGGCGCGCGCACGTTCCCAGGAATCAACGGGGGCGAGCCGTTCGAAGCCGACCGCATCGACTTCAGCACCGTCAAGTCCGCCGACTGGCTTGGCTTCCCGCCGCATACCGCTGACGGCCTTGTCGGCAACCAGACCGAGGCCGGCAACCTTGCAGAGGTCGGATGGCATGTCCCCGACTTCAGGTTCGCGTTCGTGCTGCTCGTGCTGCCTGCTGTGATCGCGCTGGTGGCCGAGAACATCGGTCACGTCAAGGCGGTGGGCGAGATGACGAAGCGCGACCTCGACCCGGTGATCGGGCGGGCCATCGCAGCCGATGGGGTAGGCACCGTCATCACGAGCGCCGTCGGTGGCTCGCCGACAACGACGTACGCCGAGAACATCGGCGTGATGGCAGCCACCCGGGTCTACTCGACCGCTGCCTACTTCGTGGCGGCAGGCTTCGCGATCCTATTGGGGTTCGTCCCCAAGATCGGCGCCATCGTGTATGCCGTGCCGAGCTCCGTGCTGGGCGGCATCACTGTCGTGCTCTACGGAATGATCGGCCTGTTGGGCGCGAAGATCTGGAAGGAGAACCGAGTCGATTTCGCCGACCCGGTCAACCTCGTGCCCATCGGTGCGGGCATCACCATCGGCATCGGCGGCGCCAACCTGCAGATCACCGACGACTTCTCGATCCAGGGCATCGCGCTCGGCACGCTCGTCGTCGTCATCGGCTACCACCTCGCTCGGACCATCGCCGACCGGTCCGGCACAGGCGCTGCGATCGCGGTAGGTCAGACTGGGCTTCACTCGATGGACGACCCGCCCTCCCAAGAGAACGGTGGACCAGGCAGCCACCGAGCGCCGGAGTGACTCTGACTGACCCTGCTGACTGCGAGGTGGACCCGAGTGAAACCCGCCCCGTTCGCGTACCACCGACCCAGGACCGTGGAGGAAGCCACGTCGACGCTGGGTGCGGCGGACGCGAAGGTCCTGGCTGGCGGGCAGAGTCTGATCCCGCTCATGTCGATGCGGCTGGCGGCTCCGGCCGCCCTCGTCGACCTGACGTACGTCGATGGACTCGACGCGATCGAGGTCGACGAGGTAGCCGTGCGGGTCGGTGCGCTGACCCGGCACGCCACGCTGGAGGATGACACCGCGGCGTATGCCGCCAACCCGCTGCTGCGCAACGCCACCCAGCACGTTGCCCACCCGACGATCCGCAACCGCGGCACGACATTGGGGAGCATCGTGCACGCCGACCCGGCCGCGGAGATGCCGGCCGTGCTGATGCTTCTCGGCGGGAGTGTCGACGCCGTCAGTGCGGCGCGGGGCATGCGCACCATCGCCGCAGCAGACCTGTTCCTGGGTCCCTTGGAATCGGCCCTAGAGCCCGACGAGCTTGCCGTTGCGGCGAGCTTCCCCCACCCACCTGCTGGATCGGGGTCGTGCTGGGTCGAGATCGCGCGGCGACACGGCGACTACGCCCTGGTCGGCGTCGGTGCGATCGTCACCCTTGACAGCGCTCTGAGCGTCACCGCCGCGAAGGTGAGCCTGATCAGCGTGGCGGGGACACCAGTGCTGGTGGATGTCGCCCAGGCAGTCGCCGGGACGACGTACGACGCCGTGGACTGGTCGGCGACGGTCTCGACCGTGGACGCAGCCATCGACCCGGAGACAGACATCCACGCGACCGCTGACTACCGGCGGCAGCTCGCTCACGTGCTGACGACGCGTGCCTTGTCAGCGGCGGCCCACGAAGCTGTCGACAGTGCGGCCGCATGAACGGTGCCGCGGAACCTCTGCACGACGTGACGTTGACGGTCAACGGCGTCGCCTACCCGGTGCGGATCCCAGCCCGGCGACTCCTGTCTGACGCGATCCGCCACGACATCCGGTTGACCGGCACTCATGTCGGGTGCGAGCACGGCGTCTGCGGTGCGTGCACTGTGCTGGTCGATGGGCGGCCGATGCGATCGTGCCTCATGTTCGCGGTGTCGGCCGAGGGCGCCGAGATCACCACCACCGAAGGCTGCCTCCAGGCCGACGGAGCGTTAGGCCACGTGCAGCAGGCGTTCCGCGACTGCCATGCGCTGCAGTGCGGCTTCTGCACCCCCGGCTTCATCACCACCATCACGGCATACCTCGAAGGGCATCCCGACCCGACTGAAGCCGAGGCACGTGCCGCGATCGGCGGCAACCTGTGCCGCTGCACCGGATACCAGAACATCGTCGCGGCGGTGTTGCGCGCTGCCGAGCTCAAACGCGAGAGGGCTGGCGACGGGGTGACTCAGTCATGACCACCAAGATGTTCGGTCAGCGCGTGCCGCGCGTCGAAGACCCTCGGCTGCTGAGCGGACAGGGGCGCTTCCTCGACGACCTCGGTCATGACGCACTCGCGGTCGCGTTCGTCCGCAGTCCCCACGCGCATGCGCGCATCGTCGACATCGATGTGTCCGCGGCGCTCGGGGTGGAAGGGCTGGTGGCGATCTTCACCTACGACGATCTCGACGGGCGTACGTCGGAGCCGTTGCCGCTGCTGATCCCGCATCCGACGCTGACCCACGGCCGCACGCCACACGCCCTTGCCAATGACGAGGTCAACCACGTCGGCGAGGCGATCGTGATGGTCGTCGCGGTCGATCGTTACGTCGCCGAGGACGTTGTCGGGCTGATCGACGTGCAGCTACGAGTTCCTTCCTGCCGTCGTCGGCGTTGCCCAGGCACGAGACGGCACCGACCTAGTGCACGCCGACGTACCCGGCAACGTCTCGGCGAGCATGGTGCAGGAGGTGGGCGACGCCCGGGCCATGATTGAGTCAGCCCCGCATCGCAGCGCGTTGTCGCTGTCGATCGAACGCAGTGCCTCGATGCCGATGGAGGGCAAGGGGGTGCTAGCGCGCTGGGATCCTGACGACGAGTCCCTGCTGGTGCACACGTCGACGCAGTCCTCGACGTCGGTGCGCCAGGCGATCGCGGCCAAGCTGTCGCTGCCCGTCGACCGCGTCGAGGTCGTCACACCTGATGTGGGAGGGGGCTTCGGCGTCAAGATCGTGCATCCGTGGCCGGAGGAGGTGCTCGTGCCGTGGGCGGCGATCCGGCTCGGCCGCGCGGTGAAGTGGGTCGAGGACCGGCGCGAGCACTTCATCTCGTCGGCGCATGAGCGAGGGCAGCTGCACGAGGTCGAGTTCGGGTATGACGACGACGGACGGCTGCAGGGGTTGTCGGTCAGGTTCTGGCACGACAACGGCGCGTACACGCCCTACGGGCTGATCGTGCCGATCATCACGTCGACGCAGCTGCTCGGCCCCTACAAGCCCGGTGCCTACCGAGTGGAGTTCCAAAGTCTCTACACGAACACGGTCCTCGTCACCCCTTATCGCGGCGCCGGCCGACCGCAGGGTTGCTTCGTGATGGAGCGCGTCATGGACTCGATCGCCGCCGACCTCGGCATTGACCGTGCCACGGTTCGCGAGCGCAACTTCATCCAGCCAGACGAGATGCCGTTCGACCACGGCTTGATCTTCCAGGACGGGCGTCCGCTGATCTACGACTCGGGCGACTTTCCTGCTTCGATGGCCAAGCTGAAAGAACTCGTCGGGTGGGACGACTTCGCGGCCTACCGAGCCGAGGCGCGAAAGCTTGGACGACAGGTCGGGATCGGCATCGCGTGCTACGTCGAAGGCACCGGCGTCGGGCCCTACGAGGGCGGACACCTGCGAGTCGAGACCGACGGGACGGTGGTCGTCTCGACCGGCCTGACCACTCAGGGCCAAGGTCACCAGACGATGCTCGCCCAGATTGTCTCCGACGAGCTTGGCGTGCCGATGGAGCGGATTCGCGTCACCACCGGTGACACGCGCAGGTTCAAGTACGCCGTCGGCACGTTCGCGTCACGCACGGCCGTGATGTCCGGAAGCGCGGTGGCGATGACCGCGCGCACCGTACGGGCAAAGGCGCTGCGCATCGCGGCCGACGCCCTCGAGGCGTCGGTCGACGACTTGGAGATCGTCGACGGCCAGGTGCGCGTCAAAGGGACCTCCGGCGCACAGATTGACCTCGGCGCCATCGCGGTGTTGTCCAACCCGCTGCGCTACGCCTTCGATGGGGCTGCTGCTCGGGCCACCCAGTTCGCCACACCGGCAGACCCCAACCTGCCCCCCGTCGCGGCGGGCGAGGCGCCCGGGCTCGAGGGCACCGACTATTACTCACCGCCTCGGTCGACGTTCGCGAACGGCATGCACGCCGTCGTCGTAGAGACCGACCCAGAGACGGCCGAGATCACGATCCTGCGCTATTGCGTGGTGCATGACTGCGGCACGATCATCAACCCGATGATCGTCGAGGGCCAGGTCCACGGTGGCGTCGCTCAGGGCGTCGGCGGCGCTCTGTACGAACGGATGGAGTACGACGAGTCCGGCCAGCTGCTCAACGCGTCTTACATGGACTTCCTCATGCCGTACGCGAGCGAGGTCCCCCACATCGAGATCGACCACCTCGAGACGCCGTCGCCGCTGAACCCGCTCGGAGTGAAGGGCGCCGGCGAAGCAGGGGTGATTCCGGGCTCGGCGGCAATCGCGTCGGCGATCGAGGATGCCGAGGGGTTCCCCATCACGGCGATGCCGATCTCGCCGAGCGAGCTGTTCGAGCTCCGGCGGACCTGGTCTCGACAAGCTCGACCAGCGGACTGAGCCGCACTGTGGTGATGATCTCTGCCCACGAATTCGGCACCCGGCGCGGACGTGCCGATGCGAGCCCCGCGGAGCATCTGGCCGAGGTGCAGGAACTCGATATCGACTACGTGGAGCTCGACGTGCGCCGCACGGTTGACGACCACTACGTGGTCCGGCATGACGGCCAGGTCGATGTGCGAGGAGTTTCACGACCGGTCGCTGAGGTGACCTTCGATGAGCTCCAGACCGCCGCACCCGACACGCTGACGTTCGAGGAGGCGCTGGCTGCGATCCGGGGACACACGAAGGCCCACCTCGACTTCAAGTTCGCCTCACCGCCCTCCGTCTACGACGGGCCTCCGGAGCACACCTGGGAGGTGACAGCGGCGGAGCGCGCCATCTCCGTGATCGGCCCGGACGACGTCGTGGTCACGACAGGTGAGGACCTTGGCGTGGGGGCGGTACGACGCTGGAGCCGTGCGACGTACCCCGACCTCATGGTCGGGCTTTCTCTCGGCGGCTCCCATCGACAGCTGTCCTGGCGTGGGCGGAGCGAGGCTCGCTGGTCGGAGCTGTTTCCCGCGCGTCGCTTCGCCCGCTGCGGCGCCAACGTCGTCGTGGCGAACCGGTGGCTGGCGACGTTCGGGGTAGCGCGGTGGTCAGCGCGCCAGGGCCTACCCCTGATCGTGTGGACCGTTGACGACCGGCGGGGGCTCCGGCGCTGGTTGTCGGACTCTCGCTGCTGGATGGTCACGACCAACAATGTCCGCAGCGCCGTCCGGATCCGGGCGGGCTACCTCGACTGAGTGCGGCGCAACCCCGACTGACCGGACGACACGCGGCATCCTCTGTTCGGACATATTCACCGGGGCAGCCTCCTGAGCGCGGTGTGAGTCTGTCGCTTCGGGGTCTTTGGCCACTGACCTGCGGATACGTTCAGACGCACGGTTACCGAGACCAAGAGGGGAGGGTCGGTGGAGCATCGAGCCCACGCAGTGCGCGTCCACGCCACTGGATCGCGCCCGCGCGCCCTCATCACCGTGGTGGCGACTCTGGTCGTCCTCGTCGGTGAATACACCCTCTTGACTGCCATCTACGACAGTGGGCAGGCAAGGCTCACGTACGTCGCGCTGCTGACGGCCGTGTCAATCGGCTGGTTCTACTGGTTCCGCCGTCTCGTCCGCCGCCATCGCAACCTGCACCGCAGGGTCACCCAGCACGACGCCAACCTCGCCGGAGAACAACGGCTCACCGCGCTCGTGCAGAACAGCGCCGACCTGGTGGTCATCCTCGACGCCGACCTGGCGCTCTCATTCGTGAATGCTGCCTCGCAGAAGGTCCTCGGCTACTCGCCGCGCGAACTGCTCGGTGGAGCGCTGGTCGACTACCTCCACGAAGATGACGTGCCCGTCTTCCTGCATGCGGTGGCCAGTCTTCGGCACGAGGCAGACGAACATCTCCAGCTTCGCATGAGTCACCGTGACGGCCGAGTCCTGATCACCGAGGGCGTGTTGTCCAACCTGCTCGCCCACCCAGACGTCGCCGGGCTCGTGTTCACCGTGCGGGACATGACCGAGCGACACGAGGTCGAGCAGCGCCTGATGCACCGGGCGTTCCATGACAACCTCACCGGGCTCGCCAACCGGGAACTGTTCGTCGACCGCCTCGATCACGCGATCCAGCCCCGCGACGGCGAAGACCAACCGGTCATCGTCATGTACTGCGACCTCGACGATTTCAAAGAGGTCAACGAACGGTTCGGTCACAGCATCGCTGACGAGGTCCTGACCGAGGTCGGTCGCCGCTTCCGGTCTGTCATCCGGATGGAGCACACAGCCGCACGGCTGGGGGGAGACGAGTTTGCCGTCCTGCTCGACGGACCGTCAGTCGGCCTTGGCGAGGATGTCGCCACCGCGCTCAAAGAAGTCCTGCTGCCGGCGATCGAGGTGCAGGGGGAGGCCGTCCACGTCACCATGAGCATCGGCATCGCCGCCGGCACTCCAGGTTTCGTCAGCGGCGAGGAGATGCTGCGCCAGGCAGACTTCGCCATGCAATGGGCAAAGACCCACGGCAAGGCGCGGCACGAGATCTATGACGCCCGCCTGCACACCCGTGCCCTCGACCGTCTCGAGCTGCGTTCGGACCTGCAACGAGGCCTCCGCAACAACGAGCTCGTGCTGCACTACCAGCCCACCGTTCAGATGGCCACCGGCTGGATCGTCGGTTTCGAGGCGCTGGTGCGCTGGCAGCACCCGACGCGCGGCCTGTTGGCGCCGGACGAGTTCATCCCCCTCGCAGAGGAGACCGGACTCGTCGTACCTCTTGGCTCGTGGGTGCTCGACGAGGCATGCCGGTTCGCCGCAACGCTCGATGCGGGCAGTTCGGAACCTCTCACGATCTCGGTCAACATCGCGACCCAACAGCTGTACCAAGAGGCATTCGTCAACGAAGTCGTCGATGTGCTCGCCAAGACCGGGTTGTCCCCTCAGCGACTCGTGCTCGAGATCACCGAGACGGCCCTGCTGTCGGAGCTCGAGAAGGTCACGCCGCGGCTGATGGCGTTGCGCAAGATCGGTGTCCGGCTCGCGATCGACGACTTCGGCACGGGCTACAGCTCACTGTCCTACCTCAACGAGCTCCCGGTCGACGTACTCAAGGTCGACAAGTCCTTCATCGACCGGGTGGGAGCCGACCCCCAAGGCCGCTCCATTACTCAAGCTATCTTGACCCTGAGCCGCGAGTTGTCACTCGACACGGTGGCCGAGGGTGTTGAAGACACTGACCAAGCCGACTGGTTGATCGACGAACACTGTGGCCTCGCTCAGGGATACCTGTGGTCACGGCCCGTCGACACAGATGGTGTACGTCGCCTGCTCGCCGACCAGAGCCTCGGCCACAGCCTCAGGCCGGACCGGGCGACCGTTCCCGTCGTCGCCCCCCTGGCCAGTTGACGGCGATCTCCACAAAGTAAGGGTCAGCCGGCGCGGTCCGGAGCCGCTGGTGGGTCCTCGGCGGCACGCAGCTCATCCTCCAAGTCCTGCTTCTCCTCGATCCGGCGCTTGACCCGGCCCAGCCCGGGCAGCGCACCGAGCATCTCGTTCAGTTCCTTCGAGGTGTCGAGCAGGTCACGGAGATCAGGCGCCACCGTGCCGAGGGTGTCGAGGATCGGGACGATGTCCTTGTTGAGCTTGTCGACGAGCTCGGGCATCAGGTCGATCATCGCGACAACAGCAGCCACCTCGTCGGCGTCGGTAGTGTCCGCCAGCCGGCGCAGCACGGGCTCCAGCTTGCGCAGCGAAGGCTCGAACTCGTCGACGAGTGGCCCCAGCCGGGCCGTCAGTCGCTCGGCGTCGGCGACCACCCCGGCAGTGCGCTCCACGGCGGCGTGCGCGCTGGCTTGGGTCTCCTCGATGTTGGTCACGACCGCCTGGACTCGGGCGGCAATGGTCTCGACCTCGGTGACGACGGCAGCCAGCCGAGGCACGAGTGCGATGGCCTGCTCGATGGCGTCCAGCCCTCTGCCAGCGGCACCGAACAAGGCGGACGGGCCGGGGAAGGGCAGCTGCATGAGCCAAACCCTACGACCCTCCTGACCACCCGCGCTGCCAGCCGACTGCGATAGTGGTCGTGACTACCCCAACGACTGACAGGCCACGAGGGAATCGGAGAGCCCATGAAAGTGTCGGGAACGGCCACGCTGCACGCGACTCGCGACGCCGTATGGGAGGCGCTCAACGACCCTGCGGTACTCGTCCGCACTATCCCTGGATGCCAGCGGCTCGAGTCGATCGGCGACGACGCGTACCGGATGACGATCACCGCGGGCGTGGCGTCGATCAAGGGCGTCTACACCGGCGAGGTCCGGCTGACTGACCAGCGGCCACCGAACACCTTTGTCCTGAAAGCTGCGGGTGCAGGCGCTCCCGGCACAGTCGGTGCCGACGTACTCGTCACGCTCACCGATGCCGGCGAGACGACGACGCTCACGTATGACGCCGACGCGATCGTCGGCGGCATGGTCGGCGGCGTGGGGCAGCGGATGCTCACCGGGGTCGCGAAGAAGACGGCCGGCGAGTTCTTCGCCGCGGTCAACGACGTCCTCACCGGCAAGGCTCCCGCGGCCGCCGCCGCGCCGGAGGTCGGTGCAGGAACCGGCAGCGCCGCTGCTGACAGGGCACCAGGCGTCTACGAGGCTCCCGGTGCCGCGACCGCGCTGTCGACCGCTGGGCGTGGCGGGTTCCTAGAAGGTGCACTGGTCGGGGCGGCGGCAGCGATCCTCGGTGCCATCGTCGGCGGGTGGCTCAGCGGCCGGCGCCGGCCCTGACGGGAGGACCGATGCCTCAGGACCAGCCGCGGATCCGGATCGGGATCGACACCGGCGGGACGTTCACCGACGTGGTCGCGGTAGACGAGGACAGCGGAGAGATTGCGACGACCAAGACGCCGTCGACGTCCGCAGACCCCGCGCTGGGTTTCATGGCAGGCATCGACAAGGTGCTCAGGCTGCTCGGGCTCGGCGGCGAGACCATCACCGCCGTGTCGCACGGCACCACCGTCGCCACCAACAAACTGCTCGAGGGCAAGGTCGAGAACCTGGGGTTCATCACCACCGAGGGCTACGAGCACATGCTCGAGATCGCCCGCCAGTCGGTCCCGGACGGCTACGGAAACTCCTACTTCTGGGTAAAGCCGCCCCGGATCGTCCCGGCCGACCGGGTCAAGACCGTCCGCGGACGCCTTGCTGTAGACGGGTCGGAGATCCGACCGTTCGACGAGGCCTCTGCACGCGAGGCAGCGCAGTTCTTCAGGGACGCGGGGATCGCCACTCTTGGCGTGTGTTTCCTCCACTCGTACACCAACCCCGAGCACGAACTCGCGATGCGGGAGGTGCTCGCCGACGTACACCCGGACGCCGTCGTGTCCATCTCGTCAGAGGTGCTCCGGGAGTACCGGGAGTACGAGCGGTCGGTGACAACGCTCGTCGACGCGGCGGTGAAACCCAACATCCGCCGATACGTCGAGAACATCACCGCTCGCCTCGACTCCTACACAGCTGACGCCGCGGCCGAGCCGCGGAGTGTCCCGTTCTACGTGATGAAGTCGAACGGCGGTGTGCTGTCCGCCGACGAGGTCGTGCACCAGCCGATCACGACCGTGCTGTCCGGTCCCGCGGCCGGAGCGCTCGGTGCGGCTGTCGTCGCACAAGCCGCGGGTTTCGACACGGTGGTCACCTGCGACGGAGGCGGTACGTCGACCGACGTCACGCTCGTGATCGACGGCCGGCCGGCCCTCACCACCGAAGGAACTGTGGGGGCCTATCCGAGCAAGATCGCGATGATCGACGTGGTCACCGTCGGGGCCGGCGGCGGGTCTATCGCCTGGATAAGCCCCGAGGGAACGCTGAAGGTCGGTCCGCGTTCGGCGGGCGCCGACCCGGGGCCGATGTGCTACGGCTCCGGGGGAGCGGAGCCGACGATCACCGATGCGCACGTGCTCCTCGGCCGGATCCCTCCCCACCTGCTCGGTGGCGAGGTGCCGCTCGACGTCGACCTGGCCCGCTCCGGCGTCGAGGACCTGGCCGGCAAGCTCGGGCTCGGTTGGGAGCGGGCGGCCGCCGGGATCTTGGAGATCTCTGCCTGGAACCAGGCCAACGCATTGAGGCAGATCACGGTGAAGCGAGGGCTCGACGTCCGGGCCTTCCACCTCGTGACGTTCGGTGGGTCAGGGTCGCTGCTCGCGTGCCGACTGGTCGACATCCTGGGACTCAGCGGGGTCGTCGTACCCCTCAACCCGGGCAACCTGTCGGCATACGGCCTGCTGACCGTCGACGTCCGCAACGACTATGTCCAGACGGCCGTGACCAAGCACTCACGCCTCGAACTCGACGAGTTGCAGGACGTCGTCGACACCTTGACCAACCAGGCCGATGATGCGCTGCGACGGGAAGGCTTCGCTGCCTCGGAGCGACGGTTCGAGCGCACCGCGGACCTTCGCTACTTCGGGCAGGCTTACGAGGTCCGGGTTGACGTGCCTGGCGGACCGCTCACCAGCGCCGTCGTCGAGACGGTCGCTGCGAGCTTCCATGACGAGCACCAGCGGCTGTACGGCTACGACTTTCGCGACGACCCGCGGCAGGAGGTCGAGTGGGTCAACCTTCGGGTCACCGGGGTGGGCCCGATCCGCAAGCCGGAGCTGCGGCCTGTGCTGCCCGGGAGCGGTGCCAGCGCTGCCGTCACAGGCAGGCGGCGCGTGTGCTTCGACGAATGGGTCGAGGCCGACGTCTACGACCGCAGCCGACTCGGTGCCGGCGACACGATCGTTGGCCCAGCGGTCGTCGAGGAGTTCTCGTCGACGGTGCCGATCCATCCGGGGTTCGCGGCCGTCGTCGACCGGTTCGGCAACCTCGTCCTCACGTCGGAGTCCCCGTCATGACCGACTTGTCAGAACGTCACCAGCCCGGAGCCGGGTCAGAGTCTGACAAGTCGGCGCCGTACCGCTTGACGGACGTCACCGACGTCGACCCGATCCTGGTCGAGATCGTAGAGGGATACCTCGCCTCGGTCGAGCAGGAGGTAGAGACGGCGATCGGGCGTACGTCGCGGTCGCCCATGATCCGCGACGCCCACGACTACCGGGCCGGCATCCACGACCGACACTTGCGCAAACTCACCGGCCGGTCCTATTCCGCACTCGTCCACCCCGTCGTGCGTGACTACCCGATCGAGCAGATGCGGCCCGGCGACGTCTTCTTCCACAACGACGTCTACCGGTCCGAGGGCGGGATCGGGCACCTCCCCGACCTGTGTGTCACCGCGCCGGTCTTCGCGGGGAATGAAGTGGTGGCGTTCGTGCAGGCGTTCGGCCACCACGACGACATCGGCGGAGCAGTGCCCGGGTCGATGCCCTCGAACGCCACCTCGGTCTTTGAAGAGGGGCTGATGGTCCCCCCGATCAAGCTCTGGGACCAGGGCGTGCCGTGTGAGCAGGCCCTGAAGATCATGACGCGCAACTCGCGGATGCCCGAGTCGCTCGCGGCCGACCTCGACGCCGAGTGCTCGGCGTGTCTGATGGGTGCCCGTCGGATGGCCGAGCTGTTCGCGCGGTACGGCCGCGACGACGTCGAGGCGTGCTTCGACGCGATCCTCGACAAGACTACGGAGACGTTCCGCCGCGAGATCCTGTCGAAAATTCCCGACGGGAGCTACGTCTGGGAGGACTACGCCGAGCACGACGGCGTGGACGAGCCTCGGTTGCACACGCAACGCATCACGCTGACGAAGGTGCCCGACGACGGCGGGCGGCTCGTCATCGACTTCACCGGCACCGCCCCACAGGCCAAAGGCCCGATCAACCACTGCGGTGACTACGCCGACGGGAACTTCCTCAAGAAGTGGCTCGCGCCGATCCTCCGCAACCTCGCCGACTCGCCGGAGCGGATGGCCGAGCTCGACGTCAACGAAGGCGTCGTGCCGCTGATCGAGATGCGGTTCCCTCCGCCTGGCACGTTGCTGACACCGATCTTTCCGGCGCCGACCAACGCGCGCACGTTCGTCATCCTGCGCCTGCTCGGTGTGCTGGCCGGCACGTTGGCGAAGGCAGTCGACGGAAGGATGCCTGCTGACCAGGAGACGATCCGCTACACGGGCGTGTACGGCGATGACCTCGACGGCCAGCCCTACCTGATGCGGGAGGTGCTGGGCGGCGGTTCCGGTGGGCGCTACTACGCCGACGGCGAGGACACGATCCACGTCGTGCCCGACTCCCGCAACCTGCCCACAGAGTTCAGTGAGAGCCGGTTCCCCTTTGTGGTGGAGCGTCTCGGCCTCGCCGTCGACTCAGGTGGCGCTGGCCGGTACCGGGGCGGCTGCGGGTACGAGAAGCACATCAGGATGCTCAAGGACGCGCACTTCATGTCGATCGCCGACAGGTCGATCCTGGCCTGTTGGGGTGTGAAGGGCGGGCGTGCCGGGCACTCGTTCGAGGTGACGGTCGATCTGGGCGGTCCCGACGAGCGTGTCGTCGACGCGCTAGCCGATGCCGAGTTCGTCGCCGCGGGACAGGTCATCCGCATCCGGACGACGGGTGGTGGCGGCTGGGGCGATCCGTTCGACCGCCCGTATGACGATGTTGCCCGTGACGTCGCCTGGGGCAAGGTCTCGGTCGCCGGGTCGGCGTCCGACTATGGGGTCGCCGTGATCGTCAACGGCTCGGACGTGACCGTCGACGCCGCGGCATCCGACCGACTGCGCTCAGAGCGGCGTCGCAGTCGGGCCGAGGAAGTCGCTACCCATGGCGACCCGTTCTTCGACCGTGGCCCCGGGTATCTGCGGCTCTCGGGTGGACGCCGCCACGCCGAGGTCGACCTGCGCTAGCGCCCGGCGAGCTCGTCGTCGAGCAGGCCTTGCCGTCTCGCGACGGCGGCGGCCTCGGTGCGGCCGGCCGCTCCCAGCTTCGCCAAGATGTTGGACACGTGGACGCTCACCGTCTTCGCGCTGATGTAGAGCTGTTTGGCAATCTCGCCGTTGGTGCGGCCGGCGGCGACGTGCGTGAGGATCTCGCGCTCGCGAGTTGTCAGCTGTTCGTCGCGTCGTGAGTCGGCGGCGCGGCGAGGTGCGGCGGCTCCGAGCGCGCGGAGCTCCTTCAGCAATGGCTCGGCGCCGAGCTCACGAGCTGCCGATCGTGCCGCCTCGACATGTGGACGTGCTTCAACGGTGTGGCCGGCGGCACGCATCACCGCCGCGAGCCGCGCCTGCGACCGCGCGATCTCGAACCGGTGGCCCAGCGTCTCGAAACCGGCAACGGCTTCCTCCCACGCGGCAACAAGCTCATCCTCTGACGGCGCGTCGCTGCCTGTCACCCACCGCAGTCGCAGGTGCTCGGCACGAGCGCGGGCAACCCACGCAAGACCCTCGGGCCCGATCTTGCGAAGCCGGCGCTTGGCCAGGTTGAGTGTCTCGTTGGCGGTCTCGGCCAGCTGCTCGCCGCGAACGGCCATCGCCTCGCGGTCGGCAGTGCTGGCGTCAGCGGCGTACGTCGCCAGCTGACCGATCATCAGCGCGGCCAACCTGACCTGGGCAAAGAACCACTCGACCTGCCAGAGCCGCGTGACGACCTCCACGACATGGTCGTGGGCGGCCAGGGCGCCTTCGAGGTCACCGTTGTCACCCCGCAGGTCGATGGCGGCCCCGCCGCTGGTGATGGCGAGCATGCCGTCCTTGTCCCACCACTTGCGAACGCGCGGCGCCCGCTCGAGGGCTGCGTGATCGCCGCGGCCGGCGGCGACCAGCAGCGCGACACTGACCAGTGCAGCCTCGGCCGGGGCCGGAGGAGCCTCACCGGTGACGTCGGTGATCCGGAGGGACTCGTCCCAGTAGCCACCGATGTAGGCGGTGATCCCAGCGAGGACACGGGAGTCGAGGCCGTAGGGCGCCCACGGCCGCCCGAGCTCGACGGCTCGCTTGATCGCGTCGTTGTAGGCGGCCTGGGCGGTGGCGATGTGGCCGGCCTCGAGTGAGACGCCGCCCAAGTTGTGGAGGCCGCGCAGCTCGCTGACGGCATCGCCGGCTTCGCGGGCTTGACTGACGATCGCGGCCAGAGCCTTGCGGGACGCTTCGGGGTCGCCGCTTCGCTCGTCGAGCCGAGTCATCGTCGTCATCGCGTCAGTGACGACCGTCTGCAGTCGCATCTCCTGCCCGAGCGTCAACGCGGCGCTCGCAAAGCGAAGCACCTCGTCGTCGGACTTGCGTCCGGCCAGCGCCCGCGCGTGGATGCCGAGCAGCCGTGCACGCAGCGGCGTCGGGGGCTCCTTCGGCACCTGGTCGACGAGCTCCGTGGTGATCGCGAGCGGGTCGACGTTGGTGTCGGTGACGAGAGCGGCAGTTGCCAACGCCAGGCGAAGCCGGAAGCTGTCGTCATCGCTGACCTTGTCGCACAGCTGGCGGACCTGGTCGTCGAGCAGCTGGACGGAGCGGAGTGGGTGACCCGCCACGGCCACCGCCTCGCCCGCCTTGATGCTGAGGTCGACCAGATCTGTGAGCGAGAGGTCGTGCTGGTCTGGATGTGGCTCGGCGACGAGCTCGAGGGCCACCTGGTAGTGGTGTGCGGCCTCATCAGGTCCGCCCACCGACATGGCTTCGTCTCCGGCCTCGATGCTGGCCCGCACCGCGGTCTGTATGTCGTGGGACGCCCGGGCGTGCCGGGCGATCTCGGCCGCGGTGCTCGCCACCCCGCCATCGCCGAGTGCCACGGTGTAGGCGCGGTGCAGCCGGACCCGCTCTCCGGGGAGCAGGTCGTCGTAGACCGCTTCACCGAGCAGTGCATGCCGGAAGGCGTAGCTGTCACTGCCTGCGGGCAACAGGATGTAGCTGTCGACTGCAGCACGCAGCGCTAGGTCAAGCGCACGTGGCTCGAGGTCGACGACGAGCGACAGCAGCTCGTGGGACACCCGGCGACCGGCCGCGGACGCCGCCCGCACGGCCAACCTGCCGTTGTCGTCGAGCTGCTCGATCCGGAGCAGCAACAGGTCGGCGAGGTCGTCGGGGAGGCTGTGAGCGTCGCGGCCGGCGGCACCGACAAGCTCCTCGGTGAAAAAGGCGTTGCCCTCGGCTCGCGCCACGATCTCGTGGACGTCACGCTCGGGCAGCGGCTGCGGGTGGAGCGCCTGTACGAGCGAGCGGATGTCGAGGTCGCTCAACGGGTCGAGCTGGAGCCGGGCGACGCCGGGCAGCCTCGACCACTCCGCGACAGCAGTGCGGAGTGGGTGGCGCCGGTGCAGGTCGTCGCTGCGGTAGGTCGCAACCATGGAGACCGGGCCCATGAACCGGCGGGCGAACAGGAAGCTGAGCATCTCGCGCGTCGACTGGTCGGCCCAATGGAGGTCCTCGACGAGGACCAGGACAGGGCTGGTTTCGGCCAGATGCTCCAAAGTGGCGTGCACGGCCTCGAACAGATCGGCGCGGTCGGTGGGCTCGACGGAGCGGGGCTCGACGTCGGAGGTGACTCGGCGGCCGGGCATCAGCCGGCGTACGGCGGGGTGGGTGCGGGCCACGGTTTCGGCCAGAGTCGCGGTCTCGGCCGGGAGTCGGCCGAAGATCTCGCTGAAGGGAAGGTAGGGGAGTGCGCTGTCACCGAAGTCGAGACAGTGGCCGATCAGCACCAGCCACTCGGAGTCGTCGGCGTGAGCGCGCAGCTCTGCAAGCAGCCGGCTCTTGCCCACACCTGCGTCACCGGCGACGATCACGGAGCGTGGATGTGGCTCCGGATCGTCGCCGGTGAGCCCGACCAGACGGAGGAGCTCATGAAGCTCGTCCTCGCGTCCGATCAGCTGCTGGAAACGCAACTCTTCTGGTGGCACATCTCCCATCATGCTGGACGGTGCCGACAACGCGAGAGTTGCGGTGTCTCCCACCACCTCAGCGTGCGTGAAGAGGCAGATTTGCAGGACGGCGCTGGGTGCGCCGACGGCGCGTTGAACGGCTGGCGGCACGCACCTGGCGACGCAGCTCGGCGGCCTGACGGTCGGCGATCATCCGCTCTACGCGGTAGTCGATCTCGGCTTGGATGAACGGTTCTTGTGTCGGAAACATTTTTTGCTCCTTATCAGGGTTTCTTCTTTGTTGTTGACTCGACTCTGGTCCTCTAAGGCAGGACGACACATGGGGACAACGCCCTATCTATGGTTTGCGGCGTGACGAGGCGGCTTAGGCCGCGTCTGAGGTAGCGCGGTGGCACGATGCACCCGTGACTGTCCCGCCGCTCCCGCCACCCAGGCGTCCTGCGGCGAGCCCGCGGGAGCTGGTCACCGAGCTCGGCCGGCTGGTCGGGTCAGAGACGGCGGCCGGTTGGTGCGCCGACCTGCTCGCCGGGGGCGATCCCCACGACTACGTCGAGATGCTGGCCTACCTGGGGCGGAACTGCCGGAATGCGGCTTTCGACCCCAGTTGGCGCGACTATTGGCCGCGGACATGGGGCGGTCGCGGCCTGCTGTACGTCTGGGCGCCGTCCGCAGCCCCAGTCGTCGTCACCGGGCTCGCCGATGACCACTGGCGCCCGGCCGAGATGTGCCTGAAGGTGGCGGCCAGGCGGGAGATCGGGGAGGCGGGTCCGGGCGCCGCCCGGCTGACGGGTCACGAGCTGCCGAGAGTGCGGGTCGCCGCGTTGCGCTGCCTGGGTCTGGTTGGTGACACCGAGCACGTCGAACTGGTGGAGGCCGCGCTCGACGACTCAGAGGCCGATGTACGTCGTGCGGCCGCCCGAGCCCTGGCTGCCCTGGTCAGTCGGCTCGATCTGAACCGAGAGGTGCCTGAACTCTGAGCTCGACGCCGTCAGGAGGTCAGCAGGCTGCTCACGAGCCCGGGCAATTCGGCCATGTCGGTGACGACGTGGTCGGCGGCTGCGAGCTGGTGGGCCGGGGTGATGCCCCCGGCGTACCCGATCACTGCCATCCCCGCGTCCTTGGCGCCCGCGATGCCGTGGCTGCTGTCCTCGACGACGACGCACGACGCCGGGTCGTGGCCGAGCTGCTCGGCTGCGTGCAGGAACAGGTCAGGCGCGGGCTTGCCCCGGGCGACCTCGTCGGCGCTGAAGATGCGGCCCGCGAACAAGTCCCAGAGACCGGTGCGGGTCAAGCTGCGTTGCACCTTGGCCTGCGAGCCACTCGACGCCACACACGTCGACATGCCGAGCGTCTGCACCGCCTCCACCGCGTGCAGGATGCCAGGAACCGGTTCGAGGTCTTCGTCGAGAGCCCGCTTGTAGTCGGCCGCGAATGCGGCATCCCAGTCGAGGGCGAGTGACCGACCGATCCGGTCCTCGATCTCTCGCCGCATGTCGGCTTCGCTCTTGCCGACGAACAGTTCGATGACCTCGTCGCGGGTGATCTCCCAGCCGACCGCGGTGACAGCCCGGACGTCGATGTCGACGACTAGGCGCTCACTGTCAACGAGCACGCCGTCGCAGTCGAAGATCACCAGACCGCGGGCCCACGACCGGTTCATCTGGTGCGATCCATCCCGCCATTATGAAGTGGACTTCCGCGCCCTCGTCACCCTGGTGGCCACTGCTGCCTGTCCGACGGTCACGGCCTAAGGTCAAGGCCATGCGAGTCCTGGTCGCTCTCGGCGGCAACGCGATGACGGGCGCTGACGGCAGCGCTCGGCCCGAAGACCAGATCGCGGCCGCCGAGGTCGCGATGGAGGCCGTCGCTGACCTCGTGGCCTCGGGTGTGGACGTCGTCGTGACGCATGGCAACGGCCCTCAGGTCGGCAACCTTCTCGTCAAGAACGAACTCTCTGCCGGTGTCGTCCCACCGGTGCCCCTCGACTGGTGCGGCGCGCAAACGCAGGCAACCCTCGGGTTCATCCTGATGGACGCGTTGGAGCCCGCGCTGGCGCGACGTGACGTACGGCGCCGGGCTGCAACGGTGGTGACCCGCACCCGGGTCGACATCGACGACCCGGGCTTCCTCAAGCCGTCCAAGCCGATCGGCCGTTTCCTGCCCCGCGAGGAGGCGGCGGTCCTGATCGAGCACGGGCAGCGCTTCGAGGACCGCGGGGTGCGTGGCTGGCGGCGGGTGGTGCCGTCACCGGAGCCGCGCGAGATCCTCGACGCGGCGGCCGTCTCCACGCTGGCCGACGCTGGGTATGTCGTCGTGGCCAACGGCGGTGGCGGGATCCCCGTCGTCCGCGAGGCCGACGGTTCGCTGCGTGGCGTCGAGGCGGTCATCGACAAGGACCTCGGTGCTGCTCTGCTAGCCAGGTCAGTCGGCGCCGACCGGCTCGTCATCGCCACCGATGTCGACCACGCCATCCTCGGCTACGGCACCGACTCCGAGGAGCCGATCGGAGAGGTCACGGTGGTGCAGCTGCGTGCGTATGCCGCAGCAGGTCACTTCGCGAGCGGCTCGATGGGGCCGAAGGTCGATGCCGTCTGCCGGTTCGTCGAGCAGTCGGGCAACATCGGCGTCATCACGAGCCTCGGCAACATCGTGTCGGGGGTCAGAGGCGAGTCGGGCACCGTCGTCATACCGTCGTCGGCGACCTCCGAGCAGTCGCCTGAGACCCACACATAATCGCTGTCACACCGAGAGAGACTGTTACACCGAAAGGCTGTGACACTGAAAGGAAGCAAATGCCGGAGCCGATCGAGGTTCGCAAAGTTCCGATCAAGCATGTGTCCGACGCCAGCGGGCTCGCCGAGCTCGTCGACGCAGGGGTCATCGAGGCCGACCGCGTCCTCGCCGTCATCGGCAAGACCGAGGGCAACGGCGGCGTCAACGACTACACGCGCATCATCGCCGACCGGGCGTTTCGCGAGGTCCTGGTCGACAAGGGCAGCCGCACCGTCGAGCAGGTCAAGGAAGTCCCCATCGTGTGGTCAGGTGGGACAGACGGTGTGATCAGCCCGCACGCCACGATCTTCGCGACAGTGCCGGCCGACTCAGCAGAGCAAACCGACGAGCCAAGGCTCACCGTCGGGTTCGCGATGAGCGAGCAGCTGTTCCCTGAAGACATCGGTCGCACCGCGATGGTCTCCAAGGTGGCCGACGCCGTGAAGGAAGCGATGGACCGGGCCGGGATTGCCGACCCCTCCGACGTCCACTACGTCCAGACCAAGACGCCGCTGCTGACGATCCACACCATCCGAGACGCGAAGTCCCGAGGCAAGACGGTCTGGACCGAGGAGACCCACCAGTCGATGGACCTGTCCAACGGCTGCACGGCTCTCGGCGTCGCTGTCGCGCTCGGCGAGATCGAGATGCCCTCCGACGACGACGTCATGCACCGCCGCGACCTCTACTCAGCCGTCGCGTCGTGCTCGTCCGGCGTTGAGCTGGATCAGGCGCAGGTGGTCGTCGTCGGGAACACGCGCGGCATCGGAGGTCGCTACCGGGTCGGGCACTCGGTGATGACCGACGCGCTGGACGCGGATGGGATCTGGACGGCGATCCGAGACGCCGGACTCGAGCTGCCGCAGCGTCCCCACACGAGCGACATCGGCGGGCGCCTGGTCAACGTGTTCTTGAAGTGTGAGGCCTCGCAGGACGGCACGGTGCACGGACGCCGCAACGCCATGCTCGACGACTCCGACGTGCATTGGCATCGGCAGATCAAATCCTGCGTGGGAGGCGTGACGGCTGCGGTCACCGGCGACCCGGCGGTGTTCGTGTCCGTCTCGGCCGCGCACCAGGGACCCGAAGGCGGTGGCCCGGTGGCAGCGATCGTCGACCTGGGCTCCGGTGAGCCGACGGGTTACCGCCCACCGGGGGTATGACGCCTGAACCCGTTGACCCGTCGCTTTGGGTCCGTTGACCCGTCAGTTTCGGTCGGTTGAGCCGTCACTTTCGGCCCGTCAGGTCTGTCAGGACTTTCGGCCCGTCAGGTCTGCAGGCTGACGTCGGCGCGAGTGCGCGTCTCGTGGGCGGCGAAGTGTGTCGCCTCGTGTGCCATCCAGGCCCGCCACTTCGGCAGCACCTGCTCGCCGTCGCGTGCCACGCCGCGGGCGACCCGCAGATCCTGCTCGGCCTCGACCCACACGAGCACGTTGACGAGTGCGCTGGCTTGACGAGCGCCCGACCCGCACCCCTCGAGGACCAGTACGTCGGGCGGCGCCAGCGTCTCCCAGCCGTCGAAACGACCCGCCGCCCAGTCGTAGCGTTGCCAGCGCCCGGGCTGCCGCCGGCTCAACGGCTCGAGGATCTGGCCAACCACTCGCGAGGCGAGCTCGTCGAACTCAGTTTCCCAGCCGCCGTACATGTCATCGAGGTGGAAGACCACGGTGGCCAGTCGTTGGCCGACACGGATCTCCTCGTCGATCGCCGCGGCCAGCGTGGTCTTGCCGGACCCGGCCGGGCCGTCCACGGCGACAACGCGAGTGTCCCCGCATCGAGGCTGCGACGAGATGAGACGGTCGACGATCGAGCGGGCGGTCGCCTCGAGCGGGGTCTCTGGGGCTGGCACCCGCCCATGGTGGCAGGAGCCCGGCCCGGCCGGTTAGCGTGCACGGTATGACGACGTTGCCCAATCCGGGGTTCGCCGACGACGCCGGCTCGGTCGACCCGGCAGTGGCTGAGGCACTCGCGGCGTACCACGACGACGGCGACTCGGCGCCCGTGCTGGTGGCCCTCTCGTCGTCGCGCCTGCTGGTTCCAGTGCTGGCGATCCCGACCGAGATCGAAACCCACGAGGGCGGACCTGCCGCTGACAAGCAGAGCGACATCGCGGCGGTGCTGATGCGGGGACGCGACGGACGCAAAGCCCTCCTGGCGTTCACCGGGCTCGCGGCCTTGCAGACGTGGGACCCGCAGGCACGACCGGTGCCCGTGTCGACGCAGGACGCTGCGGCGTCGGCCCTCCAGGAGGGTGCGGCCGCTTTGCTCGTCGACGTCGCCGGTCCGGTCATGTACGTCGTCGACACGCCCGACCTCGAGCAGTTCGCTCAGGGCCGGGCGCTGGCGCCGACTTCGGCCGGGTACGCCTGGCTGTCCCACTAGCAACCTGCGGGTCGGCCGTCCGATATGACGGTTCCCCGCCTCGGCTGCTAGCCTTGGTCGCTGACCAACCTGTCGGCCGTCGCAAGACGGGAATGCCGTTCCTCACGGGCGCGTTCTGGCAGGTGCACAAGCGGAGGCCATCTCCCACCCGCATCGACGGAAGCGTCGTCGGGTCCGGTCGCGAGACACTTCGGTGCCTCGTCGGGCACCCATTTCGGTGGGTGTGATCTATGGCTTTCGTGCGTGGCACGAAGGCCATTTTGCGTTCTGGGCGAGTTGCCCACCGCCTCATGGGCCGACGGTCAGATGACACAGTTCCAACTAACAGGAGGACCCATCAGCACGGAGTTGCGCGTCAACGACCGTATCCGCGTCCCAGAGGTACGGCTTGTCGGACCCAACGGCGAGCAGGTCGGCATTGTCCGGATCGACGATGCCCTGCGGCTCGCACAAGAAGCCGACCTCGACCTGGTCGAGGTGGCACCCACAGCACGCCCGCCAGTCTGCAAGCTCATGGACTACGGGAAGTTCAAGTACGAAACAGCGCAGAAAGCACGCGAGACACGGCGCAACCAGACCAACACGGTCATCAAAGAGATGAAGCTCCGCCCGAAGATCGACGCACACGACTACGAGACCAAAAAGGGTCACGTGGTGCGCTTCCTCAGGCAGGGCGACAAGGTCAAGATCACGATCATGTTCCGCGGTCGCGAGCAACACCGCCCGGAGCTCGGGTTCCGGCTGCTGCAACGCCTCGCCGGCGACGTCGAGGAGCTCGGTTTCGTCGAGTCCTCACCGAAGCAGGACGGCCGCAACATGATCATGGTGCTTGGCCCGCACAAGAAGAAGTCCGAGGCCAAGCTGGATGCCAAGGCTGAGCGCGACCAACGCGCCGCAGTCCGGGCAGCCGACAAGGACCTCGAACGGGCAGAGCGCACCGAGCGCTCCGCCGCAGCAAAGATCGAACCCAAGAAGTCGCGTCGGCGGTCGGAGAACCTCGACCCCGACATCCCCGACGTGTGACCTCGCAGTGACGGGACCCTTGACCGACTGAAGTGAACGCTGCCCGCGCCACCGCGCGGCTGCGACGAGAGACGGAGAGCGGCACCATGCCGAAGATGAAGACCCACTCAGGCACCAAGAAGCGCGTGAAGATCACGGGCTCCGGGAAGCTCCGACGCCTGCAGCCGCGTCGGAAGTCCGGCGCTGCGTTCGCCTCCTCGCCCACTACCGGAAGCCGCAAGAAGCACCGGCGCAACGCTGGTGAGGTAGACGTGCACCCAGCCGACGTCAAGCGAGTCAAGAAGCTTCTCGGCAAGTAAGCAGCCCTGTCCGGAGCCCCTTTCTTGATTCGCACAGGGTTTCGCTGAGTTTGATTTTTAGGAGTACGAAGTGGCACGCGTCAAAAGGGCAGTGAACGCCCACAAGAAGCGCCGAGAGATCCTCGAGGCGGCAGCGGGTTACCGCGGCCAGCGCTCGCGCCTCTACCGCAAGGCCAAGGAGCAGGTCACCCACTCGCTGGTCTACAGCTACCGTGACCGCAAAGCCCGCAAGGGTGACTTTCGCCGGCTGTGGATTCAGCGGATCAACGCCGCCGCTCGCGCCAACGGAATGACCTACAACCGGTTCATCCAAGGTCTGCGTGAAGCCGGGGTGCAGGTCGACCGCAAGATCCTGGCCGACCTCGCCGTCAACGACAACGCCGCGTTCGTGGCACTCGTCGACGTCGCGAAGGCCAACGCACCCGCCCAGGGTGTACCCGCGCCGGCCGAGAAAGCCTCTGCCTGATCAGCATCGACTGATCCCGGCAGCACGAGAAGCGCGTCGTGGTGAGCCCGGAGCAGATGACCGCGCGGTCGACCCGCGTCAGGTCCGCCCGCAAGCTCACGCGTCGCGCTTCTCGCATGTCCGAGCGACGATTCCTCGCCGAAGGGCCGCAGGCAGTCCGGGAGGCGCTCGACTTCACCGGTTCTGGTGGTCAGCCCTGTGTCGTCGAGGTCTTTGCGACGTACGACGCAGCCGAGCGCCATCGCGACCTCGAGACTGCCGCCAGGTCAGCCGGCGTCGACTGGCATCTGGTCGAGCCCGACGCCCTTGCGGGGCTCAGCGACACGGTCACGCCGCAAGGGCTGGTAGCGGTCTGCCGGTTCGTCGACGTACCCCTCGCCGACGTCCTCGACCACTCGGTGCGACTCGTCGCACTGTGCGCCAACGTTCGCGACCCGGGCAATGCGGGTGCCGTGGTGAGGTGTGCTGACGCCGCCGGCGCTGATGCGGTTGTGTTCGCCGGTACGTCGGTCGACCCCTTCAACGGCAAAGCAGTCCGGGCCAGCACCGGCTCGATCTTCCACCTGCCCGTGGTGATCGGCCTGAGCGTCGACGAGGCAGTGGCCGCACTGCGTCAGGGTGGCTTGCAGGTGCTGGCTGCGGACGGCAGCGGCGACCTCGACCTCGACCAGGCTGCCGCCGATGGCGAGACGCTCGGCCAGCCAACCGCGTGGTTGTTCGGCAACGAAGCGTGGGGGCTGCCCCCGGCCGACGCGGCCCTCGCCGATCGAGTGGTGCGGATTCCGCTGCACGGCCGCGCCGAAAGCCTCAACCTGGCTACCGCTGCCGCGCTGTGCCTTTTTGCGTCGGCGCGGGCGCTACGGGGGGATCTCTGAGCAGTGGTAGCGACTAGTCTTGGATGGCGTTTATGCGACGAGTGGCAAAGCGGGGAGGTGTGGTGACGGACGACGACTCGGGTGCGCTGCTCGACCTGCTGCCGGACGGCATCGTCGTGTCGGACGTCGATGGCGTTGTGAGCCACATGAACGACGCGGCAGTGCGCCTCCTCGAGCACGACGGCGCACCGCCCAACGGCCAGCCGCTCGACCAGGTGATGAGCCTGCAGGACCTCGACGGCAACAACTGGTACCCCTGTGTCCAGCCGTATGCCGGGTTGGCCGTGCGACGACGCCTCGTCGAGACGTCGTGGCGCACCCGGTCGGGCGCGGAGGTGCTTGTCACCGGGGTGCTCCATCGCGAGGCCGCGGCCGGCAAGGTCACGTCCGTCGCCCTTGCCATTCGCGACGCCAGGTCGCGCGAGCGCGTCGACCTGGCGCGCTCGGACCTCGTCGCCACGGTGGCACACGAGCTCAGGTCGCCGCTCACCGGCGTCAAGGGCTTCACGTCGACCCTGCTGTCGAAATGGGAGCGGTTCACCGAATCACAGAAACAGCTGATGCTCCGCACGGTCGATGCCGACGCCGACCGGCTCACCCGGCTGATCGCGGAGCTCCTCGACGTCGCCCGGATCGACGCCGGGAGGTTGTCCGTGCGCAAAGAGCCAATCGAGCTCGTCGCCGCCGTCAGCCGCCAGCTCGAACCCCTCACCGCCCCGGGCGACCGGGCCATCTCGTTGGCCGCCGATGGTGCCGTGCGTGTTTGGGTTGACCCCGACAAGTTCGCGCAGATCGTCGCGAACCTCGTCGAGAATGCCATCAAGCACGGCGATGGTGACGTGGTCGTCCAGGTGCGTGCCGCTGGCGATGGTGGGGCCGAGCTCATCGTCGAGGACCAGGGGTCCGGGATCGCCGAGGACATCCGGCACCGGATCTTCCACAAGTTCTGGAAGCACGGATCGCGAGGCGGATCCGGCCTCGGCCTCTACATCGTCGGCGGGCTCGTGCACGCCCATGAGGGTCGGGTGACCGTCGAGACCACGCCGGCCGGTGGCGCGCGGATGCGGGTCGAGCTCCCGTATGGCGAGCCCGAAGGCGTGAGCTGACCGTCATACCGCCTCTTGCGTCCCCGCAACCGGTCGCTATCGCGCTCGCTTCTACGGACGTTGTACGTCGCCGGGCGCGGCCGCAGCGACAAACCGGTTCGCGGTGCCCACCAGCGAGTTCCTAGACTCTGCCCAGTCAGCCGTCGTCGAAGCGAGAGACGTGCCCATGTCAGGCCCGAACAAGGACTACGACCCCGTCGAGGTCACGCCGCTGCACGCCGACCAGGTGGCAGCGATGCGTGACGAGGCGGTGGCGGCGTTTGCGGCCGCGACGACGCTCGACGACCTCAAGGCGGCTCGGCTCGCCCACGCCGGCGACCGCTCTCCGCTGGCGCTGGCCAACCGCGAGATCGGGGCGCTTCCGCCCCAGGCGCGCGCCGATGCCGGGAAGCGCGTCGGCCAGGCCCGTGGGGCCGTCAACGAAGCGCTCAGTCGACGTACCGCCGAGCTGGAGGCTGAGGCGGAGGAGCGGATGCTCAAGGACGAGACCGTCGACGTGACGTTGCCCTACGACCGTGACCCCCGTGGTGCCCGGCATCCGCTGACCACGCTGCAGGAGCGCATCGGCGACGTGTTCATCGCGATGGGCTGGGAGGTCGCCGAGGGGCCGGAGGTCGAAGCGGCGTGGCTCAACTTCGACGCGCTCAACCTCGGGGCCGACCACCCCGCCCGCACGATGCAGGACACGATGTTCCTTGAGCCCGAAGATGCCGGCGTCGTGCTGCGCACCCACACCTCCCCGGTCCAGGCGCGCACGATGCTGTCGCGGACCCCACCCGTGTACGTCGTCTGCCCGGGCCGCACCTACCGCACCGACGAGCTGGACGCGACGCACTCGCCTGTCTTCCACCAGGTCGAGGGCCTCGCAGTCGACCGCGCACTGTCGATGGCTGAGCTCAAGGGCACACTCGACCACTTCGCGGAGGCGATGTTCGGCAACGGGATCACGACCAGGTTCCGCCCGTCGTACTTCCCGTTCACCGAGCCGTCGGCAGAGGTCGACCTGGTGTGCTTCGTCTGCCGTGGCGTCGAGCCCGAGGTGCAGACCTGCCGGACCTGTCGGGGTGAGGGCTGGATCGAGTGGGGCGGCTGCGGCGTGATCAACCCGCGGGTGCTGGTCGCGTCTGGCATCGACCCCGAGGAGTTCTCCGGTTTCGCGTTCGGGATGGGGATCGAGCGGACGCTGATGTTCCGGCATGGCGTCGAGGACATGCGCGACATGGTCGAGGGCGACGTCCGGTTCAGCCTCACCTTCGGAATGGAGCTCTGAGATGCGCGTCCCGGTGTCGTGGCTGCGCGACTACGTCGACCTGCCCGCCGACCTCGACGTCGACGACCTCGCCCACCGCCTGACGATGCTCGGCCTCAAGCTCGAAGCGCTGGAGTCCGCCGGCGCCGACATCACCGGTGCGCTCCTCGTCGGGCGGGTCCTGTCGTTCGAGTCCGAGGAGCACTCCAACGGCAAGACGATCCGCTGGTGCCAGGTCGACGTGGGCGAGCCCGAGGCGCGCGGCATCGTCTGCGGCGCAGCCAACTTCGACGCTGGCGACCTCGTCGTCGTGGCACTGCCCGGGGCCGTGCTCGCCGGCGGGTTCGAGATCGCAGCTCGGAAGACATACGGCCATGTCTCCGACGGCATGATCTGCTCGCTGCGTGAGCTCGGCCTTGGCGACGATACTGGGTTGCATCAAGAGGGCGGCATCATCGTGCTGGACGAGAGCTCAGCCCGGCCGGGCGACGAGGCAGCTGACCTGTTGCACCTGCGCGACGACGTGATTGAGTTCGAGATCAACCCCGACCGCGCCTATGCGCTGGCGGTGCGCGGCGTCGCGCGGGAGGCGGCCACGGCCTACCGCCTCGAGTTCCGCGATCCGGCGGCGACCTACGAGCCTGCCGCGCTCGGTGACGGCTACCCGGTGGCGGTCGAGGACACCGACGGCTGCGACGTCTTCCTGGCGCTGGAGGTTGAAGGCTTCGATCCGACCGCGCGGACACCCCGCTGGCTCGCCCGACGGGTCCAGCTCGCCGGGATGCGGCCGATCTCCCTGGCGGTCGACGTCACCAACTACGTGATGCTCGAGCTCGGGCAGCCGATCCACGGTTACGACAAGGCCCGCCTGCAAGGGCCGATCGTCGTACGCCGGGCGACCGTCGGCGAGAAGCTGACCACCCTCGACGGGGTCGTGCGCAAGGTCGGACCGGAGGACCTGCTGATCACCGACGACCGCGGCCCGATCGGCCTGGCCGGCGTGATGGGCGGTGAGGACACCGAGATGAGCGACGCCACCACGTCGGTCGTGATCGAGGCCGCCCACTTCGATCCGGTGACCGTCGCGCGCTGCGCACGACGGCACCGGTTGCCGAGCGAGGCCTCGAAACGGTTCGAGAGGGGCATCGACCCGGGCCTCGCACCTGTCGCGGCGCGTCGTGTTGCCGAGCTGCTCGTCGCACACGGCGGCGGCCGGATCGCGGAGACTGCCACCCGCGTCGGATCTCCGGCGGAGCGTGAGTCGGTCACGATGGATGCCCAGCTGCCTAGCCGTGTGGCGGGCTTTGCGATCTCCGACGACGCCGCTCTCGACGCGTTGCGCACCGTCGGCTGTGTGGCAACCCTCGACGAGGGCCGAATCACCGCGACGCCGGCCGCCTGGCGGCCCGACATTCGCGACCCCAACGATTTGGTCGAGGAGGTGCTACGGATCGTCGGCTACGACAAGGTGCCGAGCGTGCTCCCCGCAGCACCGTCCGGCCGTGGCTGGACGAAGCATCAGCGGCTGCGCCGACGCGTGGGCATTGCGCTAGCTGCCGCCGGGTATGTCGAGGTGCTCGTCTACCCGTTCGTGGGCGAGCGTGACTGGGCGGCGCTCGGCCTGCCCGACGACGACGAACGACGCGCGGCCATGCGGCTGGCCAACCCGCTGTCGGAGGAAGAGCCACTGCTGCGCACGACTCTGCTGCCAGGACTGTTGCGGACCCTGGCCCGAAACTCCGGTCGCGGCCAGAGCGACGTCGGGCTGTATGAGCTCGGCAGCGTGTTCCTGCCGGGCGCCGCAGGCCGACCCAAAGCCCCACAGCTCGGTGTTGACCGGGCGCCCACCGTCGACGAACTCAAGGAGCTCGAGGCGGCGCTGCCGGACCAGCCGCTGCACCTCGGCGTCGTCTTGGCGGGCGCACGGGGCAGTGGCGGCTGGTGGGGCGGCGGCCGGGCCGGCTCGTGGGCCGATGCCATCGAGGCGGCGCGCGAGGTCGCACGCGCCACGGGGCTGGAGATCTCAGTGGAGGCGGCGCAGCGCACCCCGTGGCATCCAGGCCGGTGCGCCCGCATCCTGCTCGGTGAGTCAGTCATCGGCTATGCGGGCGAGTTGCTGCCCAAGGCCTGTACGTCGTACGGCGTGCCGGCGCGCACGGCGGCGCTGGAGCTGGATCTCGACGTGCTGCTGCACCAGGCACCCGACATCGTGGTCGCGACGGACTTCTCGTCATACCCCGTCGGCAAAGCGGACGTCGCTCTCGTCGTAGCCGGGTCCGTGCCCGCCGCGGCCGTCGAGGCCGCACTGCGCGAGGGTGCCGGCGAGTTGTTGGAGTCGCTGCGGCTGTTCGACGTCTACACCGGACCCCAGGTAGGCGAGGGGAAGAAGTCGTTGGCGTTCGCGCTGCGGTTCAGGGCCCCGAACCGGACCCTGACGGAGGCCGAGATCGGCGCCGCCCGCGATGCAGCAGTCGCCGTCGCCGCCGAACGCCTCGGCGCCACCCAGCGCACTTAACCACCCCTTGCGTCCGTAGCGGCGCGCGCTATCGCGACCACTTCCACGGACGCAACTCCGAGCCGTCAGTTGGGTTCGTTTGCATACATGTGTCTTCCTAGGCATAATCATGCTGATGAGCTTGAACGTCGCCGTAGCAGGCGCCAGCGGGTACGCCGGGGGCGAGCTGGTCCGGCTGCTCCTCGGCCACCCAGAGGTCGAGATCGGGGCGTTGACCGCTTCGGCATCGGCGGGGTCGACTGTGGGCAGCCATCATCCGCAACTGGTGCCGATCGCCGACCGGGTCATCACCGAGACCTCGGCCGAGACGCTAGCCGGTCATGACGTCGTCTTCCTGGCCCTGCCGCACGGAGCCTCCGCCGAGATCGCCGCCGACCTCGAGGCCGACACCGTCGTGATCGACTGTGGCGCCGACTTCCGGCTTACCGACGACGATGCGTGGGTCGACTTCTACGGCGGCACTCGCGCCGGCGCCTGGCCGTACGGCCTGCCCGAGCTCCCGGGGCGTCGCGACGTGTTGCGTAACGCGACCCGGATCGCCGTCCCCGGCTGCTACCCGACCGTTTCCACCCTCGCGCTGCTTCCCGCCGTCGGCGCCGGCCTCGTCGACACGTCAGAGATCGTCGTGGTAGCCGTGTCAGGCACCTCGGGGGCAGGCCGCGCCCCGAAGCCACATCTCGTCAGCGCCGAGGTGATCGGCTCCGCCAGCGCGTATGCCGTCGGAGGTGTCCACCGGCATACCCCCGAGATCGAACAGAACCTTGCCGCGCTGACCGACGAGCCGGTGCGCGTGTCGTTCACCCCGGTGCTGGCGCCGATGTCGCGGGGGATCCTCGCGACTGTCTCGGCACCGCTGACCGCGGGTGCCACCGCAGCGGGCGTCCGCGACGTCTATGCCGACGCCTTCGAGAAGGAACCGTTCGTGCATCTGCTCCCGGAGGGGAGCTGGCCGCAGTCGAAGGCAGCCGTGGGGTCCAACACCGTGCACATCCAGGCAACCGTTGACCCTCGCGCGCAGCGTCTGGTCGCGGTGGCCGCCATGGACAACCTGACCAAAGGCACGGCCGGCGGCGCCGTCCAGTGCATGAACCTGGCCCTCGGCCTCGACGAACAGACCGGCCTGAGCACCATCGGAGTTGCACCGTGACCGTCACACACCCCGCCGGATTTACGGCGGCAGGAGTTGCCGCCGGCCTCAAACCCAGCGGCGATCTCGACCTTGCGCTGATCGTCAACCACGGTCCGTCGTCGGTCGTTGCCGCAGTCTGGACGAGCAACCGCTGCAAGGCCAACCCGGTGCTCTGGAGCGAACGCGCAGTTGCCGACTCCAGCGCCAGAGTCGTCGTCGCCAATTCTGGCGGCGCAAACTGCTACACCGGCCCGGCGGGTTTCCAGACCACCCACGCGACCGCCGAGAGGGCTGCCGAACTGCTCGGCGTCGCGCCAGGCGACGTCGTCGTCTGCTCCACCGGGCTCATCGGACTGCTGAACGACCAAGACGCGTTGCTCAGCGGCGTCGATGCGGCCGCCAAGGCGCTGACCGACACCGGCGGTGGCGATGCCGCCGACGCAATCCGGACCACTGACACCGTCAGCAAGCAAGCAGTCGTCGAGGGCGAAGGCTGGTCGGTCGGCGGGATAGCCAAGGGCGCTGGGATGCTGGCCCCCGGCCTCGCCACCATGCTCGTCTTCCTCACCACCGACGCGGTCGTCGACGCGAACACCGCCGACCAGGCACTGCGGGCGGCGACGCGCACGACGTTCGACCGGCTCGACTCCGACGGCTGCATGTCGACCAACGACTCGGTCGTCTTGATGGCCTCCGGTGCGAGTGGTGTCACGCCGACGTACGACGAGTTCGCCGCCTCTGTGCAACAGCTCTGCCACGACCTTGCCCAGCAACTGCTGCGCGACGCCGAGGGCTCCGACCACGACATCGCCATCACTGTCGTTGGCGCGGCCTCAGAAGACGACGCCGTGTCAGTGGGCAGGTCGGTGGCGCGGAGCAACCTGTTCAAGTGCGCGATCTTCGGCCGAGACCCCAACTGGGGCCGCATCCTCGCGTCGGTCGGCACGACCGACGCGGAGTTCGACCCGGCCAACCTCGACGTCGCGCTCAACGGCGTGTGGGTATGCCGGCAGAGCGGGCTCGGCGACGACCGCGACAAGGTCGACCTCAGCGGACGCGAGGTCACGGTGACGATCGACCTCAAAACCGGCGACAACGAGGCCACAGTTTGGACGAACGACCTCACCCACGCCTACGTCCACGAGAACTCGGCGTACGCGTCATGAGCGTCGACTGGAAGCAGGCGACCGCCAAGGCGGCGACACTTGCCGAGGCGCTGCCGTGGCTGGAGAAGTACCACGGCAAGACGATCGTCGTGAAGTACGGCGGCAACGCCATGAGCGACGACACCCTCAAGCAGGCCTTCGCCGAGGACATCATCTGGCTCAGATACGCCGGCTTTCGGCCAGTAGTCGTCCACGGCGGTGGACCCCAGATCAGCACGATGCTCGACCGGCTTGGCATCGCGTCGGAGTTTCGGGCCGGCCTGCGGGTGACGACGCCTGAGGCGATGGACGTCGTACGCATGGTGCTCGTCGGGCAGGTCGGCCGCGAGCTCGTCGGCCTCCTCAACCAGCACGGCCCGCTCGCGGTGGGGCTCTCCGGTGAGGACGCCGGGCTCTTCACGGCGGAGCGGACGAGCGTGGTGGTCGACGGCCAGGACGTCGACCTCGGCCTGGTTGGCGAGGTCACTGCCGTCCGCCCCGAAGCCGTGCAGGACCTCATCGACGCCGGCCGCATCCCGGTGGTGTCGACCGTCGCACCCGACGACAGCGGCCAGGTCCACAACGTCAACGCCGACACGGCGGCGGCCGCCCTGGCCGTGGCACTCGGTGCCGAGAAGCTGTTGGTCTTGACGGATGTCGAGGGCCTCTACCGCGACTGGCCGGCCAGCGACGACATCATCGGCGAGATCGGCGTCGACGCGTTGCAGACGCTGATGCCGACCCTCGCCAGCGGCATGGTGCCGAAGATGGGTGCGTGCCTGCGCGCGGTCCGCGACGGCGTCCCGCGGGCCACCGTCATCGACGGACGTGAGCTGCATGCGGTCCTGCTGGAGATCTTCACCGCCGAAGGTGTCGGCACGCAGGTGCTGCCGGTCGCGGAGACGAGGATCCGCACTGCCCTCTACCGCAGACAGGAGGCGAGCGCATGAGCGCACCGCACGGCGCCATCAGCTACGACATGAGCGTGGCCAGCCCAGACCTCACCGAGCGGTATGCCGCGTCGGTCATGAACACGTTCGGGCCGCCCCAGCGGGTGCTGAGCCACGGGTCCGGCTGCTACGTGTGGGACATCGACGGCAACCGCTACCTTGACCTCCTCGCCGGGCTTGCCGTCAACGCCCTCGGGCACGCGCACCCAGCCGTGGTCGCAACGATCTCGAGACAGGCCGCGCGGCTCGGCCATGTGTCCAACTTCTTTGCGACCGAGGCCCAGATCACCCTGGCCGAGCGACTCCTCGCGTTGACCGGCGCCGCGGACGGCCGCGTCTTCTTCACCAACTCGGGAGCCGAGGCCAACGAGGCGGCGTTCAAGCTGACCCGGCGCACTGGCCGTCGGGGGATCGTCGCAGCCGAGGGGGCATTCCACGGCCGGACCCTTGGTGCGCTCGCGCTGACGGCCAACGCGGCATACCGGCAGCCGTTCGAGCCGCTGCCGGGTGACGTCACCTGGGTGCCGTACGGCGACGTCGACGCGCTGCGGCGGGCGGTCGGCCCAGAGACCGCTGCGATCGTGCTCGAGCCAATCCAGGGCGAAGCAGGGGTCATCGTCCCCGCGGATGGCTACCTCGCCGCCGCCCGAGACGTCGCCGACCGCGCCGGCGCCCTGCTGTGGCTCGACGAGGTGCAGACCGGGATCGGGCGCACGGGGGAGTGGTTCGCGTTCCAGCACGGCGTGGGCGACGCGGCCCTGGTGCCGGATATTGTCACGGTCGCGAAAGGCCTCGGGGCAGGATTCCCGATCGGTGCCTGCATCGGCCTCGGCTCAGCCGGCCAGTTGCTGCAGCCGGGCCAGCACGGCACGACGTTCGGAGGCAACCCCCTCGCCGCAGCCGTCGCGCTCACCGTGCTCGACGTGATCGAGTCCGACGAGCTGTTGCAGCACGCGACCGATATCGGTGCCAGCCTCCGCGAGGAGCTCTCCCAACTCAAGGGCGTCCTCGACCTACGAGGGCGCGGGCTGCTGGTCGCCGCCGACGTCGAGCCGGGTACGGCGAAGGCTGTTGCCACCGCCGCCCTCGACGCCGGGGTCATCGTCAACGCCTGCACGCCCGACACACTGAGGCTCGCGCCACCGCTGATCCTCGACCACGATGATGTGGAGGAGGCGGTCCCGGTATTGGCGGCTGCTCTGGGCACTCGAGCGCTGACTTCGGTGGAGGCACCATGATTCGGCATTTCCTACGTGACGACGACATCACTCCGGCAGAGCAGGCGGCGATCCTCGACCTTGCTGACGAGTTCCGCGCCGACCGGTTTCATGCGCAGCCGCTTGCCGGTCCCCAAGCGGTTGCAGTCATCTTCGACAAGCCGTCGACCCGGACCAGGGTGTCGTTCTCGGTCGGCATCGCCGAGCTCGGGGGATACCCGCTTGTCATCGACGCCCAGTCCTCGCAGATGGGTCGGGGCGAGCCGATCGAGGACACGGCGCGGGTGCTCGACCGGCAGGTCCGCGCGATCGTGTGGCGCACCTTCGGGCAGGAGCGGATGGAGGCGATGGCCGCTGCGTCGGCCGTGCCTGTCGTGAACGCACTGACCGACGAATTCCATCCGTGCCAGCTCCTAGCCGACCTCCAGGCCGTGCGAATCCACAAGAAGACGCTGGCCGGGCTCACGTTGTGCTATCTCGGCGACGGCGCGAACAACATGGCGCACTCCTCCCTGCTCGCCGGCGCGCTTGCCGGCATGCATGTCCGCGTCGGGTCGCCTGACGCATTCCCGCCCGACCCGCGGATCCTGTCTCGGGCCGCCGACATCGCCAGCGACACCGGCGGATCTGTCGCGCACGAGACGACCCGGGCCGCGGCGGTCGAGGGCGCCGACGTCGTCGTCACCGACACGTGGGTGTCGATGGGTCAGGAGGCGGAGGCGGCAGAGCGGTCGTCGCCGTTCGTACCGTTCTGTGTCGACGTCGAAGCGATGGCTCTCGCCGACCCCGCGGCTGTCGTACTCCATTGCCTGCCGGCATACCGGGGCAAGGAGATCGCCGCCGACGTCATCGACGGTCCGCAGAGCATCGTCTGGGACGAGGCCGAGTGCCGGCTCCATGCGCAGAAGGCACTGCTCACCTGGCTGCTGGCCGAGAGCGCCCGGTGATGACGACTCACGCAGTAGCTACGACGAAGGCAGCCCGGCACCAGAAGATCATCGAGCTGCTCAGCCGACACTCGGTGCACTCGCAAGCCGAGCTCGCCGAACTGCTCGCCACGGCTGGCCTGCGGGTCACCCAGGGCACGTTGTCACGGGATCTTGTGGATCTCGAGGCAGTGCGCGTGCGTGACGGCTCGGGAGCGCTCGTGTATGCCGTCCCGAGCGAAGGCGGCGACCGGACCCCGAGATCAGCGACCGACTCGGCTGCGGCTGCAAATCGGCTCGCGAAGCTCTGCGGCGAGCTCATGGTGAGTGCAGAAGCCTCAGGGAACCTCGTGGTGCTGCGGACGCCTCCCGGTGCTGCCCAGTTCCTGGCGTCGGCGCTCGACCGGGCTGAGCTGACCGCCGCGCTCGGCTGCATCGCGGGTGACGACACCGTCCTCGTCGTCAGCCGCGAACGCAAGGGAGGGGCCGCCCTCGCCGAGAAATTCCTCACCCTCGCCGAGTCCGGCAGTGAACTTTGACCAGTGACACCCCACCAGGAGACCCCGTGAACACCACCCGCACCACGACCAGCGCCGACCGGATCGTCCTCGCCTACTCCGGCGGGCTCGACACGTCCGTCGCCATCGGCTGGCTCGCCGACCAGACCGGCGCCGAGGTGGTGGCCGTCGCCATCGACGTCGGCCAAGGCGGCGAGGACCTTGAGACCGTGCGCAAGCGCGCCCTCGGCTGCGGTGCCGTGGAGGCCGTCGTGGTCGACGCCCGAGACGAGTTCGCGGACGACTTCTGCCTTCCGGCGCTGCGGGCGAACGCCATGTACATGGACCGCTACCCCCTCGTGTCAGCGTTGTCGCGGCCGCTCATCGCCCGCCACCTCGTGCAGGCGGCGAGCGAGTACGGCGCGACCGTCGTCAGCCACGGCTGCACCGGGAAGGGCAACGACCAGGTGCGCTTCGAGGTCGGCATCGGTGCGCTCGCACCGCACCTGTCCGTGATCGCGCCAGTGCGCGACTACGCCTGGACCCGCGAGAAGGCGATCGAGTATGCCGACGAGCACGAGCTCCCGATCGACGTCTCCAAGAAGTCGCCGTACTCCATCGACCAGAACGTCTGGGGCCGTGCTGTGGAGACGGGGTTCCTCGAGGACATCTGGAACGCCCCCGTCGAAGACATCTACTCCTATACCGACGACCCGGCCAAGCCACGCGACCCCGACGAGGTCCTGATCGCGTTCGAGGACGGAGTGCCGGTCGCGATCGACGGCCAGCACGTCACGATGCTCCAGGCGATCCAGCAACTCAACACCCGCGGTGGCGCTCAGGGGATCGGCCGGCTCGATGTCATCGAGGACCGCCTGGTCGGCATCAAGAGCCGTGAGGTCTACGAGGCACCTGGTGCCATGGTGCTGCTGGAGGCCCACCGCGAGCTGGAGAGCGTCACCGTCGAGCGGGAGCTGAACCGGTTCAAGAAGAGCGTCGAGCAGCGCTGGAGCGAGCTCGTGTACGACGGCCTCTGGTTCTCGCCGCTCAAGCGGTCACTCGACACCTTTGTCGACGCGTCACAAGAGCACGTCACCGGCGAGGTCCGGCTCACCCTGCACGGTGGCAAGGCGGTCACGACCGGACGTCGGTCGGCCACGAGTCTCTACGACTTCAACCTCGCGACCTACGACGAAGGCGACTCGTTCGACCAGTCACAGGCCCGAGGCTTCGTCGAACTGTGGGGGCTGCCGAGCAAGATCGCTGCGCGGCGCGACCACAAGGTCTCCTCGTGACGGACATGAGCAGCCAGCCGCGCAGGCAGGCCTGATGGCGGCTGACGGAGACGATGCGCGGCTGTGGGGCGGCAGGTTTGCCGCGGGGCCGTCTCCGGAGCTGGCGGCGCTGAGCCGCTCGACCCACTTCGACTGGCGGCTGGCGACATACGACCTCGCCGGATCGAGAGCGCACGCGCGCGTGCTTGCGGCCGCGGGGCTGCTGAGCGGAGGCGACCTCGACAAGCTGCTCGCCGCCATCGACCGGCTTGACGAGGCGGTCAGGTCGGGAGCCTTTGTGGCCCTGCCCGACGACGAGGACGTGCACACTGCTCTCGAGCGGGGGCTCGTCGAGATGGTTGGAACCGACCTCGGCGGACGCCTCCGGGCCGGGCGCTCCCGCAACGACCAGATCGCGACTCTTCTCCGCGTCTACCTGCGCGACCACGCGCGCCAGATCCAGTCGCTGCTGCACGACCTCGCGAGCGCGCTCGCCGACCAGGCCGAAGCACATCTCGCAGATCCGATGCCAGGCCGCACCCACATGCAGCACGCGCAGCCCATCACGCTTGGGCACCACCTGCTGGCGCATGCCTGGCCTCTCGTGCGTGATCGCGCCAGGTTGCGCGACTGGGACGACCGGGTGGCGGCCGACTCGCCGTACGGCTCGGGGGCGCTCGCAGGCTCGACGCTCGGTCTCGACCCCCTCCAGGTGGCACACGAGCTCGGCTTCACGGGCTCGACCGCCAACAGCCTCGACGGCACCGCAGCCCGCGACTTCGTGGCCGAGTTCGCCTTCGTCACGGCCATGGTCGGGGTCGACCTTTCCCGGATCGCCGAGGACGTGATCATGTGGGTGACTCGGGAGTTCGGGTTCGCGTCCCTCGACGACGGCTACTCGACGGGCTCGAGCATCATGCCGCAGAAGAAGAACCCCGACATCGCCGAGCTGGCCCGCGGCAAGGCCGGCCGGCTCATCGGCAACCTCACCGGGTTGCTGGCGACGCTCAAGGCGCAGCCGCTCGCTTACAACCGCGACCTGCAGGAGGACAAGGAGCCGGTCTTCGACTCCATCGACACGCTCGAGGTGCTGCTGCCCGCGTTCACCGGGATGGTGCGGACGCTGACGTTCGACACCGCACGAATGGCCGAGCTGGCACCACAGGGCTTCTCCTTGGCCACCGATATCGCCGAGTGGCTGGTGCGGGAGGGCGTCCCGTTCGCGGCTGCCCACGATGTCGCCGGTGCCTGCGTACGTCGGTGCGAGGAGCTCGGGATCGAGCTGCACCAGCTGTCAGACGACGACCTGGCTGCCATCTCGCCGCACCTGAGCCCCGCCGTGCGTGACGTGCTGACGGTGTCGGGGTCGCTCGCGGCCCGAGACTCACGGGGAGGTACGGCGCCCGACCGGGTCGCCGAGCAGCTCCTCGAGCTACGCGCAGCCCTCGGCACTCCCTGATACCGGGTTCGACCGGCTCGACCGCCGCTGATCCGCTGACCGCCGGTGGTCCGCTGATCAAACGCTGGCGGCGCGAGGACTGCGCTTGTAGGTGGACACCGTCTCGTCGCCGGTCACCCAGAACCGCCAGGGCACGTCCGCGGCAAGGCTCACCCCGACGCGCGGGCCGGTCGACACGGCCGCCGGAGGGCCGCCAGGCGTCAACACGACGGCAGTGCCGTCGACGAGGTCGGTCCCATCATGGACGCGACCTATCCCCAGCGCCTGCGTGAGGCAAGCCGGGCCGCGCGCAAGGGCCCGGTCGGTGACTCGTGGTCCGCGCCGCTCCCGGGCAAGGTCGACCCCATCCACCACCCGACCAGCGCGAAGCAGCACTGCGGACGCGGTCCCGTCGCCGGCGACGACGACGTTGGCGCACCAGTGCATGCCGTAGCTGAAGTAGACGTAGAGCGCCCCGGGCGGCCCGAACATCACGCCGTTGCGTGGTGTGCGTCCTCGGGCGGCATGCGACGCGGGATCGGCCTCGCCGTCATACGCCTCGACCTCGGTCAGCTCGACGGTCACCAGCCCCTCGGGCGACGCGTGCGTCAGCGTCCAGCCAAGCAGCTCAGGAGCGAGCTCCGGTGCCGGCCTTGCCAAGAGTGCTCGCACATCGCTCACGCCCGCGATTGTCTCGTGGCCGGACGGCCTGCCCTCGACCTGGTCCGTCTTGGCTACCCTGACGTGATGACCACCGACCTGCGACGGCCGACTGACGGCGACGTCGTCGAGCTGATCCTCGCCGACCACCGAACGTTCGAGGACCTGCTCCGCGAGTTGCGGGACGTCACGTCTGACCGGCGATCCGTGCTTGCCAGGCTCTCGGAGCTCCTGGTGGCTCATGGCGAGGCGGAGGAGAGCCAGGTCTACCCCTCGCTGGAGAAGAAGGACGCCATCGACGAGGACGAGGCCGAGCACGGCGAGAAGGAGCACGACGAGGGCTACCGGACCCTGCTGCCGCTGCTCGAGGCCGACGACGTCACGTCCGACGAGTTCAGCCAGGCCATCCACGAGTTCAGTGAGACCTTGCTTCACCACCTCGACGAGGAGGAGCGCGAAATCCTCAACCCCGCACGCATCCACGTCACCGACGCCGACCGGGCGCGGCTGGGTGCGGCCTGGGCCGACGAGCGCAACCGGTTGCTCGAAGCAGGGTGCGGCAGCCTCGACGACGTACGCCGACTGGTGCAAGGCGCGTCGTGACCGCACACGTCCTCGACGACCTCGCCTGGCGCGGCCTGATCGCGAACTCCACGGATCTCGACGCGTTGCGGGCGGAGATGTCGCAGAGCCCGATCCGGTTCTACGTCGGGTTCGACCCGACTGCCCCGAGCCTGCACATGGGCAACCTGATGCAGGTGGTGACGGCACGACGGTTGCAGGACGCGGGACACATCCCGTTCGTGCTGGTCGGCGGCGCCACCGGCTTGATCGGCGACCCCAAGGACTCGGGGGAGCGGACCCTCAACTCGCTCGACGTGGTCCGGAACTGGGTCGATCGGGTACGCCGCCAGGTGGAGCCGTACTTCTCCTTCGAGGGTGACAACGCCGCCACCATGGTCGACAACTACGACTGGACGGCGAGCCTCTCCACGATCGACTTCCTCCGCGACATCGGGAAGCACTTCCCCGTCAACCGGATGCTCGGTCGCGACGTCGTGCGGAGCCGCCTCGAGGACGGCATGTCCTACACGGAGTTCAGCTACGTCTTGCTGCAGTCCATGGACTACCTCAACCTCTTCCGTGACTTCGGCGTCCGGCTCCAGACCGGTGGCAGCGACCAGTGGGGCAACATCACCGGCGGTGTCGAGCTCGTCCGCCGTGTCGAAGGGCAGCGTGTCCACGCCCTCGCCACGCCCCTGGTGACGGATGCCGAGGGCACCAAGTACGGCAAGACGGAGAAGGGCGCCCTGTGGCTCGACAGGGAGATGATGTCGCCCTACGCGTTCCACCAGTTCTGGTTGAACGTCGACGACAACTCAGTCGTCTCGATGCTCAAGTACTTCACGTTCCGCAGCCACGACGAGATCGATGACCTCGAGAAGGAGACCGCGCAGGCACCACACGCGCGGGTCGCCCAGAAGGCGCTTGCCGACGATGTCACGACACTGGTGCATGGACCCGAGGAGACCCAGCGAGCACGCGATGCTGCTGCTGCCCTGTTCGGAGGTGGCGACCTTCGCACCCTCGACCAAGCCACCCTGAATGCGGCCCTGCGCGAAACGCCTCATGTCGAGGTCGGCGCCGATGGCGACCTGCCGACGTACGTCGACCTGCTCGTCCAGACCGGACTTGCCGCAAGCAAGGGGGCAGCCCGCAGGACGACCACCGAGGGCGGCGTCTACGCGAACAACACCCGCGTCACCGACGCGGAAGCGCGGCCGTCGACCGACGACCTGCTGGCCGGCGGCTGGCTGCTGCTCCGCAAGGGCAAGCGCAACCTCGCCGGGGTCAAGGTCGGCTGACGCCTTCTCGCTGACCCCTTGCGTCCGTAGCACTGGTCGCTATTGCGCTCGCGGGCACGGACGCAGCGGGTTGCGGTGACCGGCGCCACACGACGGCGATTTGACCGAACCGGGCCACCTCCGTAATGTTCCGTCTTGCTCGCCGGACCGCGACGGGACGCAAGGCCTCTCAGAACACTCGGGAGATCGGGCGGCCGGCACCAGCGACGACCCACCGACTGACCTCGATTGAGCGGCGAAACGGCTGTTCAGACCGGCTGTCGGAGCGGGTTTCAGCACCCGGAAGTAATTTGACTGACCCCCCGTGTGCAGGTAAGTTAGACCGAGTTGCCCCCGACCTCGGCCGAGAGGCCTAGCGACGGTGTGCGCCCGATCCTTGAGAACTCAACAGTGTGCCAAAAGTCGACGACGAATTAATTAACGCCCCGTCGGCAGGTGTGAGTCAGCGCAAGCTGGCCCGCAGTTCTGCAGACGGTTCCTTTGGTAAGACAACGGTTCCGCGATCCTCGGATCGTGGGACAACTCTTGCCAGGAAACTCCAATGAACTGATGAGAGGCCGTCCTCGGACGGCCGACTGTCAACAGAATTCAACGGAGAGTTTGATCCTGGCTCAGGACGAACGCTGGCGGCGTGCTTAACACATGCAAGTCGAGCGGTAAGGCTCCTTCGGGAGTACACGAGCGGCGAACGGGTGAGTAACACGTGAGCAATCTGCCCTTCACATCGGGATAACTTCGGGAAACCGAAGCTAATACCGGATACGACCATCGATGGCATCTTCTGATGGTGGAAAGTTCCGGCGGTGAAGGATGAGCTCGCGGCCTATCAGCTTGTTGGTGGGGTAATGGCCTACCAAGGCAACGACGGGTAGCCGGCCTGAGAGGGTGACCGGCCACACTGGGACTGAGACACGGCCCAGACTCCTACGGGAGGCAGCAGTGGGGAATATTGGACAATGGGCGAAAGCCTGATCCAGCAACGCCGCGTGAGGGATGACGGCCTTCGGGTTGTAAACCTCTTTCAGCAGGGACGAAGCGAAAGTGACGGTACCTGCAGAAGAAGCACCGGCCAACTACGTGCCAGCAGCCGCGGTAATACGTAGGGTGCAAGCGTTGTCCGGAATTATTGGGCGTAAAGGGCTCGTAGGCGGTCCATCGCGTCGGGAGTGAAAAGCTGGGGCTTAACCCCAGTCCTGCTTCCGATACGGGTGGACTAGAGGTAGGTAGGGGAGATCGGAATTCCTAGTGTAGCGGTGAAATGCGCAGATATTAGGAGGAACACCGGTGGCGAAGGCGGATCTCTGGGCCTTACCTGACGCTGAGGAGCGAAAGCATGGGGAGCGAACAGGATTAGATACCCTGGTAGTCCATGCCGTAAACGTTGGGCGCTAGGTGTGAGGGACATTCCACGTCCTTCGTGCCGCAGCTAACGCATTAAGCGCCCCGCCTGGGGAGTACGGCCGCAAGGCTAAAACTCAAAGGAATTGACGGGGGCCCGCACAAGCGGCGGAGCATGCGGATTAATTCGATGCAACGCGAAGAACCTTACCTGGATTTGACATATAGGGAAAACTGCTAGAGATAGCAGGTCCGTAAGGGCCCTATACAGGTGGTGCATGGCTGTCGTCAGCTCGTGTCGTGAGATGTTGGGTTAAGTCCCGCAACGAGCGCAACCCTCGTCCTATGTTGCCAGCACGTAATGGTGGGGACTCATAGGAGACTGCCGGGGTAACTCGGAGGAAGGTGGGGATGAGGTCAAGTCATCATGCCCCTTATGTCCAGGGCTTCACGCATGCTACAATGGCCGGTACAAAGGGCTGCGAAACCGCAAGGTAGAGCGAATCCCAAAAAGCCGGTCTCAGTTCGGATTGGGGTCTGCAACTCGACCCCATGAAGTCGGAGTCGCTAGTAATCGCAGATCAGCAACGCTGCGGTGAATACGTTCCCGGGCCTTGTACACACCGCCCGTCACGTCACGAAAGTCGGCAACACCCGAAGCCGGTGGCCCAACCCTTGTGGAGGGAGCCGTCGAAGGTGGGGCTGGCGATTGGGACGAAGTCGTAACAAGGTAGCCGTACCGGAAGGTGCGGCTGGATCACCTCCTTTCTAAGGAGCAGTTGGCAGACACTTACGGGTGTCTGTCCATGTGTCATTTCTCGAGCGAATGTCTCGAGGTGGCACTGCTCGTTAAGTGGAACGTCGATTATTTGGCCCTCGGGGTTGGACGCGCCCGTTAGTACTACCAGCTTCTGCTGGAGTGGAACGCGAGCGCTGATGACCGCGAAGATCAGGCACACTGTTGGGTCCTGAGGGATCGAGCGCTTTTTCAGCGCTCCCTCTGGGTCGACCCCACTTCGAACGATCCGCCTCGCGCGCAGTTGCGCCCGGCGGACACGCGATGACCGGGATCGGCACCGCCCGTATTTTGAGAACTGCATAGTGGACGCGAGCATCTTTGTAGCAATTTTGTTGATTTGAAAAATGACAAGCTACTAAGGGCACATGGTGGATGCCTTGGCATCAAGAGCCGATGAAGGACGTAGGAGTCTGCGATAAGCCCCGGGAAGTTGACAACCGAGCTGTGATCCGGGGATGTCCGAATGGGGAAACCCAGCTGGAGTCATGTCCAGTTACCGGCGCCTGAACACATAGGGCGTTCGGAGGGAACGTGGGGAAGTGAAACATCTCAGTACCCACAGGAAGAGAAAACAACAGTGATTCCGTCAGTAGTGGCGAGCGAAAGCGGAAGAGGCTAAACCGTGTAGGTGTGATAGCCGGCAGGCGTTGCCTATGCGGGGTCGTGGGACCATTGGGTTGGTACTGCCGTACCAACAAAGAGTCAGAAACCATTGTTGAAGTCGAAGTGGGCTGGAAAGCCCCGGCAGAGCGGGTGATACCCCCGTAGACGTAAGGCAGTGGCTCTTCAGTGTAATCCCGAGTAGCACGGAACCCCTGAAATTCCGTGCGAATCTGGCGGGACCACCCGCTAAGCCTAAATACTCCTTGATGACCGATAGCGGACAAGTACCGTGAGGGAAAGGTGAAAAGTACCCCAGGCGGGGAGTGAAATAGTACCTGAAACCATGTGCCTACAATCCGTTGGAGCGGTTCTTCGGAACTGTGACAGCGTGCCTTTTGAAGAATGAGCCTGCGAGTTAGTGGTATGTGGCGAGGTTAACCCGTGTGGGGAAGCCGTAGCGAAAGCGAGTCCGAATAGGGCGAATCAGTCGCATGCTCTAGACCCGAAGCGGAGTGATCTATCCATGGCCAGGTTGAAGCGCGGGTAAGACCGCGTGGAGGACCGAACCCACCAGGGTTGAAAACCTGGGGGATGAGCTGTGGATAGGGGTGAAAGGCCAATCAAACTCCGTGATAGCTGGTTCTCCCCGAAATGCATTTAGGTGCAGCGTCGCGTGTTTCTTACCGGAGGTAGAGCACTGGATGGTCTAGGGGGCCTACAAGCTTACCAAAATCAGCCAAACTCCGAATGCCGGTAAGTGAGAGCGCGGCAGTGAGACTGCGGGGGATAAGCTCCGTAGTCGAAAGGGAAACAGCCCAGACCATCAGCTAAGGTCCCGAAGCGATAACTAAGTGGAAAAGGATGTGAAGTCGCAAAGACAACCAGGAGGTTGGCTTAGAAGCAGCCACCCTTGAAAGAGTGCGTAATAGCTCACTGGTCAAGTGATTTCGCGCCGACAATTTAGCGGGGCTCAAGTTATCCACCGAAGCTATGGCATTCACACGTTAACTCGGCGTCACCTTCGGGTGTCGTCCAGGTGTGTGGATGGGTAGGGGAGCGTCGTGTGGCGAGAGAAGCGGCGGGGTGACCCAGTCGTGGATGCCACACGAGTGAGAATGCAGGCATGAGTAGCGAAAGAGGGGTGAGAAACCCCTCCGCCGAATGACTAAGGGTTCCAGGGTCAAGCTAATCTGCCCTGGGTAAGTCGGGACCTAAGGCGAGGCCGACAGGCGTAGTCGATGGACAACGGGTTGATATTCCCGTACCGGCTTTGACACGACCATGACGAACCCGGTGATGCTAAGTGCCCGAACTTGATGAGGTCTTCGGACGGATTCGAGGGAGCGCACGACCCTAACTGGTAGTAGTCAAGCGATGGGGTGACGCAGGAAGGTAGCCCAACCGCGGCGATGGTAGTCCGCGGGTAAGGACGTAGGGTGAGAGATAGGTAAATCCGTCTCTCGTGAAGCCTGAGATCTGATACCGAGCCGATTTAGGCGAAGTGGGTATTCCTATGCTGTCAAGAAAAGCCTCTAGCGAGTTTCAGAGCCGCCCGTACCCTAAACCGACACAGGTAGTCAGGTAGAGAATACCAAGGCGATCGAGTTAACCATGGTTAAGGAACTCGGCAAAATGCCCCCGTAACTTCGGGAGAAGGGGGGCCGGATCCGTGAGTAGACTTGCTCTACAAAGCGGTGATGGCCGCAGAGACCAGGCCCAAGCGACTGTTTACTAAAAACACAGGTCCGTGCTAAGTCGCAAGACGATGTATACGGACTGACGCCTGCCCGGTGCTGGAACGTTAAGGGGACGAGTTAGTGACTTCGGTTGCGAGGCTCAGAACTTAAGCGCCAGTAAACGGCGGTGGTAACTATAACCATCCTAAGGTAGCGAAATTCCTTGTCGGGTAAGTTCCGACCTGCACGAATGGCGTAACGACTCGGGCACTGTCTCAACCGTGGACTCGGCGAAATTGCACTACGAGTAAAGATGCTCGTTACGCGCGGCAGGACGGAAAGACCCCGGGACCTTTACTATAGTTTGGTATTGGTGGTTGATTCGATTTGTATAGGATAGGTGGGAGGCTTTGAAGCATGGACGCCAGTTCGTGTGGAGCCAACGTTGAAATACCACTCTGATCGTATTAGCTATCTAACCTCGGTCCGTAATCCGGATCAGGGACAGTGCCTGATGGGTAGTTTAACTGGGGCGGTTGCCTCCTAAAATGTAACGGAGGCGCGCAAAGGTTCCCTCAGCCTGGTTGGCAATCAGGTGTTGAGTGTAAGTACACAAGGGAGCTTGACTGTGAGACAGACATGTCGAGCAGGGACGAAAGTCGGCACTAGTGATCTGGCGCTGGCAGGTGGAAGCGGCGTCACTCAACGGATAAAAGGTACCCCGGGGATAACAGGCTGATCTTCCCCAAGAGTCCATATCGACGGGATGGTTTGGCACCTCGATGTCGGCTCGTCGCATCCTGGGGCTGGAGTAGGTCCCAAGGGTTGGGCTGTTCGCCCATTAAAGCGGCACGCGAGCTGGGTTTAGAACGTCGTGAGACAGTTCGGTCCCTATCCGCCGCGCGCGTAAGAAACTTGAGAAGATCTGCCCCTAGTACGAGAGGACCGGGATGGACGAACCTCTGGTGTGCCAGTTGTTCCGCCAGGAGCACGGCTGGTTGGCTACGTTCGGCAGTGATAACCGCTGAAAGCATCTAAGCGGGAAGCACCCTTCAAGATGAGGTTTCTCACCGGGTAACCGGGTAAGGCCCCCAGCAGAACACTGGGTTGATAGGCCGGAGGTAGAAGGCAGTAATGCACGGAGCCGACCGGTACTAATAGGCCGAGGGCTTGTCTTTCTCTTCACATAATTGTTTTGTTCGCGTCCACTATGCGGTTCCTGAGATACGGTCGGGTCCGGTATGAACTCTTCGAAAGAGGAGGTCCCGCCGGTCATATCTCAAGAGAGTTTCGGCGACCATGGCGAAGGGGAAACACCCAGCTCCATTCCGAACCTGGAAGTTAAGCCCTTCAGCGCCGATGGTACTGCACACGGGAGTGTGTGGGAGAGTAGGACGTCGCCGGACATTCTTTCAAGTGGGGCCGCCCAAATGGGCGGCCCCACTTTGCATTCTGCAGTCGAGTAACCAGTCCGGGAGGACACCGTGACAGGCAAGGATCCGCGTGGCCGGCGACCGCGAGCAGCCGACGGCGACCGACGGTCACGTCCCGGCGAGCGACCACGCCAGAGCCGGTCTGACAGCCCACAAGGAGGCCGGTCCGGCGCTCCGTCACGGGGCCGGTCTGACTCGCCGTCACGCGGGCGCTCGGGCACTCCGCCGCGCGACACCGGTAAGGACCGTAGTCGCAGTACCGCCGGGCGCTGGCGCCGAGACGAGCTTCCGGAAACCGAGCGGACGCAGATTCAGGCTCAGTACGACGGGCCGCCGATTCCTGAGGACATCACCGGCAAGGAGCTGGACCGGGCGGTCATCGCCCAGCTGAAGTCGATGCCGGAGAAGCTCGCTGCACGGGTCGCCCGCCACCTGGTGGCAGCGGCGCGGTTCATGGACAGCGATCCCGAAGTGGCCTATCAGCACACCGTTGCGGCGCGTGCGCGCGCAGCGCGGGTCGCGGTCGTGAGAGAGGCATGCGGCGAAGCCGCATACGCGGCCGGCCGGTTCAAGGACGCTTTGACGGAGTTCAAGGCGGCGCGGCGGATGGGACACGGGGCCATCTACCTGCCGATGATGGCCGACTGCGAGCGAGCGCTCGGTCGGCCGGAGCGCGCCTTGGCGCTGGCCAAGGATCCCGCGGTGATCGACCTTGACGAGTCCGGCCAGATCGAGATGAAGATCGTCGAGTCCGGCGCCCGACGCGATCTCGGCGACGTCGCGGCGGCGATCCGTACCCTGGAGGGCCGCGAGCTCCGCAGCCGATCGAGGGCGTCGTGGGTGCCACGACTGCGGTACGCGTATGCCGACGCGTTGCTGGCAGACGGGCAGACGCAACTCGCGCGTGAGTGGTTCGAGCGGGCAGCCGGCATCGATGCGCAGGGTTACACCGACGCTGCCGAGCGGGTCGCCGAGCTCGAGGGAAGCACCATCGTCGACACGGTTGACGGGGACGACGAAGACGACGACGGTTCCTGACGGGCTCCCGCACGCGCGGCTCCATCCACAGGCGCTGAGCCTGCCCCGACGTGTCCACAGATGTGGCCGCAGGGATCGTCTTGGTCGGGTCACGCGGCGACGCTTGGGCTACTCAGTCTCGAATCCAATCGAGCGAGGAGCACAGCGAGGAAGGACCGCCATGCCCCGTCGCACCACCAGCACCCCGGCCACCGAGGCGGATGAGGCTAGCGGCGACGCTGGTGCTGCGCGGGCGTCGATCAACGAGGTGACGCTCGTGGGCCGGGTGGCAGCACCACCTGAAGAGCGCACGCTGCCGAGCGGCGACTCGCTGATGATCGCCCGCATCATCGTCGACCGCGACGCGGCAAGTCGGGGGCGCTCCCAGCAGCGCGTCGACACCATCGACTGCGTGGCCTGGCTCGCGAAGGTCCAACGCTCGATGCGCACCTGGACCGCCGGGGAGTACGTCGAGGTGGCTGGTGCTATCCGTCGGAGGTTCTTCCGGGGGACGAGCGGGCCGGTGAGCAGGGTCGAAGTCGAGATCCGCCGGACGCGCCGCGTCAGGGCCAGCGACGGCTGAGGGCTCGCGGCGTGACCTGGCTAGAGCTCGTCGGCGAAGCTGCGCATCACGAGCCCCGTCCGAGGTTTGGGGCCGAAAGAGGTCGATTTGCGGGGCATGATCTTGCCGGCCCGGGCGACGTCCATCACCTCGGCGACCGACGACGGGTGCAGGAGCACGGCGAGTCCTGCGTCTTGGTGGGCGTTCCGCACCGTCTGGGTCACCGTGTGGTGGTAGCCCACCCGGTCCTCGCTCACACCCCACGCGGGGAACAGCCGAGTGTGCAGCAGTTCTGCATCGCTGACGACTGGGTCGCGCGGGTGGTTCTGAGAGATGATGACGTAGTCCCGGTCATCCGCGACGACGATGTGGCCTGGGCGCGGGGGCGGCGGGGGAGTCCCGGTGCTGCAGGCACGAGGGTCGGTGATCTCCAGGCCTGGCAGCGGGCCGATGGCGTCCAGCCGCAGTTCCGAGACGCTTCGGTGGATCGCGCCCAGCCGCAGCGGATACTGCGACTGGTCGATGAGCATCGCCAGGCCTCGGTCCCAGGGGCCTTCGCCCTCGCCGATCGAGCGGTGTCGGCGTCGCAGCTGAAGATAGGACGCGTACCGGTGGTGACCGTCGGCAATGAGGGCCTGGTGCGGGGCGAGAGCGCGCCGGATCACCCGGATGTCCTCGGGATCGTCCAGAGCCCAGAGCCGGTGGTACGTCCCGTCTACCGCACTCACATCGGTCAACGGATCGCGCTCCCTGGCTTGGTCGAGGACTTCGGCTGTGCTGCCGGCGCCGTCATACAGCAGCAGGATCGGTTCGAGGTTCGCCTGCGCGGCGGCCATCATGGCCAGTCGGTCAGTGACGATCTCCGGGATCACATCCTCGTGGGGCAAGACGACATGCTGGTCGCGTTTGCGCAGCTCCAGCGCCCCGACCATCCCACACACCTGGGTTTCCGCGTCGCCGTACTCGTAGACGTACAAGCCGGGCTCTTCGTCGGTGATGACGATTCGTTGTTTGCGCCACCGGTCGAGCAGGCGGGCCGCTCGCGCGTAGGGATCGGCCGAACGCACGGGGTCGCTCACCATGCGGGGCAGCACGAGCCGGACGATGTTTTGCGGGTGATCGTTGAGCAGTGTGTCGATCATCGGTCGGTCCATGACGTCGTACGGCGGCGAGGTCACCTCGCCGACATCACCCACCAGGTCCGCGTTGAAGCGCATCGCCGGAAACGGGCGCAGTCGCAGCTTGGGTGTTGGCGTCGTGTCATGCTGGCTGGCCACGCTGCATCGTACGACCACCATCTCCTTCGGAAGGACGCCGCCGTGTCTGAGTCCGCCCGCGCTCTCGGGGCGAGCGACCGGCCGCTCGTCGATGCCTACGACTGCGCGATGCTCGACCTTGACGGGGTCATCTACATCGGGCCTGACGCGGTCGACGGCGTCCCCACGCTGCTGCGCAGCGTCCGCGAGCGCGGCATGAAGCTGGCATTTGTCACCAACAACGCCTCGCGGACACCGGACGCAGTCGCCAAGCACCTGCGCGACCTCGGCGTCGAGGCCGAGGCAGCAGACGTGGTCACGTCGGCCCAGGCGACTGCACGCGAGCTGGCGACCCGCCTCGAGCCTGGGTCCGCGGTCCTGGTCGTCGGCGGCGAAGGTCTCCACGTCGCCCTGCGGGCGGAGGGGTTACTGCCGGTTGACAGCCGCGGCGACGACCCGGTTGCGGTCGCGCAGGGGTTCGACCGTTCGGTCGGGTGGGTCCAGCTTGCCGAGGCGACGGCGGTGATCCGCGACGGGGCGCTGTGGGCTGCAGCCAACCTCGATCTGACCGTCCCCACCAAGCTCGGGCTAGCGCCCGGAAACGGCGCCCTCGTCAATGCGGTGGCCGAGGCGGTGGGGTTCCGGCCGGCGTTTGTGGCCGGCAAGCCGTTCCGGCCGCTCTTCGACGAGACGGTGCGCCGCGTCGCCTCGCAGTGCCCCGTCGTCGTGGGTGATCGACTCGACACCGACATCGAGGGGGCGAACGCGTGCGACGTCGACTCGCTGCTGGTGATGACCGGGGTGACCGATCTGTCGGAGCTGTGTGCCGCGCCCGCGCAACATCGGCCGACGTACGTCTCCTGGACGCTCCGTGGGCTGCTTGACCGCCACCCAGCGCCGAGTCGTCAGGGCGAGGTGCATGAGCTCAACGGCTGGCGGGCGCACGTCGACGACTCGCGTGTTCTCGTCGACGGCCGTGGTGACGACCGAGACGATGGTCTGCGGGTGGTCGTCAGTGCGGCGTGGGCGTGGGCCGATGCCGGAGATGGTCGCGGTCGCGTCGAAATCGACCCCGAGGTGGTATGAGTGGGGCAGGACGGAGCACCGTGATGACTCGAGGAGCGCAACCGTGAACGACGGACAGCAGACGGAGCAGACAACGGCCGGCGGCGACGCAGAAGAGCCAGGTTCGTTGGGCGACCCGCGCGTCGATGCGGCTGTCGCCGAGCTGCGCGATCTCGACGAGGCCGGCGTCGACGAGCACGCCGAGCGCTACGAGCAGGCACACGATGCGCTGCGGGCCGCCCTCGACGACGATGGCGCCCCGGCGGCGCCGCCGACTCCAACCGACCCGGCCTGAGCCGTCACCGTGCCACGTCGGCAACGGCTCGATGCCGAGCTCGTACGTCGTGGCCTGGCCCGCAGCCGCGAGCAGGCAGCCGAGCTGATCAGTGCCGGGCGTGTCCTGGTCGCCGGCAACGCCGCCACCAAGGCGGCGACCGGCGTTGCGACTGATGCGGCGATCGTCCTGACCGCCGACTCGTCTGACCCCGGCTACGCCTCACGAGGCGGCTACAAGCTGGCCGGTGCACTGGAGGGGTTCACCCCGCGCGGCCTCGTCGTGACGGGACGCCGCGCGCTCGACGCGGGTGCGTCGACCGGCGGGTTCACCGACGTACTGCTCCGGTCAGGCGTGCTTGCAGTCATTGCTGTCGATGTCGGCTACGGCCAGCTGGCCTGGCCGCTGGCGTCCGACGATCGCGTCCACGTCATCGACCGGACCAACGTGAAGGACCTGGTCGCCGCGGACCTGCCCTACCGCCCCGACCTCGTGGTCGGTGACCTGTCCTTCATCTCCCTTACCAAAACACTGCCTGCGCTGGTCAGCGTCTCCGCCCCCTCCGCCGATCTCGTGCTGATGGTGAAACCACAGTTCGAGGTGGGCAAAGATCGGGTCGGAAAGGGCGGAGTCGTCCGCGAGCCGGCACTGCGGGTGGATGCGGTGCTGGGCGTCGCGGCGGCCGCGGCGGCCCTCGGCCTCGGAGTGCGGGGTCTGTGCGCCAGTCCGCTGCCCGGCCCGGCGGGCAACGTCGAGTACTTTGCGTGGTTCGCGGCCGATGCGCCTCCGATCGACCCCGATGCCGTGGCGCGCGTAGTCGACACCGGGCCGCAATGAGAAGGTAGCCAGGTGACTCCAGCAGTCCCCGACGAGATCGCCGCCCCCGCATCCGGCTCGGCCGTGACCGGGCCACGCAAGGTGCTGCTCGTGGCGCACGCGGGCAGGCCCGAGTCGATCGAGGTGGCCCGTGCCGTGGTGGCGCGCCTTGGCGAGTCCGGAATCGAGGTGCGGCTGCTGGACGGCGAGGCCAAGGAGCTCGGACTCGACGCGGAGGTCGTCCCGGCCGACGACGCCGCGCCGCTCGGATGCGAGCTCGTCGTCGTCATCGGCGGCGACGGCACAATACTGCGTGCGGCCGAGCTGACCAGGGCGGCTGGCACACCGCTGCTCGGGATCAACCTCGGCCACGTGGGCTTTCTCGCTGAGGCGGAGTGGTATGACGTCGACACGACGGTCGAGGCGATCATCTCCGCCGCCTACGTCGTCGAGGACCGACTGACGCTCGACGTCCGGGTGAGCCTCGACGGCGCCGTCATCGCCGAGGGGTGGGCCCTTAACGAGGCCAGCGTCGAGAAGGCCGCCAGGCAACGGATGATCGAGGTGGTTGTCGAGATCGACGGGCATCCGCTGTCTCGATGGGGCTGCGACGGCCTCGTGTTCGCCACCCCGACGGGTTCCACGGCCTACGCATTCAGTGCCGGGGGACCCGTGGTGTGGCCCGAGGTCCAGGCGCTGCTCCTGGTGCCGATCAGCGCACACGCGCTGTTCGCCCGGCCGATGGTGGCCTCGGTCGACTCCCGGCTCGCGGTGGAGATCCTGGCAGGCACCAGCGGCGGAGGGGTCCTGTGGTGCGACGGCCGCCGCACACTCAGCGTGCCCCCCGGATCCCGGGTCGAGGTATGTCGTGGGACGCGGTCGGTCCGGCTCGCCCGGCTGCACGCAGGACCGTTCACCAACCGACTGGTCGCGAAGTTCGACCTCCCCGTCAGCGGCTGGCGCGGAGCGGCGGCGCGCCGTCGCAGCGAGTCCGAAGGCGGCCCCTCACGTGCTTGAGGAGCTGACGATCGACTCGCTGGGGGTGATCGACACGGCCACCCTCGAGCTCGGAGCCGGGTTCAACGTCGTGACTGGCGAGACCGGCGCCGGCAAGACCATGGTCGTGACGGCCCTCGGGCTGCTACTCGGCGCCAGGGCGGACTCTGCCGTGGTGCGTGAAACGGCATCGCGGGCGCGGGTGCAGGGGTCGCTGCGGCTCGACCCGCAGTCGCCGGTCGCCGCGCGGGCAGCCGAGGCCGGCGCAGACCTCGATGAGGGCTCGCTCCTCGTAGGCCGCGTTGTCCAGGCCGAAGGTCGATCCCGGGCCAGCGCCGGCGGTGCTGCCGTCCCGATCGGGACACTCGCCGAGCTCGCGTCCGAGCTCGTCGTCATCCACGGTCAGTCTGACCAGCAGTTGTTGCTGCAGTCCGCCCACCAGCGTCGGACCCTGGACGCGTTCGGTGGGGCCGCCCACGCCCGTGCACTGACGTCGTACCAGCAGACCTTCGACCGACTCCGTGCGGTGGAGGTGGAGCTCGACGAGGTCGTGTCCCGGGCCCGCGAGCGTGCCCAGGAGGCCGACCTGCTGCGTCTGGGACTCGCGGAGATCGAGGCGGCCGACCCTCTGGCCGGCGAGGACGATGACCTGAGGGCCGAGGAGGCGCGGCTTGCGCACGCCGACTCGCTGCGTCGCGCCGCCGAGCAAGCACACCTGGCGCTGAGCGCCGACGAGCCGGATCTGAATACCCGAGACGCTGTTGGTCTCGTCGCCGAGGCCCGCAAGCTGCTCGAGACCGAGCGCGACCACGACCCGCGCCTGGTCGAATTGAGCGACCAGCTCGCGGCGGCGTCGTACGCGCTCGTCGACGTTGCCGCCGACCTCGCGTCCTACCTCGCCGGACTCGAATCCGACCCCGGGCGGCTTGCCTGGGTCCAGGAGCGCCAGGCAACGCTGGCGGCACTCACGCGCAAGTACGGCGACTCGGTGGTGGACGTGCTGGCCTGGTCCGGGCGCGCCGCCAGCCGGCTCATCGAGCTCGAGGACGACGAGACACTCGTCGCGGAGCTACGTCAGCGCCGAGACACGCTTGCGGGCGAGCTCGCCGACGTAGGGGCCGACCTGTCCGCCCGTCGGGAGGCTCTTGCCCGCGACCTGTCGACCCGGGTGACGGGTGAGCTCACAGACCTGGCGATGCCCGCCGCCCGCCTCACCGTCGACGTCGTGACGGCGCGCGAGCCCACGCGCGAGGGGTTCGACGATGTCACGATCATGTTCGCCGCCCATGCGGGCGGTCAGCCCCGGCCGCTCCAGCGGGGCGCGTCCGGCGGCGAGCTGTCTCGAGTCATGCTGGCGCTCGAAGTCTGCCTGGCCGGCACCCAGCCGGTGCCGACCATGGTCTTCGACGAGATCGACGCCGGCGTCGGCGGCAGGGCAGCGGTGGAGCTCGGGCGTCGGCTCGCCCGCTTAGCCCGCAACGTGCAGGTGATCGTCGTGACGCACCTGCCGCAGGTGGCGGCGTTCGCTGACCAGCACTACGTCGTCGTCAAGAGCAGCGATGGCAGCGTCACCCGCAGCGGCGTGTCCCGACTCGACGACGAGGGTCGGCGCAGCGAGCTGTCGCGGATGCTAGCCGGCCTCGAGGACTCCGACTCAGCGCTCGCGCACGCCGACGAACTCGTCGACCTGGCCCGCCTCGAGCGGACCGGGTAAGACCGACGCCACGAGCAGGCTTGCAATGCGGGGATGGGCTCGCCGGTTCAGGCAGGATGGGCGCACGATGAAGCTCTCTGCCCTACGGCGCCCGCGCGCCCATTCAGGTGTCGGCGTGTCCGGCCACGTCCGCCTCGATCGACGTACGCGCACGATCCTCAAGCGACTCAGGCCGGGCGACATCGCCGTTATCGACCACGTCGACATCGACCAGGGGTCCGCCGTCGCACTCGTCGAGGCGCAGGTGGCGGCCGTCATCAACCTCGCCCCCTCCATCTCTGGCCGCTACCCGAACCTCGGCCCCGAGATCCTTGTCGCCGCTGGCGTGGTGCTGATCGATGGTGTCGATGCCGAGATCTTCACTGCGCTCAGCGACGGCGACCTGGTCCGCGTCGAGGATGACACGATCTACGCCGGCGACCGGGCGATCGCATCCGGCGTCCGGCAGGACAGCGCGTCAGTCGCCGCCGCGCTGGAAGCATCCCGAGACGGTATGTCGAGTCAGCTCGAGGCTTTCGCCGCCAACGCGGTCGAGCACCTGCGCCGCGACCAGCGGCTGCTTCTTGACGGCGAGGGTGTCCCGACGACCAAGACGTCGCTGCGGGGACGTCAGGTCGTCGTTGTACTCCGCTCGTTCGACTACCAGCAAGACCTGCGCCGCCTGAAGACGTACATCAAAGAGAACAACCCGGTCCTCATCGGAGTCGACGACGGCGCGGATGCCGTCATCGCCGCCGGCCACCGGCCCGACATCATCGTGACGTCGGGGGAGGACATCTCCGACCAGGCGCTGCGATGCGGTGCGGAGGTCATCGCACACAGCAGGGCGAGCAATCGGGGCGTACTCGAGCGCCTCGAACGAATCGGGATCAAGCACCAGATGTTCGCGGCCAGCGGCACCAGTGAGGGCGCAGCGATCCTGCTGGCTCATGTGGGTGGCGCCGAGCTCATCGTGATGGCCGGGGCGCACGCCTCCCTCGTCGAGTTCCTCGACAAAGGCAGGTCCGGGATGGCGAGCTCGTTCCTCACCCGTGCTGCGGTCGGCCCCAAGCTCGTCGACGCCAAAGCCGTCGCCAGGCTGTATCAGCACCGTTACAGCGCCTGGGTGGTGTTCGTGTTCCTGCTGGTGGGGATCGCCGCTGTGCTCGGCGCCATCGCCACGACCCCGGTCGGCCAGGACTGGTACGACCAGGTCGGTGCGTGGCTGACCGACGTACGCGACTGGATCGAGGGGAAGCTCGGATGAGCCTGCTCCGTCGCTACCTGGTCCCGATCTTCGCCGCCTGCATCACCCTCGCCGTCGGCATCGCCCTGGGGGCCGGACCGTTGCAACAGGCGGAAGGCAACGATGATGGCGAATCGCTCCGGGCCGCCAACACCAAGCTGCGCGAGGCGGTGCGCGACGCCGGTGCCGCGCGGGTGCTGAGCGACGAGCTCACCACCGGCATTGCCGCCCGGCTGCTCGAGGACCGGCTGCAGAAGCGAGACGTGACGATCTTCGTGCTCCCCGGCGTCGATGAGGAGGCCGTCACCGCTATGGAGACGGCCGTGACGCAGGCCGGCGGATCTGCCGTTGTCGTCGCCACCCTCGACAAAGACGTAGTCGACCCAGGCAAGAAGACGTACGTCGGATCGGTCGCCACCAGCTCGCTGGAAGCTTTGGAGGACATCGAAGCCCCACCCGCCGATCAGGCCTATGCCCGCTTCGGACTTGTCCTGGCTCGTGCCTATGTCGGCACCGGAGACGGGGTCGCGTTCGGCGAGGCAGCCATCAAGATCGACTCCGAGATCCGGGGCGCCAAGCTCGTCACCTTGTCGGAGGAGCCCTCACGGCGTGGCTCTGCCGTCGTGGTGATGTCGCCAGGCGCCAGCGACGACAGCGATGTCACCGGGGCGCAGCACACCATCGTCACCGACATGTTGCGGTCACTGGCACCCGCTGCCGACGCGGTCGTGGTCACTACCCCGGCGACGGGTCGCGACGAGGGGGGACTCCTCGACGTACTCGCCGCTCCTGGGGGACTCGACGCTCAAAACGTCTCAACGGTCAACGCAGGCAGCTCACCCGGCGGGACACTCATCGCGGTGTATGCACTCTCGGCGGCGTTGTCGGGTAACCCCGGCGACTTCGGCGTCATCGACGGTGAGCCGGTGTTGCCCGAAGGACTGTGAGCGGGCTGGAGATTGTCGGGCCGGTGGCGTCCACGACAGGCGTGGCGTAGGCACTGTCGGCGCGGTGTTGCTAGATTGGAACCCCGTGGACAGGTGGGCATTCTCGCCGCACAGTCGAACCGCGGGAGCGTGATGTGGCAGTCTCGGCGCCAACCAAGCATCTTTTCGTCACCGGTGGGGTGGCGTCGTCACTCGGCAAGGGTCTGACTGCCTCGTCGTTAGGGCGACTCCTCAAGTCCCGCGGTCTCCGCGTCACGATGCAGAAGCTCGACCCCTACCTCAACGTCGATCCCGGCACGATGAACCCGTTCCAACACGGCGAGGTGTTCGTCACCAACGACGGCGCTGAGACAGACCTCGACATCGGGCACTACGAGCGGTTCCTTGACGTCGACCTCGGCCAGAACGCCAATGTCACGACGGGACAGGTCTACTCCACGGTCATCGCCAAAGAGCGCCGCGGCGACTACCTTGGCGACACCGTGCAGGTGATCCCGCACATCACCAACGAGATCAAGGAACGCATCCGCGCGATGGCCGGGCCCGGGGTCGACGTGGTGATCACGGAGATCGGTGGCACGGTCGGTGACATCGAGTCCCTCCCGTTCCTCGAGGCAGCTCGCCAGGTCCGCCACGACATCGGCCGCGACAACTGCTTCTTCTTGCATGTATCGCTGGTGCCTTACATCGGCCCGTCAGGCGAGCTCAAGACCAAGCCGACACAGCACTCCGTCGCGGCCCTCCGCTCGATCGGTATCGCTCCGGACGCAGTGGTCTGCCGCGCTGACCGGGAGATTCCCGACTCCATCAAGCGAAAGATCTCGCTGATGTGCGACGTCGACGACGAGGCCGTTGTGGCTGCGGTCGACGCGCAGTCGATCTACGACATCCCGAAGGTGCTGCACTCCGAAGGTCTCGACGCGTACGTCGTCCGGCGCCTCAACCTGCCGTTCCGCGACGTCGATTGGACCCGCTGGGACCAGCTGCTTCGCCGAGTGCACCGCCCCGACGAAGAGGTCTCGGTAGCCCTGGTCGGCAAATACATCGACCTACCCGACGCTTACCTGTCGGTCGCCGAGGCGCTGCGCGCGGGCGGCTTCGACAACGACGCTCGCGTCAACATCCGCTGGGTCGCCTCCGACGACTGCCAGACGAACGAAGGTGCCGCCGCCAAGCTCGGCGACGTCGACGCGGTGTGCGTGCCGGGCGGGTTCGGTGTGCGGGGCATCGAGGGCAAGGTCGGGGCGCTGCGCTATGCCCGCGAGCACAAGATCCCGACTCTGGGTCTGTGTCTCGGGCTGCAGTGCATGGTGATCGAGTTCGCGCGCAACGTCGCCGGCCTCGACGATGCCGGCTCGACGGAGTTCGACCCGTCCGCCGCGCAGCCGGTGATCGCGACGATGGAGGAGCAACTCGACATCGTGCGCGGTGACGGCGACATGGGTGGCACGATGCGCCTCGGCCTCTACCCGGCCGAGCTGCAGCCGGGCTCGGTGGTCGCAACGGCATACGGCGCCTCCCGAGTGGAGGAGCGGCACCGCCACCGCTACGAGGTCAACAACAAGTTCCGCGGCGACCTCGAGGATGCGGGCCTCGTCTTCTCCGGGATGTCGCCCGACCGGGAGCTCATCGAGTACGTCGAGCTGCCACCGGCCATCCACCCGTACTACGTGTCCACACAGTCCCACCCGGAGCTGCGGTCGCGTCCGACCCGGCCGCACCCGCTGTTCAGTGGACTCGTCGCGGCTGCACTCGAGCGGCAACGGGAGCTGCGCCTGCCGGTCGACGAGAGCGGCCTTCGTCGCGTCCCGGCGGAGCCCGACGGCTGACGGCTGACGGCGCACGTTGTCGCCGATGGAGTAGGTTTCGAGGCACCAGTGGGGGCCCGGTGGCCGGGCCCTGCGCGAAAGAGTGAGGGCAATGAAGGTCGGCATTCCGAAGGAAGTCAAGAACCACGAGTATCGCGTGGCCATCACACCGGCAGGAGTGCACGAGCTCGCCACCCGCGGGCACGAGGTCTATGTCGAGGCAAGCGCCGGGGTCGGGTCCTCCATCACCGACGACGAGTTCGTCGCTGCTGGCGCATCGATCCTGCCGACCGCTGACTCGGTCTGGGAGACCGGCGAGCTGATCCTCAAGGTGAAAGAGCCCATCGCCGAGGAGTACCACCGGATGCGTGACGGGCAGACCCTGTTCACGTACCTGCACCTGGCGGCGTCACGCGACTGCACCGACGCCTTGCTCAAACAGGGCGTCACGGCGATTGCCTACGAGACCGTGCAGACGGCTGACGCCGCTCTGCCGCTCCTGGCGCCGATGAGCGAGGTCGCCGGACGGCTAGCCCCGCAGGCGGGCGCCTACCACCTCATGCGCCAAGGAGGCGGCCGCGGTGTGCTGATGGGTGGCGTCTCCGGCGTGTACGCCGCCAAGACCGTCGTCATCGGAGCGGGCGTCTCGGGGATGAACGCCGCCGCGATCGCGCTCGGCATGCAGGCGGAGGTGCTACTGCTCGACCGCAACATCGAGCGGCTGCGGGCTGCTGACCGGATCTACCAGGGCCACCTGCAGACTGTCGCGTCCAACACCTACGAGGTGGAGCGGGCCGTCCTGGACGCCGACCTCGTCATCGGAGCCGTCCTCGTGCCTGGCGCCAAGGCACCCACGCTGATCTCCAACGAGCTCGTGTCACGGATGAAGCCCGGTTCGGTGCTCGTGGACATCTCGATCGACCAGGGTGGCTGCTTCGAGGACTCCCGCCCGACCACCCATGACGATCCGACGTACCAGGTGCACAACTCGATCTTCTACTGCGTGGCGAATATGCCGGGCGCGGTGCCCCACACGTCGACCTACGCGTTGACCAACGTCACCTTGCCGTATGCCGTCGCGGTGGCTGACAAAGGCTGGCGCCAGGCGCTGCGCGACGACCACTCGCTCGCACTCGGCCTCAATACGCATGGGGGAGAGCTGACCTATGCGCCGGTCGCGCAGGCGCATGAGCTCGACAGCCGAACCCTCGCCGAGGTGCTCACCTGAGCCAGCACCCGGTCGTACCGGCCGTCCGCACCTACCTCGACCACCTCCTCGTCGAGCGCGGGCTGGCGGTCAACACCCTGGCGTCATACCGCCGTGACCTGCGTCGGTACCTCGGGTTCCTGGCCGAGCAGGGTGTCGACGATGTAGGCGCGATCACCAGCGCCCACGTCAGCGAGTTCCTGATGCGGCTGCGCGAAGGCGATGCCGACCATCCCGCGCTGAGCGCCTCCAGCGCGGCCCGGACCGTGGTCGCCGTCCGTGGGTTCCACTCGTTCGCCCAGGCGGAGCAGATCACCGTGGACAACCCGGCCGCAGCGGTGAAGCCACCGTCGCCTCCCCGGCGGCTGCCCAAGGCGCTCCCGGTGTCGGACGTGGAGTCCATTCTCGAGGCTGCCGGCGCCGCGGGGACCGCGCTGGCCTTGCGCGACCGGGCTTTGCTGGAGTTCCTCTATGGCACCGGGGCGAGGATCTCCGAGGCGGTGGGGCTCGACGTCGACGACGTCGACTTCGACGACGACGTCGTGCGACTCCTCGGCAAGGGTCGCAAGGAGCGGATCGTGCCGATGGGGTCGTACGCTCGCGACGCTTGCGCCCGCTACCTCAATTCGGCTCGGCCGGGGCTGGTCGCCCGAGGCAAGGGAAGCCCGGCCGTTTTCGTGAACGCGCGTGGCAGCCGCCTGTCACGGCAGTCGGCGTGGACGGTGCTGGGGAAAGCCGCCAAGTTGGCCGGCTTGAACGTCGAGGTCTCGCCTCACACGCTGCGGCATTCGTTCGCGACCCACCTGCTCGACGGAGGGGCAGACGTCCGGGTCGTCCAGGAACTCCTCGGGCACGCATCAGTCACGACGACCCAGATCTACACCTTGGTGACCGTCGACCGCCTGCGCGAGGTCTACGCGACGTCTCACCCCCGGGCGCTGCGCTGACGAAAAGAAATTCTCCGACGTGTCGATTTACGCGATCCTCCTTCGGCACAGAAGCGAAGGCACCAATCCCAACAATCAAGGAGAACGATCATGGGATCGATCAAGTCAGGCATCTTCATCTCGCTCGACGGCGTCATCGAGGCGCCCGAGACCTGGCACTTCGACTACTTCAACGACGAAATGGGGGCGGTCGTCGGCGCGCTGATGAGCGAGTCCGACGCGATGCTCCTGGGCCGGCAGACGTACGACGAGTTCGCCGCCTACTGGCCGAGCGCCGACCCCGCCGACCCGTTCACCGCGCAGATGAACGGCGCCCGCAAGTACGTCGTGTCGAATACGCTCACCGACGCGACCTGGGAGAACTCGACCGTCATCACCGGCGACGTCGCGGCCGAGCTGACCGCACTCAAGCAGGACACCAAGCTCAGCACGACCGGAAGCGCCGCCCTGGTCCAATGGCTGCTTGAGGCGGGCCTGGTCGATGAGCTTCACCTGCTGGTGCACCCGGTCGTGGTCGGCAGCGGCAAGAAGCTGTTCGCCGACGGTGCGAAGGTGCCGCTCAGCCTCGTCAGCTCCACCACGTTCAAGACCGGTGTGTTGCACCTGGTCTACGGTCCCGCCGCCAGCTGATTGCAGCCCCCGCGGCCGGCGCGCTGGCCGGTATGGTCAGGCGTCGTACACCACAAGGAGACCGACAGATGCGCTACATGGTGATGCACTACCAGACTCAGGCGATGGAGGACGGCGTCCCGCCTACGCCCGAGCAGCAGGCGGCGATCGGCAAGTACATGCAGGAATCGGCCATGGCCGGCGTGCTGCTCTCCGGCGAAGGAGTTGCACCGAGCTCCGAGGGGGCACGGGTGGAGGTCACCGACGGTGACGTGCGGGTCATCGACGGCCCGTTCGCGGAGGCGAAGGAGCTCATCGCCGGCTTCGCCATTCTCGAGGTCGACTCGCTCGCCGAGGCAGTCGAGCACGCCCGGAAGTTCGCGGCCATGGTTGGCGCGGAGCGGATCGACATCCGGCGCGTCCTCGAGTTCTCGGACCTCTGAGGAGAAGCACCCATCGACCGCCAGAGCGCCGCCGTGACTCCCCGTCGGGAGACAGAGATGGACACCACGGCTCTCGACACGACCGTGGCGACGCTGTGGCGCGTCGAATCTCCCCGAGTGATGGCTCGTCTGGCCCGACTTGTCGGTGACGTCGACACGGCCGAGGAACTCGCCCAGGACGCATTCGTCACGGCCATCGAGAAGTGGCGCAGCGAGGGGATCCCGAACAACCCGGCAGCCTGGCTCCACAAGACCGCGCGGTTCCTGGCCGTCGACCGGATCCGGCGCCGTGACGTCCAGCACACCAAGTACCAGCAGATCGCGGCCACCAGCCCTCGGACCCTGGACGTCGACATCGACGAGGTCGTCGACGGTGACCTGGCTGACGATCTGCTCGGGCTGATCTTCATGGTCTGTCACCCGATCCTGTCTCCTGACGCCCGATCGGCGCTCACCCTGAAGCTGATTTGTGGCCTCACCACCGAGGAGGTCGCCCGGGCCTTCCTCGCCCCCGAGGCGACGATCGCCCAGCGCATCGTCCGGGCCAAACGCACCCTCTCAGCGGCGAACATCCGGTTCGAACTGCCGCCGGAGACAGAACGGCCAGCGCGACTCGCCGCCGTGCGCGAGGTCATCTACCTGGTGTTCAACGAGGGACACACCGCGACCAGCGGCGACCAGTGGATCCGCAGCGACCTGTGCGCCGAGGCGCTCCGCCTGGGGCGGATGCTGGCGAGCCTGACTCCTCGCGATCCCGAGACGCTGGGACTCCTGGCCTTGATGGAGCTGCAGGCTTCGCGGCTCAAAGCCCGCACCGGCCCTCAGGGCGAGCCAATCTTGCTCATGGACCAGGACCGCAGGCGCTGGGACCAGCTGCTCATCCGCCGTGGTCTCGACCTCCTACAGCGCGTTGAGGAGCTGGGCGGTGCGGCCGGGCCCTACGCCCTCCAGGCCGGTATCGCCGCCTGCCACGCACGCGCCAGGCGCGCCGAAGATACCGACTGGCAGCGGATCACGGCGCTGTATGACGGGCTCGCTCAAATCAGTCCGTCTCCGGTGGTGGAGCTCAACCGCGCCGTGGCTACTGCGCAGGCATTCGGGCCCGATGCCGGTCTCGCCCTCTTGGACCCCCTCTTCGGATTGCCCAGTATGCGCCGCTACCACCTGCTGCCGGCCGTCGCCGGCGATCTGCTGTGCCGGGCCGGTCGGCATGAGGAAGCCCGCAAGCAGTTCCTGGAGGCTGCCTCCCTCACGAAGAACGGTCAGGAGCGCTTGACCATGCAACGACGAGCGGGGGAGTGCGCCACCAACCACGCAGGCACCCACTCTGCTTGAAGTGGCCGACTTCGTGGTGGGTGGGGCAACCTCCACCTCGGCCACTTTGAACCGCGTGTTTGCACGGCGCGTCGTACACAGACTTGTTAACAGGCAGAGGCAAGATGTGGACGTGGACCGCAAGTCCGTCAACAGATGTCGGCACCGCCTTGTCGCTCTGTCAGACGGGGCTTAGAGTCGCAGCGGCGTTGACAAGCCGACGTGTAGACAAACCGATGAGAGGCTCGACGTGAGCGAACCAACCTTCGCACCTCCGCCCAAGAGTGCACCGGTATCGCTTCCGGCCGACGCGCCAGTAGCGGTGTCCCTTTCGACGGCACCGGTGTCGCCGTTCGGCAGCATCTTCCCCCCGGAGGCCGCGCCCCTCGCTGAGGCCCCTGCGCCCGCCGAGGCCGCTCCTGTCGCTGAGGTCAAGCTGGGGGCGACCGGTCGGCCGATGCCCTACCTGCCCGACCCAGGGCCGGTGAGTGAGCACGACAAGGCACTCGTGATATCGCTGTGCAACCAGAAGGGCGGGGTCGGCAAGACCACGACCGTCATCAACCTGGGCGCCGCGATCGCCGAGCACGGCCGCAAGGTGCTGCTGGTCGACTTCGACCCGCAAGCGTCGCTCACTGTCGGCCTGGGCATCAACCCCAACGACCTCGACACCACGATCTACCACCTGATGATGGAGCGCGAGGTGCCGCTCGACGAGGTGATCGTCAAGACCGGCGTCCAGGGCGTCGACCTGATCCCGTCGAACATCGACTTCGCGGGTGCGGAGATGCAGCTCATCAACGAGGTCGCCCGCGAGCAGGTGCTGGCCCGCGCCCTGGAGCCCGCGATGGAGCTCTACGACGTCATCCTGATCGACTGCCAGCCTTCCCTCGGACTGCTCACCGTCAACGCGCTGGCCGCCGCCGACGGCGTCATCGTCCCGCTCGAGTGCGAGTACTTTGCCCTGCGCGGCGTCGCCCTGCTGAAGCGGACGATCGACAAGGTGCAGGAGCGTCTCAACCCAAACCTGCGCATCGTTGGCCTGCTCGGCACGATGTACGACGGCCGCACGCTGCACAGCCGCGACGTCTTGCGCACGCTCGTGGACGGGTGGGGCGACGCGGTGTTCCACACCGTGATCCGGCGCACTGTGAAGTTCTCCGAGGCGACGGTCGCGGGGGAGCCCATGACGGCATATGCCAGCGAATCCGCGGGAGCCGACTCCTATCGTGACTTGGCCAAGGAGGTGCTGGCTCGGTGTCACGACGTGTGAGCCTGCCCGGGGCGGACGAGCTGTTCCGCTCCACCAAGGTCGACGAGTCTGACGAGCCGGGCCAGGAGAGCCCACCAGCGGAGATCGCTCCCCAGGTGGAGGACGGCGCAGCCGCCGCGGCCAAGCCGGCCTCCAGCGGTCGGGTCCGTCACGACGAGAAAATCACGGTCTACGTGACGGCCGACGAGCTCATCCGGCTTGAGCACACCAGGCTCCGGCTGCGAAGCGAGCATCGGCTCGCGGTCGACCGTGGGCGCATCGTCCGGGAAGCCATCCATCTGGCGCTCGAAGGAGTGGAAACCGACGGCGACATGAGTCCGCTCGTCCAGCGACTGCGCGAACAGTGAACGCCGCGGCTGACGACGTCATAGCAGCGCCGGGATCGAGCTTTGCGGTCTCGCTCGACAACTTCGAGGGCCCCTTCGACCTCCTACTTCACCTCATCTCCAAGCACAAGATGGACATCACCGAGGTGTCGCTGTCGCGTGTCACCGACGAGTTCATCGAGCACATCAAGGGGCTCGACGACGCGTGGGATCTGGAGCAGACCACCGGGTTTCTGGTCGTGGCCGCCACGTTGCTCGACCTCAAGATCGTCCGGCTGCTGCCGTCGGCCTCTGTCGAGGACGAGGACGACCTTGCCCTGCTCGAGGCTCGTGACCTGCTGTTCGCCCGCCTGATGCAGTACCGCGCGTTCAAGCAGGTGGCCGCCGGGATCGAGGCGAAGCTGTTGGCCGAGTCTCGTCGCGTGCCCCGCAGCGTCGGGCTCGAGGAGCGTTACAGCGGGCTGTTGCCCGAGGTCTTGATCACCCTCGGCATCGACGAGTTCGCCGCGCTCGCGGCACGCGCCCTGCAGCCACGAGAAGAGCCCCAGATCGGCCTCTCCCACCTGCACGCGCCGATGGTCAGCGTGCGCGAGCAGGCTGCTCTCGTCGTCGACCGGCTCCGACGACAACGCACCATGACATTTCGAGCGCTCACGGCCGACTCGCCCGACCTCCTCACGACGGTGGCGCGGTTCCTTGCGCTACTGGAGCTGTTCCGCGAGGGCATGGTGGCCTTCGAGCAAGCGGCCGCGCTCGGGGAGCTCAGCGTGCGCTGGACCGGCGACGACGAGGGAGAGATCGAGGTCGGCGAAGAGTACGACGAGGCCCGTGCCCCAGATGAGCCGGTCGCCGCCTCGGTGACGGATGCCGACGTACACCGACTCGCGGCAGTGCCAGCCGGCAACGGCTCTGCAGGTGCAAGCGAGCAACCGGACCGAAGCTACGAAGGGCCCGCATGACCATCCACGACACACCGACCGTGAACGGCTCCGATGAGCCTGCGGCCACCCCGGTGCAAGGCGGCCTCAACCTCGAAGCTCACGAGCTGAAGCCCGCACTCGAGGCTGTGCTGATGGTCACCGACCAGCCGCTTGACCACCTGAGCCTGGCCCAGGCGGTCGGGTTTCCGCCAGATGAGGTGGAGGCTGCCCTGGAGGAGCTCGGCCGCGAGTACACCGAGCATGGGAGAGGCTTCGACCTCCGTCGGGTCGGTGAGGGTTGGCGCTACTACACCCGCGAGGAGTACGCCCCGGTTGTTGAGCAGTTCGTCGTCGATGGGCAGCAGGCGCGCCTGACCCAGGCCGCGCTCGAGACCTTGGCCGTAGTGGCTTACCGGCAGCCGGTGAGCCGGGCACGCGTGTCTGCCATCCGCGGGGTCAACGTCGACGGAGTGATGCGCACGCTGGTGTCGCGCGGCCTGGTCGAGGAGGCAGGCAGCGACCACGAGACGGGCGCGCACCTCTTCCGGACGACGTCGTACTTCTTGGAGCGGATGGGCCTGACGAGCACCGACCAGCTGCCGGAAATCGCCCCGTTCCTGCCCGAGATGGCCGAGCTCGAGGGAGAGCTCGAGTTCGCCGACGAGATCACCGGGGTGGGCGAGGAGTGACGACGCCGCCGGGTGGCGAACTGATCCGGCTGCAGAGGGTGCTGGCGCAGTCGGGAGTTGCCAGCCGACGGGCCTGCGAGATGCTGATGTCCGCCGGCCGGGTCGAGGTCGACGGTGTCGTGATCACCCAGCTCGGGGCGAAGGTAAACCCGGAGACCGCGGTCATCCGTGTCGACGGGAAGCGGATCCCGGTTGCGCAGGCCCATGTGTATCTCGTCGCGAACAAGCCGCGCGGTGTCGTCAGCTCGATGGCCGATGAGCAGGGTCGTCGCGACCTGAGCAGCCTCGTCGCTGACCGGCCCGAGCGGCTTTTCCACGTCGGCCGCCTGGACACCGACACCACGGGGCTCATCGTGCTCACCAACGACGGCGAGTTCGCGCATCGGCTGGCGCATCCGTCATACGAGGTGAGCAAGACGTACGTCGCGCAGGTGGAGGGGGTGGTGTCACCGCGGGTACGACGGCAGGTCCTCGCCGGGCTGACCCTCGACGACGGGCCGCTCACGGTCGACGGATTCAGGATCGTTTCGACGCATGGGGGCAAGAGCATGGTCGAGGTCGTCCTGCACGAGGGCCGCAACCGGATTGTGCGGCGGCTTTTCGACCACCTGGGTCATCCCGTGCTGCGGTTGTCTCGGACGGCGATCGGGCCGATCCGGCTGGGCACGCTCGGGTCAGGCCAGGCGCGTGAGCTGACGCAGGACGAGCTCGGGACGCTGCTCGACGCGGTCGCGATGTGAGCCGCCGGCCAGAGCGCCGCCCCGGCGGCCCTAGGCTCTCGCCATGACGTCTGACGCTGCGCCCGCGGAGGTGTCGCTGCCCGAGCCGGTGCTCGTTGTCGGCGCGGGCCTGATCGGCGCCTCGATCGGGATGGCGCTGACCGCGGCGGGGGTCGACACCTACGTGACGGACGTCGATGCGACTGCGGCACACGTGGCCGCGTCGCGCGGTGCGGGCGCAGACATGGTCCCCCCGTCGGAGGTGGCGCTCGTCATCGTCGCCACGCCACCCGACCACGTGGGTGCCGCTGTCGTCGAGGCGTTGACGTCATACCCGCGGGCGGTCGTCACTGACGTGGCCAGCGTGAAGTCACAGCCGCTTGCGGAGGTGCTCGCGGCGGGGGTCGACGCCGCTCGGTACGTCGGCGGGCACCCGATGGCCGGCAGCGAGCGGTCCGGCCCGCTGGCGTCGGCGCCGGACTTGTTCGTCGGGCGGGCGTGGGCAGTGGTGCCGCGGCCGGACTGCGACCCCGAGGCGGTGGCCGCGGTACACGCGCTGGTGCGGACGTGCGGCGCGTCGGCGGTCGTCATGGACACGCACGACCACGACCTTGCGGTGGCGCGCACGTCGCATCTGCCCCACCTGGTCGCCGCCTTGACCGCCGGCTCGCTGGCGAACGCGCCAGCAGGGCATCTCGCGCTGAGCGGGCAGGGCGTGCGGGATGCAACGCGCATCGCAGCCGGAGACCCAGGTCTGTGGCGGCAGATCGTGCTCGCCAATGCGGGAGTCCTGGCCGGGCTGCTTGCCGAAGTCCGCGACGGACTCGACGACCTGGTGCAGTCGCTGGGCGACCGAGACGCCGATCGGGTCGAGGCGATCCTCCACGCCGGCGTCTCGGGTACTCAGGTGATTCCGGGCAAGCACGGTGGCCCTGCGTTGCCGCTGGCAACCGTCACCGTGGCGATCCCGGACACGCCTGGCGCGCTCGCGCGGCTCTTTGCCGACGCGGGCGAGGCCATGGTCAACATCGAGGACCTGCGGATCGACCACGACCCCGGGCGCGAGTTCGGCCTGGTGGAGCTTGACGTGGCCGACGACCGGGCTGAGACGCTGCTCGAGGCTCTGCGTGCTCGCGACTGGTCGGCCCACCGGTAACCTCGTCCCCGCACGCCCGGCATCCGGAGCGTGTGCCCGACTGGAAGGTGGTCGATCCGTGCAGTCCGAAGATGAGGCGTTGCGCCGGCTCGTCATCGCCATCGACGGCACGGCCGGAGCTGGCAAGTCGACCACGAGCCGCGGCGTCGCTGAGCAGCTCGGGCTGCGCTATCTCGACACGGGGGCGATGTACCGCGCGATGGCCTGGCAGCTGCTGCTGGACGGGGTCGACGTGACCGATGCCGATGCCGTGGCTGCGTGCGCTGACATGGTGGCTATCGAGTCAGGCACCGATCCCAGCAATCCGACCATCGCATTGGCGGGGACGGACGTGTCCCGGGAGATCCGTACGTCAGAGGCGACTACCGCCGTCACCCCTGTCAGTGCGGTGCCGCGGGTGCGCCAGCTGCTCTCCGACAAGCAACGCGAGATCATCGGAAATGGCGGGATCGTGGTCGAGGGACGCGACATCGGCACTGTGGTGGCGCCCGACGCGGGTCTGAAGCTCTATCTCAGTGCCGACCCCGTCGCCCGGGCCGAACGTCGATCGGCCGAGCTGCACGACGACCAGGCGCGCGACCTTGCCACTGTGCGGGCCGACCTGGTGCGGCGCGACCACCACGACTCCTCGCGGGTCGCCTCCCCGCTGAGCGCCGCCTCTGACGCCGTCGTGGTCGACACGACGTACCTCTCGCTGGACGAGGTAATCGCCACCATCGTTGCGCTCGCACGTGAGCGCATCGCCGACGCTCGGGATGACTCGGCCAGCTGACTGACGACCGCCTCACCCGTCTTGCGTCGCCGTAGCAACGGCTCGATTCCGCCGATCGGGCGCGGCTCGATAGAGTCTTCGTAGCACCCATCTCGATCGAGTTGGTGCTGTGGCCGCCGCCCCAGGCAACAGGAGGCGGCCGTTCAAGCCGAGATTCAACGCACACTTGCCGCGCATGTCGAGGCGAGCGTGCATCCTGACCGGGCCGTCGCCAGCCGACGATGCCCCACCCTTCGATAGGCGATCATGACCCCCGACGAGCCGACGTACGACGACCAGACGGTAGCCGACGCGGCTGAGGCCTCGGTCGCCGTCGAGCGTCCGACGACTCAGGGGCCGCTGCCGGTGCTCGCGGTGGTGGGGCGGCCCAACGTGGGTAAGTCCACCCTGGTCAACCGCATCATCGGCCGTCGCGAGGCAGTGGTCGAGGACGTCCCGGGCGTCACCCGCGACCGGGTGACCTACGAAGCGACGTGGAACGGGCGGACGTTCAACGTCGTCGACACTGGCGGCTGGGATCCCGAGGCCCGCGGTCTGGCCGAGCAGATCTCGCTCCAGGCCGAGTTGGCCGTGACTCTGGCTGACGCCGTCCTGTTCGTCGTCGACACGGGTGTCGGGATCACCGACACGGACGAGACGGTCGTGAAGATCCTGCGGAAGTCCGGCAAGCCGGTCATCCTGGCTGCCAACAAGGTCGACGACCAGCGCGCCGAGGCCGATGCCGCCGCACTGTGGAACCTCGGGCTCGGCGAGCCTTATGCCGTCTCTGCCCTGCACGGGCGGGGGAGCGGTGACATGTTGGACGCGGTGCTGGAGGCGCTGCCGGACGCCCCGGAGACCGACTTCGATGCCCCCCGCGGGCCGCGCCGCATCGCGATCGTCGGGAAGCCGAACGTCGGCAAGTCGAGCCTCCTCAACCGCCTCGCTGGCAAGGACCGCGTGGTCGTCGATGACGTCGCGGGTACGACGGTCGATCCGGTTGACGAGATCATCCAGCTTGGTGGGCGGATGTGGCAGTTCATAGACACAGCCGGCATCCGGCGACGCATCAAGGAGGCGAGCGGCCACGAGTGGTACGCGAGCCTGCGGACTGCGGGAGCGATGGAGCGAGCCGAGGTCGCGGTCATTGTGATCGACGGTGGGCAGCCGCTGACCGAGCAAGACCAGCGCATCATCTCAAGCGTCGAGGAGTCAGGCCGCGCCGCCGTGATCGCCTTCAACAAGTGGGACACGGTGGACGACGAGCGCCGCTACTACCTCGACCGCGAGATCGAGCGTGAGCTGGTCCGGGTGCAGTGGGCTCCCCGCATCAACGTCACGGCGTTGACCGGCTGGCACGTCGACCGACTGGTGCCTGCGCTTGACCGCGCCCTTGAAGGCTGGGAGACGCGGGTGCCGACTGCCACCCTCAACTCGTTCTTCGGCCGGCTCATCTCCGCGCATCCCCACCCCGTGCGAGGTGGCAAACAGGCACGCATCCTGTTCGCCACCCAGGCCACGGTGGCGCCGCCACGTTTCATCCTCTTCACCACGGGACCCCTCGATGCGGCATACACGCGGTTCATCGAACGTCGTCTCCGCGAGGAGTTCGGCTTCGTCGGGACGCCCATCCACCTCACCGTGAAGCCACGCGAGAAACGCAAGCGCCGCTGACGATCGGCGTCGAGGTCAGCGGAGGTTGGCTCGGGTTTGGGGAACGCTTGCCGTGCTCTGGCCGGGCTTATCTACCCCAAACTCGATCCCTTGCAGCCGGGCCAGCCCGAGGTCGGCTCGCCGCCGCCGCACAGTCAGGGTCGTTTGGCGACGGCGATGGTCGCTGGGATAGGCTGACGCCGCTTCCGCTGGGACCTTGTCCGGGCGGCAGTTTCGGGCTGTAGCGCAGCTTGGTAGCGCACTTGACTGGGGGTCAAGGGGTCGCAGGTTCAAATCCTGTCAGCCCGACCGATGTTTTCGCAGGTCAGACACGACTTACGGCTGTGGAAGATACCGCTCCTGCGGCGATCTCTCACGGATATCTCACAGAAAGGTCGCTGACGCTCCCGTGGATCGGCGCGTCGACAACTACTCAAGGTTGTATGACGCAGGGCGGCCCTCTGATGAGCCAGCCTGTGCGCCTCGCCTCAGCGCTTTCGCAGCTGCAGTGATACCTGCCGTGCCGGAATGAGGCAGGTAGCTCGACAGATGCACCTCGACGGTGTGACCAGTAGGGCAGCTGCGTCAGCGGGGGTCACGCCCTCCCGATGCATCCAGAACGCCAGCGAGTGCCGGACGCTATGAAGGGTGATCACCGGGACCTCTGCTTCTAGGCACAGCTGCCGAAATCTCTGCAAATACCACTCCGGTCGGACGGGTCTCCCAGCGCGTCGACGATCACCAAGCCACCCGCACGCCGGGCAGCTGGCGTTGCAGCTGAGGTCGTCGCGGGTGCCGTTCGACCCGAGACGTCGTACTGGCTGGGAGCCACCGCAGCCGCCGCGATTCTCGGTGTCAATGTCTCCAGGCTCAATCGGCTGGTAGCCAAGGAGCGCATCCCCTTCGAGGTCCATGACGACGGGCGACGTATCTACCGACGCGAGCAACTGCGCACTGTCGCCAACGTGCGCGAAGCACGGTGGCACTGAGCCCCTTGCGTCTCCTCGAAGCGCTGGAGCAACCGGCCCACCAAAGGCGGCGACGTGACCGGCTTGTCCACATTAGGATGAGCGGGTGAGCGGATGGAACCCAGGTGACGGGCGCCACGAGGAGGTGTCCTTCGAACCGGCTGAACCTGCGAGGTCGCCGTGGTGGCTCAGCCGACCAGGCTCGTCATGTTGTCGGTGGGGCTCGCCTCTGGGTTGTTGATCGGCGGCCTTGTTGGTGTTGTGGTAGTGGGTGAGGACGCGGACCGGCCAGGAACCGAGGCGGCCCCGGAGCCGACGGTGGTCGCGGGCGTGATCGAGCAGATGCCCGTTGGGGACGCGAACGGGCTAGTTTTCGCGCTACAGCTACGCAACAGCGGTGACGGACCGTCAAGGCTCAGCGGGCTGCGCTTTGACGACCTCGACAGTGAGCTGATTGCGGTGGAACAGGCCTCGTTGCGGCCGGGTGTTTGGAGGTCTGTGAAATTCGGTGCACCGGAGGGCTGCGTCCACGAACCTGCCCCGACGCTGGGGTCGGTACGGCTGACTGTGCGCGGCACCTGAAGGTGAACGCGAGGAGGCGATCCGGCTGCCGGCTGGAGGGAGTCGAAGCCTCCTGGACTACCTCGCGGTCAGGCGGCGCCGCAGCGGATACCTGACCCGTATGGTCGGCGTCTGGGTGGCCGAGGAGGCGTTCGGTGGCCAAGAATGGGTTGACATGATGGTCTGGCGTTTCGGGCGTGACGGCTCGTTTGTCGCTCACCCGGAGGGTCGGGCCCTGCTCGAGGTCGAGCGCGGCGTGGAGGGGCGGTAGCCTCGTTGCAGGACGGCGAGCTGTGGTTGGACGCCGACGGCGGTTACGGAGGGTGCCGTCGTGGTGAACGCTCGTTGTGGCATCCCTCCCTGCTCTCCCCCCCTCGCGCCGCCTCGGAGGCCACGGATGTCGGTAACTTGGCTCATTGGAAACTGCCCCGGCGGCATGGTGAGAAAGGTCTGGATCCTGCGCCATGTTCCCCTCGACGACGCCCCGTAGCGGCGACTCACATCATCTGGGGGCGCGCGCTACGGAACGCTGAACACCGGAGAACTGACGCGGTCCTGGCTGGCCAGATCCCCGCCTCGCCGAGCGTTACCTACACCGGGTCTCCAGACGGTCGCGCCCCGTTCACGGCAGCGCCGCGCAGCGCTCCCTGAGTAGGGCTGGCGACGACCGCGATCCCGAGGAGCACCCAGCCAGCGCCGATGATGATGAACAGCATCGCGTCGGCCGGATCCCAGATGTCGCGAGCCAGTGCATGGAATCCGTACGTGATGAGCCCGGCGCCGGCCATGAAGGCCGGGATCCACGGTGCCCACCCGGGCAGTCCGCCGCCCCTCCACAGACCAACGCCCAGGATCACCATCCCCAGCGGAATCAGGAACAGCTGGCCGACATAGACGAGGAGGAACCCGACAAACGAACCGAGTGCAAACCCGACAGCAACGAGAGCCGCAGTGACCGCCGTCAACGTGGCACCGACCTTGGCCACTTTGGATGGCAACCGAGCCCGAAGGTCCCAAAGGCCCAACCCGACCAGCAACCCAGCAACGAAGAAGCACCCCCGCACGGCGAAGGAGTCGACATCGACTCCGGATTCCAGGAGCACAACACCGACAAGCCAAATGGCTCCACCGGCCACGAGCGCACCACCAGAGCGCATCACCTGCTCACGATAGCGGCGGGGAGGTCGAACGCGTCGCGGGAACATGTCGGCTCGGAGGTGTAGAACTGCACCGGCTGAGTATGACGGACTCAAGCAGACGACATGGGCAAGTTAGTGCGGGACAGAATCCCCGACATCATCCGCAGTGGAGGCCAAGAACCCACGGTCCTCGTGCTTGACCACGAAGGTTACGGCGATGCTCTCTTCGACAAGCTCGTCGAAGAAGCGGAAGAACTGCGAGGAGCAGATCCTGACTACCGGTTGGAAGAGCTAGCTGACGTCTACGAAGTGTTGCTTGCCGCTATCGACCTACTCGACGTCACGTTGGAACAGCTGGTGGAGACAGCATCCATGAAACAGGCGACGCGGGGAGGCTTCGAACGGCGACTCTGGCTCGAGGACGGCGAGCACAAACGGGCTTGACGAAGACCGCATGAGCTCACCCGGCAGGGATCCTCGATCACGCGAGCGTGAACACGGACATCGATCACGAGGTCTGGATTCCTCCAGCCCCGCATCACCCTCGTCGTACGACGGTCATCGGAGAACCAATCCGATCACCGGTCAGTCGCCCGGATCGCGGCATGAGCGTGCGCCCTCGCGTGGTGGGTCAAATAGATGTGAAGCAGATGTGAAGATTCCCGCGTTTGAGGGACGTTGCAGCGTGGTTCGGTGAGCATGGGGTGCGAGCCGGAGTTTCGACGAGGGGAGGGCGCCATGGAGGACCGACTGCCGTCCAGGTGGCGATGGATGACGACCAGGGGCGCCCGTCGCAGCGGGGTGGGGCTGATCCTCGTGGCCGTGGTCGTGGGTGTGTACCTGATCTACTTGACGTCCCGTCCGGCAGTGGCTGCCGAAATCACCGACTGCTCGGTCGTCGGGCAGACCGCGGTGGCGACGGTCGACGTGCACAACCGGTCTAACGAGGTCCAGGACTGGGTCCTTGATGTGCGCTTCACCGCGGCGGACCACTACATCACTGTCTATAGCAGCGATTTGGAGCAGCTGCGGTTAGCACCGGACAGTCGCCAGACGGTGCGCGTTGTGAGTCGATGGGTGCGCTCGGAGTTGCTCTCGCAGATCCAGCCGGAGACGCCCCAGCCCTTCTCCCTCACACCCATCTGCGAACTCGTCACCGAGGAGGAGGACGTGGACTGACGTCCACTGAGCGCAGCGGCCGAGCCCGCAGAGGACAGATCCACGGGGCCGGTCCACAGGCAGTTAGGCGCAAGCCCCGACGCGCAGGTCCGTCAGACTGTAGGACAGACCCGCCGCGACTAGTGCCAACCGAAGGGAGATCACGATGAGTCGCCAATCTTGGCGTTGGGTTGTTGGCGTCGGACTCGCTATGTCACTCGTTGCCGTCGGTATCACCGCGGTCGGGGTGCGGATGAACGATTGCGGACATATTAGAGCGCAGTATCAGGCGCTCCTGGTCGAGCGGGATGCCCTTGGCGATCGCTGGCAAGCAGGGTTCGAGACTTGGAGCGCCGATGAGCGTCAGGATTGGCGGACAGGTGATCGGGAGCGGTTACATGCCATGAATCGCCAGATGGAGGTCTTGCTACAGGAGCGGGAGGGCCTTTTCCGATGCCGGTCCTTTTCCCCTAATCGGACTGATCGGATTGACTGATCCTCCCAGCAGATCGGCCCCGCACACTCTCGCTGTGTGAAGTCGAGCAACTGGCGCGTGTCCGGTCATCGGCATGACAGCGCGGAGAGCGGCATGAGCGGATGGCCGGGCTTTCAGCCAGCGGGGATCCCGCGCTCGTTGCGGTAGCCCCGCACGCCGGTGATGACGCCGTCGACCACCGTGAAGATGTGGCACACCATGCTGACGTGGGTGCCGTCGCTGTCGACGATCGTCGACAGTTGCTCGACGTACACGTCGTCGCCGGCCTGCTGCACGGTGACGTTCTCCGTGGTGAGCGACGTGGCCTTGTTGATCGGCGCCTGCAACCTCGTGATCCACGCGTCGGCACCGCGGTGCATCACCTGCCAAGGCTCGTCGGTCCACGGGCTCGCGGCCTTGATGACGAAGTCGGCGGCCAGGAACTCGCGGAGGGCCTCGAAGTCGTCGGCGTCCCCGGACGCCCGTGCCCGCTGGACCGCCTCGATGTAGCTCCGTACAAGTCTGATCGAGGGAGTGTCATCAGCCATCTGTCACCTCCGGTCCGGAGACCATGGCACGCGTGGCGCGCGCGCTGCAAGGACCCGTGCGGCACCAACATGCGCGCGCCGAGCCATCCGCTCATCGGCATGACAGCGCGGACAGCGGCACATGCGATGTTCGGCAGGATTGCGTGAAGGGTATTTCCCTGTGTTTGCCGGTCCCTCAGCAGCCCCAGGGCGGTGGGCTCGTTGCCGGCGTGAGCGGCCAGGGGTCGGCAGAGTCATGTTCGAGCTCCAGGAGGTCATTGAGAACCGGGTGCCTGTCTCGCGGTTCGTATAGGTGAGGCGCTCGACATCGGGGCGCAGGACCGGTGGACTGGGACCGAGGAGGGCAGCATGGCTGGCGATCTTGCCTTGGACCAGCTGTACCACGCCTCGTACCGCCGCTTGTTCGTGCAGATGTACGCGATCTGCGGAGATGTGGCCGAGGCAGAGGATGCCGTCCAGGACGCGTTCGTGGCGGCGCTGCGCAAGCAACGGGAGTTGTGGCGGGTCGCGAACCCGGAGGCGTGGGTGCGGACCGCGGCGCTCAACCGGCTTCGGAACACCTGGCGGCATGCCTCGGTGGTGAGGCTGTACCAGCCGAAGGTGCCCGGTCCGCAGTCGCCAGTGGAGCCCGGCCCGGAGCACGTCGCGATCGTGACCGCTCTGGCGCAGGTCGACCGGGAGGAACGCGAGGTCGTGGTGCTGCACTATCTGGCAGACCTGGGGGTCGCCGATGTCGCCAGGGAGCTCGGGGTTCCCGTGGGCACGGTGAAGTCGCGGCTGTCCCGGGCCCGGGCCACGTTGGCCCACCTGCTCGACGACCGGGAGGAGGAGACTCGTCATGTCTGAGCTGGACCGGCTGCGTGGACTGGGCGACCAGGCGGTTCCCCCCTCCTTCGAGGTGCTGCGCGAAACTGCCCGACGACGTACCCGCCGCAACACGGTCGCGGGGTCGCTCGCCGCGGCGGTAGCGGTCGCTGCGGTCGTGTCCACCGCCCTGCTCGCCGACACGAGCGAGCGGAGCGCGCCGGAGCCCGCGGGCCCGCGGTACGAGGTCAGCACCACCCACCCGCTCAGCTACGCCCTCGGCGCCAGGGTGCACTACGGCGACCAGACAATCGACGCGCCCGCAGAGGTCGTCGAGCTGGACGTGACCGACGCCGGCGTGCTCGCCCGGACCGTCGATGGCCGGATCTGGTTCACCGACGGGCACGATCTGGAACAGGTCGGCACGCTGGGCGAGCCTGGGTCCGCGTACGCGGAATCAGACTTTCCCATTTTTGCGAGCTGGGGGTTCGTGGTCTCGGACAACACCGGGGTCCGCGCGGCCTGGTTGGAGTTCCCGCAGCCCGGGGAGCCGGAGCTGGTCGTGTACGACACCGAGAATGCCGAGGAGACCGCCAGGGTGTCCCTCGGGGTGGAGCCCGGGTCGTACGCGCTGTTGGCGGGGGTCACCGACCGCTACGGCTACTGGTACTCGAATTCGGAATCCATCGAGGATGAGCCGATCCCCGACCAACGCGTCGACGTCTCCTCCGGAGCGACCCAGGACGTGTCGGAGGAGGCGTACGTCGCCGACCGGCCCGAGCCCAACACCCCGCGCACCATGATGGTCAGCCACACCGAGGAGAGTGAGCCCCCGAACTACCGGTGGATCGTGCCGGCCACCATGCGGCAGTTCGACGTCCGCGCCGGCCGGGTCGAGCCGCAAGGCATGCAGCCGCTGGACGCCCGCGACGGCGGGACCGGGCAGCGCTTCGAGTTCGAGGCCCCCGAGGGCTACCCGAACGCCGGGCCCGGCTGGCTGGTCCAGTGGCTCAACGACGACACCGTCGTCATCGTGCAGACCCGCGGCGACAAGGACGACCTGCTCGAATGCCGGCACTCCACCGGTGCCTGCATCCTCGCCGAGCAGCTCCCCGAAGCGGCGGTCCTGCCCGAGGCGAACTGACAACCGTGAGGACCCGCGACACGCACCTGCTGAAGGAGCACACCATGCCAAGGATCAGACTGGCGGCCAATGCATTCTCCCTGACGGCTGTGCTCGCTGCCTGCGAAACCGACGACCGACCAGCAGCAAATCCGCCTACAGCGAGCGAATCCAGCCGGACCGATGACCTGTCGGTCACAGACACCGCCACATCCACCGTGGCGCTGCCGCTGACCTACAGGGACGACTACCACACGCGGGGTGCCCGCTCCTGGCAGATGCAGAGCATCCAGAACGGCGGCCGAGTCTGCGGGGTCGACGTCCGGCTCGTCGTGGACGGCAGCACCGTCACCCCCGACAAGAACCCCTACGCCAGCGGTCACTTCATGGAGCTCGGTGCCCAGTTGTCACCCGGCATCGACCACCAGGTCGTGGTCGAGGTCATCCGCGGCGACCCACGCAATATCCAGTACTCCGTCGTCGTACGAACCCGGACTCAGATGCGCTGAGCCATCCACCGAAAGGAACCAACATGAACCGACACCCGAGACCAGAGGTTGTCCCGGCCACGGGGAAAGCGGGGGCGAGAAGGAGGTCTGCCATGAAGCGGCTTTTGACACTGCTCACCATTACGTTGGGCATCGGGTTGAGCCTCACTGGACCGGCAGCCGCTGCGGGCGCGCAGACTGTGGTGACGCATGAGAGCCGGACGGTCTTCAACGAGTGCACCGGCGAGAACGTCCTCATCGAGGCTGACCGCCTGGAGGTCACGAGGGAGCAAGGCGACCACAGCATCTTGCACGTCTCCTGGCGCAATGGCACCGCCATTGGTGAAGACACCGGGATGCGCTACATCTTCCAGGGTGAGCCGGCGACCGTGCTCTTCAACGGCAGCGACAATGGCTCTACGTTCAGCGTCGTCGACCTGCTGCAACTAACTGCCCCTGGCTCGGATGACGACTTGCAGGTCCACTTCAGTCTCCACGTGACGGAAGTCAACGGCGAACTCGTTGTCGATTTCGAGATCGATTTCTCCGAGTGCCGTGGTTGACGCAACAGACCGCTGTTCCGTCCGGACGACTCCGCAGCCGGTGCCGGTCAGGGGGGGTACGTTGCTGCGATGAGACCGGTCGATGGCGTCACCGTTGATGAAGCAGCACACATCGTGGGCTGCTCGCAGCGGACGCTCGTACGGCACATCGAGGCCGGTCGACTGTCTGCCCAAGCATCAGCGACGACGAGCCGCATAGGTGCGACGAAAGCCGGCTCCAGGTTTCGTTGCACTGGCCACGCTCCAAGGCAAGGCCGGAGATGTGTCCGGCGATACGCGGGAACCAAATCGGCCACCCGCGTGTCGTCATTGCGACGCGCTTGGAATCGAGGAGGTGGAGCGCGTGAGCGGATGGAACCCAGGTGACGGGCGCCACGAAGAGGTGTCGTTCGAACCGGCTGAACCGGTAGAACCGGCAAAGTCGCCTTGGTGGCTCAGCCGGCCCAGGCTCGTCATGTTGTCGGTGGGGCTCGCCTGCGGGTTGTTGATCGGCGGGCTTGTCGGCGTTGCAGTCGTGGGTGAGGCAGATGACCGGCAAGAAACCGAAGCGGCCCTGGAGCCGACGGTGGTCGCGGGCATCATCGAGAAGATCGACTCAGGCGACGGCAATGGGCCGGCATTCGCCCTCCAACTACGCAACAGCGGTGACGAGACCGTCGAGGTCAAGGGGTTGCGCTTCGACGACCTCGACAGCGAGCTCGTAGCGGTGAAACGAGCCTCGTTGCGGCCCGGTAATTGGGGGTATGTGAGGTTCGCTGCGCCAGCGCGTTGCATCCATGAACCTCCCCCGACGCTGGGATCGGTGCGGCTGACTGTGCGCGGACCTGAAGGTGAACGCGAGCAGGAGATCCGGCTGCCGGCTGGAGGGGACCAGAGCCTATTGGACTACCTCGCAGTCAGGTGTGCGCCACAGCTGCTGCCTCGCCCGCAGGATCTGGCGGGCGGCGCCTGGGTGGTCGAGGAGGCATTCGGCGACCAGAGCTTTGTCGACATCATGGTCTGGCGTTTCGGGCGCGACGGCTCCTTCCTCGCTGACCCGGAGGGTTTGGCCCTGCTCGACGTCGAGCACGGCGTGGAGGGGCGCTACTCCTTGGAGGACGGCGAACTGTGGTTGGACGCCGACGGCGGTTACGGGGGCTGCCGTCGTGGTGACCGCTCGATCTGGCGTCCCTCTCTGGTCCAGGGCACCCTCACGCCACCTGAAACGCCCCAGATGTCGGTCGCGTGGCTCAGTGGAAACTGCCCCGATGACATGAAGGGACAGATCTGGATCCTGCGCCACCTCCTCCTCGACGACGCCCCGTAAGGGTTTCTGTCTACTACTGCCAGAGACATCTCTGCCAGTAGACCCCTGCCTATGTCGTCGGGCGGCCCAGTTGTCGAGGAAGAGCTGCGAAGATTGCCCGCCACGTTGCCAGTGCGGTTGTGGTCATGGTGTCTCCTCGTTGCTCTCCTTCACCTTGACCGCGCTGTCCAGCCGATACTGATTGACGTCGGTGTTTCGCTCCTGGTCGACCCCCACCATCCACCGGTGGAAACCCCTTGGGCGTAGACGGTGTGGGCGAGGTCTCTCACACGCGTGCCCAACCCGATCCCCAACCATCAGAGCCGACCACCGTATCGGTCACCGTATGGGCCGACGTTCGCTGGTGTTCGCCGGATTACGCTGATGCTCAGAGCCCAACAAAATAAGCGGTGTGCGGACGGCAGCGGGCTTCCGCGGACATGGGGCCGCAGCCTGGGGGTCAAGGGGTCGCAGGTTCAAATCCTGTCAGCCCGACCATTAAACCGCAGGTCAGATACGACTCACGAACGTGGGAGCTCGGTAGCACTGGCCCTCGTTCACTGACGACCGGGTGTAGTCAGTCAACCAACTGACTGCCTGTTCCCACGGGATGGCGACTCGGTGACCGATCTGGATTGTTCGGTGTGCGAGCGAATGTTCTGGCATAGGTCTCGACCCTATCGTCGCCCGCCTGTGCGACGCAGGTGGCGCGGTGGCACCTACCAGCCGGGGAGCACGGAGGGGGATCCTGCAAGGCGCTCAGACGAGCTGCTGCGGTGGTCGCGGTTCTTGTCGGTGGACAACCTCTCGAGCATGTTCCTTCCTCGTCTTCAGCCAGGCTGCACCGGGCGGGGGGACCGATCAATCGCCAGTCAAATGGGAGGTGCCAACATCGGTGAACCACCGAGTCGGGCACCTCCCAGCCTGTCACGGAAGGGTGATCGTGCCTGCTGTCTTGCCGATCGCCACACCGCCGGCGACCTTGACGGTCCCGGTTCCACCTCCAGTGGCGCCGGCGAAGATGCCGGTTCCACCGATGACGGTCTCGGTGATGTCGAGGAAGTTCGGGTTGCCTGGCAGCCCGGCGCTGTTGTAGCCGTGGCTGCCGGAGTTGCCCGGTGAGGTAAACGCGAATGGGCCTGGCTGGTCCTCGGTTCGCAGCACCAGGGTCGAGCCGTCGGGGAAGGTCACGGTGCGGATGTGACAACCCACCCCGCAGGCGTTGAAGACGCCGACCTGGTCCACCGAGTGGCCGAATGGACTGATGCTTGCGCTGCCGCACGTGGTGCCGGGGTCGCACGAGAAGGGAGTCTGTTGCGGCCCGCCGTACGGCTCGACGTAGGTGGCCTGGTAGTTCACGGTCGTGCTCGCGCTCGCCGGTGCGGCGAGGACCAGCACGGTCATCAGGATCGAGAAAAGTAGTCCGAACCTGAGGGGTGATGTCTGCTTCAACATGGGGCAGTACCTCCTGAGGTGATCGAGTCTTAGTGCTGCGAGGATGTGTACGAGACCCAGACGTCACCGTCGAGCACGAAGGAGCCAAACTCGTTTGAGCCCTCTTGGTGGAAGGTGCAGTGGTCGAGCCGGTCATGTGCCGGCGCACGTCGCTCGTACACGTCGAGGATCGGCTCGGGCAAGCCGCCGACGGGGGTGAAGGTCCCGGTGAGTGTGATCGCGTAGGGAATTACTACCTGCGTGCTGGTGGCCACCAAACCGGGCGCAGTCGCGATGCCGTTTCCGGGGATGGCAATCCCGAGCGAGCCGAGCTCGTCACACTCGAGCGGGATCACGCCGCTCTTCGGATCAGCGCTCGCGGCTGTGGCCACTCCGAGGGTCAGCCCGATCGAGGCCGCTAGTGCCAGCAGGGCGATGCCGACATGCGACCTGTTCGCAATGCTTCTCATGTCCTGTCTCCTTGTGGTCGGGATGTTGGTTCGTCTGTGGGAGACGATCCCTTCCCCGAGGGCGGGTCGCATCGGGTGATTCCCTCATTCCACGTGTGAGCGCGACCGGAGACACGAGGGTTAGGGGATTCGCCCGACGCGACGACGGACGGCCGGGGCCGATCGTCATTACATGACTACTTCCAAGAACACCGACCGCCGTCACTGGGCGGAGTTCCTGCGCCACCTCGCCCCGGGGCCTATCGCACTCGGCATGCACTCATGCGTTGACCCGGCCGTCTGGCACGCCACGTGGCAGGCGGTGGGCGCCAAGCGCGACATCGTGCAGGCGCAAGCCGAGGACGAGGACACGGCTCAGGGAAGGGAACGATGACACCCGCCATCCTCGGGCTGTCGCACGTCTCTCTCAGCGTTCGGGATCGCGAGGCCGCCAGGCACTTCTGGGTCGAGGTACTGGGCTTCGAGCTCATCGATGAGCAACCTCACTACTGCTTCGTATTCGACCGCGGAACGGGTCTGGCCATCACCATGACCGACCACGACCGGAAGGTGTCGGGCGCCTTCGACGAGCACCACACCGGTCTCGACCACCTTGCGTACGCCGTGCCTGACGTCGAATCCCTGCTCAGCTGGGAGCAACGGTTGGACGGTCACGGCGTCGTACACTCACCGATCGTCGAGACCGACGCGGGTCACCACCTCAACCTCCGCGCTCCCGACAACGTCCCGATCGAGCTGTATGTGATGAAGCCCGAGTTCGCCAAGTTCCTCGGCCTGGACGAGGGCGTCGAGCCGGTTGCGGTCACCGCGTGACTAACTCCGTAGGGCGGCGCCGTCGCCGCCCGGGTCGACAGCAAGAGCCCTCGCCAGCTCGGTCCGGGACCGCAGCCCGCGCTTTCGCAACACCGCTCCCAGATGATGCTCGACGGTCTTCGGACTGAGGAAAAGCGCCGCCGCCACCTCACGGTTCTTCAGGCCCTGAGCCACGAGCAGCGCAACCCTCGTTTCCTGTGAGGTGAGCGGCTCCCGAGTCGCGTCACGGGAGTGAACTCGCTCGCCGGTGCCGGCCAGCTCGTGGGCGGCTCGTTCCGCCCAGAGCGTGAGGTCCATCGCGACGAACTCGCGCCGGGCGGCCTCCAGCTGCGACCGAGCGTCCACCCGCCGACCCCCGCGACGCAACCGCATGCCGTAGAGCAGTCGGGTGCGGGCAACCTCGAGCCTCTCGGGCTGGGCACCGTGCAGCTCGAGGGAACGTTCGAACGACGTGACTGCCTCATCGAGGTCAGTCGAGATGAGTCCCTCGCAGCGGGCGACCATGGCCGCCACGTGGGGGTACGGCTGGTTCGGCTGGGCTGCGCCGAAGCGGGTCGTCAGCTCGCGGGCGTCGTCGTCGCGGCCCAGACCGAGGTATGCCTCCACCAGGAGCGGGGCGACGCCGAGCGGCTCCAGATATCGCCCCACGCCATTGAACCGGGCAACCTGGTCCTCCAACACGTCGACGACTTCGGCCAGGTCCCCGCGACAGAGTGCGCATAGGGCGACGACGCGCGCGAGGTGGGGAGGCATCAGGTCGAAGCCGTTGACTGCGACGTTGACCCTGGCCAGGTCGAGCAGCCGTCTGGCTTCGTCATGCATGCCTCGGCAGGCACTCTCGGTCGCGGTGGCTTCGTACGCCACCCCCGGATCCGCCTGGATATCGAGGGCCTCCAAGAGCTCGACCGCCTCGCCGAGGAACGCATAGGCCCGTACGTGGTCCCCCAACCATGTCAGCCCACCGGCGAATATCGACAGGCCCAGGGCCAGCACGCCGAGCGCTCCTGCCTCACGGGCCCGGCTGATCCGGCGCTCGGCATAGCCCAATGCGGAGGACGGGTCCATCAGCCAACGCGCGCACAGCAGGGAGACCACGAGGTGGCGTGGGTCGTCGCGCAGGACAGGGTCGGACTCGAGCAACTCGATCGCCTGATGAATCAGGGGAGCGCCGAGATCGGGACGCCCCTCATTGACGCGCGCCGCGCCAGGCAGGTACGCCGCCAACATGGCCTGCTCCGGGTCGGTCCGGTCGGCGACCGCCGCCGCCCGGTCGGCGGCCGCGGTCATACCCTCGACGTCGTCGAGCAGATGGCATGTGTGGAAGAGCTCGCACAGCGTCCGGACGAGCAGACGTCCGGTGGCCAGGCGGGCTGCCTGTTCGAAGTGTTCCCGGGCGCGGGCAAACGGGCCATGGGACCACTCGAGCAACCCCAGCGCGACCAGGGCGCGCGCTCGGGGGTCCGCACCCACGTCGGAGCCGAGGACCTCGGCCGCCAACCGTCGAGCACGGTCGGCGTCACCGGCGACGTACGCATCCTCAGTCGCCGCGGCCAGCCAGTCACCTCGGAGCACCGGGTCGGGACTAAGCCTCGCTGCGCGTTCCATCGCCCTCGAGGCGGCGGCGAACCCGCGGCGCGAGCGGTCCACCTCCGCGACCGCCGCGAGCTCGGCGGCAAGTGCCGCGTCCTGACCCGGCGTCGCCTCCGCTCGGTGCCACGCACGTGCAGCCCGGTCCGGACTTGCGGCGGCGAGCGAACGGTGCGCAGAGTGTCGCTCGGACACCGAGGCGCGCTCCCAGGTGGCCGACCGCAGCATCGGATGCCGAAACGTCAGCACCCCGCCCTGGGCGACGAGAACTTCCCCGGACTCGGCCAGGCACGTCGCTGAGTCGAGGCCCTCGGCGCCCAGCGCCGCGAGCACCGGCGCCGCCTGCTGGTCGCTGCTCGCAGCACACAGCACTGCGGCCCGCCACGCACCCGGTGACAGGTCGCCGAGCTCGCTCGCGTACACGTCCCGCAGGCGCTCAGGAACAGGAAGTGATTGAGGCAGCGGTGCTGCCCCCGCCCGCTGAGCCCGGCTGAGCACCCGCTGACATTCCCACAGAGCAAGCGGATTGCCTCCGGTCTCCGACACCAGCCTGGCCACAACATCGGCCGAGAAGCCAGGCCCAAGCAGCGCTCGCGCGGGTTCCGGTGCGAGGCCTCCGACAGAGATGACCTCGAAACCATCCAGCGAGACCGGGAGCCGCGTGCCGTCCCGATGTGTCATCACCACGGCGACCCGGTCATGGCCGAGCCGACGGGCAGCAAACGCCAACGCGTCCGCTGACTCCGAGTCCACCCACTGCACGTCGTCGACCGCGATGAGCAGCGGCGTACGGGCCGACTCTGCCGCGAGCAGGCTGAGCGTCCCCGCGCCGATCAGGAAACGGTCGCCCGACCCGCCGGCAGGCCCCCAGCCCAGCGCCGCGGACACCGCCTTCGCCTGCACTCCCGGAACGGAGCCCAGGCCCGCGCGCAGGGGCGACAGCACAGACAGCAACCCCGCTCCCGACAACACCGCCTCGGACTCGACGCCCTGCAGGCGCAGACATTTCCAACCGTCCGCCCGAGCCCTCTCTGCCAGGGCGTTGAGCAAATGAGTCTTACCGCATCCGCTCTCACCCCGGATGACAGCCACGCTCGCACTACCCAGCCCCGCCCGGGACAGCAGCTCAGCAAGCCTAGCCAGCTCGTCGCGACGGCCGACAACACCCGGCACAGCAGCGGTCGTCTCCCGGCTCGGGGTGGGCATGCGTGCACTGTATTCCGACTTCTATTCCGGGCAGCACAGAGCCAGGACAGCACCCCGACAAGAAACCGCGATCTGCTGAGGGGCCTGCGCGGGTCGCCTCGCTTCGCGACGCCGATCGGCCAGACGACCGCCAGCCGCCCACGCCGCGTTGAGTGAGGACACCGACGTACGTCGATCCGTGGATGATCACGGAGCACGGCGTTGCGCACTCGACTCACCAGGCAGCATCAGAGCAATAGCACAGTTGTCGAGGGGGTGCGCTCCGATTAGCGTCGTTCCATGGGCATGTGAAATCGAAAGTCTTTCTCGGGTCCGAGAGCTTGTCCGTGACGGAAACGCCGGCTGAAGTCAAGGAACTCCTGACGGACGCCCAGACGAACTGGATCGACCTGCACGACCGCTCCAACGAGATAGTCCGATCAACACGGATTCGATCGACGGTGTCACGCAACAACGTTGCTTTGTTCGCTTGGAGATCTACGACAGTGACGGCAATCGAGTGACGTACAAGAATACCCCCACCTTTCACTCGGTCGGCGGGTAACGCGGATGGTGGATCACTAACGCACCAAGTTTGCCGTGTCATCGGAGAACTGATCCGATGAACGGTCAGTCGCGCGGATCGCGGCATGACAGTGCGTTTCGCGGTCGGGAAGTATGGGTAGACGTGAGCGAGGCTGGTGTCAACGTCGGATCGTGACCCTCTCCGACGGCCGGGTCACCTGTCGTCCTGACGACCCTGGTCTGGACCGGTTCGGAACTGGACCCCTCCGAAAGCCTCACTCATCGCGTACTGATGAGTGAGAGGCTTTCGAATTGGAGGGACCCATGGACACGCTGCATGACCGGCTGGCGGAGTTGGCCGACGACGCACCAACGGGAGGTGCGCCCGCGGCCGAGCTTTGGGCGCGCGGCAAACGCGCCCATCGCCTCCGGGCCGCGGCACTCGCGGCCACCTTGCTGGTGGTAGGCGCCGTCGGCACAGGCATCGGCGTACGCCTCGCCGATGGCGATCGCTCCGGCCCTGCGCCGGCGGGGACCGTTGGCATCGTGCTGCCGATCGAATACCCCGTTGGGGAGGAACTGCCGGATCTCGGGGACGCTCCCGGACCGCTGGCGGCGATCTGGGTGGACCTCGCGGGCGGCGGCGCGCCTGAAGCCGTCGGCCTCGTCGCGGAAACCGGGACGTTCGGGACGCTCCCGATCGACATGTCCTACGGCCTCTACGAGGAGCGAGGTGACGCAGCTGACGAGGTGGCATGGGGGCCGTGCTGTCGCCCGACGGCCGCAGGATCGCCTATCTGGCCGCGGTAGGGAGACCTGGTCGTCCACGATCTGGTGAGCGGCGAGAGCTACTCGCCCGCGTCGGAGTTCAAGACCCGCGCCGGGGTTCGACTGGGTCGATGCCACCCACCTCTCGGCCTCGTTGCGGGAGGGACCGACGGAGACGGATGGCTGTGGGAGCCGCGGCGACGGCGCCGAAGCTGGTCAACCCCTACCTCGTGCCGTATGGCGGGACGGACCTGTCGGTCTCCGGGAACGGAGGCGGTCTTCGGTCATGTACTTCGGCGCCGATCATCCAGAATGTCCGACCCGCCAAGAGAACGGAGGGGAGGATCGGTCCGGCTCAATCGAGGTGCCGGTGTTGTGCGACGTCTTGGGCTCGTCCCCGGTTCCGAGATCGTGCTTGGTCATTGGAACTCCGATCGCTTGCCTGGTGACTGGGACGACCCGAACGACGGCAACCGGACAGTGGTCGCCCTGGACATCCACGGCGCCGACTTCCCACGCAGCCGTACTACGAGCAGAGCAACCCGGCTCCGTTCGACGACCCGGCCCTGCGTCGCGTGGTCGTCACCGCAGGAGCGCCTCTGCGGGTCAGGCTCGCTACCGATCTGATCGGGGAAGCGCTCGAGGCAGATGGCGGTGCGTCATGACCGGGTACGCCGACTTCGAGGAGTTCGTGGTCGCGCGGAGAGGCGCGCTCTTGCGTACGGCGTACCTGCTCACCGGCGACCATCACGACGCCGAGGACCTCGTGCAGTCAGCGCTGATCAAGGTGGTGCCGAAGTGGGCGCGGATCAAGGACCGCCCGGAGGGGTACGTCCGGCAGGTGCTCGCGCGTGAGTCTGTGAACCGATGGCGCGGTCGCCGCTGGCGAGAGGTATCCACTGACGTGGTCCCGGAGGCGATGCATCACGACAGCACCGAAGCATCGACCGCATCGCGTTGCTCGAGGACCTGCGCAGGCTGTCGCCGCGGCAGCGCGCTGTGCTTGTGTTGCGCTACTTCGACGACCTCACCGAGGCCGACACCGCTGCGGCTCTCGGCATCTCCGTGGGAACTGTCAAGTCGCACGTCCGCGACGCGCTGGCGCGCCTGCGCAGCCAGCAGCCGGGCGAGGAGCGGTCAGCGGCTACGACGTGAAACCCATGGCTCCGAGCACGGTCGTGACCACGCGCACGCTCATCGGCATGAGCGGATGTCAGCGATGATGAGTCGTCCGCTCGGGAAGGGGGTGACAGTGGGGCAACCAACACTGTTCCTGACCGTGGGACTGCCATGCACCGGCAAGACCACCGCTGCACGGCGCATAGAGATCGAGCAGAAGGCACTTCGTCTGACGAAGGACGAATGGGTGAAGGCTCTCTACGGGCACGAGAATCCGCCATCGGCCACGGCAGTGATCGAAGGACGGCTGATCCAGATCGGGCTGCGCGCTCTCGAACTCGGCAATAACGTCGTGATCGACTTCGGCCTCTGGAGTCGGGGCGAACGCTCCGCTCTACGGCAGGCAGCAGCAGACCTCGGCGCAATGGCGCAGATGTGCTACTTCGAGCTCACCCCAGCCGAGCAGCGGATACGACTTGATCAGCGCCAAGCCGAAGCGCCACATACGACTTGGCCGATGTCTGATGAGGAACTCTCCGAGTGGGCTGCCAAGTTCGACATCCCAACGCCAGGTGAACTCGACGGCAGTGAACCTATTGATGATCCACCGGCTGGATTCGCGACATGGGACGACTGGCGCAGGCATCGCTGGCCGCCGTCGGTCTCCTGACCCCTGCGCCCTCCGCACCTGCGAGTGGCGGTGCTGATTGCCGCGCTGGGGACGCCACGATTCTTGCTATGACCGCTCATCGGCATGACAGCGCGGACCACGGCATGAGCGGGCGGTATTCAGATCATCGCCAGCGGCCGGGTCTTGTGGGACGCTGCCAGGCAACCGCGCAATGAGGAGTTGTCATGTTGGCCGACGACGAACTGGTGCGCTCGCTGCACCACCATTGGGAGCACTCGGGCAAGGACGAGGACGCCGCGCACGAGATCTACCATGAGGACGCCGTTCTGGAGTTCCCGCAGTCCGGCGAGCGTTTCGAGGGGGTAGAGAACTTCCGGGAATGGCGCCGCCAGTATCCAGCCGTCCTTGCCTTCCACTTGCGCCGCATCGTGCATCGCGAGGACTTGGTCGTGACCGAGTATCTGATCAGCTATAACGGCGCCCCGTGGCAGTTCACGGTCAGTGTCATGGAGTTCCGCGGCGAACGCGTAGCGCGGGAGCGGATTTACATCATGGACGGGTTTGAGCCTGCCGAGTGGCGTGCGCCCTGGCGAGCGGAGCGTCGCGCAGACCCAGTACCACCGGCACCGCGAACCGCGTAGTGGCCGCATCTGAGATCCCTCGTCGCGCATGACCGCTCAGCGTTCGAGCGCGCCGGACATCGGCATGACAGATCGAGTTCGGTCGGACCAGGCGGGCTCCCGAGCGTGAACTGTCATGCCGATGAGCGGGCATCTGGCGCCGAGACACTTTGGGACGGAGGCGCCGCCCGATCACCCGCTCGTTGACTGGTTGTAACTACTGCCCGGGACGGGTCGTGGGGTGGTGTCTGGTTGCCATCAGGCGAGCGGTGGTCCCTCGACCGGGCGGACTCCGTACCGGAGGCTGATCTCGAGAAGCACCTCGGGATCGGGGGGACCGTGAAGGGACGCAAAGTACTCGGCCTGCTCACGAAACATCCCAGTGAGTCCCGGTGAGCTGAGGAGGCCGACCGTCCAGACCTCCTCCGTGCCGAGGTTGGCGAACACATGCGGGACTTCGCGGGGCAACCAGACGAAGCTCTCGGCGCCGACCTCGTAGCGGTCTTCACCCACCTCGACCGTGAGGATCCCGGTAATGACGTAGATGCCCTCGTCCTCGTGCGTGTGGACGTGGCGGCCAGGGCCAGGCGCTCCAGGCGCGATCCGAGCATCACCCAGCGCCATTCCGTTGCTCCGGCTGCCGTCAGAGACCACCCGCCATGGCCGGGAACGGTCAGCGGGCGGTCCGGCCACGAACGGTCTCATCGCTGTCATGACTGCAGCCCCATCACCCGAGCCTTCCACCGAGCTCTGTCTGCTGACAAGGCACACCCGGCATATGGCGCTCCGGCGACCATCGGCGGTCGGGCATCCGTGAAGCGTCGTCGCCGGTGCAGCGACTGCGCGGGCCTGCCTTTGTCTGGCCGCTGCTAGGCGTCCGCTCATGCCGCGTTGAGGGCGGCTACGCTCGCCTGACCATGCCGCTGGTCGCGCGATCGTGCCGAGGGTCGGGCAGTTGTTGCGGCTGATCTTGTAGGCCGATGAGTCGGGTTTGGTTCTACCACTGGAGTCGCCAGACCTCCTGACCGATCCGGCTAGGCTGCGGGGTGTGCCCGAGTTCACCTGGCGACCGGCGAATGAGGCAACGACTGAGGCCGTCGAGGCAGTGTTCGACACCGGTGGCGCACGCAAGTGCCGCTGCCAGGCGCTGAAATGCCCGGGCTGGATTTGGCGCGACACCACCCAGGAGCAGCGAGACGCCGCCCTGCTGGAGCAGACCGGTTGCAGCACCGACGGACCCACGTCCGGCCTGATCGGATATCTCGACGGCGAGCCAGCCGCTTGGGTCGCGATCGAGCCGCGGGAAAACTACCCCCGAGTGTGGAGCCGGAAGAAGTCGTGGATGCGGCTGGACCCTGAGCTCGTGGGCGTCTGGTCGGTCACCTGCTTCGTCATACGCAAGGGCTTCCGACGGCAAGGGCTGATGTATGAGTTGGCCGCGGCCACCGTTGAGTACGGAAGGCAGGTCGGCGCCCGCGTCCTGGAGGGCTATCCCACCGAGCCGTCGCCCGGGAAGACCGTGATCTGGGACGAGGCGTCCGTCGGGTTGCTGCAAGTTTTCCTCGACTCCGGTTACGAGGTGGTGGCCTCTCCGACCCTGCGCCGGAGGGTGGTACGTCACCGACTCGCCGAGCCGTCGTGACCGGCAGTGAGCTCGCAGCAGTTCCGCAAAAAGCGCTTCTCGCGGTCCTGGCGCTGTAAAGGTTTCCCACTTCCGCAGACAGTTAAGGGGTGGAGGTGAAATCGATGACCGCATCGGTGGTGCGCGAGGATCATGGGTGACGTGGTGAGCATGGGCCGCGAGCCCCACGTGGAGCGCTCGGCGTCGGCTGCCCCCGATCCCATCGGTGATCGAGAGGCCGACTTCCGAGACCTCTACATGGTGACGTTTCCTCGCCTGGTGCGCACGTTGTGGTTCGTTGTCCATGACCACGAGCAGGCACAGGAGATCGCCCAGGATGCGTTCATCGACCTGCACCGGCAATGGCGGAAGCTCCGGTCCTATGACCGGCCCGACCTATGGGTACGTCGCGTCGCGTTGCGCAAAGCGCAGCGTGAGGCGGCCCGTACGGTACGACGGCTGCACGCGGAGCAGTCCCAGGCCCCACTCGAAGCGGTGAGCGACCCAGCGATGCCTGACCCTGAGCTAAGGGCCGCGTTGTTGGTTCTCGCGCCGATGCAACGTGCGGTCGTCGCGCTGTTCTACCTGGAGGACCGTCCCATGGAGGACGTGGCCTATGTGCTCGGCTGCAGTCCCTCGACCGGGTTCGTCCACTTGCACCGAGCTCGGCGCCGTCTCGCCGAGCTCCTGGCCGAAAACGTCACGCAGGACGTGGAGGAGGTGGACGGCGATGTCGGTTGATGCACGCATCCGCGAAGGTCTGACCATGATCGAAGAGAAACTCCCCCAGGTGGACACGCTCGAGCGCTACGACGAGCTCGGCGCCCGGATCAGGAAGCACCAGCGGCGACGTATCACGGGCATGATGATCGCTGCTGTCGCGGCTGTCGTCGTCGGCGTTCTCGTCGTCGATGCTCAGCTTGGCCAGGACCGTGCGGCGCCGCCGGCCTCACCGTCCGTCGAGTGGGTACCGCCGGGCGAGTGGGTCCTTGTGACGAGCAGCCTGGTGGGTACGGACTATGCGACTCCCGTCGGCGATGAGTGGGCGGAGCCCTTGGGCACGTCGGGGGTTATGACTTACCCGTACTGGGCCTCGGTCGACCCTGCGACGGGTCGCTTCCTGATCAACGCCGACGAAGCGACTGCTCATGAGGTCATGACGCCCGGCCGGGCTGAGCCGCTGCTCCGGATCGCGTGCGAGGACGACGCGTGCCTGAGCGCCGCTCTCGGACCGGGCCCGGACGAGCTCACGATGATGACCGGGGACTTCCATCTCGAGGTGGTCGGCCCCGACGGCGACATCGAGCGTGACCTGGGCCCTGTCGGCCAGGGGCTCCTAGAAGGGCTTGCCTGGTCTCCGGACGGCGACACCTTGGCGGAGGTTCATAGCGACCACAGCCGGAACAGGGGGTCGCTCACCGTTGTGCTCCGCCACCCGGACTCCTCGGAGCAGACCACCCTGTATGAGTACTCCGAGGAGGCTCCGCCGTGGTACGACGCCGAGGAGCATCGATTCGGCAACGGACCCGGCGCATTCAACAGCTGGAATGCGCCGCACTTGGACGACCTGCAATGGGCGCCTAACTCCACCCGGCTGGCCTTCGCCATGACGACCACACCCGAAGGAGGGGACGACGAAGACCGGCAAGTTCAGTGGCAACTGTTCGTCGCCAACCCGGTTACCGGTGAAGTCGAGCAGATCGCCGACCTGGGGCGGTGCGCCGAGCCTGTCGATGAGAACGGTCGCTTCACCCGATCCTGTGACGAGAAAGAACCGTCTCTGTCGTGGACACCCGACGGAAACAGCCTCACCGTGCTCGCGGATTCCACGCTGACCACCTATGACCTGACCGGCAAGAAACTCAGCTCCGAGCCCACGGATCTCATCGGACCGATGGTGTGGATGACGTCGAAATGATGCCCCCTCGCGCGCTGGGGGCATGGTTTCCCAACGGTCAGGGGCGAGTACGGAGATCTTCACCTCGCGCGTCGGTCATGGATGGCACGACGCGTTGCGCAAGTTCTCGCCTGACGAGGTGCGGACCTATCTAGACCCCAAGTCTGCGCCGCACGAACTTGACCACATCCCTGCCGGTACCGAGTGCAAGCAGGCCGTGCTGCAGACCGTGTAAGTTTCAAAGTGGACACCCGGTAAGTGCCCAGTGTGAAGCGGCTCCTTGTGGGTACTTGGTGGGTGTCCGCAAATATTGCGCTCGATCGGTTGTCAAGCCTCGGCGACTTATCAGTTTCCATGTGACGTCGCCTTGAGAGTTTCTTCCGAGTCCACACGCCCATGGCGTATCTGTGTGATCTCGCAGTAGCCAATGTTGCTGCGGGAAGCCCCAATCCTTTAGGACACTACTTTCGTGAGCACAACCAGCCAGTCAGCGCATGCCCAACGGCGAAGCCGAGTTCACGCAAGAGGACCAGTGAGGGCACTTGCTCTGGTCATCGCGGTGTCTTTCACCATGTTTTTTGGACCTGTGCCCACGGCACATGCCGTCGACTGCGGCATGTTCGGCGTCAGTCACCAAGGCAAGGGGACGGGCTTCTCGGGGAACTCGATCGGTGCGTTCAAGGCGGCTGCCCGGGCGGGCATCGCCCGGATCGAGACCGATGTGTTCTTGACCGCTGACAACGTGCCGCTGTTGCACCATCAGGACAAGCTCGGCCAGTTCGGGCTGATCTCCGAGCACACCGCCGCCGAGATTCGCGAGCGTTTCCGGCGCAGTGACGGCTCTGTCGTCCCGACGCTGAACGAGGCGTTGGACGCGATGCGACCGTTCGGCACCCGTTGGCTGATCGAGGTCAAGCGGGTCATGCCCTGGGAGGTACTGCACAGCCGGGTCGTCAACAACGACATGATGAACCGGGCGGTGTTCTATTCGTCCTCGGGCTTCCAAGTGCGGTCGTTCGACAAGGCCTACCCCGACATCCGGATCGGGTTGAAAGTCGACACCGGCTTCGGCGGCTGGACGGTGGACACGATCAGCGAGTTCGCGGAAGTAGTGACCTTGGCGCCGGCCGACATCGTCGAGTACCCGTCACGGGTGCAAAGGTTCCACGAGCACGGAGTGACCGTGATCGTGCGTCGTGGCACCAACCTGGCCCCGATGGAGCGCCTCGAAGTCGATGGTGCCATTACCAACGACCCGGCCGCCTTCACCGAATGGTGCAAGCGTTGAGCAGTTCAGGGCTGCGGGGATGTAGCTGAAAGTTCTGGCTCTGCCAGGCACGGGTTGTGTCTGCGACGAATGACACGTGCTGGATGACGAATGACACGTGCTGGACAGGGCACACAGTCACCACGACCCCGCTGTCCGGATGGTACCCAGCGGGGCGAAGGTCGGTCCCTGGGCCACGGACGGCGCGTCTCCCCAGGGACCGACCGCGCATATCCCTTTTCTTGGCGCTTCGACTCTGAGCATCGGAGCATGGGTCGCGGACCCGGCCGTGCTGATCCTCAGCGCCGACGGGGAGGGGCGCGGGGACTCGGCGCCTCAGGGCCACCACTCCTGGGGGGAGGGAAGGTCGGCCCCAACCCCGGCAAGGGACAGCACTCGGTTTTGAACGGTCCCTGCCTGGAACCTGGCAGCCGTCCGGACGACCACAGGCCTGCAAGAGACAGTAACAGGACAATCGTCACAGCCGCCCGCTGAGGACGTACCTTCAGTTGGGAGGCCAAGCTGCTCTGCATCAGGCGCATCCGTGTGTGAAGGCTCGGCGTAACGCTGCCTGGGGCGGGCGAGGCGAGGTGGCGTTCGAAGCCGTGGCATGCGCCGCGCTGCATCAACGCGAATCTCAGTCACCTCGAGGATCCAACTTTGCATTGAACGTCTCGGCGACAGGCGTTATGGCAAACCCGGTGAGCCCACTTCGGACCGATTGAAACCTCGACGCTAGCCGCGATGCGGCCGAGCGCCACGGTCGACGAGGGACACGATCTCCGCGACCCGGTCCGCTTCATCCGGCGAGTGGTGAACTCTCACGAGCCGTCCGGAGTCGCAGGTTTCGGCACCAGCCGGGTAGCCGGCCTTCCTCAGCCTGAGCATGAGGTGCAGCTGCTTCGTCGCGGTGGAAGCCACATAGACCGTTTCTCTCATCCAGCCAATCTCCTGCCCTCCTTCGTCCAGTGCCACGGCTCACAAAAACTGAACCCGCAGTATTTTGGTCCGGACCCCGACCCCCCAAGAGGGGAGCAGTTGGCCGGGGCCTGCGCCGCGGGGTCGGCGTCTCCAAAGTTGGCCCCGCGGGCTGAGTCTGACGTGATGGCTCATACAAGGCAATGAGCACGGAGCGACGCACCAACCACCGCTGGGTAGCGGGAATGTTGTGTCGACGGGCCGACGGTGGACGCGGCCCCCGCCGCGGACCGACGAAATCGATGACGGGGGCCGCTAAGGCGACTACACGTCAACGGGTTGGCAGTCGTTCGTTAAACCCAGCAACAGTGTCCAGACGGCTGGTCGGGGAGCAACCGAACGGTGGACGCGTCGCGACGAATGATGGGCGGCAGATGGGGCACTACGTTGCTATGGCTCCCGCCGGTCGACAACGGGGCCGAGGTCCCTGGGAGTTGCAGGTGCGTCTCCCAGGGACCGTCCATGCCAAAGGGTCCGTCAACCGGGCACCAGCGCATGACGCGCGTCCCGGCATCGCACGCCGAACATTTGAACGTCTTGAGGTGCCGCCAATACGCCTCGACTTCCAGCACGGGCAGGTTCGAGGTCTCGGTCGTCATGGGTCTCTGCCTCCGTCATTGCCTTCCGGGCCGCCATTGCTGGCGCACCCTGGATTCGAGCACGAACCCTGCCCAAGCTCGTACGTCATGCTCGACGGATACTCCCCAGGCACAGCGACAAACCCGTACCGCATCGTGGCCCGTTCGCAAATGGGGCAGAGTTGCAGGCGGTAGCTGCGCATCTCCTCTTCTGTGAAGCGGCGGCTGTCACCTGGCTGCTTGCTCATGGCATGAGACTAAGGACGCCGATGCCAGGCCGCACGTCGCGTGAGCCCACCTGGCGAATAACACGCACTCGATGGGGCACAGAGTCATCACGGCCTCGGACCGAGAGCGGGGCTGGAAGGTCGGTCCCTGGACGTGGACGGCGCGTCCCCCAGGGGCCGACCGATTTACAGCGAGGTTGTTCCGTGAGGGGTGTAGTCGCACGGCCATAACGGCATGAGGACTGAGTACATGGTCAGCGAGTAGCCGGCACATGTTAAGGAGGATCCCGTGACCGAGACGCCGCGCAATATGGACGACGTTCCCGCAGAGGAGCACATCGACTCAGCCGATGCGGAAGCCGAGAAGGTCGGGCCGGACGAGAACTCCGAGACGCGACCCGACTAGCCCGACCCCTTGTTGGCAGCGGGCAGACTTCGGTAGCTAGTGCGCTACCAACTCAAGCCGATGGGCATCATCATGGAGTTCATCGAGCCGAGCTTGTAGCGCATGAAGGGCGGCCTCCGCCCCTCCCTCGCTATCCTTAACGTCCTCGAAATCCACAATGCCAAGCCTGGTCGTTGCGAACGCCAGCCGACTCCATCCGTGAAGCGGCATCGTGCCGACGAGGTCGTCATACTCAGGGCTTGCTGACTCCATGGCAGCCCGTTGCTCCGACTCGATGGCGCCGTACCACCAAAGAGAGAGCACCTCATCTTGCCCATCGACGCACATGAAGAGGAACTCACGACCGTCTTGCCGGAAGACACCAACCAGCGGCATCTCGTGGTACTGGTACTCGGCGACCGGCACCGAGTCCCATGTGGGCTTCCAGGGCGGCTGGCGGTGCATGAGACGCGCTAGGTCACCCATCGACCTCGCCTCCCCTCGCACAGGCATGCAACATCTCCGCAACAGTGTCATCCCATCCAGTCTCCATGTCCCAAAAGACTGAAGCGTGCAAGGGGCTTCCAGGATGCCTCGGTGTGTGTTCGACACGAAAGCCAGCCGACCTGAGCACCCCCGCCTGGTGATGCCTCACCGCAGCGTCTCTGCCTGGCCACAAGCGAGCCCTGGTCCCGTATGCCGTGATCCGGGCGTCCCGGGGACCCATCCGCCCGAGAATCATGGAAACTTCAAGCTCTGGTGGCTCTTTGTGGGGTCTTGGCCGGTCCTGGAAGACGAATGAGCCAGCGGCGCGGCGCTTCCCCACTTGGCTGAGCCACTCCTCGTCCTCAATGAACCGGGGGGTGTCACAAGTCACGGAGCGATGCTAGTCGACGCCAGCGGTGCCTTCCGGGGCACGATCCAGCCCTCACATCGGGCAGCGCGAGATCGCGTGAACTGTGCGACGCGCTGACGTCGGGGGAGCGGCCGGACGCCGCGTATTCTCGGGACGTGAGTGGATCGATGACCTACAGACACCTGGGCAGGTCCGGTCTCTTGGTCAGTCGAATCGGGCTGGGAACCATGACCTTCGGTTTCACCACGGACGAGTCCACAAGCTTCACGGTCATGGACACCGCGATCGACGCAGGCATCAACTTCTTCGACACCGCCGACGTGTACGGCGGCCCGCAGACGGCGGATATGGCCATGGGGTACGGAATCGCGGAGGAGGTCATCGGTCGGTGGCTACAGCGCAGCGGACACCGCGACGACATCGTGTTGGCCACGAAGGTCTACCAGCCGATGGGCCTCGGCCCCAACGACCGGCGCTTGTCCGCGTACCACGTCCGTCGTGCGTGCGAAGCGAGCCTGCGCAGGCTCCAGACTGATCACATCGACCTGTACCAGATGCACCACGTCGACCGGGCCACGCCGTGGGAGGAGACCTGGCAGGCCATGGAACAACTGGTCCGCGAAGGCAAGATCAGCTACGTCGGCAGCAGCAACTTCGCGGCCTGGGATGTCGCCCTGGCCCAGTCGGCCGCGTCGGCACGGCACTTCCTCGGACTCGTCTCCGAGCAGAGCCACTACAGCCTTGCCGTGCGGGCGGTCGAGTTGGAACTAGTTCCGGCGCTGCGAAACCTCGGCATCGGTCTCATCCCGTACAGCCCCCTTCGCATCGGCCTCCTCGCTGGCGCCCTCGAGAACTCCAGCGGGGGACGACGCCTGAGCGACTCCTTGCTGGAACTCATCGAGGCACACCGCGACCAACTCCAGGCGTATGAGTCGTTGTGCCGCGAGTTGGGTGCGAAGCCCGTGGAGGTAGCACTGGCCTGGCTGGCCGCGAATCCTGCCGTCGCGACAGCGGTGGTCGGAGCGGAAACTCCCGAAGAACTTCGGTCGGGCCTCGGCGCACTGTCGGTGCAACTGGACGCAGACGTGTTGGCAAGACTCGATGAGATTTGGCCGGGACCCGGGGAGGCTCCGCAGGCATACGCCTGGTGACGGCGGTCGCTGAGCTCGACCCGTCAGTCGCTCGATCATAGGCAGATCCTGTGAGCATGATCCCGCGTCCAGCACATGCTCGTCACGGCGATCTGCCAGCCGCCCACGCCGCGCGAGCGGGCTGACCGACGTAGGTTCATCCGTTCCTGGTCACCGAGCACGGGTTTGCCCACTCGGCTCACATGCGACGCGTTGACTGGATGCGTTGCTCATTTGCATGACTTCCACGCGGCCGGTCGAGGTAGGCGCATCTGATGCACCTTGACAGGGCATCAATTCATGTCAGCTCAACGGGATCCGCAGCACCTCTCCACCACCGGCGCAGGTGCCGCAGTTCGACACGAACGCGTTGCTGCCGCGAAGTGCGAGGCCGCCAGGCGTGATGAGGCCGGTCGACATCACGACGGACTGTGAGCCGTCCCCGTTCACTCGGATGAGCGCCCCGGTTGGGTCACCTGACAGCAGACCGTTCTGGAAAATCTCAAGCACGTACATCCGCCCGCTCTTGTCGAAACCGATGTCGATGATGTTGGTGAACCCGCTAGCGAACACTTCGGGTCCGTTGCTCCCGATGCGGTACACGTTCGCGCCGCCGGGCGGGAACGGGAACCCGGTCAGCTGCCCGACGTACAAGGCGCCGTCTGGACCCTTCGTCACCGAGGTCGGAACTGCATCCATTGATTGGCCGTCGACGAGTCGGTTCGGGAACGTCGCCAACACCCTGATGCTGCCGTTCTTGCCCACCATCAGTAGGTCGTTCGCGCCGGCGTCGGACACCACAACCCGACCGCCGGTTGTCAGGGCCGAGTTCGGGTTGACGTTCTCCTCGTCGCCAGTCGGGTTGTTGGCATCCTCGAAGTCGGCGAGGTCGGCGACGGTCCGGACAGTCGAGGCTGCTTTCCATCCCTGTCTGCTGGTGCGCGCCACGATGAGCTGCCCCATGTCGTCGAGCTCGGGCAGGGTCTTGCTGAAGTCGAGGTCGAGGCCGAGACCGACGGTGACGTACATCTTCTGGCCGCGGAACGTGACATCGGACGGACCGATGGCGGCGTCACCGGTGCCCTGTTGGCCGAACGACGGCAGCCCGGTCAGCACCTGACGCGGACCTCCCTTGCCGATGCGGGTAACTGCACCGCTGTGTCCGAAGCAAGACGGCCCTTCCGGTCCGGCGAAGCAGGGCCCGTCGCCGCCAGCACCGGACTCGGCGACATACAGAGTGCCGTCGGGCGAGACCGCGAGTCCTCGAGGGTTGTTCAACCCGGATGCGATGACGGTGGGACCTTCGTTCGAGCCCTTCCCCCGGTGGGCGTCGGTTGATGTCATGCCCGAAACTGTCAGCCCGGCCGCGGCCAGCATGGCGATGGCAGTCAGGCGCGTTGCGTGAACCATGTGTTGCTCCCTCTGCGTGGAAGACCCCCTGGTCCTGGTTCGAGCATCCTCCGTTCACGTGGCAAGGGCAATGGGTCATGCGGAGCACCGGGGGTTCCCGCGAAGACCGCCCGAGTGGACTTGTGACGGCAGGCTTTCCACTCTGGCGCGACGTCCGCGTGGACGGCCTACAGTCGCGCCGCCTCCCACGCGTCCGGACATGTCATGAGCGGGAGTTCTTGGATTCAGGCCAACCAGGAGGCATAGAAGATCGCGAGCCCAGTCGCGACGCAGATCCCGGCGATGAGCCAGAAGCGGATCACTACCGTGACCTCGTCCCATCCCAGGTGCTCGAAGTGGTGGTGGATGGGGGCGATTCGGAAGATGCGTTGCCCTGTGCCTGTAATCCGCTTGGTCAGTTTGAAATAGCCCATCTGCAGAAGCACAGACATCGCCTCCAGTACGAACAGTCCGGCGATTACGGCCATCAGGAGTTCGGTGCGAGACGTGATCGCCAGCCCAGCCAGTGCCCCCCCGATGGCGAGGGAGCCGACGTCGCCCATGATGATCCGGGCGGGCTTGGCGTTCCACCACAGAAAGCCGATGCAGGTCGCGCTGATGGCTGCCGAAAGCACCGCGAGGTCGAGGGGGTCGCGCACCTGGTAGCACTGTGACTGCACCACGGTGGGCCTCGAGGATCCGCACAGCTGGTTGTTCTGCCAGATATTCACGAACGTGTAGGCGCCGAAGACACTGTTGACGCTGTAGGCGTCGAGGGCGTTCTTATGGAGGAATCCGTCGGCGCCATACACAGTGATGGACCAGAAGGCATCAACGGGGACATCCTTGGCAGTGATCGTGTACCGGCCGACGGGGAGTCCCGGCTCACGGCTCTCGTAGTAGGCCTCTTGCTCGGGCAGTCCGCCCCAGCCTCCGGCGGTGCCAAGCAGGTGAGCGTGCGGATCGACGTCTTCCTTCCTGCCGAACATGCCGTGGGTGCCATGCAAGCCCTGCGAGGCTTCCTTCAGGACAGCGGTACGGACCGCCGTGAACGACTCCTCGTCGTAGTCGGGCGGTTCGAGGGGTTCGCTCGCCCCCGCACTCAGGGAGAACCTGTCTTGGATCTGGTTCGCCTGTGCCACGTCTTCAGGGTCCGAGGCGTCAACCAGCACTCGTGCAGCCAAGAGCACATACGGGGTGTCGAACTCGTCCGTAGTCAGCTCGTACTCCCCAGGCTCGGCGAATGATCACAGCGTCAAAGCCATCGACCTCAAGGCCCCCGTAGCACGGGCCCAGCCGGTCTTGCAGCCGGGCCAGGCGATGCGCGGCTACTTCACCGCCGGTGGAAGTAGTGGCACGAGCGGCTTTATCGGCATCTGTTGGAACGTCTCCGGAGCAGCTACGCCGACGGGCAGTGGGTAATCCGCGCCCCGTAGTCGCGTCAACCATTCATCGTGAGGCACCGGTCAGCGGCGGCGGGCGAACCCCGACGTCATGGTCCGTCGTCGGGTGATGACCAAATCCGGGAGACCGAGCCCGGTGTGGTCATCACCCGACGAGCAGCTGGGCGAGTCCAGTCCGAATGAGGATGTCAGCCCCGCCGGCGGCGGTGAGGGGTGGGCTGGCGCTCCTTGGCACAGGGCTCAAGCTCAGCTTCGTGTGCAACCGCTATGGTGCGTCGGCTGCGCTGGTGCGGTCGATGGAAGCCTCCAGCCGATCGACGGCTGCGGCGACTCGGTCCTTTAGGGCTGCCTCCCGATCGAGGGCGTGACCGCTGGTGCCTGCTAGGGCGGCTCGGTCTCGCCTGGCGGCTGCGCGGTCGTTCTCGGCGTGGTCGCGATCGGCTTGGGAGGAGATGCGATGCTGAAGAACTCTCGCTTCGGCAAGATGGCTACCGGGCGCGGCTAGATCTTCCGTGGAGTCGCGTCTGTCGGCCGCCTCATCGCGCGCGGCAGCCTGTTCGTCGCGTAACTCTGCCGCCATCAGGATCTCGCCGACCCTTTGTTCTCGATAGCTACTGGCTAGGTCACGGGAGTCGGCCAAGGTGTCGCGCACCTCGGCGATCCGATCTCGGTGGTCGGCCGCCGCTACACGCTCGGCAGCCCGGGTGTCCGTGTCGGAGTCGGTGCCTCGCCGGTTCGGGTCTATCGGGTTGACCATCCGCTCTCGCCCTTCATCGGTTTCTTGGCGTGAAGCCGCCTCGGCTGACAGTGGTGCTCGCCAGCGGGACCGCCCCCCCGACGGTGTTTCGCGGGCCCCGGCTGTGCCATGATCAGGAAGTACTTGTTACTGAACGTATTTTTTTCCTCACCTAGAGTAGCCAGGTCTGACGATGCCTGTCTCTCGATTGCTCAGGTTCGTTCGCTGCAGCCATGGGCTGCCAACGCCCATCCCAGCGTGGAGGCCGGCCTGAAAGCTGGAGCCCTACATTCGGTCCGTGCCTTCCGGGCCACCACTGATGGCACACAGTGGATTCGAGCACGAACCGTGCCCACGCAGGTACGACAGACGGGCAGCGCCGCACTGTCCACGCCGGATCACCATGGCAGGATGTGCCGATGGCCGTGTTGGTGCAACTCCCGGTGATGCCTGCAACCAGAGCACAGTTCGATGAGTTGGATGATCGAGTTGGGCAACTCATGCAGGCGGGTGGGGGTCCACCGGATGGGTTGATGAGCCATGCGGTTTATCCCGAGCGCGATGGCTTCGTAATCTCGCAGGTTTGGCGCACGAGTACGGAGGGCGAGAGCTACACCGAATCAGCGCTCCGCCCGCTGATCACGGAACTCGGCCTGACCGCCGGAACTACAGTCGTGCTTCCGATCTGGTCCTACGCTCGGCCATAGCCCCCGGGCAGACTGCGCCAGCCCCCAACGGCTGGCCCAGAGACCGGATGTCAGCGGAGCCGGTAGAGGACTTCGCCAGCCTCAGGCACAACGAGGGTATTGGGATCTGTTGACCACGCGTCGACGTCGACCTCCGTGGGGTCGAGGTAGTCGAGGTTGATGGCCCGAACCACATCCTCGGAAATGCCGGTGGCGAGGGTGACCGTGACCCGGCACCGCTCACCATGTTCCGCGTTGTAGGTGCCGGCGCCTCGGAGGTGCGTGGAGTGCGCAAGGTCACCCCACGGCACGTCCTTGAAGCGGTCCCACTGACCGAGGAAGTAGTCGCGACAGTGGTACCCGATCTGTTCGACCTCCGGGTGCATCGCGCTGACCTGGGTGATGTGCGGGGCGTAGATGACGACCTGCCCACCGTCGGCGACGACCGGCTCCACCTTGTAGAAGCCCTTGGCGCCGGTCCACATGTCCGCGTACTTCTCCGGTACTAGCGACAGCACCCGACGGACGGGGGCATCCAGGTAGCGGACATGGGTCTGGGCGGATACGCCCGCTGCCGCGGCCCATGCTGCTTCTGGATCGCCGAAGGCAGCAGCATGCAGACCCCCTGCCCCCGATGATGCGACGACGCACAACGCCACGCGCTCACCGGGCACCAGCGAGGCGGCCTCGTTGATCAGCGCACGAACCGGAGTGATGCCCGTGGTGCCGATGATTTCTGCGCTGCTAATCAGGGCGCCGAGCCAGTGCGAAACATTGATGACGTCTTGCACAGCGACACCGGGGAAGAGGTACTTGTTGCCTCCGGAGAAGCCCACCACCTCGTGCGGAAAGACCGGTCCGACGATGAGCGTGAGGTCGTGGTCGACGACCGCGCGGTTGAGGCGTACGTCTACGTCCCGAACTAACCTGCCGTCGGAGAGCTCGGCCAGCCGCTGGGCTCCAATAGTGCCGACAGAGACAAAGGTGTTGGGGTCCCACCACGCATGGTTGATCGCCGTGGTGCCCGGATAGCGCTCGGCAAGCCTGCCCTCGCCGTAGCCGAGATGCTTGGCCATGGCCGATTCCGACATCGCCGCATGGGTGCCCAGGGCAACGAGCACAGTGAGTCGGCTCACCCGGCCGTGCACTGCGCCATGCACTGCATCGAGCAGTAAGGGCAGCGGGCAGCTGCGGGTGCCGTCGGGGACGATCACACACATGCTCCGGCCTTCGAGGTCGACGCCCGCCAGTTGCTCAGCGACGAATCGCCTCACCTCGTCGTCGCTCAGCTCACGATCGGAGCCACCGACGACAGTCGCGCCCTGTCGCGTGTCCTTGTCGAAGGTCTGCGTCATCACCCAACTCTCCCGCCTGTACCGCACCCAGACAACGCCTCGCGACGATTGCGAGCATCCGATTGCCGTATAGGTGACCCTGCGGCAACGATGGGCGCATGGCGAGCCAACCCGCACAGCTGGTACTTCATCCCGACCGCTTGCTGCCGGCGGAGCCCAACGTGCGGGCGATTGCCAGGCAGCTATACGAGGCCGTGCGGGAACTGCCGATCATTTCCCCACACGGTCACGTGGACCCGCGGATACTGGTCGACGACGAGCCGTTCCGTGACCCCGCGGACCTGCTCGTGACTCCTGACCACTACGTCACCCGGCTGCTGCACGCCAGCGGAGTGCCGCTGGACACCCTCGGTGTCGGGCAGGGGCCGTTGCCCGAAGCGAAGGCCCGTGAGGTCTGGAGACAGCTGTGTTCACACTGGCAGGTGTTCCGAGGCACGCCGGTCCGGTACTGGTTGGAGTCGGAGCTCGCGGAGATCTTCGAGATCACCGTGCGGCCTTCCGCGGAAACCGCAGACGCGATCTACGACTCCCTCGCGCAGCGGCTGGCGCAGCCGGCCTACCGGCCCAGGGCTCTGTTCGAGCGGTTCCGTATCTCCGTGATGGCGACGACGGATGACCCGTGCGACGACCTCTCTCCACATGCCACGTTGGCGGCCGACGACACCTGGTCCGGGCGCGTCATTCCGACGTTCCGGCCGGACAGGTATCTGGAGCCGGCGTACCCGGATTGGCCGACGTACGTCGCTCGGCTCGGCGAGGTGGCCGGTGTCGACACCGCGAATTACGCGGGTTGGGTGGAGGCGATGCAAGCGCGCCGGGCTTATTTCGTGGCGCACGGGGCAACCTCCGCTGACCACAGCCACGAGGACGTGGACACCACGCCGCTCGAGCCGGCCGATGCTGAGCGGATCTATGCGGCGGGGCTCGCGGGCACGGCCTCGACGAATGACTGCCTTGCCCTGCGCCGGCACATGCTGCTGGAAATGGCGCGGATGTCAACCGAGGATGGCCTGACGATGACCCTGCATCCAGGTGTACGTCGCAACCACCACCGGCCAACGTTCGAGAAGTACGGCGCCGACACCGGACATGACGTCCCCCTGCGCGGCGACTTCACCGACCCGCTGCGGCCATTGCTGGAGCGGTACGGCACCCACCCCAACCTGCACCTCGTGCTGTTCACTCTCGATGAGACGGTGTTTTCCCGCGAGCTCGCCCCGTTGGCCGGTTTCTACCCTGCTGTCTACGTCGGCGCGCCCTGGTGGTTCCTCGACGCTCCGGAGGCGGTGCGGCGCTTCCGTGCGGCGGTCACCGAGAGCGGCGGGTTCACCCGTACGTCCGGTTTCATCGACGACACTCGAGCGTTCTGCTCGATCCCGGCTCGCCACGACATGTCGCGTCGACTGGATTGCGGCTTCCTCGCCCAGCTGGTCGCCGAACACCGCCTCGACGAGGACGAGGCGACTGAGGTGGCGGTCGACCTCGTAGCGGGACGCGCGCTGGAGGTGTTCAAACTGTGAGCGAACTGCGGCGCGAGCGTTCAGCCGCGCCCGTTCGGTTGGTGCACCTGGGTCTCGGAAACTTTCACCGCGCTCACCAGGCTTGGTACACCGACCGCGCGCCGGACGCCGCCGCATGGGGCTACGCCGCCTTCACCGGACGAAGGCCCGATCTGGCCGAGGCCCTGTCCGCCCAGGACGGCCTCTACACGCTGGTCACCCGTGCTGAAGACGCTGACCGGTTCGATGTGCTGAGCAGCATCAGCCGTGCCCATGCGGCTGCCGAGCATGCGGCCTGGCTGGGTTACCTCGCTTCGCCCGAGGTGTCCGTGGTCACGTCCACCGTGACCGAAGCAGGATATGTGCGAAGCGACGACGGTCGGCTCGATCGCTCCCGGCCGGAGGTGCAAGCCGACAGAGAGTCGCTGCGCGCGGACCCGGCAGCGCCGGTGCGGACGGCGCCGGCCAAGCTGCTCGCGGGTCTGGCGGCCCGCCGCAGGAGCGACGCTGGACCTATTGCCCTCGTGCCTTGCGACAATCTGCCCGAGAATGGGGCCGCGGTCGAACGGGTGGTTCGTGATCTCGCCGAGTCGGTAGACCCCACGCTGCTGCCGTGGTTGGAAGAGAACGTTTGCTTTGTAACGACGATGGTCGACCGGATCACCCCAGCGACTACGTCGGACGACGTTCGCACCGTCGTCGAGGCTATTGGTCGTGACGACCGCGCCCCGGTTGTCACAGAGCCGTTCAGCGAGTGGGTGCTCAGCGGCACCTTCGGCGTCGATCGGCCGCGCTGGGAAGATTCCGGCGCAACGTTCACCGACGACATCGGACCGTTCGAGCAACGGAAACTGTGGTTGCTCAACGGCGGTCACTCGCTCCTGGCCTACGCGGGAACGATCCACGGTCACGCCACGGTGGCTGATGCGATGGCCGACGACACCTGCCGGACCTGGCTGGAGCAATGGTGGGCCGAGGCGTCGACCCACCTGAACCTGCCTGCCGACCAACTGGCCGCCTACCGCGCCGCCCTGGTCGACAGGTTCGCCAATCCGCGCATGCGTCACCTGCTGAACCAGATCGCGGCCGACGGCTCACAGAAGCTGCCGGTGCGAATCCTGCCGGCCTTGCGACTGGAGCGGGAGGCTGGTCGGCTACCGCAGGGGGCGACCAGAGCGATCGCCGCCTGGGTGTGCCACCTACGCGGCATCGGCGCACCCGTGACCGACGCCCGCGCCGAGGAGGTGGTGCCGCTCGCCGCCGGCGGGCTGAAGGTCGCCGTGCGGGCGGTCCTCGGTGCCCTCGACCCAGCGGTCGCTGACGATGACGACGTGGTCGCCGCCGTGCTGACGCACGTCGACGAGCTCACCCGCTCGTGACCGGTGCCTCGCATCCCTAGCGGTCAGAACAACTCGCCGAAGCCGATCTCGCGCAGGTGATCGCGGGACATCGCGAGGGACTCGAATGGATCGCGACCGTACGTATCGTCCTGCTCAACTATCAGGTACTCCGCGCCGCTCGCCAGGGCCTGGTCGATGATCGGCTTCCAATCGAAGTTGCCCGCGCCAACCTCGGCGAACTGCACCACCCCCACAAAGGCGGCCATGAACGCGGCGCCGTCTCCGGCGGCCATCGCTTCCATTGCGGTGGGGGGCATCGGGCCGATCCGGTAGTCCTTGAGGTGCACGAGCACGACTCGTCCGGCGTACTTGGCGAGGACATCGACCGGGTTGAGGCCGCCGCGGTGGATCCAGTGAACGTCCAGCTCGAACCCGATGGCCGGTGCGGTCTCGGCGATGATGTCGAGCAGGTATCGCCCGTCAAACTTCGCGAACTCAACATGGTGGTTGTGATAGCAGAGGGCGATGCCTTCGCCCTCGAGGCGGAGTGCGATCTCGTCAGCCTTCTTCGCGAAATCGATCACGAGGTCGAGGGAGCCCATCGCCTCGAGCGGCAGCATGCCGATCCGCAGGATTGAAGTGTCGAGGGCCTTGCAGTCGTCGACGATCTTCTCGAAGTTGTCCGTCAGAGACTCGATAGATGCGCCTTGAGGAGTGGTCAGCGGCGCAGACAGGGCTACGACCTGAACCTCGAGCTCGTCTTGGGCGCGCTGCATCGCCGCGACGTTGTCGGGCGTCATCGGCACCTGCGAGATCTCGATGGCGTTGTACCCCGCCTCGCTCACCTTGCGCAGGGTCTCGTACGCGCCGATCTCGCTGAAGGAGTTCTTGATGGTGATGGATTGGACGCCGATCTTCGCCACAGTCACGCCGCCTTCTAGTAGTCCCTGAGTAGCTGTTGATCAGTTGAACGTGCTGGCATCAGAGCGCGACGATCTCTCCGGTCTTGGCCGACTCGTAGATCGCTCGAACGAGCTCGACTGCTTGGCGGCCCGCGAGCCCGTCGACCAGTGGCGCCCGGCCCTCCTCGACGGCATCGATGAAGTCGAGCAGTTGCAAGCGGTGAGCTTCGCCCCAGACGTCGGCCGGGTCGACTGGTGTGGTCACCGCTTCGTTCACTGTCTTGGTGGCGGCGCGCGTGCCTCCCATCGCAACCTGCAATGCGTGAGCGTTCGCGCTCTCGCCGCCGAGTGGCTCTTTGTCGAGAACCGCAAGTGTCGCCAGCCGGTCACCCTCGATGACGGCGCTGCCGTTTGTCCCGTGCACCGCCAGCCGCGCCGGGAATCCAGGGTAGGCACTCGTTGATGCGATCACCGTGCCTAGGGCATCGTTCTCGAACACGATGGTGGCGCAGATGACGTCCTCCACCTCGACGCGCTCGTGTGCGGCCGTGCGTGCCTGGGCGTAGACGGATCGAACAGGCCCGCACGTCCAGCGCAGCAGGTCCACGGTGTGCACACCTTGGTTCATCAGGCAGCCCCCGCCGTCAAACTCCCAGGTCCCGCGCCATTCGCCGGAGTCGTAGTACTCCTGCGTGCGGAACCACGGCACCTGGCAGTTGGCCAGGATAAGCCGGCCAAGGTCGCCGTCGAGGATGGACTTCTTGACCAGTTGGGACGCCGGGTCGAAGCGGTGCTGGCAGATGACCCCGAGCGTCGAGCCGGAGGAGCGTTGGGCGTCGAGCAATCGTTCACACCCCTCGACGTCGACCTCCATCGGCTTCTCGATCAACACGTGCTTGCCGGCGAGAAGTGCCGGCACGCCCACGTCGGCGTGCAGGCCGCTCGGCGTACAGACGATGATCGCATCCACCGAAGGGTCGGCCAGGACGTCGGGAAGGGCCGCAACACGGCTGTCAAACTCCTCGGCCAAGGCAGCTGCCCTTGCTGGTATGACGTCGCAGCAATAGACGAGCTCGGCACGAGGCCCCAGCTGACGAAGTGCCCGGGCGTGCGTAGGCGCGATTGCCCCGCAGCCGATCAATGCAAACCTCAAGGAAGCCCTACTTCCCGATGGGATGCTCGAGCGGCCATCAGTTGTCTTTCGAGGGGCGGATGGCTGCTTCACTGATAGGGGATGCCCTCGGCATCCAAGATCGCAGTGAGCGCTTTGGTGGCACGGATGAAGTTGTCTCGGCCGGAGAACCCACCAAGGTGGTGCGTATCAGCCAGGTGCGGCTCCATCGAGAAGAATCCGTCGAAGCCATCGGTAGCCAGTGCGCGCAGGGTCTCCCGGATCCGGCCGTCGCCTTCGCCGGCTGGCACCACCTCACCGGTAGCCAGTGTCGCGTCTTTGATCTGGATGTAGTCGGTGAAAGGGCGTAGCAGCGCGTAGGCATCAGGGAAGGGTACGACGCCGCACTGAACGTAGTTGGCGGTGTCCCATGTGAGCCTGAGAGTGGGGGAGTCGACGGCGGTGACGAGGTCGTGGACGCGCGCCGGCACATCGCCGAAGATGTCCTTCTCGTTCTCGTGCAGCAGGATGACATCGCCCGCCATCGCCCTCTCCGCGAGTGCCGACAAGCGTCGAATCACCTCGTCGCGGTGGTCCTCGGGCCTCTGTTGTTGGGTGAGGAAGAAGGAGAAGACACGGATAAACGGAGCGCCGAACTCACGCGCAAGCTCCACCGCACGCTCCATCCGCAAGAGGTGCGCGTCGAAGTCCTCCTCGATGTTGATTTTCCCGATCGGGGAACCGATCGACGACACTTCGATGCCATGCTCGGTGAGTATGCGTTTGACGTCGGCAACTTGGTCGTCAGTGAGGTCGAGCACGTTGCAATCCCACGCACTCCGTAGCTCGAGGTACCGGATTCCGAGTTCGCCAAGCACCCTGCACTGGGTAGCGGGGTCGGGGTCGATCTCGTCAGCGAACCCGGATAGCGTCCACATCCTTGCCCTCCGATCCGCTGGACAAGATCCGGCGATTGCGGGTCGACATTATCGCTGCCCCGGCAAGGACGTGACAGGGGCAGCGGGGACAGGAGACGGTGATGGACGAGGTGCGGCTGGGGATCATCGGAATGGGCCAGCAAGGCGGCCAGTATGCCAGTGTGATCGCGCAGGGAATGGTCCCGCACATGTCGATTGGCGCCATTTGTGAGACCGACCCAGCCAAGCGGGAGGTTATGCGACAGGAGTACCCCGGCGTTCCGATCCACGAGGACCACCTCACGATGATCGAGAGCGGCGACGTTGATGCGATTGTCACCACGGTGCCGCACTACCTGCACCCGCAAATGGGCATCGCGGCACTCGGGAGCGGTATCCACGCTCTCATCGAGAAGCCGGCAGGCGTCTATACCAAGCAGGTCAACGAACTCATCGCCGTCGCGGCCACCAAGCCAGAACTGACCTTCGGCATCATGTTCAACCAGCGGATGAACCCGCTTTACCAGAGGCTGAAAGAGATCGTCGACGCCGGCGAGATCGGCACGATCCTTCGCACGAATTGGATCATCACCAATTGGTGGCGGCCGCAGGGCTACTACGACTCGAGCGCGTGGCGAGCCACGTGGGGCGGCGAGGGCGGCGGCGTCCTCGTGAACCAGGCACCGCACCAGCTCGATCTCTGGCAATGGATCTGTGGCGTACCGAAGTCCGTCTACGCCAAGCTCGGCTACGGCATCGGGCGGGACATCGTGGTCGAGAACGAGGTAACAGTGCTTGTCGACTATGGCGGCGGCGCCACTGGCACGTTCGTCACCTGCACGCACGACATCGCTGGCGCGGACCGGTTCGAGATCCTCGGCGACCAGGGAAAGATTGTCGTAGAGGACAGCAAGAAGGCGACCGTGACCCGACTGCGCAAGCGTGAGCCCGTCTTGAGCGCTGGGATGGACATGAGCGACGCCATGAAGCTCGCCGGTGGCGAGTTTGACCTCAACACGCTCTACACCCAAGAGACCTTCGAGGCCGAGTCTCCATGGAACAAGCAGCACGCCGACGTGCTGGAGAACTTCGCCCTCAACGTCATCGACGGGACGCCGCTGATCGCTGCCGGAGCCGACGGAATAAACGGAGTGCGCTTGGCCAACGCCATCCACCTGTCGAGCTGGACGGGTAAAGAGGTCCCACTCGACTTCGACGAGGATCAGTACCTGGCCCTGCTCAACGACCGCATTCGTGAGGAGGGCAAGTTTCCCGAGCGCGAGTAGTGAGCCTGATGCCGCACCCACCGGTGCCGGTCAGCTGCCCGCTGGTCCTACACCGAAGGGGAGAGGTGGCGGTCGAGGAACCTGAGCAGCCGGTTGGTCGCGTCGGCGAGGTTGCTTGGTGACCAGGTTTCCAGTCCGTGCCCTTCGCCGTCGTAGACGGCCAGGAGTGCTGTGCGGTCAAGTCGTTTGAGGGCGTTGAACATTTTTCCTGCTTCTGCGGCGGGGCAGACCTGGTCGCTGCCGCCATGGAGGAGGAGCAGCGGCGTGTTGATGCGATCAGCACGGTAGTACGGGGAGTTGTCGACGTACCGGTTGAGATCTGCCCAGGGGTGGGTGGCCATGCCGCCTTGACCGTTCTCGTACCACTCGGGGAACGGCGGACTGCGTCGGTCGAAGTCCAGCCAGCCATAGCTGCCGGGTAGGTCGTAAACCCCGCTGATGGCCACCGCGGCGCGAAACATTTCGGTGCCGCTGATCACAGCCGCGGTCGCGTACGCGCCGTAGGAGTGGCCCGCGAGTGCAACCCGTGCGGGGTCGATGTAGCCGAGCTCGGCGGCGTGGTGGAGCTGCGGTACGAGGCCGTCCACGAACTCTTGGACACGGCTCCGTTCTCCGGCACCCGGTGCCCCGCGCGGCACTTCGGCCAGCACGACTGCGTAGCCGCTGGAGAGGAACGGCCAGATTGGGAACCCCGAGGGCATTCCACCCCCGAACTCGGTGGCGCAGCCGGACATGGTGCTGCCGGGATAGACCAACACCAGCGCAGGGAGCCGATCACCGCGTGCGGTGTCGGCGGGGAGCAAGACCGTGGTCGTGGCATTGGTGCGAGCTCCGTCGGATGACGGGACGGACGTTTCGACTGTGACGACGGTTCCGAAGCGAGGATTCTCCAACCCCGACTCAAGCAGTGTGAGCTGCGGACCCCGCGTGCACGCCTCATCGAAGACATAGAGGTTGGCGGGATGGTGGAAATCCTCGAATCCCGCCACGAGGAACCGATGATCGGCTGGAGCCCCCGCTGGATTGATCCGCGCGGCTTCCTGCCATGCGGTGGAGACCCGGCCTGTCGCAAGGTCGATCTTCAGGAGTGCGACTTCGGCGGCTCCGCGTCGTTGGGCGATGGCGGTAACGACCCCGGGCTGCGGTTCCCACGTCGTCGCGGGGTTCTGGCCGATCAGGTCCAGGAACAGCAGACCTTCCGGAATGGGAACGGTGCTCCCCGGTCCACCATTGACCGGTACCACGGCAAGTCGCTGCGGATGGGGGTCGGCGTAGTCGCGCAGATCCAGCGGGTTCACACCGGCGATCACAGCCGTGCCGTCGCGAGTCACCTTCAATGGCGCGACCGTGAACTCGCCCAGTTCCTCGGCAAGTTGTCGCGGCGCCCAGTTCGACTCGTCGGCCACAGCCGTCCACAGCTTCCGGTCCCGCACCCAGAACAGCTGGTCCCGGGTCGGATGCCAGATGTACGTAGCCAGGTAGACGTCGCCGAGTGGGACCGCGACCCGGTCGGCGACCAAGCTCACCTCACCGCCCACAGACGGTACGACGGCCAGATCGTGCACTCCGTAACCGACCTCTGCCTCCTTTTCGCGATCCTCCCGAGCCACCGACAGGTAGGACACCCAGCGACCGGTTGGTGACACCTGGGCAACGCTCGGCTTCGGCGCGGAGTCTGCTGACACCAGGATGCGCATCGCCCCATCGCGAACCGAGACTGCGCCGACCGCGGCGTTGTTTTCCCGCATGTAGTGCGCATTCAGGTCGAGACCTGCGCTCTGGTCGCCGTCTGCGACTTCCGGGTCCACTTCGTACACGTGGACACCCGTAGCTTGGTCGGTCGACACGTTCTGTTCGGGCCTCCGGTGAGGGCCGGGGGCAGGGACAAGCGGCACGATGACCTCAGCACCGTCGGGTAGCCACTGGGGTTCATCGCCCACAAAGAGGTGAGCCTTGATCGTCGCCTCACTGACCCGACGAGCCTGACCGGTGGAAACTTCGTAGGTCCATAGTTGGGGGCACCCGTGCTCGTCACAGTAGAAGGCCAGCTGTCGACCATCCGGTGACCACGACGGCCGCCACGAGTTTGCCCCGTCCGGTCCGACCGCCGTCGTCACGCCGCCATCGACGTCCGCGACATAAACACGTTGACCGATAGCCGACGCTGGCACACCGTTCGGCAGAAAGCGCTGGCCGCCCTTCGGTGACTTCTCCGGCGGACAATTGACCTGGTAGGCGACCCTGGCACCCCTCGGGTCCAGCGTCAGGCGACAAGATCCGGCTCGCGAGAGATTTGCGCGGCGAACAACCGACTCGACGAAGTCAGTAACCGCAGGCACAACCCCGTCTGAGCGAGTCAAGGCGACGAGCCGGTTGGCCGGTTGGCGGTGAGATCACGAACGTCGGCGTAACGGTCTCGGACATGTGGTGTTGGGGCCACGTCGACGTACGCAGATTCAGCAAGCGGCCACACCGGCGGCTGATCCTGATCTGACAACACCCACGCGGCTTGGCGGGCGGCGCCCCTGGCGACGTACTCCCCGATCGTGGGGACCGTCACGGGGAGGCCAAGTACGGCGGACGCGATCTCGCGCACGGCGGGCGATCGAGCCGCACCACCAACCAGGATCAGCCTGTCCAGGGTGGCTCCTTGCTGTCTAAGCGCGTCGACAGCATCAGCCAGACCGCACATCAAGCCCTCGATTGCCGCGCGGGCCAGGTGTGTCGGCGTCGCCGTGGCGACGGTCAACCCGTGGATGGCACCTGTGGCATCGGGACGGTTGGGGGTGCGTTCGCCGTCGAGGTACGGAACGAGCACGAGACCGTCGGCTCCGGGTGGCGCCGATAGCGCCAGACTGGATAGTTCGTCGTGGTCGATGCCGAGCAGGTGGGCGGCAGCGTCGAGGACCCTTGCTGCGTTGAGGGTTGCGACCAGCGGCAGGTAGCAGCCAGTCGCATCTGCGAATCCGGCAACCGCGCCGCTCGGATCACTAGTCGGCTGCTCGGCGACGGTGCAGGCGACACCAGAGGTCCCGATCGAGACGATGACGTCCCCCGGTTCAGCCCCGAGCCCGAGTGCTGCCGCCGCGTTGTCGCCGCTGCCGGGTCCAAGGAACCGCCCGCTGCTCGTCTGGCCGGCGACGTCGGCGGGACCGAGGACACGGGGCTTGATGGCCCCACGGCCGAGGCCACGTTCGAAGAGGTCGTCGCGGTATCTCCCGGTGGACGGTGCCCAGTAGCCCGTACCGCTCGCGTCGCCTCGATCAGTCACGAGTGTCCCGGGATCCCTTGAGCCGCTGAGCCGCCACGTGAGGTAGTCGTGCGGTAGACACACAGCAGCCGTCTGCGACGCGTTGGCAGGCTCATGTTCGGCCATCCACCGCAGTTTGGTGACCGTGAACGATGCGACCGGAACCGAGCCGACAGCCTCCGCCCATGCCTTGCTGCCGGTCGCACCTCCACCCAACTCCTGGATCAGGTCTAGCGCGGCCTGCGCTGATCTGGTGTCGTTCCACAGCAGGGCGGGTCTGACTACCTCGCCGTCGTCATCGAGGCACACCATCCCATGCTGCTGCCCCCCGACGGCGATAGCGGCCACGTCGTCCAAGCCGCCGGCGCCGGCGATTGCCGCCTGAAGTGCGTCCCACCATGCACGTGGATCGACTTCGGTTCCATCGGGATGCGGTTCGCTAGCGGAGCGCACCACCTCACCGGTCGACGCATCGCACACAGTGACCTTGCACGACTGGGTTGAGGAGTCGACGCCGGCGACGAGTGGCATGGTGACTTCCTTGGCAAGCGTGGGTTTCAGCGGGCGCCGAGTAGGTGCTCGAACATGAGCTGGTCGACAAGGATCGCGCCATGCGCCCGCTGGCCGGATCTCTCGGCGTCGAACTCCTCGAACGCGGATCGGTCTGCGAGAAGGTCGGCGTGGCTTTCCCCTTCGGACAGGGTCGGGGTGACGAGGTGAGGCGCACCGGATGCTGCCAAGGCTGCTTGCACCTCGGGATCGGCTCGGAAGGCGGCCACTCGTTGCTTGAGCAGGAGGTAGCTCCGCATGTTGGAGGCAGCGGAATCCCAGACGCCGTCGAGGTCTTCGGTACGTAGCGGCTTGTAGTCGAAGTGGCGCGGCCCGTCGTACGCAGGCCCGCCGTTGGGTCCGCCGAACTCGAGCAGGTCCACGAGACCGAAGGCGCTGATCAGGTCCCCATGGCCGAAAACCAGGTCCTGGTCGAACTTCGGGCCATGCTGACCGTTGAGGTCGATGTGGAACAGCTTGTCGTGCCAGAGCGCTTGAGAAATCGCATGCACAAAATTGAGGTTGGACATCTGCTCGTGTCCGACCTCGGGGTTGATACCGACTCGGTCGGAGTGCTCGAGTGAAGTGATGAACGCGAGGGCATGGCCGACGGTCGGCAGCAGGATGTCACCGCGTGGTTCATTGGGCTTGGGCTCGATCGCGAATCGGATGTCGTATCCCTTGTCGATGCAGTACTGCGCCAGTGTGTCGAGACCTTCTCGGTAGCGGTCAAGTGCCGCGCGAACATCCTTTGCGACATCGACCTCCGAGCCTTCGCGACCTCCCCAGAAGACGTAAGTACCGGCGCCCAGTTCGTGGGCGAGGTCGAGGTTCCGCATAACCTTGCGGAGCGCGTAGCGGCGAACGCCGCGGTCGTTGCTGGTGAAGGCGCCTTCCTTGAAGACTGGATGCGTGAACAGGTTGGTGGTCATCATCGGGACGACCAGGCCCGTCTCGTCGAGAGCCTTCCTGAAGCCTGTGATGGTCGCTTCGCGGGACTCTTCGTCGCTGCCGAAGGGGACTAGGTCGTCGTCATGGAAGGTGACGCCCCAAGCCCCGAGCTCAGCCAATTTGTGAACTGTGTCGACCGGATCGATGGGAGCGCGGGTGGCGTCGCCGAAGGGATCGCGGGCCGGCCACCCGACGGTCCACAGCCCGAAGGAGAACTTGTCTTCGGGCGTCGGTCGAAGGTCATCCATCTCGTCCTCCATACTCTCTCTGTGCAGGTGAGGGGTGCTTTTCCTGCTCCGGATCGACCCCTGTGACGGCGTCTGCGATCTGCTGGGCGGTCTGATGAGTGTCTCGCCTACCTTCTCAGCGTCGAACACTCGTGAGCCCATATGATCACGGGATCCAACGCTACCGGTGTGGGCCGAACGCAGTCTCATGCCGCAATGCGGGGGACAGCAACGGTCGGGTTTCGGTGATGAGGGCATACGTGCAGGGTTCCGAGGAAACCGTCGCGTTCCGGCTCTGGCCGCCGATCGCCATCGGCGCGCCCCTGCTGGTCGGCTGGCTGGCCACGCTGCTTTGGGGTGACCCGGTCGACCTCGGCGGGTGGCGGGTTCCACTCGGCTGGGCGCTGGTGCTGCTATTCGTCGGGTGGAACGGGTGGTCGTTGTGGCTGTTCGGCCGGCACGAGACCGGGCTGCTGCCGGGGCAGGCGACGCACGCGCTGATCGAGGAGGGGCCGTACCGGCTCTCCCGCAACCCGTTGTACGTCGGCCTACTCTCGCTCTATCTCGCGCTGGCGTTGCTGACACCCACGGTCTGGGGGCTCGTGCTGTTCCCGGCCGCGGTGCTGCTCGTCCTCTGGGGCGCGATCCTCCCCGAGGAGCGGTTCCTGCACGAGCGGTTCGGTGCGCCGTACGACGATTACTCGCGGCGGGTACGTCGCTGGCTGTGACTGGCCGACGATATCGCCGGTCGGTGCCGAGCGAACATCCGCACATGCCGCTGTCATGCCGAGGTACGTGCAGGGCTGCGTAGGCTCGATTGCTGCCTCTGTCGAATGGGGTGCCTGCTGTTCGTGGAAAAGGTGGAGGTGGCCGCAGCGGCCACCCCAGCTATAGGAGGAGACGTGACCGAGAATCTGATCGCTTTCAACGGCGAGTGGATGCCCGACCACACGTGCGAGGAGGAGGCATCGTGAAGCTTCTTCTCACATCTGGCGGCGTCACGAACACGAGCATCCGCGATGCGTTGGTCGACCTGCTGGGCAAGCCGATCGCCGACTCCAGGGCTCTCTGCATCCCCACGGCCGAGTACGGCCACCCCATGTGCACGCCAGCATCGGCCTGGCGCTTCATCGCCGGCCAGTCACCGTCACCCATGTGCGACCTGGGCTGGAGTTCGGTGGGCGTGCTCGAGCTCACCGCGCTGCCCAGCATCGGCGAGGAGCGCTGGGTCCCCTGGGTCCAGGAGGCTGACGTCCTGCTGGTGGACGGTGGCGATGCGGCGTACCTGTGCTACTGGATGCGGCAGTCCGGGCTGGCAGACCGCCTGCCGTCGTTGTCCGAGACGGTCTGGGTCGGGGTGAGCGCCGGAAGCATGGTGATGACGCCCCGGATCGGTGACGACTTCGTCAACTGGAGGCCACCCAACGGCAGCGACAGCACTCTCGGCGTCGTCGACTTCTCGATCTTCCCGCACCTGGGTCATGAGCTCATGCCAGAGAACACCATGACCGAAGCGGAGAGATGGGCCGCCAACATCGCGGGTCCGGCGTACGCGATCGACGACCAGACTGCCATCAAGGTGACCGACGGTGCTGTCGATGTCGTCTCTGAGGGGCACTGGAGGCAATTCCCCTCAAAGCCGGGGCATCACGCAGGGTCTCGGGATCAGCTGGCTTCCCCCTGAGTCACTCTGCGCCGCGGTGCTGGCGCGACTGACAAGGCAACATGGCACGCATGTCCCTGCCCACCCCCACGCTGCACACCGCTCGCCTGCAATTGCGTCCGTTCAACGACGCGGACGCGAACGCTCTCTTCGCGCTGCACAGCAGCGCCCACGTGCTGCGCTACTGGGACGCGCCGCCCTGGAGCGAACGAGTGCGTGCCGAGCGGTTCATCACTGCTTGCCGGCAGATGGCAGAGGAAGGCACGGGGGCGCGGCTGGCCGTGGACCGTATTTCCGACGGGGCGTTCATCGGCTGGTGCAGCCTTACCCGGTGGAACCCGGACTACCGAAGCGCGTCGATGGGCTACTGCTTCGACGCTGCAGTATGGGGCCACGGCTACGCGACGGAGGCCGCTCGCACCTTACTGCAATGGGCATTCGACACGTTGGACCTGAATCGGGTCCAGGCCGAGACCGATACGCGCAACTCGGCATCTGCCCGCGTGTTGGAGAAGCTCGGATTCGCGCGTGAAGGGACGTTGCGGGAAGACTGCGTCGTGAACGACGACGTGTCGGACTCGTGGGTGTACGGGCTGCTCAGGCGGGAGTGGCAGCCGTCGTCCGAGCCGGTTCCCGCCCGCTGAGTCCTTTCCTTGGTCGCGGCACCTTCACCGTTGGAGCCCGAGCCGCGTCAGTGGAGGAGGAGAACGACGCCGACGGTTCCTGTGTAGAGGTGAGCCCAGAAGGGCGGGTTGAACGGCCCCGCGAACCGGGTCGCCACCAGACCGGCGGCGAAGGCGAGTCCCCACCCGACGCCGGTCCAGCCGAGCCACGTCGGCAAGGAGTCCGAGACGAGCAAGGCGATCCCGAGCACAGCGGACGCGGCGTACGCGGTGAGCATGTGCACGCTGTAGAGGACTCCGGACCATCGGTCGTAGGCGTCGAAGCCGTCAGGCACGTCCCCAACGGTCACTGTTTGCTCAGCCGCCCAAGGCACCACCGTGAAGCGGAAGGCCAGCGACGCCATCCAGCAGACCCCGCCGGACACGTACACCGCTGCCGCCATGGCCGCGAGAACCGTGGCGGTGGGCTCGTCCAGGATCACCGCGAGACCCACCAAACCCGCGGGAGTGACCACCATTGCGCCCATCATCCAGGCGTGGATCCAGGCCCAGCGACGGCGGTCCCGGTGGATGACGGGCAGCGACTCGTACGGCGGGCGCTGGTACTCCAGTCGCCATGCGACAGCACCGACCAGGAAGATCCCGAGTCCCGCGGCGAGAACGCTTCCGACCAACGAGGCGCCCTCCACACCGGACATCGTGCCAGAGCTGGCGGTTGAGAGGAGCCTCGCGGAAACCCGCCCCATGCCGCGATCCGTGCGGCTCCGGCGATGTGAATTCCTGCGACCTGGCGCTTCGGCCAGAGACGCTCTCAGGGGAAGCCGCCATCGACAGGTGTGCCGATGAAACTCTCGGTCATCGTGGGTTGACACCCCGTGTCAGGTGTTGCCAAAGTGGCGCGGGCAAACTCGACGGGGGCCAGGAAACGTCGAAGGGACAGCCACGTGAGGAAGCACATCGCCGTTGTTGCAGCCGTTGGAGCTCTGGTAGCAGCTGGGATAGCCGAAGGCTCAGCCGGCACAGCCGCTCAGCCCGCCGATCAGTCAGCAGCTCAGCCAGCCGATCAGTCAGCCGCCCGATCAGTTGATCGGTCCGCCGCGGCAGCGGCCGCGCGAGCGTTCGGGTCTATCCAAGTCGTGTGTCGCTCGTCGCACACCAACTCCGACGACCCGATCGTGTACCCGCGCCAGCCTGGCGCCGCCCACCAGCACGACTTTTTCGCCAACACCACCACAAACGCCTTCAGCACCGACGCCAGCCTCGCAGGCAAGCCGACCACCTGCTCCCGACCGGGAGACACTGCGGCCTACTGGACGCCGACGTTGTTCAACAATGGCCGCCGGGTCGCGCCCGACCGGGTCATCGCGTACTACCGGGCCAGGAGGATGCCCAGCGACGTCTCGATCCGTCCGTTCCCACACGGCCTGAAGATGATCGCCGGGTCGCACCTGGCCACATCCTCCAATCCCCAGCCCACGTGGATCGTCAATTGGCACTGCGGCGACGGTGTCCAAGGCACGGCAAAGCCGCCGGCCTCCTGCCCCCAGCCCCCTGGGCTTACGCTGCGGATCGAGTTTCCGAACTGCTGGAACGGCCGCACTCTGGACTCGGCCGACCACAAGAGCCACCTGACCTACTCCGGCCAGGGCGGCGTCCGTGGATGCCCGGCGAGCCATCCTGTTCCCGTGCCTTCGCTTGAGCTGAACTTCCGCTACCAGATCAGCGGTTCGCTCAGCGGCGTGCGTCTGTCCTCCGGAGGGGTCTACAGCGGGCACGCCGACTTCTGGAACTCCTGGAACCAAGCCGTACTAGCGCAACTGGTGCGCGACTGCCTGAACGCCGGGCGGATCTGCAACAGCTCAATCACGGACGCACCACGCTGAGGCTCGGCTGCGTTTCGGGCACTGGAGAGGCTCAAGAGGAGAGTGCCCGGCCTCCGCGCTTCGTTGCGGTCGCGAACTGCAGGGCCAAAGGACCCACCGACAGCGGACGAACGCCTCTGCCCGTCGTGCAAGTGGCCGTGGAGAGTCGAGGAGAGACACATCGGGTGCCGCACGGTGCCGGATCGGTCCCACCCGACCTCAATCGGGTCAACTGAAGGAGGATCCTGATGAAGAGCCTGGTGCTTTACGAGTCCATGTACGGCAACACCCACCTGATTGCGAACGCGATTGGCTCGGCGTTATCTGAAGCCGGCGAGACTGTGGTGATGCCGCTTTACCAAGTCGTCGACGGTTCGCTGCGAGGCGTCGACCTACTCGTCGTGGGAGGCCCCACCCACGCCCACGGTCTGAGCCGGGCCAGCACGAGGAAGTCTGCGGCCGATGCGGCCCACGACGCTAGGAAGCACTTGATACTCGAAGCCCAAGGATCAGGACGCGGGCTACGCGACTGGTTTAAGGATGTCCGCGACATTTCAGCGAGTGGCGCGGCGTTCGACACCCGGGTCGACCTTGCCCCCGTCTTGACCGGGAGAGCAGCCCGAGGCATCGCTCGGCGGCTGCGCCACCACGGGTGTCATCTGGTGACCAAGCCCGAGAGCTTCCTGGTGGACAAGAGCAATCACCTCCTCGCGGGTGAGGAGGACCGAGCGCGTCGATGGGGTGCCGAGCTGGTGGAGCTCCTGCGCACAGGGGAGTTGGCTGGCGCGGTTTGATCCAGACCGAGGGTATGTCCGTCCGGGCGCCGCACCATACCTAACCCAGAGAGGCACTCAATCCCTGGAGCGGGATGAAGCCGTCTGGCCCTGACGGCACGCAACAACTGAGGTCGGTCCGGCAGGTGTGCGGCGGCGGGGAGGATTCGAGAATCGTGCGCACGGAGTCGAGCTGTGCGGCGAAGGTTGTGAGCTCATTGATGCGGGCGGCGATCTCGACTTTTTTGTCTTCAATGAGCCTTGTGACCTCGTCGTGGGTCGAAGTGCAGTTGGTGCCGCCCCAGATCGGGAGGAGCTCGATGATCTGCTCGCAGGTCAAGCCCAGCTTCCGTGCTCGTGTGACGAAGAGGAGTTGTGTCGCGGAGTCGTCGTTGTACTGGCGGTAGCCCGAGCCGGTGCGGTCGGGCTCGGCCAGGAGGCCGATCCGCTCGTAGTAACGGACCGTCGAGACCGGTACACCCACCTTGTCGGCGAGCTCGGAAATGCGCACCTGTCTACCGTAAACCCTGCACCGGGGTTCAAGGTCAAGCACTTGACCTTGAACCCGGGTGCAAGGCCTACCGTCTCGCCACGGGCCGAGACACGGTCCTCACCCGAGGAGGCCATCATGCGAACCACCAGCAAGACCGTTCCCGTGGGCGACATCGAAATCGCCTGCACCGTCGTGGGTGAGGGCGCACCCCTCGTCATCCTGCACGGTGCCATCGGGTTGGGCAGCACTTATATGCGGGCGCTCGACCCGTGGGGCGATGAACTCCAGCTCATCCACTACGACCAGCGCGGCAGCGGGAACACTCCGGTTGGCGATGTGCATCGCGTGTCTTTCGCCGGTGGGGCCGAGGACCTCGAGGGGCTCCGCCAAAAGCTTGGCCTGGGGCGCATCCATCTGCTCGGACACTCGGCCGGTGCCTATCTGGCTGCCCTGTATGCCGCCGAGCACCCCACAAGGACAGCGAGCGTGGTGCTTCTCAACCCCGGGCCGCCGCTCGCGCCGGATTTGATGGAGCGCTTCGGGATGGCGATGTCGAGCCGTCGAACTCAAGACGACGACGATGCACGCAAGGCGATTGAGGAATCCGAGGAGTTCAGGACGGGGCAACCACAAGCCTTGGAGCGCCACCAACTCAACACTTTCATCCCTTTCTTCAAGGAGCGGGCGACTGTCGAGCGGGTCAGCCTCGGGTTCACCGAGATCACCGCCGCTAACGTCAGGCACGGGCCGCAGCGAATGATGGGCAGCCTGGGTGCGCTCGAACCGATCAAGAAGTTCGCCGGCATCGAGGCGCCGACGCTTGTCGTCCACTCGGAGCTAGACCCGATCCCACCCGAGTGGAGCCGGTTCCTGGCCGCCTCCATCCCGAATGCCGACCTCGCGCTCATCGAGGGCGGCAGCCACTTTCCGATGCTCGAGGACGCGGAGCAACTGCGGACCACAGTGGTGCCCTGGCTGGGGAAGCACACCTAGACGGGATCCGATGAGGCGACGGCCATGAGTCTCATCGCGGGAGTTGGGCGCTGGTGCAAGGTCAGAACTCACCCGTAGCGGGTGATCCTCGTCTTACGGGATGGCTGGAGGCTCGAAGAGCCCGGACGTCGGGCTTCTCGGATGAGACATGAGGGAGCCGCTATGTCGGACCACCAGACCCCTGCCACCAGCTCCGATGACGCCTTCGTCGCAGCTGCAACCGACGGGGCATACACGCTCCTGGTCGCGGACTTCGCCGACACCGCCACCGCGCGGGACGCGTACGAGATGCTGAAGTCGGTCGAGGACGGGCGCACCGTCGAGATCGAGGGTGTCGTCGTGGTCAAGCGCGAGGCGGAGGGGCCGGTGGAGGTCCAGAAGGCAACCGACCACAGCACCCGGTCCGGTTTGAAGTGGGGCGTCGTCGGTGGTATCGCGCTAGGCGTGATCTTCCCGCCGTCGATCCTCGGGAGCGCGGCAGCTCTGGGGGCGGCGGGCGCCGCGACCGGCAAGCTCCGCCAACAACACCACCGCAACGAGCTCGAGGACCAGCTCGTGAACTCGATCGCACCGGGCCATTCCGGGATCATCGCGCTTGTTTCCGACCCCGGTGTTGTGGAGATCCGCAATGCCTTGGCCAAGGCCGAGGGCATCGTGGAGTCCGCGATCGAGGACGTCGCCGCACGGGACATCAAGGCCGCAGCCAAGGAAGCCTCCAAGGACGACTGACCGCCCGCCGCTCAACTGCGCAGCTGCGCGTTGAGCCGTGCAGCCTGTCGCGTGAGGTGGTCGCGTTCGGGGAGATTGGATGCTGATCGGGCGGCTTCGGCGTAGAGCTGTGCCGCGGTCACGGTGTCACCGTCACGCTCGTGCAGATACGCCGAGACGGCGGTATGACGGGGAAGGGCGGGGTCGAGTTCTGCCAGAGCGGCCAGGCCTGCCAGCGGGCCATCGGCCTCTCCGACCGCGACGGCCCTGTTGAGGCGGACCACCGGGCTGGCGGTGAGGCGCACCAGTTCGTCGTACCAGTCGACGATCTGAACCCAGTCAGTCTCCTCGGCCGTCCGGGCGTCGGCGTGCAGCGCGGCGATGGCGGCTTGGGCTTGGAACTCGCCTAGGCGGTCGCGTGCGAGGGCTGTCTGGATCACGTCGACGCCCTCGGCGATCAGACGGGTGTCCCACAGGCTGCGGTCCTGCTCCGCGAGCGGCACCAGCCTGCCACCGGGGCCGGTCCGTGACGGGCGCCGAGCGTGATGTAGCAGCATGAGCGCAAGCAAGCCCGCGACCTCCTCATGGTTGATCTGGGCAGCCAGTTGGCGCGTGAGCCGGATGGCCTCGGCGGCGAGATCGACGTCGCCGGAGTAGCCCTCGTTGAAGACCAGGTAGAGCACACGCAGCACCGTGGCGACGTCACCGGGCTCGTTGAGCCGGACGCGCGAGACTGTCCGCTTGGCCCGGCTGATCCGCTGGGCCATGGTCGCCTCCGGCACGAGGTATGCCTGCGCGATCTGACGCGTAGTCAGGCCGCCAACCGCGCGCAGCGTGAGCGCTACGGAGGATGCCGGTGTCAAGGACGGGTGTGCGCACAGGAAGTACAGCTGCAGCGTGTCGTCCACCGCCCCGCCCGGGCCGGGCATGGGCTCGTCCTCGACGCGTACCTCGCGACGCCGCCGGGAGGTATCGGCGCGGGTGGCGTCGAGGAACTTGCGCCAAGCCACGGTGACCAACCAGCCTTTGGGGTCTTGCGGCGGACCATCCGGCCACACTCGGACGGCCTCGACCAGAGCGTCCTGCACGGCGTCCTCGGCCGACGCGAAGTCGGCCCCGCGCCGGACGAGGACACCGATCACTGCGGGTACGAGTTCCCGCAGCAGTGGCTCGTTCACTCGGTGCCTGTGAGCGACTCAGCCATGACCGGCCGAACCTCCAGCCATTCGCAGAGCGGCTTGCCGTCCGGGCCCGGCGCGGCCGAGTACTCGCCCGCCACCTCGACGGCTCGCTCGTACGTCTCCACGTCGATGATCAGCCAGCCGGCGATCAGGTCTTTGGTCTCCGCGAAGGGGCCGTCGGTCACCGGCGGCCGGTCCTCGCCGTCATAACGGACGAAGGTGCCCTCCGGGGACAGCGCCTGGTGCTCTACGAACTCGCCCGTCTCCTCCAGCCCGGCCGCGTAGTCGCGCATGAACTGCACGTGCGCGTCGACCTCGTCCGGCTTCCACTGATCCATCGGCGCAAAGTCCACCGTGGGGGCCGGGCCACCCCGGTAGTGCTTGAGCAGCAAGTACTTGGCCATCTTTTCTCCTTAGGTCTACGGCCCATCGTGGCCGTGTTCACTTCGAGGACGGAGCCGCGAGCGCGTTCTCGACATCCCACCCGGACATTTCCTGGTGCGCTTCACGGACTCCGGGTGCCGCGGTGGGTTGAGGCGAGGGAGATTCAACCAAGCGAGCGACCGCGCGCCGCTCAGGCGTGCTGACGCTCCTCCCGCTGTCGCGCGAGTTCCTCGACCGCGCTCGGCAGCGTCGTCTCGAAGTCGATCAGATACGGTCACTCCTTCAGCGGGGGTTGTCGGCGCGCCACGCGACATAGTCGGCGACCGCCTTGGCGACGTCGAAGGTCGGCGCGAAGCCGGTCTCGTGGGTGAGCCTATTGGTGTCTAAGTAGGGGTTCTCGCGGGCGCCGTTCTGCCGTCCGGGCAGGAGGTCGAGACGCACCCCGGGGGTGGTTGCCTGTATGGCGTCCGCGAGTTCGCGGTTGGTGGACGGCCGTCCGTTGGACACGTTGTAGGTGATGTGCCGCAGGTTCTCCACGGTGGTCAGCAAGGCGATCGCGCGCCCCGCGTCGGGCGCGTAGCATCTGTCGCCGCCGTCGTCTGCGTACAGCGGCTGCGGCTTTTCACCGCGCAGCACGGCACTGATGTACGGCGGGATGGGGTTAAACGGGGATTCCGGGTCCATCAATGGTCCCCAGATGCCCCCGAGCCGGAGTACGACCGGCTGGACGCCACTGCCCTGGAGGCCGCGCGTGGCGAGTGGCTCGGCGGCCTTCTTGAAGGCCACGATCACGTGCGGCGCCTCCGCGGCAGGCAGCGCGAGCCCCTCGTGCAAACGGGTCTCGGTCCGACCGGCGTAAACGCCATGGCTACTGGCGACGGCGAACCTGCGGATCCCCCAGGCGCGAGCGGCATCCAGCGCGTTGAGCAGGCCGATCGTGTCCGTGCGGAAATAGCGGATCGGGTTCTCGTCGGGGATGCTGCCGGCTAGGTGGACGATGTCGCTGATGTCGTGGCGATCGCCCAGGGCGAGGAAGGCATCCCGGTCGGTGAAGTCAAGGGGTTCCACAGTGACCTTGCCAGCGAGGAACGACGGGAACCTCGGCTCGGCGGTGGGAGGTGACGACGACCTCGTGTCCGAGTTCGACGAGCGCCCGGGCGGTGAAGGCGCCGATCATGCCGAGCCCTCCGGTGACGAGGATCATCGGACCACCTCGTGGTGGAGGTGCGTCACGCCTCGATCCATTACGTTCATCCTGGCATTGAGACGGAATGGTGTGCTCCGAGAGGGGTGTGCGCCGAGGCACACGGAGCGTCGCCCGCCCTGCCGCCATGACGATTGGCTGCCAAGTCTTGGCGTATCGTGCGCGCATGACTGCCTTCGACTCTGCCGCACTCGCGCGCATCGACGAGCTGACGCAGCCACTGCTGGAGCTTTCGCACACGCTGTACGCCGATCCGGAACTGGCCTACGAGGAGGTGCGATCGTCAGCCCGATGCGCTGACGTGCTGGAGGCTGGCGGTTTCGAGGTCGAACGCGGCGCCTACGGGTTACCGACGGCGTTCGCGGCTCGAAGCCGGGGGAGCGGGCCTCATCTGGTGATCTGCGCGGAATACGACGCCCTTCCGGCGATAGGCCATGCCTGCGGCCACAACGTGATCGCTGCCGCGGGCGTCGGTGCGGGCTTGGGAGTCTTGGCAGTAGCCGCCGAAGCCGGGCTTCGAGTGACAGTCCTCGGCACGCCCGCAGAAGAAGCCGGCGGTGGGAAGGTCGACCTCATCAACGCTGGTGCGTTCGAGGACGTAGACGTGGCCATGATGATGCACCCGTCGGCGTACGACGAGCCGGGCACGGCAGGGCTCGCCATCGAGGAATGGTCGGTCGTCGTCCACGGCAAGGCGGCGCACGCGAGCTCAGATGCACAGCTCGGCCGCAATGCTCTCGACGGCGTGGTGGCCGGCTACACCGCAATCGCGATGCTCCGCCAACACCTCAGGCCGCATCAACAAGTGCACGGCATCATCACCGAAGGCGGCGACGCCCCGAACGTCGTCCCGGAGCGCGCTGCCGCGGCGTACTACCTCAGGGCTGCCGACATGCCGGACCTCGAAGACCTGCGTGCTCGAGTGCGAGCGTGTTTCGAGGGCGCCGCCGTGTCGACGGGTACGACGGTCGAGATCTCAACCAAGGGTCATGCCTACGAACCTGTACAACAGAATGCCGGGCTCGTGGCAGCCTTTGCTCGGGCTTGCGACCAAATCGGAAGACCCCTGACGCTGGACCCGGCGGGTCCGGGCTTTGGCGGCTCGACCGACTTCGGCAACGTCAGCCAGCTCGTGCCGGCATTGCACGCCGACCTCGCGGTGCATTCCTGGCCGGTGGTGCCCCATCAGCGCGAGTTTGCGGACCACTGCGTCGGGCCGGCAGGCGACCGGACCCTCATCGAAGGGGCTAAAGCGTTGGCGCTGACGGCTCTTGCCTACGCCGAAAACCCTGCCCTGGTAGACGAACAGGCGACCTAGCCCGGCACGTGGCTATCTAAGGGCAGCCCGATCGAGCCGTTCATCGATATGCCTGCCGAGGCGAGCGACGCGTCCAGGTGACGCAGACACCAGTCCGCGAGACGCGCGTTATCGAGCACACATAGCAGTATCCAGGCTCCGGAAGCGTCCCCTTGATGTGCTAGACGTGCAGGGAGGGCCTGTAGATGAGCTCCTGGGTGTGGCCGTCAAGCGTCCGGCTCTCGATCAGCTCCAGGTCGAAGTCGGCCGCACCTTGGAGGATCGGATCCACCCCGGTCTGACCGGTGATGACGGGGAAGATCGTCACCTGCACGCGGTCGACCAGACCCGCGGCCATCAGTGCCCAGTTCATCGACAGGCTGCCGTGCGAACGCAACGGCACCTCGGACTCCGCCTTGAGCTGGGCGACGACGTTGACAGCGTCACCGCTCACCAGGGTCGCGTCCGGCCAGTCGAGGGGTCCATCGAGTGTCGTCGACACCACCGTTGTGGGCATGCTTCTCATCTGAGCGTTCACCGGGTCAAGCTCCTTAAGCTCCCCGGTGCTCGGGCCCATGATCTGCACGAATTGGCGGAAAGGTGTTGGCCCCGAGCACCATTCGCTGCTCCTCGCCGTACAAGGCGAGGCGGCGGTCGAGAAACTCGGGGCCTCCTTTACCCCAGTAGCCGCCCCAGTCGCCGTCGTCGTACGAGCCGAAGCCGTCGAGGGTGGAAAGGACGTCGAAGGTGTAGCTAGCAGTCATAGGGCTCTCCTCGAGTGTTGATGGGGTGGGGAGAAGGACTGGCATCCACGGCGAGCCTCATCGCCGTTAACTTAGACGACATGAACCCGTCGCCAGTGCCGGACCTGTCCCACGCCCGTCCAGTGACCGCGACCGAGGTTGATCTGTTCGCAGCTTCCGGGCATGTATCGCTTCGGGAGGTCGCCTCGGAACAGGAAGTCGCCCCGTACCGAGACGCGATCGCGGACGTGACCCTCCGACTCAGTCAAGAATTGAGACCTCTCGAGGAGCGAGAGACCTATGGGAAGGCCTTCCTCCAGGTGATGAACCTCTGGCGGCAGGATCCGTCGGTAGCGTCCTTCGTGCAAGCACAGCGCTTCGGCGCGATTGCAGCGCAGCTACTTGGCGTGGACCGCGTTCGCCTCTACCACGACCAAGCACTGTTCAAGGAGCCTGGTGGCGGACGCACCCCATGGCACCAGGACGCCATGTACTGGCCACTCGACGGCACCAAGTGCATCACCATGTGGATGCCCCTGGCCGATGTCACGCCAGACATGGGGCAAGTGTCGTTCGCCTCCGGGTCTCACAAGGCTGGCCCGCTGAGCGACATCACGATCTCCGATGCCTCCGACGAGTTCTTCGAGGACCTTCTTTCCGACGGCCGCTACCCGCTGACCACTCCTGAGCCCATGAGCGCCGGCGACGCGACGTTCCACTCCGGGTGGACTGCCCACCGAGCATTGCCCAACGCCTCCGATCGAATGCGCCCGGTCATGACCGTCATCTGGTTCGCCGACGGGCTGACCGTGCAGGAGCCCACAAACCCCGCACAGCGCGAAGACCTCAAGTCGTGGCTGCCAGGCCTCAAGCCCGGCGATCCAGCAGCTTCGGACTCCAACCCCGTCATCGGCGCTGGAGTGTAGTTTCCTGTCACACCGATCCAACGCACCCGAGGGGAACGCAATGACCGCTACCTACACCTTCGACGTCTTTTCCAGCCTCGACGGCTACGGCGCCGCCGGCGGCGACTGGACCGGCTACTGGGGTAAGCAAGGCCCCGAGTTGCTCGACCACCGTCTTGCCCTGTACGACGAAGAGCAGCGGATGGTCTTCGGGGCCAACACGTATCGAGCATTCGCACAGATGCTGGCCTCGAGCACTGAGGAGTCCGAAGTGCGTGACCCATGGGTCACTCGGATGGTGAGCCTCCCGGCAACGGTGGTGTCGACGACGCTGGAAGCACCACTCGACTGGCTGGACGCGACCGTCGTGAGCGGTGACGCTGTCGACGTCGTCGCCCAACTCAAGCAGGAGTCCGAGGTGCCGTTGCGCTCGCACGGCAGCCTGTCGATGAACCGCGCGCTGATGGCCGCCGGTCTGGTCGACCGCGTGCAGGTGTCGATCTTCCCCGTCATCACCGGTCAGACTGGGGTGGACCCGATCTTCCAGGGTGCGGCCGACTTCGACCTGGAGCTGATCGAGAACCGAACGCTCGACGGTCGCATCCAAGAGCTCATCTATCGACCGACTCTTCACTGACCTAAACGGCTACCCCAGCTGGTCGCGGCGGCGTGTCAGGTAGGCGGTCTCGGCGGTGTTACCGGCCAGCTCTATGGCCTTGTCGTACGCCGCGCGCGACTGTTGATTGCAGCCCAGTCGGCGCAGCAGGTCGGCGCGGGTCACATGAAAGGCGTGATATCCGGCCAACGTGTCCTCGAGACGGTCGACGGCCGCCAGTGCCACCTCTGGGCCCTCAAGCTCGGCGACCGCGATTGCCTGGTTGAGGGCGACGATCGGCGAAGGGTCGAGGCGGACGAGCTGGTCATAGAGGGCGACGATCTGCGACCAGTCCGTGTCGCGTACGTCGCTGGCGGAGGTGTGCACGGCGTTGATCGCGGCCAGGATCTGGTAGCGCCCCGGGGCAACCCCGGCCGCCAGGCGCTCGCGCACGAGCCGATGACCCTCGGCGACAATTGCTGTATCCCAGGCCCCACGGTCCTGCTCATCGAGGGTGACCAGTTCGCCACTCGTCGAAACCCGGGCGGCGCGGCGGGCCTCGGTGAGGAGCATCAGCGCCAGCAGCCCAGCCACCTCGCCGTCGTCCGGCAAGAGGGCACGGATCAGGCGAGCGAGCCGGATCGCCTCAGCGGTCAGGTCGTGGCGCACGGGATCGGTGTCGGGGCCGGTCGCCAGGTAGCCCTCGTTGAAGACGAGGAAGAGGACGGCGAGTACGCCGGAGACGCGTCCCGGGAGATCCTCCGCGGAAGGCACCCGATAGGGGATGCGAGCCGCCTTGATCTTGGCCTTCGCGCGGGTGATGCGCTGCCCCATTGCCGCCTCCTGCACCAGGAAGGCACGGGCGATTTCGGGCACGGTCAGCCCGCCGACCATCCGCAGCGTCAGCGCCACGCGGGTCTCCATCGCGAGCGCTGGGTGGCAGCAGGTGAAGATCAGCCGGAGCCGGTCGTCGTCGATGGCGCCGAGAGGCTCCGGCGGGTCGTCGTCGAACACCATCTGCGCCTCCTTATGCTTGTCGTCGCGCTTGCTCTCGCGCCGGATCCGGTCGATGGCCTTGTGGTTGGCGGTGGTGGTCAGCCAAGCGCCGGGGTTGGGAGGTACGCCGTCGGCCGGCCACCGCTCGACGGCGGTGGCGAACGCCTCGGCTGCGGCCTCCTCGGCGATGCCGAGGTCACCGAAACGCCTGGTCAGGGCCGCGACCACCCGAGCCCACTCCTTGTGGTGGGCCTCGGTGATCGCCTCCGGGACGTCGGTCACTGGAACGGCCGCACCTCGATCTTCCGATCGCAAACCTTAGACGCCTCGGTGGCGAGCTTGAGCGCCACATCCAGATCGGGCGCTTCCCACACCCAGACGCCCGCGAGGTACTCCTTCGACTCCACGAAAGGCCCGTCGCTGAACACCGGCTGCTCGCCGCGGTTGTCGATGACCGTGGCAGCGTCGGTGTCCGCGAGCCCGCCCGAGAAAACCCAGTGGCCCTCGGCGATCAGTCGTTCGTTGAACGCTCTGATCGCAGGCTGCCTGTCCGTGGTGCCGGGACTGCTCTTGTCGTCGATCACGGAAACCAGGTATTGCATCTCGGATCATCTCCTATGGTCTGGACGGTCATGTGGCTCAGGCGGTTGCATACTGCGGGCGCCCGCGGGGCCGGTAGACCTGGATCGTGATCGCCTCCGCGGTGGCGCGCGATTCGACCAGGTCAAGCGCCATGTCCTGGCCCGTGTCGGGGAAAAGCCGGGTGCCCTGGCCGACGACCACGGGATAGGTGAACAGGATGATCTCGTCGACAAGCTGGTTGTCGAGCAGCCAGCGGACCAGGTTGCCACTGCCGTGCACCTGCAGCTCGCCTCCAGGCTTCGCCTTCAGCTCGCCGATGGCCGCAGCGAGGTCACCGGAGAGGATGGTCGTGTCCGCCCATTGCGGGTCGGTGAGCGTGGTTGAAGCGACGTACTTGGGCTTCGTGTTCAAGGCGTCGCCGATGGGGCTGCTGGCCGGATCTTGCATCACGCCCCAGGAGCCGGCAAAGATCTCGTAGGTTCGCCGGCCGAACAAGAACGCGTCTGCGCGCTGGTAGACCTGGCCGAGGAACGTCTCGGCCTCGCCTTCGAACAGCGGCAAGGCCCATCCGCCGCGCTCGAATCCACCCCTGCGGTCCTCGTCCGACCCGCCGAGCCCCTGCATCACTCCGTCGACGGAGACGTTGGTGACAGTCGTCAGTTTCATGGTCGCACTTCCCTTTCTCACTGGGTCTTGGCCGTTCGGGGCGCCTCTCGTGGGCAGCCTCTCACCCCTGCTACGAACACGCGTGCCCTGATCCGACAACGGCCTCGCGACAGACTCTCCAAATCTTTGCGGCTGGCAGCATCCAGCCCCCTGGTGGCGATCGTTCTGATCCCACGCTCCTCAAGTTCACGGGTAGCCCTCACCCATGGCGGGTGAGGCTGACTGCGCATTTGTGCCGGTACCTTCGCGACATGCCAGCCTTGCAGGACTCCGGATGGGCTGCGGGCGGGCGGACGGCGCATCTTGAGCCGTGAGGACGACATGACAACCGGCCCAGACGAAGGTCTTGAGCCCAACGCGCCTGGGAACCGTCGCCTGATGCTATTGCTGGCGGCCGCGATGTTCGTCCTGGTGGTCGACACGTCTCTGATGAACGTGTCGATCTCCGCTGTCGTCACGGACTTGGACACGTCAGCCAGCGGCGTGCAATCCGCCATCGCTCTCGAAGCACTGGTTTCGGCGGCGTTCATCTTGATCAACAGCAAGGTCGGTGACCTGATCGGCAGGAAGCGGGCCTACGTCTTGGGGCTGCTTGCGTATGCCGTCGGGGCGTTGGCCATGACTCTTGCACAGGGTCTGACGTCGATCATCATCTTCTGGGCGATCATCGGTGGGCTGGGGGCCTCGCTGCTGCTGCCGGCGATGCAGTCGCTGATCCACGGCAACTTCGCTGGGGCTGCCCAGAAGCAGGCGTACGCGCTGGTCGGTGCGGCAGCCGCCATCGCCGCAGGGATTGGTCCGCTGCTCGGCGGGTTCGTGACGACCTACTTGTCTTGGCGGGTCGGCTTCGCGTTGGAAGTCGTCATCATCGGCATCGTGCTGAGCCAGATCGGGCTGGTCCGCGACGTCCGCTACACCGGCTCACGCCAGGTCGACGTGGTCGGGTCCATCCTGTCCGTCTTCGGCATGGGCGGCGTGGTGCTCGGGATCCTCGTCTGGCAAGAAGGCGGCGAGTACGTCGGCTTGCTCATGGTGATCGGAGCTGTGGCGCTGGTGGTGCTTGCCCGATGGCTCATCAGACGCAAGCGCGAGGGCCTGGTGACTCTGCTCGACCCGGACCTGTTCCGGCATCCGAACTTCACCGCAGGGGTCTCGGGCCAGATGATGCAGCAGGTCGCGCTGGGCGGGGCCATGATCGCCTTGCCGCTGTTCTTCCAGATGACGCTCGAATACGACGCCCTCGAGGCAGGCTTGTCACTGGCTCCCTTGTCGCTGACCATGTTCGCGGCGGCGGTCGTGGCCGGCAGGAAAGCCGGCGACCGGCGACCAGCCGCAATCATCCGCGCCGGTTTCGTCCTGGTCACCATCGGGATGGCGATCATCATCCCGTTCGTGTCACGGGCAGACAGCGGTTGGTACTTCGTGCTCCCACTCGCCATCACGGGCTGTGGGTTGGGTTTGCTGGTGTCGCAGCTCAACAATTACACCCTCGCACCCATCGAGGAGGAGCGGGTCAGCGAGGCAGCAGGGGTGAACTCCGCCGCGGGATCCTTCGGACTGTCCTTCGGTCTCGCCATGGCTGGCGGCATCATGCTCGCCGCGCTGTCGGTGAGCTTCACCCAGATGACCCAGAACAACGAGGACATACCGCAAGCCCAGCAAGAGCAGATCGCCGCCGCCCTCGAAGAGGATGCAGAGGTAATGAGCAACACCCAGCTCGAGGAACAGATAACCGGCCAGCCCCCAGCGGTGGAGGCGGCGGTGGTGGCCATCAACAACGACGCCCGCAACCTTTCTCTGCAGATCGCCCTGCTCGTGCCACTCCTTGCCGGCTTAGCCGGACTCGGCAACTCCTTCCGGATGCTTCGTCTGCCCGACCAAAAGCCGTCGACCTCACTCGACGGCATGGACTTCGGCTGACCCAGCTTCGCGTCTGCAGACGTCCGGCCCAGGGCGATCGTTCTGATCCCACGCTGATGGCGGTGTCGCACCGTTGGTCCCGACGCCGCAAGACCGCGGTGTCACCATCACCGGCGACCGACCTGGTCGCCCATCAGAAAGGGGAATCATGAACACATCAAGCAAGGTCATCAGCCGGGCGGCCATCGCCGCCGCCGCGCTCGTGGCACCGTTGCTCATCGCCGGATCGGGCGCGGCATCGACCACGGACAGCGGCTGCACGACCACGCCCAAGCGACCCATCTTCTCGGGGGAGTACAACGGCAGCAACATCCCGCTCGTGGACTACAAGGTCGACGTGACCTGCGAGGCCGGGTTGTCGATCGAGGTGTGGATGCAGCGGAACGAGCAGGACCTGGTGGCCCGCGAGGGGGACCCTGACGACGACCTCACAGGACTCACCATCAGGACGCTCGACTTCACCGAGGCTGGGACCAAGACCATCAGAGTTCGGAAGGCGCTGCCCAACACTGGGCCAGCCAACGAGGGCCAAGTTGAAGAGGTCTATGCGGGGGTGGGCTTCTTGGTCAGAAGCGGGCCCGTGCAGTCGAACTTCACGGGGTATGAGCTGACGCAGGTCCGTGCGATCCACCGCTGACCGCCGCTGGTGTGGTGACAGGGACAGGGCCCGAACCGAGGAGTCGGTTCGGGCCCTGTTTGGTATCAGCGACCCGATAAGACCCTCCTCCGCGTATGACCCCCTCCCTCGATGTCGTCCTGATGGTCGCTGGCCCGGGCTTTGGCAAGTCGACTGCGCTGGATGCCGCACGCCATCGAGACGGCGTGATCGTCACCGGCCGTACGGCACTAGAGGGTCTGCCCGACCGCGACTGGGTCGGTGTCGACGACCTCCACCTGCTGACAGCGCATGAGCAGCAACGGTTGATAGCGCAGATTTCCGTCCTAGGTCGCACCACGAGGGTCGTGCTGACCTCGCGACAGCCACTCACCCGTGAAGTCCGTCGCCTGTTGCGCGGTCGGGTCCGCGAGCTCGGACCGGAGGATCTGGCCCTCGATCCGTACGCCGTGCGCCGGGTTCTGGTGGACGAGTACGGCGTGCTCGATCCGGAGGCGCCGGTCGACGTACATGCGCTCACGGCGGGCTGGCCGAGTCTGGTGCATTTCGCCGCCGACGTTCTGACTCGGCACCCGGATGCCGACCTTCGCAGCGCCCTCACCAAGCAGGGTGCGCCGGCCGCGGCCTGGCTGCGCGAGGAGGTGCTTCCGGTGGTTGGGCCGGGGTCGAGGCACCTGCTGGCCTGCCTGTCTGGACTCGGGCCGCTGTCTCCTGACGTCTGCGGCAACGTCGCTGAGGCGCTTGACCTGGGCAGCGGCGAGTGGTCGATCGCCGATCTCGAGGCCGCCGGAATCTTCACTCCGCTGCACGGCCTTGGCAGGGACGGCTTACTGGAGATCGTTCCCGCTGTGGCCGACGTACTTGCGGCGAACGTCGAACCACCGGTGAGCCAAACGGGCCTGCGCGCTGCCGCCCATGGTCTGGAGCAGGCGGGCCTGCCGTTCGGGGCGGCGGTCGCCTCTGCACGTCTCGGTGACTGGGCGGGTGCGTTGCGCCTGGTGGCTGACCAGGGCGAGAAGATGCTCCGTCGCGGAGACGCTGCAGGAGTGGTCGACCTGGTGAGGTCCGCTCCCGCCGGCGAACTACCCGGCGCAGTGCAACTCATCTACGCGGACGCGCTGCGCATCTGTGGCGACCTGTCCGGGGCCGCACGAGCCTTCCGACCGTTGATCGATGCCGCTGACGGCGCTGAGGGAGCGCCCGGGCAGGGCTGGTCGCCCGCGCTGGCCAGCAGAGTGGCTGCAGTGCACTACGCGGGCGGGCGCCTCGAGACTGCTTTGCAGGTCCTGTCGCGCGCCGACGTACCAGCGGCGACTGTAACCCGAGACGCCGGTGATGACGTCGAGACCGTCGAGTGGATGGCCTCGAGGGTGCACCACCTCTGTTCGCTTGGGCGCCACGACGAGGCGGGGCCTTTGGCCGGTGACGTGCTGGAGCGGGCCGAGGCATCCGGCGACGCGCGCGCTCTCACCGCATCCCACATGGCGATGGCACGAGCAAGCCAGGGCGAGAGCAAACAAGCCCACCACGAGTACGCCCTGAGCGCCGCGACCGACTCAGGCGACATCATCACCGCGTCGCGCATCCTCGTGAACCAGTCCTTCCATTTGCTCGCGACGGTGCGATATGTCGAGGCCAGTCTGGTGGCGCGGTCGGCACTCCGAGCCGCCGACATTGGCATTGCCACCGGTCGCCGGTCGGCAGCGCTGCACAACCTGGCAGAGGCGCTGATGCAACAGGGTGAGTACGACGAGGCGAGCTGGCACCTGGAGCGGGCCATTGCATTGTGTCGCCACCTGGGGGTTGGACGGATCGCCCTCGGACTGCTCGGGCTTGCAGAGATCCATCGACAACTTGGTCACGATGAGCGGGCTCGCGCGCGGTACCTGGAAGCCGTCGATCTGGCCCGCGGATCTGGCGAGATGCAGGTGCTGGTTCCCGCCCTCGCGGGCCTGGCCAGGCTGTACGCCGTCGGCCGCGAACACCCGGCAAGCCTTTTCGACGAAGCGCAGGCAGCCGCCGATGAAGCTTTGCGGGTGGCCAACGGTCAGGTACAACCCGTTGCGCTCACGGCGGCAGGCTGGGCGGCGCTGCGCGGAGACGACCGGACGCGCGCGTCGGAGCTTGCTCGGCAATCCGTGGCAGCAGCCCGCGAGATGCAGGCCCTCGATCTTCTGGCCGACGCGCTTGAGCTCGCCGGCGCATGTGCCGACGACCCTGGCGATGCCCGCCAGAAGCTCACCGAAGCGCTGGCGATCTGGGACGACGGCGGCGCCGGCCCGCCAGCTCGCAAGATTGAGCTCCAGCTCGGATGGCTCGAAGGGGCAGACACCATGCAGCGATCGCGGGCGCGGGATGCCGCGCGCGAACTGCAGAGGCTAGGTGTACGGCACGTCAACGGGCGCCCGGTAACGACCACGGGCAGTGGAGCCTCGGTGGCAATTGCGGTCTTGGGTGGCTTCAGCGTGAGCGTCGACGACACGGAGGTGCCGCTGCCCGCGTGGCGATCACGTCAGGCTCGGACGCTGGTCAAGATGCTCGCCGCTCGTCGTGGCCGCCCGGCAAGCCGGGATTGGCTGTGCGAGACCCTGTGGCCCGACGACGACCCCGCCAAGACCGGGCACCGGCTCGCGGTTCTGCTCGCGACCGTCCGCGGCGTGCTGGATCCCGAGCGCCGGTGGCCGACCGACCACTTCATCTCCGCCGACCGGAGCGGAGTCCGGCTTGACCTGCGGCACGTCACGCTCGATCTGGACACGTTGATCAGCGACGCCGATCACGCGGCCCGGATGGTCGACACCGACGAACCCACCCGCGCCGCGGAGATCCTCGCCGACATCGACGCCCGCTACCGCGGCGACGCCTTCGAGGACGAGCTCGGTGAGGAGTGGGCGGACGCAGTCCGGGAAGAGGTGCGGGCAGCCTGGCAGAGGTCGGTGCGACGCCTGGCCATCCTCCGTCGTCGAGCCGGACGGGTGAGCGACGCACAAACCTTGCAGGTCCGCCTCCTCGCGGCCGACCCGTACGACGAGAGCACTCACCGACAACTCGTGCAGGGCTTGCTAGGCGCGGGCCGTCACGGCGATGCGCGACGAGCTTTCGCCCGCTGGCGCGCGGCGATGCGGGAGATCGGCGGACCACCGCCTGACCAGGCGATCCTCGCCTGGAGACCTGGCAATGCCCGCACGCCCGGCCTGTCCGCGGCGAGGTCGCTGGCCCGATCCCGCCCCGCGTTCTGACCCTGTACTGATGTCCCCCCATCACCGTTGTTCCGACGCCGCACCGTGCGGCAATGCGGCCACTCGGTCGCAGACCAAATAGGGAGATTTAACAATGTCACGACGAGCAGCAACCACACTCGCGAGCACCGCGTTCGCGGTCGTGTCCATCCTGGGAATACTCGCCGCTCCAGGATCGCAGGCCGCTGATCCCAACGACGACTGCACGCCCACCGGCCCGGTGATCCTCGGCACTCCGGCAGGTGACCACCTCGAGGGAACGCCCGGGAACGACGTCATCGACGGGCGAGGCGGCAACGATGTCATCGTCGGCAAGGGCGGTGACGACGTCATCCTCGGCGCGGATGGCCGCGACGAGATCCGCGGCGGCAACGGCAAAGACTGCATCGAGGGAGGCCCCGGCGACGATGACATCAGCGGCGGCGACCAGGCAGACACCATCAAGGGAGGCGACGGTCGCGACATGCTGCGCGGCGGCCGCGGCGACGACGACGTCGACGGCGGGCGAGGACACGACAGCATGCCGGACCGAGAGCCCGACGATGAGGTCCTGCGCGTGGAGCACTGACAGCCGGGCGATTGCGAACGCGATCTGGCGAGGCGCAACCTCCGGACGTCCCGCCCGAGGACGGCTGCGTCGACGTGACGACCCAAGACCTGCCCCAGCGTTGCCCGGAGTAAGCCTGCCTAGTGGGCGCTCGAGTGCGCTCGCGTGGAGCTCGTCCGGCCCGTGGATGTCATTGGCGAGGTGTGTAGTCGTCCAGTGTGTCCAAGCTGATGTCCGCATCTGGCCAGCGACGGCGAAGGGCTTCTGCGCCGGCGCGCGCCCAGCCGGTGAGGTGCGGGAGGCTCCGGTGCCGGTCTGCCGTGTCGGCCGCGGCCTGGAGCGACGCGATCCGGTGCAGGCGACTGTGGTCCCCGAACGGGCGTGCATCCAGCTTGGGCAGACCCAGGCGGGCCGCCGCAAAGATGAACCCGGCGCCAGCCAACGCATGCCCGAAGGTCCGATCATCGGTTATCTGGGGAACGACCGGCGCCATCGTGTTCCGATACGCCTCCTCGACACCGTTGCCCATCGGGTCGCTGACGGTGAGCCACATCGATCCGGGGACGTACAGGTCGTTCACGAGGTCAGAGATGGCGTGCCGGAACCCCGCAGCCTCGAAATCGATGAGGCGACCGTCACCGTCACCGTCGACGAGAAAGTTGTTCACACCGGGGTCACCGCTGGAGAACGCCAGGAACGCACCCGGGTTGATGAGCTCGGCCACGACGCCGTCCAGCTCGCGGCTCGCCGCCGTCGTCATCGCGACGCCAGCGTCGTCCATGTGCTGAACCCCGGTCCGCCATCCACTGAGGAACCGCTCGACCTCGGCTTGACGATCCACCGCGCCGAGTCGACCTCGTCGGGTGTAGAAGTAGTCGGCCTTACCAATCGTGAGGCTGTGGAGCCGGCCCAACGCCCGCGCGAAACTAATCAGCAGTGCCGCGGATCGTTGCGCGCCCTGGCGCAGCAGGACAGCCCGCAACGGCTCCCGCGGAGCGACGTCTTCGAGCACCAGGAAGCCGCTTCCCGGGTCCATCGATGGAGTGTCGGCAGCCAACACGCGCGGCGCCAGTGTCTCGTCGACCTCAGCGAGGAACTCCAGAGCCGCCTTCTCCGTGGACAACTGCCTCGGGTTCCTGCGTACATCGTTCGGGTTGTCGCGCAACCACTTCACGATCACGCTGTTCGGTACGTCGGAAGAGTCCGCGGCCAAGTGACAACGCAGAACGAACCACGGCTCCACCCGATCGACCTCACGCACCTGCACCGGCACCCGGTACGACGCTGACAGCAGACCTTCGATCTGCGCCCTCGTCGGCACCGACGGCACAGCTGAGTCATCCACAGCGGACCATCGTGCCAGGCCACTCACCTTGGCCAGCGCTCGTCGGGCAAGGGAGTGAACCCCAGGGATCGGGACCGATGGCTGGCGAGTTCCGGACCTGGGATGCTGGCCGGTGTGGACGAGCGGACCGCGGATGCTGTGGAGTGGCTGCTCGCGTGCGATGAGCCGGCCATCCGACACCTGGCTCGGCGGGACCTGCTCGGTGAGTCCTCCGACGAAGACCGGGCACTGATTGTCACGGGGCCGGCGGTGACGGCGCTGCTGTCCGGTCAGGAGAAGGGCGGCGGGTTTGGAGAGGACCCGTACCGCAAGTGGACAGGTGCGCACTGGCGCCTGGTGGCGCTGGCCGAGCTCGATGCGCCGGCGGACGACCCACGGGTGTCGGCCGCGGCGGAGTGCGTGCTGGATTGGATCACCACCGGCCTCCAGCACGTCGGCCGCAAGGTTGACGGGCTACCGCGGGTGCATGCGAGCATCCACGGCAACGCTCTCGGCGCGTGTACCCGGCTTGGACTCGCCGACGACCCGCGTACGCATCGTTTGGCGGAAGCGCTCCTGTCCTGGCAATGGCCGGACGGAGGCTGGAACTGCAGCACCAAAGCCCGCGGTCACCGTTCGTCGTTCCATGAGTCACACCGCACTGCGTGGGGGCTACACGAGTACGCCGAGGCAACGGGTCACGAGGAAGGCCGCGCCGCTGCAAGCCGGACCGCTGAGCTGTTCCTTGAGCACCGGGTCTTCCGACGCTCCAGCACCAGCGAGCCGATCCACCCAAGATGGATGAAGATCGTGTTCCCGTCGTACTGGCACTACGACGTCCTGTCCGGCCTCACACTCCTCGCCGCCACCGACCACGCCACCGATCCCCGGGCGGTGGACGCGCTCGACCACCTCGAGGCGCAACGCCTCCCGGACGGCCGCTGGCGGCCACAGGCGCGGTGGTGGCGACCGCCGACCAGCCAGGTGAGCCCGGACGTCGTCGACTGGGGTCAGCCCAGCCGGCCGAGCCCAATGCTCACCCTCACTGCGCTGCGGGTGCTCAAGGCAGCGGGGCGGTGAGTGCGGCTCGAGCTGCTGAGCGGCCTCGCCGACGCTGGCGGTGCCATGCTGGGGACCGTGAGCAGCGCGAAGTCCGCGGACACCATCGACAAGCTCCTCGCCGGCGCGACCGACCGCCGACCGATCCGCACGTCCGACGCCAAGTCCGGTGCCGACTTCGAGCTACTCACCATCGAAGGTCGGTCATGCTTCCTCAAGGTGCTCGACGCCGAGGCCGACTGGATCATGCGGGTGACCGGCAATACCGACCACTGGGAATACAAGGTGTGGCAGGCCGGCCTCTACCACCGTTTTCCTGGCGTGATCGACCACACGATCATCGCCATGGCCCTTGACACGACCGGGGCATCGACACGCCTGGGCATCCTCATGGACGACGTCAGCGATTCGCTCGTGCCCCCGGGCGACGACGTCGTGGCTGCCGAGACCCACGACGGGTTCGTCCGCCACATGGCCCAGCTGCACGCCGAGTTCTGGGGGTGGCATGACTCCGTCGGTCTGTGCCCGATGGTCAACCGCATCCGCTTCTTCTGTCCCGAGAACATCGCTACCGAGCTGCAGGCCGACGTCATACCGGGACCGATCGCGGCAGCTGACGCCGGGTGGAAGCACCTGGCCAAGATCCATCCTGAACTGAGCAACTTCATCCGGGGGATCCACGAGGATCCGTCGGCTTTGGTCGATGCCCTGTCCGAGTCTCCCGCCACGTTCGTGACCGGCGACTGGAAGATGGGCAACCTCGGCAGGCACGCCGATGGACGCACGATCCTGGTCGACCAGGCCTACCCTGGCGAGGCGCCTGGCCTGTACGACCTGCTCTGGTATGTGGCCCTCAACCGGCTACGGCTGCCCTCCTCGAAGGAGGCGACCATCGACGCATATCGGGCAGGACTCGAGGCTGCCGGAATCGAGACGGGCGGTTGGTTCGAGCGGCAGCTGGGTTTGTCGATCATCGCAATGATGGCGACCTTTGCGTGGGAGAAGGCGCTCGGCGATGCCGACGAGCTGGCGTGGTGGTCGAACCAGGTTGCGCAGGCGCGGGTGTGGCTGCCATGACCGATTCCGATGGCCTGGCGTTAGCCCGGCAGGGCTACGACGGCGCCGCCACCGCCTGGGCCGACGGCGCAGAGCTCGTGTACGGGCCGATGGCTGATGCCCTGCTGGCCCGAGCGCCTGAACTGACCGGCAAGCGCGTGCTGGACGTCGGGGCAGGTACGGGAGCGGTCTCTCACCGGCTCGTCGCCGCCGGAGCTCAGGCAATAGCGGTCGATGCCTCGTGGCCGATGCTGGCCCATCAGGCCTCGTCGCGACCGTCAGGCGTGGTGGGCGACATCAGTCGGTTGCCGTTGGTCGACGGCGCAGTCGACGGCGCCGCGGCGGCTTTCGTACTCAACCATCTCGCCGATCCGGTCGCCGCCCTCGTCGAATTGCACCGCGTGGTTGGGCGGGGCGGATTCATCGTTGCCTCGGTGTTCTCGATCGGCGACCCGCCAGCGGCAAAGGCAGCGATCGATGATGCTCTGGCCTCGGCGGGCTGGAAACCGCCGGAGTGGTACGGCTTCCTCAAGTCTGTCGACGGTCAGCTGGGCTCGGCGACCACCATGCGTGACGCGGCCAAAGCCGCCGACCTAGAGCACATCGACGTGGTCGAACGACGGGTACGAACCGGTGTCACCGACCCGCGCGACATCGTCCGCTATCGGCTGTCTCAACCCCAGCGGGCGGTGTTCCTGGCTGAGCTCAGCGAAGAGGCAAGGCGCCGGGTCGTCGACGAATGCGTGGCCGCGGTGGCCGAACTCGGCGAGGCCTTCGACCCCGGCGTCGTACTGCTGGCAGCTCGCGCAAGGGAGTGAAGATGTTGCCTGACCGCAGAAACTCTTCAAGCATCATCAGGTCCGTACGGCAAGGCACCGACGACCGAATCCGAGCAAATGCTGCGAACCCCGCTTAGGAGGCCCAGTTCGCGCGGACGAAAACATCGGCCACATTGTTTTTGTCTTGCGGCACCAGGTCGGAGGCGAAGGAGGCGAAGGCCACGTGCTGGCCGTTCGAGGAGATGGCGGGTCCGAAGGGCCCGGTGCTGCCGCTACCTTCGCCACCGCCAGAGCTCACCGAGACTCGCCGTGTCACATCGTTGACGAGGTCGCGGACAAATACGTCGGGGACCTGGTTCGTGTCGCCCGGCACCAGGGTTGACGCAAAACCCTGGAACACCACATACCGGCCGCTGCGCGACATCGACGCGAGCGAGCTCAGGCTTTCTCCCGAGGGGTCTGAGAAGCTGACCGAGGCACGTTCGTTCGTCCCGGTCGTCAAGTCGCGGACGAAGACGTGACCCTGGCTAGTGCTCAGCTGGGTGGCGCCCAGGTTCGTCGCGTTGGATGTGAAGGCGAGGAACTGACCGTTTCCCGAGATCGCCGGTGACCCGCTCGCGGAGTTCGCCTGGACGCCGCCAGGTCCCACCGAGGCGCGCTGTGTCGTCTGGAGGTGGCGATCGCGGAGGAACACGTCCGTGTTCTCGTTGGTGTCGTTCGGGACCAGGTTGGTGGCGCGGGATTGGAAGGCAACGAACCGTCCGTCCGCAGAGATCGAGGGCGACCCGAAGGTTTCACCGCCTTCGCTCTCGTCGCCGCTCGCGTTGACGGAGACGATGTCGGTCGTTCCAGCTAGCCGGTCGCGGACGAAGATGTCCGGGTTGTTGTTGCCGTCGGTGGCCACCAGGTTCGGCGCCAAGGACTGGAACGCGACGTACCGGCCGTCCTCAGAGATGCTTGGCGTCACGCTCCAGGAGTTGGCCGCGGCTGTCTGGCTACCATCGAATGCCAGTGAGGCCACCTCGTTCGCGCCGGTCAGCATGTCGCGGACCACGATGTCGACGTTGTTGTTGTCGTCGCCTGCAACGACGTCGTCGGCGAAAGCCTCGAAGGCGATGTAGCGCCCGTCGGGCGTCATGGCCGGGTTGACGTTGGAAAGTGTGGACGGTCCGCCATCAGTAGCCATGGAAATCCAGGTTGTGGTCCCGCTCTGACGATCTCGCAGGTAGATGTCTCGCGCGCCGTTGGTGTCTGCGGGCACGAGTCTCGCAGCGGACTCGAACACCACCCATCGGCCAGACTTGGAGATCTGCGGCGAGTAGCTTTCTTTGAATCTTTCTTTCTCTCCTGACGTCACGGACACCCGATGGGTGGTCGCGCCGACGGCGCCATCCGAACGTGCCTGGGTTGCGACAAGTCCGCCGGCAGCTAGCGCCACGGCTACTCCGGCCACCACTGTCGTTCGAGTTGCTCGCCCCACCAACGCAGACATCATGTCCCTCCCCGCATGTCCATCCCCGCGCCTAACTGTCCGCCGCTGAAGATGCCGCGTCAACCACAGTGGCGGGCACATCACGCTGGGTGTTGGTGGTTGCTGTCTCTCCGCCAGCACCGATAGTGGCGAGGATGGAACCCAAACCGGGGCTGCCGGGTGTCACCGGTGTGCGAGACGATCCGACCGCACAACGCCACTCACGTTCACTCCACCCCTCCCAGCCGCCGTTGTGGACTGAGTCGTTAACGGTCTGGTTGTGGTCCCCTTGGGCCGATGGGCGGGCGTAAGGTTGACTCATGGGTTTCAAGGCACGAAGCGCACGGTCGGTGACACCGTGCCGGCTGCCTGCCTATGACCGTTGCGACGACGAAGACTCAGCGACCTGACCGCCGCCCCCAAAGCGGGGCCGTACAGCTGACCCTTCCTCTCCCAATCTCCGGAGTTGTCGCAGCCATGCCTCACAAGGTCTCGTACAACCGCGTTTCCATGCTGGTCGCTGCCACTGCCTGCTGGGGCACCGGCACGGTCGTCACCAAGCAGGTCCTGGACTCGGTAGACCCGCTCACGCTGCTGCCTCTCCAGTTGGCGGCCAGTTGCCTGTTCCTGCTTGCGGCAATTCGCGTCAGCCGCACGCGGCTTGCCTGGTCGCCCCAGATGAGCAGGCTGACTATCCTCGGCGTCCTCAACCCCGGCGTCGCATACGCTCTCGGGCTGCTTGGTCTCGCCTCCATCAGCGCCAGCATGTCCGTGCTGCTCTGGGCAGCCGAGCCGGTCCTCATCCTGCTGCTCGCCGCCGCGGTCCTGCGCGAACAGATCCCGCTTGCGCTGGCGGCAGCTATTGGCGTCGCGGTGGTCGGCGTGGTTCTCGTCGTCTACCGGCCCGGCGCTGCGGGGGATGCGGTCGGAGTGGCACTCACGTTGGCTGCGGTAGGCGCCTGCGCCCTGTACACCGTGCTCACCCGACGCTTGTTGGTCGACGATGCCTCGCTACCGGTGGTTCTCATCCAACAGGGCGCGGCTCTGGGTTTCGCCGTTGCGCTCGCGGCCATAGTTCAAAGGGCTGGTGGCGATGGCTGGTCGACCGGGTCCATGACTCCTATGACCTGGGTTGGCGCAGCCGTGTCTGGTGTCCTGTACTACGGAGCCGCCTTCTGGTTCTTCCTCGCGGGGCTTCGGCAGGTCCCTGCGTCGGTTGCCGGGGCATTCTTGCCACTCATCCCGGTGTTCGGCATAGCCGCTGCCCACCTGACAGGTGAACGGCTCGACCCACGGCAATGGCTCGGTGCGACACTCGTCGTTGGCGCTACGGTCGTCGTCGCAACACGTCAGGTCTCACGATCGGAGGAGATCACCCGATAGTTCGCGGACTTTGACGTCTATCTCGTCGACGATGCGTCGAACGGTGTCGAGGTCCTGGCCGGCGGGGTCGTCGACCTGCCAGTCCTCATACCGCTTCCCAGGCACGTAGGGGCACTCCTCGCCGCAGCCCATCGTGATGACAACATCGGCATCTCCGATGACTGTGGTGTCGAGCCGGGTGGGCATCTCGCGGCTGGTGTCGATTCCGCGCTCGGCGAGCACCAGGGTGACCATCGCGTTCACCGCCCCGGACGGTTCGGAGCCGGCAGAGCGCGCGATGACTGCACCGTCGGCGTACTTCTCGGTGAGCAGCCGGGCGGCGACCGAGCGGCCCGAGTTGTGGATGCAGGCGAAAAGCACGACGGGGATCGGTCGTGTGTCGGTCATGGCGACGACTCCTAGCGCAATGCCGGCAGGGGTTGAGTGCCGGAGATCGCGGCGGCGATGCCATCGAGGGCGTCGGTCACGACCGCGTAGTAGGCCCACTTGCCGCGCTGCTCACGGGTGAGCAGGCCGGCCTCGACGAGCACCCTGAGGTGATGGGAGACCGTGCCTTGGGTGAGCCCGACGGGTTCGGTCAGCTCGCACACGCACGCTTCCTTGTCCTCGTGCGCAGCCACTAGCGACAGGAGCCGGAGCCGGGCCGGGTCGGCGAGCGCCTTGAGCTGCTGAGCGAGCTGCTCGGCCTCGCCGACCTCGAGGACGCCGGTGACGACGGGGGAGCAGCAGGGCTGGCTGAGCACTGGGAGGGTGCCGGTTGTCGTTGTGGTCACGACTCGATCCTACCTTCGTATTGACGCTCGTCAATGTGAGTGTACTGTGTTCGCATTGACACTCGTGAATGTATGGAGGTTAGTGATGACGATCAGCAACGATGAACTTCGTGAGGAGGTCCGCGAGCGGTACGCCGCGGCGGCGCGGGCGGTCACCGGGCCCGGCACAGACAGCCTGACGCTGCTCGACGAACGCGACCAGTGCTGCGGACCTGTTTCTGCTGAGCAGGGCTCGAAGGTCGGTGCCGCGTCCTGTTGCGGTCCCATCGCGGATGTGGGCGGCTCGTTCGGGTCGCAGTTGTACGACGCCGACGAGCAGGGCGCCGTCCCGGCAGAGGCGCTGCTGGCCAGCCTTGGCTGCGGCAACCCCATCGCGGTTGCCGATCTCCATCCGGGGGAGCGGGTCCTCGACCTCGGCTCCGGTGGTGGCATCGACGTACTCCTCTCGGCCAAACGGGTCGGACCCAACGGCTTTGCCTACGGCGTCGACATGACCGACGAGATGCTCGAGCTCGCCCGAGCTAATGCCACCAAGGCCGCCGCCACGAACGTTGAGTTCCTCAAGGGCACCATCGAAGACGTGCCGCTGCCTGACGGCTCGGTCGACGTCGTGATCTCCAACTGCGTGATCAACCTGTCGACCGACAAGCCTAAGGTCCTCGCAGAGATGGCCCGCGTGCTTGCACCCGGTGGCCGCGTCGGTGTGTCCGACGTCGTCGCGGAGGATCTGCTCACCACGGCCGACCGGGCCGAGCGCGGCAGCTACGTTGGCTGCATCGCCGGAGCCCTGTCAAAGTCCGAGTACCTGCTCGGGCTCGCCGCAGCCGGCTTCGTGGAAGCCGAGGTTGAGTTCACCCACGAAGCGGCCCCAGGTATGCACAGCGCAATCATCCGCGCAGTAAAGCCACGCTGAGGTCGCTCGGCCTGGGCTCGCACCGGCCTCGACGCGGGTCTCGACTTCGCAACGGCGGCGCACAACACGTCCTCGTAAGGCGAGAAGAAAGGTTCCCAGACCTGCGTCGACGGCAGTGGTACGCCGACAGCTGGCGTCGCGCGGCTCCGTAGGCTCGCTGCATGCAGGTTCTGATTGTCGATGGTGCGAACGTCGTAGGCAGTCGCCCAGACGGGTGGTGGAATGACCGGGCAGGTGCTGCCCGCCGGTTTCATGAACAGCTGTCGGCCAGCGATTTGCCTCAGGACGAGGTCGTCCTTGTCCTCGAGGGCGACGCACGGGGCGGCTGCCCTGCGGGGCAGGAAGGCCGCGTCCATACGGTTCACGCAGAGGGGTCCGGGGACGACGCGATCGTCGCGGAGGCGACGAAGCAGGTTGCCGTTGGTGACGGGCGTGACGTCGTCGTGGTTACCGCCGATCGGGCGCTGCGTGACCGCGTCGCGGCGGCAGGCGCAACCACTAAAGGCCCGGGCTGGCTGCTAGACCAGCTGTGACTGCGACCTAATCGCTGGTCATTGAAGGTTTGTGCCGGGCCGGATGGGTTTCGGGGGACTGCAGGCCACCGGCCAGCCGATCGCGGTACCGTGGCCGCGGGCGGGGAACAAAGGGGCGGGCCATGCGGGACTTCTCGAAACGACGTGCGTTGCTCGTGGCAGTGGCGATCGCTGCTGCGATCGTGCCCAGCGCAATCCTGACCGCGGGTGCGAGCCAGGTGGATGTGCCGCAGGCCAGCACGAGCCGGACTTCATCGGATCTGCACCTGGCCCCATTGCTGGCACCGTCAGATCCGGTGCTGCTCAGCGCCGCGTCAACGACGGGGAACCGGGCGACCTACCCCCTGGGCACTTCCACTTTCACTGCCGGACACCTCTACGTCGCGTTCCTCACGCTGAGCGACGCCGGCGGCGCGACCGATCCGACACCCGGCATCACCGGTGACGGCACGACGTGGAACAAGATCGACGCCGGAGAGGCGACCGCAGGTGCGTTCGGGCTCACGGCGTACTGGTTTATCCCATCGGCTGACGTGACAGCGACCCTGTCGACCGGCACCCTGCAGACTGTCCACGAAGGACTGCGCCACACGATCGTCGACGTCGCCGGAGACTTCCCCGCCCAGTACCCGTTCGCGCAGCACATCGCGGCGCGACGTTCCCCAGCCACCAGCTTCACCTTGCCGCTGCCGAGCCCGCCGGCAAGCGACTCCCTGGTCGTCGCTGACTTCGCCCACGCCAGGGCAGAGGAGTCGGCACCGGCGGACGGCTGGACCGAGGTCGCCGGGTCGGACGGTTCACACGTCACACCCCCGCGTGGCTCCCACGTCGTGTATGACGCAACGAGCCCGGCCAACGACGCCGGATCGTCATGGGCGACATCCACGGCCCGCCGCGCGATCGTGCTCGAGATACCGGGCGAAGCCACGACCCCGCCGAGCGGTGTGACCCTCGTGACGGCCGGTGACATCTGCGGCGACTTCTGCGCCAATACGGCGCAGCGTGTCATCGAGGTCGACCCTGAAGTGGTCGTCGGGCTAGGCGACCTGTCCCAAGACGGCGGCCTCTTGTCTGACTACGTCAACAAATACGGCGGTGGCACCGATCCACAGACCAGGTGGGGCACGCCGTCGATCAAGGACATCACCCTCCCCGGTTACGGCAACCACGACTGCGCCGATGTGCCGCCGTCAACTGGCGCCACCAAGCAGGGCTGCACCGGCGCCGTTGCCTACTTCGGCCCGGACTCAAACTTCGGCATCGACATCCCGGGCACTAGCGGGACCTACTACACAGTGGTCGGCGAGTGGCTCATCGTCCAGCTCAACTCGGCCGGGGATGTCGGCTCGGGGAAGGTGACCGCCGCGGAGCTCGAAGCACAGAACACCGCTCTGGCGGAGATCCTCGCAGCCGACTCTCACACGTGCGAGATCGTCACCTGGCACCACCCGCGCTACAGCAGTGGCACTCCTCGCAACCAGCTCTTCATCGACCCGTGGATCGAGACGGCGTATGCCGGCGGGGTGGACATCGTGCTCAGTGGGCACGCCCACGACTACGAGCGGTTCGCCCCGCAGAACGGGAACGGGAAAGCCGACGCCAACGGGATTCGCGCGTTCGTCGTAGGCACCGGCGGCGATGTCCTCCGTTCGTTCGGCAGGCCCCAGCCCAACAGCCTGGTGCGGATCGTCGACCACGGCATCCTAAGGATGGAGCTGGGCGACGACGAGGACTACTCCTTCGCGTTCCTTGACGACATGACGGGTGCTGTTGACGACTCCGGGTCAGGCAGCTGCCACGGCTGACGGGCTTGTCACTTCCGCGCGGAGCACTCCCGTTCGAGCAGTGCGAAGAGGAACTCGCTGCCCCACGCGCCCTTGAAGAAGATGTTCTCGACGAAGTGCGCCTCGCAACGCATGCCCACCCGCTCTAGCAGCGCAGCCGCCGGTGCATTCAACGCGTCGGTGACCGCGATGACGCGGTGCAGTGCGAACGTCGGGAACGCGTAGTCGAGGAAGGCGGTGACCGCCTCGGTGGCGTATCCCTTGCCTTGTTGAGATGGCGCGAGGGTGAAACCCACCTCGGCTTCGCGATGTTCGTCCGCGGTCACCTTGAGCGCTAGGTCTCCCACGAGGATGCCGTTCGACCGCTCCTCAAGCGCGAACTGGAACCACTCGCCGGGCACACCGGGCTTGGCTCCTCGTAAGGACTCGACGAATGCTTCGCCCTGCTCTCGCGTGAAGTCGCTCCAGCTCTGGTAGCGCGCGACGTCGGGGTCGGCCCGGTAGGCCACGAACGCTGCTACGTCTGCAGTAGAGAACGATCTGGCCCGCAGACGAGGGGTCTCGAAGAATGTCGTCGGGCTCTGCGTCATGGGCGCCAAGCTCTCATAGTTCGGCCTCGGCAGACACGACCGAGAGGAGTGTGGCGCCGATGTCCCGCACCTTGGCGAGGATCCCATGCAACTCAGCCTGGTCAGCCATCACGCCCTGCAGAGTAGTGGTGCCGTCGTTCTCGCAGACGAGGGTCAGGCCGTTGAACCAGGTAGACCAGTGCTCGTCGAGATGCCCGTTGATTCGGATCTCGTAGTGAGCCGGTGCGCGAGGCCCGGGCGGAAGCATGCTCATGGCGAACCCGCAATCCCAGCCCGGACGCCCGGCCGGGGCTGTGCTGCCGGTCGGGCGTCAGGGGCGGCGTCCAGGGTCATTCGGCACCTGCGGTGGTCATCTGTGGGCTGCTGACTTCGGTCTGGACTGTCGTGGTGTCGGCGTTCGCCGTCCGGGTTGTGAGCCAGAGCGAGTAGCCGAGGGCGATCATCGCGATGCCGTTCGGGAAGGCCAGGAGGCGGTAGAAGGCGTCAGGCATCACGAAGAGCGCGGCGCTGATGATGCCACTGACCGCGAGGAGTGCGGCGGCCCAGCGGGTGAGGACACGTGCCCGGTACAGCGCGATGCCGAAGAAGAGGCCGCCGGCCAGGTAGGCGAAGCCTTGGAGCTGGAAGACGGTCTGCAGCAAACCGATGTCGCCGGTGGTGGTGCCGCCAGTGGCCACGTCGAGGACGTCGTTGACGTACGCGGGGTCGGTCTCAGCGATGGAGGGGAGGACGGTGGCGGCGATGAAGGAGGTGCTCATGATGGTCAGGTAGCCGGCGCCGAATACCAGGTAACCGATCAGACCTAGTACGCCGGTCTGCTTCACCTGGCGCAGGTACATGCCGGTGATACCGACGAGAGCCAAGGCGCACATCAGCACCTTCAGAGAGTTGCGGACGACCACTTCGGTCGTGGTAACGGAGTTGGCGTCCAAGTGCGGGTGGTTGATCTGGACACCGATGAAGATCAGTCCGGCGGCGACGGCGGCTACTGCGGCTCCTCGGGTGAGGGTGGTGGGGGTGACGGTCATGTCCAGCTCCTTGTTGCGGTAAATCCGTGGCGCGGGTGCCGCGGGATGTCCGAAACGTATGGCGCGAGGTTGTGACCCGGCGTCACCACATGTTGTGAATCACGATGTGACTGCTGCCTGGCCGTGCGCAAAGTGGCCTACGTGAGGCGAGGTGGGGCAGTCATCAAGTCGGCCACTTCGCGGTGGTGGGGCAGCTGTCCTCTACAGGAGGCCGAGCTCGTGGCCTCGGCGCACGGCTGCGGCGCGGGTGTTGACGTCGAGTTTGGTGAAGATGCGCTTGGTGTGCGTGCGCAGCGTGTTCAGAGAGACGTAGAGGTGGCGGGCGATCTGAGGGCCGGTCAGCTCGCTGTCGAGCAGCCGCAGCACCTCGAGCTCTCGATCGCTAAGCGGGTCGGCCAATGCGCTCTCGTCGCTCGGCGGGCCCTGCGCCGAGTCCGCAGCGGTCGTTGGCTGTGGTTGGGGAGCGGCAGCACCGAGCAGCCGCCGAGCATGCTGGTGCAGGCTGCCGTGTTCGTCGCCGTCGCGCGAAGTTGCTTCGTGCAGCAGAGCGAGCATCGGGGCGCCTTCGTCAAGAAAGAGGCGCACGAAGCTCTCAGGTTCGGGTGCCCGGCTCAGCGCTTGATCGAGCTCGCCGAGAGCCTGCTGGCTGTTTCCGAGCTCGTGGTGGGTGAGAGCTCGCAGGATGCCGATCTCGATCAAGCTGCCGGGACGGCTCGGCTCCGTGGCCGCGGCGTGAAGCCGGTCGAGCAGCGCGAGCGTGTCATCGAGTGGTGCGGGCTCGCCGGCTCTCGCCTCTCCTCGTTGGCTGTCAAGGCGGTGCCGGGCGAGCAGGAGGCGCACGAGGGTGAGGTGGTCGTACTCGCGCAGGTATGTCGTCTCCTCGGAAGACGTGACCTCGTGGCCTCGGGCCCACTCTTCCGCCGCGTCGAGATCTCCTTGGGCGATGTGGACGCGGGCCTTCATGGCGGGGATGGGGCGGATGTCGGGGTAGAAGCCAGGCCGGAAGAGGTTCTCGGCCTGGTCGAGCAGGTCGGGCGCTGCGTCGAGCTCGCCGATAAGGGCGCGCACCTGGGCCATGACGACGTACCACCGGTGTCGGTTCTCGGTGATGGAGGTGCGTTCCCTGAGCACTCGGGCCGTCTCGAGGTGTGCCTCGGCGCTGGCGACGTCGCCTAGCTCCCGGTCGAGCTCGGCCAGGCCGACGTGCAGGTCGGCGGTGGCCCGCGGGTACGGTCCGTTCCCTGCGGTGGCCGTCTTCAGAGCCTGCTCGTACAGACGGCGGGCGCGGCTGGGTCGGCCGGAAGCGACCCACATGTCGGCCAGCACCACCGTCGCGTCGAGCTCGTCGACCAAGTTGCCCGCAGCGTGCAGGCTGCGGACCGCCTCGGTGAACGTGGCTAGGCCCTCCTGTACGTCGCCGACGGCCCAGGCGGCCAGCCCGAGGTATCCCGCTCCGGCCCCGCGGATGAAGTGGTCCTCAGGTCCGGCCATGTCGAAGGCCCGTCGGGCATGACGAACCGTGCCCGCCACGTCGCCGCGTGCTTGGGCGAGCGACGCCCGGTAGACCGAGACTGCCGCAGGCGCGGTGCGCAGGTCTTCTGTGTCCGCCCACGTCGCCGCGAGCTCCTTGTCGTGCGCGCCCGCGGCCAGTGCGGCCTCGGCATCGTCAAGCCGCGCCTCGACCGAGTCGAGGTCACCAGCCATCAGCATTGAAAAGCTGGAGACGAGGCAGAGAACCGGGCTTCGGCGCACCACGTCGTCCGGCAGCGCCCGCATCCAGGTCTGCAGCACGCTGTCTTGCCGGGCGCGGCGCATCTCCGAAAGCCCTTCCTCCATCAGACGGGCGGCACGGTCGAAGTCCTCGGCCGCGAGCGCGTGCCGCACGGCATCCGCGACGAGGTCGTGGGAGGAGTACCAGTCGCTGGCCAGTCGGTGCAGGTCCGGCACCTCGTCGGGGTGCTCGGCGAGCAGCCGCGCTCGGAGGACGTCGGCGAAGAGGTGGTGGTAGCGGTACCAGGATCGCTGGGTATCGAGCGGGACGAGGAAGAGGTTGCCCCGGTCAAGGTCCGCCAGCGTCCGGGCGCCGTCGGCGCTCCCGGTGACGGCGTCGCACAGGGGACCGGTGAGGTGGTCGAGCACGGCGGTCCGGAGCAGGAAGTCGCGAACGTCGGCGGGTTGCCGGGCCAGCACTTCGTCGGCGAGATAGTCGATGACGAACCGGTTGCTGCCGGTGAACTCCTCGATGAAGCCAGCCACTTCGCGCCCGGAGATGCCGCGCAACGACAGCGCAGCGAGCTGAAGGCCGGCGGCCCAACCCTCGGTGCGGTCATCGAGTGCCTGTACGTCGGCAGCGCTGAGGTCGAGGCCCATCACGCGGTTGAAGAAGTCGAGCGCCTCGGCTCGGGTGAAGCGGAGGTCAGCAGCGCGGACCTCTGTGAGTTGCCCGCGGGTGCGGAGCTTCGCCAAGGGAAGCGGTGGATCCGAGCGGGTCGCCACCACCAAGTGCAGCTGAGCGGGGAGGTGGTCGAGGAGGAAGGTCACCGCCTCGTGCACCGCCGGGGCAACGATGGCGTGGTAGTCGTCGAGCACCAGGATCCACTGCGTCTCCGGCGCGTCCACGCCGGCACGCGTGACGTCGTTGACGAGCGCGGTCAGGGCGGCGGAGGTCGAGGTGGCGTCGATGGACTCGAGGACAGCCTCGTCGACGCCGAGTGCCATGCCCCGCAGGGCAGCCACCACGTGCGTCAGGAAGCGCGTGAGGTCGTTATCGCCGTCGTCAAGGGAAAGCCACGCGACGCGGGTGGGAATCGTTGACGCGACACGTTGGCTGAGCCAGTCGCTGACGAGCGTGGTCTTGCCGAAACCGGCCGGTGCGGAGATGACGGTGAGCCGGTTGCCCGCATCGAGGGTGCCGTCGAGCTGCTCGAGCAGTCGCGGGCGGGCAACAAGCTGCCGGCGCGGCGTCGGAGTGAACAGCTTGGTGGCGAGCACCGGAGTCGACACCCTCGGATCATAGGCGGCTGGCTGCCGTTGACCTGGCCGAATGGCCGTTCGGTAAGTGGTTGCTGGCCTCAGTTCAGCGGGTGTAGCGTTTTTTGGCACGAGACGGGGAGGGTCTCATGAGGGAACTGGTCGCAGACTTGGTGCGGATCGGCAGGTTCACTCCGGTTGCGTCGTACCAGCGGTTCGCCTACCTGTGCGGGGCACTACTGATCCTGAGCGGTCTCGTCCACTGTGTCGTCTTCCTGGTGGATGGCGGGTCGTGGGAAGGCCCAGTGTCATGGCGCAAGCCCATCGTGTTCGGCCTGTCCTTCGGGATCACGCTGGTGACCTTGACCTGGTTCATGGGCTTCCTGCGACCGAGGCGTTCCATTGGCTGGCTGATGCTGGGGGTCTTGGCGGTTGCTTCGGTCGGGGAGGTCTTTCTCATCTCGATGCAGAAGTGGCGCGGAGTGGCATCTCACTTCAACGAGGACACGGACTTCGACGCGATGGTGTTCTCCATGATGGGCATGCTGGTGGGGCTGGTTGCCCTGGTGAGCGTGGCCATTACCGTCTGGGCTCTCGTGCGCCTCAACGCTCCCACGAGTCTTGCCTTCGCGATCCGCTTCGGACTCGTCCTGATGCTAGTGAGCCAGTTCGTCGGCGTTCAGATGATCGTCGAGGAAGGCAACACGTTCGGGGCCGAGGGGGCGTTGAAGGTTCCGCACGCGGTCACTCTGCACGCCGTGCAAGTCCTGCCCGCGCTGGCTCTCCTGCTCCTGGCCTCTGATTTCCTCGAGCGCCGCCGGATCGAGATCCTCGCCATCGGCACCGCCGGGTATGCCGCTTTGATCGCCTCGACCATGGCGCAGACATACTCCGGCCGCAGCCCGTTGGACCTTGGCCTGCTGTCGTCGGCGCTCGCCCTAGTCGGCCTGATACTCCTCGCGGTGAGCGCGCTGTTCGCGCTGCGCGGAGTTGCCGCACGTCTTCGTCCGGAAGCATCGGGCCACCTGGAAGCGCCAGGGGCCTGACGCACGAAACCACGCCCAGTTCTCTCAAAATTCGGCCAGAGTAAGTCCGTTGGGCCTATAATCTCGCGTAGTCTAGGCTATCTAGATGGTTAACAGAAGGAGTCACTGTGGCCATCATCCTTGCCTTCGCGGTCGCGGGGGCCCTCGCTCAGTTCGTAGACGGCACACTCGGCATGGGGTTTGGCGTCACGTCTGCAACAGTCCTACTTTGGGTCGGTGTTGCGCCGGCTGCTGCCTCGGCCGCGACGCACGCGGCCAAACTGCCGACAACGCTGGTGAGCGGTCTCGCGCACTGGCGTGAGGGAAACGTCGACACGAAGATCCTGATCAGGGTCGCAATTCCCGGGGCCATCACCGCCTTTATCGGCGCCGTGGTCCTCACCAACATCAGCCTCGAGTCGGCGGAAGCCTGGATGTCCACCCTCCTCCTGTTCTTCGGAGTGGTGATCTTCACGAGATTCGGCTTCGGCGTACGCCTCATCCCGCAGCCCAAGCGCGGTCACACAGCGCGCTGGCTGGTGCCGATTGGCGGAGTTGGCGGATTTGTCGACGCGACCGGAGGCGGTGGCTGGGGACCGGTGGTCACGCCATCCCTAATGACGGTGACAGCGCACGAGCCACGCAAGGTCGTCGGTACGGTCAACGCTGCGGAGTTCGTGGTCGCTGTGGCAGCCTCGATGGGCTTCATCTTCGGGATCGCGCAGGAAGACATCCCCTGGTCGGCCGTGGCCGGCCTGGTGGTCGGTGGCGTCATCGTGGCGCCGTTTGCTGCCCGTGTCGCCGGGCGCCTGCCGCATGCACCGATGGGGACGTTCGTCGGCGGGCTCATCGTGTTGGTCAACTGCCTCACGATTGTGCCGGCGCTGGGCGGACTGCCAACCTGGCTGGATTGGGTCGGCGTCGTCGCCATCATCGCGGTCACGGCCTTTGTTGCGAAGCGGGCTTGGCATCGCGAGCGTGCGGAGCGCAAAGCCGCCCGTCACCTCGCGGAGCCGGATGGCGGCGAGCATGCCACGGAGACTGCAACCGCCTAAGGCTCTTCAGCTCGGTCGTTTGTTGCGCGAACCACCCAGCGGAGCCGTTTCCTCCTCACGCTGATCGATAGGAGGAACGGTGGGCACGCTGAACAAGGCAGAGACGGAAACGTTGCTGCAAGTACAGGCGACCATCGAGGCTGTTCTCAAGGGTGGCTACGACCCGACGAAGGGTGCGGGCGAGCATGTTCTTCTACGGGCCGAACTGATGAAGGCCAAGGGTGGGGTCAAAGCCATTGTCATCATGAGAGGTCATGCCCTGAACAGGTAGCGTCCTAGCTCGGAGTCCCTGCTGGTTCGACGTAGAGAGTGAGCCGATGTCCTCGACTGTGCTGTACATGTCGATGTCCCTCGACGGATTCATCGCGGGTCCTAACGAAACCCCGGACAACGGGCTCGGTGACGGCGGCGATCGACTGCACGCGTGGGTCTTCCCAGGCGCTGAGGGCGGGGATTTTGCGGCAGCTGTTGCACGGCTGCACGGCGTGAACCGGCAGGTGTATGACGAGGTGATGTCCACGGGGGCAGTCGTAGCCGGACGTGGCACCTTCGAGCCCGCTGGCGGGTGGGGAGGTGACCATCACGAAGGTGTCCCCATCTACATCCTGAGCCGCAACCCGGCACCCTCCTGGACTGCGGATTGGCCGTTGGTGCACTACGTAAGCGACCTGGGGGCTGCTATGCGGGACGCCAAGCGAGCTGCTGGTGACAAGAACGTGCTCGTGCACGGGGCGGGCATCACGCAACGCGCCATCTCCGCAGGGCTGCTCGATGAGCTCGAGATCCACCTTGTCCCAGTCCTGTTCGGCGGTGGGCGACGTTTGTTTGAAAATCTCGGCATCGAACAGCGCCAACTGGAGCGGGTGAGAGTGCTCGAAGGAGAGGATGGCGTCACGCACCTGCGCTACCGCGTCCGCAGGTAGTGACTCACGAGCCTCGCTATTCTCGTGCGGACAGCCTGACCGCCGACCCTTGGAGCACGGATGCTTGCGTTTCCTCGCGAAGGGTTCGTGTTTCTCGCGATGCCCAAGTGTGCGTCCACAGCGATCGAACGAAAGCTCGCCCGCCGGTCGAAGGTCGTCCTTTCGGCAGCGGGGCTCAAGCACGTCTCGGTGCAAGAGTTCGAGCGGTTCGTGCAGCCGCTGTTGGAGCACGCCGGCCACGCGCGGTCTTCGTATGAAGTTGTTTGCCTGTTCCGTGAGCCCGTGGATTGGGTCCAAAGTTGGTGGCGATATCGATCCCGGCCCAGCCTGGCCGAGAATCCGCACCGGCGACAGAACTTTGCCGGTGGCGTGTCATTCGAGGAGTTCGCCGAGGCCTACATCCAGCGGTCGGCGCCGTACGCCCGTGTCGACGGCGACAGCCAGTCCGCCTTCGTTCGAGGGGGCAACGCGGACGTGGGCGTCGATCGCATCTTTCGGTATGAGGAAATTGACGCGTTCGTTGCCTACGTCGAGGGCAAGCTCGGCCGCGACGTGACCCTCGAGCACAGGAACGAGTCACCTGACCGTCCTCACGAGTTGTCACAAGAGACGTACAACCGGCTGGTCGCACATCTGCAGCCTGAGTACGAGATCTACTCACGCCTCCAGTAGCGGCCTCGAGCGCTACCCGGTCGCCCGCACCGCGGCCGCGACTTCGGTCGGGTCACGGCAGCTTCGTGTCGAGCCACTCGGTGATCATTCGCCCGTTGGCGTGAATGCAGACCATGCGAAGCCGCTCGGTCCCTGATGTCTTGAAACCATGCGCGGTATTGGCGCCTACCACGATCACTTCGTCCGGACCCGCCTCGCGTCGCAGGTCGTCCGACATGAACATCGCGCTCCCGATAAGCGGGATGAACACCTCAGCGTAAGGATGTACGTGTTGATCCGGCCCTTCACCGGGCGCGAGGTCCACTACGAAGAATGAAATCGCAGCATCGAGCTCCTCACCCTCAAACCGCATCGTGCGGCTCGACGGTACAACCAACTCCTTCGCCGTCAGCACCGTCAGCATGTCCGTCCCTCAAATCCATCGCAGCTGTTCGACATGTGCCAGTCTGCCTCACGTCAGGATGTCTAGCCGGTTGCCCGCACGACGACCCGGGTTGCGTCAGGTGGTGTCGCAGTTCCGGTCTGCGGTGCCGTAGTCGCGGTCGTGGTCAGCGTCGCGCTCGCTGCGCTCGAGTTTGCCACCGCGACCACCAGACGCAGCACGACGTTGTCACGCGGGGCGATGGTGCCGGTGTTGTACGTCCCCGCCCGCACGCCAGCGGAGACGTTCGCTGTGCCCCGGAAGTACTGGGCGGTGATGCCGCGGGCGCCACCGCTCCCCTTGACCTTGAAGGCGGAAGGTACGAGTCCGTCGTTCTGAATCTTGACGTATGACGTGACGCTCCTGCCGCGGATGACCGTCACGCTCCGGACCTGGCCCGTACCGGTTTGGCTGTACACGTTGTTGCCGACGAAGTTCCCGGTGGCGGCGGCCCCAATCGAGGCATCCGGCAGTCGCAGGGAATGTGCGGCCAGGAATGACGCCCGAGTGTCGCCGCCGGCCGACGTGAAGGCGCCGCCGGCAAACAGGCTCCCGTTGAAAATACAGACTGCGTGCGTCTCTTGGGGGAGTGGTCCGTCCCCTGCGCCGTTGGAACCGATCGGTCGCCACTCAGCACCGTCCCAGTAGGCGATGTTGTCGGCGGCGGCCGTCCCGTTCGCGTTCTGGAACGTACCCGCCGCGATCACGATGCCGGCCTGGTCGGTCAACTCGTAGATGAACGAGCTGGTCGGGAACCAGCCATTCGTGCCTGCGGTGTTCGAACCCAAAGCGCTCCACTCCGTGCCGTCCCATCGCGCAACGTGATCGGCAGCCGCGATCCCCGCTATGTTGAGGGAATCGGCACCGACGTAGATGTCGGTGCCGACGGCAGTCAAGCCACGCACGAACGAGTCGACAGCGCCATCGGCGGCGCCGTCGCCGCCGTTCCTACCCAAGGCTTCCCAGCCAGTCGTAGGGGAGTAGGCGGCGAAGTTGTCGGCCTCCGGGATGTCGGCCACGTTGTTGAAGCGACCGCCGACGTACAGCTTGTCGTTTGAGTCAACTGTCAGGGCGTGGATTGGGCCGCTGACCTCGCCGTTGGTGAAGACCAGGGACATGGCGTCGCCGCTGGTCAGGTCGCAGGCCACCAGGTAGTCGGCCTCCGGGATGTCGGCAGCGTTCTGAAATGTCCCACCCACGTAGAGCGTGTTGCCGACTACCTGGAGGGCATCGACGTCGTCGTTGAATGCCGGGCCTGGCCCTGGCGTATTGCAGAAGGGCGCCCAAGTTGCGCCGTTCCACACCGCCAGGGAGTCGGCTTTCGGCAGGCCGCCTGCATTGGTGAACGAGCCCCCGACGTAGATCTTGCCTTGGTGGAGGGCGATCGCCTTGACTGCGCCGTCCGCGATCGGGGTGTTGCCGCCAATCGCCCTCCAGGTGCTGCCGTCCCAGGACGCGATCCGCCGCGCGTTGGTGTTGCCGCCAGCAGAGGTGAAGTTCCCCCCGACGTAGAGCAGACCGCCAGCGGACTTGAGGGCAGAGACTGTTCCGTTGAGCGATGCGCTGCCGGGCGATCCACCAGCCCCCACGTGGTCCCAGCCTCCTGGTCCGACCGCAGCGGCTGGCAGCGGGGGAGTGACGGCAAAAGTCGCCACGATGGCTACGACCGTGAACACGGATCTACGCATGGCAGCGCCCTCAACTCCCGGAGATGGAGAGTCATCCACCAGAAGGACCAGAACTGCCTCTGACATCCCGAATGAGGGACTCATCCGAAATCTAACACCGGCAGGTAGGCCGTCGGGCGCGTCTGCGACAACTGGCGGCCGACCGGCACCGGCACCCTTTGTCGCGGTGCCCCGGACAGCGTTCCGGCCACCGGTGGGCCAGGTGACTACAACAGATTGCTACCGATATCTCACTGCGTGTCCATTGCCAACGACCCCGCGGTCACGCCACACTTTGACCACCGCGGAGTGTGTGGCGGACTACGAGGGAGGGACCCATGAAGCAGGTCTATCGTGCGCTGGCAGGGTTGATTGCGCTGGGGGTCGTCGTGCAAGCGGCATCCGTCGCCACAGCCTGGTTCATGACGATCAACGAGATCGATGACGGGCTGGTTATCGACGAGGACTGGGACGGCAACGCCGCTCACATGCTGCACGGGATAGTTGGCATGACGGTCATCCCCGCACTCGCGCTGATCCTGTTCATCGTCGCGTTCTTCGCCAAGGTGCCGGGTGGCGTGAAGTGGGCCGGGTTCGTGCTGCTCGCCGTGGTTGTCCAGGTCGCACTGGCCATCTTCGCGTTCAGCCTGCCCGCGGTAGGTGCTCTGCACGGCATCAACGCCTTCGTGGTCGGTGGGCTCGCAGGGGCGGCCGCTGCCCGCGCTAAGGCATCCGAGCCTTCCCGGGAATCGGAGCCCATCTCGGCGTGAGTGACACAGTCGAGCCGGCTGAGTCGAACAACCAAGGGTCGCAACATCGCCGCAAACGTCGACGCGGCATCGCACTGGTCGGTCTTGTCGTCGCGATCGCCATCATCGCGACACTCGGGTGGTTCTGGCAGCGGAGCCTGATTCCCGACACCTACTCCGTCATGTCGATGGGCTACCCCGACTACGGCGGTGGGTCGGTCCCCGAGGCAGCCATGCCCGAAATGGACGCGGACGACACTAGCCACCAGGGGCATGAAGGGACGAGCGTGGCCACGCTCGTCGGCCCAGACGGCCCCGCCGACGAGTCCGTGACGCTGACCGCACGCGCGCAGACGGTTGAGCTGGGCGGCGACGACTCGCGCAGCCTTGACGGGTTCACGGTCAATGGCGAGTCGCCAGGCCCACAGATCACAGTGCGCCAAGGTGAACTGTTGGAGGTGCGCCTGGTCAACGAGTCCGTGCCGGACGGAATCACACTGCACTGGCACGGAGTGGACGTGCCCAACGCCGAAGACGGCGTGGCAGGGGTCACCCAGGACGCCGTCGAAGAGGGGAGCGAGCACATCTATCGCTTCGTCGCCGAGGACGCCGGCACGTACTGGTACCACTCGCACCAGGTCTCCGACGAGCAAGTGACCAAGGGACTCTTCGGTTCGCTCGTGGTCCTGCCGACCTCCAGCCTGGCCGGCCCCGAGGAGGCGGAGGACGTCGTCGCGATGGTGCACACCTATGACGGCAGCCGAACCGTCAACGGCGTCACAGGGACCGAGCGTGTCACCGCGGATGCTGGCTCCCAGGTGCGCGTCAGGGTGATCAACACCAACGACGGGGTACTGCGCACCTGGGTGACCGGGTCGTCGTACCAGGTGCTCGCGATCGACGGGACTGACCTTCATGAACCCGAGGTTGTCGAGGAGCAGGCCTTGGTGGTCCCGGCCGGCGGCCGAGCCGACCTGCTGATCACTGTCCCGAGTGACGGCGCTGCAGCGGCCGTCAACATCGGCGGGGGCACCTTGCTGGCCGTCGGGCCGCCAGACGCGGAGGTGGTGACCGGCGACGACCCCGAAAATGATCTAGATCTGCTGTCTTATGGCACACCCGCCCCGGTCGGCCTTGACCCAGCAGTCGCGGATCGGAGCTTCGAGTATCGGATCGGCCGCCGGATCGCCTTTTTGGACGGCAGGCCGGGCTTTTGGTGGACCATCAACGGACACCTCTACCCCGACGTGCCGATGTACGTCGTCGAGGAGGGCGACGTCGTACTCATGACCATCGACAACAACAGCGGCGACGGCCACCCGATGCACCTTCACGGCCACCATGCGGTCGTCGTGTCCCGTGACGGTGAGCCAGCCAGCGGGAGCCCGTGGTGGGTGGACTCTCTCGAGGTGGAGGACGGCGAGAGCTACGTGATCGCGTTCAAGGCGGACAACCCCGGTGTCTGGATGGACCACTGCCACAATCTCCCGCATGCGAGCCAAGGGCTCGTCGCGCATCTGATGTACGCCGGAGTCACGACACCGTTTGTGATCGGCGGCGACTCCGACAACGACCCTGAGTGAGCCGACGTGGTATTGATACCGTGGTAAGCACGATGCAGGCCATCGTTCAGGACAGTTACGGCACCACCGAGGTCTGGCACCTCGGACAGATCCAGCCGCCCGAGATCGCCGCGGACGAGGTGTTGCTCCGAGTTCACGCAGCAGGTCTCGACCGGGGGACGTGGCACATGATGACCGGCCGCCCCTACCTGATGCGCGTCATGGGTTTCGGCCTCCGCGGGCCGAAGAACCGCGTGCCCGGGCTCGACGTCGCCGGGACCGTCGTCGCCGTCGGCTCTGCAGTCACCAAGTTCGCCGCGGGCGACGAGGTGTTCGGGATCTCCCGAGGTTCTTTCGCCGAGAACGCCGCCGCGCTCGAGAGCAAGCTGGCTCACAAGCCGGCGAACCTCACCTTCGAGCAGGCTGCGGTGGTTCCTGTGTCCGCGATCACCGCACTTCAGGCCCTGACCGACGCCGGCCACGTCAGGCAGGGGCAGAAGGTGCTGATCATCGGTGCCTCGGGCGGAGTCGGCAGCTATGCGGTGCAGCTGGCCAAAGCCCTGGGAGCGCACGTCACCGGGGTGAGCAGCACGGCAAAGCTCGACCTGGTGCGATCCCTCGGTGCCGACCATGTCATCGACTACACGCGGGAGGATTTCGCCGACGGCGAGCGTCGCTACGACCTGATCCTCGACATCGGTGGAAACCCGACGCTTGCGCACCTACGTCGCGCGCTCACTGCCCGCGGCACGCTTGTCATCGTCGGCGGTGAAGGCGGCGGGAACTGGACGGGGGGTTTTGGCCGGCCGTTGCGGGCCGTCGCCATGTCGCCGTTCTTACGCCAGCGCTTGACCATGCAAACGACCACAGAACGCGCTAGCGACCTCGAGCGTGTCACTGAGTTCATTGAGGCGGGCACAGTGACGCCGAGCGTCGACACGACGTACCCGCTGGATCGAGCGACAGACGCGATGGGCCACCTCGAAGCCGGTAACGCTCGAGGGAAGATCGCCATTACGATCTGACTGCCCACCGCCCTTGCCCGCCGACGAGCAGACCGCGTACGTTCGTTTCGTCTTGATCCGTTTTGGTGAGCGGCGGGGCATCCAGGGGCGGCCTTTCACGGTTCGGGGGCGAACCGGCCGCTTCGATTCCACTAGTGGGTGGGGAGGACAAAATGCCCGGACGACCTGTAGTCCTTATCCATGGGTACAGCGACCGGGGCGAGAGTTTCGCTGCCTGGCGTAATGCCTTGATTGAGCGCGGACACATCGTCGAGGACATCTTTATCGCGAGTTACGCCTCGAAGACGAACGAAGTGACCATCCCCGACATCGGCGAGGCCTTGGACCGTGCCTTGCGGTATCAGCTCGAGATCGAGCCGAACAGCGCCGGCAAGTTCGAAGAGTTCGACGTGGTGGTGCACTCGACCGGAATGCTGGTTCTCCGCGAGTGGATGATGCGGGACCCCGGTCGCCTCAGCAGGGTCAAGCACATCATCGGACTAGCGCCGGCGACGTGGGGGAGTCCGCTCGCTCAAAAGGGCAGGTCGCTGTTGGGTGCCGTCTTCAAGGGCGAGCGGGAACTTGGGCCGGATTTCATGGAGGCCGGTGACAAGATCCTTATCGGACTTGAGCTCGCCAGCGATTACACCTGGAAGCTCGCGGAAAGAGACCTGATCGGGCCGGATGCGGTCTTCGGCCAGACCGATGCGACGCCATGGGCATTCGTGTTTGTCGGCGACCGTGGGTACGGCGGACTCCGAAGGTTGGTAGCTGCGCCGGGAACCGATGGCACAGTGCGCTGGGCCGGTGTTGGCATGAACAGCCGCAAGATCACCATCGACTTGACGCAGGATCCGAAGGGCAACCGGGTTGTTGCCCAGGACTGGCACAACGTCGATGTCCCCCTGGTCTTCGTCCACGAGCGCAACCACGGTTCGATCCTCAAGGACCCTCCGTCAGAGCTGGTCGACATGGTGAGTGCAGCCCTAGGCGTCGAGGACATGGACGGATATCAACAGTGGAAGGACAAGCACGAGTGGCGCGAGGACCGTCCTGGCGAGATGGGCGACAAACTGTGGCAGCAGTTCGTCATCCGCGCGGTCGACGAACGCGGCGACCCAGTCCCCGATTGGTATCTCGAGCTGTGCACCGTCGATTCGGATGGCAAGTATCACCGCCTCGACGGATTCGACCTCGATGTGCACACGTTCGAAGCAGACCCGAGTTATCGATGTTTCCACGTGAAGCTCAATGACCTCGAGAAGCACGGTGAAGCCTTCGGCATCCGCGTCGCGGCACGATCTGGCACCGAGCTGGTTGCTTACTTCGGCGTCGACTCGCAGAACTTCCGTGCAGACCGCCATGGTGTAGCGGTCGAGGTGGATGACACGCCCCAGCACAAGTGGGACGCCGAATACAACATCGGCACGACGACCGCCCAGACCACGAGCGGTCAAGAGGAACTGCGACTTCTCGCGCCGTTCACGACCACCATGATCGAGTTGCAATTCAACCGCGAGCCCATGCCCCCTGAGGGCGTGAACAAGGTGCTCTGGTTCCTTGATCGTGAGCAGGCAGGTGATGGATGAGACCCACCGCGCCCTCCGGCATCGTGTCAAAGGGGTGGCCGTGACGCCGTCGTGGACCATCGACGTGGCGGCCCGGGAGCCGTGGGTCGATACCGGCATCACGCTTGAAGCCGGGGCGACCTACGAGTTCAGCGCGTCGGGGACCTGGACCGACCGCGGCATCGTCACCGGGCCTGCGGGCTATCCGTCAGCCAATCTGATCCAACGGATCTTCGCCTGGCGCAAGCGTGAGCGTGACGCTCCCTGGTTCGCCCTCATCGGCACGGTCGATCGTCGAAAGGGCAGCGAGTTCGTGATTGCCGAAGGGTGTACCCGGACCTTTGACGAGACGGGCACCCTTGTTTGTTTCGCGAACGACGTACGGAGCGCCTATGGCAACAACCACGGCTGCGTGACGCTCACCGTGACTAGAGCCCCTTGACATAGGCACCGCCGCGAGCGGAAGGAGACGTAGTGATTCAGGGAGACCAGATTCGTCTGAGGCTGGTGCGTGAGGCCGATCTCGAGCAACTGGCCGACTTCGACGAGGACATCTCGAACCGAGGCGAGTTCTTCCCGGTTGGGTTTGCGTCGCTGCCCACCTGGCAGGACCGCTACGGGAAGGCAGGTTTGTGGGAGGCGAAGGCGGGCACGCTGATCATCGCCGACGCGGGTGGCGGCATCCTTGGCCACATCGAGTTCTTCGAGACCGTCAACTATCTCGATGAGCTCGAGCTGTCCTACATCATCTACTCGCGCGAGCATTTCGGTCGGGGGATCGCGACAGAGGCCGTCAGGCTGCTCAGCGGTTATCTATTCGCGGGCAAGCGGGTCAACCGGATTCGACTGATCATCCACCCGAACAACCGGGCCTCGAGGCGGGTGGCGGAGAAGTCCGGATTCACGTTTGAAGGAGTCGCGCGCGGCGCCTGGTTCCACCAGGGTCGCAACCACGACGTCGAGGTGTGGTCGTTGCTCCGGACAGATCACGACGCCGATGTCTAAGCAGCGGGAAGGCCAGGAGTTGGCCTTTGCAGACGAGTTCGACGATCCGCAGCTCGATCTGGGTGTGTGGCTGCCGCACTACCTTCCCGCGTGGAGTTCGCTTGCCACGACCGCAGCGTCGTACGAGATCCGTGACTCGTGCCTCCACCTCACCATCCCGCCTGAGCAGGGTTTGTGGTGCGCCGACGACCACACGCCACCGATCCGCGTGTCCGGGATCCAAACCGGAAACTTCTCGGGGCCGGTCGGTGGCACCGTCGGCCAACATGCATACCGGGACGGCATCACAGTCCGGGAGGAACAAGACACGTTCTGGGGATGGACGCCGAACTTCGGGTGCATCGAGATGCGCGCCCGCGGCGTGGTCAGCCAGCGATCGATGGTGGCCTTTTGGATGGTCGGTCTCGAGGATGAACCAACCAGGTCGGGGGAGATTTGCGTTGCCGAGATTTTCGGGGACGCCGTGCGGCCGGGGGAGTCGATGGCCGTGGGCATGGGGCTTCGTCAATTCCGCGACCCCGCGATCATCGGGGACTTTGACGTAGTGCAGCTGCCGCTGGCTGTGGAGGAGTTCCACACGTACGCCGTCGACTGGACACCCGACAAGGCCGACTTCCTCGTCGACGGTGGGCTGATCCGAAGCTGCGCTCGGCCGCCGCAGTACCCGATGCAGATGATGGTCGCGGTGTTCGACTTCCCCGAGAGGTCTACCGGCGCCGACGCCGACAGCGTCCCCGCGCTGATCGTGGACTACCTCAGGGGCTATCAGCGGGTCGGGTAGTTTGTCAGCCGGGAAGCAGCGGCCGAGCGACGGGTGCGGCCCAGGACCTCCCGGGAGAAGCCGTGCGTCGGTCAGACTGGAAGTCCGTGCTCGATGTTGCTGCGCCGGTTGCCCTCGACTATCTGGGGTCGCTGCCTCAACGGGCTGCTTACCCGCCAGCTGACTACGCGCAGATCCGCGCCACCCTCGATCACCCGCTATCCGAGCAGGGCATCGATGCAGCCGAGGTCGTGGCCGAGCTGGCTCGCGACGTTGGTCCATTTGTGGCCGCGCACGCCAGCGGTCGGTACTTCGGCTTCGTCATCGGTGGCCTGCACCCGGCGGCGTGGGGCGCGGAGCTCCTCGTATCGACATGGGACCAGAACGCAGGCTTGTTTCCGGTGGCCCCGGGCGTAGCGGTAGCCGAGGAGGTGGCGGCGGAGTGGCTCGTCGACCTTCTGGGTCTCCCGTCGGAAAGCTCCGTCGGCTTCGTGACCGGCGGCCAGATGGCGAACTTCACGTGCCTGGCCGCGGCTCGACACGACGTATTGCGGCAGGGAGGTTGGGACGTCGAGGCAGATGGGCTCGTAGGTTCCCCGCGCATCTCCGTCGTAGTCAAGGCAGGCGCGCACTCCACCGTGCTCCGGGCGCTGCGCTTCCTCGGACTTGGCGAGCGGTCCGCTGTCGTCGTCCCGTGTGACGACCAGGACAACATGCAAATCGATGTGCTCGAACAGGTGCTGCGTGACAACCCAGGGCCGACGATCGTCGTTGTCGAATGCGGCAACGTGAACACTGGAGCGTTCGACGATTTCGCCGCCGTCGCTGAGCTCGCCGATGCTAACCGTGCGGCCGGCAACCCAACCTGGGTGCACGTCGACGGTGCGGTGATGTTGCTGGCCGCTGCTGCGCCCAGCATGCAGGAGCATGTGCGTGGGCTCGACCGCCTCGACTCATGGTCAACCGACGGGCACAAGCTGCTCAATGTCGCCTATGACTGTGGCGTCGCGCTGTGTCGCAACCCCGGGGCGCATCGGGCTGCCATGAGCGTGCAGGCGAGCTACCTCGAGCAGGGCATGGGCGCGCGCGACCCGATGGACTGGAATCCGGAGTTCTCCCGGAGGGCACGCGGGCTGGAGGTGTACGCCGTACTCCGGTCGCTCGGGCGTCAAGGCGTGGCAGATCTCGTCGAGCGCACGGTTTCGTTGGCGCGACGCTTCGCCCATGCACTGTCGGCCAGCGGTCGCGCCGAGGTCGTTAACGACGTTGTGTCGAACCAGGTCCTGGTGCGGTGGCTGGCTCCGGACGGGGACAACGATGGCCTCGCCGACCTCGTCATGTCGGGGGTACGCGCAGAGGGCACGGCCTTCTTCAGCGGGACCACGTACAGGGGCGAACGTCTGATGCGAATCTCCGTCTCGGATTGGGCGACGGACGAGGACGACGTCGACCGTGCGGTCGAAGCCCTACTGAGACGAACGTCTGTTCGAGCATGACGTGTCCACCAGCTCGGTGACCGTGATGGGCGCTGGCGTCGCGGGCCTTTCCGCGGCGCTGATGCTCGCGCGCGACGGCCACTCGGTCACCCTGCTAGAGCGAGATCGGTTCGACAACGGGCCTGCGGAAGAGGCCGCGCACTGGCGACGTAAGGGCATCCCGCATTTCCTCCAACCGCACGCCTTCATCCCTCGTGGCCGGCTTGAGCTCCGCAAGCACCTTTCCGACGTACACGACGCGGTGATGGCTGCCGGAGCACAGGCGATCGACCCTAGAGCGAAGTTGCCAGGACCTATCGCGCCCGAGGACGAGGACCTCCAGTTCCTGGGCGTTCGCAGGCCCGTACTGGAGTGGGCGCTGCGGCGGGCCGTGTCGGAATCTGCGCGCATCGACGTGCGCGATGGCGTCCGCGTGCAGGGAGTCAGCGTCGACGGCGGACAGGTAACCGGAGTCAAAGTTGACGGTTCGAAGCTGGCTGTCGATGTATTGGTTGATGCGATGGGCCGGCGCACGCCAACCGTCGGGTGGTTGGCGGCAGAGCGTGTTTCGAGTGGGCCCGTTGCCACCAGTGCCTGCGGCGTGGTCTATTACAGCCGTTACTACCGGCTCCGGCCAGGCTTCGAGCTGCCTGATGGACCATGGATCGTGGGTCCGCGCGGCGACCTCGGCTACTTCGGCTACGCGACGTTCCCCGGGGACAACCGCACCTTTGCGGCTGTGCTCGGCGTGCCGACGGGAGTCCCGGAGTGGCGCGTGTTGAAGGACCCTGCAGCGTTTGAAGCAGCGGTCGACAAGATCCCGGTCCTATGCCAATGGGTTGACCCTGAGGGCGTCGACCCATCACCGATGTGTTGCCGATGGCTGGCTTGCGCAACACCATTCAGACGTTCGACCCCAGCAGCTCGGGCGGGATCGTGCCCGTCGGCGACGCGTACTCCCACACCGATCCTGCGCTGGCGCACGGCCTCTCGTTTGCACTGATCCACGCAGCGGAGTTGGTGTCCGCTCTGCGCGACCGCCGAGATACTCAGGACGCCCGCACAGCGTATTGGACCGCCACATCTCTGGCCCTCAAAGAGCGGTTCGACTTCGCGACCGAGCTCGGCGAGCAGCGACACCGAATGTGGATGGGAGGGCTGGTCGACTTCGCTCGTCGCGACGGTGACTACGCGCTGTTCAGCCTGGTGGCGGCCGGAGGGGCGGCGTTGTTCGACCCGGACGTCTTCCGAGTCTTCGTCCGGCGGATCGGGCTCCTGGACAGCACAGAGGTGCTGGACAAGGACATCGAGATGCAGCGCCGTATCGAGATGGTCTTTCGCCAGCTGCTCACGTCGCCGAGACCGCCGGCCGGGCCACCTCGCGACGAGATGCTTGCAACGGTCGACGCTGCGGCGCGGCAGGAGTAGCGTCCGGGAGACGATCGGCTGAACCGCAGTCGACCAGGTATTTCGGAAGGGGTCCCGCATGTTCGTCCAGGTGATTCAAGGCCAGATAGCCGACCCTGCAGCGGCCAAGGCCGCGCTCGAACGGTGGACGCAAGATCTTGCCGCCGGTGCCAGCGGTTGGCTCGGCACGACGGCAGGCGTTACGGAGAGCGGCTCGTTCATCGCGCTGGCCCGTTTCGACTCTGAGGACGACGCTCGGCGTAACAGCGACCGACCAGAACAGGGGGAGTGGTGGGCTGAAACCTCCAAGCTCTTCACCGGCGAGGCGATCTTCCACGACAGCACGGTCGTCACTGCGGATGTGACCGGTGATCCCGACCATGCCGGCTTCATTCAGGTCATCCAGGGACGCACCAGGGACCCGGAGAGAGGCCGCGAGCTGATGTCTAGTGACTCCGCGGCCTGGGCAGAGTTTCGGCCGGACATCATCGCCAGCCTGGCGGTCGAGCACGACGGCGACGCGTACACCACGGCTCTGTACTTCTCCTCCGAAGAGGAGGCGCGCGAGGGTGAGCGCAAGGAGGTCCCGCCGGAGCTGAAGGCGGCGATGGAAGAGATGGACGCGCTGAGCGTGGGTGTGCCGGACTTCTTTGACCTGAAGGAGCCCTGGCTCTACTCCCCGCGGTGACGGTCGCCAGCCACCGCTGGCGAGCTAGCCCCAATGCGAGAGATCCCGACCCAACCAGGTCGCCAAGGCTTGGTTGTGCGGGCGGAAGTGCTCGACCAGCCGGTGGTGCGTGTGGGGCGACAACGGTGGGTAGCTGGCCGGCTCTGGTTTGGTCTTGCCTACGTTGAGCCGGTAAGGATTCAGCCGACGAGGCTGGATCGTCGTAGCTGGCTCGACTGCGATGTCGAGAAAGGTGAACAGGTCTTCGAGACTGCGCACGCGCCGCTCGATCAGATCCTCGAGGAGCAGGACATGGAGCCGGTTGCGCCCAAACGCCTCCTCGAAAACCTGTAGCTGTTCGAGGTAGTGGCCACGATCCACGTAGGAATGTCTGGCGCGGACGTCCTTGTCGTCCGAGGCAAGCCGAGACGCCTCCAACTCGATGGCCTCCTCGAACGTCGGCACCTGGTCACGGCGCAAGCGACGCGAGTGCCAGTAGTGGGAGTAGGCACGCTTGACCGGATCTCGAAAGATCGCGACGATGCGGGCTTCGGGCAGGCTGTCGATCAGCCGTTGACGGCTGGTCGCGTCGTAGAGGTAGAGCGGGGTGGACTCACCCGCGTGCACCAGCCTCGGTCCCGGCGCGAACTGCTCTGCATACCAGTCGAGTCCACGGTCCCAGTGCCGGTCGAAGAAGTGCAGCTCTTTCGGCCGGGACATGAAGACCTGTGGATGGTCACGCAGCATCTGATGCAGCGTCGACGTGCCGCACCTTTGCGCGCCCACGATGACGAAGGTGGGGAGCGACATCGATGGTCCTGTCCGCCGGTCACGAGGTATCGCGTCACCCGCCCTGTGGGGCGGTCACGCGGGAGCGACCCTAACATCTTGCCGATCGAGCGAGCCAAAACAGAGTCAGGAGCCGTCGGGAACGGGAATGGGCGGAAGTCGGCCGTTCACGGCGATGTCCTCACGGGTGCGGTGTGGTGGCCTCGCAAGCACCCTAGCGGGCCGGGAGTATGCGTCCGGTTACGTCGCCGAGCGTGATCCGCGAACCGTCGGGGCCAGGCGCCCAGCCCGTGATAGTGACCACGTCACCATCCTCGAGGAAGCCCCGGTGGCCGCCATCTTCGAGAGTGAGTGGTTCGGAGCCGTTCCAGGTGAGCTCGAGCAGGCTGCCGAACGTCGTACGCTCCGCGCCGCTCACGGTGCCCGAGGCGAACAGGTCACCGACGCGCAGACTGGCGCCGTTAACCGTCAGGTGCGCCAGCATCTGCGCGGGTGACCAGTACATGTCGCGAAACTCAGGTGAGCTCACCAAGGTGCCGTTGATGCGAACCTCGAGATGCAGGTCGAGCCCGAACACGTCGCGCTCGGTCTCTCCCTGGAGATAGGGCAGCACCGCCGGGTCCTGTCCCGGCAGCTCCACTTCGGCCTTGGAAAGCGCTTCGAAGGGCACGACCCAGGCGGAGATACTCGTCGCGAACGACTTGCCGAGGAACGGACCGAGGGGCACGTACTCCCAGGCCTGGATGTCGCGGGCACTCCAGTCGTTCAGGATGACCACCCCGAACAGGTGTGCGCGCGCATCGCGGACCGAGACAGCCGTCCCGAGCTCGGTCGGGCTCCCCACGATGAACCCGACCTCGCACTCGATGTCCAGTGTGGTGCTCGGCCCGAACGGCGGCACCCCGTCAACCCCTGGTCGCCGCTGACCCGACGGCCGTACGACGTCTGAGCCACTGGCCACGATGGTCCCGGCGCGGCCGTGATAGCCGATCGGAAGGTGCTTCCAGTTGGGCGGCAGGCCGGGGGAGTCGGGGCGGAACAGCTTGCCGACGTTGGCGGCGTGGACCTCGCTGGCGTAGAAGTCGACGTAGTCGGCAACCTCCACCGGCAGGTGCATCCTGACCGAGTCCAGTGGGTACATCTGCCGGCTCACCAGCTCCCGGTGTGCGTCGTCGGTGACCAGAGCCCGGACCCAGGCGCGGATCTCGCTGCATTCGTCGCCGCCTAAGGCGACCAATTCGTTTAACCGACCTTTGGCGAAGACTTCAGCGTGCCGGTGGCCGAGCGCTGTGGCCACCTCGGCCAAGTCGAGGACCTGGTCGCCGATGCGGACTCCGACGCGCGGCACGACGCCCTCCCGCGAGAAGACGCCGTAAGGGAGAGTCTCGACGCCGTAATCGGCGTCGTCCGGTAGTCCGAGCAGCTCGGTGAGCCAGGTCATCGGGACTCCAGCTCCAGGATCAGCAAACCAAGCTCGATCAGATCCGCGACCGGGTCATCGACACCGCAGCAGCCGAAGGACACAAACGCCCGCCGCACCGCGACCACGTCGGCCGCTGACCACGCCTGCACCTCGCTAGCGAGCCGTGCAGCCTCGCGTTGGCGCAAGATCGCAGCAATGTCGTCCTCGGACACGTGTTGCGACGCTGCGTGGACGGCGACCAGCAGATTGAGGAAGCCGTGATGCTCAAAACCCGTTGCCTCGTCGCGGAACCGGACTGCATGGTGCAGCCCGGCGGTGAACTTCATCGGAGCGCCCGCGCGCACAGCAGACACGACGACGCCCGCCAGTGTCGCCTCGTCGGGAAACGCCTCGGCCGTCGTACCGCCCGTGCGGAACTTGCCGAGGTAGCGTCCTGCGGAATCGGAGATCGCGCGGAGGACGGCTGCTCCGTCGTTGTCCGCGCGCACCTCACATGCCACAAAGCAACCGTCCGGCACAGGCGGAAGCGGCTCGGCGTAGACGGGAAGCTCGAAGCCCAACACCCGAACGCCCGGGATGGTTTCCGGATTCGCACCCGCGCCGATGACGACCACATCGATCGGTTGCGACCCGGTGGCCGCATGCGCGGCCGCGAAGTCAGCCCAACGGTCGACATGGACGAGCAACGGTCCGACGAAACGGCCCAGGGCAGATGCCTGGTAGCGCAGATGCTCAGTGATGGCCGTGGTCGGGTCGGCGTTGCCGGGCGGGAACATCGCGGCATCGTCGAGCAGCAGGTCGAAGAGCCCCGCAGGCGCAGCGGTGGCCGGGTCTACGGGCGTCAGCACGTCAGCACCGTACTGCACGGCTGTGGCAGTGTATGGGGGTGGCGCATTACCGGTCCGTGGGCTCGGTCCCACCGAAGAGACACACCCAGCACCGACCCGATGGCGAGACGCTGGCATTCGAAGAGCTGATGGGGGAAGAGGGCTTCTCGTCCGACTCGTCGCTGCTCTATCACCGCAATCTGCCGTCGCGGATCGTAAGGTCTGACATCTGGGAGATCGCCGGCCTCGGCACCACTCCCAACCATCCGCTGAAACCGCTGCACCTGAAGCTGCACGACCTGTTCGATCCCGACTCGGTCAGCGAGATCGACGTTGTCTCGGGACGTCGCCTCGTGCTGGGAAACTCCGACGTACGCATCTCGTATGTCGTCGCCGGTGCGACATCACCTTTGTATCGCAACGGGATCGGCGACGAGTGCTGCTACGTCGAGCGTGGCCAGGCACGAGTCGAGACGATCTTCGGCTCGTTCGAGGTCGGCCAGGGCGACTACGTGGTCATCCCGAGGGCGACCACGCACCGCTGGATCCCGTCGGGCGACGGCGAGCCTTTGCGGGTCTACTGCATCGAGGCCAACTCACACATCACGCCGCCGAAGCGGTACCTGTCGAGGTTCGGCCAACTGCTTGAGCACGCGCCGTACTGCGAACGCGACCTGCGCACGCCGGACGGCCCGCTACTCGCCACCGATGTCGGCGCCGACCCAGACGCGGAGACCGACGTCCACATCAAGCACCGGGGAGCTGGCCCGGGTGGTGTCGTCGGCACGGTCTTCACCTACCCGTTCCACCCGTTCGACGTGATCGGCTGGGACGGCTGCCTCTATCCGTACGTCTTCAACGTGTCGGACTTCGAGCCCATCACCGGGCGCGTGCACCAGCCGCCGCCAGTCCATCAGGTGTTCGAGGCCTGGAACTTCGTGATCTGCAACTTCGTGCCTCGCAAGGTCGACTACCACCCGCTCTCGATCCCCGTGCCCTACTACCACTCGAACGTCGACAGCGACGAGATCATGTTCTACGTCGACGGCGACTACGAAGCGCGGAAGGGGTCTGGCATCGGCAAGGGCTCGATCACGGTCCACCCGGGCGGCCATGCGCACGGGCCCCAGACCGGAGCGTACGAGAAGTCCATCGGGATCGAGTACTTCGACGAGCTCGCGGTGATGGTCGACACGTTCAAGCCACTCGAGCTCGGAGAGGCGGGCCTCGCCAGCGACGACGGCGCCTACGCCTGGTCCTGGGCGAAGAGCACCGGTGCTGCACCCGACGCGAGCGGGTAGCCGGAACTAGCAGGGAGACACCCACCTGCGCAAGGCCAGACACTTCAACCGGCGTACTAAGGTTTCGGTGTGGCTCGCACGAGTCACCGTCAGAGCGTTGATCGGAGAGGTGCGTGGCTGAGCGGCCCCTCGAGGTCACCGACCGAATCCTCACCCTGCCGAACATCCTGAGCATTGCGCGGTTGTGCGGGGTGCCCTTGTTCCTGTGGCTCGTGCTCGTGCCGGAGGCAGACGGCTGGGCGCTCGTGCTGCTGATGGTGGCGGGCATCACCGACTGGTTGGACGGCAAACTCGCCCGTGTCCTCAACCAGATGTCGAAACTCGGCCAGATCCTCGACCCAGTCGCCGACCGCTGCTACATCCTTGCGGTCGTCATCGGTCTCGCGCTGCGCGACATCATCCCGTGGTGGCTCGCGGTGCTGCTGCCGCTGCGTGACGTCTTCCTGTTTTCGCTCGTCCCGTTCTTGCGGACCCGCGGGTACAGCGCCCTCCCGGTGCATTTCCTGGGCAAGGCCGCTACCGCCAGCCTCCTCTACGCGTTCCCGCTGCTCCTGCTCGGTGACGGCGAAGGCCGGCTGGAGACGCTCGCCGACGTCTTCGGGTGGGCGTTCGCGATCTGGGGGACGGGCTTGTACTGGTGGGCCGGGTTCCTGTACGCCTACCAGGTGAGTCAGCTGTTGCGGGTTCCGCGAGAGGTCGTGGACAACCCCGCATGACAGACGCCGAGCAGCCGCCCCCGGGTCGATCGACCAGCCCTCCGACATACGTGGGGCTGCTCACGCAGGTCATGTCAAACACTCTCGACGAGGACTACGAGGCGGTGGCAGCGCAGCGCAAAGCCGACGGCGAGCCCCAACGCAGGCCGTCGGGGATCGGGCTTGTCGTGGTCGTCTGCCTGTTCGGGCTGATGATCGGGGTGTCCGCGTTGCAGACCGAGCAGGACCGGCCTCAGGAGGCCGCCGAGCGCGGCGAGCTCATCGACCTCATCAACGCGCGAGACCAGCGGTATGACGGCCTCCGCGACCGGTTGAGCACCCTGCAGACCCAGGTCTCGGGACTCCAGGGCCGAGTCCTCGACGAGACCCTCGACGATCAAACCCAGAACGACCGGCTTGAGCTCCTCGGCATCCACGCCGGCACCCTGGCCGTGACCGGGCCAGGAGTCACCATCACTGTGGACGACGCGCCACCGGGCTCCAGTGACCCTGGCGGCACGATCCTCGACAAGGATCTCCGCCTGCTCGTCAACTCGTTGTGGCAAGCCGGCGCCGAAGCGGTCTCCCTTGACGGACACCGGTTGACGTCGTTGACGGCGATCCGGTTCGCCGGGCAGGCCATCACCGTCGACTACCGGTCCCTGAGCCCGCCCTATGTCATCGAGGCCGTCGGCGACCCGGATACGCTGCCAGCGCGGCTGATGGAGACCCGGGGTGGGCAGATCTGGCTCGGCCTCCAGTCCAACTTCGGCATCAGGTTCGACACAGAGACGAAGGACAGGGTGACGGTGCCTGCTGACCCGAAGGATCAGCTGCTGTACGCGGAGCCGGCGGTCTCGCGATGATTGCGATTGTCGGCCTCCTGATCGGCATCCTCGCCGGCTTGTTGCTCGAGCCATCTGTGCCTGTGTCGTTGCAGCCCTATCTGCCCATCGCGGTCGTTGCTGCCCTCGACGCGGTGTTCGGTGGTCTCCGGGCGTTCCTCGACGGCATCTTCGACGACAAGGTGTTCGTCGTGTCGTTCGTCTCCAACGTGCTGATTGCCGCACTCATCGTCTACCTGGGCGACCAGCTTGGCGTCGGTGGGCAGCTCTCTACTGGCGTCATCGTCGTACTCGGCATCCGGATCTTCTCCAATGTCGCCGCCATCCGTCGCCACCTCTTCCACGCCTGAGCCCATGCCAGATCCCGCCGAGTCCACCCCGCCGCCACAACATGGCGCGCCGACCGCTGGAAACGATGCACCGCCGCAGCCTGCCCTGACCCGACTGCTGCACGCCGGGGGACGGCCCAACCGTGGGCAGGTGGTCGTGGCGGTGCTGCTCGCGTTGGTGGGTTTCGCTGCCGCTGTCCAGATCCAGCTTGTCAACGACGACGGAGACTTCAGCGGACAGCGGCGCTCCGACCTCGTGGCGTTGCTCGACTCCTTGTCGAGCGCTGCCGAGCGCACCGAGGCGCAGATCGAAGACCTGGAGGCGTCGCGCGAAGAGCTCACGACCAGCAGCCAGCGGCGGCAGGCGGCATTGGAGGAAGGCCGCAACCAGCTCGACGTGCTCGGCATTCTGACCGGCACGGTTGCAGCCACGGGTCCCGGCGTCAGGGTCACGGTGACCGACACCGATGGTGCTGTCGCTGCCCCCAGCCTGCTCAATGGAGTGGAGGAACTGCGGGATGCCGGTGCGGAGGCCATCGAGATCAACGACCAGGTACGCATCGTCGCCTCGACATCGTTCACGGAGCAAGACGGCCAGATCCTCGTCGGCGGCACCGCGTTGCGGGCGCCATACGTCATCGACGCGATCGGCGCGCCCAACACCCTGAGCGAGGCGATGGTCTTTCCTGGTGGGTTCAGCGACGAGATCGCCGACCTCGGTGGGCAGACGGCCGTGGAAGAGGCCGACATCGTCCGCGTGGACTCATTGCACAAGATCGCGCAGCCTGAGTACTCTCAGCCGACCGACCGCTGACCCAGAAGGAGCGTATGTCGTGTACCCGGACGACTTGAAGTACACCGCCGAACACGAGTGGGTGCGAGACAGCGGCGACGGACCAGTGCGGATCGGCATCACCCATTACGCACAAGAGCAGCTCGGCGACATCGTCTACGTGCAGCTACCCGAAGCTGACGACGAGGTCGTCGCTGGAGCACCCGTCGGTGAGCTCGAGTCGACGAAGAGCGTGAGTGACTTGTTCTCGCCGGTGTCCGGCAACGTGACGTCCATCAATGACGCACTCCAGGGTCAGCCGGAGCTGTGCAACAGCGACCCGTACGGCGAAGGGTGGGTCTTCGAGGTTGAGGTCACCGACCGCGACGAACTGGATGGGCTTCTGAGTGCGGCCGATTACCAGGCCGCGATAACCTCGCAGTAGCGGTCGAGAGTTGCGCGGGAGTAGCTCCCGCCCACGAGGAGGATTTGATGCCGTTCTGCACCGAATGCGGTCACCAGAACCCGGAAGGCGCCCGGTTCTGCGCTCAGTGTGGTCACCGGCTCGTTGCCGCCGAACGACCGTCCGAGTCCACCTCGACCCAGAACTTCGGTGGGCCTGATCGCAACGAGCTCGAGGCCGAGGCACAGCTTTCCGATGCGGAGGAGGCGGCCGTCGAGGCGTTGCCGCCGGGCAGTGCCCTGCTCGTCGTACAGCGTGGGCCAAGCGCCGGTAGCCGGTTCCTCCTCGACACCGATGAGGTCACGGCCGGGCGTCATCCCGACAGCGAGATCTTCCTCGACGACGTGACCGTCAGTCGCCGCCACGCAGTCTTCCGCCGTACGTCGGACGGATATCTCGTGGCCGATGTCGGCAGCCTCAACGGCACCTACGTCAACCGCGACCGGATCGACGAGGTGCTGTTGTCCGGGGGTGACGAGGTACAGATCGGCAAGTACCGGCTGGTCTACTTCAACAACGCCCAGGGCACGGCCTAGTGCCCGGAGCCCTGGCGACTGGTCCACCGGGATCTGGGCGGAGCAGGCGACGGCTGGGCATCGGGCAGGTCCTTGCCGAGTTACGTCCGGACTTCCCTGAGGTCAGCATCTCCAAGATCCGCTTCCTCGAGACCGAAGGTCTGGTCGAACCCGAGCGGACGCCATCGGGCTACCGCAAGTTTTCCAGCTATGACATCGAACGCCTGCGCTACATCCTCGCCGCGCAACGCGACCGCTACCTGCCCCTCAAGGTCATCCGCGAACATCTCGACGCCATGGACCGCGGGCTTGAGCCCGCGGACTCCGCTGGCGGCCCGGCCCGGCCGCCAGCGGCCGCGGTCGCCATGCCCGGCGAAGCCCTGCCCGTACCGACGGAGCTGACCGCTGATCCGCCGGAGATCCGGCTCTCTCGCGCTGAACTGCTGGCGAACTCGGGACTCACCGACGACCAGCTGGTCGCGTTCACTGGCTTCGGTTTGATTGCGCCGGTGGCTGACACCGACTACTTCGACGCCGACGCCTTGGCCGTCGCGAGCACCGTCGCGGAGATGTCGACGTACGGTCTCGAGGCGCGGCATGTGCGCGCGTTCAAGACTGCCGCGGACCGGGAGGTCGGGCTGATCGAGCAGGCCGTCAACCCGCAGGCAGCCCGGCGGACCAAGGAGGGCCAGCAGTTGGCTGCCGACGCGATGGCACACCTCGGCGCACTGGCAGTCCGGTTGCACGCGTGCCTCGTCCGGTCAGGTCTGCGTCGAAGCCACTGACCGCGCTCTTGATGCGGGAGTACGCTGGAAGAGTGCGAGAGGTAGATGTCGTGGGAGTCCGGGTTGAGATGCCCTCCAACCAGCCGATCGTCCTGCTCCGAGAGGCCGACGGTGAGCGTTACCTGCCGATCTGGATCGGCGCAGTCGAGGCGACTGCGATTGCGTTCGCGCAGCAGGGTGTCGTCCCGCCACGGCCGTTGACGCACGACCTGATCAAGGATCTGCTGATCGCGACCGGTCATGAGCTGAGCGAGGTGCAGATCACTGAGGTCAAGGACGGCATCTTCTACGCGAGCCTCGTGCTCGGTGACGGAGTCTCCGTCAGCGCCCGGCCGTCGGATTCGATCGCACTGGCCCTGCGCACGGGGAGTCGGATCGTCTGCAGCGACGACGTGCTCGACGAGGCTGGCCTGCTGGTACCCGACGAGCAGGAGGAGGAAGTTGAGAAGTTCCGCGAGTTCCTCGACCAGATCAACCCCGAGGACTTCGAGCCGCAACAGGGCCTGTAGTCGATTTGCAGGCGTAAAGTCTCACCCTAAATCTCTAGTTTAGACTTTGGACACGCCGGTCGGGAATGCCCAAGGTCGTTGACCGCGCTCACCACGTGGCCTTACCGTCGAGAGACGAGATACCCACCTGTAACTTCAACGCTGTGTCTTACTGACGCGACGACCGGGTGGGGCGAAGACCAACGGAGGTCGCAGTGGTGGACAACGACACCAGCAAGGCCACGTCGCGAGACGCGGCGCTGGCTGCCGAGCAGGCCGCACTCCGGGCCGGCGAGCAGGGCTTGCTGTTCGATGACGATGTCGCACCGCTGCCTGACGACGTCGGCTATCGGGGCCCGATGGCCTGCAGCGCGGCCGGCATCACCTACCGCCAGCTCGACTACTGGGCCAGGACTGGGCTCGTCGAGCCCACGGTGCGCACAGCGGGCGGGTCGGGGACCCAGCGGTTGTACTCGTTCCGCGACATATTGCTGCTCAAGGTCATCAAGCGACTGCTCGACGCAGGCGTCTCACTGCAGCAGATCCGCACCGCCGTCCATCACCTCCGCAAGCGCGGCACCGACGATCTGACCCGCGTGACGCTGATGAGCGACGGCGCCTCGGTCTACGAATGTCGCTCGGACGACGAAGTCATCGACTTGCTGCAGGGCGGGCAAGGGGTCTTCGGCATCGCCATCGGCGGTGTCTGGCGCGAGATCGAAGGCTCGCTCGCCGCCCTTCCAAGCGAGCGGGCGACCGCTGACGCCGATCACCCCAACGACGAGTTGGCGGCACGGCGACAGGCCCGACAGATCAGCTGACGCCAGCCCAACCTCGGCCGCGCTGGTAGTGTTGCCAGCGCCATCACAGCCGCGTGGGAGAGCTCGACGTACCTAGCTCAGGACGCCGACGCCGAAGGGGCAACTTCTCCCGGAACCTCTCAGGCCACAGGACCGCGCGGACGTCGGGCACTCTGAAGTGAACGCCACGACAGAGGGGAGGCGCCACCGGGCGATCGGTGGAAGGAGCCTCCGTGTCAGAGCGCGTTTCCCTTGCACACCTTGAGTCCAGCGCCCCGTTCGCACAGCGGCATATCGGTCCAGACGCAGCTGAGCAGAGTCAGATGCTCGCTAGCCTTGGGTACTCCTCGCTCGACGAGTTGATGTCGGCGGCGCTGCCGGACTCCATCCTCGCTGCGAAGCGCATCGACCTACCGCGGCCGTTGGGTGAAAACGAAGCCCGTGCCGCCCTGACGACCCTGGCCGGCCGCAACAACCCCCTCGTCCCGATGATCGGGCTCGGATACCACGGCACGATCACACCGGCCGTAATCCGCCGCAACGTGCTCGAGGACCCGTCCTGGTACACGGCCTACACGCCTTACCAGCCGGAGATCTCGCAGGGGCGACTGGAAGCCCTGCTCAACTTCCAGACGATGGTCAGCGACCTCACCGGGTTGCCGACGGCCGGCGCGTCGCTCCTTGACGAAGCGACCGCTGCGGCCGAGGCGATGACACTTGTCCGCCGGGCTAACCGGCGCAACACCTCCACCCGCTTCCTGGTCAGCGATGACACGCTGCCGCAGACGGTGAGTGTCATGGAGACCCGCGCGGGTGCGCTGGGTCTGCAGGTGGAGATGGTCGACCTGGACGCCGGTATCTCCGGTGACGACGTGGCCGGTGTCTTGATCAGCTACCCCGGGGCGAGCGGGCGAGTATCCGACCCACGCCCCATCATCGATGCCGTGCACGCCACAGGTGGACTGGCCATCGTGGCGGCTGACCTGCTGGCGTTGACACTGCTCGAGTCGCCCGGTGAGCTGGGCGCGGATGTCGTGGTCGGTTCGTCGCAGCGCTTCGGGGTGCCGCTCTTCTACGGCGGGCCGCATGCCGGCTTCATGGCAGTCGCCTCAGGCTTGGAGCGCCACCTGCCGGGTCGGCTGGTCGGCGTGTCCGTCGACTCGGACGGTCATCCGGCATACCGGCTCGCGCTGCAGACCCGCGAGCAACACATCCGGCGTGACAAGGCCACTTCGAACATCTGCACCGCCCAGGTGCTCCTGGCGGTCACCGCCTCGATGTACGCCGTCTACCACGGGCCCGAAGGTCTCGCCACGATCGGCGCACGCACTCACCGCTATGCACAACTCCTCGCTCGGGCGCTGCGCGACGGGGGAGCGCGGGTGGTCCACGACGCCTTCTTCGACACGGTGCGCATCGCTGCACCGGGTCACGCGCAGGAGGTTACGGCCGCTGCCCGGGAGCGTGGACTGCATCTGTGGGCCGACGACGACCACGTGCAGGTGTCGGTGTCGGAGCTGACCACACGCGCACACCTCGGCGAGGTGCTGGCGGCCTTCGGCATTACTGGGGTGGACCTCGACGAGGTCGACGCCGCGACGGAGGGCATGTCATTCGACGAGTCCCTACGCCGGCAGACCCCGTTCCTCACGCATCCCGTCTTCAACACCCACCAATCCGAGACAGACCTGCTGCGCTACCTACGACGCCTCGCCGACCGTGACTACGCGCTCGACCGTGGGATGATCCCGCTCGGCTCGTGCACGATGAAACTCAACGCCACCGCCGAGATGGAGCCCATCAGCCTGGCGGGGTTCGCCGATCTCCACCCGTTCGCGCCGGTCGAGGACGCCCAGGGCTATGCCGAGTTGGTGGCGGAGTTGGAGCGATGGCTGGCCGAGGTGACGGGCTACGCCGCCGTGTCGATCCAGCCGAACGCGGGCTCGCAGGGGGAGTTTGCCGGACTGCTCGCGATCCGTGCCTACCATCACGCTCGCGGCGACACCGCCCGCGACGTGTGCCTGATTCCGTCGAGTGCACACGGCACGAACGCCGCGTCCGCTGTGATGGCGGGGATGCGCGTGGTCGTGGTCAAGGCGGCCGACGACGGTGCGGTCGATCTCGACGACTTACGCAGCCAGTGCGAGGCGCATGCCGACGACCTCGCGGCGATCATGGTGACCTATCCGTCGACACATGGCGCTTACGAAGACGGCATCACTGACCTCTGCCGGATCGTGCACGAGCACGGCGGTCAGGTGTACGTCGACGGGGCCAACCTCAACGCCTTGCTGGGTTGGTCAAAGCCGGGCGAGTTCGGCGGTGACGTCTCTCACCTCAACCTGCACAAGACTTTCTGCATCCCACACGGTGGCGGCGGGCCTGGAGTCGGACCGGTTGCAGTCGCTGCCCACCTGGCGCCGTACCTACCGAGTCATCCGCTGCATCCTGACGCGCAACGTCGAGACGGAATCGGACCGATCAGCGCGGCGCCGTTCGGCTCCGCCGGCATCCTCCCGATCACCTGGGCGTACATCGCGATGATGGGCGCTGCCGGGCTTCAGGACGCTACGTCGGTTGCCGTGCTGTCGGCGAACTACCTGGCCGAGCGGCTTGGCTCGCATTACCCCGTGCTCTACAAAGGTCATGCCGGACGCGTTGCCCACGAGTGCATCCTCGATCTGCGCGGTCTGACGAAAGCCAGCGGTGTCTCCGTCGATGACGTCGCGAAGCGCCTGATCGACTACGGCTTCCACGCGCCCACGATGAGCTTCCCGGTGGCCGGGACGTTCATGGTGGAGCCAACCGAGTCGGAGAGCAAGCCTGAGCTCGACCGGTTCTGCGACGCGATGATCGCGATCCGGGCGGAGATTGCTGCCATCGAAGACGGCACCATGAGTCGGGACGAAAGCCCGCTGGCCGCCGCGCCGCACACGCTGCGCGATCTGATCGGCGACTGGGAACGTGCCTACACACGTGAACAGGGGGCGTTCCCGGCTGGGTTCACTCCTGACAAGTACTGGCCTCCGGTCGGTCGTGTCGATCAGGCCTACGGAGACCGGAATCTCGTCTGTTCCTGTCCCGACCCCAGTGCGTTCGCCGAGGAGGGCTGAGCACGCACGCACTTCGAGCCACGAGGACGGTTGTCGATAATCCTTGGACTGTCCTCTTGTGCATCGCCGATGATGGCGGCCATGGCCACGACCCGACGAGCCGACATGTTCACCGCCGACGGCAAGCCCTCAGACGACGACCCGCGTGAGAACGGACCAACGTTGGGTGACGAGCGCACGACACTGATCGAGAACATGCGCTTTGCCCGCCTCACCTTGGAGATGAAATGCGAAGGTCTTGATGCGGAGCAGATGGCGCGGCGTTCCGTCGAGCCGTCGACGATGTCGCTGCTGGGTTTAGTGCGACACCTGGCCGAGGTCGAGCGTGCGACGTGGCGGGAGCTGATGGCGGGGCAGGACGTGCCGCGGCTGTTCACCTCCGACACCGAACGAGACGGTGATTTCGATGGCGCTGTTGCCGACCCTCGCGTAGTTGCGGAGGCATGGGAGGCGTGGCGAGCGGAGGTGGAATTCGCCGAGCGATTCGTCGCCGAGGCGCCCAGTCTCGACATCACCGGTGAGGATCCGTTGAACAAGCACGGCAGCGGTGGCGGGCAGATGTCGTTGCGCGAGGCCATGGTGGGGACGATCTGGGAGTACGCCCGACACTGCGGTCATGCCGACCTGTTGCGCGAGCGGATCGACGGACGCATCGGCCAGTAGTCCGGCTCGGCTCGGCTCAGCTGGCTTGGCTCACGCTCGACATGTTGAAGTCGGGGATCCGCAGAGCAGGCGTCGACGTACGCGGAAAGTAGTCGCCCCACTCTCTCGAGAAGGACCGCTGCGTCTCGCCAGACTGCGTGAACCGGCCCAGCAGGTCGATCGGGCTCTCGTTGAACCGGTAGTTGTTCACCGCGCCGACGACCTCACCACCTTCGACGAGGTAGACGCCGTCGCGGGTCAGCCCGGTGAGCAGGAGGGTTTGCGGCTCGACCTCACGGATGTACCACAGGCAGGTGACCAGCAACGCGCGGTCAGACGACGCGACGAGGTCGTCGACGCCGCCTGCGCCACCGTCGACGGCCAAGGTGAGGTTGTCGATGCCAGGCGTCGTGGGAAGTCCCGTGAGCGCGGCGGTGTGGCGGCTGGTTTGCAGGGCGCGGAGGTGGCCGTCGCGAATCCAGTCGGTGGCCTTCAAGGGGAGGCCGTTGTCGAACACGCTGGCCGCTGAGCTCGACGACGTTGCGACTTCAAACGGCGCCGCCGCGAGACCTGGGGCGCGCGGGTCGGAGCGCAAAGTGACCGCAGGGTTGGCGATCGCCTCACCAAGGCGAGTGCCGCCGGCGGGGTTGCTGAACACGGTCTGACCCTCGTGGGCGTCGCGGCCGCTGGCGATGAAGTAGGCGTAGATCATCAGATCGGCCACCGCGGTTGGCGACAGCAAAGTTTCGTAGCGACCAGCCGGAAGCTCGACGGACCGCTTTGCCCAACCGAGCCTGCGCGCCAGCTCGGCGTCGAGAGCGGCGACGTCGACCTCGTCGAGGTTCTCGACGGCTTGGCCGACCCAGGCTGAAGACGACAGGTCGGTGGGTTTGCCGGTGATACCGACGTGGCCGGTTGGCTGTTCGTGACGCAGCCGCAGCCCGGCCGAGGTGCCGAGGTATGTCGTCGTGACGTCATGCTCGACATAGCCATAGAGCAGGTGGTCGTCCGACTTCGCGCGTGCGAACGCTTCGCCCAGCGAGGATCCGAAGGACTCGAGCACTTCAAGGCTGGTCTGGCCCGGAGACTGCGACCAGTCGTCGGCCTCGGCGCCGTCGACGAGCGGCGCTGCGTCCTCGGCAGGGCCAGCGGACCTGGCAGCCTCGTCGGCTTGTTTGGCGAGTGCCTCGACCTGGTTGCGCGTCGTCGTCGAACGAGTAAGCACGCCTACCGCCTGACCCTCGTGGCCGTCCACGACCGAGATCACCGTGCACCGTGACGCCGCCATCACGCCGTTGGTCGTCAGCGTGTTGACCGCCCAGCGGAGGTTGGCCGTCGACGACTGCTGTAGCACAACGATGCAGTGGTCGGCCGTCGACGCTGCCAGTGCGTAGTCGACGAGGCTTTGTGCCGTCGTCATCTCAGCGGCCTCCTTCGTCGTTGGTGTTGAGGATCGTGATGTCACGGAAGAGCGCGGCCGGGCATCCGTGGCTGACCGCTGCGACCTGGCCGGGCTGGGCTTTCCCGCAGTTGAACGCACCTTCCAGCCTCCACGTGTCCACTCCACCGACGGCCTCCATCGAGCCCCAGAAGTCGGTGGTGGTGCCCTGGTAGGCGACGTCACGCACCTGACCCTGGAGCTCGCCGTTGCGGATCTCGTAGAAGCGCTGGCCGGTGAACTGGAAGTTGTAGCGCTGCATGTCGATGCTCCACGACTTGTCCCCGACGACATACAGGCCGCGCTCAACCTGACCGATGAGATCGGCTGCCGACACGGGATCTGGGCTTGGTTTGATCGAGACGTTCGCCATCCGCTGGATCGGGATGTGGCCGGGGGAGTCGGCATGCGCGCAGCCGGTCGAGCGGCCCCAGCCCATCAGCTTCGCCATCCGGCGGTCTGTCTGGTAGCCGACTAGGGTGCCGTTCTTGACGAGGTCCCATTCCTGGGTGGCGACGCCGTCGTCGTCATACCCGATCGTCGCGAGACCGTGGTCCACGGTGCGGTCGCCGGTGACGTTGAGATGGCGGGAGCCGTACTTCAGGCTGCCGAGGCCGTCGATAGTCGCGAACGACGTACCGGCGTAGTTCGCTTCGTAGCCGAGCACGCGGTCGAGCTCGGTCGCGTGCCCGATGCTCTCGTGGATGGTGAGCCACAGGTTCGACGGATCGATGACGAGGTCGTAGCGTCCGGCGTCGACCTGAGGAGCAGTGAGCTTCTCCGCGAGCCGGTCAGGAAGTTGGGCGAGCTCATCGGCCCAGTTGTAGGTGTCGCCGGTGAGGTACTCCCAGCCACGCCCGACCGGGGGAGCGGTGGTGCGCATCGAGTCGAAGATGCCGCGCTCCTCGTCGACGCCGTAAACCTCGACATTCGGGTCGATACGCACTCGCTGCTGGGTGGTCGTGGTGCCGTGGATGTCGGCGTAGAACTTGTTCTCGTGCACCTGGTTGACGACGGCGGCCACGTGGCTCACTTGTGAGTGCGCCATCAGCTCGCGGCTCCACTGCTCCAGCAGCGCAACCCGGTCTGCCAGCGGCACGGAGAACGGGTCGACGTCGTAGCTGGACACCCAGGTCACATTTTCGTGAACCGGCTCGTCAGCCAGCTCGATGCGCTCCGGGGCGACCGGCTTCGCGGCCCGGGCGATCGCGATTGCCTGCTCGGTCACTCTGATGACCGAGTCGGTGGTCAACCCCACGCCGGCGGCAAAACCCCACACGCCATCGACGACCACACGAACGCAGAACCCGAGCTCGTCTTCGACCGATGCGTCCACGAGGCCGGCGTCCTTGAGGTTGAGCCGCTGCGTGCGTAGCCGCTCCATCCGGAAGTCGGCGTGCTCGGCGTGGAAGTCGCGAGCGCGCTGCAGTGCTGTCTGGGCAAGCTTGGCGAGGGGAAGGTCCTCGAACTCAGGATCGATCGCGTGCGACATGGGCGGCAGCCTAGCCAGCGCAGATGACGAGACGCCTCAGGGGCGGCTCAGGAGGCGAGGTTGCCGAAGAATGCTTCGGGGTGCACGTCGGTGGGACGGTGCGGCGCGATCACAACTCCGTTGGGGAGCAGCTCGCCAGTGTCGTCAAAGAGGAGCACTCCATTGCACAGGAGGCTCCACCCCTGTTCGGGGTGCGTCACCACGGTATGGGCGGCCTCGCGGTCGGAGGCCTCCGCGGCCGGGCATGCCGGTTCGTGGGAGCAGGTGATCTCGATGACTGACTTTCTCACCCCTTTAGTGTGCCCCGCTGGCGCCGAAAATCACCGGCTATTCACACCCTGAAGCGTGGTCTTTATCGGTTTGAGACAGGGCTACGGGAAGAATTTGTCCGTTTGACCGATGCTTCCCATTGCCCGTTCGGTGAGTCCGAGCCGCTCGGAATGCGTGTAGACGACGGTCCGAGACCCCCTCGTGAAGCCACAGACCGTGACGCCTGCTCGGTCGGCGAGGTCGAGCGCGAGGCTCGACGGACCTCCCACGCCGACGACGGTGCTGATCCGCCCCGCGACCGCTTTGCTGATGATGTCGAAGCCGATCCGGCCGCTCACGCAGAGGATGACGTCAGAGCCGTAGGAGACCGTGCCAAGGGTGCGGGCGCCCAGCACTTTGTCGACGGCGTTGTGCCGTCCGATGTCTTCACGGACGACGACGAGCTCTCCATCAGATGCGAAGACACCCGCGGCGTGGATCGAACCCGTCGTCTCGAAGAGGGGCTGGTGAGAGCGCAACACGTCCGGCAGGTCATGCAGGACCGGCCACGGGACGGTGGCCTGCAGGGGGAGGGGCTCGTCATCGGGCGTGAAGACATCGTCGAGGCTCTCAGCACCACAGACCCCGCACGCGGAAGACATCACGGTCGACCGGTTGCCCGGATGACGTCGCGGAGTCGCGTCGAGCGTCACCGTCACGACGTTGTACCGCTGCTCAGTGGTGAGGGCGCGGTCGACGCAATAGGCGATGGTGTGCGGCCGCTGGTCTAGTCCGAGCACACCTTCGGACAGCAGGAAGCCCGCCGCCAGCTCGAAGTCGGCGCCGGGAGTTCTCATCGTGACGGCGGTCCGCGTCGCGGGGTGCCCCGGCCACGCCAGCCGAATCTCCATCGGCTCCTCGGTCACGACCGAGTCGGGTCGGCGTCGTACGTCGTCGCGGAGGATCTCGTCAACCGCCCTACGCGTCACAGGCCCTGGCCGCTTCTTGCCGCTCACCTGCTCAGGTTAGTCGGGAACGAGCGCCACAGTGAGGCAGCAGGCCGGAGGCTCAACGGCTGAAGCGGGCGCGGCTTTCGACCACCCGGCGCAGGTCGTCTGTCTCGTCACTGATCGAGCGACGTAGGCCCGTGTCGAGACTGTCATCGGACAAACAGGCGTCGGCGAGGGAGATCATCGAGGAGTCGACGGCGAAGCGGGGGTAGCCGAGCGCCGCGGTCTGTTCGACGATCCAACCCGTCCGGATACCGGCGGTCTTCGGCACTTCGTCGAAGTAGCGCGCGACGAAGGGTGCCGTGAGGGCGACCTGGTCGGGGCGGAAGAAGCTCTGGGCCAGCGCGTAGAGCTCGTAGTTGCTGAGATCGGTGTCTGCGACAATCGCCGTCCAGACGGCCTCCTTGGTTTCCTGGTGGGGGAGTGCGGCTCGACATTGGAGGGCGTGCAGGGCGCCTTGTGACGAAGGATCGCGCTGCGCCTCGGCCGAGATCTCGTCCTGACCGAACACCCCCTGCGCGCACAACGCCTTCGTGAGACGCCACCGGAAGTTCTCGTCGGCCAAGAAGCCGTCGGGAGTGGACTCCCCGGAAAGCCAGCCACGCAGGAGCTCCGGATCGTCGGTGAGCTCGATCAGAGACCGAACGGCGATCAGCTGCCGGTTGCTCCCAGGTGGTGCCTGGTCGACGAGCGCCGCCGCCACGGCCGCCAGACGCCGACGGTCGCCACCTGCAGAGAAGTACCGCCCGACTTGGCCGATCGCTCCACTGAACGGCCCGCCGAGAACGTGCTCGACCGTCAAGTCGGACTCCGTCGGGAGCACTTGCTCGATCGCCTGGAGGTACAGCTCAGGGTCGATCGTCGCGTCGAGCAAGCCCTCGCGCAGAGACCCCCACACGACTGCGCGCGCGATGGGGTCCTCGATCTGCGGCAGCAGCGTCGGGACACGTGACAGCGACGAGCTGTCGAGCCTGATCTTCGCCCACGTCTCGTCGGCGGAGTCGGGCAGCAGTAGTCCGTCGGGGTCGATGCTGTCGAAGGGGACGGCCGCTGTCTCTTCGGTCAGCACCAGTTGCTTCGCCTGCCCGTGGCCTTGAGCGTCGTACGCCGTCACGGTGAAGGCGTGGGGCCGAGCCACCTCGACGGGGGAGCCGTTGATGCGGCGAACCACGGCACCACCGTCGTCGTCGACCTCGCAGGACAGCGTGTCGACCCCGGATGTACGAAGCCAGGCTTCGGCCCAGCCGCGCACGTCCTTGCCGCTTGCTTCTTCCCACGAGGTGAGTAGGTCCGACAGCGTGGCGTTGCCGAAGGCGTGTTTCTGGAGGTGGTTGATCACTCCGGCCAAGAAGGCTTTGTCGCCGAGGTAGGCGTTGAGCTGCCGCAAGGCGGCGGTGCCTTTGCTGTAGGAGATTCCGTCGAAGTCCGTGAGTGCCTGCTGTGCGTCCGCGGCACCGTTGCCGGCGATGGGGTGCGTCGACGAACGCTGGTCTGCGCGCATGCCCCACGCTTTGGTCTTGAAGGCGTACTCCTCCCACCCGTCGTCGAACCTCGTCGCGTCGTGGGTGACGCGGTAGCCCATGTACTCGGCGAAGGACTCGTTGAGCCAGAGGTCGTCCCACCACTGCATCGTCACGAGGTCGCCGAACCATTGGTGCGCCATCTCGTGTGCGACGACGTTGGCACGGGTCGCGCGGAAGGAGTCGGTCGCCTGGGCCTTGAACACCAGGTCGTCGGTGAACGTGACGCAGCCCGGATTCTCCATCGCGCCGGCGTTGAACTCGGGGACGAATGCCTGGTGGTAGTCGCCGAACGGGTAGCGGATGCCGAACAGCCGGTGGTACTCGTCGAAGCACTGTCCGGTGACCTCGAACAACTCGTCGGCGTCCTTGTCGAGGTGGGCAGCCAGCGACTGGCGACAGTGGAGGCCGAGCGTGATCCCGTCGTGCTCGCTGGCGATCGAGTGGTAAGGGCCCGCGACGAGGGTGGCGAAGTAAGTCGACAGGGGCAAGGTCTCGGCGAGCGTCCAGCGACCCGGTGCCGTCTGCTCGGCACGACCGTTGCCGAGGACGACCCAGTCGTCGGGCGCGATGACGCTCAAGCGGTACGGCGCCTTCAGGTCGGGCTGGTCGAAGCAGGCAAAGATGCGCGGCGCCCCCGGTAGGAAGGTCATCGCATAGACATACGCCTGCTTGTCTTCAGGATCGACGGCACGATGGAGTCCTTCGCCGTCATGTGAGTACGACATCAGTGCCTCGACAGTCAGCACGTTGTCGTCCTCGAGGCCGGTCAAGATCAGTCGGCCGTCCACCACGTCGGCCGGGTCAAGCGCACGCGTGTTGAGACGCAGGGAGCGCACCTCGTGGGCATGTATGTCGACAAACGTGTCTTGCCTGTCAAGGCTCCGGAATGCGATCTCGCTGCGCGACGCGAAGTGCTCCGACCCGCGCGTGAGGTCGAGGTCGACGTCGTACGAGGTGACCTGGAGGGACTGGGCTCGGATGTGGGCCTCGCCCACGGTGAGGCTACGCATGACGACGACTTTAGTGGGCTGAGTGTCATGCGGCAGAGGGTGGCTTGTAGTCAAGTGGGGTTGAGGTTGCACACTGGGGGAGTGCGGCCGACGCCGCACCCGCATCCGACCCGGGGCCATGCGCTAAATCCGGTACCGGCATGTCGGTGGCACGACCTAGGGTTGACTCCATGACTCGACAGACCGCCGTAGAGGCGCACAACTTGGTGAAACATTTCGGCGAGACGGTCGCCGTCGACGGGGTGAGTTTTGCAATCCCTGAGGGCACTGTCCTGAGTTTGCTCGGGCCCAACGGGGCCGGTAAGACCACGATCGTGCGCATGCTCACGACGCTCAGCGTGCCGACCGGCGGCACCGGCACGGTCGCCGGCCACGACATCATCCAGGACCCCGCCGGGGTGCGGCGCAATATGGGTCTTACCGGACAGGCGGCGACAGTCGACGAGTTGCTCACCGGCCGGGAGAACATCCGGCTGATCGGCCGGCTCTATGGCATCCCAGCCAAGTATCTCGACGACGCCGCCGACGAGCTGCTCGAGCGCTTCGTCTTGAGCGACGCGGGGGATCGGATCGCGAAGACCTACTCGGGCGGGATGCGCCGCAGGCTCGACCTTGCGGTCAGCCTGGTCGCGTCGCCGCCGGTGCTGTTCCTGGACGAGCCGACCACGGGACTTGACCCGCGGAGCCGGGTCGAGCTGTGGGAGGTGCTCCGCGGGCTGGTGGCTGGAGGGACCACGTTGTTGCTGACGACCCAGTACCTCGAGGAGGCCGACACGCTGGCCGACGAGATCGTGGTGGTCGACAAGGGCAAGGTGATCGCGGCCGGCACACCCACCCAGCTCAAAGACCAGGCGGGTCGCGCCAGTGTCGTGATGACCCTGACCAACGGCGCAGACCTCCAGCGCGCTGCTTCGCTTGTGCGTAGCTGCGCGACCGAAGTGCACGTCGAGGAGGCACAACGTCGGGTCATCGCGCCGGCAGACGGGCTCGCCGATATGACGAGGATTGCGAACCTGCTCCAAGACAACGCTATCGAGGTCGACGACCTCGGTCTGAAGAGGCCAAGCCTCGACGATGTGTTCCTGCACCTCACCGGCCACCGTGCCGAAGATGAAACAGACCTAGATACCCCCGACGCGACCGACGCCGTGCCTCAGGAGGCCCTCCGATGACGACGATGACCCAGACCGGGCTCCCGATCGAGCACCGTTCCGTCGCGGAGCAGTCGTTGACCGTGGTGTGGCGCAACCTGCTCCACATCCGCCGGATGCCCGAGATGTTGCTCGACGTGACGATCCAGCCGGTGATGTTCGTGCTGCTGTTCGCCTATGTGTTCGGCGGTTCGATCGACGCGCCCGGCGCCGACTACAAGGAGTGGCTGCTGCCCGGCATCATGGTGCAGACGATGGTGTTCTCGTCGTTCGTTGTCGCGGTAGGTCTCACCGCCGACCTCGAAAAGGGGATTATCGACCGGATGCGGTCGCTGCCAATCTCACGATCGTCGGTGCTCATCGGCCGCAGCATCTCCAGCATCATGCACTCGAGCATCGGCATCGTGGTCATGGCGCTGACCGGTCTGCTGATCGGCTGGCGGATCCACAACGGCGTCGCCGACGCCGTTCTCGCCTTCGCGCTGCTGATCATCTTCGGCTTCTCCATGATCTGGCTCGGGATCCTGGTCGGCTCGAGGTTGAGGTCCGTCGAGGCGGTCCAGGGATTCATGTTCACGGTCATGTTCCCGCTGACGTTCTTGGCCAATACGTTCGCGCCGACGGAAGACATGCCAACGTGGCTGCGGACAATCGCCGAGTGGAACCCGGTGTCTGCGCTGACGCAGGCGTGTCGAGAGCTGTGGGGCAATACAACGCCGGCCACGTCGGATGCTGCCCTTCCGCTCCAGTACCCAGAGGCGGCGACCCTCATCTGGGCCATCGTGATCACGGCCGTGCTGGCACCACTGTCAGTCAGGGCATTCCGCAAGCGGGCCCAGGACTAGGGTCGATCGACCCTGGGGGAGCCTGAGGATCGCTGCGGCTGCGTAGGGATAGGGTCCCCGTCTATGGACATGCTCAAGGGCGAACAGATCGCCGAGGCAAACCTGACCGACTGGCGCAAGCTCGCCCAGGGACTGCATGCCCGCTACGTCGTAGACGACTTCGGCGCCGGCGCACGGTTCGTCGCCGCGGTGGGCGAGGCTGGCGACGCGCTCGGCCACCACCCGCGCGTGTCGATCGGCAACGGGTACGTCGACCTCAAGCTGGTCACCGCCGACGCCATCTACCGCGACGACGAGGGCACCGAATATGTCGTCGAATGGGTGACCCAGCAAGACGTCGACCTCGCGCGGCAGATCACCGAGATCGCCGCCGACCACCAGTTCGACGCCGACCCGACCTCGGTCAGCGACATCGAGCTCGGCCTCGACACGGCGCACTCCGCGACCATCGCCCCGGTGTGGGCAGTCCTGCTGACCGGGAGCGCTGAGGCCCAGGGCCGCGGAACCCCCAGCGACGAAATCCGAGACGCCACGTCGCGGGTACCGAATCTGTGGTTCGGGGACACCGACGAGCACGAGACCCCGCGTCAGCGGTTCCACATCGAGGTCTATGTGGCGCCCGAGGTGGCTGAGCAACGGATCGCCGCCGCCGTCGCCGCGGGCGGGACCGTCGTCGATGACAGCAACGCGCCCTCGCTCACGGTGATCGCCGACCAGGACGGCAACCAGGGAATCGTGTGCGTCGACGTGTCCGCTGCGAAGAAGGATTGAAACGCTAACTCGGTTGACCCGCGGCGCGCGGCCGCGGGTCACTGTGCGGGCGCAACCGGGGATAGGCTGCGGCATGGCTACCGAGTCGTCGTACACCATCGCGCCTCTCAGCCCCGAGACCTGGTCGGCCTTCGATGCGATGGTGCAGCGGCACAACGGCATCTTCGGGGGCTGCTGGTGCATCTGGTTCCACCCTGACGGGCCCGAGCGCGGCCAGGGCGCGGAGGCCAACCGGGCGCTGAAGAAGGCCTACGTTGAGCAGGGCAAGGCGCACGCCGCACTGGTGATGGACGGCGACGAGGCCATCGCGTGGGCTGAGTACGGCACCCCGGTCGAGTTGCCCAGCCTCCACCACCGCAAGGAGTACGACGCCACCAAAACCGCGGATCCCGACTACCGAATCACCTGCGTCTTCGTCGACAAGCACCACCGGCGACAGGGCGTGACGGAGCTGGCGATCACAGGTGCACTCGACCTGATTGCCCAGGCCGGCGGCGGGCGGGTCGAGAGCTATCCCCACGACCTGACGAACCAAACCAAGAAGATGTCGTCGTCGTTTCTCTACAACGGCACCCGTCGACTCTACGAGCGGCTCGGCTTCACCTACGACCGGCCCAAAGGGCTGAAGAACTGCGTCATGGTGAAGACGGTCGAGCCTGCATGAAGGTGACTAGTTGACATAATGTTGCTTATCGGCGTAATAGCAGGACGAGTCGAAGCAGATGAGAGAACTCGTCTCAACGCCCGACCGCTGATTTTTCCACGCCATGCTGGTCTGTACGCCGAATACCGACTCACGGGAGGCTGACGCCATGCGGAAACTGGCCTTTGGCATGAACGTGAGCCTGGACGGCTACATCGCCGCGCCCGGCGACGACATCGGCTGGAGCGTGCCGAGCGACGAGGTGTTCCAGTGGTGGTCCGACCGGGTGGGAGCGACGGGCCTGGCGCTGTACGGGCGCAAACTGTGGGAGACGATGAGCTCCCACTGGCCGACCGCCGACCAACAGCCTGGCGCCACACCCGCGCAGATCGAGTTCGCCCGCCGCTGGCGGGACATGCCGAAGGTGGTGTTCTCCTCGACGACCAGCGCAGTCGACTGGAACGCCCGCCTGGTCGCCGGCGACGCGGTCACCGAGATCACCCGGCTCAAGGCTGAGGACGGCGGTCGCATGGACATCGGCGGTGCCACCCTCGCCGCGGCCGCCATGCGGGTCGGGCTGATCGACGAGTACGCGATCGTCACCCACCCGGTCCTGGTGGGCGGCGGCACGCCGTTCTTCACGGCCCTGGACAACTGGGTGAACCTGAACCTGGTGGAAACGCGGACGTTTCCCGATGGCGTGGTCCTCACCAGGCATGAGACCAGGCGCTGAGTTCCGCCGGCCGTCCTGAGCTTCGAGCGGCTCTCGAGCGGCTTCGGGGTCTATTCGTCCCACTGCAACACGTCTCACTACCAGTCTCGTGAAGACGGTTCCAGCAAATGCGAGGAGGCCTGAGGTGGGGTGCTCGGCTTGTCGGTAGCGCGTCCTAGGCTGCGTGAAGCTTGATTGCCAACGGGAGGATGACGATGACCGAGTACCCGCAACTGCTGCACACGGCTCTCGACACAACCAGGCCCCGGGAACTCGCCGAGTTCTATCGGCAATTGCTCGGTCTGCAATACCGGCACGGTGACGAACCGCCCGCGGACGGGGAACCAGACGAGGCGGACTGGCTCGTCCTCGTCGATTCGGAGGGGAATCGCAAGCTCGCATTCCAGGAGGTGCCCAGCCTTCACCGGACCACCTGGCCAGAGCATGACGTGCCGATGCAGTTGCACCTCGATTTCACGGTCTCGAGCCGGGCTGAGCTCGACAGGCAGCGTGAACGTGCCGAGTCCCTGGGCGCAGAACTGCTTCTCGACCGAACTGATGACCCCGACGAGGCGTTGTTCGTGTTCGCAGATCTCTCCGGCCACCCGTTCTGCATCTTCGTTGCCTAAGGGTGCAGGGACTCGCGGAACGTCGCGAGAAGAGCGTCGCGGCTCGATGCGGACAGGCGTTCGTGCGCGGGCAGTCCCCGGAGAGCCTCGATCGTCCGCTGCACCTGCTCGAGGTGGCGAGCGCAACCGAGACACCCGCGAACGTGGTTGGTAAAACGAAGTTCGTCGTGGGGGTCGAGGTCGCCTTCGAGGAACTCGGTGACCACCTCGACGAAATCGTTGCAGTCGAGCGGATCCACTTCGTTACGAGACTCCAAGACGCACATCCGGACGTCGCGCAGCAGCCGCGTGGTCAACGCGTCGGCTGCCGACTCTGCAGGCGGCTGCTGCCGTCGCGCCAGCACGGCTAGTCCGAGACTGGTCAGGAGTGTCGCCGCGATGAGCATCCAGGCGGCCACCTCAACCCCTTGGCCACGGCTCAGATAGCCGAGCCCGAGCGCGAACGGCAGGAAGCAAATCCAGCCAAACGCGCTGACTCCCGAGGCGACCCCAGTGCGGATGGTCGAAGGCACGGAGTCGTGCAACAGCTGGATGACACGGATACTCGTGATCAGCAGCAGGAGCGCCAGTACGACCTGGGCACCAATGACGACAGACAGGTTGTCGACGGTGAGAGCGAGACTGGCCAGCAGCATGATGCCCGCGACGATCACCAGGACGACCGGCTTGTCCAACGGGATGCGTCCCGCCAGCAGCCCGCCCAGCCCGAGGGTCGCCATCAGGGCTGCCCAATAGGGTCCGTACATGCCGGCGGCCGCGTCGTGGGCAATGAGCCAAAGTGGCCCGAACTCGAAGATCGACTGCAGCAAGAGAGCCGTCAGCACAGCGAGCACGACGATGGGCGCGAGGCGAGGGGTCCGCGCGATGGCGCCGTACGTGACTGCAACCTGCGCCCGAATCGAAATCGCCTCTTCGCGCTTGTGCAGTTGCGGCTCCACGAACCGGAACAGCGAAACGACCGCTGCGGCCGCGAACGGCACCGTCAGAAAGTACGTGAGACGCGCCGAGGTGAACTCCGCGACCACGCCGCCGACGAGCGCGCCAGCCACCAAGGCAACACTCTCGACGAACCGCACCCTGCCGATCTGCCGCTCGAAGGCCTCACTCGCACCGATCTCCTCCAACACCGTGTCGTACACGATGGCGTCCATCGTGCCGGAGTACATCGCGAAGTACACGGCGAGGACGAGGGCGCTGACGATGTACGTCGCGACGTTCTGACTGAGCCCGCCGACAAGCGAGGTCAACGTCAACGCCACGGCCGCGATGACGAGAACTCCTCGTCTGCTCCACCGGTCGGCGAGGATCCCAGACGGTATCTCGATGATCGGGACCAAGGCGGCGTAAGCGGCTGCCATCACCCCGATGGACGCGGCGTCGAAGCCGATCTCGGTCATGAACAGTTTCTCGACGGGCACCCAAAGCATGAAGCCCAACAGCGCAACCGCGAGGGTCAACGGCCGCAGCCGCTTCTGGAGAGATCGCTTCGACTCGATGCTGTCGGCTGCGTCGGTCTCCAGCTCCGCTTGTTCGACTGCCATGACTACCAGAGTCACGAGACGCCGATTCGTTACGCGGATGAGAGATATTTCTCCAGCTCGGCCCTGACAGCGGATCGCGCCCGATGCAACAGCACGCGCTGGTTGGCCTGGGTGATGTCCAGCAACGCGCACGTCTCCCCCGCCGTGTGACCCTCGACGTCGCGCATGGTGATGACGGCTCGCTGCCGTGCGGGGAGACGGTCGACCGCGGTGGTGACCACCCGGCGTACCTCCGCAGACAGTGCCTCCCCTTCAGGGGACGGCCACGGCGCCGGCAGGTCCAGCCAGTGCCCGGGATAGAGCTGGTCGGCGCCGCGGAAGCGGGCGGGATCCACGCTGAGCTCATCGTCCGGATCCATGCTGCCCGAGGGGACCGTACGACTGTCTCGTGCTGCTCGGCTCTTGGCCGTGTTGGCCAGAATCCGGTAGACCCAGTGCTTCAGCGACGACCTGCCTTCGAACCTGTCGATGTTCTGGATGACGGCGAGCCAGGTGTCTTGTACGACATCGTCGGCCGAGGCGGTGCTCGTGACGTACGAGGCCGCGAGCCGGTGCATCCCGCCGGACCAGGAGTCCAACAGCAGCTCGAACGCTTCTTCGTCCCCGCCGCGCAGCCGGGCTATGAGTACATCGTCCGGCGGCAGTGGATCCTTCAGGGACTGGGATGGGTTCATCGCCCGCAACGGTAAGACCCATGACCGACAGCGTCGACCGAACGATCACGGACACCGTTAGGGTCGGCGGATGGACCAGAGACGGCGCGAAGCCGGGCGAACCTTTCTGAGCGGCGACGAGGGCACCACACAGGAGACCCCATCGTGAAACTGCTCGTCACCGGCGCAGCCGGCTTCATCGGAGCGAACTTCGTCGCCTACTGGACGAAGCATCATCCCGACGACCAGGTGGTCGCTTATGACCTCCTCACCTATGCGGGCTCAGAGTCCAACCTCCACGAGGTGCGCGACGCGATCACGTTCATCCGTGGTGACATCGCAGACCAAACTCATGTCGCGGAGGCCCTCGCGACGCACGACATCGAGCTAATGGTGAACTTCGCCGCCGAGTCACACAACAGCCTTGCCGTCCTCGATCCCGGTCGCTTCTTCCAGACCAACGTGCTCGGCACGCAGCGCCTCCTCGAGGCCAGCCGTCGACATGGTCTCAGCCGCTTTCACCACATCTCGACGTGCGAGGTGTACGGCGACATGGCGCTCGATGATCCTGGCGCGTTCACAGAGAAGTCTCCCTACCGGCCACGGACGCCGTACAACGCGTCCAAGGCATCGGCCGACCATGCCGTGCGTGCGTATCACGAGACGTTTGGGCTTCCCGTCACGATCACGAACTGCTCCAACAACTACGGGCCCTTCCAGTTTCCCGAGAAAGTCATCCCCGTCTTCGTCACGAACGCGCTGCAGGATCAACCTCTGCCGGTCTATGCCACGAGTCAGAACCAGCGCGAGTGGCTCCATGTCGACGACCACTGTCGAGCGATCGACGCGGTCTTGCACGCTGGGCGCATCGGCGAGACCTACAACATCGGGTCGGGTCGTGAGGCTAGCGTCAGCGAGCTCGCCTCGCTCATCCTCACGGCACTCGACAAACCCGAATCGATGATTGCGACCGTGCCTGACCGGCCCGGCCACGACCGCCGCTACCTGCTCGACTGCACAAAGCTCCACAACGAGCTCGGATGGTCTCCGCAGGTCAGTTTCGAGTCGGGAGTTGCCGACACGATCCGGTGGTACGCCGACAACGAGAGCTGGTGGCGTCCGCTTCTGGAGCGGCGCGGCGTCGACGAGAGCCAGTGGAAAGCAACTCTGCAGCCACCCGCGTGACCCTGAACTGCCGTGGCATTACTCAAGGTTCAACCCGGCGAGGCAGCCGCCTGAGTCTTAGGCTCATGCGATGGCGACGCAGCTGATCCGACTCTCGCCCGACGACTGGCCGCTGCTGCGCGACGTCCGGCTGAGAGCCCTGGCTGATGCGCCGGGTGCGTTCGGCTCCACCTGGGCACGCGAGCGGGAGTTCGACGAAAAGATGTGGCGCAGCCGGCTCGACCCGGCGGACGGTCCCGAACTCGCCGTTCTCGACGGCGACCGGGCCGTCGCCGTGGTCGGGTCGTTCACCGACGGCGCAGAGCCGGCCACGGTGCACCTTGTGAGCATGTGGGTGGACCCCGCCTACCGCGGCTCCGGGGCGGCCGACGACCTCATCAACGGCTTTGTGGACGACGCCCGGGCAGCCGGCCGGCGGCAGATCGAGCTAACCGTCGTCGACACGAACGTCGCTGCCCGACGCGTCTACGACCGGCACGGCTTCCGCGCGACGGGTGAGGTGCAGCCCTACCCACACGACGCGGCCAGGCACGAGATCGTGATGCAGCTGACTCTGACAACGTGAGAGCCGACTCGCGGTCAGTACTTGAAGACAGTCGCGTACAACGCGGCGGCGGCAAACCAGGCGCAGAATGCCGAAAGCACGATGACGCTCGGACGGGGGTACCACTGCTTCTCCATGCGTCGAGTGCACCCGCTCGACGCGTCGTATCCGCGAGAACCAGGTGACCGCCGGGCAATGGCTAAGTGAACGTTCTACCGCGTTTCACGCGCGGCCGGGCACGAGCGTGACGGGCGGACCATGGTCGCCCACGTCTGCAAGATGCTCCGGTCCTCTGCCCCCTCCCCCGGCCAGACCGGGCAGCTCGAACATGAGCTGCGCTGTCGGCGAGCCTGGAGGAAACTCCATCGCGACGTGTGCGATCGGCATGTCGGTCGAGGCCTTCCGGATCGCCGACGCGACCCGCTGCATCTCAGCCGCCGGCCAGTACTGACGGGTGATCGAATGCCACACGACCGTAAGGACACCCTCCTCGACAGGCCGGGCGAGCTGGAGTTCGAGCCACTCCCCCGCCGGGGCTGCATCGACGCGTGGTGGATCGTGCTGAGCCACCTCGAGCGCGTGCGTCAACCGCTCGTGGCGAGGCAGGTGGAATGGCCACACAAACGACCTCAGCCGCAGCTGTCCCTCCGGGCTCGTCACGTCCACCGGAGAGAGGTCGCAGCCGCGCCGCTCGACCACCTCGAACGGCTCCGGGTCCACGTGTCCGATCACCCCGTCGACGAGCCGCAGCAAGGAGTCATCAGGGCCGAAAGCCCAAGCAGGGTTGACGAAACGGAACCGATCAACGAGCAAATTGAGACCGCCGCTTGCCCCAGGCTCGAGCAGCCGCAACCGGCGAAGTCCGGTCCGGCGTACGGCCTCGAAAATTCCGACGAGCAGCGCCGTTGACCTGCCCACCTCGTTCGTCTGGGGAGCGACTTCGAGTGCCTCGTGAAGCTCATCGCGGTGCGCTGCCAGGACGGCTCGCACGACGGGCCACGCCTGATCGGGTGGTGCGTCGCCCCCGAGGCACGGATAGAACTGCACGAGCTGAGGCGCCCGGCCGGTCAGCACGATCCGGAAGAGACCCCCGAGCAGTCGCAGCTGCACCACACTGCCTTCTGGCGCGTCATCCCAGCCGCGGCAGATGTCGCGCACCGGGCCGCCGGAGTCCCAGTCGGCGGCCATAGCGCGCCCCAGGTGGCCGTAGAGGTGCTCGCTCGTGCCCGCATGTCGACGCATCCGGTCTGCGAGTGTGCGCCCCATCGTCGAGCTCAGCCACCGGGCGGCAGTGGCCAGAGGGCCGTCATAGCTCAGCCGCCGCTCGCCGGCTGGTCGGTTCGCCAGAGCCCGAGCAGGCCTCGGAAGTGGGCGAGGAACGCCTCGACCTCGTGCTCGGGGTAGGTCGCGATGACCGTGTGCGTGAGCAGCTCGTCGAACTCGTGGGACGCCACCCATTCGAGCACCATCTCGTCGACGTGCGGGAGGGCCGTCGCGCAGAACTCGTCGTAGCGAGCCTTGTCGAAGTACTTGTCTGCAAGGCCTTGGTAGGCGCCCAGCTTGTCGCCGTACTCCAGCTCCTTGTCGTCGGCGATCGCGAACCAGTCCGCGGGGTCGACGTGCGGTCTGGCCGTGCGCTCGGTGGCGACGCAGAAGGCTGTCCACGTCAGCAAGGTGCGCATCGCCCACGGGAAGTAGTAGTGCAACGACGTTACCGCGACATCAGGGCAGGCGTTGGCATAGTCGATCGGCAGGACTTCATTGCCCTGCACGAGCATCTCGCAGGAGTTGAACTCCCACCGGAAGAACGCATTGACGGTCTGGGCGATCGTGACGGCCTCGGCCCCGACGGCCGGCGAGAGGAAGTCGTGGTCGACGGCATACCGGTTGTGCATCGGCTGATCAGGTCGGAAGTTCATCACCATCGACTCGGGCCCGATCGTCAGCGCCCGGGCGAACACGTCATACGGCTCAGCGGACTTCTGCAGGTGCATCAGCATCTCGCCGGACTCGTTGTATGCCGCATACAGGTCGTGGTCGTTCTCGATCCGTGACACGCCCCGCCAGGCACCGCCGTCGAACGGCTTCATGTACATCGGGTAACCGATGGCGTGCGCGACCTCGCGGAGGTCGAACGCCGCGTTGTAGCGCTCGGCCGTGTAGGCCCACCGGACGTTGTCGAGCGGGTTCTTGTAAGGGACGAGGACCGTCTCGGGGACCTTGAGGCCCAGCCGCATCATGGCGCAGTAAGCCGAGTGCTTCTCCATCGACTGGAACGTGAACGGCGAGTTGAGCAAGTAGACGTCGTTCATCAGCGCGACCTTCTTGAGCCACTCCCGCGGGTGGTAGTACCAGTGCGCGAGCCGGTCGATGACGAGCTGGTGACGCGTGCCGGCGCGGAGGTCGAACGGCTCGATCTCGACCCGCTCGGTTTCGAGCGTGTGGGGAGCGCCTGCGTACTCGAAGACACCGAGCTTGCGGGTCAACGCCTCGAAGGCGCGTGGCCAGTCTTCCTCCATCCCGAGCAAGAGTCCGATGAGGTGACGCGTGGGTTGGGCCATGGTGGGTGTCAGCGTCCTTCCAGCTCGTGGTGCTCTCGTCTCATCGTGAAGTGCCTGCCTGCTTGTTGTTCACGTCGCCATCCTTGGGTGTCCCCAGACGGCTCGCAACCACGTCGGTCGGGCCGGGGTCGAGCCTGTCGCGCCAGGCCGGGTAGCTGTGCAGGTCATCCAGCGCGGTCAGCTTGACGTAGTGGCCGAGCTCGCTGAGTCGCGCCGCCATGGAGGATCGAGGGTATCGGCCGACCGGTCGGTATCTCTCGCCGCTCTGGCTTGGTCACTCGGCTCCTAGACGTCGAGCATGACCGTATTGTCCGTGATCGCAGCCGGACTGGCCACCGTGACCGACCGAGCGTGTCCGTATTCCGACACGCCAGCGCGGCAACTTCGTCGTATCTCAGATATGAGATACGGTGAATCGATGACTGATGACTACCTCAGCCGGATCGGCAACCTCATCCGCGACGCTCGCCAGCATCGCGGCTACACCCAGGCCCGACTGGCGACCGTACTCGGCACCAGCCAGAGCGCCATCAACAGGATTGAGCGCGGCCACCAGAACCTGACCCTCGAGATGCTCGCCCGGATCGGCGAGGCCCTCGACTCGGAGATCGTGTCGCTCGGCGCCTCCGGCCCGATGCACCTGCGGGTGGCAGGGGGCACGACGCTCACGGGCAGCATCGACGTGAAGTCGAGCAAGAACGCCGGCGTCGCACTGCTGTGCGCGTCGATGCTCAACAAGGGCCGGACGACGCTGCGCAAGGTGGCCAGGATCGAGGAAGTCAACCGGATCCTCGAGGTGCTCACGAGCATCGGGGTCAAGTGGACCTGGCTCAACGCCGACAACGACCTCGAGCTGATCGCACCCGACCAGCTCGACCTTTCCGCCATCGACGAGGCGGCTGCCCGACGTACTCGCAGCATCATCATGTTCCTCGGCCCGCTGCTGCACCAGCACGAGGAGTTCGAACTGCCGTATGCCGGCGGCTGCGATCTCGGCAGCCGCACGGTGGAGCCACACATGGCAGCCCTCCGGCCGTTCGGGCTCGAGGTCAAGGCGACCGAGGGCAGCTACCACGCCAGGGTCGACCGCACGATCTCGCCACAACGACCGATCGTGCTGACCGAGCGCGGAGACACCGTGACCGAGAACGCCCTGCTTGCAGCGGCCAGGTATCCCGGCGACACCGTCATCCGCAACGCCAGCCCGAACTACATGGTGCAGGACCTCTGCTTCTTCCTGACCAAGCTCGGCGTTCGTATCGACGGCGTCGGGACCACGACCCTGACCGTGCGCGGCGTCACCGATATCAACGTCGACGTGGACTACGCACCCTCAGAAGACCCGATCGAGGCGATGAGCCTGCTGGCGGCCGCGATCGTGACCTCGTCGGAGATCACCATCCGCCGAGTGCCGATCGAGTTCCTCGAGATCGAGCTGGCACTGCTGGAGGAGATGGGGTTCCGCTACGAGAAGAGTGACGAGTACCTCGCCGGCAACGGACACACGCGTCTGGTCGACCTGCTGACCCGCGAGTCGACGCTGCACGCTCCGATGGACAAGGTTCACCCGATGCCGTTCCCCGGCCTCAACATCGACAACCTGCCGTTCTTCGCCGTGATCGCGGCAAGTGCGCACGGCCAGACGATGATCCACGACTGGGTCTACGAAAACCGCGCGATCTACCTCACCGAGCTCAACAAGCTCGGCGCCACGGTCACCCTGCTCGACCCGCACCGGGTGCTCGTCGAGGGGCCGACGCGTTGGTCGGCGGCGGAACTGATGTGCCCGCCAGCCCTGCGGCCTGCCGTCGTCGTACTGCTGGCGATGCTGGCAGCAAAAGGTACGTCGGTGCTTCGCAACGTCTACGTCATCAACCGCGGCTACGAAGATCTGGCCGAGCGGCTCAACGACCTCGGCGCGCAGATCGAGACGTTCCGCGACATCTAGCGCCGCCCCACGAGCCCTGGCTCAGCCGAAGAGCTCGTCGATGTAGGAACGCGCTTCCTTGGTGACGGTGAAGTCCGGGGGCGGCATGCCAGGCATGATCCGCGGGATGGGTTGTGTGCTAGGCCCGGTGGAGACGTGCCAGTCGTTCTCCTGCTCGATCAGCAGACCCAGGTCGGCCCGGAACAGGAACAAGCCCTCACACGACGTGCACTGAGCGACGGTGACGCCCCCTCGCTTACGAGGTGTCATCTCGGCACTGCACTGCGGGCACGTCATCGGATCCATGGGGGCTACGTTAGCCCGCCTCGCTCGACCCGTGTCGGACCGGCTCGGCGCTCGTCGCGTACCCGCGACGTCCTAGTGTCGTTCCGTGAGGTGGGTACGGCAGGCGGCGGACTTCCCCTACTTCGACAACGGCGGCAACCCGATCGCCTTTGCCCATCGCGGCGGGGCGGCTTCGGGCGAGTCGCTGCGACTCGAGAACTCAATGCATGCGTTCCAGCAGGCCGTCGACCTCGGCTACCGCTACCTCGAAACAGACGCCAACGCGACCCGCGACGGCGTCCTGGTCGCCTTCCATGACGCAACCCTGGTCCGCACGACCGGAGCGCGAGGGAGGATCAGCCAGCTGACGTACGACGAGGTGCGTCGGGTCAAGATCGCCGGGGCGGAGCCGATCCCCCTCCTGCACGACGTGTTGACGTCCTGGCCGGAGATCCGGTTGAACATCGACGCGAAGTCGGTGCGGGCCATCAGGCCGCTGGCGAATCTCATCGACGAGCACCGGGCCTGGGACCGCGTTTGCGTGGCATCGTTCTCCGCGTGGCGGCTACACGAGCTGCGGCGGGCGGTCGGGCCGCGGGTCGCGTCGTCGTACGCTGCGCCAGGGGCGGCCGCCTTGCGCCTGCTTCCCACCGCATCCCTGCGCAAGCTCCTGACCGGGCACGGCGGAGGCGCCGTCCAGGTGCCGGTGCGCAAGCTCGGCATCGAGATCGTCACGGCCGAGTTCGTGGCTCGGGTGCACGAGCTTGGCAAGCAGGTCCACGTCTGGACGATCGACGTCGCCGACGAGATCGAGCGGCTGCTCGACCTCGGCGTCGATGCCATCATGGCTGATCGGGTCGACGTGCTGCGTGACGTGTTCGTCGCCCGTGGCCTCTGGAGGGACGAGGTATGACGACGCAGGGCTCGCCGCCCGCCGCCATGTCGCGGCCGGAGGATCGCCGGGGGGAACAGCGGGCTTGGTACTGGTACGACTGGGCCAACTCCGCGTACGTCACCACCGTCGCGACGGTGCTCTTCGCCCCCTACCTCACAGCGGTGGCCGAACGCGCCGCCTGCGGACCTGGCGTCAGCGACGACAACCCCTGCCGAACAGACCTCCAGGTGCTCGGCGTCGCGGTGTCGCCCGGGTCCCTCGTGTTCTACGTCGTCACGCTAGCCACGGTCTTCTCAGCGCTGCTGCTGCCGATCGTGGGCGCCTTCGCCGACCGGTCCTCGCGCAAGAAGCACCTGATGGCGCGGTACGCGTGGACTGGCAGCGGGTTCGCCGGCGGAATGTTCCTCGTGACCGGCGGCAACTGGCAGCTCGGCGCGTTGCTGCTCGTCGCTGCCAACCTGTGCCTGGGCGCCAGCCTCGTCGTCTACAACGCGATCATGATCGAGATCTCGCTTCCGGACGAGCGTGACCGCGTATCTTCCCGCGGCTGGGCCTTTGGCTACCTCGGTGGCGGGCTGCTCCTGGGGATCAACCTGGTGCTCGTCACGTTGCACGACTCGTTCGGTATGTCGCAGGGCACCGCCGTCCGACTCTGCCTGCTCGGAGCGGGCTTGTGGTGGGCGGCTTTCACCATCATCCCGTTCAGAGGACTCCGGGACCGGCCTGCGACCGCCGTGGCGGCCCAGCCGGGAGGTGCGGTGCGGCAGAGCTTCGGCCAGCTGGCGGCGACCCTGCGCCACATGCGGGCTTACCCGATGACCCTGCTCTTCCTGGTTGCCTACCTGTTCTACAACGACGGCATCCAGACGGTCATCGTGTCCGCGTCGACCTACGGTGAGAAGGAGCTCGGTTTTGACACGTCAGTGCTGATCGCCACGATCTTGATGGTCCAGTTCGTGGCGTTCTTCGGCGCGTTGCTGTTCGGCCGGATCGCGGCGCAGGTGGGCGGCAAGAAGACGATCCTCGGCGGCCTGGTCATCTGGATGGTCGTGGTCACGATCGGCTACTTCCTGCCCGAGGAGTCGTTGCTGCCCTTCCTCGGGATGGCCGTCTTGATCGGGCTGGTGCTGGGTGGCACACAGGCACTCTCGAGGTCGTTCTTCAGCCAACTGGTGCCCCGCGGCCGCGAGGCGGAGTACTTCTCGCTGTACGAGGCGTGCGAACGAGGGACCAGCTGGCTGGGCACCTTGGTGTTCGGTTTGATGCACCAATGGTTCGACTCCTACCGCCCTGCGATCTTCGCGCTGATAGTATTCTTTGTCGTCGGCCTAGCCCTGCTGTGGCGGGTTGACGCCCGTCGCGGCATCGCCGAGGCCGGCAACGCCGCACCCCTCGTGATTTAGCCGTCCGACGAGCGTCTCGACAACTCAGCGACCTCACCGGGCTGTCTTAGCCGAATCTCAGGCTGAGTGGGAATCATGAGTGGCGCAGCAACGTTGGCAACCATGACGGCGATTGCGACGTCTAACCGATGACGGCGCCGCCTGAAACACCTCTATTCACCACCGACCACCGCGTCATCCGGGGACCACCAACCCATGCGGGGAGAGCACTATGTCAGAAAGAGCAACCCTTCGAGGGTCCCGCCTCGGCGGCACCAGCTTCGAAGACGAGAGCGGGATTGAATTCGCGCCTCGCCAGCAGGTGACGTATGACTGCGCCAACGGGCACCAGTTCGATATCCCGATGTCAGCCGAGGCCGACATTCCCTTCATCTGGGAGTGCCCGCGCTGCGGTGCAGCATCGCGTCAGCGGGACGGCTCGGAGCCCGAAGCCAAGACCGAGAAGCCGATCCGCACGCACTGGGACATGCTCCTGGAGCGGCGCTCGATCTCCGAGCTCGAGGACATCTTGTCCGAGCGTCTCGAACTGCTTCGCACCGGCGCCATCGGCCCGGCTCATCTACACCGACGGACGGCCCGGTCCCGCCCGAAGTCGAAGAAGTCCGCCTGACCGCAGCAGTCACCAATTGACAACGGCGCCGGCCCCTCGGGGGGATCGGCGCCGTTGTCGCTTCGCAGTCAGCGACGTACTGAGGCCGGCGCGCGTCGTTCGGACACTGTCCGTTGCGACCGCCGTCTTCCTCGATGCGACTTCGCGGCATCGAACGTCAGCGTCTTGGGCCATTCGAACGTGAGCGAGGCGCCGTACTGGAGCGCCCGCCACCGGCGAGCTTCGGCACCCAGCCGTCGGATCGTCGCCTGCAGCTGCTCGGGCTCGACCTCGCCGAGGAAGTCGCGGCGCTGATGTTTCTCCCGGCCGATGCTGCGCTCCCACTCCGCCACGGCGAGGACCACGAGCTGCTCCGAGCGGGCCATGTCGTCGCGGCCGATCGTGGCGATCCGCGCCGAGGTGCGCTGGTACCGCACGGAGTCGTCGCTTGGCGCTGGGTTGAAGATTCCGCGGCCGCCAGCGGCGAGCTGCCCGAACACGCCCAGCTCGATCTCGAACTGCTCCTCGACCACGTAGTGGGCCAGGTCGTGCGGCATGAGGTCGTCGTACCCAGGAGCAAATCGCGGCACCAGGTCAGGACCGTGCTCGCGCTCGATAGCGAGGCGGTACCGCTTTCCGTCGACCTTCGTGAAGGTGACCCTCATGTCTTGGGACGCTACGCCGAGGCGAACCCCACGTCACCTGGTTTACCCACGACGCCCTAGTGACCGATCGGACCTGTCAGGTCGCTCCTGAGGGGCGCCCGTCACCTGCGGCGAAGCCGGTAGAACACCTCGCCGAACTTGAACACGCGCGCGATCGCGTCCGGATCGCTGTCGGCTTCGATGGCGTCGGTGATCTGCCAGGCGGGGAAGGCCGCCTCCACGTCCGCCTGCGTGCACCCACGTGGAAGCGGGCCACGTCGACGTGGGGCGAAGCAGTCCAGGATCACGGTCGCCTCGTCTGCGGCAATGCAGGTGACTTCCCGGCCCATGTCAAGTCGCTGCGCCGGCGTCAGCCCGTGGAAGGTACCGGTGTCGACGACGAGGTCGTAGTCGACACCGACAGCCGACTCGCGCAGACGGGTGACGTCACCAAGCAGCACCCGCATGTCGACCCCCGTCTTGCGGATGCGCTCCTCGGCGCGCGCCACTGCCTTCGGCACGTTATCCACGCCGGTGACGTGCCATCCCCGTGCGGCAAGGCGAACGCCCCATGTCGCGCTGCCGCAGCCGAGGTCCAGCGCCCTCCCGTAGGGCAGCTCTTTGCCCTGCTCCTCACGCTTGAACAGCCCCACGAGGGCGTTGGCGAACGGCTCGTGCCCCGCCAGGTCCTCCCAGGGGTGGAAACCAACCCGGTACGACACCTTGTAGAAGACGCTCATCGTGGTCACCTCCCGACTGCCAGCTGGACGGGACGCCGGCCGCGCTCGACATTGGCCATGACCACGCCGATGGTTTCGCCGAGCAACTCGGTGGGACTGAATTCGACGATCTGCGCCCCCTCGTGGTGGATCGGAACGTGTCCTGGCGGAACGTAGTAGGCCTCACCCGCGGTGTAGGTCTCGGTCAGGTCTCCGATCCGAAATTCCACTGTGCCGGCGACGACGTACCCCAGCCGTTGGAACTGGCACTCGTCGTCCGGCAGCCCCTCGAAAAGGGGCCCGAGGTCTTGGTATGACGAATGCGACTCGAAGCAGACGGTGTAGCCGCCGTCGAAGTTGGTCAGCCGCACGTCGAGACCGAACATCGAGATCGACTCATCGGCGGTGTCGCGCGAGACGTTGGGCATTGCTTCCTCCTGTGCATCCGGGTCCCGCAGCTTCGGGACGACTCGACGCTAGAACGGGTCCGAATCTGCGGCATCGGCGAAGTCACCCACGACTTTCGAAGTGGGGTGTGGGTACAACTCGCCTCAGAGGAGTTCGGACTCGTACGCCAGGGACGTGGCCGCGGCTCGGGAGGAGACCCCGAGTTTGCCGAAGATGTTGCTCACGTGCCGGTCAACGGTGCGCTCGCTCAGGCCCAGCTCAGAGCCGACTGAGCGGTTCGTGTGTCCGGTTGCCACCAGCCGCAGCACCTGCAGCTCCCGCGCGGTGAGCCCGCCCGGCCTCCGGCTGTCAAGCCGTGCCAGGTCCGGTCTGGCTCCGAGCCGCCCGAACGTCGAGCGCGCCGCGTCCATCACTAACCGGGCGCCCTCGTCGTCGCCGAGCTCCGAACGGGCACGGCCGATCAGCACGGCCGTGCGTGCGACCTCGTAGGGCAACTCGTACTCACGGAACCCGTCGCTGGCCCTCCTCAGCGGACCGAGCGCTGCCCTCGGGTTGCCCTCGGCCAGGACTACCGATCCGGTCGCTCGATGCGACACTGCGTCCAGCATAGGTGAGCCGAGGGCGTGGGCGACCTCTGTGAGTCGGGTCGTCGCCTGGCGCGCGTCACCGACTCGGCCGCAGGCGAGCATCACCTCGACGTACGCCGCCAACAGCCGGGAGCGCGCCACCGGGTCCTCCGCCTCCGCCATTGCACGGTCCATGGCTTGAGCCGCGTTCGCGTTCCGGCCCTGGCTCAACCTGAGCAGCGCCAAGCCGGGCTGGGGGTCTCGTCCCGCCTCACTCGCCGCTCGATAGCACGCCTCGGCTTCGGCGAACTCGCCCCTCAGCCGCAGTAGCTCGCCCTCCTGGTAGACCGCCGCCCCGTAGGGCAGCTGCTGCGAGAGTGTCGAAAGCCGCACCCGCGCCAGACCGGCCTGCGCCATTGCCTCGACCCAAGCGCCCTTCAGCTGCAGGAACTCGGCCCGGTGCACCTGGCAGATGCCTGCGAACGGCACCAGGTCGGGCTGCTCCACACACCAGGCGGTGAGGTCATCCGTCCAGGCCTGGCCGCGCTGCACGTCGAACAGGTCATGGCAGGCGTCGATGGCCGTGCAATAGCTGTCACCGACCGCAATCGGGGACAGGCTCTCCGACTGCACCGTCAACATCGCGTCGTCGAGCAGGCGCACGCCCTCCGTGATCTTTCCCTGGAAGACGAGAACCCTGCCGTGGGCCAGCCGCGCGAGCGCCGCCAGTTCGGTGTTCAATTGCGTTGCCGCCAGCATGGCGGCCCGGCCGAAATCAGCCGCCGCCGTCACCAAGTCCCCCTCGTCGAACAGCGCCCGGAGTCCGGTCAGGTATGCCAGCCGCGCGCGCGGCAGGGAGTTCTCAGGGAGACCCTCCGCCAGCCGCTCCAGCCTCGCGATCCACCCGTTGGCCTCAGGGCGCGCGTGGGAGTTGACTAGACGGAACCCGATCCAGAAGGCGCAACAAGCCGCGCCGTCGAGGTCGCCCCTGGCCAGCCGTAGATGGTGCGCCCTGGCCCACGCGCTGTCGCTCTCCCGCTCCTTGCCGACGAGATACGCACACACGGCCAACCGCTCGAGATCATCCGCTTCGAGCGACTCCAGGTTCGCGAGGAGACCGGCGCACGCGTCACCCCAAGCCTTGCGGGCAAAGTCGCTGCGTGCCCGCACGACAGCGTCCACCATCTCTGCACCTCACGCCTAGGGACCTAGGTGGCAGCCGGCTTCTCCGTGGTTGCCTTCAACCGGGCGAGGCCTTTCTCGAAGTCTGGACCAACCATCTTGTCCATCGAGGTGAACAGGCCCATCACCTTCGTCATGAAGGTCTTCTCGCCCCTCATCGTCCAGTGAACCACCGACCGAGACCCGTCCTGGCTGATGCTGAACGCCGTCTCGTTACGCGCCTTGAACGGTTTCACGAAGACGAGGTCGATCGCGACCCTTGACGGCGCGGTGGCCTCGGTGATCTCCATCCGTCCCTGACCGGCCTTGCGGTTGCCTGACCAGGCGTAAACCGCTCCCGTTCCGGATTCTGCCCCGGAGTAAGTGCGCTGGAGCTCGGGGTCCAGGTCCTCCCACGGCGACCAGTTGGGCCAGTTGTGGAAGTCGACAAGTTGCTCGTAGATCCGCTCCGGCGGAGCGTCGATCGTCACCGAACGCTCGACTCTGTAACTGTCGTCAGCCATGGCCGGAAGCGTAGTGCATCAGGGCAGATCAAAGCCCTCAGCACAGTGGACCGAGCGATGCTGGTAGCCGATAGGAAGCTCAGGGCATCTCGTCGTCGCGGTAGATCTGGTGGACGTCGCCGCGGCGCGGTGCGTAGCCGCCGCGTCGTACGGCGCTTGCCGCCCGACGCGCCACCAAGCCCGCCAGCGCCCGTCGGGCGATCGGTCGAGTGAATGGGAGCACGAAGAAGAAGCCGAACACGTCGGTGACGAAACCCGGCGTCAGCAACAACGTGCCGCCAACCAGCACCAGTGCGGCGTCGGAGAGCTCTCGGGCCGGCACCTGGCCGGTGGTCACCGCGCCACGCAACGCCTCCCAGGCTCGGAGACCCTCGCGCCTGACGATCCAGGCACCAAGCAGCGACTCGAACACCAGCAGCAGAATCGTGGGGATCGCGCCGATCTCCTGCCCCACCTGGATGATGACGTAGATCTCGAGGATGGGGAGGCCCACGAACAGCGCGAACAGGATGAGCCTGTGCATCTCAGCGACCTGCCCAGGTACGTCGTTTGGCCGCCACCCCGCGCAGCTGGCCGAGGCGATACTGAGCGCCCCACTGGGTGACCCGGACCAGGGCCTCCCGGACGATTGACCCCGTCATCTTCGACTCGCCATAGACGCGTTCGACGAACGTGATCGGGACCTCCACGACCCGGAAGCCCGACTCGATCGACCGTCGGGCGAGATCGACCTGGAAGCAGTAACCCTGCGAACGGACCGAGGCCAAGTCGATCCCCTCCAAGGTCTCGCGGCGGAAAACGCGAAAACCACCGGTGGCGTCGCGAACGGGCAGGCCCAACGCCAGCCGGGCGTACGTGTTACCACCGCGCGACAGCAGCTCGCGCCGCTTCGGCCAGTTGACGACCCGGCCACCGCGCACCCAGCGGGCACCCAGCACGAGGTCAGCCTGGGGCAGCGCCTCCAGCAGCCGGGGCAGCTGCTCGGGCAGGTGTGAGCCGTCGGCGTCCATCTCGATGACGATGTCGTAGGAACGCTCCAACGCCCACGCGAAGCCCGCCAGGTAGGCCGCTCCGAGCCCTTCCTTGACGGGGCGGTGGAGCACATTGACCCGGGAGTCGTGGGTCGCGAGCTTGTCGGCGATCTCTCCAGTGCCGTCGGGCGACCCGTCGTCGACGATCAGTACGTCGAGACTGGGCACGGAGGCGCGGACGCGGTCGACGACGAGCTCGATGTTCTCGGCTTCGTTGTAGGTCGGGATGACGACGACCCCGCGCTCGGTGCTCACTGTTCCATCGTGCCAGCGCGACGGCGGCGATCCAAAATGCACAGCACCAGGAGGCCGGCGCTCGTGAACGTCACGAGCAGCTCCAGCCACCATCCGAAGCGGACCCCCGGAGTGATCCCCTCGCCGAGCTGGACGTCGGCCTCCAGCACCGCACGGGTCTTGACCTCGCTGACCTCGACCACCTTCCCGTCAGGCGTGATGATCCCGCTGATGCCGTTCGTGGCGGCGACGACAACCGTTCGCCCGGTCTCCACCGCTCGATAGCGCGAGATCGCGAACTGTTGCTCGAGCTGGCCGGTGCCGGTGTACGTCGCGTTGTTGGTCTGCACGACGAGGAGCTGACCACCGCCGTTCACCACGTCGCGGATCAAACCGTCATACGCAACCTCGAAGCAGATCACGTCGCCTAGCCGCACCGGTCCCAGGTCGAGCACTCCGACGGAGTCACCCTGCGCGAAGTCGCGCGGGATCTGACCCAGCCGGTCGATGAAACGCGTCAGCAGCCCCCGGAACGGGATGTACTCGCCGAAGGGCACCGGATGTCGCTTGACGTACTGCTCCCCCGGTCCCGTGCGCGGGTCCCAGACGATCCCCATGTTCTGCACGTGGGTGTCATCGGGTCCCCGGACGACTGCGCCGACGAGCGTCGGAACGCCTATTGCCCGCACCGCGGCGTCGATCTCCTCGTAGGCGTCCTCGTCGATATACGGGTCGATGTCGGTCGAGTTCTCGGGCCAGATGACGACGTCAGGTCGCTTCCGCTCCCCCGCCTCCACCAAGGCGGCGAAGTCGCGCGTTGCGGTCGCATGGTTGTGCAGCACCTCTCTGCGCTCGGCAAACGGGTCCATCCCCTCACCAGGGACGTCGCCCTGCACCGCCGCCACCCGGGCACTGTCAGCCGCACCAGCCGTCCCCGCAGGCAGCACGGCGCTCGCCAGGATCAAGGCAGCGGCTGCGGCGCCGAGCGCGATCCCCGCGATGCTGCGGTCTCGCCGCTCGACGAGGTCGACGACGACCGCCACCGTGAGGACGACGACGAGCGACACCAAGACTGTGCCACCGAGGCGCCCGTAGCGCACCACGGCGGAGTCCACGAGGCCGAAGGCCAGCGTGCCCCAGGGAAATCCGCCGAAGGGTACGACGCCGCGCAGGCACTCGACTCCCGCCCAGGTGACCGCGAACGCGACCGGCCACCACCTGCGCCGTCGGAGACACCGCCAGACAAGCGCGAGCAGCCCGAGAAACAGTGCCTCCAGCAGGCTGAGCACCAGCCACGCGTCGATGCCGATGATCGTCAGCCATCGCAGAAGCGGCACCATGAACCCGAGACCGAACACGAGCCCGGCCCAGAACCCGCCGTCGAGGCGCCGCACCACGACCATGAGCCCGGCGAGCCCCACGGGCATCAGCCAGGTCACGTCGTACGGCGGAAACGCCAGCGCCAGCGCGAGCCCGGACAACAACGCCCCGACCCACCGCACGACCGTTTCAGGTCGAGGGCGTCGGGGCATGCGGTGACACTACCTCCGGACCGAGCCCGATCCCCCTTCGGACCGAACCGCGCGCCGCTGGCTGTCAGCACGTGGTCCGTTGTCTACTGGAGGTCGGGCCCCTTCCGGTTCCATCGGAGTCCGCCGCTCCTACGTCCGGCGTCACCACGGTTCGGCTGATCTTGGATCAAAACCAGGTACCCGTGGATGATCGTCGTCGCGGATGGGCCGACGTCTACTCGGTGGACTGCCCGGCATCGTGCCAACCAGATACGGGTGCTGTCAACGGGCGTCTGACCTGCGGGTTACGGCATAGGTGCTGGTCACGGCATCACCGGGCCACGCGAGATCGCCCGAATACGTGCCTCCAGTCTGGTCGCGCTGCGGCGAGTCGTCTCGACACGCCGCGGCCGTGATCAGGAACGTGCAGCCGGGACGACGACGGTTCCGGTGGCGGTGGTGGCGATGATCGGGTCTTTGAGCACCTCGGCCGCCGACTCGCTCTCGCCGGGCTTGCCGCGGCAGACGACGAGCACCGCGAAGTTGAGGGTCCGTGACCGCGTGCCTACTCGGGTCACCGTCGCCTGAACCTCGAGCACGTCGCCGGCCCGGATCGGAGCCCGGAACTGGACGTCGTCGTACGACGCGAACAGTCCCTCGTCGCCGTCGAGCTGGATACAGACCTCGGTGGCGACGTCGCCGAAAAGGCCGAGGCTGTAGGCCCCGTCGACGAGATTGCCCGCGTAGTGCGCATCGGAGTACGGCACGTAGCGCCGATGGGTTACCACGAGCCCAATACGCGGGTCAGAATCTGCTTGCTCGGTCACGCGGACTCCTTGGCTGGCGACGGATTCGGGCCGCCCCTCTCGGCCTTGCCCGCCTTGTTGGTGCGGCCGCTTCCGACGATGGTATGGACCAGGTAGCTGGCCACCTCGCCGGGCGTCGTACCACGGGTGAAGACCCTGTCGACGCCCAGCTCGGCCGCCTGCTTCTCCTCGAACCGCGGCCCGCCGATGATCAGCACTGGCCGTCGCGAGGCGGGGTAGGCCTCCCGGAACGCAGCTGACATCTCCTTGGTGTTGAGGATGTGAGCATCGCGTTGCGTCACGACTTGAGACACGAGTACGGCGTCCGCATGCTCCTCACGGGCCCGTGCAACCAGCTCGGGCACCGACACCTGCGCACCGAGGTTGACCACGCGCAGCTCGCGGTAATACTCGAGGCCCTTCTCCCCCGCAAACCCCTTGATGTTGAGGATTGCGTCGATGCCGACCGTGTGAGCATCACTACCGATGCAGCCTCCGACCACGACGAGTCGCCGGCGTAGCGCCCTCTTGACTGCGAGGTTGGCCTCCTTCGGCGACAGCAGTGGGTAGCCGCGCTCGACCACCTCCACCTTGTCGACGTCGACAAGGTGGTTGGAGCGCCCGTAGACCACGAAGAACGTGAAATCCGGCCCCATCGCCTTGGCATGTGCGACAAGTGCAGGGTCGATGCCCATCTTGTTCGCCAGCTGGACTGCCGCGCCCTCGGCGACCTTGTCGTGCGGCATCGGCAGCGTGAACGAGACCTGGACCATCCCGTCACCCGTGGTGTCCCCGTAGGGACGCAGGATCGAGCCAGTACCGCCTGTCGAGGCTGTCGAGACCATCACCGTTTCTCCTCCAAGATCGAGGTGGCCGGGTTGAAGTAGTCGCGCGACTTCCTCGCAACCCCCTCAAGCCCCTTGCCCGCGTCAGCCGGGCGCTTCATCAGCCCGAACGTGCCGTCGGCGATCGCGTCGAGGAGGCCATCGTCGTGGTCGAGGATCTTCTCGAGCAGGTCGATCGACTCGGCGAGCACCTGGTTCGCGCGTTGGGCGATGAAGCCGCCTGGGGCGGGGACGAAGTCCTCGGCGAGCTTGCCTGCGGCGTTCACGACGTACCGGACGTTCTGCAACGCGAGGTCGCGGTCGGACAGCCAGGGCGTGACAACGGCCTCCGTCATCATGCCGACCAGAAGGATGTCCTGGTCGGTCATCGCGCCGGCGAGGTTGAAGAAGCCGTCGAGCAGGTAGCCGCGGAACACGTCGCCGGTCATGTGCCGCGTCGGTGGCATCCACTTGAGCGGCGCCTTCGGGAACAGAGTGCGGGCCAGCAGCGCGTGGGCAAGCTCGAGCCGGAAGCTGTCGGGCAGTGCTGGGTCGATCTCGAAGGCGTGGCCGAGACCCAACTGCCAGTCTTCGAGGCTTGCCTCCTTGGCGAAGAACTCGTTGAGCAGCTGGCTGACCGTGACCGTGTGCGCGGCCTCGACGGCGTCGGCCGTCGTCAGGTAGTTGTCCTCACCGGTGTTGATGATGATGCCGGCTCGAGCGTGCACTTGTCGGCTGAACCGCTGGTCGACGAAGGTGCGGATCGGGTTGATGTCGCGGAAGAGGATGCCGTACATCGAGTCGTTGAGCATCATGTCGAGCCGTTCGAGGCCTGCCAGGGCTGCAATCTCCGGCATGCACAGGCCGGAGGCGTAGTTGGTGAGCCGCACGTAGCGCCCGAGCTCCTTGCTCGTGTCGTCGAGCGCAGCCCGCATGAGCCGGAAGTTGTCCTGCGTGGCGTACGTCCCGGCATAGCCCTCTCGCGTTGGTCCTTCGGGGACATAGTCGAGCAGCGACTGCCCGGTTGAGCGGATGACCGCGATGATGTCGGCACCCTCGCGGGCGGCGTTCTGAGCCTGCGGCATGTCCTCGTAGATGTCTCCGGTGGCCACGATGAGGTAGATCCAGGGCTTCTGCTTCGGGTCGCCCCATCGCTTGATCAGACGCTGGCGCTCCTTGCGGCGGTCGTCGATGCGCCGGATCCCCGCGCCGACCTGCTTGCGGGAGGCGGTCTGCGCCCGAGTCGCGTCGCGACCCTCGGGGAGGCGGAAGCGTACGTCGCCCGCGGCCGCCCGCTGGGCCAGGGTGAGCAGGTCGGGTGCGTCGCTCGTCGCTAGCGCGTCCCAGACGGGGACGCAGACGCCGTGCTCGAGCCCGACATCGGCCCGGACCGCGTCGAGCAGTCGGTTGACCCATGGCGTGCCGTCGGGATCCGCTCCGGCCAGTCCGGCGAGCCTGAGCGTGGCGCGCTCGACCGACACGGTGGTGTGCTGCTTGGCGAGCCGGACGATGGGGCGGCCTGCTCGGCGTGCCAGGCTGCGGGCCTGCTTGACGGTGCCGGGGTCGAGATCGAGGTGTGGGCGGTTGCGAGCGCTCATCGGCCGGTCCTCATCTCGCTGGACGTGAACGCGGCCGCCAGCGCGCCGTTACTGAATACGGTGGTGCCGCCCACGACGGTCTGGACGCACTGCGGGAGCGGTGCTTCCGGCTTAAGGTCTGGAAGGTCGCCGTCCGAGCGTGCGGCGAGGTCCCAGACGGCGTACGTCGCCGGGGCGCCAGGTGTCAGCACTCCGGCCTGGTCATCGCGGCGGGCACGGTGACCGCCGCGGGTATGCGCATCGAAGGCCTCGGCAACACTCAGGCGCTCTTCCTCCTGGTGGTGGTAGGCGGCAGCCCGGACCCCTGCCCACGGGTCGAGGGGCGTGATCGGGCTGTCGGAGCCGAAGGCGAGCACCACGCCAGCGCGACGCATGCTGGCGAAGGGGTTCATCGGTCGCGCCCGGGCGGGACCCAGGCGTCGCTCGTAGAGGCCACCTTGGCCGCCCCACGCGGCGTCGAACGAAGGCTGGACGCTCGCCACAACTCCCAGACGGGCGAGGGTGGCGATCGCGTCGGAGGTGGGCATCTCGGCGTGCTCGATTCGGTGCCGGGCCTGCACGATCGCGTCGTCGCCGAGCTTGTCTGCGGCCGCCTCAAGACCGGCCACAGTCTCGGACATGGCCCGGTCTCCGATGACGTGAAAGCCCGCTTGGAGGCCGCGCTCTGTGCAGAAGACAACGTGCTCTGCGACCTGGTCGCGGTCAAGGTAGAGATGCCCGGAAGTTGCCTCGTCGTCATACGGCTCGTGCATGCAGGCGGTGCGTGATCCGACTGCGCCGTCGACGCACAGATCCCCGGCGAAGCCCGCCACGTCGATGCCGGCGTCCTCGACCCCCTCGCCGCGGAACGCTCCCCAGTAGGGCACGACCTCCGGCACCGGAGAGTCGGCCGCGATCGCGCGCAACGCCTCGAAGTCGCTCACCGGCGCGATGTGCGGGGCGTTGAGCTCGTGCACTGACGTGATTCCCCGGCTCGCGGCACACGACAGAGCGGTGCGGAGCGCGCGTCGACGGTCGTCGGGCGTCCAGATCGCCTGGGTGACTGCACGGGCGGCGTGATGTGCGTCGCGCTCGACCCGGCCGTCGCCTCGCCACCCCACCCGGCTGGCGATGCTGGGGTCACGAGCAAGCAAGGCGGACGAGACCACGGCGGAGTGGGAGTCGACCCGCGTCAGATACGCCACCCGGTCACCGACTGCCCTGTCGAGCTCGTCCTGGCGGATTGCCCTCCCCTCGGCCCAGCGGGACTCGTCCCAACCGTAGGCGAACAGCACGCTCGCGGGATGGTTTGCCGCAAAGAGCTCCAGCCGACTCAGGGCATCGTCGACACTCACCGTCTCGCTGAGGTCGAGAGACTCCAGCGCAAACCCGGTCGAGCCGAGGTGTGCGTGGGCATCGACGAAGCCGGGCGTGACGAGCCTGCCCTCCAGCTCCACGATCGCGTCGGCGCTCGGGGCGTGTGCGTCGGCTGACGCGTCGTCGCCGACCCACTCCACCCGACCATCGACGACGAGCATCGCGCTGGCAAGCCGCCTGGCCGGTGAGTAGACGCCACCGCCACGCAGCAGCACGTGACGCGGTGCCGGGAGCAAGGGAGGGACAGCCACCATGCCCCTATCCTGCCGTCTCGTGGACGAGCCTTGACTCGAAGAGTGCCCGGACACCGGCGTGGCTGCGGAGCAGCTCGACGGCGAAGTCGGCATGCCCCGGCACATAGCCATTCCCGATGAGCATCGTGATGTCGGACGCCAGCCCTTCGGCGCCGAGTGCCGCCGCGGAGAACGATGTCGCCATCGAGAAGAAGACAACCGTGCCGCCTTGCTCAGTCGAGAGGATCGCGCCGCCTTCGCAACCGGGCACGTCTACGCAGACGACGGTGATGTCGGCCGGGCCTCCGGCCTGCTTCACGGCCTGCGACAGCGCGACCGGGTCACGCGCGTCAGCCAGGGCGATGGCATCAGCCAGACCCTTGTCGGCCAACAGTTCGACCTCGGCTTGCACGGGTACGACGGCGATCGTGCGCGTGGCGCCCGCCGCAGCGGCCGCGGCCAGCGACAGGGACCCGCTCTTGCCTGCGCCACCGATGACACACACGGTGGGCGAGAGACCCCGGTCGACGTATCCCTTGACGACGCGGGTGGTGAGTGCAGGCGCACCGCAGACGTCCATCACGGCGAGAGCCAGCGGCGTGGGAATGTCGTCGGGCATGACAGCCGCGATGGAGCGGCCGAACAAAATGGCGTAGCCGGCGCACGGCACCTGCTCCCCGCGGCCGTCCCATCGCTCCAGGCCATCGGTGATGACGAGCGGGGTCAACGTCAAGGAGACGAGCGTGGTGATCTGGTCACCGACCGAGAGACCGAGCGGGGACTCCGGTCCGACCTCGGCGACCGTGCCGGTGAGCATTCCGCCCGACCCGGTGACCGGGTTATGCATCTTGCCCCGGTCACGGATGATATCTAGTACTTCAGCCCGCACGGCGGCGCCGTCACCGTTGTGCTTGTCGAACAGTTGGCGAAACGACGCTGCGTCGAGGTTGAGGCGCGCCACGTCGACCCGCACCTCGTCGTCGCTCAGCTCAGGGCTGGTGTCGAGTCGCTCGGCAGCCTGCGGCAAGACTCCGGGCGGAGCGAGGACGCGGTGGAGACCGGTTGGATCGCTGGTCACGAAGTTCTCCACCTCTCGGACATTCAACCGCAAGTCTTGCGGCGTTGCTTTGCTGTCACCGCACATCCTCCCGTACTCTGGCATGAGAACGCTCAAGGACACAAACACTCCATGCGTTGCTGCGCTCCGCGCGTCTGCACCGCTGGCCATGGGAGGCAACCGATGACCGAGTCGACCGGCGCGGCCGAGCTCGAGCAGCCCTATCCGTATCAGCGGGTGGAGCTGGTTGAGCCTGACTGGACCCGGTTGCCGGGCTTTAAGGACGCCACCTCCGAGGAGTGGGAGTCCGTGCAGTGGCAGCGCGCCCACTGCGTCAAGAACATCAAGCAGCTCCGCGCGGTGCTGGGCGACCTCGTCGAGGACAGGTTCTACGACGACCTCGCACGCGACCAGGCCGAGCGTGCCACCATGTCGATGCTGATGCCTCCGCAGATGGTCAACACGATGGTGCCGCACACCGTCCCGACCACGGACCTCATGTATGCCGACCCGGTGCGCCGCTACATGCTCCCGGTCTTCTCCGACCGTCGTACCGACTGGCCGAGCCACCCCCACGCCACCCGCGACAGCCTCCACGAGCACGACATGTGGGTCGCCGAGGGTCTCACTCACCGCTATCCCACCAAGGTGCTCGCCGAGATGCTGCCCACGTGCCCGCAGTACTGCGGCCACTGCACCCGAATGGACCTGGTCGGCAACTCGACACCTGTCATCGACAAGCTCAAGTTCAACCTCAAGCCCGTCGACCGCATCGATGCCATGCTCGAGTACTTGCGCAGCCACCCCGGTGTCCGCGACGTCGTCGTCTCCGGTGGCGATGTGGCCAACATGCCGTGGCCCCGGCTCGAGGCGTTCGTCGACGCGGTGCTCGACGTCGACAACATCCGCGACATCCGGCTGGCCACCAAGGCGCTGATGGGACTCCCCCAGCACTGGCTGCAGGACGACGTTCGCGCCGGCATGGAGCGGCTCGCCACCAAGGCGCGCGAGCGCAACGCCTCGATCGCCATCCACACTCACGTCAACCACGCCAACTCCGTGACCCCGATGGTCGCGAAGGCCACCCAGGCGATGCTCGATACGGGCATCCGCGACGTCCGCAACCAGGGCGTGCTGATGGGCGGGGTCAACGACGACGCCCACACGCTTCTCGACCTCTGTTTCGCCCTGCTCGACGGCGCGCAGATCATGCCCTACTACTTCTACATGTGCGACATGATCCCGTTCAGCGAGCACTGGCGAGTTTCTGTGGCCAGGGCGCAGCAGCTTCAGCACGGGGTGATGGGCTACCTGCCTGGGTTCGCCACGCCGCGGATCGTCTGCGACGTACCGTTCGTCGGCAAGCGGTGGGTGCACCAGCTCGAGTCGTACGACCGCGAACAGGGCATCTCGTACTGGACGAAGAACTACCGGACGTCGATCGAGAGCACTGACGCCGAGGCACTCACGCGCACGTACGAGTACTACGACCCGATCCACACCCTCCCTGAGGCCGGTCAGGCCTGGTGGCGCCAGCACGGCGGCGACGTCTTGGCGGAAGCCGAGGAAGCCGCGAAGGCGTCCCGCGAGGCTGCCGAGTCGCAGAAGGCCCTCCCCCTCGTCTAACGCCGAACCGTCAAGTTCTTACCGCCGAACCGTCAAGTTCTTGCGGTCCAAGTCGGCCCTCCTGCTGGTTGCGCGCAACTAACTGACGGTTCGCCCGCAACTAACTGACGGCTCGCCCGCAACTAACTGACGCGCTCGCCCGCAACTAACTGACCGCTCGCCCGCAACTAACTGACCGCTCGAGCGCAATTTATTGACGGTTCGGCTAGAGGTGGGGTGGGCGGTGCTCGTACGGCGTCGAGAGCACGATCGTGGTGCGCGTTGACACGTTCGCGCTACTCCGGATTCGGGCAAGCAGGTCCTCGAGGTCGGTCGGCACCGCCACCCGCACCTTGAGAATGTAGGACTCATCACCGGCGACGGAGTAGCACGACTCGATCTCTTCGATGCCCGCGAGCCGATCGGGTGAGTCGTCGGGCGACGACGGGTCGATCGGCCGGATCGAGATGAAGGCCGTCAATGGCAGCCCAACCTTGTGGTAGTCGACCTTCGCCGCATAGCCGCGGATGACGCCGCGCTCCTCCAGCCGTTTGACGCGCTGGTGGACGGCCGACGTCGACAGACCGGTCTCCTTGCCGAGGTCGGTGAACGACATGCGCCCATCGCGGGCGAGCAGCTCACAGATCTGCTGGTCGACTTTCTCCATGCTCAGCCTTCCAGGACAGCGAGCTGCCGGCTCGTGGTGTTGAGGCGCTCGAGCCCGTCGTCGGTCGTGACCACGATGTCCTCGATCCGCGCACCGTGGCGGCCGGGCAGGTAGATGCCTGGTTCGATCGAGAAGGCCATGCCTGGCTCGAGGGCGAGAGTGTTGCCCTCGACGATGTACGGCTCCTCGTGGGTCTCGAGCCCGATGCCGTGGCCCGTGCGGTGCACGAAGTAGTCGCCGAAGCCGGCGTCGGTGATGAGAGTTCGCCCGACGCGATCCACCGACTCCGCAGACACTCCTGGCTTGGCGTAGTCGCATTGGGCGTGCTGCGCCTCGCGCAAGACGTCGTAGTAGGCGATCACCTCGGCCGCGGGCTGGCCGCCGACGACGTACGTGCGGGTGCTGTCGGAGCAGTAGCCGTCGCTGATCGTGCCTCCGATGTCGACCACCACGGAGTCTCCCGCCTCGATGACGCGGTCGGACACGGAGTGGTGAGGTGAAGAACCGTTCGGGCCGGACCCGACGATGACGAAGTCCGTCGAGACGTGTCCCTCGGCGATGATGGCCTCGGCGATCAGGTGAGCAGACTCGCGCTCGCTGCGCCCGACCTTCAGGAACTCCGCCATCCGTTGGTGGACGCGGTCGATCGCGGCCCCTGCCTGCCGCAAGGACGCCACCTCGTCGGGCGCCTTGCGCATCCGCAGGTCGGCGAGGAGGCGGCCAGCCGCGCTCCACCGGATATCGGGAAATCTGCCCTGCAGGTCGAAAACGCGCTGCGCCCACATGTGGTCGTCAACGGCGACCGTCTCAGGATTGTAAAGCGGTGTGAGAGCGGAACCGTATGCGTCGTCGGTCTCGCCGTGTGTCACGACCTCCATGCCCGACAGCGCGGCCGGGGACCGCTCGGCCTCAGCGAGTTCCAGAGCCGGTACGACGAGCGCCGGATCGCCCTCGGCAGGCAGGCTGAGGGCCGTCAGGCGCTCCAGCGGCTTCGCCTCGTAACCGGTGAGGTAGCGCAGGTCGGAACCTGGTGTCACGATCAGCCCGTCGATGCCGGCGGCACGCAGTGCCTCCTGGGCGCGGTAGATCCGCGAGGTCACGTCAGCGGTCATAGTGTCAGCGTAGGCGAGGGCATCCTCGGGTTTCGATGGCTCCCGCCTATCCACCTTCAGTGTCATTGCTAATCGCGAGAAGTCCACGCGTCATGGAGTCGATGATGATGCGAGCCGTCGCGTCCGAGTCGTGGCTGTCGTGGATGACGTGCCGCTCGTCGATCGATGCGTCGGCGAACTGCTTGTGCATGTGGCGCGTTGCGGGAATGTCGACGAACCCGTGGCCGGTTCGATGCTCGACTCGGTGCACGCACTCATCTTCAGTGGGAAGCAGTACGACGTAGTGAACCCGCGACACTTCGGTCGCAGCGATGAACGTGGGCAACATCCACGGGCCGACGACTCCGTCGTAGACGACGGCGTAGCCGGCTGCGCACAAACTCCCCGCCGCCCGTGCTGCAACCTCCGTGACGGTGCGGTTCTGTTCCGCGGACTCTGGCAGCCACGGCGGGATGTACCCGCGCCGGAGGAGCCCAAAGAAGCTGTCGCCAGACACGAGTGCGCTTGGCTCGAAGCGATCTACGACAGCGGCTGCGACCGTCGACTTACCGGCACCAGGTGGGCCGGTGATCACGAGAAGTTCACCCACAAAAGCCATTGTCGCGGCACCAAGTCGCTTCTCGACACCGGCGCCACGATCCGTCCGACCCCGTCGCGACGGTCCTCGACCGGACTCACCCGGACGAATCGAAGTGGGTCCATGCCCGTAGGGTCGGGGTCGTGGCCGACAGCGCGCGCAGACTGATGCTTCTCGACACCGCCTCCTTGTACTTCCGGGCGTTCTTCGGCGTGCCGGACACCGTCCGCGCCCCGGACGGTACGCCGGTCAACGCCGTGCGCGGTCTACTCGACTTCATCGCGAGACTTGTCACGACGTACGAGCCCACCGATCTCGTGTGCTGCTGGGACGACGACTGGCGGCCCGCCTGGCGGGTGGACCTGATCCCCAGCTACAAGGGCCACCGTGTAGTCGCCGCGATCCCGGCCGGTGTCGACATCGAGGTGACACCCGACCCGCTGGTCACCCAGGTGCCGATCATTCGCGAGGTGCTGGCAGCTCTTGACCTAGCCGTGGTGGGCGCACCTGAGTACGAAGCCGACGACGTGATCGGCACCCTGGCCACGCGCGCCAAGATCCCGGTCGACGTCGTCACCGGCGACCGCGACCTGTTCCAGCTCGTCGACGACGCCCGCGAAATCCGCATCATCTACACCGCGCGCGGGATGAGCAACCTTGAGGTCGTCACCGACGACGTCGTCGCGCGCAAGTACGCCATCCTTCCCGAGCAGTACGTCGACTTTGCGGTTCTCCGCGGCGACCCCTCGGACGGGTTGCCGGGCGTCAAAGGTGTCGGCGACAAGACCGCCGCCAGCCTGCTCCAGCAGTACGGAGACCTCGAGGGGATCCGTGAGGCGGCCCTCGATCCCGAGAGCAGCCTCGGCACCGGAGTCCGGGCCAAGGTCAACGACGCGGCGGCGTACCTCGATGTGGCGCCGATCGTCGTCAACGTGGCGCGCGACGTCAAGGTGCCGTCATACGACTCGGCACTCAGCGCGGTCACGGGTCAGCGCCGGAAGGCCTTCGAAGAGCTGGCCGAGCAGTGGGGCCTCGGCGGCGCCGCCACCCGGGTCCTCTCCGCCCTCGACGCGCGCTGACGACGAGACTCCCCAAGGCACGTTGCCTGTCGCCTAGGCACGTTTGCCTTGTTCACAAGGAGTCTGCCTTGTGAACAAGGCAACGCCGGTCGGAAGGTGGCTAGTCGTCGACTTCGGCGGAGTAGGCCACAACGCCGCGTCGCATTGACCTGACGGCCTCGCGGGCTGTCCGTCGCAGGGGGGTGTCGGCTGCCGCGTCGGCAATCTGCTCCGCCAGGTCGAGCAGTTGCTTCACCCAGCGGACAAAGTCCCCCGGTGCGAGCTCGACCTCGTCGAGCACGTCCTCGAGAGAGGCGCCACCAGCCCACCGGTACGCCGCCCAGGCGAATCCCAGGTCAGGCTCGCGCAGATAGCTCAGCCGGTGTTCGCGCTCGAGCGCGTCGAGCTCGCCCCAGAGGTCGACAGTCTCCCCGAGCGCGCGGCGTACGGCCCCACCGGGAAGCCGCGGCCGCTCAGCGTCGTCTGGGTTGCGAGACTCGTAGACAAGGGCAGACAGCGCAGCGGCAAGCGCCGGCGCCTCGAGGTCGTCCCACACACCACGTCGCAGGCACTCTGCCGCCACCAGGTCCAGCTCGCTGTAGATGCGCGAGAGCGACGCCCCGGTGGGGGTCACCTCCTCGCCGTCGAGGTAGCCGAGTTCGTCCAGCACCTCACAGACGCGGTCGAACTGACGCGCGATGGTGTTGGTCCGCTGCTCGATCCGCCGACGGATCGTGTCTGTCTCCCGCTGCAGCTTCACGTGGCGCTCCGCCCATCGGGCGTGCTGCTCGCGGTCCGGGCAGTCGTGGCACGGGTGCGCACGGAGGGCTGCGCGCAGCCGACGTACCTCCGGGTCGTCCGCCGCCGGGCTGCGCTCGCGTCCACGGCGCTCGGGGCGGCGCAGGTCTCGGGTCCGGTCGCGGAGCAGCGCAGCCAAGTCTCGCCTCTGCTGGGCGTTACGGGCATTGAACGACTTCGCGATCCTCATCCGGGTCAGTGGCTCCACCGGCGTCGGGAAGTCGACGAGAGACAGCCGCCGCGCTTGTCGGTCGACCGTCACCACGAGCGGCCGCGGGCCGTCACGTACCGAGTGCACACCCGGGTCGACCACGACTGCCAGGCCCTGGCTGCGCCCGACCGGTACGTCGATGACGTCGCCGATCCGCAGCCGGTCGAGCGACTCGACGGCCGCGTCCCGGTGATCGCTGCGCTTGCGGCGCGACAGCGCCGACTCGCGGTCCGAGAGACTCCGCCTCAGCCGGGCGTACTCCATGAAGTCGCCGCGGTCACAGGCGATCGCATCGCCATAGCCGTCAAGGGCCTCCTCCGCCTTGCGGACCTGCCGGGCCAGCCCGACGACGGCGCGGTCGGCCTGGAACTGCGCGAACGACGACTCGAGCAGCTCGCGCGCGGTGACCCGACCCACCTGCCGGACTAGGTTGACGGCCATGTTGTACGACGGCCGGAAGGACGACCGCAACGGATAGGTACGCGTCGAGGCGAGCCCAGCAACGGTCTTCGGGTCGAAGCCCGGCGCCCACACCACCACGGCATGTCCTTCTACGTCGATGCCACGACGTCCAGCGCGCCCCGTGAGCTGGGTGTACTCCCCCGGTGTCACATCGGCGTGGGTCTCGCCGTTCCACTTCGACAGCTTGTCCACCACGACCGATCGCGCGGGCATGTTAATTCCGAGGGCGAGGGTCTCGGTCGCGAAGACGATCTTGACGAGCCCTCGGGAGAACAGCTGCTCGACACATTCCTTGAAGACCGGCAGCATGCCGGCATGGTGTGAGGAGACACCCCGGCTCAACGCTTCAAGCCATTCCGGATAGCCCAACACGGTCAGATCGTCGCTGGCGAGGGCCGACAGCTTCTGCTCGGCATACTCCTTGATCTCGCGGCGCTCGTCGGCCGTGGTGAGCCGGAGGTTGGCGTTGAGGACCTGTTGCACGGCGGCGTCGCAGCCTGCCCGGCTGAAGATGAACATGATCGCGGGCAGCAGGCCGTCGTCGTCGAGGGTCTCGACCACGTCGGCCCGACTTGGGACGAGGGCACGACCGCCCGGTCTGCGGTGCTGGCCGCGTCGTTGTCGGTGGTCACGGCTGCGCATCCGGCGCCAGTCGTCTCTGGCAAGCCGTGCGAGCTCCGGGTTGACCGACGTGGCGTCGGCGTTGCCTTCGTCTCCGAACAGGTCGTAGAGCCGGTTGCCAGCCATCACGTGCTGGAACAACGGCACCGGTCTGCGCTCCTCGACGATGATGTCGCCTTCACCGCGGACGGTGCGCAACCATTCGCCGAACTCCTCGGCGTTGGAGACCGTCGCCGACAACGACACCACGGCGACCGACTCCGGGAGGTGGATGATGACCTCCTCCCAAACCGCCCCACGCGACCGGTCGGCCAGGTAGTGCACTTCGTCCATGACGACATACCGCAGACCTGTGAGCGTGCGGGAGCCGGCATACAGCATGTTGCGGAGCACCTCGGTAGTCATCACCACGATCGGCGCCTCGCTGTTGATCGTGTTGTCGCCAGTGAGCAGCCCGACCTTCGAAGGTCCGTAGCGTGCGGTCAGGTCGGCGAACTTCTGGTTCGACAGGGCCTTGATGGGCGTCGTGTAGAAGCACTTGCCGCCCTCGTCGAGCGCGAGGTGGACGGCGAACTCGCCGACCAGCGTCTTGCCAGACCCGGTCGGAGCCGCGACCAGGACGCCACGGCCCGCCTCCAGCGCCTCACACGCCTCCCGCTGGAACTTGTCGGGCGTGAAGTCGTAGAGGGCGGCGAACTCGCCGAACAACGTCATCGGTCCGCTCCGTCGGGCACACAGACCGTCAGGGCCGACGGGAGGACGTCGACGGTGAGGGGCAGCGGGCCGAGCCGCTCGCCGTCTGCGTAGGCGACGATCCCGGGTGCGGCGACGCTGACGCGCGACACCCGATGGTGCTCGTACGACGAGTGCGTGACATGGGTGCCCCTGAAAAGCCGAGGGAAGACCTTGATCAGCTCGAGCTTGCTTATCGGCTTGATGATGACGACGTCGAGCAGCCCGTCGTCGAGCTCGGCGCCTTCGCAGATCCGCAGCCCACCGCCGTACGATGGACCGTTCCCCACCGCGACGAGCATCGCGTCGAGTTGGCGTCGGACGCCGTCGAGCTCGAGCGTGTAGGGCAGCGGCTCGAACACGCGGAGCTCGGCGAGGGTCGCGAGGTTATAGCGCATCTGTCCGCGCGGCCAGCGAGCCCGGTTGGCCCGCTCGTTGACGAGGCTGTCGAACCCGGACGCCAACACCGTGACGTAAAGGTCAGCGCCGGCGCGGGCCACGTCGATCGTGCGGGTCACGCCGTCCAGGATGACGTCGGCCGCCTCCAGCGGCTTGCCCCGCGGCAGGCCGAGGTAACGGGCTACGTCGTTGCCGGTGCCGGTGGCGATGATGCCGAGTCGGGTCGTCGAATGCACCACCGCGTCGAGAGCCAGATGCACCATGCCGTCACCGCCCATGACGGCCAGAACGTCATACCCATCCGCGACCGCGGCCGTGGCCAGGTCGGCGGCCTCAGCGCCGTCGCCGCCCTGGATCACCTCAACCTCGGCACCATCAGCCCTGAGCCGCTCATGCACCGCCTGCACCAGGTGAGTGTGCTTCCCCTTCCCCGCCGTCGGGTTCACCAACAGTGCACACCGACTGGTCACGTGCCGACCCTACTGCTCACAAGGCGATCAGCACGGTGAAGCGAGCAGCGCTCGCCCCGACCGCCTTCGCCACCCGACTGACCGCCTCGCAGGCGAGATTGGCGTCGAACGCAGACCCGGGCACCGCCGCTCCGACGCGGCCGTCGACGTCGATCAGCTGCACCTGCCCGAACTGCCACGCCTGATGAGCTCCGCGACGGTCTTCGTCGGAGCACACGGGCACCGGGTATGCCGCGTCGACCGCCACCAGGTCGAGCTGCTGGCTGTGGGAGTCGGCACCACGTAACACGCCGCGCACCACCGGACCGTCGGTCAGCGTCGACTCGGCCGACCACGTCACCGCATCAGTGCCAAGCCAGTCGGGGAGTTCGAACGCGTCAACAGCGGCGATGGGATCTCCTCGGGGCGTCGGGCGCGACCGCGCCGAGGCTGACGGTCAGAGCGGCGATGCGGTGTCGTCGTCGTAGTCATCGTAGTCAGGCTCCTGGTCACGGCCCCGCCGGTAGTCGACGAACCGGGCGATGAGCTCGGAGATCAAGAACAGCACCGTCATGGGCGCCGCCAGTAGCAGCATCGTGATCGGGTCGGTCGACGGCGTGGCCACGGCCGCGAAGATGAACGTGCCGAAGATGATCCACGATCGCCACCGGGCAAGCTGGCGGGCCTTGATGACGCCAGCGAGGTTCAGCAGCACGACGAACAGCGGGATCTCGAACGCGATGCCGAACACGAGCAGCACACGCAGCAGGAAGTTGAAGTACAGCTTGACATCGATCAGGTTGCTCACGTCTTCAGGCGTGAAGCCCAGCAGCACCTCGAGGCCCTTCGGCATCACGAAGTACCCGAGCACGACACCGGCGACGAACAAGGGCCCCGCGAGTGCCACGAACAGCAGGGTCCACTTCTTCTCGTTGCGATGCAGCCCAGGCAGGATGAACGCCCACATCTGATAGAGCCAGATCGGACTGGACAAGACGATGCCCGCGACGAGGGACACCTTCGTCTGCAGCATGAAGGCGCCGGAGACGTCGTTGATCACCGCGCGCGCGTCGACATCACCCTTGGCGTCGAGACGCTTCACGGTCTCGGTGAACGGGTTTAGCAGGATCTCGAAGAGCCAGCCGTAGATGATCCAGCCGACGATGGTGCCCACCAGAATCGCTGCGACGCAGACGAACATCCGCCGCCGCAGCTCGCGCAGATGGTCGGCCAGACTCATCCGGCCGTCGTCAGCGCCGTCCGGCCCTCGCTTGCCCGGACGGCTGAGCGTGACCATTCAGCCCTCCGCCAGGCCTGGCGTCACTTCTCAGTGTGCGTCGGAGGAACCGGGTCGGTGGTGTCACGGGCCGCCGGTGCCGACGGGTCCTGCGCCTGCGTGCTGGGTGGTAGCTGGGCCGGGTCAGACGTCTTCGGCTTGTCGTCATCGTCGTCGTCCATCAGACCCTTGGTCTCGGACTTGAAGATGCGGAGTGCCCGGCCAGTGCCGCGGGCCATCTCCGGGAGCTTGCGTCCACCGAAGAGGAGCAAGATCACGAGGACGATGATGATGAGCTCTGGCCAGCCAAGGCCGGCGATGCCGGGTGCCGCGACAAACATGAGTGCCTCTCGATCTGATCGTGCAACTTCGCCCATCGTACGCCGTCGGCTCCTGGGCGGTGCCGCCTAGCCGCGAACCAACCCGATTAGTAGTACTCAGCGCAAACTAGTCGACTCGACCTCATAGTTGGACAGAGCGGCTTGAGCGCGGGACCGAACCTTGGCCGCCAGATTCGCCGGCTCGACCAGCGTGGCGTCACCGCCGAGCCGCAGCACTAGCCGCTGGAGCCATTCGGCGTCACTGAACCGCAGCGAGATCCGCACCTGACCCGAGCCCAGCTCCTCGACCTTCTCCGTCGGGTAGTAGTCGGCGACCCAACGCGCCTGTGGGGCGAGGTCGACCAGGGCAAGGGGATCGTCAGGGTCGGGCTGGAACAGGCCTTGCGAGAGGTCCTTTGGCTGCGCCCCGGGGGGTGGAGAGGCCTCGACGTCCAGCAGCGAGGCGGAGGTGATGCGGTCGACGCGAAAGAGCCTGGTCTCCCCCGCCCGGTGACACCACGCCTCGAGGTAGGGCTTGCCGTCGGCGAACACCAGCCGCATCGGGTCGACATCACGGTCGGTCGTCTCGTCGCGGCCGGGCACGTAGTACGCCAACCGGAGCCGCACGTTGTCGGCGAGCGCCCGGTCTAGGGTGCCACGGATCTCGACGTCGACCGGGTCGACGTGGACGTCGATGGCGGCTGCGGTGCGGCCGACCTCGCCGGTCGCGGCTTCGAGCTTGGCGAGTGCCCGGTCTACAGCGTCACGCTGACCTGGCCCGCTCACCTCTTGCAGCGCACGCAGCGCGACCATCAGGGCCAGCGCCTCGTGGGGCGCGAGGCGGAGCGGGCGGGTGAGGTAGTCGGCGTTGCTCAGCTTGACGACGCCTTCTCCGTCGAGCGCCTCCATGTCGATGTCGATCATGTCGCCGGTCACCGCATCGGGCAGGCCGCAGAACCACAGCACCTTGAGGTCCTTGATGATCTGGGCCGGCGGCACGTGGAAGTCGCGCGCCACGTCGTCGACGGGGACGCCGTCGCGGCTTCGCAGGTACGGCACGAGGGCCAGCATTCGCTCGACCTGCTCCTGCGCGTTAGCCGTCGTCGTCATGCGGCGCCACTCGCGACGGCGGTCAGACGTCGTACGACTGCGTCGCGGACCTCTTCCGGCGCCCTGGCCACCACATCGGGGCCGAACGACGCCAGCTCGTCGGCGAGCGACGAGCCACTTCCGTAGGGCAGCTCGATCTCGGTCCATTGTTCGTCCACCTGAGTCGCCTTCGCGGCGCGGCGGCGCAGCGGGCCACCCGCACCGTGCCGGACCCAGATGGTGGCGGTGCTGTTGGGGTGCGGAGGCGCCAGAGTCTCTGCCTGTGCGCGCAGGTCCAGGTCGTCGGGAGGGCTGAAGCTGCCGGGCGGACCGGTCGGCCGTGCCTCCCCCTGGATCCGTGAGACGCGAAACATCCGCGCGGCGTCGCGGTCTGCGTCGTGCCCGACGACGTACCAGTGGCCGTGCCACGACACGATCCCCCACGGCTCGAGGTGTCGGGTGGTGCTGGCGCTCGACGCGGGGGTCCGGTAGTCGAACTCGATGGGACGCCGCTCGGTGAGGGCGGCGAACACGGAGTCGAAAGCCGGCTCGTCCGTCGCGAGCTGAGGCTCGATGATCGACAGAGCCGTCTCGTCGACGTCGACACCACCCGCGCGCAGCTTCCGTAGCCCCTGCGTGGTCGCCGAGGCGAGGCTGGCGTGCTGCCACACCCTTGCTGCCAGGCCCACGATGGCAGCCTCGTCGGCCTCGAGCGAGATCTCGGGCAGCTCGAACTGGGAGCGGCTGATCCGGTAGCCGACGTCGTCGTCAAAGCCTTTCTGGACCGACCCGAGCTCGATGGGGATGCCGAGCACCCGCAGCTCTTCCTTGTCGCGGTCGAACATCCGGTCGAAGGCGTCGTCACCCATGTCGTGGTACGCCTCGATCGTCTGCCGGATCCGGTCCTTGGAGATGTAGGTGCGGGCCACCAGCAGGCAGATGGTGAGGTTCATCAGCCGCTCGGACTTGCGTTTCGTCACCACGTCAGGTTAGTGCCTTCGGTGGTCGAAGAGCCGCCCAGTGGTGCTCTGCTGGCGTTCAGCTTGCCGCGAGGAGATCGACCGCGAAGATGAGATCGGTGTTGGGCGGGATCTCCTCGCCACGACCCTCCTTGCCGTACCCGAGCTTGCTGGGGATCGTCAAAATGACCCGGGATCCGACGGTCTGCCCGACCAGCCCCTGGTCCCACCCCGCGATGACGCCACCCTCCCCGATCGGGAACGTCACCAGCTCATCGCGGTTCCACGACGTCTCGAAGACCTTGCCGTCGGGGTAGAGCTGACCGACGTACTCAACGGTGACCGTCTGGCCGGACTCGACCTTGGCCCCGTCACCCTTGATCACCGGATAAACGCCGAGCTTGTCGAGCGACTTCGGTGTCGTTTCGGTCGCCTTGAACTTCTTCGGATGGTTGTCCGCGTCAAGCACGAGCTCGGGTACCGAGTCGGGCGCCGGAATCGCTTGCCCCTTCGCCTGCTTCAACGGGTTGTCGACCTCGATGACGTCCACGACGAAGACGAGGCTGTCACCAGGACGCACCGTGGTCTGGTTGCCGGTCGGGTCGTAGCCATCTTTCGACGCCACGGCAATGAGGACCCGGTCACCCGCGTGCGCTCCTAGCAGCCCTTCGGCGAAGCCCTTGATGACTTCCGTCGGCCTGAACGTAGGGGGCTCCTCGTCGGCATACGAGGTGTCGATCGTTGCTCCGTCGCTCGCATTGATGCCGAGAAAGTTCATCGTCACGCTGGAGGTGGCATCGATGGCATCGCCCTTACCTGGCCCCTCGTCGACGATCTCGCGCTCCGTCTTCGCGAACGCGAGTGGGGCGTTGAAGTCGACCTCCGGGGTCTCCTCAGGTGCGCCTGTCACGGACACGTCCGCGATGGTCCCCTGCTTCTTCTTCTCAGTGGGTTCTGCCTCGGTGCCGCCGCATCCAGACAGGCCGACGAGGAGCACGGGTATGACGACCCCGACCAACAGACGACGCACAGACTTGACACCTCACGCTTAGCAACGGAATCGGCACATGAACGGCCTAGCCTAACCGACCCCTCACATCGACTCGATCAGCCGCTCGACCCGTTCGTCGTGGGAGCGGAAAGGGTCCTTGCACAGGACCGTTCGCTGCGCTTGGTCGTTGAGCTTGAGGTGCACCCAGTCGACCGTGAAGTCACGACGTCGTTCCTGCGCGCGACGGATGAACTGACCGCGCAGCCGCGCCCGGGTGGTCTGCGGCGGCACCGACTTCGCCTCGAAGATCGCCAGGTCAGTGGTCACCCGCGCCACTGCGCCGCGGCGCTGCAAGAGGTAGAAGAGCCCGCGGTCGCGGTGGATGTCGTGGTATGCCAGGTCGAGCTGCGCCACCCGGGCCGACGAGAGTCCGAGTCCGTGCTGGGCGCGGTAGCGTTCGATCAACCGGTACTTGATGACCCAGTCGAGCTCGCGTTCGACGAGGCTTAGGTCGTCGGACTCGACCGCCTTGAGGCCGCGCTCCCAGAGGTCGAGGGCGGCATCGATCGTCGGTGTGTGAAGCTCTCTGCGGTCGACGAAGTCACGCGCCTTGCCGAGGTACTCGTTCTGGATGTCGAGCGCTGACGCATCGCGGCCGTTGGCGAGCCGCACCTTGCGCTGCCCTGTCATGTCATGGGAGATCTCGCGAATCGCCCGGATTGGGTTCTCCATCGTCATGTCCCGCATCACGACCCCGGCTTCGATCATCCTGAGCACCAAGTCGGTGCTGGCGACCTTGAGCATCGTCGTCGTCTCGCTCATGTTGGAGTCCCCGACGATGACGTGAAGCCGGCGGAATCGCTCCGCATCGGCGTGGGGCTCGTCGCGGGTGTTGATGATCGGCCGGGAGCGGGTGGTGGCGCTGGAGACCCCTTCCCAGATGTGCTCGGCCCGCTGGCTCACCGAGTAGATGGCACCTCGCGGCGTCTGGAGCACCTTGCCGGCCCCACAAACGATCTGGCGGCTGACGAGAAACGGGATCAACACGTCGGCCAGCCGCGCGAACTCGCCGTGGCGCCCGACGAGGTAGTTCTCATGGCAACCGTAAGAGTTGCCGGCGGAGTCGGTGTTGTTCTTGAACAGGTAGACGTCTCCCGCGATGCCTTCTTCGCGCAGCCGGCGTTCGGCATCCACGAGGAGCCCCTCGAGGACCCGCTCCCCCGCCTTGTCGTGGGTCACCAGGTCCGTCACCGAGTCACATTCGGGAGTGGCGTACTCGGGATGACTGCCGACGTCGAGGTAGAGACGAGCCCCGTTGCGGAGGAAGACGTTGCTGGACCGCCCCCACGACACAACCCGTCGGAACAGGTAGCGGGCGACCTCGTCAGGAGAGAGGCGGCGCGCCCCCTTGAACGTGCACGTGACGCCGTACTCGTTCTCGATCCCGAAGATCCGTCGGTCCACGGCGTCAGCCTATGTCACGCGCACAACGCTGGGACTCAACAACCGGGCATGCGCGGTCGAGATCGCCGAAGATGCTGACCGGGTGTCAGGGACGGCGTGGCGTGTCGGGGTCGTCCGGAAGGTCGCCGACGTCGTCGCTCGGGTCGTCCGGAAGGTCGCCGACGTCGTCGCTCGGGTCGTCCGCCGGTTTCTCGTCAGCCGGTGGGCTGTCCTCATCAGTGGCGTCGTCGGGGGGTGGGCTCTCCTCAGCGATGGCCTTGCCGGCCGGTGCCGCACTGCTAGGCGGGGTTTCATCGCCGTCAACGGTCGGTGGTATGTCGGCAGGCGCCTCGGGCTCGTCCTCGTCCTCGCCGGTGCCGAAAAGCGCCGTGAGGTGGTCACCGACCAGCCGTCGGAACTTGCGTGGGTTTCGACGGGTCCGGTCGAGCACGGCCACCTCGAGCCGATCACCAGTGACATGGCGGGTCTGAGCCGCATCGTGACCGAGCGCCTCAACCGCCAGCCGGAGTGCGTCGTCGAGGTCGAGCCCTTCGGTGTAGTGCTCCTTGAGGTAGATCGAAACCTGCTCGGCGGACCCACCCATGACGGCATACCCGTGCTCATCGGCGACAGACCCTTCGTAGGTAAGCCTGTAGACCTGGTCTTCTTCGGCAGTGTCACCCACCTCGCCCACGAAAAGCTCCACCTCATACGGCTTCTCTCCCCCTGAGGAGAAGATCGTGCCGAGGGTCTGTGCGTAGGCGTTGGCCAGCCCGCGACCAGAGACGTCGAGTCGGTCGTAGGAGTAGCCGCGCATGTCAGCGAGCCGGACTCCCGCGATACGCAGGTTCTCGAACTCGTTGTAGCGACCCACGGCAGCGAACGCCAGCCGGTCATAGATCTCGGAGATCTTGTGCAGGGCCTTCGACTGGTTCTCGGCAACGAAGAGGAGCCCGTCGGCGTACTGGACGACTACGACGGACCGGCCGCGGGCAATCCCCTTGCGAGCAAAGTCCGCCCGGTCCTTCATCAGCTGCTCGGGCGAGACGTAGAACGGCATCGACATCGCGGGTGGCCTTTGTCCTTGTCAGTCGGTCAGTCAGTCAGTCGTCAACGAGCGGGTGGTCAGGTGAGTGATGCGGCCGGGCCGTCGGGGCGTTGCATCCGGGCGGCGATGACACGGTCGGCGATCTCAGCGATCTCTTCGTCGGGCATCCGGACGTAGCCGTCAGCCGAGACGACCGCGACGACAGGGAAGATGCGCCGCGTCAGGTCAGGCCCGCCCGTCGCCGTGTCGTCGTCTGCGGCGTCATAGAGGGCCTGGACCGCCGCGGTCACGCACTCGGTGGCATCGAGGTCGTCACGGTAGAGCTTCTTGAGCGACCCCCGCGCGAACATCGAGCCGGAGCCGACCGAGTGGAACGCCTGCTCTTCGTAGCGGCCGCCAGTGACGTCGTAGGAGAAGATCCGGCCGATCCCCTTCGGCACGTCGAAGCCGGCAAACAGCGGCACGACCGCGAGCCCCTGCATGGCCATGGCCAGGTTGCCCCGAATCAGCGCGGAGAGTCGGTTGGCCTTGCCGTCGAGCGACAGGGTGGTGCCCTCGATCTTCTCGTAGTGCTCGAGCTCCACCTGGAACAGCCTGGTCAGCTCGACGCTGATCCCGGCGGCACCAGCGATGCCGACACAGCTGAACTCGTCGGCCGGGAAGACCTTCTCGATGTCACGCTGCGCGATGACGTTGCCCATGGTGGCCCGCCGGTCGCCGGCCATGACGACGCCCCCCTGAAAGGTGGCGGCGACGATCGTGGTGCCGTGGGGAACCTCGGGCAGCACACCGTTGGCAGCGGTACGCCGTCCGGGCAGCAGGTCAGGGGCCTGCTGCGACAGGAAGTCCGCGAACGACGGGCTGCCGGGAGTCAGGTATGCCGCGGGCAGGCGGGCACGACTGTTCGTGCTCACTGGCCACCCTTCTGGACAAAGCCCCGCACGAACTCCTCGGCGTTCGACTCGAGCACCTCGTCGATGTCGTCAAGGATCGCGTCGACGTCGTCGTCGAGCTTCTCCTTGCGTTCGGCGACAGCGTCGGTCGCGGCCGGGTCGACGTCCGGCTCCTCCTGGGCAGACTTGCCCTTGGACTTGTGCTGCTGGCCACCCTCGCGCGCCATCTTCCACCTCTCGGTCATAAGACCTGCATCTGCTGAAACCCTACCTGGCTGACGCTTGACGTCAGGACGTGATCGCGGCAAACAGCTCTTCGGCCGTCTCGCACCGGTCGAGCAGCGCCCCGACGTGCTGCCGGGTGCCGCGCGTCGGCTCCATGGTCGGAACGCGCTGCAAGGAGTCCTTGCCGGGCAGGTCAAAGATGACCGAGTCCCAGGACGCGGCCGCGATACGGTCGGGGTACTGCGCGAGACAACGGCCGCGGAAGTAGGCCCGGGTGTCTTCGGGAGGCTCGGTGACCGCCCGCGCCACCTCGGCATCGGTGAGCAGCCGGTCGATCGAGCCACGCGCGACCAGGCGGTTGTAGAGGCCCTTGTCGGGACGCAGGTCGGCGTACTGAAGGTCGATGAGGTGGAGCTTGGGGTCGTCCCACCCGAGGTTGTCGCGGTCGCGGTACGACTCCAGGAGAGACAGCTTCGCGACCCAGTCGAGCTCTCGACGGCACGACAGCGGGTCGGTGCGGAGGCGGTTGAGCACGGACTCCCAGCGGTCGAGCACGTCGCGCGTCTGATCGTCGACATCGTCGCCGAGCCGGGCCTCGACGTGGCCACGCGCCATCTCCAGATAGGTCTCCTGGAGGTCGAGGGCCGTCATCTTGCGGCCATCCTTGAGCGCGATGAGGTGCTTGAGATCCGTGTCGTGAGAAACCCGGTGCAGCTCGTTGACCGGCCCGTCGATCGCGAGGTCGGCACTGATGGCTCGGTCCTCGATCATCTGGAGCACGAGCGATGTAGTGCCGACCTTGAGGTACGTCGAGATCTCGGCGAGGTTGGCGTCACCGATGATGACGTGCAGCCGACGGTACTTCTCCGGGTCGGCATGCGGCTCGTCACGCGTGTTGACGATGGGACGCTTCAGCGTGGTCTCAAGGCCGACCTCAACCTCGAAGAAGTCGGCCCGCTGACTGAGCTGGAAGCCCGTCGTGCGCCCATCCTGACCGATGCCGACGCGGCCGGCGCCGCACACGACCTGGCGACTGACGAAGAACGGAGTGAGGTGACGGACGATGTCGGGGAAGGGTGTCGACCGCATCATCAGGTAGTTCTCATGGGTGCCGTAGGACGCACCCTTGTTGTCGGTGTTGTTCTTGTACAGCACGATCTGGTTCTGCCCGGGGATGGAGACTGCTCTCGCCGCCGCGACGACGATGGCGTCGCCCGCCTTGTCCCACACAACGATGTCGCGGGGGTTGGTGCACTCGGGTGTCGAGTACTCAGGGTGGGCGTGATCGACATACAGCCGAGCCCCGTTGGTAAGGATCATGTTGGCGAGGCCGATCTCCTCGTCGGTCAGCTGACTCGGGTCGGCGATCGTCCGGCTGAGGTCGAAGCCCCTGGCATCGCGTAGCGGGTTCTCCTCCTCGAAGTCCCACCGGGCGCGACGTGACCGCGCGCTCATCGCGGCGTACGCATTGACGACTTGCGACGACGTGAGCATCGGGTTGGCCGCCGGCGTGCCGAGCACGGAGATGCCGAACTCAGTCTCGGTGCCCATGATGCGGCGAACGCTCATGCGTGCAGCCTACGGTGGACCTCCGTGCTCAGGCTCCGACGCCACCGAGAGCTCGTCCTACAAGTATTGCCCGGTGTTCGCGACGTTGTCGATCGAACGGCCAGGCTCGGTGCCCTGCTTGCCGGAGATGAGGGTGCGGATGAACACGATGCGCTCACCCTTCTTGCCCGAGATCCTCGCCCAGTCGTCGGGGTTGGTGGTGTTGGGCAGGTCTTCGTTCTCCTTGAACTCGTCGACGCACGCCTGGAGGAGATGCTGCACTCGGAGCCCTCGTTGGTTGTTGTCGAGCAGGTCCTTGATGGCCATCTTCTTGGCCCGGTCGACGATGTTCTGGATCATCGCGCCGGAGTTGAAGTCCTTGAAGTAGAGGACCTCCTTGTCGCCATTGGCGTACGTCACCTCGAGGAAGCGGTTCTCCTCGGACTCGGTGTACATCCGCTCGACGGTCCGCTGGATCATGCCCGCCACGCACTCGTCGCGGTTGTCACCGAACTCGGCGAGGTCGTCGTGGTGCAACGGCAACGAGGACACGAGGTACTTCGAGAAGATGTCTCCTGCGGACTGGGCATCCGGGCGCTCAATCTTGATCTTCACGTCGAGGCGGCCAGGCCTGAGGATGGCGGGGTCGATCATGTCCTCGCGGTTGGAAGCCCCGATGATGATGACGTTCTCAAGGCTTTCGACACCGTCGATCTCGCTCAGCAGCTGCGGCACGATGGTGTTCTCGACGTCAGAAGAGACACCGGAGCCGCGAGTGCGGAACAACGAGTCCATCTCGTCGAAGAACACGATGACCGGGGTGCCTTCGCTGGCCTTCTCGCGGGCACGCTGGAATACCAGCCGGATGTGACGCTCGGTCTCACCGACGTACTTGTTGAGCAGCTCGGGACCTTTGATGTTGAGGAAGAAGGACTTGCCCTCCTCACCCGTCTTGTCAGCGACCTTCTTGGCGAGGGAGTTCGCCACCGCCTTCGCGATCAGCGTCTTGCCGCATCCCGGCGGGCCGTAGAGCAGCACACCCTTGGGCGGCTTCAACTGGTGCTCCTTGAACAGCTCGGGGTGCAGGTAAGGCAGCTCGATAGCATCGCGGATCTGTTCGATCTGCCCGATCAAGCCGCCGATGTTCGCGTAGTCGATGTCCGGAACCTCTTCGAGGACGAGCTCCTCGACCTCGGTCTTCGGGATGCGCTCGTAGATGTAGCCGGCGCGGGTGTCGAGCAGGACGGAGTCGCCCGCCCGCAACTTCTGGTCACGCAGCGGCGCCGCGATCCGCACCACGCGCTCCTCGTCGGCGTTGGCGATCACCAAGGCGCGCTGCCGGTCGGCGAGGATCTCCTTGAGCATCACGACCTCGCCGATCTCCTCGAAGTCGAGGGCGGCGACGACGTTCAGTGCTTCGTTGAGCATGACCTCCTGGCCGCGCTCCAAGTCTTCGGCGTCCACGTTGGGGCTGACGTTCACGCGCAGCTTGCGGCCGCCGGTGAACACGTCGATCGTGTCGTCCTCGTTGCTCTTGAGGAAGGTGCCGAATCCGGTCGGCGGTTGAGCCAGCCGGTCGACCTCCTCCTTGAGCGTCATGATCTGGTCGCGCGCTTCGCGCAACGTGGCCGCGAGGCGCTCGTTCTGGGACGTCAGCGATGCCAATGACGCTTGGGTCTCGGCGAGTCTTTGCTCGAGGTATCTCGTCGCCTGGGGGGCGTCTGACATGCGGCGGCGCAGCTCTGCTACCTCAGACTCGAGGAATCCGACTTGGCTCTGAAGCTCTTCGGCAGACCGCGACCGACCACTGTGTGCGTCACGTGCAGGCATCGTCACCACCTCCAGGGAGGAACCACTGCCTTGACCCTACCTGCGATGACAACATTCGAATGCGGTTCCGGCCACGTGTCGGTATCAGTCTGTTACATCCTCGTCCGCCGCCGGGTCGGACAGGCTTGCTCCCGGGCCGGCGTAGTCGGGCCCGTAGGCGCCGGGCGACGGCCGCCGGCTGGGACGAGGCGCCGTCACTCCTGGACCCAGCCTGCGGGCGGTCACGAGGAAGCCGGTGTGACCGTTCATCTTGTGCTGCGGACGCACCGCCAGGCCCTCGACGTGCCAGCCTCGGACCATTGACTCCCACGACTCAGGCTCAGTGAACCCCGCATGGACACGCACCGTCTCCACGAAGGTGCTGAGCTGGGTCGTGGTCGCGACGTACGCGCAGACAAGCCCACCCGGGGCCAACGCGTCGGCTACAACGGGGACGCACTCCCAGGGCGCCAACATGTCGAGCACGATCCGGTCGACGTCTCGCTCGTCCAGCGACTCGCAGAGGTCGGCCACCGTCAGCCGCCAGGCGGGGTGACCGCCGCCGAAGAACGCATCGACGTTACGCCGGGCGATGTCGGCAAACTCCTCCCTACGCTCGTACGACGACACCGTGCCCTCAGGCCCGACCGCGCGCAGAAGCGAGCACGTCAAGGCGCCCGACCCGACCCCGGCCTCGACCACCCGAGCGCCCGGGAAGATGTCGGCGAACGTGACGATCTGCGCAGCATCCTTCGGGTAGACGACGGCCGCGCCCCGAGGCATGGACACCACGTAGTCGGCCAGGAGTGGGCGCATCACGAGGTAGTCGACTCCTCCGGTCGAGGTGACCACGACTCCGTCGGGTTGCCCGATCAGGTCGTCGTGAGCGACCCCGCCCTTGTGGGTGAAGAACGTGGCACCAGCCTCGAGCACAACGCTGTGCTTACGCCCCTTGGGATCCGACATCCGGACCCGCTCCCCCGCGAGCAACGGCCCGCGGCGTACCCCTGACCAGGCAGGATGGTCCTGCCGGTGCTCTTCGTCGGGACTCTGAGTGTCAGCCATGGCGGTTGCCAGCGTAGTGGTGCCGCCTGCGCGCGGCGGCGCTTAGGCGGCGCGGAAGGCGGCGTCGACGTCCTTGGTCACCAGGACGCCGAAGATCGAGCCATCTCGCTCGGTCAGGATGTACTCCGTCGCGGGAGTGCGGTTCATCGCACGCAGCAGCGCCTCGCCCACGAGGTCAGCCTGGATCGACAGCCCCTCCTCGATGCGGCGGGCAAGGTCACCGCACGGCACCCACGGGCGCCGCTCGACCGGGGTCGACATCACCGCCTGCTCGTTGACGATGCCGGTGGGCGTGCCGGCGCTGGTGACGATGACCAGCGAACCTGCGCCTGCCTCCTGGGCTCGGCGGATGCCTTCGGCCAGCGGCAGGTCGGCCGGTACGCCGATTGCCGGCCGCGCCAACCGTCGCGCGTCGATGCCTGGCAGCTTCGCCCGGAGCTTCGACACCTGAAGCGCCTGCGTGGCACCGGTCCACAAGAACATCCCCACGGTGAACGCGAGCAGGTAGTCGATCAGCCCGGCTTCGCGGAGCCCGAAGCTCGGCCGCGCGAACGGCCACGCGATCGCGGCGACTGCTGCCAGTCGCCCTCCCCACGCGCCGACGGTGATGCCAAGGTTGCGGCGGTTGGTCGCTGCCCAGACCGCCGCCTGGAGGACTCGACCACCGTCGAGCGGGAGCCCCGGGACGAGATTCAGCAGACCGACGATCAGGTTGGCACCGGCGAGCGCCGCCACGGTGAACCGCAGCAGTCCGTCGTCGAACGCTCCAAGGGAGAGTAACGCCAGGATCCCGACGGCGAGCGACGTCAGCGGACCGACAACCGCGATAACGAACTCACGCCACGGCGTCTCGGCCTCGCCTTCGATCTCGGTCGCGCCACCGAGGAAGTGCAAATTGATCGAGTTGACTTGCATGTCGAAGGCTCGCGCGGCCATGGCATGCGAGATCTCGTGGAGGAGCACCGACACATAGAGGAGCAGCGCGACGGCGATGCCGGCAAGGTAGGCCCAGGCGCCGAGATCCGGTGCTACTTCCTGGATCGGCTCCGCCATCAGGATCGCGATGAGCCCGACGATGAGAAACCACGAGCTCGCGACGGTGACGTCGATACCCGCGACAGAGCCGAGGCGGTAGGTGCCGGGGCTGGTGCTCGGGCGGCTGCCGTCGGTCTGGCCGCGGCGATCGGGACTCACCCCTCAACGCTAGCCGGTTGTGTCGGTGCCTTGACCTAGCCTTGCGGTTATGACGTCAGACAGCGACAGCGCGGAACTCGCGACCACGGTCGACGAGGTCGAGGTTGTCGACCCGTTCGCCGGTCTGACGCGGCTCAACTCGCTGTCTCCGAGCCGGGCCAGCGACTTCATGTCGTGCCCGCTTCTCTACCGCTTCCGCGTCATCGACAAGCTTCCCGAGCCGCCGAGCATCGATGCAGTCCGCGGATCGGTCGTACACAAGGTGCTGGAGTACCTGTTTGACTTGCCAGCGGCAGACCGCACTCCTGGCCGCGCCAACTCGCTGCTCCCGGGAGCTTGGGAGGAGCTGCTCGAGTCCGAGCCCGAGCTCGCGCAGATGTTCGGGCAGCTCGGGCCCGATGGGGAGGTGCACGGGCCTGACCTGGTCACCTGGCTCGACCAATGCCGCACGTTACTCGCCCGCTACTTCACCCTCGAGGACCCGCAGCGGCTCGAGCCCGCCGAGCGGGAGGTCCACGTCGGGACGACGCTCGACTCCGGCCTGACTCTGCACGGCTACATCGACCGGGTCGACGAGGCACCGACGGGTGAGCTGCGCATCGTCGACTACAAGACGGGGAAGTCCCCCAGCGAGTTCTTCGAGGCCAAGGCGCTTTTCCAGATGAAGTTCTACGCGTTGGTGGTCTGGCGTACTCGCGGCGTGATCCCCCGGATGCTCCAGCTTGTCTACCTCGGCAACGGCGAGATGCTGCGCTACGAGCCCGAGGAGCGCGACCTGCTGGCGACCGAGCGCAAGGTGCGGGCCCTCTGGGACGCGATCAGCCGGGCCAACGAGTCCGGAGACTGGCGGCCCAACAAGTCGGTCCTGTGCGGCTGGTGCGACCACAAGGCGATCTGCCCGGCCTGGGGTGGCACGCCGCCGCCGCTGCCCGACCCGACGACGCTGCCGCTCCCCGACAGCCTGGAGCCGGCGGCCACGATCTAGCGCCTAGTCGTCGGACGGTCGCGCCGCGAGCATCTCCTCCGGATCACGCGCGGTGATCGTGCCACTGAGGATCTCAGCGGCAAAGTGGCAGGCAACCGTGTGACCTGGCTCGAGCTCCACCAGCTCAGGCCGCTCGTCGTCGCAACGTGTCTCCTGCCTGAAGGCGCACCGGGTGTGGAACCGGCAACCGCGGGGCGGGTTGGCTGGGGACGGAAGATCTCCCGTCAGGAAGATGCGCTGCCTGCTGTCCTCGACGACCGGGTCCGGCACGGGAACCGCGGACATCAGCGCGATCGTGTAGGGGTGTAACGGGCGGGTGTACAACGTCTCGGAGTCGGTCTGCTCGACGATCCCGCCGAGGTACATCACGGCGATCTCCTCGCTGATGTGCCTGACCACGGCGAGGTCGTGCGCAATCACCAAGTACGTCAGACCAAGCCGCTCCTGTAGCTCCTCAAGCAGGTTGATGACCTGTGCCTGGATCGACACGTCCAGGGCAGAGACGGGCTCGTCAGCGATGACCAGCTCAGGCTCGAGCGCAATCGCCCGGGCGATACCGATGCGCTGACGTTGCCCACCGGAGAACTCATGCGGATAACGGCTGGCGGCTGACGCCGGCAATCCGACCAGGTCGAGCACCTCGCGGACTCGGGTCTTCTTGTCGAACTTGATCCCGTGAGCGCGCAGCGGCTCGGTGATGATCGTCTCGACGCTCTGGCGCGGGTTGAGGCTCGCGAGCGGGTCCTGGAACACCATCTGCATCCGCCGCCGCATCCGTCGCATGTCTTCGCTATCGAGCTTTGCCACGTCGGTTCCGTCGAAGATGACCTCGCCCGCAGTCGGCTCGACCAAGCGCAGAATGGCACGGCCCAGGGTGCTCTTACCGCAGCCAGACTCGCCGACGAGCCCGAACGTCTTGCCACGCGGAATATCGAGGTCGACCCCGTCGACCGCCTTGACATCTCCGACCTGCTTGTCGATCAGGATGCCCTTCTTGATCGGGAAGTACACCTTGAGCCCGCGCACCGTCAGCACGTTGTCGGTTGGCTGCGTGGGGTCCGAGTCAGACGACTCGGTCACGTGGCCGCCTGCTGTGTCGTCGGTCACCGGACGCCCGCCTTGTCCTGGTCATGGGTCACCGGGTTGAAGCAACGCAGGGTGCGCTCGCGGTTGGGCTCCAGAGACGGGGCACTCTTCGAACAGGTGTCGACCGCGTTGCCGCAACGCGGCGTAAACGCGCAGCCCATCGTCCACGGCAGTACGTCGGTCGGCGATCCCTGGATCGGCGTCAACGGGCGGCCGCGCGGCGTGTCTAGCCTGGGCACTGAAGCCAGCAAGCCGGCGGTGTAGGGGTGCCGGGGCTCGGCGAACAGCGGTCGGCGTGGAGCGGACTCGACCACCCGGCCCTGGTACATGACGTGCACGGTGTCGCACAGCCCTGCGATGACACCGAGGTCGTGCGTGATCATGATCAGTGCCGTGCCGGTGTCGGCGACCACCTGCTTGAGGATCTCGAGGATCTGCGCCTGGATCGTCACGTCGAGCGCGGTCGTCGGCTCGTCCGCGATGAGCAGCCGAGGCTCGTTCGCGAGAGCGATAGCGATAAGCACCCGCTGGCGCATCCCGCCGGACAGCTGGTGCGGGTACTCCCTCAGCCGTCGATCGGGGTCGGGCATGCTCACCATCTCGAGCAGTTCCAGTGACTTGGCTCTTACCTGACGCTTGTCGAGGTCGCGGTGACTCTGGATGACCTCTTCGATCTGTACGCCGATGGTGACCACGGGGTTGAGCGACGTCATTGGGTCCTGGAAGACCATCGCGATCTCGCGGCCGCGGATCGCCCGCATCCGCTTCTCGTCGGCATGCAGGAGGTCCTCGCCGTCGAAAGTCACCTGGCCACTGACCTGGACGCCCGTCCGCGGCAGCAAACCCATGATCGCCAGCGACGTGACGCTCTTGCCGCTGCCCGACTCGCCGACCACGCCGAGGTGCTCGCCTCGGCGGATGTCGAAGCTGACCTCGTCGACGGCCGTCGTCTGGGGTTGGCCTTTGCCCTTCTTGCCGAAGACGACACGGAGGTCCTTAACGGTCAGCAGGGCGTCGGTGGACGGCTCGCTGTGCTGCCGCGGTGGGTGGTCGGAGGAGTGACCGCCGACGATGATGTCTTCGGTCATGACTACCTCCGTCCCTTCGGGTCAAGGGCCTCGCGCAGCGCTTCGCCGAACATCGTGAAGCCGAGCGCCGAGATCGCGATGGCGAAACCGGGGTAGAACGCGAGCTGTGGAGACTCGTTGAAGCGTTCTTGGGCGGCGACGAGCATGCGGCCCCATTCGGCCTCTGCCTCGTCGCCACCTCCCAGCCCGAGATATGACAGCGCGGCGACCTCGATGATTGCCGTGGAGAGGTTGAGCGTCGCCTGGACGATGGTCGGGCCGAGTGAGTTGGGCAACACGTGCCCCATCACAATCGTCTTTCGCCTCAGACCGAGCGACGTCGCCGCCAGGACGTAGTCAGACTTCGATTGCGACATCATGGACCCCCGCAGCAGCCGCGCGAAGATCGGGACCTGCGCCGCCGCGATCGCGATCATGACTGCGGTTTGGTTCTGGCCCATCACCGCGACGACGCTGACTGCCAGCAGCAGCGACGGGATCGACAGCATGATGTCGACGATGCGCATCACGATCGGGTCAGCGAAACGGCCGAGACCCCCGGCGATGATGCCGAGCGTGGCGCCGACCACCAGCCCGAGCGTCGTAGAGACGACGCCCACGATGAGCGACTGGCGGGCTCCGTAGATGATCTGGCTCAGCAGGTCGGAGCCGTATCGATCGACGCCCAGGACGTTACCTTCGCGAGGTCCCGGCACCGACGTCAGCGTCACCTCGTCGTACCACTCCCGGCTGCTCTCCTCATACGGCGCGAGGTACCCAGCGAATACCGCGACCAGCACGAACGCGAGCACCAGACTCGCACCGATGATGGCCATCGGGTTGCGGCGCAGCCGTCGCCATGCCCCCTTCCACAGCCCGGCGCCGGCCTCTGCGTCGATTGGCGCGGTCGTCCCGACCATCAGGCCGGGGTCGACGATGCTCATGAGACCCTCACTCTTGGATCGATGAGACCGTACGAGACGTCCACCGCCAGATTGACCAACGAGAAGATGAGTGCGATGAACAAGATATAGCCCTGCACGACGGGATAGTCGCGTTGAGTGATCGCCTGGAACAGATACTGCCCGATGCCTTGGAACTCGAAGACGCTCTCGGTGAGCACGGCACCTGACAGCAGCAAGCCAGTCGCCAGCCCGATCGTGGTGACGACGGGCAGGAGCGCGTTGCGCATGACGTGGCGGCGGTTGACAGTCCCTGGCGCCAGACCCTTGGACGTTGCGGTGCGCACGTAGTCCTCCCCCATCACCTCCGAGACCGACGCCCGCGTGATGCGCACGATGATGGCCAGCGGAATCGTCCCGAGTGCGATAGCAGGCAGGATCAGGTGGAGGATGGCGTCCCAGGAGGCGTCGAACTCTTGAGTGATGAGTCCGTCGAGCACATAAAAGTTCGTGGGATGGGTGGCGTCGATCCGAGCGTCCTGGCGTCGGCTCGTGGGGAGCCAGCCGAGCCACTCGGCGAACACGAGCTTGAGCAGAATAGCCAAGAAGAACACCGGAATCACGACGCCGATCAGAGAGCCGCCGACGACCAGCGTGTCGAGCCAGCCCCCCACATGACGTCCGGCGTAGAAGCCGAGTGGTATTCCGAGCACGACAGCAAAAATCAGGGCACTGATCGTCAGCTCGACCGTGCCGGGAAACTGTTCAAGGAACGTCTCTGTGACAGGCTGCCCATCACGGGTGGAGTTTCCAAAGTCCCCGTGCAGCAGCGCCCCCATGTAGGTGAGGTACTGCCTGATCAACGGCTCGTTGAAGCCGTAGAGCTCGTTGACCCGCTCGACCGCTTCGGGGTTTCGGCCAGCGATCTCGCCGAGCATGGCGCGGGCCGGGTCGCCCGGGAGCCTGCGGATCCAGACGAAGAGAAGGAGCGAGAGACCCAGCAGCACGGGGATTATCAGCAACACTCGCCGGGTTATGAATCGCAGCATCGCTCTCCAGAGGGCAGGTCTTGGCCGGGGCTGGCGCGGTCAGCGCCTCGGGCCGTTCAACTTACACACGAACGACCCGAGGCGCTGATCCGCTACCGCATCACTCCACTGACACGAGGTTCCACTCCTCGTCCTGCACCGGGCTCGGCTCGTAACCCTTGACGTTCTCGGCGAACGCGAGGGACGGGACCGGGCTCGCCAGCGGGATGCCGGGGAGGAACTCCATGACCTGCTTGTTGATCTCTTCGTAGACCGGGGTCTGGTCCTCGACGACGGGGATGCCGCGCGCCTCGGTCAGGGCCTGGAAGAGCTCTGGGTTGTCGAAGCCCCACTCGTTGGACTCGCGACCGAAGAACACACCGAGGAAGTTGTCGGTGTCGTTGTAGTCGCCGGTCCACCCGAGCAGGTGGATCCCGTGGTCCTTGCCACCCTGGATCAGATCGAGGTAGTCGGGGTCCCACACGTCTGGTGTCGGGTTGACGGTGATCCCTACCTCCTCGAGCTGCGAGCGGATCGAGTTGAACGTGTCACCCGCTGAGGGCATGTAGGGCCGGGTCACGTCGGTCGGGTAGTTGAAGTCGATCGTGAGGTCCTCGGCATTTGCGGCCCTAAGCAGCGCCCTCGCCTTCGCCTGGTCGAACTCGTACGTAGGCACATCCTCGGTGTAGCCGTTGACGATGTCCGGCACGAACTCCAGAGCCGGCTCCGTGCCCTCGGGCATCGAGGCGTTGATCACGGCTTCCTTGTCGATCGCGTGAGCGATGGCCTGCCGGACCCGGATGTCGTCGAGCGGCTTCTGTGCCTGGTTGATGCCGAGGTACAAGATGTTGAACGCCGGCCGGTTGAGGATCTGGAAGCCATCCTCCTCGAGCCTCGGAATGTCAGCAGGGCCGACGAGGTCGAACCCGTCGATCTCACCGTTGAGGAGTGCGTCGGCGCGCGCCTTGGGCTCGGCGATCGGGACGATCGTGACCGTGTCGACCAGTGCCTTGTCACCCCAGTAGTCGTCGTTGCGCTGAAGGGTGATCTGGTTTTCCTTCTCCCACGAGTCGAAGGTGAAGGGGCCGGTGCCGGTCGGGTGCTTGGTCGCGTACTCGCTCTGTGAGGGGTCGTCTGCCGGTCCCGGGCCGAACTCCTCGATCGCGGCGGGGCTCTGCATCGAGAACGAAGGCAGTGACATCGCAGCCACGAAACCTGCGAACGGCTGCGTCAGGTTGACGGTGATCGTGGACTCGTCATCCACGGTGCAGCTCTCGAAGACGCTGTCCTTCAGGGGGCCCTCGGCGAAGCCCTTGAACAGGCTGATCCAGTAGTAGCTCTGGTCCTCGGTCTGGCCGGGCCCAGGTGGCGTGTTGTACCAGCGGTCGAAGTTCCAGCAGGCGGCTTCGGCGTTGAAGTCGGTGCCGTCGTGGAACTTGACGCCTTCACGCAGCGTGAACGTCGTACTCAGACCGTCTTCTGCTGTCTCCCATTCGGTGGCAAGGAGCGGCGCCGGGTCAGCCGTGCCGGGCACCGTGCCGATCAGACCTTCGAAGATCTGCCGGGCTGGCCTGAACGACTCACCGTCACTGGCAAAGAACGGGTCGAAGGTGACCGGGTCGGCCGAGCCGGCGAACACGAAGGTGCCACCTGAGGCACCAGGGTCATCGCCATCGCCATCGTCACGCTCGCTGTCAGCGCATCCGGCGAGCGGCACGAGAAGTGCGGCGACTGCCGCCCCAATCGTGACGCGGCGCAAACGTACAGATCGACTGCTCATGCTGCTCCTCAGATCAAGAGTTAGGTGCGACCGGCTCGAACACTAGTGCTCAGGGCGGCGTGTGTCAGCACTCCAGTGTTACGACACGGTTACCGTTCCGCCGACCGAAGGACACACTACTGAGGCTCTTTGGGGCGTCGACAGGAGGTGTCACCGCTCAGCGAGCGTTGAAGTACTTCGCCTCGGGGTGGTGCACGACGAGCGCGTCCGTCGACTGCTCCGGGTGGAGCTGGAGCTCCTCGCTCAGCTCGACGCCGATCCGCTCCGGCCGCAGCAGCCGGACCAGGGTCGCCCGGTCCTCGAGGTCGGGGCAAGCCGGGTAGCCGAACGAGTAACGCGATCCCCGATAGCTCTGCCGGAAGAGCTTCTCCACCTCCTCGGCGTCTTCACCCGCGAAGCCGAGCTCGTCACGCACCCGCGCATGCCAGTACTCGGCGAGCGCCTCGGTGAGCTGGACCGACAGGCCATGAAGCTCGAGATAGTCGCGGTAGGCATTCTCGGCGAACAGCGCACCCGCCACCTCACTGACGCGCTCGCCCATCGTGACGAGGTGGAACCCGACCACGTCGAGCTCGCCGCTGTCCTTCGGCCGGAAGAAGTCTGCGAGGCACAGGAACCTGTCGCGCTGCTGGCGCGGGAACATGAAGCGAGCGATCTCGTCGCTCTGGCGTTCGGGGTCGAGGACCACGAGGTCGTTGCCCTCGCTGTAACACGGCCAATAGCCGTAGACGACGGCCGGCTCCATGATCTGCTCGGTCTGGATCCGGCTGAGCAGGGCCCGCAGCCGCGGTCGCCCCTCCGTCTCGACAAGCTCGTCGTACGTCGGTCCGTCGCCTCGCGACGACTTGAGCCCCCACTGCCCCATGAACGTCGCCCGCTCGTCGAGGTATGACGCGAAGTCCGCGAGCGGGATGCCCTTGACGATCCGGTCGCCCCAGAACGGAGGCGTCGGCACCGGGTTAGTGACCGAGACGTCGGAGCGAGCCGGGATGGGCGTCGGCTCGGACGTCGGCTGGGGTGCAACCTTGGCCTTGACGCGCCGGTCGCGCAGCATCGGCAGCTCCGCACCTGGGTCGCCCCGCTTGACGGCCATCACGGCGTCCATGAGGCGCAGGCCCTCGAAGGCGTCGCGGGCGTAGCGGACTTGACCGTCATACAGCTGAGCGAGGTCCTGCTCGACGTATGCGCGGGTGAGTGCCGCGCCGCCGAGCATCACCGGCCAGCGGTCGGACAGCCCGCGCTGGTTGAGCTCCTCGAGGTTCTCCTTCATGATCACGGTGCTCTTGACGAGCAGGCCCGACATCCCGATCACGTCGGCGTTGTGCTCGTCGGCCGCCTCGAGGATGGCGCTCACCGGCTGCTTGATGCCGAGGTTGACCACGGTGTAGCCGTTGTTGGACAAGATGATGTCAACGAGGTTCTTGCCGATGTCGTGGACGTCACCCTTGACCGTGGCGAGCACGATCGTGCCCTTCCCGCGGTCGTCGGTCTTATCCATGTGGGGCTCGAGATAGGCGACAGCCTTCTTCATCACCTCGGCCGACTGCAGCACAAACGGCAGCTGCATCTCGCCCGAGCCGAAGAGCTCGCCGACGACTTTCATCCCGGCAAGCAGGTCGTCGTTGATGATGTCGAGTGCGCTGCTGCCGGTCTCGAGCGCCTCGTCGAGATCGCCCTCGAGGCCGTTCTGCTCCCCGTCGATGATTCTGCGGCGCAACCGCTCTGACAGCGGGAGGGCGGCCAGCTCGGCAGCACGGTTGGCGGAGGTGTCCTTCGTCGTCACACCCGAGAAGATCTCGAGCAGCCGCTCCAGCGGGTCGTACTCGCCCTTACGTCGGTCGTAGACGAGGTCGAGTGCCACCTGCCGCTGCTCGTCGGAGATCCGGGACAGGGGCAGGATCTTGGCGGTGTGCACGATCGCCGAGTCCAGGCCGGCCTTGACGCACTCGTGGAGGAACACGGAGTTGAGCACGACTCGCGCCGCGGGGTTGAGCCCGAACGACACGTTCGACACACCGAGAGTCGTCTGGACGTCGGGGAACCGGCGCTTGACCTCGCGGATCGCGTTGATCGTCTCGAGGCCGTCGCGTCGGGTCTCCTCCTGGCCGGTAGCGATGGGGAACGTCAGGCAGTCGACGATGATGTCGGACACCTGCAGGCCCCAGTTGCCAGTGAGGTCCTCGATCAGGCGGGTGGCGACTGCGACCTTCCAGTCTGCGGTCCGTGCCTGACCCTCCTCATCGATCGTCAGCGCGACCACTGCCGCTCCGTGCTCCTTGATGATCGGCATCACCCGGGCGAAGCGGGACGTGGGTCCGTCGCCGTCCTCGTAGTTGACGGAGTTCACGACGCTGCGACCGGCAAGCGCCTCGAGTCCCGCCTCGATCAGCTCGGGCTCCGTCGAGTCGAGCATGATCGGCAGCGTCGACGATGTGGCAAGCCGCGAGGCCATCGCCCGCATATCGGCGACACCGTCGCGGGCTACGTAGTCGACGTTGAGGTCGAGCAGGTGTGCACCGTCTCGGATCTGGGCCCTGGCGATCTCGATGCAGTCGTCCCAGTTCTCCTCCAGCATCGCAGCCTTGAACGCCTTGCTGCCGTTGGCGTTCGTCCGCTCACCCACGGACAGGTATGACGTCTCCTGCCGGAAGGGCACATGTTGGTAGAGAGAGGAGGCGCCCGCCTCGGTGCGTGGTCTGCGGGCACCCCGCTCACGGCCGCGGACGCGGTCAGCGAGCTGGCGGATGTGCTCAGGCGTCGTACCGCAGCAGCCCCCCACGAGGGACAGCCCGAACTCGCGGACGAACGTCTCATGCGCGTCTGCAAGCTCTCCCGGGGTCAGGGGGTAGTAGGCGCCGTCCGAGGTGAGCTGCGGCAATCCCGCGTTGGGCATGCACGCGATGGCGACCTGCGCATGCCGCGATAGGTAACGAAGGTGCTCGCTCATCTCCGTCGGCCCGGTCGCGCAGTTGAGCCCGATCAGGTCGATGCCCAGCGGCTCGAGCGCGGTGAGGGCGGCGCCGATCTCCGAACCCAGCAGCATGGTGCCGGTCGTCTCGACGGTGACGTTCACGATGAGCGGCACCGGCTCGGCCTGCGCCGCGCGAGCGATCGCGCGTTTGGCGCCGATGACCGCCGCCTTGGTCTGGAGCAGGTCTTGCGACGTCTCCACCAACACCGCGTCGATCCCACCGTCGAGCATGCCGCGGACCTGCTCGTCGTACGCGTCGCGCAGGGTCGCGAACGTGACATGACCCAACGTCGGGAGCTTCGTGCCCGGCCCGACCGATCCGAGCACCCAGCGCGGCTCGCCTTGCCGGGTCCAGGCGTCGGCGCTCTCGCGGGCGACCTTGGCGCCGGCCGTTGCGAGCTCGTAAATGCGCTCAGAGATGCCGTACTCCCCCAGGTTGGCGTAGTTGGCGCCGAACGTGTTGGTGCTTACACAATCGGCGCCGGCATCGAAGTAGGCGTCGTGAATCTGGCGTACGACGTCGGGGCGCGTGACATTGAGGATCTCGTTGCAGCCCTCGTGGCCGTCGAAGTGCTCCAACGTGAGGTCGTGCTGCTGGAGCATGGTGCCCATCGCGCCGTCCGCGACGACGACGCGCTCGACGAGCGCGCGACGCAGGGCAGCTGGTTGTGCGGGCACAAGGACCTCCATCGACATACGACAAGAACGCGACTCACGAGACTACCCGTCCGGCGTCCGAGTCTTGGACGTCTGTCTCAGGCGGGGTGTCGGCAGGTGACAGCCCGTGGATCGCTTGCCGAGTGGCTCCGGTTCCTACGCCGTACGCTGGGACGGTGATGAATATCGAGGCAGACCTGGAGTTCGAGGACGCGCTCGTCATCGCGGCTTTCGAGGGTTGGAACGACGCGGGGGAAGCTGCCACCGATGCGATTGCCCACTTGCTCGCCGCCTGGCACGCCACCTTGCTCGCCACGATCGACCCGGAGGACTACTACGACTTCCAGGTCGTCCGCCCGCACGTCGGCTTTACGTCTGACGGCGACCGCGAGATCAGTTGGCGCACCACGAGCCTGTGGCACTGTCAGGCCGGACCGGCCGACCGTGACGTCATCTTGATCACCGGCATCGAGCCGAACCTGCGGTGGCGGTCGTTCTGCGAGGAGCTGCTCGGTTATGTCACCTCGGTCGGCGCTGGCACCTTCGTGACCCTGGGAGCGTTGCTCGCCGACGTGCCGCACACCCGACCCGTGCCCATCACTGGCATCTCGTCCAACCCGGACCTCGCCGCCCGCCATGGCCTCGAGGCATCACGCTACGTGGGCGCGACCGGCATCGTCGGCGTGCTCCAAGAGGCAGCCCAGCAGGCCGGCCTCGACACGTTGTCGTACTGGGCGGCAGTCCCGCACTACGTCGCCCAGCCCCCCGCGCCGAAGGCCACGCTTGCGCTGCTCGGCCAGTTGGAAGATCTGGTGGGCGCCCCGATCGACGTCCATGGGCTCCCCGAGGAAGCCAAGGCCTGGGAGCGTGGGGTTGACGAGCTTGCCTCCGACGACCACGACGTCGCCGACTACGTGCGCTCGCTCGAAGAAGAGCGTGACACCGCCGACCTGCCTGAGGCGAGCGGAGACGCGATCGCGCGAGAGTTCGAGCGCTATCTCAAGCGCCGCGGTGACGGCGGCTGACCCGACTCACAATCGGCACCACTGGGCATAGCGCGCCGGCAGGTTTGTCATGATCGCGTCGACGTGCTGGCGGACCAAAGTCCCCCACTCACCGTTGCGCCGTGCGATGACCGTCACCCCGTTGTTGTGGAACCGCTTCACCCGGTGCTGAGTGAGCGCCGACGGAGCCTGAGTCACCACCGTGGCGAGCTCGGCGATCTCCAGCACGTTATCTCCGCGCTGCGCCTTCCACCCGATCCGGATACCGGGGTAGGCACGGTGCAGCGACCTGAGCTGGTAGGCGGACGTGGAGTAGATCCAGACGCGGTGCTGCATCCCGTTGTTGATGATCGAGCGGGCAATGGGGCCCCAGGGCTGCAACCGCTTGATCTCGACCAACATCTTCACTCCACGATGCGCCTTCACGGCTCGCAGCCCCTCGCCGAACTTGGGGATGACGCTGCCGTCTCTCGTGCGATAGCCGCGTCTGATCTGATACGACGTCAGCTCCGACACGAAGCCGTGCTTGCGGGTCGACGGAAACAGGTTGTCCTGGTGGATGAGCAACGGGACGCGATTCCTCGTCTGGAACAGGTCTGTTTCTATCCACCGGGCGTGCAGTCTCGCCACGGCCCTGAATGCACCCACCGTGTTGGGGTCCCTGCCGGTGCCGTAGCCCTGGTGCGACGCCAACTCCACTCCGCAGCTCTGTACAGCGGCGGCGGGGGTTGCCGGGGTCAGCACGGCGGCCGTCACCAAGACAGAGACGAGCACGGTGCACTTCATGGGCGCAACGATACGGACTACTGCCGCCCGCGGGCATCCAAACGCAAAGGTCAGGAAGTCACCTTGTGACGGAGAGGCTCACGCCCAGGCTTGCCTCGACCGAGCCCGCCAAGCGTTCGGCTGCACCCTCGACGACCGGCGACGTGTCGGTGGCCCAGGCATCCACCGCCGCCAGGGCAGCCGGGGTGTTGAGGTCGGCAGCCACCGCGGCCCGCATCGCGGCCACGGCGTGACTGGCGTCGGGACCCCCACGACGTACGGCGTCTGACCAGACCGCCAACCGAGCCTCACCTGCTGCGAGCACCTCGTCGACCCAGTCCCACTCCTGCCGGTAGTGGCGGCTGAGCAGGGCGAGTCGGATGGCCCGGGGGTCGACCCCGTTGGAGCGGAGCTGAGACGCGAGCACGAGGTTGCCGAGCGACTTGGACATCTTCGTGCCGTCGAAGCCGACCATGCCCTGGTGGGCGTACGCCAACGCGAACCTCGTGCCGGGGCGGGCCGCCTGGCTCTCCGACGCCGACATCTCGTGGTGGGGGAAGATCAGGTCGGTTCCGCCCCCCTGGAGGTCGAAGTCGGTGCCGAGATGCTCGGTCGCGATGGCGGCGCACTCGACGTGCCAACCCGGCCGTCCGACGCCGAGCCGCGTCTCCCAGCCTGGCTCCCCGGGCCGCTGCTGCTGCCAGACCAGGCAGTCGAGTGGGTCACGCTTGCCGGGTCGGTCAGGGTCTCCCCCGCGCTCGGCAAACAGCCGAACCATGTCGCCACGAGACAGCCCGGACACCTGGCCGAAGCTCGGGTCCGACGTCACGGAGAAGTAGAGGTCGCCGTCGACGCTGTAGATCGCGCCCTGCTTCTGGAGCTCACCGACCAGGTCCACCACCAGTGGGATCGACTCCACCGCCCCCGCGTAGACGTTCGGGGGGATCACCGACAGCGCGGTCATGTCGTCGCGGAAGAGCTGGGTCTCCCGTTCGGCGAGCGCGGCCCAGTCCTCACCGGTTGCGGAAGCGCGCTCGAGGAGGGGGTCGTCGATGTCGGTGACGTTCTGTACGTAGCGGACCCGGTGGCCGGCCTCCTGCCACGCCCGCACGACCAGGTCGAACGTCACGTAGGTCGCCGCGTGGCCGAGGTGGGTGGCGTCGTACGGCGTGATCCCGCAGACGTAGAGCCGTGCCTCGTCGCCCGGGTCGGTGGGCTCGACCCGGCCGGTCCGAGCGTCATACAGGGCCAGAGGCGGTGCGTCCCCAAACGCTTCACGGGCAGTCGTCGGCATCGGCGGTGCCGCCCAGGAACGCATGCTGCGAAGCCTAACTGGCGTCAGCGCGCTGCCCGTCGGGTTCTCAGAACGGCGGCCACGGGATGACCGGCCACCCGGCCCCGGGTGAGGGCATGGTGCCGCCGGCGCGCAGCAAGAGGGCTCGGGCCAGCATGGCGTCGAGCTCGATGGGGGTGAGATGCGGTGCGAGGCCCTCCGCGAGGTCCGCGTCAAGTGCCGCCACGAGGGCGTCGATGCGGTCGTGGTCGACGTCGCGGATCGGCTCGTCGGCCCACCCCCACAAGACGGTGCGGAGCTTGTCCTCCTCGTGCAGGGAGACCCCATGGTCGCAGCCCCACACGGCGGCATCATCGATCGGTATGTCGTCGGAGGTTGCTTCCACGAGCACGTGCCCGCCTTTGCGGTCTGCGTTGTTGATCAGCACGTCGAAGACGGCCAAGTCGCGCAGCCGGTCGTCGTCGGCATGCACGAGGACGACCGGGAGACCACGCTGGTCCTCCGCCTCCAGCACCGAGATCCAGCCGGTCTCGTCTGCCCCGGCGGGAATGACGTCGACCAGGTTGGTGTCAAGGTCGGTCTCGACCCAGCGCTGGCACATCCCGGCCCCGAAGCGAGCCTCTCGGAGCACGGTGTTGGGGACGACGCCGAAGCCGGCCGCCTCGGAGATGAGCCGGGCGGCATACTCACGGCCCGCCAGGGTGCCTTCGGGGAAGTCCCACAGCGGCCGCTCCCCCGCGACCGGCTTGTAGATACAGCGCAGCTCGACCCCGTCGAGGGTGACCAGTCCGACGAACGACGCGTTCGACGCCGACAGCAGCCGACCCTCCAGCTCGAGCGAGCCGTGGGTGAGGATCGAATCCACTGCCGCGTCGTCGAGCACGGCCGACGGCTCAGTCGGCAATGCGGCGGAACCCGTTCGAGCGCGGGCACAGGTGCCCTTCGGGATCGAGCGGTCCACCGCAGAAGGGACATGGTGCACGGCCGGCGGAGACCACGCTCTGTGCCCGGCGGACGAACGCGCGCGCATAACCCGGCTCCAGCTTGACGATCAGCACCTCGCTGGCCGCAACCTCCACCTCGAGAGCCAACTCCTCCTCTGCGTCGTCCTCGGTCTCGACGACAACCTCCTCGTCGGAGACCGGAAACAACTCGATGACGACGCGACCGGCCTGGCTGTCCCAGCTGAGGGTGATCGTCCCCACCCGGAACTCCTCGACGATCGGCTGGTCGAGCGGTTGCTTGTCGCCAACTCCGACAGGTGCGACGGCGGGGATGGCGGCATCGCCGCCGGTCTGGCGCAGCGCCTCGTCGAGCAACTCGTCGACGCGCTCGGCCAGGACGGAGACCTGCTGCTTCTCGAGCGCAACGCTCGTCACGCGGGAGCCCTCCTTAGCCTGCAGGAAGAACGTGCGCTGGCCAGGCTGACCGACGGTGCCCGCCACGAAGCGGTCGGGCTGCTCGAAGTTGTGGACGACGATCGACATGTTTCCAGCCTACGGCCCTGCTCCGCCGCCGACAGGTGCGTCACTGTCGGCCTTGGTACGTCGCCTGCGCTTCTTGCGCGGCGTGAGACCGGCCAGGTCGCCGTGCTCGTTGTAGCGGACCACGAACGGCCTCAGTGGCGTGTAGGAGATGACCGACACAGAGGCGGGGTCGACGACGATTCGTTGGAAGTTGTCGAGGTGCATCCCGAGCGCATCGGCCAGGATTGCCTTGATCACGTCAGCATGGCTGACGGCGACCCACAAGGCCTCGGGACCGTGTTCCGCGGTCAGGCGGGCGTCCCAGTCGCGCACCGCGTCGACGCCTCGGGCCTGCATGTCACGGATCGACTCTCCGCCCGGGAAGGCGGCACCGCTGGGGTGGCTCTGCACGACCTTCCAGAGCTTCTCCTTGGCCAGGTGCTTGAGCTCGCGACCTGTCCAGTCGCCGTACCCGCACTCCGTCAACCGTTCGTCCAGCTGAACCTCGAGGGGTGAGGACTGCGCCGCCGCGACCGGCTCGGCCGTGTGGAGACAGCGCTCGAGCGGGCTCGACACGACCGCGGCAAGCGGCAGCGGGGAGAGGCGTGCTGCGGTCTCGGTGGCCTGCTTCACGCCCGCGTCGTCGAGGAGGATGCCGGGCTGGCGCCCGGCCAGCACGCCGGCGCTGTTGGCGCTGGAACGCCCGTGCCTGACCAGGAAGACCGTCGCCACGTGGCCAACCCTAGTGCCGCCGCCCTGCCCGCCATGGCCTGCCTGACGACACGATTGGGCTGCAGGCGTGACAATGGAAGCGTGATCGTCGACTGCGCCGTCTACCGCGATGGCTCTCGTGTGCAGCTCGACGGACCACAAAACGACATGACGGCGGCACTCAAGGCCGTCGAAGGTGAGCACGACTTCGTCTGGCTCGGGCTGCATGAGCCCAGTCAGAGCGAGATGGAGGAGGTCGCAGCCGCGTTCGGACTGCACCAGCTGGCCGTGGAGGACGCCGTCCGCGCGCATCAGCGGCCGAAGCTGGAGCGCTATGACGACGACGACATGTTTCTCGTGCTCAAGACACTGTGGTACGTCGATGAGGAGGACGCCGTCGAGACCGGTGAGATCGCGGTCTTCATCGGCGCGCGCTACGTCGTGACCGTGCGCCATGGCGCGGGCGCCGAGCTCCGGGTGACGCGCCGCGATCTCGAAGACCACGCCGAAGTGCTCGGGCATGGTCCCTACGCCGTCCTCTACTCCGTCTGCGACCGCGTCGTCGACGGCTACGAGGCGGTGGCGAGCGAGCTGCAGACCGACGTCGACGAGATCGAGCTGTCGGTCTTCACCAACAACCGCCGGCACGACTCTCAGCGCATCTACACCCTGAAGCGCGAGGTGGCCGAGTTCCGCCGTGCGGTCAGCCCGCTGCGCGAGCCCCTGGCCCGGTTCGCACTGGGACATGTCGAGGGTATGCCGCCGGCGGCTGAGGCGTTCTTCCGCGACGTGGCCGACCATGCCATCCGCGTGCACGAGCAGATCGAGGCGCTCGACAGTCTGCTGTCGAGCGCCCATGACGCCCACATGGCCCGGATCTCGGTGCAGCAGAACGACGACATGCGCAAGATCTCGTCCTGGATCGCGATCGCCGCCGTCCCTACCGCCGTCGCCGGCATCTACGGCATGAACTTCGACCACATGCCGGAGCTGCGCTGGACCTACGGCTACCCGCTCGTGATGGGCGTGGTCGCCGTGATGTGCATCGCGCTGTTCCGCCTCTTCAAGAAGTCCGGCTGGCTCTAACCCTCCCTGCGTCCGGCGTTTGCCTTGTTCACAAGGCAGGTTCCTTGTGAACAAGGCAAACGCGCCTGGTGGACCGGCTAACTGCCTCGGTGACTTCGGCGTCGGCCGGATCGTCAGGTCGCGGCGAGGCCGCCAGTGCCGAGCGCGACGATGAGTATGACGCCGACGGCGATGCGGTACCCGACGAACCACACGATCGAGTGGCCGCCAACGAACCTCAGCAGCCACGCCACCGACGCGTAGGCCACCACGAAACTGACGATGGTCGCGACGATCGTCGACGCGACCGGGATGTCCCCGGAAACCGCCGTCGGCAGCTCCTTGATCCCCGCGCCCATCAACGCCGGGATCGACAAGAAGAAGGACAACCGCGTCGACGTGACCCGGTCGAGGCCCACGAACAGCCCGGCCGAGATCGTCGCACCAGACCGCGAGACCCCCGGCACAAGGGCAAAGCACTGCATCACTCCGATGACGATCGCGTCGCGCATGTTGACGTCGCGCTCATGGCGGTCCTGTCTCCCGAGCCACTCAGCCAGGACCATGACCGCGCTCCACACGATCAGCGAACCGGCGACCCACCACAGGTTGCGCAGCGCGCCAGTGATGAGGCTTTCGCCCGTCAGGCCCGCGATGACGATCGGGACTGACCCAACGATGACGTACCAGCCCATCCGGTAGTCGAACGTGCTTCGTACGTCAGGGTTGACGATGCCCGAGCACCAGGCCCGAGTGATGTGCCAGAGGTCGCGCCGGAAATACCAGATGACCGCCAGGATCGCGCCCATCTGGATGACGACCGTGAACGCCGTGACGGCAGGATCGTCAATGGGCAGGCCCAGCATCTTCTCCACGATGGTGAGGTGTCCGGTGCTGGAGACAGGCAGGAACTCTGTGAGCCCCTCGACGATCCCGAGCACGATCGCGTCGAAGAAGTCCACGCGCGTCAGTCTGCTAGACCCGTGGTGTCCAGGGCCTCAGCGACCTGCCGGAGGTCGCGCATTCTTCCCTCGGCCTCGGCGGCGAACGACGTCACGGTGAGGGTCGTGACGCCCGCCTCAGCGAATGCGTGCAGACGCTCCGCGATCCGACCCGGCGGCCCGATGAGTGACGTCTGGTCGATGAAGTCGAGGGGTACGGCGGCCATCGCCTCACGGTGCTTCCGATCCAGGTACAGGTCCTGGACCTCGGCCGCCTCCTTCTCGAAACCCATCCGCCTCGCCAGCTGGTTGTAGAAGTTCTGCTCACGTGAGCCCATGCCGCCGACGTACAGGGCGGCATAGCCACGGATCGGCGCCGCGCACGCCTCCAGGTCGTCGCCGATCGACACCGGGACTGTCGCCGCCACGTCGAACGGTTCGTCGGCGCGCCCGGCTCGCTCCTGACCTGCTCGGACGCTCGCCCGCGTCTCACTGGCGTGATCGGGCGAGAAGAAGATCGCCAGCCAGCCGTCAGCGATCTCGCCAGCCAGCTCCAGGTTCTTCGGGCCTACCGCCGCGAGGTAGATCGGCAGGTGGTCGCGTTGCGGGTGGAGGCTCATCTTCAGCGCCTTGCCGGGCCCATCGGGCAGCGGCAGCGGGAAGAACTCGCCCTCGTGGCGCAGCGTCTCCCGGCGAAGGGCGGCCCGGACGACGTCGACGTACTCACGTGTCCGAGTCAGCGGCTTTGCGAACCTGACCCCGTGCCAGCCCTCCGAGACTTGCGGCCCGGAGACGCCGAGCCCCAGCCGGAAGCGTCCCTTGCCGAGCAGGTCCAACGTGGCAGCGGACATGGCGGTCATCGCGGGAGTTCGCGCCGGGATCTGCATAACGGCGGAGCCGACGTCGATGCGCTGTGTGTGGGCCGTGAGCCAGCTGACCACCGACACGGCATCCGAGCCGTACGCCTCGGCGACCCAGGCGACGGAATAGCCGAGCCGCTCGGCCTCGCGGACGACAGCGACCTGCTCGTCGACGGCGCTGCCGATCACGTAACCCATGCTCACGCCCAGTCTCACCCCGCGACCGTACCTGTCACCCGAGGGCAGTCGGTCACGGGATCGCGACTGTCCTTGGACTACTGTCGGCGCATGCTCCAACGCTTCCTCGGCCAGACCGGGCTGCGGGTCTCGCGGCTCGGCCTCGGCACTCTCGGCTGGGGCTCCGAGACCGACAAGCACGACGCCGAGGAGCTGTTGCGCACGTTCGTGGACGCCGGCGGCACCTTCGTCGACACAGCAGCCGGGTATGGCGACGGCGCAAGCGAGGAACTGATCGGCACCCTGCTCGCCAGCGGCTTCGACCGCTCCGATCTCGTCCTCGCGACCAAGGCGGGAGTCGACCGACGCGCCCGGGGCGAAGGCAAGGTCGACGTGTCACGTCGGGCCATGCTGCGCACGCTCGACGACTCCCTGGCGCGACTTGGCACCGATCACGTCGACCTGTGGCAGCTGCACCGCTGGTCAGACGACGTACCCCTCGACGAGACGCTGTCGGCACTCGACGCCGCCGTCGCGTCCGGGCGCGCGCGCTACGTCGGCATCTCCAACTACGCGGGCTGGCAGACGGCGCAAGCCGCGACCCACCAGCTGGCCGTGCCGGGGCGCATCCGCATCGCCTCGGCGCAGGTGGAGTACTCGCTGCTCCAGCGCGGCATCGAGCGTGAGGTCGTCCCCGCTGCCGAGGCGCTCGGGATCGGCCTGCTCCCCTGGGCTCCGCTCGGCCGCGGTGTGCTGTCCGGCAAGTACCGCACCGGCATCCCGGCAGACTCCCGCGCCGCCTCATCGGTCTTTGAGCGGTACGTCGTAGAGCACCTCACCCCGATCGCGGCCCAGATCGTCGAGGCCGTCGCCCGAGCGGCTGAGGGGCTCGACTTGACGCCTGTGCAGGTGTCGCTCGCCTGGGTGCGAGACCAGCCTGGCGTCGCCGCCCCGATCGTCGGCGCGCGGACGACCGCGCAGCTGCTGGGCTGCCTCAGCGTCGAGGACCACACGCTTCCCGACGAGATCCTGGACGCGCTCGATGACGTGTCGGCGCCGAAACTTGGTTACCCAGAGGCCTGACGGTCCTCAGTGTCTCCCGGCCCGGACGCGTTGTCGGCCATTCCGCCGCTCAACGTCGTCCCGGGCTTGTTACCGCCTTGGCTCTCGACGTCGTGGAGCGCAAACGCAGCGCTGACGAGCGCCAGGTGCGAGAACGCCTGCGGGAAGTTGCCGATCATCCGTTTCTCACGTGGGTCGTACTCCTCTGATAGCAAGCCCACGTCGTTGCACATGCCGAGGAGCCGACGCATTAACTCGTGCGCCTCATCGAGCCGGCCCGCATGCGCGTAGGCGCAAACCAGCCAGAAGGAACACGCCACGAACGGGTGCTCGCCGCCGGCGATGCCGTCGACACCGGACTCCGTGCGGTAGCGCATCACCATGCCATCGCGCAGCAGGTCCTGCTCAACGGCGGCGATGGTCCCCAGCACGCGAGGGTCGTCACCGGGGAGGAATCCCACGAGCGGGATGAGCAGGAGCGAGGCGTCGACCTCCCGGGTGTCGTAGTGCTGGACGAACGAGTGGCGCTCCTCGTCGTAGCCGCGTTCGAGGATCTCCTCGCGCACCTGGTCACGGGTCGCGCGCCAGGTGTCAGCGTCGCCCTCCAGCCCACGCTTCTCGACCCCACGGATCGCCCGGTCGAATGCCGCCCACACCATCAGCCGCGAGTGGGTGAAATGCCGTTGCGGGCCGCGGATCTCCCACAGCCCGTTGTCGGGCTCTTGCCAGGTGCGGCCGAGCTCGTCGATGAGTACTCGCTGCAGCGCCCAGGAGTGACGGCCCTCTCGCATTCCGACCTCGCGAGCGAGCTCGAGCGCGATCAGCACCTCCCCGAGTACGTCGGTCTGGCGCTGACAGACGGCACCGTTGCCGATCCGAACGGGTCGCGAGTCGGCATAGCCGGGAAGGTGGTCGAGCTCGCGCTCGGGGAGGTCACGGGCGCCGTCGACGGCGTACATGATCTGGAGGTCCTGCGGATCACCGGCGATCGCGCGCAGCAGCCAGTCACGCCACAACCGGGTTTCGTCCTCGTAGCCGGCGGTCAGCAGAGCCTCGAGCGTCAGCGATGCGTCCCTGAGCCAGCAGTAGCGGTAGTCCCAGTTGCGCTCACCACCGAACGTCTCCGGCAGGGACGTCGTCGGCGCCGCCACGATGCCGCCGGTGCCGCCATGCGTCAGCAGCCGCAGCACGAGCAGCGATCTGACGACCTCGTCGCGATAGGGGCCTTCGTAGGTGCAGCGGTCTGCCCACGACTCGCTGAGCTCGGTGGTCTCACGCAGCCGCTTGTCGACGTCGAGCATCGGCGGCACCGGCCGATGCGACTTGAACCAGGTGGTCGAGAGCGTCAGGCTGTCGCCCTTCTTGACGTCGAAGGTGTCGACGTGACGGCCGTCCGACGCCTTCGGCAGCCGGTCGCCGCGGAGGACCAGCATGTCGGGCCCGGCCGTCGCCGAGATGATCCGGCGACCCTCCTCGTCATCACGCCGGGTGACCCAAGGCCGGATCTTGCCGTAGCTGAAGCGGACCACCCACTCATGGCGCATCCGGACTGTGCCGCTGACGCCTTCGATGCGGCGGACGACGTCGGCTCGGCCGTCTCCCAGCGGCATCACGTCGGTCACCGTGACGACGCCGGTGTCGGTGGTGTGCGTTGTCTCGAGGACGAACGTGTTGCCGACGTACCTCCTGGTGGACGTCGCCGCCGCGTCGGCGGGGCCGATCAGCCATCTGCCGTGCTCGGGTCCACCCAGGAGAGCGGCGAAGCAGGCCGGCGAGTCGAAGCGTGGCAGGCAGAGCCAGTCGACGGACCCGTCGAGCCCGACGAGCGCGCACGTGCCGGTGTCTCCTAGGAGCGCGTACTGCTCGATCGGCAAGGCCATGAGTGCGAGGGTAGGCGGCGCCCGTCTGCAGCGCTGGTTCGACCCGCGAGGGCATGGTGGCGACGCGGTGCTGAGTTTCGAGTGGCCAGACCCTGGAAGGTGGTGGTTCGCGGCTTCGCGGCATGCCACGATGGGGCTGTATGGAGTACGAGTTTCAGCGCTTCTCGCTGCCGCGGACCCTCTCCAGGTCAGCGGTGCGCCGGCTGCTGATCGACCATGCGGAGTACGGCGGCTGGGAGCTTGCCCGGTTACGCCTCTACCCGGATGGCTCTCGCCGGGTGGAGCTGCGCCGCAAGATCATCCGGGTCCGTCCGACCATGGTCAACGAGTTCCGCCCGATGGTCTAGCCGCCTCCCCCGCGACGTACTTCCTCGGCGGACCCTTCCGCGTTGCCTTGGGATCAGTGGATCTGCCTCGGTGACCTGGTTCAGGCGCGGTCGAGGAAGTCGTCGAGCACGCGAGCGCTGAACTCCAACGCGTCGACCGGCACCCGCTCGTCGACCCCGTGGAACAAGCCCGTGAAATCGAGATCGGGCGGCAGCCTCAGCGGCGAGAAGCCGAAACAGCGGATGCCGAGCTTGCTCCACGCCTTCGCGTCTGTGCCGCCGGACATCAGGAATGGCAGCACCGTAGCCTCCGGGTCCGCGGCCAACAGCGACGCCTTCATCGCCTCGACAAGGGCGCCGTCGAACGGGGTCTCCAACGCGATGTCACGGACGAGGACCTCGTAGCTCACGTTGTCAGGCAGCAGGGAGCGCAGCGTCGCGAAGAACTCGTCTTCGTGGCCGGGCAGGAACCTTCCGTCGACATTGGCCGTCGCCTCCCCCGGTATGACGTTGTGCTTGTAGCCCGCCTGGAGCATCGTCGGGTTGGTGGTGTTGCGCACAACCGCGGACAGCATTCGCGCCGCAGGACCGAAGTGCTCGATCAGCGCATCGACGTTGCCCTCGACAGTGTCGTGGCCCGTCAACGCCGCCACCTCATCCAGCAACGCCCCCATCGCCGGTGTCATCCGGATCGGCCACTCATGCCGCCCGATCGCCGCCACCGCCTCCGACACCGCTGTCACTGCGTTGTCGGCGTTGCGCATCGAGCCATGGCCAGCCGTGCCGTGCGCGCGCAGGCGCAACCAGGCGATGCCCTTCTCCGCAGTCTCCACGAGATACAGCCGCCTGCCGGCGACCGTCACCGAGAAGCCGCCGACCTCCCCGATGGCTTCCGTGCAGCCCTCGAACCACTCCGGCTTCTGATCCGTCATCGGATGCGCGCCGGCTCGGCTTCCTGCTTCCTCGTCGGCAGTGAAGGCCAGCGTGATCGCCCGCTTGGGCAGCTGCCCCGCCCGAGCGCGTGCCCGCACCACTGAAAGGATCGCGGCGTCGAAGTCCTTCATGTCGATCGCGCCCCGCCCCCAGATGTAGCCGTCCACCAGCTCGGCAGAGAAAGGGTCGACCTTCCAGTCGGCTTTCGCCGCAGGTACGACGTCGAGGTGGCCATGCAGCAGCAACCGGTCAGTCGCGTTGGGGTCGCCCCAGTGGGCGACGACCGACGTACGACCTGGTGTCGGCTCGAACATGTGCGACTCGATGCCCACCTCGTCCAAGAGCCCCGCGACGTACTCGGCGGCGACCCGCTCCCCCGGCCCTGAGCCGTCCCCAAAGTTGGACGTGTCGATGCGGATCAACTTGCGGCAGATGTCGGTGACCTCGGCCTCGGGGCGATAGCTCGTGCTCATCCCTTCATCATGCCGCAGCGGCGTGCACCGCAGAGTGGGGGCGACCAGTCGACCTTTGCTATCGTTGCGTCGCGCACCGAGTCTTCGGTGGCGCCCACGTCCGGGTGGCGGAATTGGCAGACGCGCTAGCTTGAGGTGCTAGTGCCCGTATTAGGGCATGGGGGTTCAAGTCCCCCCTCGGACACGACAGAACCGCAGGTCAAATAGCCTTCGATGCGCCGCTTTTATCGCTGCTGCGAACCGGTTGCGAACGAGCCCGGGACTTCGCCGTGCTCCGACGCGCCAATCTCCCCTGTCTCTCGGCTCGATGCCTGGCGGCTCGGCCTCCTGTGACCGCGCGGGTCAGCTGCTCTGCTTTGTTGGCGGTTGGTGCGGTGCCGCTTGAGATCGGTGACGTTCGACGTGTCGGTGGCCTCGGCTGCGGCCGCGACGTTGTTGTCCCAGAACGCCAAGAAGTCGGGCTCAGTCAGCGGGCGCGCCGTGAGGTACCCCTGCATCAGCGGACAGCCGAGCTGGACGAGCATCCGCCGCTGGGCGTCTGTCTCCACGCCTTCGGCGACGGTCTGCATCCCGAGGGCGGCCGAGAGGCGTACGACGGCTGATGCGATCTCGGCGTCGACCGGGTCGGTGACCAGGCCCTCGATGAAGGTTCGGTCGAGCTTGACCACGTCGATCGGGAAACGCTTCAAGTAGGAAAGTGACGAGTAACCGGTGCCGAAGTCGTCGATCGCGACCCGGATCCCAAGGCTGCGCAGCGATTCGAGGGTCGACTGAGTCACCCCGGTTTCGCTCATCAGGACGGTCTCAGTGATCTCCAGGCAGAGCTGCGACGCGGGGAGGCCGGTTGTCTGCAAGATGTGGGCGACTGTCTCGGTAAGTCGGCTCTGCGAGAACTGAAGCGCGGAGAGGTTGACCGACACCGACAGCGGGCGACGCTCGGGATGGGCGAGGCTCCACTCGCGCGCGGCGCGACAGGAACGCTCGAGGACCCACCGGCCGAGCGGGATGATCAGCCCGGTCTCTTCCGCCAAGGGGATGAACTGCTGCGGCCACATGATGCCGCGATCGGGGGAGCGCCATCGGACGAGGGCCTCGGCACCGACCATCTCGCCGCCGTCCGTGACGACGATGGGCTGGTAGTGCAGCTCCAGCTGGTCCTCGTCGAGGCCAGTTCGCAGGCTCACTTCGAGGTCGAGTCGGGCGCGGGTCTCATGCACGGACTGGTCGGTCGAGACGCAGTAACAGTTGCGCCCGGCTGCCTTGGCGGCGTACGCAGCGGCATCGACCATCGCGAGTATGTCGTCGCGAATCGGGCGGCCGCTGACGCTTCCGTCCGTGACGGCGTTGCTGGTCTTCATGCGTGGTCTCCCCCAAAGGTTGGTTCGACGGGCGGTCATACCCCGTTCGCGGCCCCCGACCCGACCGAGCCAGGTCCGGGGCTGCTGCAGGTAACTCTATCAAAGATCTATATGGTCTCCAACATGACTCTATAGGTCATCACTGGCTCCCCTCTGCTACACTCGAGCCCATGCCTCGGCCCTATGCCGACCCCGTGGAGATCATCACCGCACCCGTCCCCGCGCAGTCCCCGTTCATCCCCACTGACGCGAAGATCGTGGTGGGGGTGGTCGCTCCGGCGTCTCCTGATCCGATCCCGATCGTGCTGTTACCGGGATTTGAGTACCGAATGCGCGAGTGGCGGCACCCGAACACCCACGAGATCCACTGGCGGCTTGAGCGGAGAAGGTCCGCCCAGCACGTCAACGACGACGAGTAGCCTCACCGACGCGAAGGCGTGACTTCCACCGACGCGCATGCCCGGACCATTCCAGCGCCTGCCGCACCGCTGACGCATTTCCAGCTAGCCAGCTAACGCCGGCTGTTATTCATCCCCGTGGTCCCCTCCCCGACAGGTTGCAGTGCTCGACGCGCCATGCAGCTGGTGCCAGCGCCTTACCCGAGCTAGGTGTCCGACTGAGCTCTGCTCCAGCAGAGTGGGCGCTCTTTACCGGTTGATCATGCCGACGCCGCCGGTCGGCTGAACCGGGGACCCGGTGGGACCGCTTTACGGCAGGGTTCTCCGTGGATGCACGAGTGCGTCAGGGAACCGTCGTCGGGTGGTGACCAAATCCGGACCGAGCCGTTTGGTCACCACCCGACGACCAGCTGGGCGAGTCCCCTCCGGGGTGTCAGCCCCGCGGTTGCGGTGAGGGTGGGCTGACGCTCCGTGGGATAGGACTCAAGCTCAGCTTCGGGTGCAGCCGCAACGTGCGTCGGCTGCGTGGGTGCGGTCGATGGATGCTTCCAGCCGGTCGATGGCGGCGGCGACCCGGTCCCTCAGGGCTGCCTCACGGTCGAGGGCGTGACCGCTGGTGCCGGCGAGGTCGGCTCGGTCTCTCCTGGCGGCAACGCGGTCACTTTTGGCGTGGTCGCGGTCGGCTTGGGAGGAGATGCGATGCTGAAGGGCTCTCGCTTCTGCGAGATGGCTACCCGGCGCGGCTAGATCTTCGGCGGTGTCGCGCCTGTTGGCCGCCTCATCGCGCGCGGCAGCCTCTTCGTCGCGTAGCTCTGCAGCCATCAGGATGTCACCGACCTTTTCATCTCGATAGCTACTCGTGAGGTCACGGGCATCGGCCAACGTGTCGCGCATCTCGGCGATCCGGTCTCGGTGGTCGGCCGCGGCTGCGCGCTCGGCCGCCCGGGTGTGCGTGTCGGAGTCGGTCCCTCGCCGGTTGGGGTCTCTGGGGTTGACCATCGGGGTTGTCCTTCATCGGTGTTGTCGTGAACGCATCGGCTGACATCGTGCTGGTCAGCGGGGACCGCCGCACCGGGTGGTTCGCGGACAGCAGCCTTGGAATTAACAGGTGTGTTTGCTCACTGAGCGTGTCGCAGAACTTGCACAGAGTAACTATCGGGGACGATGACGTCTTCCGATTGCTGCTTTTTGCTGCGGCCGTTGGTTGGCAAGAGCCCGGTCGTCGGTCAGAGCCGCGGTCATCACCGCCCCGTCGACCACGCCTGCCCCAGGCGGGTAGCCCCCGAACTCAGGTGGATAGCCCTCGAACCCGCGTGCCCAGATGACGTCGCCGGCGGGCATCTCGATGCTGGCCAAGCTGTCGGAGAAGGACGTACCCGCGAGCTCGCCATGGCTCGCGGCGAGAACCGGGTGTCCCTCGGCGATAGTGTTCGGCGGTTCCTCGTCGATGTCGTCGTGCCAAAGGGCCACCGACCTGCGAGGCCGCAGGTCGGGGCGCTTCGGGTCGAATGCGAAGCGTCGGGCGCTAAGCCTTAAGGCCGGGTCAGAAGGGCAGCAGGGCGGGTCGCGCGTAGTCCCAGTAGGAGTGGCCGCCGACGGTCTCCTGGTAGTGGAGGTGTTTGCCGGTGGAATTGCCCGTGGAGCCCATCAGGCCGATCTTCTCGCCCTTGCGGAGCCGGTCGCCGACGCCGACAAAGCGCTTGGCCATGTGGCAGTACCACGAGAACCGGTCGCCGGCATGCTGCACCACCACGTAGTTGCCGAACCCATCGGAGTCGAACGACGCCACGACCACGACCCCCGGCGCGGTAGCCCGGATGGTGTCGTCACCCGCGTCTCCGAAGTCGACGCCGGTGTGCTCGCCCGCCATGTAGCGCGAGTTCTTGTTGCCGAACCCCTGGGTCACTCGCAGACCGGCGAGCGGGGCGGCACCCGGGCTAGGCGGCTTCCTCCTCGGAGGCCGTTCCGTTCGCAGCCGCGTCCACTGGCTCTGCCCGAACCAACCGTCGGGCTCGTCGCCCATCAGGATCTGACACCTCCTGACGTTCTGTTTGTCGAAGGTCGAGAACTTCGGGCCCGGTTCGTACGTCGAACCTGAGTGGGCGATGTCGTCCCTTAGCCAGACGAGGAACCGCTCACCCATCGGCGTGAAGTTCGGGTGGCTGCGGCCAACCCTGAAGAAGCTGCGCGCCGGCACCTCCGCGACATCAGGAGCCTCCTGTGGCTTCGGCGACCGCCGCCCTTTAGCCATGGCCAAGCGCGTCGCCATCACGTCCTCGGAGTAGTTGGCTCCCGTCGTGAAGTGGTCGACGGACAATCCCTGCTCCAACGCGCGCTGCACGTTGCCAGGCCCGCAGTTGTATGCCGCCACGGCCGCAGGCCAGTCATCCAACATCCGGAAGTTCGCGACCAGCAGATCAGCCGCGTCCTTGGCCTGGCGACGGACGTTCTTCAAGTAGGACCGGTCCACGTCGAACGTGCCCGAGTCCCGTTGCCACACACCGAATCCGTGGTGGCGCGGGGTCTTCTCGCCCGACCGTTGCGAGAAATCGCCCATGATGTTCTGCAGCCGCGTCTCTCTCCAGCCGACGGCATACAACAACCTGACCGGCAGCTTGTGAGACTTCTCGAGACGATCGATAAACGGCCAATCCTTCTGCGCGCGCCGAAACTCGGCAACGAGTGACGTTCTAGCCACGGTTCCCCTCCTAGCCCCGTCCCCAATGACCCAAGGATGCTCCGCCCGACCTCGCCGCCGCAACACCCAACGGCCAAGCCTCAGCAGACACCGAGCGCCAGGGTGGGCCAAGCACGTTGCCGTTGTTTGGGTAGCGTCTGAGGCGGGTAACCGTCTAGTGACCAGTTGAAAGCCCTACCTGCCGAGGAGACGTCATGACTACCACGCCTCAAGAGCCCCTCAATGACGGCGACATCAGCACCACCCCGGGCACTGACCCGGTGAACTACCCAGCCACTGATGCTGACGGCACCGATGGCGGAGACTCCGACGGCACCGACGGTGGCGACGCCGACGGCACCGATGGCGGAGACTCCGACGGCACCGACGGTGGCGACGCCGACGGCACCGACGGTGGCGACGCCGACGGCACTGACGCCTGAGCCTTGATAGCGCTCGATCTGCTCAGCGGTGACGCCCAGGTCTTCCTGACGAAGGCCTGGGCGTCCCGCGTGCACATCCACAAGGCCGACCCGGCGGATCTGACCGGCCTGCTCTCGCTCGACGACGTCGACACCCTGCTCACCAGCTCGGCGCTGCGGACGCCGGCGTTGCGGATCGCCAAGGACGGCGTGGTGCTGCCCAGCTCGTCGTACACGAGGTCGGCGACCATCGCCGGCGCTCCCCTCACGGGACTCGTCGACGCGCGCAAGGTCATCGAGCTCTTCGACGACGGCGCCACCCTCGTCCTGCAGGGCATGCACCGTTATTGGGGGCCGTTGACCCGGCTCGTCCGCGACCTCGAGACGAGCCTCGGTCACCCCTGCCAGGCGAACGCCTACCTCACTCCGCCCGGATCGCAGGGCTTCGCACTGCACAGCGACACGCACGACGTGTTCGTGTTCCAGACCCACGGATCTAAACAGTGGGAGGTGCACGACGGCGACCAGCAGCTCGACGTACTGCTCGAGCCGGGCACGAGCATGTACCTCCCCGCCGGCACCCCCCACGCCGCGCGCACCCAGGACATCGCCTCCCTGCATGTGACCATCGGTATCAACCAGACCACCTGGCGGGATCTCCTGCAGCGCGTCGTCACCGATGCACTCTCCAGCGAGACGTATGACGCTCGACTTCCGGCCGGCTACCCCACCGACCCGGCGACGCTCGCGGCAGAGCTCGGCGATGTGCTGCGCGAGCTGGCCCATTCGCTCGGCGAACTGGACGTCGACGCTCTGGCCGCCGATGAGGCCGGTCGGTTCCTGACCACCCGCAACCCTCAGCTCAGCGGATCGCTCGTCGACCTGCTCCACCTCGACGCCATGGACGACGAGACCGAGCTGACCCGACGTCCGGGATCCGTCTGCGTGATCCGTGTCGACGGGGAGCAGGTCAGGCTTCTGCTCGGCGACCGCGAGCTCACCATGCCGGCCAGGCTGACCGACGTACTCGTGCATATCCGCGACCAGCAGCGGCTCCGGCCGGGTCAGCTCGCACCGTGGCTCGACGAGCCGAGCCGACTGGTGCTGACCCGACGCCTGGTCCGGGAGGGCATGCTGCAGGTGACCGGTTGACCAACTTCCGCTGCTCGGTCGCCAGCAGCGCCCGCGGCGAGGCCGCCGTTGGCACCGCATCGACTGTGCGTGCCTTCCTCCTCGTCGAGTTCCCCGGCGCGTGGGGACTCGACGCCCTCATCGACTCGCGGCTGCCCGCCGACGTCAAGGACCACCTCCGCCACCAGTCGCGCCGGTACGGCATCAAGACACTGCTCATCCGTCGGCACGGCCGGCACACCCCCGACGGCATCCGCATCTTCGCCGCCGTCGCCGACCCGGTCAGCCCGGCGATGGAAACAGCGCTCCTCCCCCACCTCTCCGACCTTCTCGCGCTCGACCTCGCCCCCCTTGGCCGCGGCGAAACCCTCGGCCTGAGTCCCCATCCGGACCCCGTCTTCCTCACCTGCACGCACGGCCGCCATGACATGTGCTGCGCCGAGCTCGGCCGACCGATTGCCGCCGCGCTCTCCACCAGTCATCCCGAGCTCTGCTGGGAGGTCTCCCACATCGGCGGCGACCGCTTCGCCGCCAACGTCCTCGTGCTTCCGGACGGTCTGTACTACGGACGGGTCACTGCCGCCGATGCTGGCCCTCTCGTGGAGCGACACTTGGCAGGTCACCTCAGCCTTGACCTGCTCCGCGGTCGGTCGGCCTACCCCTTCGCGGTTCAGGCTGCCGAGTGGTTCTTGCGCAAGGAGACGGGTATGACGGCGACAGGTGGTCCGCGGCTCAAGTCGCGGGAATCGGCCGACTCCCGATGGACCGTGGAGTTTGCCGACGCGGGCGACCGTCGTTGGCGGGTGCGGCTGACCGTGGCCCGACAACCCGAACAGCGGCTGACGTGCTCCGCGCTCCACCGCGATGCGGCGCCGACGTACGACCTCATCGACGTCACCCAGGTCGGCGACCTACCTAGCTGAGTGGGGGCTCACCTCAGCCGCGCACCTCGAAACGGTCGAGACCACTCCGCTCCTCGCTAGTGACCTCAACCCGCTGCACGGTCGCCTGGGGCGGCCCCGTCTCGCACCACCGGCACAGCTGGTCGACGGCGTCATCATCGCCTTCGAACAGCGCCTCGACGGCACCGTCGCTCCGGTTGCGAACCCAGCCGGCCACACCCGCGTCGACCGCCTTCCGGCGACAGGTGTCGCGGAAGAACACCCCTTGCACATCACCGTGTATGACGACACGAACGGCGGCCACGCCCGAGACGATAGCGCCGCCCTGCCCGACCTGCTCGTCCACTCAGGTGCCATCCCCTCGAAGTGGCCGACCTGGCTTGGGCCAGAGCAAGCACCACGTCGGCCACTTCGCGGGAGGGCATCCGAGTGGCCGACCTGAAGCGGGCTCGCGCAAGCACCACGTCGCCCACTTCGCTGGGGGTGACGGTTTAGGGTCGAGCCATGAGACGGGGTCCCTGGGGAGTCGTACTGGTCGCCTGCCTGTGCCTGGGTCTTGCCGTCGTTATCACCAGCTCAAGTGAGACACCGATCCTCAGCTCGCCACAGCTCGGGGAGGTGTCCGAACCACCGGGCCCAGACAGTGGTGAGAGCGGCCCCGTCCTACCGCAGAGCGACGTCAAGCCCAACAGCCGGGACTTCCCCGGCTGGCTGTGGGTCATCTTCTATGTGCTGCTCATCCTCTTTCTCTTCGCGATGCTGCTCATCATGTGGGGCTCGGTCCAACGACGACGGGCGAAGCGGCGCGAGTCGTTCTCTCCGTCCGATCTCGACGAGGTGGGCGCCGAGGCCGAGAGACGTCTCGCCGAGGCCGTCCAGGCTCAGCTCGACGACCTCAGGTCCGGGAGCCCACGCAACGCCGTCGTCGCGTGCTGGTTGAGCCTGGAGGATGCGGTCGAAGGGCTGGGCTTCCACCGCGAGCCGTCGCTGACGTCGGCGGAGTTCACAGAGGCGGTCCTGGCGGCATACACGGTGGACGGTCGCACCATCCAAGGGCTGTCGGCGCTCTACCGGGAGGCGCGCTTCTCCGCACACCCCATGACCGAGACCCACCGGGAGTCCGCAGCTGCGGCGCTGCGCACGCTGCGCACCGAGCTCAGCGCCAGGGCCGCAGCAAGACCTCGCACCCAGGAGCCACAGCCGTGATCGACCGTCAGGTGTGGCGGGACCGAGCCCTGTGGTGCGTCGGCACGTTCGCCGTGGTCTGGGGATTCACCGCCGCCCTCGGATCAGACCCCCAGCCGCTCCTCCTAGCTTTGGCGACGTTGTCCGGTTTCGTGCTCGGAGGTGTCGTCGTCGACATCCACATGTACGTCGACGAGGCCGACTGGCTGCCGCCCCACCGTTCGATGGGACACCAATGGGGCCTTGACCCGCGCTTCTCGCGGTTGTCGCAGAGCTTCCATGACGGCACCGACCCGCAGGCTGTCGCCGAGCACGTCCACCGCAGCCTCGTTCCGGTCATCGACGGCCTGCTCCTCAGCCGGCACGGCCTCGACCGGCACGAGGACCCAGCAGCCGCGCGCGAGGTGCTGGGGAATGACGTGTCGGACTACCTCGCGAAACCTCCGCGCTATCGTCGCGGCCACTTCACCCAGCTGTCCACGTTGATCACCAGAATCGAGTCCTTGTGACGACACCGCCCGATCTCACCTCAGTCACCGCACACTGCGGCGCGGTCCTCGATCGCGTTGGGGAGGCGGTCGTCGGTAAGCGCGAGCCACTCGCCATAGTCCTCAGCTGCATCCTGGCTGGCGGCCATGTGCTGCTCGAGGACTTCCCGGGCCTTGGCAAGACGCTCGCGGCACGGTCGTTCGCCCAGACCCTTGGTCTCGACTTCAAGCGTGCGCAGTTCACCCCAGACCTGCTCCCCGCGGACCTGACCGGTTCGTTCGTCTACGACCAGAAGCAGGGCGAGTTCGAGTTCCGACACGGGCCCCTCTTCACCGGGCTGCTGCTCGCCGACGAGATCAACCGCACGCCGCCCAAGACGCAGTCGGCGTTGCTCGAGGCGATGCAGGAGCGCCAGATCACCGTCGAGGGCCAGACGTTCGTGCTGCCGCCGCCGTTCCACGTCATCGCCACCGCCAACCCGGTCGAATACGAGGGCACCTACCCACTGCCCGAGGCGCAGCTCGACCGGTTCCTGATGCGGGTCAGCTTCGGCTACCCCGACATCGCCGAGGAATGGGACATCGTTAACCGGCGGCTCGCCCGGCGGCGCGAAGAGCAGACGCTGTCACCCGTGACCGACGCAGCCGGCCTCCTCGCCATGCAGGCCGCGGTGGAGACGGTGACCGTCGACGACGACATCACCCGCTACTGCGTGGCCCTCGCCACCGCCACGCGCGTCCACCAGCACGTGCTGGTCGGCTCGTCACCACGCGGCGCCCTCGGCCTCACCCTTGGTGCCCGGGCGTTTGCCGTCGTGCAGGGCCGCGACTACGTCACGCCCGAGGACGTCAAGGCGGTCGCCCACCCCGTGCTCGACCATCGCCTCACCCTCAAACCGGAACTGTGGATGAGCAATGTCTCCGGGAAGTCCGTCGTAACCCAGGTGCTATCGACGGTCCCGACACCGTCGGCCCGCGAAGCCCTGCAACGCCCATGAGGGTCGTCCCACGGCTGCGACCGTGGAAGCCGACACACGCCCACGTCCGCGCGCTGGCCACCGGAGGCGTGCTCGTCGCACTGGCCGTTGCCACCCACCGGCCCGACCTCGTCGTCATGGCCACACCGCTCATCGTCATCGCGGCATGGGGAGCGGCCGCCCGGCCACCGTCCGAACCCACGATCTCGAGTCGGCTCGGGGTCCGGTCGGTCCGCGAGGGCGAGTCGACGTACCTCCACTACGAGGTTGGCGACCTGCGAGGCGCCCATCTCGTCGCCGCAGTCATCCGCCTCTCACCCTGGCTTCAGATGCAGCCCGTCTCGGGACAGCAGGCCTGCCACGTCGACCCACGAGGCAGCGAGTCCGTCGACCTGACGTTCGGGATCCGTGCAATTCGATGGGGTGAGCACTTCGCGGGGCCAGGCGTCCTCACCGCCACCAGTGCGTGGGGTGCCTACCGCTGGGGCACGATCCCGATGCCGGAGCACCCGTTGCTGACGATGCCGGTGCCAGTCATGTTCGACAACCGCGCCCCGGTTCCGCATCCCCACGGGCTGGTCGGCATGAACCGGTCGGCCAGGCCTGGCGAGGGCAGCGAGTTCAACACGATCCGGCCGTTCCAGGTCGGCGATCGGCTGCGTCGGATCCATTGGCCCTCGTCGCTACGGTCCGGCAGTCTGAACGTCACATCGACGTATGCCGACCACGACAGCCAAGTGCTGCTCATCGTCGACGCCACCAACGACCTCGGCCGAAGCGGCGGCATCGACGGCGCGGCCAGCACCCTCGACATCACCATCCGTGCGACGGCCGCGGTTGCCGAGCACTACATCAGGCGCAACGAACGTGTCGGCATGCGGGTCTACGGAGCCGCGAACCCGACTGTGCACACTGCTGCCACGGGCAACCCGCACCTGCGTCGGATGTTGGCGGCGCTGGCCCGCACCCGCGCCGGCGGCACGTTCGATGAGCGGGAGCTACGCCAGCGCTACCGCATCGACCCCGGCACGCTCGTCATCATGATGTCGCCGCTGGTCTCGACGCTGACCTTGCGGCGGGCATTGATCCTGGCTCATCGTGGGCTGAGCCTCGTGGTGGTCGACACCATGCCGACAACGTTGGTGCACCAAGACGACAAGGCTGGCCTGACGACGCTCTCGTGGCGCATCCGAATGCTGGAGCGCACATTCGAGATCGACCAAGTCACCAGCGCCGGGATCCCTATCGTCGACTGGCGCGGCCCCGGCAGTCTCGACCAGATCCTGCGCGACATCTCTCGACGCGCGTCTGCACCGCGATTGGCGCACCGATGAGGCGCTTGACGAAGTACTGGGCTCGACTCACCGCATCGTTGGCGTCAATGCCTTGGTCGGGAGGGCTGATCCGCATTCTCGTCGTCACGAGTGCTGTCGTGGGCATGGCGAGCGTGGGTTGGGCCGGGCACCGGGCGGACGTGCTGCTCGCGATCGTGGTAGGCAGCGGTGCGATCTGGGCCGTCTTGAAGCCGGACTCATATCGGGGCGCGGCTGTGATCGCGGCGATTTCGATCTACTGGTTCCGGGTCGTGGAGTCATCCCCGGAGGCACTGACCTGGTCGCTCGTCCCCGCCAGTTGCCTGTTGATCATCCACGCCGGCCTTGCCATCCTGACGGTGGCCGCCCCGCAGACCAGGTTGCCAGCACGCACGCTCCTGCGTTGGGGCGCCTACACCACCGCCACCTGCCTCGCCACCGTGTCGGTGTGGGCCGCGAGTCGTGGGCTGGCCAGCCTGGACGCTCGTGGTCAGGTGCTCGTGACGGCGCTCGGGTTCGCGGCCATCGTCGCAACCGCCTTCGCCATCGGCCAGCGCTCGCTCGTCGAGGAAACCTGAGCGCGAAAACCGGCCAGGCACCGGCCGCGAGACTCGTAACGTCCGTGCAGCTGAGCGCGATAGCGACCGCTGTCACGGACGCACCGCCGCAAGACTCGTAACGTCCGTGCAGCTGGGCGCCCTGGCGACCGCTGTCACGGACGCAACACGAGGGCTCAGGCGTCGCCGCGGTGGACCAGAACTGGCTCTTCGACTGGGGCGGCGCTGCCGCGCGACAGCCGACGTACCTTGGTGCCGGTCGCGACCGCTGCGATCCACACTGCCGTCGCACCCAACACTGCACCACCGACCGCGTCCATGAAGAAGTGCCACCCGAGGTAGACGGTCGCCAGCACGGTCAGGAACAGTCCGATGTTGAGCCCGTACCGGATCAGCCGTCGCATCCCCAACAGGTGCGCGACGAGGCATGCCGTCACCATCATCGCCACATGAAGCGACGCAAACGCCGCGATGCTCTGCACTGCGTCGGTGGCGTAGGGATCCGTCAGCACCTCATGACGGTCGGCGATCATGCTCGCCTGCAGCTGCCCCGCCGCGGTCTCGGGCAGGTCGCTGAAAGCGGCGGGGTTGGAGTAGATCGGCCCGAGCGTCGGGAACGCGAAGTACGTCGCAGTCCCCAGCACCCAGTCCACGGCGAGCGCCGTGACATACCAGGCGCCGATGCTCGCGTGCCGGCTCCACACCAGGGCGGCGGCCAGCGAGAACGGGATGAACACCAGCCAGGACAAGTAGACGAACGCCATGACATGGGCAGCAGCGCCGGTGCCGAACACATCATGCAGCAAGACCGCCGGGTCGTGTCCAAAGAAGATCGAGCGGTCGACGGCCGCAAAGTCGCTGTCCTCGACACCAGGGTTGACGAACGGCACGTAGCTCTTGAGGTTGCGGAAGGAGACGTACGTCAGGTACCAGCTACCGAGCCCGAGCAGGACGAACCTGATGTGGTCGAGGGACCACCGCTCCGCTACGACGTCGGCACCGAGCCGCCACGCCCCGCGCACGCCATGCCCGCGTCTCCACAACCGCGCCACGACCCGCGGCACGACGTCGGCCAGGAACACCAGCATCAAGATGGCCGGGAGCCGCACGTACGTCGGGCCGGCAATATCGTCGGGGTCGCGCAGCGGCAGGCCGTAGGCCGTCGCCACCAAGACGGCGAGGACGGCTAGGGCCAAGGCTTGCACCGTGGCGAACGTCAGACGCTCTGAACCCACGTCGAGAGCGTACCCATTCTGGGCGTCCTGGAGCGCGAGCCCGACTCGCCTCCACGCCTAGCACGCCGCGTAATCTTCGGGGATGGACTCGCGTAGCTGGGACACCCGGTATGCCGATGCCGAGCTCGTGTGGGGTCTCGAGCCCAACCAGTTCGTCCGCAATCAGTGCGAGACGCTGCCGATCGGCGTGGCCGTCGACCTCGCCTGCGGCGAGGGCCGCAACGCGCTCTGGTTGGCGCGGTTGGGCTGGAAGGTCACGGGCATCGACTTCTCGACCGTCGCGGTTGAGCGGGCGCGCGCGCTCACTGAGCGAGAGGCGCCCGCCACGGCGCGACGGTTGACCTGGCGCGTCGACGACGTGGCATCGATGAAGCTCAAGCACCAGAGCGTCGACCTGGCCCTCGTCAGCTACGTTCACCTGCCCCCGGATGAGCGATCGCGCCTGATGACCCTCGCCGGCCGCTCGATCAGACCGGGTGGGCACGCGATCGTGGTTGGGCACGACGTGCGCAACTTGCGCGAAGGTGTCTCAGGCCCACAGGACGAGGACCGGCTCTACGACCCGGTGGGGCTGCGCCGCCTGTTCGAGAGTCTCCCCGGCCTCCAGGTCGACCTTGCCGACACGGTCGAGCGGCATACGCCCGACGGCACCGCGCTCGACACGCTCGTCCGCGTCCGCAGGGTATGACGGCTGGCTGCTACGCCTTCTCGACAGAGATGTTGAGGATGCTGATGGGTTGGGCTGGTGCGCCGTCGCCGGCGCCGCCCTCAACTCCTGCCTCTGCAATGGAATTGACGATGTCGAGACCGGACTGCACCGACCCGAAGATCGAGTAGCCGCCGCCTTCGACGGGCAGCTGCGTGTCGTCGTAGACGATGAAGAACTGGGAGCCGTTGCTGTTGGGGTCGGCACTGCGCGCCATCGCCAGCGTGCCGGTCGGGTAGATGCCGTCGGGCGGAGCATTCTCGACCCCATAGCTGTAGCCCGGGTCCCCGCTGCCGGTCCCGGTCGGGTCGCCACACTGCAGCACGAAGATTCCCTCTGTGGTGAGCCGGTGGCAGCTCGTGTCGTCGTAGTAGCCGTCCTCGCTGAGCATGAGGAACGATGCGACCGTCTGCGGAGCCAGCTCGCCGTCGAGCTCGAGCACGATGTCGCCACAGTTGGTGGTGACCGTGGCCGTCCATTTCGCATCCTCGGACAGAGACGGGTCGGGTGCCTCGTCGTAGCTCTTCGGTTCTGCAGGCGGAGCGGGCGGCTGCGCGCACTCCCCCGGGGGGGCCGTCGCTGGATTCGTCTCCTGAGCGACGGACCCGGAGTCGTCTTCGTCGTCGCCGAACTGGAGAGCGACGAAGCCAAGCGCTGCGATGCAGAGCAGCACGACGACACCGATGATGACCTGGGTCCCGCGCGGGGTGGACTGCTTCTGGGGAGGCAGCGTGGGGCGGCGCTTGTTCGACATGCCGGACACCCTACAAACCGCTCCCGCCAAACCCGTCACTCGACCCGGCGCACGTCGCCTCCTCGCCGTGGGTCGGCCCCTGGGCCGGTGCTGTCGATGGCCGCCACCCCGCCGAAGTACGAGTCGAGCGCAGGCCAGGTGACCACCTCGTCGGTCGCGCCTAGGGCGGTGAGGACATCGGGACTGAATCCGGGCTCGACATGCACGCGACGGGGAACGGGGTTGAGTCGCGGAGCATCGATCGCTTCCTGGACGGGCATCTTGCGATGGACGACGTTGACGAGCACCTGGACGAGCGCAGATCGGATGCGGCTACCACCTGCTGCTCCCGCGACCAGCACCGGAGCATCCTGGCCGAGGGCGACGAGGGGCGACATCATCGAGCTCATCCGCTCGCCTGGGTCGATTCGGTGCCGCAGCAGCTCACTTTCGCCGAGCATCGAGTTCAGGTGGATGCCGTAGTCGGGCAGCCACACCCCGGACGACAGGCCCATGCTCGTCGTCACCGCGCACGCGTTGCCTTCCGGGTCGCAGACCGCGAGGCTCGTGGTGTCGCCGCGTCTGGGCTCGCCGCGCAGCGCCTGCACCAGCCGGGTCGCGAGCTCCGCGACGTCGTCGCACAACTCAACCCGGTCGAGAGTCGTAAGCAGGTCGTCGAGGTCGTCGCCGCGAGCGATCACGTCGACCTCGCCGACCCGGACGCGGCGCGGCACTGTCTCGTGTACTTTGTACGCCGCCAGGTCGGGGGCGGCCAGGTCACCCTGCTTGCCCACCGCGCGGACCATCTGCTGGCCGATCTCCCCGGTGTAGAAGACCTGCGACCCCTCGTCGCGGAGCAGTTGCAGGGCTCGGTCGAGGCCGGGGTGGAACAGGCGCGACCCGCCAGGAAGCGAATAGCCGTCGCGGCCATAGGTGTGCTTGCCCGCCCCGATGAGCATTGCGGGGGCGATCGTGGAGAGAACCTTGGCGTGCATGGGCGCCAGCGTCACGCCGTGCTCGGCATGGCGGATCGAGGGATCGACCACGTCTGTCCACGGCAGTCGACCCCATCGCTGGTGCAGTGTCTCCACACCCGCAGGGAGGCCGGGCACCGCCACAGTGGGCGGCCCGACGGCGTACGGGACGATCTCACCGCCGAAGTCGATCGGGATGTGGCGAGGCTCGATGCTCCGGCTGCCGGCAAGGCCGGGGACGGTAACGAAGAAGTCGAGGCAGCTGACGGTGGAAGTGGCGGCGTCGAAGTACGTCGCGAAACCGCCACCGCCAATACCCGTGAACACTGTCTCCGCGACGCACGACGCCAGCACCATCGCCGCGGCGGCATCCGCCGCGGAGCCGCCGTCGGCGAGGATCTGCGCACCCACGTCGGCCGTCACCGAGTTGCCTGCGGCCACGCACGCAGGCAGCCGGGTCAGCTCCATAAGTGAATGCCGATCCCTCGACTCAGCCTTCACCGGTGTAGTCACCGGCGAGCGGCTGACCCTTGCCCAGAACGGTGATGCCCTCGTCTGTGACCGTGAACCCGGCCTCCCGATCGGCATCGGCGTCTACGCCGATCTCGAAGCCGTCAGGGACGATGATGTTCTTGTCGAGGATTGCGTTGACGATCCGTGCTCCCCTGCCCACCTTGACGTTGTCCATGACCACGCTGCGTTCGACTTCGGCGCCGGCGGCGACGTACACGTTGGTGCCGAGGACTGACGAGTTGATGGTGGCGCCCGACACGATCGAACCTGCGCAGACGATCGCATCGTCGGCTGACGCGGAGTCGACGAACTTGGCACCCGGCAACTGTGCGTTCGCGGTGAAGATCGGCCACTGCGTGTTGTAGAGGTTGAAGGTCGGTTCCACAGACACCAGGTCGAGGTGGGCTTCGTGGTAGGACGCGAGAGTTCCGACGTCACGCCAGTAGTCACGGTCGCGTTCGTGTGACCCTGGGACGTCGTTGCGCTTGAAGTCGTACACCGCAGCGTTCTTGTCGTCGCACCAGCATCGGGATGATGTCGCCACCCATGTCGTGGCGCGACTCGGGGTTGTCGGCGTCACGCGCGAGTGCCTCGACCAACGTGTCGGCGGTGAAGACGTAGTTGCCCATCGAGCCGTACGACTCGTCGGGGCTGTCAACGAGGCCCGGTGGGTCGGCAGGCTTCTCGAGGAACTCGGTGATGTTCGTGCCGCCGGAGTCGGTGCCGATGACGCCGAACTGGTCGGCATCCTTGCGTGGCACCCGAATACCCGCGACCGTCACCCCCGCACCGGACTCGATATGGGCCGCGACCATCTGCGATGCGTCCATCCGGTAGACGTGGTCGGCACCGAACACGACGATTATGTCGGGCTGCTCGTCGACGATGAGGTTCATCGACTGGTAGATCGCGTCAGCGCTGCCGAGAAACCACTGCTTGCCAAGCCGCTGCTGCGCAGGCACCGGCGTGACGTAGTTGCCGAGCAGCGTCGACAACCGCCAGGTGACCGACACATGCCGGTCGAGCGAGTGAGACTTGTACTGCGTGAGGACGCACAGCCGCAGGAAGCCGGCGTTGACGAGGTTGGAGAGCGCGAAGTCGATCAGCCGGTAGCTGCCCCCGAACGGCACGGCCGGCTTGGCGCGGTCGAGCGTCAACGGCATCAGCCTCTTGCCCTCGCCTCCGGCGAGCACGATCCCCAGCACCCTTGGCTTGACCATGGCACGACATTACTCAGGCTTGAACCGACCCGCTCGATGGTCTCGACAAGCTCGACCGGCGGACCGTGGTCTCCCCTAGGCTTTGGCCATGCGCGTCGGCCTGCTCACCCGGGAGTTCCCACCGAACGTCTACGGCGGTGCGGGCGTCCACGTCGACTTCCTCGCGAGGGAGCTGCGTGATCGCGTCGACCTGAGCGTGCTGTGCATGGGCGAGGAGCGCCCCGACGCGATGGCGTTCGAGGAGCAGGACGGCCGGTTCCCGCTCGGCAACCCTGCCCTGCACGTGCTGTCGACCGACCTCGCGATGGCGTCGGCGTGCGAGGGCATCGACCTGGTGCACTCCCACACGTGGTACGCCAACCTCGCCGGACACCTTGCGCACTTGCTGTACGACGTCCCGCATGTCGTCACGACCCATTCGCTCGAGCCACAACGCCCCTGGAAGGCCGAGCAGCTCGGTGGCGGCTACCGCGTGTCGTCCTGGGCAGAGCGCACTGCCTATCTGGGCGCCGACGCCGTCGTCGCCGTGAGCCATCGGATGGCCGCCGACGTGGTGGCGGCATACCCGGAGGTGGAGCCGGAGCGGGTGCACGTGATCTACAACGGGATCGACGCTGAGTTCTACCGCCCAGACCCCGCGAGCGACGTGGTGGAGTCCCTGGGAATCGACCCGGCGCGGCCCTACGTGACGTTCGTTGGCCGGATCACCCGACAGAAGGGCGTGCCGCACCTGCTGCGCGCGGGTCTCGACTTCGACCCGTCCGTGCAGATTCTGCTGCTTGCCGGCGCGGCAGACACCCCCGAGCTGAAGGGCGAGACCGACGATGCGATCGCCCGGCTCCAGGCCGAGCGTGACGGCGTGGTGGTGGTCAGCGAGATGCTGCCCCGGTCCTCCGTGCGGCAGGTATTGACGCACGCGCTGGCCTTCCTTTGCCCGTCGGTCTACGAGCCGCTCGGGATCGTCAACCTCGAGGCGATGGCCTGCGAGACCGCGGTGGTCGCCAGCGCGGTCGGCGGCATACCCGAAGTGGTCGTCGACGGCGAGACGGGACTGCTCGTCGACTACACGCCGGATGACACCCGCGCGTTCGAGGCCGGGCTCGCCGCCCACGTCAACACCTTGGTGTCCGATCCCGCGCAGGCCCGTCGGCTGGGCGAGGCGGGCCGGGCGCGCGCTGTCTCGACGTTCGACTGGGCGGCGATCGCCCAGGAGACGGTCGCGCTCTACGAGAGCCTGGTGTGAGCTCGCGCTCCGCCATCGTCAGCGAGATCCGCGCCGGGCTGGAGGGTCTCGCCGTGCCCGCTGACGCGCCAGCAATGCAGCAGTACATGAAGTCGGCGATGCCCTTCCTTGGTGTCCGAGCCCCCGCCGTCAGGCGGCTATGCCGCACTGTCTTCACGTCCCACCGGTTGGAGGGCCGCGCCGAGTGGGAGGCAACCGTCCGGGAGCTCTTCGACGACGCCACACATCGCGAGGAGCGGTATGCCGCCCTCGGCCTTATCGGGCATCGCTACTACCGCAGTTGGCTCACCGCCGAGACGCTGCCCCTGCTTCAACACGTCATTGCCACCGGGGCGTGGTGGGACCTCGTCGACGATGCCTCCCATCGGGTCGGCGACGTGCTACGCGGCGACCGCGTGCGTGCCGAGCCCGTCATCCGCTCGTGGCAGACGCACGAGTGCCTGTGGCTGCGGCGGTCGTCCATCATCTGCCAGCTCGGCCACCGTGCGTCGACGGACTCCGCGTTGCTGACCGATGCGATCGCGGCCAACCTTGACGACCGCGACTTCTTCATCCGCAAGGCCATCGGGTGGGCGCTACGGGAGTACGCCAAGTCCCAGCCCGCCTGGGTGTTGGACTTCGTGACGACGTACGACGACAGGCTCTCCCCGTTGTCCAAGCGCGAAGCACTGAAGCACCTCGCGTAAGCCCCGAGAGCCCAGTCGCTGCCTAGCCGCTGCCTAGCCGTTGAACGTGTCTGGGTTCGAGCCGATCCGGGCGTCGGCGTCAAGGGCGTCGATGGAGGCACGGTCCTCGTCGTCCAGCTGGAAACCGAACAGGTCGAGGTTCTCCTGAATGCGCTCCCTATGCACGGACTTCGGGATCACCACGTTGCCGAGGTCGAGGTGCCAGCGGAGGATCGCCTGCGCAGGACTGACGGAGTGTTTGGCAGCGATCCCCTTGAGCGCCGGCTCGTCGAGGTTCTTACCGCGCGCGATCGGGCTCCATGCCTGGGTGACAATGCCGTGCTCGGCGTGGAAGTCGCGCAGGCCCCGCTGCTGCAGCCACGGGTGCAGCTCGACCTGATTGATCGCCGGCACGATCTGCGTCTCGTCGAACAGTCGCTGGAGGTGGGACTGGTGGAAGTTCGAGACGCCGATGCTGCGGACGCGCCCGTCGGCATACAACTTCTCGAACGCCCTCCACGTGTCGACATACCGCTCACGCGCGGGCAAGGGCCAATGGATGAGGTACAGGTCGACGTAGTCGAGCCCGAGGAGGTTGATACTGCTGTCGAACGCCTTCAGCGTTTCGTCGTAGCCCTGGTCGGAGTTCGCCAGCTTCGTCGTGATGAACAGGTCGTCGCGAGCGATGCCTGACTCGGCGACCGCTTCCCCGACTGCCCGCTCGTTCGCGTACAGCTTCGCGGTGTCGATGTGGCGGTAACCGACGTCGAGGGCGGTCGCGACCGCCTGCTTGGTCTCCACGTCAGGAATCAGGAAGACACCGAACCCCACCTGCGGGATCTCGACGCCGTTGTTGAAGGTCAATGAGGGAGTAGGTGCCATCCAGAAAACGTAGCAGCGCGCTCGGGCCGGAACGCAGCGGTATGCTTGACACATCAACTAGATTCGACCAGCTCACGAAGGACTAGCGATGCCCGAGCCCGCGACGCCACCGATGCCGGTGATCTATCTGAGTCATGGGGCTCCCCCGCTCGCCGACGACACCGAATGGACCGGCCAGCTCGCCGCCTGGTCTGCCGACCTGCCCAAGCCCACGGCAATCCTCGTCGTCTCTGCCCACTGGGAAGAAGCACCGTTGACGCTCGGTGCCACCGAGACCGTGCCCCTCGTGTACGACTTCTGGGGCTTCCCGGAGCGCTACTACCAGGTCGAGTACGCCGCACCGGGCGCACCGGACCTGGCCGCCAAGGTCCGCGAGCTACTCAAGACGCCGCAGCACGACGTGCACGATGCACCTGCACGCGGTCTCGACCATGGCGCCTACGTACCTCTGGTCGAGATGTTCCCAGCCGCCGACGTACCGACCCTCCAGATGTCGATGCCAACGCTCGACCCAACGACATTGTTCGAGGTCGGTCGCAGGCTTCGACCCCTGCGTGACGAAGGCGTCTTGATCCTCGGTAGCGGTTTCACCACACACAACCTGCGCCTGATCGACATGCACCGGCCGAGCGATGCGCCGGCACCGGGCTGGTCGCGCGAGTTCGACGACTGGATCGAGCGTGCCATCGCCGCTCGCGACATCGACGCCGTGATCGACTTCCTGAACAAGGCGCCGGCGGCGACTCTCGCGCACCCGCGCACCGAACACTTCGCGCCGCTGTTCGTCAGCCTCGGCGCGAGCATCGACGACCTGCGCGAGGAGACATCGGTGATAGACGGATTTTGGTACGGCCTCTCCAAGCGCTCGTGGCAATTCAACTGACGCCCCGCTGCGATACGGTCCCTCGGTGACCATCCTTCCGCCCGGCGGCACTGCCCGGCCGATGGTGCGCTGGGGCACAGCCGTCATGCACCGTCGGTGCCGCCCGGTCGAGACGTTCGATGACGACCTGGCCGAACTCGTCGCCGACATGGTTGCCACGATGTATGCCGCTGATGGTGTGGGCCTAGCGGCCAACCAGGTCGGTGTCTCCCTCGCCGTGTTCGTGTTCGACTGTCCCGCGGTCGACGAGGCAGGCGGCGCCGCCGGGGTGGTGTGCAACCCGGTCCTCCAGGTGCCCGAAGGGAAGGACCGCCGACTCGTCGAAAGCGACGAGGGCTGTCTGTCCCTGCCGGGAGCCTTCGTGCCCTGCGCGCGTGCCGACTACGCCGAGGTGACCGGAGTCGACCACCACGGACAGCCGGTGCGCCACGCCGGGACAGGCCTCGTGGCGCGCTGCCTGCAGCATGAGAGCGACCATCTCATCGGCACCGTCTTCGGCGACAAGCTCTCGACCAAAGTTCGGCGCAAGCTCTTCAAAGAAGCGGCGAGCGTCGCCGACGATTTCCCGCCCGGTTGGCCGGCGTAAGGATCCGACGCTCAATCGGTCAGGGCAGGGCCACAGTCGGACTTTCGGCAGGAGAGAGACCGAGTCAGCCCGCGTCGAGCACGTAGAGGGGTCGGTCGCGGTGGGAACGGACGGCGTACATGGCAGCATCCGCACGTTTGAGCACCTCGGCCGGCTCGACGCCAGGGGTGATCATGGCGATGCCGATGCTGACACCCACGCGAAGCTCGGTTCCGTCGATCTCGATCGGCGCGCTCATCGCGGCGGAAATGCGCTCAGCGAGCATCTGCGCTGCATCCTCGAGGAGCGGGAAGCTCACCACGACGAACTCGTCGCCACCGAACCTTCCGGCGGTGTCCTGCGAGCGGACCACGGAGTGCAGCCGCGTGGCGAGCGCTGCCAGGGCGTCGTCTCCGACGAGGTGACCGCGTTCGTCGTTGATCGCCTTGAAGCTGTCGAGGTCGCAGAACAGGAGAGCCCCACACTCACCCTGCTCGTTCGCCAGACTTACGGCCTCGGCCAGTCGGTCCATGATCACGAGGCGGTTGGGCAACCCGGTCAGCGCGTCGTGCTGGGCCAGCTTGGTGAGCTCGCGCTCTTCGGCCTTCGCCTGGGTGATGTCGACGATCTGACACAGGACGCCTGCTTCACCGGGTGACAGGTCGAGCGCCGCTGCCTCGACCAGACCCCAGAACTCGCCACCGTCGGAGCCGACGAACGGCACCTCGACACGCAAGGCGCCGTGGCCCTTGTCGAGCAGTCTCGACAGCAGGGACGAAAGCGGTTCGCCGCGGATGACGCTGAACACCTGGTCGACGGGCTCGTGCCGCGATCCGACGACACTGGCGCCGAACATCGCACCGGCCGCACGGTTGATGCGGGCGATCATCGGCCCGTCCTCACCCGCCATGATCTCTGCGACACCGATCGGTGCGTTGTCGAACGCGAGCCGGAAGCGCTCCTCACTGAGCCGCAGTGCCAGGTGGTCGGTAGCCATCCGCTCAGCCATTCGGTGCTGGTGGATGGAGACTGCCGCCTGCAAGGCGAAGATCTCCAGCATCGTCGCCTTGAGCTCCCCGAGCGGCGCATGGCCGACGGGCATGTTGACTGTCACGACGCCGACGAGGTCATTTCCGGCCATGAGCGGAGCGACGACCATGCTGAGCGCACCCCAGTGGTCCGCATCACCAAACATCTGTACGTCGTCGGCCGCTGCCTCCATCGGGAGGCGACGAAGGAAGCCGCGGGGGTCGCGGCAAAAGGTCAGGGCGCCTTGGTGGTCGCCGCTGGCGAGCAGCGCGCGCCACGCTTCGAGGGGCTGATCCTGGCCGATGAGCTGAGCACCGGACTCGTGGCCGCCGTACGCGACGGCCTGCATCTGGTCGTGGTCGGCGAGGTGGATGACGACGAGTCGGCATTCGAGAAGTTCATGCAACGAGTCACAGATCGACTGGAGTGACGAGCGAGGGTCAGGGGTCGCGTGCAGCGCCGCCAGCGTGTCGTGCAGGCGGCGAACTACCTCGATCGTGAGTACAGAATTACCGCTCACCGAACCCATCTTCCCCTAGGCCGTGCCCCCACCCGCGTGTGAGAAAGAACGCTAGCGCGGATGCCGCGGCCACGTTCAGTGAATCGATATGTCTGTCCATACGTATTGTGGCGCGATGTGAGGCGCTGCTCGCCCACCGTGAGGACAAACCGGCACCTTCCGCCCCAAGAACGAGACAGATCCGTTCCCCCGCGAGGGTCTGCGCCAGGGTGGTGAGGTCCTCGGCGTCGTCGGCGACCGTGAGGGCAACGGTGACAAACCCGGCATCCGCCAGTCGTGGCATCGCGTCATACCAGTCGTCGCACCTGGTCCAGGGCAGCGCGAACACGGCGCCCATGGCGACCTTGAGGGAGCGGCGGTAGAGCGGGTCGGCACAGCGCGGCGACAGCAGGACACCGTCGATGCCAAGTGCGGCGGCACACCGGAAGATCGCGCCGACGTTCGTGTGATCCACGATGTCCTCGAGCATGGCGATGCGTCGGGCGCCCGACAGCACCTCCTGCACGGTCGGCAGCGGCCGACGGTGCAGCGAGGCCAACGCGCCCCTGTGGACGTGGAAACCCGTCACGGCTTCGGCAGCCTCGTCGGTGACGACGTAGCAGGGCACCGACCTGGCGCTGTCGAGCTCGGCAGCCAGGCCTGCGAGCCACTTCTCTGTCATCAGAAATGACCGAGCGTCGTATCCGGCTGCGATGGCCCGACGGACGACCTTCTCCCCCTCGGCGATGAACAAGCCCTGTTCGGTCTCGAGGTGCTTGCGAAGGGAGACGTCCCGCAGGGAGCGATAGTCGGCAAGTCGCGGATCGTCGGGGTCGTCCACCACGATCAGGTCCGCCATGCGCCTCATTATGCGGGCTCTTGGGGAGGCCAGCCCACGAGAGAACGGGGTGGAACGGACCACGCAAGACCGTCCGCGTCACGGCAGCTTCAGCTCGACCGCCGGAAACTCAGCTCTACCGCCGGAAGCCTCGTCCGGGCAACCTCCACGACGTCACCGATGACGACGTTGGCGGGCGGCCTGATCTGCTGGCGCGCGACGTCGTCCGCGAGCTGGTCGAGGGTCGTGAACACGCTGAGCTGGCTCGCCATCGACCCGTCCTGCACTACGGCGCACGGCGTACCCGGCCGTCGTCCCCCGGCAATTAGTGTGGCTGCGATCTCCGGCAGGTGCTTGACGGCCATCAGCAAGACGATCGTGCCGCGCAGCCGCGCCAGTGCGTCCCAGTCGACAAGCGAGTCAGGATGCCCGGGCGGTAGGTGGCCGGACACGACCGTCATCTCGTGGGCGACGCCGCGGTGCGTTACCGGGATGCCCGCGAGCGCCGGCACGGAGATTGCGCTGGTAACGCCCGGCACGACGCGACAAGGGACTCCCGCGGTGGCGCAGGCTTGCATCTCCTCGAAGCCGCGGCCGAACACGAACGGGTCACCGCCCTTGAATCGGACCACGCTCAACCCGGCCTTCGCGCGCGAGACCAGCACCTCGTTGATCGACTCCTGTGTCGCCGATCGTCCCCGCGGCAGCTTGGTCGCATCGATCACCTCGACGTCCGGCGCCAGCTCGGCAAGCAGCGCCTGCGGGGCGAGCCGGTCGACGACCACGACATCGGCCTCTTGCAGCGCCCGTCGTCCGGCGACGGTGATCAGGTCCGGGTCGCCGGGGCCGCCACCGACCAACGTCACGCCCGGGACACGTTGGCGGTCCTTGGCGGCGGCAATCTCTCCGCTGCGCAGCCGGGTCAGGATCTCGTCACGCACTGAGGCCGATCGTCGGGGGTCCCGACTGCCGAGGACTGCCACCGTCAGTGGGCCGTGGCGGCCAGTGGCGGGCGTCCAGGCGGTGGCGGCCGTCGCGTCGTCGCTGCGCACGCAGAAGATCCGCTGTGCCTCGGCGTCGCGTGACACCTGGGCGTTGACCTCGGGTACGTCGGTCGCCACGACGACGTACCAGGCGCCGTCGAGGTCGCTGGACTCGTAACCCCGACGCGACCAGGTGATCTCACCCGAGAGCGCGTGCCCTTCGATCGCCGGTGTCGACGCTGGTGAGACGACCTCGACGACGGCTCCAGCGGCGACGAGGGCAGGCACCCTGCGCTGCGCCACCTTCCCGCCACCGACCACCAGAACACGCCGACCAGACAGCCGCAGACCAGCCGGGTACGGCGCTGGGCCGTCGAGTTCGGGCATCTCGCCACGGTAGGCCGCGAGCGGCTGCCGATCGCGCCCGTCTCACGTGCCGGATCGGCTCGACCTGCGCTCACGCAGTCGAGCCGTAAAGATGGGGACCATGAGCCTCAAGCGAACCACTGCCGAAGACCCGTACGCCAAGCTGCCGCCAGTTCCCGCATTCAGCGTGACCAGCAACGACGTGAGCGATGGCCAGCCGCTTTCCGACGATCAGGTCGCCGCCGAGGGAAATACCTCGCCACACCTGTCCTGGAGCGGCTTTCCTGCCGAGACCAAGAGCTTCGTCGTGACCTGCTTCGACCCTGATGCGCCGACACCCTCAGGGTTCTGGCACTGGCTGGTCGTCGACTTACCCGCTGACACGACCGAGCTGGCGACGGGCGCTGCATCAGATGAACTGCCCGGCAAGGCATTCCACATCCGCAACGACGGCGGGGAGCATGGCTTCATGGGCGCAGCTCCGCCCGAGGGTGACCACACGCACCGCTACTACTTCGTCGTGCACGCGGTCGGCGAGGACAGCCTCGGGGTCGATGCCACTGCGTCATGCGCCGTCGTGTCGTTCAACCTCGCGTTCAAGACGCTGGCCCGCGCTCAGATCGTCGGCACCTACCAACACTGACCGCCGTTGGCTGACGACCCGGCGATCGGGCAGACTGTCCCGTTGTGCGTGCGTCGGTGGCTCTTTGGTTCGCCGTTGCCAAGAGGAGTTTTCGTCGCTACTCCACCTACCGGGCAGCCACGTTCGCCGGAATCTTCACCAACTGCGCGTTCGGCCTCATCATCTCCTTCACCTACATCGCCGTCTGGGAGGAGAACCCGACGGCCGGTGGCTACGACGTCAGTGACGCTTTGACCTACGCCTGGCTGGGCCAGGCGATGATCATGACCGTCGCCGTCTGGGCCGGTGGTTCCACCGATGACCTGGCCGCGCGAATCAAGTCCGGCGATGTCGCGATCGACCTCTACCGCCCCGTCAGCATCTTGGGCTGGTACCTGGCCAGTGACCTCGGCCGGGCGCTCTACCACCTGCTGACGCGCGGTCTGGCTCCGACCGTGCTCGGGGGGATCCTGTTCGACTTGACCTACCCGGCCAATCCCTTGATGTGGATCCAGTTCTGGATCTCTGCGGTGTTTGCGATCACGGTCAGCTTCGGGGTGCGGATGCTCGTGTCGGTGAGCGCGTTCTGGCTGCTTGACGACACCGGTGTCAAACACCTAGCCGCGGTCCTGGCCATGTTCTTCTCCGGGCTCGCTGTCCCGCTCGTGCTGTTCCCAGGCTGGACGCAGGATCTCGCCACGGCCCTCCCGTGGGCGGCGTACCTGCAGGTCCCGGCCGACATCTGGCTCGGCAAGCACCCTGGCAGTGAGGCATGGGCCGCGATCGGGTTCCAACTGGGGTGGACTGCCGTGCTTCTCCTTGTCTGCCAGGCGGTTCTCCATCTGGCCGCGCGCAAGGTGGTGGTGCAAGGTGGGTGAGGCAATTCTCTGGAACCTCAGGGCTTACGGCCTGCTTGCGCGGATGTGGATTCGGGTGTCGCTGTCCTACCGGACATCCTTCGCTGTGATGACGATCGGCCAGTTCTTGATCACGGGCCTCGACTTCATCGCCATCGTCGTAATGTTCGAGAGCGTGGACCGCCTCGGCGGCTTCACGCTCGCTGAAATCGCCTTCCTGGCTGGTGGATCAGCGATCTGCCTGGGCCTAGCCGATCTGCTGCTCGGCAACATCGAGCGGCTCGGGCAGCGCATCCGGATGGGCTCGTTCGACGCGATGCTGGTCCGCCCGGTGTGGCCGTACGTCCAGATGTGCGCCGACGACTTCGCGATCCGGCGGCTCGGCCGGATCACCCAGGGTGCCGTCGTGTTCGGGTGGGCGATCTTCGCGCTCGACATCGACTGGACAGCCGCCAGGGTGGCAATGGTGCCGTACCTCGTCGTCTTCGGCACGATCATCTTCCTTGCCCTGTTCACGATGGGGGCGGCAGTGCAGTTCTGGACGGCCGACTCCTCAGAGATTGCGAACGCGTTCACCTATGGTGGCGGCACGCTTGCGCAGTTCCCGATGACGATCTACCCGGTTGAAGCCGTGCGTGCCTTGACGTTCATCATCCCGATCACGTTCGTCAACTGGTATCCGAGCCTGTACATCCTCGACAAGCCTGACCCGCTCGGGCTGCCTTCGGCCTTCCAGTTCGCCGCACCGCTGGCCGCTGCGTTGCTGTCACTCGTGGCCGCGTTCATGTGGCGCGCTGGCCTGCGGCACTACCGATCGACCGGGAGTTGACTAGAGCCGTGTCCCTCATCGAAGTGCGTGACGTCTCGCGCACGTTCACAGTCCGTCGCAAGGCCGGACGGCTCCGGCGTACGGCCGTGACCGTCGACGCAGTGCAGGACCTCGAGTTCTCTGTCGAGCCAGGCGAGATGGTCGGCTACATCGGCCCCAACGGCGCCGGCAAGTCGACGACGATCAAGATGCTCACTGGCATCTTGGTCCCGAGCTCCGGCCACATCAGCGTGGCCGGGATGACACCGTCCGTCCAGCGCACGACGCTAGCCCGGCGTATCGGCGTGGTCTTCGGACAGCGGACAACTCTTTGGTGGGATCTGCCCCTTCGCGACTCGTTCGACCTGCTCCGGCGCATCTACCGCATCCCTGACAGCCGCTACCGAGCCAACATGGCGACCTTCACCGAGCTGCTCGAGCTTGCACCCCTGCTCGACACACCTGTCAGGCAACTATCCCTCGGCCAGCGGATGCGCGGTGACATCGCGGCCGCCTTGCTCCACGACCCCGAGGTCGTCTATCTCGACGAGCCGACGATCGGGCTCGACGTGGTGAGCAAGTCCAACCTGCGCGACTTCCTGCGTGAGACCAACCGGGAGCGCGGCGTCACCGTGCTGCTCACCACACATGACCTGGTCGACATCGAGCAGTTGTGCTCACGTGTGATGGTGATCGACCACGGCCGGCTCGTCTTCGATGGCGCCTTGGATGCGTTGCATGGGCTCGGTGGCGGGCGCCGCACGCTCGTGGTCGACCTGTCGGAGCCCGCACCGGCGATCGAGACGGAAGGCGCTGAGACCGTCCGGGTTGACGGTCCGCAGCAGTGGTTGACGTTTCCCGCAGAGAGCAGCGCTGCGCCACTGGTGGCCGACATCGCAAGTCGTTACCAGGTGGCCGACCTCGCGATCCTCGAGCCGAGCATCGAAGACGTGATCAAGCGCATTTACACCGCAGGCCCTCCCCCGGGCTGACGGGCGTCGTGGGTTGGGCAGACTGGACTCGTGACAACGACCGACCTGCTGGGTGCGCCATACACCCGGGAGACGATCGAGCTGCCCGACGACTCCGAGGGTGTCGTCGTGGCGACTCTCGTCAAGCGGGCAGCGACGACGTCTGACGTCCATGGGGCGGTCCTCCACGTCCACGGGTTCTGCGACTACTTCTTCCAGACGGCAATGGCGGACTTCTACGCCGATCTTGGTTACGACTTCTACGCCCTCGACCTGCGCAAGTGCGGGCGCTCCCTGCTCCCTCACCAGACACCGAACTTCTGTCTCGACCTCGGTGAGTACTTCGCCGAGCTCGATGCGGCGCTCGACCTGATCCGGCGCCGCGACAGCCATCAGCGAGTCATCGTCAGTGGCCATTCGACAGGTGGGCTCATCGCCCCCCTCTGGGCTGCAAAACATGCCGACGCCGGGGAGCCGGTGCTTGACGCCCTGATCCTCAACAGCGCCTGGCTCGACCTGCAGGGATCGTTCTTCGCCCGAACCGCCGGCACCGAGGCCATCAACCGACTCGGCATGCGTCGCCCGTATGCCGTCGTGCCCCGCACCGTGACTGGCGTGTATGTCGAGACGCTGCACCGCGACTACCGCGGCGAGTGGAACTTCGACCTGTCGTGGAAGCCGCGCGAAAGCTTCCCCGCCCGCGCCGGCTGGCTGCGCGCGGTCCGGGCTGGTCACCGCGCTGTGCACCGCGGAATCGAGGTCGGAGCGCCAGTGCTGAGCATGTGCTCCACCACGAGCACGATGCCGCCGGTGTGGACGGAGGAGGCGGCTCGCACCGACACCGTCCTCGACGTGAAACAGATCGCGCGCTGGTCACACCAGCTGGGCGCGCACGTCACGGTCGTGCGCGTCGAGGACGCGATCCACGACGTACTGTGTTCACGCCACGAGGTCCGCAAGCGAGCTTTCGCCCAGATCGGGAACTGGCTCGACTACGTGCTCCCTGTCTAGCGCTGCCGACCCGCGCGTTCTGCCCGGCCGTCAATCGAAGAAGACAAGACTCACGATCGCGACGACACCGACCAGGGCAACGAATCCCCGGAACACAGGCGCCGGAAGCCGGCGACCCACGGTCGCGCCGACCTGCCCACCGAGAACGGACCCGGCCGCGATCAGTCCCGCTGCGAGCCAGGCGATGTCTGAGACAGCGATGAAGACGATCGCCGCGACTCCGTTGACCAGCATCGCCAGGATGTTCTTGGCGGCGTTGATCCGTTGCATCGACTCGGCCAGACCGAGACCGAGGATCGCGATCAGCAGCACGCCTTGCGCCGCCCCGAAGTAGCCGCCGTACACGCCGGCCAGCAACACCAGCAGCCACACCATGACCGAACCGTGGGGCGGGGCCGTTGCCGGCGGCCGCACATGCCGTGACACCCAAGGCTGGATCAGGACGAGGAGGCAACCGAGTCCGATCAGCACGGGCACGATCGCGTCGAACGCCTCCGCAGGTAGCCACAGCAGCAGCAAGGCGCCGATAACACCGCCCAGCACCGAGGCCGCACCGAGTCGCAGGAGGCGGGCACGCTGTCCACTCAGCTCTTTGCGATACCCGATCGCACCGGACAGGGATCCCGGGACGAGACCGACCGTGTTCGACACGTTCGCCAGAACAGGCGGGTACCCCACGGCAAGGAGGGTCGGGAACGTTATCAACGTGCCCGACCCAACGATCGTGTTGATGGTCCCGGCTGCGATCCCTGCGGCGAAGACGGCGAGCGCCTCGAGCAGGGTCACTGCCGCGGCGGGCCTGCGGGAGGCTCAGGAGGACCGTCGCTGGGCGCCGCCTCGTCGGTGTCCGCGAGGCCCTTGCGGGTAGGCCGGGCGGCCGCCTCGGCGGATGCGATCGCCTCGGCCACTTCCTCGTGGGCGGTCGCGAGCGAGGCCTCACCCGACTTACCGGTGACAGGGAGGTTCGCGTCGACAGGCTCGCCGTAGTCGACCCGTTGCTTCAGGCCCTGTGACTCGGTCGGGATGCCGGGGATGGATCCGATCGCGCTACCGAGACCTTCGAGCGCACGGCCGATCTCGCTCGGCACGATCCAGACCTTGTTGGCATCGCCTTCGGCGATCTTCGGCAGCATCTGGAGGTACTGGTAGGCAAGCAGGGCCTGGTCAGGTGCGCCGTCGTGGATCGACTGGAACACGGTGAGGATGGCCTGGCCCTCACCTTGCGCGCGCAGGATGCGCGACTGCCGGTCGCCTTGCGCTCGCAAGATCAGCGCTTCCCGGTCGCCCTCAGCGGTCAAGATGGCGGACTGCTTCTGGCCTTCGGCGGTGAGGATTGACGACTGACGCATGCCCTCCGCTGTCAGGATCGCTGCGCGCTTGTCGCGGTCGGCCCGCATCTGCTTCTCCATCGAGTCCTTGATCGACGGAGGCGGGTCGATGCCCTTCAGCTCGACGCGGTTGACCCGGATCCCCCAACGACCGGTGGCCTCGTCGAGCACGCCACGCAGCGACTGGTTGATGTCGTCGCGGCTCGTCAGCGCCTGCTCCAACGTGATCCCGCCGATGATGTTGCGCAGGGTGGTCATGGTCAGCTGCTCGATCGCCTGGATGTAGTTGGCGATCTCGTATGTCGCCGACACCGGGTTAGTCACCTGGAAGTAGATGACGGTGTCGATGGACACGACGAGGTTGTCCTCGGTGATGACCGGCTGCGGCGGGAACGACACGACCTGCTCACGAAGGTCGATCAGGTAGCGGAGCCGGTCGACGAACGGGGTCACGATGTTCAAGCCGGCTGACAAGGTGGTGCGGTACTTGCCGAACCGCTCGACGATGCCGGCGCGGGCCTGCGGCACGATGCGCACGGCCTTGATCAGCACGACGATGGCAAGCAGAACGATGATGCCGAGCACGATCAGTAGCCACATGACGATGACCCCCTGAGAGTCGATGAGCGGGCCAGGTGCCTGCTCCGAGACGACAGCTGGATAAATGCTTCCACAGGTCTAGAACGCTCTAGTCGATCGGGTAGACGACGGCTGTGGCCCCGTCGATCTCGGCAACGCCGACCTTGCGGCCGGGCTCGATGATGGTGGTCTCCTCGACGCTGCGAGCAGACCAGACCTCGCCACTCAGCTTCACCCGGCCGGCGTGCGCGGTGACCCGCTCCAGCACGAGCCCGCTCCTACCGATCAGTGCCGCGCCGCCGTGCTCGAGTGTGGGACCGGCGTGCAGGCGCTTCACGATGGGCGGCCGGACGAAGGCCAGCATCGCGATGGATACCGCGACGGCTGCCAAGATCTGGACGACGATGTTGAACCCGAGGGCTGCCAGCAGGCATCCAACGAGGGCCCCCGCCGCCATCATCAGCAGAGCGAGGTCAAGGGTGGCCATCTCGGCACCGACGAGCAGCAGGGCGACGACAAGCCAGGTCTGCCAGTCGTGCTCCTTCAGCCACTCCATGCGCAGACACTAGCCCACGGATAGCCCATATCAGCGCCGATGCGAACCGATCCGCCGACGCGCCGCATAACGGCCATCGACATGGTCGAGTTGCAACGGCAAGCCGAAGGTCGCGGCCAGGTTGTCCTCTGTCAGTGTCTCGCCGATCGGCCCGGCCACGACCCGCCGCCCCTCACGCAACATGAGCACATGGGTGAAGCCAGGTGGGATGTCCTCGACGTGGTGGCTCACGAGCACTGTCGCCGGCGACAGCTCGTCGAGCGCGAGGACGCTCAGCGTGTTGACCAGGTCCTCGCGACCCGCGAGGTCAAGCCCCGCGGCGGGCTCGTCGAGCAGCAGCAGTTCAGGGTCAGTCATCAGGGCGCGGGCGATCTGCACGCGCTTGCGCTCGCCCTCGCTCAACGTGCCGAAGGCGCGGTCCGCGAGGTGGCTGACGCCGACCTCTTCGAGCAGCGCGGCGGCGCGGTTGTGGTCGAGATCGTCATACTGCTCGCGCCACCTGCCGAGCACTGCGTAGGACGCCGACACCACGACGTCAGCGACCCGCTCCTCGCTCGGGATCCGTTCGGCAAGGGCCACACTGGTCAGCCCGATCCGCGGTCGCAGCTCGAACACATCGACGGTGCCCACGAGCTCCTGGAGAATGCCAACAAGCCCGTCGCTCGGGTAGATGTGGGTGCTCAAGACCTGCAGGAGGGTGGTCTTGCCGGCGCCGTTCGGCCCGATCACCACCCAGCGGTCGTCCTCTTCGACCCGCCAGGTGAGGTTGCTCAGCAGTCGACTCGAGCCCCGGACGACGGAGACGTCAGCCAGCTCGACGACGGCGGTCATCGATCTCCTCCCCCTGCTCGGTGCGACTAATTCTCAACCTATTGCAGTGCATGGTAATGCTCTGCATCCGTAGGCTCTCCTTGTGCTCACGCTTCCTGCATCAGCCCGCGTCGCCGGCTGGCTCAACGCGTGGCTGTCAGGTCGGCAAGACCCCGACAGCGTCATCATGGGCGTGCGTGGTGACCAGCAATCGGTCGAGTTCTCTGGGCTCGAGAACCAACCCATGTCACCCGCTTTGCTGCTCGGCGCCCTGCGCGGCCTCGGCGTCAAGCAGGTCAGCATCGCGCTGCCCGCACCCGGAGACCCGGCCGGGCTGGCTGGTCCCGCGAGCTTCAACGCCGACGCGTATGACGCCGGGGAGGCTGTCGTGCTGCATGGCCCTGACCTGGGACTCATCCCCGCAACTGTGGGGCGGGCGACCCGTTGGACAGCCGCTGTTGCGCACGCCCCGGTCTACCTCCCCGACGTCGCAACCGCTGACCGCGAGCTGCGTGACGCCCTCCGAGTGGCAGCGGGTGCCCTGGCCGCGCTCGACGTTGCTTCCTGGAACCCCGACGTGGCCGACGAGCTGATGAACCTGCGCTCACCGGCGGCGTTCGACGAGCCGACCACATTCGCCTCGGTGGCTGCAGCACAGACGGCGATCTCCGGTGCGCGCTGCCGCAGCATCGTCGCGATGGCGACCCGCGACGACGGCGGTGCTCTGTCGGCCGGAGAGGCATCGAACCGTCGACGGCTGCTCGCACCCCTCGACCGAGCAGCTCGGACGGCGATCGTCGCGGCCTGCTCAACCTTCGACGGCCGCTAGCCTTCGGTCACGATGGACCACCTACCTACGCTGCTCATCACGTTGACGGGCAAGGATCGTCCGGGTGTTACGGCTGCACTGTTCGAGACGCTGTCCGGCTTCGGGCTCGAAGTCCTCGACATCGAGCAGATCGTGCTGCGCGGTCGGTTAGTGCTCGGCATCTTGGTGACAGCACCACGCGACGTGGTCAAGCTGCAGTCCAGCGTTGAGCAGACTGCGGCGGCGCTTCACATGGACCTGGAGGTTGTCCGCGGCGAGGGTGACAACGCACATCGGCGTGAAGGGCGAGCGCACGTGACCCTGCTCGGGCACCCGCTGCCGCCGCGAGCGGTTGCCGCGATCACCGGCCGCATCGCCGACACCGGGGCGAACATAGACCGCATCGTCAGAATGGCGCGCTACCCCGTGACTGCAATCGAGTTCCACGTCTCAGGGGCAGACATCTCGCGGCTGCGCAGTGTCCTGGCGATCGAGGCCTCGCACCAATCTGTCGACGTCGCGGTGCAGAGCGTCGGCCTGTTGCGTCATGGCCGCCGGCTCGTGGTGATGGACGTCGACTCCACACTCCTGGTGGGTGAAGCGATTGACGCCGTCGCGGCATACGCGGGTGTCGGGGACGAGGTGGCACGGCTGACCGAGCAGGCCATGCAGGGCGAGCTCGACTTCGAGCAGGCGCTGCGTCAGCGGGTCGCACTGCTCGCCGGGCTGGACGCCTCCGTGCTCGACCGTGTGTATGACGAGCTGGTTCTCGCCCCTGGCGCGCGCACTCTGGTGCGCACCCTGAAGCGGCTGGGCTACCGGTTCGGGATCGTGAGCGGTGGATTCAGTCACCTCACCAACCGGCTCGCGGCTGACCTGGAGATCGACTATGCCCGCGCCAACGAGCTCGAGATCCTCGACGGCAAGCTCACCGGCCAGATCATCGGGGACGTCGTAGACCGGGCCGGCAAGGCCGCGGCACTACGCAGCTTCGCTGCCGACTGCCGTGTCAGCCTCGACCACACTGTCGCCGTCGGAGACGGCGCCAACGACCTCGACATGCTTGAGGCGGCCGGGCTCGGAATCGCCTTCAACGCCAAACCGGTTGTGCAAGAGGCCGCTCAGACAGCGGTCAACGTGCCCTACCTCGACGCCATCATGTACCTGCTCGGAATCACCCGCGAGGACATCGAGATGGCGGACGCCGAGCACGGCATCGTCACGCCGGCACCGCCACTGGTCTAGCCGGGTGCGGAAGGCTCAGGTGAGACAGAACTCGTTGCCCTCAGGGTCCTGCAGCACGATGAAGTAGTCGAATCCCTCATCGACGGTCCGCAGCACCTTGGCCCCGAGCCGCTCCAACCGTTCGGCTTCGGCCGTGAGAACCGAGTCCTTGCCGTCGCGGTTACCGCCGGCCATGCCACTCACGCGGACGTCGAGGTGCACTCGGTTCTTGACGGTCTTGCCCTCAGGCACCTTGTGGAAGAACACGCGAGGCCGCTTGCCGTCGGGGTCGACCAGTGCGTACGCCTCATCGTCAGCAAGTCCCAGCTCGGCGACCACCTCTTCCCACGAGCTGTAGCCCGGCGGGGGCGGATCCTCGACATAGCCGAGCGCCTCGGCCCAAAACGCCCCGAGCGCCCGCGGCCCGGCGCAATCGATCGCCACCTGAAAGTCGCGAACCATGCTGCCTCCTCGTGATCGATGTCGTCGCTACCCAGCGTGCCCGACAGCACCGACAAGCGCAGTCAGCCGCGACTCAGGTGCTCGGTAACGATCGTCGCGCCGCCTCCGGCGAGCTCCGACCAAGCGCCGTCGACCTCAAGCACGACCGTCCCCGACGTTGGGAGGTTAGCTGGCCACGTGGTTTCTGGGTTGCGCTGGAGCGCCCAGACCAGCGCCTCGAAGGTGGGGTTGTGGCCGACGACCATGACGGTGCCAGTGCCGGCATCCACGTCGTGCAGCAACGCGATCACGTCGTCGACGTCGGCGACGTACAGGGTGTCAACAACGCGGACCTCCGCAGACCAGCCGGCTTCCTCACCCACCTGCTCAGCAGTCTGTTGGGCTCGCACGGCAGGCGATACGAGCACTACATCGGGCGCGATCATCTCGTCGGCAAGCCACCGGCCGACTGCACGCGCGTCAGCCTTTCCTCGTCCCGTCAGTCGTCGACTGCGGTCGTCGACGTTGGTCCCCTCGGCCTTGGCGTGGCGCATCACGATAAGACGGCGTGCATCCGGAGCGCTCATGTGACCATCCTGTCCCATCCTTGCGGGTCAGGCACGCTGCCTGGCAGAGACCCCGTAGGGTGCTCCGCATGCCCGACTCAGCAACCTCCGCGGGTCCCCTGTATGTCATCGGGGGCGCCGAGGACAAGCTGAAGCGGCGCTCCATGCTCCGCGCCTTTGTGGAGGCGAGCGGCGGCGAGTCTGCGCGGATCGCCATCGTGCCAACGGCTTCGTCGCTCGGTCCCGAGGTCGTCGACATCTACGTCGCCCTGTTCGAACGACTCGGCGCCGTCACGGCATTTGGTGTCAGGCCCGAGTCCCGCGAGGAGGCCGCTGACGAGGGGCTCTGCTCCCAGCTCGGAGAGGCCACCGGCATTTTCATGACGGGCGGCAACCAGCTAAAGCTGTCAGCGATCGTCAACGGAACACCGTTCGGCGAGGCCATCAAGGCCGCCCATCTGCGCGGTGTCACGGTCGGCGGTACGTCGGCCGGCGCCAGCATCCAGTCGTCCCACATGGTGGCGTTCGGCAGTGGTGGCTCGACGCCCAAGCAACGGATGACTCAGCTGGCAGCAGGGTTGGGGCTGATCCCGGACTGCGTGATCGACCAGCATTTCGCGCAACGCAACCGCTACGGCAGGCTGCTGATGCTGGTCGCGCAGTCCCCGAACCTGCTGGGTATAGGTGTCGACGAAGACACCGCCGCCATCGTCCGCGGCGACACGATGGACGTCATCGGACGCGGAGCCGTCACCGTCATCGACGGCAGACAAATGACCTCGAACGCGCACGATGCTCCTCGCACGTCACCGCTGCTCGTCTCCGATGCCCGCCTTCATGTATTGCCCGCCGGGTCAAAGTTCGATCTGATGAAGAGAGCACTCATCGCGGCTCCGTCCCGGGTCGACCCGGCTGAGGCGGAGGAGCTCAAGGTGGCCGGTGCCGATCTGCGCCAGTTGGCGACAGACATCGCCGCGGAGGGTGTCGGGCCGTCGAACCTGCGCCGTCGACGGGCGCGCAAGCGAGCTGAGCGGGAGGACGGACCTGATGACTGAGGCAACCACGAGCGTCGACGCGACGCCAGGTCCGTCGCCTGAGCTTGCCATCGTGCAGACCCAGATCTACCGCGGCGGCAACATCTGGTCCTACGAGAAGGCTATCCACCTCGTGGTGGACCTCGGCGTCCTCGAGGACTGGCCGACTGACCGCATCGAAGGCTTCACCGAAAGACTCCTCGAACACCTTCCGGGCTTGCGCGAGCACTCCTGCTCCCGGGGGCGACGGGGCGGATTCGTCGAGCGACTTGTCGAGGGCACCTGGCTCGGCCATGTCAGCGAGCACGTCGCCTTGCAGCTGCAGCAAGAGGTCGGACACGACCTGCGTCGCGGCAAGACGCGCCAGGTCCCAGGCGAGCGCGGCCGTTACAACGTCATCTACGGGTATGTCGACGAAACGGTTGGCATCGCCGCCGGTCGACTCGCAATTCGCCTGATCAACCATCTCGTCGCTGCCGAGCCGGACTTCGACTTCGAGGCCGAGCGTGAGCGCTTCATTGTGCGTGCGGAGAGGTCGGCGTTCGGACCGTCCACCCAGGCGATCATCGACGAGGCGGAGTCGCGTGACATCCCCTGGATCCGGCTCAACCAGCACTCGCTGGTGCAGCTGGGGCAGGGCGTGCACCAAAAGCGGATCAGGGCGACCATGACGTCCAGCACGTCAGCGATCGCGGTGGACGTGGCCAGTGACAAGGACCTGACAGGCCGACTGCTCAGCGCCGCCGGCCTCCCAGTGCCCAAGGCAGAGTCGATCCGCACCGCGGACCAGGCGGTGAAGGTGGCAAACCGGATCGGTTACCCGGTGGTGTGCAAGCCGCTTGACGGCAACCACGGGCGCGGTGTGTGCCTCGACCTGCGAAGTGAAGACGACGTACGCGCGGCTTTCCCGATCGCTGAGGAGCAGTCGCGTCGCGGCTGGGTGATCGTCGAGTCGTTCGTCACCGGCAAGGACTATCGGTGTCTCGTCATCGACGGCAAGATCGCCGCGATCGCCGAGCGGGTGCCCGCTCATGTGGTGGGCGACGGCACCCAGACGATCGCCGAGCTGGTCGATGCCACCAACGCCGACCCACGACGAGGCGTCGGGCACGAGAAGGTCCTCACGCGCATCAAGATCGATGACGCGGCCGTTGAGCTGGTCCGCGCGCAGGGCTACGAGATGCACGGCGTACCCCCGGCCCAGGAGACAATCAAGCTGACCTTGACGGGCAACATGAGCACCGGCGGCATCTCGATCGACCGTACGTTCGAGGCGCATCCCGAGAACGTCGAGATCGCCGAGGAGGCGGCTCGGGTGATCGGCCTCGACATCGCCGGCATCGACTTCATCTGCCCCGACATCACCGAGCCGGTCCGTGAGACCGGTGGCGCGATCTGCGAGGTCAACGCGGCGCCCGGCTTCCGGATGCACACCCACCCGACCATGGGTGACCCGCAGTTCATCTCCAAGTCCGTCGTCGACATGCTCTTCCCGCCCGGAGCGCCGAGCCGGATCCCGATCGTCGCCGTCAGCGGCACCAACGGCAAGACCACGACGTCACGGATGATCGCGCACATCTTCAAGGGGATGGGTCGCAAGGTTGGTATGACGTCGACCGACGGCGTGGTGATCGATGAGCGGCTGGTGATCCGCGCCGACGCCTCTGGCCCCAAGTCGGCCCGGATGGTCCTGCAGAACCCGCGCGTGGACTTCGCAGTGTTCGAAGTCGCCCGTGGCGGCATCCTGCGTGAAGGCCTCGGCTACGAGCGCAATGACGTCGCCGTCGTACTCAACGTGCAGTCCGACCACCTGGGTCTACGCGGCATCAACACCGTCGAGCAGCTCGCCGACGTCAAGGCCGTCCCGGTCGAAGCCGTCCCGCGACACGGCCATGCCGTTCTGAACGCCGACGACCCCCTCGTCCGGGCGATGCGTCGACGATGCTCCGGCGACGTGGTCTGGTTCAGCATGGAGCCGCGAGGGTCGGAGGTCCGCGACTTCGTCAACGCGCAGTGCCGACGCGGCGGCAAGGCGGTGGTGCTCGAGACGAGCGAGCGCGGCGACATGATCGTCGTGCGCCACGGAGCACGAGAGATGCAGCTCGCCTGGACCCACCTGCTCCCGGCGACGTTCGACGGACGGGCTCGGATGAACGTGCAGAACTCCCTTGCTGCCGCCGCCGCGGCTTTCGCGGCCGGCGCGCCGCTTCACGACATCCGCCAGGGCCTGCGCACGTTCTCGACGAGCTACTACCTCTCCCCCGGTCGACTCAACGAGATCGAGGTTGAGGGTGTTCACGTGGTCATCGACTACTGCCACAACGCCCCGGGCATGCGGATGCTCGGCGACTTCGTCGACCGACTCGGGGAGAGCCTGCTCGTGACGAGCGAGCTCGGGAAGCCGTCCAGGATGGGTGTGATCGCCACTGCAGGAGACCGGCGCGACGACGACTTGGTCGAGCTGGGACGAGTCGCGGCTGACCACTTCGACGTGCTTATCGTGCGCGAGGACGCGGCCCTACGTGGTCGCGAGCGTGGCGACACGGCCGCACTCGTCGCGCAAGGAGTCAGGGAACGCTCGCAACAGGGTGCGCGCTGCAAGCAGGTCGAGGTGGTGCTCGACGAGATCGACGCCACCCGGCACGCGATGTCGCGCGCGAACGCCGGCGACCTCGTCGTGCTGTGCGTCGACCAGCATGCGGCCGTGCTGGCGGAGCTCGAGTCGTGGTCCAACCGTGCACAGGCCGGCGCCAACGCCTCAGAGACAGAGTTGATCAGTGACCCCGACTTCGCGGCGACAAGCGGCGCCACCACGCCCGAGTAATGATCGAGTCGATGGTCCGGTGATCGAGTCGACGGTCGGGTGATCAGCTCGACCAACGATGATCAGACCGACCGGTGGTTGAGAAACTGGTCGGTGTCGATGTCGAGAACAGCTCCTCGTCGTTCGTAGTACAGGTTAGAAGGACGCCGACGGTGTCCCCGAGCCGAAGGAGAGCGCAATGCGCTACGTGATGATGATCTGCGGCGATGAGAACGCCTGGGACGACACCCCGGCCGAGGTGCTCGAGGCCGCCACGAAGGAGACCTACGCCTGGTTCGAGAAGTGGGGCGGCGCAGGCAAGGTTGTCGAGGGTGGGGCTGAGCTGCAGCACTCGCGGACCGCGAAGAACGTACACGCCGGACCCAACGGCGTCACGATCAGCGACGGGCCGTTCATGGAGACGAAGGAAGGCGTCGGCGGGTTTGTCCTGCTCGAGTGCGACACCATGGATGAGGCGCTGGAGGTTGCCGCAACCTGGCCAGGACTCTCCTACCCGTCCGTCACCATCGAGGTGCGACCGATCGTCGAGCACTAACCCCGTTCGAGGCGCCGGGCCAGCAGGTCGCGCTCTGCCACGTTGGTGGCGAGCGACAGAGCGGCCTCCTGTGCCCGGGCGGCCTCATCTGTTCGCCCTAACGCGTCCAGCAACGCCGCTCGGGTCGCGTGAAGGAGCCGGTAGTCCTGCAGGGCGTCGGCGAGAGCCTCGACCTCGTCGAGAGCAACGGCAGGACCTTCGACGTGCCACGTCGCGATCGCCCGGTTGAGTCGTGCCACCGGGTTGTCCTGCCAGCTGAGCAGCCCGTCATACAGCACCTGGATCTGTGGCCAGTCGGTTTCGTCGTACGTCGTCGCCTCTGCGTGGAGGACGGCGATGGCCGCATGCAGCTGGTAGGGGCCGGGCCGTCGCCTGGCGAGCGCCTGGCGCAACCTGCTCGACGCTTCGTCGATGAGCTGGCGGTCCCAGCGGGAGCGGTCCTGGTCACGCAGCAGGACCAGCCTGCCCTCGCTGTCGAACCGGGTGTGGGCGCGAGCCTCGTGCAGGTGAAGCAGGGCGAGCAAGGCTGCCGCCTCAGGCTCTGTGGGCATCAGCCGGTCGACGAGGCCCGCGAGGACGACGGCATCTGTGCGGAGCTCCCGCCGCTGAGGTACCTCGGCAGCACTGGACAGGTATCCCTCGTTGTAGACGAGGTAGATGACCGCCAGCACGGCCGCAAGCCGCTCGCCCAGCTCGTCGGGGTCCGGGATCTCGAAGACGATCGATCGCTCTTTCAGCAGCCGCTTCGACCGGGTGAGCCGCTGCGCCAGGGTCGCCTCGGAGACCAGGAAGGCGGCGGCGATCTCGGCCGTCGTCAAACCGCAGACGGCCTTCAGGGTCAACGCAACCTGCGATTCGACGGGCAGCTGCGGATCGCAGCATCCGAACACAAGCGCCAGGCGGTCCTCGTCGGTCGGCGGCTCGGCGGGACGACTGGCGAGCTGAGTGAGCTTGCTGCGACCGGTCTGCTCGCGGCGGGCGCGGTCGACCGCCTTGCGAAGGGCGGTCGTCATCAACCAGCCTCCCGGGTTGGCGGGAGGTCCCGGCACCGCCCAGTGCTCGAGTGCTTCGAGCCAGGCGTCGTGCGCGAGATCCTCGGCCAGCTCGAAGGATCCGGTACGTCGTACGAGCGCGGCCTGCAGGGCAGGCAACTCACGCCGGTAGATGACCTCGAGGTCCGCCGAAGCCGTCACCGGTCAGTCCGGGCGCGGCGCGTCGGCCGGATCCTGGGTGGCGAGCACCTTGTCGCGCAGGGTCGACGGGCTGTCGACCGAGGCACCCTGCTCGCGCAGCCAGGCGTCAACCAGCTCGCGGTCCTGATGGCACATCAGGGCTACGGCGTCGCCTCTGTGTGCCCGGGATGCCAGCGCCTGCAACCCATCGAGCTCGGAGTCGTAGGACGGCACCTCGGTGACATTGACCTTCGCGGCGCCTTCGCGGTAGAGCGCATCCAGCTCCTCACTGCTGCGGCCACGCAGGTACTGCTGTTTGTGCACGATGACCATGACGTCGGCATCCCGGGCGCCGATCTCGCCGAGGCTGCGGACGAGGTCGTCGGTGCGGTCTCCAGCTGTGCCCAGGGCAAGCATGGTCCGTCCGCCGCGCCCGCAGACCCCAGTCATCACCTCCACCAGCGCGTCCAGTCCCGCCTCGTTGTGGGCGAGGTCGACGATGACGGTGAAGTCTTTGAGCGAGTAGACGTTCATCCGGCCGGGATTGAGCTCGGGTCCTGGCGTAAATGTCCGCAGCCCTTCAACCACCGCCTCGCGGGCCAATCCAACTCCGAGGGCTGCGCTGGCTGCCGCCATCGCGTTCTCCAAGTTGAAACGGCTGAGACCGGCCAACGTCATTGGGATGTCGACGACCTTCACGAGCGGGTCAGGATCGGCGTCGGGCGCGAGCACGCAGACCCAGCCGTCGATAACGGTGGTGGCCCTGCCGTCCTGGCCGACCGCTGCGCGCAAGCTGGGCGAGTCGGCGTCCCGCGAGAACACCCATGGCCGAGCCTTGATGATGTTGCGCATCGCGAACACCCGCGGGTCGTCGCCGTTGAGGACCGCCCACCCGGTCGGCTTGGTGATCTGGGCGACGACCGCCTTCACCTCGGCAAGCTGGTCGACCGTGTCGATCCCGTGCATGCCGAGGTGGTCGGCGCTCACGTTGGTCACCACGGAGACGTCGTTGTGGCGTACGCCGATGCCGCGGAGCAAGATGCCGCCACGGGCGGTCTCGGTGACGGCGAGCTGCACCTGTTCGTGCGCAAGGACGCGTCCGGCACCCGCCGGCCCGGAGTAGTCGCCAGCCTCGACGAGCTCCCCGTCGATGTAGATGCCGTCAGTCGACGACCACCCGACGTGCAGCCCGGCGACCCGGCCGATGTGCCCGATCATCCGCGACGTGGTCGTCTTGCCGTTAGTGCCGGTCACAGCGATGACCGGCACCGTTGGTGTCAGGGTGGCGGGCCGCGCCCCTAGCTCTGCACGACGTACCTCTCCCGCGACCTCGCTCACCGGTGGCGTCGATGTCGGCGCCTGGCAGCACGTCCAGCACCTTGGCGACCCCACGGCCAAGCGCGACAGCACGATCGCGATGCCGCCAGGGGTAGACGACGACGAGCCGATGTACGTCGTTGGTCGGCCGGACGCGCACCGCGAGCCGGTGGGTCCCGGCCTCTGCCGCGATCTGACGCACCAGCCTGGCCACGGCGCGGGCGGCGAAGCGCTGCCGGAATCCCGAACTGGCGGTGCCAGGTCGGACGTTGGTGAGACCGATGCGTCGAGCGAACTTCAGCGCGGTGTCGTCGCTCACCTCGAGCAGCGGAGTGAGGTCGAGCGTGAGCTTCACCGCGGCCCTGGGGAAGTAGAGGTTCGGGCCGTCGAGAACTCGTAGCTCGATGAGCGCCGACGTCACTCGGTCAGGCGCCCATCGCGTGGTAGCCACCGTCGACGTGCACGATCTCTCCCGTGGTCTTCGGCATGAAGTCGCTCAGCAGCGCGACGATCGTGAGAGCAGTGGGCTCGAGGTCGCCCATGTCCCAGCTGAGCGGCGCGCGCTTGTCCCACTCGTCCTCGAAGCGCTCGAATCCGGGGATCGCCTTGGCTGCCAACGTCTTCAGCGCTCCCGCCGAGACCAGGTTGGATCGGATGCCCTTCGGTCCGAGGTCGCGCGCCAAGTATCTGTTGCACGACTCCAGCGCGCCTTTGGCGAAGCCCATCCAGTCGTATCCCGGCCAGGCCACGGAGGCGTCGAACGTGCATCCGACGATGCTGCCTCCGGGCTGCATCAGCGGCAGGCAGGCCATTGCCAACGACTGGTAGGAGTACGCCGAGACGCGGACCGCGTGGGACACGTCATCCCAGGGACCGCCGAGGAAGTTGCCACCGAGGATCGTGGCCGGGTTGCCGTAGGCGATCGCGTGGACAACGCCGTCGAGTCCGTCGACATGTTCGCGCACCTGGCCCTCGAGCCTCGCCAGGTGCTCGTCGTCGCTGACGTCGAGCTCGATCACCGGGGGCTCTGTCGGCAGCCGGCTCGCGATCCGCTTCGTGATCGACAGCGCGCGGCCGAAGTTGGAGATGATCACCGTCGCGCCCTGCTCCTGCGCGGCCTTCGCCGTGGCGAAGCCGATCGAGGAGTCGATGGTGACACCGGCGACGAGGATGCGCTTACCGTCGAGGATTCCCATGGGTGGAGCCTTTCGTCATACGAAGTGGATGGGCGGTCGGCATCCTGTGTCTAGTGGCCCATGCCGAGCCCGCCGTCGACGGGGATGACAGCGCCGGTGACGTAACCAGCCTCGTCTGAGGCCAGCCAGCGCACCACTCCGGCGATCTCCCCACTGGTGGTGAACCGACCTAGCGGGATGGCGTTCAGATACTCGGTGCGCTTCTCGGTGGACAGTGTCGCCGTCATGTCTGTGTCGACGAAGCCCGGCGCGACGACGTTGGCGGTGATGGAGCGGGAGCCGAGCTCTCGCGCGATCGAGCGCGCCATGCCGACCAGCCCGGCCTTGCTGGACGCGTAGTTGACCTGCCCCGCCGAGCCGAGCAGACCGACGACCGACGAGATCAGCACGATACGGCCGCGCTTCAGCCGGAGCATCCCCTTGGCCGCGCGCTTGACCACCCGGAAAGAGCCGGTGAGGTTGGTGTCGATCACGGACGTCCAGTCGTCGTCCGACATCCGCAGCAGCAAAGTGTCGCGCGTGATGCCTGCGTTCGCCACTAGTACCTCGACCGGGCCGTGCTCCTCCTCGATCGACGTGAACGCCGCCTCGACCGCCTCGGCATCGGTGACGTCGCACTGGACGCCGAAGAAGCCGTCAGGCGGTTCACCCGTGCGGTAAGTGACGGCCACTTTGTCGCCTGCATCTACGAAAGCCTGGGCGATCGAGCGCCCAATCCCGCGGTTGCCGCCGGTCACCAACACAGATCTGGCCACATTGTCTCCTCGTCAGGCATCGGCGACCGACGCTACCGCTAACCGCACGGTACGACGAACGCGGCTCGAGGCGTACGGTGGAGTGGAAGGAGCGTCCCACGTGAACCACCACGCCGACCAGCCGGTCAGCATCACCTCTGCCAAGGTCAGTCACAGTGACGACCTCCACCGGCGGCAGATGCGTTACCTGTTCTCGATGGGGGTGCGCACGGTGTGCTTCGTGCTCGCCATCGTCACGGACGGTCCCCTGCGTTGGTCACTCGTCGCGGCAGCCGTTTTCCTGCCGTACGTCGCCGTGGTGGTGGCCAACGCCACCGACCGTCGTACCGTGACCGGCCCGGCGCCTGTCACAGCACCCGACGTTCCAGCTCTCGAGCCTGGCGACACGCCGCCCGACGTTTCAGACAATCGGTAGACCGACTGACGGCGCCATGGAACACTGACGCCAGGCGATCCGTTTCCCCCGTCGGAGAGCCCACTTGTGATGCCGGGCAGCCTCCCCCCGTGGCTGCCCGGCATCGCTGTGTGGGGGCGATTTCGTCGCCAACGTGACCAGGAGGGCCCTATGACCGACCCCGACGACTTGATCTGCTCTGCGAAGGACTGCCGACAACCCGCGACCGTGCAGTTGCTCTGGAACAACCCGAAGCTGCACACGCCGGACCGCCGCAAGGTGTGGCTGGCCTGCCCCGATCACGAGCAGTCGCTCAAAGACTTCCTCGCCGCGCGCGGCTTCTTCCGCGACACCGCCCCCGTCGACTGACCTCCCTCCACAGACGTTTGCCTTGTGAACAAGGCAGATGCGCTGTTCACCAGGCACATCTGCCTAGCTCACGGGGAAACTGCCTTGTGAACTAGGCAACGCGATTAACAGGCGAGTCTGCCCGTCAGCCTGGGCCAATGTCCCCGTCGTCTGGACTCGTCCCGCTGACGAGTCCGTCCCACGACCACTGCGGGATTGGGAGTCCGTCGGGAACTTCCTCGGCGGACTGGTGGTACCGGGCCATTGTCGTAGTGGTTGCCCACGCGAAGTAGTCGTGCAGAACCTGTCTTAGCCGGTCGTCGCGGGTGAGACCGACGTCCGCCAGCGCCTGATCAAAGCAAAGGATCGCCCGCCGGTCCATCTCGTCGTGGACGCCGTTGCCACTGTGGATCCGGACCACTGAGGTTTCGTCGCCGTACGCGTCCGAGAACACCGTCGGCCCACCCAGAGCCTCCGCCCAGTACGCCGCGAGCCGCTCGGTGTGTTCGGGATGGAAACCGTGGCTGAACGCGTGCTCCACGACCTCGTCGGCCATCACCCTGACGTGCCATGCGTGGGCCAGACGCCGCATGCCGTCGGCACCGCCCGCTGCCTCGAACACCGACTGCATGGTCCAAGCGTGGCAGGCCGACCGCGACCCAACTCAGCGGGCCCCTGCTACCTACGTCGCGGCCACCAACCGGTATACCGACACATGCGACGTTGACTCCGCGGTGAACTCTGCCCCTGTCCAGTCCGCATGCCTGTCCTCCAGCTCGAAGCCGGCCAGCTGTGCCATCAGGTCGAGTTCAGCCGGCCAGATGTAGCGGTGCGGGCTCCGGAAGAGTTGCGCCTGCTTGCCGTCATCGAAATGAAAATGATGCGAAACGACCTGCTGATGCAGCACGTCGTACGTGTCCAGCAGGATGTAGCCCGGCTCGGACAGCCCCACCGTGGCCTGGGATCCCGGTGGAAGCTTGCGTAGCTCTGGCACCCACAGCTCGATGACGAAGCAGCCGCCGGCGCCGAGGTGGCGGGCCGCGTTTCGAAAGCAAGCGACCTGCTCGGCCTGGGTCAGCAGATTCGAGATCGTGTTGAAGACGAGGTAGACCAACGCGAACTCTCCTTCCGCCCGGGCCGTGGCCATGTCGCCGAGGACCACCGGGATCTGCTCCTCGTCGACCTTCGCGCGGAGGCGGTCGATCATCGGACCAGACAGCTCGATGCCGGTGACGCTGACGCCACGCTCGGCTAGGGGGATGGCAACGCGTCCGGTCCCGATGGCGAACTCAAGGGCTCGGCCGTCTCCGGCAAGCTCGGCAAGGCGGTCGACCGCCGGTCCCAGCACCTCGGGGGCGAACATGCCACTGCCCGGTGTGTCGTAGCTTTCAGCAGCATCGGCATCCCATAGCTCTTCCTGGCGCATGGCGACAATCCTTCCCACGGTTTCCGTACGACGTCCACCGGCTTTCGTCAGCGCTCAGCTCTGCAGACGGTTCAAACCGCCGACGAAATTGACACCTCCTCGCGGGCACAAAACGTCGCTAGGGTCGATGCATGACCGATGGTTACCTGCGCTACCCACATGTCCGTGGAGATCTCCTCGCCTTCGTTGCTGAGGACGATGTCTGGCTCGCCGAGACCGGTGGAGGGAGGGCTTATCGGCTCAGCGCCGATCACTCTCCCGCCATGACGCCGCGGATCTCACCCAAAGGCTCCCTCGTCGCCTGGGCGGCACGATCAGACGGGGCAAGCGAGGTGTATGTCGCCCCGACAGATGGTGGGGTCTCCCGGCGACTGACCTACTGGGGTCAGCCGGGGACCAAGGTCACCGGCTGGGTCTCGGAGGACGAAGTCATGGTGCTCAGCAGCACGGGCGAAGGCCATGTGGTGCGGATGTTCGCCCATGCCGTGCCGGTGGATGGCGGACCGAGCCGCCGGCTGCCGTACGGCTGGACGGGTGACGTCGCCGTCGGGCCAGATGGCGGTGTGCTGCTGTCGTCGTTCTTCTGGACCGAGCCAGCCCGGTGGAAACGCTACCGCGGTGGTACCGCCAGCCAGTTGTGGCTCGATCTGGAGGGATCGGGCACCTTCAAGCGGGTCTTCGCGGACCTACAGTCCAGCCTGGCGTTCCCGGTCTGGACGACAGGGGTCGACGGACGGCAACGGATCGCCTTCTGCTCCGACCACGAAGGTCGCGGCCAGTTGTACAGCGCAGTAGTTGGGCAACGCGCGCCGACGACGTCCCGCTTGAGGCGCCGGACCGACAGCGACCTCTACGTCAGGCATGCCAGCAGCGACGGCCAGCAGGTCGTCTACTGCGCCGGCGGTGACGTGTTCTTGATGGAATCGCTCGACGACGGGGTGGAGCCGCGTCGCATCGACCTCCGCATCGGTGGCGCGCGCTCGTCGCTGCGTCCCCAACGGGTCAAGGCCACGAGCCACCTCGGCACGATCAGCCCGGACCGCAGCGGCCGCGCGTCGGCGATCGAATCCCGGGGCACGGTCAGCTGGGTGAGCCACCGGGGCGGGCCAGCACGAAGCCTCGCGACGGGATCGGCCGTACGTCGCCGACTTCCCGTCGTGCTCGACGACACGCGCGTCGCCTGGGTGTCAGACGTCGACGGTGATGACGCTCTGGAAGTGCTCGACCTGGATGTGCCGGACGCGTCCCCGCAGACGCTGGTTGCCGCGGGCCGGATCGGGCGGGTGCTCGAGATGGCCGCGTCACCGGACGGTCGTCGGATCGCGCTCAGCACCCACGACGGAAGACTCCTGACCTGTTCCGTGCCTACGGGGGAGGTCACCCGTGCCGTGGCAGTCAAACAGATCGACTCGGCCATCGGTGACATGTCCGGCCTGGCGTTCTCACCTGACTCACGTTGGCTCGCCTGGTCAGCGTCGGGCCCCGGACCGTGGGAGGACACGGCGCCTCTGCCGCTACGGCAGATCAAGGTGGCCGACCTCAACCGAGGCAGGGTCATCGAAGTGACGTCACTGCGCTTCACCGACACGGAGCCGGTGTTCACGCTCGACGGAAAGTACCTGGCGTTCCTATCGGTTCGTAGCCTCGACCCGGTCTACGACTCGTTCTCCTTCGACCTGTCCTTCCCCGCTGGTTGCCGGCCCCACCTGGTTGCTCTCACGGCCGACGCCCCTTCGCCGTTCGACCCGATCGTCGGGGGCCGGCCACTCGAGCCACCTGCCCCCGAGCAGGAGGCCCAGGAGGCCGTCGCTGAGGCTGTGCCGGCAGAGGCAGGTGAGGGTGACGCGCTCGACTCCGAGCCGCTCCGCGCACGACCCGCCCCACCCAAGACCGCCGTCGACGTCGACGGTCTCGAACACCGGATCGTGCCCGTGCCGGTGGAGGCCGGGCGCTATTCCGGACTGGCGCCGGCCAAGCACGGACTGGTCTGGCTGCGTGAGCCGCTGCGCGGCGAGCTCGGGAACAACCAGGCGACGATGGACGCCGAGCCCGAGCGCGCCAAGGTCGAGCACTTCGACCTGCGCACATCGAAGCTGTCCACGGTTGTGGCCGCCGCCGACCGCGTCGCTATCACTGGTGACGGGGGCTGGCTCCTCGTCGTCGACAAGGACCGCTTGAACGTGGTCCCCAGTGGCAAGGCGGTCCCTAAGGAGGAGGACGGCGAGAACGTGCAGCGCGTCGATCTCGACCAGCTGCGGGTCGAGGTGGATCCGCCGGTCGAGTGGCGGCAGATGCTCGACGAGACGTGGCGACTGATGCGCGACCACTTCTGGCGCGACGACATGGGCGGGGTCGACTGGCCAGCAGCACTAGGCAGATACGAGCCGCTGCTCGACCGCTTGGGCTCGCACGACGACCTGATCGACGTCATCTGGGAGATGCACGGCGAGCTCGGCAGCAGTCACGCATACGCCATTCCGCCACAACCGAGCACCGACGCTGCACGTCGTCAGGGCCTGCTCGGTGCCGACCTCGAGTACACCGGCGACGCTTGGCGGATCAGCCGGATCGTGCCCGGTGACGCCTCCGATCCGAACGCTCGGTCACCTCTGTTGGCACCCGGTGTCGATGCTCGGGCAGGCGACGTACTGGTCGCGATCAACGGCCAGCGCACGAGCCGCACGGTGAGCCCGCTGTCGTTGCTGGTCGGTACAGCGGGCAAGCCGGTCGAACTCACCCTGCGGCCGCGCCGACGCGCGGACGTTCGGCGGGTCGTGGTGGTGCCCCTGGCCGACGAGTTCCCGCTTCGCTACCAGGACTGGGTCGCCGATCGGCGAGCGTTCGTGCATGCCCAGACGGACGACAAGGTCGGCTACCTGCACGTGCCCGACATGATGTCGGTCGGCTGGGCACAGCTCCATCGCGACCTGCGCACCGAAATGCCCAGGGACGCTGTCATCGTCGACGTCCGCAGCAACGGCGGCGGGCACACCTCACAGCTGGTTCTCGAGAAGCTCACTCGGAAGATCATCGGGTGGGATCTGGTCCGCGGTTACGGTCCAGGCTCCTATCCAAGCGACTCGCGACGTGGACCATGGTGACCATCGCCGATAGCTACGCCGGCTCCGACGGCGACATCATCGCGGCCGCGATCCAGTCTCTCGAGCTGGGACCGATTGTCGGGACAAGGACCTGGGGTGGGGTTATCGGGATCGACGGCCGCTACACGCTCGTCGACGGCACCATGGTGACGCAGCCGCGATACTCATTCTGGTTCGAGAAGTTCGGTTGGGGCGTAGAGAACTACGGAGTCGACCCCGACATCGAGGTGCCGGTGGCCCCACAGGACCGCGCCGCTGGCAAGGACGTGCAGCTGGAACGAGCCTTGGTCGAAGTAGCGCGGCTACTGCGACGCAACCCACCGGCGCAGCCACCCGCGATACCCGCCCTCCAGTCGAAGGAGTCGTAAGAACGAGCCGCTGTCCGGAAGGTCAAATCATCCGGCGGCGGGAGTGACCGGTCGGAGCTGCTGGTCGGCGGTCAGTCGGCTACGGAACCGGTACCGGTCGCCTCGGTACGAGATGCAACCGGAGACGATCAACCGCCCGTCGGTGTCGTAAGCGCGCGACTCCGCGACCAACAAGGGTGCGCCGACGTTGGTGGAAAGCAGGGATGCGGACCGCTCGTCTGCGGGCAGGGCCTCAACCGAGTAGTCGGCTGCGACCGGCGTGTGACCTGCTGCCGAGAGCGTGGCATATAGCGACGCCGTCGCCCAGTCGAGCTCCAGCAGCGTTGGTTCGAGCGCCATCGGCATGATCGTCAGGTCGATGGCGACGGGCAGACCGTCCAACGTGCGGAGGCGTTCCAGCATCACCAGTTCAGCGCCGGGTGCGATCTCGAAGTCCTCCGCCTCGGTTATGGTCGCGGCCCGCACGTCGGTCTGGATCACCTCCGCACCCACCACCACCTTGTCTCCGGCAGCTAGGTCGTGGAAGCTCAGGAGCACGTTCGGCGGCTCGCCCAGAGGTTCCGAGGCGACAAAACTGCCACGGCCCTGGATGGCGTACACCAGGCCGGCCGTGTTCAGCGCTGCCAGGGCCCGTCGTACTGTCACCCGGCTCACGCCGAAGCTCTCGCTCAGCTCGCGCTCGGTCGGGAGCTGCTCTCCAGCAGCAAGCTCGCCGGACGTGATTCTGGCGGCGAGCTGGTCACGTACTTTTCGCGTCAGGGCACCCGCGGTCCGGTTGATTGTCGTCACAAATACGGACGCTACCGTGATACACCATGGCTTGTCGTCCGATCATTGTCCTACCGGCGGTCTGCTTGTAGTATGCAAATCTCCTCGCGGGATCAGACCACAACGGTGTCGTATCCGCCCTACGGAAGAGATCACATGACCAGACTTCGTGGAATCGCGTCGCTCCTGGCTGTCGTGCCGCTCATTGCCCTTGCGGCTTGTACGACGCCAGGCTCGGACAGTCAAGCCCCCGAGGACACTTCGCCGGTCGAGATGGACGTTGCAAGCCTTCCCGACACGACGCTGAGCGTGTGGACGTCGGAAGGCGGCAGCAGGCTCGAGATCCTCAAGAAGCTGACCGCCAAGTTCGAGGAGGAGTACCCGAACATCTCGGTGAAATGGACGGTCCGCGACTTCGGGTCCTACCCCGCACAGATCAAGCTGGCCCTCAGCTCCGAAGATGGGCCTGACGTGTGCATCGGCAACCTCGGCTGGGCGCTCGACGGGCCGCTCATCAAGGCCGGGCTGCTACGACCGCTCGACGACTACGCCGAGGCGTACGGCTGGGACACTCGCTACCCCGAGGTCGGCCTGCGGCAGCTGAAGTTCAGCGAAGACGGCTCAGAGTACGGCGAGGGCCCGATCTATGGCACGCCCTACGCCTCTGACGTCATCGGCTGGTTCTACAACAAAGACCTGCTCGGCGAGCTCGAGATGGAAATACCGACCACCATGGACGAGATGGACGCGCTGCTCGAAGCATCGAAGGACGCGGGCCAACAGCCCATCCTGATCGGCAACAAAGACGGCTGGCCGATCTGGCACCTGCTCTACAACGTGATCGACCAGTACGCCACGCCTGAAGAGATCTCAGGCGTCGTCTACGCCGACGAGGGCGCGTCCTACACCTCCGATGGAATCCAGCAGGGCACCGACAAGGTCGTTGAGTGGAACGAGGCCGGCTACCTCCCCGCCGACGTCAACGCGATCGCGCAAGCAGACGCGGGCGCGGACTTCAGAAAGGGCGAAGCGCTGCTGTTCCCTGCGGGCTCTTGGGAGGCCTACGACATGCCAGAAAACGTTGGGTTCTTCCTCACTCCTCCGCTGGAGGCTGGTGACGAATCCAAGGCCACCGGGTCATTCGGATACTCGCACCACATCGCCGCCAACAGCGATGCGGTCGCCGCGAGCGCAGCCTTCCTGGACTGGACCGCAAACGAGGAGGCAGCCAAGGCCTTCTTCGCCGCTGGTGACATCGCACCGCTGCCTGTCGAAGACCCGGAGCTCAAGTCAGGCCCGTTGTTTGAAGACATCTTCGACGCCTGGACCTCGGTGCTCGACAACAACGTGCTGATGCCGTACCTCGAGTTCGCAACTCCGACGGCCCCCGAGGTGCAGTACCCCGTGATGCAACAGGTTCTGGCCGGCGAGATGTCAAGCACGGACGCCCTTGAGGAGATCGAGGCGGACCGCGTGGCGTTCGTCGAGGAGAACAGTGGCGGCTGACCGGCTGACCGCGACCTCCGGGCTTACCCGCCAAGACGCGCCGTCCCAGCAGCCCTCCGAGCTGAGGGCGGCGAGTCGGCGGCTACGACGACGACGGGCACTCGTGCCTTATCTCTATATCGCGCCGGCGCTCGTGGCCTTCATCACCTTCACCGGACTGCCGTTCCTCCACTCTGTTTGGCTTTCGTTCTTCAAGTGGGACGGCATCACGATCGGCACCTGGATCGGGCTGGAGAACTACTCCACCATCGCCACGGACCCGGTCATCAGCAAGTCATTCGTGCAGGCGGGTGTGCTCGTGCTCTTCTTCACGACGATCCCGATCGCCGGGGGTCTGCTCATTGCCTCCCTGTTCCGGACCGTCGCCAAGCGGGGTGGCACAACCTTCAGAGTCCTGATCTTCATGCCAGTGGTGCTCTCCTCAGTCGTCATCGGCGTCATCTGGACCTGGATCTATGCATCCGACGGTCCCTGGAACGAGTTCCTGCGGTCGATCGGCCTCGGTGCCTTGACCCGATCCTGGCTCGGCGACTTCACCTGGGCGCTGCCTGCTATCGGCATGGTCGGCGCGTGGACGGGGCTCGGCATGGCGATGGTCTTGTTTGTTGCTGGCATCCAGCAAATCGACGGGACGCTGTACGACGCCGCTCGGGTCGACGGCGCCGGCCGGTTCCGTGAGTTCTTGGCCGTGACCTTGCCGGCGCTGCGCTTCGAGTTGGGTATCGCCACGACCCTCGGTGTGGTGGGCGCCATCAACACGTTCGACACCGTCTTCGTTATGACGCGAGGCGGGCCAGGCACCGAGACACAGGTGCCGGGCCTACAGCTCTACAACCGCGCGTTCCTCGATGGCCGGGTCGGCCAGGCTTGCGCCATCGGCGTGGTGCTCGCGGTGCTGAGCCTCATCTTCACCATCGGCATCGACCGAGTCGCAGCGAGGGGGCAGGAGTGACCACCCGCACCGAGCGGCTGTTCGCGTACGCGTTCCTGATCCTGTTCTCGGTGATCGCCATGTACCCGGTCGTCGGTGCTCTGCTGCTCGCCCTCCATCCGCGCGAGACCCCGGTGTCGGGATTCAGCATTCCCAGCCCCCTGCATCCGGAGACGTTCTCGGAGGCATGGGAAATCGCGCAGCTCTCGACCTATATGCGGTCGAGCTTCATCGTCTCGACCCTGGTGGTCGTCGGCGCCACGGTGCTGTCGATCTTCAGCGGGTATGCATTCGGCACGATGCGGTTCCGGGGCAACACGGTCCTGTTCTACCTGCTGATCAGCGGCATGATGCTTCCCTCGGAGGCCGCCATCATCCCGCTGTACTATAACTTCCGCGCCCTCGGCCTCACGAACACCTACGCCGCCTTGGTGCTCCCCCAGATCGGCGTCTTCGTCTGCTTCGGCACGTTCTGGATGCGCGCCTATTTCCGGTCCGTTCCGAAGGCAATGCTGGAGGCGGCGCAGCTCGATGGAGCAGGCAGCCTGCGAACGCTGTTGCGGGTCGCACTTCCTCCCGGCAGGCCCGCCGTGCTCACGCTCGTCCTGCTGATATTCATGTGGTCCTGGAACCAGTTCTTGCTGCCCCTGGTGATGGTGACCGATGAGAGCCTGCGCACCGCGCCGCTTGGCTTGGCATTCTTCACGTCTCAGCACGCGACCGACCGGGTCGGAATGGCCGCTGCCGCAGTGATCGTTTCTGCGCCCATCATCGTGTTGTTCATCGCCTTCCAGAGATCGTTCATCAGTGGAATAGCCACGGGATCGGTGAAGCTCTAGCAGTGCGCTTCGGCCAGACCGGTGATCACACAGCGAGGAGACCTCCCATGAAGACCGAAGTCACCACCCGATTGACCGACGAAGAAGTACAGCGCTATCACGAGCAGGGATTTCTCGTGGTCGACGCAATCACCACCGAGGAGGAGGTCGTCGCCCTGCAGGGCATCTACGACCGGCTCTTCGACCCCGATGCCAGGATCACTGAACGCGACCGAATCGAGCTGGCAGGTGACGCCGACGCGCCGCCTGTGTTGCCACAGATCCTCAACCCCGACCACTACGCCCCGGAGCTGCTCGAGACGGCCGCTTACCGCAACGCCGGAGAGATCGCCCGTCGGTTGCTGGGGGACGACGTGTTCCCGACCGGCATGCACGCGATCCGGAAGCCTCCACGCGACGGCGCTGAGACGCCCTGGCACCAGGATGAGGCCTATTGGGACCCCGCGGCCAAGTCGTTTGCCATCAGCATCTGGATGCCCCTGCAGCCCGCCACACTCGACAACGGCTGCATGCAGTTCGTGCCGGGGAGCCACTTGTCCGAGGTGCAGGAGCACCGGCTCATCAACCCCGAGTCGCACGGACTGGTCCTAGTCGACGAGAGTGTGGTCACCGACCCGGTGGCTTGTCCGATTCCGCCGGGGGCCGCCACCGTTCACTCGGGGCGCACGCTCCACTACACGGGGTCCAACACTACCGACGAGCCACGGCGTGCGTTGATCATGTCGTTCGCTCTGGAGGCGCAACCCCTCGCTCAGGCCAGAGACTTCCACTGGCAGCGACCCGAGTGGTCGCAGTAACACCTGCCAGACCTTCCTGACCAGACAAGGATCATCCATGACCATGCGACTCGGATTGCTGGGACTCGGCAGCGTGTCCTCAGGCCCTTACGCCCAACTGATTGCGAGGCTCGCGACCGAGGGACGCGTCGAGGTCACTGCGGCGTACGACGTCGACCCCGACAAGCGGAAGGCTGCTGCCGAGCGGTTCGGCACGGATCCCTCGGTCGAAAGCCCGCAAGACGTCATCGACAACGACAACGTCGATGCCGTGCTCGTCCTGACGAGCATGAACGAGCACGGGCCGCTGGCTTTGGCAGGACTGGCTGCAGGCAAGCACGTGCTCGTCGAGAAGCCGATGGCCACCTCCCTGTCGCAGGCCGCTGAGCTGATCGAGGCGTCACGTGAAGCTCCAGGCGTGCTGGTGTGCGCGCCGCACATCGTGCTGTCGAAGACCTATCGCGCCATGCACACACGGGTGCAAGCCGGCGAAGTCGGCCGCCTGCTGCTGGGACGCGCGCGGTACGGGTGGTCAGGGCCGTGGTGGGGCCGGTGGTTCTACCAGCCAGGCGGCGGGGCGTTGTTCGACCTTGGCGTCTACAACCTGACCAGCCTGTGCGGATTCTTCGGGTCGGTCCAGCGCGTGACCGCCATGGTCGGCGTCGCGATCCCCGAGCGCATGGTCGACGGCGAGATGATGAAGGTCGAAGCCGACGACAACGCGCACATCGTCCTCGACTTCGGCGAGGGACGCTTCGCCTCCATCGCCACCGGGTTCACCATGCAGAAGTACCGCTCCCCCGCGCTCGAACTGTATGGCTCGGACGGGGTGATGCAGATGCTGGGTGACGACTGGGCGCCCGAAGGCTTCGAGCAGTGGACAAACGATCGCGGGTCCTGGGAAATCGTGCCCGAGTCCGACCCGCAGTGGCCGTGGACAGATGGACTTCGCCACTTGGTCGATGCAGTGGACAGCGGACGGCCCACCGTGACGCGCCCGGAACACTCCTACCACGCGCTCGAGGTAATGCTGGCCGCCAAGCGCTCGGCTGCTGAAGGCCGCGTGATGGAGATCGAGAGCGAGTTCCCTGCGCTCGACTACAGCGCGTGGGACACCTCATCAGACGACGGTCGTGCCAAGCACGACCCGAGGTCGAGTTAAGGACCACGACGGCCGGTAGGCGTCACCTCACGTCAAAGCCGAGCCTCTGCAGGCTGATCTTGCCCGGGACACCGTCGGCATCGGACCCCTTGAAACCGCATCGGCGTTGCCAGGCGGCGTAGGCGTCCTGCGTGATGGGGCCGAAGATGCCGTCGATAGCCATTTCCTTGGTTGCCTTGGGCACTCGTCGCTTGAGGGCCCGCTGCACCTGGCGCACGTCGTCGCGCGGATCTGGCAGCACCCGCTTGAGCCGCACTGTGGTCTTCGCTCCGCCGCCCTGCGTTTGCACCCCGGTCGTGTCGAAGACACGCACGCCGTTGACGTCCTCAGCCCACCCCTGAAACGCGATATTGAACCTGACGGTCAGCTCGTCGATGTTGACCTTCGCGACAACGCCCGCTCCGGCGGCGTCGGTGCTCCAACAATTCCCATTCCCGGTCCCGATCGCGATGTGTCCGAAACCTTGGCTCCCACCAGTCCAATACACCGGCGCGCCACGCGGCACTCAACACCCCCGACTTGACTGGATGCTTGAACTTTGCCCCGATCCACGCCTCCGCAGCCGAGAGGAAGCTCGGGTCGACCCCGTAGGCAGTGCGGACGTAGCGCAGACAGAACCCGGGCTCGAAGGTGCGGTTCTTACGGGCAAACGTGATGGCCTGGCGCGGGGTTCTCACACTCATTGTGGCTCCCCGTCTTGCTGTTCGACCTCCTGGTAGCTCCCCGTTACTGGCGACAGTTCGTCGCTATCGCGGTCCGGATCGTCATACAAGTCTGGCTCTAGCTCAAGATCTTCGCGTGGTTTCCTTGGCATGATCCCACCCTCCTTGAAGAGCGATTGTGCCACCGAGTGCAGGGCTTGGGGAGTCGTACGACGTCACCGTGATTGTGTGGAATCGGCAGGCTACTCGGCGTAACATTCTGGGTTGCCTCAAAGGCCCTATGGGGCAGAGAGTGGTCGCCATGGAGAAGCGCAGACTTGGACGTCTCGAACACCAGAGCTCGGTGCTCATCTACGGCGCCGCTGCCCTCGGCGATGTGTCACAGGATGTGGCGGATCGCTCTGTCCAGGAAGCCCTCGACGGGGGCATCAACCACTTCGACGTGGCGGCCAGTTACGGAGACGCTGAGCTGCGGCTCGGGCCATGGATGTCGGAGATCCGAGACCGGATCTTTCTGGCGACGAAGACCGGTCACCGTGACCGGGAGTCGGCATGGCGAGAGATTCATGCCTCCCTGGACCGGCTGCAGACCGACCGCGTCGACCTCCTCCAGCTGCACGCCATCGGAGACCTGGGTGAGCTCGACGCGGCGACAGGACCAGACGGCGCGCTCGAGGCGGCGATCCGCGCACTGGAGGAGGGGCTCGTCAGCGCCATCGGCATTACAGGCCACGGCCACGATGCGCCCGCGACCCACCTCGAGGCGTTGCGCCGGTACCCCTTCGCGACGGTCCTGACGCCGCTCAACCCGGTGCTCTGGCGCGACGAGTCCTACCAGGCCGACTACCGGGCGCTCGTTGAGGAGATCCGCCGCCAGGACGCGGGGCTGATGACGATCAAGACGGTGTCCCGACGCAACTGGCCGGACGCTGCCGACCAGTCGTACACGACGTGGTACGAGCCGTACGACAACCAGTCTCGCATCACTGCGGCGGTCTCCTGGGTGCTCTCCCACGAAGAGGTGACAGGAATCCCCACTGCCGGCGACGTGCGACTGCTAGGCATGCTGTTGGAGGCTGAGCGCGGCCGCATATCACCCGCCGAGGCCGAACAGCAGCTAGCGAATGACGATGACTACTCATCGCCGTTCATCGCGATGCCGTTCTGACCCGACGGGCCGATTGGCAACGGCGACAGGGCCGTCGCAAGGGTCTAGCCTGCCGATGGCCACTGCGGGCAGGTCACCTGGTAAGGCCGGCTGGGGAAGAACTGACTCCACTCGTCCCGTGTCAGGTTGCGTCCGGCGATCCTGCACGCGCGTTCCAGCCACGTGCTCATGCGGGTGTCCACCGTGAAGATCCGTCCGTCGGCCGATGCCACCAGGAGGCCCTTGCTGTCGGGCAGGTAGGCGATGGTCATGCCGGGTCCGAGGCTGGCAGTCGACCACACGCCCGTGGCAGGAAGGTTCGGGAGCGGGATGCTCGCCTGGTAGGCACCGGTCCGGCCGTCCCAGATCCTGATCCGGTCCGGTTGCACCGACGCGAACTGGCTGCCGTCGGGTGCGTAGACGACGTCGAACCCTTCCCTCAGCGACGGGTCCTCAGCCCACGCCAACGTTTCGGCGTCGATGAGCCGCACGTATCCGGAAGAGTCGACGGCTGCAAGGACCGACCCGTTCGGCGAGATCGCAGCCAGCCTGTCCTGCGTCGTCAGTAGCTCCCGCGTGGACTGCAGGATCTCCCCGTTCGCGGGGTCGACCCAGGCGATCGACCCGAACTCCTTGAGCACCAGGAGCGTCTCGCCGTGGGGATCAGGCAGCAGGGAAACGGCGTCGCGGGCAAAGGCGACAGGTTCGCGGACCGGCTGCAGCGTCGCCCGAGCCAGCGATTCCAGGTGTCCAGCTCGGTCATCGACGTAGACCGTTTTGCCATCGGCGCCGAACGCCGCCAGCACTCGCACCCCTGGCCGGTAGCTGCGCTGCTCGACCAGGCGGCCAGTCTCCGCGTCCCTCAGCGACAGCACGCCTGGTCCTATGGTCAGGCGCCAGCGGGAGTTCGGTGACCAGACATGGTTCGACAGCTGTTTGCGCATGGAGACCGGCCTAGTTTCCTGACCGGTCCGGTAGTCGACGAACCACACGCGGTCGTCCTGGATACGCGCGACGCTTTGGCCGTCGGGCCCTGCAAGCGACACGCCGATCTTCCCCTCGCCGGTGCTGCCGACTTCACCGACGGACAGGAAATCGCCGTGACCGGTCACGTCCCAGGCCATCAGCTCGAACGCTGAGGGCTCGGACGTCGCGACGCCGGGCTCCGAGCGGCTGTCAGGCCCTGAGCTGGTGTATACGGTGCGGTCATCCCGGCTGAATCCGGCGCCCCAGATCTGGTCCTTGTGGGCCGCGAACCTGCCTAGCTGCACACCCGAGTCGGCGTCCCAGACGATCGTCGTCCTGTCCACCGACGTCGACAGCAGCATCGCACCGTCGTGGGAGTACTCGATGTCCGTGACTTCGGCTGTGTGTCCTCGAAGCGCCTTACCTTTCGTCTCGAGGGCCTTGGTGTCAAAGCGGAGGATCCGGTTGCCGGTCGCGACTGCCAGGCTGGACCCGTCCGGGCTGACGTCCACAGCGCCTTTCAGGGGTTGTTTGATGAGGCCGGACCCGGTCCACTGGAGCAGGCGGCCGGAGTCAACATCGAAAACGCGGACCGAGCGGGGACCGATCGTCGCGGTGTAGACGAGCCGGCCGTCGGGACTCAACGCGGCCTGGGGCAGGTCAGGCAAGTTCACCTTGAACACCGGCTTGGACGGGTCAGCCACGTCCCACACCAGCACGGCCGCGAGAAGTGGTCCGTCTGGACCGAGGTACCTGTTGATGCCCGCCACCAGCCGGTTGCCGTCATGGCTGAAAGCCAGCGAGTACTCGACGTTGGCGCCGCTCGGCCACCCGCCGGGCTGCCGGGCAGACAGCTCGCCACTGGGGACGTCGTACAGGTGCACCGGATGCGCGACGATGCGGGGGGTCGGTCCGCCCGTCCATTGGTTGACGGCGGCCGCCATCAGCTTGCCGTCCGGGGAGAATGTGATGGCGCTGGTGGGCGTATCATCGCCGAACTCGATCGGGGCCAGCGTGGTTGCGTCGAAGAGCTGCAAGCCCGCGTCGGGATTGCCCAGCGCCACCAGCGCGCCGTCGCCGCTCACCGCGAGCGAGACTGACGCGCCGTCGGTCTCCTGGATCCGTTGCAGTGATCCCAGCCTGGTCAGCGTGGTGGCCAGGTTCTCCCATTCCTGCGGGGAATCGTCCACCTGCAGGGCTGCCAGCTCGAGCAGGAGGGAAACCGCCGCGATGTCCTGATTGAGCGCCTGCGCTCCAGCCCCCCGGGCCTCGGCTAGCCGGGCAGCGGCTTCGGAGCTGGCCTGGTTTTGTTGGGCCTGGTCCGCGGATCGGAGCGCCAGGACACCGGCGACCAGGGCCAGCACGAGGAGTACGCCGACTCCGGCCAGCGCACTCCGTAGACGGCGGTTTACCTTGCGTTCGCGGGCGGCCCTGGTCTGAGCGGCGTGCAGCTCGGCCATGGACAGTGCGACCGAGGCGTCGAGGAAGGCGGTCTCGGCGTCGTTCAGATCGGGCGTGGTGCGCTCCCGCCATTCCAGCGTCCGGCTCAGCCGGGTGCCTCGGTAGAGCTCGCTGTCCGGACGCCCCATGGCTTCCCAGGCGTCGGCGGCTCCGGCCAGGTGGCGGAACAGCCGCTGGCCGTCGATGTCGTCGTCGAGCCAGCCGCGCAGTCGCGGCCACACCCGCACGAGTGCCTCGTGGGCGATCTGGAGGGTGTCGCCGTCGATGCTGACCAGCCGGGCTTCGACCAGCAGCTCGACAAGTCGTTGGTGGCCGGCGTCGGCGGCGACCTTAGCCCTGGGGACGCGGGCCCGGACTGGGTCGCCGTCCTCGGTGGGCATGACCAGCCGGAGCAGCAAGCTGCGGAGCTGGGTGCGTTCGGCAGGGTCCATGGCGTCGTACAAGGACTCGGCGGACTGAGAGACGGCCTGCCGGATCCCACCGGTAGCCCGGTACCCGGCAACGGTCAGCGTCGGTCCTTCACGGCGTTCCCAGGTCTCGCGCAGCACGTGGGAGAGCAGTGGCAGCGCCGCGGGCTCGCCCTCTACATCGCGAACCAGCAGGTCGACGAGGCCTGGTTCGAGCCGCAGCCCGGCGCGGCGGGCCGGACCCTCGATCGCGCTCCGCAGCCCAGGCTCGCCCATCGGGCCGAGCAGATACATGCCGTCCTCCAGGACCCGGGCGATCTCCGGGTATGGCGCGAGATCGCCGAGGTGGTCGGCTCGGAGAGCCAGCACGAGCGGGCCGCCGGCGCCCACGTGCAGCGCGAGTGCCGCGAAGTAGCGCGCCCGTTCGGCCGCGTCGGCGCAGAGTGTGACGGCCTCCTCGGCCTGGTCCACCACCAGGGTCTGGCGCCCACGCGGCTTCAACTCGACTAGCGAGTCCATGGGGTGCTCACCGGGTGAGGTGACGAGCACAGGGGTCCCGCTGCGGGAAAGCGAGGCCACGACGCCGGCTCGGACGAGGGAGGACTTGCCCACTCCGGACGGACCGATCACCGCGAGCACGCTCGTGTCACGCAGCCGGCGTACGCAGGCGGCAACGTCGTCCTCGCGGCCGAAGAACGTGTCTGCGTCAGCGGCGTCGAAGGGCAGCAGGCCGCGGTAGGGACAGGTGGCACTGACCTCCGCTGAGGTCACCGGCAAGAGTGACGGGTCCTGCCGCAGCAACATGGCTTCGAGCTCGACCAGATCGCGTCCCGGATCGAGTCCGAGCTCGTCGACGAGCATCTCGCGGGCGCGTTTGATCGCGCCGAGAGCCTCCGCCTGCCGCCCCGCCTGGTGCAACGCGGTCGCGAGCAGGGCCCAACGGCGTTCGCGGAAGGGCGCTTTGGCGACCAGCGTCCGGGCCTGCTCCAGCACTGCCTCGACGTGGCCGGCCCGGATCTCGGCTTGTATGCGCAGCTCTTCGGCGTCCATCCGCATGCCCTCGAGACGCCCGGCCTCCACTTCGCCCGGCTCCCACTCCTCGAGATCGGTCAGCGCCCGCCCACGCCACAGGTCCAGGGCGTCCTTCACCAGGTACGACGCCCGCGCCGGGTCGCCGCCTGACAGGGCCTCCCGCGCTCGCTCGACGAGCCGCTCGAAAAGCCGGTGGTCCAACTCGTCATCGTTCAACGTCAGGCGGTAGCCGGACGACCCCGACTCGATGGCAGCCACACCGAGCCGCTTCCGCAGCCGAACGACACTGCCCTGCACCACCTTGGTCCAGGTCGCGGGCGGGGTGTCGCCCCACAGCGCGTCCGCCAAGGTCTCGGTGCTGACCGGGTCGCCGGCGCGCACCACCAGCGCCGAGAGAACGACCCGGTCTCTCGGGCTGAGTCCGTTCTCCTGGCCATCGACCTGGAGCGGACCGAGCACGGCGATACCCACGGTGTCGACTGTCGCCCTCTTCTTGGGCGGCGTCAACGCGGCCGTTACCGAGTTGACACCGGTCCGGCGACGGGCTGACACCGCCTCAACCGAGAACGGAGTGTCTGCACTCCCGACTCTCCTGAGGAGCCCATCATGACCAGACGCTTGAACCGAGGCATCTTGCCGCTCCTGGCGGCCGCGTCGCTGCTGCTCACCGCCTGCAGCGATGACACGTCAGACACGACTCAGGCGGAGTCGTCCACCACGCCCTCGTCCGACGCGACGGACGGCGCCACGGACGCACAGCCGCCCTGGACGCTCCTCTCCGACGAGCCCGACCACACTCAGCTCGCCGCCGGAGCTTACGGGCTCACCGCCAACGGCGTGTCCACCCACGTCGCGGTGATCCAGGCTCCCGAGGGCTACCAGAGCTTCGGCGGCTGGACGTTCCTCACCGGGGAGCCGTTCCATGCGATGGGCTTCCACACAGCAGAACTGGTCCCCCCCGACCCATGCGGCTCCAAGGGGGGCGACAAGTTCAAAGCGGCCGTGGACCCTGGACCTTCGGTGAAGGATCTGGCCAAGGCCCTGGTCGCCCAGAAGGGGGCCACGACCTCTGAGCCCGTCCCGGTCACGGTGGACGGTCATCGGGGCCTGTACCTGACCTACCAGGTCGCGAAGGGCATCGACGTACTGCGGTGCGAGGAGCGCGCCTTCGACGGCTTCAGCACCGGTCCCGACGGCGTGTGGTACCTCGAGGCGGCGCGTGAACGCGCCGCCATCTGGATCCTCGACGTCGACGGCGAGCGCCTCGTCCTGGCCTGGGTCGCCGAGCCCGGTGTCAGCTGGGCGCAGATGCGGGAGATGACGCGCATGGTCGAGTCGGCCCGCTTCGTCGAGCCGTAGGTCGGCCATGTTGCACGCTCTGCCGCGCCTTGCCCAGTTGGTTCTGGTTGCCGGGCTGGGCACCGTAGTCCTGGCCACGGCGGCCATCGCCTGCAGCAGAACTGACGGCCAGCTGACGGTCGTGCCGCCGCCATCCTCGATCCGCGTGGCGGACAGAGCGGACGACCACTCATCTCCGCCACTAGGCCCGCGGGGCACAGTCAGCCTGGCCTTCGCCGGTGACGTCCACTTCCAGCTCAATCTCGCGGCACTGCTCGACCACCCGCGCGGCGCGCTCGGGCCGATCACACAGACACTGATGGCGGCGGACCTGACGATGGTCAACCTGGAGTCGTCCATCACTGACCGTGGTACCCCGGAGGCCAAGGAGCTCGAGGTCGCCAGCGAGCGCTACTACTACCGCACCTCTCCCGCCGCACTCGAACTCCTTGCCGCAGCGGGTATCGACGTGGTCACGATGGCGAACAACCACGGCGCCGACTACGGGCCGATCGGCCTCAAGGACACCCTCGCTGCGATCCGCACCAGCCCGATCCCGGTTATCGGAATCGGCGGTAACCGCCTCTCGGCCTTCGCGCCGTACCGGGTATCGATCCGAGGGACCGATATTGCGTTCCTCGCCGCTGACGGTTCCATGCGCGAGGGCTCGAGCAGCGTCTGGGCCGCCGGGTCGACCACGCCCGGCATCGCCGCCGCCCACGCCGACAAGCCTCGTGCCCTCCTCGCCGCCGTCCGAGCGGCTAGCAGCAGCAACGACGTCGTGGTCGTCTACATGCACTGGGGAGCCGAGCTCCGGGGCTGCCCGACTGCCCAGCAGCAAACCACCGCCAAAGCCCTCGCCGAGGCGGGCGCCGACGTCATCGTCGGCAGCCACGCCCACGTGCTGCTCGGCTCCGGGTGGCTTGGCGACACGTACGTCGACTACGGCCTCGGCAACTTCCTCTGGTATCACAACCACGAACCCGAGACCGGCGTCCTCCGGGTCACCATCCGCGACGGACAGGTGGTCGGCGACTCGTGGATCCCGGCACGAATCCAGACCTCCGGGCGACCGCTCCCGTTGCGGGGCGCGGACCAAGCCGACGCGATCGCCGACTGGCGTCGACTGCACCGCTGCACTGGCCTCCAACCATAGATGTACGCGAGGCAGATGCACGGTGCCCAAGGCACAACTGCCTTGTTGACAGGGAGGCTGCCTTGTGAACAAGGCAAACGCGGAGCCGGGACGGCGTTGAGTTAGCCGCCGATGGAGCTCATGGGGCGCACCGGCTGGAGGAACGACTCGTCGTCGATGCCGTGACCGGGACGCTTCGACCACATCGCCGTCCGCCACCGTTGCGCGATCTCCTCGTCGGAGGCTCCTGCGCGCAGCGCGGTGCGGAGGTCCGACTCCTCCCGGGCGAACAGACAGTTGCGTACCTGGCCATCGGCAGTGAGTCGTACCCGGTCGCAGTCGCCACAGAACGGCCGCGTCACCGACGCGATCACGCCCACCGTCGCGGGGCCGCCGTCGACGACGAACAGCTCGGCCGGGGCGCTCCCCCGTTCGTCGGGGTGCGCAGTCAGCTCAAACTCCGACTCCAACGACGCGAGGATCTCCTCGGCCGTCACCATCAGCTCACGGCTCCAACCGTGCTGGGCGTCGAGGGGCATCTGCTCGATGAACCTCAGATCGTAGCCATGCTCGATGCACCATCGCAGCAGCTCGGGCGCCTGATCGTCGTTGTGACCCCGCAGCAGTACGGCGTTGACCTTGACGGGGGTCAGCCCAGCCTCGGCGGCGGCAGCGAGGCCCTTAACGACGTCGTCGAACCGGTCGCGTCGCGTGATGGCGTGGAACGTCTCACGACGTACGGTGTCGAGGCTGACGTTGACCCGGTCGAGACCCGCGGCGGCGAGGGCGCCTGCCACCTTGTCGAGACCCAGGCCGTTCGTGGTCACGGCCATCAGCGGTCGGGGGTCGAGTTTGGCTGTGCGCGCGACGATGTCGGTGAACCCGCGGCGGATCAACGGCTCGCCGCCCGTGAACCGCACCTCGTTGACTCCGAGGTGCATCACCGCGATCTCGATCAGCCGGACGACCTCGTCGTCGGTCAGGACCTCGGGAGTGGGGAGCCAGTCGAGCCCCTCGGCGGGCATGCAGTACGAACACCGCAGGTTGCAGCGGTCGGTCAGCGAGACGCGCAGGTCTGTCGCGACTCGGCCATAGCGGTCGAGCAGCGGTCCTTGGTTGTGCTGCTGGCTGTCCACGGGACCCAGCCTACGGGGTGGCCGAGGCACCGTGTCACGGCCGCCGCGCACTACGCTCGACCCTGCTGTGCTGCGATTTCTACTGTCCCGACGCTGGCTCGGGCTCCTCCTCGTCGTCATCGTCGTCGGCGTGGCCTGCATCGAGCTGGGTCGCTGGCAGTTCCGGCGGTATGACGAGCGCCGCGACCAGAATGTGACCACGGAGCGCAACCTCGAGGCCGCGCCCGTTTCCGCCGACCAAGTCCTGAGCACCGAGCACCCGCCCGCGGATGACGACCAGTGGAGGGTCGTCTCCGCCGTCGGAATGTACGACGCCGAGCACCAGCTGCTGGTGTCCTACCGGACTCGCGACGGCGCGCCCGGTGTCGACGTGGTCGTGCCGCTCGTCACGGAGTCCGGGACTGCGTTGCTCGTCGACCGCGGCTGGGTACAGACGATCGCCAACGCCAACCAGACACCCGACGTACCGGCACCACCGAGCGGCGCCGTGAGCGTCACCGGCTGGGTGCGGCTCGATGCGACTGGTGGCGACCAGCAGGTGACACCCAACGACGGCACCATCCGGGCCATCTCGTCGGACGCGATCGCACCCACGCTGCCCTATCCGGTTTACGACGGGTTCGTGGACCTGACGTCCGAGGACCCGACGACCGAGCCGGCCCCGCAGCTGGCTGAGCCACCCGACCTTGGCTCTGGCCCGCACTTCTTCTACGGGCTCCAGTGGTGGTTCTTTGCCCTGTTGGCGTTCGGGTTCTGGTGCTACTTCGCGTGGGTGGAGTACAAGGAGCAGACGCGGCCGCGCCCGTCGTCGCAGCCGTCGGTCACAGCGCGCGGGTGAGTCCCCCGTCGACCGGGAGCATGGCTCCTGTGATGTAGCCCGACGACGGGGACAGCAAGAAGGCCGCCGCCCGGCCGAACTCCGCCGGGTCCCCATAACGTCGCAGCGGTATGCCGGCGAGGTGCTGCCGCTTGGTCGCCTCGGGGTCGTCACTCATCGCGTCGAGCTCCTGCACGCGCTCGGTCTCCACCCGGCCTGGCAGCAGACCATTGACCCGGATGCCGCGTGGTCCGACCTCGTCGGCGAGCGTCTTCGCCGCCATCGCCAACCCCGGCCGCAGCCCGTTGGAGATTGCCAGCCCACCGATCGGCTGCTTCACCGAGGTCGACAGCACCAGCGCAATCGAGCCACCATCTCCTAGCGCATCGGCGATCGTCGTCGCGAGCCGCATGGCCCCCAGGAAGACCGTGTCGAAGGCGCTCCGCCAGTTGTCGTCGGTGATGTCGAGGACGCCGCCGGTCGCCGGGCCGCCGACACTGATCAGCGCACCGTCGAGGCGACCGTACGTGTCCTGTGCGGCAGCGACGAGCCTCGCCGGCGTACCGGGGTCGGCGTTGTCTGCCGCGATCCCGGTCGCGCTGCCGGGTCCGAGCTCGGCGATGGCGCGCTCGACGCTCTCACTGCTTCGAGACGACAGCACCACATGGGCGCCTTCGTCGACGAGCACCCGGGCGGTGGCCTGCCCGAGTCCGCGGCTGGCGCCGGTCACGATGTACACGCGGTCCTTCAAACCCAGATCCATGGGCGCCATTCTGCCGCGCCCACAATCTGATGAGATCAGGGGACGGTGACGGGCTCGTCGTGGTCGTCGTCGGCGAACTGGGTGCGGTAAAGATCGCTGTAGAGCCCGTTGGCGGCGAGCAGAGCACGGTGCGTGCCGCGCTCGACGATGCGGCCTTCGTCGATCACGAGGATCTGGTCCGCGTTGCGCACGGTCGAGAGCCGGTGGGCGATGACCAAGGCAGTGCGGCCTTCGAGTGCGGTGTCCAAGGCGCGTTGGACGGCGTACTCCGACTCACTGTCGAGGTGAGCCGTCGCCTCATCGAGCACGATGATGCGGGGAGCCTTGAGCAGCAGCCTGGCGATTGCGAGGCGCTGCCGCTCTCCGCCGCTGAGGCGGTAGCCGCGATCTCCGACGACGGTGTCGAGGCCGTCAGGCAGAGACGCGATGAGTCTCCCCACCTGTGCAGCCTCGAGCGCGACCATGAGCTCGCCGTCGGTCGCATCCGGCTTGGCGTACGTCAGGTTGGCACGGATCGAGTCGTGGAACATGTGCGCGTCCTGGGTGACGTACCCGACCATCCCGTGCAGGTCGGCCGACGCGACATTGCGCACGTCCTTACCCCCGACCCGCACCGTGCCGCCGGTGACGTCATACAGCCTTGCCACCAAGTGGGTGAGGGTGGTCTTGCCCGCACCGGAGGGACCGACGAGCGCCACCATCTCCCCCACGCCGACGTCCAGGCTGACGTCGTGCAGGACGTCCTGGGTGACCTTCCCCTCAGGTTGCGCGACCACCTCGAGGCTGGCCAATGACACCTCATCGGCAGTCGGATACCGGAACGTTACGTTTTCGAACTGCACGGTCGCCCGCGACTTATCCAGCGGCTCCGGGTCAGCAGGCTCGCGGATCATCGGCTCGAGGTCGAGGACCTCAAACACCCGCTCGAAGGAGACGAGCGCGGTCATGACGTCGATCCTGACGTTCGACAACGAGGTAAGTGGCCCGTAGAGCCGCCCCATCAAAGCGGCAAGGGCGAGGAGCGTCCCGACCGTCAACTGGTCGCGGATGACGAGGTGGCCACCGACCCCGAAGACGAGCGCAGTGGCGAGCGCAGCCACGAGTGCCAGGGCGCTGTAGAAGATGCGGCCAATCATGGCGATCCTGACACCGAGGTCACGGACCGTCTCGGCCTGACCGGAGAACTCCGCCTGCTCGTCGTGGCGACGACCAAACAGTGACACGAGCATCGCGCCACCGACGTTGAAGCGCTCGGTCATCATCCCTGACATCTGCGCGTTGGTCTGCATCTGCTCGCGGGTGAGACCGGAGAGCTTTCGCCCCGCCCACTTCGCCGGCAGCAGGAAGACCGGCAGCATGAGCAGTGCCAACAGCGTGATCTGCCAGGCAAGCGCCAACATCGCAATCGTCACGATCAGCAAGCCGACGATGTTGCCGACGACGCCGGACAGCACGGACGTGAACGCCCGCTGCGCACCGACGACGTCACTGTTCAGTCGCGACACGAGCGAGCCGGTGTTGGTACGTGAGAAGAACGCGATCGGCATCCGCTGCACATGGCCGAAGACCTTCGTGCGAAGGTCGTAGATCAAACCCTCACCGATGCGGGACGAGTACCAGCGTTGGATCAGCGACAGCCCGACTTCTGCCACGGCGAGCCCGGCCATGCCGAGTGCCAGCATGGTCACGAGACCGCTGTCGCCGGTGGGAATCGCGTCGTCCACGATCTTCTTGATGAGCAGCGGGGTGGCGATCACCAGAGCGGAGTCGACTACGACGAGCGCGAGGAACGCGAGGATATGGCGGGTGTAGGGCTTGGCGAACGCCATGACGCGTCGCGTCGTCCCGGGCGCGAGCCGCTCGCGGCCCTCGGTGGGATCCTGGCGACTCATCTGGTACATCATCCGCATCGGACTGGGACTACTCATCGTGTGGACTCCAACGCCGTCTTTGGGTGAGATGTTCCCCTATGCAGCGGGTTCAGTGTTCTCCGTCCGGCAGCAGGCGTTCGAGATGGCGCATCCGTTGCACCTGTGCGAGCCGCTCGGCGACGAGCTGATCGTCATACGTGCGCCCGGAAGCCCCCTGCAGAAGCTCCTTCGTCGCGGTCACCGCCTCATGCATCGGCGCGGTCAATGCGGCACACAGATCTGCCACGGTGGCGTCGAGCTGCTCACGCGGTACGACGATCGTGGCCAGACCCAGCTGGCGCGCCTCGTCGGCCTCGATGAACCGGCCGGTCACGCAGATCTCCAGGGCTCGCGAGTAGCCCACCAGCGACACCAGAGGATGGGTGCCGCCCAGGTCCGGCACGAGGCCAAGGCTCGTCTCCCGCATCGCGAACCGTATGTCGTTGGCACACACCCGTAGGTCGCACGCCAGAGCCAGCTGAAAGCCCGCGCCGATCGCATGGCCTTGGACAGCCGCGATCGTGACGAGATTTGCCCGTCGCCACCACGAGAAGCCCTCCTGGAACTCGGCGATCTGGTCGGCAACCGCCTCGTCATCCAGCGCCATCATGTCCCTGAGGGTCATGTCGCCGGTGCCTGCTCCCGGACTGAGCATCGCCAGGTCGAGGCCAGCACTGAACGACTTGCCCTCGGCACGGATCACGGCGATGCGGATGTCGTCGCCAAGGCTCGCCCCGATGCTCGCGATCTCCCGCCAGAGTTGCGGCGTCTGGGCGTTGCGCTTCTCCGGCCGGCACAACGTGAGGGTGGCCACCGTCCCGGCGGTTTCCAGCCGCACCCCGCTCTCGGTGCTCATGCGAGCTCGATCAGGTCGGCGTACTCGGCGTTCCAGAGGTCCTCGACACCATCAGGAAGGATCAGCACCCGGTCGGGGGCAAGCGCCTCCACGGCTCCCTCGTCGTGCGTCACGAGCACGATGGCACCGCGGTAGCTGCGGATCGCGTTGAGCACCTCTTGCCGGCTGGCCGGGTCGAGGTTGTTGGTTGGCTCGTCGAGCAGCAGCACGTTGGCCGCCGACACGACGAGGGTGGCGAGCGCCAGCCGCGTCTTCTCGCCGCCGGACAGCACGCTGGCCGGCTTGTCGGCGTCGTCCCCGGAGAACAAGAACGCGCCGAGCACGCTCCGGGCTTGCGTCTGGGTCAGGGCGGGCGCCGACGACTGGAGATTCTGTACGACGCTGCGCTCGAGGTCGAGCGTCTCGTGCTCCTGCGCGTAGTAGCCGAGCCGCAGGCCGTGGCCCGGCTCAACCTTGCCCGTGTCGGGCTCGTCGATGCCGGCAAGGATCCGAAGCAACGTCGTCTTCCCAGCACCGTTGAGGCCGAGGATGACGACCCTGCTGCCCTTGTCGACCGCCAAGTCGACGTCGGTGAAGACCTCGAGCGAGCCATACGACTTCGAAAGCTCGTGTGCCATCAGCGGTGTCTTGCCGCACGGCGCGGGTGTCGGGAAGTCGATCTTCGCCACGCGGTCCTTGCGGCGGGTGGCCTCTAGCCCGCCGAGGAGCCGCTCAGCGCGCTTGGCCATGTTCTGGGCAGCGGTGGCCTTGGTGGCCTTGGCGCGCATCTTGTCGGCCTGGGCAAACAAGACACCGGCCTTCTTCTCTGCGTTGGACCGCTCCCTGCGGCGGCGGCGCTCGTCTGTCTCGCGCTGTTGCAGATACTTCTTCCAGCCCATGTTGTAGATGTCGACCTCGGCTCGGTTGGCGTCGAGGTGGAACACCTTCGTCACCGTCTCCTCCAGCAGGGCGACATCGTGGCTGATTACCACCAGGCCACCTCGGTGCGACTTCAGGAAGTCGCGGAGCCAGACGATCGAGTCTGCGTCGAGGTGGTTCGTCGGCTCGTCGAGCAGCAACGTCTGCGCCTGGGAGAACAAGATCCGCGCCAGCTCCACCCGCCGCCGCTGCCCTCCGGAGAGCGTCTGCAGGGGCTGACCCAGCACACGCTCGGGGAGGCCGAGGCTGGCAGCGATCTGGGCAGCCTCCGCCTCGGCGGCGAACCCTCCGGCCGCGTGCAGCTCGGCATCGGCGACGGCATACCGCCTCATCGCCTTCTCGGCGACGCGAGTGTCGTCGCTGCCCATCTGTTGTTCGGTCTGGCGCAGTCGACGTACGACGTCATCGATTCCGCGGGCCGAGAGGATGCGGTCTCGGGCCAGCATGCTGAGGTCACCGGTGCGGGGGTCCTGTGAGAGGTAGCCGACCGAACCGACGCGCAACACATCGCCACTGAACGGCGCAGCCTCACCGGCCAGGATCCGCGTCATGGTGGTCTTACCGGCACCGTTGCGTCCCACCAGGCCGACCTTGTCGCCAGGGCCGATCCGGAACGACACGTCGTCCACCAAGATCTGCGCGCCCGCGCGCACGTGGAGCTTTCGGGCAGTGATCATGAGCGGACGATGACTTTCGGGACGCTGAGATGCCCGACGGACTCGGTGCGGGCATGATGCTTGCCTAGGCTACAGGCGCACCGCTCGGACCTGAGATTCGCCGGAAGGCCCGGCCACACCGTGGAAGGACCCTCGATGAAGTTCAATCCGAAGGCGCGGCTCGACCGCAGTCAGGTACGCAACCGCGGGGGCCGGCGCTCGTCGTCAGGCTTTGGAGGCGGTGGGCTCCCCCGCGGAATTCCGACTGGCGGCGGCATCGTGGGCGTCATCCTCACCATCGTGGTGTTCGTCGTCGTGACCCAGCTCAACGGAGGCGGCCTACTGGGCGGGTCGGGGAGCGACACAGGGGGTGAGCCGACCGAGTGCAGGACCGGGGCCGACACCGACCAGCAGGAGTGCCGGATCCTGGCGACCGTCAACTCCGTGCAGGCGTTCTGGGGCGCTGCCCTGCCCGAGCAGGCCGACACGGCGTACGAGGAGTCCCAGTGGCAGAACTTCACCGGATCGACCCAGAGCGGATGCGGGCAGGCGACCTCGTCGACGGGGCCGTTCTACTGTCCCGTCGACAAGGAGGTCTACCTCGAACTGTCGTTCTTCGACGCCATGCTCGAAGGTGAGCTCGGCGCCGAGGGCGGGGACTTCGCGGAGGCGTACGTCGTCGCCCACGAGTACGGCCACCATGTCCAGGACCTGCTCGGCACCCTCGCCGAGCACCAGAGCCGCGAGACCGGGCCGACGAGCCCGTCGGTGCGGATCGAGCTCCAGGCCGACTGCTACGCCGGAGTGTGGGCACACGGGGCGACGACCACCACCGACGAGAGCGGCGAGCCGTTCATCCTGGAGCTCACCGAGGATGACATCGCCGAGGCGATCGACGCCGCCACAGCTGTCGGGGACGACCGCATCCAGGAGCGGACCCAGGGGGGCGTCAACCCAGAGCAGTGGACGCACGGGTCGGCGGCGGAGCGCGTCGACTGGTTCATGACCGGCTATGAGTCGGGTCAGATGAGCGACTGCGACACCTTCGCGAGCAACGCCCTCTAGCCCTTGCGTCCGTGCCGGCGAGCGCCATAGCGACCAGCTGCACGGACGCAACAGGCGCCCTCACCTTGCGTCCGTATCCGCGAGCGCCATAGCGACCAGCTGCACGGACGCAACAGGCGCCCTCACCTTGCGTCCGTATCCGCGAGCGCCCATAGCGACCAGCTGCACGGACGCAGCTGGGGGTTGGCCGGGGTCAGGGGTCGGCGGGCGGGTCGGTGAGGCTGATCGTCACTGACCGCGCGGTGGCGACCGCCTGCTCCAGTACGTCGCGCCGGGGGTCGGCCACTCCCCCCAGCCAGCGTTGTGGCCGTGTCGTCAGCGGGCGCAGTCGCGGTTGCGCCCAGACCGCGTCAGCGGCCTGACGGTCACCTGCGGAGATCACGAGGTCCAGCCGGCCAGCATGGGGGAGCAGGATTTCCTCGACGTGGCCCGCCGCCGCGGCGAACGCCACCTTGGCCTGGTTGTCACGGCGGTTCGCGAAGCGTTGCTGCGACCACCCGCCCGCCTTCGTCTTGCCCTGCACGTGGCGCTTACCGACCTTCGACTCCACGATGTCGGCTCCGACGACGTACGCAACGGCGAAGCCTCCGCGACGTACCAGGACGACTCCCAGCCGCCATGGCTTGCCGAGATGGACGGCTATGTCGCTCGGAGAGCTCAGAGTCGCGTCGTCGAAGGGGATCGATAGCGAGACACGGCTCCCGTCAGGGCTGTCGCCGTGGAGGACGCCGCCGTCGACCCACCATCGCGTGTCAGCATGTCGCTGCTCGTAGCGCTTGAACCAGCCCGCGACACGTTCCCATGGCACGAGCACCTGACGGGGTGCCGTGGACTCCTCAGCCATGAGGAGCCCTGAGAGGGCACGGCACTGCTAGCTCAGACGTTGAAGCCCAGAGCGCGCAGCATCTCGCGGCCGTCGTCGGTGATCTTGTCCGGGCCCCAGGGTGGCATCCAGACCCAGTTGATCTTGAAGTCGTTGACGAGGCCTTCGAGGGCAGTGCGCGTCTGGTCCTCGATCACATCGGTCAGCGGGCAGGCCGCCGACGTGAGCGTCATGTCGATCGTGGCGATCGTGGCCTCGTCGACCGAGACGCCGTAGATCAGACCGAGATCGACGACGTTGATCCCGAGCTCGGGGTCGACGACATCCTTCAACGCCTCGATCACATCGTCATCGGAGACCGACGATTCGTCCGTGGACAGGTCGACGTCAGGCAGGTCGGTGGTGTCGTTCGTCATCCCAGTCATTTCATACCTCCGCTTTGGCGACGGCCTGCGCCGTCGCGTCTTTCCAAGCCATCCAGCCGAGCAGCGCGCACTTGATGCGGGCCGGGAACTTGGCCACTCCCGCAAACGCGATGCCGTCCTCGAGCACTTCTTCGTCTGGTTCGATGGTGCCACGGCTCTGCATCAGCTCGACGAACTTGTCGTGGATGCCCAGCGCGTCGTCGAGCTTCTTGCCGATGAGGAGATCGGTCAGCACCGATGTCGACGCCTGTGAGATGGAGCAGCCCTCCGCGTCGTACGACACGTCCTCGATGACGCCGTCGGCGACGTGCACGCGCAACGTGACTTCGTCGCCACACGTCGGGTTGACGTGGTGCACCTCTGCCTCGAATGGCTCGCGCAGACCCGCGTGATGCGGCGTCTTGTAGTGGTCGAGGATGATCTCCTGGTACAAGGTCTGGAGGTCCATCAGCTGCTCCCTCCGACCTTGAAGAACCGTTGCGTCTGGTGCAGGCCGTCGATGAGCGCGTCGACCTCGGCCGGCGTCGTGTAGAGGTAGAACGAAGCGCGCGTGGACGCCTGCACCCCGAACCGCGCGTGCGCGGGCTTTGCGCAATGGTGCCCGGCGCGGACGGCGACGCCGAGCGAGTCGAGCACTTGGCTCACGTCGTGTGGGTGCACACCGTCGAGCTCGAAGCTGACCGCGCCACCGCGGTCGACGACGTCTCGAGGCCCCAGGATCGTCACGCCCTCGATCTCCTGAAGACGTTCGAGCGCGTACGACGTGATCGCGTGCTCGTGTGCCGCGATCTTGTCCATCCCGACCGCACTCAGGTAGTCGAGCGCGGCGGCCAGTCCGACCGCTTGCACGATCGGCGGGGTGCCGGCCTCGAACTTGTGCGGGATGGCGGCGTATGTCGATCGCGCCATCGTGACAGTCTCGATCATCTCGCCACCCCCCAGGAACGGAGGCAATGCCTCGAGCACCTCGCTGCGTCCCCACAGCACCCCGATGCCGGTCGGCCCCACCACCTTGTGGCCGGTAAACGCCACGAGGTCGGCGCCAACCGCGCCGAAGTCGACGGGCAGCTGCGGCACGGCCTGGGAGGCGTCGAGCACGACGAGTGCGCCGACCTGGTGGGCACGGCGGGCGATCTCCTGGACGGGGTTGACGGTGCCGAGCATGTTGGACACCCAGACCAGAGACACGACCTTCGTGCGCTCGTTGATCAGCTCGTCGATGTTCGAAAGGTCGAGTCGTCCTTCGTCGGTCAATCCGAACCAGCGCAGGGTCGCTCCGGTGCGTTGGGTGAGCAGCTGCCACGGCACGATGTTCGAGTGGTGCTCCATCTCGGAGATGAGGACCTCGTCGCCCTCGCCGACCTCGAGCTCACCGCGCGCCCACGCGAGTGAGTTGGCGACCAGGTTGAGCGCCTCCGTCGAGTTCTTCGCGAAGATCACCTCGTCGCGCGACGGTGCGCCGACGAACGCGGCGACCGTGTCGCGGGCACCTTCGAACGCGGCGGTTGACTCCGCTCCGAGCTGGTGGACGGCGCGGGCAACGTTGGCGTTGTGGCGCGCGTAGTGCTCGGTCATCGCGTCGATGACCTGCCGCGGCTTCTGTGATGTATTGGCGCTGTCGAGGTAGACGAGCGGCCGGTCGTCGTCGAGACGGCGCGACAGGATCGGGAAGTCGGCACGGATCCGGTCGGTGTCCAACAGACCGGCCGGCTGAGCGACAACGGGTGTAGTCACGCCCCAACTCCCTTCAGACAAACCGCAGGTCAGACCGCAGTTTTTTGGTACTTGTCGTAGCCCGTGGCTTCCAGCTGCTCGGCGAGCTCGGAACCGCCCTGCTCGGCGATCCGGCCCCCGACGAACACGTGCACGAAGTCGGGCTGGATGTAGCGCAGGATGCGGGTGTAGTGGGTGATGAGCAGGACGGCGCGGTCGCCCTGGCTGCGGAAGCGGTTGACGCCCTCGGCCACCACCTTCAGTGCATCGATGTCGAGGCCGGAGTCGGTCTCGTCAAGGATCGCGAACCTCGGGTTCAGCAGCTCGAGCTGCATGATCTCGTGGCGCTTCTTCTCACCACCGGAGAAGCCTTCGTTGACGTTTCGCTGCGCGAACTCGCGGTCCATCGACACGGCGTCCATGGCGTCGTTGACGTCCTTGACCCAGGTGCGCAACTTGGGCGCCTCACCGTCGAGAGCAGTCTTCGCGGTACGGAGGAAGTTCGACACCGAGACACCCGGCACCTCGACCGGGTACTGCATCGCCAGGAAGAGACCGGCGCGGGCGCGCTCGTCTACCTTCATGCTCAGCACGTCGACACCGTCGAGGGTCACAGAGCCTTTGGCGATCTTGTACTTCGGGTGACCGGCGATCGAGTAGGCCAGCGTCGACTTACCGGAGCCGTTCGGCCCCATGATCGCGTGGGTCTCGCCCGACTTCACCATCAGATCGACGCCGCGAAGGATCTCCTTCTCGCCGTCATCGGTGTCGACAACGACGTGCAGGTCCTTGATTTCCAGGGTGGCCATCGGTTAGTTCTCCGTATCGGTGGTGAGTGGGTTCGCAAGGTCGACCAGGACGGCTTCGCCCTCGACCTTGCAGGGATAGACAGGGACAGGTTCGTACGCCGGGAGGCCGGTCGGTTTGCCGGTGCGCAGGTCGAACCGAGACCCGTGCAGCCAGCACTCGATCTCGCATCCGGCCGCGTCGACATCGCCCTCGCTGAGCGCGATGTTGGCATGGCTGCACTCGTCTTGGATCGCGTAGACACCGTCGTCGGCGCGCACGATCGCCACGTCCTCACCGTCGACCTCGACCGCGAGAACACCGCCCTCGGGGATGTCGGTGAGCGTGCAGACCTCGACAAAAGTCATGCCGAGACCGCCGCGGCAGGAGCGCCGACGTGCTGGGCAAGCTCGGTCTCGACGGCAGCCATCAGCTGGGCCTCGACCTCGGCAACGCCGATCTTCTTGATGATGTCGGCGAAGAAGCCGTGGACCACCAGGCGGCGTGCTTCGTCTTCGGTGATGCCGCGCGACTGGAGGTAGAACAGTTGCTCGTCGTCGAAACGGCCGGTCGCGGACGCGTGTCCGGCGCCGACGATCTCACCGGTCTCGATCTCGAGGTTGGGCACCGAGTCGGCGCGGCACCCGTCGGTGAGCACGAGGTTGCGGTTGGTCTCGAACGTCTCGATACCTTCGGCTACCTTGCGGATCAAGACGTCGCCGACCCAGACGGAATGCGCCCCATCGCCTTGGAGGCCGCCCTTGTAGACGGCGTTGCTCTTGGTGTGCGGTGCGTTGTGGTCGATGAAGAGGCGGTGCTCGATGTGCTGGCCGGAGTCGACGAAGTAGAGGCCGAAGGCTTGCAGCTCGCCACCTGGACCGTCGTACTCGAAGTTCTCGTTGATGCGCACGAGCTCGCCGCCGAGGCTGGCCTGGAACGTGCGCACGCGCGCGTCGCGACCGATCCGGACGCCGATCTGCCCGAGGTGGATGGAGTCGTCGTCCCACAGCTGCAGCGACACGAGGTCGAGCTCGGCGCCGTCGCCGACCAGGACCGACGTGGTCGCGCTGTAACGGGCGCTGCCGGTGTGCTCGAACACGATCGTCGCCTTCGCGTGCCTGCCCAGTCGTACGACGATGTGGCCCCACACCAGGTCGTCACGAGAAGCGCCGCTCAACCGCACCAGCAGCGGCTCAGTGAGCTCGGTCTCGGCTGGCACGTCGACGAGGATTGCTCCCCCGCCGTTGGCGACCGCAAGCGCCGACGGACGGTCGGCCGGCTTGGTCTCGCCAAGCGCTGCCGCCTCCTCGGTCGTGATCTCGCTGACGACGACGCCCTCGGGGACGTTGGCTTCCCACTTCAGGTGGCTGTCGGACGGCTCGCCTTCGAGCAGGCCACGCAGTCGCTTGAGGGGCGTGAACCGCCAGATCTCCTCGCGGCCGGTCGGCGCCGGATGGTCCGCGAGGTCGTACGAAGGCACCGGATGCAGGTGACTCGAGACGCGGTCTGACGTCTCGAGCGCATCCTTCAGATTGCTAATACTCAACGAAGTCCTAACTCTCTACGAAACGGAACCGACAAGCGCAAGTCGACCATCGTGTCGAGCCCAGCCCCTTGCGGCAGGTGTGGCGGTGAGCCGTCGGCGGCCTTGAGGCGCGCTAGCGCCTCAGCCGACGGCTCCCTCCATTTGCATCTCGATCAGTCGGTTGAGCTCGAGGGCGTACTCCATCGGGAGCTCGCGGGCGATCGGCTCGATGAAGCCGCGCACGATCATCGCCATCGCCTCGTCTTCGGCCATGCCGCGGCTCATCAGATAGAACAGCTGGTCGTCACTGACCTTCGACACGGTGGCCTCGTGCCCCATCGACACGTCGTCTTCGCGGACGTCGACGTACGGGTAGGTGTCGCTGCGGCTGATGTTGTCGACGAGCAGCGCGTCACACCGGACCGTGCTGGCGCTGTGGTGTGCGCCGTCGGCGACTTGCACCAGCCCTCGGTATGACGTGCGACCGCCACCGCGTGCGACCGACTTCGAGATGATCGAGCTCGACGTGTAGGGGGCGGCGTGCACCATCTTGGCGCCGGCGTCTTGGTGCTGGCCCTCGCCGGAGAACGCGATCGACAGGGTCTCGCCCTTCGAGTGCTCACCGAGCAGGTAGATGGCGGGGTACTTCATCGTGACCTTGGAGCCGATGTTGCCGTCGACCCACTCCATCGTGGCGCCGGCCTCGCAGGTCGCCCGCTTCGTCACCAGGTTGTAGACGTTGTTGGACCAGTTCTGGATCGTCGTGTAGCGGCAACGGCCGCCCTTCTTGACGATGATCTCGACGACGGCGGAGTGCAGCGAGTCGGAGCTGTAGATCGGCGCGGTGCAACCCTCGACGTAGTGCACGTAGGCGTCTTCGTCGACGATGATCAGCGTGCGCTCGAACTGGCCCATGTTCTCGGTGTTGATGCGGAAGTAGGCCTGCAGCGGGATGTCGACGTGGACACCCTTCGGCACGTAGATGAACGATCCGCCGGACCACACTGACGTGTTGAGCGCGGCAAACTTGTTGTCACCCACCGGGATGACCGAGCCGAAGTACTCCTTGAAGATGTCTTCGTGCTCGCGAAGCGCGGTGTCGGTGTCGAGGAAGAGGACGCCTTGCTCCTCGAGGTCTTCACGGATCTGGTGGTAGACGACCTCGGACTCGTACTGGGCGGCGACGCCGGCGACGAGGCGCTGCTTCTCGGCCTCGGGGATGCCGAGCCGGTCGTAGGTGTTCTTGATGTCCTCGGGGAGGTCTTCCCAGGAGGTGGCCTGCTTCTCGGTCGACCGGACGAAGTACTTGATGTTGTCGAAGTCGATCGCGCTGAGGTCTGAGCCCCACGTCGGCATCGGCTTGCGGTCGAAGAGCTTGAGGCCCTTCAGCCGGAGGTCGAGCATCCACTGGGGCTCACTCTTGAGGCCGGAGATGCCGCGCACGACAGACTCGTTGAGCCCGCGCTGCGCGGTGGCCCCGGCAAGATCCGAGTCAGACCAGCCGAACTTGTAGCGGCCGATGCCCTCGAGCTCCGGGTTGCGCTGCTCGATCGATGTCATGAAGTGGTCCTCCCGGTGGGGGTGGATGGGCGGTTTGCTTTCGATGCCTTGCCGCGGGTCGCGGTGCGCGCAGCCGGGGCAGGGATGTTGGTGGTGCAGACGCCGTCGCCGTGCGCGATGGTGGCGAGGCGTTGGACGTGTCGGCCGAGGAGCCGGGCGAAGACTTCCGTCTCCGCTTCACACAGCTGAGGGAACTCTGCGGCGACGTGGGCGACCGGGCAGTGATGCTGGCAGAGCTGGTCGCCGACAGGCGCCGCACGCACCGAGGCAGCGTACCCGTCACCGGTCAGCGCCACGGCAAGGGCCTCAGCGCGCTCGGACTCGGGCGCGTCGTGCACGGCGGTGCGGTAGCGCTCTTCGAGCTCGGCCGTCCGTCGGCGGGCGAACTCGGCGACAGCTTCGGGGCCGCCTGCCTCGCTCAGGAATCGCAAGGCGCTCACGGCCAGGTCGTCATACGCCTGGGTGAACGTCTCGCGTCCGAGGTCAGTGAGCATGAAAACCTTGGCTGGCCGACCGCGGCCGCGAGTGCCGTAGATGCGAGGCTCGCGCGCTTCGACGGCACCGTCTGCCACCAAATGGTCTAGGTGGCGTCGAACCGCTGCAGGGGTCAGTTCCAACCTTTCAGCCAAGGCCGCGGCCGTGGAAGGCCCATTCTCGAGAATGGAACTCACCACCCGCTCACGTGTCGGCGCATCGTCGACCGGGCCAGCAGCCATCTGAGATGGCGCCAGCACCGATGTTGCGTCCGTTGACGCAGCCAGCACGTTTTTCACAACACCATTGTGTCGTAAATAGGCTGAGGCCTCAAATAAGGACACCCTAAGCCGCGTCGTGCGCGGCCCAGCGCCGCGATCGGCCAGCCGCATCCCTACACTTCACCGCGTGGCAACCCCTGCCGTCGACGTCGTCGACCTAGTCAAGACGTATGGCGACAAAACCGCCGTTGACGGACTCTCGTTGACCGTCGAGACGGGCAGCATCACGGCCATCCTCGGCCCCAACGGCGCGGGCAAAACGACCACGATCGAGCTGTGCGAGGGCTACCGGCGGCCCACGTTCGGGAGCGTCCGGGTGCTGGGACTCGACCCGGTCGACGATCATGCAGCGCTCGCGCCCCGAGTCGGCGTCATGCTGCAGGCCGGCGGCGCGTGGTCGGCGGTGCGCGCCGTCGAGATGCTCACGTATGTCGCCGGGCTGCATGCCCACCCGCTCCCCGTCGATGAGCTGGTCGAGCGACTCGGGCTCGCGTCGTGTGGTCGGACGCCGTACCGACGACTCAGTGGTGGCCAGCAGCAGCGACTCGGCCTGGCGCTGGCCCTGGTGGGACGTCCGGAGCTGGTGTTCCTCGACGAGCCGACAGCCGGCCTCGACCCGCAGTCGCGGCGGAGCAGCTGGGAGCTGGTGGAGCAGCTGGCAGCCGACGGCGTGACGGTGGTGCTGACGACCCACTACCTGGAAGAGGCCGAGCGGCTTGCGACGTGGGTGCATGTCGTGGACCACGGGCGGCTAGTCACGTCCGGCACACCGCGCCAGCTCAAGGCCGCGGGCGCCAAGGACACGCTGAGCTTCCGGGCCAGACCTGGTCTGGACACGACATCTCTCGCCGCCAGGCTGCCTGAGACCTACCGGGTGGTCGCGCAGCCGCCCGGCACCTACCGGGTGTTCGGTGTCATCACCCCGCGGATCCTCGCCACCGTCACCGCGTGGTGCGCGGACGAGGACGTGATGCCCGACGACCTCGCGGTCGAGCGGCACACCCTGGAGGACGTCTTCCTTCAGCTCACCGGCCGAGACCTCCGCTGATGAGTCGGCTGTCCTATGCGCCCGCCCCCGGTGCCGCGCCGCTGCCACGGATGGTGCTCAACCATGCCCGGATGGAGACGCGGCTCCTCCTGCGAAACGGTGAGCAGCTCTTGCTCGCGCTGGTCATCCCGCTGCTGCTTCTGGTCGGGGGCGCTGAGTCAGACGGTGTCGTCGACCTTGGGGCGGGGCGCCGCATCGACGTACTCACGCCTGGGGTGATGGCGCTCGCCGTGATGTCGACGGCGTTCACGTCGCTGGCGATCGCGACGGCGTTCGAGCGGCGGTACGGCGTGCTGAAGCGGCTGGGTGCGACGCCTTTGCCGCGCTCCGGCCTGCTGATGGGCAAGGTGGTGTCTCTGCTTGCGGTCATCGCCGGTCAGCTCGCGCTGATCGGTCTCGTCGGAGCTGCTCTTGGCTGGCAGCCGACTGGTGGCGTGGTGGCTGTCTTGGGCACTGTTTTGCTGCGTGGCGCTGGGCACTGCGGCGTTTGCGGCCCTCGGGCTGCTGCTGGCGGGCGCACTTCGCGCTGAGGCGACGCTGGCCGCAGCCAACCTGATCTACGTCTTGCTGCTCGTGGCGGGCGGGGTGCTGGTGCCGGTGTCGTCATACCCCGACTCGATGGAGGGCTTTGTCACGCTGCTGCCGTCAGGCGCCCTCGCCGAAGGCCTGCGAGACGTGACGTCGGGCGAGGGCCTCTCGTTGCTGCATGTCTTGGTGCTCGTGGGCTGGTCGGTCGCTGCCGCGGCGGTGACGACGCGGACGTTCCGATGGGAATGAGTGAGGCGCTCCGCTCCCCCGACCGGTTGACGGTGAAGCGGTTCGCGGTGGCGTCGCTCGTCGCCAACATCGGCATCGTCGTGACTGGGAGCGCGGTGCGGCTGACGGGGTCGGGGCTGGGTTGCCCGACCTGGCCGGGGTGCACGGAGTCGTCGGCAGTGCCGCACGGCGAGCTCGGCGTGCACGGCGTGATCGAGTTCGGCAATCGGATGCTGACGCTGGTGCTGGCGGCGGTAGCAATTGCGACGTTCGTTGTGGTGCTGCGGCATCGGCCACGGCGGCGGTCGCTGGTAGTGCTGGCGGCCGCGATGGGGCTGAGCGTGCCGGGGCAGGCACTGCTGGGCGGTGTCACGGTGCTCACCGACCTCAACCCGTGGGTCGTGTCGGCGCACCTGATGTTCTCGCTGTCGATCATCGCTGTGGGGGTGGTCTTCGTGCGGCGGGTCGACGAGCTGGATGACCCGCCGGTATTGACTGTGCCGCGGCCGGCAGCGGTGTTGGCCCAGACGACGTACGGGGTGATGTGGCTGGTGCTGTATGTCGGCACGGTCGTCACGGGGTCGGGCCCCCACGCGGGCGACGCCGACTCGCCTCGCAACGGGCTCGACCCGGCGTCGGTCAGCCAGTTGCATGCGGACGTGGTGTTCCTGCTCCTGGGTCTCACGGTGGGGACGCTGCTGGCCTTCCACGCTGTGGGCGCGCCTGCGGAGGCGCGTCGTGCCGTGGGTTGGCTGCTGGGGGCTGAGCTGGTCCAGGGCGTGATCGGGGTGACTCAGTACTTCACCGATCTGCCGGTCGTACTGGTTGGCATGCACGTCCTCGGGGCGGCACTCCTGACGGCGGTCGGGACCTGGGTCGTGCTGACCATCCACGACCGAGGGTCGCAACCCACCGCGCCGTACCGCTAAAGGATCCGACGCTCAGCCAGTCATGGCGGTCTGTACGTCGGATCCTTCCGGCTGTGGAGGGTCTGCCTGCTTCCGCAGATCGCAAGTGACGGCTGGTAGGGCGTTGCGCCGGTTGCTTCGATCACCGAATGACGTCCGGTCGCCTGGGATCGCTCCCTCCTGCTGAGTCGGCTGCATCCGCGGCCGGAGTGCTCAAGCACAAGGTCGCCGTGGTCTCTACGGCAAGGGCCACGTGGCGGCGCAGTTGGCTGCACGCCGATGGCAAAGTCCAGTCGTGGGAGTTGTCGTGACCCATAACGGCCCCCTGACCGACGACCAGCGGATGTGGGTCGTCCTGCTCTCCGGGCCACCGGGAACCATGCTGTTCGGTCTCTCTGCTGCGCGGTACTCAGGCCTGAAGGGTTTGTCGCCGGATCACCTGTCCATCGTCATACCGGGCGCATCACGCAGCTGTCGGCGACGCCAGCTGGTCTTACCCGAGGACTGGGACGTCGATCTCCACTGGTCGACGAAACTGGGACCCGAGGACGTCCATCCCACGGCCGTGCCACCTCGGACCCGACTCCCCCGCAGCATCATCGGCAGCGCGACTGAGCGAGTGCCGCCTCGGCGAGCCCGGGTGATCGTGCTAGCCGGGGTCCAGCAGAGGCTGGTACGGCCGGCGCTACTTCCTCGACGCCGACTGGCTGGACTTCGAGATCGGGACTGGGATCCACGGCATCCCCCATTGCGAGGTGAAAAACTGGGACAGCGACTTGCCCAGGCAGAACGACATCTCCATCGAGGGCGGCTTGCTGATCTTCTCGTCGTACGCGAGCGCCACCTTGGCAGACGGTTTGGGGATCAGTTGGTCAAGATGTTCCGCAGTCGAGGCTGGGCTGGATCATGACCCGTCTAGGATCCGACGCTGAGCCATTCATGGCGCTCTATACGTCGGATCCTTCGACTCGGGGTGGCTACTTGGTCTTGAAGAGGGCGCTGATGATGGAGCCGTCGTCGGCGGTCATCGTGGCGGAGTAGCAGTTGCCAGCACCTGTGGGGGTCTTCCAGTTCTGGATGAACTGACCCCCGGTGGTGTCGTAGCGGAGACTGGTTCCACCGGTGGACACAACCTCGATGGCGTCTTCGATGCCTGATCCACTCGTGCAGCTGACCTTCCGGGACATGAAGCTCTGCACCGCGTCGACGCTCGTCAGCTCGCTCGTGCCGGCGAAGAGCTCGAACTTCAACGGAACAGTGCTGCCACCCTTCACGGTGTTCCACACCCCACCCATGTCAACTGGGGAGAAGAAGCCCCTGGTGGTCCATGCGAGAACCGTGTAGGTGTGTGTGTTCTCGCTGGTGTTGCCCGCGTTGTCGGTTGCTGTGGCGGTGTAGCTGTGCGATCCGACTGTGGTTCCACCACCGGTCACCATGCATGAGTCAAGACCTGACAAAGCATCCGAGGAACTACAGGTCGGAGCCGCTGGGTCGTTGCCGAAGTAGTAGCTGCTCCCTGGCCCACCGTTGAAAGTCGGCGTCGACGGGTTTGTCTTGTCGATGTCGATGTTGGACACGGTGTCGTTGGTGGTGTTGCCAGCGTTGTCAGTGGCGGTACCGGTCGCGGACTGGTTCTCGCCCTCACCGAAGGTGGTGTCACCCGTGCAGGAGTCGATGCCGGAACGGGTGTCGGTGCAGCTGAAGTCAACGGCAACGTCCTGCTTGTACCAGCCGTTGGCGTTCGGTGCGGTCGGGCTCAGTGTGTGAGCGATGCCGGGGCCGGTCTTGTCGAGCCTGACCGTCACTTCGGTGGCCGCGCTGACGTTGCCGGCCTGGTCGGTGCAGGTACCGGACACAGTCTGGTCAACGGCTTCGTCAGTCACCGGGACGTCAGCCGTGCAGGAGTCGACGCCGCTGGGACCGTTGTCACCGGTAGAACTGAAACTGACCACGACGTCGTCGTTGTTCCAGCCCGCAGTGTTGGCAGCTGGGTTCAGCGACGCAGCCGGAGCGTTCGGGGCGCTCTTGTCGATCTTGTAGCTCTTGGAGACCGCACCGGCAGCCGTCGTGTTACCGGCCTCATCCGTGAACGCCGGACTCTCGACCGTCACCACGTTGCCTTCACCGCTGCTGGTCACCGTCTTGGACTCGGTCGCAGGACCAGATAGGGCGTCGGTCGCCGTGAACTCCACGACGACATTCGACGTGTACCAACCATTGGCACCCAAGACACCATCGACAGTGACCTCGTCACTAACGCTAGGCGCGGTCATGTCGAGCTTGACCGTTACTTGTGTTGCGGCGCTCACGTTCCCGGCGTTGTCGGTGCAGGTACCTGTCACCGTCTGGCTTGCTGTCTCGCTTGTCACTTGGACATCCGCTGTGCAGTTGGCGATCCCGCTGGGGCCGTTGTCGCCAGCAGCAGCGAAACCGACCGTGACGTTGCTGTTGTTCCAGCCCGCAGCGTTAGGAGTCGGGTCCTGCGAGGCGGTTGGCGCGTTCGGGGCGCTCTTGTCGATGTCGATGTTGGACACGGTGTCGTTGGTGGTGTTGCCAGCGTTGTCAATGGCGGTACCGGTCGCGGACTGGTTCTCGCCCTGACCAAGGGTGGTGTCACCCGTGCAGGTGTCGATGCCGGAAAGTGCGTCGCCACAAGAGAAGTCGACATCGACATCAGTGGTGTACCAGCCGTTGATGCCGTTCGGCGCATTTGGGCTCAGCGAGTGATCGATGCTGGGGCCTGTCTTGTCGATGTCGATGTTGGACACGGTGTCGTTGGTGGTGTTGCCAGCGTTGTCAATGGCGGTACCGGTCGCGGACTGGTTCTCGCCCTCACCGAAGGTGGTGTCACCCGTGCAGGAGTCGATGCCGGAACGGGTGTCGGTGCAGCTGAAGTCAACGGCAACGTCCTGCTTGTACCAGCCGTTGGCGTTCGGTGCGGTCGGGCTCAGTGTGTGAGCGATGCCGGGGCCGGTCTTGTCGAGCCTGACCGTCACTTCGGTGGCCGCGCTGACGTTGCCGGCCTGGTCGGTGCAGGTACCGGACACAGTCTGGTCAACGGCTTCGTCAGTCACCGGGACGTCAGCCGTGCAGGAGTCGACGCCGCTGGGACCGTTGTCACCGGTAGAACTGAAACTGACCACGACGTCGTCGTTGTTCCAGCCCGCAGTGTTGGCAGCTGGGTTCAGCGACGCAGCCGGAGCGTTCGGGGCGCTCTTGTCGATCTTGTAGCTCTTGGAGACCGCACCGGCAGCCGTCGTGTTACCGGCCTCATCCGTGAACGCCGGACTCTCGACCGTCACCACGTTGCCTTCACCGCTGCTGGTCACCGTCTTGGACTCGGTCGCAGGACCAGATAGGGCGTCGGTCGCCGTGAACTCCACGACGACATTCGACGTGTACCAACCATTGGCACCCAAGACACCATCGACAGTGACCTCGTCACTAACGCTAGGCGCGGTGCCGTCCCGTTTGATGTTAACTGTCTGCGTAGCAGCCGGTCCTCCCGCGCTTGTCGCGGAGCAGGAGTAGTCAGCCGCTGCCTGGTCGGCGATGAGGTCTTGGTTGACACAGCCAGTCATCTCCACCGAGTTCGGCGACTGCGGCTCGCTGACGTTCCACGTCAAGGAGACATCGCCGGTGTACCAGCCGTTAGCACCGGTGGGAGCGGCTGGATCGAGTGAGTAGGTGATGACAGGTGTGCTGGGGTCGACAATGCTGTAGGTCTTCGACTCGGTCGCGGTGAGGCCACCGGCGTCCATGTAGGAACAGGTGGCCGTCTGAGACCCGATGCCGTCGGAGGCGTAGCCACCGGTGACCTGGCTCAGCGTCGCCGCGAAAGTGGAGTCACCGTCCTCGACGTCGGTCACCTGGCACGTCGCCGCAGGGACTGAACCCTTGATGTAGCTTGCGCCACCGGTGACACCGGCAACCGTAATCCCGGGTGCTGTGTTCGCCGGAGCAGCCACGTTCACCGTGAACGTCGCAGATGCAAGGTTGAAGCTGCCACCAGTGCTGTTGCTGGTCTGGGTGGTCGAGACCGTCGCGGTCCCGACTGCCACCGGGGTGACCGTCAGCGTCTTGATGTCGCCGCAGGACGCGAAGGTGACTGAGCTGGGCGACACGGTGGCAACCGCGGTGTTGGAGCTGGACACCGTCAGGCCGAGCGTCGTGCTCCCAGTGAGGTTGCAACCGTTCTTGCCGTCTCCACCAGTTGGGGACACGTACAGCGTCGTGCTGCCATTGGCGCCACCCACGTTCAGCGGCATGGCCTCCGCCACGGCGTCAATCGAGGCGTCGATGCTGTTGGAGATATCGTCGGCGTTTGCAGTCCCGCCGAAAGCCATAGCGATGATGGCCGTAATGGCGATGATCGCGGTGGCCTGGCTAGATCGTTTCTTCAACCGAATCATGCCGCATCCTCGTCATGTTGGCGTCGATCACCGGGGTGCGACGGCTGATGGTGTAGCTGGACACCACACGTGTAGCGCCGGGGCCAGATAACCAGTCAGATCACTCTTGAGAGACGTTCGGTCAGGAAATGGCCCGAACGGACTATGCGGGTTTCACGTTGTGTAGCGGACGCCTCACCTGCCGTCAGATTGGCGGCACAGTCACACCTCAAAGCTGACGATGCTTGCCAAAGTTAATGAGTGAGGAGGGGGTCGATTGCGACCGCGAGGAACAACAACGCCAGGTACACGTTCGACCCGTGGAACAGCCGCATCGGCTTGAGCGCGACCGGGTCCTCGGTCGACCGAGATCGCCTCCACAGTGCATGCGCCTCGACCACAAATGCGGCACCCAAAACAGTGGCGGCCACTGGGTAGACCCAGCCGGTTGAGGCCACCGGCCACAGCAACAGCGATGTCGCCACCGTCAGCCAGCTGTACACGGCAATCTGTCGCCCGACCACCGCAGCCGGTTGCACCACAGGGAGCATCGGCACCGAGGCCGCCGCGTAGTCGTCGCGATAGCGAATCGCGAGCGACCAGAAATGCGGCGGGGTCCAGAAGAACACGACCATGAACAACACCACCGGTGGCCACGCGAGCGAACCCGTGACAGCGGTCCAGCCGATCAGTGCGGGGAAGCAGCCCGCTGCTCCCCCCCACACGATGTTCTGCGCCGTACGTCGTTTGAGCACCATCGTGTAGCCCACGACATAGAACACGTTGGCCGCGAGCGCGAGTGCCGCCGAGATCCAATTAACGGCAAAGCCCAACAGGAGAGTGGCGGCGATGCCAAGCACCACTCCGAACACCATGGCCGCCCGGCTGGAGACCTGATGCCGTGGCAGCGGCCGACGCCGCGTGCGCTGCATCTGCTCGTCGATGTCGGCGTCGACCACACAGTTAAGAGCGTTGGCGCTACCGGCCGCCATCGTGCCGCCGACGACAGTCGCGAGCACCAACCACAACGACGGGACGCCCTGCTCTGCAAGGAACATCACGGGGACTGTGGTGAGGAGGAGCAGCTCGACGATGCGCGGCTTGGTCAGTGCGACATAGGCACTGACAACGTCGAGCGGGCTGCGCGACATCGAGCCTTGATGTGCGGGCGGCGAGCCGGGTCTGTCGGTGACCTCTGCCGACGCCCGTACCGGGGCGGGGGCTTGCGGGTCGACCGTCGTCACAGACACCTCGGAAGGAACGTTCGTATCGATGCACGGCCGCGCTGGCCCGCGCATCGAGCCTGACTCGTACGGAGTCTAGTGCGCGACCCACGCCGGCGGTGACCTGGCCGGACTGTGGGGCCGAGCGGGTCGAAAGAGTGGGCAGTAGGCTCGGCCAAGGAGGCTATGACCCGGTCAGATACGAGTCTTGACGGTCCCCGACGACGCGAAACACAGGCCCTGAGGAAGGATCCGCCGCTGTGACCAGCGCCCCCGCCAACCCGTACTCCAAGCTCGACTGGTCCGAGGTCGACGATCGGGCGGTCGACACGGTCCGCGTGCTCGCCATGGACGCCGTACAGAAGGTCGGCAACGGCCACCCCGGCACCGCCATGAGTCTGGCCCCGGCGGCATACCTGCTCTTTCAGAAGCTGATGCGCCACAACCCCGCCGACCCGAACTGGCCGGGCCGCGACCGCTTCGTGCTCTCGGCCGGTCACTCCAGCCTGACGCTCTACATCCAGCTGTACCTCGCCGGCTTCGGGCTCGAGCTCGACGACCTGAAGTCGCTCCGCGTCTGGGGCAGCCTCACCCCCGGCCACCCCGAGCACGGCCACACCGCCGGGGTCGAGACGACGACCGGCCCACTCGGTCAGGGCGTCGCCAACGCGGTCGGCATGGCGATGGCCGCCCGCCGCGAGCGCGGCCTCTTCGACCCCAAGCCCGCCGTCGGCGAGAGCCTCTTCGACCATGACATCTTCGCGATCGCCAGCGACGGCGACCTCGAAGAAGGTGTGAGCGGCGAGGCATCGTCGCTCGCCGGACACCAACAGCTCGGCAACCTGGTGTTGCTGTACGACGCCAACAAGATCTCGATCGAAGACGACACCAACATCGCGTTCAGCGAAGACGTGGCCAAGCGCTACCAGGCCTACGGCTGGCACGTCCAGACCGTCGACTGGACCAACGACGGCAAGGGCTACCAGGAGGATGTGCAGGCGCTCTTCAAGGCCTACAAGGCAGCCAAGGCAGAGAAGGGCCGCCCGAGCTTCATCCAGCTCCGCACCATCATCGGCTGGCCGGCGCCCACAGCCCAGAACACCGGCGCAGCCCACGGCTCCGCCCTCGGCGAGGACGAGGTGGCAGCGACGAAGAAGATCCTCGGCTTCGACCCCGACAAGTCGTTCGTCGTAGCCGACGACGTCATCGAGCACACGCGTGCGGCTGTCGAGCGAGGCAAGGTCGTCCAGGCCGAGTGGCAGGAGCGGTACGACACCTGGGCCGCCAAGTCCGGTGACCGCAAGGCGCTCTTCGACCGGATGCAGACGCGCACCCTGCCGGATGGGTGGGCCGACGCCCTGCCGACGTTCGACGCCGACCCGAAGGGGATGGCGACCCGCAAGGCATCCGGCGAGATCCTGACGGCGGTCGCGCCCCACCTGCCCGAGCTCTGGGGCGGCTCGGCGGACCTCGCAGGCTCCAACAACACGACGCCGAAGGGTGAGCCGAGCTTCGTCCCGCCCGACTACGCCACGAAGATGTTCCCCGGCGACTGGTATGGCCGCGTGCTGCACTTCGGCATCCGCGAGCACGCAATGGCGTCGATCCTCAACGGCATCGCGCTCCACGGCGGCACCCGGCCGTATGGCGGCACGTTCCTCGTGTTCTCCGACTACATGCGTCCCGCAGTTCGCCTTGCTGCGTTGATGAAACTGCCAGTCACCTACGTCTGGACCCACGACTCCATCGGGCTCGGCGAAGACGGACCCACGCACCAGCCCATCGAGCACCTCGCCGCCTTGCGCGCCATCCCGGGCCTCGACATCGTGCGGCCGGCCGACTCCAACGAGACGGTCGCGGCATGGAAGGCGATCCTCGAGCACACCGACCGGCCGGCGGGCCTCGCCCTCACGCGACAGGACGTGCCGACGTTCCCGCGCGGCACCGACGGGTATGCCGACACGTCCAACGTCGTGCGCGGAGCCTACGTGCTTCTCGACGTCGACGGCGGCCAGCCAGACGTCGTACTCATCGGCACCGGATCAGAGGTCCAGATCGCTGTGGCTGCCCGCGATCAGCTCGCCGAAGACGGCATCCGTGCCCGCGTCGTTTCGATGCCATGTCGCGAGTGGTTCGAGGACCAGGACAAGTCCTACCGCGACACCGTCATCCCTCCCACCGTCAAGGCCAGAGTCTCGGTCGAGGCCGCGGTGCCGATGGGGTGGCGCGACATCGTCGGCGACTCCGGACGCATCGTTTCCCTCGACCACTTCGGGGCGTCGGCCGACTACCAGCGCCTCTACATGGAGTTCGGGCTCACCGCCGAGGTCGTGACCCAAGCCGCCAAAGACAGCATCGCCGCCGCAGACGCCCGCGGCTGATCGCGACCAGCAAGACCACGACAGCGAAAGGACCAGTTCGATGAACGATCGACTGCAAGCACTCTCCGACCAGGGCGTGTCCGTGTGGCTCGACGACATCTCTCGGGAGCGCCTGAAGACAGGAAACCTCGCGAAGCTAATCGCCGAACGCCACGTCGTGGGCGTGACGTCGAACCCCACGATCTTCGCCAAGGCCGTGGCCGATGCCGACGACTACGCCGACCAGGTCCACGACCTCGCGGTGCGCGGGGTCGACCTCGAGGAGGCGGTCCGGGCGATCACGACGTACGACGTCCGGTGGGCCTGCGACGTCATGCGCGACACCTACGACCGCACCGACGGGAAGGACGGCCGGGTCAGCATCGAGGTTGACCCGCGGCTGGCACACCGCACCGACGCGACCATCGCCGAGGCACGCGCACTCTGGTGGCTGGTCGACCGCGCCAACGTGATGATCAAGATCCCCGCGACCGAGGAAGGCTTGGCCGCCATCACCGCCGCCACGGCCGAGGGGATCAGTGTCAATGTCACCTTGATCTTCAGCCTCGACCGCTACCGCGCCGTCATGGATGCCTACCTCGCGGGGCTCGAGCAGGCGAAGAACGCAGGCATCGACCTCACGTCGATCCGCTCTGTCGCGTCGTTCTTCGTGAGCCGCATCGACACCGAGGTCGACAAGAGACTCGACGCCATCTCCGCGGACTCGGGCAACGAAGAAGCCAAGAGGCTGCGGAGCAAAGCAGCCATCGCGAACGCTCGCCTCGCCTACCAGGCGTACGACGAGGTGTTCACCTCCGACCGGTGGACCGCACTCGAGGCAGATGGCGCTCACAAGCAGCGGCCGCTGTGGGCATCCACGTCGGTCAAGGACCCCGACCTGCCAGACACGATGTATGTCACCGAGCTCGTCGCGCCCGACACGGTCAACACCATGCCTGAAGGCACCATCGAGGCAACCGCCGACCACGGCGACATCACCAGCGACACGGTGACCACGAACTACGACGACGCCCGTGGCGTCCTCGACGACCTGGAGAAGCTCGGCATCTCGTACGCCGACGTCGTCAAGGTGGTCGAGGACGAGGGCGTGGAGAAGTTCGAGAAGTCGTGGCAGGAACTGCTCGACACCGTCAAGGAAGCCCTCGCGGGCAACCCCGACGTCGCCGGATCGCGGAAGTGAGGGCGCCGCTCACGGTCCGGACCGCGGCGTCATACGACCAGGTGCTGGACCGGTTGGTCGACGACAAGTTCGCAAGCCGGCTCGCGGCCAAGGATGCGACGCTGTGGGGTCCCGACGCGGAGCAGGAGGCGTCGATCCGGCTGTCCTGGGTAGGGCTTCCAGTAACGTCAAGGCCGCTGCTGGCCGAGATCGAAGCCTTGCGCGCGGAGCTCTGGCAGGAGGGGCTCGACCGGATCGTGCTCTGCGGAATGGGCGGATCCTCGCTGGCGCCCGAGGTGATCTCGAGGACGTATGACGTCCCGCTCGACATCCTCGACTCCACCAACCCGAGCGTGGTGAGCCGAGCGCTGTCTGGCGATCTCGCCCGGACGGTGGTCGTCGTGTCGAGCAAGTCGGGAGGGACCCTCGAGACGGACAGTCAGCGGCGCGCGTTTGTCGCCGCCTTCGAGTCTGCCGGGATCGACGCCCCGTCACGGATGGTCGTCGTCACCGACCCCGGCTCCGACCTCGAAAAGCTGGCGGTCGAGCAGGGCTACCGCAAGGTCTTTCTCGCCGACCCGCACGTGGGTGGCCGCTACTCCGCGTTGACCGCGTTCGGTCTCGTCCCGACCGGGCTGGCAGGTGTCGACGTGGCGGAACTCCTCGACGAGGCTGAGGAGGAGATGGGCAGGTTGGCTGTCGACACGGTCGACAATCCGGGTCTTGTGCTGGCTGCGGCCCTCGCCGCCGACCCCGGCCGTGACAAGGCTGCCATCGTCGACCTCGAGTCGGGCATCATCGGCTTCGCCGACTGGGCCGAGCAGCTCGTCGCCGAGTCCACCGGCAAAGAGCAGAAGGGTGTGCTCCCCATCGCCGTCGCCACGTCCGACGCACCCGAGGTCCGGTGGCCCGCCTCCGATGTCGTGGTTGGCGCGCTGGCTCCACCCGGAGGGGACGAGACAGCGGCGGCCAGCATCGGCGAGCCGTGGGTGACCGTCTCCGGCACCCTTGGCGCACAGATGCTCGTGTGGGAGGTCGCCACCGCCGCAGTTGGCCGGCTGCTCATGACCAACCCGTTCGACCAGCCCGATGTCGAGAGCGCGAAGACAGCGGCCCGTGGCCTCCTCGACGAGCAACCAGCCGAGCCGCCGGCCCAGATCACCGAGGACGGGATCGAGGCACGCGGCTCGGCGGGTCTCCTCGACGGGATCGACACACTGGCTGGCGCCGTCGACGTACTGCTTGCGCAGCTGCAGCCCGACGGTTACCTCGCGGTGATGGCATACCTCGACTCCGAGCGCGACGCCGCCCTCCACACGGTCCGGCAGACTCTGTCGCTCCGCACTGAGCGGCCGACGACGTTCGGTTGGGGTCCCCGCTTCCTGCACTCGACCGGGCAGTATCACAAGGGCGGTCCGCCCCAGGGCGTCTTCCTGCAGATCACGTCGAGCGAGCCGACTGACGTCGAGATCCCCGACCGACCGTTCACGTTCCAGACGCTCATCTCCGCGCAGGCCGCCGGAGACGCCAACGTCCTCGCCGACCATGGCAGGCCCGTGCTTCGTCTGCACGTGAATGACCCGAGCTCCGCAGTCACCCGGCTGATCGAGCTGTTGCGATGACGGAGGCGGTGCGCGACAACCCGCTCCGTGATCCTCAGGATCGGCGGCTCCCCCGCATCGCTGGCCCATGCGGCCTCGTCATCTTCGGCGTCACCGGCGACCTGTCGCGCAAGAAGCTGATGCCGGCGGTCTACGACCTTGCCAACCGGGGTTTGCTGCCACCGGGCTTCTCGCTCGTCGGGTTCGCCCGCCGCGACTGGGCAGACCAGGACTTCGCCAAGATCGTCCACGACGCAGTCAGGGAGTTTGCCCGCACCGACTTCCGGGAAGAGGTCTGGAAGCAGTTGTCGCAAGGCTTTCGCTTCGTTCCGGGCGACTTCGGCGACGACGTCGCGTTCAGCCAGCTCCGCGACACCATCGAGGATCTCGACCGCGAGCGAGGCACCGCCGGCAACCACGCGTTCTACCTCTCGATCCCCCCGCGCTTCTTCTCCGACGTCATCGGCCAATTGAAGGAGCACGGCCTCGCAGGCAACCGCGTCGGGGCCTGGCGTCGCGTCGTCGTCGAGAAGCCCTTTGGCCACGACCTTGAGAGCGCGCAGGACCTCAACGCCATCGTCTCCGAGGTCTTCCCGCCGGAGTCGGTCTTCCGCATCGACCACTACCTCGGTAAGGAGACGGTGCAGAACATCATGGCGCTCCGGTTCGCCAACCAGCTCTTCGAACCCGTGTGGAACGCCAACTACGTCGACCATGTGCAGATCACGATGGCCGAGGACATCGGCATCGGCGGACGCGCCGGCTACTACGACGGCATCGGCGCGGCCCGAGACGTGATCCAGAACCACCTGATCCAGCTGATGGCCCTGATCGCGATGGAGGAGCCGGTCTCCTTCGACGCCCACAGCATGCGCACCGAGAAACAGAAGATTCTCCGATCGGTTCGACACCCCGCCCGACTCGACCTCCACACATCGCGCGGACAGTACGTCGCAGGCTGGGCGGGCGGCGAGAAGGTCAAGGGGTTCCTCGAGGAGGACGACATCCCCAAGTCGTCCTCCACCGAGACGTTCGCCGCCATCAAGCTCGAGATCGACACCCGGCGCTGGGCGGGTGTCCCCTTCTACCTTCGCCACGGCAAGCGGCTTGGCCGCCGCGTCACCGAGGTCGCGGTGGTCTTCAAGCGCGCCCCACACCTCCCCTTCACCCAGACCGCCACCGAGGAGCTGGGCCAGAACGCCCTGGTGATCCGCGTTCAGCCCGACGAAGGCGTAACGGTTCGCTTCGGCTCGAAGGTGCCCGGCACCGCCATGGAGATCCGTGACGTCAACATGGACTTCGCCTACGGCGGGGCGTTCGTCGAGTCCAGCCCGGAGGCATACGAGCGACTGATCCTCGACGTACTTCTCGGCGACCCGCCGCTGTTCCCGCAGCACGAGGAGGTCGAGCTTTCGTGGCGCATCCTCGACCCCATCCTGGACTACTGGGCCGAGCAAGGCCGACCAGACTCGTATGCCGCCGGCACGTGGGGCCCACCGTCGGCCGACGAGATGATTGCCCGCGACGGCCGCACTTGGCGCAGGCCGTAAGGAGCTCCCGATGGCCACCGAACTCAGTGCCACCAACGCATCGAAGATCGCCGCGGCTCTCCTGACGGCCAGGCGCCACGCGGGCTCGCCGGCGATGGGCATGGTGATGACGTTCGTCGTCGTCGCTGGCGAGGGCGACCACTACGACGCGATGCGCGCCGCGCGCGCGGTCTCCCGCGAGCATCCGTCCAGGATTCTCGGTGTGATCAAAAGGTCTGCCCGGGGAGCGGCCAACCTCGACGCCGAGATCCGGATCGGCGAAGGTGGGTCGGGCGAGCAGGTGTTGCTCCGGATGTCGGGCGAGCTCGCCAATCACCCTGAGAGCGTGGTCCTCCCCCTGCTCCTGCCGGACTCCCCCGTCGTCATCTGGTGGCCCGGCAAGGCGCCCGACGACCCTGCGACAGACGCGCTCGGGTCGCTGGCCCAGCGCCGGATCACCGACATGGCCGCGGTCTCGCGCGGCCGGGCTGCGGCGATGCTGCTGCAAGCGCAGAACTACCAACCCGGTAACACCGATCTGTCGTGGACGCGGCTGACCCCGTGGCGTGCGCTGCTCGCGGCCGCGCTCGACCAGTATCCCGGCAAGATCCGCGGCGGCGAGGTGGCCGCCGAACGCTCGAACCCGAGCGCTGACCTGCTTTCGTCCTGGCTGTGTGACCGCCTCGGCGTCACCATCCAGCGTGCGATCTCCAAGGGGCCAGGTATCACCCGAGTACGTCTCGACACGGGCGGTGGCAACATCGAGATCTCCCGCCCCGACGGCGCACTGGCCGACTTCTCCATCCCCAACGCGCCGAACCGTCCGGTGGCGTTGAGACGACGTGAGCTCGCCGAGCTGCTGGCCGAGGAACTGAGAAGGCTCGACCCCGACGATGTGTACGAGGCCACGGTGCAACGGCTCTGCCGCCTCTCCGAGCCGACCGCGAAGAAGAAGGCGGCGCCCGCCAAGAATGCGAAGGCGTCCAAGGCGCGCAAGACCTCCAAGACCGCCAAGCGGTCAACGCGTTCGAAAGGATCGGGACGCTGATGTCCAGCCCGACCGTCCTCCTGCATTCAACGCCCGACGTCCTCGCAGAAACCGTGAGCGCCCGCCTCATCACGACGTTCGCCGACATCCAGTCAACGGGGCGTGTGCCCCGATGGGTGCTCACCGGCGGCTCGGTGGCCGACCAGATCCACCGGACGATCGCCGCCTCCCAGGCGCGCTACGCCGTCGACTGGTCCCGAGTCGAGTTCTGGTGGGGTGACGAGCGGTTCGTGGCGCCCGACTCCGACGACCGCAACGAACGGCAGGCGCGCCTAGCCCTGCTCGACAGCGTTCGCACCGACCCCGCCCGCGTGCACCCGATGCCGGCCGCAACGTCGCCAGACTCCGATCCAGACGAGGCCGCGGAGTCGTACGCCGACGAGCTACGCCGGGCCACGTCGCAGGAGGACCACGCCCCCGTCCCGCTCTTCGACGTCGTCATGCTCGGGGTTGGCCCTGACGGTCACGTCGCGTCCCTGTTCCCGGGCCGACCCGCGTTGTATGACGACCGAACCGTCGTCGCCGTGCGCGGGTCGCCGAAGCCACCACCGGTCCGCCTCTCGATGACGATGGCCTCGTTGTGCACCGCCCGCGAGGTGTGGTTCGTGGTCAGCGGTGCCGACAAGTCGCAGGCCGTAAGGCTGGCGCTGTCCGGCGCTGGACTCGTTCAGATCCCGGCCGCCGGTCCCGAGGGCAGGTCGCGGACACTCTGGCTGCTCGACAAGGCGGCCGCTGCCGGACTGCCCCCGGGGCTCAGCCCAACGCGATCGGGCTGAGGTCTCGACAAGCTCGACCAACGAAACCGCTCGACCGCCGCGAAGAGCTCAGGCAGGTTGGTCGACCGCCGAGACATACGGTGCGAGCACCAGGTCCCAGCCGGTCTCGTAGTTCTGGCGTTGCTGCAAGCCCGCCTCCGTGTTGGGCCAACTCCGATGCTCGAGGACGACCCGGCAGCCTTCGGCGGTGGACGAGAATGTGACCTCGACCTCGTTCGCGTCGGCGGGGTCGAACCCAGGGTGCCAGCTGTGGATCAGCCGGCCGGACGGCTCCCAGACGGTGATCTCGCCCCAGGGCAACTCCTCGCCGTTGCCGTTCGTCTCATAGATGCGGCCACCGAGGCGACACTCCATGACGAGCGAGGCGAGGTCACCTTGGCTGATGCTGTGTGTCACCGGCCACCAGTCAGCCATCCGCGTCGTGTAAACGGTGAACGCGTGCTCGGCGCTGCATCGCAGGTCCAAAGTCTTGACGACTGGCTTGGCCGCAGTCGAAGTGTTCATTTCTTTCCCTTTCTGACGGTTGCCGGCGCCTTGGCGCCGGTGTTCTCGGCGAGGAGTGCGAAACGTCGTAGTGCGACGTCCCACATCTCGTCGAGGTAGCTGCGGGCGGCTTCGATGCCGGCCACATCGAGGTGATAGATCCGTCGGGTCCCGGCCGGCTCGACACCGACCACGTCGGCCTCCGTCAGGACCCGGAGGTGCTGCGACACCGCAGGACGACTGATCGGCAGCCGGTCGGCGAGTTGCTGCACCGATGACGGGGCCGACGAGAGCATGGACACGATTTCGCGACGGGTCGGGTCGCCGAGGGCGTCGAGTACGCGTGCCGCAGAAGCCATGGATTGATGGTAAGTTCTGGCTTACCGTAAGTCAACAGTTACGAATGATCGCGACAAAGATCGACCGACGGAACCGCGCTCGACCGACGGCACGGCTGCTCGACCGGCGGAAGCGCGCTCGACCGACCGGACTCGGTCAGAAGGCGGCGCCGATGGCGCCGGTGCGGGCGAGATCGGCGATGTCCGGCGTGGCGAACGGAGAGTCGACCTGCGGTGGCGCGGGGTCGACGTCATGCGTCTCGACCAGCGTGCCCGGATCCGGCGCGTCGGGGAGCTGGTGATAGTCGGACGCGATAGCGCGGTCGAGGTCGTAACCCTGCCGTGTCTCCCGCGCCCTCGTCATACGTCGAGAGTACTCCGCCGGCCAGGTCGCGACCGGCGAAAGGCCGCGCGACCGCTAGAAGAGAATCTCGCCAGACTTGCGCTTCGCGCGCAGTGTCTGCAGTGCCTCGTCGAGGATCTCCTTCGCCTCGGCGTCGGAGCGGCGCTCCTTCACGTAGGCGAGGTGTGTCTTGTAGGGCTCGATCTTGGGCGGCGGCGGGGGGTTGTCGGAGTCACGGTTGGCGGGCAGCCCGCAGCGCGGGCAGTCCCACGTGTCGGGGACTTGTGCCTCGACAGCGAACATCGGGGCGGTCTCATGCCCATTGGCACAGAAGTACGCGACCCGATGACGCGGCGCGGCCTCGCCGCGCTCTGCCTCACCCATAGGTCCCGCGCCGACCCGGCTGCCTCGGATGGCACTGCCACCAGCCACTCGACTACTCCTCGTGTCGTGGGGTCACCGTGTCAGTCGACACGAGACGATTGCGATTGTACGTCCGAGAACTCAGCCAGTCTTGAGGATCAGGCCGAGAGCGATGATGCAGGCGACCCAGATCACCGCCACGCCGACCGTGATGCGGTCGAGGTTCTTCTCCGCCACGGATGAACCACCGACGCCGCTGGAGACGCCACCGCCGAACATGTCGGACAGGCCACCGCCGCGGCCCTTGTGGAGCAGGATCATCACCACCAGCACAGCACTGGTGAGCACGAGCAATAAGTTGAAAACGAGGACCACGAGAAGGGATCCTACCTTCCGTCAATAGTTCAGAGGAGCGGCATGTCGTAGAAGCGGCAAATGCCACCGAACTCGTCCACCTGCAAGCTTGCACCGCCAACGAGACAGCCGTCGACATCGGGCTGCTGCATGATACCGGCGACGTTCGCTGCCTTGACCGAGCCGCCGTACAGGATCCTGGTAGCAGCCGCGGTGTCGTCTCCGTGGACCTCGGCCACGCGAGCCCGAATGGCGGCGCAAACTTCCTGTGCGTCCTCGGGCGTCGCCACCTCACCTGTGCCGATGGCCCACACCGGCTCGTAGGCGATGACGAGGTCGGCTACCTGCTCGTCAGTGAAGCCGGACAATGATCCGTCGATCTGGCCGATGGTGTAGGCGACCTGCTCCCCTGCTTGCCGAACTTCGAGACCCTCACCCACGCAGACGATCGGAACGATGCCCGCGGCAACGGCCTTACGGGCTTTGGCATTGACGAGCGCGTCGTCTTCGTCGTGATGCTCGCGGCGCTCGGAGTGGCCGACGACGACGTACGAACATCCGAGCTTCGTGAGCATGCCGGTGGTGATCTCGCCGGTGTAGGCGCCTTCGTCGTGCACCGACACGTCTTGCGCGCCGTACTTGATCTTGAGGCGGTCGCCGTCGACGAGGGTCTGCACGCTGCGCAGGTCGGTGTACGGCGGGCATACGACGACCTCCACCCGCGAGTAGTCGTGTCGCTTGTCCGACAAGGTCCACGCCAGCTTCTGGATCAGGACCACGGCCTCGTGATGGTTGAGGTTTGCCTTCCAGTTGCCGGCCATGAGTGGGACGCGCTGGTTGCCTGTCGATCGTGCCATCAGTTGTCCTCAAGTACGTCGAGACCGGGCAGGTTCTTTCCCTCGAGGTACTCGAGGCTGGCTCCCCCGCCGGTGGAGATGTGGCCGAACTGGTCGTCGTCGAACCCGAGCTGACGCACGGCTGCGGCGGAGTCTCCACCACCCACAACGGACAGGCCGTCGATCTCGGTGAGGGCCGCCGCGACTGCCTTGGTCCCGGCGGCGAACGGCTCCATCTCGAAGACACCCATGGGTCCGTTCCAGAAGACGGTCTTCGCATCAGACAAGGCTGCAGCGAACTGCTTGGCCGACTCGGGGCCGATGTCGAGCCCGATCTGGTCGGCCGGCATGGCATCGGCGTCGACGACGGTGGTCGGGGCGTCGGCCTTGACCTCCGGTGCCACCACGATGTCCGTAGGCAGCACGATCTCAACACCGGCCTTCTTCGCCTGCTGCAGATACCCGCGTACGACGTCGAGCTGGTCATCCTCGAGCAGGCTCTTGCCGACCTCGTAACCGCCGGCCTTGAGGAAGGTGAACACCATGCCTCCGCCGATGAGCAGCGCGTCAGCGGTGGAGATCAGGTTGTCGATCACACCCAGCTTGTCCGACACCTTCGACCCGCCGAGCACGACGACGTACGGGTGCTCCGGCTTGTCGGTGAGTCGGCGCAGCACCTCGACCTCCGCGATGACCAGCCCGCCGGCGGCGTGCGGAAGGCGCTCGGCGATGTCGTAGACGCTGGCCTGCTTGCGGTGGACCACACCGAAGCCGTCGCTGACGAAAGCGTCGCCGAAGGAGGCGAGCTGGTCGGCGAACGCACCGCGCTCGTCGTCATCCTTGCTGGTCTCACCGGCGTTGAAACGAACGTTCTCGAGGAGTACGACGTCGCCGTCTCCGAGCTGCTCGACCGCCGACTTGGCCGACTCGCCCACCGTGTCGGTCGCGTGGACGACCTTGGTGTCGAGCAGCTCACCGAGCCGGCGCGCCACCGGTGCTAGTGAGTACGCCTCGTCGGGCTCACCCTTCGGGCGCCCGAGGTGGGCCATCACGATCACCTTGGCGCCGCGTCGGCGGAGGTCGTCGATTGTCGCGACACTCGCGCGGATGCGACCGTCGTCAGTGATCGTCGTACCGTCGAGGGGGACGTTGAGGTCGGAGCGAACGAGCACCCGCCGCCCCCGCAGGCCGCCGAGGGACTCGGCTAGCTCGTCGACCGTCGTGACCACGGCGCTCAGAGCGAAGAGCCGACGTAGTTGACGAGGTCGACGAGGCGGTTGGAGTAGCCCCACTCGTTGTCGTACCAGCCGATGACCTTGACCTGGTTGCCGATGACCTTCGTGAGACCTGAGTCGAAGATGCAGGAGGCCGGGTCGGTGACGATGTCGGATGACACAATGGGGTCCTCGGTATAGCGGAGGAAGCCCTTGAGATCACCCTCGGCGGCTGCCTTGACGGCCGCGTTGACCTCTTCCACCGACGTCTCGCGACCGGCCTCGAACGTCAGGTCCGTGGCCGAGCCAGTCGGGATGGGGACGCGCAGCGCGAACCCGTCGAGCTTGCCCTTGAGCTCGGGGAGCACGATCCCGATCGCCTTTGCGGCGCCGGTGGAGGTCGGCACGATGTTGATGGCGGCAGCCCGCGCTCGACGCAGGTCGCTGTGTGGACCGTCCTGGAGGTTCTGGTCCTGGGTGTAGGCGTGAATGGTGGTCATCAGGCCCTTGTTGATGCCGAACTCGTCGTTCATCACCTTGGCCATGGGCGCCAGGCAGTTCGTCGTGCACGATGCGTTGGAGATGACGGAGTGCGCGCTGGGGTCGTAATCGGTGTGGTTGACCCCCATCACAACCGTGACGTCCTCATTCTTCGCCGGCGCCGAGATAATGACCTTCTTCGCGCCACCATCGATGTGTGCCTTCGCCTTCGTCGCATCGGTGAACAGGCCGGTCGACTCGATGACGACATCGGCGCCAAGGTCACCCCAGGGCAGCTTCGATGGATCGCGCTCCTCGAGTGCGGCAATCTTTCGACCACCTACGACGATGGCGTCGCTCGTGACCTCGATGTCGCCGTCCAGTCGGCCGAGGATCGAGTCGTACTTCAGCAGGTGGGCAAGGCTCTTGTTGTCGGTCAGGTCGTTGGCGCCGACGATTTCGATGTCGGCTCCCGACGCCACTACGGCCCGGAAGAAGTTGCGGCCGATCCGGCCGAAGCCGTTAATACCTACTCGGACAGTCACGCGACGATCTCCCTCAAACATGTGGTGTGGTGGGCCTGAAGCCCGACCTTACCAACCACCGCGAAGGGCGAGAAACGACGTCTCAGGGAGCCTCGGTCAGCATGTCGGGGGTGAGGGAGGACTCGGTGTCAGGGATGCCGAGCTCCTGCGCGCGCTTGTCGGCCATGGCCAGCAGTCGCCGGATTCGGCCGGCGATCGCATCCTTCGTCAACGGCGGGACGTGCAGCTGGCCGAGCTCCTCGAGACTGGCCTGCTTGTGCTCCACGCGGAGACTGCCTGCGAGCTTGAGATGGTCAGGCACTTCGTCGCCAAGGATCTCCAGCGCACGGTCGACACGGGCTCCAGCGGCGACCGCGGCACGTGCCGACCGTCGCAGGTTGGCGTCGTCGAAATTCGCCAGCCGGTTGGCGGTGGCGCGCACCTCTCGGCGCAGCCGACGCTCCTCCCACGCGAGCAGGGACTCGTGGGCCCCGAGCCGGGTCAGCAGCGCACTGATCGCGTCTCCGTCGCGGATGACGACGCGGTCGACCCCGCGGACCTCTCGGGCTTTCGCGGGTATGCCGATCCGCCGGGCGGCCCCCACGAGCGCCAGAGCGGCCTCCGGGCCTGGGCAGGTGACCTCCATCGCGGATGAGCGCCCGGGCTCGGTCAGTGATCCGTGCGCGAGGAAGGCGCCTCGCCATGCGGCGACGGCGTCACAGCCTGCGCCGCTCACGACCTGGGTCGGCAGGCCGCGGACCGGGCGGCCGCGGTTGTCGAGCAGACCGGTTTGCCGGGCCAGCGCCTCGCCGTCCTTGACGACCCTGACGACGTACCGCGCACCCTTGCGGAGCCCGCCGGCGTTGATGACGACCACGTCGCTTTGGTGTCCGTAGATCTCGAGGATGTCACGGCGAATCCGGCGAGCTGCCGCGCCGGTGTCGAGCTCGGCCTCCACGACGATGCGTCCGCCCTGGATGTGCAGGCCGCCCGCGAACCGAAGCATCGACGACACCTCGGACTTGCGGCAGCACGACTTCGTGACAGGGGTGCTCGACAGCTCGGACTTCACCTGCGCGGTCATCGCCATGAGTCCGATCCTCCCTCGCTTCAGGCCCGGGTGGTCGGACTGCACCCCGCGCTCGCGCTCCGCTGTCATCGCATGATCCTCGTGTATGCCGCCGCGAGCTTCGCCGGGTCGTGACGGGCTGACCCGTCAACGGCCGCGACGTCCGCGAGCACCAACTGAGCACCCAATCCGTTGACCGCCTCTTCGAGCATGGACACCTCTCCAACCCCGCGGGCGTCCGCCAGCACCACGTCGACGTGCAGGTCCGGCGCGTGCACAGCGAGAACCTCCAGATAGGTACTGGCCGAGAAGCCCTCGGTTTCCCCTTGCTGCGGCGCCAGATTGAGGGTCACACACCGCTTGGCCGTTGTCTTGGTGAGAGCGGCGTGCATTTCGGGAACCAGCAAATGGGGCAAGACACTGGTGTACCACGATCCTGGTCCCAATATCACCCAGTGCGCGGTGCCGATTGCGTCGATCGCCTCCGGGACGGCCGGTGGGTCGGCAGGGATGAGCCGCACTGACTCGACCTGACCTGACGCGGTTGCCACCTCCACCTGGCCGCGCACAGTGACCACGACGTCTGGCCGGGCCGGGTCGGCACCGCGCACTTCGGCCACGATGTCGAGCGGCACGGCAGCCATCGGCAGCACCCGACCCTCGGCCCCGAGCAGCCGGCCGACCCAGTCGAGACCATCGACGTGACCGTCAAGCAGCTCCCACAACGCCACGATCAACAGGTTGCCCACCGCGTGGTCGTGCAAGTCGCCCGAGCTCTCGAACCGGTGCTGCAGCACGCTCGCCCACGTGCGCCCCCATTCGTCGTCGCGGCACAGCGCCGCGAGCGCCTGACGCAGGTCGCCAGGTGGGAGTACGCCGAACTCACCTCGCAGCCGACCAGACGAACCGCCGTTGTCGGCCACTGTCACCACGGCGGTCAAGTGATCGCAGAACATCCGCAATGCACTCAAGCTGGCGGCAAGCCCGTGGCCGCCGCCGAGGGCGACGACCTTGAGCCCCGGCGCCACCGGGTCGGTGACCTCACGCCACGGGTCGCTCGGGTCAAGGGAGTCCATCGTGGTCATTCGCGCCCGAGGTCGCGGTGCACGACGGTGGTCTCCACACCGCGCTCGCGTAGCCGGTGCGCGATGGCCTCGGCCATGGCCACACTGCGATGCTTTCCTCCGGTGCATCCCACTGCGAGGTGGAGGTACTGCTTGTGCTCACGGAGGAAGCCGGTGTCGACGGTCTCGAACAGCGCCTCCCATCGATCGAGGAACGCCGCGGCGGCCGGCTGAGTCAGGACATAGTCACGAACATCGTCGTCAAGCCCGGTGTGAGGGCGAAGCTCCGGCACCCAGTGGGGGTTGGGCAGGAACCGCATGTCGACGACCATGTCGGCGTCGACGGGGATGCCGTACTTGAAGCCGAACGAGACGACGGTGGCGCGGATCGCGGGATCGTCACCCTCGGCGAACGCCACTCCGACCCTGGCGGCCAGCTCGTGCACGTTGAGCTGGGACGTGTCGACCAGGACGTCAGCGTCTCCGCGCAGGTCGCGCACCATCTCGCGTTCGCGGGCGATGCCGTCAAGCAGCCGCGCGCCACCTTGCAGTGGATGCGGTCGCCGGGCAGCCTCCTGGCGTCGTACGAGCACATCGTCGGATGCCTCGAGAAAGAGCACCCGAGGGCGCAGCCGAGCGCCACTTAGTGCAGCGAGCGCCTCGCGCAGCTCGCCGAAGAAACCCCGCGACCGTACGTCGACGACGACAGCGAGGCGGATGCTCTCCTCCTCGTGCTCGGACAACAACTCGACGGCGGGCAACAGCAGCTGCGGCGGCAGGTTGTCGATCACGAACCAGCCCAGATCTTCGAGCGCCTTCGCGGCAGTGCTGCGGCCCGCGCCGGTCATCCCGGTGACGATGATCAGGTCACCGGACGGGTCGGTCATGGTTGCCCCCTGGACGCTTCGGTGTCGGCACTGTGCTGTGGGTCGGCCTGGTCGAGGATCTCACCTGTGGCGGTGTTGACCGCGGGCTGGGTCTCACGAGCTGACGCGACCAGTGCCGCCGTGATCGACTCCGCAGTACGTCGCCCGAAGCCAGGCAGCGCGGCGATATCGTCGATAGACGCGGCTCGCAGCTTCTTCAGCGAGCCGAAGTGTCGCAGCAAGACCTTGCGACGCACCTCTCCGAGTCCGGGCACTTCGTCGAGCACACTCTCGACCATCGACTTGGACCGACGATTGCGGTGGTGAGTGATCGCGAACCGGTGGGCCTCGTCACGAACCCGCTGCAAGAGGTAGAGCCCTTCGCTCGTGCGCGGCAGGATGACCGGGTCGCGCTGGCTGGGCAGCCACACCTCCTCGAGGCGCTTCGCGAGGCCGACCACCGGGACGTCGTCGACTCCGAGCTCGTCGAGGGCACGCTGTGCTGCAGCCACCTGTGGCGGGCCGCCGTCGACGACGACCAGGCCAGGGGCATAGGCGAACTTGCGTGGGCGTCCGGTGTCGGGGTCGATCAAGGCCGGCCCTTGCTGCTCGAGCTCGCCCTCGGTCTCGCCGAGGTCGAGACCGGTGGACTCGGCGTGCTCGTCGAGGAAGCGCCGGAATCGGCGGGTGATCGTCTCGTGCATTGCGGCGACGTCGTTCTGCCCGTCGACGCCGCGAATCACGAAGCGGCGGTAGTCGCTCTTGCGTGGCAAGCCGTCTTCGAAGACGACCATCGACGCCACCACTTCGGTGCCCTGGAGGTTGGACACGTCGTAGCACTCGATCCGGAGCGGCGCCTCGTCGAGCCCCAGCGCCTCCTGGAGCTCCTCGAGGGCGCGGCTCCGCGCGGTGAAGTCGCTCGCCCGCTTCGTCTTGTGCAGCGCGAGGGACTGTCCGGCGTTGCGGCTGACCGTCTCGAGCAGCGTGCGCTTGTCGCCGCGCTGTGGCACGCGGATCGAGACTCGGGTATGTCGTTTGGCCGACAGCCACTCGGTGAGCGCGGCCAGGTCGTCGGGGCGCTGCGGGAGCAGCACCTCGCGGGGGATGGCATCGCCGCTCTCGGCGTCATACGCCTGGATGAGGAATCGGCGCAGCAGCTCGGGCAGGTCGGCGTCGTCGACGCGATCGGCGACCCAACCGCGCTGCCCCCGGACGCGGCCACCACGCACGTAGAACACCTGCACGGCGATCTCGAGCGGGTCTTCGGCCACCGCGATGACGTCGGCGTCGGTGCCGTCGGGCAGGACGACCGCATTCTTCTCCATCGCCCGCCGGAGGGCGCCGATGTCGTCACGAAGGCGAGCGGCACGCTCGAACTCCGTCTCCGTGGATGCCTTCTGCATCTCCCGTTCGAGCCGCTTGATGTGCTGGGTCGTCTGGCCGCTCAGGAACGTGCAGAAGTCGTCGACGATCTGTCGATGCTCTTCGGCACTTACCCTGCCCACACACGGTGCCGCGCACTTGCCGATGTAGCCGAGGAGGCAGGGGCGCCCGATCTGGGCACTGCGCCGGAACACGCCTTGTGAGCACGAGCGCATCGGGAAGACGCGTAGCAGCAGGTCGACCGTCTCGCGGATCGCCCAGGCGTGGGAGTAGGGGCCGTAGTAGCGGACACCCTTCTTCTTCGCGCCACGACCGACCATGACGCGCGGGAACTCCTCGTTGACCGTGACCGCGAGCCAGGGGTAGGACTTGTCGTCGCGGTACTTGACGTTGAAGCGGGGGTCGAACTCCTTGATCCAGGAGTACTCCAGCTGCAACGCCTCGACCTCGGTCTGCACGACCGTCCACTCGACCGATGACGCGCTAGTGACCATCGACGCCGTCCGTTGGTGCAGGTTGGCGGGGTCCTGGAAGTACGACGACACCCGCGACCGCAGCGACTTGGCCTTGCCGACGTAGATGACTCGGCCGCGCGAGTCGCGGAAGCGGTAGACACCGGGCGCGTCAGGGATCGAGCCCGGTGCAGGGCGATACGTCGACGGATCCGGCACGCCACCACCCTACGAGGCGGCACCCACACATCCGAGAAGTCCGGCAAGCGTGGCAATCAGCACGCAATGCTCGATACTCTGAATTGCGCGGCCGGGCACAGCGGGACCAATTTTTAGTTGACCGCAACCGTAGACTTTGGCTCGGCCTGGAGGGAGGACCGCGCATGGGGCTGTCGAACGACTTGTACGGGCTGCCGCTGTCGACCTCGGACGCCGCCTCGGCGGCGTACAACCGTGGTGTGTCGGCGTTGCTGCGCGTGCAGGAAGGCGGCCTGAGCGGTGTCTCGGAGTCCATCACGCACGACCCGACGTTCGCCCTCGGTCACGCGGCCATGGCGTTGCTCGGCTATGAGTACTGCGCGGCTGTCGACATCGACGCCCGCCTGACGTCCGCCCTCCACCACTCCCAGCGCGGCAGTGAGCGCGAGCGCAGCCACGTCTATGCCGTCGCGTCGCACGTGCGGGGCAACTCGAGGCCGCTCATCACCCACCTCAGGGAGCATCCGCGCGACGCGTTGCTGTTGTCAGTGGCTGTTCCGACCATCGCGTTCGCCGGCGTGACCACCGTCCCTCAGGAGTCGTGGGCCATCGTCGAGCGAGCCCGGCCGGCGTACGGCGACGACTGGTGGTCGGCAGGCCTGTTGGCTTTCGTGCGCCAGGAGCAGAGGCGGTGGGACGAGGCGATGACGCTGTCCTGCGCCTCGCTCGAGGTCGAGCCTTCAGCTGGCCACTCGGTCCACGCCCGCACCCACGTGCACTACGAGACCGGCGACCACGCCGCCGGTCGTGACTGGCTCGACGGCTGGATGCGCGGGCCCGGGCAGACTGCCGACAACCTCGTGCACTACTCGTGGCACGCCGCGCTGCACGAGCTGTCGATGGGCGAGTACGACGCGGTTCGGGCGCGGTATGCGCGAGAGCTCGCACCCCCAGCCGTGACCGGCTGTCGCGCGCTGGTCGACTCTTGCTCACTGCTGTGGCGTTGGGCGCTCACCCCCGGCTGTGACGACGTGCCTGCGATGGAGTCGGCGACTGCGGGCATCGAGGACTCGTGGCTCGACGCTCCCCCGACACCGTTCATGGCCCTGCACTCGGCGGTGACGCTGTGCGCACTGGGCGACTCGGAACGGCTCGAGCGGTTGGAGGCCTGGGCTGGCCGTCACTCCGAACGCACCTTCGGCGACGTCGTAGCGCCCCTATGTGCGGCGCTGCGCGCGCTCGCCAATGACGACCCCAGTACGGCGTCTGACCGGTTGGCGGACCTGCTCGACCAGGCATGGCGGCTGGGCGGCAGTGACGCCCAACGCGAGGTCGTCGAGGACACGTTGATCGCTGCCTTGCTCGCCGCAGGCCGCTTCGACGAGGCGCTGCCCGTCATCGACCGTCGGCTCGACCGACGCGACTCGCGCCGCGACGAGACATTCCGGCAGGTGGCGACGGCCGGTGGAGTCACCGAGCACAACTGACGTCACGCGAGCGTGATGTCGTCGCCGTCGACGCTGATCGCCTCCTCGGCCAGCGGCTCAGGTGCCGGACCGCCCACGACGCTGCCGTCTTCGATGGAGTACATGCTGCCGTGACACGTGCAGTTGATCGTGCCGTCGGTGACGTTGTCGACAGGACAGCCCATGTGGGTGCAGATGGACGTGAATGCCAGGAACTCACCAGCTGTCGGCTGCGTGATGACGATCTTGGGGTCGTCGAGAATCAGGCCGCCGCCCTCGGGCACGTCACTGACGCTGGCGATCGCTTCGCCTCCTCCTCCTCCTCCGCCGTCATCCGTGGATTCGGGTGGGCTCGACGAGTCGTCCGGACTGGTCGGGTCGTCGCTCCCGGATGACGTTGTCGTCGTACCGTCGCTCGACGGCTCGTCGTCGGAGCACGCGACCAAGAACGGCACCGCAACCCCGGCCAACACTGCTCCGCGCAGCACCGTGCGCCGGGGCGTGAGAGGGATCGCTTCGTCACTCGTGCGGTCGGTCATAGACGGCCTCCTAGCCACAAGATGGGTGCACTCGAGCCTATTCAGCCGCAGCGCCGACGCAATCTGCCCTTTGGTCGTAGAACCATCTGGCGGCAGGTGTGGTATCCAGCTCACGCCGAGGCGCGCACGGCAGACCTCTTCTTGCCGCTCTTGTTCGCCGTCGACTTCTTCGCGGTGGCCTTCTTGGCGGTCGTCCTCTTCTTCGCGGCCGTCTTCTTGGCAGCTGGCTTCTTCTTCGTCGCGTTGACCGCCTGCTGGCGAGCAGCGGCGGCCTTCTCAGCAGCCGGCCTGCCGTTGAGACGGGCGGCTTCGGCGGCGCTGGCGCTGACGCCGACGGCGCGACCTTGGAGGGTGGGCGCTAGGAAGCGGCCGGTGTGGCTTGCTTCGACTGCCGCGACCTCTTCGGGAGTGCCTTCGGCCACCAGCGAACCGCCCTTGTTGCCGCCCTCGGGCCCGAGGTCGATCACCCAGTCGGACACCTTGATGACGTCGAGGTTGTGCTCGATGACGATCACCGTGTTGCCCTGGTCGACCAGCCGCTGGAGCACCCCGAGCAGCTTGCGGATGTCTTCGAAGTGCAGACCAGTGGTCGGCTCATCGAGCACATAGACAGTGCGACCGGTCGACCGTTTCTGCAGCTCGGACGCGAGCTTGACGCGTTGCGCCTCGCCGCCAGACAGCGTCGGCGCCGGCTGGCCCAGCCGGACGTAGCCGAGTCCGACGTCGACAAGTGTGCGCAGATGCCGGGCGATGCCGGGGATCGCAGCGAAGAAGTCGACGGCTTCCTCGATCGCCATGTCGAGGATCTCGGCGATCGTCTTGCCCTTGTAGTGGACCTCGAGAGTCTCGCGGTTGTAGCGGGCGCCGTGGCAGACCTCGCACGGGACATAGACGTCAGGGAGGAAGTTCATCTCGATCTTGATGGTGCCGTCGCCGGAGCACGCCTCACACCGGCCGCCCTTCACGTTGAAGGAGAAGCGACCTTGCAGGTATCCGCGCATCTTGGCTTCGGGCGTCTGCGCGAACAGCTTCCGCACTTGGTCGAAGACTCCCGTGTAGGTCGCGGGGTTGGACCGTGGCGTCCGCCCGATCGGCGACTGGTCGACGTGGATCACCTTGTCGACTAGCTCCGCGCCGCTGATGTCGCGGTGTCGGCCCGGCACGTCGCGCGCGTTGTAGATCCGCTTCGCGAGGGCTGCGTAGAGGATCGAGTTGACCAGTGTCGACTTGCCGGAGCCGGACACACCCGTCACGGAGATGAAGCAGCCGAGTGGGAAGCCAACCGTGACGTCGTGCAGGTTGTGCTCGTGGGCATCGTGCACGACGAGCTGGCGCGCGGGCGTGCGCGGCCGACGTATGTCGGGCAGCGGAATCTCCTTCCGGCCCGACAGGTAGGCGCCGGTGAGCGAGTCGGGGTGGTTGAGCAGGTCGTCCACCGACCCGGAAACCACGATCTGGCCGCCATGCTCACCCGCGCCCGGACCGATGTCGACAGCCCAGTCGGCGGTGCGGATGGTGTCTTCGTCGTGCTCGACGACGATCAGGGTGTTGCCCAGGTCGCGAAGCCGCAGCAGCGTCTCGATCAGCCGGTGGTTGTCGCGCTGGTGGAGGCCGATCGACGGCTCGTCGAGGACGTACAGCACACCGACGAGACCGGCGCCGATCTGGGTCGCGAGCCGGATCCGCTGCGCTTCGCCGCCCGACAACGATCCTGACGGCCGGTTGAGCGCAAGGTAGTCGAGTCCCACGTCGAGCAGGAACCGGAGCCGCTCGCCGATCTCCTTCAGCACGCGCTCGGCGATCTGCTTCTCACGCGTCGACAAGTCAAGGTCGGAGGTGAGGAACGCTGACGCTTCGTCGACCGGGAGGGCACAGACCTCCGCGATGTTCTTGCCGCCGATCGTGACGGCGAGCGAGATCGGCTTGAGGCGAGCGCCGTCACAGGCCAGGCACGGCACCTCGCGCATGAAGCCCTCGAACCGCTCCCGGCTGGTGTCGGTCTCGGCCTCGCCGTGGCGCCGCTCGATGTAGGGGATCACGCCCTCGAACTGGGCGTAGTAGGAGCGCTCGCGGCCGTAGCGGTTCTTGTAGCGCACATGCAGCTTGGTCGGATGCCCCTGCAGGATGGACTCCCGAGCGCGCTCCGGCAGCTTGCCCCACGCAGTCTTGGTGGAGAATCCAAGCTCCTCGGCAAGTGCGTCGAGAAGCCGCCCGAAGTAGTCGGAGACATGCGCGGCAGACCACGGGGAGATCGCCCCGTCGCTGATCGACTTGCCTTCGTCGGGGATGACGAGGTCGGGGTCGACCACCATCCGGGTGCCGATGCCATGGCACTGGGTGCATGCGCCGAACGGCGAGTTGAACGAGAACGACCGCGGCTCGAGCTCCTCAAATGAGAGGTCGTCATAGAGGCAGGCGAGGTGCTCGGAGAACACCCGCTCGCGGTGGGGGTCGTCGGCGGGGAGGTCGACGAAGTCGAGCGTCACTAGGCCGCCGGACAGCCCGAGGGCCGTCTCGACCGAGTCGGTGAGGCGGCGCTTGGCGGACTCCTTGACCGACAGCCGGTCGATGACGACCTCGATCGTGTGTTTCTTCTGCTTGTTGAGCTTCGGGGGCTCTGTCAGGGGGTGGGTCTCGCCGTTGACGCGGACGCGCGAGAAGCCTTGCGTCTGCAGCTGGCGGAACAGGTCGACGTACTCGCCCTTGCGGCCGCGGATGACCGGCGCCAGAACCTGGAAACGCGCGCCCTCCTCGAGCTCGAGGACGCGGTCGACGATCTGCTGTGGCGTCTGCCGAGCGATCGGTCGTCCACAGACCGGGCAGTGCGGCCGGCCCGCGCGGGCATACAGCAAGCGGAGGTAGTCGTAGACCTCGGTGATCGTGCCGACGGTCGAGCGGGGGTTGCGTGACGTGGACTTCTGGTCGATCGACACCGCCGGGGAGAGGCCCTCGATGAAGTCGACGTCCGGCTTGTCCATCTGGCCGAGGAACTGGCGAGCGTACGCCGACAGCGACTCGACGTAGCGGCGCTGCCCCTCCGCGAAGATCGTGTCGAATGCCAGGCTGGACTTCCCCGATCCGGAGAGCCCGGTGAACACGATCATGGAGTCTCGCGGCAGGTCGAGCGACACATCCTTGAGGTTGTGCTCGCGAGCCCCGCGAATGATCAATCGGTCGGTCACCAGTCACCCTCTACCACTGCCAGTCGTCGCCACCACAGAGCGCTGCCCATGATGGCATGGCGCTCCGACAGTCCCGAATCGACGAACATCGAGCGGTCGATTCGAACACACGTTCGCTATCCTAGCGACCCACTCAAGCCGCTGTGAACTCCGACCCGACCGCGTGTCGGAGGTATTTCCCCACCCCCTTCTGCAGTGCTTTTCGCCGTGCCGAAACGATAGGTTCGAAGCATGGGTACCCCCACCAGACGGATCGACGCGCTGGTCGCGTCGACCGACTCACTTTTCCACTCCCTGACCGGCCTGACCGACGACGCCGCCCGCGAGAAGTCGTTGCTGCCGGGCTGGTCCCGCGGGCATGTCCTGACTCACCTCGCCCGCAACGCCGACGCGCTGATGAACCTTGTGATCTGGGCGAAGACGGGCCAGGAAACTCCGATGTATGCGAGCCGCGAGGCCCGCAATGCGGCCATCGAGGAGGGCGCCGGGCGGCCCGCCACGGAGCTCGTCGCCGACGTACGCGCGACGCATGAGCGAATGCTCGCGGACCTGCAGGCGCTGCCGGAGGACGCCTGGTCACAGACCGTCCGCTGGGGCGCAGCCGAGAAGGAAGGCAGCGCCGACGTCATCCCCTTGTTGCGCCGCACCGAGGTCGAGGTCCATCACGTCGATCTCGACCTCGACTACACCCTCGCCCACCTGCCGGAAGACTTCGTCGAGGCGATGCTCGACGAGGTGACGGCGGACTACTCCAGGCGCGACGATATGCCAGGTGTCGTCCTCGTCGGCAACGACGACGAGGGCCGCTGGACCGTCGAGCCGGGCGGTCCGGAGGTCGTCGGTGCTCCCCCCGCCTTGCTGGGGTGGCTCCTCGGTCGCACAGAAGGCGTCGGGTTGCATGCCGACGGTGGCCTGCCGAGTATTGGGGCATGGCGATGACGTACCGAGGCAAGGTGAAACCGGGTTCACCCGAGGTCCGCGACCTCCCACTGCTTCGCATCACGAAGGCGTCGGTCGGCCCGATGGACAACAACGCCTACCTGTTGCAATGCCGCGAGACCGACGAGCTCTTGCTGATCGATGCCGCTGCCGAGCCGGACACGCTGCTCACCCTTCTCGGCGGGCAGCCGCTGGCTCGGATCGTCACGACGCATCGGCATCAGGACCACTGGTCCGCGCTCGCTGAGGTCGTGGATGCCACGAAGGCCGAGACGATCGCGGGCGCTGACGACGTGGCCGGCATCCCCGTCCCGACGAGCCGCCCGGTTGCGGACGGTGACTCGATTTCGGTTGGCAACTGCGTGCTGAGTGCCATCCACCTCGTCGGTCACACGCCGGGCTCCATCGCGTTGCTGTATGACGATCCGGAGGGGACGCCTCACCTGTTCACCGGCGACTGCCTCTTCCCTGGTGGCGTCGGCAACACGCAGGGCAATGCCGGCAACTTCGCGTCGTTGATCGAAGGCGTCGAGACGAAGATCTTCGACCGGCTCCCTGACGAGACATGGTTCTACCCGGGCCACGGCGACGATTCGACCCTGGGTGCGGAGCGCCCCCACCTCGCGGAGTGGCGCGCGCGAGGCTGGTGACCCGTCCGCCCCGAACCTCGAGTGCCCTTGCGTCCGTGCAAGTGGGCGCTGGGGCGCTCAGCTGCACGGACGCAAGCGGAAAGTGGCCGCGTCGCGCTGAGCGCTGCGGTCAGAGTGGGGAGCCGATGCGCAGCAGGTTGCCGCTGCGATCGACGACAGCAAACTGGCGCAGGCCATAGTCCTCGTCCTGCGGAGCCACGATGCGACTGCCCGTCGGCGGATCGGACTCAACGAGGTCCGCCCACTCTTCGTAGAGTGCCTGCGCATCATCGACGTAGCAGTAACAGCTGGCCGCCGTGGTGAGCGGATCGACATCCGGGTCCAAGTAGAAGTGGAACTCCAGCCCACCTCGGCCGATGATGATGTAGTTCCATACCTCCGGCGGCGCTCCACGGTTCGTGAAGCCGAGGCGCTCGTAGAACGCGAGTGACTCGGCGAGGTCTCTGCTCGGCAAAATCGGTACGCTGCGTTCAGGCATTTGGGGAGGATACCCATGCCGGTAGGCTGCTGCCAGGCGAGACCCCCCTCGACCCCAGAACTGCAAGAACGTGGTGGGTGATGACGACATCCGAGGACCCCAGCTCGCCGGCCCTGGACCAGGGCATCGAGAAGTCGCTGCGCCAGCACCGCGCCGAGCTGCGCGAGTCGATGGGCGCGCTCGAACAAGCGCTGGCTTCGCCGACACCCGGCGGCAAAGCCCGCTGGGCTCAACGAGTCCATGTGGCGCTCGTGGAGCTCTTTGCTGACTTCGGCGAACACATCGACATCACCGAGGGGCCGGACGGTCTGTACGGCGAGCTGCTCCAGGCGGCGCCGCGACTGTCCGATCCGGTAGCCCGCCTCACCCACGAGCACACTCTGATCAAAGAGCTCCTCGAGACCCTGCTGACGCATGCCGCCGCGCCAGAGGTAGATGACGAGGTCGTGAGAGTGCGTGACCTCGGAACCGCGTTGCTCGGCAGGCTTGTGCGCCATCGGCAGCGGGGCGCCGACCTCGTGTGGGAGGCGTATGAGGTCGACATCGGCGGTGAGGCCTGACGCGATGGAAAAAAAACCGCGGTCGGATGCGGAGCCCCGCTCCCCGGCCTGCGTCGATCCTCGCCGCTCCGGTCCTAGGCGAGCGAGCCCGACAAGACCTCCCCGAGTATCTCCATGCCGCGCCGGATCCGTTCCTCGTTGACGTTCCCGAAACCGAGCACCAGGGCCGGAGGCACGTCCGCCTCGCCTGCCCGCGGGGCATCGACCCGGTAGCGTGACAGCCCGTAGACGCGGACGGCGTGGCGCAGTGCTGAGTGCACGACCTCGTCCTCCGCCACGGCCTCCGGCAGTTCGAGGACCACGTGGCATCCGGCCTCGAGGCCTTCGAGGCGCAGGCCCGGGGCGTGCTCGGCCACGGCGCTGGTCAAGGTGTCGCGGCGCTGCCGGTAGACCTCCCGCATCCGTCGTACGTGCCGGTCGTATCGCCCCGACTCCATCAACGCGGCCAGGGCCAGTTGGTCGAGGGCGGGGGCTCCGCGGCTGGTCAGGAGCTTCTCCCGGACCACCGGACCAGCCAGGGCCTGCGGCACTAGGAGCCAGCCGAGGCGGATCCCGGGGGCCAGCGTCTTGCTCAGCGAGCCCAGGGCTAAGACCCGGTCGGGGGCAAGTCCCTGCAGGGAGCCCACGGGTTGGCGGTCATAGCGGAACTCGGCGTCGTAGTCGTCCTCCAGGATGGTTCCGTCGACTTCGGCTGCCCATGCCACCAGGCCATGCCGCCGCTCGGGTGCCATCACCACCCCGGTCGGGCACTGGTGCGCCGGGGTGACGACGACGGCCCGGGCCGCTGATCGATGGAGCGCGTCGACGTCGAGGCCATCACTGTCGACCGGCACAGCAACCGGTTGCATCCCCGCGCGCCGAACCAACTCGTCGTGCTCGCGGGGCCCGGGATCCTCGAGGCCGACCCGCTCGACGCCGGAGCGCGCGAGCGCGGCCAGGGCCAGCACGAGTCCTTGGCGGAAGCCGTTGACGATCACTGCGTCTTCCGCATCGGCGGTGCCAGCGCGGACGCGGCGGTGGTAGGCCGCCACCACCTGCCGCAGCCTCAAGGCGCCGCCACCACTTTCGTCGCCCATCACGGCGGTCGGCGCGGTGCGTCCGGCCTCGCGCAGGGCCCACATCCAGTCCGACAGTGGCGCGGACCGCAGGTCGGGCACGCCGTACTCGAAGTCGATTTCGACCCGGTGTCTTGTGGTCACGGACGGGTTGGTGGCTGCCGCAGGATGTGACCGAACTGCCGGCTCGCGCACCCCGGCGGCCACCCGTGTGCCCGAGCCTGCCGCCCCGACGAGGTACCCCTCAGCGATGAGTTGCTCGTAGCAGGCGACCACCATGCCCCGGGAGACCCGCAGGTCCTCGGAGAGTCGGCGCGAGGACGGCAACCGTTCGCCCCCGCGCAGCCGGCCGTCGCGCACCGCCGCGCGCAGCTGGTCCTGCAGCTGGTGGCCGAGGGGTGATCCGTCGGCCCGGTCCAAGGCAAGGAGGAGGGCTGGCCCCTCCCCCGACCAGGTGACGCTCATCCGACCCTCCGCCCGAAGTGGTCCGGTCTGGCGAGACCGAAGTGGACCTTCAGGGTAGGCCGTATCCGGGCCACGATCGTCTCATGAGTATTGGAATCGTCTTGGCCCTGATGGCCGCAGTCGGCTACGGCGCAGCCGACTTCGTCGGCGGACTCACCGCGCGCCGCGTCTCCCCGTGGGCCATCGCCCTCGCCGGGCAGCTTGCGGGCGGGCTCGCGATGCTGACGGTTGGCCTGACCACGCCAGGCCAGGCCCGCCCCGCCGACTTCGCGTGGGCGCTGATGGCCGGCCTGGGCAGCGCGGTCGGCACCGTCTTCTTGTACCGCGGCCTGGCCCGCGGCCGGATGGGCGTGGTCGCCCCCGTGTCCGGCGTCGGCGCTGCACTGGTGCCGGTGTTTGTCGGCGTCGCACTGGGCGAACGCCTCGGTACGCTCACCTGGGTCGGCGTCCTGGTGGCGCTGCCCGGCATCTACTTCGTCTCGCGCGAGGTCACGGACGGAACCGGCCGGTCGCGGGGCGGCATCGCGGACGGAGCGCTGGCGGGCCTCGGGTTCGGCGTCTTGTTCGTGGCGCTCGCCCAGGTCCCGGAGTCGGCCGGCGTCCTGCCACTGGCTGCCAACCAGGGCGTCGGGGCGGTGTTCACCCTGATCGCCGCCGGACTGTTGCGGCAGCCATGGGTCCCCCGGGATCGGACCGAGCGCCGCGCGACCGGCTGGGGTGCCCTGGGCGGAATGCTCGGTACGGCTGGCACCGCGGCGTTCCTGTTGTCCAGCCACACCGCCGATCTGGCCGTGGTCGGCGTCCTAGCATCGCTCTACCCGGCCGTGACCGTGCTTCTCGCCGCCACCGTGCTGCGCGAGCCGTTCCGGCTCACCCAAGGCTTGGGCCTGCTGGTCTGCGGTGCATCGGTCGGACTTGTGGCCATGGGCTGATCAGGCACGCGTTCAGGCCAGCCTCACGCACGTTGAACAGACGAACTGGACCTACACGAACCTCCCGCGCATCGTGGGAGCCAGATGAGAAGGAGCACGAGATGCGGGACACGACACGACAGACCGCGGGCGGCAAGGTGCTGATGCACTTCTCGATGTCGCTGGACGGCTTCGTGGCCGGACCCGGCCACGCGATGGACTGGATGGTGGAAGAGGCCACCAACCGACCCGGTCTTGTCGAGGAGTACATCGAGACGACCGGTGCCGTGCTCGGCGGCCGCGACGGCTGGGACAGAGACCCGACGGCCCGCCCCTACGGTGGCGGCTGGCAGGGACCCATCTTCGTCCTCACGCACCACCCCGAGGATGCCCAGCCAGCCGAGGACGTGACCTTCCTCAGCTGCGACGTGGCGGAGGCCGCCCGCATCGGGCTCGAGGCCTCTGCCGGCAAGAACCTGGAGGTCCTCTCGCCCACGATCGGCCGCCAGCTCCTCGAGCTCGGACTCGTCGACGAGCTCGACCTGCACATCTCGCCGGTGCTCCTCGGCGCCGGGATCCGGCTGTTCGACAGCCCCGGGGGTAAGCCCATCAGACTCGCGCTGGGGAACGGCGATGACCCCTTGGCCGAAGTCAACCTGCGCTATCGCCCGATCGCACGGACGTAGAAATCCTGTCGGTCGCACCCACCACCATCACCGTGTTGCAGGTGTCGGCGTTCGCGCGACCCGAGGCGCTGGTCGAGATCGACGCGCTCGCCGTCCTGCCCACCGCTGAAACCTAGACGTAGATGTTGTCGTGCTCCTCGAAGAATGCCTGTAGCTCCTCCTGGCTCGGCTTCCAGCGCCCCTCGGCCATCTCGACGAGCCCTTCGAAGTAGGCCTCGCGCGGTGCACCAGGTGCGAAGAGGATGAGCAGCGAGGCGGGCTCACCGGACTCGTTGCGGAAACCGTGGAGTCCGCCCACGGGCACGTAATCGAAGTCGCCTGGCTGCGCGTCGAACCAGCCGTTCCCGTCGAAGAGTTGCAGCTTGCCGGACAAGACGAAGAACGACTCGCTGAACGTGCGGTGGTAGTGGGCGTTCGCACCCGCCGGTTCGGGCCCCATGTCCCAGCGATAGAGCCCGAACCTGCCCTCAGTGGTCGCACCGGTGGCGAGGTAGCTCGCCGCGCCACCACCGGGCCGAGGCAGCTCCGGAGGTGCGCTCGCCGGGCGGAACCTTGCGGTGACCTCACCGGTGGTGCCGAAGTACTTGGGCTCGGGGTAGGACATGCGTCGAAACCTAGCTGCGCTCCTCGACCCGCGTCAGGTCCAGGTTGCGGAACGTCGGAGGGCCGTCACACAGCGCCCCCATCTTCTCTGCGAACTCTGAGGTCGCCGGGTCCTCCGAGTTCTTCATCGCCTCTTCGTACGACGCGAACTCGACGATGGTCACGTACGAGCCTTCGTTGTCACGGTCTGCGGCCACCAGGATGCGCTTCGGGCCCATGGTCGGGAACCGCTCCCGCCACTCATCGTTTACCTTCTCGATCTCGTCGATCTTGGAGGTCTTCCACTCGATTATCTGCACGAAGCCGGCCATGCGTTCTTCCTTTCCGCGGCTGGACGGGCGTCCAGGGATGTCCAGGATGGAACTCCTGGTTCCGACGCCTTGTCAAGAGGTTCCGATGCATAACCGCTGATCAGCGGCTGATATCGCGGACCGGCGGGCTATTTCTTCGGAAACGCGCAGAACTCGTTGCCCTCGGGGTCAGCGAGGACGGTCCACGGGGTCTTCTTGTCCTGACGACGTACGACGCGTGCCCCTGCATCGAGAAGCGCGTCCAACGACTTGGCCGTCACATCCCAGTGGATGCGGTTGGGCTCCGTCTTCGGCTCGGGCACCGGGACGAAGTCAAAGGTGACGCCGGGGAGCTTCTTGATGTCCTGCACGGTGGAGTAGCCCTGCCCATGGTGCACTACTTCGCACTTGAGCACATGACCCCACCAGGTCGCCTGGGACGTCGGGTTGGTGCAGTCGACAACCAGACCATGGAGCCGGCTCTCCGGAATCTTGTCTCGGAGGAAGGCGCAGTACTCGCCTCCCTCCGGATCGGCCATCACCGTCCAGTGCCTGTCATCACCGGCGGGAAGTAGAACGGTACTGCCGAGCGCCTCGAGCTCTGCGAGCGACGACGCGTAAATGTCGAGGTGGACACGGTGCTTGACGGCCTTCGCTTGCGGCACCTTGTTGAACCAGATCGTGACCCGGCCACGCTCGTTGACCAGTCCGGCTTCACCCCTGTCGTCGGCCTCGACCCGCTGGCCGAGCGCCGCGCCCCAGAACTTCGCCAGGCCCACTGGCTCGACGGAGTCGACACAGATCTTCCTGAAGCGCGCAAGGGCCATACCGGCACCTAACCACGGCCACGCCAATCCCGCGCCACAAGGTCCATTTTTCGGCCACCGCGTATCAGCGGGAGGTGAAACCCCCTCCTCGTCGGCGACCTACACACACCAGCAAGGAGCCACCATGAATTCCCTGCCCACCAAGATCGCCGCCACCCTCGGAGCCAGCGCCCTGCTGGTGATGGGTGTCGACGCCGCCAGCTACGCCGCCACCGGCAACAGCCTCATTCTCGGCCACATCAACCAGGCCAACCAGACCACCACCGTGAAGAAAGTGGGCCCGGGTGCAGCACTGCGCCTCGTCACCAGCCCGTCGTCTCCACCGCTCGCGGTGACCTCCAAGAGGCGCGTCGACAACCTCAACGTCGACAAGGTCGACGGTTTCGATGGCCAGCAGCTCAGGACCAAGCCCACCATCTACCGGGACGTCGATGGCACGACGAACCACGGCGGCCTGGACTTCTGGCCGATCGCCCTGTCCAAGGGCACCCACCAGATCTCGTGGTCAGCCGCGCTCAACCCCACCGTCGGTTCGGTCGCCTCGCCGACCACCACGGTGTGCGGGATCATCCAAAGCGGCAACTACCGCGGCCTCGACATGGCTCCGTACATCGGCAACTTCGGGCAGATGTTCCTCAGCGGCGCTGACACCGTCAGCCTGTCGTCCGCCGGCAGCGTGAACTTCTTCTGCCAGGTCACCCAGGGCAGCTACACCCTGGACCAGGGCATCCGCGTCAACGTCGTCAAGACGAACGGCGCAGCGCCCGCCAACCTGACCAGCAAGGCGAAGACAGTGAACCAGACGCCGCTGGGTCGCTGACAACACAGCACAGCAAATTCCGACAGCCCGCCCCCCACAGGGCGGGCTGTCGCATGTCCGCTTCGGCCTTGCCGTCGCACTACGCTTGCGCGATGCCACGACGAGCTCTCGAGACATTCCTCGGCACGCTGCCGAGCGCGGGAGTCTTCTCACTGTGGGTTGCGCCGTTGGGTGGTGATCCATGGCTCGCGCGCGAAGACCGTCGGCAGCACTACGCCGCAAGCACGATGAAGCTGCCGCTCGTCATCGCCGCCTACCGGTTGGCGGACGCGGGGGCACTGGATCTCAACGCCAAGATCGCCGTCCATGACGAGTTCGAATCAGTCACAGGGACCGCGCGCTTCTCGATGGACCGCGCCGACGACAGCGACCCTGAGCCCTGGCGGCGAATCGGCTCTTCAGTTGCCCTGCGCTGGCTCTGCTACCGGTCGATCGTGCGCTCCAGCAACCTCGCCACGAACCTCGTGCTGGAGCAGGTCGGCATCCAGGCGGTGGCCGAGACGCTGAGCTCGCTCGGCACCTCCGACTCCGTGGTGGCGCGAGGCATCGAGGACGCGCCCGCTCGCGAAGCGGGTCACGACAATCTCGTCACCGCGGCCGACCTGGGCGTCATCCTGCAGGCACTGGCCGCCCACGAGGCTGCGTCTCCCGCCGCCTGCCAGGAGATCCTCGCAGTCCTTGGCGCCCAGCAGATTAACGATGCGATCCCTGTCCAACTTCCGCCGGGCACACTGGTCCGGCACAAGTCGGGATGGGTCAACGGCATCAGCCACGATGCCGGAATCATCGAGCCTCCAGATGGGGACCCGTTCGTCTTCGTCATGTGTACGACGTCTGACCTCGACGAGCAGTCCGGCCTCGACCTGATCGCGGCGGGCGCTGCGGCGGCCTACGAGGACCGTAGAGTGCTGCCGTGACCGTGACCGACGTGCGTTGCCGACGCCTCACCGTGGCGCTCCATTCGCCATTCGTCACCGCGCTCCGCACCACGAGCACCATCGAGTCGCTCGTCGTCGAGGTGGTCGACTCCGACGGCATCCACGGGTTCGGCGAGGCACCACAAGTGTGGCGGGTGACGGGCGAGTCGCTCGCTGGCGCCGAGGCCTGCGTGATGGGACCGCTCCGCGACGCGATCAGCGGCCGCTCCGTCGACGACTTCGCTGACCTGCTCCGAACGTTGGACAAGGCCGTCGTTGCAAACCACGGCGCCAAGGCAGCAGTCGATGTCGCTTTGCACGACCTCACAGCCCGCCGCCTGGGGATGTCGTTGCCTCGGCTGTTGGGCACCAGCCGACACGACGTACCCACCGATGTCACCGTTTCCGCCGGCGGGCCCGACCAGCTGACCGCGGCGGCCGCGGAACGCGTGAAGGAAGGCTTCACTGTCCTGAAGCTGAAGGTCGGCACCGACGCCGAGAGCGACGGAGCCAACGTCCGCGCGGTGCGGGACACCGTCGGGCCAGACATCAGGATCCGGGTGGACGCCAACCAAGGCTGGACGGCACGCGAGGCCGTCCGCATCATCCGGGGATGGGAGGACGCGGGCCTCGACATCGAGTTCGTCGAGCAGCCAGTCCCGGCCCAGTCACTGGATGCACTGGTTAGCGTGACTCAGCACGTGGACACACCCGTGATGGCCGACGAGTCGGTCTTCGGACTCCGCGACCTCTCCGCGGTCATCGAACGCGGCGCTGCCGACCTCGTCAACGTCAAGCTCGCCAAGTGTGGCGGCTTGTCTAACGCCCGCACCATGCTGAGCCTTGCGGCCGCCCACGGGGTCGGCACGATCGTCGGCTCGATGATGGAAGGCCCGATCGGCGTCGGTGCCGCGGCCAGCCTCGTCGCCGCATACCCGACCACTGCGGTGAGTGACCTCGACGCGGCCTGGTGGCTGTCTGCCTCTCCTGCCTTCGGAGGACTCGTCTACGGCGCCGGCACGGTGACACTGCCGGATGCGCCCGGCCTGGGAATTGAGGGGCTGGCATGACACACGCCCACGTCGGCGTCGAGGTGGCCACGGTCTGGACATCACCCGAGGCGCCCCGTGACGTCGATGCGCTCGCGGTCGCCGACGTGCCGGACGTCCCCAGGTGGCTTAGCGGGCTCGACGCCGAGCTGCGTCTCGGTCTCCACGGCCGCAGCCTGACGCAGCTGTTGTCGGGCGAGCCGGTCGAGATCGTTGAGTCGGCGGGCGACTGGGTCCGAATCGAGGCGCCGTGGCAGCCAGACCCTGACAGCGGGAGCGCTGGGTACGTCGGATGGGTGCGACGGGCACACCTGAGCGCGTGGGACGAACCGGAGGAGTGCGACGGCCAGCCCGCCGGCCCGGTGCCACCCGACCGGATCGCGGTGCTGGCGCAGGCGCGGAAGTTCCTCGGACTGCGTTACCTGTGGGGCGGCCTGTCGCCGTACGGAATGGACTGCTCGGGGCTGGTGCACTACTCGTACCGGCAGGCCGGAGTGGTCGTGCCGCGCGACGCTTACGCGCAGGCGGCGGCAGTCGAGCCGGTCGAGCTGGGCAACGAGGAGCCCGGCGACCTGTACTTCTTCGCGCGCGAGGGCGGACGCGTCTTCCACGTCGGATTCGTGACCGGCGAGCGGGCCATGCTGCACGCACCCGAGACAGGTGGGCTGATCGAGGACGCACCGATCGCGCCGGAGCGGCTGCCGACGCTCGTATCGGCGGGGCGGTTCCTCGGTTAGTCCGAGTCGCCGTCGCGCCGCGAGGCGCTAGTGTCGGCCGACGAGTCGTTGCCGTCGCCGTCCGACGAACCGTCGTCGTCCGACGAACCGTCGTCGTCCGCAGTCGCCATCACCCCGCTGCCGCCACTGGCGTTCCTGGCGATCTCGCGACCTCGTGGTGACATCAGGCTGGCAATGGCCGTGGTCGCCAGGATGCCGAAGATCACGAGGAGTGAGAGCCAGATCGGAATCTCCGGCGCCCAGGAGACGGGTTCTCCCCCGTTGATGAACGGCAGCTCGTTCGTGTGCAACGCCTCCAGCACGAGCTTGACGCCGATGAAGCCGAGCAGGACAGCCAAACCGTAGGACAGGTAGACCAGCCGTTGGAGCAGGCCACCGATGAGGAAGTACAGCTGCCGAAGTCCCATCAACGCGAACACGTTGGCGGTGAAGACGATATACGGCTCGTCGGTGAGGCCGTAGATCGCCGGGATCGAGTCCAGCGCGAACAGTAGATCGGTGGTGCCCAAAGCGACGACCACGATGAACATAGGCGTGGCGAGCCGCTTGCCGTTCTCCTTGATGAACAGCTTTGTCCCGTGATACTCCTTCGTCGCTGGGAACCTCTTTTCGACCCAGCGAACGAGCCTGCTCTCCTCGAACTCCTCTTCGCTCTCGTTACCCTCCTTGGCGAGCTTGACGGCGGTGTAGATGAGGAACGCGCCGAACACATAGAAGATCCAGCTGAAGTTCTCAATCGCTGCGGCCCCAACCGCGATGAAGATGCCGCGCATCACCAGCGCCAACACGATGCCGATGAGCAACGCGGTCTGCTGGTACTTCCGCGGGACCGCGAACTTGTTGAGGATGATGATGAAGATGAAGAGGTTGTCGATCGAGAGGGAGTACTCCGTCAACCAGCCTGCGTAGAACTCCGTACCGTACTGCGGCCCGGCGAAGTAGAAGATTGCAGCCCCAAAGAGGATCGCCGCCCCAACGAAGAACGCCAGGTCACGCGAGACCTCCCGCATCGAGGGCTCGTGAGGCCGGCGGCCGATGATGACCACGTCGATGAGCAAGAAGCCGGTCGTGACGATGACCGTGGTCCACCACAGCCAACTGGGGATGTCCATAAAGCACTCCTCCGGAGACTTTTGAGGCAGCCGTCATGACGGCTGGAACGCAGGGTTTCTCCGGAGGTCTCTTCCGCTCACTCTCGAGCCAGCGGCACCGGGACGGACAGCGCATGCCATCCGGTCCGTGATGACGGCACCGCTGCGAAGGAATACTCCCCTCCAACGGGCACCATTGTGTCAGAGGAAGTCGGGCTGGCCCAAAACGGCGACGGCCCGTGGACAGGAGCGGTCAGTCGGCCGGCCGATGCTTCTTCGGCAGCTTGGACACCACCGCCAGGTAGGAGTCGTCGACGGCCTCACGGAGCTCGTCGTCGTCGATCGATTTGCCGAGGTCGAGAGAGTTCCAGCCCGAGCGACCGATGTAGGCGCTAGCGCGGGCGGCTTCGGGATGGCGGAGCAGCCATTCGTCTGCTTCGTCGCGATTGGCCCCGCATTTGAGACCCACTGAGACGCTGTCCTCACCACCCAGGAACGCGAAGATCTTGTCGTGCACCTTGACCACGATGTCGCCCTCCCAGGGCTCGTCGAGCCAGGCACCAGGCTTCGCGACGCAGTAGTCGCGGAGCTCGGCGGGCGTCATCGAGCGCCGGCCTCCACCATCTGGCGCAGCTCCTTCTTGAGCTCGGAGATCTCGTCACGGATCCGCGCGGCCACCTCGAACTGAAGCTCGGCGGCAGCCGCGTGCATCTGGTCAGTGAGCTGCTGCACCAGGATCGCCAGGTCACTCGACGGAAGCCCGGCCAGGTCGCGGGCATGCTTGCCTGCTGCCTTGCTCGACAAGCCAGGCACCGGTGCCTTGCCGCGCGACTGCTGTCGCCCGCCGCCACCCAGCAGCTGCTCGGTGTCGGCGTCCTCGCGGGCCAGCATGTCGGTGATGTCGGCAATGCGCTTGCGCAGCGGCTGAGGGTCGACCCCCGCTGCCAGGTTGTAAGCGATCTGCTTGTCGCGGCGCCGGTTGGTCTCGTCGATGGCCTTCGCCATCGAGTCGGTGATCCGGTCGGCATACATGGTCACCTGGCCGGACACGTTACGTGCGGCGCGGCCGATCGTCTGGATCAGTGAGGTGCCCGAACGCAGGAAGCCCTCCTTGTCGGCATCGAGGATCGCCACGAGCGACACCTCTGGGAGGTCGAGCCCTTCGCGGAGCAGGTTGATGCCGACGAGCACGTCGTACTGCCCGAGCCGAAGCTCACGCAACAGCTCGATCCGCCGCAGGGTGTCGACCTCGCTGTGGAGGTAGCGCGTGCGGATGCCGTTCTCCAGCAGGTAGTCGGTGAGGTCCTCCGACATCTTCTTCGTCAGCGTCGTCACGAGCACTCGCTCATTGCGCTCGGTGCGTCCTTGGATGTCGCCAATCAGGTCGTCGATCTGGCCCTTGGTCGGCTTGACGACCACCTGCGGGTCGACCAACCCGGTGGGCCGGATGATCTGCTCGACGGTGTCTTCGACCTTCGACAGCTCGTAGGGACCGGGAGTCGCCGAGAGGTAGACGGTCTGGCCGATCCGCTCGAGGAACTCCTCCCAGCGCAGCGGCCGGTTGTCCATCGCGCTCGGCAGCCGGAAGCCGTGCTCCACCAGGGTGCGCTTGCGGGACATGTCGCCTTCGTACATGCCGCCGATCTGCGGGACGGTGACGTGGGACTCGTCGAGCACCAGCAGGAAGTCCTCGGGAAAGTAGTCGAGGAGGCAGTTGGGTGCCGAACCCGCAGCTCGCCCGTCGGTGTGGCGGGAGTAGTTCTCGATTCCGGAGCAGGTGCCGATCTGCCGCATCATCTCGATGTCGTACGTCGTGCGCATCCGCAGCCGCTGGGCCTCGAGCAGCTGGCCTTGGCGCTCAAGCTCGGCGAGCCGCTCTCCCAGCTCCTCCTCGATGCTGTTGATCGCCCGCTCCATCCGCTCGGGAGCCGTGACGTAGTGGGTGGCGGCCCCGATGTAGGTCTCGGTCTCCTCGCTGATGACCTCACCCGTCACGGGATGCAGCGTCATCACCCGCTCGATCTCGTCGCCGAAGAACTCCACCCGCACGGCGAGCTCCTGGTAGACGGGGAACACCTCGAGCGTATCGCCGCGAACACGGAAGGTGCCTCGGGTGCCGGCGAGGTCGTTACGCGAGTACTGCACCTGGACGAGCTTGCGGAGCAGTGAGTCGCGGTCGACCTCGGCGCCAACCTTCACGTGCACCATCCGGTTGAGGTACTCGTCGGCGGAGCCTAGGCCGTAGATGCACGACACAGTGGACACGACGATCACGTCGCGACGTGTCAGCAACGACCAGGTGGCGGAGTGGCGGAGCCGCTCGACCTCCTCGTTGATCGAGGAGTCCTTCTCGATGTAGGTGTCGGTCTGCGGGACGTACGCCTCGGGTTGGTAGTAGTCGTAGTAGGAGACGAAGTACTCGATGGCGTTGTTGGGGAACAGCTCGCGTAGCTCGTTGGCGAACTGGGCAGCCAGCGTCTTGTTCGGCAACATGACAAGAGTTGGGCGCTGGGTGCGCTCGACGAGCCACGCCACTGTGGCCGTCTTGCCTGTGCCCGTCGCGCCGAGCAGGACCATGTTCTGCTCGCCTGCGTTGACCCTGCGCTCGAGCTCTTCGATCGCTGCGGGCTGGTCACCGGACGGCGAGTAGTCGGAGACGACTTTGAATGGCGCCACGGTCCGGTGGAGATCTGCTGCTGGCCTCATGAGTTCGAGCCTACGGGTTCGCACCGACAGTGGACGCAAGCCGGAGCGCCAGCGCGAGCACTGCCACCCCCACCAGAAGGCCACCGAGTACGTCGCTGAGCCAGTGGAACCCGCTGAGCACGCTGCCGGTGCCCGCCAGCACGCCGCCAGTAAGGCCGACCATCATCGCGACACCGCGCGCCCGACCACCCGAGCCGCCAAAACCCGGGCGGACCAGCGTCGTCACGAGGTACGCCGTGAGGCCGAGACAGACGACCGAGGTGGCGGTGTGGCCCGACGGGAAGTAGCCCGGATAGTCCTCGTCGGGCTCGACCCCCGGCGGTCCGGGACGGCCGATAAGCACCTTGGTCACCAGGACGACAAGGCTCATCGCCGCCACGGCGGCGGCGGTGAGGATCACCGGCCAGGCCCGCCACAGCCGCTGGGCGCAGACCAGGGCGGCGATCACGACGAGTGTCCCTGATACTCCGAAGCTGCCGACGTTGGCGAGCGCGGCCCAGCGCGAATCGTTCGCATCCTGGCCGACCGACTCGGCCACCGTCTCGTCGAGCTTTGTGACGAGGCCACCTGCGACCACGTCGACCACCAGGAACACGTACAGCACGCCGCAGCCGACGACCAGCAGCCGCATCACCGTGGCAGGTGTCGCCGTGGCGGCATCCGCGGCCCACGGCGAGGCCGACCCGGCAGCCGCGTTGTGACGACGTGCTGCACGCGATAGCGATGGGGTCGGTCGGGCTCGAGTAGCTGCTCCATCTCCTCGTCGGAGATCGCCGCACCAGTCAGCGCCCAGCCGACATGAGTGGCGATGTGGTAGTCGCCGAAGCTCACCGCGTCGGCGTCGCCGTGGGCGCGCTGACGGACCTCGGCCGCCGTCCAGACGCCGACCCCCGGCAGTGACGTCAGCCGTCGCGCGACCTCGTCGGACGGCATACCGACCGTGCGCTCGAGTGCATCGGAAACTCTGGCCGCGCGCACGATCGGTTGCGACCGGGCGCCGTCGATGTGGCATCGGAGCCACTCCCAGGAGGGGATCTGCGTGAGTGCCTGGGGCGAGGGTGGGCAGCGCATTCGACGCGACTCGCCGGGGCCAGGTGCCACTTCGCCAAAGCGGCGCAACAGCAGACGCCAACCCGTCCAGGCCTCTTCGCCGGTGACCTTCTGTTCGATGACCGCAGGCACCAATGACTCCAGGACGAGCGATGTGCGTACGACGCGCCAGTGCGGGTTGCGATCCCATGCCCCCCGGACGCGTGGGTTCGCGGGTGCAAACGAGGTGACGTCGTCAGCCGCGCCAAGCAGTTCAGGTGCCTGTTCCAATGCCCAGGAGGCGCCGCTCCCCCACGCCTCGAGCTCGATCGCCCCGAGTTGCGCACGTGGCTGGATCCGCATCGTGGCAGGTCCATCAGGGGTGTGGGTGGCTCGCCACACCGTGCCGTCTGAGTCGCGTTGGAGCGCCGGATCGCCCGCCCCGCGTCGCAGCGGCCGGAGGATGTCGAAGGGGTCGCACGGCCAGTCCGGGCGCCAGATGCGGACTCCGGCGGTGGCGGGCGAGGTTGTCACCTGGTCAGGCTAGTGCGGGGGCCGTCGCAGTACGTCGTCGAGATCGTCCACGTCGCACCGTCCAACCGTTGTAACGGCGGCCAGCCACCCACCACACACCAACCCCGACCGCGAGCGACGAGAGCAGCGCTCCCAGCGGCCACACAAACTCCAGATGCGGGTAGACCTGCCAGTGAGTCAGGTAGATGAACAGCGACGCGGACGCGAGCACTCCCAACGGCCGGACCAGAACCGCCGGCACGAACACGCTGCCACACCAGACCAGGAGCAGGAGTCCCCCGATGACGGCGCCGTCACGCGCGACGTCCCCGAAGAACCCAGGCACGGTCACGAGGACGAGCGCGGACACGAGCAGCCGCTGGCCCGTTGTCTCGGCCTTGGCGGCAGCCCAGCCGAGCGCGAACGCCCAGAAGACGTAGGCGACCGAGTGGATCCGGTCGGGACCCGAGCCCACGGTGAGCACCTCGAACCGCAGCACGAGGGAGCCCGCCACGAGACCCGTGGCGAACCAGAATGGCGCGGCTCGTTCGAGCCCGTGGATGCGTGGGATGGCCAGCAGTGCTGCCAGGGCGAGCAACGTGAGCACCAGCGCTTCGACGTACCAGTAGTGCCAGCCGTCACTCCAGCCATCGGGGCCCAGCACGGTATGCAGCAGCACGACGTTCAAGGGACCGTAGCCGTCCGTCAGCAGCACGACGAGCCCGATCCACGCCATGCTGGGCACAGCGATCCGGGCGACGCTCCTGGCCAGGTGCCTCATGCGATCAACCCGACCGTGGTGGGCGAGGCCGAAGCGCGCGAAGTTGAAGCCGGCCACGCCTAGCAGCACGTGGGCACCACCCAGCACCATGAACAGGTTGGAGTGTGAACCCACGATCAGCACGATCGCGACCGCGCGCAGCACCACCGTCATCTCGATCCGCTGCCACCGCAGCCCCCGCAGCCGCGTACGTCGCACGGCTGTCTGCACGACAGGTGCACGGAGTTGCTCGAGGGCGCGGACCGACATCGTGTGCCAGTCGGCGGGCAACCGACCGATCAGCTGCTCGAGCCTGATCGACACCTCGACGTACGACAGCGAGTCGCCGCCGAGGCTGACAAACGTGGCCTCGTCTGTCACGGCCTTTCCGAGGAGCTGGGCGTAGAGCGCCTGCACGGTGGCAGGCTCCGGTCCGGTTGCGTCGGGTGCGGTTGCGGCTGGCGTTGACGGCACAGCCGACGCCGCAGCCAGGATCGCAACGTAGTCAGGCTTCCCGCTGGTCATCCGCGGCAGCGTGTCCAGGAGCAGCACCTGCACCCGACTGTCAGGCATCACCCGGAGCTCCCCAACCACCCGCCGGACGTCTGGCTCCGTTGTGGCGTCGGCATAACGACGCTCCATCGCCACCACGAGGCGTTCGTCGGTGCCGGTGCAGGCGACGGGGTGGCCGGCCGCCAGCAGACTCGCTTCGATGTCGTGCAGGTCGATGCGTCTCCCGAAAACCTTCAGGAACCGCGTGCGCCTGCCCACCACTTCGAACAGACCGGCCCCCGTATGACGACCGAGGTCGCCGGTGCGGAGTCGCTCGACCACGCGACCGGCCGCGAGGTCGGCCGGGCCTTCGGCATACCCGAGCATGACGTTCGGCCCTGCGTACACCAGCTCTCCGACCTCGGGGTCGGGGTGGCCGGGGACGGGCTCGAGGGCGAGCGATCCGCCGGGGATGGCGCGGCCCACGGCGTGCGGATACTCGGCCGCCAGGTCGGGTGGCAGGTAGGCCATCCGCGCGGTCGCCTCGGTCTGGCCGTACATCACGAAGAAGTCCCACCCGCGGCTGCGGCCGAGCTGCGAGTAGTGACGCACCCGCTCGGGAGGGAGGCGCCCACCCGCCTGGGTCACGCGGCGAAGGCTCGGCAGCGTCATGGTGTCGAAGCCGACCCGCTCGAGCAGTTCGAAGGTGTACGGAACCGCGGCGAGCGAGGTCGCCCCGGCACGACCGAACAGGTCCCAGAAGCAGGGGTCAACCACGGAGAGATCGGTGAGAACGAGGGAGGCACCGCTGAAAAGATGACTGTTCACGACCGACAGCCCGTAGCAGTAGTGCAGCGGCAGCGTCGTGAGGGCGCGATCGGTGTCAGTGATCCCGAGGTACTCCGCGATCGCCTCGGCGTTCGACTGCAGGTTGTCGTGGGAGAGCCGGACCAGCTTCGGTGACCCGGTCGAGCCCGACGTCGTCAGCAGCAGCGCCAACTCGGGGTGGAGCTCGTGCCGGCTACCCAAGCGGCGCTCGAGCAGGTGGGGTCCGCTAGCGGTCGCGCCCGCAACCACGTCTGGGTCGTACGCCTCCACCAGTGCTGCCAGCGCCTCCGGATGGTCATTAGGCGCGAGCAGGATCGGATGCCCGCTTGCCAGCGCAGCAAGGTAGGTGACGAGCGGGTCGACGGCGTTCGCCGCCGCCAGCAGGACGAGCCGTCGCGTGGTGCCGAGCTCCGCAGATCTGGCTTCCACCCGGCAGGCCAGGTCGGCATACGTGAGCTGGTCATCTCCCACGAGCAGCGCTGTGCGGTCACCGTACGCCGCGAGGCTCGCTGCAAACGGGACCGCCAACCGCGTGGGCTGCGGTAGCGAGAGGATCGTCACGACCCGCACCTTATTAGGTTAGCCTTACCAAAGCCAGCCTCGGCCGTGTCTCGGTTGGATGTCGGCCGCTCGCCTGTCGGCCCGACCCGCCACAATGTGCGAATGCTGCTCCATGACGTTGTCGCGGTGAGCGATGAGGTCGCGTCCACTCGCTCGCGGTTGGCCAAGCGAGCGGCGATCGCCGCCCTACTGCGGCGGGCCGAGCCCGACGACATCGAGATAGTGGTGGCCTACCTCGCCGGCGAGCTGCGCCAGCGCCGCACCGGGGTCGGTTGGGCGGGTCTCGGCTCCCTGCCTGATCCCGCCGCCGAGCCGACGCTGACAGTGCAGGAGGTCGACGCCGCGTTCGCCGCCATCGCGGCCCTCGCCGGCACCGGCTCGTCACTTTCCCGGCGAGATGCGGTCGCACAGCTCTTCGGAGCGGCAACGGAGCCCGAGCAACGGTTCCTGCGCGGATTGGTGTCGGGCGAGATCCGGCAGGGCGCTTTAGACGCGGTGATGCTCGACGCAATCGCGGAGGCTAGTGAGCTTCCAGCCGCTGCCGTCCGGAGGGCAGCAATGCTCCGCGGAGCGTCTGGTCCGGTCGCGCAAGCCGCACTCAACGGCGGAGCTGACGCCCTCGCCGCGTTCACCCTCACGGTAGGGGTGCCAGTGCGCCCCATGCTGGCCGCGACCGCACCTGACGTGGCGCAGGCGTTCGACAAGGTCGACGGTGTCGAGTGCTCGGTCGACGTCAAGCTCGACGGCATCCGCATTCAGGTGCACCGTGACGGCGCTGCGGTGTCGATCTACACCCGGAGCCTCGACGACATCACCGCCCGACTGCCGGGTCTTGCCGACCACGTCCGCTCGTTCCCCGCCGAGCGCTTCATCCTCGACGGTGAGGCGATCCTCGTCGACGCCGAGGGTCGGCCACGGCCGTTCCAGGAGACCGCGTCGCGGACGTCCACCCAGCAGGTGGGCGACGCGGCAGGGCACCGGGTTGTGGCGTACTTCTTCGACTGCCTGCACATCGACGGCGACGACCTCATCGACATACCCCTGTCCGAGCGGCTGGCGCGGCTCGACGCCCTCGTGCCCACCGAGTCGCGGGTGGCACGACTGACCACGGCCGACCCGGCCAAGGCGCAGCAGTTCTTCGACGACGCAGTCACGGCCGGACAGGAGGGCGTTGTCGTCAAGTCAACGTCAACCCCGTACGCCGCCGGCCGCCGCGGCGCCGGCTGGATCAAGGTCAAGCCGCGCCACACCCTCGACCTCGTGGTGCTGGCGGTCGAGTGGGGCAGCGGACGACGACGCGGCTGGCTTTCCAACATCCACCTCGGCGCCCGCGACGGCGACGGCGGGTTCGTGATGCTGGGCAAGACGTTCAAGGGGATGACCGACGAGATGCTGACCTGGCAGACGGAGCGGTTCCTCGAGCTCGAGGAGTCACGCGACGGGCACGTTGTCCACCTCCGGCCCGAGCAGGTGGTGGAGATCGCGTTCGACGGGCTGCAGCGGTCGAGGCGCTACCCAGGTGGAGTCGCGCTGCGCTTCGCTCGGGTGCTGCGCTACCGCGATGACAAGACCGCCGCCGAAGCCGACACCATCGACGACGTTCAGGCCCTCATGCAGCGGTGAGCTCGACCACGCTGCTGCGTTCGGAAACGCACCGATCTGCCGAGGAGTGAGTGTTCTAACGTGGCCCCATGAGTGAGAAGCAGATCTGGTTCATCACCGGCGCCGGTCGAGGCATGGGTGTCGATATAGCCAGGGCCGCCCTCGCCGCTGGCCACGCGGTGGTCGCCACCGCCCGCCGCACGGACAGCGTCACCGCGGCTCTCGGCGACCACGACGACCTCTTGGCGCTCAACCTCGACGTCACCGACCTCGCCGCCGCCGGGGCCGCCGTTGGCGCGGCGGTCGACCGGTTCGGTCGCCTCGACGTTTTGGTCAACAACGCCGGCAACTTCAATGCCGGGTTCTTCGAGGAGATCACGGCCGAGGACTTCCGCGCCCAGATCGAGACGACCCTTTTTGGTCCTGTCAACGTCGCCCGTGCGGCCCTGCCAGCAATGCGTGCCCAACGTTCGGGGCTAATCGTCACGATCTCCTCGACGGCGGGCATCGCTGGGCAGGAGTTCTGTACGGCTTACGCTGCGTCCAAGTTCGGGGTGGAGGGCTGGATGGAGTCGCTGACGCCGGAGATCGCTCCGTTCGGCATCCGGACGATGATCGTCGAGCCAGGCTTCTTCCGCACCGAGCTGCTCAGCCCCGAATCCACGCGATACGCCGAGTCCACGATCGCGGATTACGCAGACCGAACCGAACAGACTGTCGCCGGGTGGAGGAGCATGGACGGTCAGCAGGGCGGTGATCCTGCCAAACTCGCCGCCGCGTTGGTCAAGCTCGTTGGCCAGGACGAGCCCCCTCTGCGCTTCCCAGCCGGAGCAGACGCCGTAGTCACGTTCGAGCAGAAGGCCAACAGCCTTCTCAGCCAGGCGAACGCTCATCGCGAGCTGTCCAGCAGCCTCTCCCACGACGACGCATAGACCAGCACTGGCAGACGTCCGCTCATGCCGTCAACGCGAAGCGTGGTTGTGCGCTGCTCCCCCCGCGGTGAGCCCATCTCTCGTCGGAAGGTTGGCAGTATCAAAACGTGATGGACTTCCCGGCGATGATCGCGGAGATCGCGCAGCGGCACGGAGCCCCGGTAGCTCCGGTGGTCCAAGTGAACGGGCAGGGATCGGTGAACCGGGTCTTCGTGATCGGGACCGGTGCTGCGCGTCACGTGGTGCGGCTCCCGATCGATCCGCAGCGGGACGAGTTCGAGGTGGAGGAATGGTGCCTGCGTTGTGCCGCAATGAAGGGCATCCCGAGTCCGGTGGTGGTGGCCCGGGGCCGACTCGGCGGCGTCCCCTACCTAGTACAGGAGTTTGTCGAAGGCGTCCCCGGGGATCGGCAGCCTTCGCTCACGCACTGGGCGACGCTCGGCGCCTACGGCCGGAGGGCACACCAGTTCGACCTGACAGACGCGCCGTCCGGGCTGTTTACTCGGTTCGGTCGCGACCCTCAGCGGGCGTGGCGGCAGCACCTCCAGTACAACCTGGACCGGCTCACTCATGCCGATCCGCTGCTCCAGCTCGGGGTCTACCCGAAATCCAAGCAGCCACATCTACGACACGTTCTGACCGAGCTGATGGACCGGGACATGACCCACGGGTTGTGCCATGGCGATCTGGCACCGCGCAACCTACTCATCCAAGCCACAACGTCTCCAGTGCTCCTGGACTGGGGCTCGGCTGCGGTCGGACCCGTGCCGTACGGCGACCTGATCCCCGCAATGAAGTCGCACCTTGCTACCGGTAGCCCGTCCATTGCTGAGCTCAACGTCCTCGCGACCGCCCTCGGCGCGCCGCTGCCACGGCACAATGGGCTGCTCGACCAGCTGATGATCTTGGACGCACTTGACCTCGTCCGCTGGGCAATCGACCAGCGGCCAGATCGCCTCACCGACTTGGCCTCTGCCGCCGGGTCCTACCTCGCGAACAGCTGACTCAAAGACACTTGTCCACTTGGCCGAATGCGGACACTGTCAGTTTGGTCGGGCCTAACCATCGGAATTTGCGTCAGGATCATGACGTGGCGACGAAGCACGAGCCGGCGGGCCCATTGGAGCCTCGCCCGAAACGAGGTCGGGTTCGCCGTTGGATGCGCGACGGGTTGGCCGACGTAATCGACTTCGTCGTCTACGTTGTCGTCCTGAACCTCGCCATCGAGTACGTCCCGTCAGTCATCAGCGAAAGCTTCACCCTCTCGCTGCTGACCGCAGCACTCCTCAAGGTCGCCCTGGAACTCGTGCTCCTTCTCAAGGGCCACATCGTCACCAGGCTCCACGCGGCGACAACACGGCACGGCAAACTCGCAGCGGCGCTGGCGTTGTGGGTGGTCGCCGCCGGCAGCAAACTCGTCGTACTCAAGCTGGTCGACCTCGTCTTCGGCGACGCCGTGAGCCTGGGCGGCTTCATTCCGGTCACGTTGCTCGTCGTCGCCCTCCTCGCATCGCGAGCCGCTGTCCGGCGCCTCATCGAGCCCCAGCGATAGAGAGTAGGCACTCGGGATCGACGAGCCTCCCCGCGCCTAAGCGGCGGGCGATCACAAGTCGCGCCAGAATGGCGGCATGTCCAGTCAAATAGCGGTTATTGCGATCGACGCTGCGCAGCCACGTGTGGTCGCCGACTTCTGGTGCGACGTCCTCGGCTGGCAGATCGTCGAAGAGGACGGCGACGACATCATCAGCATCGCGCCGCCAGATGGATCGTGGCCGACGATCGACGTGGTGGCGGTGCCGGAGACCAAGACGGTCAAGAACCGGCTGCATCTCGACCTTCGCGCTGACGGCATAGCCACAACCGATGAGCTCGAGCGGCTCCTTAACCTGGGTGCGCGGCACACGGATGTAGGGCAGGGACCCGACGCAACCTGGGTAGTTCTCAGCGATCCCGAAGGCAACGAGTTCTGTCTGCTCTCCCGATCCGTCCAAGAAGCCCGGGGTTGAACAGGCACGCAGCCTCTGGTGGTGGTGGCTGATCCCGTGGCACCGGCCAAGGCCTGGCCAGCCCTCCATCACTGACTCCGGCGCTCACACCTGGGAGGACTTCCCGTTCACAGAGGGCTGAAGGTACGGCGCAAGCAACTCATTCAGCTTCGGCGTCCCCCGGCGGGCGATCCCGGCCAGCAGATCAGCCACCTGCACCCGCGCGTCGTCCCTCGAATCGACCTGCAGGAACGAGCGCAGCGGCGGAGGTGACGGAGACACTGCCTCAGCGAGGAACGCCCCCAGCCGAGCCACCCGCCCCCGGGTCAGCGCACTCTGCTCGTCATGAATCACGGCAACCGACCGCTCCCCCGCGCTCCAGAACAACAGCGTCTCGGCGAGCGCAGGCACCAGCGGCTCCAGCGGAGGTGGAAACGTGCGATCGTCATCGATCAACCGATCCATCACCTCCTCGACCCGCACCCGGGTCACCTCCCGCAGTGCTGGCAGGTCGGCAGGCATCGTGGCAAAGAACCGATCGATCGCGTCGTGGCCGATCAGCCGGACCCGCTTCGTCCGGGTCAGGTCCACGAACGCCGCCAGGAATCCGGTCCGCTGCCGAAGCGCGGACACGGCATCGGAGTGGTCCCTGCCCAGGCTGGTGCCAGCGCCGTACGTCGGTTCCTCGGTGAACAGCTCAAGCACCCGGGCGGCGACGTATCCGGTCTTGTCGATGACGTGAACGTGTGCCCGCCCGTGCAGCGCGGTGAGGAACCACTCGAGTGCGGGCCGCTGCTGGGGTCGCAGCAACTGGTTGGACTTGTACTCAGAACGGTGGTGAAGCCGGGATTGCAGTATGGCGACCACCTCGGTGGCCTCCGGTATTGCGAGATCGACGCTGGCATGGGTGATCACGGGCGAGGCAGGGTCGAGGAGGTTACTCCCGGAGAACCCGGACTCGTCACACGCAATCTCGACGCACGTCGACTGGATGGTCATCAGGACTGGATCGTCATCAGAAAAGAGCTCCAAGCTGAAAGGACTGCACGCTACATGCCCGTCGCAACGAGGACGGGGCGTAATTGGGCGGGGAAACGTGTTCAGTGATCAGCAGCGACTGGAGCAGACATGCGATTCATGATGACCCGGGTCAGCTCCAACCACCACCGGTTTACCAGGCGGCGTGCCCTGGGCGACCGCCCGAGGGAGACTCGGCTAGGACGTGGCCTGCTGCACTTCGTAGCGAGCCCAGGTGCTCCCCTTGTCGCCTTGCACAAGACCCAGTGGCTGGAGCGAGACGGGGGTACTGTCTGGCGGCAGTGGTGCCCCGTCCACGAAGGAAGGCGTGCCGAGGCCACCGACCAGAGCGGGGAAGGTGATCACGTGGACTTCGTCGACGAGTCCGGCTCGTAGAAGAGCACCGTTGAGGCTTCCGCCTCCGTCGGCAAGGACGGTGCTGGCACCTAGCGCGGTGACCAATCGGCCTAAGGCCTCGCGAAGGTCCACCCTCTCCTCGCCGACGACGAGGTAGCCAACGCCCAACTCCCGGAGACGTTTCAAGTACCCGGTCGGCGTCGCACGGCATACGAGGACAAGCAGAGCGTTCTGTTCGTCTCCGGTGAACGTCCAGTCGACGCGTCCCCGGCTGTCGACTACAGCAAACCAGCGAGGGCTGCGCCGCGGGAGGTGGTCGGTGCGGAACTCCTGCGCGTCGGCGTCTGTGCTGTCGGCCCACGGCGAGGTGGCGTCGCCGGCCACGAAGCTTCCACTGCCGTTCAGGACAACCGTGGGTCCGTATCGGTCCTCGATCCAGCGCTGACGTTGCTCGATCAGCTGCTCGACATCGGGCGGCCATGCTGCCTGCCACCTGTCGTAGACGCCGGGGTCCAACAGTCGCTCGGAGTGGGTCAGCGTCACCCTGCTGTCAACACTCGCGGTCGTGATCATGACGACGCGCGGCCGCCGCAGCGGCACGGAAGCACTCATCCCGGCACCGTATGTGCCGGGTCCGACACTCGTCCGCCAACGTACGGGCTCCTGCCGAGACACCCTCGGAGCAGATCAGCCGCCTGCCATCGCCCCGACGACCATGAACGGTTCCTCACCCTGGGCAACCCGGTCCGGCAGCGGCGTGTCCGGCTCCTCGTGGGACAGGTCCTCCTCGCAGGCGTAGAAGCGCACGAATGCCCGCCGCTTCGCCGTCGCCCGGTCGCGGATCGTCCCGAGAAGCATCGGGAACTCCGCCTCGAGAGCGTCGAGCACCGACCGCTGCGTGACCTCGCCGGGGACGTCGACGCGGACCTCACCCTGCACCTTTGCGATCGCGCGGAGGTGAGCCGGGAGAACCACGCGCACCGAGTCGCTCATCGCATCCTCGCTATAGCGTCTGCACAGCGACGGAGAGCACGGGCGGAAGGTCGCGAACGATCGGCGACCATGAGTCACCCGAGTCGTTGGACGCGTAGACCTGGCCGCCGGTCGTGCCGACGTAAAGGCCGCAGGACTCGTGCTGGTCAACGGCCATGGCGTCGCGCAGCACGTTGACGTAGCAGTTCTCCTGCGGAAGGCCGCTGGTCAACGCCTCCCACTGATCGCCACCGGAGCGGCTCCGGTAGACGCGCAACTTGCCGTCAGGCGGGTAGTGAAGCGAGTCACTGGTGATCGGTACGACGTAGACGGTCTCGGGCTCGTGCGCGTGGACCGCGATCGTGAAGCCGAAGTCGGTGGGGAGATCGCCGCTGATCTCGTGCCAGATATCGCCCGCGTCGTCGCTGCGCATGACGTCCCAGTGTTTCTGCATGTAGAGCACGTCGGGCTTGTCCGGGTGCATGTCGATGCGGTGGACGCAGTGGCCGACCTCGGAGTCCTCGTCGGGAATTTCGCTGGAGCGCAGACCCTTGTTGATCGGCTGCCACGTGTCGCCGCCGTCGGAGGTGCGGAACGCGCCAGCTGCGGAGATGGCGACGTACATCCGGTTGGTGTCCGTTGGGTGCTGGACGATCGTGTGCAGGCACAGGCCGCCGGCGCCGGGCTGCCATTGCGGGCCAGTGTCGTGGTTGCGCAATCCGGACAGCTCGGTCCACCCGGTGCCGCCGTCGGTGGACTTGAAGAGCGCGGCGTCCTCGACGCCGGCGTAGACCGTCTCGGCGTCGTGTAAGGAGGGCTCGAGGTGCCAGACCCGGGTGAAGTCCCAGGGCCGCAACGAGCCGTCATACCACTGGTGCTCGCCAGGTACGCCGTCATACGTGAAGTCGTTGCCCACCGCCTCCCAGGAGGAGCCGCCATCGTCCGACCTCTGGATCACCTGACCGAACCAGCCGCTGGTCTGCGAGGCATAGATGCGGTCGGGGTTAACCGGGGACCCCTTGAGGTGGTAGATCTCCCACCCCGGGAGATGCGGGCCGTCGACCTTCCAGTCCACTCGCTTCTCGTCCGATGTGAGGATGAAAGCGCCCTTGCGGGTCCCGACCAGAACGCGTGTGCCACTCATTGATTTCCCTCCGTGGTCTTCCGACAGTGTCGCGACGCTACTCCTCCTCCGAGCGGACTGGAAGGAGCGGAACTCAGAGCACAGCGTCGAGGAACGTCTTGGTCTCCGGCGATCGCGGCGAGCTGACGATCTGCGAAGGCGGGCCCTCCTCGAGGATGGCTCCCTCGTGGAAGAAGCACATCCGGTCAGCCACCTCGCGGGCGAAACCCATCTCGTGGGTGACCACGATCATCGTCATGTGCATGTCGGTGGCCAGCGCCTTCATCACCCCGAGCACCTCCCCCGTCAACTCCGGGTCGAGGGCCGAGGTGGGTTCGTCGAACAGCATCACTTCCGGCTTCATCGCGAGCGCCCTGGCGATCGCAACACGCTGCTGCTGGCCGCCGGACAGCCGGATCGGGTGCTCACCGGCCTTGTCGGACAGGCCGACCTGGTCGAGCAGGTCCAGCGCAAGCTTGCGGGTCGAAGCCTTGTCGTCCACCTTGGCGCAGCGGGGCCCTTCCATGACGTTCTGGAGCACTGTCATGTGCGGGAACAGGTTGAACTGCTGGAACACCATGCCGACATGCAACCTGAGCTGCCTGATCTGCTCACGTTTGCGGCGTGTCCGGAAGCCGCCGCCGAGCCTGATGCCGGAAACCTCGACCGTGCCCTCGGTGGGGTCCTCCAAGAAGTTGACGCACCTCAACAGCGTCGACTTCCCCGACCCAGACCGCCCGAAGATGACGACGACCTCTCCCTTGTGCACGTCCATGTCGATGCCCTTGAGCACCTCGAGTCGCCCGAAGCGCTTGTGCACGCCCTCGACCCGGACGATGGCTTCCTCTTGGCTCACCAGATCGCCTCTCAGTGCCCTTGCCCGGTCACGCGGGGGGCGCGAGCGACGGCTTCTCGCACATAACCTCGCGCCAAGCGTCCCTCGAGTCGCCGCTGGAAGAACGTGAAGACAGCTGTCAGCGCCCAGTAGAGTCCAGCCGCAACAATCAGCGCTTCGAGGCTCTTGAAGTTCGACGTGCCGACGTACGACGCTCGGCGGAACACCTCGGCGCTCACCAGAGCCACACCGAGGAAGGACACCAAGGCGGTGTCCTTCATCATCGCGATGAACTCGTTGCCGGTCGGCGGGATGATCACGCGCAGGGCCTGCGGCAGGATCACCTTGCGCATCTTCTGCCCATACGTCATGCCCAAGGCATCAGCCGCTTCGCCTTGTCCCCCACTCACCGACTGGATGCCGGCGCGGAAGATCTCCGTCATGTAAGCGCCATAGTTCAAGCCGAGCGCCAACATGCCTGCGACCACGGCATCGAGGGTGAGGTAGTCGGCGACGGACTGAGGGACGCCGCCCGGATATTTGGCGACGAGGTTCTGCCCGACCTGGGGCAGCGCGGAGTAGATCAAGAACATCTGCACGATCAGCGGCGTGCCCCGGAAGAACGAGACGTAGAACCCGGAGATGCCGTAGGCAATCGGATTGGACGAGATCCGGCCGAGAGCTCCCAGGCCGGCCAGCACGACTGCCATCACGATCCCGACCACTGCCATGTAGAGCGTGTATTTCAGGCCGTAGAAAATGAAGCGGAACTGGTCGCGCATGAACGCGGTGTCGAAGCCGGCGATTGCGAAGAACCCCGCAAGCACCGCGAAGATCAGGAGCCAGACGACGCCGACCTTCAGGCGAAAGGGGATTCGGGCGTTCGCGAGCGCCAGCCGTTCCCACCTTCCAGGCGGGTCTCCGAGCGGGGCGCCTTGCTCGCGACTGCTCACGTCACTACCCCAGCCGTCACTGTTTGGCCGACAGGTCCGTCCCGTCGTACCACTTCTTGGAGAACTCAGTGAGTGTCCCGTCGGCGTGCATTTCGCCGACAATATTGTCAACAGCTATCGCGAAGGACGTCGGGTCCAAGCTGGAGCTCTTGTCAATCGCGACGGCGAGCGGCTCGTAGAACACCGGGTCGCCGACGATCTTGACTGGCTTGTCGGCGTCAATGAAACCTTGTGCGGTCGTGAGCGACGTAATCACCGCGTCGAGCCGGGTGCCGTCCCCGAGAGCGAGGTCGTTAAGCGCGCTGGTGTCGGTGTCGTATCCCACGACTTCGGAGTCGTCAATGACGAAGTCGAAGGTGAAGCCCTTGATCTCCAGGCTCTTGTTGAGGAACTGGTCATAGGTGCAACCACTGCACACCCCAATCCTCTGGCCATCGAGGTCGCTGGAGATGTCGGACACGCTGGTGTTGTCTGTGTGCACCGCGACCACAGCTGGCGTGAAGTAGTACGGCTCGGAGAACTCCAGCACCTGCTGGCGGTCGTTGGTCGGTGTCATGGAGCCGACGCTCAGGTCCCAACGGCCGTTCCAGCTCCCTGCGGTGATGCTCTCCCACGCCGGTGTCTGCCAGGCGGTTTCGACTCCGAGCCGCTTGGCGATCTCGGTCGCAACATCGATGTCGAAGCCTTCGTACTCTCCGGTCTTCTCGTCGAGTGAGGACTGCGGCGGGTACTTAGGGTCGGTGGAGACGGTGAGCGTGCCCTTGTCGCAGATCGCGGCTAGGGCGTCACCGGTCGTCTCGTTGTCCGCGCAGACTGTGCCGCTCTCGGCGGCAGCGGGCTCACTATCTTCCTCGCCACCACAGGCCGCGAGTGACAGGGCCAGAACTGCCAGGACTGGGAAAACCGCGCTCTTGATACGCATGGGCGCCTCCTCGTTGACTGCACCGTACCTATCCACTCCGCCGGATGTCACTACGACGCTCTGACCGACTCGCCTTTGTTGCCGCTGGAAGTGCGGTGTCTGCGGGGAGTCCCGTCGCCCGAAACGGGACAACCGGGTGACGTCAGCGCTCGAGGATCGCCGTGACGCCTTGCCCGCCGGCCGCACAGATCGAGATGAGGCCGCGCCCCTGGCCATTCTCCGCCAGCAGCTTCGCCAGCGTTGCGATGATCCGGCCACCCGTTGCCGCGAAGGGGTGACCAGCAGCCAGCGACGAGCCGGCGACGTTCAGCTTGTCGCGGTCGATCGCGCCGAGCGGTTGGTCGAGACCGAGCCGTGCCTTGCAGAAGATGGGGTCCTCCCAAGCCTTCAGGGTGGCGAGCACTTGTGAGGCGAAGGCTTCGTGGATCTCGTAGAAGTCGAAGTCCCCGAGCGCCAGCCCTGCCCGGTCGAGCATCCGCGGCATCGCGTAGGCGGGTGCCATCAGCAGACCCTCAGCGCCGTACACATAGTCGACCGCTGCGGTCTCGTGGAAGGTGAGGTACGCGAGCACGTCGAGCCCGCGCGCCGCTGCCCATTCCTCGCTCGCGAGCAGCACCACGGACGCGCCGTCGGTGAGCGGAGTGGAGTTGCCGGCCGTCATGGTGGCCGCGCGACCCGTGCCGAACACCGGCGCAAGTGCGGCGAGCTTTTCGAGGGTTGTGTCGGGGCGCAGATTCTGGTCACGTGTGAGCCCGAGGTACGGCGTGACGAGGTCGGCAAAGAACCCTCGCTCGTAGGCAGCCGCCAACCGCTGATGCGAGGCCAGCGCAAGCTCGTCCTGAGCCTCTCGGCTGATCTCCCACTCGAGAGCCGTCAGCGCCGCATGTTCGCCCATCGAAAGTCGGGTCCGCGGCTCTGCGTTTCGCGGTCCTGCCGGCGCGAGATGACCCGGTCGTACCTTCATCAGCGCTGACAGCCGATCCGGCAGCGACTTGGCGCGATTGGCCTCCAGCAGGATCTGGCGCAGCTTCTCGTTGACTGCAAGCGGAGCATCGGACGTCGTGTCGACACCTCCGGCAATGCCGACGTCGATCACGCCGAGCGCGATCTTGTCCGCAACCGCGATCGCCGCCTGCACGCCGGTGTCGCACGCCTGTTGGATGTCGTGGGCCGGTGTCTCGGCTGAGAGCTTGGACCCGAGCACTGACTCACGGGCCAGGTTGAAATCCCTGCTGTGCTTGAGGACCGCGCCCGCAACGACTTCACCCAACCGCTCCCCTGCCAGGCCATAGCGCTCCAGGAGACCGTCGATCGCGGTGGTGAGCATGTCCTGGTTCGACGCCGTTGCGTATGCCGCGTTGCTCCGCGCGAACGGAATCCGGTTGCCGCCGACGACTGCGACCCGGCGGATGGACGAGGAGTTGGAGGGCATCACGACAAGTTACATTTGCTCGAAGCCGTTTGCCTACGGGGTCCGTTGAGACACACCACGTCGGGCGCGGACACGTGCAGCCTCGGAGGAGACGAATTGGCCGACCGCTATCAAGACCTGGCAACCACCCCAGTCGGCAGCTTCCTGGTCAAGAACCTCGGCCTCCCCGACCCGGTCCCGCTCAGGCGTCACACTCCTGGCGATCCGCTGTTATCAGGCTCGTTCCTCTGTGGTGGCTCGGGGACGCTGTTGCCTGCTGCCCTGGCCGCGATCACCGCTGCGGGCGCCGAGAGCCACACCCAGCGCGTCGAGAGCACCAGCTACGCCGGGCTCGTCTTTGACGCCTCTGGTATCGAGACAACGGCTGCCTTGTCCACGTTGCGCGAGTTCTTCAGTCCGGTGCTGCGCTCACTCGCGCCTTGCCCCCACGTCGTGGTGCTCGGGTCAACGCCAGACCGCGCTGCCTCGACGTCGGCGCGGATCGCACAGCGCGCACTCGAGGGCTTCACCCGCTCGCTCGGCAAAGAGATCGGCCGCGGCGGCACCGTCCAGCTGGTCTACGCCGACCCCGACGCGAGCGCCGGCATCGCATCCACCGTGCTCTTCTTCCTCTCCCCCAAGTCGGCGTACGTCTCGGGCCAGGTCGTCCACGTGAGTACCTCGGTCCAGGCTCCGGACCACCCGGCCGCAGACCCGGTAGCGCCGCTCGTCGGCAAGGTGGTCCTTATCACCGGCGCCTCCAGAGGCATTGGCGAGGCCATCGCCCGCACCCTGCGCCGCGATGGGGCGACTATCGTCGGAGTTGACGTGCCCCAGGCGGCTGATGAGCTGCTGCGCTTGATGGACGAGCTCGGGGGCGACTCGGTGACCATCGACATCACCGTGGTGGATGCACCGCAGCGGATCGCTCGGGCGCTCCGCGAGCGACACGATGGTGTCGATGTCGTCGTACACAACGCCGGCATCACCCGCGACAGACGCTTGGCCAACATGGACGACGCGCGCTGGTCCTCCGTGATCGATGTCAACCTCAGTGCACCTGAGCGGATCACCTCTGAGCTGCTGGAGGACAAGGTCGTCCGCCCGAACGGCCGGATCATCGCGGTCTCGTCGATCGCGGGGATCGCCGGAAACGTCGGCCAGACCAACTACGCGACGTCCAAGGCAGGGGTGATCGGCTTCGTCGACGCCATCGCCCCGGTTGCCGCCGCTCAGCAGGTCACCGTCAACGCGGTCGCGCCAGGCTTCATCGAAACCCAGATGACGGCAGCGATGCCCCTGGTGCTGCGCGAAGCGGGTCGCCGGATGAACTCCGTCAACCAGGGTGGCCTGCCCGTCGATGTAGCAGAAACTGTTGCCTGGTTCGCGAGCCCGGACTCCTTCGGGGTAACGGGCAATGTCGTCCGAGTGTGCGGTCAGAGTCTGATCGGGGCTTGATCGATGACCACTCAAGTGCTCGACGAGTCACCGTCGCTGGGATCGCTCTACCTCAAGGCAGCCCTGTCGAAGTCGTCGTCCGACCCGCTGCCCGACACCCGCCTCGAGCTGCGTGACGTCGGGCTCGACCTCGACCACCTGCACCGCTACCGCGAGATCTGCGGCTTCGACGGTATGACGCTTGTCCCCGCGACGTACCCCCACGTGCTGGCGTTCCCACTGCACCTGGCGTTGATGACGGCGCCCGGCTTCCCACTCGCCGTGATGGGTGCCGTGCACGTCGAGAACACCATCCGGCAGGCGCGACCGATCGGCCTCGACGAGACGATCGATCTGGCGGTGTGGGCGACCGATCTACGCCCGCACCCACGCGGGCGGACCGTGACGGTCGAGTCCGAGACCTCGGTCGCAGGTGAGGTGGTGTGGCGCGGTTCGAGTCTTTTCCTGAGTCGTGAAGAGGGCGCAGACACCGCAGTGCGGCCGCCGCCCGCCGACGTACCGGGCGAAGCTCCGGCAGGACCGATCCGCTGGACACTCGACGCCGGTCTCGGGCGCCGCTACGCCGCAGTCTCCGGCGATCGCAACCCCATCCACCTGTTTGGCCTGACGGCGAAGGCGTTCGGCTTTCGCACCCAGATCGCGCACGGTATGTGGACGAAGGCACGTTCGCTTGCCGCGCTGGCACCACGGCTGCCCGATGCGTTCTCGGTCGCGGTGGCGTTCAAGAAGCCGGTGCCGCTGCCAAGCGCGGTGACATTCGGCGCCCGAAGCTCCGACGGCACCATCGACTTCGGCATGGTCTCGGCGCGCACGGGCAAACCCCACTTGCTCGGCCGGTCGACCCATCGGTGGGACGGGTCGGCCTCCTAGCGGAGCTTGCCGAAGCGGATCGAAGAGCTCCGGTTCGCGGTCAGCCGCTTCATGAACGTGCTGGTCGCGGTGTCCCACACGCCGACGTCGCTGATGGCGTCGTATCCCCAATAGCCCACTACTGGCAGGGACGTGCGGGTGCCGAACAGCACCGACTTCTTCGCACCTCCCGGCATCGACAAGGTGAACACCGTGGTCGCGGGATCGTAGACGCCGGGCTCGAACCGGCCATCGCCGTCCCAGTCACCCACGACAGGCAGGCTCGACACCGAGCCGAGGACCTTCGTGGAGTAGGTGCCGCTCGCACTACGGAGGACGAACTTCGCTTTCGACGGTCGGAAGACGCCTACGTCGGTGCGTCCGTCGCCGTCCCAGTCGCCGGCCAACGGCACGTCGGTCGCGAGGCCGAACTGGATGGTCGTACGTCGTCCGGCGGGCAGCGACAAGGTGAAAGTACGCGTCATCCGGTTGAAGACGCCGGGGTCGGACTGGCCGTTGCCGTTCCAGTCGCCCACGATCGGTTCGTCGGTCGCCCTGCCAAACGAGGTGAGCACCGAGCTTCCGTCGGGCATGCGCTTGCGGAAGACACCGCCGGCCTGCTGCCGACGAAACACCCCAAGGTCGCTCGCCCGGTCGCCGTTCCAGTCGCCCGTGACAGGCACGTCGACACAGTTTCGCGACGACAGCCACGTGTTGTAGGCGAATCGGACTGCGTTGAACACTGCGTGCTGGTCGATCCGGTCCAGCCGCTGCTCGTAGTGGAGATGCGCGCCGCTCGAGCCGCCCGAGTTGCCGAGCAACGCAATCAGCTGTCCCTGGTCGACGCGCTGGCCGACGACGACGAACGACCTGAGCAGATGGGCGTGCAGGGATGTCCAACCACCACCGTGGTCGACGACGATGTACAGGCCGTAGCTGCTGTTGCCGAGGTTGATGACCGACGTGACGATGCCGGAGGCGGATGCGACGACCGGTGAGCCTTCGTCGCTGGAGTCACGGTTCCAGTCGATGGAGAGCGAGCTGGGGCTATGGCTGGCTCGCGTCGACCCTTCCCATCGCTCGCCGCACGCGAAGGGCATCTGGAACTTCGGTTTGGCCGCCGCGGCGACGGGTCCGGCAAGTGCCACTAGGGTGAGGCAGGCGACGGCTACCGCCAGCGGCCGGCGGGCCGTGCGATGGGTGGAACGCACAGCAGGTCACCTCCAGGGGGTTGGGCCGGGATCCGCGCATCATCTAACGCACGAAGAACATGCGTCACACGCGTCCCATACCAGCCCCGACCATAGCCCGCAGACTCCTCCGCTGTCTGCTCCTCGCGAAATCCGGCGCCCCCTGCGTGCGGGACCTGACCAGGGGAACTAGGGTCCGGGCATGCGCATTCTCTTCATCGGCGGCACCAGGTTCGTCGGCCGGGCGATGTCCGAAGCAGCCATCGAAGCCGGCCACGACGTGACTCTGCTGCACCGCGGTCCGTCCCACGATCCCGTCTTCGACGATGTCGAGCACCTGTACGCCGACCGCGACAAGGATCTCTCGGTCCTGGCCGGCCGCGAGTTCGACGCCACGGTCGACGTGTGTGCCTACATTCCTCGCCAGGTCGACACGGTCGCCGACGCGCTGGACGGTCGCGGAGGCCACCATGTCTTCGTGTCAACGATGTCGGTGTACGTCGAACCGGACGAACCCAGCTTCGGCGAAGACGCCGCCCTGCTCAGGCTCGACGACCCGACCACCGAGAAGGTCACCGGCGAGACCTACGGCGGGCTCAAGGTTCTGTGCGAGGAGCAGGCCGATTCGGCGTACGGCAAGACCGGGCTCGCGATCATCCGTCCGACGTACGTCATCGGGCCTCATGACCACACCGGCCGTTTCACCTGGTGGGTACGCCGGATCGCCCACGGTGGCGAGGTGCTCGCACCCGGACCCCACGACGCCCCGATGCAGGTGATCGACGCGCGCGACCAGGGTGAGTGGACGGTCAAGCTGTGCGAGGACCAGACGTCGGGTGTCTTCAACAGCGTCTCTCCGACCCCGCCCTTCGGTTACGGCGACCTGCTCGACGCGACCGTCCGAGCCGTAGGTCCGCACGACACGTCCCTCACCTGGGTCGACCCAGCCTGGCTCGTCGAGCGCGGCGAGACCGGCGAATCGCTTCCGCTTTGGACGGAAGGTGACATCGAGAACTCGCTCGCCGCAGACCCGACTCGGGCGAACGCGGCCGGCCTGACCTGCCGCCCGCTCACCGAGACCATCTCGGACACGTGGGACTGGATCAAGAAGGACCAACCCGAGCTTGTCGCAGGCTGGGGAATCTCGACCGAACGCGAGGCAGAGCTGCTCGCCGCCTGGGCGGCTCGTTAGACCAGCCGCTCGCGGGCTTCCCCAACGGGGCGGATCAGGCCCTCTTGCGCAACAGAGGCGATGAGCTTCCCCTCGCGGTTGTAGACCCTGCCGACCGCAAAACCGCGACCACCTGACGCGGACGGCGAGTGCTGGTCGTAGAGCATCCACGCATCGGAGCGGAACGGTCGATGGAACCACATCGAGTGGTCGATGGATGCCGGCGCGATCTGGCGCGACGTGATGATCAACCCGTGCGGGACGAGGCTCACGCCGAGCAGGGTGAGGTCGCTGGCGTAGGTGAGAACGCAGGTGTTCGTGACCAGGTCATCGGGCACCTTGTTAGCGGCGCGAACCCAGATCTGGGTCCGCGCGGGCTCGGTCGGGCTCTCCAGCGAACCGCCCGGCCGCGAGTCAGCGGCATACCGCACATCGAGCGCCGCCCACTCGCGCTCCCATGAGCGGTCGTCGTCACGGCCGGTGACGCGTCGCACTAGGTCACCCATTGGAAGGCAATCCTCCGGGTCGGGAACGACTGGCATCACGTCTTGATGGTCGAATCCGATCTCGTCGATGTGGAACGAGGCCGTGAGATAGAAGATCGACTTGCCGTGCTGGCGGGCGACCACGCGTCGCGTCGAGAACGAGCGGCCATCGCGGATGCGCTCGACGTCGTAGATGATCGGCACGGCGGTGTCGCCAGGGCGCAGGAAGTACGAGTGCAGAGAGTGCACCGCGAGGCCCTCGTCGACAGTGCGGCAGGTGGCGCGGAGCGCCTGCGCCGCGACCTGTCCTCCGAACACCCGCTGCATCGCGGTGTCGGGTTGGCGGCCGCGGTAGAGGTCCTCTTCAAGCTGTTCGAGCTCAAGGAGGTCGAGCAGCGCAGGCACAGTGTTCGGCACCCGCCGATCATGCCACCCGCGATCCACTTACGTCCGTGCTAGCGGGTGCCCGAGCGGCCGCTAGCCCGGACGCAACGGCCTCTCAGCGGTGGAGCCAGGCATTCAGGTCGGGCGGCCCGAGAGCCGCGACCCGCTGCTCGTAGTGGGCGGTCTCGTCGGCGCTGAGGAGATCGCGCCCCGCACCAGCTGTCCCCCGGCGGAAAAAGGCGTTCACATCCTTGAGGACACCCACGCCCCCGCTGGGGACGAGCCTGTCGGCGCGCACGCGCATCTGCTCGAACGTCGCGGCCTCGACCAGCGACGGCCAGGTCTGCTCCTCCACGTCGATGTCAAGGACATGCGCTAGCCCACGCATCTGGGCTTCCAGGTCGGCGAGCAAGTCGCTGTAGTGGACCAGGACGACGTTGTGGTCGTTGCGGCGCCTCCACGCGTCGGCCAGATGCCACATCACGCCGCGGATCGAGTCCATCTCCTCCTGAGGTGAGGAGTCGCGATCGATCCAAGCAAGCAGAGCCTCGTGGACGTCTAGTCGCACCCGCGGGGCGGCGCTTTCGGCGGGCGGTTCGCGCCCGAGCAGCCTGCGTACGACGTCGCGGTCGATGTTGTCGCTCTGGTGGTAGAGCGAGACATACATGTCACGCGGGTCGCGCGCCACCACAATGTACGTCGCGCGGTCATCAAGCGGCAGCCCATCGAGTGGGGTGTGGCTCTTGATGAACCGACGGTGTCGTTGCGCCTCGAGATGCACGACGACCTCGTCGAGTGGTCGTATCTTCCAGTCCAGCCACGGCGACAGCTCCGTCAACGGCGCCGGCAGGTCCGGTGTTTGGAAGACGAGAAGCGCGCAGATCATCTGCATCCACGTCGTACCACTCTTGGACCGAGTGCTGATGACGATGTCGCCATCACGGAAGGGGAAACCGTCCCAACGAGCGCTGTCCTCGTCGTCGGACTGGTAGCGCACTCAGCCCTCCGGCGTGTCGTATGACCCTGGCGGTGGCAGCTCCTGCACGGTCCAGCTGTTGCCGTCGGGGTCGGTGAACGAGGTGAACGAACCCCATGCGAGCACCTGGACCTCGGGCGCTTCGACCCCGCGCTCGACGAGGTGCCGACGTGCGGCCTCCGCGTCGGGGACGACCACCTGGATGCTGTTCTGAGTGCCGGGGGTCATGTCTGTGATCCCCTCGCCGAACGCGATAGAACACGCAGACGTGGGCGGCGTAACTTGCACGAACCTGGTGTTCTCGTCCACGCGGGCTTCCATGTCCAAGTTGAACCCAACCGTCTCGACGTAGAACTCGATGGCCCTGTCGACATCGGTCACGGGGATGAAGATGAGCTCGATCTTGCACTCCATGGCTGCCTCCGTTTCGTCGCCGCCAGGCCGGGTGCCCACGACGTGGGCACCATCCTGGCCGACACCACCGACGGTTACGCAACCGCGCTCGCCGACTGCTTCGGTGCACGTGGTCCAGGGAGCCAAGCCTGTCCATCGACCGGAGCGCGGGGGTTGCCCACACCCTGGCCCGCCGCAACGTTGCCCACCTCGATCTGCCTGAGTGACTCCGAGTACCCGTGCTGAGCCTGCGCTCAGCATCGGCTGCAACGATGGGGCGGTGACCTGGAAGAGAGCCACCCTGGCCGCGGTCGTGGTCGCCATCGTCGTCGCTGTGCTCGGCGTCGTACTGGTCCAGAACCCCTTTGCGGACCCGGCTCTGGAGTTGCCGTCCTCTGTCGACGGCGAAGAGGTGCCGCCGGTCGCGGACGCCCCTCTGACCCGGATCGCGGCTGCCGGAGACACCGGAACCGGCGACGCAGCCGAGTTAGCCACTGCTCGACAGATGACTTCTCAGGGCCGACACGGAGCACCGTACGACGCGCTGGTTCTCCTGGGCGACATCGTCTACGAGGATGGCGACTCAGCACTCGTCGACCATGCCGTCACGGAGCCGTTCGCTCCGCTCCTCGACAACGGCACCGAGCTGCTGCCTGTGCTCGGCAACCACGACTACCGGAGCGGCGAGCAGGAGGAGATCATGTCCGAACTCGGGCAGGACAGGTCGTGGTATGTCGAACGGATCGGTCCAGTGCGGATGATCGTGCTCGACTCCCAGCGCGTGGAGGAACCCCGGCAAACGCAGTGGCTGGCGGGCATGCTCGCCGCGTCGCAACCAGCGGGGACATGGACGATCGCCGCCATGCACCATCCCGCCTACTCGGCCGGATACCACGGGTCGACGGAGTCCGTGCAGGATGCCTGGGCTCCACTGTTCGCCCACTACGACGTACCGCTGGTCCTGGCCGGACACGACCACGACTACCAGCGCTCGAAGCCGATCGACGGAGTGACCTACGTTGTCTCGGGCGGCGGGGCGAAGCTGCGGCCCACTGGTCAAGAGGACTTCACCGCGGTCAGCAGCTCGACGCTGCACTACCTCGACTTGCTCGTCTACGAGGACCGCATCATCGGCAGAGCCATCGACCAGCACGGCAAACTCGTCGACGCCTTCACCATCACCCAGTAGCCGGTTGGCACCCAGTCGTAGATTGGGTGAGTGAGCCACAGCGACCAAGCAATCAGCACCCCACCTGACATCAGCACCCTCGGCCAGCTCCGCGCGACCGACCACGTGCACCGCACCGTCAAGGCCGAGCTCCGCGACAACCTCGCGCGGACACTTCGCGCCGGGCGGCCCACCTTTCCCGGCATCGTCGGCTTCGACGACACCGTGCTGCCAGAAGTCGAGACGTCCCTGCTGGCCGGGCACGACTTCGTACTTCTTGGCGAGCGAGGACAGGGCAAGACCAGGCTGATGCGCACCCTGGTCGGGCTCCTCGACGAGTGGACACCCGTTGTCGCCGGCTGCGAGATCAACGATCACCCCTACCAACCCGCCTGCTTGCGCTGCCGCACTCTGCTCGCCGACGCCGCAGACGAGCTGCCGATCGGATGGCTGCATCGCTCGCGCCGGTATGGCGAAAAGCTGGCGACACCGGACACCAGCGTCGGGGATCTGATCGGCGACGTCGACCCCACCAAGATCGCCGAGGGCCGCACTCTCGGTGACCCGGAGACCGTCCACTACGGACTACTCCCCCGCGCCAACCGCGGCATCTTCGGCATTAACGAGCTCCCTGACCTCGCCGAGCGCATCCAGGTCGCCCTGTTCAACGTGTTGGAGGAGCGCGACATCCAGGTGCGTGGCTACGCGTTGCGGTTGCCGCTCGACTTGTTGCTCGTGGCATCGGCCAACCCCGAGGACTACACCAACCGGGGCCGCATCATCACCCCGCTGAAGGACCGCTTCGGCGCGGAGATCCGCACGCACTATCCGCTCGACATCGCCGACGAGATCGCCTTGGTAGCCCAAGAGGCCAACCTGGTCGCCGACGTGCCCGCCCATCTGATCGCCGTCGTCGCCAGGCTGACCGACGAGCTGCGCGGCTCGTCGGCGGTCGACCAACGCTCCGGAATATCCGCCCGGTTCGCCGTCGCGGCGGCCGAAGGCATATCGGGCGCCGCCCTCCGCCGTGGCTCCCTGCGAGGTGAAGAGACCCCCGTAGCCAGGCTCGGTGACCTGCCCGGCGTGCTCGTCACCTTGCAGGGCAAGGTCGAGTTCGAGATGGGCGAGGAAGGGCGCGAGTCGGAGGTGCTCGAGCACCTGTTCCGGGTGGCGGTCGCAGCGACGTACGTCGAACACCTGGCCGGTGTCGACCTGGCCGGGTTCACCACCCACTTCCTGGAGGGCGGCACGGTCGAAACCGGTCCGCTCGTCACGTCCGAGGACCTGCTGCGGCAGCTCGGCGCCGTCCCAGGTCTGGCGCAGGTGCTCGACGCCCTCGGTGTCGGCGAGGACAACGTCTCACCAGGCCAGGTAGCTGCTGCCGTCGAGTTCGTGCTCGAGGGGTTGCATCTCACGCGACGCCTGTCGAAGGAGCACATCGACGGCATGACGGTCTACGGAAGCTGACTGACCGTGTCACCCGGCCTGCCCTGGCGCCGTCGGCATCGTGCCGACGGCTACCGGTACGGCGCCTGGCGCGGCGGCCCTGACCCACTCGCACCGCCGTATGACGTCCGCGCGGCCGTCGACGAGCTCGGCCGCGACCTGCTCGAGGGTCGATCTGTGCGTGACGCGCTGCGCGACCTGATGCGGCGAGGAACTGGCGAGCGCCGTGGCCTCGGCGACCTGCGCCGCGACATCGACCGGCAACGGCGCCGGCTGCAACGCCAAGGTGACCTCGCCGGCACCCTCGACCAGGTACGCCAGCGCCTCGACCAGGTGCTCGCCGCAGAGCGGGAACAGCTGGGCAAGGAAGAGGGCGACAGCGCGCGACTGGCTGAGATGACGCTCGACGCCCTACCGCCCGACACGAGTGGCGCCGTCCGAGAGCTCAAGGACTACGCCTGGCACTCCGACGAGGCACGCGCGGGCTTCGCAGCGATACTGCAGATGCTCCAGCGTGAGGTGCTCGACGCCCAGTTCGCCGGGATGAAACAGGCGCTCAGCGGGAACGACCCTGCCGCCATGCAACAGGTCCGCGACATGCTCGCCGACCTCAACGACCTCCTGGCCCGGCATGCGCGCGGCGACGATACGACCGCCCAGTTCGCCAACTTCATGGACAAGCACGGAGAGTTCTTTCCCGACAACCCGCGCGACGTCGACGAGCTGATCGACTCACTGGCCCGGCGCCAACGGGCGGCGGAACGCCTGCTGGCCTCGCTAGCTCGCCAGCAGCGCGCCGAGCTCGCGGAACTGATGGCGCAGGCGATGGGCGACGTCGATCTCGAAAGCCAGCTGGCTCAGCTGCGCGACAACCTCGACACTCTGCGACCCGGGGCTGGACGACCACAACCCACCGGCATCGATGGTGACGAGGGGCTGGGATACGCGGACGCCGTGGGCGCGGTAGCCGACCTCGCCGATCTCGAGGCGCTGGAGCGCCAGCTGTCACAGGACTACCCGGGCGCGACACTCGACGACATCGACGTCGAAGCACTGGAGCGTCACCTGTCCCCAGCCGATGTCGCCGACGTCGAGGCTCTGCGAGAGCTGGAGTCGGAGCTCGAACGCCAGGGTTACCTACTGCCGCGAGGCCGACGGGCTGCGCCTGACGCCAAAGGCGCTGCGACGACTCGGCGAGAGCGCCCTCACCCGCATCTTCGAACAGCTCGATGCCACCGGTGCCGGCGACCATGACGACCAGCTCACCGGATCAGCGGATGAACGCACTGGAGCCTTCCTGCCATGGCGATTCGGCGACGAGCGCCCGATCGATGCAGTCCGCACCGTCCACAACGCCGTGCTACGTCGAGCGGTGGCGGGCCCGGTCGCCAGTCCAGTGCTCGATGTTGACGACTTCGTGGTGGCAGAGACCGAACGACGTACGACGGCCGCTGTCGCCCTGTGCGTCGACCTGTCGTTCTCCATGGTCCAGGAGGAGCGCTGGCAGCCGATGAAACAGACGGCTCTCGCGCTCTCACATCTCATCTCGACGCGGTTCCGCGGCGATGCCCTGCAGGTCATCGGCTTCGACCGCACCGCACGGCGGCTCACGGCACTCCAGCTTGCCGAAGTCGAGCCCGACTGGGTCCAGGGCACGAACTTGCAGCATGCCCTCAAGCTCGCCGGCCGCCATCTCCGCCGGCACCCCGACGCCGAGCCCGTCGTGCTCATCGTCACCGACGGCGAGCCAACCGCCCATGTCGAACCTGACGGGATGCCCTTCTTCCACTGGCCACCCCTGCCGGAAACGGTGGAGGCCACGGTTGCGGAGGTCGATGCGATGAGCCGAATGGGCGCAACACTCAACTTCTTCTTGCTGGGAGACGACCCGGGGCTCGCACGGTTCGTCGACGCCGTAGCCCGACGCAACGGTGGCCGCGTTCTGACGCCAGGCATCGACCGACTCGGTGAGTACGTCGTCGCCGACTACCTCCGCGCCCGCCGCGGCCGACGTTGAAGTGGCCGACATGAAGCGGGTCGAGGCATGCATGATGTCGGCCACTTCGCGGGGGTGGTGGCGGCCTGGTGGTCAGCGTTCGCCGGCAGACTCCTGCTGCGCTCGCTGCCCGACCCGGCTGTGGCTGATGCCGTACAGGAAGTAGACGACGAAGCCCATTGCCATCCAGACGCCGAAGCGCACCCACGTCTCCCCAAGCAGGTTCAGCATCAGGTAGAGGCACGAGAGTACGGCGAGCACCGCGACGAGAGGCGCCGCCGGCACCCGGAACGCGCGGGGCAAGTCCGGTCGGGTCCGCCGCAGAATCACGACACCGACACTGACGAGGATGAACGCGAACAACGTGCCGATGTTGACGAGATCGGCAAGCGTGGTGAGGTCGACGAGCCCTGCGATGATCGCAACCCCCACGCCCGTGATCAACGTGATCCGGTGCGGCGTCCCGAACGTCGGGTGCACCCTCGCCAGGCCGACGGGTAGCAGACCGTCGCGTGACATGGCGAAGGCGACCCGGGTCTGCCCGAGCATGAGGATCATCACGACCACGACGAGTCCGATACACGCACCGACGGATATCAGGTCACCCATCCAGTCGACGCCGTTCACCTTGAAGGCCGTGGCCAACGGCGCGGCGTCCTCGGGGTTGATGTCTTCATAGTTCTGCATCCCGGTGACCACAATGCTGACGGCCATGTAGAGGACGGTGACGATCGCGAGCGACCCCAAGATGCCTATCGGCACGTCTCGCTGAGGATTGCGGGCCTCCTCAGCCGTGGTCGCGACGACATCGAAGCCGATGAACGCGAAGAAGACGATTGCCGCGCCGCTGATGACGCCACCCCAGCCGTAGACGGCAGGCTCCATGCCGAAGATCGTCTGGATCAGTGGCAGGTCGAGCCAACTGTCCTCTCCTGCCGCCGGCGTGGCTGACGGTGGGATGAACGGCGAGTAGTTGTCGGCGGAGATGTAACCGATGCCGCCGATGATGACTGCGGCCACGACTGTGAGCTTGATTGCCACGACCACCTGGTTGACCAAGCTCGATAGCTTGATGCCACCGATCAAGATGCCCATCACGACGAGTGCGATGAGCACAGCGGGAAGGTTGAAGACTCCGTCGGGGTTGTCGGTGCTCGACACAGACTGCAGCGACATCGGAAGCTCGAAGGCAGTGCCGTCCAGGAGTGTGTTCAAGTAGCCCGAGAACCCGACCGAGAGCGCGGCCGACCCTAGCGTGAATTCGAGCACCAGGTCCCACCCGATGGTCCAGGCGATCAGCTCACCGAACGTCGCGTACGAGAACGTGTACGCACTCCCGGCGACCGGGACCGTTGAGGCGAACTCGGCGTAGCACAGCGCTGCTAGCGCGCAGGCCACACCGGCGAACAGGAAGGACAACGCCACTGCAGGGCCTGCGTTGGAGGCAGCCGCCGTGCCGGTGAGGATGAAGATTCCGGCGCCGATGATGACGCCGACGCCGAAGATCACCAGATCGAGGGCGCCCAGATTCTTCTTGAGTTGGTGTTCCGGTTCCTCGGTGTCAGCTAGCGACTGCTCGACGCTCTTGGTGCGCATCACGCTCATCGGAGTCTCCTTCAGACGTCCTGCCGTTGGTCGGCACGATAGCCCGAACTGTGTGGTGCTGCAGATGGCGTCAGGACGAGTCAGCGGCCTTGTGGTCGCGGCTGGTGGCTCTGTCGAGCGCAGCGACCCTGGCGGTGATCTCTCGCGCCAGCGGCTGCGCGGTCAGTCCGATCTCGTCCAGGATGGCCGCGCGTTTTCCGTGGGCTAGAAACTGCTGCGGTATGCCGAAGATCATCGTCGGCCGCTCGACGCCGGCGTCGGACAACGCATGGACAAGCACGCTTCCGCAGCCTCCGACGCGACCGCTGTCCTCGACACTCACCACCATCCGGTGGCTACCGGTCAACGCGACCAGGTCGTCGCTGACCGGCTTCACCCACAGCGGGTCGACCACGGTGACGCCGATCCCCTGCGCCTGCAGGCGTTGCGCGACATCGAGACACGTCGCCACCATCGGGCCGACCGCGACGATGAGCACGTCACGGTCGCCGGCGCGCGCCATCACGTCGTACGACCCGATCCGCTCCAGCGCCTCGAGGTCGGGCTGCACGGCACCCTTCGGCACCCGCAGCACCGTCGGTGCGTCGTCCACCTCGACGGCCTCGCGCAGCTGCTCACGCAACCGGGCGCCGTCCCGCGGGGCGGCCAACCGGAGCCCCGGCACCACCTGGAGGATCGACATGTCCCACATGCCGTGGTGGGACGGGCCGTCCTCGCCTGTGACTCCCGCCCGGTCGAGCATCAGCGTGATCCCGCACTTGTGCAGGGCGGCATCCATCAGCACCTGGTCGAACGCCCGGCTGAGGAACGTCGAGTAGATCGCCACCACCGGATGGAGGCCAGCGAGCGCCATCCCGGCGGCCGACGTCACGGCGTGCTGCTCGGCGATCCCGACATCGAACGCGCGCTCTGGATAAGCGGCGGCGAAGTCATGCAAGCCCGTCGGGTAGGTCATCGCCGCCGTCACCGACACGATGTCGGGGCGTTCGGCGCCGAGCGCCACCATCTCCTCACGAAACACGTCGGTCCAGATGGTGGCCGCGCTGGCGAGCAGCTCACCCGTTTCGGGGTCGAAGGCCCCCAGTGAGTGGAAGTTGTCCTCATCATGGCGCTCGGCCGGCGTGTAGCCGAACCCCTTCTGGGTGATGGCATGCACGATGACCGGTCCACGAAAGTTCTTGGCCTGTCCGAGCGCCTGCTCCATCGCAGCGAGATCGTGGCCGTCGACCGGGCCGACGTACTTGAGCCCGAGGTCCTCGAACATTCCCTGCGGCGCCAGAGCGTCCTTGAGCCCTTTCTTGATGGCATGCAGGGCGTCGTAGAGCGGCGGGCCGACGAGTTTGGTGCGGTTGAGCCCCACCTTTATCTGAGCGAGGACCTTCTCGTAGCGCGGGTTGGTGCGCAAGCTCGCCAGATGGTTTGCAACTCCACCGACGGTGGGCGTGTAAGAACGGCCGTTGTCGTTGACGATGATGACGAGCCGGCTGTCCTGGGCGGCGGCGATGTTGTTGAGCGCCTCCCAGGTCATCCCGCCCGTCAAAGCACCGTCGCCGACGATTGCGACGACGTACCGGTCCTCTCCCTTGACGACATATGCCTTGGCGAGACCGTCGGCATACGACAACGAGGTCGAGGCATGGGAGTTCTCGACGATGTCGTGGTCGGACTCGGCCTGGCTCGGGTATCCCGACAGCCCGCCGGCCTCCCGCAAGGTCTCGAAGCGCGCTGCCCGGCCGGTCAGGATCTTGTGTACGTAGGCCTGATGCCCGGTGTCGAAGACGACCCGGTCGCGCGGAGAGTCGAACACGCGGTGGACGGCAATGGTCAGCTCGACGACCCCGAGGTTCGGTCCGAGATGGCCGCCGGTCTTGGAGACGCGGTCGACGAGGAACGTGCGGATCTCGGCGGCAAGCTGGGCGAGCTGATCTGCGTCGAGCTCGCTCAGGTCATGCGGTCCCGTGATCTGGTCCAGCAGGCCCATCTGCTCCCTTTCGCCGTACGTCGGCGCACGCCTCCCCGCAAGCAGACCGCCAGTGCCGAGTCTAGGGGTCGAGCCGCTCAGTGGTCGCCCGGCCGTCAGAGCCTGGCGCGGAACTCCTTGCCGCGAAAGGCCTCCTCGATGAGGCCGACCGCGCGATGCACGCGCATCAGGCGGGCTCCCTCTCGCTCCCACATCGCAATCGCGCCCTCCACTGACTCGGTCGGAAGCACGTCGCGGAGGGTTGTCCGGGCTTCGGAGATACCACGTCGGGTGGCCTCGATGCTTGCCTCGGTGTGCAGGGCCGCGAACCGAGCGAGCACCACCGGATGTCGCCGCAGCCCCTGGTACATCCGGTAGTCGGGCGGGCACTGGTCGAGCAGCCAACCGATCGCGGTCTCCTCCCACCACGGGACACCGGGCGGCCTCACCTGGGCGGGCCATCCGGGCGGGGCATACGCGGTACTCACCGAAAAACAGTACCACTGAATCGAACACCTGTTCGACTAGTCCAAACGGAAGAATCCTACCCTCGCGACGCCCGGACGACGTCAGCCGTCGGATCGTGCGCGATACAATATGCCCCTTTCGGACCTCTGGAAGGTTTGGCATAGTCACCGCAATGACCTTGTCGCGCACCCGACTTGTCGGCATCTGCACCGTGCTCGCGAAACCCCGTCGGTCGAGCCTGTCGAGACCCCGGTCGTTGCACCACACGTCGGTCGTGCCTGTCGAGACCCCGGCAGTTTCGTGCGTGGTGAAAGGCGGCAGCAACGCCGAGAGTTTCGCACTGCCGCCCAGGTTCGGTCGTGGTGAAAAGCGGCAGCAACGCCGAGAGTCGAGCTGCTGGTTGCCTTGCGCTGACGAGTGCGGCCGCGCCACGGCGGTCGAGCTTGTCGAGACCCCGGTGATCTCGACAAGCTCGATGACCGAAACAAGACAAGAAAGTCTCGAAAACCGTTGTGAATAAGGGGTTCTGAGCATCAGAACTGTCGGCGGTCACCGATAGATTCAACCCATGATCGACACCGACACCGACCGCAGCAACCTCGACGCAGACGCCACCCTGCGCCACATCAGAGCAATGCAAGCGTCGGCGCAGCGTGCCGAGGTCGCGATCCTGGAAGACGCCGCCCACTGGGCCGACCTCCACGGCGTCCTCGAGTCGACGGAGTTTGCGCTGCCAGGAGTGGAGCAGATGCTCCCACTCGGCGGCGACGGCACCCCCGACGTGTGCGGAGTTCTGCCCCGCCGAACTCGGCGCCGAACTGTCAATGTCGCCCAACTCGGCCGCCAGGTTGATCGGGGACGCCCTCGACCTCCGCCACCGCCTCCCGATCTGTGGACCCGGATCCAGGCCGGCGAGGTGAAACCGTGGATCGGACGCCAGATCGCCACCGACACCCGCGACGTCTCCCTCGAAACCGCGGCCGTGGTAGACCGGCGGGTCGCCAAATACGCCCACTCGCTGACCTGGGGACGCTTGGCGAAGGTAGTGCAGGCGGCGATCATCGACACCGACCCCGACTACGCCCGCGAACGCGAAGAATCCCACCGCCGCAACCGGGGCGTCTGGCTCAACCCGGCCGACGACACCGGCACCATCACCGGCGCCTTCGCCGCCGCCGGACCCGACGCACTGCGCTTCGACGCCGGACTCAACCGCACCGCCGACGCACTCGCCGCTCTCGGCGACACCGATACAAAGAAGTACGCCGGTCCAAAGCCCTCGGCATCCTCGCCAACCCCCAACAAACGATGGACCTCTACGCCACCGCCGAAACCGCAGATCACCCGCCGGTCGAGCCCGCCGAGACGCCCGCGGATCTCGACCAGCGCGACCACCGACCCCGGCACCACCGAGCTCGGCGGGAACCCGACACCGTTCGTGCGCGGAGTCAGCATCAAGGTCGACCCAAGACCCAAAGCAGTCCTCTACGTCCACCTGACCAAGGAATCGCTGGAACAAGGTGACGGGTGTGGCGCGGGTGGAAGGGATCGGACCCGTCACCATCGACCAAGCCAAACAATGGCTCGGCGACTGCACCATCACCCTCAAACCCGTGATCGACCTTGCTGGGATCGCCCCCGTCGACGCCTACGAAATCCCCGACCACATCCGCGAAGCCATCCACCTCATCACCCCGGCCGACACCTTCCCCTACGCGTCCTGCCTCAGCCGCCAGATGGACCTCGACCACACCATCCCCTACCTCCATCCCGACGACGGCGGACCACCCGGCCAAACCGGGATCGGGAAACTCGGACCCCTGACCCGACACCACCACCGGATCCGCACCCACAGCAAATGGCAGGTCAAACAACCCTTCCCCGGCATCTATCTGTGGCGATCACCCCACGGCCGATACTGGCTCGTCGACCACACCGGCACCCACCGCCTCAGCGCCTAACCCTCGCGGACACAAACACCCCGACCATCTGGGCCGCTAGATTGGCGGCGTGGCCGCCGACTGCTTGTTCTGCCAGATCGTGGCAGGCGAGAGGCCCGCACATCTGGTGCTCGAAACTCCAGACGTCGTGGGGTTCCTGGACTTCCGACCGGTATTCAAGGGCCACGTGCTGCTGATACCGCGCGACCACGTGGCGACGTACACCGATCTCCCAGCCGACCTACTCGGGCCGTTCTTCGCGACTGGGCAGCGCGTTGCTGCCGCGATGACCACAGTCCTCGGGGCGCAGGGATCCTTCGTAGCCATGAACAACGTGGTGTCACAGTCCGTCCCTCACCTCCACCTACATGTGGTGCCGCGCACGAAAGGCGACGGCCTGCGAGGCTTCTTCTGGCCGCGCACCAAGTACGACGACGACGCCGAGGCCAAGGACTACGCAAGCCGCATCGGCGCCGCGTTGGCGGACGAACGACGGCCCTAGGCCAGTCGAGTCATCGGGCCTCGATCGAGATGTCGGCGATCGTGGCGTCCAGGGCAGTCCCGACAGCAGTCGCCTGGTCGGACAGGTCGGACTCGGCCAGCCGACGCATCCCAGGGAACATCCGGACCTCGATGCGCCGCGCACCGTCACCGCCTACCAACCTCCACGACGCCACGAGCCGGCCGTCGCGGAGCACTGTCGACGAGAACCAGCCGTTGTCAGCCAGCCAGAAGTACTGAAGGTGGTCGGGGTCGAGGAAGCGGTCACGGGTCTTCGGCGCATAGCCCACGACGACGGCGTCGAACTCCGGCAGCAGCCGCACGCCCGGGTCGGAATCGCCACCGGGGGGCGGCCCCGCGAGGTCGTAGTAGGTCACGCCGTCCGGACCTTCCCGCTCGACCAGCTCGTCACGCAACGTCTCCAGCGCGGCATCGACATGGCGCAGACCCTCCCCCGACCACCACGCGATGTCACGCCGGTTAGCAGGCCCGAATGCCGCCAGATGAACCCGCGTCAGATCGACGAGCGCAGCGTCGGGATCGTGGATCAGCGGCGACGGCTCGATGCCGAGAACGTCGGATGCCACCCGGTAGCCGGGCATGGTCTGCCGGTCCCAGCTCCCGCTCATCGGACGCCGAATCAGCGCACTGTGCCCGTGGGCCATCGACCTCCCCACACCCGACGTCCGGGCAGCCTCGGCCGCGCTCGCGGACTCTGCGGTCTCCAGCCACTCCGCCAGGTGTGCGCGCAGCTCGTCAGGCGTGCGCCACACGCCGGTAGCGAACCGCTCCATCTCGGCGCGACACTCCTCGACACTCGCCTGGTCCAGTAGCAGGCTTCGCCGCCACAGTTTGGCCAGCGTGCGTCGAGTGATCGCGTCGAGCAGTGGATGCTGCTCGCGCACGCAGGTGTGGACGGTCCCGCGCAGGTTGCTCCCGCGCACCAGTTCGAAGGACTCGTACGCCGCATTGATCTCGGCGTACGACGCGCCGGGCAGCCGGGACGACGCCGTGACGAACGGTGCTCGAGCGGCCTGCGACTGGATCGGCCCAACCCGACGTACGAGCTCCACCACCGCTGCCGGCTTGCGGCCACGAACCCGCGGGAACTGCCGTTGGATGGTGGCTCGCGCCAGCTGCTCCCATGTGTACGGCCTGCTCACCGTCTCAACCTAGCGACAACGACTGACAGCCCAGGGACGGTCTCAGCCGGCCAGGCTCCTGACGACGAGCACCAGAGCGGACAGGCCGCACACGACCAGCACCCCACCGCGGATGTGGGCCGGGTCCACCCGCCGTCGGAGCACCCGCGAGACCAAGAAGCCCACCACGAGGCTGGGCACTAGACCAGCGGCGAGCAGCAACTCCCGCACTTCGAGAGCACCAGCGATCCCGAGACCGATCAGGCTGAGCACCGCACCCACGAAGAAGTACACGGCGAGCGTGCAGCGGATCTGCCGCGGGTCGCGGTGCTGGTACAGCAAGGCGAGCGGTGGCCCTCCGATCGACGTTGCCGTTCCGGCAATACCGGAGGTGAAGCCGGCTGCCACCAAGGCACTACGCGTCATCGGGACCCGGACAGTTTTGATGGTGAGAACAACGGCAAGCAGCACCATGACACCAACAGCGATTCCGAGCTGTCGATCGGTGAACCAGGCCACCGTCGCCACCCCCAGCACGGTCCCCGGGATACGGGCAGGCACCGCCCAACCGAGCCCTCGCCAGTCGATCGCGTCGCGTTCGCGCGCCAGCGTCACGACCGGCATCACCGCAGCCAGCCAGAGCAGCGTCCCCGGCATCAGGTCAGGCGCCAGCAGCGTCGTGACCGGTGCGGCCACGAGCCCGACGCCCAGGCCGACGAGGCTCTGGACGATCGCACCCAGCACCACTGTGGCCGCCAAGATCGCGACCACAGAAGGGTCGAGGCTGCCAATCAGAGGAGGCCGCGCAAGACGTACTGCATGATCCCGCCGTGTCGGTAGTAGTTCGCCTCGCCCGGTGTGTCGATCCGGAGCACCGCATCGAACTCCGTCTCATCCGCGGTGACCTTGACGGTGCTCGGGGTCTCACCCTCGTTGAGCTCGGTGACGCCCACAACCGAGAACGTCTCTTCGCCGGTCAGGCCCAGCGACTCGGCGTTCTCACCCTCCGGGTACTGCAGCGGCAGCACGCCCATTCCGATCAGGTTCGAGCGGTGGATGCGTTCGTACGACTCAGCGATCACGGCCTTGACGCCGAGCAGCGCCGTGCCCTTCGCCGCCCAGTCGCGTGACGACCCGGAGCCGTACTCCTTGCCGGCCAGGATGACCAGCGGCGTGCCGGCCTCGGCGTAGGCAACCGACGCGTCGTAGATCGTCGTCACCTCGCCATCGCTGTCGCCGTTCGAGAACGCCCGCGTGAAGCCGCCCTCGGTGCCGGGAGCGAGCTGGTTGCGGAGCCGGATGTTGGCGAACGTGCCGCGGATCATCACTTCGTGGTTGCCGCGACGCGACCCGTACGAGTTGAAGTCGCGCGGGGACACCCCGTGCTCGGAGAGGTACTCCCCCGCCGGTGAGTTCTTCTTGATCGCGCCCGCCGGTGAGATGTGGTCGGTCGTCACCGAGTCACCGAGCATGGCGAGCACCCTGGCACCCGAGATGTCCTCGACGGCCTCGGGCTCGGTCGGCATACCGTCGAAGTACGGCGGCTTCCGGACGTACGTCGACTCGTCGTCCCAGGCAAACGTGTCGCCTTCGGGTGTCGACAGCGAAGTCCAGCGCTCGTCACCCGCGAAGACGTCGGAGTAGCCCTTCGAGAACATCTCCGCCGTGATGGCGTTGCCGACGATCTCCTCGACCTCGGCCGGAGACGGCCAGATGTCCTTGAGGAACACGTCGGAGCCATCGGTGTCGGTGCCCAGTGGCTCGTTGAGCAGGTCGATGTCCATCGTCCCGGCCAAGGCGTAGGCCACCACTAGCGGAGGCGAGGCGAGGTAATTCATCTTGATGTCGGGGTTGATGCGGCCCTCGAAGTTGCGGTTGCCCGAAAGCACCGACACGACGGCCAGGTCGGCTTCGTTGACGGCGGCGCTCACCTCGGGGATCAGCGGACCTGAGTTTCCGATGCAGGTGGTGCAGCCGTAGCCGACGAGGTTGAAGCCGAGCTTCTCGAGGTACGGCGTAAGACCCGATCGCTCGAAGTAGTCGGTGACCACCTTGGAACCTGGGGCCAGGCTCGTCTTGACCCAGGGCTTCTGTGCCAGCCCTTTGTCGACGGCGTTCTTCGCAAGCAGCGCGGCACCGATCATCACCGACGGGTTGGAGGTGTTCGTGCATGACGTGATCGCCGCGATCGCGACGGCGCCGTGGTCGAGCTCGAACGTCGGTCCGTCCTCGAGGGTCACCATCACACGCTTGCTCGGGCGGCCCTCGGCCGTCACTGCGGCCGACGCGACAACATCGGCGGGCTCGGTGCCGTTCGCTCCGCTGTAGGACGGGGCATCGCTGGCTGGGAACGACTCGGCGGCCGCCTCGTCATACCCGGACTCCCCGGCGTCGTGCTCGCCGACGTAGTCCGAGAGCACGCCGCGGAAGCTCGACTTGGCGTCAGTCAGCGAGATGCGGTCCTGAGGCCGCTTGGGTCCTGCGATCGAGGGGACGATCGTCCCCAGGTCGAGCTCGAGGTACTCGGAGTAGCGGGGCTCGACGTCGGGGTCGTGCCACAAGCCCTGCTCCTTGGCGTACGTCTCGACGAGAGCGAGCTGCTGCTCGTCGCGGCCGGTCAGGGCAAGGTACTTCAGCGTCTCCTCGTCGACGGGGAACACCGCGATCGTGGAGCCGTACTCCGGTGACATGTTGCCGATGGTGGCGCGGTTGGCCAGCGGTACGGCGCCGACACCAGGACCGTAGAACTCGACAAACTTCCCCACCACGCCGTGCTTGCGCAGCATCTCGGTGATGGTGAGCACCAGGTCGGTGGCGGTGGCGCCCTCCGGCATCTCGCCCGAAAGCTTGAACCCCACGACGCGCGGGATCAGCATCGACACCGGCTGCCCGAGCATCGCCGCTTCGGCCTCGATGCCGCCAACCCCCCAGCCGACGACGCCGAGCCCGTTGACCATGGTGGTGTGCGAGTCGGTGCCCACGCAGGTGTCCGGGTAGGCGAACAGCTCGCCGTCGATCTCGCGAGTGAAGACGACCTTCGCCAGGTGCTCGATGTTGACTTGGTGCACGATCCCGGTGCCGGGCGGCACGACCTTGAAGTCGTCGAATGCGCCCTGTCCCCAACGCAAGAACTGGTAGCGCTCGCGGTTGCGCTCGTACTCGAACTCGACGTTGCGCGCGAAGGCCGCGTTCGTGCCGAAGACATCGGCGATGACGGAGTGGTCGATCACCAACTCCGCCGGGGCGAGTGGGTTGATGCGGGCCGGGTCTCCCCCAAGGTCCTGCATGGCCTCGCGCATCGTGGCCAGGTCGACGATCGCCGGCACGCCGGTGAAGTCCTGCATGATGACGCGGGCGGGACTGTACTGGATCTCCTTGCTCGGATCCGCGTCCGCGTCCCAGCTGGCCAACGTGCGTACGTCGTCGGCGGTGATGTCCTCGCCATCTTCGGTGCGGAGGAGGTTCTCCAGGAGGATCTTGAGGCTGTAGGGGAGGCTGGCGACGTCGATGCCGTCGCCTTCAACCGCGGACAACCGGAAGATCTCGTAGGACTTCTCCCCTACGTCGAGGGTGCCCTTGGCGCCAAAGCTGTCCGAGCTGCTCATCGTCGTCTCCTTCGTCGCTGCCTGCCATGACCGAGGCTTGCGAGCCTGCTTCATCAATCCTTGCCCAGTCCGCAGGGATCCACGCGGGTGGGTCGCTTGCAAAGTGTCTTGATGTCAAGATACACCAGTTGCCGCTAGCAGCCACCACCGGATCACGATCGCGTCAGGATGGCCACGCACTCCACGTGATGGGTCATCGGGAAGATGTCGAAGGCACGCAGCGAATCGAGGAGGTAGCCCTGCTTGGCGAATGTCGCGAGATCTCGGGCCAGCGTTGCTGGGTCGCAGGCGACGTACCCAATCGCGCGTGGGTGGCGGCGGGCAAGGGCAGAGACCACATCGCGTCCGGCACCTGAGCGAGGCGGGTCGAGCACGACCAGGTCGAGGCCGCCCTGCGCCGCGCGCCCTCTCACATACCGGTCGACTCGCTGTTGCACGACCCGCACCCGACGATGCTCGGCCAGGTTGGCCCGGAGGTCCCCGACACTGCGACTGTGGGACTCCACCGCCACGACGGCACCTGTCTCGCCCACCCGGTCGATGAGGGCGGCGGCGAACAGGCCCACGCCGGCATACAGATCCCAGCACCGCTCGCCGGGGCGAGGTGCAAGCCCTTCGACGACTGCGGCGGTGAGGGCGTCTGCGGCGCCGGGATGCACCTGCCAGAAGTCGCCAGCGTGCACCTGGAACGAGTGTCCCGCTGCTCGCTCGCGGACGAGTGGAGCCGCGGTCGGGTCGGTCACGACGGCGGTGTCTCCGGTGCCGGAGATCACGGTCTGAACCATGCTGTGGCCGGCAGCAATCGCTGGCTTCGCATCAGGCAGGTGGGGATGGGCGATCTCGCACTTGTCGATCGCGACGACCTCCTCCGACCGGTGCTTGAGCAGGCCGGGTACGCCGTCCGAGGTTGCCCTGAACCGGACCCTGGTGCGCCAGCGCAGACCGTCGTCGTCACCTGGAACGGACTCGACCACCCCTTCCCAGGTGATGCCGGCGAGCCGCTGGAGCTGCTCGGCGACAACCGCAGCGAGCATCGTGCGCTGGTGGGCGGGGCTGACGTGCTGGAAGTCGCACCCACCGCACAGGCCCGGGCCAGCGTGCGCACACGGAGGTATGACCCGGTGGGGCGACGGCGTGAGCACCTCGATCGCATCAGCGCGAAGAAACCGCGACGTGCTCTCGCCTTCAGTCACCTTGACGCGGACGGTCTCCCCCGTGATGGCATGCCGCACGAAGATGACACGTCCATCGTGCCGGGCGACGTGGTGGCCGCCATGTGCAACCGGTCCGACCTCGACGACGAGCTCCGTGCCGACGAGGGTCTCCGTTGAGGTGGTCATGCCTCATCAGAGTCTCATGTCGGAATTACATCAGTCGCGCCAGATCGCCACGCCCAGGCAGAAGGTCCACAGGATCGCGAGCGGTGTTGTGAAGGCGCCGTACTGGACTGCGACCGCGCCGAGCGTCACGACGGAGCACGCCAGGCCGACGTACCCGACCCAGCGACCCAGTGCCTGGGTGCGGAGCACGACAACGGACACCGCCAGCATCGCCAGACCGAGCACGCCCATGCCGGAAAATCCGAGCAGCATGTAGTTGAAGGCCGTGACGGTTCGCAGTACGTCGACACCGGGCAGCGGTTCGCCCATCGCGTCCACCAGGTGGCCGATGCAGGCCCGTGCGGCACCGGTGACGAGCCAGACGGCCGTGACGGCCGCGCCCATCGAGCGGGCGAATGCAGTCCACTGTGGAGCCTTCGCAGTCGGAGGCCTAGTCCTGAGCGTCGACCGCGTTGTTCTTGATCACGTCACCGAACCAGAGGCCGGAGTCCTTGGGAGTTCGCTTGAGTGTCTCGTAGTCGACATGGACGATCCCAAACCGTTGCGTGTAGCCCCACGCCCACTCGAAATTGTCCATGAGCGACCACAAGTAGTAACCGCGTACGTCGACGCCGGCGCCGATCGCGGCATGGACCGCTGCAAGATGCTCACGCAAGTAGTCGATTCGTGCCTTGTCGTGGACCATTCCGTCAGTGTCGACGGTGTCCTCATACGCACAGCCGTTCTCTGTGACGACGAGCGGGACATCAGGGTAGGCACGGTGGACGTCGAGGAGCAGACGAGTCAGTCCCGCGGGCGCGATCGGCCAGCCCATCGCGGTATAGGGGCCGGGCTGCGGGACTGTGAATGCGCGGTCGGTGCCGGGCCAGGGCGACGGCCCCGGGTTGGATGCCGCGGGGTCGTTCGACCATCGCCGGCCGGCGTCGGGCCCCTCCACCGGCGCGGCGACGCGCACGGGTGTGTAGTAGTTGATCCCGAGTACGTCGATCGGTGCGGAGATCTCTTTCAGGTCTCCATCGAGCACGAACGACCAGTCAGTGATGTGCCTGGTCTGCTCGAGGAGCAGCGCCGGGTAGCTGCCGCGCAGGATCGGCTCGAGGAAGATGTTGTTGGCAATGTCCTCGACGTGCTGGGCTGCGACGTGATCCTCGTCCTTGTCCGAGGCCGGATCGACCTGCGCAAGGTTCAACGTGATCGACAGCTTGTTGTCGGCCGGGACCAGCGCTCGGAGCGCGGTCACCGCGCGGCCATGTGCGAGGTTGAGGTGGTGCGCCGCCGTTAGGCCGGCTGCGTTGTCCGTAAGTCCTGGCGCATGGACGCCCGACGCGTACCCGAGAAAGGCCGAGCAGAACGGCTCGTTCAACGTCGTCATGGTCGCCACCCGGTCACCCAGCGAGCTGCCCACCAGTTCGGCAAGCTCCACGAAGTGGTCGACCGTCGCGCGGTCGGTCCATCCCCCGGTGTCTTCGAGGTACTGCGGGAGGTCCCAGTGGTAGAGGGTGAGCAGCGGGATGATGTCGCGTTCGAGAAGCCCGTCAACGAGGCGGTCGTAGAAGGCGAGACCGGCTGGGTTGGGCTTTCCTACCTCGGGAAGCACCCGGGGCCACGAGATCGAGAAGCGGTAGGCCGGGATTCCGAGGGTGGCCATCAGGTCCAGGTCCTCGTTGTACCGATGGTAGTGATCGCAGGCGACGTCGCCCGTGTCCCCGTTCACCACGTTTCCTGCGCCTCGGCTGAACGTGTCCCAGATGCTGGGGACCCGTCCGTCCTCCGCGGCGGCACCCTCGATCTGGTACGCCGCCGTCGCCGTACCCCAGACGAACCCGGCTGGGAACTTCAATTGTTTCGTCATCCCTTGACCGCTCCTTGCATAATTCCGCCGACGATTTGCTTGCCGAGCAAGCCGAAAACGATGAGTACGGGCACGGTCCCGTAGAGGGTGCCGGCCATGATGATCGACTGTTGAGGTGCGTAACCGGTGGCCAGGCTCTGGAACGCGACCTGGACTGTGGGGTTCTGCGAGTTGAGCGCCAAGATGGGCCAGAAGAAGTCGTTCCATGTCGTCAGGAACGTCAGCATGGCGAGCACCGCCATCGCCGGCCGGACTGCGGGGACGACGATGGACATGAACACGCGGAACGTGTTGGCGCCGTCGACGTACCCGGCGTCCAGGAGCTCGTCGGGCACCGCGCTGACGATGTACTGGCGCATGAAGAACACGCCGAACGCAGTCACCAGCGTCGGGAAGATCACGGCTGGCAGGTGCCCGGTCAACCCCCAATCCGACATCATCATGTAGAGCGGGATGACACCCATCTGCATCGGCACCATCATCGTCGCGATGCAGAGACCGAGGAGTAGGTTGCGCGCACGGAACTCCAGCTTGGCAAAGGCGAAGCCTGCCAGCGTGCAGAACGCCACGGTGCCGAGCGAGACGGCCCCCGAGACGATCAACGAGTTGATCAGGCCCTTGTTCAGCGGCGCCAGCTCCAGGGCGAGCTTGAGGTTGTCGAAGAGGCTCGAGTTCGGGAGCAGTGGCGGGTTCTCGGCAGCCATCTCGGCGTTAGTGTGCGACGCCATCACGATCGTGTAGTAGAGCGGAAAGGCAGCCACGACGGTCAGCACGATGATGATGAGGTATACCCGCCAGCTGGTGTCGGTGGGTCGCACAGGACGGCGGCGGGTCATGAGCGGGCCGTCCGCCGGCGGACGAAGAAGAGATTGATCAGCACCGCGACGATGATGATGACGAACATCGTCCAGGCGGTGGCCGAGGCCAGACCGAGCCGGTCGTTAGCCCAACCCTGCTGATACATCAGCAGCCCCAGAGTTTGGTACTGGTTGGACGTCCCTCCGTTCGGCTGTCCGGTCGGGTCGTAGAGCAAAGGTTCTCCGAAGAGCTGGGCGGCTCCGATGGTCGAGACGATGATGGTGAACAAGATCGTCGGTCGAAGGCCCGGCAGCGTGACGTACAGGAACTGCTTCCACCGGGAGGCACCATCGATGGCTGCCGCATCGTAGAGAGCGGGGTCGATCGACTGCATTCCAGCCAAGTAGATGAGGGCGTTGTAGCCGGTCCATCGCCAGGTGACGATCGCGGAGACGGCGATCTGGCTCGGCCATTTCGAGCCCTGCCAGTCCACGGGATCCATCTGCAGCACGTTCTGGATACCCCAGTTGATGATGCCCTTGCTGGCGAACAGCTCGAGGAAGATCACCGTGGCAGCAGCCAGGCTGGTCGCATACGGCATCAGCATCGCGACCCGGAACAACGTTCGTCCACGCATCCGGTAGTTGAGCAAGTGCGCTATCCCCAAGGCCATGCAGAGCTGCGGAACCGTGGAGATGATGCCGATCGTGATGGTGTTTCGGAACGCGTTCCAGAAGAACTTGTTCGTGAACAGGTCCTGGTAGTTGCCCAGGCCGATCCACGTCTGCTCGTCGTACGTCGTCAGGCGCACATCATGGAGCGAGACCCAGGCGGTGTCGATCCACGGATAGAGGCTGAACGCCAAGAAGATGATGAAGAACGGCGCTATGTAGACGTAACCGGTCCGTGCCCCGGGTCGTCTCAGACGGCGACGACGCGTCCCGACGCCGGGACTGGCGAGATCACTAGTCGACATCGGGTCACCTTCACAGCCGGGGTCGAGACGCCATGGTGGTGCCTCGTAGCGCCGTGCCGGCGGTGGGTGGCCAACCGCCGGCACGGCGGGGAGAGTACGTCAGGAGGGGAGATTAGTACTGACGTACTGAGGTCATCCGGTGACCTGCTCGATCGCATCCATGGCATCGCTGAACGCCTGGTCCGGCGACGTGCCCTTGGTTTCGACATTTGTCAGCTGCGTGGTCATCGCGTTCTGGATCTGCGTGTCGTAGAGACCGATCGGCGGGATCTGCATCTGCTCGGAGATGGCTCCGAAGATCTCACCCACCGGTGCGTCGCTGAAGTAATCGCTCGTGGCGCTCTTGACCGCGGGATCTTCGGCGGCGTCCTGGTTGGACGGGAAGTGCCCGCCCTGCTCCTTCGACGCCCACATCGTGACCTGCTGGTCCTTCTCAGACAGCCACTTCACCAAGGCGATGCCTGCTGCCTTGTTCTCCGCAGCCTCGGGAACGCCAAGCCAAGAGCCACCCCAGTTGGTCGCACCGCCAGGGAGCACAGGGGCGACGGCCCACTTGCCGGCACCATCAGGCCCGGCCTGACCCTGGATGTAGCCCATCATCCAGGTGGGGCAGGCGATCGCGGCGAAAGCTCCGCTCGAGAATGCCTGGTTCCATGGGTCGGAGAACTGTGACAGACCCGCCGTGATGCCGTCCTCGGCTGCCTCTGTCGCATAGCCCCAGGCCGTCTCGACTCCGTCACTGTCTTCGACAATGGCCTCACCGTCTGAGTTGGCGTAAGCCTCTTCGCCTTGGTAGACGGCGGTGGAGAAAATGCTGGCGGCGCTGTCCACGAACGCTTCTCCGGTGGCTTCCTTGTACTCATTGCCGTACGCGATGAAGTCCTCCCACGTGGTCCACTCTTGAGCCACCTCTTCCGGCTCGGACGCTAGTCCTGACTGCTTCAGCAGGTCGGAGCGGTAGCAAATGGCTTCCGGACCGATGTCGGTCCCGAGTCCGGCAGTGAACTCGCCATCCGTGCTGCTGGCTTGCTCCCACTTCCAGTCGTAGAACTGCGACTTGAGGTCTTCGGCGCCCGAGATGTCGTTGAAGTTGACGAACTCGTCGGAGTGGTTCTGCACGACATCCGCGACGAATCCGATCTCGATCGCCTGTACGTCGGCCAGACCGCTTCCGGAGGCCAGCCGCGTCTTCAGCCTGGTCCAGTAGTCGGCGGACTGGGTGACGACGTCCTCCTTGATGGTGATGTTGGGGCAAACCTCTTTGTACTGGTCGTACAGCCCGTTCTCGTTGAAACCGAACGTCCCGAAGAGCCCCACGGTGATCGTGGTCTCCTCAGTGGTTCCGCACGGTACGTCGGAGGACACGTCATCGGACGATCCACCGCCGTCGTCGTCCGAGCAAGCCGTGAGGCAGAGGATGCCGAGCGATGTCGCGGCGATCGCGCTGATCAGCCGGACACTCGTGCGTGGGGATCGAAACATGACTCCTCCTGGAGATCTGTGAGAGCGCTCTCACGAGTGAGCATGAACCAGCGTTGGCCCCCTGTCAAGGGCTGAGACATGGGCGTTACAAAGCGCGGGCGCGGTCAGGCCGTCGCGCGCCGGATGAGTTCGACCGGGAGCACGGTGGACTTTGCCGGCTGCTCCCCGGCGATCCGTTGGAGCAGCACTTCAGCCATGGCTTGACCGATCTCCGCCGTTGGCTGCCGCACCGTCGTGAGCGCAGGGTCAGCCGTGGCCGCGTCGCCGGTGTCGTCGAAACCGACCACGGCCACGTCGTCGAAAATCCGTCGGCCACTCGCCTGGATTGCTCGCATCGCACCCAGCGCGGTGAGGTCCGACGCGGCAAACACCGCGTCGATGTCTGGCTGCGCGTCGAGCAGGTTCTTCATCCCCTCGTACCCCTTGGCGATGGTGAAGTCCCCGTTGGCGATCAGCCCGGGTCGCATCGGAAGGTCGAGGTCCGCGACGGTCTTGATGTACCCGGCGAGCCGGTCCTGGCCGGCGCACATGTCCTGCGGGCCGGTCACGGTGGCGACGACCCGCCGTCCGCTGTCGAAGAGGTGCCGGATCGCCAGCTCGGCGCCTCCGACGTTGTCGGCGTCGACGTAATAGAGATTCTGGCCATTGCTCAACGGACGGCCACACAGCACCGTCGGGATCCCGAGTTCCTCGAGCCGCTCCGGTAGCTCATCCTTTCCGTGCATCGAGATCAGGAGAACGCCGTCCACGTGGCCGCCCGCGGCGTAGTCGAGGAATCGCGCGTGGTCCTCCGGCATGGACGCGACGCTGAAGACCAGTTGCATGCCCGCGTCGGCGATCCCGGTGTGAGTGCTCCTCAGGACTCCGAGGAAGAAGGGGTCGGTGAAGAGCCGATCCTCATTCTCGTCCACGTAGAAGGCGACGGAGTCACTGCGCCCCGTGACAAGGGAGCGAGCGGCGCGGTTGGGTGTGTAGGACAGCTCGGCTGCTGCGGCCTGGACTGCGGCTCGAGAACTTTCACTGACATTCGCCGCCCCCCGCAGTACGCGGCTGGCCGTAGCACGCGAAACCCCCGCGCGCGCAGCAACGGCTTCCAGCGTCGGCGCCGCGTGCAGGTCCGGACGTGCGTTCGTCACGAAGGGAGTGTGCCACGGACGTCAACCGCTGGTGGCACGATCACGCTGCGAAGCAGGGCCGAACAGACCGTGTCAGCTGACGTCTTCGTCTTCACCGTGACGCGTGCTCGACGTGCCCCACTGATCGCGCCCGGACCGCGGTCGTCGCGCTCGGCACGCCGCTCAGCAGCCGCGGATGACCGCAGCTGGAACGGCACCGACGTCATCATCACCCCGGGCGTGAACAGCAACCGACCCTTCAGCCGGAGCGCGCTCTGGTTGTGCAGCAGCTGCTCCCACCAGCGGCCGACGACGTATTCGGGGATGTAGACGGTGACGACATCGCGCGGACTCTTGCGGCGGATGTCACGCACGTAGTCAAGGATCGGCTTGGTGATCTCGCGGTACGGCGACGCCAGTACCTTGAGTGGGACGGGAAGGTGCGCCTCCTCCCACGCCTGCATCAGCGCTTGCGTCGACTCCTCGTCGACATCAACGGTGACAGCCTCGAGAGTGTTCGGCCGGGACGCCCTGGCGTACGCGATGGCCCGCAGGGTCGGCTTGTGCACCTTGGAGACGAGCACGATCGCGTGGATGCGAGAAGGCAGCGACGCGTCCGCGTCGGCGGCTGCGAGCTCGCGACCCACCAGGTCGTAGTGGTGGTGAATCCCTTTCATGATGAAGAAGAGCACGACCATCGCCGTAATCGCGATCCATGCACCCGACAAGAACTTGGTAACGAGCACGATGACCAGGACGACGCCGGTCATTGCGAGCCCGAACATGTTGATCGCCCGCGACCGCTGCATCCGTCGTCGCTCCGCCCGATCCTGCTCTGTGCGCAAGTGTCGGGTCCAGTGCCGGACCATCCCCGTCTGACTCAGCGTAAATGACACGAAGACGCCGATGATGTAGAGCTGGATCAGCTGCGTGACTTCGGCATCGAACGCCAGGATCAAGACGATGGCAAACGCGGCCAGCACGACGATACCGTTGCTGTAGGCAAGCCGGTCGCCACGCGCGTAGAGCTGGTTCGGCGCGTACTTGTCGCGGGCCAGGATCGACGCCAGCACAGGGAATCCGTTGAAGGCAGTGTTGGCGGCGAGCACCAAGATCACCCCGGTCGCCGCGACCGTCAAGTAGAACATAAACGGCACCTGCTCAAAGACAGAGCGGGCCAGCTGGGCGATCACCGTGTGCTGGTCGTAGCCCTCCCCGACGGGCTCGCCAGTGTCGGGATCAATCAACTGGTGCGCTGGGTCTTCGGCGTAGCGGATCTCAGTCTTGTCGGCGAGGTAGATGACACCCATCAGCATGGTCACCGCGATCACACCGAGCATCAACAACGTCGAAGCGGCGTTGCGGCTCTTGGGTTTGCGGAACGCCGGCACGCCGTTGCTGATCGCCTCGACACCCGTCAGCGCCGCACAGCCAGAGGAAAATGCGCGCGCCAGCAGGAATGCGAGCGCCGCTCCCGAAAGACTGCTCGATGCCGTCTCCGCCTGGATGTCCAGCCTGGCGCTCTCGGCGGCGGCGAGTGTCCCCGTTGACGACTTGTAAGCGCCGAGCAACGTCATCCCAATGATGCAGGCCATGAAGCAGTACGTCGGGATGAGCGAACGCCGTACCCGACTCCTTCACACCCCGGAGGTTGATCGCCATCAACAGCACGACCAACAGACTCGCCACTACGGCCTCGTGCCCAGAGATGAAGTCGACGGCCGACGCAGCGTTCTGCACGCCAGACGAGATCGACACCGCAACAGTCAGCACGTAGTCGACGAGCAGGGCGCTCGCCACTACGAGACCGGCGGTCTTGCCGAGGTTGACGGTGGCGACCTCGTAGTCCCCACCACCACTGGGGTAGGCATGCACGTTCTGCCGGTATGACGCGATGACCGTCAGCATCACCACCGCGACCAAGATTGCGATCTTCCACGACCATGCGTAAGCCGAGGCGCCGGCGATCGACAGGGTCAACAGAATCTCGTCCGGCGCATACGCAACGCTCGACAGTGCGTCGCTCGCGAAGACGGGTAGCGCGATGCGCTTCGGCAGCAAGGTCTCACCGAGCTGAGCGCTTCTCAACTTGCGGCCGACCAGCAGCCGCTTGCCGATATCGCCAATGCTCACGTCGCGATGCTAGTGGGGCCCGTCATACGCGTCCCGCAGGTGTCGCGTGTCGGGTCAGGTGTAGCGTCGCAGCGTGCATGTCGTCATCATGGGCTGCGGCCGCGTCGGCTCGACACTGGCGCGAGCACTGGAGAAGCGCGGCCACAGCGTCTCGATCATCGACGCCAGCGAGGACGCGTTCCGGCGACTCGGTCCCAACTTCAGTGGAGACAAGGTGACCGGGTACGGCTTCGACCAAGCTGTCCTGGAGGCCGCCGGGATCGAGAAGGCTGGCGCCTTCGCCGCGGTCAGCAGCGGCGACAACTCCAACATCATCTCGGCGCGCGTCGCCCGCGAGACATTCGGCATCGACAACGTCGTGGCGCGCATCTATGACCCGGGTCGCGCAGAGGTCTACCAACGGCTGGGCATCCCCACCGTGGCGACGGTCCGTTGGACAGCCGACCAGATCATGCGCCGGATGCTCCCCGACGGTTCCGAGCCGGAGTGGCGTGACCCGTCCAGCGCGATCCGCATCAGCGTGATCGAAGCGCCCACGGCATGGGTCGGCCGCAAGTTGACGGAGCTCGAAAACACCGGCACACGGGTCGCGTTCTTCACCCGCCTCGGCGACGGGAAGATGGCTCAACCTGACACCGTCCTGCAAGACGGCGACCGACTCCATCTGGTGATGGCCGAGGCCGATGCGAACCGGATCATGGCGGCGATCGACGCTGGACCCGGGGAGCACGCATGAGGGTCGCGATAGCCGGAGCCGGCGCCGTCGGCCGCTCGGTGGCCGCCGAACTGCTCGAGAACGGGCACCAGGTCCTACTCATCGACAAGGATCCACGCGCTATCAAATCCGACATTGTGCCGAAGGCCGAGTGGCTTCTCGCCGACGCCTGCGAACTTTCATCCCTCGACGAAGCCGAGTTGCAGCGTTGCGACGTTGTCATCGCGTCGACCGGCGACGACAAGGCCAACCTGGTCATCTCGCTGCTGGCGAAGACCGAGTTCGCGGTGCCACGCACCGTCGGGCGAGTCAACCATCCCTCCAACGAATGGCTCTTCAACGAGGCATGGGGGGTCGACATCGCAGTGTCGACGCCAAGGATCATGTCGGCGCTAGTGGAGGAAGCGGTCACTGTCGGCGACGTCGTCAGGCTCTTCACGTTCCGACAGAGCGACGCCAACATGGTCGAGCTCACCCTCCCCGACGACTCGCCGTACATCGGGTCGAAGATCCAGGAAGTCCCGTGGCCGGTCGACACGTCGCTGGTCGCGGTGCTGCGCGACGGCCATGTCCACACGCCAGATCCCGACGCGACGATCGAGGCTCACGACGAGCTACTGCTGGTGTCGACGACCGCGGCCGAGCACGAGATCGAGATGCTCCTGGCCCCGAACGACCATCAGTCCTGAGCCGGCTGATCAGGCGGGCGCGGCGTCGGACTTGCTCGTCGGCAGCGGCGTGTTGTCACGGGTCAGCATCCACGCCATCAACGCGAGCGCGGCGACTTGGAGCGGCCAGCCCATCGCGATCTTGGCGATGCCGAGCCACCCCGCCTTTCCGGCCTCGTAGAGCGGGTACTGGACGATCACCCGGATAATGCACGGCGCGGCCAGGACCATCGTCAGCCGCGAGCAGAGCCCGACGAGATGGCGGTCCTTGTGCCATTCGGTGGGCTCGCCGGTCACGCTGCCAATCATGAAACCCACCAAGGGCCAGCGCACCAGCACCGACCCGGTCAGCAAGGTGGCGTAGACCGCGTTGTAGATCAAGCCAGGCAGGAACGCGTCTTCGGCACGTCCCGACTTCAGGGCGAAGATCGCGGCAATCGCGATCCCGAACATGGCGTTCAGGACGAACTGGACCGTCGAGCGCTGCACGAGCCGGATGAGCAGCGCGACGACGGCAAGGCCGCCGGAGATGATCAGCGACAGCTCAAGATTGTGAGTGGTGATCCAGGTGACCGTGAACCCAAGGGTCGGCACGGCGCCTTCGAGCATGCCGCGCTTGCCGCCGAGTGCCTTCGACAGCTGTGCGCGCACGAGGGCCTCAACGGTCGTCGGCGGTGAGTCGACCCCGAGCGGCTGCGCCTCAGTCGGCGTCGTGTCAGGCAACGTCACGCCCGAAGCTCGTAGCGAGGGTTGTAGATCACTCGGACGGAGTCCTGGCAGGACACACGACCGGTAGCCACCAGCTGGGCACCTGGCTTGATCCCGGCGATCGTACGTCGCCCGAGCCACACGAGGGTGACGGAGCCGGATCCGTCATACAAGACCGCCTCGAGCGTGGGCACACCTGCTCGTGGCGCAAGCGACACGCTCTTCAGGTGGCCGTAGACGGAGACGAGCTCGCGGTCGCTGACGGCGGCGATCTGATGGCAGCCGCTCGACTTCGACTCCGACTGCAGGTCATCCGCCTCCAGCTCGTCGGGGGTGGCCGAGAGCTTCTTCAACGCACGGCGGAACCTGCCCGGCGCAGCTTGGGTGCTCATGACGTCAGCGTACTTTGTCGGCGCCGGTCCGTTCACGACTCGGGTGAGTCGTCCTCCTGCTGGGGCTTGACACTGTCGGGCATCTGGAGCGGGAGCATGGTGCGCGGTGCCATCGGCCCGTCGCCACGCACGACGATGACCGCCCGGAATGCGGCCTCCAGTGCACCGTCCGGGTCTGCCTCGGCGGCGCTTTCGCCGAGGAATGTCCCGCGCAGCATCCAGCGCGGACCATCGACGCCGACGACCCTGCTCGCCTGCGTCGCCTGCCTGCCGTCGGGGGTCTTCACCGGAACCACGACCTTGAGCTCGGTGCCGTACTCGCCGTCGACCTCGGTTGCAGTCCCGCCACGCTTGGCGGCCTCGGCGGCGATGTCGGCTCGGACGTCGTCCCAGATGCCGTCGTGACGGGGTGCGGCGAAGCCCCGAATCTCCAGCCCGGACTTGGGGCCGGCGAGCAAGACCGAGGCAACGGTCTGAGTCTGCTCGTCGACCTGCAGACGCAGTTCGAGCCCTTCGATGCCGCGGACCACAAGACCTCCGAGGTCGATGTAGTTGGGCTCGCCCTCGTCAGCGGTGGTCTCACTGCGGTCCCATGGACCACGGGGCCGCGTCGACGTGAGCTCGGACAGCTCGTCATCGGCCGGGGAGGGCTCAACGGCGTCGGCTTGGTCGGTCGACTCCTGGTCTTCCTGCTTCGATCGACGACGAAAGATCACGACACTGCCTCCTCTGGTGCTGCCGGGGCTGCGAAGCCCCCTGTGGAACCGTAACCGCCCGAGCTCCGGTCAGATCCCGGGAGCCGGTCGACCTCGACGAAGCGCGCCCGCTCGACCCGCTGGAAGACCAGCTGGGCGACGCGGTCGCCACGACGTACGACGACGGCCTGCTCAGGATCAAGGTTGATCAGCAGCACCTTGACCTCTCCGCGGTAGCCGGCATCGATAGTGCCCGGTGCGTTGACGATCGAGACACCGCACCTTGCGGCGAGCCCAGAGCGAGGGTTGACGAAGGCCACAAGGCCATCGGGCAGCGCGATGCTGATGCCGGTCGGAACCATGGCCCGCTCGCCCGGCTGCAGCGTCAGGTCGATGGTGCTCTCGACGTCGGCCCCAGCATCTCCCGCATGGGCGTACGACGGAAGGCTGGCCTCAGGGTCGACCCGTCTGATCAACACCTCGACCATCGCCGCCTGCCCTTTCAAACTGCCGCCTTGTCACGGCCTGCTCGGCCGGCTGCCACCCTACTCGGGACCCCGCACGGCGACCGATGGCAGGCTGGCCAGGTGACCCGCACCGTAGCCGCCTACAGCGAGACCCTCCGGGTCCCCGTCAGCTGGTGGCTGCTCGGGTTGGGTTTCGCCGGCAGTGTCGCCTGGGTGTTCCTCGTCGCTGTCACCTGGCAGGCGGCCACCGCCGCCGGACTCCTCGCCGGTGTCCTCGTGACAGTCGGCCTGGTGCGGTACGGCTCGACACAGATCCTGGTGGACGAGGACGGCCTCCATGTCGGTCGGGCACACCTGCCGTGGCAACACGTGGGCACGGCGGCCGCTTTGGACGGGTCACACACTCGGGCGGCTATCGGCGTGGATGCCGACGCTCGGGCCTACCTCGTGCTGCGTGCCTACTGCCGAGGGTCGGTCACGGTGCAGGTAGCCGACGACGCTGACCCGACGCCGTACTGGCTCGTCTCGACTCGTCGACCGGTCGAGCTCGCGCGCTGCCTGACGGCGAGGAGCGTGCAAGACTAGATATCCAGCCGATCAGCTTGCCGGAGGAGTCACGTCGTGGCCAAGAAATCTAAGGACGCCGCTGAAAAGGAGCCCAAGGAGAAGGGCAAGCACACGTGGAAGATCATGGGCACCGCAGCGTCGTTGACCGCCGGGTTCGCGGCGACGAAAGCGTTGGACGCGACCTGGAAGACCGCAACCGGCCGCGAGCCGCCGACATCCCCTGAGTCGCCTGAGATCGGCAACCGGGAGGCCATCGCTTGGGCCGCGCTCAGTGGACTCTCGATGGGGGTGGCGCGGATGTACGCGACGCGCCGGGCCGCCAACTACTGGTACCGCTCGTTCGGGACCCTGCCTCCTGGGATGAAAAAGGCCGCGACGAAGAAGACAAGAGAAAAGGTGAAGTAGCCGGGGACGTGTGTCCGGGCTACTCCACCCGCAAACTGACGACGAGGTCGTCGTGCCTCAGGCCGCGCAGTCGCGGCAGACGAGGATGCCGTTCTTGGCGGTGGCAAGCTGGCTTCGGTGGTGGACGAGGAAACAGCTCGAGCAGGTGAACTCGTCTTCCTGGCGCGGCAGCACCTGCACCGAGAGTTCTTCATGGGAAAGGTCGGCTCCGGGCAGCTCGAACGACTCGGCCGCCTCGACCTCGTCCTCGTCAACCTTGCCGGAGTTCTTGTCGTGGCGCCGAGCCTTGAGCTCTTCGATGGAGTCTTCGCTCAACTCTTCGTCGGTCTTGCGGGGTGCGTCATAATCAGTTGCCATAGGTTGTCGCTCACTCGTCCTTCGCTCGCTGTGGTGCGAGGGTTCAACGCGGCAGCGCCGCGATTTGTGCCCGCCCCGGCGGCGCGATTGTGCCTGATTTCGCGCGATCACGCTACGTGATTCGAGTTTTCTCTTCCTGGTTGACGCCAAACCGTGCTCCGAGGGGGCTTTGAGAGTGGCGCAACACACACCATCCCGGGCGTATGGCGCCCGTTCCGGTCCGTCGAATCAAGGTGACGGCGGCCACTCCGACAACGGCCAGGCGTCAAAACCAGCCGCCAAGAGCTCGGCATGGAACGCGTCAAACAGCCCTCCGGGAGCCGCGGCCACGAGGAGCTCGGACGGTTCCTCACCGTGCAGCCCCTCGACCCGGACGCCCGACTCCTCGGCGACGAGCCGTCCCGCGTCGAGGTCCCACGGCTTGAGGCCTCGCTCGACATACGCGTCAAACCGTCCCGCGGCCACGTAGCAGAGGTCCAACGCGGCAGAGCCCATTCGCCGTACGTCGCGGATGCGCGGCAGCAGCCGAGCCATCTCAGCGGCCTGATGGGTCCGGACTGCGGCCGTGTAGTGGTAGCCGGTGCCGGTCAGGGCTTCGGCAGGGTCGGTGCACGTCGACGCGTGCAGGACCCTTCCGTCAAGCCACGCGCCACCGCCTCGCTCCGCCGTGAACGTTTCACCCGATGACGGGTCGTGGACGACGCCCACGACGGTGCCCTGCCCGTCCCTGGCGGCGAGTGAGACCGCGAACTGCGCAATGCCGTAGAGAAAGTTCACGGTGCCGTCGATGGGGTCGGCGACCCACGTGATGCCACTGCGCCCGTGCAGATCGGCGCCCTCCTCCCCGACGAACCCGTCGTCGGGACGCACCTCGGCGATGCGGCTGCGAATGAGCCGCTCCGACGCAAGGTCGACCTCGGTGACGACGTCGGTCGGGCTACTCTTCGTGTCGGCGACTTCGACGCGACGTCGGCCGCCCTCGACGACCAGGACTCCTGCCTCCCGGGCCACGTCTTCCGCCAGGGCCAGCAGACTCGCGTGGCTCGGCGGCATCATCCGGTGGCCTCGCAGAGTGCGGGACGCAGCCCCCGCGGGTTGGGGCAGCATTCGGTGCGGCACACATCCCAAGTCGGGGCGAGGGAGCCGACGCTCTGGCGTGCTGCGTGTCGACCCGATTCGACGGCGGCACGCTCGACCAGCAGGTCGCGGATGACCGAGACAAAGGCCGGGTGGACACCAGGTGCCGATGCCCGGCGGAAGGCAAGGCCGAGCCGGTCGGCTGTCTGGGCAGCCTCGGTGTCGAGGTCGTAGATGACCTCCATGTGATCGGAGACGAAGCCGATGGGAACGACGACGACCGCCTCGACCCGGTCGCGCGCTAGCACTTCGAGATGGTCGTTGACGTCCGGCTCCAACCAGGGGATCGAAGCAGGGCCGGAGCGGCTGCAGAAGGCCAGCTCGAAGCGATGCGGTCCGCCCGTCCGCTCACGCACGCGATGTGCGATGGCCTCGGCCACCGCCCGATGCTGCGCGACGTAGGCGTGCCCCTGTGGACCGGCGCTTTGCGCCATCGCGGCAGGGATCGAGTGGGTGACGAAGACGAGTCGAGCCTCGGTCTGGAGGGCGTGCGGGAGATCGGCAAGCGCCGTGCTGGTGCTGTCGACGAACGCGTTGATGAACCCAGGGTGGTTGAAGTAGTGCCGGAGCTTGTCGATGCGGGGCGCGTCGGAGGTGGCGGCCACGGCGTCGTACAGGTTCTCCCGATACTGGCGGCAGCCGGAGTACGACGCGTAGGCACTCGTCACGAATGCGGCCGCCCTGCGGATGCCGTCATTGCGCATCGTCGCGACCGCTTCGGTGAGGTAGGGATCCCAGTTGCGGTTGCCCCAGTAGACCGGCAGGTCGAGCTCGTGCTCGGCGAAGTCGACCCGGATTGCAGCCAGCAGGTCCCGGCACTGGTCGTTGATAGGGCTGCGCCCACCGACTGCGTCGTAGTGCGCGGCGACCTCGACGAGGCGCTCGCGGGGCACGTCGCGGCCGCGGGTGACGTTCTCGAGGAAGGGGATGACGTCGTCTGGCTTCTCGGGCCCGCCGAACGACACCAACAGCAGCGCTTCATACGGATCGGTGCTCGGCGGTGCGGACATGCGCACGATCTTCCCACCTCGCGATCTCGCTCCCCAGTGCGCTACCTCTGGGACACGCGGACGATGGCAAGGACGACGCCGTTGGACGCCAGCCGCGAGAGCCTAGAGCGACTTGTTGAGCAGGCACACGACCGCCCGCTGTCGGCGGCCCCCGCTAGGGTGCGTGACCTACCGAACGACCCCCCGATTCAAGGAGCTTCTGGTGGCCACTCGTCTCAATCCCTACATCAACTATGCCGGCAATGCGCGTCAGGCAATGGAGTTCTACAACGGCGTCTTCGGCGGCACGCTGCACCTCAACACCTTTGGTGAGTACGGCGAGCAAGGCTCACCTCATGCCGACAAGATCATGCACGGCCAGCTCGAGACCGACAATGGATTCACGCTCATGGGTGCGGACACGCCTCCGGGGATGGAGCACCACCCGGGCGAAAACTTCGCCGTTAGCCTGAGTGGTGAAGACGCCGCGGAGCTCCGCGGGTACTGGGACAAGCTGTCCGAGGGCGGCACCGTGACCGTGCCTCTCGAGAAGCAGATGTGGGGCGACGAGTTCGGCATGTGCGTGGATCAGTTCGGTATTGCGTGGATGGTGAACATCAGCCAGCCGCAGGCCTGACCGGCACAGTGCCCGTCCTGCGCGTGCCTGGTCCCGACTGCTGGCTTACGTTGGGGGCATGACAACACAGATCGCGCACTACACGCTCAATGACGACACCACGGTCCCCGTGGTCGGCTTCGGCACGTCTGGGCTCAGAGGTGACGACGGCACCGAGGCCATGGTCCACGCTCTCGAGGCCGGCTACCGGCTCATCGACAGCGCCGTCAACTACAAGAACGAAGAGCAGGTCGGCGAAGCAGTACGTCGATCAGGCCTGGCCCGTGACGACGTACAGGTGACCACCAAGATTCCCGGTCGCCACCATGAGCATGCGCTGGCGCTCAGGTCTGTCGAGGACTCGCTGCGGCGATTTCAGTTCGACTACGTCGACATCTGCCTCATCCATTGGCCCAACCCGAGTGTGGGAAAGTACGTGGAAGCGTGGCGCGCGCTTGTCGAGCTGCGCGAACGCGGCCTGGTGCGCTCTATCGGCGTCAGCAACTTCACCGAGAAGCATCTCGCCGACATCATCGACGACACCGGCGTCACCCCGTCAATCAACCAGATCGAGCTCCACCCCTACTTCCCTCAGCAGGAGATGCGAGCAGTGCACGAATCACTCGGGATCCGAACCGAGTCGTGGAGCCCGCTCGGCAAATATCGGGCGCCCTTCGAGGAGAACCCCGTCACCACTGCTGCTAAGGCTTACGGCGTCACCGCTCCCCAGATCGTCTTGCGCTGGCAGCTCCAGCTCGGCACACTTCCCCTGCCCAAGTCCGCAAGGCCCGAGCGCCAACGCGTCAACCTCGAAGTGTTCGACTTCGAGCTGAGCGACGCCGAAGTCGAGGCCATTACGGGGCTCGGGCGTCCCGATGGTCGCTTGTTCGGTGGCGACCCGAACGTGCACGAGGAAGACTGATTCTGCGACCCGACGCCGTCAGCTCTGCCATGCCTCGAGCACCGCATCACGCACGTCACCGACCCCGTCTTCGCCGTTGCACAGCACCATGAGGTTGGCGTCCTCCGCCGGGAACCGGTGCACCAACACCGCGACCCCGGGGTCTCCGCCTCCGTGTCCGTACCGCCCGTCCGGGTAGTGCAGCACGCCGTACCCGTGGTGATAGCCGTCGCCGATGTCGACGTGCTGAGCCAGCACGACGTCCTGCGCGCTCCCGAGAAGCGTCCCGTCGGCTAGTCGATGCAGGAAGAGGTCAAGGTCGCCCGCTGTGCTGAATGCACCGCCGTCGGCCCCACCGATCACGGGCACCCGGTACACGTTCGTCCGCCACAAGTCGTCGGGCGACTCCCTCGGTAGGTACCCGACCGCGACGTCGGGCCTGGCCTCATCCAGCCGGAAGAACCCGCTCGCCGCCATCCCAGCCCGGTCGAACACCCGCTCCTGCACCACGTCGGTGTAGGGCCGGCTCGCGACCTCCTCGATGACCAGTCCGAGCACGATGTAGGCCGCGTTGGAGTACTGCCAGCGCTCACCTGGCGGCCGGTATGGCGCCAGGTCGCCGAACAGCGGCAAGAAGTCCGCCGGCCGGAGCATGCCGTAGCTGGGCCGTTCGTCCCACAGCGTGCCGTAGTCCTCGAGGTAAGCCGGGGACTCATCGTCCTCTTCGCAGTAGTCCGCAATCCCCGACGTGTGCGTGAGTAGGTGGTGCACCGTCACGTCTGGCCGCAGCGTCGACGGTCGACGCTCTGGCGGCAGTATGTCGACGACCCGATCGTCAAAACCCAACCGCCCGGCTACGACAAGGTCGGCAATCGCAACGGCGGTGAACATCTTGGTGACCGACGCCAGCCCGAACCTGGTCCGCGACGAGACCGGCATCCCGGCCGCCCTGTCGGCGAGTCCGTAGCAGCCCTCGAAGAGGGTGGCACCTGCCTGGGTCAGCAACACGCGCCCCGACAGGTCACGCGTGCGCGACCACTCCTCCAACTGCGCCTCGAGGGCTTCGAGTTCTGCACTGCTCATCCGACGATGGTAAAGCCGCGCGCTCGGCGTACCAACGGCGTGTCGACCGCATCGCGTCTGCAGGACAGAGGGACGGCTTCTGAGGAACGATGGGCAGCATGATTGACCCGAAGCTGCAAGACAAGGTCGTCCTCGTCACTGGCGGCGGTCGCAACATCGGTGCTGCCATCAGTCGGGCCTTCGCAGCGCAAGGCGCCAGGGTGGCCATCCATTACCTCCTGGCTGATCTGGATCCCCCGCAAGGGGTGTCGTGGGAGCACATCACTGCGAGCCAGACCGAGGCTGAGCTCTTGGCCCAAGAGTTGGCAGGTGCGGTCGCCCTTCCGGCGAACCTCGCTGAGCTCGATTCGCTGCCTGGGCTGCTCGACGAGGTCGAGTCTCGACTTGGCCCCATCGAGGTACTCGTCAACAACGCCGCTCACTGCGAGAGTCCTGACACCTACGAGTCGCTGAACGCCGGCAGCTTGGAGCGGCACTATCGGGTGAACGCTTTGGCTCCTGCGCTCCTGATCGCGGAGCTCGGGCGACGCGGACGCACGGCCAGTGTCGTCAACATCTCCACCGATGCGGCGCGAGCCTTCGGCGGTCAGATCGGCTACGGGTCGTCCAAGGCGGCCGTCGAGGCCCTGACCCGCTCCGCCGCCCTTGACCTTGGCGGTGCTGGGATCCGCGTCAACGCGGTGGCTCCCGGGCCCGTGCAAACGGGATGGATGTCCGACGACCTGGTCGCCTCGGCGTTGCCCGACATCCCCCTCGGTCGGGTCGGTAGTCCCGATGACATCGCCGACGCCGTTGTGTTTCTCGCGTCTGAGCAAGCGCGGTGGATTACGGGGCAGATCCTGCAAGTGGCCGGAGGGCACGCGCTATAACAGTCGTTCCATAGACTCCGAGCATGGTCGCCTCGTACCGCGATGTGCTGTCGCGTCCAGGCGCACTGGGGTTCTCGGCCGCGGCGTTCGTGGGCCGGATGCCCATCTCCATGGTGACTCTGGCGATCGTGCTGCTCGTCGAGGCAAGATCGGACTCGTACGGTCTCGCCGGGTCGGTCTCTGCGGCATACATGTTGGCGACGGCAGTCTCGTCGCCGGCGCTGGCTCGCCTCATCGACCAGTGGGGTCAGCGCCGAGTCCTCGTCCCCTGCTTCATCGGATTCTCCGCGGGCCTGGGGGCGATGGTGCTGTCGGTGGAGCTCGACTGGCCGCTCCCCCTGCCCCACCTGCTCGCAGCAATGGCCGGTCTATGCTTCCCGCCGATCGGTGCCTGCGTGCGATCACGGTGGACCTACCTGCTGGGGCAAGGGCCCTCGTTGCATACCGCCTTCTCCGTCGAGGCCGTCCTGGACGAGACCATCTTCATCCTCGGCCCTGTGCTCGTCACGGTGCTCGCGACCTGGATCGACCCGATGGCCGGTGTCGCCAGCGTCGCAGCGTTCGCCATCATCGGCGGGTTTTGGTTCACCTCGCAACGTCGGACCGAGCCACCCGCTGCAACGACGAAAGGCACCGTGACCCGGCACGAACCGTTCGACTGGGGCTGGCTGATGCCCATGGTCGCAGTGGCTATCTGTCTCGGCTCCCTGTTCGGAGCCATCGAGGTGGCAACGGTCGCCTTCGCCGAAGAGCAGGGCAAGCCGCGACTGACCGGAGTGCTGCTTGCGGTGTATGCCGCCGGGAGCCTCATCGCCGGCCTGATCACGGGAATGCTGAGCGGCGAGATCGCCTCGACACGGCGCCGCTACCGGCTCGGCGCCGTAGGGATGGCAGCAGCGATGATGCCGTTGCCGTTCGTCGACAACCTCGTCGTGCTTTCCGTTGTGCTGTTCCTTGGTGGTTTAGCGGTGAGCCCGACGCTGGTCTCGTTCGTCTCCCTGATCGAGGCGAACGTCCCCGCGGCGCGGCTGACGGAAGGCATCACCTGGGCGCTGACCGGGGTCGGCCTCGGCATCGCTCCCGGCGCGGCACTCGCCGGAGTGCTCATCGACAGTGCAGGAGCGAGCGCTGCCTACTGGGTGTCGGTCGTCAGTGGGGTGCTCGCTGCGGGTCTCGCCGCCGTGACTGGTGGTCGCGTGGCGGCTACCTCACCTGCGCTCGAGGGCGTGGACGAACGGTAGTTCTGCCACTGGTTCGAGCGTTGGCCAACGCGGATCCGTTGGCGCATTTTGATGGCCATTCACATCAGGGGGGCTTCGCGGTGTTGAATAGCCTGATCGGCGGCGCGCTCGCTTCCTCCGGGGGCCACTTCGGGACACACTGAGCGCAGTTCTCACCGAGGACAAGTGCAGGAGGACATGGATGCGCAATCTCAGGCTCGTGGGGTTGAGCGCGGACGGCCGCCAGGTCGTCTTCGTCGACGACGCGGGTGCCGAGTTTGCCACGCCTGCAGACGACAGGTTGCGCGCAGCACTGCGTGGAGACCGCTCGCGACTCGGCCAGTTGGAGATAGAGATGGACAGCGCTTTGCGCCCACGTGACATTCAGGCTCGGATCCGCGCCGGCGAGACCCCTGAGGCGGTCGCGTTGATCGCCCAGGCGCCGGTCGAACGGATCATGCCGTACTGCGTCCCAGTCCTCGCTGAGCGACAGCACGTCGCGTCCCTCGCACAGCGCAGCCACGTCCGGCGCAAGAACGTCGAGGGTCCGGCCCGGCGGCTGTCTGACGTGGTGGCGGAGCGACTGAGAAGCCGTGGCGTCGACACGAGCACCGCACAGTGGGACGCATGGCGCCGCGACGACGGTCGCTGGTCGGTCCAGGCGACGTACCAGTCCGGGGAACGTGAGCGGACGGCTCTGTTCGTGTTCGACGCGATCAGCCGGTTTGCCGTCGCCGACGACGACGAGGCCAGGTGGCTCACCGGCGAGCGGCAGAGCACCCGCAAGGGGCCACAGCCTCGCGCCGGCACCGGCAAGCCGGACGCCAAGTCACGGCGCCTCTCATCCGTGCCGAGCGACGACGACCTGCTCAGCCTCGACGCCGATGACGAGGCCGCCGACGACGACCTCACCGCGGTCGTCCGAGCCGTCAGCGACGACGCCGACCTGGAGGAGCCGACGGCCTCCACGTCGACTGTCGACGAGTCCGAGGACGCGGAGCAGGTGCAGCAGGTCGACGAAGACGCCGCGGATGCCAAGCCGAAGCCGGCCGCAACGGAGGACGAGGAGACCGCGACGACCGAGCCTGCCACCGGCCGCAAACGTCGGTCCGGTCGTCGGCCCAGCGTTCCGAGCTGGGACGAGATCATGTTCGGCAAGGGCAAGGACGACTGAGTCCCCCGATGGGCTACTTCGTGACTGGCGGAACCGGCTTCATCGGCCGGCATCTCGTCGAGGAGCTGCTCGCGCATCGACGTGGGCCGATACACGTCCTGGTGCGGGCGACATCGCTGGACCGCTTCGAGTTGCTGCACCGCAGTCGCTGGCGGTCCTCCAAGCGCGTTCGTCCCGTCATCGGTGACCTCACCTCTCCGGTACTCGGTCTCGACCCCACGTGGCTCGACGAGCACAGGGGCACCATCACCCACTTCTTCCATGTGGCCGCGCTGTACGACATGACCGAGCCGGCCGATCGCAACGACACTCTCAACATCGGCGGCACTCGGTCCGCACTCGCTGCCGCAGAGGCAGTTGACGCCGGCACGCTGCACCACGTCTCGTCGGTGGCCGTCTCCGGTGACCACAAAGGCGACTTCGACGAAACCATGTTCGACGAGGGGCAGGACCTGCCGTCGCCGTACCACTGGACGAAGTTCGAGTCGGAGCAGATCGTGCGCAACGAGTCGACGGTGCCATGGCGGGTGTACCGGCCGTCGATGGTGGTGGGCCACTCTGAGACCGGGGCGATGGACAAGGTCGACGGCCCCTACTACTTCTTCCCCCTCCTGAAGCGGTTTCGCGACTCGCTGCCTCAGTGGGCGCCACTGGTCGGACTCGACTTCGGTGACACCAACATCGTCCCCGTTGACTACGTCGCCAAGGCGATGAACCACTTGGCCCACGTCCGCGGCCTCGACAAGCACACGTTCCACCTCGTCAACCCCGACCCACAGCCGACCATCGACGTCCTCAACACGTTCGCCCATACGGCGAAGGCGCCGCGGTTCTCGACGCCGGTGCAGCGTCGTCTCACGAACGCGCTGCCTCCCCACCTCACCCCGGTCAGCCTGCTCACGACAATCCTGCGGACACCAGCCGCACAAGGCGTGCTCGAACAGACAATCGGCAAGCTCGGAGTTCCGCCGGAGGTGCTGGGGCACATCTCGATGCCGTCGACGTACTCCTCCCGGCACACCCAGCAGGCGATGGAAGGCTCCGGAATCACGTGCCCGGAGCTCGACACGTATGCCGCCGAGCTCTGGGACTACTGGGAGCAGCACCTCGACCCGACGACCGCACAGGACCCGGCGATGCGCGACGCGATGGTCGGGGCAGTCGTGGTGATCACCGGCGCGAGCTCCGGTATCGGCAGAGCCACCGCGTTGAAGGTCGCTCAGGCGGGTGGCATCCCGTTGCTGGTGGCTCGCGGCAAGGAGGCCCTGCTCGACACCCAGGCAGAGATTGAGTCAATCGGTGGCGTGGCGCATGTCTACCCGTGCGACCTCACCGACCTTGCGGCCATCGACAGGCTCACGGCCAGGATCACCCGCGAGCACCAACGCGTCGACTTCGTGGTCAACAACGCCGGCCGCTCGATTCGTCGCTCGCTGAGCCTGTCGGCCGACCGGTTCCACGACTTCGAGCGGACGATGGCGGTCAACTATTTCGGGGCGGTGCGAGTGCTGATGGGGTTGCTGCCGATGATGCGGGCCAGCGGGCGCGGGCACGTGGTCAACATCAGCTCGATCGGCGTACAGACCAACCCACCAAGGTTCTCGGCATATGTCGCGAGCAAGGCCGCACTCGATGCATGGAGCCGGGTGGTGAGCTCAGAGCTGGTCGGCGACGGGATCACGTTCACGACGATCCATATGCCGTTGGTGCGGACGCCGATGATCGCCCCGACGAAGATCTACGACGCGTTCCCGACGATCACGCCTGCCCAGGCGGCGGACTTCGTCATGACCGCCATGAAGGACAGGCCGCACGAGATCAACACGGCGCTCGGAACTGCAGGTGAGGTGGCGCACGCCTTGCTGCCCAAGACGTCATTCTGGATCCTGCACAAGGCGTTCAACGTCTTCCCCGACTCGGCTGCCGCGCGCGGCGACGGCGGAGCCGAGAAGCTCACGGGACAACAGGCACTGCTGGCGCGGATCCTCAAGGGCGTGCACTGGTAACCGCACCGCCCTTGCGTCCGTGCGACTGGCCGCCCTAGCGCGCGGTGGCACGGACGTAAGCGGAGGCGACAGGCCCGGGAGTGGCAAGATGCAGCCACGATGGCTGAGCTCACCTTCTTCACCGGCACGATGGATTGCGGCAAGTCGACCCTCGCGCTGCAGATGGATCACAACCACGCGGCCCGCGGTCGCATCGGGCGCATCTTCACCAGCAAGGACAGGGCCGGCACCGCGCGGTTGTCCAGCCGGCTCGGACTCACCGTCGACGCGATTGAGGTGCCGCCCGACTTCAACTTCTGGCGGTACGTCGTCGACAGCCTCACCAGCGGGAGCCGCATCGACTACCTCGTGTGCGACGAGGTGCAGTTCTACACGCCCGACCAGGTCAACCAGCTCGCCCGCCTCGTCGACGAACTCCAGATTGATGTGTTCGCCTTCGGCATCCTCACCGACTTCCGTACCCAGCTGTTCCCGGGCTCGGCCCGCCTTGTCGAGCTCGCCGACAAGATGAACGTGCTGCAGGTCGAAGCGCTGTGCTGGTGTGGCCGGCGCGCCACCCACAATGCCCGCACCGAAGACGGCGAGATGGTGGTCGAGGGCGAGGTCATCGTCGTGGGCGACACCGAGGGGAGATCCGCCGATGCCATCGAGATCGGCTACGAAGTGCTGTGCCGGCAACACCATCGGCGGCGGATGACGGCGGCTCGCGCGAAGGCAGCGGCCCTGTCGCCCGACGTCCTGCCGTTCTGACCAGACGCCGAGGGACGGCAGTCATTGCCGTCCGTTGGCGACCTGCAGCATCCTGACAGCCAGGATGACCCGGCACGGGAACAGCACCGCGAGGATGAGCACCCGCTGAGCCAAGCCTGCCCAGTCGTGCAGTGGCGCGGCCTCGGGCACAACAAGGAGACCGCTGACGACAAAGCCAACTTGCGCGACGATGCCCGCCACCAACGTGTAGGTCGCAAGGTCCTGCCATCGCGGATCGCGTGCGAGCCGCCGCGACAAGACGATCAGGCCGATGGCGCTGGTCAGGAAGAAGGTGATGCCGCCAACGAAGTGGCCCCCGGGGTCGTACGTGACGCCAGCTGCATCCTCTCTCAACGGAAGAATCGCGGCAACTACCCCAGCAACCCCGCTGACGAAAAGAAGCGCGGGTCCGACAATTCCCGCTCTGGTGGGCCGCACCACCCGGTGCAGCCCGACTGCGTACGCAATGGTCAGCAGTCCGAAGACGACGAAGTTCACCTGCTGCACCCACCCGTTCGGCCCCGCCTCCAGTGCGCTGACGGGTTCCGCCAATGGGCTGTACTCGTCGATCCGGAACGCTTCCTGCGCCATGAATGTCAGAGTGAAGAGAACCGGGCCGATGATGCCCGCCCACGCAAGCCTGCGAAGCCTTGTGGATCACTGTTCGTGACGGTCGCCTGTCGAGTCTTGGCTCGGCCCTGATGTGGCCTGGAATGTCGTCATGGCTGCCTCCGGCTGATAACCGCTCGCCCTGTGCCGAGCGCCTTACCAGTGACGCTACGAGCGGCGGTCGGAACTGACGATCGGGAGTTCTCCCCAGGTGGCGAGACCATGCTGCATCGCGAACAGGGCGCACGCGGCCCGAGTCGAGACGCCGATCTTGGCGTAGGCGTTCTGGACATGGCGGTCTGCGGTCTTCGTCGAGATGCCGAGCGCACGGGCAACTTGTTTGGTCTGAAAGCCCCGAGCGAGGAGGCCGACCACCTGCGACTCACGCTCCGTCAGGCCGGCGGGTCGCTCGATGGCCGGGACGCGCTGGCCCGCGGCGGTCAGCACCATGGCAACGCAATCGGAGTCCAGTCGTCCGGCCGTGGCCTCGCGGGCGAGCTCCTCGCCCGCACGTTGTGGTGACAGGGCTGTCCGGTGTGGCCTGGGCTCCGTCATGGCGTGATACGCATCCGCGACGGCGAGCAGACGAGATGGCCGGCCGAGGGCGGCCCCTGCCGCACCACGGTGATACCCGGTGCCGTCCAGCCGCTCGTGGTGTGCGGTTGCGACGTTCGCGAGGTCGGCAAGAAATGGGGAGCGGCGCAGCACGCGCTCGGAATGATAGGCATGCAGCCTCACCCGCTCCCACTCGTCAGAAGAGAGTGGCCCTGCTTTCTGCCAGACGCCTGCCGAGACCGCCACGCGCCCAATATCGTGGATCAGCGCCGCCCGCCGCAAGGAGCTCTGGTCGGCAGCCGAATACCCCCCGTATCGCGCTGCCTCTGCCGCTAGTTTCGCAACGCCGTCGGAATGGCCAACCAGGTAAGGCGATGCCAGGTCGGCGAAATCACCCATCGCAGCCAGCGCTTGGTCGATCTGCCCTCCGCGCAGCATCAACCGGGGCTTCGGCTCGAGGGCAAGGGTCTCGTCCCAGACGGACCCCGCGTCATCAAACGTCAGTATGTCGGTCGCCTCATCTGCAAAGCGGGTGGCGATCACCGGGTCGAAAGCGTGACCTCCCCGAGTCCGTATGACGTCTGCGGCCATCTCGGCACCGCCAAGCAAATGCTGGTGCGATGCATCTCGAGCCACGTGCATGATGCGCATCGCCAACGGGATCTGCTCCCCCTTCAGCCGCCCAGGTTGGCCCTTGCCGTCCCAGCGTTCTGTCAGGAACACGAAGAGATCCCGCACCGACGGGGGCATGCTGAGTCGGTCGCACAACATCTGCGCAACCTCACACAGAGCTGTGAGGTGTCTTTGATGACCACGCATGGCCTTGGGAAGCTTGCCGGCAACCTGCAGTGCCCGCAGCGGGGCGGGACTGTCGGGGCTCCCTAAGGCACGCATGATCCCGAGGATCGCCTGACTGGGCGAGCCGAACATGACCGGACCGAAGTGGGCAGCGAGCGCACCCTCGTCGAAGAGCTCGGCACTGATCTCGGCATCGGCCGTGCAGCCTACGTAGAAGAGCAGGCAGCCGTAGTAGGTCTGGAGTGCGGTCTCGTCGTCGACCTCCAGCCGTTCAGCAAGTCGCATCGCGACCAGCGTGCTCTGCAAACCGTGCTCGAACGGGAGTTCCATCCCGAGATCAGTCGCCAGGCAAAGGGCGGCGATGACCTCGGATGTGCGGACCTCCCCCAGGTCCGGCGACGGCTCGCGCGCCATGGTGCGACGCTACTCTCATCCCGCGTGCGAGATCAGGTTCCTGACGCCCTGGTCCAACTCGTCCGCAAGCAGGTGGCCTGGATCTGCCCGGCATCGATGGCGTCCTGCTCGTCGGCTTCACTCGTGTCCGCGAGGTCGGCGAAGAAGTAGGGCCGACGCTCGAACATCTGCCGATCGAACCGCGTGTCCAGCTCCGTCAACATCGCCTCACCCGTGTGCAGACCTTCCTCGCGCGCCCAGGCTGACAGGTAGTCATCCCAGGGTTGCTGGGATGACGACCATTCCGCCTGGTGGTGGGATAGCCACGCCGGATGCGACTCATCTTGCTCGGTAGGCAGCCGGGCGAAGCACCACCGGGATGTGGGCTCGTCGAACCGCTCCCACTCCCACTCGACCACCACCAGCAATCCGCCCTGGACCAGCGCCCCCGACACTCGGGCAAGCACATCACCAAGGTCGGCTACGTGGTGGAGAGATGCGCACGCCACGATGGCGTCTACCGGCCGCTCAACGGCGTACTGCTCGAACGCGGTCTGGTGGTACTCGGGTGCATCCGGTGCCTCTGGGTCGACCCCGACTGCGTCGAAGCCTTCCTGACGCAGCATCGGAACGAATCCACCGAGCTCACCGCAACCGATCTCGATCACAGTGGCAGGGGCGTCTGGGAGCTGACTGCGCACGAACGGCCATATCGTCGGCAACCAGGAGCTGTGTGCGTGGCTGCTCATTCGACGCAGAACTCGTTGCCCTCAGGGTCCGTCATCACGACGAGGTCAGGACTCTCGTCTTGGACCGTTGCTCCGAGCTCGGTCAGTCTCTGGACTTCAGCGCCGATAGCCCCGGGTGCGCGCAAATCGAAATGGATGCGGTTCTTGGCGGTCTTGGGCTCTGGTACGACGTTGAACCACATGTTCGGGCCACCCCAACCCGGCGCTTCGACAAACGCCTTGTCGGACGTCGAGTCCTCGTCGACGTCAGAGCCGAGGGCCTCGGCCCAGAACTGGGCCAGCTGCAACGCGTCGGCGCAGTCGAACGTGACGGACTTGATGAACGCTGCCATGAACCCACGCTAGTGGCGGAGGCTGTCAGGTCAGACGGGGGTCGCTTCGATCAACCCGGACTTCGCTTCCGTCAGTGTGAACCCGTTGTCAGCCAGGAGATTTCGCCATTCGTCTTCGGTACGCTCCCGGCCGCCGAGAGCAACCATCATGTGAAGGTCCAAGAGCTTGGCGGCATCGGCTTGGTTCCCGGCTTCCATTACCGATTCGAGCAGGAGCAACCTGCCAGCTGGCTCGATGGCCGCACGGACGACCTGCAAGATGGATGCTGCCGACTGGTCGTCCCAGTCGTGGAGAATCCTGGACAGCAGATAGACGTCGCCACCTGCGGGCACCCGTTCGAAGAAGCTCCCCGCCACGAAGGAGCATCGATCAGCAAGACCTTCCGCGTCGATCGTCCGGACCGCGTCCTCGCGTACGTGCGGAAGGTCGTAGACGATGCCGGTCAGGTTCGGATTTCCCTTCAGGATTGGTGCCAGCATCGCGCCACTCCCGCCGCCCACGTCCACAACCGTCGACACGTCACTCCAGTCGCGCTCGAGCAACCGCTGACGCTCGGCGACAGCCCGGCCCGTCATCGCCGCGTTGAAGATCGCCGCTTCAGCCGGGTGGTCACCAAGCCAGTCGAAAAGCGGCCTGCCGTACACCCGCGGGAAGGCCGGCTCCCCGGTCTTGAACGTCTCGAACGAGTCTCCCCAGGTCTTGTACTGGAGTCCCGAGAACAACAACGACTGCCCCGCAATGGAGCCTGGTGCGTCGCGCCGCAACAGCTCCGACATCTCCGTATGGGCGATGATTCCCTCGTCCTCGACGAATATGCCGAGGCTGCAGAGAGTCCGGAGGAGGCGCCGCAAGGCATCCGGGTCCGTGCCAAGGGCGGAGGCGAGGTCGGCAGATGATCGTGGACGTTCGCTCACCAACTCGGGAACGCCCAGCCTGACCACGGCCCCGATCGCCTGCGTGATGATGTGGCCGGCGACCAGCCCGAACAACTTCGAACGCGGTTCCGTCACATGGCGATGCTAGCGGCGAATCACATGTTTGCGCCGACGTCGATGAGGAGAGGGATCAGCATCTCGTCGGGGGTGAGCGACCCGTGCAGGCCGACGAGCTTTGCCTCACGTGGGAACCGGGTGGTGGACACGATCGCCAGTCCCGGCCCGCTCGCCACCATCACATCGCCGAGCCGGGGCCGCACCTGCGCATCGACAGACCCGAACCAGCCCTCGCCGATCGCTTCATCGCGCGTGACGACCCATGCCGACGTACCCAGCCGCTCTCGCCACCGTGACGCCACCTCGTCCACCGCCCCGCCATCGCAGTACAGGTGACGGAAGCGTGCCTCACCACCGAACAAGCTAACCCCGTCGAGGAGCTCCGGCTCCATGTCGACGTCGATGCGCTGCTCGTCGGGGACATCGACCATGCCATGGTCGGCCGTCACGACGAGGACGCAGCCGGAAGGGAGGGACTCGCGGAGCAGCGCAGCAAAGGAGTCGGCCATCGCGAGCTGGTGCTGCCAGGCCCACGATGACGCGCCTCGCTGGTGTCCGGTGGCGTCCAGCTCGCCTTCGTAGACATAGGTGACCGACCGCGCCTCGGCGGCCGCGCGCACCGTCGCGGAGATGCGCTCGCCAATCGTGTCCGCAGCCGCGAACAGTGCGCCCCGCTGGCTGGCAATCGTGAGGCCCGACCCGTCGAACGCGCGCCTGCTGACCGACGTCATCGCGACACCATCGAGCCGCGCTCGGGCGAACACCGTCTCGTGCGGCTGCCACTCACGCGGGTCGATCGGCTGGTCCCATTTCAACGCGTCGAGCAATCGATCGGTGCCCGGTACCCGCGACGTGAAGCCGACGACGCCGTGCGCGCCCGGTGGTAAGCCGGTGCCGAGGCTCGTCAGGCTGGTGGCCGTCGTGGACGGGACACCGCAGGTGATAGGGCTTTGTCCGTCCGCGAGCGAGTTCAGGTACGGCGCCGAGTCGGGGTGGCCACGCAGGAGGTTCCAGCCCAGCCCGTCGACGAGGAAGACGACGTACGACGATGCGGGGGGCAGGTCGAGGGAGTTGTGCCAGCCGGGTGCTCCGACCGCGGCCACGGCTGCCGGGAGTACGTCCACGAGCGAACGCGAGAAGTAGTGCGGGAGGACGGCCGCAGTTGGGGCGGCGCTCAAGGCGCCACAGTGGCGGCGCTGAGCTGGCGGGCAAACTCCAGCAACGCCTCCACGGCGTCGGCACCCTCCGCGGTGGAGCTGATCCTGACGGCAAAGTCTTCCGCAGTCAGCACGCCGCTGTAGCCATGGTCGGCATCGCAGTCGGGATCGGCACAGCCAGCGGGTTCGAGGTCCACGCGCTGGACGGCACCCCACCCCACGGTCAGCACGGCCTCGGCGACCGCACCGCTGCCGGACGACGCCGGCTCACCAGCCGGGTTGGCCACCATCCGCGTAACCGCCACGCTCCCGATCCGAGCGAGCGGCACTGCTTCCGTCGAAGTCGAGGCGTACGGCGCCGGCAACAGGTCGTCGGGCGGGTGCTCGTCGGTGTGGGCGACCAGCAACCGCGACTTCGTGAGCACCAGCACCGTGACATGCCGGCGCACCTCGTCACGGTCGAAGGTCGGCTCGTGATGGATGACGTAGTCGATCACGGACTCGCCAGCGACCGCTGACTCGACCGCCTCGGCCACCACCGCCGGGTAGTAGCCCACCCGGTCGATCGCAGCCCTCAGGTCGTCGGCCCGGTCCTGCACGGTCGTGTCACGCATTACGCCATCCTTGCACGACGATGCCCGCCACATCGCAGTCCTCCACAACGCCGTCCCTCTGCGTACTGTGAGTTCTCATGAGCGCCCCGACGTCCACAGCTGTCCTCATCACGGGTTGCTCGTCGGGGATCGGACATGCGACCGCCGCCCGGCTCGCAGAGAGCGGTTGGAGGGTCTACGCCACTGCACGACAGGTGGACGCGCTGGGCGACCTGGAGCGCCGAGGTTGCCGCACGCTGCGGCTCGACGTCACCGACGAGGAGTCGATGGCGGCGGCGGTCCGCCACGTCGAAGAAGCGGAAGGTGCGGTCGGTGTGCTCGTAAACAACGCCGGCTACAGCCAGTCCGGCGCCCTCGAGTCGCTACCCATGGAGAAGGTGCGGGCCCAGTTCGAGACGAACGTGTTCGGACTGCTCCGGATGTGCCAGTTGGCGCTGCCCGGCATGCGTGCGCAGGGCTGGGGCAAGATCGTCAACCTGTCGTCGATGGGAGGCAAGCTCACCTTTCCCGGCGGCGGCGCCTACCACGCCAGCAAGCATGCGGTGGAGGCCCTCTCCGACGCGCTTCGGTTCGAGGTGCGCGGTTTCGGAGTCGACGTCATCGTGATCGAGCCGGGGATCATCCGCTCAGATTTCAGCGCGACGGCCGTGCAGGGTATCGAGGCGACCGACGACGATGACCCCTACGCCGAGTTCAACGTGGCGGTCGGACTCTCCACCGCCAGCGTCTACGAGAAGGGCGTGGTCTCCCGGCTCGGTGGTCCTCCCGAGGCGGTCGCGCGCGCGGTCGAGAAGGCCATCGGCGCGCGCCGACCCCGCGCCCGCTACACCGTCACCCCATCGGCCAAACTGCTCCTGGCCCAGCATGCCGCCCTCCCGGACTCCGCCTGGGACGCGGTGATGCGCACGCAATACCCGCAGCCCCGGCGGTGATCAAGGTGCGCGTCGGCCGGGTCGACGGTCAGCCGTGAAGTGTGTCGTCGCTGGACGACGCGCCCGCCAACCGCCGGGTCAGCGCGTCGCCCCGGATGTCGGCAGGTGCCATCACCCGAGCCGCGGCGCGGAGCACCTGACACCCCTCGGCTCCGGCGAGCACCAAGCCCAGGTCGAGGCGTTCGACGGCCGGGAGGTCGTCCTTGAGCTGCGCGAGCCGCGCGATGATTTGCTCGATGCTGGCCACGTCAACCGGCTCTGAGCCCCGGTAGCCGAAGAACAGCGGCGCCGCTCGCACGTCGCGGACCAGGTCAGCCGCGTCCGACTCGGTCAGAGGTGGAATGCGGTAGGACACGTCGCCGAGGAGCTCTGACGGCGTACCCGCCATCCCGAACGACACGATCGGGCCGAACAAGGCGTCTTCGAAGCTCCCGATCGACACCGGTATGCCGGGCGGGGCCATCACCTGGACGACGAACTCCGCGCGCTCGGGGTCGTCGATCAGGTGGGTCAGGTTCCGCCATGCCGCGGTCATGTCGTCGGCGTCGTCAATCGCGCGCCAGACATGGGACAGGTCAGGGCGCTGGCGCAGTCGCGCCGCCGTCGCCTTGAGCACCACACTCCAACCGAGCTGCTCCCCAGCCGCGAGCGCCTCGTCGAGCGTCGCGACCCGCACATGGTGCTCCAACGTGATGCCGTAGTAGCCCAGAAGCTCGCGAAGACCGTCGTCGTCGAGCTCGACTCCCTCCGGCGCCTGCGTGACGAGCTTCGACACCATGAGCCGCGCGGCATCCCGGTCAATGTCCTCGAAGACCGGCATCCCCGTCTGGGGCCGGTGGACCCATTGCCCGTAGGTCACGACGCGCGCCAGCGCCCGGACCGCAGACTCAGGCGCGGAGTATGACGGCACCGAGCCTCGCCCTGCCGCGCCGGCCAGGTCGGGGACCCGCAACAACTCCGGGATGCCCTCGCTGCCGAGGAAGGTCGACACGAGAGGCTTGTCGGACTGCTCCCCGACAGCCGCGAGGACGTTGGCCACCTGCGCACTGGACGTGTCGAGCACCGGGATGAAGACGGCCACCACGGCGTCGACCCGTGGGTTGTCTATCGCAGCGTCAAGCGCGTGTTCGAAGTCCTCAGGAGTTGCGTCGGCGCCGAGCGGCACGGACTGCTCCACGACGAGGCCGGCAGCGGTTGCGGAGTCGGCGGCAAGCAGACCGAGGGCGTCGGAGTTGCCGACGACGGCGATCCGCGGACCCATCGGCAACGGCTGGTGCGCGAGCAGCTGGGCAACGTCGAACATCTCGTCGAGCGATTCGACCTGGATCACCCCCGCCTGCCGGAACATCGCGTCAACCGCGTGCTGCGGTGCGACCGTCGACCGCACGGTGTGCCCGACGGGGACGCCCTGCGTCGTACGCCCGGACTTCACCGCCACGACCGGCTTGGTGCGGCCCACCCGGCGTGCGATCCGGGAGAACTTGCGCGGGTTGCCGATCGACTCGAGATAGAGCAGCACGACTTCGGTGGCGTCGTCTTCCTCCCAGTACTGCAGCAGGTCGTTGCCGGACACGTCGGCGCGGTTGCCGGCCGACACGAACGTCGACAAGCCCAGCCCGCGCCGCGCCACCGTCTCCAGGATCGCCACCCCCAGTGCGCCCGACTGGCTGAAGAAGCCCACCCGGCCCCGTGGGGGCATCACCGGCGACAACGAGGCGTTGAGCGACACCTCGGGGGCGGTGTTGATGACGCCGAGGCAGTTGGGCCCGACGAGGCGCAGCCCGTAGGAGCGGGCGAGCCCGACCAGGCGGCGCTGACGGAGCCGCCCTTCGTCACCGGTCTCCGCGAAGCCGCTGGACACCACGACGAGGCCATGCACGCGTTTGGCGGCGCAGTCGAGGACGACGTTCTCGACCGCGTCCGCGGGCACGGCCACGATCGCCAGGTCGACGCTTCCCGGGATGTCCTGGACGCTCTTGTATGCCGGCAGGCCCGCCACCGCATCGGCCGCCGGGTTGACGACGTACACCCGCCCGGTGAAGTCACCCAGCACGAGGTTGCGGACGAGCGTGCTGCCGATGGTGTCCTGGCGGCGGCTCGCGCCAATGATGGCGACGCTGCCGGCCTCGAAGAACCGCGCCATAGACCGCGCCTCTGCACGGTGCTCGCGCGACCTCATCACGCCGACCGACGTGTCCGTGGCGGCAATCGGGAAGACGAGGTGAAGGACGCCCTCCTCGTAGCCGTTGACGATCCGGTAGCCGGCATCGCGGAATGTGTGGATCATCCGCACGTTGTCGGGCATCACCTCGGCGACGAATGCGTCGATGCCGCGCTCACGGGCGGCCTGGGCGAGGTGCTCGAGCAAGAGCTGAGCCACACCGCGGCCCTGATGGGCGTCCTCGACGAGGAACGCGACCTCTGCCTCGTGCTCGTCGATCCGGTCGAAGCGGCCGACCGCGATTATCCGCTGGGCCACGGTCACCACGAATGCGACCCGGTCGTGGTGGTCGACGTGGGTGAACCGCTCGACGTCACGGTCGGACAGCGTCGGGTAGGGCGCGAAGAAGCGCAGGTACTTGGACTCGGGCGACACCCGGCTGTAGAACTCGACGAGCAGCTCTCCGTCGTCGGGCCGGATCGGTCGCAGCCGAGCCGCGCCACCGTCGAGCAGCAGGACGTCGGCCTCCCAGTGCGCGGGATAGGTGTGCTGCTCTTCGCTGGTGGCCACGGCGCGAATCTATCCCGTCCTGCGGGAACAGCCGACGGTGACAAGATGGCGGATACGGACACCAAGCGTGACGTCGAGACCCCAGGAGCACCCGATGGCGACCGACTCCCCCACCCCCGACACCGCAGCCGATGCGACCCAGGAGTTCCGGCACGCGCGTGACTTCCTGCAGGCAAACCGCGAGGACTACTCGCGCGCCTACCGCGACTTCCGCTGGCCCGAGCTCAAGACCTTCAACTACGCCACAGACTGGATCGACGTGCTGGCCCTCGAGAGCGGCAACGTGCGGGCGCTGTGGATCATCGAGGAGGACGGCAGCGAAACCACGCTGACGTTTGCCGAGGTGAGCGAGCTGTCGCAGCGGTTCGCGGGCTCGCTCCGGGAGGCCGGCATCGGCCCCGGCGACCGGGTGCTGCTCCTTCTCGGCAACTGTGCGCCGCTGTGGGTGGCGATGCTCGGTTGCATCCGTCTCGGCGCTGTGATCATCCCGGCCACCACCTTGCTCTCCGCCGACGACCTCGCAGACCGACTGGACCGCGGCCGGGTCGCCGGCGTGGTGGCGGGCGCCGGCGACACCGAGAAGTTCGGGCCAGACACAGAGTCCCTGGTGCGCGTCAGTGTCGGCAGCAGCGAGGGATGGATGTCGTATGACGACGCGGTCGCCGAGAGCGTCACGCCTCACGTGGGTGGCGGCACCGCAGCCAGCGACCCGATGCTGCTGTACTTCACGTCCGGCACCACCGCCCAGCCCAAGCTGGTCGAGCACACCCAGACGTCATACCCGATCGGGCATCTCTCGACGATGTACTGGATCGGACTGCAGCCAGGCGACCTGCATCTCAACATCTCGTCGCCTGGCTGGGCCAAACACGCCTGGTCGTGCTTCTTCGCGCCCTGGAACGCCGGCGCCACCACCGTCATCTACAACTACGCACGCTTTGACGCCTCAGCACTGCTCGACGTGATGGAGCGCATCGGCGTGACGACGTTCTGCGCGCCACCGACGGTGTGGCGGATGATCACGCAGGCCGAGCTCGGCGGCCACCGGCTGGCGCTGCGCGAGTGTGTCGGGGCCGGGGAGCCGCTGAACCCCGAGGTGATCGAGCAGATCCAGCATGCGTGGGAGCTGACCGTCCGCGACGGTTTCGGGCAGACCGAGACGACGGCGCTGATCGGCAATCCGCCAGGGCAGCCAATCAAGCTCGGCTCGATGGGTCGCCCGCTGCCCGGCTACACGGTCTCGTTGGTGGACCCGCTCACCGGCGACGTCGGCGCGGACGGTGAGATCTGTCTCGAGCTGGCGCGGCGCCCGCTTGGCCTGATGGTCGGCTATCACGACGACGCCGAGCGCACCTCGGAGGCGATGCGCGACGGTTTCTACCACACGGGCGACGTCGCCTCGGTCGACGACGAGGGCTACGTCACGTATGTCGGCCGCTCCGACGACGTGTTCAAGGCTAGCGACTACCGGATCAGCCCGTTCGAGCTAGAGAGCGTGCTGATCGAGCATCCGGCGGTGGCGGAGGCGGCCGTCGTGCCGTCACCCGACCCGGTGCGCCTCGCGGTGCCGAAGGCATTTGTAGTGCTGGCGGCCGGCTACTCGCCCACGGCGGAGACGGCGTTCGAGATCTTGCGGTTTGCCCGCGAACACCTGGCGCCGTACAAGCGGATCCGCCTCCTCGAGTTCGCCGAGCTCCCGAAGACGATCAGCGGGAAGATCCGCCGCGTCGAGCTCCGCGCGGACGAAGCCGAGGGGGTGGCGTCCGGCCAGCGCGGAGAACACGCCTACACGGAGGACGACTTCCCCGCCCTCAAGTCATGACCCGGGTGTGAACTTGGTGCCGGCTGGGCACGTAGGCGACTATTCGCCGACGGTGCCGTCGGTGAGCTCGCGGACGATGTCGAGGTGACCGGCGTGGCGGGCGTACTCCTGCAGCACATGGAACAGCACCCGCTCGAGGGTCGCGGGCGGGTCGCCGTCCCAGCGCTCCCCCGGCACACCGACGTCAGCCAGGTCGTGCGCCTCCACGATGGCGCGGGTTCGGTCGCCCGCTGACAGCAGCAGCTGCACCAGCTCGGGCAGCGTCTCGTCGTCGCCGACGAACCAACGGCCGTCGCGGTTGTCGCCCCAGGGATTATCGACATCCTCACCCTCGAAGCCCCACACGAACCACCGGATCTCGACATGAGCCAGGTGTTTGACCAGCTCTATCGGCGTCCATCCCGACGGCAACCGGCTTTGGCGAAGGGCGTGGTCGTCGAGCCCGTCGACCTTGGCCACGATGACGCTGCGGTAGTAGTCGAGGTACCCAAGGAACACCTCGGCCCGGGACGAGATCGGCACGGTGGGTGACGGGAAGGGCAGGGTCATGACGCGCCAGTATGCCGGAGGAGCGCCACGATCCGACTCTCACGTCGCCCCAGCAACGCCACAGTCGGATCCTTCGGGCAAGGGCGTGCTGCCCGTGTGGCGAGCCTCTGCTGGCCGGGCGATCCGCTCCGACACAATAGGGCGTTGCCCGACCCCAGGAGACATGACCGAGACCGATGGCCCGACGTACCAAGACCGATCCGCTGCCCGACGACTTCGACGAGCACATCGTCGACATCGACGTCCGAGACGAGATGCGCTCGAGCTACCTCGAGTACGCCTACTCCGTCATCTACTCGCGTGCTCTCCCCGACGCCCGCGACGGGCTCAAGCCTGTGCAGCGCCGCATCCTCTACACAATGCACGACATGGGCGTGCGTCCCGACCGTGGCCACGTCAAGAGCGCCCGCGTCGTCGGCGAGGTGATGGGGCGGCTGCACCCGCACGGCGACACAGCGATCTACGACGCCCTGGTCAGAATGGTCCAGCCGTGGTCACTGCGGCTCCCTCTCATCGACGGCCACGGCAACTTCGGCTCCCCCGACGACCCGCCGGCCGCGATGCGCTACTCCGAGTGCCGGATGGCCCCGGCCGCACTGCCGATGACGGCCGGAATCGACGAGGACACGGTCGACTTCAAGCCCAACTACGACAGCCGTGAGTTCGAACCGGTCGTGCTGCCTGCGGCCTTCCCCAACCTGCTCGTCAACGGCGCATCCGGAATCGCCGTCGGGATGGCGACGAACCTGGCTCCGCACAACCTCGTCGAGGTCGTGCAGGCACTCCGCCACCTCATCGCCAACCCCAAGGCCGGGCTCGACGACCTGATGCGGTTCATCCCCGGTCCGGACCTTCCCACAGGCGGCAAGATCGTCGGCCTCGACGGCATTCGCGAGGCATACGAGACCGGTCGGGGCTCCTTCCGGATGCGGGCCAGTGCGCGGATCGAGAGCGTGTCTCCACGCCGTAAGGGGATCGTCGTCACCGAGCTCCCCTACACCGTCGGCCCCGAGCGGGTCATCGAGCGGATCAAGGTCCTCGTGCAGACGAAGAAGCTGCTGGGCATCGCCGACGTCAAGGACCTCACCGACCGGACCAAGGGTCTCCAGCTCGTCATCGAGATCAAGAACGGCTTCCACCCCGAGGCGATCCTCGACCAGCTCTACCGGCAGACACCGATGGAGGACAGCTTCGGCATTAACGCTGTCGCCCTCGTCGACGGGCAACCGCGAACGCTTGGCCTCAAGGAGATGCTGGAGGTCTACCTCAACCACCGGTTCGACGTGGTCCGGCGGCGGTCGGCGTTCCGGCGCGGCAAGGCGCAGGACCGGCTCCATCTCGTCGAGGGCCTGCTCGTGGCGATCCTCGACATCGACGAAGTCATCCAGCTGATCCGGTCGAGCGACAATGCCGAGCAGGCCAAGTCCCGGCTGATCGACGTCTTCGACCTGTCGGACGTCCAGGCGTCGTACATCCTCGACATGCCGCTGCGCCGGCTCACCAAGTTCTCCAGGATCGAGCTGGAGACCGAGAAGGGTGAGCTGGAGAGGACGATCGAGCAGCTGAGCGCCATCCTCGATGACGAGCGGCTGCTGCGGAAGGTCGTCGGCGACGAGCTTGCCGACGTGGCCAAACAGCTCGGCACACCGCGACGTACCGTCTTGCTGGAGTCGGCCGGCCAACCCGCTGTCTCGGCCGTGCCGCTCGAGGTGGCCGACGACCCGTGCCGGGTACTGCTCTCGTCGACCGGCCTGCTCGCGCGCAGCATCGGCGACCAGCCGTTCGGCACCGGCGGCCGGGCCAAGCACGACGCTGTCGTGGCGGTGGCTCGGACCACCGCACGCGGCACGATCGGGCTCCTCACGTCGGCGGGTCGGCTGCTGAAGCTCGACGTCCTCGACCTTCCCGCCCTGCCGTCGACGGCGACAGCGCCGCAGCTGCAGGGCGGCGCTCCGCTCAGCGAGTTCGTCGCGCTCGATCCTGGCGAGCGGGTGGTCGGGCTGACGTCCCTGTCACCCGACTCGCTCGGCCTCGCCCTCGGTACGTCGTCGGGAGTGGTCAAGCGGGTGCAGCCCGAAGTGCTCAGCAACCGCGACTCGTGGGACGTCATCCGCCTCGAAGACGGCGACGAGGTCGTCGGCGGCTTCGAGCTGATGAGCGCCGAAGACGAGCTCGTCTTCGTGAGCAGCGACGCACAGCTGTTGCACTTCCCCGCTGCTGGCGTCCGGCCGCAGGGTCGCTCCGGCGGAGGAATCGCCGGCATCCGACTGGCCAGCGGGACCCGAGTGGCGTTCTTCGGGTCTCTCGACCCGCAGGCCGACAACGTCGTGGTCACCGTGTCGGGTTCGAGCGACGCGCTGCCCGGCACCGAGCCAGGGAGCGTCAAGGTGACGCCGTTCTCGGAGTACCCGCCCAAGGGCCGCGGCACAGGCGGAGTCCGCTGTCATCGCTTCCTCAAGGGCGAGGACGTGATCATCGCCGCGTTCGCCGGGCCTGCCCCTGCGCGGGCGGCTGCCTCCAGCGGCTCACCCGTCGACCTGCCCGCGGAAGCCGGGAGGCGCGACGGTTCAGGCACCCCCGCCGCACAGCCGATTGCAGCGATCAGCGGGCAGCTCCGCGAGTGAGCGCGGCCGCGGCCTCATCGCATGGCAGGCTGTCACTGTGCCTCGAACGTTGACCCGTCCCACCGTGCTGCTCGCCGCGGCTGCGCTTTTCGTCGTCGCCGGTTGCGGGGGCGACGACTCGCCGACCAGCGACCTTGCGCCCGACGAGCGGCTTGCCGAGGCACGGGAGAGCTTCGACGCCGCCGAGTTCATCTCCTTCACCCTCTCCAGCGACGACTTGCCCGACGACATCGATGCCCTGATCAGTGCGACCGGTACCGGCACCCACGACCCGGCCTTCGACGGAGAGATCAAGGTGCAGACGGCCTTCGACATCACGGCTCCCCTGATCGCGGTCGACGACGAGGTCTACGTCAAGCTGCCGTTCTCGGAGTGGAGCACGATCGACCCGGCCGGCTACGGCGCCCCTGACCCGGCGCAGCTCCTTAACGACGAAGGCGGGATCTCGTCGCTGTTCACCGCAACCGAGAACCCCGAGGAGGGCGACGAGACCCGCGACGGCGAGACCGTCCTCACCGACATCAGCGGCACCATCCCCGGAGAGGCGATGAAGACCGTCTTCCCGTCGTCGGGTGACGACGCGTTCGACGTCACCTACACGCTGACCGACGACAACGACATCGACAGCTTGGAGATCACCGGACCGTTCTACGGCGACTCCGAAGACGTCACTTACTCGATCACCTTGAACCTCGACGCCGACGAGGTCGACATCCAGGCCCCGATCTGATCCCTCCGGCCGTGAACGAGCAGTCAGCGCGCGTCGGCCTCGGGCCACGCGCGCTGTTGGTCATCGCGGCAATCGCGGTTGGCTTCGCCGCAGCCGATACGTACGTCGTCGTGCTCGCGCTGCCCGACATGATGACGTCGGTCGGCCTCAACCTCGACGAGCTGCAGCGCGCAGCCCCGATCGTGTCCGGCTTCCTGCTCGGCTATATCGCGATGCTGCCGTTGATCGGCCGGATCGCCGACATCCGTGGGCGGGTGCCGGTGCTCATCGGCTCGCTCGTGGTGTTCTCGCTCGGGTCGCTCGTGACGGCGGCGCAGTACGACCTGGTGTCGATGGTGTTCGGTCGTTTCCTGCAAGGTGTCGGCGGTGGCGGGCTGGTCCCCGCCACCCTCGCTCTGGTTGCCGACATCTGGGTGGTTGAGCGCCGGGGGCTGCCCCTCGGCGTGGTCGGAGCCGTTCAGGAGCTGGGCAGCGTCATCGGGCCGCTGTACGGCGCAGTCGTGATTAGCTTCTCAACCTGGCAGACGATCTTCTGGATCAACTTTGCTGTCGGGCTGGTGCTGGCCGCCGCACTCCTGGTCCTGGCGCGGTCGGCTCCTCCCGCCGGAGGTGATCAGGCAGCGTCGAGCTCGCGCGGCATACCGGATCTCGTGGGGCTGCTGCTCGCGGCTGCTGCCACCGTCGCGCTGGCCTTGGTGATGATCGAGCCCGAGCGGCTCAAGTCCGGGATCACGACCGGGCTCGCGTTTATCCCGTATGTCGGCGACACCCGGTGGACGACGCCGGTCGCGGTCACGCTGTATGTCCTCGTCGTGCTGTTCGTGGCACGTGAGCTGACCGCGCGTCGACCTCTGCTCGACCTACGCGGAATGCGTGACATCGGTAGGGCGGCCGACCTCCCCGGGGCGGGGCTGCTCGGGCTCGCCCTGGCCGGCATCGTGCTGGCGTTCGCGACCGCCGACCCGGAGGTCCAAGTATTCTCGCCGCTCGGGCCGTGGTTCCTGGTGGGGAGCGCCGTGGCCGCTGGCTTGTTTGTGTGGCGGATGCGGGTGGCGGCGACTCCGTTGATCCCTCCCGGTGCGCTGGCGCAGCGGGCCGCCTGGGGCTCGATCGCAGTGTCGTTCTTCGTCGGGGCGTCGCTGATCGCCGCGCTGGTCGACATCCCGATCTTTGCCCGGGTGACGACGTATCCCGACTCGCAGCTCGGGGCCGCGCTGGTGCTGGTGCGCCTACTGGCCGCCCTTCCGGTTGGCGCGCTGCTCGGCGGCTACCTGATCCGGCGGCTGCCGGTCGGAGTGCTGTCGGCGGCCGGCATGCTGCTCGCCGCCGGCGGGTTTCTCTGGATGGCGACCTGGGGGCGGGAGAGTCTGGACCACGCCACCGCCACGATCCCGCTCGTGCTGTGCGGTCTCGGGTTCGGGCTCGCCATCGCCCCGGTCAACGCGGCGCTGCTGGCCGCCACCCGGGCCGACGTACACGGTCTTGCCTCAGCGCTCGTGGTGGTGGCCCGGATGGTTGGCATGCTGGTCGGAATCTCGGCACTGACAACGATCGGCCTGCGGCGGTTCTACGCCGTGTCGGCCGACCAGCCGAGCATCGACGAGGTCTGCGACACGCAGAAGGTCTGCGACGCCTACATCGACATCCTCAAGGACGCGGGGATCGCCCAGCTGCACGCCATCTTCGTGGGAGCGGCCGTGTGCGCGGTGGTGGCCGCCGTCCTCTCGCTCCTGCTGCTTCGCGGCGCGGCCGCCTCACGCGAGAAAGGCATGGGCAGCCTCGCCCTCTGAAGCCCTCTGAAGGCCCTCCTGCCGACTGATCACATCTGCCGTTGGTTGAGCTTGTCGAGCCCCCAGACCTCGACAAGCTCAATCACCGGTGTGGCCGCCCGCCCGCACCGGCGGGCGGCCACCGCCTTTACCCCAACGAGGGCGTACGTCGGCGGAGCGCCACGTCGGTGAGCCCCGGAGGCGCGTAGCCCTTGTCGGCCTCGTTGAACGTCGTACCCGGTGGCACGATCTCGTCGATCCGGTCGAGCACATCGCGAGTCAGGGTGACCTTCTCGACACCAAGCTGCGACTCGAGGTGGTCGAGCGTGCGCGGCCCGATGATGGCCGACGACACCGCCGGGTGCTCCAGCACGAATGCCAGCGCGAGGTGGATCAGCGACAGCCCCGCCTCGTCCGCGAGGCCAGACAGCGCGTAGACCGCCTCGAGCTTGCGTGCGTTTGCCGGGCTATCGATGTCGTGGCGCGCCGGCTGCCGCTCCTGCCGGCTCGACGTCGGCGCCACCTCCCCGCGCCGGTACCGACCGGACAGCCACCCACCCGCAAGCGGACTCCACGGCAGCACACCGAGCCCGTACCGCTGGGCGGTCGGGAGGACGTCGCGCTCGACCTCACGGGCGAGGATCGAGTACGGCGGCTGCTCGGTCACGGGCCGCTCCCGATGCCGCCGCTCGGCCACCCACTGCGCCTCGACGATCTGCGACGGCAGGAACGTCGACGTACCGAAGTAGCGGATCTTGCCCTGTCGAACGAGGTCGCTCAGTGCGCCGAGCGTCTCGTCGATGTCAATCTCTGGGCGCGGGCGGTGCACTTGGTAGAGGTCGATGTGGTCGGTTCGCAGCCGGCGCAGCGAGTTCTCGACCTCGCGGATGATCCACCGACGCGAGTTGCCTGCCTTGTTGGGGTCGTCGTCGTCCATCGCGCCATGGAACTTCGTGGCGAGGATGACGTCGTCGCGGCGGCCCTTCAGTGCCGCCCCGACGATCTCCTCCGACTCGCCTCGGGCATAGACATCGGCCGTATCGATGACGTTGATGCCGGCGTCGAGGGCTCGGTGGATGATGCGGATGCACTCGTCGTGGTCGGAGTTGCCCCAGCCGCCGAACATCATCGCGCCCAGGGTCAGCGGGCTCACCTGCACGCCGGTGCGTCCAAGCTGTCGGTAGGTCATAAACGGATTCCTCTCAAGGGTGGTTGAACGTCAGGCAATCGCGTTGGCGAGGCCGGTGGCGGCGTACTGGCTGGCAGGACGGGGCAGTCCGTAGTGCTCCCGCAACGTCGAGCCGGTGTATTCAGTGCGGAACAGCCCGCGCGCCCGCAGGATCGGCAGCACCTGCTCGGCGAAGACGTCAAACCCGCCCGTCAGCCACGGCGGCATCACGTTGAAGCCGTCGGCCGCCCCCGACTCGAACCAGGTCTGCATCTCATCTGCAACGTACTCCGGCGTTCCAGCAATCACCCGGTGACCACGGGCGCCGGCCAGCCGGTGCAGCAGCTGGCGCAGCGTTGGCTGCTCCCGGTCGATGATGTCGACCACCACCTGGAACCGGCTGCCCACACCACGCTCGCCACGCGCGTCGATCAGGTCGCGTGGGAATAGTCCGTCGAGGTCGTACGACGACAAGTCGACCCCGGTCATCCGCCTCAGCTGCTCCAACGAGTACTCAGGCTGCGTCAGGTGGTTGAACTCGTCGTGCAGGTTCTTGGCTTCCCGAGTCGTGGAGCCGATGAACGGACTGATCCCGGGCAGCACCTTCAGCTGGTCGGGGTCGCGACCGAGCGAGGCTGCCCGCCGCTTGATATCGGTGTAGAACTCCTGGGCGTTGCCGAGCGTCTGATGGGCGGTGAAGATCGCTTCGGCATACCTCGCCGCAAACGACCTACCGTCTTCCGACGAGCCGGCCTGGACGTAGACCGGCCGCCCCTGCGGCGTGCGCGGCGTGTTGAGTGGCCCTCCGACCTTGAAGTGCCGTCCGGTGTGATCGATCGGGTGGATCAGGTCCGTGTCCGCATAGAGGCCGCTGTCAGGGTCCCCGACCAGAGCCTCGTCCTCCCAGCTGTCCCACAGCTTGCTGACGACGTCGACGAACTCCCGTGCTCGGTCATACCGCTCAGCGTGCACGGGATGCTCCGCAAGCCCGAAGTTCTGCGCGGCGTTAGGCGCACCCGTGGTCACGATGTTCCACCCGGCGCGACCCCTGCTGAGGTGGTCGAGCGAGGCGAACTGTCGTGCCAGGTTGTAGGGCTCGGAGTACGTCGTCGAGGCGGTCCCGATGACACCGATCCGACTGGTGACCGCTGCTAGCGCGGCCATCCAGGTAAAGGGCTCGAGTCGAAACCTGGCGGCGTACCGGATGTTGTCGGCGAGCGACGGCCCATCGGCAAAGAACACCGCGTCCATCTTCTCGGCCTCTGCATGCTGCGCGAGCTCCTGGTAGTAGCTGATGTCGAGGATCCGCTCGGGCGCGGAGTCCCGGTAGCGCCACCCAGCTTCGTGATGCCCAGCCGGGTAGATGAACAGGTTGAGGTTGAGCTGTCTGTTCGGCGTCGTCATATCTCTCCTAGGCGCTGAGCTTGGTCTGGGTGCGGGACGGGTTGCCCGATCGGGACTCGTCGTTCGGCCGGGACGGGCCGCTCGAAGGCTCCTCGACCCCGAGCTGGCCGAGCAGGAACGAGCGCAGCTCGGCGAACCGCGGGTCTGCCTGCGCGCGGCGCGTCCCCAACTCGACCTGTACGTCGGCCCGCAAGACACCGTCGTCGAGGACGATCACGCGGTCGGCGAGCACGATGGCTTCGTCGACGTCGTGGGTGACGAGCAGGACTGCCGGCTGGTGTCGCTCGCAGAGCTGTTGCAGCAGGGCATGCATCTTGATCCGCGTCAGTGCGTCGAGCGCACCGAACGGTTCGTCGGCGAGCAGCAGCTGCGGGTCGTGGACGAGAGAGCGCGCGAGGGCGGCGCGTTGCTGTTCCCCTCCGGACAGCTCGTGCGGCCAGGCACGTTCTCGACCGCCCAGACCGACCTCGTCGAGAGCGAGCCGGCCACGGTCGTCGGCGTCGCGACCGGGCAGCCCGAGCGTGACGTTGTCGAGGATTCGCCGCCAGGGAAGAAGCCGCGAGTCCTGGAACACGACCGACACTTTGACGGGTACGTCGATGCTGCCCCAACCTGACACATCTCGGTCGAGGCCGGCCAGCGCACGAAGCAAGGTGCTCTTGCCACTGCCGCTCCGGCCCAGCAGCGCAACGAACTCTCCGCGTGCGAGGTCGAGGTCGAGACCCTTGAGGACCCCGCCCGCCTCGCTGAAGCTGCGGTGCAGACCGGTGACCCGGACGGCCGGATCTGCAGATTCGGTGCGGTGCTTGGTCAGTTCTCCAACGTGCGTCGCCATGTCAACGCCCTCCTCTGGACAAGTCGTACTGCGCTGTCGGCCAGGAGGCCGAGAGCGGCATAGACCACCAGCCCGACGATGATGATGTCGGTCTGGCCGTAGTTCTTGGCCAGCGTGATCATGTAGCCGATCCCGCTGGTCGAGTTGATCTGCTCCACGACGACGAGCGCCAGCAGCGCCGACGTCACGGCAAACCGCATGCCCAGCAGGAAGCCGGGCATTGCCCCTGGCAGCACCACGTGTCTGACGAACTCCGACCGGCTCAAGCTGCTCGTCTCGGCCAGTTCGACGTACCTGCTGTCGATGCTGCGCAAACCGTTGTGCGTATGGATGTAGACGGGGATCAGCACCCCCAACGCAATGGTGATGATCTTCATCTGCTCGCCGATCCCGAACCATAGGATCAGCAGCGGGATCAGTGCCAGCGTCGGGATGGACCGCTTGACCTGCACAGGACCGTCGATGAACGACTCACCGATCCGCGACAGGCCTGATACGACGGCGAGCACCACACCCGCGATGACTCCGAAGACGAGACCCCACCAAGCCCGGACTGCGGACGTGAGGAGGTTCTCTTGGAGCCGGCCGTCGGCGATGAGGTCGCGGGCGGTGGACACGACGGTCCACGGCGCCGACAGGGTGCGCTGGTCGATCCAGCCCGTTGCCGAGCCCACCAGCCACACCACGATGAGCACGACTGGGCCGACGAGGTAGCCGAACCGGATCGGCCGACCCGGGCCGAGGCGTCGACGCCGCACTCGGCGGTCGACGGCAGGGGCCGTGTCGTGGGCTGCGCCCGAGACAAGCTGGGCCGTCATACGCCTCCCTCCTCAACGCGTCAGCAGCGACGCTCTCGAACCTCATGTCGTAGATGTCCTTCACGTCGAGGTGGGGATGGTCCTGCTTCTCCTCGAGGAGGTTGGCTGTCTGCTGGTGACGCTCCATCGCGGAGCCTCCAGTCCTTGGGTATGTCCCAGGTCCCGGTGGCCTCGACGATGAACTCGCCGTCCTCTGGCGCCAGGCCCTCGTGGTCGACGTAGTAACCCTCGACCCACTCATCGGGATGCTCTTGGATCCAGATCTGCGCCTTTGCCCAGAACTTCACGTACTCCTTGAGCGCTGCGGCCTTGTCGGCGTCCTCGACGGTCTCGGTGGGCACGTAGAGATGCCAGGGGTCGTCGCGCAGGCCGTGCGCGATCGTCGTCGCACCGTCCTGTTCGTACTTCGCCAGGTAGGTCTTGATCAGGGTCTGCCCGAGGGGCGCGACCTCGACCTGCTTGCTCCCCAGCGCGTCGACGTACACGTCTTCGACGCTGGCCATTTCGACGAGCTCCACATCGTCTTGCGTCAGCCCGGCCTTCTCGAGAACCCTGAGCACCAAGGCGCCTTGCGCCTGTCCGGGGCTGTAGGCGATCTGCTTGCCGCGCAGGTCGTCAAGGGACTTCACGTTGACGCCTGGCGCAATCCCGAGCTCGTAGATGGGATGGTCGATTGGGTCATCGCTGAAACGGGCCGCGACGATCTTGATGTCAGTCCCGGTCCACTGGGCGAACAACGGCGGTATGTCGGCGACCGCGCCCACGTCGAGCGCGTCGGCGCGAAACGCCTCCAGGGTCTGCGGTCCCCCCGAGATGTTGGCCCACTCGGGCTTGAACGTCAGCTCGTCAATCATTCCGGACAGCTCGAGTGCTGTCTGGGTGGCCGGGTCGCCGATCCGCAAGGTCGCGTCCTCTGGCACGGTGTCCGGGATCGGGGCATCGAGGTCAAGGTGCGGCCCGGCCTGCTCGTCGTCTCCCGGGACGCACGCGGTGAGCCCTGTCAGAAGGAGGGCGACGGCTGCCAGCGTGGCACCCCCTCGGTGCACGGGGCGGTGCGGGAAGATTCGTCTCATAGGGTCTCCTCGGTCCGGAAACGAGGTCCGGGTGGGGTCTGGTGCGTGGACTGCGTCTCGGTGGTCTGGGACGGGGATCTTATTTAGAGTATGTCACCTAACTTACTCTACATAATTGCCGAGGTGACAGAGTGACACTCCCCGCGCAGCATGTGTCTTCGGTCACCCCGGCCGTGGAGAGCGTGGGGCGTGCGTGAAAGAGGGTGCTGTGGACTCGGACTTCGACGACCTGTTGGCGGCGAATGCGACGTACGCCGAGACGTTTGACCTGGCCGGCTTCGACGGCGTTGCCCACCGCGGCGTCGCGGTGGTGACGTGCATGGACTCCCGCATCGACCCGCTCCGGATGCTAGGCCTCGAGCCCGGCGACGCGAAGATCTTCCGCAACCCGGGTGGGCGGGTCACGAACGCAGCACTCGAGGCGCTGGTGATGGGAGTGCACCTGCTTGGCGTCGAACGGATCTTGATCGTGCCGCACACCCGGTGCGCGATGGCGACGGCGACTGAGGCAGAGCTGCGCGCGAAGGTCAGTGCGGCCAGCGGGAAGGACGCCAGCTGGACGTCGTGGGACGTGGTCACCGACCAGGCCGCGGCGCTGCGCGACGACGTCGCCATCGTGCGAGCCCATCCGCTGATTCCGGAGCGAGTGCCCGTGGGCGGATTCCTGTACGACGTCGACACCGGCCTCCTCGACCGACTGCTCTGAGGCGCTACGTCATGAGCCGCCTCATCCATCTCAACGGGGCGCCGGGGATAGGTAAGTCCACTCTGGCAAGACGCTACGTGGAGGCGCATCCGGGGGTGCTGAACTGTGACGTTGATGTGCTCAGAGCGCTCATCGGTGGATGGGAAGTTGACTTCCAAGAGGCAGGTGCGCTCATCAGGCCAGCGGCGCTGGCGATGATCCAGTCCTACCTCGCCAACGGCCGCGACGTCGTGTTGCCGCAGATGTTGATCGATCGCACCGAGCTGGCGCGGTTTGAAGCATGTGCCACCGGAGTCGGTGCAGAGTTCATCGAACGGTTCTTGATGGACACGCCTGTCAACACGGTGGCGCGTTTTCACCGTCGTGGGGCAGCTGCGGCAGAGGATCCTTGGCACGATCAGGTGCGGGCCATCGTGGCGGCGAGCGGCGGGGACGAGATGCTGACCCGGTGCCACGCCGCTCTCGAACGCCTGCTCACTGAGCGACCGAACGCGGTTGAGATCGTAAGCGCCGAAGGTGCGATCGACGAGACCTACCGCGCGTTGATTGAGTCGTTGAACTGACTCCTGCAGCCCGTCAGTTGTCCCCAGGTTTGGGTGTCCACAGACGGTTTCCACAGGGGTCGAACACATGCTCGGATTGTCGTTGGCGGCTTCTATTCTTGGGGTATGTCGATCAGCACGCCCACCCTTCCCTCACCGGGTGGTGGTGGGATGCCGTCGGATCAGGTGGGTGCCTGTCTGGTGCAGCTGCGCGACGTGTTGGACAAGGCTGCCGAGGCGCCGGTGTGGTCGCTGGACGACCGGCGACTCGAAGAGCGACTCGGCGAAGCGTTGGCGGTGAAGGCGAGCCTGGACGAGCTGATTGCGCGGTTGGTGGGGCAGGTCGATGACCGTGATCTGGGTCGGCAGAGTGGTGCGTCGTCGACGCGGGCGCATCTGGTAGCGAACTATCGGGTGTCGACCGGTGCAGCCGCTGGTCTGCTCGCGCAAGCCCGGTGCATGTCCGAGCGGACCGATCTGACCCGCCAGGCGTGGGCGACCGGGCTGGTCAGTGGCGAGCAAGCAGTCGTCATCGGCGGCGCGGTCAACAAGTTGTCGCCGCAGCTGCCGGCCGAGGCGGTGCAGGCCGGTGAAGCCGACCTCGTCGGGCATGCGCAAGCCCTGACCCACACTCAGTTGCAGGTGCTGGCGAACCATCTCGTCGAAGTGGTCGACCCCGAGCTGCGGACCAAACGCTGGCCGAGCAGTTGGCGGCCGACGAAGCCAGGGCGTTGCAACAGACCAGCTTCCGCGGCCGCAGAGGTGCCGACGGGATCGCCCGCTACTGCGGGAAGATGCCGAACCTGCAGTACGACATGTTGACCACCGCCCTCGAAGCCCTCGCCTCGCCGAGACGAACCAGCGCCGCCGCCGGTCGAGCCGGTCGAGACCCAGAGACCTCGACAAGCTCGACCACCGACCGAGACCCGGCGACTACGATCACCGACTCAGCGACTGCGCCGGCGACGGCCGGTGCCACCGCCGAGACCGACAGCAGCCAACTGACCTATAGCCAGCGGATGGGGCGGGCGTTCGTCGAACTCCTCGAACACCTCCCGGCCGACGTCCCTGCCCAAGCATGGCGTCGCCAACGCAGCAGTCGTCGTCACCATCAGCGAAGACAAACTCACCACCGCCGTCGGCGAAGCGACGTTGACGACCGGCACCACCATCTCCGCGGCACAAGCCCGCCGGTTGGCCTGCAACGCCAGCCTCCTCCCACTGGTCCTCGGTGCCGACTCGGCGATCCTGGACCTCGGACTGACCCAACGCCTCTTCGACCGCTACCAACGCATCGCCCTCGCCATCCGCGACCAAGGCTGCATCTTCCCCAGCTGTGATCGGCCACCAGCCTGGACCGAAGCCCACCACATCCAGGCCTGGCTCGCCGGCGGACCCACCGACCTCTCAAACGGCTGTCTGCTCTGCCACTTCCACCACCACCTCATCCACCACGGCGAATGGGCCGTCGTGATGGCCACCGACGGCATCCCCGACATCATCCCCCCAACCCGGATCGACCCCGACCAACAACCGATCCGACACCAACGCTTCAAACAACGACGCGAATAGCCACGCATGAAGCAGGGGCAGAATCGGATGGTGGCGGCCCTGGCCGTGGGACGATGGAGTGTGAGTGTCGCCGATTTGTCCAAGAATGAGTCCACACCAGGGAGCGACGTCCTGCGCGGCATCTTGTGGCCTGTCGGCACAGGGCTTGTGACAATTGCCGCCTATCTTTCGTGGTTGCGCTGGCATGACCAGGACTACTACTACGACGCTGCGGTTGGTGCCAATCAAGGTCCGTACCATCCGTGGCAGGTGGTGGGGCTCGCCGTAACCCTCGGCTTGGTAGCCCTTATCGGGGGATGGTTGAAGCGACCCGGCACGACCACGTTAGTTATGACGGTGGTACTGGTGATCGTCTGGTCTCTCGATAATTCCTACGAACCGGGTCCAGGTCCTAATACAAACATGTGGCCCGTGGGCGCAATGTTTCTCGCAGTTGGGTCTGTGTTCGGCTTCGGACTCATGGCGCTGCTTGGCATGGGACTTCGCAGACTGACTGAACGATTCCAGCGACGGCAAGGAAACACCCCCGCCTAGGCCCCCAAAGCCAGGCGTTGGCCTACGCTCTGCAGCGCCAGAGGCGTCACTTGGTCAGATTGCGCGAACGTCAGGCGTCGATGGAGTCGGGGTCCAGCTCATAGGCGCCTTGCACGATGAACTCCTTGCGCGGGGCCACGTCGTTGCCCATCAGCATCTCGAAGACCTGCTCGGCGCCTTCGGCGTCGTCGATCGTGATCCGGCGCAGGGTGCGATGGCGCGGGTCCATCGTCGTCTCGGCGAGCTGGTTCGCGTCCATCTCCCCCAGCCCCTTGTAACGCTGGACCGGGTCTTTCCACCGCACGCCCTTCTTGCTCAGCTCGGCGAGCTTTCGCTGTAGCTCGTCGTCGCTGTAGGTGTAGACGTACTTGCCCATCCCCTTCTTGGGGTTGGACAGCTCGATCCGGTGCAGGGGCGGCACTGCGGCGTACACGCGTCGCTCGATCAGCAGCTCACGCATGTGCTTGTGGAACAGCGTTGCCAGCAGACACCGGATGTGGGCGCCGTCGGTGTCGGCGTCGGCCATGAAGATGATCTTGCCGTAGCGGGCCTGGGCGATATCGAACGTCCGGCCGCTGCCTGCGCCGACGACCTGGATGATGGCCGAACACTCGGCGTTCTGGAGCATCTCACCCGACGACTTCTTCTGCGTGTTGAGGATCTTCCCGCGGATCGGCAGCAACGCCTGGTACTCCGAGTCGCGGGCGAGCTTGGCCGTGCCGAGCGCGGAGTCTCCCTCGACGATGAACAGCTCGCTCCGGTCGACATCGCTGCTACGACAGTCGGCGAGCTTTGCCGGCAGGGCACTCGACTCGAGGGCATTCTTACGCCGCTGGGTGTCACGTTGCTGACGCGCGGCGACCCGTGTGCGCGCCGCGTTGACGGCCTTCTCGAGCACAGCCCTGGCCTGCGATTTGTGGGCCTTCTTCGTCGAGGTCAGGAATGACCTCAGCTCGGCCGCGACGATCTTTGCCACGATCCGGGACGCGGCAGGAGTGCCAAGCACATCCTTCGTCTGCCCTTCGAACTGCGGCTCGGCCAGCCGCACCGTGACGACCGCAGTCATCCCCTCCAAGACATCGTCCCTCGTCAGATCGGCTTCGCCGGCCTTCATCAACCCGCGGTTCTGGCGCACCACCTCGTTGAACGTCTTCGTCAACGCCCGCTCGAACCCGACAACGTGGGTGCCGCCCTTAGGCGTGGCGATCACGTTGACGAACGCTCGCATCTCCGAGTCGTAGCCGTTGCCCCACCTCAGCGCCACGTCGACATCGAGCTCACGCTCGACGTCCTGCGGAGTCATGTGGCCGGCGTCGTCGAGCAAGGGGACGGTTTCGGTGAAGTGGTCGGAGCCCTGGAGCCGCAGCACGTCGGTGACCTTCTCGTCCGTCGCAAGGAACTCGCAGAACTCCGCGATGCCGCCGTCGTGGCGGAAGCGCTCCTCGCGCACCTCGTCGCCGCGTTCGTCACGGATGGAGATCTCCAGTCCGGGCACGATGAACGACGTCTGACGTGCCCGGGTGACGAGCTCGTCGTACGCGAACGCGGCATCCTTGGTGAAGATCTGACGGTCTGGCCAGAACCGGATCCGGCACCCGCTGACGCCCTTCTTGACCCGGCCGAGCTTGGTCAGCCCTGAGCCCGGCTGAAACTGGCCGCCTGGCCCGGGCGCGGAGAATGAGCCGGCCACGCCGCGCTGGAACGACATCGCCTGGGTCGCCAGGCTCCTGTCGACCTCGACATCAAGCCGGGCTGACAGCGCGTTGACCACCGACGCGCCGACGCCGTGCAGACCGCCGGTGGCGACGTACGACCCACCGCCGAACTTGCCGCCAGCATGGAGCTTCGTGAAGACCACTTCGACGCCTGAGAGGCCGGTCTTGGGCTCGGCGTCGACCGGGATGCCCCGGCCGTCGTCGCGGACCTCAGCAGACCCGTCGGCGTACAGAATGACCTCTATCGACCGGCACACGCCCGCCAGAGCCTCGTCGACGCCGTTGTCGATGACCTCCCACAGGCACTGCATGAGCCCCCGTGTGTCGGTCGACCCGATGTACATCCCAGGCCGCTTGCGGACGGCCTCCAGACCCTCGAGGACGAGCAGGTGTCGCGCGTTGTACGTCGCATCGACGGCAGATCCACGTGCTGACACAGAACTCCCTTGTACCGGTGAGGATGCGCCCGCTGACGTACTCTGGCGCAGTGTGACGAACGATACCCGCGGCCATCGAGCAGACCGTTTACCCACGCCGCCAGGCCGACACGCGGTGACGATTTGGATACACCTCCCCCGAATGGCACCGTTGAGGGGCCACGATGCGTCATAAGGTTGAGTGGTGATCATCCCAACGGTTGATGTAAACCCAAACGGGGAATCTTCGACCCTGGTTGGATGTTCACTAAGACATGACACCGCACCACGACCACCGCCACGACGATGAGGGAGGCAAGCTGTGACCACAGCAGTTGCACCGAGCCCGCCGCTCACTGCTCTTGACCGCTGTGACCGCTGCGGCGCCCAGGCATACGTCCGCGTCGAGCTGACCTCAGGTGGCGAGCTCCTCTTCTGCGCCCACCACGCCCGCGAGCACGCCGACAAGCTCCAGCAGATCGCGGCGACGATCCAGGACGAGACCGGCAGACTTTCGACCACCCCGACCATCGCGAGCGACAACGAAGTCTGACCCCTAGGAGCCTGTGCGCTCCAACCCAAACGTCCGAAGGCGGCGACCCCTCAGGGGTTGCCGCCTTCGCCTTGTCCGGCGCCCACCTGACCTGAACACGGCGCATACGGCTACGGCACACTGTGCCCGTGGGCGCGTTTGGGACTGTCGTGGTCGGGCTGGCGATCCTCGTAGGGATCGTCGGTGTGGTCATTCCCGGCCTTCCGGGCGGCCTGCTCGTCGTCGTCGCCATCCTCGTCTGGGCAGGTGTCACAGGGACCACCAGCGCGTGGGTGACGTTTGCCGTCGCCACGAGCCTGGTCGCCGCCTCGCAGCTGCTGAAGTACCTGCTCCCGGGGCGCAGGATGCACGATGCCGGCATACCTTCGACCAGCCTGCTGGTGGGAGCGGGGCTCGGGATCGTGGGGTTCTTCGTCATACCTCTAGTCGGACTGTTCGTGGGCTTCGTGCTCGGGGTGTACGTCGCCGAGCGCCAGCGCCTGCCCCGCGGAGAAGACGCGTGGCCGTCCACACGGCTGGCCCTTGGCGCCGTGGGCCTGTCCTTGATGATCGAGCTGGCCGGTACTCTGCTCGCCGCCGCGACGTGGCTGGTCGCCATTGGCTTCGTCGAGTGACCCGCGTCGAGTGACCTACAGCCGGGCTGTGTGTGGCCGTGCCTGCGCGGGCTAGGCCACCGCCATGTGTATCCGCACCACCGTGCCGCTGGGGAAGACCCGGATCTGCACAAGGTCGCACAGCTGGTTGACCATCCACAGGCCGCGCTGGCCGTCGCTGTCGCGGTCCGGGAGCATCCGCCCCACCAGCGGGTCGCTGATCTGGCCCTGGTCGCGTATCTCACAGATGACCGAGCCGTCGTCAACCCACACCCGCAGGACGCCTCCCCCGCCGCCGTGGAGGACGCTGTTGGTGGAGACCTCACCCACGGCCAGGGCGAAGTCGTGGGCACGGTTGATACCCATCCGGACGCGCGAGGCAATGCTCTGCACGAGCTGCCGGGCTGGGCGAAGCTCTCCGAATGTGAAAGTCAGCTCGTGGAACGGCACCGTCGGCTCGGGGAGTGGTGAATCTAGGTGAGCGCCGGCCATCTGCTCCGGGTGCGACTCGCTGCTCGCGTAGAGCCGGCCGTCGCTGCGTAGCTGCGGGTGGCTGTGTCGGGCCTCGTCGATGACTTCCTCCGGCAGTGCGGACGTGTCGTACGGGCACAGCAGGCTCCACGAGCCCGAGCCCACAAACGCGACGTTGAGCAGCGCCTCGTGCCGCTGAGCCTCGACGAGTTCAGCCGGCGAACGGCCCGCCCAGATCGGCTCACCCACGCCGCGGACGCCGGTGTTGCCTCTCCGGTCCAGGAAAGCGCGCCACGCAGGGATGATGCGCGCTGGGTTGAGCCCCAGCACTTCCATGTCGACGAACTGAACGAGGTCAGCGTCCTCGTCGAGCTCCTCTCGGAGGGCGTCGATCTTGGTGGGGCCAACCGCCACCAGGACGTGCTCGTCGGCTTCCAAGCCATCGCGGATGAAGGCCGCGCTTCTACTGCTGAACTCGGCGGTGCCTGCGTACAGCAGCGCCTCGTGACGGAAGTCGAGGGGAAGTTCGGGTGCCCTCGGAAGCGAGTCCAGGGTCATGACGTGTCGACTTTAGACCGGTAAGGAGGTCACGAGTCGATGTTTCTTCAATCATCGGTCGCTACAACAACCCACGAAGTCCGCTCCGGTCAGTCTTAATCAGTAGCCCCCGCCACCCCCGCCACCACCCCCGCCGCCGCCGTCCCCGCCGTACAGCACGGCGAGGACGACGACAGCGACTACGGCAAGCACGAGCAGGGTGATCAGCAGGCTCTTGTTACGCATGTCGACCACATCCTCGGGCCCGGGTTTCGGGAGTTCAGCGTCGGGGTTCCAGCCTAGTGCGCTGGAAACGGGGTCAGACCGCCACGGCCTGGACCTCGTGGTTCACCAAGACTCGTGTGGCCCCATTGTCGGTCTCGATCCTTACGGGTACCTCAGCCACCCGGATTGGCTGCTGCCTCTGCGGGTCCCAGCAGTCGGTCGCGCGGCGGACATACAGGGTGGCAGTGCCGTCTCGCTTGGCGACAAGCGTGCTGCGCACGTCGTCTGCGTCGGAGGTCACCCTCAGCCCCATCTCGGGCGGGTCGTAGGCCTTGCCCTCGTCCTGGAGCTCCTTCAGGAAGGACTTCATGACCCCCACGATCGGCTTAGGCCGCCAAGAGGACGCGTCACGGCTCCCGACCGAATACATCCCGAAGTTGCTCTCGATGTCGGCCTTCCTCCATGAGTCGGGGTCATCGAGCAGTTCGTACCAGGCGACCTTGCATTCACGGTCGACCGCCTCGAGCACCGCGGCCGGAGCGTAGACCGCACTCACGTCTTCGGGCACCGGTGGGTGGCCGCTGAGCGACCCCGTCGCGTTGGTGTAGCCCGTTTCGGTGATCCAGGTGGGCTTCGCGTCCCAGTGCCTCTTGACCCAGGCCAGCCGCTCGTCGATCAGATGGTCGGGGTAGCGGCCACCGTGGTAGCGGTGCAGTCCCGCGTAGTCCATGTACTTCGTGAGGCCAGCATCGCCGAGGGCGCGGTAGTCGGCCTCGGTCGCGGCGACTGCATGGAGCGACGGCCCGATGATCTTGACGTGGTCCAAACGTGGGTTGCCCTTGACGGCGTCCCAGATGAGCTTCTGGACCCGCACAGTGCGGCGGACCCAGTCCTGGGGTGGCGCACTGCCATCGCGCTCGTGGTTGGGCTCGTTGACGCCCTCGACGTACAAGCACATGTCTGCGGCATTGGCCGCGATGTGCTGCACCCGCGCGATCAACTCGAGGTCCGAGATACCCCAGTCCTCAGGGCAGATGGTCATACCCCACTTGATGCCGTGCTTGCGAGCCCCGCTGAGGGTGGTCTGGGTGGCCGAGAGTCGGTGGGAGTACAAGCCCCGGAAGTACGTCGCGCCGGTCGCGGCGAGCGCCTCCATCCAGCTGTTGGTGCTCGCGTAGACGGTCTGTCCAAAGTTGGGGTGGGAGCAGACGCCGAACGCCTCAGCGACTCGCTGGGACCAGAGGGGCTTGACTGCCGGGAGCGCTGATCCGATCGCGCCTGCCGGAAGCGCGGACCCGCGCTGGGCCGCAGTGCGGCCGCCCCTTACCGCGGCACGACGTGCGTCCGCAAGGCCAGGGACAGCGGCCACGGAAGCTCCAGCGGCGCTGGCTAGTAGAAATCGACGACGGGTGACTGATGTAGGTGCGTTTTCAGACATGGGCGGCGACGATAGCCGTCTACTCCGCGGTTTCGGAAGCGGATCTGCGATCGGAAATCGGTGGCCGCGGGGCGTCAGCATCACGATTAGTCCGCGAAAGCCTGACTCACCAACTGGGCATTCTCGTCTCAAACCCCGAGCCAGGTTGCAGAGGTCCATGTGCACGAATGTGGCCCACCTCACAGTGAGGGATTACCCGGTTACGTCGGGTAGTGGTGGATTGCCGCCCTGGCCTCAGTCGAGGTAGTCGCGCAGGACCTGGGAGCGGGAGGGGTGGCGCAACTTCGACATGGTCTTCGACTCGATCTGCCGAATCCGCTCGCGCGTCACGCCGTAAACCTTTCCGATCTCGTCTAGGGTCTTCGGCTGCCCATCCGTGAGCCCGAAGCGCATCGAGACAACCCCTGCCTCGCGCTCTGACAGCGTGTCGAGGACGGCGTGCAGCTGCTCTTGGAGCAGCGTGAACGAGACCGCATCGGCCGGAACGATGGCCTCGGAGTCCTCGATCAGGTCGCCGAACTCGGAGTCGCCGTCCTCGCCGAGCGGAGTGTGCAGCGAGATGGGCTCGCGACCGTACTTCTGGACCTCGACGACCTTCTCGGGCGTCATGTCGAGCTCCTTGGCGAGCTCTTCGGGCGTGGGCTCACGCCCGAGGTCCTGGAGCATCTGCCGCTGCACGCGGGCCAGCTTGTTGATGACCTCGACCATGTGGACCGGGATACGGATCGTCCGCGCCTGGTCGGCCATCGCTCGGGTGATCGCCTGCCGGATCCACCAGGTGGCGTATGTCGAGAACTTGTAGCCCTTGGTGTAGTCGAACTTCTCGACCGCCCGGATCAGGCCGAGGTTGCCCTCCTGGATCAGGTCGAGGAACAGCATGCCGCGGCCGGTGTAGCGCTTCGCGAGCGAGACGACGAGACGCAGGTTCGCCTCGAGCAGGTGGTTCTTGGCGCGGCGCCCGTCCTCGGCGATCCAGCCGAGCTCGTCGAGCATCTTGGCGGAGATCTTGCCGTCCCGAGCGAGCTTCTCGTCGGAGAACAGGCCGGCCTCGATCCGCTTCGCGAGCTCGACCTCCATCTCCGCGTTGAGCAAGGGAACCTTGCCGATCTGCTTCAGGTAGTCCTTGACCGGGTCGGCAGTTGCTCCCGCCACCGTGACGGTCTGCTCGGGCTCGTCGGCCTCGTCTGCCTCGGAGAGCGTGAAGCCTTGCTTCTCGTCCTCCTTGAGCGTCGGGTCGGTCGCGAGGTCCTTCTCGAAGACGGTGTCGTCGATGTCGGCCAGGAGCTTCTTGCCGTCTGGGCCGACCGCGACCTTTGCGACTAGCGCCTCTGTCGCCGACGGGCCGCTTGACCCCTTGGCTGACTTCTTGGCTGCCGCCTTCTTCGCAGCGGGCTTGGCGGTCGAGGCGGCTGCCTTCTTGGCAGGTGGCGCGCTCTTGGCCGGTTTCTTGGGATCGACGGCCTTCACTGGAGAAGCCTTCTTGGCGGCGGGCTTCTTCACTGCCTTCTTGTCCGGCGAGGCCGTGACGGTCGCTCGGCGTGCGGCCGACGAGGCAGCGACGGTGGTCTTACTCGTCGGCGCGATCGGCGAATTAGAGACTTGCGACGGAGTGGATCCTGGCACAGTGCGGGGCGTGCTCGACGACACGAACAACCTCTCGTAGCTGGTCTCGGGCGCGGCGAAGCCCGGTCATGTCAAGAAGCCGCGCCTCCATTGTGACACGAGTTCAGGGTGGCTCAAGCCATACCCCGCGTGTCGGCCGCGCCGCACACCTGCTCCGCGACCACGCTCAGAGCCCGCTCAAGCTCCTCGTCGGTCACTCCCCCGAATCCGAGGACGATCCCCTGTCGCGCAGACGTGCGACTGTAGTCGACCAAACTGGGCAGCTCGAACCCGGCCTCCCGCGCTGCGACCACCGTCCGCTGAGCGGCTTCGGCCGGCAGCTCGACCGTGACGTACATCCCCGCAAGCGACAACCGCCCTGGTCCCATCACCGGCCCCAACCGGCGAGCGACCAGAGCGCTGCGTTCGGCGTATACCCGGCGAGCGACGCGCACCCTGCGGTCGAGGTAACCCTCGCGGAGCATCGTCAGCAACACCCGCTGCAGCGGCCAGCTCGGGTGGTCCTTGCGCTGCGCGCGCCGGGTCGCGATGGTGCGCACCAGGGCTGCGTCCGCTGCGAGCCACCCAAGCCGCAGACCGGGCTGGAGCATCTTGGACACCGTCCCGGTGTAGACGACCCGCGTCGGATCGAGCGAGGCGAGGGCTGGAAGCGGCGCCACGTCGTACCGGAACTCGGAGTCGTAGTCGTCCTCAACCACCACTGCGCCGCGCTCTCGAGCCTCGTCGATGAGGGCTATCCGGCGGGCAGCTGACAGCGTGACGCCGAGTGGGTGCTGGTGCGCCGGCGTCACGTACACGGCGGCGACGTCGTCACGTGGAAGTCTCGTGAGAGCAGCCACGTCAAGGCCTGATTCGTCGACCGGTATGTCGACGACGTCTCGCCCGGCATGCGCCGCCACAGCCACAGCCGCGCGGTAACCAGGATCCTCGATCGCCACACATCCCGGGCCGAGGGCGTCGAGCACGAGCCCCCAGGCGTGGGTCGTGCCCGTCGTGATCATGATCTCGCTGGGGGCGCGAACGACTCCTCGGCGCCGCGCCAGGTAGGCCGCCACCTCCTCCCGAAGCTCCAGCTCCCCGCGGACGTCGGGGTAGCCAGCCGGCGGTCGCGCGACAGCAACGTCGCGCCAGGCACGCCGCCATCCGGGATCGACCCCGGCGTCGTGCCAGGGTGTGCCGGTGTCGAGGGAGATGAGCGCCGGTGGGTTGGCAGACCGGCGACGTCGCAGCGTCGCGGCTCTCGTCGCCCTCGCCGGGGCGGGAACATCCGCGACGAACGTCCCCGATCCGCGGGTCGCGACGAGCCAACCCTCCGCCTGCAGCTGGTCGTAGGCGCGTTCGACGACCGATCGCGCGACTGACAGCTCGGTGGCGACGGCCCGGGTGCTGGGGAGCCGCGTTCCGGCTGTGAGCACCCCCGTGGTGACGAGGTCACGTACCTGCGAGGACAGCTGGACCGACATCGGCACCGCCGCATCGCGGCTGATCTGCACCGCGAGCTGGGTCTGTGTTGGACCGCTCAGCATCGGGCCTCCCAAATTGGCCTGCACAACAGAGCATGAATTGGCTAGTTACAGCATGCCACTTGTCAGCAAGGATGGTGGTCATGAGCACCCTGGATACGACCACGCTGTCCCCCACCGCGCGCACCACGTTGCGGCGGCACTCAGAGCGGGCGCTCAGCGGTCGGGCGGCCTTGCTGGACGTCCTCGACCACGCCCTCATCTGCCACCTCGGCGTCGTCGTCGACGGTGCTCCGGTCGTCCTCCCCACGGCGTTCGGGGTCGACCCCGAGGGTCCCGACCGAGAGGGCAGCCTCTACCTGCACGGCTCTGTTGCGGCCCGATCGCTGCTCAACGGTCAGCAGGCGGACCTCTGCGTGACCGTCACGCTTGTCGACGCACTGGTGCTGGCTCGGTCCGCCTTCCACCACTCGATGAACTATCGGTCGGCGGTCGTCATGGGGCGCGGTCGGCTCGTGGACGACGAGGCCGAGAAGCGTCGAGCCCTCGACCTGGTGGTCGATCACGCGGTGCCCGGCAGGTCGCAGACGTTGCGCGCTCACACCCGCAAGGAGCTCGCGGCAACCTCCGTGGTTGCTCTGCCGCTGTATGAGGCATCCGTCAAACAACGCTCGGGTGGGCCGGTCGACGACCAGCCCGACATCGACGCAGGTGTCTGGGCAGGGCTGCTGGCGTTGGGCACGACTGCGGGACCGGTGGAAACGGCGAGAGACGCCGAAGCAATCGACATACCGCGGCACGTCACGCAGCGGGCCACCCAACTGCGGGGGTGACGCGAGGTCAGGCCTTGGCTGCCTTAGCGGCCTTGGCAGCAGCCTTCTGCTCCTGCTTGAACGACCTCACCTTTGCGAGGGATGCGGCGTCGCGTACGTCGGCGACCGACCGGTAGGAACCCTCCTCGGCGTACGCACCCGCGGCCTCCTGCCATCCAGGGGGGCGGATGTCCAGCTGCTTGCCGAGGAGGGCGACGAAGATCTGAGCCTTCTGCTTGCCGAACCCGGGTAGCGCCAACACGCGGTTGAGCAGGTCTGTGCCGGTGCTCGCGTGGCCCCACAACGCCGCGGTGTCGCCGTCGTAGCGCTCCACCACGTGCGCAGCGAGGGCTTGGATCCGGGCGGCCATCGAGCCCGGGAACCGGTGCACGGCCGGCGGTGTCGCACAGATTTCGACGAACTCCTCCGGCGGGGCGTCGGCGATCGTCGCGGGGTCGAGGGTGCCGAAGCGGTCGAGGATTTTCGCCGGCCCGGCGAACGCCCGCTCCATAGGAAACTGCTGGTCGAGCAACATGCCCGACACCAGCGCAAACGCGTTCGTCGACAAGACCTCGTCCGCCGCCTCGTCCTGGGCGATATGAAGCGTCACTCTGCTGCCTTGACCGCCAGCACCGGACATGGGGCGTCGAGCAGGATGCGTTGCGCGTTACTACCCAAGATCAGCTTCCCCACAGGCGAACGTCGCCGGAGCCCGATCACGATGACATCGGCCGACACCTCGGCAGCGACGTTGATGAGGTCCTCGGCGGGGTCGAGCCCGCGAACGAGCTGGCGGACCTCGTGCTCGATACCGGCTTCCTTGAGCTGGCGGCGGACGTCTTCGAGCTGTGCCTCCGACTCGACGGCATCGTCCGTCTCGAACTCGCGGCCGCCGCGATGGGAGTTGACCACGACGAGACTCGAGTTACGGAGCTTCGCCTCCTCAGCGGCCAATCGCAATGCAGCTTGGCCCTCTGGTTTCGGCACGTACCCGACGACGATAACGCCCATCGTTGCTCCTTCTGATCCCCGTGTGGGGCAGACGCTACCTGAGATGGCAGCACAGGTCACCGCCGCGTGGAGTCGAACTCCTCGTCGACCGGCCATTCGTGGACAGGTTGGTTGCCGTGCATGTGCTCGGCGTAGCGGCGCACGACTTCTCGCAACGCGTCGAAGCGATCCATCTCACCAGCGTCGAAGAGCTGGTGGAACGTCTGTGTCTGCCACGTCGAGCCGTTGCGGCCCGTGAGGCAGCGCTGCTCAATGATGTCGAGCATCCGGTCCGCCTCGGCGTCGTCGACGCCCCAGCGGCGGAGACCTTCGTGGGCCTTGGGCAGCAGTCGTCTCAGCACGAGCTCAGCTGCGCCGATGCCGCCGATGCCGGGCCAGTAGACCTGGGCATCGATGCCGTCGCGGGCACCGGCGTGGAAGTTCTCCTCCGCCGCCCCGAACGACATCTGAGACCAGAGCGGCCGCTCGTCGGCAACCAGCGCCCGCACCAGGCCGAAGTAGAACGCGGCGTTCGCGAGCATGTCGACAACGGTCGGCCCGGCGGGAAGCACCCGGTTCTCCACCCGCAGGTGCGGGACGCCGCGCACGACGTCGTACACGGGCCGGTTCCACCGGTAGATGGTGCCGTTGTGCAGCCTCAGCTCCGACAGTCCCGGGGTGTCGCCGCCGTCGAGGACCGCGACGGGGTCCTCGTCATCGGTGATGGGGAGCAGGGCCGGGAAGTAGCGGACGTTCTCCTCGAACAGGTCGAAGATCGAGGTGATCCAACGCTCGCCGAACCACACCCGTGGCCGCACGCCCTGCGACTTCAGCTCCTCGCTGCGCGTGTCGGTTGCTTGCTCGAAGAGGGCGATCCGGGTCTCGGCCCACAGCTCCTTCCCGAACAGGAAGGGCGAGTTGGCGCCGACCGCGAGCTGGATGCCAGCAATGGCCTGGGAGGCGTTCCAGTACGTCGGGAAGTCGTCGGGGCTGACCTGCATATGCAGCTGCATCGATGTGCACGCCGCCTCGGGCATGATCGAGTCGGCCGTGACCCGCAGCCGGTCGGCTCCTTGGATCGCGATGTCGAGGTCTTCGCCTCGGGCGGCGAAGATCTGGTCGTTCAGCAACCGGTAGCGGGGGTTGGCCGACAACGTGTCGGGATGCATGTGCTGGAGCCGCAGGGTGGGAAGGATGCCGACCATCACCATGTGGGCGCCGACCTCGGTTGCCTTGGCCTCGGCCGCATTCAGGCTCTTGCGGACGTCGTTCTCGAACGCGCTGACGCCGCCGCCGGAAAGCCGGCGCGGCTTCACGTTGATCTCGAGGTTGAACTGGCCGAGCTCCGTGACGAAATCGGGGTCGGCGATCGCCTCAAGCGCCTCGGCGTTCTTCATGGCCGGATCGCAGGCTTCGTCGACGAGGTTGAGCTCGACCTCGATGCCGGTCATGGGCTTCTCGACGTCAAAACGCGACTCGCGGAGCATCCGCGCGAACACGTCAAGGCAACGCCGGACCTTCTCGCGGTAGCGGGTCCGGTCCTCGCGACTGAACTCCCTGCGCTCGACCTCTTGACCCATGTGCGGTCGCTCCTCATGTGTGGGCCGGCCCGGAGCGAGACGGCCACTGTGCCAAGCCTGCCCTGCTCGCGTCGTTGCCGCCAGCGCCATGGGCATCCAAGGTGGCGAGAGGGGCTGGACGGGTCACCCGGCCATGGGATCCTCTTCCGCCAGATTGTCGGCGTACACGTCCCACTGCATCGGGTCGACCGCCGACTCGAGCATCTGCATGATGAGCGTGGCCATCGAGTAGTCGGGCTGGACCTCGAGGACGCGCTCGGCCGCATGGGACGCCAGCACCCCGCGTCCCTGCAGCCACGCCGCGAACGCGGCGAGTGAGCCGACCGGGGCCAGCAGGTCGTCGGGCGCAGCCCGCATCAGCGGTGCCCATAGGGCCAGGTGTCGGCCGGCGGTGTCGCGCGACATCAGCATCCATGCCATGTCTCGCGGCCCCACCGCCTGGACTGACTGCATCAGCTGCAGCTGCTGAGAGACCTCGAGCGCCGCTGGGTCGCAGAGAGCGCCGTCGATTGCGTCGATGATGTCGGCCGCGTCCAAGAGTGGGACGGTCGACGTGGTTCGCGCCCGAGCGATCGCGTCTCGCCGTGATGGATCCGGCGCGAACTGGTCGCGAAGGGCGTCGCGACTCGGGCGCCGCTGCATGCCTGCGACAACGGCTTCGGCGGAGACCCGGGACGCGTCGGCGTCATAGGTGGACCCGGACGGTGGGCAGCAACGCGGGTTATCACAGGTGTAGGACCACCAACGGGAGCCGTCGGCTCGCAACGCCTCATGCACTCCGACACCGTCGCGCCGCATTCGCTCGCAAACCCCCCGGACGACCGGGTCAGCATGCTCGGGCAGGTCGCTGAAGGCCACGAGAATCACTTCCCCGAACCCGAGATGAGCAACGAGAGTGGCGATGTAGGCGACCTGCGCGTCCACGTCCTCGGCGACGGCCAGGTCGAGCCTGAAGCAAGGGCCGAACCGTTTGCGGGTGCCTTCGAGACCGACCACGACCAAGCTCTCGACGGGGTCGAATCCCAACAGGTAGGGGATGATCGCAACGATGTCTGCTGGCTGTTGGATCTTCGTGACAGGGAGCTTCTGTGCATCGGAGGACGGTGCTGCGGCGGCGCGGGCCTTCGCTCGCTGACGGCGCTTGTCTCGGTGACGGCGTGTGTTCGACATCCCGAAAGCCTCGTCAGCGAAGCGCACCGTCAACACCCCCGAACGGCAATCTGTGGACAGCGTGTGCCGAGGAAGTCGCTGTGGGGAGAGCGCGGAGCTAGATCGCACGCTCGATGACGACCGTGACAAACGTCAAGGTCGTAGCGCCGACTTTCCCGGTTACTTCCCAGCAGCCGTCCGTCGGGAAGTAGACACCGCTGGTCTGGAAGCCGGTCAGCCCGTAGCCGGATGGGACGCTTGACCGCAAGGGTGGCGCAGCTGCGTCGAGTCGTCGGCCAGTGATCGTCAACCGGCCGCTCACGTGCCGCCACCATCCGAACTTGTTGCCGGCCGAGCCGTCCTGCTCGACGAACTCCAGCACGAGGATGCCCTTCGGTGCGAGGCCGCCCACCCAGAGGCGCCCGTTGCCGTGCGAGCTTGCGGAGCCGAAGAGCGCGGTTGGTAACACGCCAGGAGGTGGCCTGAACTGGCTGCCCAGTGTCACCGGGCAATCCTCGGCGAACCCCCCAGCGGAGTCACTGGGCTTGGGTGCCGCGCTCGACGGCTGCGCTGGTGATGACGGCGCGGGCGATGAAGACTCCACCGACGGCTCCGTGCCCTGCCCATCGGATGTGCACGCCATCAGCAAGCCAAGCGACAGAAGGACTGCACTGAGTCGAATTGCGCCCCCGCCCATCATCCGTCTCACCATGTCACGACCGGATGCGTCCGATCCGGCTCTGGCGGCCTCGTGAGGAGATCGAAACCCAACTGGTACGGGATGATCGCAACGATCGGCAATCTGTGGACGGCCGGTGCCGCACAAGGCGATGCGGGGATGATGGGGCGGTGAGGACAACAGCGTCGATCCTGCACCTGGATCTCGATGCGTTCTTCGCGGCAGTGGAGCAGCGAGACAAGCCGTCACTGCGTGGGAAGGCGGTGATCGTCGGGGGGACCGGCGGCCGCGGAGTCGTCGCCACGGCGTCGTACGAAGCGCGGGTGTTCGGCGTGCGCTCTGCCATGTCGACGGCGGAGGCGAGATCGCGCTGCCCCCACGGTGCGTTCCTCAGCGGCCGTTTCGACGCCTACCAACAGGCCAGCCGCGCGGTCATGCGTGAGCTGCGAGCGATCTCGCCGCTGGTGGAGCCGCTGTCGCTCGACGAGGCGTACGTCGATCTGGCGGCCCCGGGGCTCGACCTCGACCTCTCCGAGGCCGGAGTCGCCGCGACGGCGGCACGGCTCAAGCATGCTGTCTACGAGGTGACCGGCGGTCTCACGGCTTCGGTGGGACTCGGCACATCGAAACTGATCGCGAAGATCGCGAGCGAGCTGGACAAGCCCGACGGCACAGTGGTCGTACCGCCCGGCAGTGAGCTCCAACTGCTGTCCACGATGCAAGTGGCCGTGATTCCCGGGGTCGGACCGGCGACGGCTGAGCGGCTGCGGCAGATCGGGATCCAGACGGTCGAGCAGCTCCACCATGTCAGCGCCGAAGAGCTTGTCCGGGTGCTGGGCCAGGCGCATGGCACTGCGCTGTACGAGCTGTCGCGCGCCCGAGACGACCGGGTCGTGGTCGCATCCCGTGCCACGAAGTCGATCTCCGTCGAGGACACGTTCGAGACCGACCTCGTCGACCCCGTGCTGCTCGCCGCGATCGTCGACCGGCACGCGCGGTCCGTGTGCGAACGGCTCACGAAGGCACGACTGTCGGGCCGGACCGTGACCTTGAAGGTACGACGGCACGACTTCTCGACCCTGACCCGCTCGGCGACGCTGCCCGGCCCCACCGACCGGCCCGCCCTCGTGAGCCGGATGGCGCGCGCGCTGCTCGACGAGCTCGACACGTCGGCGGGCGTGCGGCTGCTGGGAGTCGGCGTCTCCGGCCTCGCGGACTGGATTCAGGACGACCTGTTCGCCGAGGAGGAGGACGCCTCCGACGTACCCCTGATCTCCGAGGCGACCGCAGAGGCAGGCGTGCGGCCACGTCACGGCCGCGGCTGGGCCCCGGGGATGGATGTCGAGCACCGCGAGCACGGACCCGGCTGGGTGTGGGGTTCCGGCCTCGGCAGGGTGACGGTGCGCTTCGAGACGGCAGAGACACCGCCTGGACCGGTGCGGACGTTTGCCGCCGACGACCCCGACCTGACCCGGCGGCCGGTCACGATCGACGAGGAGGACGAGCCGGAGAACGACGAAAGCGCACCTGCGCCCCCGGCCGAAGCTGCGCACACAGCGCCAGCGCCGGAGGGTCGATGACTCCGACGACGGGATAGCCGCCCGTGACCGGGTGGTCCGCGAGAAAGACCAGCGGCTGACCGCTCGACGGCACCTGCACCGCTCCGTTGACAACCCCCTCACTCGGTAGCTCGTGGTCGACCCGACGCTCCAGTCGCCCCTGTGCACCCCCGTCGAGGCGGAGGCCGGTGCGGTTGGACTCGGGCGAGACGACGTACTCGGTCTCCAGCAGCCGCTCGAGCGCGGTCGACGTGAACCAGTCGTCGCGGGGCCCGAACGCCAGGTCGAGCCACGACACGCCCTGGAGCGGCGATGCCCCTGGTATGGCGTCCGCAGGGGTGCCCGGCGCCGGCAGCTCGCCAAGCGGAAGCGTGTCTCCCTCGGCGACCGCTGGCGGCCCCAGGCCGCTGAACGTGTCGGTCGCCCGGCTTTGGAGCACAGGCTCCACCGTGATGCCGCCGGCGAAGGCCAGCCAGGAACGCAAGCCATCAGGCGAGGTGCCGACCTCGATCCGGTCGCCGGCACGGACGGACACCGCCTCGCCCCAGGCCATCGCGCGGCCACCGACCAGCAGCGGCAGCTGCGCCCCGACCAGGGCGATTCGCGTCGAGCCCGCCGCCACCAGGCGCACTCCCCCAAGCAACACCTCCAGCCCGGCCGCGCCCTCCTCGTTACCGACGAGGCGGTTGCCCAGCGCCAACGCCCTGCGGTCGAGCGCACCCGACGGGGGAACGCCGAGGTGGGCTGACCCTGCCCGCCCCTGGTCCTGGATGAGGAGCTGTGGTCCGGTCGCCTCGACGCGGAGGCTCACTTCGCCTGCTCGAAGCGGACGCGGTCTCCAGGGCTCAGGAGGGCCGGCTCAGCGCGCGTGGGATCGAACATGACCTCCTGGGTCGTCCCGATCAGCTGCCAGCCCCCAGGCATCGCTCGCGGGTAGACGCCGCAATACGCACCCGCCAGCGCGACCGACCCGGCGGCGACCGAGGTGCGCGGGTCGTCACGGCGCGGGACCGCCGGCAGCGCCGGGTCGCTGGTGCAGTAAGCAAAGCCTGGCGCGAACCCGCAGAACGCCACCGTGAACGACGTCTCCTGGTGCCGGCGCACCACGTCGTCTGGGGCGCACTCCCACGCCTCGGCGACCACCGCCAGGTCCGGGCCGTCGTAGTCGACAGTCAAGACGACGTCCTTTCCCGCGGGTGCCTCAGCGTCGCCCGCTTGGCCGTCGAGACCGCCCGCGATGGCGGCTCTCCAGGCGCCGATGTCGTCGATGCCGTCAACCAACACCGTCCTGGCGCCGGGCACGACATCAGCGGGAGGTGTCAGCCGGGCGACACCGGCAAGCCCGCGGATCACCGCGTATGCCGCTCGCACCTGTCGATCGTCGGCCACTTCGACAAGCAGCGCACGCCGCCCGGCGGGCAGGATGCGCACCGGGCTGCTCATGGCTCCACCCTCACGGATGCGGCCTGGACTCGTCGAGCACCGTCCGGACCGACCTCGCCAGCGCCAACGCTCCCGGTGTGTCGCCATGGACGCAGATCGAGTCGGCTTCGACGTCGAGCGGCGAGCCGTCGATGGTGATCACGCTGCCGTCGTCGACGAAGCGGCGGACCCGGGCTGTCACCTGAGCGGGGTCGTCGACGACGGCGCCGGCGACGGTGCGGGGTACGAGCTGGCCTCGAGCGTCATACGCGCGGTCGGCGAAGAACTCGCGGCGGCAGGCAACGCCCGCGTCGGACGCCAGCCGGAGCGCGACCGAGCCCGGCAGACACAGGAGCGGCAGACTTGCCCGCCGGCACACGTCGGCGACCACCGCTGCCTGCTGCTCGTCCCAGACGACGCGGTTGTAGAGCGCGCCGTGCGGCTTCAGGTAGCCGACGCCGGTGCCGACCTCAGCGGCGATGGCCGTCAGTGTCGCCACTTGCTCGTCGAGGTCGGCCCGCAGGGTCTCGCTGTCGACGTCGAGGTCCCGGCGCCCGAAGTGCTCCCTGTCGCGGTAGGACACCTGCGCCCCCACATCGACGCCGTGCTTGACCGCGAGGCGGCAGACCTCGCGCATCATGGCGGCGTCACCTGCGTGGAAACCGCAGGCGACGTTGGCCTGGGTGACGACCTGCATCAGCTCGGCGTCGTACGGGAAGCCCTCCGCAACGTCGGCGTTCAGGTCGTACCAGGTGCGCATCACCCCATTCTGGCCCGCAGAAGTCCCAAAGTGTTTGACAGTGTGGGGCAGGCTGTCAGAAGCCTCGACGAATGCCGAGATCTGGGTGGAGCGGGAGGTCTGGGAGGAAGTGCCACCAGATGAGACTGCCTGACGCACTCTCGCCGCTGCGAGACGCACGATTCGCCTGGTACTACTCCGGGCGGTTCATCTCGACGATGGGGTCGGTCATCGCCCCGGTTGCGCTGGTCTTCGCCGTCCTCGAGATCAGCGACTCGGCGACGGACCTCGGCATCGTGCTCGCTGCCGAGTCGATCCCGCTCGTCCTCTTCCTGCTCGTCGGTGGCGTGATCGCCGATCGCATGTCGAGGACGGTCGTGATGCAGCTGTCCCACCTCCTGTCCGCGGCGACCCAAGGCACCGTGGCGGTGCTCCTCCTGACGGGTGTCGCGGAGATCTGGATGATCGTCATCCTGGCCGGCCTCAACGGCACGGTCCTGGCGTTCACCTTCCCGGCGATGCAAGGCGTTGTCCCGCAGGTCGTCCCGAGGAGCCACATCCAGCAGGCCAACGCCATGCTCGCGTTCTCCAGGAACGGGCTCGCCATGATCGGGCCGGCCATCGGCACCATGCTCGTCGTCACCATCGGGCCCGGTTGGGCCGTTCTCGTCGACGCCTGCACGTGGCTGGTGGCGGCGGCCTTCATGGCGCAGGTCAAGCTGCCCCCCGCGCTGGCGAGAAGTCCGATCGAAGCGCCTTCGATGTGGAGCGACCTGCGCGACGGTTGGTCGGCCTTCACGTCACTCACCTGGGTCTGGGTGGTCGTGGTGGCGTTCACGTTTCTCAACGCCATCCATGCCGGGGCATGGCTCACCTTGGGGCCGGTGATCGCGAAGGACACGATCGGGATCAAGCCCTGGGGGTGGGTCCTCGGAGCCGAGGCTGCAGGTCTGCTGGTCATGACGGTCATCATGATGAGATGGCGGCTCCGCTACCCGGTGCGAGCAGGAATGCTCGGTATCACCGCCCTCGGCGCACCGATCTTCGTGCTGGGTGCGCATCCGACGGTGCTGCTGCTCGTGGTGCTGGCATTCGTCGGCGGGCTCGGGATCGAGATGTTCTCCATCGGCTGGCAGACGGCATACCACCATCACGTCCCGAACGAGTTGCTGTCGCGCGTGGCGTCGTACGACGCGCTCGGCTCCTTCGTCGCGATGCCGATCGGCTATCTGACCTTCGGTCCGCTCGCGGCGGTATTCGGCGCGCAGGACGTGCTCGTCGTCGCCGCGATCCTGTACGTCGCAATCGCCTTGGTCACGCTGCTGTCCGAGTCTGTCCGAAACCTTCCGGCGCTCGACCACGTCCCTGAACCCGTCTCTTCCTGAATCGACGCGACCACCAGCGCCCAGCCGCCGCGAAATCCAGTCGGCCGAGTCGGGGGTAGAGGGATAGGGTCGCGGCGTGACCGACACCAGTAGCCAGCAGAGCACCTCCACCGACACCACCGCCGTGCCAGTGTCGTCCGAGCACGTCGATGTCGCCGCCTCAGTCGAACCAGTCGAGCCTCCGGTCGCCGACAAGCGGCCGGTCGAGCGCACCCACCACGGCGACACCCTTGTTGACGACTACGAATGGCTCCGCGACAAGGAAAGTCCCGACACCGTCGCCTACCTCGAGGCGGAGAACGCCTACACCAAGGCAAAGACCGCGCACCTCGGCCCGTTGCGTGAGGCGATCTTCACCGAGATCAAGTCACGCACCCAGGAGACAGACCTGTCGGTGCCCAGCCGGACCGGCGACCACTGGTATTACCGGCGCACGCTCGAGGGCAAGCAGTACCCGTTGCTCTGCCGCACCAAGGCCGGCGACGACGAATGGACTCCCCCGACGTTGACACCCGGCACTGACGTGCCCGGAGAGGAGGTCCTCGTCGACTGCAACGAGCTCGCCAGCGACAGTGCCTACTTCTCCCTCGGCGCGTTCACCGTCACGATCGACGGCACCCTGCTGGCGTACTCGACAGACATGGTCGGCGACGAGCGCTACACGGTGTTTTTCCAGGACCTGCGCACCGGTGAGCTGCTTCCCGACCAGATCGAGAACACTCTGCATGGCGCCACCTGGTCCGCGACCGGCAGCCACCTCTTCTACACGACCGTGAACGACGCCTGGCGGCCGTTCAAGGTGTGGCGGCACACGCTCGGCACCGACACCTCAGACGACGTACTCGTGCATCACGAGGCCGATGACCGCTACATGACGGGCATTAGCCGCACAACGTCTGACCGCTTCCTCATCATCACCTCGGAGTCGAAGATCACGTCCGAGCAGCGACTCCTCGATGCCAGCGACCCGACCGGCGAGTTCCGCGTCGTCATCCCCCGCGTCGACGGCGTCGAGTACTCGGTCGACCATGCCGTCGTCGGGGGCGAGGATCGGCTGCTTGTCCTCCACAACCGCGAGGCGATCAACTTCACGCTGGGCTCCGGGCCTGTCGATCTGTCCTCTCTTGACCAGCTGGACTCCGTGATCGCACCAAGCGACAAGGTGCGGCTCAACGACATCGACGTCTCGGCGACCACGGTCGTGGTCAACCTGCGCGAGGGCAGCCTGGCGCAGGTCCGGGTGCTGCCGATCAGCGACGACGGTATCGGCGAAGGGTCCAACATCGCGTTCGACGAGGAGCTGTTCGAGGCGATTGGCGCCGGGTTCTCCGACTGGCGGCAGCCGTTCGTCCGGGTCAGCTACAGCTCGTGGGTGACGCCGGCGACGGTCTACGAGTTCGACCCTGCGACCGGCGAGCTCCATCTACGCAAGCAGCAGCCAGTTCTCGGTGGCTACGACCCCACTGACTACATCCAGACCCGCGAGTGGGTCACCGCCCGCGACGGCGCACAGATCCCCATCTCGATCGTGCGACACAAGGACGTCGAGGCCCGCAGCGCTGCTCCGCTGGTGTTGTACGGCTACGGCTCCTACGAGATCTGCTACGACCCGTTCATGAGCATCGCCCGGCTGTCGCTGCTCGACCGCGGGATGGTCTACGTCCTCGCCCACATTCGCGGTGGCGGAGAGATGGGCCGGCTCTGGTACGAGCACGGCAAGCTGCTGGAGAAGAAGAACACGTTCACCGATTACGTCGACGTGGCCGACCACCTGGTCGACACCGGCTGGACCACGACGCCGCAGCTCGTCGGGCTCGGTGGCAGCGCCGGTGGTCTGCTCATCGGGGTGGTCGCCAACCTCGCGCCCGAGCGATTCGGAGGACTCGTGGCGCAGGTGCCGTTCGTCGATGCGCTCACCACGATCCTCAACCCGGAGCTGCCTCTGACTGTCTTCGAGTGGGACGAGTGGGGCGACCCGCTGCACAACCCCGAGGTCTACGCGTACATGAAGTCCTACACGCCGTACGAGAACATCAAAGCCAGGCCGTATCCGGCCATCTACGCGCTGACGTCGATCAACGACACCCGGGTCTACTACGTCGAGCCAGCCAAGTGGATCGCCAAGCTCCGCGACACCCTGCCCGACCACAGCAACGTGATCTTCAAGTGTGAGATGTCCGCAGGACACGGCGGCGCGAGCGGGCGCTACGACGCGTGGCGCGAGACGGCCGACTACTTCGCGTGGATCGTGGACACGGCCGGCGCGACGGCCACGCCGCGTTGAGGGTGCCGAGGCCGTTCCTGAGCGCCGGCTGAGGAGGCGTAAGAACTCCCTGAGAGGCGCAACTATCTGTCGGAGGTAGGGCGTTTACTCATTACCGCTGCGGAGACGCGGCGGTGAGATGACGGCACCCCGCCGGAATCTCCAGGTCAGCCGGTGCGTTGTACGTGGTGTACGAGTCAACGACCTCGTGCGCAGTGAGCACACCGACAGAGAGGGACCCCTGTGGCAACTCGTCGTACTTCGACTCTCGAATCGCGCGATGGCGCCATCGAGGGCCGCGACAGCGTCGGGATGTATCTCGACGAGATCGCGCGTACGCCGCTGCTCGACGCGGCCACCGAAGTCGAGCTCTCGAAGGCGATCGAGGCAGGACTGCTCGCGCAGCATCTCCTCGACACGGGTCGCATCGCCCGCGCCAAGGGGGGTGCGCCCATGCGCGCCTCGCGTGAGGAGCTCGAATGGCTCGTCGAGGACGGTGAGCGTGCTGTGCAGCTGTTCATCCAGGCAAACCTGCGGTTGGTCGTTTCGATCGCACGCAAGTACGGGCGTTCGGCCATGCCGATGCTCGACCTGGTGCAGGAGGGCAATACCGGCCTGATCCGCGCAGTCGAGAAGTTCGACTACGCGAAGGGCTACAAGTTCTCGACCTACGCCACCTGGTGGGTGCGGCAGGCCATCACCCGTGGCATCGCCCAGCAGGCGCGGGTCGTGCGACTGCCGGTCCACGTCGTCGAGGAGCTCAACCAGATCGGCTCGGCCAGGCGCACGCTCGAGCGTCAGCTGGGCCGTGACCCCGAGCCGGAGGAGATCGCCGTCGAGCTCGACATGTCGCTCGGAAGAGTTCTCGACCTGATGAACTGGGGTCGCGACCACGTCAGCCTCGACACCCCGGTAGACGACGACGGCGATACGTCCCTTGGCGACCTGGTCGCCCGCGAGACGACACCGGGCCCCGACTCTGCTTTCCTCGACGTGGAGTCGCGGCGGCGCCTCGACAAGCTCGTCGAGCTGCTCGACGAGCGCTCGGCCGACATTATCCGGTCGCGTTATGGCCTCGTCGACGGTCGGCAGGAGAAGCTCGCCGAGATCGGTGCCCGTCACGGCGTGTCGGCTGAACGCGTGCGGCAGCTCGAGCGTGAGGCGCTCAGCCAGCTGCGCAAGCTCGCCGACCCTGACCTCGCGGCGTGACCGGTGTGGATGACCAAGCTAGGCGTGTGAGCGCCTGAGGAGCTCCTCCCAGAGCTCGTCGACAGCGGCTCGTAGCTGCCCGGGTGACCCGTCATTGACGATGACATGGTCGGCGGCCGCGAGCCGCTTTCGCCTGTCTACCTGGGCATCGATTCGCTCCCGCGCCTCCGAAGGGCTCATCGCCCGATCCCGGCTGAGCCGCTGCACCTGCTGTTCGGTCGGGGCATCGACGACGATCACGACGTCGAACTTGTCGGCCTGGCCCGTCTCGACCAGCAGCGGTATGTCGTGCACCACTACTGCGTCCTGGGCCGCCTCGGCTTCGATCTCCGCCGCCCTGGCACGCACGCGGGGATGGATGATCGACTCCAACCGGCTCCGCGCGGCCGGAGTCACCGAAGACACGTCGACCCATCGCTGGCCGGTCGAGCTCGCCTTCGGCGGTCAGCACGTCGCGTCCGAATTCGGCGACCACCTCGGCCAGGCCGGGTGTGCCACCGGCGACGACCTCACGAGCCAGGTTATCGGCGTCGACCACGACGGCGCCGTGGTCGCGCAGCAGTGCACTGACCGTCGACTTTCCGGCTGCGATTCCACCGGTGAGGCCCACACGCAGCATGGCGTGAGCCTTTCACGGCCAGGTAGCCCGTGGCTCAGCGGACCAGCCGCATCTCAGGGCTGCCGTCCTCGTTGAGCCGGCCGGTGTTCACGCATCGCACCGCATTCTCGTCGCCATCTTCGACCACCTCCCGCACGCAGGCCTGCTGGGCACGCATGCCCCAGTAGTTCGGGTGCAGCGACTCCTGCACCTGCCACGGCACGAACGTGAAGTAGACCCGGTTCACCCACTCCAGCCGCTCCGCGGCGCGCTGGGTGCGCCATGACTCAAGGCCGCTCGCCGGGAAGGTCGACACGCCCTGCTCGCACAGACGGTGGCCGTCGAAGGCTCTGGCGAGGTCGAGACGGGTGACATTCGCTCCGGTCACTGACGTCGCCGCTTTCGAGACACTCGCATTGATGGTGGCCAGGGCGGTGTCGTTGGCCCAGTCGAGGTCGGCATCGAAGAACGGGCATCCGCCTGCGCGGTATCGATCGTTGTCGTCGGCGTAGCGAACCGCATCGCTCGGCGGGAGGGGCGCGGGGTATGTCGCCACGACCAGCCGCCACTCGGACGGGTCGTAGCCTGCCCGCACCATCGCCTGCCTCACCCGCTCGAGCGATCGGGTGATCTCGGCGGTGACTGCGCGCGCGTTGGCGGCACTGAAGACGCGTTGCAGGTCGGCATCCATCCCGCACTCGCTGCGCTCGACGCCGAACCCGATGAACCCACCGGCGCATCGGGCGACGATCGACCCGTAGTGGAAGTCGTTGCCGCCGATCGACACGATGACGTGGCTGACGTCGTGCGAAGACGCGAAGCTCTGCAGCGCCAGTGCCTGGCCTCGGTGGCCATGCCCGTCGGCGTAGAAGTCGAGCCCGGGCGTGAACCGTTTCCCCACTCGCTGCGACCTGGTCGTTGCCCCCGAGCAGGCCAGGTTGAGCCCGCGTACGTCGTCGACGCCGAGCGTGGCGACTGACTGCTCCGCTCGGTGGCAGCCTGGCTGGGTCTCGCCTCCAGACCGGTCGTCATACGCATCCGGGCCGAGCGCGTCGATAGGGCGCGCGTTGCGGTTCGTGTTGCCCGCCCATCGTGCGCCCTCCCCGGATATGTAGCTGTCGCCGACCGAGACGACCCAGGACGGCGGTGGGGTGTCGGACGCAGCGCCGGTACTGCTGCTCTCCGGACGAGGGCTCAGCGCGTCGTCGTCGGTGGCCGACGTACAGCCGGCGAGAACAGCGATGAGAACGAGGGCGACCCAGCGAGGCTGGCGCAAGGACCCACCCGCTGACGACATTCGGCAAGCGTAGTCACGCAGGACAAGGCGAAGGCCCCGCATCCATGAAGGATGCGGGGCCTTGCGATGTCGCTGGATGCCTTGGTGTCACTGACCGCCGGTGAGCTTCTCACGCAGAGCCTGCAGCGCCTCGTCGGAGGCGAGCGACCCTTCGTTCGGATCTTCGGGGGCTGGGGCCGGGACCGGGGTATCGCCGTCGCTGGCCGTCTCCTCCGCGGCTGTGCTGCTGTCGGAGGAGTACTGCGAAACCTCGACTGCCTCGACGTCAGCCTTGCCGGCCTCCTCGACCTGCGTCTTGTGGGCCTCCCAGCGGGCGTGCGCCTTGGCGTACTGCTCTTCCCACGCGGCCTTCTGCTCGTCGTAGCCGTCGAGCCATTCGCCGGTCTCGGCGTCGAAGCCCTCGGGGTAGAGGTAGTTGCCTTCGGCGTCGTACGTCGCCGCCATGCCGTAGAGCGTCGGATCGAAGTCGTCGGCCGTGTGGTCGACGCCTTCGTTGGCCTGCTTGAGCGACAGCGAGATGCGACGACGCTCGAGGTCGATGTCGATGATCTTGACCATCACGTCGTCGTTGACCTGGACGACCTGCTCGGGGATCTCCACATGGCGCTCAGCCAGCTCGGAGATGTGCACCAGACCCTCGATGCCCTCGTCGACGCGCACGAACGCACCGAACGGCACGAGCTTGGTGACCTTGCCCGGCACGATCTGGCCCATCTGGTGAGTCCTGGCGAACTGTTGCCACGGGTCTTCCTGCGTCGCCTTCAAGGACAGCGAGACACGCTCGCGGTCCATGTCGACGTCGAGCACCTCAACCGTGACCTCTTGGCCGACCTCGACAACCTCGCCCGGGTGGTCGATGTGCTTCCAGGACAGCTCGGAGACGTGCACGAGTCCGTCGACGCCGCCGAGGTCGACGAACGCACCGAAGTTGACGATCGACGAGACGACACCGGGCCGGACCTGGCCCTTCTGCAGCTGGGTCAGGAAGTTCTGGCGGACCTCAGACTGGGTCTGCTCGAGCCACGCACGACGCGAGAGCACGACGTTGTTGCGGTTCTTGTCGAGCTCGATGATCTTCGCCTCGAGCTCCTTGCCGACGTACGGCTGGAGGTCGCGCACGCGACGCATCTCGACGAGTGACGCCGGGAGGAACCCGCGGAGACCGATGTCGATGATCAGGCCGCCCTTGACGACCTCGATCACTGAGCCGGTGACGACGCCGTCCTCTTCCTTGATCTTCTCGATCGTGCCCCAGGCGCGTTCGTACTGTGCGCGCTTCTTGGAGAGGATGAGCCGACCTTCCTTGTCCTCCTTCTGGAGGACGAGGGCTTCGACCTTGTCGCCGACCGCGACGACGTCGCCTGGGTCGACGTCGTGCTTGATCGACAGCTCACGCGAAGGGATGACTCCCTCGGTCTTGTAGCCGATGTCGAGCAAGACCTCGTCTCGGTCGACCTTGACGATGATGCCGTCAACGATGTCGCCGTCGTTGAAGTACTTGATGGTGGCGTCGATTGCGGCGAGGAAGTCCTCCGCCGATCCGATGTCGTTGACCGCGACCTGTGGGGTCTCTTGTGCGGCCGGAGGAGCTTCGATGCTGGACGTCATGTAGTAGGAACTCCGATGGATGGTTAGGTTTGTCGAGCGTGTGCACTCAAGGCTGTTGGATCGCGGTCCGGCCGACTGACCCTGGCCATGGCGAGCCGGGGAAGGCAAGTGAGTTGTAGGACGGCGAGCACGAGCCTGCTCCGTCTGAGGTCATGCAAGCCCAAAGCGCACCATCTAGAGTACGGCGCCTGCGCCTATGGGGTCAACGCGAGGGGTCTCCCACGGCCAGGCGTGGAGATCTCCGGCGCGCGCCTGAGCAAGTAGCAGAGTCGACGCCAGCTCTCGGACGGCGTTCGATGGCATGCCACCGGCAAGCTCCACCAGTGCCCACAGGTCAACGGCTCGGCCATGGGTGAACGGGTCCTGGATATGGCCCGGCGCCCGGTCGATGAAGCTTGCTGTGATGGCGCGCACGAGCCGCTCGTCCCGCTCGAAGCGAGTGATGTTGCCGAAGTCTGTGTAGACCGACCCTGCGTGCGCGAACTCCCAGTCGAGGAGCGCGAGCACGCTGCAGTCGTCGGGGTCGATGAGGAGGTTCTTCGGGTTGAAGTCGCTGTGCGCCAGCACAAATCGAGACGGGTTCTGACCGCTGGCGAGTGTGTCCTCGGCGACGTCGATCAGGGCCAATAGAGCGAGCCAGTCAGGTTCGGGCCACGCCGCTAGCCGTCCGCTGTCGCGGTAGTGCTGTGCCCAGCCGGCGAGGTCCGGCATGCCTTCCGCAGAGATGCCCAGATCGGGTCCCGCGAACATACCCACACTGAGGAACGGCATGGCGGACAAGGAGCCAAGCACTTCTCCGAGGTGGTGGCCGAGCTTCTCCCGATCGAGCCCTGGGTCGTCTCGTTGGAGGACCTCGTCGAGTCGCTGGCCCTCGACGTACTCGGTGACGAGCACTGCGGGCTGGTCCGCTGTCGCCGGTCGCACCTCGAGAACCTTAGGTACGGGGATGATTCCTCGCACGAGGCGCAGCAGGCTGGCATCGATCGGCGCCCGCTCGGGCTGGCGTCGGTAGATCCGCGCGACCACTCTGTCGTCGCCGTCGCCCACGACGAAGGTTTCCCCGCTATAGCCGCCCGCGAGCGGCTCGAGGCTCGCGCCGAACCAGTCCGTCTCCACGGCACCATCATCCCGGGGCGGGATGGGTCAGCTAGCGGCGGCCTTGGCAGGCAGGGAGAACAGCGTGGCGAACCGCTTGACGGCCGCCTTGTCGCCCTGGATCCGCAGACCCCCCGAGCGCAGGGCTTGCGTGATGCTGTGTGCGTCGTACACAACGCCTGCCAGCGTCGTGGGCTCTGCTTCGATGATGGCGTCGGGCTGGTGTGCGGAACCTGGGGTGATCTCGATCTGGTTGTCGGCCACCACGGCGGCGAACGTGTGCTCGCCGAGCCGTAGCTCATAGGTTGCCGCGACCCCGTCGGCGGACTCGGGGTCGAACATGGTGCGGAACGACAGGATGAGCGAGTTGACACTCAGCTGTGCCTCTCGGCTCATGAAGTTCGAGCGGGCTCCCCACCGGCCGAGCGCCATGATGATCGGCTCGAGCTCCTCACCCCACTCGGTGACCTCGTACACCCAGGTCGCGGCCGGTGGAGGGAGCTTGCGGCGGCGTACGACGTCGACCTCTTCGAGCTCCTGCAGGCGCTGAGTCAGCACGTTGGGGCTGATGCCGGGCAGGCCGGTCCGGAGGTCGGTGAACCGCTTCGGTCCTAGGAGTAGCTCGCGGATGACGAGCAGGGCCCAGCGCTCTCCGACGAGGTCGAGAGCGTGGGCGCAAGCACATCCGTCGTCGTAGCTGCGCTTCGTAAGCATGCCACCAAGTTTACACCATCCGCTCCTGACTTTCATCTAACTAGTTGCTTTTTAGGATTGACTGATGTTAGATTCGAAGTACTTAGTTCCGAAGAGCACTCCAGGTAGCAGACGCGAACCGGAGGCTCCAGCCCCAACAGCAGAAGGGCAAAACCCATGGATGTCACCGTCACCTCTCCGGACACGCAGTCGTCTCACGCCGCGACACCGGGTTCTGCCGGCTCCGACACGCCCGAGAGCACCCGCTGGGCGGCTCTCATTGTTTTGTGCGTCGGCATGCTGATGATCGTGCTGGACGCCACAGTGGTGAACGTCGCGCTCCCGTCCATCCAGGATGATCTCGGTTTCTCACAGTCCGGGCTGGCCTGGGTGGTGAACGCCTACCTGATCGCGTTCGGAGGCTTGCTCCTGCTCGCCGGCCGCCTCGGCGACCTGATCTCGCGTCGCGACATGTTCGTCGCCGGGTTGGGTGTGTTCACGGTTGCTTCTCTCCTCTGCGGCGCTGCGCAGAGCCAGGAGATGCTGATTGCCGCGCGCTTCGTCCAAGGGATCGGTGGCGCGATGACATCAGCCGTCATCCTCGGCATGATCGTGACGCTCTTCCCCGAGCCGCGCGACCAGGCCAAGGCGATCGGCATCTTCAGCTTCGTCGCCTCGGCGGGTGGCGCTGTTGGACTGCTCGCAGGCGGTGTGCTGACTCAGGTCATCAACTGGCACTGGATCTTCTTCGTCAACATCCCGATCGGGGTCGCAGCGGCGCTGGCCGCAGTGCGACTGCTCGAGCGAGACCGTGGAATCGGTGTCGGCAGCCGCGCCGACGTGCTAGGTGCCGTCCTCGTCACCTCAAGCCTGATGCTGGGCGTCTACACCATCGTGAAGCCGGCTGCTGAGCTCGGCTGGACCGCAGGTCAGACCCTCGGGCTCGGCGCCGCCGCCCTGGCACTGCTGGCAGCATTCGTCGCCCGCGAGGCGACGGCGCGTCACCCACTGATCCCGCTGTCGATCTTCCGTTCGCGCAACGTGTCGGGGGCAAACCTCATCCAGGCGCTGACCGTGGCGGGCATGTTCGCGATGTTCTTCCTCGGTGTGCTCTACCTGCAGCGAGTCCTCGGCTATGACGCCCTGCAGACCGGCCTGGCGTTCCTGCCAGTCACGATCGTGATCGGGACGTTGTCGTTGCGGTACGCCGAGCGGCTCATCACCCGGTTCGGCGCTCGGGCGACCCTGCTGCCAGGCCTCGTGCTCATCGCGGCCGGCCTCGCCTGGTTCGCGCAGGTGCCGGTCGACGGGAACTACCTGACCGACATCCTGCCGACGAACCTGCTTCTCGGAGCCGGAGTGGGAGTTGCGTTCCCCGCGTTGATGACCCTGTCGATGTCGGGTGCGACACCAAGCAACGCCGGACTCGCCTCCGGGCTGGTCAACACTTCCCTGCAGGTGGGTGGAGCTATCGGCCTGGCCGTGCTGGCGACCGTGTCGGCTACTCGCACCGAGCACCTGCTCGCTCAGGGCGAGTCCTCCGCAGCGGCGCTGACCGACGGGTACCGCGTGGCGTTCTGGGTCGGCTTTGGACTCGTGGTTGCAGCGATCGCCATTGCGGTCACGGTGCTGCAGCCCACCCGCGATGCCATGGCTGCGCTGGACGCCGAGCTCGACGAACTCGACGAGCTCGAGCCGGTCCCAGCCTGAGACACCGCTTCACCAGACGCTCGCCCGGCTCAAGCCGGGCGAGCGTCTGATCTGTCGTTGGCTAGGCGGTGGGTCTCTGGTAGCGGCCGCGGCGATGCACGAGCGGGGCACGTTCATCCGCCAGCTCCACCTGCTCGAACACCGTGTCGACCAGCACCGACCAACCGACTTCGCGGGGCTTGTCGTCGACCATTCGTACGCCGGCCCAGGCACTGACTCCGGTGAGCAGCGGACCCCAGGCAGTGTCGGTCCACTCCCCCATCCGGAAGACTCCACCGGGCGCCGGCGCCTGTCCCGCGAACGCATCTGCGAGGTCACGGTGGTCCCACTCGAGCAGCTGGACGACAGCCACCCGGGACTGCAAGAACGCCTCTGCGAAGTCCGAATCGGGGTCAAGGAGTGCGAGCAGGTGGTCTGGCTCTCCGCGAGCGATGACGAACGACGACACGGTGAGCCCGGCCCGGGCAGCGCCCGAGCCGGTCGTCCAGAGCGAGACCGTCCCTCCAAGTCGCCCTCGCAACCGGCGGACGGGATCGCGCTCGGACTCAGGCTCGAGGAACGGGTGCTCCGAATGGATGGTCACGCTCGCCAGCGTAGACGGGTGCGGACCCAATGGCGGCCGGCAAAGCGCGGCACGCGCGGCTGCTCCCTGATCTGTCACTCTGGACGGGATGCCTTCCCAGCCGTCCCCCGACTTCGTCGCTTTCGCCCAGGACAGGATCGAACGGCTGCGCGCGATCGCCGACCTCCTCACTGGTGACGCCGAGACGGCAGACGCCCTCGTCGTCCAGTCGCTGACCGCCTTGTGGCGAAGGTGGCACGAGCTGCGCCCGCCCCGTGACGCTGACGTCGGTGTACGTCGGCTGCTCACGACGGCATACCTGCGGTCGAGCCGCCATGTCGGGGATGACGGGCCTGCCCTCGATCTCGACGACCGCTGGACCACGCCCGAGCCCCGCCAGCAGCGCGACGAGGTGTGGGAAGCACTGCTCGACCTGTCGCCGCGAGAGCGCTGCGTCGTGGTGTGGCGGCATTTCGTCGGTCTGTCGGACCGAGACGTGGCGCGGGTGTTGCTCACGACTCCCCTGCTCGCTGCTCGCATGCACCGTCGCGCCGTGGATCAGGTGGGTATGACGACCCGGCCATTCGGCGTCGACGCGATCTCCGACGTTCGCGACCCCACTCTCCGGGCACGACTGGAGACCTCAATCACGGCAACCCTGATCGCTCACCACCGACTCGATCTGGACCCGACGGACCTGCTGGATCGGCTGCGTGAGCAGACCGACGGAGTGACACTCCGACGGATCGGACCAGCGAAGGGGTTAGCAGTCCTCGCTTCGGCGCTCGTCATCGCGAGCGTGATCACCGTGGTGGCTCGCTCGCCAGAAGGTGGCTCCCTCCATGACCTGGCGTCCGTCACGCTTCCCGAGCCGACAGCGCCCCATGCATCCCCTGGCACGCGCGTCGTGGGGTATGCGGACATCGCCGTCGAGGTCCCTGTTGGCTGGGCACACAACGAGCTCGGCTGCGACCCCTCCGTGACGGGATCGGTGATCTACCCGGACGCGCAACTCGTGTCCACCTGCACTCGGACGACCGAGATCCAGTCCACCGTCAGGTTCGGGAACTTCAAGGATCGCAACCCGCCCGAGCCACCGGCCTCACGTCGGCTGGTCCTCAGGTGGCGGGTCATCAGACAGAGGTGTCGCAGCGGCGACGCACGAATGGCTACTTCCAGCAGGTCGTCGTGGTGCCCGACAACCGGGTGACGATGCTGGTCCGCTCCCGCGACTCGGCCGTCGTGGCGGCCGTGGTCGCGTCGTTGCACGCCGTGCCAGAAGACTTCACCGTCGTACCGGTATGTCGGGGCGAGCGGCTGCGTGACGTGGGTGCGCTGCTCGTCGCGGCAGGCCTGCATCTGGTGATCACGCAGTCATCAACACTGTCGCAGGAAGGCGGGCCGCCACGCGTGACGCACCAGAGCATCGCGGCAGGCACGCTCGTCCCCACCGGCACAGACATCGGCGTTGGCTTCCCCAGCACCTGAGCCGGTCGACGGCTGCCTCAGCCGGTCAGCTTCGGGAGCACATCGCGGCCGAAGACCTCCATCCACTCCGTCTGGTTGCGGCCGACGTTGTGGAGATAGACCTGGGTGAACCCGAGGTCGAGGAACCGCTGGATCTCTGCCCGGTGAACGTCGGGATCCGACGAGATGACCATCCGCCCGTCGAAGTCCTCCGGCCGCACGAGGGAAGCCATCTGCGCGAAGTCGTGTGGCGACCGCACATCCTGCTTGGAGAACTTCATGCCACCGTTTGGCCACTCGGTCATCGCGTTCTCGAGCGCCTCCTCGTCCGTGTGCGCCCACGAGAGATGGAGCTGCAGGAGCTTGGGCATCAGCGATGGGTCCTTGCCCTGCGACAGGGCCCCTTCGTCGAACTTGGCCAGCACCCCGGCGACCTTCTCCGTCGTGGCGCCGGGTGTGATGATGCCGTCGCATCGGGCGCCGGTCTTCTTGGCGGTGATGGGACCGGACGTCGCGACGATGATCGGCGGCGGCTTGTCGGCCATGGTCCACAGGCGGGTCGTGTGCAGCTTGAAGAACTCCCCCGCATGTTTGACGTCCTTGCCCGTGAAGAGCTTCTGGATCAGCTCGATCGCGTCGAACATCATCCGGATGCGCTCCGCGGCCTCGGGCCAGTAGCCACCGAACACGTGCTCGTTGAGCGCCTCACCGGAGCCGAGCCCGAGCCAGGTGCGGCCCGGGTACATCGCCTCCAGCGTCGCTGCCGCCTGCGCCACGATGGCCGGGTGGTGACGGAACGACGGACAGGTCACGCCCGGCCCGAGGTCGCCCGTGGTGCGCTGGCCGACTGCGCTCAACACGTTCCACACGTATGACGCCTGGCCCTGTTGCGGTACCCACGGTTGGAAGTGATCCGCCGCCATCGTGCCGACGAACCCGTGCTGCTCGGCCGTCTCACAGAGCTGGATCATCTCTTGCGGCGCGAACTGCTCGAGCGCTGCGGCGTACCCGATCTTGACCTCGCTCATAACGCCATCCTTGCAGCACCCTCCACTGGCCGGCGGCGCCACGATCTGCGATCCCAGGGTCGCCCCACCAGGTCGCCGGTAATCTCGAGGCACCATGAGCACCGTGCGCGACCCATCTCTGCGGAAGATCGCCATGCCAGCGGTTGAGGCACCGCCAGGCGGGCTCGAGCAACTCGTCGACTTCGTGGCGCGGCACCACCGCCTCTTCGTGCTGACCGGGGCGGGTTGCAGCACGGCGTCGGGGATTCCCGACTACCGCGATGCGAACGGTGACTGGAAGCGTCAGCAGCCGGTCCAGTTCCAGGCGTTCACGGGCGATCCACTGATGCGGGCGCGCTACTGGGCGCGCAGCCTGATCGGTTGGCGCAGCTTCGGGAGCGCCGGGCCGAACGGCGCGCACGTCGCTCTGGCGGAGCTCGAGCACGTCGGCCGAGTCGGTTTGCTGGTGACCCAGAACGTCGACGGCCTGCACCAGGCCGCCGGCTCCCGCCGGGTCACGGACCTACACGGCCGTCTCGATCGAGTGGTCTGCATGATGTGCCACCAGACGTCGGGTCGCGCTGCCTGGCAACGGTTGCTCGTGTCGCGCAACGACGGGTGGGCAGGTCTCGACGCACCTGTCGCGCCAGACGGCGATGCCGATCTCGACGGGCTCGACTTCACCGGGTTCGACGTGCCGCCCTGTCCTCGATGCGGCGGGGTCGTCAAGCCCGATGTGGTGTTCTTCGGAGAGTCCGTCCCGCCGTGGCGTCATGCCCAGGCGAACGCCGCCCTGTCGACGTCCGATGCGATGCTCGTCGTCGGCTCCTCGTTGATGGTGCACTCCGGCTACCGGTACGCCGTCGGTGCCGCTCGGATGGGCAAGCCGATCATCGCCGTCAACCTCGGCCGCACGAGAGCCGACCACCTGCTGCGGTTCAAGGTGACCGCCCCCGCAGGTGAGACGCTGCGTCAGCTGTGCGACGAGCTGCGCGGAACGCGTTCGCCAGTATGACGCAGGGTCGGCCGGCCGAGTTCAGGGTGGTCAGCGACGCCGAGGCGCAGCGCGCCAATCGCTCGGACTGGGACGGCGAGGCAGACGAGTACCAGCGAGAGCATGGCGAGTTTCTCGGCGACTCGGGGTTCATCTGGTCACCTGAGGGCATCGACGAGGCAGACGTGCAGCTGCTCGGGGACGTCGCCGGGCGACGGGTGCTCGAGATCGGATGCGGCGCCGCCCAGTGCTCTCGCTGGCTCGTTTCCCGCGGAGCCACCGCGGTGGGGGTCGACTTGTCGTACCGACAGCTGCAGCACAGCCGGCGCCTCGACGGCGAGACCTCGATCGACGTACCCATCGCATGCGCGACCGCGACCGCTCTGCCGTTTGCGGACAAGTCGTTCGACCTGGCGTGCTCGGCCTTCGGTGCACTGCCCTTCCTCGTCGACATTGTCACTCCGCTGCGCGAGGTCTCGCGGGTGCTCCGACCAGGCGGTCAGTTCGTCTTCTCCGTCGTGCATCCGATGCGGCAGGTGCTGCCCGACGACCCGAGCGCCGAGAGCGGGCTGACGGTCACCCGGTCGTACTTCGACCGATCGTCCTACGTCGAGCTCGACGAAGCAGATACCCCGACGTACGTCGAGCCGCACCACACGCTCGGCGACTGGATCGACGCGATCACCCAGGCCGGTCTGAGCGTCGACGGGCTGCTCGAGCCGGAGTGGCCGGCCGACTTAACCCGCGTCTGGGGCGCATGGGGGCCCGAGCGCGGACCCTACGTGCCCGGCACCGCGATCTTCTCGACGAGTCGCCACTAACCGCCCTGCGGTGAGACGGCCGCGCTAGTGACCAGCCTCATGCCAGGTGCGACCCACCCCGACTGAGACGTCGAGCGGCACGGCGAGGTCGGAAGCAGCGGCCATCTCGCGCCGCACCAGAGCCTCGAGGCCTTCTCGCTCGCCTGGGGCTACTTCGAAGACGAGCTCGTCGTGAACTTGGAGCAACATCCGCGACGACAGCCCTTCGGCGTCGAGGGCCGCATCGACCTTGAGCATGGCGACTTTGATGATGTCGGCGGCGGAACCCTGGATCGGGGCGTTGAGCGCCATCCGCTCGGCCATCTCGCGCCGTTGCCGGTTGTCACTCGTCAGGTCAGGCAGGTAACGACGGCGGCCGAAGAGGGTCTCGGTGAAGCCGGTCCGCCGCGCTTCGTCGACGACGCCGTGCAGGTATTCGCGGACGCCGCCGAACCGCAGGAAGTACTCATCCATCAACCCGCGCGCCTCAGCGGGCTCGATGCCCAGCTGCATCCCAAGCCCGTATGCGGACAGTCCGTAGGCGAGGCCGTAGTTCATCGCTTTGATCTTCGACCTCTGCGCAACTGATACCGAGCCGGCATCGACTTCGAACACTCGGGCAGCCATCACTGAGTGGAAGTCCTCGCCCGAGTGGAACGCTTCGATCAGACCGGCGTCTTCGGACACATGCGCCATGATCCGCATCTCGATCTGGCTGTAGTCGGCGGTGAGTAAGGACTCGTTGCCCTCGCCGACAATGAACGCTTCCCTGATCCGACGCCCTTCCTCGGTGCGGATCGGGATGTTCTGCAGGTTGGGCTCAGTCGACGACAGTCGCCCGGTCGCCGCGATCATCTGGTTGAACGTCGTGTGGATGCGCGCATCGTCGGCGATCGTCTTGAGCAGGCCTTCGACGGTCTGGCGAAGCCGCGTCGCGTCGCGGTGAATCAACAACTGCTGCAGGAATGGATGCTCGGTCTTGTCGAACAGGGCCTGAAGCGCCTCCGCGTCGGTGGTGTAGCCCGTCTTGGTGCGCTTGGTCTTCGGCATACCGAGCTCGTCGAAAAGCACGACCTGCAGCTGCTTCGGTGACCCGAGGTTGATCTGCTTGCCGATCACGGCAAATGCCTCGTCGGCAGCCTCCTTGACGCGCCCCCCGAACTGGGCCTCGAGCGACATCAGATAGTCGTCGTCGACCGCAATGCCCGCCTGCTCCATCTTCGCCAGCACCTCGACGAGAGGGAGCTCGATCTCGGCGAGCAGTCGCGATCCGCCCCGCGACTCCAACTCTGTCGACAAGGCGGCAGCGAGCTCGACGACGGCGTGGGCTCGCTGCATCGACTCGTTCGCCGCCGCTGAGTCACCGTCGAGATCGAACGCCAGCTGGTCGGTCGCAGCCGCCTCTCCCTTGAGCTCGCGGTGCAGGTAGCGCAGCGTCAGGTCGGCCAGGTCGTAGGAGCGTTGGTCGGGATGGGAGAGGTATGCCGACAGGGCGGTGTCTGCGGCCAGCCCCCGCAGCGGCCAGCCGCGGGCCGCCAGCATCAGCAGCGACGCCTTCGCGTCATGCAGGGCCTTCGGCCGCGCCACGTCGACCAGCCAGGCGGCGAGCACGGCCTCGTCTTCTGGAGCGATCTCGGCTGCGTCGACCCAGGCCGCGTGACCGGACCCGGTGGCCAGCGAGAGTGACGTCACGCCACCGGCCGCCTTGCTCCAGAGACCGTCGACGTGCATGCCCACCAGCGTGTCGGCGGCCACGTGAGCCGCGAGCCAGGGCTCGAGCTCTCCGACACCCAGGCGGTGACCGTCGATGTGGGCAGCGTCCTCGATCTGCACCTCGTCGGCCGAGAGCGTCTCGAAGAGGCGGTCCCGCAACACGCGGAACTCGAGCCCGTCGAAGATCTTGTGCACCTCGTCGCGGTCCCAGGGACCTTGCAGCAGGTCAGGCGGCGTCACTGGCAGGTCGAGGTCGCGCACCAGCGCGTTGATGCGGCGGTTGCGGATGACGTCGGCGAGGTGGTCTCGCAGTGCCTGCCCAGCCTTTCCCGGAATCTCGTCGACGCGGGCGACGATCTCGTCGAGAGTCTCGAACTGGGCGATCCATTTCGCCGCGGTCTTAGGCCCGACCCCGGGGACGCCAGGCAGGTTGTCACTGGACTCACCGACCATCGCGGCCAGGTCGGGATAGCTGGCCGGCTGGACGGCGTACTTGTCGAAGACCGAGTCGGGGGTCATCCGGGCGAGGTCTGAGACACCTCTGCGGGGGTAGAGGACCGTGACGCGGTCGCTCACGAGCTGGAAGACATCACGGTCACCGGAGCAGATCAGAACGTCGTAGCCGGCGGCCTCCGCCTGCGTGGCCAGCGTGGCGATCACGTCGTCGGCTTCGAAGCCGTCCTTCTCCACCGAGACGACCCGCAAGGCGTCGAGCACTTCCTTGACGAGCGACACCTGCCCCTTGAACTCGTCAGGGCTCTTGGATCTGTTTGCCTTGTACTCGGAGTACTCCTCCGAGCGGAAAGTCTTACGGGACACGTCGAACGCAACGGCGAGATGAGTCGGGCTCTCGTCTCGCAGCACGTTGATGAGCATCGACGTGAAGCCATAGACCGCGTTGGTCGGCTGCCCGGTCGTCGTCGAGAAGTTTTCGACAGGCAGCGCGAAGAATGCGCGATAAGCCAGGGAATGACCGTCGAGCAACAGCAGTCGCGGTCGCTCGGCGGCAGTGGTGTCTGAGGGGGTCGTGTCGGTCGAAGCCACAGAGCGACTCTAGTGGTGACCACCGACACCATCCGGAGGGCGTCGCCCCGGACGATCACTAGGCTGAGCACTACGAATGTTGGCCGAAACTGGCAGCCGAGCGGAGACTCCATGACGTACCCCGAGAGCGTGACCGGCATGTGGCCCGACATGGGAACGACGATCCATGAGCGGATGGGCATCGAGATCACGGAAGCCACAGCAGAGCGCGTCGTCGGGACGATGCCGGTCGACGGCAACACGCAGCCGTTCGGGCTGCTGCACGGTGGAGCCTCCTGCGTGCTCGCCGAGAGCCTGGGCTCGATCGGCGCCACCCTGCACTCACAGCCCAAGCAGGTCGCCGTCGGCGTCGACATCAACGCCACTCACCACCGAGCGGTTTCTGCTGGGACCGTGACGGGTGTCGCCACTCCAGTCCATCTCGGTCGCAGCGTTGCCTGCTACGAGGTCGTCATCTCCGACGAGCAGGGTCGACGCGTCTGCACGGCCCGGCTCACCTGCCAGCTAATCTCCGCGCCACCGACCTGACTCAACCTTTGAGGCCCTAACTCCGTACATACTGCGAGCGGGGAGAGGTGAGCTGTGCGGGGACGCCGGGAGTTCGAGGAGTTCGTCGATGCTGAGATGCCACGGCTGCTCGGCTACGCGCGGGCTCTCACCGGCAACGGGCACGACGCCTGGGACCTCGTGCAGGAGTGTCTCGTCAGAGTCGGGACGCGTTGGTCGCGCATCGACGCAGACGGCAACCCGGGCGCGTATGCACGTACGACTCTCGTCCGGCTGAACGTCGACCGGCTGCGGCGGCTGAACCGGGAAGGCCCCTCCGGCGTCGTCCCCACGGTTGCCGTGCTCGACCCGCAGCGGCTCGGAATCGAGCCATGGCTGCTCGAGGCGCTCAATGCCTTGTCGCCGAGGCAGCGCACCGCACTCGTGCTCAGGTACGTCGACGATCTCGACCTGCGCGGGATCTCCGAGGCCATGGGTTGCAGCGTCGGTACAGCGAAGAGCCATGTGTCGCGCGGCCTGCAACAGCTCCGTGAGCGGGCGCCTCAGGGCTCGATGCTTGCCGGACTGAAAGAGGGAGACAACGATGTCTGACAAGGAGCTGCGCGACGCACTGCGGAGCCTGGCCGAGCCGGTCGCGGGCCCTCCTGGTGGTCGGGAGGAGATCCTGGAGCGGGTGGCCCGTGGGCGCCGATGGAGGTTCGCGGGCAGCGGACTGGCCGTGGCAGCCAGCGTGGCCGCGATCGCGATGACTGCCAGCCTGCTGACCGGCAACGACACGTCGGACGGCAACAGTGCCGACGTGGCAGCAGGCACGTGGAGCCAGATCGCACCGTCGCCGTTGTCTCCACGGAGCGGCGAGGTCGCAGTGTGGACGGGGACGGAGATGATCGTCGTCGGCGGCACCGATATGCCGCTCTGCCCACCTGGGGCGGACTGCACTGGACCAACGGATACACAACGGTTGGGTGATGGTGCCGCTTATGATCCCGTCACTGACACGTGGCGACGTATCGCCGACGCCCCTCAGTCGCTGACCTACGCCCAGGCGATCTGGACGGGCACCGAGATGCTGGTACTTGCTCCGCGCCTTGGAGCCCAGACTGAGGGTGACGTTGAGCAGGATGCCGCGACGCTGTTGTACGACCCCGTAAAAGATTCCTGGCGCACCCTCGATCCTGGGCCGGCCGCGTACCCGCCGAATCAGCTGGGCTGGACCGGGCGCTACGTCGTCGTACCTCAGGGGTCCGAGGAGGGCCGTGACGTCGGCGACTGGCTGCTCGACCCCGCGACCGGGAGCTGGCAGCGGTTGCCAGACGATCCGTTCCCGGCAACGTTCGATCGGGCGCTCACCTGGACGGGCGACGAGCTCGTGTTCACGGGGCTGCTCATTGACGAGCCAGGCTCGGACGAGCAGACGTTCGTGGTTGCCAAGCTCGATCTCGACTCGATGCGGTGGGAGCGGGAGCCACGCTCCCCGGTGCGGTTCTGGACGCAGGCCTGGTACTGGTTCGACGAGCGTGTTGTTACGGCGATCCAGCAGAATTCCACGTCCGACGACAGCACCGTCGGCTCCAGCGGAGCGCTTGATCCACGTACCGGCGGATGGGAGCCGGTCCCACAATCTCCACTCAGTTACGACGAGGCCAACGAAGGCTGCGCTTTGCCTGCGATCGGTCCAGCGGGCGACTGGTTGGCGGAAGGCGGCCCGATTCTCGTGTCCCTCGAAGCTGCGAGCACGACGCGCACTCCGCCCTGTCCGCAACTGAATGACCCCCACGTCGGGGTATGGACGGGTGACGCGCTGGTGGTGTGGGGCGGCAGCGATTCCGAATACACGACGAACCGCGCCGTCGGACTGGTGTGGGAGCCCCCGGCTCCGAGGTGATCCAGGGATTAGCCGTGGGGTCAGCGTGATCCGCGTGAGCGACGCATCAGTCGGCGGGCTGCGACCACGTTGGTGGAGATCGACTTCGTCGGTGCGGTGGTGAGCCGTGCGCGCAGGGCCGCGACTGTCGAGGCGCGTACGACGGCTGCCTGAGCCATCCCGAGGCGGGTAAGGAAGCGGTTGGAGTCGCGGGCGCTGGCCGCGACCGAGGCGACGATGTGCTTGGAGTCCTTCTCCTCTGCCCAGTCGGCAGCGGCGGCCATGAGCGACGTACCAACACCACGTCGTCGCTGATCATGCAGCACGTGGAGGTTGCCCACATGCACTGCGTCCTCTTCGTGAATCGGGGAGATCGGAGCGCGGCGCAAGTGCGCGACGCCGACGACGACACTGTCGAGAATCGCGACAAGGAGCCGCTCTGCGGGGTCGGTGTCGAGGCGCGCAATGGCGCGCCTGGCGTCGTCGGCGGTAGCGGCCTTGCGGTTCGAACGGTCGGTCGTCGCACTGATGTCCTGCCAGATGCCGACCAACGCAGCTGCGTCGGAGATCACGGCGTCACGCACGACCACGGATCCGCGGCCCATGGCTACCTCTGTTCTGGTCACTCCCCCGAGTGACAGTGGACTGCACCGCACAACTCGTTAGGCTGCACGAGCGGCGCTGGGGCGCGCACCAGACTACGGCCGCACACCATCGGCTGCCAGAGGTGGTCGGACTTTTCTCAGTTTCTGTTGCGGCCACACCACGCAAGAAATAAGGGAGGCTTGAGGTGTTTCGCGGGTTCGGCACGGTCGTGAACGTGGCAGCTGTGTTGCTGGGTTCGGGAATCGGCGTGCTGGTCGGGCATCGGCTTCCGCAGCGCACGCGTGACGTCGTCACCGACGCGCTCGGACTGGTGACACTGCTCGTTGCTGCGTTGTCGGCGATGGCTGTAACTAGCGCGGTCCTCGACGATGCAGTCGGGGATGCCGCGCCGGTGCTGATCGTGCTCGGGTCACTGCTCATCGGCGGCATTGCAGGATCCTTGCTCCGCATCGAGTACCGGCTCGAGAACGTCGGCGGGTTTCTCCAGTCACGACTCACCAGAGGATCTGCCTCAGCTGACCGCCGCCGTTTTATCGAGGGCTTCGTGGCTTCCTCAATCCTCTTCTGTGTCGGGCCGTTGACGATTCTGGGCTCGCTATCGGACGGTCTCGGCAACGGCGCCGACCAACTCATCCTCAAGTCAGTGCTCGATGGCTTCGCGGCCATTGCGTTCGCAGCCTCGTTCGGCTGGGGCGTGGCAGCGTCGGCGGTGGTCGTCCTCGTCGTGCAAGGGTCGCTGACGGTGTTGGGCGCCGTGCTCGGCTCGTTCTTGCCCGGCGCGCATATTGCGGCACTGACGGCCACCGGGGGGCTGCTATTGGTGGGCGTGGGGTTGCGACTGCTCCAGATCAAGCAGGTTCCGGTGGGTGACCTGTTGCCGGCGCTGGTGGTGGCTCCGCTGCTCACCCAGCTTGTCGTCGTACTGCGTTGACGAGCGCGGCGCCTCCTGCGTCAGACGTCCCCGCCCAGGTATGCAGCCTTGACCGAGGCGTCACCAGCGAGCTCAGCACCGGTCCCGGATCGGACGATCTCCCCGGTCTCCATGATGTGCGCGGTGTCTGCGTGCTTCAGCGCCTGAGCCGCGTTCTGCTCGACGAGCAGTACCGTCGTGCCCTGCTCGTTGATCTCCACGATGATGGAGAAGATCTGCTGGATCAGCTTGGGAGCCAACCCCATCGAGGGTTCGTCTAGCAGGATGAGCCTTGGCTTGGCCATGAGGGCGCGGCCGATCGCGAGCATCTGCTGCTCGCCGCCCGACAGAGTGCCTGCGGACTGGTTGACGCGTTCTTTGAGCCGCGGAAACAGCGTGAAGACACGTTCGAGGTCCTTGGCCAATCCTGTGCCTCTGCGGTCGGTGCGCACGTAGGCGCCCATGTCGAGGTTCTCGCGAACGGACATCCCAGGGAAGCAGCCACGACCTTCCGGTGACTGGCTTATCCCTAGTTTGACGCGCTCGTACGAAGGCATGTGGGTGATGTCCGAACCCTCGAACTTGATGGACCCCGCGCGAACCTTCCGGAGACCGGAGATTGTCTTGAGCGTGGTGGTTTTCCCAGCGCCGTTGGCACCGATCAAAGTGGCGACTCTGCCCTCCTCGACACCAAAGGAGATGTCGCGAATAGCCTCGATGTGCCCATAGTTGACGCACAGGCCCTCGACCTCAAGAAGCATCCTCGTCAACTCCCAAGTAGGCGGAGATAACCGCTGGATTGTCGCGGATCTCATGTGGGAGTCCCTCGGCGATCTTCCGGCCAAACTCCAGCACGACGATTCGGTCCGTGACGCCCATGACCAGACGCATGTCGTGCTCGATGAGCAACACGGTGTAGCCGGTGTCCCGCACTCGTCGGATCAGGTCCATGAGCTTGCGCTTCTCAGCTGGGTTGAAGCCGGCGGCCGGCTCGTCGAGACAGAGCAGCTGAGGGTTGGTTGCCATTGCGCGTGCGATCTCGAGTCGCCGCTGGTGGCCGTACGAGAGGTTCGCAGCGAGCTCATCTGCCTGTTTCTCGATCCCCATGAAGCGCAGCAGCTCCATTGCCTTTTCGTACCCTTCGGACTCCTCGCGACGTTGGCGCGGCAACCTGAAGAGCGCACCAATCAGACCGGTCTTGTGCTGTGCGTCGACGCCGACCAGCACGTTTTCGAGTGCTGTCATCACGCTGAAGAGCCGAATGTTCTGGAACGTGCGCGCGATGCCGAGCTGGGTGATCTTGTGCTTCTTGACCTCGTTGAGCGACTGACCTTGGAAGCGCACCTCCCCTGTCGTCGGCCGGTATACACCGGTTGTTACGTTGAAGCAGGTGGTCTTGCCGGCGCCGTTAGGGCCGATCAACCCGAGGATCTCGCCCTCGTCGATATGGAAGGTGACCTCATCCAGTGCGGTCACACCCCCGAACCTCAGGGTGAGGGCGTCAACTTCGAGAATGCGCTCAGGCACGAGATTCTCCCTCCTCCGTGCCCTCTTCCAGGGCCTCGATCTCATGTTCCAAAGCGCGCGCACGTACCGTGCGCCGTGGCGGCAGGATCCCTTGCGGGCGGTAGATCGCAAGCACCATCAGTGCGATACCGAAGACGAGCACGCGCCACTCCTCGAAGCCCCGGAACCGCTCAGGCAGGTACGCGACCAGCGCCGCACCAATCATGACGCCCCAGCGGTTTCCCTGACCCCCGACAATCACGGCCGCGACGAACAGGATGGAAATCTGGATCTGGAAGCTCGCTGGACTCACGAACCCCACGCGGCCGGCGAACAGCGCCCCGGCAAGGCCGCCGACGAACGCTCCCATGGCGAATGCCAGCAGCTTGAACTTGAACGTGGGGACGCCCATCAGCTCAGCGGCATCCTCATCCTCGCGCGTCGCCTCCCAGGCGCGACCTACCCTGCTGTCCTTGATCAGCATGTCCGCGAAGACAAACACGATGATGACCGTCAGCGCTAACCAGTAGTAAGGGATCTGATCGATGACGCCAAACTTGAGGAACGTCGTCTGGCGGTCCAAGTCGACTAGCGGCGTGCCAGTGTCCCAGTTGATGTGGGGAATGTCGAAGAGCTCGACGCTGGGTGGCCGGTCGATGCCCGAGACGCCGCGGGCGCCACCTAGCCACGTCGAGTTCGTGGCGGTGAGCCGGATGATCTCCCCGAATCCCAGCGTGACGATCGCAAGGTAGTCACCCCTGACTCGAAGCGTCGGCCAACCGAGCAGTACACCCGTGATCATGGTGGCGACCACAGCAATCGGGATCACGAGCAGATATGGCACGTTCCCATGCGCGGTGGTCAAGACGGCGACCGTGTACGCGCCGACGGCGTAGAAGCCGACGTACCCCAGGTCCAGCAACCCTGCGTAGCCCACCACGATGTTGAGTCCAAGGGCCACGATCATGTACACAGCGACGACGAAGAGCACTCCGCCGAAGTCTGTGTCGGGGGTAGACAGGATCGGCGGGTCGATGATCGGCAGTGCATACGCGAGCAGGACGCCGAGCACGATGAGCGTGACCTTCACCGGCTTGGGCAGACGTTCCATACGCGCGCGGAATGACGACCAGACTGCGAATCGTTTCGTCGTGGTCGTCATGCCCGTGCCTTTCCGAGCGACTCGCCCAACAAGCCCGTGGGACGGAACAAGAGGATCACGATGAGAAGGATGAACGCAACGACGTCCTTCCACTGGGTGCCGACGAGGGCCGACCCCCAGTTCTCGGCGACGCCGAGCACCAGGCCACCGAGGAGTGCACCACGCAGGTTACCGATACCACCGAGCACCGCCGCGGTGAACGCCTTGACGCCGAGGATGAAGCCTGCGTCGAACCGGGTCGCTCCAATCCGAATCATGTAGAGGGTGGCGGCGGCTCCGGCCATCACACCCCCGAGGAGGAATGTCAGCTGGATGGCTCGGGTGGAGTTGACACCCATCAACGCGGCAGACTCTGGATCCTGTGCGACTGCCCGGATACCACGGCCCAAACGGGAGCGCCGAACAAACTGATCGAGGAGAACCATCATGCCAATGGCCGTGAGAATGACGAGTATGTCGATGGTCGTGACGGCGTAGTCTCCGATGGTGAACACGCGGACCGGCTCGATGTCGACAGGGAACCCGGTCGTGTCGCGGGATCGGCGAACGTAGCGTGGGACATCGTCCTCGAGCCCGAAAAACTTCATGATGTCGAATCGGAGCCCCATCGCCTCGGCGAGGACGAACGATGCGCCGATGCCCGATATCAGCGTGACCAGCTTGGGTGCTCCGCGTTTGAGCAGGGGTCGATAGGCAACGCGTTCGAGGAGCAAGGCCACGCCGCCCGAAACTGCCATGGCTACGAGGAGTGCCACCGCAAGCATGCCGATAACAGCACCCGTGCTGGACGCCGGCGTTCCTCCCATGAAGTACAGCGTCCACACGACCGCGAACGTGCCATACATGAAGACTTCCGAATGCGCGAAGTTGATGAGTTGCAGGACGCCGTAAACCATGGTGTAGCCCAAGGCGATCAGGGCATAGACCGATCCGAGCGCGAGGCCGGTGATGGTGAGCTCGAAGAAGTGGTCGAACAGGAATTGAAAGTCCATGTGTCCTCGTCACCAAGCCGCAATCAAAGTGCTGCGGCCGGGAGTGACACCCCCGACCGCAGCACAATCTGTCTCGATTCAGCAGTACGGATTCGTCACGTGATTTCTGCGATATCCACGATCTCGCCGCCCTCGACCTTGTAGGCCCAGACCCGGATCTCGGTCACCTCGCCACTCTCATCGAACGCGATGTGCTTGGTCAGGCCATCTTCGTCGTAGTTGTTGACCCACTCGAGCATCGACTCGCGGTCGGTATTGCCGTCCGCGATACCTTCGAGAAAGATATTCGCGACGTCGTATCCCTCAGCCGAGTATGTGCCAGGCTCGGCGCCATCGTTGGCGTCGGAGTACCTAGCGGCGAAGTCGTCCGGTGAGGGCGCGCATGGGCACGTGAGGATGGCGCCCTCCGCGGAGGTGGCACCGGCCGCTTCAACGAACCCCGGGTCCTTCGAGCCGTCACCGGAGACGAAGGTGCCGTCCCAGTCGCCCGCCACCAGCTGCTTCGCGAGCAGTCCTGCCTCGGGGTAGTAGCCGCCGTAGAAGAGGGTGTCCGCGCCGGAAGCCTTGACCCTTGTCACGGTTGCTGAGAAGTCGGTCTGCTTCTGCTGGACGGTGTCGTTGTCGAGCACGAGGTCACCAAGTTCGTCCCTCACGATGTCGGCGATCCCTTTGCCGTACTCGGACGCGTCATCGACGACGAAGACCTTGGTCGAGCCCATGTCCTCTTTGATGTAGTTGGCCGCCGAAGGTGCCTGGGTCGCGTCGTTACCAAGGACGCGGTGGAAGGTGTCCCACCCGTTATCCGTGAGGTCGGGGTTGGTGGCCGAGGGAGACACGGTCACCAGTCCTGCCTCGGCAAACGCGTCGCCGGTCGAGTCACTCTCACCTGAGAACGTCGGACCCATGACTCCGATGAAGTCGCCGTTGATGATCTCCGTGACCAGTCCGTTGGCCTTCTCGGGGTCGCCCTGCGAGTCGAAAGCCTCCAGGCTGACGTCGCAGTCGGGGTTATCCGCCTTGAACTCTTCCAGGGCGACATTCGCACCGTTGGTGATGTTGATGCCGAGGTTGGCGTAGTCACCGGTCTGAGGACCGACGAAGGCGATCGTGCCGTCGCAGTCCCCGCCGCCCCCGCCTCCGTTGCCGCCGTCGTCGTCAGTTGTGCCACATGCAGACACCAGCAGACCTATGGCCGCCACTGTCGTCACTGCGCGCCAGGTTCGGGATGAGCGGGACATTGACCCTCCGTCATAAACGAGTAACTGACCCGCGCCACGTGGGGGTCAGCGCTTGAATGGAGGCGAACTTAGCAGTTAGGGCGCGCGATACCCGCAATTTGGCATGGCCTCGGAGTCGTGTCGTTGCCAAGTTGTGACCAACCAGTGAACCCGTTGCTACTTTTGGGCTGGTCGGCTCTCGTCTGTGCCATCTGCCAAACCCCCGAGTCCATGCGTGACAACCCCTTCAGCCACCTGGCGCATGGACAGCCGCAGGTCCATCGCTGTCTTCTGAATCCAGCGGAACGCGTCGGGCTCACTGACGCCCAGGGTCTCTTGGATGGTGCTCTTGGCGCGGTCGACCAGCTTGCGGGACTCGAGACGGTCGGAGAGGTCGACGACCTCCGACTCCAGCTGCTTGAGCTCAGCGAAACGCGAGCGTGCTATTTCGATTGCTGGCACGAGGTCGCTGGCACTGAACGGCTTGACCAGGTAGGCCATAGCTCCGGCGTCACGAGCGCGCTCCACCAGCTCGCGCTGGCCGAACGCGGTCAGTATGACGACAGCCGCCAACCGTTGCTCGGCGATCCTCGCGGCGGCAGAGATCCCGTCGAGCTTCGGCATCTTGACGTCCAGGATCACCAGATCCGGACGTAGTTCCTCGACGAGTTCCGCGGCGCGCACCCCGTCGCCCGCTTGGCCTACGACGACGTACCCCTCCTCGGCCAGCATCTCCGCAAGGTCGAGTCTGATCAGCGCCTCATCCTCCGCGATCACGACCCGCGGACCCGACGCGTCAACTGGTGTGCTCACGAAAGGAAGGCTATCTGGATCCCTATACTGTGGCGCGTTGGATGCTGGCCACCAGGTGGCCGGTAGACGACCGGCTACGCCCTGGTAGTCCAACCGGCAGAGACAATGGTCTCAAACACCATCCAGTGTGGGTTCGAATCCCACCCAGGGCACCCACGAAACCTCGCTGGCAAGCAATGTCGGCGGGCAGCAACAGACTGTCCTCACCATGTACGGCCACGCAACTCGCCAACGAGTGCTCACGGATCTTGCCGGCGGGACCAGCATCAACTCCCTGAGCAAGCAGCTAGGGATCAGCCGATCCACTATCCGCGCATGGCGGGACACGCCACATCCACAGCCGCGGTTTAGTGATTGCCCTCGTTGCGAGCCCTCTGCGCCGCTCGACCGAGGTGCCTACGCACACCTTCTTGGCCTCTACCTCGGCGACGGATGTGTCAGCGTCATGAAGAAGGGCGTTTTCTCGCTCCGGATCACATGCGACTCCAAGTATCCCCTCGTCATCGACGAGGCATCGTATGCCATCCGGTCCGTGCGGCCAGGCACGAAGATCTACCAGGTGAACAAGATCGGATGCGTCGACCTCACGGCGCTCTGGAAGCACTGGCCCTGCTTGTTCCCGCAGCACGGAGCGGGACGCAAGCACGAGCGGGCGATCGTGCTCCAGCCGTGGCAGTCTGCCATCGTCGAGCTCCACCCAGGACTGCTCCTGCGAGGCTTGTTCCACTCCGACGGCTGCCGCGTCACCAACTGGACGATTCGCCAACTGGCGGCAGGGCCGAAGCGTTATGAGTACCCGCGCTACTTCTTCTCGAACGAGTCGAGGGACATCATCGGCATCTGTACCGACGCTTTGGACAGGCTGGGCATCGCATGGCGAATGACTCGAGCCAACGCGCTGTCGGTGGCCCGCCGGGATGCGGTCTCAGTATTGGACGAGCTCGTCGGACCGAAGGGCTGAATTGCTGGCTTTTATCAACAGGTCGGCAGGTGCTTTGGGGCCTGGTACAGCCCCAGCTGTTGCTTGAGCCGAAGCACCCGGCCCACTGCCTCATTGAGCCGCTTCGTACTCATCCGACCATCACGGACGGCCTCCACGATCCCGCGCACGGCCTCGCGCGGCTGGGGAGGCATGAGCAGCAGGTCCACACCGGACGTGATCGCACGTACGGCGATCGAACGAGAGCTCCCCCAGCTCGTGACGCCACCCATGTTGAGCGCATCTGTGATGATGACGCCGTCGAACCCGAGGCGGTCGCGCAGCAGTTGCTGCGTGAGCCGCGGCGAGATTGTTGCCGGAAGGCCACTGGGGTCGACCGCGGGGAACGCAAGGTGCCCGGTCAGTATCAGGTCGACACCGCTCTCCACCGCGCGGGCGAACGGCGGAAGATCGGTCCGACGCCAGCGAGGGAGCGACGCGCGGATGACGGCGGTGCTGAGATGGCTGTCTGTGCTCGTCGACCCGTGGCCAGGGAAATGTTTGGCCGCCGCTGCAACGCCGCCCTCGTGGTAGCCGCAGACCTGCGCTCGCACCAACTTCGCTGCGACGTCCGGGTCGGATGAGAAGGAGCGGCTGCCAATCACACCGCCCAAGCCCACAGTGTTGACGTCGGCGACAGGGGCGAGATCCACGTTGATACCGACGTCGTCCAGTGCCCGGCCTGTCGAGCGAGCGGTGCGGCGAGCCAACTGCGCGTCACCGTCGAACTCGGCACCAGCGGGTACGTCGCTCGTGCCTGGCAGGCGTGTGACCAAGCCACCCTCCTGGTCCGTCATGATCAGCAGCGGTTCTCCTGCTCTCCGGGCAACGCGCTGCGCTTCCGCCGACATCGCGCGGATCTGGTCGGTGCTTGCGACGTTGGGTTCGAAGTAGATCAAGCCGCCCGGGCGCAAGGTCTTGATCAGCTGGATAGGCGCAGTGGTGCCTGAGAACGCCACGACGAGGAGCTGACGCGCCCGGTCGCGCAGCGTCATCGCGCGGACGCGAGTCGAGACTGTGTCGCGACCCGCGGGGGGGCTCGGGGTGGTGGGCTTGCTGGTGGGCGGCGGACTGCTCGACCTGCTCGACCCGGTCGGAGAGCTCGGAGCCGTCGGGGCGGGCGCGGGAGCTGCTGCCTCGGGGCTGTCGGAGCACGCCACGGTCATGGCGGCGATGAGGATCGCCGCAGCCAGCTTGTGCGGCATACCTCCCATGAAGTGAGTGTAGGCAGCCGGAGCCGTTACGTTGTCCGGCCAGAGCGGTATGCGGGTGCGACGCCGTTGATGGCATCGCCCATCCGGTGGATGCGGAGCGCATTCGTCGAGCCCGGGATGCCCGGGGGGGACCCCGCCACGATCACGACGTTCTCACCCTCCTTGACCCGTCCGATGTCGAGCAGTGACCTGTCGACTTGCATGACCATCTCGTCGGTGTGGTCGACGCTCTCGCCGAGGAACGTCTCGATCCCCCATGTCATCGCGAGCTGCGATCTCACCACCGACTCCGGTGTGAAGCAAAGCACAGGCACCTCCGACCGGTAGCGCGACAACCGGCGTGCGGTGTCGCCGGACTGGCTGAAGGCGACGAGGTATTTGGCGTCGATGCGTTCGGCCACCTCGGCGGCCGCCTTCGCGATGATGCCGCCGCGTGTCCGCGGCTCCCAGTTGATCGCTGCCATCCGAGCCAGGCCATGGTTCTCGGTTGACGCGATGATGCGGGCCATCGTCTCAACCGACTCGATCGGGTACTCTCCGACGCTCGTCTCTCCCGACAGCATCACGGCATCGGCACCGTCGAGCACCGCATTCGCCACGTCGGACGCCTCCGCTCTGGTGGGGCGGGGGGCGTGGATCATCGACTCGAGCATCTGCGTCGCGACGACGACCGGCTTCGCATTGCGGCGGGCGACCTCGACCACCCGCTTCTGGAGGAAAGGCACGTCCTCGAGCGGCATCTCGACACCGAGATCCCCTCGGGCCACCATGACCCCGTCGAAGGCGCTGATGATCTCGTCGATGTGGTCGATCGCCTGCGGCTTCTCGATCTTCGCGATGACCGGAAGCCAATGCTTCTCCTCGTCCATGATGCGGCGTACGTCGATCACGTCGTCAGCCGACCGCACGAACGACAGCGCAATCATGTCGGCGCGCAGGTTGAGTGCCCAGCGCAGGTCTTCGACGTCCTTGTCGCTCAACGCCGGGACGCTCACCAAGACGCCGGGCAGGTTGATGCCCTTGCCGTCACTGAGCCTGCCGCCCGCCTCGACTCTCGCCGTCACATCGGTGTCGGTCACAGCAGTGGCGATGAGGCGCACGTTGCCGTCGTCGATCAGAATCTCGTCACCGGGAGACACGTCGTCGGGCAAGCCGTCATAGGTCGTGCAACAGGAGTTCTGGTCACCGTCGACATCTCGGGTCGTGATCGTGAAGACGTCGCCACGCTGCAGCTGGATTGGCCCGCTACCGAACTTGCCGAGTCGGATCTTCGGTCCCTGCAGATCGACGAGGATGCCGACGGCCTGGCTGCTCTCGTCGGATGCCCGCCGCACCATCCGGTAGACGGCCTCGTGGTCGGCATACGTGCCGTGGCTGAGGTTGAGCCGGGCGACGTTCATCCCGGCGTCTACCAGCTCTCGGATCTTCTCCTGGGTGGACGTGGCAGGCCCGAGGGTGCACACGATCTTCGCTCTCCGCACGTGACGAGCCTACTCAGCAGCGGCGGTCGTGGCGGGACCGTCCACGCCCTGGCCACCCCTGGCAACCGTCACTTGATGAACGTGAACAGACGCGTCTCTAGGGCGAGGGGTTGCGAGTCGCCGATGAAGCGGTGAGCGCCGACGGAGAACACCGCATGCTCGGGGGCGAAGAAGTCCTCCTCGTCGAACCCGCTGCCCTCGAACCACTCGCGAATCCGCGGAGTCAGGTCGGGGGCCCGACGGTGCCTGGTCCAGACGACCAGCGCCCTGTCGTTGCAGAATTGGGGAAGGGCGGCGATGGTCCCGTGGACGTCGTCGTCAGTGATGTTGCCGAAGATCCCGCAGAGCAGGACGAGATCGGCTGGCACGGCCCCGACGTAACCGCTGCTGATCCCGGCATCAGTCAACCGGACCTCGATCCTGGGGAGGCCGAGACGCGCGACGTGCGCGCTCGCCCGTGCCGCATTCCTCGTGTCTGCCTCCAAGAGAGTGGCGGTTACGCGGTCTGCGTCTCGTCTGCCTTCGAGTACTTCGAGAAGGTCGCGGCCATCGCCCGCACACGAACTCAAGATGGTCACCGGGTGAGGCGCCGTCTCCTCGAGCCATGTCTCGATGTGGCGCTGTATCGTCCGAAGGCGCTCTGAGAGCAGCGACTCAGGGTCCGCGTAATCCCGATGCCAGGCATCCCAGTCAGTCTTCGAGCTCATGCCGCCAATCTGACACAAGGCACCTCAGCCGAATGGCTAGACGGCGAGGGGGCGAGCGGTGGACGGGATCGGGGCGGGCAGCGTGGTGGACCCGGTGAGGTACGTGTCGACTGCGGCGGCCGTCGACCTGCCCTCGGCGATCGCCCACACGATCAGCGATTGCCCGCGGCCGGCGTCACCGGTCACGAAGACGCCCGGCTCGGACGTCATGTAGCCGCGGTCGCGCGCGACGTTCCCCCGTTCGTCGATCGCCAGGTCGAGCTGGGCAACCACGGTGTCACGCTCCGGGCCGGTGAAGCCCATCGCCAGCAGCACCAGCTGGGCGGGGATCTCCCGCTCGCTGCCGTCGACAGGCTGGAAACGACCCTCGACCATCTCCACCTCACTCAGCCGCAACGACTGCACCTGACCGGAGGCGTCGGCCACGAACTCGGTGGTCGACACGGCGTACACACGTTCACCACCCTCCTCGTGCGCCGCCGACACTCGGTAGATCATCGGGTACGTCGGCCACGGGTGCGCCTCCGCCCGTTCGTCGCCGGGGCGGGCCATGATCTCGAGCTGGGTCACCGAAGTAGCACCTTGGCGGTGGGCCGTGCCGACGCAGTCGGCGCCGGTGTCACCACCGCCGATGACGACGACGTGCTTCCCGGCAGCCGTGATCTGGTCGGCGACCTCGATGCCGTGGGCAGCCCGGTTGGCCTGCGGGAGATACTCCATCGCCTGATGGATGCCCCTGTGCTCGCGCCCCGACACCGGCAGCTCACGCGCAACGGTCGCGCCGGTCGCCAGCACCATGGCGTCGAAACGCTCGAGCAGCTCCGGCCCGGTGACGTCGACGCCGACATGCACACCCGTGCGGAAGACCGTGCCTTCGCGGCGCATCTGGTCGAGCCTGCGGTCGACCTGCCGCTTCTCCATCTTGAACTCCGGGATGCCGTAGCGCAGCAGCCCTCCCGCCTTGTCTTCACGTTCGTAGACCGCGACGGTGTGGCCGGCCCGGGTCAGCTGTTGGGCGGCCGCCAACCCCGCAGGACCCGACCCGATCACCGCCACTGTCTTGCCGGTGAGCCAGTCGATGGGCTGCGGGTGGATGAGCCGTTCGTCCCAGGCCTTGTCGACAATGGCGACCTCGACGTTCTTGATCGTCACCGGCCCACCCGACGACTCGGCGTTGATTGCGAGCACGCAGGACGTCTCACACGGTGCCGGGCACAGCCTGCCGGTGAACTCGGGGAAGTTGTTCGTGGCGTGCAGCCGCTCGATCGCACCCTCCCAGTCGTCGCGGTAGACGAGGTCGTTCCACTCCGGGATCAAGTTGCCGAGCGGGCAACCCTCGTGACAGAACGGAATGCCGCAGTCCATGCACCGGCCCGCCTGCTTGCTGATGATCGGCAACAAGGTACGGCCCACCTCGTCGGGGTAGACCTCGTTCCAGTCCTGCACGCGCTCAGCTACCGGCCGCCGCACAGGCAACTCGCGCGGCGTCGTCAGAAAGCCCCGGGGATCAGCCATGGAGAGCCCCCATCATCGCTGCGGTCGTGTCGTCCTCGTTGAGGCCGTCGCGCTCCGCCGCCGCCTTGGCCTCGAGCACCCGGCGATAGTCGCGCGGCATCACTTCGATGAACCGCCGGCGCGCAGACGCCCATTCGAGCGTGAGCGCCTCGGCCACGGGAGAAGCCGTCTCCTCGGCATGTCGCTGCACCCAACGACGTACGACGACAGCCGCCTCATCAGAGAGCGGCCCCAAGTCGACGAGCTCGTGATTGACCCGGCCCACATCGAGGTCGAGGACGTAGGCCACGCCGCCGCTCATCCCGGCCGCGAAGTTACGGCCAGTGGGGCCGAGCACGACGACTTCGCCACCAGTCATGTACTCGCAGCCATGGTCGCCCACGCCTTCGACGACAAGGGACGCGCCGGAGTTGCGCACGGCGAAGCGTTCGCCCACCTGTCCGCGGATGAACACCTCCCCGCTCGTCGCGCCGTAGGCGATGACGTTCCCGGCAATGATCTGGTCCTCGGCGATGAAGGTTGCGTCGAGCTCGGGACGTACGACGATGCGGCCACCCGACAGACCCTTGGCGACGTAATCGTTGGCGTCGCCTTCGAGTCGCAATGTGATGCCACGCGGAAGGAACGCACCGAACGACTGGCCGGCCGAGCCGGTGAAGCTGAGGTCGATCAGCTCGTCGGCCAGGCCTTCGGGATGGGCCTTCGTCACCTCATGGCCGAGCATCGTGCCCACCGTGCGGTTGACGTTGCGCACGGCCAGTCGGGCACGCACGGGCTCTCCCGCGAAGATCGCCGGCTCGCAGAGCCTGATGAGCTCGTTGTCGAGCGCCTTGGCGAGCCCGTGGTCCTGAGGCACGGTCTGGTGGCGAGCGGCCCCAGGTGGCAACACCGGCACGTGCAGCACGGGCTCGAGGTCGAGGCCGGATGCCTTCCAGTGATCCACCGCGGCCTGCGTATCGAGCACCTCGGCGTGACCGATGGCTTCGTCGAGCGAGCGGAACCCGAGTTCGGCGAGCAGCTCCCGCACCTCCTCGGCGATGAACTCGAAGAAGTTCACGACGTACTCGGCTTTGCCGCGGAAACGCGACCGCAGCACAGGGTTCTGGGTCGCGATGCCGACCGGGCAAGTGTCGAGATGACACACGCGCATCATGATGCAGCCGGACACGACCAAGGGCGCGGTGGCGAAGCCGTACTCCTCGGCACCGAGCAGTGCAGCGATCATGACGTCGCGACCAGTCTTCAGCTGGCCGTCGCACTGGACGACGATCCGGTCGCGCAATCCGTTGAGCAGCAGGGTTTGCTGCGTCTCGGCGAGCCCGAGCTCCCACGGCCCACCGGCGTGCTTGAGCGAGGTCAGCGGTGCCGCACCCGTCCCACCGTCGTGGCCGGAGATCAGTACGACGTCGGCGTGCGCCTTCGACACGCCAGCGGCGACAGTTCCAACCCCGATCTCCGAGACGAGCTTGACGTGGATGCGAGCGGACGGGTTGGCGTTCTTGAGGTCGTGGATCAGCTGCGCCAAGTCTTCGATGGAGTAGATGTCGTGGTGCGGCGGCGGCGAGATGAGTCCCACGCCCGGCGTCGAGTGCCGGGTCTTCGCCACCCACGGGTAGACCTTGTTACCCGGCAGCTGACCCCCCTCGCCAGGCTTTGCACCCTGCGCCATCTTGATCTGGATGTCGTCGGCGTTCGTCAGGTACTCGCTCGTGACACCGAACCGCCCTGATGCCACCTGTTTGATGGCGCTACGACGCTCGGGGTCGTGCAACCGCACTGCGTCCTCGCCACCTTCACCCGTGTTGGACTTGCCGCCCAACAGGTTCATGGCGATCGCGAGTGTCTCGTGGGCCTCCTGGCTGATCGAGCCGTACGACATCGCGCCGGTCGAGAAGCGTGTGACGATCGCGGAGACCGGCTCGACCTCGTCGATCGGCACCGACTCGCGGCCGGCTTCGAAGCCCAGCAGCCCGCGCACTGTCATCAACTGGGCCGACTGGTCATCGACGAGCTTCGTGTATTGCTTGAAGACGTCGTAGCGGCCGGACTGGGTCGAGTGCTGCAGCCGGAACACAGTCTGGGGGTCGAACAGATGCGGCTCGCCCTCACGGCGCCACTGGTACTCACCGCCGATGTCGAGCTTGCGATGTGGCGGCGGGATGCCGTTCAGCGGGTAAGCGCCGCGGTGTCTGAGGGCGACCTCCTCGGCGAGCACGTCGAGCCCGACCCCACCGAGCTTCGACGTCGTACCGGTGAAGTAGCGGTCGACCACGTCGGCGGCCAGCCCGACGGCCTCGAAGATCTGAGCGCCGGTATAGGACGCCACCGTGGAGACGCCCATCTTGCTCATCACCTTCAGCACGCCCTTGCCGAGCGCCTTCACCAGGTTGCGGACCGCCTGTGCCGGCTCCACATCGGTGAGATGCACCCGCGACCTGGCCAGATCCTCGACGGACTCCATCGCGAGGTACGGGTTGACGGCTGCCGCACCGAAGCCGATCAGGAGTGCGACGTGGTGGACCTCGCGGACGTCGCCGGCCTCGAGCACCAGCCCGACCTGGGTGCGCGTCTTCTGCCTGACCAGATGGTGGTGGACGGCGCCGGTCATCAGAAGTGAGGGGATCGGAGCGACATCGGCCGTCGAGTGCCGGTCGGACAACACGATGATGCGCGCACCGTCGGCTATCGCGGCGGAGACTTCAGCGCAGATGGCGTCGAGCCGGCTCGCCAGCGCGTCCGCGCCACCGACGACGTCATACAGCCCGTGTACGACGTACGTCGAGTAGCCCGGTAGGTCGCCGTCACGGTTGATGTGGAGGATCTTCGCGAGCTCGTCATTGTCGATGACGGGAAACGGTACGACGACCTGGCGGCATGACGCCGGGCCTGGCTGCAGCAGGTTGCCCTCCGGCCCCAGCGTGCCGGCGAGCGACGTCACGAGCTCTTCGCGGATAGCGTCGAGCGGTGGGTTGGTGACCTGAGCGAAAAGCTGGCTGAAGTAGTCGAACAGCAGCCGTGGCCTCGCCGAGAGGGCAGCGATCGGACTGTCGGTGCCCATCGACCCGATTGGCTCCGCCGCGACGCGCGCCATCGGCGCCAGCAGCAACCGCAGCTCCTCCTCGGTGTAGCCGAACACCTGCTGGCGGCGGGTCACGGAGCGATGCGTGTGCACGATGTGTTCGCGGGTCGGCAGGTCTTCGAGCTTCATGAGGCCGGCGTGCAGCCACTCGTCGTACGGCGCCTCGGCCGCCAAGGTGTCCTTGAGCTCGTCGTCCTCGACGATCCGCAGCTCACCGAGATCGACGAGGAACATCCGCCCGGGCTGCAGACGACCCTTGCGGACGATCGAGCTCGGCTCGAGGTCGAGGACGCCAACTTCGGAGGCAAGCACCACAAGGCCGTCGTCGGTGACCCAGTAGCGCGAGGGCCGCAGTCCGTTGCGGTCGAGGACGGCGCCGATCTGCGTCCCATCGGTGAACACAACGCATGCCGGGCCGTCCCACGGCTCCATCAAGGTGGAGTGGAACTCGTAGAACGACCGGCGACCCGGCGTCATCTCCGTGTGGTTCTCCCAGGCTTCGGGGATCATCATCAACACCGAGTGCGGCAACGAACGGCCACCGAGGTGGAGGAGCTCGAGCACCTCGTCGAAGGATGCCGAGTCTGAGGCGTCCGGAGTACAGATCGGGTAGACCCGGCCGAGTCCCTCACCCGGCGAACCGGCAGTCGCGTGTCCGAAGAGGTCGGACTTCAAGAGGGCTTCTCGGGCACGCATCCAGTTGCGGTTGCCTTTGACGGTGTTGATCTCGCCGTTGTGGGCGATGAACCGGTAGGGATGCGCGAGTGGCCACGAGGGGAACGTGTTGGTCGAGAAGCGGGAGTGCACGACCGCCAGCGCCGACTCCATCCGCGGGTCGGTCAGGTCCGTGAAGAAGTTGTCCAGCTGGTCTGTGGTGAGCATCCCCTTGTAGCAAAGGGTGCGCGACGAGAGCGACGGGAAGTACACGTTGGTGTCGTGCTCGGCACGCTTGCGCAGACAGAAGGCCATCCGCTCCAGCCCCATACCGACCACGCGGCTCGCCTCGCCGGTGACGAACAGCTGCTCGAACGCGGGCATGCACGCCTTCGAGAGGGAGCCCAAAAGGCTCGTGACGGTCGGCACCGGCCGCCAGCCGACGACCCGCAAACCCTCCTCGGCGGCCAAGTCCTCGATGTGGGCCTTCGTCTTCGCGATCTCGTCTGCGTCGCCCGGCAAGAACGCGGTGCCGACGGCGTAGCTCGCTGCCGGCGGCAGTTCGAAGTCGCACACGTCGCGCAGGAACCGGTCGGGGACCTGCAGCAGGATGCCGGCGCCGTCGCCTGAGTCGGGCTCGGCGCCCGAGGCGCCACGGTGGTCCAGGTTTCGCAGGGCGGTCAGGGCCTTCTCGACGATGTCATGGGAGGCGACGCCGGTCAGGGTCGCAACGAAGGCGACGCCGCATGCATCGTGCTCGTGGCGTCCGTCGTACAGCCCTTGGGGCGGGGGGACAGCTCGCATTGGCAGGTCTCCCGTCGTCGTCCATCGACGCGGCTGGTGGCCGGGTGTGCGGATGGCCATTTGCTGATGGCCAGTGTGGAGGGGGGAACGGGACGACATTGGCCCTGATGATCGGTGAGACTACACGACCACACCCGTCGCAAGCAGCAACGCGGCCACGCCCCGAGACGGGCCAGCCAGCACCTAAACGGGCGTCATCGGAGGCCGCACCGCGAGTGCGCAGTCGTCTAGCCGCTGGGGTCGGACTTCGGTGGTGGGGATGTCCGGGTCTGGTCGCTGTCGCTGGGCGTGGTCGCAACGGCGTCATCGTCGTCAGGCTCGGTGCCGGAGTCCGTGTCCTCGTCGTCGTGTGCGTCGGTCTGGACGCCGGTGTCCTCGTCGTCAGGCGACGGCTCGACGTCGGTCTCGCGGCCCGGGTGGAGGCGCCCGACGATGATGAAGTACGCCGCCGCGAGCACGAACAGGAGGATCGACGTCCACACGTTGAGCCGGACCGCGAAGAACTCGTTGGCCTCGTCGACCCGGAGGTACTCGATCCACCCGCGACCCGCCGTATAGGCCATCACGTAGACCGCGAACGCCCGCCCGTACCCGAGCTTCAGGCGCCGGTCGAGATAGATCACCAGGCCAGCGACTCCAAAGTCCCAGAGGCACTCGTAGAGGAACGTCGGGTGGAAGGTCTGTTCGTCGAGCGCGTCGGCTGGTCGATGTGACGGATCGATCTCGAGTCCCCACGGCAGTGAGGTCGGTCGGCCGTAGAGCTCCTGGTTGAACCAGTTGCCCCAGCGGCCGATGCCTTGGGCGATCGCGATACCGGGGGCAAGCGCGTCGGCGAAGGCCCCGAACCTGACGTTGCGCCGGCGGCAACCGATGTAGGCGCCGAGCGCGCCGAAGGCGATCGCGCCCCAGATGCCAAGCCCGCCGCGCCAGATGTACAACGCGGTGATGGGTTCCTGGCCGTCGCCGAAGTACAACTGCGGATCGGTGAGGACGTGGTAGATCCGACCACCGACGAGACCGAAGGGCACCATCCAGACCGCGACGTCGCCAACGGTGCCGGGGCGGCCGCCGCGGGCTACCCAGCGTCGGTCGCCGAGCCACACGGCGACGATGACACCGAGGATGATGCACAGGGCATACCCACGGATCGGAAGGGGTCCGAGGTGCCAGACACCGTCGCTCGGGCTCGGGATAGAGGCTAGGTACATTGCGGGAGCAACCTACCCTGCCCTGCAGCGCGAAGTCTCATGACACAGCCATCACTGCGCGGCGAGTTTGGTGATGTCGGCGGCCATGTCTTCGACAGGGGTGCCTTCGGTCCAGAGGACCGGGGCAGCATCGCCCTTGAACCCAATCACCTGGGCGCCGTGGCCAACGTCATACCCCCCACCCGGAAGCTCTTGCTGACCTTCGATTGCGACGCCCATCTCATCGGCAGCCCGGACGATCGTGGCCAGCTCGCCGGTGAGTCCGACGAAGTCGTCGTTGTAGCGGTCGAGGTAGGTCCGCAGGACTTCAGGTGTGTCGCGGGCCGGGTCGGTCGTGATGAACACCATCTGCGTCTGATCTCGGACGTCGTCGGGAAGCTGGAGGAATGCCTGCGTGATGTCACTCATCACCAGCATGCACACGTCCGGGCAATGCGTGTAGCCGTAGAAGACGACAGTGACCGGGTAGGCCGTGTCGGTGACGAGGTTGAAATCCCTGCCGTTGGTCGCAGTCAACGTCACGTCGGGCATCTCGTACTCGGTCGTGATCTCGGCTCCTCTGAACGTGTCGTTCTGCTCGACGTTCGAGATCTCCGCACCGCCGGGGTTGTCGGTGTGCTCAGAGTGCGCGTCGTCGCCGGTGCCGCCACATGCGGCCGTCAGGAGGCCGACGCCCAGCAACGACAAAGTGAAACGCAGGGGGGTCATCGCAGGTTCAACTTCAGGGTGGCGCTCATAGTTCCCCGCGCACCCCGCGTGCAAGCTCTCTTGTCAGCGCGGTCACGGCCTTGGTGGCCCCCGGCAGCCCGTCGGCGTCGAGGACGACCCGGACGATTGCGCTGCCGACGATGACTGCATCGGCGTACGCCGCAACCTCGGCCGCCTGTACACCTGACGACACGCCAAGTCCTACGCCGATCGGGAGGTCGGTGATCTCGCGCGTACGTCGTACGAGCTCGGCGCCGGCGCTGCTGGTCTGCTCACGCGCCCCCGTCACCCCCATCACCGCTGTGGCATACACGAAGCCCCGGCAGTGTGCGCTGGCCAGCTTGAGGCGCTCCGTGCTCGACGAGGGCGCGACCAGGAAAACCTTGTCGAGGTCATGCCGGTCCGCCGCCGCAATCCACTCGGCAGCTTCGTCGGGGATCAGGTCGGGCGTGATGAGACCTGCGCCCCCGGCGTCCGCGAGTGCGGCCGCGAACTTCTCGACGCCGTAGCGCTCGATCGGGTTCCAGTAGGTCATCACGAGCGTCGGCACGCGCGCGGCACTTGCCTCGACGACGGTGAAGACATCGGTCGTGCGCGCACCGGCTGCGAGCGCGATCTCGGCGGCGGCCTGGATGGTTGGGCCATCCATCACCGGGTCGGAGTAGGGCAGGCCGACCTCGACGGCGTCGACCCCGCCGGCCACCATCGCGTCGATCAGCTCGACCGAGCCGGCAACGGTCGGAAAGCCTGCAGGCAGGTAGCCGACGAGAGCGGCTCTCCCTTCAGCGCTTGCCGCGGCGATCGCCGGGCCGACACTCGTCATCACTTGGCTTCGTCGATGAGGCCGAACCAGCGCGCCGCGGTGTCCATGTCCTTGTCGCCGCGTCCCGACAGGCAGACCACGAGCACGGAGTCTGGACCGAGCTCCTGCGCAACGTCGTACGTGCCGGCCAGCGCATGCGCGCTCTCGATGGCAGGGATGATGCCTTCGGTCTTCGCCAGGGCGACCATGGCGTCCATTGCGCGGGCGTCACTGATCGGGGCGTACGTCGCCCTGCCCGTCTCGGCGAGCCACGCATGCTCGGGACCGACGCCGGGGTAGTCCAGACCCGCGGAGATCGAGTGGGACTCGGTGGTCTGACCATCCTCGTCCTGCAACAGGAACGACCGGGTGCCGTGGAGGACACCCACTTGGCCGGCGGTGATGGTGGCCGCGTGGCGTCCTGTCTCGTAGCCGTCGCCACCCGCTTCGAAGCCGTAGAGCCGCACGCCGGCGTCGTCGACGAACCCGGTGAAGAGGCCGATCGCGTTCGACCCGCCGCCGACGCAGGCGATGGCGGCGTGCGGGAGGCGCCCGAGCAGGTCGAGACACTGGGCGCGGGCCTCGTCGCCGATCCCGCGGGTGAAGTCTCGAACCATGGCCGGGAACGGGTGCGCACCGGCCGCGGTCCCCAGCAGGTAGTGCGTCGTGTCGACGTTGGCGACCCAGTCGCGCAACGCCTCGTTGATCGCGTCCTTGAGGGTGCGGCTGCCGCTGGTGACGGGCACGACCTCGGCGCCGAGCATCCTCATCCGGGCAACGTTGAGGGCCTGGCGCTCGGTGTCGACCTCCCCCATGTAGACCACACAGTCGAGCCCGAAGTAGGCGCATGCGGTGGCGGTGGCGACGCCGTGCTGACCGGCCCCGGTCTCGGCGATGACCCGCTTCTTGCCCATCCGTTGCGTCAACAAGGCCTGGCCGAGGACGTTGCGCACCTTGTGGGCGCCGGTGTGGTTGAGGTCCTCTCGCTTGAGCAGGACTCGAGCGCCGACGACCTCGGAGAAACGGCTGGCGTCATACAGCAGGCTTGGCACCCCGCCGTACTCCGCGAGCAGCCGCTGGAAGTCCGACTTGAACTCGTCGTCATCCATGGCCGCACGCCAGTACTGCTCGAGCTCGTCGAGCGGCGCGATAAGCGCCTCGGGCATGAAACGTCCGCCGAAGCGACCGAAGTGTCCGGACGCGTCTGGCATCGGGTCAGTCATCGAGAGATCTTTCGTCAGTGTCGTTGTCTCAGTGCCGGGTGTGCGCCTGCGGCAACCAGGTCGGACACCATGGTGCGGGGGTCTTTGCCCGTCACGAGCGTCTCTCCCACGAGCACGACGTCCGCGCCGGCACGGGCGTAGTCGATGACGTCGTGCGGACCGCGCACGCCGGACTCTGCCACCCGCACGACGCTGTCGGGAAGCAACGGTGAGATGCGGCCGAATGTACTGCGGTCGACGTCGAGCGTCTTCAGGTTGCGGGCGTTGACACCGACAAGGTCGGCGCCAGCCTCGATGGCTCGCATCGTCTCCTCCTCGGAGTGGACCTCGACGAGGGGCGTCAAGCCGATCGATCTGGCGCGGTCGATGAGGCAGCCGAGCTCGTTGTCATCGAGCGCAGCGACGATCAGCAGAGCCAGGTCGGCCCCGGCTGCTCGCGCCTCCCACAGCTGATACGACGTCACGATGAAGTCCTTGCACAGCACGGGTACGTCGACGCAGGCCCTGACGGCGCGCAGGTCGTCAAAGGTGCCGCCGAATCGACGCTCCTCGGTGAGCACGCTGATCGCTGCAGCGCCGCCGGCTGCGTAGGCCGTGGCGAGGGCGGCGGGATCGCTGATCGTGGCGAGGGCGCCGCGACTCGGGCTGGAGCGCTTGACCTCCGCGATCACGGAGACACCGGCGGCGCGGTAGCCGGGCATCGGGTCGAGAGCTTGCCGTTGACGAACCGCCATTGCCTTGAGCTCGTCAAGGCTCACCACAGCTTGACGTGCGGCGAGGTCCTCACGCACGCCGACGATGATCTCCTCGAGCACGGACATCGCTACTGCTGTGCCATTGGCTCGAGCGCCTGAAGGGCCGGCTGCACGACTAGCGTCCACCCATCCCCATGGCCTGCATGACTTTGCCCACGATGCCGGAGACGAGCAGCAGGGCGATGCCGACCCAGAAGATCGGCCAGTTGTCGACCACCAGACCGACGGCGCCGACGCAGAACCCGAGCAGGCAGACCGTGACCGCTGTCCACGCGGCGGGAGTGGATCCGTGACCGGCCATCAGAGGCTCCTTCCGCCTGCACCCGGTGTGCGGTTCTTCGACAGTGTGAGGTGGTACCAGTGTGACCTGCCCGGATCACGATTGTTGAGTCGGGTCACGACCTTCGTCGATCTCGCGCCATACATCGGCTTCACTCATGTCCTCCCCCGCGACCGACCCCGCCGAGGGCGCTGAGCCCTCCTTGCTGGTCGGAGCGTCGTACCTGCTGCCCATTGTCGCCCAGCGGTGGCCGACGCCCGCGATGGCTGCGCCAGCCACGGCGCACAGGACGGCGGCGGCGAGCGTGACCCAACGCCAGGGGCGCGCCGAGGTCTCGTACGGGCCACCTGCCCAGCCGATGGCCGAGAGGCCCGTCTCCACCTGGTCGGTGCCGTCCGGAAGGACCAGTGTCGAGACGGCCACGACGACGGCGCAGACGACGATGAGCACACCGAGCGCGCGTCGAATCACGCCTCGGGTGGCGACGACGGCGCCAAACGCGGCAAGCATGACGAAGCCGAGGGCACCGGCCAGGGGCGCGACCTCCGCGCCGGTGACGGTCGTCTCGAGGTCCGGGAGCCCCGGCTGGATAGCGGAGGCGGCGATCCACGGCCGGGCCAGGCCAACGACGACGCCCGTCGCGGCGGGCATCCCGACAACCAGCGTGACGGCATACCCGCGAGCCGATGGGCGTCTCGTCGACTTCACCGGGCCATTGTCGTCGCTCACGCAGCGTCCGGACGCACGGGTCCGGACTCGATCCGGCGACGGGCCTCGGCGAGCGTGAGCCGCGGAGGGACGTACTCGTGCCACCAATCGGCGCCGGCGGCTGCCAGCTCGGCGACGTACCGACGCTCGACAGAGATGTCCTCCGCCCGCTCCCGACCACCGACAGCGATGACGAAGCCGGCGTTGCCACCGGGCCTTTGCTCGGCACTGTGGCGCAGCCGTCGTACGTCATCAGGTGTGACGTCGTCCCACCCCTGATCTGGTGGGACTCGATAGAGGCAGGCTCCGTCCCAGCGCAGAGCCCGCTCGCGTGGTCCTCGCTTCGTAATCGCCCCGCCGACCCAGATGGGGATACGCGGTCGCTGTATTGGTGTCGGCCGGAGCTCGGCGTCGTCGACCGTGAAGTGCCGCCCCTGGAAGGTCACGGGCCGCCCCGACCACAGACCTGCGATGACCTCGAGGGACTCGTCGAGCATCACGGCGCGCTCACGCGGGTCGGCTGGTTCGCCGAACCGCCGGAAGTCGTCGCTTTCGCTGTCGCCGATGCCCACACCGAGCACGAGGCGGCCGCCGGATATCCGGTCGACGCTCATCGCCTGCGCTGCCACCGTCGCGGGACGGCGCCGCGGCAGCGGGGTGATCATGGTCGCGAGGGTGACGCGTTCAGTGGCTTGCGCGACGAGGGCAAGCGTGATCCACGGGTCGTAGGTCTCGACGCCGCCTGGAAAGGCGACGTAGTCCTCGCAGAACACGCCGTCCCACCCGGTCGTCTCGGCGAGCGCGGCGAGCTCGGCGATTTGCTCCGGGTCGCCCCAGGGTCCTGCTGGCGAGATATCAAGGCCGAACTTCATCGGGCCAGACAATCACCGGTCGCCGACGTTCCTCGGGTCAGGCACCCTCTGACGGTGGCGTTGCTGCGTCGAAGCAGCTTGCCGCGCCCGTGTGGCAGGCGGGTCCGTGCTGGTCGACGGTCAGGAGCAGCGTGTCGCCGTCGCAGTCGGGGCGCAGGTCGCGCACCTGCTGGGTGTTGCCGGAGGTTTCGCCCTTCACCCAATAAGTCGTGCGGCTGCGGCTCCAGTACGTCGCCTGACCCGTGGCGAGGGTGCGACGTACCGCCTCGGCATCCATGTAGGCGAGCATCAGCACGGCCTTCGAGGTGGCTTCCTGCACGATTGTCGGCACGAGTCCCCGGTCGTCGAACCGCAGCTGGGTCAGTAGCGCCTCTGCACCGTCGGCGGTCTGGTCGGGCGAAGAAGCATCCACGGCAACCATTGTCTCGTATCTCGTTCGGCCCCGGCTCCAGCGGCCGTTAGGCTTGAGTCGATGGCTGACGCACCCGACCTTCGTAACGCCTACCTCGACCCCGACTCAGCGACTGACCCGCCCGCGGTGTCGAAGGTGGAGCGGGCTCTGATCTGCGACACCCTCGAGCTCGCCGGACCGGCGGCGCCGACCCTGTCGGGCAAGTGGGATGCACATCACCTTGCGGCACACCTCGTGGCGCGCGAACGCAACCCGATCAGCTCCATGCGGACGGCGTTTCCCGCGCTGGGCAATCCGCTCGTGGAGTCCCTGGTGTCCGAAGAGGACTTTGGCGAGCTCGTCTCGCGGATCAGGTCAGGCCCGCCGCGGCTGTCACCGTTCGGCCGTGCGGCAGGCGACCGAAATCTCAACACCCTCGAGTTCTACATCCACCACGAGGATGTCCTGCGGGCATCGTCAGGATGGCTGCGGCGACAACTGCCCGACTGGGCGGAGAACCAGATCTGGGCCCGCTTGCGCATCTTCGCCAAGCTGAGCATGCGGCACTCCCCCGTGCCAGTCGCACTGCAACGCTCCGACAAGGATGACGAGCCGCCATCGACGGCGTCCAAGGGTCCTGACCCCGTCGTGGTTCGAGGACTGCCCAGCGAGCTTGCGCTCTACGCGTATGGACGCGGCCAGGTCGCGTCGTACGAGCTGGACGGCGGCGACGCCGCGGTCGAGAAGCTGCGCGCTTCTCACTTCGGTCGCTGAGCCGCGTCACCGGACGGGATAGCCGGCTCCAGACAGGCTTGCCTTCACCTCGGCGATCGAGACCAAGCTGTCGTGGAACACGCTGGCCGCCAGGACCGCGTCGGCGCCCGCCTTGACCGCGGGGGGAAAGTGCTCAGCGGTGCCTGCCCCGCCACTCGCGATCACGGGGATGGTGACGGCCGCACGCACGGCCGCGACGAGCTCCAGGTCGAAGCCATCTTGCGTCCCGTCGGCGTCCATGGCATTGAGCAGAATCTCTCCTGCACCGAGCACTGCTCCACGATGCGCCCAGTCAACGGCGTCCATCCCTGTGCCAACACTGCCCCCATGTGTTGTCACCTCGAACCCCGACTGCGTGCCGGCAGCACGTCGCGCATCGACGCTGAGCACCAGGACCTGGCGGCCAAACCTGTCGGCTACCTCTGCGATGACCTCTGGCCGTTGGATGGCAGCAGTGTTGATCACTACCTTGTCGGCGCCTGCACGCAGCAACGTGTCGACGTCCGCGACCTCGCGCACTCCCCCGCCGACGCTCAACGGGATGAACACCTGCTCGGCGGTCCTACGCACGACGTCGAGGAGGGTAGCGCGCTCATCCTTGGATGCGGTGATGTCGAGAAACGTGAGCTCGTCAGCGCCTTCGGCGTCATACCGTCGCGCGAGCTCGACCGGGTCACCAACGTCACGAAGGCCGGCGAAGTTGACGCCCTTGACGACGCGACCGTCGTCGACGTCGAGACAGGCGATGACGCGGATGGCAAGGGTCATCGCCCGGCGCTGGTGCCTTCGACCGCTGCGAGTGCGCCCTCGAGCGAGAACGCTCCGGTGTAGAGAGCCGTCCCGATGATCGCTCCCTCGACACCGGCGTCGACCAGGGTGGCGATCGCCAACAGGTCATCGATCGTGGAGATGCCGCCGGAGGCGATGACCGGGGCGTCCGTACGTCGGCAGACGTCGGCGAGCAGGTCGAGGTTCGGACCTTCCAACATGCCGTCCTTGTCGACGTCGGTGACGACGTAGCGGGCACATCCGTCTGCGTCGAGACGCGCCAAGACGTCATAAAGCTCGCCGCCGTCCTGGGTCCACCCGCGCGCCGCGAGCCTGGTGCCGCGTACGTCGAGGCCGATGGCCACGCGATCGCCGTGCTCCTTGATGACTCGACTGCACCAGTCCGGTTCCTCAAGGGCGGCTGTGCCGATGTTGACGCGACGACAGCCCGTGCCTAACGCTGCGGCAAGGCTCGCGTCGTCGCGGATGCCGCCGGACATCTCCACGTCGACATCAAGGGCGCGTACGACGTCGGCCAAGGTCTGGCGGTTGTCGCCTCGCCGGAAGGCCGCGTCGAGATCGACCAGGTGCACCCATCGGGCGCCGGCCGACTGCCATCTCAGCGCCGCCTCGACCGGATCGCCGAACACGCGCTCGGATCCGGCGACACCTTGGACCAGCTGAACGGCACGTCCACCGGACACATCGACGGCCGGCAGCAGTTCCAAGGTGGCCATAGCCGCCAGCCTAATGGGGGCCCACTGCGTCGCCCCGAGAGACGAGCGCCTCCCACGCCGGTCGAGCCGTGCCACGGCGGTCGAGCGCCTCCCACGCCGGTCGAGCTTGTCCAGACCCCGCCGGTCGAGCTTGTCGAGACCCCGTGAGTCGCGCTGCTGGTCGGGTCGCGCTGGCGGCCGGCGGTTTCGCTTCACGTTGAAGAGCGCAGCAACGCCGGAAGTCGCGCTGGTGGTTGCGTCACGCTGGCGGCTGCGGAACGTCGGTCAAGCTTGTCGAGACCCCGGCGGTTTCGCTCGTGGTGAAAAGCGGCAGCAACGACACGGGTCTGCTGTTGGTTGGCTGGCGCTGGCGACTGCGGAACGCACGGCGGTCGAGCTTGTCGAGACTCCGGCAGTCGCGCTGCACACGGCGGTCGAGTTTGTCGAGACCCCGGAGGATCTCGACAGCCTCGATCAGCCGGGAAGGTCAGCCCGTGAGGGAGGGGCGGTCGGGACTCGCAGCGCCGTCAAGGAGCGCAGCGACAGGCGCAAGAGCCCGCCGGCCACTCCCGCACCAGCCCAACATCACCCGACACGGACTCGCAGCTGGATCGCGAATCGAAGAAAGTCTCGAAAACCGTTGTGTATAAGGGCATCTGAGCATCAGAACTGTCGGCGGTCACCGATAGATTCAACCCATGATCGACACCGACACCGACCGCAGCAACCTCGACGCAGACGCCACCCTGCGCCACATCAGAGCAATGCAAGCGTCGGCGCAGCGTGCCGAGGTCGCGATCCTGGAAGACGCCGCCCACTGGGCCGACCTCCACGGCGTCCTCGAGTCGACGGAGTTCGCGATTGCCAGGAGTGGAGCAGATGCTCCCGCTCGGTGGCGACGGCACCCCCGAAGTATCGGAGTTCTGCCCCGCCGAACTCGGCGCCGAACTCGCCATCTCCCCCAACTCGGCCGCCAGGCTGATCGGGGACGCCCTCGACCTCCGCCACCGTCTCCCGATCCTCTGGGCGCGGATCCAAGCCGGTGAGGTGAAACCGTGGATCGGACGCCAGATCGCCACCGACACCCGCGACGTCTCCCACGAGACCGCAGCCGTGGTAGACCGCAGGGTCGCCAAATACGCCCACTCACTCACCTGGGGACGCCTGATGAAGGTGGTGCAGGCCGCGATCATCGACACCGACCCCGACTACGCCCGCGAGCGGAAGAGGACAACCGTCGCCGTAACCGCGGAGTGTGGTTAGACCCCGCCGACGACACCGGCACCATCACCGGCGCCTTCGCCGCCGCCGGACCCGACGCACTGCGCTTCGACGCCGGACTCAACCGCACCGCCGACGCCCTCGGCCGCCCTCGGCGACACCGACACCAAAGAAGTCCGCCGGTCCAAAGCCCTCGGCATCCTCGCCAACCCCCAACAGACGATGGACCTCTACGCCACCGCCCAGACCGTCGGACATCCGCCGGTCGACCAGCCGGCCAGACCCGGACGCGAGATCTCGACCAGCTCGAACACCGAGCCCGGAGGGAACCCGACAGCGTTCGTGCGGGGAGTCAGCATCAAGGTCGACCCGAGACCCAAAGCCGTCCTCTACGTCCACATGACCAAGGAGATCGCTGGACTCCGGCGAAGGGGTCGCGCGGGTGGAAGGGATCGGACCCGTCACCGTCGACCAAGCCAAACAATGGCTCGGCGACTGCACCATCACCATCAAACCCGTCCTCGACCTCGCCGGGATCGCACCCGTCGACGCCTACGAAATCCCCGACCACATCCGCGAAGCCGTCCACCTCATTCCCCCGCCGACACCTTCCCCTACGCGTCCTGCACCAGCCGCAAGATGGACCTCGACCACACCATCCCCTACGTCCATCCCGATGACGGGGGACCACCCGGCCAAACCGGGATCGGGAAACTCGGACCCCTGACCCGACGACATCACCGGATCCGCACCCACAGCCGATGGCAAGTCAAACAACCCTTCCCCGGCATCTACCTATGGCGATCACCCCACGGCAGATACTGGCTCGTCGACCACACCGGCACCCACCGACTCAGCGCCTAACCCCTCCGCAACACAAAGCACCCCGCCAAGCCGCCCAACAGGCGGCCCGTCGGGGTGCCGTTGTGCGCCCTCGTAGTGAGGAGCTCGTCAGGACGCCAGCACGGTCACGACGGGCAGCGCGAACAAGCTGACCACCAGCACTGCAACCCGTATTCCCCAGTCCGGCGTCGAGACCCAGCAGACGAACTGAACTAGGAAGAAGCCGACCGCCAGCAGTCCGAGCTGACGACGCCGTTTGGCCGCGAGCAGCCCCGTTGCAGCAGGGCGCCGTGAACGCCTGGGCAAGAATCGCGTCACCGCCTCCTTGCGCGCCTGACGGCGGGCCGCGACCTCGGTACTTCGAGCACGCGCAGCCGCGACCCGCGAGGCCTCAGCCTCGCGTTCGGCCCGCCGTCTCGCCCGCTCCTTGCTCACGCCACCTGGCTCAAGAAGTCCTCGAACACAGCAGGCTGGTCCACCCCGTCGATCGAGTCGTAGGTGCGGCTGCTGCCGTCGTCCCAGACGATCGTGACCCGATAGGTCTGCCGGTCGCAGCACTGGTCCTTGGGCATCGGCTCCAGCTCGGCATTAATCAGCGCAGGGTCGGAGGCCGCTTCGAGCACGGCATCGACCTGGGCCTCGGATTGGCCAGCCGGTGCCGGCCGGTCATGCGAGTACACGAACAACTCGTCGACCGGCTTCAAGCCGCCACTGCGCTGGAACTTGACCGTGACGGCCTGTTTGGACTCCGACGAACCAGTCGTCTCCGACGACGTGGAGTTGTCCGGAGCACCCGGCGTACCATCGCCGGGATTGTCATCGTTCGAAGACTCGGCCCCGCAGCCGACGAGGGCGAGCGTGATCAGGGCGGATGCGAACAGTCCTACAAATCTCTTCATAGTTGTTGGACCCAATTGGACAGCAGTTTGGCTCCCGCATCCCCTGACTTTTCTGGATGGAACTGGGTGGCCCAGAGAGGACCGTTCTCCACCGCCGCCACAAACACGTCGTTGTCGTGGCGCGTCCAGGTGACGATCGGCGGCTGAGTGCGGCCGTGCGTGACAAGCTCCCATCGACGTACAGCATAGGAGTGGACGAAGTAGAACCGTTCCTGCGCGACCCCGTCGAACATCACTGACTCAGCGGGTACGTCAACGGTGTTCCACCCGATGTGCGGAAGTACGGCCGCCCGGACCGACTCCACTGTTCCCGGCCATTCTGCGCAACCAGCGGTCTCGACGCCGTGCTCGACACCCCGCTCGAACATCACCTGATGGCCGACGCAGATGCCGAGCACCGCCCGACCGCCAGCCAGCCGTCGTCCGATGAGTTCTGGACCGCGGCGCTCGACCAGCCCACTCATGCAGGTCGCGAACGCACCGACGCCCGGCACAACGAGCCCATCGGCGGCCAGCGCCGGCTCCGCTTCGCAGGTGACCTCGACATCCGCGCCTGCCCGCACCAGGGCACGCTCGGCCGAACGAAGGTTGCCCGAGCCGTAGTCGAACAACACGACGGCTGGGTTCACAAACTTCCCTTGGTGCTGGGCACGGCGGTCTCCCGCGGGTCGAGAGCGACGGCCATGCGCAACGCCCGGGCCAGCGCTTTGAACTGAGCTTCCACCAGATGATGAGGATCGCGCCCCGCTAGCACTCGCACGTGCACGGCGATCGCCGCATGGGCGGAGATTGACTCGAACACGTGGCGCGTCAGCGACCCGGTGTACGACGGAGAGCCAATCGCGACGAACGCCTGAGCGTCGGGCTCGCCCGTGTGGACGCAGTAGGGGCGCCCGGAGACATCGACCGCACACTGCACCAGAGCCTCGTCCAGCGGCACCAACGCGTCACCGAACCGCTGGATGCCGACCTTGTCGCCAAGTGCGACCCGCAGGGCCTCTCCGAGCGCGATCGCGACATCCTCGACCGTGTGGTGCGCGTCGACCTCGACGTCGCCGTTGGCTTCGACGACCAGGTCGATCAGCGAGTGGCGCGACAATGCCGACAGCATGTGGTCGTAGAACGGGACACCTGTCGCCACGACAGCGCGACCTGTGCCGTCGAGATCGACCTCGACGAGCACCTTCGACTCGTTCGTCGCGCGCTCGATCCTCGCTGTGCGAGCCATCAGTCCCTCACCTCCCGGAGCACCTCAGTGAGTGCCTCGCGGAACACAATCATCTCCTGCGGGGTCCCGATCGACACCCGCAGCCACCCTTCGGGACCGGTCTCACGGATCAGCACACCTTTGTCGACCATGCCCTGCCACACCCGGTGCCGGTCACCGAACGTCCCGAACAGGACGAAGTTGGCGTCCGACTCGGCGACCTGCAAACCCTGCCCGGCAAGCCACATGGCCGTCTCGTCGCGGCCGACGCGCAGCTCGTCGACCCGTCCCATCATCTCGTCGCGGTGAGCCAGCGCCGCCATCGCGACCGCCTGCGTCACGCTCGACAAGTGGTAGGGAAGCCGGACGACTCGCAGGGCGTCGACAAACGCCTGGCTCGACGCGACGTAGCCGAGGCGCCCACCCGCGAATGCGAACGCCTTCGACATCGTCCTGGTCACCGCGAGGTGGGGGTAGTCGTCGAGGAGCACCAACGCCGAGGGTGTCCCCACCCGCCGGAACTCGGCGTACGCCTCGTCAATGACGACCACGCCGGTCGCCACGTCGCAGACCCGCTTTATCGTGTCGAGCCCGACGGCAGTGCCGGTCGGATTGTTCGGCGACGCGATCATCACGACGTCCGGCCGCTCGGCCTCGATCGCGACGACCGCAGCCTCCGAGTCGATGGTGAAGTCCCGGGCCCGCGCGACCTCGACGTAGCGGGTCGCGGTGCCGCGGGCGTACTCCGGATACATCGAGTAGGTCGGCCCGAACGACAAGAGCGACCTCCCCGGACCGCCGAACGCCTGCAGCACTTGCTGCATCACCTCGTTGGATCCGTTCGCTGCCCACACCCGCTCGGGCTCCAAGCCATGACCGAGGTAAGCCGCCAGCGCCCCCCGCAGCCTGGCCGCCTCACGATCGGGGTACCGGTTCAGCGAGCCCGCTGCCTCCAGCACAGCATCCGCGATCGCCTGGGCAACCCGGGCCGACGGCGGGTAAGGGTTCTCGTTGACGTTGAGCAGCACGGCCACGTCCAGCTGAGGGGCGCCGTAGGGCTGCACGCCCACGAGCTCGGCCCGCACCGGGAGTGCGCGTCCGCGGTCGGTCATCGCGGTTCCAGCCGCGCCCGGACTGCGTCACCGTGCGCGGGCAGGTCCTCCGCCTCCGACAAGGTCAGCACGTGACCGGCGGCATCGTCGAGGGCCGCCCGCGTGTAGTCGACCACCTGCACGGTCTTGAGAAAGGCGCGGACCGACAACCCCGACGAGTGGCAGGCACAGCCCGCCGTAGGGAGCACGTGGTTGGAGCCGGCGCAGTAGTCCCCGAGCGAAACCGGGGTGTACGGACCGACGAAGACCGCTCCCGCGTTACGGATTCGCCCTACCCGCTGCGCAGCGTCGACCGTGTGGATCTCGAGGTGCTCGGCGGCATACGCGTTTACCACGTCCTCGCCCTGGTCCAGATCGTCGACCAGCACGATAGCCGACTGCTCGCCATCCAGCGCCGCCGTCACTCGCTCGACATGCTTGGTGCCGGCCAGCTGACGATCGAGCTCCACCACCACCGCATCGGCGAGCCGGGTGGAGTCGGTGACGAGCACGGCGGCTGCCAGGACGTCGTGCTCGGCCTGGCTGATCAGGTCGGCCGCGACATACACCGGGTCGGCGGCGTCATCGGCAAGGATGGCGATCTCGGTGGGGCCGGCTTCGGAGTCGATCCCCACAACCCCACGGAGCAGCCGCTTCGCAGCGACTCCGTAGATGTTCGCCGGGCCGGTGACAAGGTCGACGGGCAAGCAGTCACCGTCGTCGTGGGTGTAGCCGTACGCGAACATCGCCACCGCCGCAGCGCCTCCGGCGGCATACACCTCGTCGACTCCGAGCAGCGCACACGCAGCCAGGATCAGTGGATGAGGCAATCCGCCGTACTCACGCTGGGCAGGGCTCGCCAGCGCCAACGACTGGACCCCTGCCACTTGGGCCGGTACGACGTTCATCAGCACCGACGACACGAGCGGCGCCTTCGCCGCGGGTACGTACAGACCCACCCGGTCGACCGGAACGTTTCGCTGGGTCACTGTCCCGCCTGGCGACACCTCGGTCACGGTGTCGCTGGGCAATTCGGCCTGGCATGTCGCCCGCAGCCGGACGATCGACTCCTCCAGGCTTGTCCGTAGGCCGGCATCGAGGCGACCGAGGGCAGTGGCCAACTCCGCCGCGGGCACGCGCGCCCGGCCGATCTCGACACCGTCATGGAGGGCGGCCTGCCGCAACAACTCGGCGTGGCCATGCTCGCGAACGGCTTCACAGATCGGCCGCACCTGCTCCATCGCTTCGGCCACGTCGAAGGCCGCCCGAGGCACCAGCGTCCGGTAGTCGACGCGGGCACCGGCAGCACCGAAGCCACGCGCATCGATCTGGCGGATCATCACTCCAGTCTAAGTAAGTCACGGATGGCCGACGGCTCGGTCTCAGCAAACGCCCCGGAGCGGCTAGGTGGTGGTGTTAGGTTCGGAGCGTGGGTGAGCCGCTACCTCTCTTCCCCCTGAACACGGTGCTGTTCCCCGGGATCGTGATGCCGCTCCACATCTTCGAGGACCGCTACCGACTCCTGGTCCGCGACCTGATCGCGCTCCCTCCCGACGCGGCCCGAGAGTTCGGTGTGGTCGCGATCAAGGTCGGCTACGAGGTGGGCGCCCGCGGGGTCCACACGATCCAGCGCACCGGATGCGCCGCCCTGGTGACCGAGGTGACCGCAAACCCGGATGGGACGTTCGAGATCGTCGTGGTAGGTCGGCGGCGCTTCCATGTCGAGAGCCTCGACCCGTCGCAGGAATACCTCCGCGCCGACGTCGAGTGGCTCCCCGACACCGATGGAGGCGAGTCACCCGCCGACGCCGTAGAGGCGGCCGGCATCGCTCGAGCGCTCTTCGACGCTTACCGTGACGCCGTTGCCGGTCTGCGTGGCGAGGACGTGCTCGAGGGTGACACTCCGTCCGACCCGGTCGACCTGTCGTACACGCTGGCGGCGGCACTGGTCCTCGGCCTCAACGATCGCCAAGCCATGCTGGAAGCACCCGATGTCGTGAGCCGGCTTCGGCTGGGCACCCAGTTCATGCGCTCCGAGCTGCGCGCGATTACCGCCATCCCGTCGCTCCCGGCGACGATGATGGCACGCACGCAGTGGTCACCCAACTGACGCCCGTCAGTCGTTGACCGACATCCGGAACGTCGACACCGTGTAGTCACCCTCGACTGCGAACGTGAACCCGAACGCTTGGATCGGCGTCACGTTGTCGATCTCTTCGGCTCCCATGCCGTCGTCCTGCATTGCCTGAACGACCTGATCCTCGATCGAGTCGAAGTTGAAGAACAACACGAACTCCTTGCTCGCGCCGTCGTCGACCACGGACTGGAAGGCGTCCGTGTCGCCGAGTGTGCCTTCCTCAGAGAGAGTGTCGGCATAGTCGTCGTTGGTCGCGACGATGAGCCCATCATCGACGTCCTTCTTCGAAACCGGGAACTCCTGATCGGTCTCGTCTTCCACGAGTGTCAGCACCCTCTCGTACAGCTCGTTGAGCTTGTCAGGGTCGCTGGTGAAGCGCACTCCGGCGTTGATCTGGCTCGGGTCTCCCGAGGTGAGTCCCTCCGACGACAACCCTTCGGAGTCGACGGCGAACAGGATGTTGTCGCCCAGAACGGTCGCGATGTCGTCAGGCAGGGACAGACCGGTCTCCGCCTCGAACCCTGCCAGCTCTTCCTCGACGTCCACGCCTTGCTTTCTGGCGGCCTCCACGACGGTCTCCCAGGTCTGGTCGACGCGGGTCTTGCCGCCGGCCTCGGACATGGCGAACGCCGTGGTGTCGGGCAGGTCGACGATCTTGTTGTCCTCGTGGTCGACTTCTTCAGTGTTTCCGAAGACGCTGGCGACCACCTCGAGACTGTCACTCTCGAAGCTGAACGTGGCTGCTGCGCGCTGGTAGCTGTCCACCAACAAGTCGAGGTCCTCTGTCCCCAGCGCGGCAGGTGCGTAGCGGTTGACCGCGTCCTCGACGTCGACCCACATGGTGGCGAAACCGAGATCACCCAGCGAGTCGAGGTCGGACGTGAAGTCACCGTCGTCGGCGAGCGATCCTTCGGACAGGTCGTCGGCGTATCCGTCGGCGATCTCCTGGGTCTCGGCTATCAATGCATAGCCGTCAGCGAATGCGAGCCCGTAGTCTGCGTCGCCGCCTCCACAGGTGGCCAGCTTGTCCAAGCCGTCTCTGGCGGCGCCTTCGTCGCTGACCTCCGCGGCGAACAAGAAGTCCGGCGAGCTGCTTTCGCCACTCGCGGGCATCCCCGCGAATGCGAACTTGTACCCCAGCCAGGGCTGGATGTCGTCGTTGAAGGTCAGGTCGCAATCTGAGCTCTGCAAAGCCTCGTCGAAGAGAGGCTCACGGATATCGGACTCGGCGTCAGAAATGTCGACACTCTCCCTGAAGGCTGGGAAGTGGTCGAGGAACTGCACCGCCTTGACCTTCTGCCCAGCTGACGGGTCCAGATCGACGCCGACGTAGAACACCGCGTTCGCCGGGATCGCTTCGGCCGCTGCCGGAGAGCTGTCGGCGAACACGTTGAACGGGTCGACCTTGTAGACCGCGAACGCTCCACCAGCGAGCACAACCGCGACGACCAGCGAGATGATCAGCACCTTCAGCCCACGATGCTTGGGCGGTGCAGGCTGGTACGACGGCTCCCCCTGGCCGTACCCACCGGGACCGTAGCCACCGGGCCCGTAGCCACCAGGTCCGCCAGGTCCAGGGGGTCCACCAGGTCCACCTTGGCCGGGTCCCCCAGGTCCTCCGGGTCCGCCCTGCCACGGGCCGCCTTGCCACGGACCGGGCTGGCCAGGACCGCCCGGGCCCGGGCCATACTGACCGGGGCCTGGACCGGGGCCGTAGCCGCCAGGACCGGGTGGCTGGCCGCCGCCGGACGGACCGTACCCGCTTGGCGTGTTACCCGACATGTGACGACCCCTCTTGTCAAGAAGATGACAGTGTCAAGAAGATGACTGCTGCCCGAGATTACTCGACGGAGGGGCCACTTCAGGGCGGTTCTGATGCTTCGGCCACGCGAAAACAGCAGCCAGCACCCCGATCAATCCACCGACTGGCCAGGCAAGATAGGCGACCTTGGTCCCGAGAGTCACTTCGCTCGTGATCGTGTCGCCGACTTCGGCCGTCTCGAGCTGCGCCTGCACATCCGCTCCGAACACGAGGTGGCCGACCCAGTAGGTCAGCACGCTCGCGATCACGCTGAGCACCAGCACCGCGACCACGGTGACCACGCCAAAGCGATAGCCCCGCCACGCGACGACGAGACCGGACACGACGCCGAACGCCAGGGTCACCACCATGAACCAGAACGTCACGCCGGACTCCTGGTCGAGCTCGGCCACGCCGAAGAACACCCCTTCGGCCGTGAGCTGCGCCGACGGTGGGTCGGCGACAGCCACCCATATCCAAGCCGCCGCGATGGCGAGCACCGCACCCGCGACCGCGCACACCGCGACAAGGACGATCTTGGCTTGGACCGACGTCGACTCAGGGTCAGGACCGGGCGCGGACACCTGCTCCGACCAGGGAGGCAGCGGATCCGAAGCGCCGGGGCCCGTCACCGGGTGTTCGACAGACACGCCGGCCCCAACAACGCCTTGAGGTCGGCCATCAACGCAGGCGATGGAGTGACGCGGAACCCCTGGTCGAGCCGCATCACCATGGTCCGACCCGCGGACTGCAGCTTGAGGTGCACCTCGGCGACACCGGGATGCGTCGACAGCACGTCCTTGAGCTGGTCGACGACAGGTGGTGTCACCCGGACGGATGGCATCGAGATCACGATGGGGCCGTCCGCCGTGCCCGTCGTGAGGTCGGGCACGGTGATGTCTGCGGCCTTGAGCTGCAGGGCGTCGTCTCGACCCAGCGTCACGACGCCCCGGACCGTCACGACAGCGTCCTCGACAAGGATCGTGGACGACTGCTGGTACTGGCCGGGGAACACCAGCACCTCGACGCTGCCCTCGAGGTCCTCCAGCGTGATGACGGCATACTGCTCGCCGCGCCGGGTGGTCTTGCGCACCACCGAGGTGACGAGGCCCGACACGAGCACCTGGCTGCCTTCGGACTTGGCCTCACCCGTGACAAGTGCTCCGATCGTCACGTCGCTGCTCTTCGACAGAACGTGCTCGAGACCATTGAGTGGATGGTCGGAGACGTAGAGGCCTAGCATGTCGCGCTCGTAGGCGAGCAGGGACCGCTTGTCCCACTCCTCGAGCCCCGGCACCTGGACGGCGGTCCCGGAGAAGGTGTCGTCCTCGAGCCCACCGAACAAGGAGTCCTGACCGATCGCTTCGTTGCGCTTGAGGTCGATGTACTGGTCGGCGGCACCCTCATGGATGGCGACCAGACCGCGCCGCGTGTAGCCCATGGAGTCGAACGCCCCGGCCTTGCAGAGCGATTCCAGCACGCGCTTGTTGCACACCGGGACGGGGACCTTGGCCATGAAGTCGGCGAAGTCGGCGAAGCGACCACTAGCCTCACGCGCGGCGACCAGCCCTGCTACGACGTTGACGCCGACGTTGCGAATCGCCGACAGTCCGAAGCGGATGTCGGTGCCCACCGGAGTGAAGTTGGCGTCGGACTCGTTGACGTCGGGCGGCAGTACCTTGATGCCCATCCGACGGCATTCGTTGAGATAGACCGCAGACCTGTCCTTGTCATCGCGGGTGCTGGTCAGCAGCGCGGCCATGTACTCGGCGGGGTAGTTTGCTTTGAGGTAGCCGGTCCAGTAGGACACGACGGCGTACCCGGCTCCGTGGCTCTTGTTAAATCCGTAGTCGCAGAACGGAAGCAACGTGTCCCAGAGCGCCTTGACGGCTCCCTTGGAGTAGCCGCGCTCGGCCATTCCGGTGGAGAAGGCTTCGTACTGCTGCTCCAGCTCGGCCTTCTTCTTTTTCCCCATCGCCCGCCGGAGCAGGTCGGCGCTGGCCAGGGAGTAGCCGGCGACGCGCTGCGCGATCGCCATCACCTGCTCCTGGTAGACGACCAGGCCATGCGTCTCGCCGAGGACCTCGGCGAGCGGCTCTGCGAGCTCGGGATGGATCGGCACTACCTGCTGGCGGTTGTTCTTGCGGTTGGCGTAGTCATTGTGCGCGTTGGTGGCCATCGGCCCAGGTCGGTATAGCGCGAGGACCGCGGTGATGTCATCGAAGCAGTCGGGCTTCATCCCCCGCAGCAGTGAACGCATCGGACCACCGTCGAGCTGGAAGACGCCGAGCGTGTCGCCGCGCCCCAACAGCTCGTACGTCGCCGGGTCGTCAAACGTCAGCGACTCGACTACCACGCTCTCACCTCGGTTGGCCTTGATGTTCAGCAAGGCATCTTGGATAACCGTGAGGTTGCGTAGACCCAGGAAGTCCATCTTGAGCAGCCCGAGAGCCTCACACGTCGGGTAGTCGAACTGCGTGATCGTGGCGCCGTCTTGCTCACGTCGCATGATCGGGATGTTGTCGATCAGCGGCTCGCTGGACATGATCATCGCGCAGGCGTGAACACCCCACTGGCGCTTCAGACCCTCGAGGCCGCGGGCTGTGTCGACGATCTTGCGGACCTCGTGGTCACTTTCGTACAGAGCCCTGAACTCGCCCGCCTCGGCATACCGCTTGTGCTTCGGGTTGAAGATCTCGTTGACGGGGATGTCCTTGCCCATCACGGATGCCGGCATCGCCTTGGTGATCCGCTCGCCCATGGCGAACGGGTAACCGAGCACTCGCGAGGAGTCCTTCACCGCCTGCTTGGCTTTGATAGTGCCGAACGTCACCACCTGGGCGACCCGGTCCTCGCCGTACTTTTCGTTGACGTAGCGCAGGACCTCACCACGGCCGCGCTCGTCGAAGTCGATGTCGATGTCGGGCATCGAGATGCGCTCAGGGTTGAGGAACCGCTCGAAGAGGAGTCCGTGCTCGATGGGGTCGAGCTCGGTGATTCCCATGGCGTAGGCCACCATCGATCCAGCGGCTGACCCGCGGCCCGGACCGACGCGGATGCCTTGCGACTTCGCCCAGCCGATGCAGTCGGCGGTGACGAGGAAGTAGCCAGGAAAGCCCATCTGCAAGATGACGCCGACCTCGAAGTCGGCACGCTCGCGGACCTGGGCAGAGACCCCGCCGGGGTAACGGCGGGTGAGGCCGACCTCGACCTCCTTCACGAACCAGGTGTCCTCGGTTTCTCCCTCGGGGACCTGGAAACGCGGCATCAGGTTGCGGCCCGTCGCGAACTTGACGTTGCACCGCTCCGCAATCAACAACGTGTTGTCACAGGCATCAGGGAGCTCCGAGAAGACCTCCCGCATCTGGGCCGGGGTCTTGAGGTAGTAACCATCGCCCTCGAACTGGAACCGGTTGGCGTCGTTCATCGTCGAGCCCGACTGCACACACAACAAAGCCTCGTGGCTCATCGCGTCCTCACGCCGCGTGTAGTGCAAGTCGTTGGTCGCCACCAAGGGGAGGTTGAGCTCCTTGGCCAGTCTCAGCAGGTCCTCGCGGACCCGAGTCTCGATGCTGAGGCCGTGGTCCATCAGCTCGACGAAGTAGTTCTCGGGGCCGAAGATGTCGCGGAAGTCGGCGGCCGCCTGAAGGGCTTCGGCATACTTCCCGAGCCGCAGCAGCACCTGGACCTCACCAGACGGGCATCCTGTCGTCGCGATGATGCCCTTGCCGTAGCGCTCGAGCAGCTCGCGGTCCATCCGCGGCTTGTAGAACTGGCCCTCGATGGACGCGAGCGAGGAGAGGCGGAAGAGGTTGTGCATGCCTTCCGTCGTCTCGGCGAGCATCGTGATGTGGGTGTAGGCGCCACCGCCGGAAACGTCGTCGACTCCCCCGCCGCCCCACCGAACTCGACGGCGCTCGAAACGGCTGGTGCCGGGGGTCAGGTAGGCCTCGATGCCGAGGATCGGCTTCACACCCCGCGCCTTCGCGGCCTGGTAGAACTCGAAGGCTCCGAACATGTTGCCGTGGTCGGTCATCGCCAGCGCCGGCATCTGCAGCCGCGCGGTCTCCTCGAACAGCTCCCCCACCCTGGCGGCGCCGTCGAGCATCGAGAACTCGGTGTGCACGTGCAGATGGACGAACGAGGAGGAGGCGGTCATCGGGCGCCTGATCCGCGGCTCGACATCGGGGTAGTGCCTCCTGCTGGTCGTCGCCTGCTGCGTGTCGTCCCGGCGACTTCGGACGCGCCGAAGTGCCATTTGCGCGGTCTCGTGACCGCTCTCTGGGGAAGAGTCCACAGCCTACTTCGGCCCAGCCTGCCGGGCTCTACCGACACTCGGGGAGCCATCGAATCGACGGCCCGGCCTGATCAGCCTCGCCGCACCTCGACACCGTCAGTCGGCGTCACGAATCACCGCAAGGGCGTGGGCCAGGTCTTCGGGGTACGTCGACGCGAACTCGACCCACTCCTCCGACTCTGGGTGGCTGAACCCCAGCCGCAGCGCGTGCAGCCACTGTCGGGTCAGGCCAACCCTGGCGGCCAGTGCTGGGTCGGCGCCGTACGTGAGGTCCCCGAGACAGGGGTGGTGGAGAGCACTCATGTGGACGCGGATCTGGTGGGTGCGCCCCGTCTCAAGCGTGATCTCGAGCAGCGACGCGAAGCGATGAGCCTCGAGCGTGTCGTAGTGGGTAATGCTGTGCCGACCGCCGTGGCCAACCGTGAACTTGTAGTCGTGCTTGGTGTGGCGCGCGATCGGTGCGTCGATCGTGCCGCGCAACGGGTCGAGGTGTCCCTGCACGAGCGCGTGGTAGGTCTTGACGACCTCCCGCTGGCGGAACGCGTTCTTGAGCCGCGAGTAGGCGTACTCCGACTTTGCGACCACCATCAGGCCACTCGTCCCGACGTCGAGGCGCTGCACGATCCCCTGTCGCTCGGGTACGCCGGACGTCGCCACCCGATAACCGGCTCCCGCCAGGTGGCCAAGCACCGTCGGCCCGGTCCAGCCGACGCTGGGGTGCGCTGCAACTCCGACCGGCTTGTCGACGACGACGATGGCCGCATCGTCGTGGATGATGCGCACGCCCTCGACGACCTCGGGGCGCACCTCCACGGGAGCCGCGGGGGCCGGAAGTGTCACCTCGAGAAGAGCCCCGGCTCGACCCGGTCTGACTTCGCCGGCGCGCTGCCGTCGACGCTGACGTCGCCGGCCGCCACCAGCTCAGCTGCCTTGGTGCGGGACAATCCGAAGAGTCGCGCGATAGCTGCGTCGACGCGCTCGCCGGCAAGCCCACTCGGGACGTTCAGGACCTTGCGGGGGCCGGATGTGGTCACGAGCGGTCGCGGGTCCCGTCGAAGCGATGTCCCAACAGGCTGAGCACGACGAACATCCCCGCGGCGACGCAAATCGCCGAGTCGGCGATGTTGAACACCGGCCAGTGCGGCAGCTCCAAGAAGTCGACCACGTGGCCGCGGAAAGGCGCCGGGTCACGGAAGATGCGGTCGGTCACGTTTCCGATGGCGCCACCGAGTAGAAGTCCGAGGGCGATTGCCCACCACACGCTGTCCAGCCGGCTGGCGAGCTTGATGCAGACGGCGATCACGACAAGGGCGACGACGGTCAAGGCGATGGTGTACCCCGTGCCGATGCTGAAGGCCGCGCCGGGGTTGTGTGTCAGCCGGAGCTGGAGGAATTCACCGAGCAGCTCGCGGGGCTGTCCGTCGGTCAGGGCGCGCTCTGCCCAAGCCTTGGTGGCCTGGTCGAGCACGACCGTGACGAGCGCGATCGACACCCACAGCGCCAGCCGGGACTTGGGCGGCGAGGCGGCGACAGCTGGTGGCTTTTCGTCGCTCAGCGACGTTCCTGGCGTTGTTTGCATTCCATGCACAGTGTCGCACGCGGGAACGCCTGCAGCCTCATCTTGCCGATGGGCTTGCCACAGGACTCACAGATGCCGTAGTTGCCACGACTGATCCGCGCCAGGGCGCCCTCGACGAGCGACAAGCTCTCCCGGGCGTTCTTCGCCATCGTCATCTCGTGGTCGCGCTCGAAGGTGTTGGAGCCCACGTCGGCCTGGTCGTTGCCGGCGCCCTCGCCGCCCTCCCTAAGCAGGTGGCCGATCTCTTCCTCGGTGGCGGAGATCTCAGTGATAAGCCGGTCGCGATCGTGCTCCAGCATCGTGCGGACTTTCTTGATCTCGCCCGGAGTCCAGGGCCGCTCACCCTCGCGGACAGCCAGCCGACCCCGTCGAGAACCAGAGGTCTTCGCCGGCGCTTGTTTCACGCTCGATGCTTTCTTCGCAGCGGCCTTCTTCGGCGTCGACTTCTTGGCCGGTGGCGTCTGCTTTGCCGCTGGGGTCTTTTTGGCCGTTGCTTTCTTCGGTGCCGCCTTCTTCGCAGTCACCTTCTTCGCCGTCGCTTTCTTGGCAGTCGCCTTCTTCGCCGTTGCCTTCTTGGCGGTCGCCTTCTTCGCCGTTGCCTTCTTCGCGGTCGCCTTCTTCGCGGTCGCCTTCTTCGCGGTTGCCTTCTTCGCAGTCGTCTTCTTGGCGGTCTTCTTCACCGGCGCCGATTTCTTGGTGGTCGCCTTCTTTGCCGTCGCCTTCTTGGCCGGAGCGGACTTCTTCGGCGTCACGTTCTTGACCGGTGCGGCCTTAGTCGTGGTCTTTTTCGCGGTTGCCTTCTTCGCCGTCGCCGACGTACGCCCCCGGCTGGTGGCCTTGGCAACCGCTTGCTTCGCGGCCTTGATCGCAGACGACTTCTTGGCAGCCATCGGGCGCCTCTCCTCGACAGTGACTTCCCCCGGATTGGGTGCCGGAAGGATAAACGGTGTCGGCCGTTGCATCAAATAGCCACGCACGCCCAGCCATGGCGAAACTCCTGCAAACGACTTCAGAGGACCGCCTGGCTGGCACAAACCAAGTGTGACGCGCGGGTGGGATCGCCTACACTGACCGGCGTCGCACGACTGTGATGAGGCCATCACCTCGGAGTCGCCGGAAGAACGGTCAGCGCGCTGACTCATTAGAACCGGCAGCGGCACACCACGAGCGGGTCATGGCGACGTCTCGGCGTCCGATGGCCAAGGAGGGTGGTACCGCGGAGCGCGTCGACATCGGCGGGTTTCGTCCCTTCGGCACAGTGAGGCGCAGCAACTGCGCCACCGGTGACGAAGGAAGGCATCGATGAACCCGCAGTATCGAGCCGTTCCCCCGCAGGTCGACCTGCCGCAACTGGAGCGTGAGGTTCTCGATCTGTGGCGGGAGCGCGACCCGTTCGCCGCAACCCTGGCTCAGACGGCCGACGGTCCCCCGTGGACGTTCTACGAAGGGCCACCCACTGCCAACGGGAAGCCCGGTACCCATCACGTCGAAGCCCGGGTGTTCAAAGACGTGTTCCCACGGTTCAAGACCATGCAAGGTTTCCGGGTCGATCGGAGGGCCGGCTGGGACTGCCAGGGACTGCATGTCGAGGTCGGTGTCGAGAAGGAGCTCGGCGTCTCTGGCAAGAAGCAGATCGAGGCCTACGGGATCGCCGAGTTCAACGCGAAGTGCCGCGAGTCCGTGCAACGCTCCACCGGGCTGTTCGAAGAGATGACGGAGCGGATGGGCTACTGGGTCGACATGGCTCAGGCATACCGCACGATGGACCCGTCGTACATCGAGAGTGTCTGGTGGTCCCTCCAGCAGATCTTCGACGCCGGGATGCTCTACGAGGCATACCGAGTCTCGCCGTACTGCCCGCGCTGCGAGACAGCACTGTCCGACCATGAGCTGGGTCAGCCCGGCGGCTACGAGACCGTCGTCGACCCGTCGGTCTATGTGCGGTTCCCGCTGACGTCAGGACCCCTCGCCGGGCAGGCCGTGCTGCTGATCTGGACCACCACGCCGTGGACCTTGGTCTCGAACACCGCCGTTGCGGTCAACCCCGACGTCGAGTACGTCGTCGCCACCGACGGCAACGAAAGCCTGGTCATCGCCGAGCCGCTCTTCGAGAGTGTCCTCGGCGACGGCTGGACTATCTCAGCCCGATACTCCGGCCGTGACATGGAGTTCTGGCGTTACGAACGACCCCTCGACCTCGTCACCTTCCCGGAGGTGGCCGCCGATGGCCAGCCGCCTCACATTGTCGTCCTCGGCGACTACGTCACCACCGATGACGGTTCCGGGCTCGTCCACCAGTCGCCTGCGTTCGGCGGCGAGGACATGGCCGTCTGCACGGCATACGGGCTTCCCGTCGTCAACCCGGTCCGGCGCGACGGTCACTTCGAGGACGACGTGCGCCTCGTCGGCGGCCAGTTCTTCAAGCATGCCGACACCGACTTGGTGAAGGAGATCGAGCGGCGCGGTCTGATGTTTCGCCACGTCGCCACCGAGCACTCCTACCCGCACTGCTGGCGCTGCCACACGCCACTCATGTACTACGCGTTGCCCGCCTGGTACATCCGCACAACAGCCGTCAAGGACCAGTTGATCGCCGAGAACGACAAGACCAACTGGTATCCCGAGACGATCAAATACGGACGCTTCGGGAACTGGCTCGACAACAACGTCGACTGGTCGCTGTCACGCACCCGCTATTGGGGGACGCCGCTGCCGGTCTGGCGGTGCGCCGACGAGCACCTCACGTGTGTCGGCTCGCTGGCCGAGCTCGGCGAGCTCGCCGGCGAGGACCTCAGCAACCTCGACCCGCATCGGCCGTTTGTCGACGACGTGGTCATCGCTTGTCGCAACTGCGGCGAGCCTGCGCGACGGGTCACGGAGGTCATCGACGCCTGGTATGACTCGGGGTCGATGCCGTTCGCGCAGTGGGGTTATCCCTACCAGCCCGGGTCGGCGGAGGCGTTCGAGGCGGCATACCCGGCGCAGTTCATCTGTGAGGCGATCGACCAGACCCGCGGGTGGTTCTACTCGCTGATGGCGATCGGCACGCTCGTGTTCGGTCGGACGTCATACGAGAACGTCGTCTGCCTTGGCCTGTTGCTGGCTGAGGACGGTCGAAAGATGTCCAAGCACCTCGGCAACATCCTCGAACCCATGCCGCTGATGGACGAGCACGGCGCCGATGCCGTGCGTTGGTTCATGGCGGCGTCGGGGTCACCGTGGGCTGCTCGGCGGGTTGGTCACAACACGTTGCAGGAGATCGTGCGCAAGGTGTTGTTGACCTACTGGAACACCGTCGCCTTCCACACTCTTTACGCACGGACGAACGGCTGGACGCCAGGCGACGCACCCCCGGTTGCCGAGCGGCCGGTGCTAGACCGGTGGCTCGTCTCGCAGCGGCACCAGCTCACCCGCGACGTGACCGCGGCCATGGAAATCTTCGACACCCAGCGAGCGGGGACTCTGCTTGCCGAGTTCATCGACGACCTGTCCAACTGGTACGTCCGCAGGTCGCGCCGGCGCTTCTGGGACGGCGACCCCGCGGCCCTGTCAACCCTGCACGAGACGCTCGATGTGCTGACACGGCTGATGGCGCCACTGACACCATTCGTGACAGAGCGCGTCTGGCAGGACGTCGTCAGGTCGGTCGACCCGACGGCGCCTGAGTCGGTGCACCTCGCGTCCTGGCCGACGTACGACGCGGGGCTGGTCGACGATGAGCTCCAACGCGGCATGGCGCTCACCCGCCGGCTAGTTGAGCTCGGCCGGTCAGCCCGCGCCGAGGCGAAGGTCAAGACCCGTCAACCACTGCAACGGGCGCTGATCCCGTCGAGCGCTTTCGGTCAGCTGTCCGACGAGCTCAAGGCAGAAGTCGCGGCCGAGCTGAATGTCGCGCTCGTCGAGTCGCTCGGGTCGGCGGGAGATCTCGTCGACCACAGCGCCAAGGGCAACTTCCGCGAGCTGGGCAAGCGATTCGGTAAGCAGACTCCGCAGGTAGCCGCGGCCATCGCTGCGACAGACGCTGCAGCGCTGGCACAGACGCTTGCCACCGACGGCTCGGCGACGCTCGACGTCAACGGAGGCGTCGAGGTGACCTCAGCTGACGTCATCATCTCCGAGCGTCCCCGTGAGGGGTGGTCGGTCGTCAACGAGCACGGGGAAACCGTGGCCCTTGACCTCCGCCTGACGCCCGAGCTGAAACAGGCCGGGCTGGCGCGGGATGTAATTCGTCTGGTCCAGGAGGAACGCAAGGCACAGGGGCTGGACGTGGCCGATCGGATCACGCTGCAGTGGCATGGCGCACCGGACGTTGGCGCTGCCTTGCGGACGCACGTGGATTTGGTGGCTCAAGAGGTGTTGGCGCGCGAGGTCACCGAGGTGGCGCAGCCGAGCGATGGCTGGCGCCACGACAGCGAGCTTGATTTGTCGTTCGTGCTGGCGAAGGCTTAACTGATCAGTGGTCTTGCTGCTCTTCACCGAGCAGTTCGCGCAGGCGACCCGGGGTCTCGCCGTCGGCCGACGGGGTCAGCGGCACGTCGCCGTCGCCTTCTCCGTCAAGGGCCTCCAACTGGGCCTGGAAGTAGCCCCTAAGACGGGTGCGGTACTCGCGCTCGAACGACCGCAACTCGTCGAGTTCACGGGCCAAGGTTTCCTTGTCTCGATCGAGCTCCCCAAACAACTGCTGCCGACGCTCGCCGGTCTCGGCGTCGAGCTTCTCAGCGCGGGTCCGAGCGTCGGACTCGAGCCGCTCGGACTTGGACTTCGCGTCGGCTTCGAGACGCTCGGCCTTCGTGCGGGCCTCGCCCAGGATCTTGTCGGCATCGCCTTGAGCCTCGTTGACGAGCTGGTCGGCGTTGTCGGCGGCGATTTGGAGCAGTCGCGCAGCAGCGGTCGACGCCTCAGGTACCGTGCGGACCGCGGGCAGTGCCATCACCGCGGGAGCGGGCGGCTCGGGAGCCGCCACTTCCTCGACCTCGGCTTCTTCCTCGGCCTCTTGCTCGGCCTCTTCCTCAACCTCGTGCTCTGGCTCAAGCTCCTGCTCGTGCATGGTCTCGACGAACGCCGGTGCCGGGGGCGGCGATGATGACGTCGACGCTGTCGACAGCTTGGAGCGCAGGTCGTCGTTCTCCTCGTGGAGACGAGTGAGCTCGACCTCGACCTCGTCGAGGAACTGGTCGACCTCCCCCATGTCGTAGCCCTCCCGCAAACGGACGGGCGTGAACGTCTTCTTGTGGACGTCTTCGGGCGTCAACGGCATGAGTGGTCACCTCAGTTAGTTCCAAGTGGACGGGCGCGTGGCTTCCAACGCTACCCCGTCTGTCCACTTAGCGGACGATTACTGGGCATCGTCGTCAGCCGAACAACAGTATTCGCCGATTCAGATACTGCAGAACGTAGCAAATCAAGAGCACAAAAAGCAGGGAAAGATCCAGTGCCACGCCGCCTATCCGCAATGGAGGCACGAATCTGCGAAAGAGCCGGATGGGCGGATCCGTTGTCGTGTACACGATCTCGAGCAGTACGAGGAGAGGGCCTCGGGGATTCCATGAGCGTGCAAACATCTGCACCCAGTCGATCACGATGCGCGCCAAGATCAGCAGAATGTAGAACCACAGGACCAACTCGATGATGAAGCCAAGGGCGCGCACAAGCAGAGCCTAGAGGGTGTCAGACAACCGGCGAGCGACTACTAGCTCTGATTGAAGAACCCGCCCTCGGCGATTCGCTGCTTGTCCTCCGCCGCGACAGTGACGTTCGGCGGCGACAGGAGAAAAACCTTGCTCGTTACCCGCTCGATCGAACCGCGGGTCGCGAAGACGAGACCCGCTGAGAAGTCGACGAGGCGCTTCGCATCGTTGTCGTCCATCTCCGAGAGGTTCATGATCACCGGAATGCCGTCGCGGAAGTGCTCGCCGATGGTGCGCGCTTCGTTGTAGTTGCGCGGATGCAGCGTGGTGATGCGGGACAGCTCAGCGACCGTCTGGGTCGGGCGACGCCGCTCGGACAGCGATGCAACACCCGCGGGCCGGTCGTCGGAAACGGCCGCAATCGGCCGCTGCTGCGCGGGATGACCGTCGATCGCCTCGTCGGCGTAGTAGTCATCTTCGTAGCGGTCCGCGTCTTCGAGCAGGCCTAGGTAGACCCCGACCTTGCGCATTGCACTCGCCATGACCTCGTAGCCTCCGTCGATGCCGTGCTGTTTGTGGGTGGCCGGCTGCCAGGCAGGCCGTCCAATCTGACATTACCCGAGCGAGGGCCGCCGACCGAGCACCGCGCTGCCGACACGCACGTGTGTCGCACCGGCCATAACTGCGGCCTCGAGGTCGTCGCTCATGCCCGCCGAGATGGCCGTCGCGTCGGGGTGCTGACTGGCCACCTGGCGACTGTGCTCGGCGAGTCGTGAGTATGCCGCGACTGGGTCACCGCCAAGGGGTGCGATCCCCATGACGCCCACTAGTCGCAGCCGTCCGCACTCGTCGATCGCCCTGGCCAGTTCGAGCACCAGGTCGTCGTCGACACCACCACCGGCCTCGCCTGCGAGGTTGACCTGCACGAAACAGTCGAGGCTGCCGTCGAAACGGTGGGCACCGGAGTTGAGGCGTTGGGCGAGGCGGCTCGAGTCGACGGAATGGACGACGGCGGCATAAGCAGGGATGCGAGCAGCCTTGTTGGACTGGATCTGACCGATGAAATGCCAGTTGATGTCGAGGTCGGAGAGCTCCGCGGCCTTCTCTTCCGCCTCCTGATGACGGTTCTCGCCGAAGTCGCGGACACCGAGATCGTGGAGGATGCGCAGGTCACTCACCGGCCAGGTCTTGGTGACGACAACAAGCGTCACACCTGACGCGTCGCGTCCCGACTCGGCGGCAGCGACCTCGATCCGGCCGCGCACGTGGTCGAGTCCACGCGCGATCTGGTCGCGGCGCTCGTCAGCCATCGGTCGCCGAGCGACGTACGACGATGCCGGCGAAACGCCCGGATGCCGCGCCGTCACGCCGATGGGAGTAGAGGTCGGGAGACTCGACGGTGCAGCGGGTGCGGTCGTGCGCGGTGCACCCCGAGACCGCCAACTGGGTGTTGACGGCCGCTCCCAAGTCGACTGACGGCGTGCCCCAGGTAGTGCATGCGTATGCCGACGGCACGACCGCGCAGACGTCGTCGCGCATCGACGCCGGCACCTCGTAGCAACCACCGCATACGTGTGGACCTATCCAGGCCTCCATTTCCCCAGCACCAAGCTCTCGCATGGCCGCCAAGGTCGCCGGCACAACGCCGGTCACCACTCCATCTCTGCCGGCGTGGGCGACGCCGATCACTCCGGCTGTGACGTCAGCGAAGACAACGGGCACGCAGTCGCCGACTCGCACGGAGAGCGCGACGTCGGGAGCCGCGGTCACGAGGGCATCACAGCCGTCAGGTACCAGCCCGACATCGTCGACGACGCGAACCTCGTTGCCATGGACCTGCCGCATCTGCGCAAATCCGGCCACCTCGAAAGCTGCGGCGACGCGCCTCTGATTTTCGGCGAGCTCGTCAGCGCGATCGGGACGAGACCGACTCAGGTCAAGACTCTGGAATGGCGGCGAACTGACGCCGCCGTGGCGGTCGGTGAACGCGACATCTACGACGGCCGAGGCCGCCGTAGCGCGGTCGCGGCTGGCGAACATCGACTACTTGAGGAAGTCAGGAACGTCGAGGTCTTCGTTGTCGTCGAACGGAATCGGCCGTGGCTGCTTCCCGGATGCGACTGGCTGCGGGGAGGGCGCGGGCTTGCTGTCTTCTCGCGGTGGGCTGGCTTGCGCCGGCGCCGCAGTCGACACGTTCGGCTGACCAACGGGCGGATGGGCTGTCGTGGTGTCGCGGCGAAGAGCTGGCTGCGACTGGTCGCGCCGTTTCGGCATACCGCCGTCGAAGCCGGCCGCGATCACGGTGACCCGGACCTCGTCGCCGAGGGCGTCGTCGATGACCGCACCGAAGATGATGTTGGCCTCGGCGTGTGCGGCCTGGGACACAAGTGCAGCCGCCTCGTTGATCTCGAACAGTCCGAGGTCGGAGCCACCTGAGATCGACAGCAGCACTCCGTGCGCTCCGTCGATGGAAGCTTCGAGCAGCGGGCTCGAGACGGCCATCTCGGCGGCGACGACGGCCCGGTCGTCGCCGTTCGCACGACCGATGCCCATCAGGGCTGAGCCGGCGTTCGCCATCACTGACTTCACGTCGGCGAAGTCGAGGTTGATGAGCCCCGGTGTCGTGATCAGGTCGGTGATGCCGGAGACGCCCTGCAGCAGCACCTGGTCTGCCTGCTTGAACGCATCGAGCACGCTGACGCTGCGGTCGGAGATCGACAGCAGCCGGTCGTTGGGTATGACGATGAGGGTGTCGACCTCTTCACGGAGGGCGGCGATGCCTTCCTCGGCCTGGTTGGCCCGACGACGACCCTCGAACGAGAACGGTCGCGTGACGACGCCGATGGTGAGCGCGCCAAGCGAGCGGGCCATCCGCGCGACGATGGGGGCGCCGCCCGTGCCGGTTCCGCCGCCTTCGCCCGCAGTCACGAAGACCATGTCGGCGCCCTTGAGCACCTCTTCGATCTCTTCGCTGTGGTCGTTGGCGGCCTGTCCACCGACCTCGGGGTCGGCGCCGGCGCCGAGCCCACGGGTCAGTTCACGACCGATGTCCAACTTGACGTCGGCGTCGCTCATGAGCAGCGCCTGCGCGTCGGTGTTGATGGCGATGAACTCCACACCTCGGAGTCCGACTTCGATCATCCGGTTGACGGCATTGACTCCACCACCGCCGATACCTACAACCTTGATGACCGCGAGATAGTTCTGCGGTGCTGCCACGACGGGTGCCTCTCATGTGAGCTGACGACATGCGAATGTCCTGCGGTGGGGAAGACACGCGAAAGGCACTTACCGTCAACCTCGAGTTGAGGGTTACGTTTGGGTCAACCTCGCGTGGTGTTCAACCTAAGTCACGCCCCCCGCCAACAGCAACCGACACGCCCGAGCGGCGGGCGCGGGTCACAGATTGGTCAGCCGGGCGGGCGCTTCGACGTGGTCGGCTGTGCCGGAACGCTGACGTCGTAGACGGCTGCCGGGGTCTTCATGAGCAGGGCCAACACCTGAACCTTACGGTCAGACTCTGCCGAGCTTCCCCACATCACGACTTGCCCGCCGCGCAGCATCAGCCGGATCGAGTCCATCGAGGCGGCCTCGATGCGCTTCATCTCGTCACGGACGGCGGGAGGGAGGGCATTGATGACGGCGGACACCTCACGGAGGGCCGTCCGGTCGGCCTCGCCGTGGAACTCGACGACGGCGAGCCCCGGGTCACGGACGTCGGCCTTGCGGTACATCGCACCCTCGTGATCCATCAGCCACCAAGCCCCGCCGCGATGAATCGTGGCGACCGGGGTGCGCTCGGTGATGGTGATCGTGAGGGTGTCAGGCCAGGACCGGTGGACCGACACCGTGTCGACGACCGGGATGGCGGCAACGCGCCGGTTGACGTCGTCGAGGTCGAGGCGGACAAGCGGCGTACCTGTCGGAACCCGCGCGGCCGCGATGACCTCGTCCGCCGAGATCGTGGTGGCGCCGTTCACCTCGACGTGGTCCGTGTCGAGCCAGCTGGAGAAGAGCAGCGCCCAGCCCGCAAATGCGATAACACCACAGATGGCGATCGTCACGAGGGCCGGACGCAGCGCCTGCAGCCGCCGCTGCCATTGCCGGCGGACGAACCGGGACGACGAGTCCAGCGCGCGCCTCACGAGAGCTCCTGCTGTTTCAACAACCCGAGCAGCAGCGGGCCGACACTGGTCACGTCGCCTGCTCCGAGAGTGATCACGACATCGCCAGGTCTGGCCCGCGACGCGAGCTCGGGTGCGGCCGCCGACCACACCGGCACGAACACAACGGCCGTTGCCGGCAACGGCACGGCGGAGGCAACCGTCTGACCGCTGACCGTCGGATCCGGGTCTTCGCGCGATGCATAGATGTCCATCACAACGACTTCGTCGGCACGACCTAGTGCCTCACCCATCTGCGTGGCAAAGGTTTTCGTGCGACTGAACAGGTGCGGCTGGAAGCAGACCAACAGTCTTCCGTCGGTCAGGGTGCGAGCAGCCGACAGGTCCGCGGCAATCTCGGCAGGATGATGGGCATAGCTGTCGAAGACGCGAACACCGCCGACTTCGCCCTTGAACTCCATGCGCCGGCCACTGCCCTCGAACGACGCCAACCCCCGAGCCAGCACGTCGAAGTCGAAGCCCAGCTGCAGCCCCGCGGCCAGTGCCGCGACGGCATCGATGACGTAATGGCGACCTGGCACCTGGAGCTCGACCGTGCCCAAGGTGACGCCGCTGTGGATCACGTCGAACGCGGAGCCTCCCCCGCTGAACCGGAGTGACGTCGCCTGGAGGTCACACTCATCGCCGAGCCCCGCTCTTACTACCGACAGGTTGCGTGGCAGTGCCCGCTGAGCGAGTGCTGCCGCACCGGGATCGTCAACGCAGCAGACGAGAAAGCCACCCGGCTGGATTCGCTCGATGAACTCCTCGAAGACGGCGGTGTAAGCCTCCACCGAGCCGAAGTGGTCGAGGTGGTCGACGTCGATGTTCGTCACGACTGCCCCGAGGGGTGTGTAGGTCAGGATCGCGGCATCACTCTCGTCACCTTCGGCCACGAAGATGTCGCCACTGCCGTGGGCAGCGTTGAGACCGGAGGCGTTGAGGGTCGAGCCGATCGAGTACGACGGATCGGTCCCGGTCGCAAGTAACGCCGTGGCGAGCATGGACGTGGTCGTGGTCTTCCCGTGGGTGCCCGTGACGACGACGGATCGCCGCCCGATCATCACCGACTGGACGGCGGCTGACCTGGGCCACAGGCGCAACCCGAGCTCCCGTGCTCGGACGATCTCGGGGTTGTCGTCACGCACGGCGGTCGACGCAACGACCGTGTCTGCACCCTCGACGTGCTCGGCGTCGTGGCCAACCCAGCACTGGATCCCCATACTGCGAAGGGAATCGAGCATCGCGGAGTCGGCCATGTCGCTGCCGGTCACCGTGACTCCGCGGGCAGCCATGACCCGCGCAATGCTCGACAGCGCGGCACCACCAATGCCGACGAAGTGCACCCGGCCGAGCTCCTCGGCTGGGTGGACATGATCGGGGACAGCCAGTTTCATCGCGACACCGCCGCCACGATCATGTCTGCGAGTCGGTCGTCAGCGTCGCCTCGGATCAGGCCGGCTGCCGCGGCGCTCATCTCGTGGAGTCGCACGGTGTTGAGCAGCAGCGGCGGCATGGTTCGGCGCACCCAGTCAGGGGTGAAGTCGGCGTCATCGACGAGGACGGCGCCGCCGGCGTCGACGACGGCAGCCGCGTTGCGAGCCTGCTCGCCGTTGCCGTGCGGTAGCGGAACGAACACCGACGGCAGCCCGATCGCGGCAGCCTCCGTCACGGAGTTGGCGCCCGCCCTCCCCACCATGGCGTCGGCCGCGGCATAGGCGAGCTCCATCCGGTCGACATAGTCCACGACGACGTACGGCACCTCGGCGTGCACGGCTCCGGCTGGCAACGTCACGTCGCCCTTTGGTCCCTTGACGTGCAGGACCTGAACACCCGCCGCAGCGAAGTCGTGCGCAGCGGCACCCATCGACTCGTTGATCCGTCGTGCGCCCTGTGAGCCGCCCGTCACGAGCAGGGTCGGGGCATCCTGGTCGAGACCGAAGTGTTCGCGCGCCAGGGCCCGGAGTTCCGCCCGGTCGAGGGTCGAGATGGACCTTCGGATCGGCAAGCCGATGAACTGGGCGTGCGGCAGCGCAGTGTCAGGGAACGACGTCGCGACCAAGTCGGTGCACAGCCTGGCGCCGAACCGGTTGGCGAGACCTGGCAAGGCGTTGCCCTCGTGAATGACCAGCGGCAGCTTCTTCTTGCGTGCAACGACATACACGGGCATGGAGACGTAGCCACCGAACCCGACAACGACGTGGGGTGCGACCCGGTCAACGAGCGCGCGAGTTGCCGACACTGCTTGGCGTAGCCGGCCCGGGACGCGGAAGAGGTCAAGTGACACCGATCTCGGAAAGGGGACGGGAGGGATCAGCTCGAGCGTGTAGCCGGCTTCGGGGATCACCCGTGTCTCGAGACCTCGCTCCGTGCCGACACAGGTGATCTCGACGTCGGGCATCCGGCGGCGTAGCGCATCTGCCGTGGCGATGAGCGGCGACGTATGGCCGGCCGAGCCACCGCCCGCAAGGAGAACGCGCACCGTCCGCGCCCTAACGAGAGACGCCGGCGCGGGTGGGGCGACGGCGTCGCGCACGCAGCGCTGCCTGTGCGCCGGGCTCGTGGCGCGCGAACGACGTGAGCAGACCGAGTGCGACCAGGGTCGGGAGAAGGGCCGATCCACCGTAGGAGATCAGGGGAAGCGGGATCCCGATCACCGGCAGCAGACCGAGCACCATACCGATGTTGATCAGCGCCTGCGCCAGGAGCCAGACGACAATGCCGGCCGATGCGTACTTGACGAACGGGTCCTTCGTGCGGGCAGCGATGCGGATGCCGACGTAGGCGAGCGCGGCGAACAACCCGAGCACGACGAGCGTTCCGAACAGTCCGAACTCCTCCCCGATGATCGCGAAGATGTAGTCGGTGTGGGCGGCCGGGAGGCCACCCCACTTCTGGCTGCTGGCACCGATACCCGTCCCCCACAGTCCTCCGGTAGCAAGGGCGAAGAACCCGTGGCTGGCCTGCCAGCCGTTGTCGCCGTACTCGGAGATCGGATCCACGAAGCTGGTCAGCCGCGCAACTCGTTCGCGCTCTGTGGTGGCGATGGCGAACACCGCAACGGAGATGACCAACATGGCACCGACGAACAGCCGGGCCGGCGCACCGACGACCCACAGCATTCCCAGCACGATGGCGACCAGGACGAGCGCGGTACCGAGGTCGCGCTGGCCGATGACGAGGCCCACCACGACGAGCGAGATCGGGACCATCGGCACGATCAGGTGCCGCCACTGGCGCAGCAGCCGACCCTTGCGGGCGTACACGTCGGCGAGCCACAGCACCAGCGCGAGCTTCGCAAACTCCGAGGGCTGCACCTGAAACGGGCCGACGGAGATCCAGTTCCGGTTGCCGTTGACGAGCACCCCGAAGCCAGGGAAGTACGTCATCACGATCAGGCCGCAGGAGACCATCAAAGCCGGCCAGGACAGACCGCGGATAACCCGCTGCGGAAGCCGTGAGGCGACCCAGGCAATTGGCAGGCCGATGGCAACCCACATCGCCTGCCTCCCGAAGATGGCGTAGGAGCTGCCGTACTCGCGCAGTGACGAGACGCTGGAGGCACTGAGAACCATCAGCAACCCGAGACAGAGCAGCAACGCAGTCACGCCGACGATCAGGTGGTATGACGTCAACGGTCGGTCGAGGGTCCGCTTGAGCGCAGCGGCCAGTCCATCACCTGACGCCTTCCGCGCCGCCGAGGTTTCGCTGGTCGTGGTCGCCACGTGTGCCCTTCTCGATTGTCTCGCGCCGCGTCGGCGATCGGTCGGTCAGCGTGCGCGTAGCTCGTCCACGGCCGCAGAGAACGCGTCACCTCGGGCCGCGAAGCTCGCGAACAGATCCTGGGACGCGCAGCCCGGCGCGAGCAGCACCGTGTCGCCAGGGCGCGCAAGCGACGCAGCAGCGTGGACGACACGTTCCATGACTCCAGTGTCCGTGCCCGGCACTTCGATCACAGGCACATCCGGCGCGTGTCGCGAAAGCGCGGCCGAGATCACGCCGCGATCAGTGCCCAGGAGGACAACTGCGCGCAATCGATCGGCTGATTCCTGGACGAGCTCGTCGAACGTCGCACCCTTCGCAAGTCCCCCAGCGACCCAGACAACAGGGTCGAACGCCTGCAACGAAGCCAACGCGGCATGCGGGTTGGTGGCCTTGGAGTCGTCGACGTACCGCACGTCGCCCACGACAGCGACCTCGGCGATGCGATGGCTGTCAAGCTGGTAGCCCTGAAGTCCCCGGCGGACAGCTCCGGGGCTTACCCCGAAAGATCGTGCCAGCGCCGCCGCGGCCAGCGCGTTGGCGACGTTATGCGGTGCGGCCGTGGGGACGTCGACGACGCGGGCAAGCTCGGCGGCGTTCCGGTCACGTCCCTCGATGAATGCGCGATCCGCGATCACCTCGTCGACGATCCCAATCATCCCGACGGAGGGCACGCCCAGGGTGAAGCCGATCGCTCGACAGCCCTCGACTACCTCTGCCTCTTCGACCAGCGCGCGGGTGATCGGCGCATCGGCGTTGTAGACGGCAGAGATCTGGCATCGTTCGTACACGCGGGCCTTCGCAGCGGTGTAGCGCTCAAGGTCGCCGTGCCAGACGAGGTGGTCGGGGGCGACGTTGAGCACCGCGGCCGAATGCGCGGACAACGAATGCAACCAGTGCAGCTGGTGGGACGAGAGCTCCACAGCAAGTACGTCGTACGGCTCAGGGTCCATCACCACCTCACACATCGGCACGCCGACGTTGCCGGCAGCGACGGATCGAAGACCGTCTGCCTTCAGCATCGCGTCGAGCATCTGGACCGTCGTCGTCTTGCCGTTGGTGCCGGTGAGGCAGAGCCAGGGGGCCGCGTGCTCGGGGTCGCGGAGCCGCCACGCCAGCTCGACGTCACCCCAGATCGGCAGCCCACGCGAGACCGCCTCGAGCGACAGAGCCGCACCTGGCGGGATGCCCGGCGACATGACGATCAGATCGACATCCGTCGGGAGATCGCGGACCGGGTCGCCGCCGAGCCGTACGTCGACGCCGAGGATTTGGAGCAAGGTCGCCTTCTCGCGAGCGCTGTCGTCGACCGAGTCCGCAATGACGGTCACCTCAGCGCCTAGGTGCTGCAAGGCGTCTGCGGCTGCGAAGCCGGACATCCCGAGGCCACCGACGGCGACGCGAAGCTGGTCCCAGGGCGAGTGGCGGTCGGCCGCTGCCAGCCACGGCAGCTCACGCGACGAGGTCATTCCGTCATACCCCGAGGACCCACTGGGCATAGAAGATCCCGAGACCGGTCGCCACACAGATCCCGCAGATGATCCAGAACCGGATGACGATCGTCACCTCGGCCCAGCCGAGCAGCTCGAAATGGTGTTGCAGCGGTGCCATCCGGAACAGGCGTTTGCCTTTAGTGATTTTGAAGTAGCCGACCTGCAGGATCACGGACAACGTGATGATCGCGAAGAGGCCGCCCAACACGATGAGCAGCAGCTCGGTGCGCGTCATCACCGCGAGCCCGGCCATCGCCCCGCCGAGCGACAGCGAGCCTGTGTCACCCATGAATATCCTGGCCGGCGACGCGTTCCACCACAAGAAGCCGAAGCAGGCGCCGGTCATCGCGGCAGCCACTACGGCGAGGTCGAGCGGATCGCGAACCTCGTTGTAGCACTGGGGTCCTTCGGTGATCGCGCAGAACTGGTTGTTCTGCCAGATACCGACGAGGGTGTAGGCGCCGAACACCATGACCGAGCTACCTACGGCGAGACCGTCGAGCCCATCGCTCAGGTTCACCGCGTTGCTGGTGCCCGCGATGATGACCGTCACCCAGAGGATCACCAGGATCGTGGGCAGCTCCCAGTCGACGACCCTGATGAAGGAGATTGCCGGCGACGCGGGGGCATTGCCTCGCGAGTCAGGAAACTGCAGGCTGAGCCAGCCGAACGCGACCGCGACGATGGCCTGTCCGCCGAATTTGGTCTTGCTGCGCAGACCGAGGCTGCGGTTCTTGACGATCTTGATGTAGTCGTCGAGGAATCCGACCGTGCCCAACCCCACGAGGAGGAAGAGCAGGACCATTGCTGACGCGGTCGGAGTGTCAAGAGTCAGCAGCTTGGCGCCGAAGTAGCCGAACAAGGTCGCCGCGATGACCACGAGACCACCCATGGTCGGGGTGCCGCGCTTCGTGTGGTGCGACGTCGGACCGTCGTCACGGATCAGCTGACCCCAACCATGCTTGTCCAGCAACGAGATCGCCACCCGGGTGCCCAGCAGCGTGCCGATGAGGCTCAGACCTCCAGCGAACAGGAGAGCCCTCATGCCTCCGCCTCCATCGCCATGTCGAGACCCGCCTCGTCGAGCAAGGCGAGTGCCACCTGCTCGAGGCCTACCGCTCGCGATGCTTTCACGAGGACGACATCTCCTGGCCGCAACGCGCCACGGAGGAACGCGAGAGCCTCCTCGGCGTCGGCGCATGCAGTTGGCTCACCGCTCCAGGATGCCGACTCGGCCGCGGCAAAGTGGATCGGCAGCGCGTTCGCCCCGACCGAGACGACGTGGGACACGTCGAGACGAGCGGCGAGACGCCCGATTGCTGCATGCTCGGCCGATGCGGTGTCACCCAGCTCCAACATCTCGCCGAGGACTGCGAAGGTGCGCGCGCCCGGGCGGCGACGGTGGCCGACGTCCGCAAGCGTCTTGAGCGCCGCGTGCATGCTGTCGGGATTGGCGTTGTAGGCATCGTTGATCACCGTCACGCCATTCGCCGTGGTCGAGATGTCCATCCGCCACTTCGACCGTGGCCGAGCCGACTCAAGGACCGCGACCGTCGAGTCGAGGTCGAAGCCCATCGCCGTTGCCAAGGCGAGGACCGCGGCCGCGTTGCTCGCCTGGTGCTCCCCGACCAGCGGCAGCTGAAGCCGCCTGGTTTCCCCTGCCACGACCACCTCGAACCCGACGTGCCCGATGTCGTCGAGCCCGATGTTGCTCACGCGGACGTCCACATGGTCGCCCGTCCCGAACGTGACCACGGTCGCTGCGGTCCGCTCGCGCATGAGCGCAACCCGGTGATCATCGCCATTGAGCACTGCGACACCGTCAGCCGTCAGCGCCTCGACGAGCTCCGCCTTCGCGACGGCAATGTCGTCCTGCGTCCCGAACTCTCCGAGGTGGGCGACTCCGACGTTCAGTACGACGGCAGCGTTCGGTGGGGTGATCGAGGTGAGGTAGGTGAGATGCCCGCGTCCACGACTTCCCATCTCCACAACGAGAAAGCGGGTCGACTCCGTCGTCCGCAGCGCCGTCAGCGGGACGCCGATCTCATTGTTGAATGACTCCGCAGGTGCGACCGTCTCGCCCACCTGCTCCAAGACCTGGGCGATCAGGTCCTTGGTGCTGGTCTTGCCCTGCGACCCGGTGATCCCGACGACGTACAAAGACGGGAAGGCGGCGATGACATGACGAGCCAGCGTGCCTAGAGCCTCGACTGTGTCGTCGACGACCACTGCGCGACTGCCTACTTCACGCGTCGTCATCGCAGCGGTCGCGCCGGCTTCAACGGCGGCAACCGCAAAGTCGTGCCCGTCGACATGCTCGCCATCGATCGCGACGAACAAGCCACCAGTCACGGCTTCGCGCGAGTCGAGAAAGGCAGCACCGGTGACCACCTCGTCACCGGTCGCATCGGCGACGCGTCCGCCGACGATGTCCGCGATCTCCCGCAGGGTCATGGCTTTCACGAGGAACCATCTTGGCCAGAGAGCGATTCGAGCGTCGCTGCGACCACGATGCGGTCGTCGAACGGATAGATCGACCCCCCGATCTCCTGGCCCGTCTCATGTCCCTTTCCGGCGATGATGACCGTGTCGTCGGTACGCGCCCCACGTAGCGCCGTCGTGATCGCGGTTGCCCGGTCACCGATCTCCATCACGCGGGCTGCGTCCGGCACGTCAACGGTGCCGGCGATGATCTGGCGCCGGATCTCCGCCGGGTCTTCGGCTCGAGGGTTGTCGTCGGTCACCACGACAACATCAGCGAGTGCGGCTGCGACCTGACCCATGAGTGGTCGCTTGCCGACATCGCGGTTGCCGCCGGCACCGATCACGATGATCAGTCGCCCTTGTGTCACAGGCCGCATTGCCTCCAGCGCAGCGGTCATGGCGTCGGGCTTGTGGGCGTAGTCGACGATCACCTGGAAGTCCTGCCCTCGGTCGATCCGCTCCATTCGACCGGCAACGCCGGCCAGCGCGGCGATCCCCCGGGCAGCAGTGCGGACGTCGCGACCAACCTCGCCGATCGCGGCCAGGGCAACCAGCGCGTTGGCCACGTTGAAGCGGCCCGGCAGGTTGACCGAGCCGCGCACCTCGACGTCCGGCCCCGAGACGACCATCTGCGAGCCGCTGGCGGTCACGGTGATGTCGTGCGCAGTCCAGTCGGCATCCGCCCCCGACGTCGAGAATGTGCGCACGGGGATCTCCACCGCGTCGCGCAGCTGTATGACAGCGGGGTCGTCTGCGTTGAGGAGGCCACGTCTCGCCCGAGCGGGCGTGAAGAGGTCGGCCTTGGCGGCGAAGTAGTCGTCGACCGTCAGGTGGAAGTCGAGGTGGTCACGGCCGAAGTTGGTGAAGACAGCCAGGTCGAACACGACCCCGTCAACACGGCCGATAGCCAGCGCATGGCTCGACACCTCCATCGCACACACCTCCACTCCCTCCTCGACCATCACGGCGAACATCGCGTGCAGGTCGGGTGCTTCGGGCGTGGTGAGGTCACTGGCCACCGGGCGTCCACCGATGCTCGTGCCCATCGTTCCGATCACAGCCGCCTCGACCCCGGCGGCTGCGAGGCCCATCTCGATAAGACGAGTGGCCGTCGTCTTGCCCTGGGTGCCGGTGACACCGATCACGGAGAGGCGCTCGGCCGGATGGCCGTAGACGAGAGCAGCGGTGGACCCGAGGACCCGCCCAGGATTATCGACCACCAGGAGTGGGAGGCGGGAGCTGGCGCCGATGCGCGCACCTTCCGGGTCGGTCAACCAGGCCACGGCTCCGGCCGCCTCTGCGTCGGCCAGATAGTGGGCGCCGTGGGTGCGGCCGCCGGGCCGAGCGACGTACAGGTCGCCGGGGTGGACCCTGCCGGACGCCTGTGCCACGCCAGTGATCTGGACCGGGCCGTCGCCGGGCGAGGCGTCCGCCTGGACGTGGTCGGCGACGTCGGCCAGCGAGACCGGGCGATGCGTCGATGGCCGCTGGGGGACCGTCTCCTTCGGCTCTTGGGAAGGCACAGCCGAACCCTAGTGGTCGGTGGAGATCACCAGTCGACGGGCAGCGCGGGTTGGCGATCGCCCGTCGGTGGGACCCCGAACTTCTGCAGGGTTGCCGCCATCAGGTCGTGGAAGACCGGGCCACCCGTCAAGCCGCCACCATTGTCGTCGGTTGGCTCCTGGACGACGACATACACCACGAACCGGGGGTCGTCGGCAGGCGCGAAGCCGGCGAACGACACGGTGAAGCCCTGATAGCAGCCGCACGAGGGGTCGACCCGTTGCGCGGTTCCGGTCTTGCCGGCGACGCGGTAGCCGTTGATGTTCGCGAGCGGAGCGGTCCCGTCAGGCCCGGTGACTGCCTCCATCATCCGAGCGACGAGGGATGCCGTCCGGGCACTCACCACGCGGTGCCGATCCGGCTCTGCTGGTGGCGTGAGCTCGCCGTCGCTGTCGACGTATCCCTGCACGAGCGACGGCTGGACATAGACACCCCCGTTGGCGACCGCAGCGATCGCAGCAGCCATCTGTACGGCGTTCACCGACAGACCCTGGCCGAACGCCACCGTGTCGCGGGTGATCGGCAGCCAGTTCTTCGGCCGCGGAAGCAGCCCGTCCGACTCACCCTGCAGACCGACGTCAGTCTCCTCGCCGAGCCCGAAGTCGCGAAGGTAGCGGTAGAGCTCCGCCGGCGGCATTCGTTCGGTAGCAAGGACCGTGCCGATGTTGGAGGACTTGGCCACGACGCCGGTGGCGGTCAGCCGCAGAGTCGGGTGGGAGAAGTAGTCGTGAATGACGGTGTCGTCACGTGGCAGCGTCGGCGGGACCTTGATCTTGGTCCGCGGGGTGATGTATCCGGCGTCGATGAGCGACGCGAACGTGAGGACTTTCTCGACGCTCCCAGGCTCGTAGACGTCTTGCAGGGCGCGGCTGCCGTAGTCCTCCGGAGGCGCCAGCTTGCGCTTGTTCGCGTTGAACGTGGGAGTGTCCGCGAGGGCGAGCAGCTGCCCTGTCTTGACGTCCATGACGACGGCGTAGCCCGACGATCCGCCCGACTCGCGCACGGCCTGCGCCAGCCGCCGTTGGGCCAGGAACTGTAGGTCCTGGTCGATGGTGAGGCGGATGCCCGTGCCTTCTCGTGGTGCCACTACCGTGCTGTCGGCGAGCGGCAGCTGCTGGCCGTCCGCCATCTCGAACGTCGCCGAGCCGTCCCGCCCGGCGAGCGTCGAGTCGAGCGAAGCCTCGAAGCCGGCCGCTCCGATCCCGTCGTCGGTAAGGAAGCCGACCAGGTTGGCGGCGACATCGTCGGCCGGATAGACGCGCAGGGTGTCCTTGTCCTCGTAGACGCCGGGCAGGCCAGCCTTACGAAGCCGTTCGACGACGGCGGTGGCGAGTTCGGGGCGCACGTGACGAGCCAGCTCGACATACCGGGTGCTGGTCTTGCGCAACAGGGCGACCGTGTCGATGTAGTCGGCGCCGAGCCGGCGGTGCAAGATCGTCGCGATCTCGGTCGCGTACTCGTGTGCGTCGGTCGGGTCAGCCACGATCTTGGCGGCATCGACCGTCTCAGCCAAAGCGACGCCGTTGCGGTCGTAGATGGGTGCGCGCGGCGCCTCGAGCGTAACCGTCTTTGCGCCCTTGTCGGCCGCCATGGCGGCGTAGTCGTTCTCGTCGATGCCCTGCAGCTGGATCAGCCGGGCGGCGAACAGCGACAACACGAAGGCCACGACGCAGAATGCGCTCCACAGCCGGGCCGTCCCGGTCGCCAGCCGGACCGTGCGCGGACGACGCTTGAACCGCCTCCGCGTGCGGCCACTCGGTGCGGGGCGAGCGCGGCCACGCGTGGTCGCGGCCGGACGGGATCGTGCGCGGGAGGCACGAGAGCGGCCCGCCCCCGCAGGTCCGCGCCGTCGATGCGCCACTAACGCCCCTCTCCACCTCGCCGTGCCCGTAACGGATGTGACTGATGATGCTGAATAACATCCGTGATGCTGTTGTTACTTTCTATCCCGGGCTCAACGCTCTCGACCGGAGATCGGCGCTGTGTCGTCGGACTTTGTCGGGTTGCCAGCCCGGCTACCAGGGCCTTCTGGGCGAACCGGACCAACGCTGGCTCCAAGGTGTCGCTCCGGCGATATCGAGCCAGTCGCGCGCTCACCCGCAACCAGCGGAGTGACCTTCGCGGTGTGCCCGGCGGTGGTCACCGCCGTACGGCCGATGTCGACCTTCTTCGCCGGTGCCCCCGGCACCGGCATCCCGACCACAGCGCCCGTCGACAGCGACAAGAAGGCCGGGCTGTCGTTCTGGACCATGCCGAGTCTTACCGCCTTCTCTGCCAGCCGTTGTGGCTGCTGGAGGTCGGCGACCTGCATTTGCAGGTTCTGCTGCTTGTTGGTGAGCCCCGCGGACGTCTGCTTGAGGTCGGTGAGCTCGTAGGCACCGCGTTGCAGAGCGGTGTTGAGGAGGAGCAACCCGACCAGACCGACGGCGAGGACGGTCACGACGAGCAGCACGAACGGGATGCGCGGCGCCCGCCGCGCCATCTTCGGAACAATCGTCAGCCGCGGACGAGGCAGGTGCGCCATCGGCCGGAACGCTCGTGCGCGGGCGATCATCGGCGAGCTCATGCGACCTCCCGGACCCGTTCGGCGGCGCGCAGCTTGACCGATGCCGCTCGAGGGTTGCGCGCAATCTCGTCGGCCGTCGCCACTTCGGCACCACGGGTCAGCAGCCGAAGTTCGGGCTCATGGCCGGCCGGGACGACTGGCAGGTCGACGGGTGCTGTGCTCTTCGCCCGGTCGGACAGCGCGCGCTTCGCGAGCCGATCCTCGAGCGACTGGTAGGACATAACCACGATGCGTCCACCGACGGCCAACGCATCGATGGCGGCGGGTAGCGCCAGCTCGAGGACGGCCAGCTCGTCGTTGACGGCGATCCGCAGCGCCTGGAACGTGCGCTTGGCAGGGTTGCCGCCCGTACGTCGGGCGGCCGCCGGGATGGCGGACCGAATCAGGTCGACGAGACGCCCACTGGTCGAGAACGGTTCGCGCTCACGCTCTCGCGTCACTGCCTGAGCGATCCGCCGGGCAAAGCGCTCCTCGCCATACCTGCTGAGGATCTGCGAAAGCTCTTGCACCGAAGCGGTGTTGAGCAGGTCGGCAGCCGTGATGCCCGACGCCTGATCCATCCGCATGTCGAGCGGGGCATCGTGCGCATAGGCGAACCCGCGCTCGGCCTCGTCGAGCTGCATCGATGAGACCCCGAGGTCGAACAGGACGCCTTGCACCCGCGGCATCCCGAGTCCGTCGAGCACACTGGGGATCTCGTCATACACGGCGTGCACCAAGACTGTGCGTTCCGCGAAGGATTGCAACCGCTCCTCGGCAAGCTCGAGTGCGCGAGCGTCGCGGTCGACCCCGACGACGGTGGCCGTCGGGCATGCCGTCAGGATCGCCTCGGCATGGCCGCCGAGGCCAAGCGTGGCGTCGACAAGGACGGACGCAGGCTCGGACAGCGCCGGAGCCACCAGCGCGACTACCCGGTCGACGAGGACCGGGATGTGACCAGAGCCTGACATCGCGACGTCAACCGGCAAGTTTCGAGATGAGCAAGACTCCGAAAGCCATCACCGAGGACGCAAGGGCGGAGCACGCAATGACGGCCATGCCGTCCTTCACTTCGTCGCGCACCCGCCGAACCGGGGACTCCGGTTCGGGGGTAGTGACTCCCCAACTCGCCATGATCGACCCTTCGAGACGTGTGATGTGGCTGGTTCGCGGTGCCTGCCAGTTCGTACGGCCCAGGTCCCCGCCCGCTCCTTCGGGTGCTTCCGGCTGGCACCGGGGAAGTGGCGCCAGCTGGAGTGAAGGGGCGGCTCGGAGACCTCGACGTACGACGCAGGGATGGATGGACTGAACTCAGAGCACGTGGGAGCCGGGCAGCACCTCCTCTGACCAGTCGGCGAATGCGGACTCCTGCTCGGTGCTGTAGGCGTTCCATGCTTCGGCGTCCCAGATCTCGACCCGGGTGTAGGCCCCGATCACGACGCACTCGCGATCGAGCCCGGCGTACTCACGCAGCATCGGTGGCAGGGTCACCCGCCCCTGCTTGTCTGCGGTCTCGGCGGAGGCGCCGGCAAACAGCATCCGCATGAAGTCGCGGCCGCGCTTGTTCGTCACCGGGGTCTCGCGCATCGTCTCGGTGAACCGGCGGAACTCAGCGCTCGGCCACACGTACAGGCAGCGCTCCTGTCCCCTCGTCACCACAAGCCCCTCCGACAACTCATCCCTGAACTTCGCGGGGAGGAAGATCCGACCTTTGTCGTCGAGGCGGGGGGTATGCGTTCCCAAGAACACTGCCACCCCACCCTTTCGACTCGATCTCCTCCATTACGCTCCACTCTACTCCACAACCCTCCATCGTCAACCGATTCCCGCGAAGCCGCGCCGGTGTCGCTCCCCGCTCGGGCACGCCGGAGGCTTGCGTCCGTGCGAGTGGTCGCGATGAGCGCGCGGCGGCACGGACGTTATGGGGAAATGGGCTCGCTGGGTCGGACGGTGGGCTCGTCGGAGGGCATGGATTCGGCGTACCGATGAGGTAGGTTCGCCTCGGTGACCCGGAGCCGGCTCAGCGGGCTCGCGTCACCACATCGTTATGCATCGGGCGTCGCGCGGACGACCAGGACTTGCCAAGATCAAGGCCCCGGGTCGCAACGATCCGGTCGATGCATGTGGGAACCGACATTCGACTTGTGACCAGCCGCAAAGGGACCTGATGAGCAGCTTCGACACCCTCGCCTCGGTGACGAGTCGGATCAGCACCAACATCGAGAAGGTCATCGAGGGGAAGCCCGACGTCGTCCACACCGCGATCACGGTGCTGCTCGCCGAAGGCCACCTGCTCATCGAAGACGTGCCGGGAGTCGGCAAGACCATGCTCGCCAAGTCGTTGGCGCGCTCGATCGACGGCACGGTCAAGCGCATCCAGTTCACCCCCGACCTGCTTCCCTCTGACGTCACCGGCGTCTCCATCTACAACCGCGACACCCGTGACTTCGAGTTCCGCCCGGGAGGCGTCTTCGCGAACATCGTCGTCGGCGACGAGATCAACCGGGCCTCGCCCAAGACCCAGTCCGCGCTGCTCGAGTGCATGGAGGAGCGGCAGGTTACGGTCGACGGTACGACGTACGAGCTGCAGGTTCCGTTCATGGTCATCGCCACCCAGAACCCGATCGAGATGGAAGGCACCTACCCACTTCCCGAGGCGCAGCGCGACCGGTTCATGGCGCGGGTCTCGATGGGCTATCCCCTCCCCCGCGCCGAGCTCGCGATGCTCGACACGCACTCGACGGTCAACCCCCTCGACGACCTCGAGCCGGTCGCCGACGCCGCCGAAGTCGTCAAGCTGATCGACATCGTCCGGTCCGTGCACGTGTCAGAGCCCGTGAAGCAGTACGCGATCGACATCACGTCGGCCACCCGACGCTCGCCGGAGTTGCGACTTGGTGCGTCACCCCGTGCGTCGCTCCACCTGGTCAGGGCCGCACGCGCGCACGCAGCCCTCGAGTCCCGCGAATACGTCATCCCCGACGACCTGCAGACGCTGGCCGTGCCGGTGCTCGCCCACCGGCTCATCACCAGCCTGGAGGCGCAGATGGGCGGCCGGGGCGCCGAGCAGATCGTGAGCTCACTGCTGCGCTCGATCCCGGTGCCCGAGGGCACCGGCGCGCCCGATCGCACGGCCTGACGGTCGCATGCGGGCCGCGCTTTCGACACTGACGACCCGGGGACGGGCGTTCCTGTCTGCGGGCATCACCTGCGGGATCTGCGCGATCCTGCTCGGGCAGAAGGATCTGCTCCGGGTCGGGATGCTCCTTGTCGCGCTGCCCGTCATCACCGCCCTGATGGCGAGCCGGGCGCGTTATCGGCTCTCGTGCTCACGCGAGGTCACACCCTCCCGAGTCCCAGCTGGGCAGCCGGCGCAGGTCTCATTGCGGCTGGAGAACCCCGGCCGGGCACCGACCGGCCTGATGCTTCTCGAGGACCAGGTCCCCTACGTGCTCGGAAGCCGTCCACGCTTCGTCCTCGACCAGCTGCGGCCTCGGTGGGAACGCACGGTCAGGTATGGCGTCCGCTCCGAGGTCCGCGGCCGCTACCCGATCGGACCCCTGACGGTCCGCATCAGCGACCCGTTCGGGTTCGTCGAGCTGACTCGGGCCTTCACGTCGCGCGCCGTCATGGTCGTGACGCCGGTGGTCATCGACCTTCCCGCCGTACACCTGTCGGGGGACTGGTCGGGCAGCGGCGAGAACCGGCCGCGCGCGTTCGCCGCCGCCGGGACTGAGGACGTCACCGTCCGCGAGTACCGGCTCGGGGATGACCTTCGCCGCATCCACTGGGCCTCGACGGCGCGCACCGACGAGCTGATGGTGCGCCGTGAGGAGCAACCGCACCAGAGCCGCGCGACGATCGTCCTCGACACCCGCGTTGCTGCACACCGCGGCTCCGGGCCTGCGTCGTCGTTCGAGTACGCCGTCTCGGCTTCGGCATCGATCGGCGCACACCTGGCCGGGCGGAACTTCACCGTGCGCCTCCTCACCGATGACGTCCGCGCTGCCGACGCCTCCTGGCACGACCGTGGCATCAGCGGCCCGATCGAAGTGCAGCTGCTGCTCGAGACCCTCGCTGTCATCGGCACGTCGAGCCGCACGGACTTCACCACCGGGTCGGCAGACCGCAACAGCGCCGGTCTGCTCATCGCCATCCTGGGAGACTGCTCCGACGCCGACATCGCCTCGGTGTCGGGACTGCGGGTCGGCGCAAGCCGGTCACTAGCCATCCTGCTCGACACCGCCGCCTGGGCACGTGACAAAGCGCCGACCGGCCGCGATGCCGCCGAGCAGGCACAGTCGCTGCGGGCGCGCGGGTGGACGGTTGTCGTCGCTGGGCCCTCCGACCGACTGCCCGACATCTGGCAAGACCTGAGTGCCACCGGAGCACCTGGGCGGCTGGGTCGTATCGCCGAGCCGACGGGACCCGTGGCATGAAGGAGTCCTTCGCGGAGACCTCGAAGATCTCCTTCCTCGGTTGGCTTGCCACGGTAGGCACCTCGCTGTGTTTCCTCCCGACGACCACCAACCAGAGCTATGTGTTCACCGGGGCATTCGTGTCCGGGATCGTCGTGCTCGCGGGCGTGGGCCTTCGGTGGGCGCGCACCCCTGCGGTCGGCGTCCTGGCGATCCAGCTCGTGCTCCTGGTCGAGGTGCTACTGCTCGGGTTCGGTGAGAAGCTCAAGTTCGGCATCTTCCCCACCACGGCCACGTTTGCCGGCATCCGCGACATCATCGACTCCGGAATGGACGTGGCGTCGAGGTACGCCGCACCGGCACCCGAGAGCGCAGGCCTCACGCTGCTGGTGGTGCTCACCATCGGAATCGTTGCCGTGCTCGTGGACTTCTTCGCGGCCGGCATACGCCGTGTTCCCTTGGCTGGTCTGCCCCTGCTGACGATGTACACCGTGCCTGTCACTGCGCTCCCCGACGGCATCCCCGTCTATGGCTTCCTGCCCGGAGCGATTGCGTTCGTCGCGCTGTTGCTCGCCGACGAGCGCGAACGACTTGCCCACTGGGGACGACTCGTCACCCGGACCGCCAACCCGAGCGAGCAGCCGACGATGGACATGTCCGGCCTGGTGTCGAGCGGCCGGCGCATCTCGTTCATCGCGGTCAGCTGCGCGGTGGTCCTTCCCATCTTCATCCCCGCGTTTTCGGCCTCTCTGATCGATACCGGCCGAGGCACCGGATCCGGCGATGGTGATGGGCCACAGCTCAGCTTCAATGACCCGATGGTCAGCCTGGCATCCAGCCTGAGGCAGCCCGAACCTGTCGACCTGCTCAAGGTCTCGAGTCCCATCAGCCCCGACTACCTGCGCCTCGTGGTGCTCGACCAGCCCGGACCCAACGCCTGGACCGCAAAGACCCTCGACCTGGACGACACCATCGACATCGACAGCGTGCTCCCCGATCCCACTGGGGTGTCGGAGGGGATCGCGACTACTCAGCGCCAGATGTCGATCGAAGCACAGGACGCGTTCCCGAAGAACTCCACCTGGCTTCCGGTTCCGTACTTCTCACAGTTCGTCGACATCGACAGCCCCTGGGGTTACGTGCCGCGCGATCAAACGGTGACGGCGACGACTGAGACGTCTGCCGCTTCGCTGGGCGGGTACGACGTCACGTTCTCTGAGAGCTTGCCGACGCCTGACCAGCTGACCAGCGCTGCATCTGCCCCTTCGGATATCCAGGAGGAGTTCGGCGTCGTACCCGACGGGATCCCGTCGGACATCGGAACAACCGCCCGCGCCGTCACCCTCGAAGCTCGCACCTCGTACGAGCAAGCTGTGCTGCTGCAGAACTTCTTCCGAGACTCAGATCAGTTCGACTACGACCTGGATGCCGGCTACGGCTATGGCTACCAAGCAATGTCGCAGTTCCTCGACAAGAGGCGCGGCTTTTGCCAGCACTTCGCCGCCACCATGGCGATGATGGCTCGCACGCTCGGGATTCCGTCGCGGATCGTCGTCGGCTTCCTCAAGCCCGAGCGCACAGAGGACGACGGCAGGTATGTGCTGACCTCACACAACGTGCACGCCTGGCCCGAGCTTTACTTCGACGGGGCCGGCTGGATGCGGTTCGAGCCGACGCCCGGCGTCGGTGCCACCCTGCCGCCCTGGGCGAGCAGCACGCTCGGACCGGGCGGAGGGACGATCGACCCGACACTGACGCTGCCGACCGACAGCCAGCTGACCGAGGACCCCAGGACAGAGCGGCCGAGCGGTGCGGCTGCGGATGACGCGGCGGGTGGTGGCGGCGGCGGTGGAACGGCTCCGTCACGGGTGTGGCCCTTCGCGATTCTCATCCTCGCGCTTGTGTTCGTTCCCGCCGCGCTGCGACGAGGCATCCGACGCTCACGCTTGAACCGCCCCGTCGATGAGTCGGCGGCGGCCGAGATGGCGTGGCTCGAACTGCGAGACCACGTCCGTGACCTTCGGCTGCCCTGGACCGGGTCGATGACGCCACGAGCGCGCGAACGGTCTGTGGCGCCACTCCTGATGGACGACGACGCAGGGCTGGTGGCCTTGGGGAGGCTCGCGCTGAGCGTCGAGCGGTCTCGATATGCCAGCACGCCCCTGGCTGGTTCGTCGCCTGGGCAGGATGCAGCCACTGTCATGGATGCGATCAACAGAGGTGCCGAGCGCGGTCAGCGAGTCAGGGCGTTCCTGTGGCCGAGCTCGTTGTGGCCCGACTTGCGAGCTGCCTGGGAGGCATTCACGCGTCGGCGCCAGGAGCCTGAGCCCACAGCAGACTGACGTGCTGAATGCACGGGCGCTACGAGTGGGTCGGCAGGACGCGGCTTAGTACTCGTCGCGGCGGCGACGCCAGCGGTCTTCCATCCGATTCATGAAGCCCGACGACCTGTCGGAAGATGCCTGGCCCTGCTTGGCGCGGGTGATCGGGTGCACGTTGTCGGGGAGGTCGGGGTCCGCGAGCTTGCGGGCGTTGATCACGCCGGCGTACGCACAGCCGAGCATGATGATGAAGCCGCCGACGGCGAGGATCGTAAGAGTGAGCACCGCACCGGTCATCAGCACGGCAACTCCGGCCAGGAACCCGAGGGCCGACAGGATGGTGAGGCGTTTGTGATGGCGACGCGACGATGCTCCTCGCAGGGCGGAGACAAACTGTGGATCCTCCGCGGCGAGCGCTTCTTCCATCTGCTCGAGCAGACGCTGCTCTTCTTCTGAGAGCGGCATCGTGTCCTCCAACCGACGAGGGTTTGTCGGGTCGTTCCCCCAGTCTAGGCGCGGTCAGGTGGGTGCGAAACCCCAGGCAACCAAATTGGTCCCTGCCGCGTCTTGAGTGTAGGTGGGACGAGGGGGACCCGTGCCGTGCTTTCCACAACTGTCCGGAAGAGTCCTCGATGTCCGACCGGACAGGTAGTCTTACTCGACCTTCAGGCCCGAGGGTCGATTCATCAGGGGGGAGCACAGCCCGTGCGTAGCAAAGGAACCAGCGTGAAAAAACTCATTGGTGCGCTCAGCGCAGTCGTCGTGGCGCTCAGCCTTGGCACCACGCCGGCCGCCGAGGCCGAAACTCTGCCAGCTGCGGCAGGGACAGTCGCCGCGAGCTCGGCACCGCCCCGGCCGAGCTTCTCCATGCGCGACCAGTACGCCCGCGAGATCGTCCGTTACGGTCAGGCCGACCGAGGCGTCTACAGCATCGCCCATGTCCGCGAGCTGCAGTACCGGCTGCGCTGGGCGGGCACCTTCAAGGCCGGCGTCACCGGCACGTTCGGTCCCATCACCAAGACTGCCGTAACGCGCTACCAGCGCCAGGAGGGTCTCAACCCGACCGGAGTCGCCAACCATGTGACGTGGGCACACCTGATTCGCGACACGATTCGGCACCGGGGCCAGATCCCACGCATCTGCACCCGTGCGGGCTGGCACGCTTGCTACGACCGGTCGATGCACCAGGTCGTCCTGCTGAGGAACGGCATCATGCGCAACAGCTGGCTGGTCCGCGGCGGGGGCACCAGCTACCAGACCCGGATCGGCACCCACGCCGTCTACTACCGCGACATCGACCACGTGTCTGGCCTCTACGACAGCCCCATGCCGTATTCGCAGTTCTTCGACGGCGGTCAGGCGCTGCACGGCTCGGGCATCATGACCGACCCGTTCTCCGGCCACAGCCACGGCTGCATCAACATGTACATCGAAGACTCCCGGCAGCTGTGGAATCTGACGTCCAACAAACGGCTCGTCGTCACGGTCTACGGCGCCTGGTCCTAGGGGCGGGAAGTGTGGAGGAGGGCCGCCGGTCGCACGGCGGAGCGGCCGAACCGGGTCACCGCAAGATCGGCAGCTTTCTCGGCGTCCTCCCAGCCGTGCTCGCGCTCGCCCAACACCAGCTGCCGGGTCGCGGTGGCGGTATCGATGAGGCTTTCGACCCGGACGCCGACCAGCCTGATCCGGGCGCGCTGCAACCCGAGGGCGGTGAACAGGTCGGTAGCGGTCGCATAGATCTGCTGGGTTCCGTCGGTGGCGTCGCGCAAGGTCCGGGACCGGGTGATCGTGGTGAAGTCGTGGAACCGTACCTTCAGCGTGACGGTGCGGCCGCTCACCCCCGCCGACCGCATCCGGTAGGCGACCTTCGCCGACTGCCGGAGCAGCTCACGGCGTACGACGGTCTGGTCGTCGGTGTCACGGCCGAACGTCTCATCGGAACCGATGCTGCGGTCAGGCTCCTCCTGCGGTCCACGCCGCGTCGTCACCACCCGGTCGTCGTCTCCCCAGGCCATCGCGTGCAGCTGGCCACCGTGGTGGCGGCCCAGCGCCCGCTTGATGACGCTCACCGGCGTATGGGCGAGGTCGCCTACGGTGCACAGCCCGAGTCGGCGTAGCTGGGTCGACGTCACCTCCCCGACCCCCCACAGCTCTTCGACGGCGAGTGGGTGCAGGAACGCGGTCACGTCGTGCTTGGGTACGACGACGAGCCCGTCAGGCTTTGCGCGCCGCGAGGCGAGCTTCGCCACCCCAGCAGTGGGCGCGACGCCGACCGAACAGGTGATCTGCTGCTCGTCGAAGATCCGGGCTCGCAGGTAGTTGCCGACCGCCGTGGCGGAGCCGAACCGGCGCAACGACCCGGTGACGTCGAGGAACGCCTCGTCGATCGATATCACCTGGACCACCGACGTGACGCTTCGAAACGTCTCCATGATGGACGACGAGACGACGTCGACCTCGACGAAGTCGGGAGAGACGATCTGGGCGTCGGGACATAGCCGACGAGCCCGCGTCGTCGGCATCCCGGAGTGGACACCGAAGGCCCGGGCGGCATACGTCGCCGACATCACGACTCCCCGGTTGCCGCCGCCGACGATCACCGGCACGTCACGCAGTTCGGGTCGGTCGCGGATGGCCACCGAGGCGTAGAAGGCGTCCATGTCGACGTGGAGGATCGTGCAGCCGCGGTCGTCGGCCGATCTCGACTCACGCATGGTCGACCGGGCGGTCAGCCGGGCAGTTAGGGACAAGTGGCGAGGACGTGGAGCTGGGTCGCGATCGACATGAAGGCCGGGTCGGAGGCAACAGCCGCCTCGAGGTCACGCAGCGCGGTAGCTGCGTGGGGCTCGGTGTCGACCAGAGCTCCGCTGAGGTGGTCGGTGAAGACGCGGATACCTCGGGTCTCGCCGATGGTGAACCCCGCCGCCGTGAGCAGGGTTGCCAGCTGGTGCTGGTCGAACCGGCGCGGCACCGGGTCAGTGCTCCCCCAGTTGCCGTCAGGATCGGCCAGGGCAGCGCGAGCGTCGCCCAGGTGGCCGGCCAGGGCGCGGGCGAAGACGGCCGCGGAACGTTGGGCGACGAGCACGCTGAGGCAGCCGCCGACTGCGAGTGCAGTAGCCGCCGCCCGCAGTGCCTCGACCGGCTCGTCGACGAACTCGAGGACGCCGTGACAGACGACGATGTCGGCGCTGTGGGCGTCGACGGCGTCGAGCAAGGACGCCGCGTCTCCGAGCACCCCGCGCACCGAGTCGGTAACTCCGGACTCGGCGGCACGGCTCTCGAGGGACGCCAACGCATCGGGGCTGGGGTCGACGACGACGACGTCATGGCCGAGCCCCGCGATCCGAACCGCGAGCGCTCCGGTGCCGCCCCCGAGGTCGACGACCCGGAGTGGGCCGGTCGACCCGACGGCAACGTGTCGGGCCTGCAGCACCGCCTGCAACGCATCCCACACGACCGCGCTGCGGACGGCGTTGCGTTGACGCTCCACCACGGGTGGCCTCCTCGGGGAACTGTTGGTTGTTCAACCCTAGGGCTTGTCTCCCTGCCCCGCGTCGACCAGCGAGCGGGGCAACCGCGCACGATCCGGCAAGGCGGACGAGCGAAGTTGTAGCCGATACTCCCGCGAGCGAGTCCAACGCCGCCGGTCGGGATGCGGGGGCACGCGAGCCGGCGTGGGGTGGGGAGACAAACCCTAGGGCTTGCAGGCGGAGTCATCCGGCACTTCCCGGGCTGCGGTGCCACAGCCGTCGCGGCACGGACGCGGCATCCTCGCCGGGAGGACGGACGTCGGCGTACGGGGACTGCTTGAACCCGCTGGCATGCACCAGCACCCGGCGGCGACCCATGCCGCCGGCCTTCGTGGCCGGCTCTGCTCCGGACTCATCGGGCTGGTCGCCGTCGAACCGCGGCTGTGCCACCACCGGTCGAGAAGACCGGCTCTCGGCTGCGCCGTGGACAGCCTGCTCACCGGCAAGGTGCTCGGCTCCGAAGCCGCGCGGCACCTCGCTCATGACGTCGAGCACTCCGTCAACCCCGCGGTGCTTCCAGACTTCGTGCAGGCTGGACAGCTCCCAGCAGCCGGTGGCGCGCAGTGAGACTCCGCGGGGGCCGGTACGACGCAGGACGCCTCGGACGACAAGCAGCCACGAGTGGAACAAGGTAGCGGCATACGGGCCTTGGGCATCTTCGAAGAACGTGGCGTCGACAGGCCCGCTGCCATCGTCGAGGGTGAGGAACACCACCCGGCGACCCGACCGGATCGGCGGGGTCTGGGTGGCGACCTTGACGCCGGCGACCAGCAGCTCCGACCTGCTACGCCGGTGCAGCAGGTCACGCGACCACGTCACCTGCAGCTGCTTGAGCATCGGGGCGTAGAAGTCAACCACGTGGTGGCTGACGTCGAGCCCAAGGATCTCGAGCTCGGCCCGGACCCGCTCGGCTCCCGACATCTCCGGGAGTCCGGATGCCTCGCTCAGCGCCGGTATGTCGTCGAGGTCAAGCGTCAGCTGGACGGCGTCGATCTCCCCCACCGGCGCTGCTGCCTGGGACTGGGCGGCGGCCAGGACGCGGGGGTCGGCGCCGGTCGCGGCAGCCGGCAACGGTTTGGGGCCGCGCGGCGATGCCCGGCGGACCGCCTTGTCGGTGGCCTTGCTCCACCGGTCGAGCTCGGCGACCTGGAGCAGCAGGTCGCGCCTGGTGACGTTGCCGCGGCGGCGGATCGGCACTGGGGAACCGATGCCGTAGAGGGGGTCGAGCCCCCCGGCGAGTACGAGACGCTCGGCGACCGGGCGCGACGGCCGGGCGCGCTGCCACAGGTCGGTGAGCGAGTGATAGGGCCGGGCGGCGATGATGCGGGCCACCTCGGCGTCGCTGATCCCCTTGACATCGGTCAGGCTCAACCTGATCCCGTATCCCCGGCCCAGCTGCGCGATCTCGACTTCCGGCGGTCCCGACGGTTCCCGACTCGACCTTCTCGATGCGATAGACGTCGTCGGAGGTGTTGACGTCGAGCGGCAGCACCGTGATCCCGAACTGGCGGGCGTCGTCGAGGATCAGCCGTTTGGGGTACATGCCAGGGTCGTGGGTCAACACCCCGGCGAGGAACGCTGCCGTGTGGTGGGTCTTCAGCCATGCCGACTGGTAGGTCGGGAGCGCGAACGCGGCGGCATGCGCCTTGCAGAACCCGAACGACGCGAACGCCTCGAGCACCTGCCAGCATCGCTGCGCCACGAACGGGGAGTAGCCAAGGCCGAGCACCCGCGGAAAGAACCAGGTCTTGATGTGCTGCTTGCCCTCGTGGTCGCCGAGCGCCCGCCGCGCCTCGTCGGCCTCGGCGAGGGTGCACCCGGTGAGGACCGCGATCATCTCGATCACCTGCTCGTGGAAGACGACCACGCCGCAGGTCTGGCCGAGCACCGGCTCGAGATCGGGATGGAGGTACTCCGCGGTGCTCCAGCCCTGCCGGGCCCGCAGGAACGGCACCACCATGTCGCTCTTGACCGGCCCCGGCCGAAACAGCGAGATGTCGATGATGATGTCGTCGAACGTCTCAGGCGCGAACTTACCGACCAGCTCACGCTGACCTGGCGACTCGATCTGGAACATCCCGAGCGTCTTCGCGCTCTGGATCAAGGCGTATGTCGCCGGGTCGTCTCGCGGTGCCTGTGTCTCGTCGTCGATGTCGATTTCGACGCCGTCGACGCGGCGGACCTCATCGATCGCGTGCGCCATCGCCGACTGCATCCGGATGCCAAGCACGTCGAGCTTGAGCAGCCCCAGGTCCTCGACGTCGTCCTTGTCGAACTGGCTCATCGGGAACCCGATGAAGCTCGCCTCGACCGGCGTGCGGTCGAGCAGGGTCGCGTCGGACAACAACACCCCGCACGGGTGGACGGCGATGTGACGTGGCAGCCCGTCGAGCTTCTCGACCAGCCCGAACAGCACTGACAGACGATCCTCCCCGAGCCCGGATGCCCGGAGCTCTGGCAGCTCTCGCAGCGCGGCCCGGGCGTCCTTGGCCCGGATGTGCGGGAACGCCTTCGCGATCGAGTCGATCTCGCCAAGCGGCATACCGAGGGCGGCGCCGACGTCGCGGATCGCGTGGCGGACGCGATAGGTGTCCATCATCGAGACGCAGGCGCAGCGGGTGCCGGTGTAGCGGTCGAGGATGCGCTCGTAGACCTCGGTGCGGCGGGCCGACTCGACGTCGATGTCGATGTCGGGCAGCGCCTGGCGCAGCGGCGACAAGAACCGCTCCATCAGCAGGCCGTAGCGCAGCGGATCGACACCGGAGATCCCGAGCAGGTAGTTGACGAGGCTGCCCGCCCCCGAGCCGCGGGCGGCGACCCGGACGTCCATGGAGCAAATCAAGTCGGTGACGTCGGCGACGGTGAGGAAGTACGACGCGTAGCCGAGCTGAGCGATGACACCCAGCTCGTCGTCAAGTCGCGCCGCGACCGCCGCGTGCTGGTCGGGTGAGTACCGCCGCCCGATGCCGGCGTCACAGCGCGCCCGCAGCGCCGCGTCTCCCGGTGTGACCCCGGTGATCGAGCCCTGTCCGGTGATCGAGCCTGTTGAGACCCCGCCGGTGATCTCGAACTCAGGGAAGTGCACCTCTCCGAGCCCAAGGTCGACGCGTGGGTCGATCGCGCACCGGTCGGCGATGGTCCGGGTGCGTGCCAGCATCCGGGCGGCGTCGGCCTGGTCGAACCCGGCGTGGCGGCAGATCTCGTCGGCAATGTCGGCCATCTCCTTGCCTGACTTGAGGAATCCCTCGGCGTTGACTCGGTCGACGTGGCGCAGGTCGAGCGGCACCAGTCGGCGTACGGCGTCGAGGATGTCAGCGGCGGGGGCATCGGAACGGTCGGCGTAGCGCACCGCATTGGTGAGGACGACCTCGTGGCCGAGACTCGCGGCCACTCCCGCCATCCGGGCGGCGTGGGCGCTGGATCCGGGACCAGACCCGGCGACCCGATGGGAGACGACCTCGACGAGCAGGTTGACGGGGTCGACCACCGAACGCCAGCCACGCAGCACCGCCTGGACGAGGTCGTCGCGGCGCCGGGTTGCCGCCCAGCCCAGCTCCGATGTCGGGCCGAGCATGACGAGCATGTCGTGGTCGCCCGTCAAGGCGGCGAGATGCTCGGCCACCAGCTGCCGGGTGGTGACGGGGGTGCCGCGCTCACCACGCAGATGGGTCGCCGAGACGAGCCGGCACAGCGCCGCCCAGCCGGCCTTGCTGCCGGCGAGCAGGGTGATCCGTGGCAACGGGGGGTCCTGGTAGGCGCCGCCACGAGCCGGTGACATCCGGCGGCGTACCTCGCCTGCTCGTGGTTCGGACCCTGTCGAGGGCAGCGCTGTCGGCTCGATCGCGAGGTCGACGCCCAGGACCGGCCGGATGCCCCCGCTCATGCAGGCTTTGGCGAACCGGACGGCGCCGTAGACCCCGTCGCGGTCGGTGAGGGCCAGCGTGTCCATCTCGGCGTCGACCGCCCGCTCGACGAGGCGCCGAGGATGGGAGGCACCGTACTTGAGGGAGAACCCCGAGGCGACATGCAGGTGGACGAACGGGTCCATCAGTCACACCCCCACTCGTCTGCCCATTTAGTCGACACAGCTTTAGTCGACACAGCAGACGAGGCGCCATTGCGCGTCGGACCAGTCGAAGGAGAGGTCGAAGACGCCGGCGTCACGCGACATCCGGCCGCGGCCTGCCTCGACCCGCCACACGTCGCGCTCGCCGAGCAGGTCGGCACCGAGGGGAGTCTCGCTCCCCGTCGTGGCGCTGCCGGTGCCAGTGCCAGTGCGGGTGCCAGTGCCGGTGTCCACCGCGGCGCCCAGGAGTGCGGCCACCCCTGCCTGCTCCCACCAGGCCCCCGTCTCCACCCAGTGCGCAAGGATGTCGCGAACCATCCAGAGCCGGCCACGCCACAGGAACTGCTCCGGAGCTTCCTGCCCGGCGACCAGTCCGCGCTGCACCTCGATGGGCTCGTCGTACTTCCGCATGCTGACCGTGCGCCTCCTGCTAACTCGACCCACTGGCCATCCGGCGGCCGCCCGGCAGCATGGGGGTCGAATCCATGCCGCCGAAGCGATCCGCCTCCGGGTGGGCCGCGAAACTCCACCCGGTGATGTGTTCGAACACATGTTCGAACACCTGAACAGTAAACCCCGCCACCGACAAACCGTCAAGGCCCCTCGTTCATCGCAATGGCCGACATAGGGCGGGTCCTGGCCTGCAGGAGGTCGGCCACTTCGAGCAGACCGACAACTAGGGTCGACGTCGTGACCGGCGAGGCGATCCACCCGAACATCGAGCACGTCACGGCGCTGCTTCGCGCGGCCGGCTGGAACGGCACGGTTCGCACGTTCCCCGACGGTGTGAAGACCGCGAAAGCGGCTGCAGCAGCGCTCGGCTGCGAGGTCGGCGCGATCGCGAACTCTCTGCTCTTCGACGCCGATGGCTCCCCCGTCCTCGTCCTCACGTCCGGCGCCCACCGCGTCGACCTCGCGATGGTCGCGGCGACGATCGGCGTCGGCTCGCTTGCCCGCGCGGAGCCAGACTTCGTGCGGGCTCACACCGGCCAGGTGATCGGTGGCGTTGCCCCGCTCGGCCACCCCGACCCCGTGCCGACGTACCTCGACCGTGCCCTGCGTCAGCACTCAGTCATCTGGGCAGCCGCAGGCCACGCCAACGCTGTGTTCGACACGACGTATGACGAACTCCGTCGTCTCACCGGAGCAACCGAAATCGACGTCAACTGACCGCCACGCAACAACGACGGGTCGAGTCCACGACTGACATTCGGGCACAACAATTGGATTGCTCCGCGTCTGACACGATAGGAGGGTCATTACACCGACCCCACGCATCGATCTCCGGAGCCGACCCTGATGGACGAGAACACCTCCTGGCAAAAGCAGCTGCTGGTCGGTGTCGGTCTGCTCGTCGTCGTGGGGCTCCTGGTGGGCGGCGTCATCGGCGTCGTCGCCCTCAAGGCCGCGGACGTGGCCGGCGTCGGTGAGACCCAGGGACCAGAGACCGGACCCCCGCCTGGGCTCGGACCCACCACGCCAGGTCAGACGACCGAATCGAGCGCGACGAACGAGCCGGGCACGCAGCCAGGCCCCACCACGACAAGCGAGACGCGCACCCAACCCCCGCCTCAGCGGCAGATCGTCCTGACGGCGTCACCCCAACAGGCGGCGACCTACCAGCGGGTCAACCTGAGCGGCACCTACCGCGCAGGTGAGGGGGCAACCTTGCAAGTCCAGCGCCAGCAGGGCGGCACATGGGCGGAATTCCCGACGAGCGCCTCGGTGAGCGACGGCACGTTCGCGACGTACATCGAGACCGGCCAGACTGGCCCCAACCGCTTCCGCGTCGTCGACACCTCCACCGGACGTGCCTCCAACGTCGTCACGGTCAGGATCGGCTGACCGACCCGTCACTGGCGACGCGCCAGCTACTCAGGGCAGCGAGTAGGCCCGCCCGTCCATGTCCTCCCTCGGGATATTCATCGCTCGGAGCAGCGTCGGCAGGATGTCGACCGAGCGGATCGCTTCGTTCGGCGTCGATCCAGGCTTGATCCCTGGTCCGGAGAAGACGATCGGGATCTCCTGCACCGACTGCTGCGCACCGCCGTGGTCGCCTGCGACGCCGTAGCTGGTGTTGTTGGCGAGCAGCCCGATCACGTCCGGTCCGTACGGCGCGGCCTCGGTGTTGACGATCTCCTGGCCATGGCGCTTGTACCACTGCCACTCACTGTCGCCCCACTGGCTGCGCGGCGCCTGCCAATGCAGCTTGTAGTGGTTACCGGCGCGGTAGAAGCTGGCCCGAACTCCACCCAGTGTTGCCATCACGTCGGCGGCCTGCTTCTTGGCCTCGGCCGTGGTGACGTCGAGCCAGGTGCGAATGGCAGAGTCCTGCATACTGGCCCGCATATTGCCGTCCGTGGCCGCTGTCGCGCCGGTGCCGCCGAGCCCAGTGATCAACTTCATGATCTCCGGCGACGGCGTCAGGTACGTCTCGTCCGCATCCGCACCGTAATACCAGTTGAAGTTCCCGCGTCCTGCCCCGGGAAGACCGAAGTAGTTCTCTGCAGTGAGCTGCGCGTGGTCGGTGGTCAGGACAATCAGAGTCTCGTCCTTGAGCCCGAGAGCTTCGAGCCGGTCCATGATGCGCCCGACCTGTGCGTCGGCGACCCGCGCCAGAGCCGCCATGTGGGTCGAGGCTTCAGCGTCGCCCTCGTAGGGGCGTACGTCGTTCAGGCCGCCCCACATGTGGCCGGCCTTGTCGATGCCGCCCAGGGTCAGGAGCAGTCCGCTCCAGTCCTCGTTGCGCATCACCCGCAGAGCCGCGTCGGTCGTCCAACGGTCGCCGCCATAGTGGTCGGGGTCATTCCCCCGGACGTCACGGTTGCCCTCGAGCGGGTACATGTCCGCTGGCGGCGTGGTCCCCGTGCCATAGGTGTGGGCCCGATCGGAGTCGATGTAGAAGCGTCCACACTCTTCGGCGAGGTAGGTCGGCACCTGCGGGTCCTCCGAACCGGTCGGACCGGCCGGACCACGCCAGCTGTTGACGCCGTCGCCGTCGCAGTCGAAGTTGCGGCCGGAGTACGTGATCCGCATGTCGGCGGACGGACCGCCCATGGTGTTCGTCGCGTAGCTCTTCTGGCCGATGGCGGCCACAGTCGTGCCGGGGAACGTCTCATGCAGGTAATCCGGCAGCTTCTGATAGCCACGGTGGTTGATGAGCAAGTCGAACTGGGGTGCCGACATGGATCCCGTCACGTACATGTCGTTCGGCGCGCCGAGGACGCCATCAACGTCGCGATACCACTCGTCGGACCACCCCATGTGTTTGGGCAACATGCCGCTCGTCATCACGTTGTGCGAGATGACTGTCTCGGACGCCATGTGCCCGAGGTAGGCGTTCTCGAAGTTGGCACCACTGGCCATCAGAGCCTTGACGTTGTCCATGTCGAAGGCGTCGATGAACTCCGGCCGCAGCTGGTCAAGGACGATCATGACCACCCGGGTCGGCGTCTTCGCGTTGGGCGCCTTCTGGGCAACCTCCGCGGCTGGCGGTGACGCCGGCGATGGTGTCGTTGCCCCGGACAAGGCCAGGACGACGAGTGGGACCGCCAGACCTGCTGTCGCGCAGCGCGCGAACGTTGAACGTCGTACCCTCACCGGAACCTCCCCAGACAGTGGCGATGTCTGCGCAAACCCCCAGAGGTGTTCCGTATGCCGGAACACGTTGCGACGACTGCAACGGACACTAGTGAAGTTCCGCGAAGCCGGTCAAGACCCGGAGTTGCCAGGCAAGACCCGGCCCCTCACCGAAGTGGGAAGCCGGGCTTGTGCTGGCCCGAAACCCTCAGCCCTGGTCCCCGCGGTCAGCGACCGGAGAGAACCAGGACCTCGGCTGCCTTGACGTACCCGAGGCGGTGGCCGACCCAGACCTGGTAGTACTTCTCCTCACCGTGGATCACCGTCTTGTCGTCCGGGATCGAGCCGTCGAACGACTTGGCGTAGTAGTAGTCGGTGGGCACGGTCTTGTCGCCGATCACGTAGCGCTGACCCGGCTTGAGAGTGATCGCGTCGAGGGTCGGCTGGCCCTGGTAGGGAACCTCCGTCCCTGCGTAGGCCGCTCGCCTCGGGGTACGCACGTGCGTAGACGGTCACCGGCGTCGTGCCGGCAGCCTCGATCACCTGACCCTGGGAGGGTACGACGACCGGGTCCGGCTTCGGGCTGTGCAGCCACGCGACTGCGCCGTCCCACCAGACCTGGAGCCAGTCGCCTTGACGGTCGGCGACGTAGAACTTGTGTCCGGCAGCGGCGCGGGGGTTCTTGTCGGAGACCGCGTTGGTCGCGCCACCTACGAGCGGCGCCGTGTCGCTGGGCGCTGTCCGCAGGTTCGCGAAGTTGGTGCCGAAGGTGGGGCAGGGCGCGCCGGCCGTGGTGCACCCCGTCATCGGCTGCGGGTTGTCGGCGAAGCCGGGCTTGACGGTGACGACGCTGCTGGGGGACTTCCGGTCGGACTTGATCGGCGCGCCCAGCAGGGTCATGTAGTGCTCCCAGTCCCAGTACGGGCCTGGGTCCCACTTGAACGTGGAGGTCCCGAACTGGTCGTGGCCGACGACGTGAGCCCGGTCGAGCTCGAAGTCGTACCGAGCCGCGAGATACTTGGCGAGTTGAGCGGAGGAGCGGTACAGCGCCTCGGTGTACCAGGCACCTGGCTGGGCGGCGAAGCCCTCGTGCTCGAAGCCGATGGAGTGCATGTTGAGGTACCAGTTGCCGGCGTGTGCTGCGACGTTGCGGGTGGCGACGTGCTGGGCCACGTGACCGTCGGCGGAGCGGATCGTGTAGTGCCAGGAGACGAACCGGGTGGGCTCCGCCTCGCCCTTGATCAGCCGGATGCAGGCGTCGTAGGTGCACTCGGTGTTGTGGACGACCAGGTAGTCAATCGAGAGGTCGTTTTCCCGGTCGGCGAGGTCGTAGTTGACATACTGCGTCGGCGCGGGACCTGTCTTGCGGTACTGCGCCTCGATGATCTCGCAGCTCAGCGTGGACGGGCAATCCGCTTGATCGATACCGGGCTCGAGCAGCCCGGCGGACTCCACCGCCTGGGTGTCGACAACGGCCTGAGGACGGGCGTCGATCGTGACGGTGTCACCGGTGTCGGTTTTCTCGCTGGCACCGGTGCGCAGGACGTCGAAGACCATGCGGGTGTACTGCAGGGCCTCCTTCTCGGCGTCGGTCCCGGCGTACAGCGCAACCGCCTTGCTCCAGGCAGCAGGCTGCTGCGCAGTGGTGGACGGCTGGTACGACGCGAGCACGGCGGCAGCGCCGCAGATGTTCGCGACGTGGTCGCTCTTGAGGCGGTCGGCCGAGAAGCCTGTCAGGTCAGAGGCGACCGTCAAGGTGCCTGCCCGCTCGGGCAGACCACGGTTGGAGTCGCCCTTGGCGGGGCTGGATGACGGCGTCACAGCCCGCTCGGTCAGGTGCATGACGCCGTAGCCACCGGACGTGCTGGACACACCGGCGTGCTGGCTCCAGCGCGAGCTGAGGTAGCCGACGCCGAGCAGGACGTCCTCGGGGACGCCAGCGATCCGCGCGGCGCGCTCGAACACGGCCTGGGTATCGCTGGATCCGTGAAGGCACTCGCTCCAATCCTGCGCCGCGGACTGCGGGGAGCTGAGCGTGAGTCCGGCGATGGCGAGTGCCGCGGTAGCAGCACCAGTGCCTAACTGCCGAAGAAGTCTTTTTTGGCGCGGCATGGGGTTCTCCCTGCTGGGTGCGGAGCGGGACACAACCTTTCAAGCCAAACACAATCCCCTGACCATCGCAACGCTCAGCCCCGCCTGTGGTCCTTACCAGTGGTACGACGGACTCGGCGTCGTAAGACACTGAGGTGGCAGCGGCCTACAGTGACGTCGTGCTTGAACCGGCTCCCGAACTCGACGCTTGGGAGCGGCACCTCTGCACACCCGTGGCGGGGAGGCGCGTCATCCTCGCGTTCGAGCTGCTGACCGGGATGGCCTCGACCGTGACCCAGCTGGCCCGCTGGGGTGCTGAGCGGCCCCTGTTGGTCGCCGACGGCCGGGGCACCGGACCCATCCCTGCCCCAGACGAAGCCGACGTACTGATGTTGGCCGACCAGCCGTTCGACTCCCTTACCGACCAGGTCCGAGCCCGGATGGACGCCGAGGCCATGCTCAGCACCGACGTGGTGACTGCGGTCGATGCGTATGACCCGGACGGCACAGCGGTCTGGTGGGTCAGCCCGGTCGGGTCCAACACCGCGTTGCTCGGTCGCGACGTTCTCGGTGGGCGGCCGCCCGAGCAGGCTCGGTTGGAGGACAAGCTGATCGTCGACGAGCTGCTCGACGCGGTTGGCGCCGAGCGAGGTCCGGCGGTGGCGGCCAGAGCGACGTACGCCGGCCTGATGTCGGCCACGCAGGAGGTGCTCGCAGCCTCGGACGGCGACCAGGTTGTCTGGTCGGGTGACACGCGCGACGGCACCAACGGCGGCGGCGACTACGTCCGATGGATCCGCACGGACGCTCAGGCCCGCGAGGCCGCTGACTTCTTCGCCAGCCGATGCGACCGGGTCCGCGTGACGGAGTTCCTCGAGGGCGTGCCGTGCAGCATCCATGGCATCTGTCTGCCCGACGGCGTCGTCGTGCTCCGCCCCGTCGAGCTTGCGACGCTCCGTGACCCGGTCGCCGGCCGATTCGTGCACGGCGGCTTGGGTACGTCGTGGGACCCACCGCCTGCCGACGCAACGGAGATGCGCCGCGTGGCGCGCGCGATCGGCCAGCATCTCCAAGGCACCAAGGGATATCGGGGCGCCTTCGGCATCGACGGAGTTGCGACCGCCAACGGCTTCCGGGTCACGGAGCTGAACACGCGGTTCAGTGGCGGACTCACCAGGCTCAATCGCGCCGCACCCGAAGCCCATCTGGATCTGGTCCAGGTCAACGCGCTCATCGGCCGAGACATCGCCAAACCCGCGGCCGAGCTGGAGATCCTCACGCTCGGACTGCTGGAGGACAATCGGTTCATCGACGTGAGGGGCTTGTCGTCGCGCCACGCCGTCGAGTCTGAGGTCTCCATCGCCGTACGCGCTGGAGGCCGGCGGCTCGAGCGGGCAGACATGTCTGAGCCCGACGTGGACAGCGATACGCCCGCCGAGGTCAGGGCCGAGGTCGCAGCCGTCGTCGGCAGTGTGACGGCGGGACCCTCACCGCTCGGCACGTTCATCCGACTTACCGCGGCTGACGGGATCGTCAGGGTCGGCGAACGGGTCGCGCCGTACAGCGTCTTGTTGCACGAGTTTGCCGACCGGATGTGGGACACCGGATTCGGTCCGGTGCTGATGCCACCGGACGTCACGCGGCGGACAGACCGCGACGGGGTCGTCCTGCCGGTCGCCGCCGATGGCTGACGTCGTCGTCGTCGGAGCGGGATTCGGCGGACTCGCGGTTGCCGCTCGGCTGTCCAAGCTCGGCCACTCAGTGACCGTCTACGAGCGCAGCGACATCCCCGGCGGAGCCATGCGCACGGTCGAACAGGACGGCTTCCGCTGGGATGCCGGACCGTCGTCGATGGCATTGCCCGCGGTGGTGCGGGACCTGTTCCGCAAGTCCGGCCGACCGATCGAGCGCTACCTCGAGCTGACGATGCGGCAGACCGCCCGCCGTCATGTCTTTCCCGACGACACAGCCGTCGACCTGCCGACCGGCTCACGCGGGCAGCAGACCGAGGCGATCGAGACTGCTCTGGAGCGCGGCACAGGCGTCAGCTGGACGGCATACGTCGATTCGCAGGCTGACACCTGGGAGCTGCTGCGGGACCACGTCCTGGAGGTGCCGGAGGGCGGATCCGCCCTAGGCGACCGCGCGCTGGCGAGCAGGCTGCGCGCCAGGGTGAGCCTCGCCGCCCTGCACAAGAAGGCGTTCAAGGACGGCCGGCTGCGGCTGATGGCGGAGTACCCGTTCGTCATCGCGGGCTCCGAGCCGCGCAACGTGGCGTCGTTCATGGCAGTGGAGGCGTACGTCGAGCGGTCGTTCGGTGTGTGGAGCGTGGACGGTGGCTTGGGGCGCCTCACCGACGCCCTCGTGACGCGGCTCGGCGAGCGAGGTGTTGCGCTCCGGCTCGGCACCGAGGTGATCCGGCTGGTTACTGACACCGGTCGCGTGGTTGGTGTCGAGCTGTCCGACGGGACTCGGGTGCCGGCAGACGTCGTGGTAACCGACATCGACCCGCGTCGCGTGTTTGGCGAGATGCTGCCGGCGTCGCTGCGGCTGCCCGGCCGGTCGGTCTTCGAGTCGGCGACACGCGCTATCCCGGTCGGTGTGACCCACCTCGGGCTCTCGGGCGACGTCCCCGCACTGCCCGACGAGGTCGTGTTGTACGGCGAGCCCCTGCTGGTTGTCATCACAGGCGGCCAGGCTCCGGCGGGCCAGCACGCCTGGACGGTCCTGCGCCGTGGCTCGGCTCAGGAGGACGTGCTGATCACGCTGGTTCGACGCGGCTTCGACATCCGCGAGAACGTCGTGACGCGCCTCGACCGCACCCCGATCGACCTCCTGCACGAGACGGGGGGATCGTCGTACGGCCTTGCGTGGGCGGGCTTCCGCGCCCACGTGCAGCGTGCCGCCCAGTCGAATCCGCTGCCCGGCCTCTACCTACTGGGTGCGTCGATGCATCCGGGCTCGTCGTTGCCGTACGTCGGGTGGGGGGCTGCCCACGTGGCGGCGCGGGTCGGCAAAGCCTGACGGCGCCGGTTACTCGTGGCGGATCGCGCCGTAGATCTCCCTGGTCGCCGTGGAGCGGTTGAGTGTGTAGAAGTGGAGGCCCGGCGCGCCCTGGCCGAGCAGTTCGTCGCACATCTCGATGGCGATCTCGACGCCGATCCGACGTACGTCGGCTGGCTCACTGACCCCGTCGAAGCGCGCCACCACTTCGGGCGGAACGTCGCGACCCGACAGCTCGGCGAACCGCTGGATCTGGCGGAGGTTCGTGATCGGCATGATGCCCGGGATGATCGGCATGGTGGACCCGGCGCGGCTTGACCGTTCGACGAGGGCGATGTAGTCGGCCGGGCGGAAGAACAGCTCGGTGATGGCGAAGTCGGCTCCCGCCCGGCACTTCTCCACCATCACTCGCGCGTCGTCGTCGACCGAGACCGCCTCGCGATGACCCTCGGGGAAGGCCGCCACGCCGACGTCGAAGTCCCCCAGTTCCCGCACGAGGGCGACCAGCTCACTGGCGTAGGTGAGGCCACCCGGCGTCGGTGTCCACGGCATACCCGGCCCGCCGGGAGGGTCGCCGCGCAACGCGAGCACCGTCCGGACACCCGAAGCGGCGTAGTGCCCGACCACCCGCCGAATCTCGTCCTTGGTGTGGCCGACGCAGGTGAGATGGGCGACCGGGGTCAGCGTGGTTTCGCTGGCGATTCGCTCGGTCACCCGGATCGTGCGGTCCCGGGTGGAGCCTCCAGCGCCGTACGTCACCGACACGAACGTCGGCCGGAGCGGTTCGAGCTCGCGGATCGCCTGCCACAACCGCCGTTCACCCTCGTCGTCCTTGGGCGGAAAGAACTCGAACGAGAAGGAGCGGCTCCCGCCTGCGATCACGTCGCGGAGCCGGTCCGGCGAGCCTGGTTGAGTCATGACGGCAGCCTATGAGCCTTACCCTTGCGTCCGTGCAACTGGTCGCTTAAGCGACCGCAGCTACGGACGCAAGCACGGATTGGTGGATCGGTAGGCTCGCGGGCGTGAGCACCCTCGAGGTCGAACCGATGCCTGCCGAGCTCACCGACGCGGTTTCCGCGACGCTCGAGGCGTTCGTCGACGACAAGCAAGCCCAGCTGGCGCCAGTCGGTGCCGAGCTTCGCCCGCTGATCGACGCGGCTCGCCAAGCCGTTACCGGGGGAAAGCGGCTGCGCCCCGCCTTTGCCTACTGGGGGTGGCGCGCCGCCGGCGGGTCGGAGGCCATGACCGCTGCTATCGTCACGGCGGCCGCGGCGATCGAGCTCGTCCATGCCAGTGCGCTGACCCACGACGACGTCATGGACGACTCAGCCACCCGGCGCGGCCAGCCCTCCGCGCACCGCGCATTCACCCGTCACCTCCCCGGCGCCGCCGGAAACCCCTCCGATGCAGAGCGGTTCGGCCGATCGGCGGCGATGCTGCTGGGCGACCTGCTCTTGTCATGGTCCGACGAGCTTCTCGGCCGCAGCGGCTTCAAGCCAAAGGCAGTGGCGCGCGGCCGGGTCTACTTCGACAAGCTCAGGACCGAGGTCGTCGCGGGTCAATACCTCGACGTCCTGGCGCAGGCGCGCAACACGAACAGTGCTTCTGACGCGTTGCGGGTCGTGCGCTACAAATCGGCCAAGTACACAGTAGAGCGGCCACTGCAGTTCGGGGCCGCGCTCGCCAAGGGTGAGCCGGCACTGTTGTCGGCCCTGTCGTCATACGGTGTGCCTCTTGGGGAGGCGTTCCAGCTTCGCGACGACATCCTCGGGATATTCGGCGAGTCGACCGTCACCGGCAAACCCAGCGGCGACGACATCCGCGAGGGCAAGCGCACGCTGCTGGTGGCACGCGCATTCGACAAGGCCGATCCTCGGCAACGCGCCGTCCTCGACCGTCACTTCGCGAACCCTCGAGCTGACTCCTCCGGCATCGCTGCCGTCCAGGACATCATCCGGGCGACCGGCGCGCTTGCTGCCGTCGAGACCGTGATCGTCGAACTGACGGCGGCCGCGCTGGCGTCGCTCGACCGGGCGCCTATCGCCGACGCCGACTCACGCGCAGCGTTGGGCGTGCTCACCGATCGCGTCACCAACAGGAGCCTGTAACACCCCTGCCCTAAGGATCGGACTCTGACGCTGCCCCGGCGACCTGACGGTCGGAGCTTTCGCGGGTTAGACGATTGCCTGTGCCCGCCGACGTACCTCGCGACCGCGGTCTTCTCGCAGTGCGTCGATGGGCCGCCCAGGCAATGAGTCGTCGGCGGTGAACAGCCACTCGACCGACTCGTCAGCCGTGAAGCCATGGTCGGCCAGCACGGTCAGCGTGCCGCCGAGGCCCTTGACGACCTGGCCGTCCTGGACGAATGCCGCGGGAACGGACAGCTCGCGGCTGCCGGGTGGCCGCATCGCGACCAGCTGGTGCTCGCGCGACAGCTGGCGGATCTTATTGGGCGTCAGGCCGAGCAGGTCGGCGGCTTCGGCCAAGGTCAGCCACTGGTCGACGCGAAGGTCGACTCCGGCCCGGTCGTCAAGATCGCTCATCGTCCCAGCCTGACACGAACACGAATGGACGCAACCGCTGGCTCGGGAACCAGGTCAGCTGCGCAGTGAACCCGGGCTTCTGATCAGCGACATTCCCGCCGACGAGGCAGGCTGCAGCCCCGGCCTACCAGGAATCGACCGCCCCGGGGCGAGACGGCGAGGCACTCCGGCCAGGGCAGGCGCCATCCGTAAACTCGGCTCCGTGGACCGATCCGCGATATCCGATCCACTCGTCGGGCGACTGCTCGACGGGCGCTATCGGGTGGGCGCGAAGATCGCTCGGGGCGGGATGGCCACCGTCTACGAAGCGACCGACCTCCGCCTCGATCGCCTCGTCGCGATCAAGGTGATGCCGCACGCCCTCGCTGACAACGAAGAGTTCAGCCAGCGGTTCGTGCGCGAGGCGCGGGCAGCGGCGCGGCTCACGCACCCCAACGTCGTCGCGGTTTACGACCAGGGCGATGACGAAGGCACCGTCTTCCTGGCGATGGAGTACGTCGCCGGGCGCCTCACCCTGCGCGACGTGATCCGCGACGAAGCCCCGCTTCAGCCGGGGAAGGCGCTGACCCTGCTCGAGGAGATCCTCAAGGCGATCTCGGCTGCCCACGAGTCTGGGATCATCCACCGCGACGTCAAGCCTGAGAACGTCCTCATCGACCCCCGTGGCCGCGTGAAGGTTGCCGACTTCGGTCTGGCTCGTGCCATCTCGTCCGCCACCACGGCGACCGCCACCGGCGGCGTGCTGATGGGGACCGTCTCCTACTTGGCGCCCGAGCTGGTGACCGAAGGCCGCTCCGATGCTCGGTCCGATGTCTACGCCCTCGGCGTGCTCCTGTACGAGCTGCTCACCGGGGTCAAGCCGCACCAGGGTGACAGTCCCATACAGGTCGCCTACGCGCACGTCCATGACGACGTACCGCCGCCGTCGCTGCTCGTCGAAGGTGTGCCGCCCTACCTCGACGCTTTCGTGGCCAGGGCCACGTCCCGCGCCCGCGACCTCAGGCCGGCCGATGCGCACGTGATGCTCCAGCAGCTGCGACGTGTGCGCCATGCGCTCGACCACGGCGTGCTTGACGACCAGGAGCTGACCGACGACCTCACCCCGACTGTCGCCGTGTTCGCGTCACCGGATGGGGTCTTCGACAGCGTGGCGATCGAGTCGTCGGAGCCCAACTCGGTCTCTCCCGACCCCGACGAGGTCTTTGACTTCGCGGCGTACGACGACTTCGGTCAGCCGACCACTGACCCCGGCATCGTGGGGCGGCCCGACTTCGTGCGTGCCGACTCCGAGCGGACTCAGGTAGTGGCGGCCGGACGACGTACCGATGGGGAGCACGACACCCTCGAGGCCCCGGTCGATGCCGGCGAAGGTGGGGCGCCTGCCGCGTTAGCGACGCGCCAGCCGCCTCGCCGGCCCCGGCGCAAGAAGGGTGGCTGGATCGCGTTCTTCGTCGTGCTGGTCCTCGCTGCCGGGGCGGCCCTTGCTGGGTGGTACTACGGCGTCGGTCGCTATCAGGACACACCGAACGTCATCCGGCTGACCCAGGATGCAGCGCGCGACTCGCTCGCCGATGAGGGGCTCGAGTTCAAAGTCAGCGGAGCGGCGTTCTCGGAGTCGGTGCCCGAGGGGCGCGTCGTCTCGACAGACCCCGACCCAGGCGACAACGTCCTCGGGGGCGGCGTGGTCGAGGCCGTCGTGTCCAAAGGACCTGAACGTCACGATGTCCCCGACCTGAAGGGGATGAGCGAGTCGGAGGCGATCGAGGCGATCACCGACAACGCCCTCACAGTCGGCACCGACCGCTCGTGGAGCGAGTCTGTGCCCGAGGGCGACGTCATCAGCTTCTCCCCCAAGGCGGGCACCGAGCTGAAGCGCGACGACGTCGTCCAACTCGTGGTGAGCAAGGGGCCGCGCCCGATCAAGATCAGCGACTACGTCGGCGACCCCGCCGACCAGGCCGAGTCAGAGCTCAAACAAGCCGGCTTCAAGGTCCGGCGCGTCGAGAAGTATCACGACGACATCGCCGAGGGTGAGGTGATGCGGCAGCGCCCGGGCCAGGGCACGGGGTATGCCGGCGACCGCATCACCCTGGTCGTGAGCCTCGGACCACACCTCGTCGAGGTGCCCAACGTCGACTCGTTCGGCGTCGAGGAGGCCCAGGATGCCTTGGCTGAGGCGGGGTTTGAGGTCGAGGTGACGCAGTACGAGCCCTACTTCGGGCTCGGGTTCGTGGTCGGCCAGAGCCCGGATGCCGGCTCGATGGCGCCCTTCGGCTCAACCCTCGAGATCACCATCGTTTAGCCGCCGAGCCGTCAGATAGTTGCGGTCGAGCTGTCAGATAGTTGCGCCGCCTAGAGTTTGGCGGTGACTGGAGCCCGCGGGAAAGCGTTGCCCACCCTTGCATTGCTGGCGGTGACGGCCACCTGGGGCTCGACGTTCTTTCTCATCAAGGACCTCCTCGATGAGGTCTCCGTCCTTGACTTCCTGTCGATCAGGTTCGCGATCGCGGCGGCACTGCTGTACCTCGTCGCCCCTCGCAGCGTCCTGAGGCTGTCACGTGCTGATCTGCGTCGCGGCGCCACCCTGGGCGGTGTCTACGGCGTCGCGCAGGTGCTCCAGACGCTCGGCCTCGCCGAGACGCCAGCGAGCGTGTCGGGCTTTGTCACAGGGATGTACGTCGTCGCGACGCCAATCTTCGCCGCCCTCATCCTCAAAGAACGCATTCCCCGGACCATCTGGGTCGCCGTCGCATGCGCCACCATCGGCCTCGGATTCCTTTCCCTGCAGGGGTTTGCGATCTCCTACGGCGTTGCACTGACGTTCGTGGCGGCCATGCTGTACGCGTTGCACATCATCGGACTCGGTCTCTGGTCGACGCCGTCCACTGCGGTTGGCCTCGCCGTCGTACAGATGGCGGTCATCGCGGCCGTCTGCACGATCGTCAGTGCGCCCAACGGGATCGGAACGCCGGACACGACAGGTGGATGGGTGTCCCTTCTCTACATGGCTGTGGTCGCTGGTGCGATGGCCATGCTCCTGCAGACGTGGGCACAGGCTCACATGGCGTCCACTCGGGCGGCGATCATCATGACGATGGAGCCGGTGTTCGCCGCGCTGTTCGCCGTACTCTTCGGCAACGAAACGCTCACTGGGCGGATGCTGATCGGTGGTGGGTTCGTGCTTGCGGCGATGTATCTCGTCGAGCTCGCCCCGCGCCGAAAAGTGGAAGCGGAAGTCACCCACATGGGGTTCTAGCACACGTCAGGCGAGGGCGTGGCGGATGACCTCTGCAGCGGTCTTGGCCTGCTGCTCCGACACATCCAGGTGCGTCACCATGCGTACAACGTCGGGGCCAACCGCCGACACCAGCACGCCCTCGGCCCGGCAGCGCGCGACCAAGCCCGCCGCATCGGTCGTCGGGACCACCACGATGTTGGTGTCAACACCAGCCGGATCAACGCCGGCGGCCTCTGCGAGCATTCGGGCGTGGCCGTGGTCGTCGGCGAGGCGTTCGATGTGATGGTCGAGGGCATAAAGCCCTGCCGCGGCCAGTACCCCCGCCTGCCGCCAGCCGCCACCGAGGCGCTTACGCCACACTCGCGCTTGCGATACCTGGTCAGCCAATCCCAGCATCAGCGAGCCGACCGGGGCACCCAACCCCTTCGAGAGGCAGACGCCCGCCGTGTCAGCCACCGCAGCGAGCTCGCGAAGCGGCACGCCAGTGGCGATGTGGGCGTTCCAGATCCGTGCCCCGTCAAGATGGATACGCAACCCACCTACATCGGCAAGGCTGCGCAGGGCGCGCAGCCCATCGACCGGCTGCACGCTGCCGCCGCCGAAGTTGTGGGTGTTCTCGACCGAGATCGCCTTTGTGGTAACGAAGAACGGCCCCATGTCGGGGGCAACCAGCCCACCAATGGCATCGATGTCGGCATGCCCCCGAGGGTGCGTCCACGTGCGCATAGTCAGCCCAGTCAGTGCCCCGTGTGCGCCAAGCTCCGCGCGGGCGATATGGGCGGACGACTCGCACAACACCTCCTCGCCGACTCCGACGAGGGCGCGGACAGCCAGCAGGTTGGCCAGTGATCCCGTGACGGTGAACAAGGCAGCCTCGAACCCGAGCAGCTCGGCGACCCTCTCCTCGAGCCGCGCCACTGTGGGGTCTTCGGCGTACACGTCGTCGCCCACCTCGGCCGACGCCATCGCCGCCCGCATCGGCTCGCTCGGCTGCGTGACCGTGTCACTGCGCAGGTCGATCATCACGCCATCCTCTCTCGACGTCTTACGTCCGTGCAGACGGTCGCCCAGGCGAGCGCGTCTACGGACGTAACGCGGGGCACGCCCGTCACCGGCTGGCGCGCAGCATCTCCGCCACGAGGAAGGCGAGCTCGAGGGACTGCGTGCGGTTGAGCCGTGGGTCGCACACCGACTCATACCGATGCTGAAGGCCTGCCTCGTCGAGGGCTTCGCCGCCGCCGATGCATTCGGTGACGTCGCCGCCGGTGAGCTCGACATGCATGCCACCCGGCCAGGTGCCGAGCGCATGGTGCACTTCGAAGAATCCCCGGACTTCGTCGATGACGTCGTCAAAGCGGCGCGTCTTGTATCCCGTGGAAGTCTCGAAACCGTTGCCGTGCATGGGATCTGTGACCCACGCGACCTCGATGCCCGCGGCGGTCACCTTCTCCACCAGGTTCGGCAGTACATCGCGGATCCGGCCCGCGCCCATCCGCGTGATGAACGTCAACCGCCCAGCGTCGTTGCGGGGGTTGAGCTTCTCGGCGTACTCGACGGCTTGGTCGGACGTGGCGGTGGGACCCAACTTCACACCGATCGGGTTCTGCACTTTCGACAGCAACTCCATGTGTGCCCCGTCAAGCTGTCGGGTGCGTTCGCCGATCCAGAGGAAGTGACCGCTGACGTCATATGGCAGCTGGGTCCGCGAGTCGATCCGCGTCATCGCGTGCTCGTACTCGAGGATGAGGGCCTCGTGGCTGCTGTGGAAGTCGACTCGGTGGAGCTGCTCCGACTCGGCTCCGATCGCCTTCATGAAGTCCAGTGCGCGGTCGATCTCGGCGGCCATCATCTCGTACTGCGCGCCGACCGGGCTGGTGCGGACGAAGTCGGTGTTCCATGCGTGCATCTCACGCAGGTCGGCGTAGCCGCCCTGGAGGAACGCCCGCGAGAGGTTCAGCGTCGCGGCCGACGCGTGGTAGACCTGCACAAGCCGGTCGGGGTCGTGCAGGCGGCTCTCGGGAGTGAACGGGTAGCCGTTGACGGCGTCGCCGCGGTATGCGGGCAAGGTCACGCCGTCGCGGGTCTCAGTGTCGCTGGTCCGCGGCTTCGCGTACTGCCCGGCGATCCGGCCAAGCTTGACGACCGGGACGGAGGCGGCGTACGTCAGCACCACGGCCATCTGCAGCAGCACCTGCAGCTTGGCGCGGACGTTCTCGGCAGTGAGCGTCTCGAACGTCTCCGCGCAGTCGCCGCCCTGCAACAGGAACGCCCGCCCGCCGGCCACTTCGGCGAGGTGAGCCTTCAGGTCGTCGCACTCACCGGCGAACACGAGAGGCGGCATCGACCGCAGTTTTGCGACGGCGCGGTCGACGGCCGGCTGCTCAGGCCAGCTCGGCTGCTGGGCCGCTCCACGGGCCTTTAGCTCGTCGAGACTGGGGATGCTCACGGGCCAAGCCTAGATGTACGACGTCTGCCGGCGCGCAAAGGATCCGAATGCGTCGCCAGAGCAACGCCACAGTCGGATCGCCTGCGAATCGGCTCAGCGGGTGGGCTCAGCCGAAGAGGAGCTCTGCCTCTGCGTATTCAGCGGGGCTGACCGTCTTGAGCTCACCCGTGCCCTCGATCAGGTCGACCCGCACAATGTCCGTGCCCCGCAGGGCCACCATCTTGCCGAAGTCGCCGTCGGCGACGGCCTTGATTGCGTGCAGCCCGAACCGGGTGGCGAGCCAGCGGTCGAACGCCGTCGGCGTACCTCCTCGTAGCATGTGCCCGAGCGCGACAGTCCGCGCTTCCTTGCCCGTGCGCGACTCGATCTCGCGGGCCAGCCGGTCGCCGATGCCGCCAAGGCGCGGATGGCCGAACGCGTCGAGCTCTTCGTTGACCGTCGCCATCGTGCCTTCGGCCGGCACCGCGCCCTCGGCAACGACGATGATCGGTGCGTACTGCAGCCGGAACCGTCGCTCGACCAGCGCGCAGACCTGCTCGATGTCGAAAGGGTGCTCTGGGATAAGGATGATGTTGGCGCCACCGGCCATGCCGCTGTGCAAGGCGATCCACCCGGCATGCCGACCCATCACCTCGACCACGAGCACCCGATGATGCGACTCGGCGGTGGTGTGGAGGCGGTCGATCGCCTCGGTCGCGGTGTTGACGGCGGTGTCGAAACCGAAGGTGAAGTCGGTGCCGCTGAGGTCGTTGTCGATCGTCTTCGGGACGCCGACGACGTTGACGTCCAGCTCGGCCAGCTTGGTGGCCACGCCGAGGGTGTCCTCGCCTCCGATCGCGATCAGGGCGTCGACGCCGTTGGACTTGAGGTTTGCCGTGATCTGCTCAACGCCGCCCTCGACGCTGAACGGGTTGGTCCGCGAGGAGCCGAGGATCGTCCCGCCACGGGGCAGGATCCCGCGCACCTGCGGGATGCCAAGCTCGCACGTGACGTTCTCCAGCGGGCCGCGCCAACCGTCGCGGAACCCCAAGAACTCGAAGCCGAACTCGCTCACCCCCCTGCGCACCACGGAACGGATGACGGCATTGAGACCGGGGCAGTCACCGCCGCCGGTCAGTACTCCAACGCGCATGTTGTCGGTCTCCCGGGTAGGTCGAAGGGTGGTCGTGCAGGTCAATGCAGGCCGTGCTGGTCGTGCGGGCTTTGCCGGCGTACGGCGAATGCAAGAGCCCGTCGGAAACCCTAGCCGAGCCGCCGACTGGTCACATCTGCCGCGTCGACTGATCGCAAATGCCGGGTCCACTGGTCACATCTGCCGCGTCGACTGGTCACAAATGCTGCTCCAGCCGGCAAACCTGACCACTCGGCACGGCAAACCTGACCATTCGGCAGGAGGGTCAGGACTGGTCGTCGGCCTTCGATTCGGTGGTGGCCTCAGCTTTGGCGTCCGCCTTCGCTTGGGCTGCGGCTTCCTTCGCTTCGCGCTGCGCGTCTTCCTTGGCCTTGGCGGCATACGTGTCGACGTACTCCTGGCCCGACAACAACATGATCTCGTACATGATCTCGTCGGTGATAGAGCGCAGCACGTAGCGGTCCTCCTCCAACCCCTCGTAGCGCGAGAAGTCGAGCGGCCTGCCGAATCGCACTCCGGGGCGGGCGTAGGTGCCGTAGATCTTGCCGGGAGGTGCGACGACGTTCGTGCCAATCACTGCTAGGGGGATCACCGGCACCTTGGCCTCCAGCGCCATCCGCGCGATGCCGGTCTTGCCCCGGTAGAGGCGCCCATCGTGCGAGCGCGTGCCTTCCGGATAGATCCCGAACAGCTCGCCGCTGCGCAGGATGCGCAGCCCGGTCGCGATTGCGCCCGCAGCAGCCGTGCCGCTCGAACGGTCGATCGGCACCTGGCCGGCCCCGGAGAAGAACGCCTTCTGCAGCCGCCCCTTCACACCCGGAGTCGTGAAGTACTCCGCCTTCGCCACGAAGGTGACCCGCCGCGGGATCGTCAGCGGCATGAACAACCAGTCGGAGAACGACAGATGGTTGCTCGCCAGAATCGCTGCGCCTTCTTCGGGGACGTGCTCGGTCCCCTCCGCCCACGGCCGGAAGATCAGCTTCAGCAGTGGACCGATGAGGACCCACTTGAGCAGCCAATAGAACACGCGCCGACCTCCCTTGGTCTGCTCACACTAGTGCGGGGCACTAGGTCCTGCGGCAGAAGTTTGCGCGCTCGCCGCGGCGCCTGATCGTACGTCGTCGGAGCGCCCTGCCCGGCTGCAACCGCCCACGAGGTGGTGCGCCGACACGACCCGCCCGTCGCACCCTCTCGAAAACCCCCCACCGGCGTGACACGATGATCTCGACATCTCCGCGCCGCCTCGAGGAGCCCGCCGTGCCGCTCAACCCAGCCGACGAGCCCTTCAGCGCGCCTGGAGGCCGCACCGGGGTGCTCCTCATCCACGGCTTCACCGGCTCGCCGGCGTCGATGCGCCCATGGGGCGAATACCTCGCCGCCGAGGGGTTCACCGTCGAAGTTCCTCGGCTCCCCGGCCACGGCACGACCTGGCAAGAGCTCAACCGCACCCACTGGACCGACTGGTATGCCGAGGCATCGTGTGCCCTCGACGCGTTGCTCGAGAGATGCGACGAGGTGTTCGTCGCCGGACTGTCCATGGGCGGGGGCCTCGCCTTGCGCCTGGCTGAAGAGCGTCCTGACGATGTCGCCGGCCTGACCCTCGTCAACCCGTCGGTGGCGATGGCCGACAAGCGCTTGCTGGCGACGCCCCTGGTCAAGCGGGTGCGCGGCTCTGTGAAGGGCATCAAGAGCGACATCAAGAAGCCTGGCGTTGAGGAGCCTGGCTATGACCGGGTCCCGCTCAAAGCCCTCGACTCGCTGCGGGCGTTGTGGAAGGTGACCCGCGACGACCTGCCCAAGGTGACGGCCCCGCTGGCCCTCTTCCGGTCGGTCGAGGACCACGTGGTCAAGCCCCTGTCGGCTCAGCTGATCATCCAGCGAGTGTCGTCTCGCGACGTGACCGAGCGGGTGCTGGACAACAGCTATCACGTCGCGGTGCTCGACAACGACGCGCCGAGCATCTTCAGCCAGTCGGCCGAGTTCATCAACAAGCACCGCACCGTGGGCCCTCCCGATGCGGTCTAACGGACTCACCGCGGCGTCATACAGCCCCGTCGCCGACCTCGACCCCCGGGCCGCCGACGCATTCATGCTGGAGCTCAAAGAGGAAGGCATTGCGGCGTACACACGGCCGGTTGAGTCGTCCTCGATGTCGGGGTTCGATCGGCCGGAGTTCCGCGAGGGCGCGCTCGACCGGCTGTACGTCGATGCGGCCGCCGCCCAGCGGGTCCGCGCCCAGCTCGACGACAAGCAACCGGGCCTCGCGGCGGCGAACGACGACCTGACCTGGGCACAGATCGTCGCGGGCTTCGACCAGCCCATGACGACCCCGGTTGCGCCCTGGCCGGCCAACGAGGACATCGACGACGAGGCCGAGAAGCCGGAGCCCGACCCGGTCGCCGAACGCGACGCCTGGCTGCGCAACACCCGGGTGCGTGCCGACAGTCTCAATGCGCTGCCCGGCGACGACGATCAGTCCGACGACGACGCGTGGGCCGCGCAGGTGCGAGCCGCCGACGAGGAGGAGGACCGGTTCGTGCCGCCGACTCCCCCGCCGCTGCCGAGACTCGAGCCTTACAAGCAACTGGCCTGGGTCGGCGTCCTCGGTGGGCCGCTGCTGTTGCTGCTTGCGGTGCTGTTCGGCATCGGCCTGCCGACGTACGTCGCCGTGCTCGCAGTGGGAGGATTCGTCGGCGGGTTCGTGACGCTGGTCGCCACGATGGACGACCGCGACGACATTGACCCTGGCAACGGCGCCGTCGTCTAACTCGGTCAGCCAAGTCACTAGCCAAGGCCGAAAGGTTCACTGTGCTGCCTGCGCTCCAGATCCTCCTCGTTGCTCTCGCGGCGACGGCGTCCCTGTTGGCGCTGGTTGCAGTAGTGCGCAACGAGCTCCCCGGTTGGTGGCTGGTCGCCGTGCTGGGCGCGTTGGAGCTCGGACTCGTAGTGCAGTGCGTGGTCGGGCTCGCCCAGCTCGCGGGCGGCGACCATGACGTGACCGCGTCGACGTTTGTGGTGTACCTCGTCGGCATCCTGCTCGTCATTCCGGCCGCGCTGCTCTGGGTGTTGGCCGAGCGCACCCGGTGGGGCACAGCGGTGCTCGTCGCAGCAGGTGTCGTGATCATCGCGCTCATCGGCCGACTTCAGCAGATCTGGTCGGCGTGAGGTGAACGGCGAGCCACGCGGCCGGCGCAGCTCGACCGCCACGGGACCCGGCCGCCTCCTGATCGCTGTCTACGCCGTGTTCGCGGTCGCGGCCACTGGGCGGTCCGCTGTCCAGCTCAGCTTGCATGCCGACGAGGCCCCACTGCCCTACGCCTTGTCAGCCGTCGCCGCCCTCATCTACGTGGTGGCGACGGTTGCCCTGGTACGTGGCGGCCCGCGATGGCGGCCGGTCGCCTGGATCGCCTGTGGCGTTGAGCTCGTGGGTGTCCTCGTGGTCGGCACCGTCAGCCTGCTCATGTCGTTTCCCGATGCGACCGTGTGGAGCGGGTACGGCGCCGGCTACGGCTTCATACCACTCGTGCTGCCAGTCCTCGGTCTGTGGTGGCTGGCCACCACGCGCCACCCACAGCGTCCGTACACCCGGTCGCCATAGCGGCCACCCGCACGGACGCAAGCAACCGCCCGCCGCCAGCCGGCCTCAACCGCCTAACCTGTGGCCATGACCGAGCAGTCAACCGAAACCGTCGAGATCACCGGCCACCTGATGGACAGCGGAATCTTGTCCCGCGTCCTCAACGACATCCGCGAGTACGGCGGCGACCACGTCATCGAGCGGTTCGACCTCGGCCACGACTCGGGCGACATGTCATACGCCCGCATCCACGTGACCGCCGAGGATGACGAGTCCCTGCAGCGGATGCTGATGCGTCTCCAGACTCACGGCGTCAACATGGTCGACCCGGGCGAAGCGTCGATCGAGCGCGCCGACACCGATGGCGTGTTCCCCGACGGGTTCTACTCGACCACCAACCTCGAGACACGTGTGCGAATCGGTGGCCGCTGGCTCCGCGTCGAGAACCCCGAGATGGACTGTGGCCTCATCGTCGACCAGACCAGCAACCCACCGCGGGTCTACACACTGCCGATGTCGGACGTCGAGGTCGGCATGCAGGTCGTCTGCGGCGCCGCCGGCATCAAGGTCACGACGCCGATCCCGACGGGTGGGACCGAGCAGGGGATATTCGGGTTCATGGAGTCCGCCGTCTCCAGCGAGAAACCGCAGGCGCTGCTCGTCCGGCAGGTGGCCGAAGGCATGCGGGAGGCGAAAGCGGCAGGCAAGAAGCTGTTGTGGGTCGGAGGCCCTGGCGTCGTACACACCGGCGCCGCGCCCGCCCTGGTTGCGATGGTCAACGCGGGGTACGTCGACGTGCTGTTCGCCGGCAACGCCCTTGCCACCCATGACATCGAGTCGTCGCTTTACGGTACGTCGCTCGGTGTGGACCTGGCCCAAGGTCGCGGCGTCGAGCACGGCCACGAGCACCACATCCGCGCTCTCAACACAATCCGGAAGGCTGGCTCCATCGCGGCGGCCGTCGAACAGGGTGTGTTGACCGGTGGCATCATGCACGCGCTAGTCACGCAGGGCAAGCCGTTCGTCCTCGTCGGGTCGGTGCGCGACGATGGCCCGCTGCCCGACGTCTACACCGATGTGATCGAGGGCCAGCGCGCGATGCGAGCAGGACTCGACGGCGTGGGGTTCTGTCTGATGGTGGCTACGATGCTCCACTCGGTGGCGACCGGAAACATCCTCCCAGCGTCGGTGCCGCTCGTCTGTGTCGACATCAACTCAGCCACCGTCACGAAGCTGGCCGACCGAGGGTCGTCGCAGGCCAGGGGTATCGTGACCGACGTCGGCTTGTTCCTGGAGCAGCTCGCCCAGGAGCTCCTGCCCGACTACAGGCGCCCCCGCTGACCGGCCGCCCGCCCCAGGTCTCAGCGGTAGAGCTCGGGCGGGTCGTCCTCCTCGATCACCACTCTGTGCCCGGAGTGCAGGGCCTCAACACCCGCGGCAGCCGCGACGTTGGCCAGGTGACCATCCCACGCGGTCGGCCCGGTGATGCTCCCGCGTCGTACGTCGTCCGCCCAGGCCGCGAGCTCGATCCGGTAGGCGTCCCGGAACCGGTAGAAGAAGTCTTTGGAGACCACGACCGTGTCGCCGCCATCTCGGCGAACCCGTAGCCCGGTCGGCGCCGCGAGCCTGGTCGTGCCTTCCGTGCCGACAACTTCACAAGTGACGTCGTAGCCGTAACGGGCGTTGACGAACACCTCGACAGTCACGACGACGCCGCTGGCTGTCTCGAGCAAGGCAATCTGCGCATCCTGGAACCCACCATCAAGCGCCGGCGCGGCCACGACAGTCACCGCGGCCAGGCGTTCGTCGAGCAACCACGGCAGGATGTCGAGCTCGTGGATCATCGAGTTGAAGATGACTCCCTCCGACGTCGCTGACGAGTGTGCCCACGGATTGCGATGCACGCAGTGGACAAGGCGCGGGGTCCCGATCGACCCGTCGGCGACTGCAGTGCGCAGATCGACGTAGCTCGGGTCGAAGCGGCGCATGAACCCGACCTGGATCAGCCGGCGTCCCGCCGCCGTCTCTGCCTCAATGATCCGCCGCGACCCGTCGACGCTGGCGGCGAGCGGCTTCTCGCAGAGTGTTGGCTTGCCGGCAGCGAGGCAGGCAAGCGCGAGTTCCTCGTGTATGGGGTCGGGAGCCGCGATGACCACGGCGTCGACGTTCGGTGACTCAATCAGCGCCTCGGCGGTGGCTGCGACGTCGGCTCCCACCTCGGAGCCGACCTCGGCTGCCCGAGCTGCGTCGGCGTCGTACACACACGCCAGCTCGATGCCCGGCACCCACTGGGCGAGGGTGCGCACGTGCGCGGTTCCCATCGAACCCGTCCCGATGACGCCGACCCGTACTACCCCGCTCATGGCTTGACCCATCGCCGTTCCTCGAACGACCTGCCCATGGCCTCGACCAGCCTGGCGGCCCACACCGCGTCGTCGATCGTGGCACCGACGGGCTTGCCCTCGGCGATCGACCGCACCAGGCGCTCGGCCTCGATGACCTTCAGGTCGTCGAATCCCATGGGAACCCCCGGGCCGGGCTGGAATGCGGCCAGCTCGCCGCTGCCCGGCCCGACGTGACGGACCTGCCAGGCAACGTCTTGATAGCCCTGATCGGCGCAGACCCTCAGCTCGCCCATCCGGCGGAAGTCCCACGCGACAGCACCTTGCGTGCCGTGGACCTCGAAGCCATAGGCGCACTGCTCACCCACCGCCACACGCGAGCACTCGACCACGCCGCGCGCCCCGGAGTCGAAACGCAGCAGTGCGCTGACATGATCCTCGTTTCCGACCGGGCCGAGCTTCCCGCCCGGTGCCGTCGCGAAGTGCGACACGGCGCCAACTGCTTCCGGCCGTTGTGGGATGAACGTCGCCTGGTCGGCTACAACATCGACGACCTCGCCGGTCCGCTGCCCGACGACATAGCGGGCCAGGTCGAGTCCGTGGCTTGCCAGGTCGCCGAGGACTCCGTTGCCTGCGTGCGTCCGGTCGAACCGCCATGACAGCGCGCCGTCGGGGTGTGCCGCGTAGTCGCTGAACAACCGCACCGACGCCGTCTCGACCTCGCCGATCCGGCCCGACCCGACGATCTCGCGGGCCAGCTCGACTGCCGGAGCGTTGCGGTAGTTGAAGCCGACCGCCGCCTGTACTCCGGCGGACCGGACCGCGTCCGCGATCTCGACGGTGTCGGCGAGGTGACGCCCGGCCGGTTTCTCAACCCAGAGGTGCTTGCCCGCCCGTGCTGCCGCGACGGCGACGTCTCGATGCAGGAAGTTCGGCCCGCACACGCTGACGACATCCACGTCGTCCCGAGCAACCACGTCCTGCCAGTCGGTCACCGCCTCGCCGATGCCGTACGCCGATCGGGCGGTCTCGTGCCGCGACGCTTCGGGGTCGGCCACGGCGACGAGCAGCGGTCGTAGCGGAGCGTCCGGGAAGTGCTGCCAGAGGCGGGCATAGGACCGGGCGTGGACTTGTCCCATCCAGCCGAACCCGACGATGGCTACCCCGAGCACGCCGCGGTCGTCACCGCGGCGAGCCACGTCATTCACTGAGGCTTCACCTCGGGCTCCGTCTCCTTGGTGGCCGGCGCGTCGGGGAGGGTCCGCTCGAGCTCCTCGTGCAATGCGTCGAGCTCCGAGCCTCCGGCCATCATCCGCACTAGCTCGTCGAGCGTCATCTCGGCCTTGGGGAAGTCGCCCATGCTCCGGCCACGGCGCAAGATGATGAACCTGTCACCGACTGGATAGGCATGGTGTGGGTTGTGGGTGATGAACACGACGCCGAGACCTCGGTCGCGTGCCTTGGCGATGTACTTCAGCACCACGCCTGACTGCCGGACACCGAGCGCCGCTGTCGGTTCGTCGAGGATCAGCACCCGGGCACCGAAGTAGACAGCCCGGGCAATCGCCACACACTGTCGCTCGCCACCAGACAGGGTCCCGATCGGTTGCTCGACGTCTCTCAGGTCGATGCCCATTGCCAACATCTCGGTCTTGGTGATCTTCTTCATCGCCTCGATATCAAGCCGCTTGAACGGAGGGACGCCCTTCGTCAGCTCGGATCCGAGGAAGAAGTTGCGCCACACCGGCATCAGCGGCACGACGGCAAGATCTTGGAAGACCGTGGCGATGCCGAGGGCGAGCGCGGCACGCGGGCTGCTCATGTTGCGACTGATGCCGTCGACGACGAACGTGCCCTCGGAGTGTTCGTGGGCGCCCGCAAGGATCTTGATGAGCGTGGACTTCCCGGCGCCGTTGTCACCCAGCACACAGGTGACCTCGCCCGCTCGCACGGAGGTGGTGACTTCACGCAAGGCGATGACGCTGCCGTAGGACTTGCCGATCTCCTTGACCTCGATGATCGCGGTGCCAGGCGGCGGCAGATCAGGAGCGGAGTCGGCCGGGGTTCCATGGATCTCGGCCGCTCCCTCCTCGGTCGCAGAAACGACTTCTGGCAGTGGCCTTTCTTCGGTTGTCATCTCACCGCCTCCGCTCGAGCCTTGACCCAGTTGTTGACTATCACGGCGCCCAGCAACATCACGCCGAGGAACGTGAACAGCCAGTCGTTGTCCCAGCGCGCATAGACAATGCCTTCCTTGACCATGCCGTAGATGAGGGCGCCAAGTGCTGCGCCGACAGCCGACCCGTAGCCGCCGGTCAGCAGACACCCGCCGACCACGGCGCAGATGATGAAGATGAACTCCTGCCCGACGCCGGTCACGCTTTGCACCGTCGTCGTCTTGAAGAGCGACAGCATGCCAACCAGCCACCCCGCGACGGCTGTCGTGATGAACAGCCCGACCTTGGTCCGAAACACTGGCACGCCGACCTGCCGGGCGCTCGTCTGCGCACCTCCGACGGCGAAGATCCAGTTGCCCGCACGCATCCGCAGGAGCACCCAGGTGGCTGCGAGCGTCACACCCACCCACCAGAACGTCACAGCGTAGAGAGTCAGGTATGGCGAGTTGTCTTCAGTGACCCACGGCAGCCAACCAAGGTCGATCTTGACTGTGGAGCCGAACAACTGCTCGCCGGACGTGAAGCCCTCAGCGTTGCGGAATCCCGTCACCGAGACCTTCCCGATCAAGATCTTGGTCACGGCAAGGTTGACTCCCTGAAGGACGAAGAACGTGCCGAGCGTGACGATGAAGCTCGGCAACCCGGTCCGCATCACGAGTACCCCGTTGAGCGCCCCGATGAGGACGGCCAACAGCAGCGAGGCCCCGATGGCCAGCCAGATGTTGAGCTCGTACTCCGTCACCAAGATCGCGGTTGTCAGCCCCGTTGTGCCGATCATGGCGCCGGCAGACAGGTCGAACTCGCCGCCGATCATCAGCATCGCCACCGCCACCGCCATGATGCCGAAGGCTGAAGACGTGAAGATCCACGTACTCGCGCCCGCCGGCAGCTTGAACGACTCAGTGGTCAGGGCGAAGAACAAGAAGATCAACAGCGCCGCGGCGGCTGCTCCGATCTCTGGCCGGCGGAGGACACGTGACAGCCGGTGAGAGCCGCTGAGTCGTTCGTCGGTGTCCGGACGAGATTGCGGCGCGTCCGCCGGCGCCGGTGCAGTAGTGGTCATGCGTTACTCCCTTGGTTGCAGCCAACCGCCTTCTTCGCGGGAGGGGTCCCGGTCGCCCGGGACCCCTCGTCATCCGCGGAGCTAGCGGGTCCCTTCTTCGGCGTAGTCGAGAACAGCCTCGGCGTTCTCTTCAGTGATGATCGCTGGGCCCGAGTTGATCGGCTGTCCACCACCGATGTCGTTGCCGTTGATCAACTTCAGGTAGATGCCGGTCACACCGAGATAGCCCTGGACGTAGGGCTGCTGGTCGATCGCGAAGAGCAGCTTGCCGTCGAGGACGTCCTGGGCAACGGTGGCGTTGACGTCGAACGTGCCGATTGTGATGTCGCGACCTGAGGCTTCGGCGGCTGCAACGGCCGCGCCAGCCATGTCGCCGCCCAGGGAGAGGATGCCGTCGACGCTGTCGTCGGCGGTGAGCTCGGACTCGATGGTCGACTGTGAGCCAGCGAGATCGGTGTTGTCGGTCTGCAGGTTCTTCATCTCGCCGTCGAACGTCTCAGATGCCGCCCGGCAGCGCTCCTCGAGGGCAATGTTCCCAGGCTCCTGGATCACGCAGATCACGTTGCCGACCCCGGCCTCATTCAACTGCTCGCCGGCCGCCTCGCCGGCGATCGTCTCGCTCTGACCGACGTGGGTGATGGCTCCGAAGTCCTGCCAGTTGTCAATGCCGGAGTTGATCGTGATGACTGGCACCCCCGCCTCGATGGCAGCCCTGATGCTGTTCTCGAGTCCCTCTGGGTCGGCCATCGAGATGACGAGACCGTCGGTGTCGTCGGCGACGGCGTTGTCTATCAGCGTGCTCTGGGCACCGGGGTCAGGATCACCCTGGTAGTTCATCTCGACGCCGAGGTCTTCGCCGGCGCGTTCGGCACCTGACTTGACCACGTCCCAGAAGCTGTCGCCCGGCGCGGCGTGGGTGACTACGTCGATGCGGATGTCGCCGGCGTCAGCACCGCCGCCGCCGCCTCCGCCGTTCTCATCGTCGCCGCCGTCGTCGCTCGTACTGCACGCAGAGAGCAGCAGTGCGCCCGTGGCGAGGACCGCCAAGAGCATCCGTCGAACCTTCATACTTGTTCCCTCCTGACTAGCCGCCGTCTGGCGGACTGCTCTCTCCCGCGGGTCATTGTGCCGTGGGAAAGTTGATCTGAGCGAGTGACTCCTCGCTGATGTGCGGCCAGCGGCTCGTGACCACCTTGGCCTGGGTGTAGAACCTCACTCCTTCAGGTCCGTGAATGTGATGGTCGCCGAACAACGAGTCCTTCCAGCCCCCGAAGGAGTGGAAGGCCATCGGCACCGGGACGGGCACGTTGATGCCGATCATCCCGACGGTGACTCGTCGTTGGAAGGTCCTGGCGACCTCACCCGACGACGTGAACACAGCGGTGCCGTTGCCATAGGGATTCGCGTTGACGAGCTCGATCGCCGCGTCCAGGGTCGGAACCCGAACCACTGAGAGGACCGGCCCGAAGATCTCGTCGGTGTAGACCGACATCTCCGGGGTGACGGCGTCGAGCAGCGTCGGGCCAACGAAGAATCCGTCGTCGTGCCCGTCGACCACCAGGCCCCGGCCGTCAACCACCACGTCGGCACCGTCGGACTCGCCCTGGTCGATGTAGCCGAGCACCCGGTCCTTGGCGGCAGCCGTGACGACAGGCCCCATCTCCGACCCTTTCTGGGAGCCGGGGCCGACGACGATGTCGCGGGTGCGCTGTCGCACCTTCTCGACGAGAGTGTCCGCGGCTGCTCCGACGGCCACGACAGCGGAGATCGACATACACCGCTGCCCGGCAGAGCCGTATCCGGCCGCGACCAGGTGGTCGGCGGCGAAGTCGAGGTCCGCGTCGGGCATCACGACGGCGTGGTTCTTTGCGCCTCCGAGTGCCTGCACGCGCTTGCCCGACTTCGAGGCCTGCGCGTGCACGTACTTGGCGATCGGTGTGGAGCCGACGAAGGACACGGCGGCGATGTCGGGGTGGTCCAGGATGGCGTCGACGGCAACCTTGTCACCATGTACGACGTTGAACACGCCATCCGGCAGACCCGCCTCGGCATACAGCCGGGCGACGACATCAGAAGCGCCAGGGTCACGCTCGCTCGGCTTGAGCACAAACGTGTTGCCACACGCGATCGCGACCGGGTGCATCCAGAGCGGCACCATGATGGGGAAGTTGAACGGCGTGATGCCGGCCGTGACTCCTAGTGGCTGACGGAACGAGTGCGAGTCGACCCCGCTGGAGACCTGGTCGGAGTACTCGCCCTTCAGCAGCTGCGGAATGCCGCAGGCGAACTCCACCACCTCGCGGCCGCGGACGACCTCTCCATGTGCGTCGTCAAGTGTCTTGCCGTGCTCGGCGGAGATCATCTTGGCAAGCTCATCTTCGTGTTGGACCAACAGTTCGCGGAAAGCAAACATGATCCGGGCGCGGCTCGTGACCGAGGTCTGGCTCCACGACTCGAACGCGTCTCGCGCAGCCTGCACCGCCGCGTCGACCTCCTCGGGAGAGGCAAGACTGACCCGTGCCTGTGGCGCACCGACGGCAGGGTCGTAGACATCTCCCCACCGTCCTCCGGGTGTGCCTACGTGCTTGCCGCCGATCCAGTGCTCGATGGTTCTCATGGTAAAAGTGCTTCATTTCTTGGGTAGGTCTGGTTGGTTGTCAGGTGGAGCAGAGGTGGCTGCGTTGCCCTCTCTTTGAGGACTCATACTCGGCGCGTGCAGATCGCGTGCTGTCGAGCGAGGAAACCTCGGCAACCGGCACGTCCCACCACGCGGGACTGTCCGGCGCAGGCACGAGGGGGTCGGTCTCGACCTGGATCACCGTGGTGACGTCGGACGCTTGCGCTTGGGCGACCGCCTTCTCGAACTCAGCCAGGTCACCGGCGCGCAGGACGTCCGCGCCGAGGCTGGCCGCGTTTGCCGCCAGGTCGACCGGGAGCATGCCGCCGTCGATGCCGGTTTCAGTGCGGTAGCGGTAGCGAGTGCCGAAGCGTTGCGACCCGAGCGACTCCGACAGCGCGCCGATCGAAGCAAACCCGTGGTTTTGCACGAGTACGACGATCAGCTTGATGCCCTCCTGCACAGCGGTGACGAGCTCCTGGGCCATCATCAGATAGGAGCCGTCACCGACCATCACGAAGACGTCGCGGTCGTCGGCTGCGATGTCGCGCACCGCCATCTTGACGCCGAGCCCACCGGCGATCTCGTAGCCCATGCAGGAGAAGCCGTATTCGACGTGGTAGCCCTTCGGGTCTCGAGTTCGCCACAGCTTGTGCAGGTCACCGGGCATGGAGCCGGCAGCGCACACGACGACATCGCGGGGCCCGGACAGCCGGTTGACCACGCCGATCACTTCAGACTGGGACGGCAGGGGTTGGTGCCCGGCGTCATACGACTGCTGGACGATGTCGTCCCATCCGCGGGCGAGGCCCGTCGCACGCTCCTGGTATCCAGGGTCGGCCGTCCAGTCACTGAGTTGCTCCTGGAGCTGCTCGAGGCCGCGGCGGCCGTCCGCGACGAGAGCAGTGGCGGAGAGCTTATGGCTGTCGAAGGACGCGATGTTGAGGTTGACGAAGCGCACACCTGGGGAGGCGAACACGGTGCGCGAGGCGGTGGTGAAGTCGCTGTAGCGGCAGCCAATCCCGAGGATCACGTCGGCTTGGTTGGCCAGCAGGTTGGCGGCAGTCGTGCCAGTCGCGCCGATGGCACCCACTGATTGCGGATGGTCGTAAGGCAAGGAACCCTTACCTGCTTGCGTTTCCGCAACCGGGACACCGGTTGACTCGGCGAAACTACGCAGCGCCTCGGTGGCCTGCGAGTAGATAACTCCGCCGCCTGCGACGATCAGGGGCCGCCAGGAGCCACGCAGCACGTCGACGGCACGATCAAGGGCCGACTCGTCGGCAGCCGGGCGGCCAACGTGCCAGATCCGCTTGGCGAACAGGTCCTCAGGCCAGTCATATGCCTCGGCCTGCACGTCCTGCGGGAGCGACAAGGTCGCTGCGCCCGTCTCGGCCGGGTCGGTGAGCACGCGCATCGCGGCGAGCAGAGCAGCGGGGAGCTGCTCCGGCCGGTTGATCCGGTCCCAGTAGCGCGACACGGGTTTGAAGACGTCGTTCACGCTGACATCGAGAGTGCCGGGGTCTTCGAGCTCTTGCAGCACCGGGTTGGCAGCCCTCGTGGCGAAGGTGTCGCCGGGCAGAAGCAGCACCGGGATCCGGTTGATGGTCGCCAGTGCCGCACCCGTCACCATGTTGGTGGCGCCTGGCCCGACCGAAGATGTGCACGCGAACGTCGCCATCCGGTCGCGCATTCGCGCGTACCCCACCGACGCGTGCACCATCGCCTGCTCATTGCGGGCCTGGAAGTAGCGCAACGTCGGCTCACCGGTGTCGTTGGTATGACGCTCGCGCTCGAGGAGTGCTTGGCCGATGCCCGCGACGTTTCCGTGTCCGAAGATGCCCCAGCAGCCGGCGAAGAAGGCGTTCTCGGCGCCGTCGCGCTCGACGTACTGTTGCTCGAGGAACCGCACAAGTGCCTGCGCGACAGTCAGTCTTGTGGTCGTCATCGGGCCGCTCCGACGATCCCGGCAGCGGCTCCGGCGAAGGGCAGGCGAGGATCGATGGCCTGCTCGGTCCAGGTGTCACGCACCCAGCCGTGCGCCGGGTCGTCACAGATGAGCCAAGCGCGCACGCTCGATGGGCCCGCCATCACGTTGAGGTAGTAGAGGTCGTAGCCGGGGACGGCCATCGACGGTCCGTGCCAGCCGTGCGGGATCATCACGACATCACCAGACCGCACCTCGGCGAGCACGTCGATCTCGGCGCTCGCGTGGCCGTAGACCCGTTGGTAGCCCATGCCCGGGCCCGCCGGCCCGTCGGCGACCTCGAAGTAGTAGATCTCCTCCAGCTCACTCTCGCCGTCACGTTCCTCATCGTGCTTGTGCGGTGGGTATGACGACCAGTTTCCCCCTGGCGTCAGCACTTCACACGCAATCAGCTTGTCGGTCTCGAACGCCTCCGGCGTGCAGAAGTTGTTCACCTGCCGGCTTGCCTGCCCGGCCCCGCGGAGCTCGACGGGGACGTCCGTGCCGGCGCCGTACCGGAACGGGAGCCGCCGCTCACACACGGCCGAGGGCAGCGCGAACCGGCCGCCGTGCCGGGTGTGCACGACCGCCGAGGACCCACGTGGGAGGTAGACGAAGTCGCTGACACCCTCGAAGACACCCGTGCGTCCCTCGACAGTGAGCGTCTCGCCGTTGCACGTCACGTCGCACGAGCCTTCGAGCGACAGGAGGATCACCTCCGAGCCTCCGGTCTCCAGGGTTGCTGACTCCCCAGCGCCGAGCCTGAGCACCGACAGTCCCGTAGTAGGTCCAGCCGGCGGAGTCGGGTGTCACGACGACGTCATACGGCGACCGGGTGGTCTGGCCGGCAGCAACGTAGAAGTTCCGAGTGCTCATGTCACATCATCTCGACCGTGGCATCGACAGCCGCTGCGACATGCCCGTCGGGTGGGTAGAGAAGTGAGCGCCCCACCACCATGCCCTGCACCTGTGGGGATGCCAGCACCCGCGACCACTGCGCAAACTGTGCGAACTGGTCGGCGCCGACTTCGCCGCCGAGGAGGAGGACCGGAAGGGTTGTCGCCGCCAGCACCCGTTCCATGCCCTCGACGACCGGAAGCTTCAGCCAGGTGTGGGCAGAGGTCCAGCCGAGCCCGGACGCGACGGTGGCCGACCTGATGACTGCCTCGGTGTTCAGATCGTTGCGGACCCGCCCATCGACCCGGTGCGCGATGAACGGCTCGACCATCGCCATCAGCGAGCGTTCGGCGAGCCCGTTGACGGCTTCGGCGCAGCTCTCGAGTGTCGGCGCAGTCGCTGAGTCGTCAGGGTCGATGCGTAGCAGCATCTTCCCGCCCTGAAAGCCACGTCTGCTGATCGCGTCGGCGTGATAGCCCGTGAAACGGTCGTCGATCTCGAAGGATGTCCCGGCCAGGCCGCCCCGGTTCATCGAGCCGATGACCACCTTGTCTTCGAGAGCACCCATCAGTAGCAGGTCCTCGAGGATGTCGGCCGTGCCGAGGACGCCGTCCACGCCTGGCCGCTCGAGGGCGATGGACAGTCTGCGCAACAACTCCCACCGGTCGGCCATCGCCATCGGCGTCCGCACCGGCGCGCAGGGCTCCACGGGCGGGGTGGTCGGCTGCGACCAGCATCAGCCGACCGGTCTGTCCCACCAAGGAGTCTGGCCGTTTGCGTTGCTCTGCCAGCTCCGTGATCAGCTCCGGTGTGCGGACCCGGGCGGCAACGAGCTCAGCCAGCTTGTCGATGCTCATGTCCTGCTCCCGAGGAGCTCGTCAACTTCAGCCGTCGTGGGCATGGCGGTCGAACACTCCAGCCGACTTGCCACGATCGCACCGGCGGCGTTGGCAAAGCGCAACATTGGCTCGAGCTCCCAGCCCGAGAGCAGGCCATGACAGAGTGCGCCGCCGAAGGCATCACCGGCCCCGAGTCCATTGACGACGTCGACGTCCACGGGAGGTACGACGACGGACTCGCCGGCACGAGCACCAAGCACACCGTCGGGTCCCTGCTTGACCACGGCCAGGTTTACCCCGGCGGCGATGAGCGCATGCGCCGCCGCCTTGGGGTCGCTCTCTCCGATCGCCACCTCGCACTCCTCGAGGTTGCCGACCGCCACGTTGGCGAGCGGCACCGCTGCACGGATGGCGCGGTGTGCGTCGTCGCGCGAACTCCAGAACATGGCGCGGTAGTCGAGGTCGAGGATCGTGATGCCGTGGTCTCCGCGTGCCTCGAGGGCCGCCATCGTGGCGGACCGCGACGGCTCGGCGCTGAGCCCGGTCCCGGTTACCCAGAAGATGTCACTGGCAGCGACCGCGGCGAGATCTAGCTCCTCGGTGAAGATCTCGAGATCCGGCGCCTTGGGAAAGCGGTAGAAGTACAGCGGGAAGTTATCGGGCGGGAAGATCTCACAGAACGTGATCGGTGTCGGAAGGCCCGGCACATCGCTTACGTACCGATCATCAACCCCGAACTCAGAGAGCGCACGATGCAGGAATCTGCCGAATGGGTCAGCTCCCGTCCGCGTGATGATGGCCGAATGCCGGCCGTGCCGGGCCGCTGCGACCGTGACATTGGCCGCACTGCCGCCGAGCGTCTTGCTGAACGACGTGACGTCCTCGAGCCCTACGCCCACCTGCTCTGGGTACACATCGACTCCGATGCGGCCCATCGTGAGCACCTCGAAGCGGTGGCCGGAATCCGCTGCGGGCGCTGTCATGTGACCATCTCGCGCAAGTAGTCGAGGCTCTGCCGAACGTTGGCGGCAGGGCCGACGTCGTCAGGCTCACGATCGAGCATCACGTCTTGCTCCAGGACATACCAACCTTGATAGGCCGCAGCCTCGAGCGCCGACACCAGTGCAGTGATGTCGAGATCCCCTCGGCCGAGGGGACAGAAGACGCCGGCACGCACGCCGTCGGCAAACGTGATCTCACCTGACGCCACCGAGCGTGCCAGGCCCGCGTCGACGTCCTTGAGGTGCACGTGCGCGACACGGTCGGCGTACGTCGTCGCGATCACCACCGGCTCCGCACCACCGATGGCGAGGTGCCCCGTGTCGAGGCAGAGACCGATCCGCGAGCCGGCGAGCGTGCGCTCGACCTCGGGCAGCTGCTCGACCATCGTGCCGATGTGCGGGTGAAGGGATGCGGTGATGCCTCGCGCCTCAGCGCGGTCGGCAATTCTGTCCAGGTTGCTGAACATCGTCTTCCACCCCAGCTCGTCGAGGGCTGGCCGCTCGTCGTACCCGTCGGATCCCGTGGCCGCAGCTAGCACCAGGCAACTCGCCTCCGAGGCCAGGCAGGTGTCGATGTACGCGTCGGTGGCGTTGAGCGGGTCGTGCTCGGGGTCGTGGAGGAGGATCGGCACGAAGCCGCCAACCGCGGTGATGCCGTACGACCGGAGCTGTGCCGACCTGTCAGCTGGATCGTCAGCCAGGAAACCGATCGGGCCGAACTCGCACGCTGCCAGACCCAACCCCTGCATCTCAGCAAGCACGCGCTCTGGGCCAAGCTGGTAACCCCAGCCCGGCACCTCGCTCACGCCCCACGAGATAGGCGCACCTGCCAGCCGATCCTCGATCGTCCTGCGGCCCGCTGCTCGGTCAGGCTCGTCGTACATACATCCCCTCGCCTCGTTTGTGCGGCGTCATCCGAGACACATTCTGACCATGGGCGGTTGACCTGTCAATGATTTGTAATGACATATTGACGTCGATACATTCGGCCACTTGAACGATATAGTGGTCGCCGCAGCAGTCGCAGAGCCGGAGGCAGTCATACCCACACATCCGCCGCTGACCGTCGACCGGTCGAGTCCCGTCCCGCTGTACTTCCAGATCGCGGAACAGCTCGAGCGGATGATCGCGGACGGCACGCTGACGCCTGGGGATCGAATTGCCAACGAAGTCGCCCTGGCCGGACAGCTCGGACTCTCGCGCCCGACCATGCGTCAAGCCATCCAAACCCTTGTGGACAAGGGGATGCTGGTACGCAAGCGTGGTGTCGGCACCCAGGTCGTGCACTCGCAGATCCGGCGGGCGGTAGATCTGACCAGCCTCAACGACGACCTGATTCGCGCCAGCGAGCGACCCTCCACCAGAGTGCTCCGGCTGGAGGAGATCGAGTCCGACGATGGCATCGCCGAGAAGCTCAAGCTCGCGCCCTCAACGCCGGTCTGGAACCTCGAACGGGTCCGCCTGGTCGGCGATGAGCCGTTGGCGCTGATGCAGAATTACATTCCGCTGGGCACGATCGACCTGGCAACCGTCGACCTCGAAACGACCGGCCTCTATGAGCACTTGAGGAGGTCGGGCATCCACATCCGAGTTGCCCACCAGAGCATCGGAGCCCGCCGAGCCGACGCCCGGGAGGCGAAGCTGCTCGGTGGACGGAAAGGCGACCCGTTGCTGACCATGCAACGAACGGCGTACGACGACGGCGGGCAGGCGGTCGAGTTCGGCTCCCATCTCTATCGGCCAGACCTGTACTCGTTCGAGACCACTGTCGTCGGCCGCTGACCAGAGCTACGACGGGCCTCCGGGACCGACGTCCCGCGACGCGGCTCTGGACTCTTTGGACGCGAGTCGCTGCTCCTGCCACGTCATGGCCAGGCTCCGACGTGGCCTGCCTTCTGCTGCGCGGCGAGTTCCTGAGCGCCTGCGCCGCCGGCGGGCCGCCGTGCGGGCGAGATCTGCGGCTCCGACCAGTCCCGCCTCGTTACCGAGGTGCGCCCGGACGATACGAGCCTCGGGCCGGTAACCCCGGCCGGTCAGAGTCCGACGATATGCCTGGACGGCTGGAGCGATCAGCAGCTCACGGGCGTCCGAGACCCCGCCCCCGATCACGAACGTGCCGGGGTCGAGCGCAGCAGCCAGGTTGGCGATCCCCACGCCAAGCCAGTCACCCATGTCGGCGAGCAGTTCGACCGCTGTGGTGTCGCCGGACAGGGCTACCTCGGTGACCATCATGCCGGTGATGAGGTCAGGGTCGCCGCCCACGCGATCGAGCAGCGCCTGTGCCCGCGGCGATCTGGCATTCATGATCTCCTTGGCGTCGCGCACCAGCGCGTTGGCGCTGGCGTACTGCTCCCAGCAGCCGCGGTTGCCGCACTCACACCAGTGGCCGTCCTTGACGACTTGCATGTGACCGAACTCCCCGCCGACCCCGCTACTGCCGCGGTGTACCTGACCGCCGAAGACCATGCCACCACCGATACCGGTGCCCAGTGTGATGCAGACGAGGTCGTTCTCGTTCTGACCGGCGCCGAAGCGCCACTCCGCCCACGCTGCGGCGTTCGCGTCGTTCTCGACCAACGTCGAGAACCCCACTCGGCGATGGACGGCGTCGCGAAGTGGTTCGTGCCGCCAGGCCAGGTGCGGCGCAAACAGCACCGTGGAGCGCGTCGCATCGACGAACCCGGCCGCACCGATGCCGACCGCCATGACGACGTGTCGCGCCGCCAGATCCCTGACCAGCACCGCGATGGTGTCCTCGACGTCGCTGGGGCTGGTCCACGGCGTGTCTGTGGTCGCCCGTTCGAGGACGACGCCGTCTTCGTCGACAACGCCCGCCTTGACCTTTGTGCCGCCGATGTCGATACCGATCGCGAGTCGCTGGAGCATCAGCGACCCTCTCGTGCCAGGTCCGCCGCGCCGATCATGCCAGCGGTGTTTCCCAACGTGGCAAGGCGAAGCGAGAGCATCGGGCGGTTACTCGCGACGGGCAGGGTCTCAGCGATCGCTTTCTTGGTCGGTATCAAGAGCAGGTCCGCGGCCTCCGACACCCCGCCACCGACGACGACCACACCCGGGTCGAGAACCGCAGCCAAGCTGGCGATGCCTTCACCCAGCCATCGGCCGAGGTCGCTCAGCAGGTCCACACAGAACGGGTCGCCCTCCAGCGCGAGCGTGGTGACCATCGGCCCCGTGATCTGATCGACGTCGCCCGACGCCGTCTTGAGCAATGCCTCCGCCTCGGGGTTGTCGGGCGCGCGATGTCGTGCGTCTCGCACCAAAGCTGTCCCGCTGGCGTACTGCTCGAGGCAGCCGTTCTGACCGCACCCGCAGCGATGCCCGTCCGGTACGACGCGGAGGTGGCCGATCTCGGCTGCGACTCCGAAAGTGCCGCGGACCAGGTCACCCTTGATGACGATCCCACCGCCGACGCCAGTCCCGACCGTGACCAGCAGCAGATCGTCGGCATCCGCTCCCGCACCGAACCGGAACTCGCCCCAGGCCGCAGCGTTGGCATCGTTCTCCACGATGACAGGCAGATCGACCGCTGACTCAATCTCGCTTCGCAGCGGCTCATCCCGCCACGCAAGGTTGGGTGCGAAGAGCACGGTGGCTCGGTCGGCACCAACCCACCCGGCCGCACCGATGCCGACCGCCTCGATCTCATGGCGCTGACGGAGCTTGCGCACGATGTCGATGATTGCCGCCTCAGTGGCCTCGACGTTGTCGGCGGGCGTCTCGTTACGGAGTTCGTCGACAATGGCGCCATCGTTCGTCACCACGCCAGCGGCGATCTTCGTGCCGCCGACGTCGACGCCGATCGTCAATGACATCTGGTCAGTCTTCCGCTAGGTCGATCTTCTCGAGCGGCGACTCGCGCTCAGCTCGCTCGGCGCGCTGACTCGACGGTTCGAGCAGACCCTGGAGCGCCAGCGCGAACGATGTCGCCGCATTTGTCAGGTGCTCTCGCACCTCGGGGCTCGTGGCCTTAGCCGCACGCATGAGCTGGCAGAGCGGACACCAGCGGCATTCAGGCGATAGCGGGTCGTGTGCTTCGTGGCCTGTTCCCTTCGGGTATGTCGAGGCGGACGCCCCTGCCGGACCCTCGCCCGGCCCCCCGTCGGCCGTGGCCCTGACCTCGCTGCCCCCCTCCGTCGTACCGGTGCCGGCCGAGGCAGGTGCAGGGTGCTCGCTCGCCCAGCCCTGCAGGACCGCAAGCAGCTTGGCCGCCTCCTGGGTGAGGGAGCCGACAGGTTCAGTACTCATGGGTGGCCATTCTGTCCGATGCGGTCACAAGGCGAATGCAGGAGGTATGACGTCTGCGTCCTCCGCTACAGCCGCCGGCTCAAAGGTCACCATGAGCGAGCCCTCCGTCAACACGGCACTCACCACCCGGCAGGTCCGCAACGCCACGGGCAGTGCGAGGATCCGTCGGTGGGAGCCAACGGTGACGACGAGCTCGTCACTGTGGCGGGCCAGGTCGACGTCACCACGAGTCGCGAACGGCAACGCCAGGCGCAGGCTCAGTGCCCCGCTTTCCGAGCGGCCTACCTCCACCGGACCTGGACCCGACGGCACGGCCAACGGGTCGATCGACGATGACGAGTAGAGCTCTGCCGCGAAGGCGGCCAGCTCGCTCAAACCGACCGGCTCACACGACCGGTACGCCGAACGGCATACCTCCAAGGGCGCGAAGGACGACGCGACCTCATCGAGGATCTCGGCCTGTGCGGCGACCCACTGGCGCCGCCACGGGTCCGCACCTCCCGACGGGAAAATCCGGTTCGCCACCACGCCGTCAACCCGGTAGCCATACAGGGACAGTGAGGTGAGCGAGCGCCGGGCCTCCGCGACGACGACCGACTCGGGCGTCAGCACGACTCGCACTGATGCGTCTGGCCCGGTCAGCAGCTCTTGCACCTCGGACAGGTCGGCATGCAGCCGCTCGAGCGCGTCGAAGACCGAGTCGCGCGGCATCGGCACACCCGCGGCCCGCGTCAGGACGGGTTTGAGCACCTTGACCAGCCGGCGCTCCATCGGCAGCACCCGCTCCATGTACCAGCCAAGCGCCCCGGGCAGGGCAAGCAGTCGGAGCGTCTCGGCGGTCGGTGCACAGTCGACGATGATCGCGTCCCAGCGCCCCGACCTGGCCTGGTCGCGCACCTCGAGCAGTGCCAGCACCTCCTCGGCTCCCGGCAGGACCGTCAGCTCCTCGGCCGCGATCGGGTCGACGCCGACCGTGTCCAGCACTGCCAGGAGGTACGACGAGATGTCTCCCCACGACCGTTCGAAGCGGGCCTGGGCGTCGACCTGTTGGACGAACAGGCGGGTGTCGACCTCGGTCGGCTCTCCCCCGATGGGCACGGCGAACGTGTCGGCAAGCGAGTGCGCAGCGTCCGTGCTTAGGGCCAGGGTGCGTAAACCACGCGCGGCCGCCAAGGTTGCCGTGCCAGCGGCGACGGTCGTCTTGCCGACCCCACCCTTGCCTGTGAAAAGTATGACGCGCATGTCCGCCCCGAAGCGCGGCCGTCAGGCCTGCGACTCGACCCGCTGCTTGAGCCCTTTGAGAGCGGTGTCGATGATGACCTTCTCTCCCTTGCGCTTCAGCATCCCAATCATCGGGATCGACAGGTCGACCGTCAGTCGGTAGGTCACCTCGGTCTGGCCTCCGACCGGCTCGAGGACGTACGCGCCCTCCATCGACTTGAGCATCTTCGCCTTGACGAGAGACCACGTGACCTGGTGGTCGCCGTCCCACTCGTAGGTCAGGGTGTACTCGTCTCGGATCGGGGCTGCGTCGAGGACAAACGCCACTTCGCCTGCGCGCCCGTCGTCATACTCCGTCAGCACCTCAGCCGACTTCACGCCCTTAGCCCAGTGTGGGTAGCTGTCGAAGTCGGCGATCACTGCCATCACGGCTGCGGGGTCGGCGGCGATCTCGATGCTCGAGGTCGTCAGATCTGCCATCGTGCTGCCCTTCGCGCCTTGACTGGTTTCCGGCGACACTACTCGCTCGGCCACCGGCACCTGGTCGGGACCGGGCATGAGACACGCTTGGTCACCCGGAGGTAACCTGCGCGCGAGACTAGTCGCCCGGCGGCGACGAGACGAGACGAGCCTGGGAGTTCTTGCGTGCGCGAGTATTCGGCCCCACCGACGTACACAGTCCCGGTGACCGGCAACCTCACAGACGACCTCGTCACCAACGCGCGCCGTAACGGCCACAGCGTCGCGCTCAGCCGGCGCGTCGACGGCACCTGGCGCGATGTCACGGCCGCCGAGTTCCTGGCTGAGGTGCAGGCGACCGCCAAGGGGCTGGTAGGAGCAGGTGTCGAGGCCGGCGACAGGGTCGCGCTGGTCTCCAAGACTCGCTACGAGTGGACGCTTCTCGACTACGCGATTTGGTATGCCGGCGCGATCTCCGTGCCGATCTACGAGACCTCGCCGCCGGAGCAGATCGGGTGGATCTTGTCCGACTCGGGCGCGGTTGCGGCGGTTGTGGAGACGGCCGCGCATGCAGCAAGGATCGAAGAGGCCCGCTCCGCCGGGCAGGACCTGGCTGCCCTGCAGGGCGTGATCTGCATCGACGACGGAGACCTCAAAGGGCTCGTGGCCGGCGGCGCTGACGTGTCGGATGACCTTCTCGAGCGCCGCCGGACCACTGCCAACCCAGACTCCCCCGCGACGCTTATCTACACCTCTGGTACGACTGGCCGACCCAAAGGCTGTGTGCTGTCCCACGGCAACTTCATGTTCGAGCTCGGCGTGGCCACCCAGATCCTTGACGATCTTTTCGACACCGATGGCGCAAGCACTCTGCTGTTCCTGCCGCTCGCCCACGTCTTCGCGCGCATCATCCAGATCGGCACGATCAAACGCGGCGTCCGCCTGGGGCACACCGCCGACATCAGGAACCTCGTCGACGACCTCGCAGAGTTCCGGCCCACGTTCATCCTCGCTGTGCCACGGGTGTTCGAGAACGTCTTCAACACTGCGAGCCAGCGGGCGGTCTCCGACGGTCGTGGCCGGATCTTCGACACCGCCGTCAAGACAGCCATCTCCTACAGCCAGGCCGCGGATCGAAGTGGTCCCGGCCCACTGCTCCGGGCTCGTCACCGGCTGTTCGACCGGCTCGTCTACGCCAAGCTGCGCGCCGCGCTTGGCGGCCGGACGCAGTATGCCGTCTCGGGGGGTGCACCGCTCGGCGAGCGCTTGGCGCACTTTTTCCGCGGCGTCGGGCTGCCTGTGCTGGAGGGCTACGGGCTCACCGAAACCACCGCCGCTGTGACCGTCAACCTGCCGAACGCGCAGCGGATCGGCACCGTCGGCAGGCCGCTGCCGGGTACGTCGGCGCGCGTTGCCGACGACGGGGAGCTGCTGTTCGCGGGCGGCCAGGTGTTCGGTGGCTACTGGCACGACGACGCTGCCACCGCTGAAGCCTTCGACGAAGCCGGGTGGTTCCGTACGGGGGACCTCGGCGAGATCGACGAGGACGGGTTCGTGCGAGTCACCGGCCGCAAGAAGGAGATTCTGGTCACGGCCGGTGGCAAGAACGTCGCACCAGCTGTCCTCGAGGACAGGATCAGGGCTCACCGGCTGATAAGCCAATGCCTCGTCGTTGGCGACGGAAAACCGTTCGTTGCCGCGCTGGTCACGATCGACCCTGAAGCCCTGCCCGACTGGATGACCGCACATGGCAAGTCCGGCGGCATCCGGTCGCTGCTGCGCGATCCCGATCTGCTCGCCGACGTCCAGGGAGCCGTCGACGATGCCAACTCCGCCGTCTCGCGAGCCGAGGCGATCCGGAAGTTCGCGATCTTGCCCGTCGACTGGACCGAGGAGTCCGGTGAGCTCACCCCCACGCTCAAACTGAAACGGGCGGTCGTAATGCGACGCTTCCACAGTGAAGTTGAGTCGCTCTACATCTAGTGCATTCGCGACCAGACGATGACTAGCACTCGGTGGACCGCGGACGGGCATTTTTCCCCGATAACGCCTGGTATGACGCTCTTATACATCCCCCGTTCGGACTATGCCTGCCTCGACAGACAGACCATTTCCGTGGCGGATAGTGACGTTTCCCCTACGCGGTGCATCCGGAAGCCATAGTTTCCTAGGCGGAGCCACTTTGCCTTGTGGACCATCCATCTGGGGAAAGTCGGTGTCTGTCGTGGCAACTCGCATCTTCCCGCGACGTCGCGAGTCCGGCGCTGCTGCCGTGGAGTTCGCGCTTGTCTCCCTGCTCCTCGTGACCATCCTCTTTGGCATCTTGCAGTACGGCTTCTACTTCTGGGCCCGCTCGTCGGCATCCGCAGCTGTGCGCGAGGGTGCCCGCCGCGTCTCCGTCGGCGACTATCCGTCCTGCAGCGACCTCCAGTCATTCGTGGAAAACGAGCTCGGTGCGGCTCGGGGCAATAGCTCCGTCTCCACCACACGGACTTTCGCCAACGGGACGGGCAACACCAACCCGGCGACCGAAGTCGGCGACATCATGACGTTGAGGGTTGAGTTCGACTCACTGGACGTTGGCTTCCTACCACTGCCCCTCGGTGGAGAGGTCCAAGCCGAAGCGATCTCACGCATCGAAAGTGTCAAGAACTCGCCCCCAGGAGCCTGCTGATGAGATGGTCCCGGAACCAATCCGAACACGGCGTTATCGCCGTCATCGTAGCCATCTCGGCAGTCTTGCTCTTGTCCATCGCCGCACTCGCCGTCGATCTCGGCAACGCCTACTCGCGTAAACGTGATGTCCAGTCTCAAGCGGACTTCGCTGCGCTGGCAGGAGGAGCGAAACTCCCGGCTGCAGCCGCCACCAACTGCGCAGTTGGCACTGCTCCGTCGGCAGGTGATTTGGTCGTGAAACAAGTGGTCGCTTACTTGAACGCGAACGAGACGCAGAACGATGCAGGTGTAACTGCGGTGACGGCGGCTGCCCTCGTCGACTGTGTGCTCACCAACGGTGAAGTCACCTACCCGACCAAGAACTCAGTCAAGGTTTGGGCACCGGTGGCGCGGGTGGATTACGGGTTGGCGAAGGTGATGGGCAAGGACAACGTCAACGTCCAGGCTGACGCGACAGTCAACATCGAGTCTCCCGGCACGGCCGTCATGCCCGTGTTCGGCGTCGACGGCTGCGACTTCGGACCGCAGACGATCACCGACCCTGCGGCGGGTCACGCCGTCCCCGTGCCGGTGCCGTGGCTCGCCTACCTCGATGGCGAGTCAAACAACATCAGTCTCGATCTCATCACCACCAGTATCACTCCGGTGCCGGTGAACGCGAGCGGTTACACCGTCACGGTTGGCGACGACAGCGACATCACCCTGGCGAATGTCGGGTCAACTGTCGGGCGGGTGGGATTCTTCCGGGCCCTGAGGGAGCTCCGGGACGACATTCGTAGCAGCAGACTCTCCGCACACCTTCGGCGGCTCTGGCGCTAACAAGACCGTGACGGTCACCATCCCGGCCGCGGTCTCAGCCGTCGAGGATGTCTGGTACATCCGCGTGCAGACCGCCGCTGGGGGTAGGTGGTCCGCCCGCTCCGAGGCACAGCCGCTGCGCATCGGCAACGCAACGCTGGAATGCTCGGGCACGTCGAACGACGGGAACTTTGGCACTCTCACGATCCCACGCACGGACACCAGCAACAGTACGGGCGACGGCTGGCTGCCCGTCAACATGGCGGTGGGTCTGCAAGCGCCGCTCACTCTGGCGGTCTACCCAGCCCCGGCTCCTGACACGTGCGGGGCTGCTCCGGCCATCGTGTCCGGGGTTCCCACGCCGGGGCTGATCCCCGGCACCAACTGTGTGGACACCGACACGGGGCTCCCCGCGAACTCGGCAACCAACGGGCTCATCGCAGGCGCTGGCGGCCACCTCGGCAGGCTGGACAAGAACACCACGCCTGGGTGCGGAGCCGACTCAGCCGACCGAAACGCACGGTGGGTCACCGGAATAGGCCCCGGCAGCACGAGCGACTACTCGATCAACGATGACCTGCTCACCTGTTTTCTGACCGACGACACCACGACGCTCAACACAATCGTGCAGCGGAACTACAACGGCGGTGCGGTGCTGACGGAGGACATCTTCAGGTCTCCCCGATTCATGTGGATACCGATTCTGAAGGTCGAGCCGTTCAGCGGCGGCAGCAACAAGTATTCCATCGTTGACTTCCGGCCTGCCTTCCTGACGGACCAACCGTTGACAGCCAACCGGGTCAACAACCTCCTCGGCACTGTCACGGATCACAACGGCCTGACGATCACCAATGACGACATCCTCACTGCGAAGGTCATCTTCTTCAATGCCAAGGCCCTGCCGGACACCGCCGACCCAAGCCTTCCCTCCACTCCCTATCTGGGGTTTGGAACCAAGATTCTCCGCCTCACCGACTGACCTCATCCTCTCCTCTCGCGCATCAAACACACACAGAAGGATTCACTCTCATGGGACGCAGAAGCATCTTGCTCATCGTCGCGGTCGTGATCGCGGGACTTGGAGCCACCATGGTCTTCTTGTACGTGCAGAGCGTCGACGCCAAGGCTGAGAAGGCCTCCGAAAGCGTCGACGTCCTCGCAGCGACGGCGCAGATCGAAGCTGGGGAGTCCATCGAGGACGCTCAGGAAGCAGGCAAGCTCGACAGCGTTGCCGTGCCTCGCAAGAACGTCGTCCCAGGTGCTCTCACCGACACAGGGGGGTTGGAGGGCATGATCGCGCTGGCGACCATCTACGTCGGCGAGCAAATTATCCCCGGTCAGTTCGGCAAGACCGGAACGAGCCAGACTATTACCATCCCCGACGGGACAATGGCCATCTCGGTCCAAGTCGACGACCCGTCCCGTGTAGCCGGGTTCGTGACACCCGGCTCGTCAGTGGCAGTGTTCGTGTCCGCGGAGCCTGAAGTGATCCTGCCCGATGGCGGCACTCGGAGACTTCCCGACTTCACGCGCCTGTTGCTTGCCAAGGTGGAGGTCATTGGCGTCGGAGACACCACCCTGCTGAGCACCACCAAGACCGACCCAGAGGGGACCGCGACCACGGAAGCGATTCCCAAGACCATCCTCACGCTAGCGCTGACCCAGGCGCAGGCCGAGAAGGCCATCTTCAGCTCGAAGAACGGAACTTTGACGTTCGCCCTGCTCAACGACAAGTCCGTTGTCAAGCCGAGCTCCGGAGCAGTCCTACAGAATCTCTTCAAGTGAGGTGACTCATGACCGTCATCGTTGAACTTGATCCATCGTCGGCGGAGGCGCTCCAGTCCGCCGTCGGCTCCGCCAGCACGACGGTGCCAGGACTCGACCAGCTGCGTCGCCACCTCGAAGTCCATCCGGGTGAATACGCCGTTATCCTCGGACCCTCGGTGGACCTGTCGGCCGCGGTGTCACTCGCGGACATGCTCCGGATCAGTAAGCCCGCCCTAGGTGTGGTGCTTGTACGTCGACGCATCGACACGGCCGTACTGGCGGAGGCGTTGCGCGCGGGTATGCGTGAGGTTGTCGAAGACCGCGATCTCACGGGCCTCAACGAGGCCGTCGCTCGGGTCTACGCCCTCCACACCGCGCTGACGCAACACTCGGACGAGGCGCAGAATGACTCAGCTCATGGAATGCTTGTCACCGTCTTTTCCGCAAAAGGGGGCGTGGGCAAGACCACCTTGTCGACCAACCTGGCAGCCTGCTTCGCCGGCCATCTCAACAAATCGGTGTGCATCGTCGACCTTGACCTGGCCTTCGGTGACGTCTCGATCGTCCTCCAGCTCTTTCCGGTCCATACCATCGCCGACGCGGTCGGGATGGACCGCAAACTGGATGTGAGTGCGATCGAGCAGTTGCTGACGGAACATCCGTCGGGATTGAAGGCGATGGCAGCACCGGTGCAGCCTGAAGCAAAGGACCGAATCACCGGCGAGATGGTCGCCAAGCTCTTGCACATCCTCAAGCAGATGTTTGACGTCGTCGTGGTCGACACCCCGCCTGCGTTCGACGATGTCGTCCTTCAGGCGTTCGATGAGTCCGATCTACTGCTGCTGATCGGAACCCTGGACGTGCCGTCACTCAAGAGCTTGAAGATCTCGATCGAGACACTGTCCCTCCTGAACCACCCGAAGGATCACTGGCGTCTCGTGCTCAACCGCGCAGACATGAAAGTCGGCCTGTCTCCGCAAGAGGTTGAGAAGACTCTCAACCTTCCGATCGCCGCCCAGATCCCGCAGTCCAACGACGTGCCGGCATCGATCAACCAGGGCAAGCCGATCGTGCTGGAGCTTCCGAAGCACCCCGTCTCCGTCGCCATCCGGAGGCTTGCCGAGGACTGTCTGCAAAAGGCAGCTGCTCAACCAATCCAAGCCACACATGTATCCGATGACAACGCCACCCAGGCTCGCGCCCACGCCGAGCCCAGGCGAGGCGGCATGCTACGACGGAGGACCACGAAATGAGTCTCGCCGACCGCCTAGCACAGGCACAGCTCGACAGGGGCACCCCCGCGCCGACCAACGGTGCGAGCAACGAGGATGGGCAACGCAAGCGCGTCCACTCGACGGAGGATCCCTTCGCCGAAGTGAAGCGCTCGGTCCATCAGCGGCTGGTCACCAACATCGGGCCGAAGCTGTATGACTCCGACAAGACTCAGGCAGACCTCGAGAAGCAAGTGCGGTCGACCCTGCAGGAGGTGATCGCCACCCAGGACACTCCGCTCACGATGAACGACCGTGTTCGGATCTCGCAAGAGGTCGCCGACGACATCCTCGGCTACGGCCCGATTGAGCCCTTCCTTCGAGACTCTGACGTAACCGAGGTCATGGTCAACGGTCCTTATGACATCTGGATCGAGAAAAGCGGCCGTATCACACGTGTGAACGGCCGCTTCAACGACGAGGCGCATCTGCGCCGCACGATCGAGAAGATTGTGGCCAAGGTCGGCCGACGGATCGACGAGTCGAGCCCCATGTGTGACGCCCGGCTCCCCGACGGTAGCCGCGTTAATGCCGTCGTGCCGCCCTTGGCCCTTGACGGCTCGCTCCTCACCATCCGTAAGTTCGCGGCTGACCCCTACACCGCCGACGACCTCGTTGCCTTCGGCACGATGACACAGTCGGTGGCCGACATGCTCAACGACTGCGTCCGGGGCCGTCTCAACATTCTGGTGTCAGGCGGCACCGGCGCCGGCAAGACCACGACGCTCAACGTGTTGTCGTCGTTCATCCCCAGTGACGAACGCATCGTGACGATCGAGGATGCTGCCGAGCTTCGCCTGCACCAAGACCACGTGCTGCGGTTGGAGTCCCGGCCGGCCAACATCGAGGGCAAAGGCGAGGTAAACATTCGCGACCTGGTCCGCAACTCGCTCCGGATGCGGCCCGACCGAATCGTCGTCGGTGAGATCCGTGACGGTGCCGCCCTCGACATGCTCCAAGCCATGAACACCGGCCACGACGGCTCCATCTCGACTCTCCACGCCAACACTCCACGTGACGCCCTCGCTCGCCTCGAGACGATGGTGCTGATGGCTGGCATGGACCTGCCGGTTCGTGCCATTCGGGAGCAGGTATCGAGTGCCGTGGACCTGATCGTGCAGCAAACCCGGCTCAAGGACGGTAGCCGACGGATCACCTACGTGACGGAAGTCGCCGGTATGGAAGGCGAAATTGTCACCCTGCAAGATCTTTTCGCCTTCGACTACAGCGCTGGCTGGGACGAGGACGGCAAGACGCGCGGCACCCTGCGTGCCAAAGGGCTGCGTCCGAAGTTCGTCGACAAGCTCGCTAACCACGGCGTGACACCCGACCCGCGCCTCTTCATGCTAGACGGACCTTCATGATGACCCATCGCCTCAGGCGCTGTGTGGTGGGGCTGGTCTTCGCGCCATTTGTTGCGCTCGTACCCGTCCAGGCGGCTCTGGCTGACTCCACCGGCAGCATCGACTATGTGGAGACCATGGATGGGCAAGTCCAAGTTCTCTTCTCCGTGACGGAGCTACCCGACGGCATTGCACCCGATCCAGACACAGTCGCCGTCACCGTCAACAGCGACGCCGTGACAGCTGAGGCGACCAATGTCGCAGGCGACCCTGATGCAGTGCGGCGTACCGCGGTCCTGGCGATCGACGTTAGCAACAGCATGGAGGGCGAACGGTTCGCAGCGGCCAAGCAGGCTGCCCTCGCGTACGTCGAGACGGCACCCTCCGACGTCAATGTGGCCCTGGTGGCCTTTGCGGATGACGTGAAGACAGTGGAAGCGGCAACACAGGACAAGGCAGCGCTCGTCGACGCCATCAATTCCCTCGAGCTATCCGCGCAGACGCACCTGTATGACGGCATCTTGCAAGCCCTCGAGATCGCCGGGACAGAGGGATCCCGCACCATTCTGCTCCTCTCCGACGGCAAAGACACAAGCGCCACGTCACTCGACACCGTGATCTCCGCCGCATCCGACGCGGACGTGCGCATTGATGTGGTTGCCCTCGACCAGGAGATCGTCGCGACCTCTCCGTTGGCCCAGGTGGCCGATGCGTCGAAGGGCTCCGTCGCGTCGGTGGCGAACCTGGATGACCTCGAAACCCTCTTCACTGAGGAAGCCAACGCCCTGGCCAAGCAACTCAGCGTCACATTCCCCGTGCCGGACGACCTCAAGGTCGATGAGGGCAGCCTCTCCGTCACCGTGGAGGCTGATGGGACGTCCTACTCGGACCAGGCGTTCGTCTCTTTCGAGAGCGAGACGACTAGCGCCAGCGGAGACCCCACGTACCAGGCTAGCGATGTGTCTGGGTTCGAGATCAGCAGGCCCGTGCTGATCGGCTCCATTGTCTTGATGTTCATTGGGTTCGGAGGGCTCTTGGCGTTCGGCATGACCAAAATGATGCCTTCCGCTTCGTCTCCAATGCAGCAACAGCTGTCTCTCTACACAGCAGACGGCATGCGTGCGTCGCAAAAGACTTCGGTTACCGAAGGGAGCGGACAGCTCAAGGATTCTGCGGTCAAGCTGGCCGAAGGCATCGTCAAGCAGCGTGACTTCGAAACGAAACTCGCCACAAAGCTGGATCGTGCCGGGCTGAGTCTCAAGGCGGCTGAGTGGTTGTTGTTGCATGCTGGGATTGCCATCGGGGGAGCCTTCGTAGCATTGCTGCTCACGGGTGGAAACGTCCTATTCGCCGCCATAGCGTTCGCGGTTGGGGTTATCCTCCCGTGGCTTTACCTGAAGTTCAAAGCATCCCGTCGGATAAAAGCCTTCAACGGCGCGCTCGCTCAAACGCTACAGATCATCGCCGGGGCTCTCCAGGCAGGTTTGTCCCTCCCGCAGGCCGTTGACACCGTCGTGCAGGAAGGCGACGAGGTGGTCGCGAGCGAGTTCAAACGCGCCATCATCGAGCAGCGACTGGGCGTGGAGATCGAAGACGCACTTGACAGCGTCGCCGATCGGATGGACAGCACGGACTTCAAGTGGGTTGTGATGGCGGTCCGCATCCAGCGAGAGGTTGGTGGCAACCTGTCTGAGCTCTTGCTCACGGTTGCTGCCACGCTCCGGGAGCGAGAGTACCTTCGCCGCCAGGTGTCCGTCCTGAGCGCCGAGGGCCGCCTCTCGGCCTGGATCCTCGGCGGCTTGCCGCCGGCGTTCGTCATCTACCTGACGATCGCCCGCCCCGAGTACCTGGAACCGATGCTTAACACGTCGGCGGGGTGGGTGATGTTGGGTGCTGCCACCGTCATGATGGCGTTTGGTTCCTTCTGGCTGAGCAAAACCGTGAAAGTCGAGGTCTGAGACATGACTACCATGCCAGGAACACTGATGCTCATCTTGGGAATCGGTGGCATCTTCGCCAGCCTTACCATCGCACTCACAGTCATCGGTGTCACGACACAGGAGCGCAAGTCAGTCGGCCGATCCCTCGCCGCGCTCAGGGCACTCACTGCGGCGCCAGATGAGATGAAAAAGGACCTCGACAAGCCCTTCCGCGAGCGCGTCCTCGCTCCGACGCTCGCCCGCTTCACCGCGATCGGCCACAGGTTTACCCCGTCAGACAAGGGCAAGCGCATCAAGCACCGACTAGACGTCGCCGGTAACCCGGAAGGCTGGTCTGTCGACAGAGTCGTGGGCCTCAAGTTCGTCGGTTTCGCGGTCATGCTTGCCATCAGCCTGGTCGTCACCATGGTCATGGGCCTGTCACTCGTCATGACGCTCGTCGTCTGCGTCGGCCTGAGCATGTTCGGCTTCATGGGTGCCAACCTTTACATCCACAACATCGGGATCAAGCGCTCGGAGCAGATGCAGAAGGACCTGCCGGACGCACTCGACCTGTTGACGATCTCAGTCGAGGCCGGGCTGGCCTTCGACTCGGCGATGTCCCGCGTAGCCAAGAGCACCGAAGGCCCACTGGCAGCGGAGTTCGCCAGGGTCCTCCAGGAGATGAACATCGGTATGGGGCGCACGGCGGCGATGCGCGCACTCGGCGAGCGCACGCACATCCCCGAGCTGCGTTCGTTCGTCACCGCGATGGTGCAGGCGGACGCCTTCGGGATCCCGATCGGACAGGTGCTTCGCATCCAGTCGGTCGAGATGCGAGTCAAGCGTCGCCAGCGCGCCGAGGAGAAGGCTCAGAAGGTCCCGGTCAAGATCCTCTTTCCGCTGATCTTCTGCATCTTGCCGACGTTGTTCATTGTCGTCATGGGACCGGGCGTGATCACCATGATGGAGTCGTTCGGCAGCCAAGGGCTGTGAGCGGCAGACAAGCCACGCCCACTCTACGTAGTCGTGTGACTACTGGATCCATAGCCCAGATGGGCTATTTATGGGCAAACCAATCGTACTAGTCCCCGGACACTGCGAAAGTCTCCCTATGTTGTCGAACTGGCAGACCGCGAGCCTCACGCATGCGCGCATTGACGTGAGCGTCCGCGTGTCGTGCCTGTTCATCAGCGTGACCTTGGCGACAGCCGTTGGCCAACTCGCGGCCACGCTTGGCGTCATGCTCCTGCTGTGCTGCCTGGCTCTCGCTATGACGATGTTCGCAGTGAGCACTGGTCCTGGCAGTCGTGAGTACCAACTGTCGCTGATTGCCGAAGGTGTCGTCGCCAGCGCGGTGGTGCTCTTAGGCACGTCGGCATCAGATGTCTTCATCATCTACGTCGCGGCCCCGGCCCTGCTAGCCGGCCTCCGGGGCGGCCTCCTGCCCGCGTTGGCCGTGGTGGGAGGTGAGGTCGTTGCTGCCCTCGCAGCCCAGGCACAGTTGCTTGACACGCGGCCGGACCTCTTCAGATTGTGGGCCCCCTGGCTGGTCATGGCGTTCGCCGTGGGTGTCCTGGGTGCCTGGATCAGGCAGCTCCAACTCTTACAACGAGACACCCAGTCCTCGCCATACGCGTCAGCCCACCACCTGCTCGGCCAGCTGCGGACCGTAACCCGGGAGCTCGCAGGTGGTCTCGACATCGAAGTTGTGTCCGAAAGCGTACTGTCCACTGCTACCGGCACACTGGGTGGCAACCGGGCAGCCCTGTTGCTGCGCGGCGAGTCCGGCGAGCTCACCGTCGTGGCTCATCAGGGCGAGGACGGATTCGCTGCTTCCCTCGACCACGAGCCCCTCGTCAAGCAGGTGGTTTCCAACAACCGCGCCCAGCAGGAGATCGAGCCGCACGGACAGGCGAGAAATCGGTACCGCACCTGCCTCCCGCTCTCTGTCGGCAGTCGAGTAATTGGCGTGGTGGTTGTCGACGGCCCGATCGGGCTGAACAGCGACGAGTTGACACGAGCGCAGTTGACTCTTGATGACGATTCCCTTCGCCTCGAGTCGGCCGTCCTCTTCGGAGACGTTCGGGCATTGGCAACGGTTGAGGAGCGACGCCGGCTCGCGCGCGAGATCCACGACGGGATCGCCCAGGAGATCGCTTCCATGGGATATCTGGTCGACGACTTGGCGCGTGATGAGTGCAACCAGCAGCACCAGGGTGGCCTTGTCGACCTCCGTGATGAGCTCACGCGAATCGTCACAGAGCTTCGGCTGTCCATATTCGACCTCCGCAGCGGCGTTTCCTCAAATGCCGGACTGGGCTCGGTGCTGGGTGATTACGTCCGCGAGGTCGGCAAGAGCTCCGGCATGACGGTCCACTTGTCCCTGGAGGAAAGTCCACGGCGATTGCGTCTCGATGTCGAGACCGAACTGCTGCGAATCGCCCAGGAAGCAGTCACCAATGCCCGTAAGCATTCGCGTGCCAGCAATATGTGGGTGACATGCCGAGTCGAACCGCCCTTCGCCGAAATCCGGATCGAAGACGATGGTCGTGGCACCGTGCACGCTCGCGATGAACACTACGGCCTGCACATCATGAAGGAACGCGCCCACCGTATCAATGCCGTCCTCACCTTTGCCGACCGGCTGGGTGGCGGCACCGTTGTTTCCGCTGTCCTGCTTCCGGCAGACACGGCTGTTATCCCCGAGACTGGAGACCCAGATGTCCTACACCGTTTTGCTGGTTGACGACCACGACTTGATCCGGCAGGGGCTTCGCCGGGCGTTCGACCGTCATCCCGACTTCACCGTCGTCGCGGAGGCATCCTCGGTCGCCGGCGCGCTCAAATCGGCCGCCGAGAAGCAGCCTGACGTCGTCGTCTGCGATATCCGCTTGCCCGACGGCAGTGGACTCGAGGCGGTGCGCGCTCTGCGCGGTAAGCGGCCTGAGATCGGCTTGGTGGTGCTCACCATGTACGCCGGCGACGAGCACCTGTTCGCGGCCCTGGAGGCCGGCGCCTCGGCCTTCGTCCCTAAGGACGCGCCGAGCGATGACGTTGTCGCGGCAGCTCGGCATGCAGCAGTGTCTCCACGCTCGTTCACAGCGCCCGACCTCGCCAGCGCCATGCGGCGTCGGATGACGCCGACCGGGCCGCGGTTGTCGCCTCGCGAAACCGAAGTCCTAGGTCTCCTGGCAGAGGGGTTCGGCGTCGGCCCCATTGCGCGCAGGCTGTTTATCAGCGAGTCGACGACCAAGACTCACATTTCCAAGATCTACGACAAGCTCGGCGCGGCAAACCGTGCCCAGGCGATTATGAAGGCCATCCAGGCAGGGCTGATCACCCCCGAAGCGATGGCTAAATCCGATTAATAGGCCGGATATCGGGCGGTGCCGGTATCAACCGTTCGGCCCTTGCGTTATGGCCGCATGCCCGATACCGCGAACCTCTTCCAGGCGACAAGATTGTCCCTAGCTGGACCTCCCGTCCAGCACCATACAACCCGTCTGGGAGGACCAGAAATGTACGCAATGATTCGCACCATCGAAATGATCCAGACCATCACCGGTCAGAAGCGTCGTGACGAGAAGGGCGCCTCGGCTGTCGAGTACGGCCTGCTCGTTGCCCTCATCGCCGCTGTCATCGTGCTCGCCGTTGCGACCCTCGGCCAGACCGTGCTTGGCGCCTTCAACGACACCAACACCGGCATCAACGCCTGAGTCACAACAACTTAGGGCCGTGAGATGCGAAGGCATCTCACGGCCCTGCACAATCCACGAGGAGGGGCTATGAGACAACGCTTGAGAGACCGAGGCGCCGACGGCGCTTCCTCCGTGGAGTACGGCCTGATGATCGCGCTGATCGCAGCGGTTATCGTTGTTGCCGTGGCCACGCTGGGTACCAGCACAATGGGCCTGTTTGATAACACCTGCGACAGCTTGCAAAACAACGGCAACGTCGCCTGCGGCTAGTTCCCCGCTGGGAACGGTGGATCAGCGCTTCCCGGCTCGGGACAGCATCGTGCAAACCGTCCTCGCCAGAACGGCTGGGTCCAACGGATCCACGACAACACAGTCGTAGCCACGCGCCGCTTCCGGCGTCCCGCCGGACTCGCCCACAACGAGTGGCAGTCCGCTCGCACCGGCCTCCTGAAACGCTATCCCAAATGCTTCAGGCTCCAGCCCCCACAGCCGTGTCCGGCACGGGAGGGCGAAGGCATCCGCCATCGCGTAGAGCTGGGGCATTTTGTCCCAGCCGATTCCGCCGATGAAGCGTACGCTGCCGGCTAACCGCCGCCGTCGCGTCATTCGCATCAACCTCTGCTTGGAGGGGCCGTCTCCGACGATCACCAGCAGAGCCTCAGGTATCAACCTGACAACCTCCGGCCAAGCCTTCACGAGCATGTCTTGACCTTTGCGACGGACGAGCCGCGAAGCGGAGAGCACGACGGGACGAGTGGGATCGATTCCGATCCGCTGCCGCCAACCCGAACCGTCGAGGCTGGCCCGGAACCTCGTTGTGTCGACCCGTGGCGCCAACCGCTCCATCCGCGTCTGCGCAGCCGGTGACAACGCTCGGGAAATCTCTTTCCTGCAGAAGTCGCTCACATAGGTAAGGACGTCTACATCGTCGCCAATTCGCCGCAGCAACTGTTTTGAGCCCGGGATCTTGGCCCACCACACCTCATGGCCGTGAGTCAGCGCCTTGATAAATGTCACTCCGGTGCGCCGGCGCAGCCCACGAGCCAGCAACGCCAGGGGCGCCGCGGCGCCGAACACGACATGGTCGCAGCCGTGTTCATTGGCGACGGCTCGCACGCGACGACCGACCCGCGGCGTTGGAAGCAACGTTCCCGCCCGGTCCCTGATCACGGGATAGGGAGCTGCCGAGTCCGTGCCCTCCGATCCGCGCATACGCGCCGTGTACACAACCAGACGATCGGGTGGCATGGCATTGCACAAAGAGAAGACGAAAGACTCGATTCCGCCGCGGCGGGGCGGGAAGTCGTTGGTGATGACGAGAGTTTTCGACTGACCTGTGGTCACGTCAGACTCCTGAGGTGGCCGCGCCAGACGGAAGTGAACCGAGACTCCGTTGTTCCGAGTCGCACGAACGCATCGGCTACGTCGTGCGGGTGCTTGACGACATAGGTGTAGAACCGCACCAGTGCAGCCTCGCCATAAAGCTGAGCGAGTAGCCGGTTGGCCAGCCATGCCTGCTCGTATGCGAGCTCGAGGTCGTCAGCCGTAGCCGCGAAGTCCTCCGAGCTCGGCAGGGAGGCAGGGAGGCCGCGCTGACGGACGTCTTGAATCACGACTCGAGCTGAAATCGAGATCGGAACATCCACCGACCCGACACCGATGTAGTCAGCGAAACCCTCCGCAACCCACAACGGCACGCCCCCGACGGCTGCATTCGTAGCCGCGTGAGTGGACTCGTGGGTGATGACGACTTGGGCGCCGATTGGGCCTAGCCTGCTGAAAGCGGACGCGTTGACGACAATCGCGACCGGCGCATGCGGGCGTTCAGAGCCATCGACGGTCGTCGTTACGGCGGCGATGTTGTCGTAAAGGCCAGGAGCCGCCGCCATGACTGACTCCAGGTGTTTGCGGTCGCTCGGCACAAAGGCGACGAGCCTGCCATCCCATCTCGGCACCACCTCCTCGATGTCGATGACCGCCGCGCGCAGATGTCGGTCGACGCGTGCGGCAGCCGGGGCGGACTCTGCGGCCACCATGGTTCGCCCGGACGTCCGCACAGAGAGCGGGCCGAGAATCCAGATCGGTGCCCGCTCGCCGCGCGCTGCCGCAACATCGACGATGAGAGCATGGTCATCGCGCTGCACGAACGTGTAGCTGACTGTCATTCGCGCCGGCGCGACGTCGTAGCCATGCAGTTGGTAGGACACCTCAACCGCCGCCGTCCACGCGGTCCCCCCCAGGCGCCGTTGATCGGTGAGGCCGAGCGGGGGCTCGGAGGCGACATACCGGGTGGCGAGCGATCCGATGCCCAGCGCGCGCAGGTTCTGAAACGTCGTCTCGGCGCGTTGCTGCGATCGCACGCGCGAGCTGTCCCAGGCGGCAAGGTAGCGCGCCAGGCTGCCTTGCCTGACCGCCCGAGCCTGTCGCTCGAGAGTTTCGGCTCCCCGTGCGTCGCGTTCCCCCGCTGGGTCGAGGCCGCTCGTACCCAGGCTGCTCGCAGGGCGCTCGTTGATGAGCCGATCGACGCTGTCGTCGCGGGTGACCCACACCCCCGCGCCAACCATGCTGGCGACCACGAGCAGGACACCTGCCCTGCGGAACCAGCGCTTGCGGCCAAGCGTGGGCGGCGCGGCCGGCTCGGCCAGCTCGGCTGTCTCGTCGCTCGCAGGCACGGCCCCATCGTAGACACGAGTTCGGGTCGCCAATTTCGCGTCCGATTGAGGCGGGCTGCCCCGACGGCGATTGTCCGTTCGGATGATATTCGGTGGTTCCACCCCCTCAGGCTGTCGGCCACAGTCACGATGAGTAATGCAGGCAAGACGGCCACCCTCAATCCGGCCAACAACCTTCGTGTCGGCAAGATCTACACCGTCAAGTTGCTCACAGGGATCACCGACCGGGCTAAGAACCCGCTGAAGGCCCAATCCTGGACAGTCACCGCGAAGTAGGGCACCCCTGACCCCGGTAACGAGAGTGACCGGGCCGCGAGGGCGCCAGGCGATCATCGACCCTGGCGCCCTTTGCGCACAGCTCGGGCCTGGGGTCGGACACACGGTCGCACCCAGCCGCAGGTGGCTCCGGCCGAGACCTACTGACCGGTGAGACACGATACCGACGATCCCCCGCGGAGCCAGCAGCAGCGGAACGACGTGAGAGTCAGGCGTGAACCGGCCGCAGTGGCGGTGTCTGCGGCGCCAGTGAGGTGCTCAGGCTTGGACGTCGCAGGAACATCGGGTACGTCGACATCGCCACTAGGGCAAACGCCACCAGCGCCGCGGGCTCTCGGAGCATGAGACAGATTGACAGATGCAGACCGCACCCCATCAGGACCGCAGGGAGCCGGAGTCGGCGCGACCACAGGGTGATGGCCAGGATGATCTCGGTGACCACAGTTGCGTACGCCATCAAGAGCAGTGCCCCGTCAGGTAGTGGCCACCACACCTGCTCACGAAGCACGTCACCATCGAGGAATACGCCATTGACCTTGCTGATCCCCGCGAACAGGTAACACGCCGACACCTGCGACATCATGAGTAGCTGCGGCCAGTACGGCACCAGCTCTCGCCTACCGCGCAGGCGTGCCCGGATTGACCACACCGCTGCGCAGTCAGACAGAGCCAACAGGGCGCAAAGAAGCATGAGGAGCAGGCGATGGCTGCTGTAGATCTGCTGCTCCCACACCAAGACCGCCGCCTGCAGGAAAGCCGTAACTCCCGCTGCCGTCCGAGACAGGACTCCGACCGTGAGAAGCGTGGCTGCCGCCGTCGCAACAATGAAGAATGCAAAGACGCTCGGCGTCGTCAGCGACGGCAAACCTTGAATTGCAGGTCTGGTGAGTTGGCCATCTGCGCCGAGGCCCAGTTTTGCGTACGTTTCGACGGCGACAATCATCGCGCCAACGCCGATCATTATCCGGGCGGCGGCCAGGCGAGTTGCTCCCGTCTGGGTAGCCATCAATTCGCGCACTGCAGGCTCCTGCGTTCGCTGCCTTGAACCACCGTCACGGTGACGACGTCCAGGTGTGCACAGACGTACTCGGGGAGGTCCTCGGTCCAGTCAAGCTCAGTCCGAGGGTCGATCACGTACTCCTCGGGCTCGATAATTCGTGAGTTACCCGCAGCGTCGGTGGCAGTGACCGTGAACTGTCCAGTTCCGGAGTACATCTGAAAGCCGAACCGTGTGGGGGGGTCGTTGAGCGCTATCGCCGGGACCAGGAACTGAAAGGTGATCACGAGCACCACCAACAGGCCAGGGACGCCACCTGACAACAGCCAAGACAGACCCCGCCCGCGGGCAGTCGGAATGTGCATTCGATCAGCCTAGATCCACTTTTGTAGTCTGACCCGCTTCTGAGGAGAAATGGGCCGTTAGGAACGGGGTGCTTAGGCCGATGTGGCTACGTGCGCTCGGGGTTTCTTGGAAGCCTTCTGCTGGTGTTGCATGTCGTCAATGCTCAGGCGATGCGGACGGCCATGCTGACCGGCATCGAGTACAGCGACACGACCTCGACTGGCCTGGAGGGGTTGGCCGCATGGACAATCTGCCCGTTGCCGATATACATGGCCGCGTGCGAGATCGGTGAGTAGTAGAACACCAGGTCTCCGGGCTGCAACGACGACAGTGACACTGGGGTGCCGGCTCCCGGCTGAGCGCTGGAAGAGTGCGGGATGGCGACCCCCGCGGCCGCCCAGGCGTACATCGTCAGACCGGAGCAGTCGAATGCGTCGGGGCCAGCGGCGCCGTAGACGTACGGATCGCCGACTTGATCCAGGGCCGTCTGCACGGCCACCTGCGCGCGCTCCGATGCTGGTACGTCGGTGACGCTCGCCCGCGGCGCGGCGCGGCTCGTTTGTGTCTCCGCCTGGGCCGCTGCAGCCTGCAATCTCAGCAGTCGGGCGCGTTCAGCAGCCTCCAGCTCGCTGAGGAGGTCCTCAGCGGCGTCAGTCCTGGCGTCCAGCACGGCCTTGTGCTTGGCGGCGTCTTGCTTCTCGTCGGTGAGTGCAGCGAGTGCCTCCTGGGCCTGCTGCTCCTGGATGCCCAGCTGCTTCTGCTGTTGAGTAAGCCTGATGAGCAGACCTGCCTGTTGCTCTTCGATCAACGCGTCCGTCGCCATGGTCTCGAGGAACTGACCGGCATCGTCGGAGGTGAAGAACGCGGCCGTCGAGGACATCGAGGAATTGTTTTGGAAGTTGCTGACCGCAGTCCCGACCAGCCGGTCACGCAGGGCTTCGACACGATCGCGCTGACGGTCTACGTCTGCCTGCAGGGTTGCGAAGCGAGTCTGAGCGGCGTCCATCTCGACGCGGACCGTGTTGAGGCTCTCGGAGGCAATCTCAGCCTCGTGGTTCAGGACGTCGAGTCGGTGCTTCACCTGGCTAATCGTGGGCTCGTCTGCCGGATCCCTCGGTTGGTTGGGGTCGGCAGAGCCGTGCGGGGCCAGAATGAGGCCGGCAACGAGCACTGCGGAGCACGCAACAGCGGCGTGCTTTGCGAACGAGGGCAGGTGGATTGTGTGGCCGTTCGACACGGGTCGACGGTCTCCCATCTGAGTAGCGATCAAGGCAACAGGAGGCGACTCCTGCTCGGTGCGGCCTCGGCTGCGAACGACGAGGGACGCGGCTGGGGCGAAGCAGTGACACAGACTACAGAGGGCGGTGGGTGGCGCCAAGTCTCGGCTGATTTTGTCGCGCTTCTTCAGGTGAATCCGGTCACACTCAGATGAACTGTCGGTTATCGAGCCTCGGGATGGTCGGATTTGCTGCCTTCGACCATCCGGAGCGGGGGCACCAAGCCGGCCTTGGCGAGCACGTCGATGGCGTGCCGCTCCGCGTGGTCGAGTTCGATGCCGTACGGCGGACCCCCGAGCAACACGGTGACCACACAGTCTCCGCAGCCGGAGCCGCGCATCGTGCAGCGATCGCAGTCGATCACCAGCGGGTCAGGGCTGCGCGCGCCTACCGGGATCCGGACAGCGGGTCCGGTGGGTCCGGGGCGCTGCTCGGCGGCAGGGAGTTGCCTTGATGCGGCGCGGTGTGCCTCTGCTGCCATGTCGACCTCCGACGATCTGGATGAGTGCCTTGTCAACACGCTAGGCACCGCCACCGACAGTCGAGGGGGGAGAGTGATGCCAGGTGGTCAGACGGGTTGAAGCGGCCGATGTGGCTTGGCGGGAATTTTCACCCGGATTGCGTCGTCGCGTCGGACCACTCCCCCGGTGACCACGACGGCCATCACACCGGCCTTGCGGACCAAGGATCCGTCCGCGTCCCGCTCGAGCGTGGCTTGCATCAAGCCCTGCTGGAACCGGTCGAGCTGAGTGCACGGGTTGCGGACACCAGTCAGCCGGATCGTCGCTTGAGCACCCAGACGCAGCAGGGTTCCGACCGGGAGGGCGAGGAGGTCGACGCCGCGGGTCGTGACATTCTCGCCAAGGTCACCGGGGTCGACCCGGAAGCCTTGGGCCGCGAGCTCGGCGTGGAGTTCCCCATGGATGAGGTGGACCTGGCGCAGATTGGGCTGTGTGCGGTCGCGCCGCTGGCGTGATCGATGCTGCACCGTCGCCCCGGCGTGGGCATCACCAACAACGCCGACTCCCTCGACCAACGTGATGCTTCCCACCCGTGCCTTGCTGAAGCTGTGGTGCGGACCGATGCTGACGGAGACGACCGAGGCCCAAGGCACCTATTCCCTCCTCTATATCCCCATCGCGGAGACCAGCGCCTGCGACGACACCGAGCGGGCACCCATTTTGGTCACGCTCTCGGCCAGCTCGCGGTCGGTGGACACGACAACCAGGGGGCGGCCCAACGGCTCGGCAGATACGAGCTCCCGGATTGTGTCATCGGCGATGACACCAGGCGGGCTGAAGAGCACGCGTATCCCGCGTGGATGACTCACCGTCGGTGGATGCTTGAGGTCCGCTCCGTCGAACACAACCGTCGTCTCGATCCCCTTGCCAGCAACCAGCGCGGCAACCTTGCCTAACAACCGTGTGCGCTGCTCATCGAGTGGCGCGTTCGGCCAGGCCGATTTGGACACGTTGTAACCATCGACGACCAGGTGAGCCCGCGGGAGCTCGAGCAGCCGTCTCAACAGCAGAGGGTCGTCGCTCAGCAGCGATCGGCCGACGCCTGCGACCCCTGCGTCCTGATCTGGCTCGATCGCGCTCACGGTGTCGGCAGGGAGCATCTCGCTCGGTGGCAATGCCAGCTCGCGCCGCAGACCGAGTGCGGCGTCCATCACGGTGTCGAGCAGCAGCCGCAACCGCATCGTCTCGGCGTCCCGGTCGTCACGTGTAGCGCGCCTCATCGACGTAGTCTGCGTCTCCAGTCGTTCGAGCTTCGATCGCAGCCGCCGGCTCTCGGCCTCCGCCTCGCGAAGCGCGATGTCGCCCTCGCGACGCACTCCTTCGACCACCTCGTCCGCGAGGGCGGCGGCGTCCTCCGCCCGTCTCAGCTGCTGGCGGGTCTGGCCAAGAGACTGGCGAAGGGTGGCATTCTCGGCCTTAAGCTCGTCGACTTGGGCGCGCAGTTTGTCGCGAACGGCCCTGGTCTCGCCGCGGGCGGCTGTCAGGTCAGCCTGCAACTTGTCGACGGTGACCGTGGGATCGCCCCCACGAGCTCCCCTGCGGTCCTCTTCCGCCCCGATTGCCCGCTGGACGACGGACTCCCAACCCTCGGTGCGCACGAGGAAGGCGACGGCGCCAGTCTCGGCCAATGTCTCGAGCGCGATCGGGGGGGTACCGGACTCGAGAGACTCCACCGCCGTTGGCACGACGGCGCGCACCTGCGTCGCTAGATGCTCGCGAAACACCTCGTCATCATCCAGAGCGGCGGCGATCTGCCCTCCGACAAGCTTGGCCCGTTTGGCGGGGGCAAAGGTTGCTGACTTGCGTAGAGATGGCGGCACATGGGCCATGGGAACCCGACTGAGGCCCTGGGCCGCAAGCGCGATCACCCGCCCGCGCAGCCGCGGCGGTAGGTCCTGCACAGCGAGCGTTGCGGTGTCGATCGAGCTGGGCTGCTCTTCGGAGTCGATCACGTGATATCCGCTCCCGGCCGCTCGATAACCTCTATCGCATCGTCGCGGCCGCACCAACGGCACGAGATCGCAGCGACTCGCTCACTCAGCGTTTCAGAATCCTCGACGGCTGGCACTCCAGCCAGGTTGAGGTGCCAGTACTCGCGCATCTTCGCCTCGCGTATGACGTCGAAGCGGGTCACGTTGCCACAACCGCCGCAGCGCCACCGGTGCTGCGCGTCGGGGACAGCGGACGCGCCGATCCTGCCCGTCGCATCCTCGGTTTCGGTTGGCTGGCTCATCACGGACCCCTGTATTCGTTGCACTGCTCGGCGAACGGTGTATGTCTCACAGGGTAATGGCGGCGTCGGGAGTCTCTGTGGGCTTTCTCCTATCTGGCATCTGCCCTGGGCTTGTCGAGGGGCGCGTCGCGGGCGGGTTTCGTCGGTGGGCAGGCCTAGCGTTCGAACATGAGCACCTTGCTCGATGCGCCTACCCCGTCGTCGGCCCCGACGACGTACACCGCGGTGCAGCAGACGTTTGACGAGCTGGGGACTGCGCTGCGCGACGTCACGTTCGTCGTCGTCGACCTCGAGACGACGGGTGGCTCAGCGGCCGCCGGCTCGTCGATCACGGAGATCGGTGCGGTCAAGGTGTGCCAGGGAGAGGTGCTGGGCGAGTTCCAGACGCTGGTGCGGCCGAGTGAGCCGATCCCGCCGTTCATCTCTGTGCTGACCGGGATCACCAACTCGATGGTGGCCGATGCGCCGCGCATCGAGGCGTCCCTGCCGGCGTTCCTCGAGTTTGCGCGCGGCTGTGTGCTGGTGGCACACAATGCGCCGTTCGACGTTGGCTTCCTGCGCCACTACTCCGAGCTGCTCGGCCTGGGCTGGCCGCGCTTCGACGTGCTCGACACGGCGAAGCTGGCGCGCCGTGTCGTCACCCGCGACGACGCGCCCAACTGCAAGCTGTCGTCGCTCGCGCGGCTCTTCAAGGCATCGACCATGCCTAACCACCGCGCCCTGTCTGACGCCCGTGCCACCGTCGACGTGCTGCACGGCCTGATGGAGCGGCTCGGCAACCTCGGCGTCCATACCCTCGAAGAGCTGCAGACATTCTCCTCGCGGGTGTCGACCGCTCAGCGCAAGAAGCGCTACCTCGCCGAGCAGCTGCCGCACTCCCCCGGTGTCTACCTGTTCCGAGACGGCAGAGGCAGGGTGCTGTACGTCGGCACGTCCAAGGATCTGCGCTCCCGCGTGCGCACTTACTTCACCGCCAGTGAGACCCGCTCCCGGATGGGCGAGATGGTGGGCCTCGCCGAATCGGTCGAGGGCATCTGTTGCGCCACGCCGCTGGAGGCAGAGGTGCGCGAGCTTCGGCTCATCGCCGAGCACAAGCCGCGCTACAACCGGCGGTCGAAGTTCCCCGAGCGGGTCAGCTGGGTCAAGCTCACTGTCGAGCCGTGGCCACGGCTGTCGCTCGTCCGCCAGGTGCTCGACGACGACGCCGACTACCTCGGGCCGTTCCGTTCCCGCAAGCAGGCCGAGGCGGCGGTGGCCGCCCTGCACGAGAGCTTCCCGATCCGGCAATGCAGTGGCCGGATGCCGCTGCGGCCGAGCCGGAACGCCTGCATCCTTGCCGAGATGGGCCGCTGCCTTGCGCCGTGCGATGGCACCGCCAGCGCCGACGACTACCTCATCACTGTCGAGTCCGTACGCCGGAGCCTCGACGCGTCACCCGCGCGGGTGACGGAGGCCATCCGCCACCGGATGGAGCTGCTCGCCGAGGCCGAGCGATTCGAAGAGGCGGCCACCCACCGCCACCGGATGACCAGCTTCGTGCGGGCGGCCGCCCGGACACAGCGGTTGAAGGCCTTGACGTCATGCGCCGAGATCGTGGCGGCCAGGCGATCCGACGACGGGCTGTGGTTGGTGCATGTGATCCGCTACGGCAGGTTGGCCGGGGCAGGCGTCATACCGGCTGGCGTCTCGGCGCGCGACTGGACCGAGGCTCTGCGGGCCAGCGCAGACACGGTCGTTCCTGGCCCGGGACCGGCGCCCGCCGCCACACCTGAGGAGTCCGAGAAGGTGCTGCGCTGGCTCGAGCAGCCGGCCGTACGCCTGGTCCATGTGGTTGGCACGTGGTCGTGCCCCGTCGACGGGGCCGAGTCGCAGCGCGAGTTCCTCGACACCATCGATTCTTCGCGCGAGACGCTCACGCCGTTCGACAACCCGCGCCTGTCGTCCACACTGTCGCGGCCGGCCCGCTGACACGCCGTTCCCACCACGGCGGCTGCAGATTTGCGCAAGCGGTCAGCTGCTGCTTCAGCCACAAGCCGGGGGTGGCCCACCACGCGGTTGACGCTCACGGGGTGCGGGTCTACTTTCACTTCCACGACGTTGTCAGGGAGCCAGTAGCCCGCGCGGCGGTATGGGCCGCTTTCGAAGTTGGCAATGTGGTGCGACCGGGTCACTGTGAGGGGGCCAGATGAAGTTATTCGGGGCGACGCCCTTGTCCAAGCAGCACACGAATCCTCGACAGGACGCAACGGAATCACCGGTTGGCCGGCCACCGTCCTCTCCAACCAGCTACCGGTCGAGCTTGCCCTGGCGAGTTTTCAACCGCGCGTCCACCTGGGCGGACCGCAAGTGGGGCTGGGATCGGCTCCCGGTGCCGCTGAGCCTGGTCGTGCTGATCGGCGTACGCAACGAGCTGCGTCGCAAGAACCTCTACGACACCGACACGTTGCCTGCCGCAGACGTGCCACCAGTCAATCCGCCATCGGCTGACGACACCGTGCGTACGTTCGACGGCACCTACAACGATCTGGAGTCGCCGCCGATGGGTAGGGCGGGGGCCCGCTTCGGTCGCAACGTGCCGCTGGCGAGCGTCAACGCCGACCCGGACGCCACGATCCTGGAGCCCAACCCGCGGGAGGTCAGCCGCCGGCTGCTCACGCGCACCGAGTTCCAGCCGGCGACGTCGATCAACGTCATCGTCTCGGCCTGGCTGCAGTTCATGATCCACGACTGGTTCAGCCACGGTCGGGGCGACAAGGATCGGGCGTACCGCGTCCCGCTGTCGGCCGACGACGACTGGGCAGAGCAGCCCATGTTGGTCCCGAGGACGGTGGCAGACCCGACCCGACCGGCGGATGCCGACGGGCCACCGACGTTCGCCAACACCCTCACGCACTGGTGGGACCTGTCGTCGATCTACGGGACCTCTGAGGAGGAGCAGCGGCAATACCGCACCGGCGAGGGCGGCAAGCTCCGGATTGCTGCGGGTGAGGCGATTCCGCTGCCCGTCGGACGATCCCGACAAGGACCCGACGCGGGTGCCTGGGTTCTGGGTCGGATCGGCATGCTCGTGAGCCTGTTCGCGCACGAGCACAACGCCATCTGCGAACGGCTCCAGCGGAAGTATCCCGACTGGTCGGACGAAGAGATGTTCCAGCGCTCGCGGCTCGTCAACGCCGCACGTGGTGGCGAAGATCCATACCGTCGAGTGGACTCCCGCCGTGATCGCCCATCCCACGACGCAGATCGCGATGCGCGCCAACTGGTTCGGCATCGCCGGCGAGAAGCTCTACCGGCGCTTCGGCCGACTCAGCCGAAGCGAGGTCATCAGCGGCATCCCCGGTTCCGAGACCCAGCACTACGGGGTGCCGTTCTCCCTGACCGAGGAGTTCGCCGCGGTCTATCGGATGCACCCGCTGCTGCCTGACGACTACATCCTGAAGTCGGCCGCGACCGGGCAGACCGCTCGCGAGTGTGAGTTCCCCGAGCTGGCCGGACCCGCGCAGCCGGGCGGTCTTCGAGCAGATGTCCTTGGCGGACCTGTTCTACTCGTTCGGCACCGAGTACGCCGGCGCCGTGGTGCTTCGCAACTTCCCGCGGGGGCTCCAGCACTTCGTCCGCCCCGACAACGCCAAGCTCATGGACCTCGCTGCCATCGACATCCTGCGAATCCGTGAAACCGGTGTCCCCCGCTACAACGAGTTCCGGCGACTCCTCCGACTGCATCCTGCCCGGGACTTCGACGACCTGACTGACGACAAAGCGCTCGCGGCTGACATTCGCGAGATCTACGGCGGAGACATCGAGAAGGTCGACCTGATGATCGGGATGTTCGCCGAGAAGCGACCGAAGGGGTTCGGTTTCTGCGACACCGCGTTCCGCATCTTCATGCTGATGGCGAGTCGCAGGCTCAACAGCGACCGGTTCTTCACCCGTGACTACGACGCGCGCGTCTACTCGGAAGCCGGAGTGGAATGGATCAACGAGGCGACGATGAGCGCCGTACTGCTCCGACACTGCCCGGCACTGGCGCCGCGCCTCGACGCCAAGGCCAACGCCTTCGTGCCGTGGCCGTCTCGGTGACCTAGCTGTTCGAGTCTGCCCTGCGCGCCTCTCGGGCCGAGCAGGCAAGGCATGAGCATGAGAATCGCCACCTAGTCTTGAGCCATGGGCGATCTCGAGATCAGCAACTTGGCTGAACGTCAGCGTTACGAAGCTCACCTCGACGGTGAGCTTGTCGGCTACTCCGCCTACGAGGTCTCTGGCCGCGTGATCTCGTTCGTACACGCCCGGGTGTACTCCGACTTCGGTGGCCGCGGGATCGCCTCCGAGATGGCCCGCGTCTCCCTCGACGACGCACGCGCCGCCGGGGATCTCCACGTCAGCCCGGTGTGCTCGTTCTACCGCTGGTACATCGAGCAGCACCCCGAGTACGCCGACCTGGTCGCCAGCTAACCACCGCGTGGCGAGCATGAAAGGGCTTCGGGCGCGGGGCACTAGGCTCACGTCATACCCAGAGACATCGCGAGGAGCGCCATGATCACCGCCATCGTGTTCATCAAGGCCGATGTGGCCCAGATCCCCGAGGTTGCGCAGCAGATCGCCTCGCTCGACGGCGTGAGCGAGGTCTACTCCGTGACCGGGGGCATCGACCTGATCGCGATGCTGCGGGTCCGCGACCACGAGGACGTGGCCGCCCTGGTGCCCGACAAGATCAACAAGGTCTCGGGAGTGCAGTCGACAGAGACGCATATCGCGTTTCGCACCTACTCAAGCCATGACCTCGAAGCCGCGTTCTCCCTCGGCGCCGAGGAGTAGCGGCCGCAGCGACCCCACAAGCTCCCACCGGTCGTGAAGGACTCCGCCCGGTCGAGCTTGTCGAGACCGGCTGCACGTGGGCGACGAGCCGAACGTGCGGACCACAAGTGCCGGCTCAACAGACCACGAGTGCCGGCTCAACAGACCACGAGTGCCGGCTCAACAGACCACGAGTGACGGCTCAACGGAATTAAGTCACGGTTCGGCTGCAGGCGGCGAGCCAAGCCGCGAGCTTGTCGCGCGCAGCGCCCGTGTCGACAGCGTCGGCTGCGCGCGACAGTCCCGCCTTGAGGCGGTCGACCAGCGGAGCCTCCGACACGTCGTAGGCCGCGATGCCGGCGGCGGCATTGAGGAGTACGGCGTCACGCACCGGACCGGGCTCACCAGCCAGCAGGGTGTGGACCACCGCGACGTTGAACTCCACATCTCCACCGCGCAGGCTCTCCGGCGTTGCTGTCGCCAGCCCGAGCGCGGCCGGGTCTAGCTCATGCTCGGTCACGGCCCCGCTGACGATCGACCACACCTGCGAGGAGGTCGTGGTGGTGAGCTCGTCGAGCCCGTCGTTGCCGCGGAAGACGAACCCGTCGACGCGGCGCCTCGCCAACACCCCCGCAATGATCGCGCGCGAGCCGCGGATCAGCCACTCCGACCGCCTGGGCAGCCGGCCTGGCGGGGTTTGCCAGCGGCCCTAGGAAGTTGAACGTCGTCGCCACGCCGAGCTCGCGCCGCGGCACGGCGGAGTGCCGCAGCGCCGAGTGGAAGACCGGCGCAAAGCAGAACGTCAGCCCGACCTCGTGGGCGATCTCCCCCACCCGCTCCGGCGGCAGGTTCAGCGGGATGCCCAGGCCCTCCAGTACGTCGGCCGAGCCACACGATGATGACGCCGCGCGGTTGCCGTGCTTGACCACCGGCACGCCCGCCCCCGCCGTCACGAGCGCCGCCATGGTGGAGATGTTGACCGTGTGGGCGCGGTCGCCGCCGGTGCCGACGATGTCGACGGCCCGAGCGTCGTACGTGAGCGGAGCGGCGAACTCGTACATCGTGGCGACCAGACCCTCGACCTCCTCGACGGTCTCACCCTTTGCCCGCAGCGCCACCGCGAAGCCGGCGATCTGCGACGGCGTGGCCTCGCCAGCGAGGATCTCGCGCATCGCCCAGCCCGTCTGGTCGGCGGACAAGTCGGCGCGGGAGATCAGCCGGGAGAGGACGTCCGGCCAGGTGAAGTCGGGGCTCGCCATCAGCTGTGGCTCAGCCCGCGGTCAGGCCGGCACGCGGCCGCAGCAGTGCGATCACCTGCTCCACGAGGGCCAGCGGGTCGATCGGGTGGGATACCACGTCGTCAGCACGCGACCAGGTGGCCAGCCATCCGTCCTCACGCCTGCCGATGATCACCATGATCGGCGGACACTGGTAGATCTCGTCCTTCAGCTGTCGACAGATGCCGATGCCGCCGGCAGGGACCGCCTCTCCGTCGAGGATTGCCAGGTCGACGCCGCCCGCGTCCATGGTGGCGATCACGACCGGCTCGGTGGCGCATTCGACGTACTCGACGGCAGGGAGGTCAGGATGCGGCCGCTTCCCAAGAGCGAGCAGGATCTCGCTCCGGGTGTTGGAGTCGTCGCTGTAGACCAGCACCTTCATGGCCGTGACCTGCCTCGAGACGGGGGTTGACTGCTGTGCGCGATGCTACCCGCAGCGGCCGCAGCGGCTTCCTCGGCGTCGAGGCGGCGATCTTCTCGCGCGGCCTCCCGTTGGCTCTGTCGCACCCACTGCGCGAACAACACACCGAAGAACACCAGCGCGATGAGGTCGCCCGACGCCCACAGGATGCCGCCGGCGAGGTACTGGTCGTCGGCGACTGAGGGTGGCCAGTCGCGCTCGAACGACGTATACCAGTCACCGGCGATCAGCGTGTCCATCGTCATGATCGTGACGCCGAGGAAAGCGTGGAAGGGCAGCGTCGCGAACACTGTCAGCATCCGGAGTGGGTATGCCACCCGGCCCGGCACTGGGTCGACGCCGAGCAACGGCCAGAAGAACAGGCACCCCACGGCCACGAAGTGCAGGTGCATCAGGTCGTGCAGGGCGGCCGACTCGAGCGTCGCGTCGTACCACCCCGAGAAGTACAGCACCCAGGGAGTCAGGACGAAGAGTGCGAACGCGACCGGCGGAAACGCCAGCACCGCCGCCAGCCGGCTGTGCAGCGCCGCCAAGAGCCACCCACGCGGTCGCCTCGGCAGGGTCCTGAGCGCCAGGGTCACAGGCGCTCCCAGCGCGAGGAAGACAGGCGCCACCATCGACATCAGCATGTGCTGAACCATGTGCATACTCAGCAGGACCGTGTCGTATGCCGCCAGGGACGTGCTGGTGGCGATCCCCAACACCCCGAGCCCGCCGACGCAGAAGCTCAGCGTCCGCCCCCACGACCAGTGATCCCCCCGCCGCGCGAGCACCCGCACCCCGGCGGCGTACAGGCCGAGGGCAACGACGATGCAGGCCAGCGGCAACGGCTCGAACACCCACGTCGTGAACACACGCTCCAACGTCAGCGGGGGCACCGCATCACCGGTATCGGCGTGCGCGAGATAGCTCACGCGCTCAGCGTAGGGCGTGTCTTTTGCCTACGAAGCCGCGGTGTGAAGCCCGGACAACCAGTTCGGTCCGAGTGGGCCCCGCGCGGGCCCCGCAGGATGCTCGCCGACCTCGGGGGGTCGCTGTCCCTTCTGGCGATCGTCAGGACATAATGGCGGCGTGGCGACTACGACGGCAGTCCCGGCCTCCCGACTGCACGGGCAGCATGATCGGCCGAGCATGGTCAGCGTCGGCACAATCGTCTGGTTGGCCAGCGAGCTCATGTTCTTCGCCGCCCTGTTCGCCGCCTACTTCACGCTTCGCAGCGCAACTCCCGACACAGTCGCCCTGTGGGCGCAGGAGACGGAGAAGCTCAACATCCCGTTCGCCTCGGTCAACACGACGGTCCTGGTGCTGAGCTCCGTCACCTGCCAGTTGGGCGTGTTCGCGGCGGAGAAGGGGGCTGTCGGCCGCTCCGGATCGCTCCTGCAGGTCGGCAAGTGGGGGTTGCGCGAGTGGTTCGTGCTCACCTACATCATGGGCGCGGTCTTCATCGCCGGGCAGGTGCTCGAGTACGCCGCCCTGGTCAGTGAGAACGTCACGATCCCGTCGTCGGCATACGGTTCGATCTTCTACCTGACCACGGGCTTCCACGGGCTCCACGTGACCGGCGGGCTGATCGCCTTCCTGTTTGTGCTCGGTCGGACCTACATGGCCCGCACGTTCACCCACGAGCAAGCCGTGACAGCCATCGTCGTGTCGTACTACTGGCACTTCGTCGACGTGGTCTGGATCGGTCTGTTCGCCACGATCTACCTGCTCCAGTGATGGCCGAAACTGCTCCAAAAGCTGACGACTGCTCCAAGAGTTGAAGGGAGGGCTTCGTGAAGTTCCTGTCGAGTCGCCGCAGGCATCCGCTCGCTGGGCTCTTGGTCGTGCTGTTCGGTCTCATCACGGTCGGCGTGTGCTACGCGGCGTTCCGCCCGGCAGTCGCCGACGCGCCCTCGAAGGCCGATGACGAACTGATCGCGCAGGGCCGGGAGCTCTTCGTCGTCGGCTGCTCTTCCTGCCACGGGCTCAACGCCGAGGGCATCGTGACGAAGTCGGGAAACAACAACGGCCCGCCTCTGATCGGCGTCGGCGCGGCGGCAGTCGACTTCCAGGTCGGGACCGGCCGGATGCCGGCGCAGCGGCCCGACGTGCAGATACCCGAGAAGCACCAGGTGTACGACGAGCAGGAGGTCGAGGCGCTCGCGGCCTACATCGCTTCCCTCGGCCCGGGCCCGGCCATCCCCGACGAGGAGGACTTCGACACCAGTGACGTCAGCCTCGAGGACCTCGTGCAGGGTGGCGCCCTGTGGCGTACCAACTGCACCGCCTGCCACAACTACACAGCGTCCGGCGGAGCGCTCCCCGACGGCAAGTACGCGCCCAGCCTCCTCGATGTCGAACCGAAGTACATCTACGAGGCGATGATCACCGGGCCGCAGCAGATGCCCGTGTTCTCAGACGACGTCATTACGTCGGAGGAGAAGCGCCAGATCATCGCCTACATCCAGATGCTGCAGACCCAGCCGGCGTACGGCGGAGCTGACCTCGGCGGCCTCGGGCCGGTCGGCGAAGGGCTGTGGCTCTGGCTCGTCGGCATCGGGTCCCTGGTGCTGGTGACCGTGTGGATCGCCAACAACGGCGCTCGAGCAAAGAAGACCACATGAGCGACCAAGGAAAGTGGCGTAGCGACGAGATCGCACGCTCCAAGGCGGGCAAAGACAACCCCGAGGACTACGACGAAGTCGGTCCCCACAGCGCACCCGCGGCAGAGCCGATCCCCGATCCGGGACTGCCGGAGCACCGCGATCGTCCGACTGACGTCGACCCGAGACTGGAGCGCCGCGCTGAGCGACAGATCTCCGCGTTCTTCATTGCCGCGGGCGTGCTCTCGGTGCTCTTCTGCGTCGCGTTCTTCAGCTTTGACCCGACCATCGACGGCGAAACCATCCTCGGTATGGGCGCATCCAACCTGACGCTCGGCCTCAGCCTCGGGCTCGCGTTGACGTTCATCGGCATCGGTGCGATCCAGTGGGCCCGCAAACTGATGACCGACGAAGAGATCATCGAGTACCGGCACTCTGCCGCGTCGAGCGACGAGGACCGCGAGGAGACCCTCGCGGCGTTTCGGGTCGGCGTCAAGGAGTCCGGCTTCGGCCGACGCAAGCTGGTCCGCAATAGCCTGCTCGGAGGCATCGGGCTGCTCGGGCTGCCCACCGTGGTGCTGCTCCGTGACTTAGGCCCGCTGCCCGGCACAAAGCTCGAGGAGACGGTGTGGAAACGCGGCGTGCGGGTCGTCAACGACGTCACCGGGATGCCGCTGCAGCCGCAAGACATCAAGACCGGAGCCCTGGTCAACGCCGAGCCCAGCGTGTTCTTCCCCGAGACCGACGCCGACGGCGAGGAAGTCCCAGCCGAGTACGAAGGCGCGGAGCTGCTGGTCGAGAAGGCCAAGGCTGCCGTCATCTTGGTCCGGATGCTGCCGGAGGACATCACCCCAGCCCCGGGTCGGGAGAACTGGGGCATCGACGGGATCCTCTGCTTCTCGAAGATCTGCACGCACGTCGGCTGTCCGATCAGCCTGTGGGAGCAGCAGACCCACCACTTGCTGTGCCCCTGCCACCAGTCGACGTTCGACCTCGCCGACAACGGACGAGTTCTGTTCGGTCCGGCGGCCCGCAACCTTCCGCAGCTGCCTCTCATGCTCGACGACGAGGGGTACATCGTGGCGAGAGAAGGCTTCCAGGAGCCCGTCGGACCGAGTTTCTGGGAACGAGGGTGATCTCGCGATGAGCACATCGACAGGCGCCGGAGGTACGTCGTCGCAGGCACGGCCCGGCGGGAGTGCCAAGAAGGCCGGCGGCCCCGTCGCGTGGCTCGACGACCGCATCGGGCTCGCCACGTTGGCCAAGAAGCAGGTGCGCAAGGTCTTCCCCGACCACTGGTCGTTCATGCTCGGCGAAGTGGCGCTCTGGAGCTTCGTCATCTTGCTGCTCACCGGCACCTTCTTGTCTTTGTGGTTCAAGCCGAGCATGGCCGAAGTCGAGTACATGGGTTCCTACGCCCAGCTGAGGGGCCTCCACATGTCGGAGGCCTATGCGTCAACCCTCGAGCTGTCGTTCGACGTACGCGGCGGCCTCCTCATGCGGCAGATGCACCACTGGTCAGCCAACCTGTTCCTCGCGGCAATGACGATCCACATGCTGCGGACGTTCTTCACCGGGGCATTCCGCAAGCCTCGCGAGCTCAACTGGCTCGTCGGCCTCGGCCTGCTGCAGCTGGGCATCATCGAGGGGTTCGCCGGCTACTCACTGCCGGACGACCTGCTGTCGGGCACGGGGCTGCGGATCGCCGAAGGCTTGATCCTCTCGATCCCGGTCGTCGGCACGTACCTCACGTTCTTCATCTTCGGCGGCCAGTTCCCCGGCGACGACTTCATCCCCCGGCTCTACACCGTCCATGTGCTGCTGATCCCGGGTATCATGCTCGCCCTGATCGCGGCCCACATGCTGCTGCTCGTCTACCACAAGCACACGCAGTGGCCTGGGCCCGGCCGCACGAACGACAACGTCGTCGGCTACCCGCTCCTGCCGGTCTACACGGCCAAGGCGGGCGGCTTCTTCTTCATCGTGTTCGGCGTCACCGCCTTAATGGGCGGGCTGATGCAGATCAACCCGATCTGGCAGTACGGTCCCTACGACCCCTCTCAAGTGACCGCGGGATCACAGCCCGACTGGTATATGGGCTGGCTCGAGGGGGGCCTGCGCATCATGCCGAACTGGGAGACGCGGGCATTCGGGTTCACCTTGTCGTGGAACGTGATGATCCCAGGGCTCGTACTGATGGGGATCTTGTTCACCGTCCTCGCGTTGTACCCGTTCATCGAGGCCTGGCTGACCGGCGACGACCGCGAGCACCACCTGCTCGACCGGCCCCGCAACCAGCCGACCCGGACCGCATTCGGCGCCGCTGGCATCACGGCGTACGGCGTCTTGTGGCTGGCAGGAGGAAACGACATCGTCGGGCCGTTGTTCGATGTGTCGATCAAGTCGATCATCTGGTTTGCCCGGATCGGGATCTTCGTGCTGCCTGTGTTGGCGTTCATCATCACCAAACGATGGTGTCTGTCGCTGCAACGCCATGACCGCGAGACCGTGCTGCACGGCTACGAGACCGGGGTGATCATGCGGTCGCCCGAGGGCGCGTATGACGAGATCCACGTCCCGCTCCAGACCGAGCACGCCTACACGCTGACCACGCATGACCGGCGGATCCCCATCGAGGTGCCACCGGATGAGGACTCAGGTGGGGTTGCGGCGCGCAGGCAGGCCGTACAGAAGGTCCGTGCCCGGCTGGCGCAATTCTGGTTCGGCGACGAGGTGGCCAAGCCGACCACGGAGGAACTCGAGGACGCACAGCACCACAACGGGGCACCTCATGTCGACCCTGACCGCCACGTGGGGATCGAGACCGGTGGGCAGGTCGGTGGCGACGACTTCGAGCTAGAAGAGCCCCACCGGTAGACCTAGCAGATCATCAACGCCGAACGATCCGCCTTTCACGTGCTTATGACTACGTGAGAGTCGGATCGTTTCGCGGTTGAGCGAGGTCAGAGGGCTGAGCCCTGCTTGTACTCGGCAAAGGAGATGTTCCAGTCGGTCCATCCGTTGCCGTCCTCGAGGCCGCGGTTGGTCCCGGTCACCTCGACCGGGTCGCCGCGGTGCGTCACGGAGTACAGCCAGGCGCCGTTCTCCGTACTCATCCCGACACAGCCGTGTGACACGTTGGACGATCCCTGGTCGGACACCGACCACGGGGCCGCGTGGAGGAACTCGCCGGTGAACGTGACGCGCTGGGCGTACTCGACCTCGGGGATGTTGTAGTACTCCGGGTCGCCTTGCTCGATGCCCACTGTGGCCGCGTCCATCCGCTTGGACTCGAACTTCTCGACGATCAGCTTGGTCCCGCTGCGGGTCTCCCAGCCTGGCTTGCCGCCAGTGATCGGGATCTTGCGGGCCAGCGCGCCGTTGATGAACACACCCATCTGGTTGGTCTGCAGGTTGGCTCGCATCACGACGGACTGGCCGATCGTGAAGCTCATGCTGCGGTCCATCTGACCGTAGACGCCCCTGCCGGCGTTGATGCTGTTGACCGTGAGGTCTACGTCGACCTTCGTGCCGGGCTGCCAGTACTTCGCCGGGCGCCAGTGCGCCTCGTTGTCACTCATCCATCGCCAGCTGCCCCGCTGGGCCGGCTTCGAGGTCACCTTCATCTGCTTCTGGAACGCCGCGTGGTTTCGAACCGGTACGTCGAACTGGACGATGACCGGCATCCCCACTCCGACGGTCTCCCCCTCGAGTGGCGTGATGTTGGCGTAGGTCTGCTCGGCCAGCGTGAGGTCGTCGGTCTTGAACGGCGTCCGGGAGCGGGCGACGAGCCCCTCGCTGTCTTTGGCAGAGCTGGACACGACGTAGGTCATCCCAGGCTCGAGGAGCGTGTCGGCGGTCCACTCGGTCTTCGAGTCGTTGAAGGAGCCGGGCAGCTTCTTGCCCTTCAAGACGCGCAATCCCACCGACTCGAAGATGCCGTCGGTCACCGCAATCGTGACGGGTGTGTCGACAGCAACCTCGCGCTTGCCCGTCACATTTGAGCTGATTTGGGCAACGGAATGCTTGGGCGCCTCGGGGGCCTGGTCCTCGCTGCCGGGGTCGCCAGCAGCCTGGTTGTTGCTGTCGTGCTCGCTCCCCTGGTCTTGCGTGCCGCTACAGCCCGCAAGGGCGAGGCTCAGCACGAGCACCGCGGACACGGTCACGGGCAGCCTCAAACGGGTCCCCCATGCAGACATACAGACTCCTCAGAAGTGGTTGCGACCGGCCCCAGGGTAACAACGATGCATTACCACAAGAAATTCTCGGGCGGTGACACGCCTCACCCAGGCCCCGGTCGAGCCAAGCCCAGGTCAGTGAGCGTGCTCCCCGCGGTAGAACTCGAACACCCAACCGATGAGAGCGATGCTGCCAGCGCCGACGCCGATGATGAACAGCCACCATCCGAACACCACGCCGAGCACGCATACCGCCAGTGAGCAGGCGCACCACAGCGGCCACCAGGAGTATGGCGGGAAGAACCCGAGCTCGCCCGCACCGTCGACGACCTCGGCCTCCTTGCGGTCCTCGGGCCGCGGGTCCATCTTCTTGGCGTGGAACGCCAGGTAGAACGTCACCAACGCGGCCAGGCCAGTGGACATCACCAGCGCCGACGTACCCGTCGGATCCTCGCTCATGTACCAGTAGACCGGGGCGACGATCGCGAAGAAGGCCGCGTTGATCCCGAAGATCCAGGCTTCGATCTTCACCGGTGGTCCCCCGTGTCAGAGTCAGGAGGCGAGTCTCGATTGGCCTCAAGCTGTTCCTGGAGATGGCCTTGGCGGCCTGTCATCTCCCCGGTGTCGGCGACCTCTCCCTCGACGTTGAGCTGGCGGTTCTGCTCCAGCTCGAGCAATCCGACCTCGGGGTGATGGAGGTCGAAGGCCGGGCTCTCGGAGCGGATGCGGGGCAGCGAGACGAAGTTGTGGCGCGGTGGCGGGCACGACGTGGCCCACTCGAGCGACCGGCCCCAGCCCCACGGGTCGTCGACTTCGACCTTCGGGGATCGGCGCGACTGCCACACGTTGTAGAGGAACGGCAGCGTCGAAGCGCCTAGCACGAACGCGCCGATCGACGAGACTTCGTTGAGGGTGGTGAATCCGTCGCCCGGTTTGTAGTCCGCATACCGGCGCGGGAAGCCCTCGATGCCCAGCCAATGCTGCACGAGGAACGTCGTGTGGAAGCCGACGAACAGCAGCCAGAAGTGGATCTTGCCGAGGCGCTCGTCGAGCATCCGACCCGTGATCTTCGGCCACCAGAAGTAGAAGCCTCCGAACATCGCGAAGACGACGGTGCCGAACACCACGTAGTGGAAGTGCGCCACCACGAAGTACGAGTCGGAGATATGGAAGTCGAGTGGCGGCGACGCCAGGATGACGCCGGTCAGTCCGCCGAACAGGAACGTGGTGAGGAATCCGATCGCCCAGAGCATGGGTGTATCCAGCGATACGGACCCGCCCCAGAGCGTGCCTATCCAGTTGAAGAACTTGACCCCAGTCGGGACAGCGATCAAGAACGTCATGAACGAGAAGAACGGCAGGTTGACTACCCCGGTGACGAACATGTGGTGCGCCCACACAGCGACCGAGAGAGCCGCGATGCCGAGCGTCGCGCCGACAAGACCGATGTAGCCGAAGATCGGCTTGCGGCTGAACACCGGAAGAATCTCGGTGATGATGCCGAAGAACGGCAGCGCGATGATGTAGACCTCAGGATGGCCGAAGAACCAGAACAAGTGCTGCCACAGGATCGGCCCTCCGTTGGCGGGATCGAAGATGTGGGCACCGAGCAACCGGTCGGCCTCCAGCGCGAGCAGCGCTCCGGCAAAGATCGGGAAAGCGATGAGCACGAGGAGCGACGTCACCAGGATGTTCCAGGTGAAGATCGGCATCCGGAACATCGTCATCCCAGGCGCGCGCATGCAGAAGATCGTGGTCACGAAGTTGACGCCGCCGAGGATCGTGCCAAGACCCACCATCCACAGACCCATGACCCACAGGTCGCCACCGACACCAGGCGAGCGGATGGCGTCGGAGAGCGGCGTATAGCCGGTCCAGCCGAAGTCGGCGGCACCTCCGGGCACGAGGAACCCGGAGATGGTGATGAGGCCACCGAACAGGAACAGCCAGTAGCTGAACATGTTGAGCCGCGGGAACGCCACATCAGGCGAGCCGATCTGCAGCGGCATGATGCAGTTCGCGAAACCGACGAACAGGGGGGTCGCGAACAGCAACAGCATGATCGTGCCGTGCATCGTGAAGAGCTGGTTGTAGACCTCGTCTCCGACGATCTGCTCACCAGGCCTGGCGAGCTCGGCCCGGATCAACATGGCCATCAAGCCACCGATAAGGAAGAAGCCGAACGACGTGACGAGGTAGAGGTTGCCGATCACCTTGTGGTCGGTTGTGGTGATGTACTTGACGATGAGCTGGCCCTTGGTGGGACGACGCGGGGTCAACCGAGGCGCGGCCGTCGTACGTGCTTGGATCGCGGTCATTCGGCAGCCTCCTGGGATTCCTCGTCGAGGCCGGTGACAGTCTCGGAGTTATTGCCGCCTCGCGGTGCGCCGATCTGTCCTGCGTCGGCCAGCTCCTGCAGGTGCTCCTCGAACTCGGCGCGGTCCTCGACGACGACCACCTTGAACAGCATCCGAGAGTGCTGATATCCGCACAGCTCGGCGCACCGGCCGACGAACGTGCCCTCCTTAGTGGGTGTCATCGAGAAGGACTGGTCAGTGCCAGGTATGACGTCGAGCTTGAAGTAGAACGACGGCACCCAGAACGAGTGGATGACATCTGGCGAGTGCAGGTCGAACGTCACTGTCTCGTCCTTGACGAGCCAGAGCTCGGGCTCGGCAGCCGGCGTGCCGAGGTCGTAGACGTCGTCGCCGTTGACCGCGGACTCGCCGAGATAGCTGAAGGTCCACGACCACTGCTGCGCGGTGACCTGCACCTGGTGGTCGGGGTTGTCCTCGTCTTCCAGGACCTTGTCCTGCGCCTCGACGGTGAAGAAGAACAGCACCGCCACGACGATCACCGGAGCGACCGTGTAGAGCATCTCGATCGGGAGGTTGTAGCGCACCTGCACGGGAAGATCGTCGGCGGAACGACGGCGGTAGCGAACGGCAGCCCAGCCGATCAGACCCCACGTAAAGACACCAATGATTCCTGCGGCGATCCAAGAGCCGATCCATAGGTCGTGGATGTAGGGAGCACGGTCACTCGCGCCTTCCGGAAGCCCGAGCCGTTTCCACTCATCCGTGGTCTCCTCGGCGCAGCCCGTCAAGAGCAGCAGCAGCGACAGACCGACTGCCGATGCCGCCACCCGGCGCAGTGGACGCCGGCTGGCACGCTCGGTGAGAAGTGGACTCACGGGGCGCCTTTCGTCGGTGGTGGTAACCGCGGACGATGTACAGCAGCACACTACTGGAACCGCCCCCGGCTGGGACGGTGGGATAGGTACCTAAGGTCCTGGTGTGTCGGCCACCGCGAACGCGCCACGGCACTGCCCCGCAGGCATGGACAAGTCACCTAAGACAAGCGTGTCGCTGCCCGGCGTCGAACGCCGAATGTTCTTGAATTAGATGGGCCCCGCGAAGTATGAGTTCGCGGGGCTTTGAGTGCCCGAATTAGGCCAGCAGCCAGCCGGCGATGTCTGCGGCCGCCTCTTCGCCGTACCCTCCGCTGAACCGCGTGCAGAACTCCTGAGCGGAGAACGAGTACTCCTGGGTCCCCACCCGTTCGACGACGTACGCCGCCAGGACGCATCCCGTCTGCGCGGCCCGCTCGGCCGACAGTCCCGCAGCAATGGCTGCGAGGAACCCCGCCCGAAACGCGTCACCCACGCCGGTCGGCTCGACGGCCTTCACGCCGTCGACGGCCTCCACGGTCCACGGCTCCTCGTTGAGGCGCTCGACGCGCACTCCGGCTTTGCCCAGGGTCATCACGCGCGTGCCGACGCGCTTGAGCAGGTCGGCGCCCGTCCAGCCGGTCTTCTGCTCGATGAGGGCCGCTTCGTACTCGTTGGAGAACAGGTATTCGGCCCCGTCGATCAGCCGCCGGATCATCTCCCCGTCGGACCAGGCGAGCTGTTGCGACGGGTCGGCGACGAAGGAGTAGCCACGCTCGCGGCACTCCTGGGTATGCCGCACCATCGCCTCCGGGTCGTTGGGCGAGACCACGACGAGGTCGAGACTGCCGACGCGGGTGGCCACGGGTGCCAGCTCGATTTCGCGGGCCTCGCTCATGGCGCCGGCGTAGAACGACGCGATCTGGGCATGGGACTGGTCATTCGTGCAGATGAACCGGGCCGTGTGGCGCGTCTGCGAGTAGTGCAGCGACTCGCAGTCGACGCCGTGGCGCTCGAGCCAGGACCGGTAGTCGGCGAAGTCCTCGCCCACGGCCGCCACGAGGACCGGCCGCGACCCGAGCGCAGCCAGCCCGAAGGCGATGTTCGCCGCGCAACCGCCGCGGCGCACGTCGAGATCGTCGACGAGAAACGACAGCGCGATCTTGTCGAGCTGGTCGACCACGAGCGAGTCGGCGAACAGGCCGGGAAAGGACATCAGGTGGTCGGTCGCAACCGATCCGGTGACAGCAATGGGCACGTCGGCAAAGACTACGCCCCACCCCGCAACAGCGGGACGGGGCGTAAGTCGTCGCCAGTGGTCAGGCGGCGCGCGTGCTGGCCGCCCGACGGTTACTCAGTGGAACGAGTCGCCGCAGGCGCAGGAGCCGCCGGCATTGGGGTTGTCGATGGTAAATCCCTGCTTCTCGATGGTGTCGACGAAGTCGATCGTCGCGCCGCCGAGGTAAGGGACGCTCATCCGGTCGACGACGACGTTGACGCCGCCGAACTCGTGGATGGTGTCGCCGTCGAGGTTGCGCTCGTCGAAGAACAGCTGGTAGCGCAGCCCTGAGCAGCCACCAGGCTGCACTGACACGCGAAGCTGCAGGTCGTCGCGGCCCTCCTGGTCGAGCAACGCCTTCACCTTCACGGCCGCTTTGTCGGTCAAGAGGACTCCGGCGGCCGTGGTCGACTCAGTCGTCGCCGTCGTGGTCTCTTCTTGAACGGTCATATCGCATGCTCCATACGTTGTCGGTACGCCGGTGCGGCGCTCTCAGATCGGTCAAAGCCCTGGTAGAACCTCAACCGCGTCGATCCGCCGGTCATTCCCATGGTGACACACGACCCCCACCGATCGTTAGCGCAACCCACAGAGTGGTTGTCTGCCACGTCGATCTCGGCAGGTCAGCGTGACCAGGTGCGGGCAACTCTCTCGGCCAGCACGGCGAGGCTCTCGGCCGGCTCAGCGTATGACGCCTCCTCGCCGACCAGGTCGACCATCGCGTAGGCGGACTCGATCCCGAGCGCCCGCATCTCCCGCGCACCCACCAGCACCTGGCCGGCGAGCGCGATGCACGGGCGGATCGCCTCGCTCGCGATCCGCGCGACGCCGTACGGCACCTTGCCCGACCGTGACGAGAAGTCGAAAGCCCCCTCGCCGGTGACGACAAGCTCGCTATCGGAGGCGAGGCCGACCAGCCCGACGGCGTCGGCCACGACGCCGACTCCTCCGACGCGGCTTCCCCCGAGGGCCAGCAGGCTGAACCCGAGCCCGCCCGCAGCACCCGCCCCGGGCTTGTCGGCGAGCCGCCGGTCGACTGCATCGGCCAGTCGCTGCAGCTGCGCGTCAACATGCTGCAACCTGTCGTCGGCGACACCCTTCTGCCCTCCGTAGACGTTGGTCGCACCGCGCAGTCCGAGCATCGGGTTGTCGACGTCGGAGGCGATGACGATCTCGACGTCGGAGACGCGCTCCAGCGCTGGTGCCAACGACACCGCGGTGAGCAGCTCAAGGGCATGTGGGCCACCGACGAGGGCCTCGTGCGGTTCGGCGGTGGCGCCGAGGGCGGCAAGCAGTCCGGCGCCGCCGTCATTCGTGCCAGAGCCACCGAGTCCCACCACGACGCGGCGAGCGCCCTCGTCGACGGCTGCTCCGACCATCTGCCCGACGCCGTACGTCGTCGCACGTTCGGGGTCGTGGCGATCGGACATGTGTAGCCCGCAGGCCTGTGCCGACTCGACATACCCGGTGTCCTCGACCATCAAGACGGCCGTGGGTGTCTCGTCGCCGTAGAGGTCGAGCACGGGCACGGACAAGAGCTCGCCGCCGAGCGACGTATGCAGCACGTCGACAAAGCCGGGCCCACCATCGGACATCGGCGCCAGCACGACCTCGTCATCAGGGGCGCGGCGGTGCCAGCCGTGAGCCATGGCCTCGGCCGCCTCGACTGCGGTCAGCGTGTTGCCGAATGAGTCAGGGGCGAAGAGCACACGCATGCCGCCCATGCTGTCAAGCCACCAGCGTCGGCTTCTCGCCACCCCGCTCCTTGGGTAACCACTTAGGCTTGGGTGGACGCGCTGGTCGGGAGATGCCAGCGGTGGGGAGGGTGCGAATCACGTGGCAGACATCATCGACGCGTCCAACGGTCGCGACCAGCAGTCGTCATCGGGTGCCGCACCTCGCAGATCGCGCACCTGGCTGTGGTGGATCGTCGGTGCCGTGGCGACGATCCTCGTCGGGTTGTACGTCGCCGGCTGGTTCTTCACCGGTAACCGTGTACCCAACGGCACCACGGTCGCTGGCATCGACATCGGCGGCATGCGCACCGAGGCAGCCCGCGACCGGCTCGAGACCGGCCTTGCCGATGACGCTGCCGCGAGCGTGCGGTTCCGCCATGACGGCGAGACCTACCTGCTCGAGCCCGCCGAGAGCGGACTCAGCGCCGACGTCGAGGAGACCCTCCTCGAAGCGGGTGGTGGCCGATCCTGGAACCCCGTGCGGATGGTCGACCTGCTGTTCGGTTCGGGCAACGACGTGAAGCTGATCGCAGCCGTCGACAGCGACGCCCTCGCGGCAGCCATCGGCGAGATCTCAGCCGAGGTGGAGGGGGAACCAGTTGAGCCGAAGGTCTCGTTCACGCCGGCCGGCAAGCCGCAGCTAGTCGAGCCGGAGGTCGGCGTCGAGGTCGACGAGGAGACGGCGGCGGAGCTCGCCGCCGACCGCTATCTCCAGTCGCAGACCCCGATCCGCCTGCCCGTGAGCACGACCGACCCGAGCCTCACGCCGGCCGAGTTCGCCGACGCGCGGCGCGAGGTGATCGAGCCCGCGGTGTCAGCACCTATCACCCTTCGGCTGCCTGACCGCTCCGTGAGCCTGCCAGTGCGCACCTACGCCCCTGCGCTCACCATGCAGCCCAAGGCCGGCCAGCTGGAGGTGTCCATCGACGTCGACGTGCTCGAGGAACGGCTCGGCCCGATCAGCAAACAGCTCGCGGCTCGTCCGCGGCCTGCTCGGGTGGTCCTGCGGGGGACAACGCCGGTCGTCATACCCGACCGGAGAGGTGTGGCGCTCGAAGCGCAGGAGGTGGCCGATGCGATCCTCCCCGTGCTCACGAAGTCGGGTGAGGCGCGGTCTGCAGCGGTGGGGACGGCGATCGCGCGCGCCGAGTTCACCACCCGGGACGCGCGCGCTCTGGGGATCCGCGAGCAGGTCAGCGAGTTCGTCACCTACTTCCCCTACGCGGAGTATCGCAACATCAACCAGAGCAGGGCAGCGGAGCTGATCGACGGCACCGTGATCCGGCCGGGCCAGACGTTCTCCTTCAACGGCACCGTGGGAGAGCGCACCGAGGCCAACGGGTTCGTCAAGGGCTTCATCATCTCCAACGGCGTCTTCGCCGAGGAGCTCGGCGGCGGTGTCTCCCAGGTCGTCACGACGACCTACAACGCCGCCTTCTTCGCCGGCATGGACGACGTCGAGCACAAGCCGCACAGCTTCTACATCGACCGCTACCCGCTCGGCCGGGAGGCAACGGTGGCGTGGCCGTCGGTCGACCTCAAGTTCAGGAACAGCACTCCGCATGGCGTGCTGATCAATGCGTACGTCGTGCCGTCATCGACGGTGTCGTCGGGCGAGATGCACGTCGAGATGTACAGCACGAAGTATTGGGACATCACGGCTGGAGTGTCCGAGCGCTACAACTTCACCAGTCACAACACGCGCTACGACTCCAGCGACAGGTGCGTCGACAACGTCGGTTACGGCGGGTTCGAGGTCGATGTCTACCGCTCCTTCCGCCGGGCGGGGTCTGACGAGTTGGTCAGGCGGGAGTCCGACCACGTGGTCTACACCCCGTCCGACACCGTGATCTGCTCCGCTCCCCCGCGCTGACACTTGGCGGTGGCAAGCCGGCTGAGCCAGCAAGCGAGTTCCGCGGGCCGGGCATTAGGGTCGGCCGGATGAAGATCCGCGCGATGACCCACGACGACGTACCGGCCGTCGAACGGATCACTGACGCGGCCTTTCACGATCTCGATGTCCGCACCAATCCTGCCGACTGGCCAGAGCCCGAGCCCCGGTCACCGGAGCGAGCCGTGCTCTGGCTGACCAGGCTGCGACATCTCGTCACGCACGACGCCCCCGGCTGCTGGGTCGCGGAGGACGAGACCGGTGAAGTCATCGGTGGGGTCGCTGCCTTGCAGCGCGAAGGCTTGTGGGGCTTGTCGACGTATGCCGTCCGGCCAGGTCTGCAGGCGCGAGGCGTCGGGAAGGCACTCCTCGATGCGGCTCTCGGCTATGGACCCAGGGATGCCTTGGGAATTATCTGCTCCTCGCACGACCCGCGTGCAGTTCGGCGGTACCGTCTCGCCGGATTCGACCTACACCCGACGATGCTCATGTTCGGCAAGGTGAACCGCGCTGCCTTACCTCGCCCGACGGGCGTGCGAGACGGAGGTGTCGAGGACATCCCGCTGCTCGACGAGATCGACCGGGCGACGAGAGGTGCAGGCCATGGTGTCGACCACGAAGTGATGGTCGAGCAGTACCCGCTCGTGATCGCGGACCAGGCAGGGCGTCGCGGCTATACGTACCTGTACACGACCGGCGCGCCCTACCTCCTGGCTGCCACCGATCCCGCCAGCGCCGAGACGCTCCTGTGGGCCGCTCTCGCCACGACCGATCCCACTGAAGAGGTCGACTTCGGTCACCTGACCAGCCAGCACGGATGGGCGATCGACATCGGTTTGCAGGTCGGCCTCGATCTCCACAGCCGCGGGTACCTCGGGCTCCGGTCCATGGATCCGGTGCCGACGTACATCCCGTCGGGGCACTTCCTGTGAGGCAATGGCCTTTGAGTCGATGGGCCTTGAGGCGATGGGGATGACAGCCAGGGTGGACGAGATGCGTACGTCGCGGCTGCTGATGCGGCGATGGCGGAACGGCGACCGGGTGCCGTTCGCGGCGATGAACGCCGACTCCGAGGTGATGCGCTACTTCCCCGCCGTGATGTCGCGAGACGCCAGCGACGCCTTCGTCGACCGGATCGAATCAGGCCTCGGGGCGCGCGGGTTCGGGCTGTGGGCCCTCGAGGTCGTCGAGACTGGTGAGTTCATCGGTTACACGGGTCTCAACCCGATGCCCGCCGACGTACCGGGTGCTGGTGGGTGGGAGGTCGGTTGGCGGCTCAGCCGCTCCGCGTGGGGCCACGGCTTTGCGACCGAGGCCGGGCGGGCGGCGCTAGAGGTGGCGTTCGAGCAAGTCAAGCTCGACGAGGTGTGGTCCCTGACGGCTGTCCTCAACGTGCCGTCCATCGCCGTGATGCGGCGGCTGGGTATGACGCAGGTCGCCACCGCCGACCACCCGGCACTTGCCGACGACAGCCCGCTGCGGCCGCACGTCTTCTACCGGATCACTCAAGGGGAGTTCAAGCCGGAGGCGTAGGCCAACTACCCAAGGCAGACTCACTGTTCCCGTGGCAGATTTCCCTAGTTCACAAGGGACCCGCCTTGTGAACAAGGCAAACGCCAGCGGGTCAGAGACCCGGCGCGCCCCAGACGGCCATCCACCGGCCGAGTTCGGGCTCGATCCGCACGTCGTTGCCGAGGAGCCCGCGGATCTGGAGCTCGAGGGCGTTGTCGCGCTGCTTGTCGCCCTTGGGGGCGAACGGGTAGAACGTCCCCTGCTTGTACAGGTACACCAGACCCAGCTTGCGCCCCGCCGAGTCCTCGAACGCCACGAGCGAGCAGAGCAGCGACGGGCCGAAGCCGGCGTTCTCGAGAGCGGAGTTGACGGCGTGCGCCTCGGTGACGAGCTCGGACAGCTGAGACGGGTCCTGGCGGCATACGAGCCAGGTGAAGCCGTAGGTGTCGGTTGAGCGCTCGACCTTGGGCCCCCGTCAGCGTCGAGGAGCGCCTGTACGTCGTCCTGCGCCGTCGCGAACGCCCCACCCTCGGCCGCGCGGTAGCACACCGACGCGACTCCCGTGGCCCGGAAACCTGCCGACGCCTCGAGGGTGATGGCCGCCGACGGGACGGCGAACAGGTTGTCGAGGTTGGCTTTCGGCGGTTCGCTGCGGCCGAAGACGTTCTTGAGGAAGCCCACGTCCGATCGGCAACTCAGTTGGTCGGCCGGGACAGGTCGGCGGAAATCTTGGCCAGCTGCTCCAGTCGCTGCTCGATCGGCGGGTGGGTCGAGAAGAGCGCGCCGACCGACTGGCGGTTGAAGGCCGGCGCGAACAGGAACGCGTTGGCGCCCTGGACCTCGCGCAAGTCGCGAGACGGGATGCGGGCCATGTCGCCGGTGATCTTCGTCAGCGCAGAGGCCAGCGCAGACGGCTTGCCGGTCAGGTAGGCGCCCGAGCGGTCTGCCGACAGCTCGCGGTATCGACTCAGCACCCGCGTCAGCATGAAGGACACGGCGTAGACGACGAGGCTGCCGAGCAGGATGAGCAGGAACGGCACGTTGTTGTCGCGCCGTCCACCCCCACCGCCGAAGAACATTCCCCACCGGATCACGAGCCCTGCCGCCACCCCGAGGAACCCAGCGATCGTCATCACGAGGACATCGCGGTGGGCTACGTGGGACAGCTCATGAGCGAGCACGCCCTCGAGCTCCTCGGCGTCGAGGCGCTTCATGATGCCGGTCGTCACGCACACCACCGAATGCTGAGGGCTGCGGCCGGTGGCGAACGCGTTGGGCATGTCGGTGTCGGCGATCGCGACCCGCGGCTTGGGCATGTCCGCCAGCGCACACATCCGGTCGATCATCCCGTGCAGCTCAGGTGCCTCCTGAGGGCTGACCTCGCGGGCACGCATGGCCGCCATCGAGAGCTTGTCGGAGAAGTACCACTGGCCAACCCCGAACGCGATCGCGAGGAAGATGACCACCGGAATCGTCGCATTCGTAAACGCGATGACCGCAGCCATCACGGCGACGTAGAGACCCCCGAGCAAGAAGATGACCAGCCCCATCCGGGCAGTCAGACCTGCGTCACTGCGGAACCGGGTTGCTGCCATCGACTGCTACGCCTCGCCTTTCGATCTGTGGTGCGTGAACGCTTCTTGCCTGTACGACGCCTGAGGTCTCTCGTTTGTTCCTCCGCCCCTTCCGTCCGTGCTAGCGGTCGCGATAGCGCGCGGGGGCACGGACGCAAGGCGTAAGACGCGGAGTTCAGCCAGGGATGAGCCCGTCGCCGCTCAGCAGGTCGCGTACCTCGGAGAGGCTGGCCGACTCGTGTGGGAGCAACAGCTGGGACGGCTCGAGGGCGTCGATCGCCACCGGCAGCCCCGTAGCGCGGACCTGGTCGAGCAGCGCACCGAGCGCGGACCCGAAGTTGGCCTCGTCACCCGCCTCGATCGCTGCCTCGAGCTTTGCGTCAAGCTCGTTCAGCGACTCGAGCTGGTCGTCGGGTACTTCGTACTGGCCCTCGCTGAGAATCCGGATGATCATGCCTTCTCCTCCTGTGCCGGCGTGGCGCTCTGGCCCTCGATCTGTGCCGGCTCAGCTCCCGCACCGAGCTGACCCTTCATCTTGGCGAGCTCTGCCTCGACGTCGCCTGTTGCCGCCATCTGCTCGAGCTCACGAGTGATGTCGTCCTTGGCACCCGTCGAGTGGTCCTCGAGCGCGCCCGACGCGATGAGCTCGTCGACAGCTCCGGCGCGCGCCTGCATCTGCGCGGTCTTGTCCTCGGCGCGCTCGATCGCCATGCCGACGTCGCCCATCTCCTCGGAGACGCCGGAGAACGCCTCGCCGATCTTCGTCTGGGCTTCAGCTGCGGTGTAGGTGGCCTTCAGAGTCTCCTTACGGGTGCGGAACGCCTCGACCTTGGCCTGCAGTCGCTGGGATGCCAGCGTCAGCTTCTCTTCCTCGGCCTGGAGGTTGGCGTGCTGCGTCGACAGGTCGGCATGCTGCTGCTGTAGCGCCGAACGCCGGGTCAGCGCCTCACGCGCCAGATCTTCGCGGCCGGCCGACAACGCTTGCTGGGCCTGGGACTGCAGCTTCGTCGCCTGCTGGTCAAGCTGCTGCATCTGCAGTTCGAGCCGTTTGCGGCTGGTGGCCACGTCGGCGAGCCCGCGACGTACCTTTTGCAGGAGCTCCTGCTGCTTGGTGTAGCTGTAGTCGAGCACCTCGCGTGGGTCCTCGGCGCGGTCGAGCGCTTTGTTGGCCTTGGACTTGAAAATCAACGAGATCCGCTGCATGACGCTGGCCATCGAGTAGTCCTACCCCTCCGTGGTTCACTCCGGCACACAGGCGGTGCGCGCCGTTTCCCTCAACCCTACGGGGCGTCTCGACCGGCTGGCTACGCGGTGACGACGTCCCGTAGGCTGCCGATCCACAGGTGGCGTCCGCTGGTCCGGACGCGCAGACGACGCAGCGGGAAGTAAGGCACGTTTCGGTGTTGTGGCGACGCAAGGCGAAGACGGAACCTGAGGCGACGGTGGACTTGCCGCCCAAGCCAGGCGGCAAGGGTCGAGCAACACCGTCGCGCAAGGAAGCCGAGGCGGCGCGCAAGAAGCGGCTCACTCCTCCAAAGTCCCGCAAAGAGGCCAGCGCTCTGCGTCGAGAGAAGGTCCGCGAGGCCCGCGCTAACGCGCGTCGCGGGCTTGAGACCGGCGACGAGCGCTACCTCCCCGCGCGCGATCAGGGTCCGGTCAAACGCCTCATCCGCGACTACGTCGACTCGCGGCGGACCATCGGCGAGTTCATGCTGCCGATCTTCTTCCTCATCTTCATCCTGGTGTACGTCAACAGCGAATGGGCGGCACGCTTCAGCAGTAGCGCCTTCCTGACCGTGATCTTGCTGCTGTTCATGGACTCGATCCGCATCTCGCGTGGCGCCAAGGCCGTGGTCCGCGCCAGGTTCGGCGCCGACGAGACCAAGGGCGTCACGATGTACACGCTGCTCCGGGCGTGGCAGATGCGCCGGCTGCGGATGCCCAAGCCCCAAGTCAAAGCCGGCGACACGATCTGAGCGTGACCGGGCCCGTCACGCGCTCTGCCTGACGAGAGCCGCCGCGCGGGCAAGCGAGGTGACCTCCAACGCAGTTTGCGCAGGGTCGTCGCTGCGGAACTCGACGGCTCGGTCGAGCTTCCGCAGCGGATTGCCGCCTGCTTGGCCGAGAAATGCCGTCAACACCACCCGAGCCGCCGAGGCGATCTCCGCGGCATCGCCGACTCCGGCCTGCGCCAGGATCAAGGCGGTGAGTGCCAGGTCTTCGTCGGGATCGCCCTCGGCTGTGTTGCGCCAGTCGATCACCACAGGCCCCTTCGACGTGAGCATGACGTTGTCCGGGTGAAGATCGAGGTGCAGGATCCGGACCTCGGGAGCGGCGCTCAGCAGCGCCGGGAGCGCATGCAGCCTGCTGTGCAGATCGGCCAACATGGCACCGCCGGCCGCGAGGTCGAGGCTTCCGGAGAGCAGCGCATGCGTCATGGTGTTGCCGTCGAGTCGTTCCATCACGAGGTCTGCGCCGTCGGTCTCGTAGACGACCGGAATGGGATAGCCGAGCCCGCCGACGTAGCGCATGACTTCGGCCTCGACCGTGACGTCACCTCCGTCGCGGTAACGACGCAGGACCTTGTGATCGCCAAGGGCGTAGACGTCCGCGTCACGTCCCGAGGCCAACGGCCTTCCATGGGTCACGCCGCGAACCCTAGCGGCGGTATCGCCTGACCGCTCCGCCGTCCTACTCCGACAGCGGCATGGGGCCGTAGACCTCCCGGTCGTGCTCCATCAAGGTCGCCTGACCTGCGCCGCTCTCGGCGAGCTCTCGCCACACCTCGCCGAGCCACGACTCGGCGTCACTCTGGGACGGGAACTCCGGAACCTCCGACGTCATCGCCACCGGCTCACCGCCGCTTGTCTCGATCCGCCATGTCCAGCTCATCGGTTCCTCCGTCTCAGTCCCGGGCAGCCTAGTGAACACGAGCGCGAGGTATGTCGTCTGCCTGGTCTTTGACTTCCCTGTCGGGCCGTGACACCGTTTCGAGCCGCCCGCCGTCGAAGGAGTGCCGGCGTGATCGTGTTCGACCGGGTCAGCGTGACGTACGACGACGCGCCCGGGCCGACCCTCAAGGGCGTGAGCGTGGAGATCCCCGAGGGCGAGCTCGTCCTTGTCGTCGGGCCGACTGGCTCCGGGAAGTCCACTCTGCTCAAGTGCATCAACGGCCTCGTCCCGCATCTCACTGGTGGGACCATGCAAGGCGAAGTCGTCGTCGACGGCCGGTCGACCCGCACGCACCGTCCGCAGGACCTGGTCGACGTCGTCGGCTTCGTCGGGCAAGACCCGGTCGCAGGGTTCGTCACCGACTCCGTCGAGGACGAGCTAGCCCACGGCATGGAGTCGCAGGACGTGTCACCGGCCACGATGCGCAAGCGAGTCGAGGAGACGCTCGACCTGCTCGGCCTCGCCGACCTGCGCAGCCGACCCCTCGCAACACTCAGCGGCGGAGAGCAGCAGCGCGTCGCCATCGGCGCTGTCCTCACGACCCATCCGCATATCCTCGTGCTCGACGAGCCCACGAGCGCGCTCGACCCACAGGCCGCCGAAGAGGTGCTGGCGACGATGCAGCGTCTCGTCCACGACCTCGGGCTGACAGTGGTGGTGGCGGAGCACCGGCTCGAACGGGTGGTGCAGTATGCCGACCGGCTGCTCGTCGTACCCGGTGGCGCCCACCCCGTCCGGCTCGGCGCACCCGCCGACCTCATGCGCGACTCACCTCTTGCGCCCCCGGTTGTCGAGCTCGGCAGAGCGGTCGGTTGGTCACCGCTGCCGCTGTCGGTGCGTGACGGTCGCAGGCATGCGTCGGCGTTGCGTGATCGGCTCGCCGACGCCGTGCCTCCGTCCCGCCACCAGCTCGACGGGCCGGTGCTCGGATCGACTCGCCGACTCGTCGTGGCCTATGGCGCGACCCCGGCTGTCCGCAACGTGACTTGGCGCGTCGCAGCCGGCGAGATCGTGGCCGTGATGGGTCGCAACGGAGCAGGCAAGTCCACGTTGCTGAAGGCAATGGTCGGGCTGGTTTCGCCGCATGCCGGGCGGGTTGACGTGGCTGGCCTCGACCCCGTCAAGACTGCTGCTCAACGGCTGATCGGAGCCGTTGGGCTCGTGCCGCAGAATCCCAGCGACCTGCTCGTAGGTGAGTCGGCCGCGGAGGAGTGTGCAGCGGCCGACCGAGCGGCCGGAGTCGCGGTCGGTACCGCGGCGGCGCTGCTGGCCGAGCTTGCCCCCGACCTGCCCCTCGACAGACACCCCAGCGACCTCTCCGAAGGGCAGCGCCTGCTGCTCGCCCTGTCTGTGGTGCTGACCGCCGCGCCACCGCTGGTGTTGCTCGACGAGCCCACCCGCGGCCTCGACTACGGTGCAAAGCGTCGGCTCGTCGACATACTGCACCGACTCGCCTCCGCCGGCCACGGGATCGCTCTCGCCACCCACGATGTCGAGCTGGTGGCCGAGGTAGCGACCCGTGTGGTCGTGATGGCCGAGGGCGAGATCGTCACCGACGGTACGACGGCCGAGGTGTTGGCGTCGTCGCCAGCCTTCGCCCCCCAGGTGGCGAAGATCCTCGCGCCCGCAGCCTGGTTGACGGTCACCGACGTCGTGACGGCGCTCGCCGCCCAGGAGCGGTCGTAGCCGGGTCAGGACTCGCGGACGCCCGGCGTGACGAACGGCGGCTTGGTCACCGTGAACGCTTCCCGCCGCCCGCGTACGTCGACAAACACCTCGTCGCCATCCGCCACAACGGCATCGAGAAGTGCCAGCCCTACACCCACCCGGCGGGTCGGTGAGAACGTCCCGGACGTGATCTCGCCCCGAGGTGAGCCCGCGCTGTCGGACACGCTCATCTGAGGCCGTGGGATCCCGCGGCCGACTGCGACCAGGCCGCGCAGGATCCGCGACGGCCCGGCCTCCTTCTCGGCGCGCAGGGCCGCGTCGCCCCAGAACGCGTCCTTCCTCCAGCCGACCGCCCAGCCGAGCCGCGCCTGCACCGGCGTGATCGACGGTGAGAGGTCCTGGCCGTGCAACGGATAGCCCATCTCGGTGCGAAGCGTGTCACGGGCACCCAGGCCGGCCGGCACGATGCCATGCTCGGCCCCGGCCGTCATCAGCGCGTCCCACACGGCGGTGGCCGCTGCGTTCGGGACGACCAACTCGTAGCCGCGCTCTCCCGTGTAGCCCGTGCGGCATACGACAACCGGGTTTCCCGCGTGCTCGACCTCGACGAACGACATGTAGTCGTGTCCCACCGGGAAGCCCATGGCGCCTAGGACGTCGTCGCTCGCCATGCCCTGGACGGCCAAGACGGCGTACTCATGGTGGAGGTTCTCGACCTCGACGCCGGTCGGGGCCCCCTCAGACAACAGCCGCACCACCTCACCCGTGTTGGCGGCGTTCGGGATCAGGAAGACCTCGTCGTCGGAACGCAGGTAGGCGATCAGGTCGTCGACCACCCCGCCGTCGGGGTTGCAGCAGAGCGTGTACTGGGCCTGCCCCGACGCGATCTTGCGCAGGTCGTTGGTGAGGCAGCCGTTCACGTATGCCGCTGCGCCCGAGCCACGGACGACCGCCTTGCCAAGGTGGCTCACGTCGAAGACACCCACCCCGCCTCGGACCGCGTTGTGCTCCTTGACCGAGCCGGTGTACTCGAGCGGCATCGACCAGCCCCCGAACGCGGCCAGTTTGGCGCCGAGCGCGACGTGGCGGTCATGCAGCGGGGAGGTGAAGAGTTCGGCCGTGCTCGTGTCTGCCATGACTGGGGAACCTACAACAGGGCGAGTAGAGTCGCCGAGACCCGTGCCCTCCAAGACAAAGGACGTCACCTTGACCACCACAAGTTTGCGTCGCGCCGCAGCCGCCGGAGTCAAGGCGGACGCCCTCGTGATCGGTGTCCACGGCAAGGACAAGGAGGTCACCTCGATCGCCGACGGAGCCACCGACGTTGCCGCCGCCTTCGGGAAGAACTTCGTCTCCACACTGAACGACATGGGCGTCTCCCCCGCGCCTGGCGACGTCACCAGGATCCCCGGTGGCGGCGCAACCAAGTCGGCTGTCGTGGTAGTGGCGGGACTGGGTCCCGAGGGCGACTGCGAGCCTGAGAGCCTGCGCAGGGCAGCCGGTGCCGCCGCCCGCTCCCTGGACGGCAAGGCCACCGTGGCGTTCGCCCTCCCCGCCAACACTGAGGAGCAGGTCCGTGCCGTCGTCGAAGGCGCCTCGCTCGGCGCCTACCGCTTCGACCGCTACCAGGTCGTGAAGACCGATGCGCCCAGCGAGTTCATCGTGCTGACTGAGCTCGCCCGCTCGAAGGCGGCAAAGCGGGCCGCCGCGACAGGCGAGGACATTAGTGCCGCAGTCAACTTCGCCCGCGATCTCGTCAACATCCCACCGAACGATCTCTACCCCGAGTCGTTCGCCGAGGAGATGAAGAAGAGAAGCAAGCGGTCGAAGGTCAGCATCTCGGTGCTCGACGAAGCCAGCCTCAAGTCGAAGGGCTACGGCGGCATGATGGGTGTCGGCCAAGGGTCCCTGCGGCCGCCTCGACTGGTCAAGCTGAGCTACAAACCGAGTCGGGCGAAGGCGCATGTGGCGTTCGTCGGCAAGGGCATCACGTTCGACTCGGGTGGCCTGTCGATCAAGCCGGCCAACTCGATGGTGACGATGAAGTGCGACATGGCCGGCGCCGCCGCAGTCGCGGCCGCTACCTTCGCGATCGCCGACCTCGAGCTGCCGGTGCGCGTGACGGCATACGCCTGCCTCGCCGAGAACATGCCGTCGGGCCACGCCACTCGCCCGGGCGACGTGCTGACGATGTACGGCGGCAAGACCGTCGAAGTTCTCAACACCGACGCCGAAGGCAGGCTGGTCCTTGCTGACGGCATCACGACGGCGGCTGCAGACAAGCCCGATTTGCTCATCGATGTGGCGACGCTGACGGGCGCCTGCATCATCGCCCTGGGCGCCAAGATGTCAGGCGTGTTCAGCAACGACGACGAGCTGCATGACGAGCTTCCCGAGGTGGCACGCGCCGCAGGAGAGCTGATGTGGCCGATGCCGATCCCCGACGAAGTGAAAGAGAAGCTCCGCACCACGAAGATCGCCGACCTCAGCCAGCACAACCCGGAGGCCTGGGGCGGGGCGTCATACGCGGCAGGCTTCCTTCGCGAGTTCGTGCCTGAGGGCTTGCCCTGGGCACACCTCGACATCGCGGGGCCGGCCTTCAACGACGGCGAAGCCGAGGGCTACACGCCGAAGGGTGGCACGGGAGCGGCGGTTCGCACGCTCGTCCAGCTCGCCGCCAGCCGCAGCGGGTAAGCCGCGACCTAGCGCGCCTTGTTGCGCTTGTTGTACTCACGCATCCGGTCGGGGTAGCCAACCACGGCGGCGTCATAGCTGGGGATGCCGTTCTTGTTCGCGAAGTTGTGCGCCCAGTCGACGGACGGCACCCGACGCCGGGTCCACTCGCCATCCTTGGCTACCAGCAGCATCGTCGTGTCGGTGACGGCGGTGCGCGGCTCGATGAAGCCTTCGATCCCGTTGCGCGCAGAGATCCACTCCACGAGATACTTCGCATCGGCAGATTCCGCAGCACGCAAGGTGCCCGGCTTGTTCTTCCGCCGCCGCATGAACCCCATTACGAACAGCCTCTCGTTTCGGTGTGGCATCCAGTATCCCCCACGGTGCGGAGCGCATGGTGGATTCGACTCAGCGACAGGCCGCGACCGCCGTCACCTGCTGCTGCCGACCGTCCCTCGTGGTGCAAGGATGGCGGGGCTGTTCGGGGGCAGCATCGTCGACGCGGGAGGCTTCGGTGGAGGACACAACGCAACGCTTTGACATCGTGGTGCTCGGCGGCGGCAGCGGCGGCTACGCCTGTGCACTGCGTGCGTCACAGCTCGGACTGAAGGTCGCGATCGTCGAGAAGGACAAGATCGGCGGTACCTGCCTCCACCGCGGCTGCATTCCCACGAAGGCGCTGCTGCACGCCGGCGAGGTGGCCGATGCCGTCCGTGAGTCCGAAAAGTTCGGGGTCAAGGCGTCGCTCGATGGGGTCGACCTTGCTGGCGTCAACTCCTACAAGGACGGGGTCGTCGGCCGTCTGTACAAAGGCCTGCTGGGACTGGTCAAGGGTCGCGGCATCACGGTCATCGAGGGACACGGCACCGTGGTCGCTGCCAACGCGGTCGACGTAGATGGCACGCGGTATGAGGCGCGGTACGTCGTACTGGCGTCCGGGTCCTACACGAAGACCTTGCCGGGCCTCACCCTCGACGGCGAGCGTGTCATCAGCAGCTGGGAAGCCCTGCAGCTAGAGACCCTGCCGAGCCATGCGATCGTGCTGGGCGGTGGCGTGATCGGCGTCGAGTTCGCCTCGGCCTGGCGCTCCTTCGGGGCCGACGTCACCATCATCGAGGCACTGCCGCGACTCGTGCCGGCCGAAGACGCTGCCTGCTCGAAGATCATCGAGCGGGCGTTCCGCAAGCGCGGCATCACCATCAAGACCGGCACTTCGTTCGCGTCAGTCGACAAGACCGACACCGGCGTGCGCGTGAGCGTCGAGTCTGGCGACACGTATGACGCCGACCTGCTGCTCGTGGCGGTCGGGCGTGGCGCCAACACCGCTGACCTCGGCTACGAGTCCGTGGGCATCGAGATGGACCGCGGGTTCGTCCTGACGAACGAGCGTCTGCAGACGAACGTCTCCGGCATCTACGCGGTGGGCGACATCGTTCCTGGAGCGCAGCTGGCGCACCGTGGCTTCCAGCACGGCATCTTCGTAGCCGAGGACATCGCCGGACTCGAGCCCGCTCCGATCGACGAGGACGGCATACCCCGCGTGACGTACTCCGAGCCCGAGGTCGCCTCCGTCGGGCTCAGCGAGGAGCAGGCCAAGGAACGGTACGGCGACGACGCCGTCGAGGCGCTGACCTACGACCTGGGCGGCAACGGCAAGAGCCAGATCCTCAAAACGCAGGGCTTTGTGAAGGTCGTCCGAGAGCGCGGCGGCCCAGTTGTCGGAGTGCACATGGTCGGCGCACGTGTGGGTGAGCTGATCGGCGAAGCTCAGCTCATCTACAACTGGGAGGCGTTCCCCGAAGACGTCGCTTCCCTGGTGCACATGCATCCCACCCAGAACGAAGCGCTGGGCGAGGCCCACCTGGCCTTGGCCGGCAAGCCGCTCCACGCGCACACCTGAGGAATCATCGTAGGCTGAGCCTGCGATGCCCACGGACCGCTCGACGAAGACAAGAGGACCTCGACGACATGGCAACCGACGTAACCCTCCCGGCCCTCGGTGAAAGCGTCACCGAAGGCACTGTCACCCAATGGCTGAAGTCGGTCGGCGACGAGGTCGCCGTCGACGAGTCGTTGCTCGAGGTCTCGACCGACAAGGTCGACACCGAGATCCCGTCACCGGTCGCAGGCACGCTGCTTGAGATCAAGGTCGACGAGGACGAGACGGTCGAGGTCGGCGCCGTGCTTGCGGTGATCGGTGATTCGGACGAGTCCAGTGGCGACGGCGAGTCCTCGGACCAAGGTACGTCGGGGGCCGATGACCAGGGTGAGTCCGATCAGGCCGACTCCGACCAGTCCGACGAGTCTGAGGAGTCCGCTGAGTCAGACCAGGCCGACGACTCTGACGAGTCTCAGGAGTCAGACCAGTCCGACGAGTCCCAGGACTCCGGCCAGTCCGAGGAGGCTGATGAGTCCGACGACGGTGGGGGCGACGACGCTAAGTCGGACCAGCAGGACGCCCCGCGGGCCGATGCAGAGAAGTCTGGCGACGCCACCGACGTGAAGCTGCCCGCGCTCGGCGAGAGCGTCACCGAGGGCACGGTGACGCAGTGGCTCAAGTCGGTCGGAGACGAAGTCGCCGTCGACGAGCCGCTGCTCGAGGTCTCGACCGACAAGGTCGACACCGAGATCCCGTCGCCTGTCGCAGGCACGCTCACGGAGATCCTCGTCGACGCCGACGAGACGGTCGAGGTCGGAGCGGTCCTGGCTCGGATCGGGTCCGGGGATGCCAGCGGAGGTGGAGACTCCGGCGACAGGGAATCGTCCGAGCCCACGGCCACCGAATCAGAAGACGAGACAGACGAGGAAGACAAGGACAAGGACAAGGACAAAGCCGAGGACAAGGGCGAGGACAAGGAGCCGAGCCAGCCGAAGCAAGCCGAGCAGGCCGAGGAACCAGCGGAGCCCGCCGCCCAGAAGAAGCCGGAAGCCGCGGCCAAGCCCAGCGAAGACGCCAAGAGCTATGTCACCCCGCTGGTCCGCAAGCTCGCGTCCCAGCATGGCGTCGACCTCGGCGCGCTGACGGGCACCGGCGTTGGCGGGCGGATCCGCAAGCAGGATGTCCTGGAAGCAGCCGAGAAGGCCAAGCAGCAGAAGGAGGCTCCCGCGGCAGCAGCATCTGCGCCCGCCGCTGCTCCGACCAAGATCGAGCCAAGCCCGCTGCGGGGCAAGACCGAGAAGCTCAGCCGGCTGCGCAAGGTCATCGCCAGCCGCATGGTCGAGTCGCTGCAGGTGTCGGCACAGCTGACCACAGTGGTTGAGGTCGACGTGACGGCCATCTCCCGGCTCCGGGACAAGGCGAAGGCGGACTTCGCGACCCGCGAAGGCGTCAAGCTGTCGTTCCTGCCGTTCTTCGCCAAGGCCGCCATCGACGCGCTGAAGGTATACCCGCAGGTCAACGCATCAATCGACACCGAGGCCGGCGAAGTCACCTACCACGCCGCGGAGCACTTGGGCGTCGCCGTCGACACCGAGCGCGGTCTGCTCGTGCCTGTGATCAAGGACGCCGGTGACCTCTCTATCGCTGGGCTGGCGCGCAAGATCGGGGACCTCGCGGGTCGCACTCGAGACAACAAGATCGGACCAGACGAGTTGTCGGGCGGCACGTTCACACTGACCAACACGGGCAGCCGCGGGGCGCTGTTCGACACTCCCATCATCAACCAGCCGCAGGTAGCAATCCTTGGCACCGGCACGGTCGTCAAGCGGCCGGTCGTCCTCTCCGACCCCAATATCGGCGAGACGATCGCCGTGCGGCAGATGGTCTACCTGGCGCTGACGTACGACCATCGCCTCGTCGACGGTGCCGACGCAGCCCGGTTCCTCACCGCGATCAAGCAGCGGCTCGAAGAGGCCAACTTCGAAGCCGAACTCGGCCTCTGAGTCAGGAGGTCAGGGCGTCGAGGAACTCGCCCTGGCCGCCGGCCAGTTCGAGAGTGAGCGGTAGACGCTCCCAGCGGCATACGAACACGAGGCCGTTGTCGTCGCCGGCGCCAGTGACTTTGTGCTCCCACGAGTCGGGACCGCCAGCCGGCGCTGTCACGTGCACGTACGTCGTCAGCGCCGCACCTCCTGGCGCCTCTAGCCCAACCTCTTGCCCGCCTAGCTGCCCGACGAACTCCACTTCGGCGAGACCGGTCTCCTCCGCAATCTCACGCCGCGCGGCCGCTTCGACACTCTCGAAGGTCACCATCCCACCGGCCGGAACCTGCACCCCAGACGGTTCGTTCGGGTCGTCGAAGGCATGCTCGAACACGAGCAGTTCCTCGCCGCCGGCTGCCGCACGAGTGACATAGCAGGCCACCCGGCGACGCTGCGCGTAGATCGTCATGCGGGCGATCGTAGCGGCGACCGCGGGCGGGCGAAACGCGACGAGCCCCGGCAGGATGGGGGCATGAAGATCACTGTCGCCGGTGCCTCAGGCTTTCTCGGTACGGCGCTCCGCCGACACCTGACCGCAGCCGGTCACGAGATCGTCCAGCTCGTCCGCTCGGAACCGACGGCCGCCGACCAGGTGCACTGGGATCCAGCCCGCGGCAAGCTCGACCCAGCCAGCCTCGAAGGATCGGCCGCCGTCATCAACCTGGGTGGCGCCGCCATCGCGCACTGGCCGTGGACGGCCAGCTACATGCGCAAGATCCTGAGCAGTCGGCTCGAAGTCACGGGCACCCTGGTGCGGGCGATCGCGTCTCTCGACAGCAAACCCGCCCTCGTCAACGCTGGCGGCATCAACTACTACGGTGACCACGGCGACGAACTGGTCGACGAAGACACTGGCCCCGGCACCGGCTTCCTTGCCGATGTGAGTGCACGGTGGGAGGCAGCCACCGAGCCGGCCGCCGAGGCAGGGGCCAGAGTCGTTCGGATGCGGCCCGGAGTGGTGCTCCATCGGTCAGGCGGAGCGCTCAAGGTGATCCTGATCCCGTTCCGGCTCGGCATCGCAGGCAAGCTCGGGAGCGGCCGCCAGTTCTTCCCCACGATCTCGCTCGCCGACTACCTCGCGGCTGTCACCCGGCTGACCACAGACGACACCTTGTCGGGACCGTTCAACGTCGTGGCCCCCGTCCCCTCGACCAACGAGGAGTTCACCCGCGCGCTCGGCCGGTCGCTGCACCGTCCCACCGTGATGCCCGCGCCGGCGTTCGCGGTGAAGGCAGCGGCGGGGAGTCAGCTGTCGACTCTGGTATTCGCCAGCGTGCGTGCCGTGCCACGACGGCTGATGGAGGCCGGCTTCGAATTCACCCACCCCACGATCGACGAGCAGGTCGTGGCTGCGCTGCGGCGATCCGACTGATCCGCCAGGTGTCGCCGCTGCCCACCAGGTCGATGACGTGGGTCGAGGGCCGATCGTCGGGGAGCAAACGCTCGCGTCCGTTGGTAGTGGTCACCCAAGCCTGCCGCAGCTCGTCAACGACCCGAAGCCGCACCGAAGTGTCGGTACGTCGGAGGACACCGAGGCGGTGAATATCCACTGTGACCCCCTCGACGCTCAACCCTCGATCGCGAAACACGCGGAGCATCGCCCGGTCACGCCGAAGGGCGAGGCTGCCCTCGACGTACACGTCGGCAAGCAGGCCTGGATTACCGCGGCTCCATGCCCGCGCGCGGGCGGAGTCGAGATCGGCCAGGACGGCATACCAGTGTCGAGTGCGGTCACAGCTGCCGTGGTCTCGGTGGGGAAGCCTCAGCCTCTATGGCAGTCACCAGCGCGTCAGCAACGGCGGCAAACCTGCCCTCAACAGGTCCGGCACGTATCTCCGGAAGGATGACGACGCCAGCCCCGAATGCCCCGGCGCACATTGCCATGACTCCCACCACCACCGCAGTCAGCAACCGTGGTCTTCGCCGGGCACGACGGTGCGCAGCCGGGCGGGGATGACGATGCGAGGTGGCCACAAACCAGCCTCTCGCAGGCGACGCACCGCCCGCGGCCGTTGTCCACAGGCGTCCAAGGACGCCACGTAGGCTGGGCAGGTGACGCACACCCGCTTCGTGCGTGTGGGCTTCGGCTCGGCCGCCGTCGACTACGCCACCGCCTGGCAGCAGCAGCGCGAGCTCCACGCCCGCCGCGTGGCCGACGAGGTCGGCGACACGGTGCTGCTGCTCGAGCACACCTCCGTCTACACCGCGGGCAAACGCACAGACGCCACCGACCGGCCCGTTGACGGCATCCCCGTCGTCGAGGTCGACCGCGGCGGGAAGATCACCTGGCACGGTCCCGGCCAGCTCATCGGCTACCCGATCACGAAGCTGCCCACGCACGTCTATGTCGTCGACTACGTACGTCGCTTGGAGGAGGCGCTGATCCGGGTCTGCGCAGACCTCGGCCTCGTCACCGGGCGGGTCAAGGGCCGCAGCGGTGTCTGGCTGGCCGCCGACGCGACTCGACCCGAACGCAAGATCGCCGCCCTCGGCGTGCGGGTCTCGCAGGGTGTGACGATGCACGGGCTGGCCGTCAACTGCGACAACGACATGGCCCCGTTCGACGCGATCGTGCCTTGTGGCATCAAGGACGCCGGCGTCACCAGCCTGACCGAGGAGCTCGGCCGCGTAGTCCCGGTCGCCGAGGCGCTGCCGCTCGTCGAGCTCCATCTCGACGACCTGTTGTCGTGGACGGACTACAAGCGGTCGGCCGACCTGGCTCCTGTTGACGAGACGCTGATCCGCCTCGCCTGAGGCCGCGTGCTCCAAGTCGTGAGATCAATCTTCGTCTCACGCCTCAGAACCCTGTCGCACCGAACACGAAGCGCTGAGTTTGCGACATTGCGTGTCATCCGGTCACAAGGTGCTTCACTGAACTATCGTTGGCCGACCGGCTGCATCGGGCGGAACGGGGGGTGAAGCCCATGAGCGACCTTGTCATTGAGACGACAGAGTTGCGCAAGGAGTACCGCAACCGGCGCGGCCGCTTCGTCGCGGTCAAGAGCCTCTCCCTGCATGTGCCCACGGGTGGAGTCCACGGATTCCTCGGCCCCAACGGCTCAGGCAAGACGACGACAATCCGGATGCTGCTAGGCCTTGCCCGCGCCTCGGGCGGCGAGATGCGCCTCTTCGGCAAGGAGGTGCCGCGGCTGCTCCCGGAGGTCATGGGGCGAGTCGGAGCGATCGTCGAGCAGCCCAAGTTCATGCCCGGATTCACGGGCCGTCGCAATCTCACGCTCCTTGCCCGCACCCTCGGAACGGACATCCGCAAGGTGGACGAGGTCATCGAGACCGTCGGGCTCAAGGGACGCGACCGTGACCGCTACAAGAGCTACTCGCTCGGGATGAAGCAGCGGCTTGCCATCGCCGGGGCGCTTCTCAAGACGCCCGAGCTGCTGATCCTCGACGAGCCGACGAACGGTCTCGACCCCGCCGGCATCCGCGAGATCCGGGAGACGATCCGCAGCCTCGGCGAGTCCGGGGTCACCGTGCTACTCAGCTCACACATCCTTGCGGAGGTCCAGCAGGTCTGCGACGGGGTGTCGATCATCGGCCACGGCAGCCTCCTCGCGTCAGGTCCGGTGAGTGAGGTGGTGGGGTCTCGAGCCTCCTCCGGGGTCCGTCTGGGCCTGAGCGACCTCGCCGCCGGCTTTACTGCCCTAGAGGCTGGCGGGTACGACGTCCGACGTGTTGACGGCCACCTCGCGGTCGACACCACTGGCGACCCGGCTGCGCTCACCCAGCTGCTCGCAGCCCAAGGTCTGTATGTCAACGAGCTGACACCCATCCGGGTTGACCTGGAGACGGTCTTCCTGGAGCTCACCGCCGAGGACTCCGGGGGGCCGCTTTGAGGTTGCTGCTCGTCGAGCTGAGCCGACTTCGTTCGCGGCGGGCCATCGTGATGTTGGTGGGCGGCGCCCTGCTCGTCGGCGCGCTGGTGGCGACCGTGACCCTCTGGGAGCACCGGCCGCTGGATGCCACCACGATCGCAAGCGCCCAGCAACAGGCGGACGAACAGTCCGAGCAACGGTTCGTGCAGCGCGATTACCGCAGGTGCCTCGAGACCCCAGAAGAGTGGTTCGGCCCTGGCGCCACTGCGGCGGAGTGTGAAGATGTGCTGCCGCAAGCGGAGTGGTTCTTACCGCGAGGCGAGCTCAACCCCGTCGACCTTGCCGACGAGATCCCGCTCCTGCTCGGGTTGTTCGTCGGGGTGATCGCCGTCCTCATCGGCGCCACCATGATCGGCGCGGAGTGGTCCGCGGGTTCGGTAGGAACGCAGCTGCTGTTCGAGCCGCGCCGCCCAAGAGTATGGGCAGCGAAGGCCGGCGCCATCGCGATCACCACGGCCACACTGGCTGGCGTCATTTTCGCTGTCGTGTGGGCCGTCATTCTCGTCGCCCATGCCAGTTGGACCGGCGGAGGCTTACCCGCAAACTTCCTGAGCGATCTCTCCCTCACGGGCCTGCGGGTCGCTGCGTTCGCCGCCGTCGGCGGGTTGGCTGGGTATGCCGTGACGATGGCGGTGCGACATACCGTGGTCGTGGTAGGCCTGATGCTGGCCTATGCGGTGATCGGCGAGGGGCTGCTTCGGTCCTTCTTTTCGAGCGTCGAGCGCTACTTGGTCTCCAACAACGCCCTGGCCTTGATCCAGAAGAGCCACACCGTGGAGGTCTATCCCGAGGACGGCTGCTTCGACGAAGCCTCGTGCCAACCTTTCGAGATCCATTTCGACCTCGTCGATGCCACCACGTACTTCGGTGTGCTGGTCGCCGTCATGCTCGCCTTGTCCCTGTACATCTTCAACACCCGCGACGTCCCCTGACCCGGGCCCCATCACCCATCCGAACACCGCCTAACCCGCAAATCCGTCGCCATGGCGGCGTGATTCGCGGGTTAGGCAGTGTCTGGTCGGGCGTCGAGCGGCAACTTCGGCGCCTGCCGTCACACCGCGTAGGCTGGGCTGCGTGACGATTGCAGCCGAGGGACGGAAGATGCTGCGCCTCGAGGTGCGCAACGCCGAGACCCCCATCGAGAAGAAGCCCGCCTGGATCAAGACGCGGGCGACGATGGGTCCGGAGTACCAGCAACTGCAATCGCTGGTGAAGCGCGAAGGTCTGCACACCGTGTGCCAAGAGGCCGCCTGCCCCAACATCTTCGAGTGCTGGGAAGACCGGGAGGCGACCTTCCTCATCGGCGGCGACCAGTGCACGCGGCGCTGCGACTTCTGCCAGATCGACACGGGCAAGCCCGAGGCGCTCGACGGCGGCGAGCCGCTACGCGTAGCCGAGAGTGTCCAGCAGATGCAGCTGCGCTACGCCACCGTGACGGGTGTCTGCCGCGACGACCTCGACGACGAGGGCGCCTGGCTCTACGCCGAGACGATCCGCAAGATCCACGAGCTCAACCCAGGCGTCGGGGTCGAGATGCTCGCTCCCGACTTCAGCGGCAACCCCGACTTCCTCACGCAGCTGTTCGACGCGGCGCCCGAGGTGTTCGCCCACAACATCGAGACGGTGCCGCGCATCTTCCGTCGCATTCGCCCCGGCTTCCGCTACGAGCGGTCGCTCGATGTGCTCGACCTGGCCCGCCAGGTCGGTCTCGTCACGAAGTCCAACCTCATCCTGGGCATGGGTGAGACCCGCGAGGAGATCACCGGCGCGCTCCACGACCTGCGCTCGGTTGGCACCGAGCTCATCACGATCACGCAGTACCTCCGGCCGTCGCTGCGGCACCACCCGATCGAGCGCTGGGTCAAGCCCGAGGAGTTCCTCGAGCTCGAGGCCGAGGCGACCGCGCTCGGTTTCGCCGGAGTGATGAGCGGCCCGCTGGTGCGCTCGTCGTACCGCGCGGGTCGGCTGTACCAGCAGGCGCTAGATTCGCGAAGCGCTGGCGTCGCCGTCGGCTGACGTCGACTGCCAGTCAAGGGAAGTAGAGAGTTGATGGCCAAGAAGGAAAAAGACCCCAAGAAGCCGAAGAAGGAAGGCGGCATCAGGCGGCTCCGCACCGCCTACAAGATGACCCGCGAGCACGATCCCGCCGTCGGCTGGATCAGCCTCGCCTGGTTCCTCGGGGTCGGGCTCGTCGTCGGCGCCCTGTTCTGGTACTTCCTGCACCCGATCGCCGGCATCGTCACCGGCATCCCCGCCGGCATGCTGGCCTGGCTCGTCGTGTTCGGCCGCCGTGCTGAGCGGTCGGCATACGCTCGGATCGAGGGTCAACCGGGCGCTGCTGCTGCCGCCCTCGGAGTGCTCAAGCGGGGGTGGAAGGTCCAGCCGGCCGTCGCCGTCACGAAGAACCAGGACGTCATCCACCGCGTCGTCGGCCGCCCCGGCGTCATCCTCGTCGGCGAGGGTAATCCGCAGCGCGTCCGCAACCTGCTCGCCGTGGAGAAGAAGAAGCACGCCCGCGTCGTCCGCGAAGCCCCGATCTACGACATCCTGGTCGGCCCGGCGGGCAGCGACGAGGGTGTCCCGGTGAAGCAGCTCGCCAAGCATGTGCGGAAGCTCCCGCGCAACATCGCGCCGGCTGAGGTCACCGACCTGCTGCAGCGGCTGAAGGCGCTCGACGCGATGCGGCCGCAGATGCCGATCCCGAAGGGCCCGATGCCGACCAGCATGAAGCAAGCGCGCCAGAGCATGCGCGGCCGCTGAGTCGCAAGCCGCCCGCCCGCATTGACCGAACACGCGTAACCTGCGAAATACCTCACAACCTGAGCTGATTCGCGGGTTAGCGGGTGTCCGGACCCGCACCACAGTCAGTGAGGCAGCCTCTCAACGACGCAGCACGATCGAGTCGACGGCGAGGTCGTGCACTCCTTGCTGGTCCCGGTTGAAGATCAGCGGCGGGATCACCAGGCAGATCAGGAGCGTCCGCAGCAGCGCCCGAGCGGGGTCGAGCAGCCCTCCCGACGTACGACGCACGACCAACCGCGTGACGAGCTGTCCCGCCGAGCCGCCGAGCAGCGCGGTGAAGATCCACGCCTCGACTGCGAACACGGCCAGGGGCGCCCACTGGCCGACGCCGTCGCCTTCCCACACGTCTTGACCGATGAACGCCGCGACCGCAAGCATGGACATGACCCAGTCGACGACGAGTGCGAGGATGCGCCGACCCCATCCCGCCACAGCTCCCGGGCCCTGCTCGGGAAGCCCAAAGCGGCGCCCCGGATAGTCGGTGTCGTCGGGCTCTGAATCCACGGGCGGCAACGTAACACGCACGAAACACGGGAGACATGGCAGGGAAATCGCCTGCTCCTACCGTGAGGGCGTCACCGGCAGCCAGACCGGGCTCGTCGGACTGCAGGGACCTGTACACACGAAGGAGCTGGGATGTTCGCCGACCGCGAAGCGTTGTTGAAGTACGTCGAGGATGAGGGCGTCGAGTTCGTCGATGTCCGCTTCTGTGACCTGCCCGGTGTGATGCAGCACTTCACCGTGCCGGTGTCGTCCTTCGGCCCGGACGTGTTTGACGAGGGCTTGATGTTCGACGGCTCCTCGATCCGGGGATTCCAGGCGATCCACGAGTCCGACATGGCGCTGTTCCCCGACCCGACGACGGCATACCTCGACCCGTTCCGCACCGACAAGACACTCGTGGTGAACTTCTTCATCCACGACCCGCTCACCGGCGAGGCATACAGCCGAGACCCGCGCAACATCGCACGCAAGGCGCAGGAGTACCTGAAGAGCACCGGGATCGGAGACACGGCGTTCTTCGCTCCCGAGGCGGAGTTCTACGTGTTCGACGACGTCCGGTTCGAGACGAAGCAGAACACCGGCTACTACTCCATCGACTCCGTCGCCGGCGCCTGGAACTCGGGCCGCGAGGAGGACGGCGGCAACCGCGGCTACAAGGTGAAGTACAAGGGCGGCTACTTCCCGGTGCCGCCGTATGACCACTTCGCCGACCTCCGCGCCGAGATGTCGACGGAGCTCGAGAGGTCTGGTCTCATCGTGGAGCGGCAGCATCACGAGGTGGGCACCGCTGGGCAAGCCGAGATCAACTACCGGTTCGACGAGCTGATGACGGCTGCCGACAACGTGATGAAGTTCAAATACATCATCAAGAACGTCGCGTGGAAGAACGGCAAGACGGCGACGTTCATGCCGAAGCCGATCTTCGGCGACAACGGCTCCGGGATGCACTGCCACCAGTCGGTCTGGGCGGACGGCGAGCCGCTGTTCTACGACGAGTCCGGGTATGCCGGTCTGAGCGACACCGCCCGCTACTACATCGGCGGCCTGCTCGCCCACGCCCCGTCACTGCTGGCCTTCACCAACCCCACCGTCAACTCCTACCACCGACTCGTCCCTGGCTTCGAGGCCCCGGTCAACCTCGTCTACAGCCAGCGCAACCGGTCGGCCTGCATCCGGATCCCGATCACCGGCGCCAACCCGAAGGCGAAGCGGATCGAGTTCCGCTGCCCCGACCCGTCGGCCAACCCCTACCTCGCCTTCTCGGCGATGCTGCTGGCCGGCCTCGACGGCATACGGAACAAGATCGAGCCACCTCAGCCCATCGACAAGGACCTCTACGAGTTGCCGCCGGACGAGCACAACGAAGTCCAGACCGTGCCCGCAACGCTTTCGGAGGTGCTCCTTGCCCTCGAGGCAGACCACGAGTTCTTGCTCGAAGGCGGCGTGTTCACGCCCGACCTGATCGAGACCTGGATCGCCTACAAGCGTGAGTTCGAGGTGCTTCCGATCTCGTTGCGGCCGACCCCCCACGAGTTCGAGCTCTACTACGACATTTAGGCATCTCACGCCATCTGACCTGCGGATTTACTGCTCCTAAGGTCGTCCAGTCCTCAGAGAGTCCTCAGAAAGTCCGCAAGAACCGTCGGGCGGACGAGCTCTCGAACATGGACTCGACGCTCACCACGTCGGGCGCCGTCGACAACCTGATCCTGCTGTACGGCGACTTCCGACAGTTCGCGACGACGGCTGGCAAAGAGGCTCGTCGCTCAAGAACACTCCGGTGAGCCAGCCTGTCGCCATGCCGTGGTTGCCCTCGGGCGATACGACGCGCAGGGGGGCAGGCGGCGCCTAGTAACGCGAGATGCAGTGGAACGGGTCGCACGGTCTAGAGAGGCTCGGTACCAGGGCTACGCCACTGCTCACCCTCGCGTCGGCACGCCTCAAGCCGACCTGGTCACCACTCGTCCGTGTCGAGCACCTCGACCTGCCGTGGAGGAGAGACGCCACGGAGAGAGGTCACGCAAGAGTACGACGGCCAGGCTGCTCACTGCCCGTGCCGATATCGTCGAGCGCACGACGATGGTCTTTCAAGTCGAACACGAATCACGCGAGACAGGGCGGTCCCACGGTGACAAGGGCAGAGCTCAGACCGGCGATCGTTGTCATCGCCCCGGCGGTATTGCTGATCGGGTTTGCCTACCACCCGTATGTTGCTCGACCCACAGACGAGGTGGCGCTTGCGGCGGCAGCAGCCGCCGATACGACGCGCTGGGGACTCGCCCATCTCGCAATCGCAGTGGGGTATGCCCTTCTGGGGATCGCTTTCATCGCCATCCGGAGCTATCTCCGTGAGGCGGGCGAGGACCGCTGGAGCGCGCTGGCGTTGCCGCTCATCGTTCTGGGCTGTGCGACGTTTCCCGTTCTGACCGGGATGGAGTTCGCGCTGCTGGCGGCCGCCAAGACGGACGGCGATGTCGCGGGGGCGCAGACCGAGTTGACGCCATGGTTCGTCCCAGTCCTGTTGATCGCTGCGATCTCCTTCGCGCTCGGGGCAATAGGTTTCGCGAAGGGGATCGCCACCAGCAGGGTGCTGGGCAAACAGATGACCTGGCTCGTCATCGGGGCGCTCCTCGTGATGGTTGTGGCGCGCTTCGTGCCTTTGGGCGCTGGGCAGGTCGTGGTCGGTGTTGCCGGGGTCGTGGCATTGTGGCCGTTGGCCTACACGATGTGGAAGCAACCGTTGGCATCGCCCGCGGGCCGGTAGTCACCTAGATGGGGTGTCTCCGTTTCCCGCGCGGCGGGTCATGATTTGTTGGTCGGATGACTCGCCGTGTCCCACGATGCTGACGACGACGGAGGCCTAGGGAAGGCAATGCGACGATCGCCGTACGCTGCACCCATGTTCCCCAGCGGCAGCCTCCGATCGATGGTGGCTGTGCTGGCCGCCCTGGCGCTGGCCAGCACTGCCGCCGGTTGTTCCAAGCCACTCGCGACCCAGGATCGCATCGAGGGAACGGGTCAGCGGGCTGAACGACTTCTCAACCCGCTTCCCGACCGCGACCTGGTAGTGGCCATCTCGGTCGACGGGCTCAAACCTGCCGCGCTGAAGCGCCTTGGTCCTGACAGGGCTCCGGCCTTTTACCGGTTGCTCCGTCACGGGGCCGGCACCCTGAACGCCCGAACCCTGCGAGAGAAAACCCAGACTCTGCCTGACCACACCACCATGCTCACCGGCCGCCCCGCCATTGGCGACGATGGGCACGGGGTGACCGTGAACAGCGACCCTGGCGGGACCGTGCACCAGGCGGCCGGCCACCACATCAGCAGTATGTTCACCGTGGTCCACGACCGCGGCGGCAGCACCGCCCTGTACGCCTCCAAGTCGAAGTTCGCGCTGTTCGACCGGTCCTGGAACGCCCTGGCGGGCGGCCGCGATCGGATCGGGGCGAACAACGGCCGCGACAAGATCGATCGCTACACACTCGCCTCCGAGGACCAGCTTGTCGACCGGTTGGTCGTCAGCCTCCGACAGCGCCCAGACCCGTTGAGCTTCCTGCACCTGGCGCTCCCTGATACGGCCGGACACCGCGACGGGTTCGGCTCGCCCCCCTATCTGCGCGCGGTCCAACGTGTCGACGCGCTGCTCGGGCGGATCCTGCGCACCATCGCAAATCGGCCCGCACTGCAGCGTCATTCCACCGTCATACTCACCGCCGACCACGGTGGCAGCCTCAACGGCCACAGCGACCCGACCGTACGGGCACACTTCCGGATCCCGTTCCTGGTCTGGGGCGCGGGTGTCGCGGACGGAGCCAACCTGTACCGGCTCAACCCCGGCCGGCAGCCTCCCGGAACGTCGCGCACCACGTACGACGGACCGCAGCCGATCCGCAACGGCGACCTGGCCAACCTCGCCACTGATCTTCTCGGCCTGCCCGCCGTCTCGGGCAGCACCTTCAACCACGGCCAGGGACTGCGGGTGCGCCGCTGACGCCGGCGCGGGACGGACCGGCCTAAACTCAACAACAGTGTGGGCTCTGCCCTCGCCTGAAAGGGTGGTCCTTGGCCCCCTGCCCAGGCCACACTCGAAGGCTGGCCAGCGACCGGACTGGAGGTGCCGCATGTGGGAGGCGGCACTCTGGGGGTTGATCGGTGGTTCGACGCTGGTGATCGGTGCGGCCCTCGGCCTGCGCTTCCACTGGTCACCGAAACTCATTGGGCTGATCATGGCCTTCGGCGCCGGCGTGCTAATCGCATCGGTCGCTTACGAGCTCGTCGACGATGCTGCACAGGTGGGGACGTTCCGAGCGACAGCGGGCGGTCTGGCAGCTGGCAGCATGACCTTCTTCATCGGCGATCTCCTCATCGCCCGAGCCGGGGCGAAGGACCGCAAGCGTTCCGAGATGACCGACGCCGGAGAGCCGAGCGGAAGCGGCGCCAGCTTGGCCGCCGCCTCCGGTGCCGCCTTGGCGCTCGGGGCCCTGCTCGACGGCATACCTGAGTCGGCCGCCATCGGAGTGACCATCCTGGAGGAGGGGTCGCCGAGCGTTGCGTTCATCGCCGCGGTTGCTCTGTCCAACCTGCCCGAGGGTCTTTCCTCAGCAACGGGGATGCGCGCGTCAGGTCGCAGCGTGCGACACATCATGGGGCTGTGGATCGGCATAGCGCTGCTCTCGAGTGTCGCGGCTGGCCTGGGGTTCGTGTTCCTCAACGGAGCCTCCGATGGCACTATCGCGTTCGTGATGACGTTCGCCGCTGGTGCCATCCTGTGCATGCTCGCCTCGACGATGTTGCCCGAGGCCGCGAAGGACGGCGGTCCCGTCGTGGGTCTGGTCACCGCTGCTGGTTTCCTCGCCTCCGTGCTGTTGGACCGGCTCTGAGTCGCGCACCACGTACGAGGGTCCGCAGCCGATCCGCAATGGCGACCTGGCGAAAGCCCCTCAGGTCATGTGACGGGGCCGGCCAGCCCCGGAGTCCCGTGCTCGATCACCGCGGTAGCAGCTGTGCGCACCGCACCGTCGCGACGCTTAACGACGCGGTTGACGACCCTGAAGTCAGCCTCGTACGTGTGCCGAGTGACCCGGCACCGGACGTAACCGCGCTGGCAGTTGACGTACTTCATGTGCGAGTTGCCGGCGAGCAGGCGACGGGCAAAGTCGCTACGTCGCTCGCCATCCCCTCCGCTGGTCACCGAAGTGCCAATGAGCTCGGTGGCCACCACCGCTGAGCTGGGGTCGTTGAAGTCGTCCTTCAGGTTCAACGCGACGTTGATGTGCTTGTCGCCGGTGATCACCACCAAATCGCGAGCTCCGGCGCGGACCGCGCCGCGCAGCACTCGGTCGCGGTTAGCCGCATATCCATCCCACATGTCCATGTTGAGCAGTTGCCCTTCGGAGGTGTCAAGGTCGTTCTGACCCATCGTCACCTGGTTGGCCAAGACGTCCCATCGAGCGGTGGAAGCAACGAGGCCGCGTTGCAGCCACGCCTCTTGCTCGGCTCCCATCACGCTACGGGCAGGGTTCAGCCGTTGATCGCAGTCGCTTTCCAGGCGCTCATTGCAGGCCTGGTCATCGCGAAACTGTCGCGTATCCAGCACATGAAAAGTAGCCAGGTCGCCGTAGCGGAGACGTCGAAAGATCTGCATGTCAGCACCCATCGGGCGCTGTTGGGCCCGCAGCGGCAAGTGCTCGTACCAAGCCCGGAATGCAGCGGCCCTACGCCGGAGAAATTCCGGTGCGGTGTCCCTGCCGTACCAGCCGTTGGCGACCTCGTGGTCATCGAGCGTCATCAGCCAAGGGAAGCGGCGGTGGGCCTCCTGCAAGTCGGGGTCAGTTTTCGTCAGCGCGTACCGCAGGCGGTAGGCCGCAAGGTTGTCTGCGTTCTCCGCGAAGTAGTCGGGCACGGTTTCGAGACGGCCGCCGGGATGTCTGGGGATCCCCTTCTCGTAGATGTAGTCGCCGAGGTGAACCACGAGGTCGAGATTGTCGTTGGCGAGATGCCGATATGCGGTGAAGTAGCCCCTCGACCACCCCTGACACGACACGAAAGCGAACGCAAGCTGGCGTGCGCGCCCTGACGGCGTCGTCCGTGTGCGTCCCACCGGTGAGATGTTTCCTCCGGCCCTGAACCGGTAGTAGTAGACCCTGTCTGCTTCCAGCCCCCTGATCTCCGGATGGACCGAGTGGGCGAGCGCGGGGGTCGCCTCGGCGCTGCCGCGGCGCACGATGTGCGTGAACCGGCGGTCGGTGGCGACCTCGTACCGTACGCGGATGATCTGCCTGCCCATGCCACCGCGCCCGCTCGCATTCAGGGGTCGAGGTGCAAGGCGGGTCCAGAGCACGAATCCACCGGGGCGCGGGTCCCCCGATGCGACTCCAAGCGTGAACGGATAGGGCATCTGAGCCGGTTCAGCAGCACCGGTGCTCGACCACGCCCCCGTCCCCAGCATCATGGCCGTCCCTGTCAGACCCGACATGCTCAGGAACCGACGACGGTCCAGTTCCGACCAGCCTCGTGTCTCTGCCCCACTTGTCACAGGACCTGTCACGCCCCCCGCGTCGAAGGCGTCGAGTGGTTGACTGAGCGCGTGCGTGCCACGCTCTCGACGCTAGGCCTGTTGCGCGGTTTCTACAGCAGATTGAGGTAATCAGCCCACTACGGCCAGTTGGAACTGGCCCGAAAGTGTGCGCGCTCGTGCCCGGGTGCTAGGCCCACCCGAGTTGCTGCATCGTGGCCGCGTCGTTCCAGATCTTCGTCATGTGCCGGATCTTGTCGCCCTCGAAATCCATGTCGTAGACGTAGTCGGCCGCTGCGCTCTTTCCGGTCGGAGGAACGGGCCCTCCCTCGCCGGTGTGGGTCCCATGGAACACGCCGTACGCCGACACTTTGTTCCGCGCCTCGTCCACGGCGAACGAACGCACCTCTGCGCGGCCGTCGGGTAGCGGAGTGAGAAGGCCCTTCATCCACTCGGTGTAAGCCTCCAGGCTGTCAACCCCCTCCAGGGCTGCAGCCTGCGCCGAAAACGTCGCGCCCGGATGGCAGTACTGCTGGCATTCCCCCCACCCCTGGCCTGTCTCGCAGGCTTCGAAGAATCGTTCGGCGGTCTCCACGATCACAGCCATGAGTCCGTTCCTTCCGCTGATCTTTCAGTAGGGACACCCCACTGCCGGAACAGTGCTCGCGATACCACCAACTGTCAAGAACGGGCCTTCCCTGCCCTCTGACCATCCGCCGAGATTCGGTGATCTAGTCCCGATAGGCGCTCCAGGCCACCTGCATGCGCGTCGCTTGGTCGGCGGTGAACAGGTACATGCAGTCGTCTTCTGTGTAGTCCATGAAGTTGTGGATGGGGTCGACTCCGGGTGCGGTGCAGGTGTCGCGGTCAATCGGGCACCCGAAGGCCGGTGACGCCTCGTACGGGGTGTCGGCGATGGAGTCGCCGGGCGCCTCGCAGCCGTTCTGGAATGTGTGCTGCAGTTCAATCCAGTGCCCCACCTCGTGGGTGGCCGTGTCGCCTGAGTCGTACGGTCCGAGGTCACCACCAGGCAGTGAGCGGTACTCGAGCACCACTCCGTCGTAGAAGCGCGGCAGCGGGTTGTCGCCGACGAAGTCCGACGGTAGGTATGCCCAGCCGAGGAGGAACTGTCCCAGCTTCGCGGTGTAGATGTTCAAGGTTTCTGGCCCGCCCTCGTGCAGAGCCTTCTTCATCTTGACTTCCTTGCCGCTTCCCCGGAACAGCCGTCGCTCATCTCCATTCGCGGGGATGAGGTTGAACCATTGCGGCTGTGTTGTGCGGTCGACGGACTCGAGTTCGAACCTGAATCCAGTGTCGGGGCCACCGGTGTTTCCTTGGAAGGAGTCGTTGAGCACCGTCATCTGGTCGTCGATCCACGCTTGGGGGATGTTGCCGCCGGCCACAGTGCCGTTCTTGCGGACTACGTGGAACGCCACTGGGACCGTGACCGGCGCCTGTGCCTCCGCTGCTTCCCTGACGGCGGCAGGATGGTTGGCGGACCACCTGGCCAGCGGATCGCGTGACTGCGTCATGAAGTCGTCGCGGGGGATCGCTCCTTTGGGAGCCTTTGCGACCCCGCCGTACTCAGTACAGCGCGGCGCGGAGTCCTTGGGGAGCTGCGCTGAGCTCGTCGGCGCCGAGAGCACGGCTGACGTGAGTGTGAGTCCGGCGACGACAGCAAGCCGCGCCCCAAAACCTGAAGATCGCATTGAATCCCTTTCGAGTGTGGGGGGTCAACGTAACCTTCAGCACGGCCGGGGTCAACGAAGTCGCAGCTATGAAACCGCAGGTGACGAGCCCATTACGCAGCGCTGCATCCACGTAGGCCTTGACAGGTCTAGACCACAGATTTTACGTTGGACAAAAGCCTCTGGCGCCCCCCACGAGGAGAAGAAGTATGTCGAACACACCCATCAGCTCCCCAGTCGGCGGGCCGTCGTCGCCCCTCGACCCTCACTCATCTACCAAGTCACCTGCGAGACGCAGGAAGTTTGCTGTGTCAGCTCTGCTGAGCGCCATCGTCTTGTTGGTCTCGGCCCTGGCCAGCGTGTCGGTCGAGGCAGCCCCCCGAGCGCCCGCACCAGCCCCTTCAGTTATTCCGGCGCCGAAATCCATGGTCGCCACGCCTGGGTCGTTCACGCTCACCCAGTCCACGCGGATCCACGTTGGTTCGAACTCCCCCGGCGTACTCGGCGCGGCCAACGCCCTTGCCGAGGTCCTTCGGCCGTCGACCGGATTCCCCATACCGGTGACCCGCCAGGGCGATTCCACGGCAGCAAATGACATCCGCCTGCAGCTCACCCAGTCTGGGGGCTTCGGGCAGGAGGGCTACCGACTCGACGTCGCCACGGGAGCTGTCCTGATTCGCGCGAAAACCGCGGCGGGCCTCTTCTACGGCGTGCAGACCCTTCGCCAGCTGTTCCCGAGCAAGGTCGAGAGCGATAGCGAACAGCCGGGTCCATGGACTGTAGGCGGTGTCCACGTCACTGACACGCCAAGGTTCGCATGGCGCGGCGCGATGCTCGACGTGTCCCGACACTTCTTCAGCGTCGACGAGGTCAAGCGCTACATCGACTTGCTGGCGGCGTACAAGGTCAACGTGTTGCACCTGCACCTGGCCGACGACCAGGGGTGGCGCATAGAGATCGATAGCTGGCCGCGGCTTACCACCGTTGGTGGTAGCACGGAGGTTGGCGGAGGTCCTGGCGGCTTCTACACCAAGGAGCAGTACGCCAGCTTGATCGACTACGCCCAGCAGCACCACATCATGGTCGTGCCCGAGATCGACATGCCGGGCCATACGAACGCCGCGCTCGCGTCGTATGCGGAACTGAACTGCGACGGCGTGGCGCCACCGCTCTACACCGGGACCGACGTTGGGTTCAGCTCGCTGTGCATCGACAAGCCAGTCACCTACGAGTTCATCGACGATGTCATCCGTGAGCTCGCCGCAATGACGCCGGGGCCGTACATCCACATCGGCGGTGACGAAGCGCACTCGACAGCACATGAGGACTACGTCACCTTCGTGAACCGGGTGGAGCCGATCGTCAATGCGCACGGCAAGGACATGTCCGGGTGGGAGGAGATCACCGGCGCGGACGTGTCGTCCTCCTCCATCGCCCAGCACTGGTGGGACGAGCCCGAGGCAGGGACCGCTGTGGACAAGGGCATGAAGGTCGTCATGTCGCCGGCCGAGAAGGCCTACATCGACATGAAGTACGACGAGAACACCGAGCTCGGCCTCGACTGGGCCGGTCTCACCAGCACCCAGGACTCCTACGAGTGGGATCCCGGCACGTGGGCAGAGGAAGAGGGTGTTCCGGAGTCATCCGTGCTGGGACCGGAAGCCCCGCTATGGAGCGAGACTCTCGAAGACATCAACGACATCGAGTTCATGGCGTTCCCACGGATGGCCGGTATCGCCGAGCTCGGGTGGTCCGCGCAGGGACGCTCCTGGGATGAGTACAAGGAGCGACTCGGCGCTCATGGGCCGCGCTGGGACGAGATGTCGGTGAACTACTACCGTGATCCGGCCGTCCCTTGGCAGTAGCCAGCAGATCTGGTTGACCTGATCCTGCACGGAAACCACGGTCAGACTGTGAGCATCGCCATCGAGTTTTGCGGTGCCTGGGCTGAGGCATGATTGTCGCAATGACAACCCGCCCAGGCACCGCAAAGCACGTCGCAGTCCGCGACCGCCTGCGCGAGATCGTCCTTGAGCTCGCGCCCGGAGACCCGTTGCCTGCGGAGCGTGCGCTTGCCGAGCAGATGGGCGTGGCCCGTATGACGGTGCGCCAAGCCGTCGCTGGCCTTGCCCGTGAGGGAATGGTGCGCAGCATCCATGGGCGGGGGAACCTCCGAGCCCCGGACCCGCTGCAGCTTCGGGTCCGGCTGGGCTCCTTCGCCGACGCCCTTCGTGAGCACGATCTTGAGCCGATGACGCGCACCTTGGAGTGCACCCTCGACGACGACCCGCCCCAAGAAGTCGGTGAGTTTCTCCGGCTCGACGAAGACAATCGCGCTATGCGGTTGCGTCGGATCAGGTTTGGCAACGCCCTACCTCTCGCTCTCGAGCGCACCTGGCTGCCCGCGGCATTGGTGCCGGAACTCACCGAGGAGGCTCTGACGGGAAGCCTGTACCACTTCCTCGAACCCCGCGGATTGCTACCGGACTCCGGTGAGGAGTCCGTGGTGGCGGATCTTCCGGACCGGCACGAGGTGCAACTGCTTCATATCGCGGCGAGCAGACCCGTACTCCGGTTGGTGCGCAAGGCTCTGCACGCAGGCGACCCCGTCGAGTACGCCGAAGCTGTCATCCCCGCAGACCGTTGTGAACTGTGGTTTCCGGTGTCGCCCGTCTGAGCAGCCTTGGCTCGTCGGCGCGCGCGCTGAGTCTCCGCCTTCGAGGTTTGGGTCCAAGCCGACAGGGCACTGTGGATAGAACGCACACCAACGCTTCGAGATGGTCTGAGGGCTGAGTTGAGACGGTATTTCGTGCCGATTCTGGTGATAAGTGTGGCCCTGCTGATCATCGGGATCAGTGGACTGTCGCTTCACATGTCGGCTGGATCGGGCATCACCGCGCAACGTGCGCCGGTCGGCCAGATAGGAGTCGCCACCGCAAGCACGGAACCCACCACCGCGACAACGTTGACCACTCAGCCCAGCACATCGACAACTGAAGCCCCAACCACATCGACCGCGACCACTGAACCCTCCACGTCCACGGCAACCTCGACGTCCACCGCAACCTCGACGTCCACCGCAACCTCGACGTCCACCGCAACCTCGACGTCCACCGCGACCTCCCACCACCACGTCCGCCCCGACCGCCCCGACCGCCCCGACCGCCCCGACCGCCCCGACCGCTAAGCCCATCACAACCACTCAGCCCACCACGGCGACCAGGGCCTCTCAGCCCAGGGCCGCGGGCACCAGCCCAGCCGCCCCGATCGCCCAATCCAGGCTCTCGCCGCCCACAATCCCAGCCCCTCACGGCATCAGCACACTACCGCTGGCGACAGAAGGGACGAGCAGAAACGACCCAACGATGCCTGCAGGATCAGCTGATAACCCGGCGGGCACGGTGGTGCCAACGGAAAGCACTCGGTCCGACGGGGCCGCTCCTCCTGACGATCCCGGTTCGCCAGGTGCGGACACCACCACCTCAACCGCCGGCGTCTCATTCACAATGATGGTCCTAGGCGCTTTGGGTGGTTCAGCCGCGGTCATTGCCGCGACCTACGCCTTGATGCGCCGTCCAGGCAAGCACAGGGCTTAGGGGTCGTCGCGTCCGCGGGTGCTGAGCTACGCGGGTTTGTCACGACGAGCGAACATGCGCCGAACGCCACCGTGCAGCCGATGAGTGAGCCGTCTGACCCTCGGAAATGGCCCGGAGGGGCTATTGCCCCCTCTTGCCGCACACCACCAGCCTGAAACGATCGAACGGGAGTTGAGGCTGTCATGTCTGTAATGCGTGGGGTCCGAGTCAGAGTGTTACTCGCAGCGAGTGCCGCCATCGTGGTGGGGACTGCACCGGCGGCCTGGGCGGCGGTCATCGTTGGCACGCCGGGCGACGACGTCTTAGTGGGGACCGCGGGGCACGACCGCATCCGTGGCGCTGGGGGTGCCGACGAAATCCGCGGTCTTGGCGGCAACGACACGTTGCATGGCGAGGACGGCGACGACACGATCTTCGGAGACGCCGGACACGACACCATCCGCGGCGGCCCGGGGGCAGACAACGTGCATGGCGGGGTCGGACCGGACCTGATCGAAACAGTCGGCTCCGACACCGCCTTTGGAGATGGACAAAATGACACCGTCATTGTCGGAACGGGTGATGGGACCGGCCGGGGCGGATGGGGCGCCGACTACATGGCCGCAGTCCAGAACGGCGACCAGATGATGTTCGGACAGGCAGGTAACGACGAGTTCTTCGCCGCCGGGGAGGGAACGAAACTGCTCGCCGGTGGGATCGGCAACGACGTGTTCACGTCCATTATGAACGGACCAACCCTGCTCGGCGGTGACGGGAACGACCTATTCTACGCAAGCTTCGAAGGTCTGGTCTTCGGCGGCGCGGGCGACGACACGATTTGGACGTCGAGCCCCCAAGAACTGATGCCGAAGACCGTTGAATGTGGTCCCGGGCTGGACTTCCTTGGCGCCGATCTCATGACCACCTTCGGGGACGACTGCGAACAGATCCTGATGAACATCTGGGGCGACGCGGGCGACAACGTCATCCACGGAACCCACTTCGACGACCACATCCAAGGGCTTGAAGGTGCCGACACGATCGACACCGATGGGGGTGACGACGAGATCTTTCCCGGCGAAGGGTCAGACCTCATCGACGCCGGGGACGGCGCGGACGTCATCACCGCCGATGACGGCGAACCGGACACGATTGATTGCGGTGCCGGTGATGACACGGCCCACGTCGACAGCTTCGACACCGTGACCAACTGCGAGCATCCCTGACGCTTCGCTGCATATCTTGTTATGGCCGAAAGTGACTTTTCGCGCACGCAAAGTAAGTCTTTCTATTCGCACATTGTCCGGGCACCTCCGCCCCTACGCTTTTGCTGACAGCGGGCCGAAAGGTTTGTGCGCACGGGGCGCCTCCGCGTCTAAGGAGCAGTCGATGCATCGTTACTCTCGGCTGGGAATCGCCTCTCTCGCCGGCCTCTTGCTGGCCGCGCTGACGATGTGCGTGCCCGAGATGGTGGTCGCCTCTGACGACGTACACACCGGCGTCGTCGGCGAGGACGCCGTGGACTGGACCCCCCACCTCGCCCAGGTCGGCTCAGTGCGTCCGGTCGCCTACTCGATCAGCCAAGCTGGCGACTACATGGTGGTGGGTGGCCGGTTCAGCGCCGTGCACAACCGGAACCGCACCGTGCAGTTGGATCGCCAGAACGTGTTCGCGTTCAACGCAACGACCGGCGAGATCTCGCCCTTCGCTCCGGCAGTGAACAAAGAGGTGTGGACGGTGCTGGGGCAGGGCGACAGCGTCTACATCGGCGGGAACTTCAGCACCGTCAATGGCCAAACTCGGCGACTGCTTGCCAAGCTCAGCTTGTCGACCGGGCAGCTCGACCCGAAGTTCAAGCCCGTGGTGCCAGGCGGCAGAGTCACCGACCTCGAGATGGTGGACGGCCGGCTCATCGTGTCCGGCGCGTTCACCAAGAAGCTCGTGGCTCTTGATCCCGCCACCGGACAAGACACCGGCTACCTCACGGTCCCCATTACCAATCCACTTCAGTACACCACGCGCACAGAAGTCTTCCGCTTCGACGTGAGCACCGATGGTCAGCACCTCGTGGGTGTCGGCAACTTCCAGACCGTCGGAGGCGCCACCCACTACCGGGCGTTCATGCTCGACCTCGGCGAGACGACTGCCACGGTGTCCCCCTGGCGCTACACGCCACTGGAGCGCAACTGCCACGCGGCGACTAACCCCGTCTACCAGATGTACCTACGCGACGTTGACTTCTCCGCTGACGGTTCGTACTTCGTGACGGCCTCGACCGGCGGGCACCGGATCAATGGCGAAGGCCCAGGACTGGTGCTGTGTGACTCCACCGCCCGCTTCGAGACAGCAAACCTAACTCCAGCAAAGCCGACGTGGATCAACTACACCGGCGGTGACACATTGCACTCGGTCGCCACCAGCGGCGCGGCAGTTTACGTGCAAGGACACAGCCGTTGGCTCGACAATCCGCAGGGCGCAGACTTCCCCGGTCCCGGCGCCTTGGACAGAATGGGCGGCGGAGCCGTGGACCCAGTGACGGGCAAGGCGCTGGCGTGGAACCCCGTGATGCCACAACAGATCGGCGGCTGGCAGATCCTCGTGACCGACGCTGGCGTGTGGTTCGCGACCGACGGTATGTATTTCGGAGGGGAGTACCACCGCGGCATCCGGTTCGTCCCCGCGCCCTGACGGATGCCTTTATGGGGTTATGGTCACCCCGGGAACCGTCGAGCGCCGTCGATGAGTCAGGGTCTGCCGATTCGGACGATGAGTCGGCTCCGGTGACGTATCGTGAGGGTTCGGTAACTCAGTGCTGCGCGTATGGGCCGAACTGTCACTGAGTTACGCACCGCCCGCGACGTACCCAGGGGTGACCCGCTGATGCTCTCTGAACGCTCCCGGTCGACCCGCGCGCTCACGCACCCGAGTGGTCAGTCGCGGCACGACAGTCTGGCGTTGAAGGGCCTGTCAGCATCGAGGCTGGCGACGTGTTTCGTCGACGGCGGGGGCATCATCCTCGCAGCGAACTCGGCCTTGGAGCGGCTCACCGGTCATCCCGTCGCACAGCTGATAGGGAAGCCGTATGTCGAACTCGTAACGCCAGCAGAGCGCGACCTAGTCGCGATGGCCCACACGCGCTGGCGTCGCGACGGCGCTACCAAGATCGAAACCCAACGCACTTTCGTCCGCGATGACGGAACCACCATGGTCGTCCGTGTGCACGTCACTCAGCTACCCGACGTCGGTGACGGTGCTCCGGGATTGCTCCTGCAGATCGACGACATCACCGACGAGCGCGCGCTGCACGCCGCACTCGTGGCCAGCCAGGCTCAGCTGAAAGCTGTCGTCGACGCCTCGGTCGACGCCATCGTCGTCATGGACGAGCAAGGGGTTCTTCGCAGCGCGAACCCCGCCACATTCGAGATCTTCGGCTGGGAGCCCGAGGCGTTGATCGGCAATCCCGTGACGATGCTGATGCCGCCCGCGATGCGTCCAATGCACGAGCAGGGTCTGATGCGTTACCTCCGCACCGGCTCCGGCCGAATCGTCGACAGCCAGATGGTCGAGGTCGAAGGCCTTCATCGCGATGGCACGCTCGTACCGGTCGAGCTCACCGTGCGCGAGATCAGAGTCGCGTCGGGTCGTCTGTTCACCGGCACCTTGCGCGACCTGCGGCCGCGTCGGGAGTTCCTCCAACGCCTGCGCCACCTCGCATACGAGGACGCCTTGACAGGGCTGCCGAACAGTGCCGCACTCCTCGAACAGCTCCATGGCGTCATTGAGGCAGACGGGCGCGGCAGCGTGCTCGTCTGCGACATCGACGGCCTAGCCTCGGTCAACAACAGTTTCGGGCCCGCCGTCGGCGACGCGCTGCTCGTCAAGGCAGCTGCGAGGATCCGGGAAGTCTGTGGCGCGCAGGCGTTCCTGGGCAGGTATCGAAGCGCCGAGTTCGTCGTCATCTGCGAAGGCGGCCCCGGTGCCGGCGCGGCCCTTGCGCGGCGGGTTGCCGACAGCTTCAGTGAGTCATTCGACATCGACGGACGCGAGATCACTGCCTCGGTGAGCGTGGGGGTCGCGCTGCTCGGACTTGCCCGTCTCCCCGGTGAGGACGAACCGGTGCAACGACCCGAGACCGTGCTGCAGCGAGGTGAATGCGCCCTCCAAGCCGCCAAGCGGCAGGGACGCAATTCGATCAGGACCTTCGATGACGCGTTGGCGGCAACACTGCACCGTCGCGCCGAGCTCGAGCAGCAGCTCCGATTGGCGTTGGCGCAGGATGCACTTGAGGTGCATTTCCAACCGATCGCGGTTGTGCCTCTCGTGGCCGGGAGTGCCCTTCTCGAGGACGCACGCTGGGTCGGACTCGAGGCACTCGCTCGGTGGACCAACGATGACGGGGATGTGATCCCGCCCGGCATCTTCATCCCGATCGCGGAGTCGGCCGGTCTGATCGCCACGCTCGGTCGCCTGGTCCTGGACAAGGCGATTCATCAGGGCAGGCTGTGGCTCGACGAGCTCGGCGACCGGGCACCGCGCCTCAGCGTCAACGTGTCCGCGATCCAGCTCGTCGAAGGCGACTTCGTCCAGGAAGTCGCAAACACGTTAAGCAAGCACCGGTTCCCCGCCACGATGCTCGTTCTCGAGCTGACCGAGTCGTCGACGGTGCTGCCCGGTGGCCTCCGCGCCCTGGAGCAGTTGCGAGACCTCGGAGTGACCCTGGCCGTTGATGACTTCGGCACCGAGTGGTCCGGCCTGGTCCGCCTCAGGAACCAGCCTTTCCAAGAGCTCAAGGTGGACCGCAGCTTCGTCGTGGCAGCGGCGGCGCGCGAGCAAGACGCCTCCCTGCTGGAGGGGGTCCTCGACTTGGCACGCCGGCTCGACATGCGGACCGTCGTCGAAGGAGTGGAGACGCCGGAGCAGCTCGATCTGGCCATCCGACTCGGGGCGACCGTCATACAGGGATATCTCCTCGCTCGGCCAGCCGCAGCAGCAGACCTCCATGACGAGCTCGTACGACGGAGTTTCGCGATGACAGGACCGGTCCTCTGACGGTCGTCCCTCGCGATCCTTAGGCCGTCGACACGACGAGGATTCCGAGCCGAAATCCTTCGGGGATGGCGTCAAACAGGTAACAATGCATCCTGTGCGGTCTGGTGATCGCATCGAGTCGCCCGGGCCGCTTACGCGGACCGGCAGCGGCTGCGGACAACGGACATTCGGGAGTCGACATCCGCATCTACCGCTACCTGGCGCGAGCCTTGCCTGGGCTCAGTTTTGCGCAGACGGTCACGTTGGCATTGCTGATCGTCGTGTCGGTGCCCCTCATCGCCATCATCATCGTCGCCGTTGTCGTGACCGACCCGTCAGTCGCGATGTTCGTCGTCGTCACCGTGGCAGCGTCGGTGGTCTCGGCCTTGGCGGGAGGTCTGCTCATCCAAGGACTGCTCTCCCCCATCCAGACCGCAGACCGGAACCTCAACACCTACCTGAGCGAAGGTCGAGTCCCTCGGCCGACGGAGGCCACCAAGGACGAGGTTGGCCGACTGCTGCGCAACATTTCGTTGGCTTGCACCCGGCTCGAACAGCAGCGCGTGCGGAACGAGAAGCATGCAGGGTTTGACTCGCTCACCGGGCTCAACAATCGCCGGGCTTCCGAGGACCACCTCAGTGGCGTCTTTCCGTCGTACGCCGATCGGCGCCGGCCTCTCACGATCGCGCTCATCGACCTCGACCACCTCCGCACGCTGAACGAGACGCAAGGACTGGCAGTAGGCGACGCCGAGCTGCAACGAGTGGCCTTGACGATCGAGAAGACACTGCGCGCCGACGACTGGATCGGTCGTTGGGACGAGGACGAGTTCCTTGTCGCCTGTCACGCGAACGCCGAGGTGATGGAGCATTTGATGCACCGGCTGCGCCACACACTCGCGGATCCTCCCGCAGCCCGCCAAGGCGTGACGGTGAGCGTCGGCATCGCCGAGCTCGATGACGAAGAACCCATCGACGACTGTCTGGTGCGGGCCGAGAACGCCCTCGCCCGAGCCAAGTCGAACGGCCGCAACCGTCTCCACATCGGCTGACGAGACGCACCGAGAGCCCCCTGCGGTGGGCCCTGCGTCAGACGTGATCCCGAGAGCGCCATCGGCCGATTGACCGATGCAGTCTTGACCGATTGACAGCGATCCCTGGGCAATCGCCTGATCCCAACGACGATTACTCAACGTAATGTCAAGGTCAGTGAATAAGCCGCCCGCGCAGGGGGAAGTTCCACTCCTCGTCGCTTGATGAGCGGCCCGCCATCTCTCGGTATTGGCGGGCAGCTTGTCAGCGACGCTGGTGTGCCAGCGTCGGCGGTGCGAGCTGCCCCTTCAGCTGTCATTCACCAAACAGACCCCCAGAGGGAGTAGAGCTCGAAGCCCGCGAAAGTGGCTTCGGGCTCTTCTGGTTTGACGTCGGTGAAAGCGGGTACGACCTCGGGCGAGGACCACCGAAAGGGGCTTGCCATGGCCAATCTGAGTCGCCTGCCCACCCCGATCATCGAGCATTGGGATTGGCAGTACAACGGTGTCTGTCGCAGCGTGGATCCCGAGGTCTTCTTCCCCCCGGACTCTGAGCGCGGACCGGTCCGTCAGCGGCGTGAGCTGCAGGCCAAGCAGTACTGCGAGCATTGCCCCGTGCTCGCCCGGTGCCGCGAGCACGCCCTGATCGTGCAAGAGCCGTACGGCGTCTGGGGCGGGCTGACTCCACGCGAGCGCGACCGCATCCTGCACGACCCCCACGTCATCGCCGGCCAGCGCGTCGCCCCCGTTGCTGCCGTGGCACTCAGGTAGCAGCTCAGCCCCAGAAAACCCGATCGACCGCCGCTTTGGCGCGCCGCGAGACCCGGCGGTAGTCCTCCTCGAGCTGGCCCAGGTCGATCGGGTCATACCCGCACAGATACGCCACCCCCAGCCGATCTCGCGGCTGCGTGGGCAGGCTGTCAGACGGCCGCCCCCTGACGAGCATGTTCGCGTTACGGATCTTGCCGGCCAGCTGCCAAGCCCTCGACAGCGCAGTGGCCGAGCTGTCGTCAAGCACGCCAGCGGCCACCGCGGCCTGCATCGCCTCGAGAGTGCGGGTGGTCCGAAGCTGGGGATGAGCGTGACCGTGGTGCAGCTGCAGCAGTTGGATCGTCCACTCGATGTCGGCGAGTCCACCCCGACCGAGCTTGAGGTGGGTTGCCGGATCGGCGCCCCGCGGCAACCGCTCCGAGTCGACGCGAGCCTTGATACGACGTACCTCGGCGACCTCCGCCTCGGTCAGCCCGTCCGCTCGGTATCGCAGCGGGTCGACCAACGCGATGAACCGCTCCCCCACGTCCGGGTCCCCCGCGACCGGCGCCGCACGCAGCAACGCCTGCGCCTCCCAAACCTTCGACCAGCGGTCGTAGTAGGCGGCGTACGACGCCAAGGTTCTGACTAGCGGGCCCTGGCGGCCCTCGGGTCGCAGCGTCGCGTCGAGCTCGAGACCAGGATCCGGGCCGGGCAGCTTGAGCAACCGGTTGAGCTCGTTCGCCACCGCGAAGGCCGCCTCCGAGGCGTCCTGCTCGACGCTGCCCTCGACGGGGTCGTGGACGAACAGCACGTCGGCGTCGCTGGAGAACGACATCTCCCCGCCGCCGAGCCTGCCCATCGCGATCAAGGCGATGCGCGTGGGCAGCGGGCTGCGACGCTCCGCCTCGATCGCGACGGTCGCGGCCACGAGTCCACCCTCGAGGGTCGCCTGCGCAACAGCCGTCAGTGCCAACCCCACCTCGTCAACGTCGAGCAGCCCGAAGATGTCTGCCGCCGCGATGCGGAACAGCTCGCGACGCCGGATCGCCCGGATCGCGTTGGTGGCCTCGACAGGGTCGTCGCGGCGTTGCGCCGCCCGGCGAGCCTCGTTGACCAAGGCCTTGGTGTCCCGGGGACGCAGGTCCTCATCGTGGGCCAGCAGCGTGGTGGCCTCGGGTGCGCGCATCAGCAGGTCGCTGGCGAACCGGCTGGTCGCGAGCAGACGAGCCAGCCTCTCCGCCGCTGCGCCCTCGTCGCGCAGCATGCCGAGGTACCAGTGTGACCGTCCGACCGCATCGCTCAGCTGCCGGAACCCCAGCAGCCCTAGGTCGGGGTCGGGCGCCTCCGCGAACCACCCGAGCATTGCCGGCAGGAGCGCACGCTGGATCGACGCGCGTCGAGAGACGCCCGAGGTCAGCGCCTCCAGGTGTCGCAGCGCGGCCGCCGGGTCGACGTAGCCGAGGGCCTCGAGGCGCTGTCGGGCGGCTTCACTCGTCAACCTTGCCTCGGTGCCCGAGACGGACGCGACAGCCTCCAGCAACGGCCGGTAGAAGAGTCGTTCGTGCAGCCGTCTGACCTCACGGACATGGCCCTCCCATTCCGTGGTCAGCGCCTTAGCCGGCTCCGACGTCATACCGATCGAACGACCCAGCACGCGGAGGGCGTCAGGGTCCTCGGGCATCAGATGGGTACGCCGCAGGTGGCTCAGCTGAAGGCGGTGCTCAAGCGTGCGCAGGAAGCGGTAGGCATCGCCAAGCGCTGCACCGTCATCGCGGCCGACGTACCCCCTGCGGGTCAGAGCCTCGAGCGCGAGGAGGGTGTTGGGAGACCGCAATTGCTCGTCCGCGCGACCGTGCACCAGCTGCAACAGCTGGACCGCGAACTCGATGTCGCGCAGGCCACCCGGTCCGAGCTTGAGCTCGCGCTGCGACTGACGGGCCGGGATGTGGTCGAGGACGCGTCGACGCATGGCGCGTACGTCGTACACGAAGTCGGGGCGGCTGGCAGCGCTCCACACGAGTGGGGTGATCGTCTCCATGTACTTCGCGCCCACGGCCGCGTCGCCGGCGACAGGCCTCGCCTTGAGGAGGGCTTGGAACTCCCACGTCTTTGCCCAGCGCTCGTAGTAGGCGAGGTGGCTCGCCACCGTGCGCACGAGGGGTCCGGACTTTCCTTCCGGTCGCAGTCCCGCGTCGACCGGCCACAGGGTGCCCTCGCGGGTGTAGTCGGAGCAGACCCGCATCGTCGCTGCAGCGAGGGCAGTGGCGGCCTTTAGCGCATCGACCTCGTCGATGTCGCTGGCGGCCTCGGCGACGAAGATGACGTCGACATCGCTGACGTAGTTGAGCTCGTGTGCGCCGCACTTGCCCATCGCGATGATGCTGAGGCGGCACTGGTCGGCCGCGGGTGCAAGCTCGGCGCGGGCGATCGACAGGGCGGCCTCCAGTGTCCCCGCAGCCAGGTCAGCCAGCTCGGCGGCGGCATCGTCGAGCCTGAGCTGGAGGCTGAGGTCGCGGGCAGCCAGCCGAAGCAACAGCCGACGGTAGGTCCGTCGAAGCTCGTCTCGGTTGGTCGCCTTGCCGAGCTCGTCGGCCAGCGCCCCGGCTGTCGGACGCGTCCGGCCAAGATCAGGGTCGACGAGTTCCCGCCAGTCGTCGACGTGCAGGACGAGATGGTCACCAAGGGCAGCGCTGGCGCCGAGTACGAGCGCGAGCCGCTGCGCGAGCACGGGATCGTCGCGGATTGCTGCGGAGAGGTCGGCCGCACCCGCACCTGCCGCTGCCACCATGCGGGCGAGCTGACGGACCGCGAGGTCGGGGTCGGCGGCTGAGGCGAATGTCTCCACCGCTTCGTCGGTCTCGATCCCGGCGGCCGACAAGTCGCGCTCGGCTGCGTCGACGTGGACGAAGCCCAGTCTCGCGAGTCGACCCGACGATGTGACGCGGCCGTCGCTCACGACGCCTCGGAGCCGATGACCACCTGGGCGAAGCGCGTGGCGAGCGGCTGCCACGACCGACGGAGCTGCCCCTCAGCCGCCACGATGGCGTCATACGCCTCCAACGTGCGGGCAGTGGCGGGTTTGCCGGCGGCGGCCTCCGCCTCGATCCAGTCGTGGAAGGTCTGCGGACTGACCTCCGGGTGGAACTGCACGCCCCAGGCTCTGCGCTCGTAGCGGGCTGCCTGCACGGTGCCGTCGGGTGAGGTGGCGAGCTCTACCGCCGCGGCGGGGAGCCGGGTCACGATGTCGTTGTTCCACTGCACCGCAAGGCTGCCCGCCGGGATGGCGCCGAGGAGGCGGTCGCGCTGCCCGGCGGTGGTGAGGCCGAGCGGCGTCAGGCCGAGCGCCTGTCCCTGCGGGTTGCGCTGCACCTCTCCCCCGAGCGCCAGCGCGGCGAGCTGGTGACCGAGGCAGATCCCGAGGAACGGTATGTCGTCGGCCACGGCCGAGGCGATGAGCTTCTTCGTCGGACCGAGCCAGGCGAAGTCGGCGTCGTCGGCGGCGCCCATCTCACCACCGAGCACGACCAGCCCGGCGTGGCCCTCGAGCACGGAAGGCGGAGGCTGACGATGGGCGGGCAGGACGTCGTACGCGAGACCAGCTGCAGCGAACCAGTCGCCGAACCACGCCGGCGGACAGTCGTCTTGGTGCTGGATGACCAGCAGCCGATTGTCGCGTGGCGTCACAGCACCGGCAGCATCTGAGCCCGCTCGTACGGCGTGACCTGCTGGCGGTATTCCTCCCACTCGGCGCGCTTGTTGCGCAGGAAGAAGTCGAAGACGTGCTCCCCGAGCGTCTCGGCGACCAGCTCGGACCGCTCCGTCACCGCGATCGCGTCATGCAGGTTCTGCGGCAGCGGCGCAATGCCCATCGAGCGTCGCTCCGTTTCGGTCAGGCTCCACACGTCGTCCTCGGCACCCGCAGGCAGCTCGTAGGACTCCTCGATCCCCTTCATCCCCGCCGCAAGCATCACGGCGAACGCGAGGTACGGGTTGGCGGCCGTGTCGATCGACCGCAACTCCACCCGGGTGGAGGCGCCCTTGGTCGGCTTGTACATCGGGACGCGCACCAATGCAGAGCGGTTGTTGTGCCCCCAGCAAACGTATGACGGCGCCTCGCCTCCCCCGGCAAGCCGCTTGTAGGAGTTAACCCACTGGTTGGTCACGGCCGTGATCTCGGCAGCGTGGTGCAGCAGCCCAGCGATGAACGCTCTACCCGTCTTCGACAGGTGGTAATCCGCCCCCGCCTCGAAGAAGGCGTTGTTGTCGCCTTCGAACAGGCTGAGGTGCGTGTGCATCGCTGACCCGGGAAACTCGGTGAACGGCTTCGGCATGAAGCTGGCATGGATGCCCTGGTTGAGCGCCACCTCTTTGATCACAACCCGGAACGTCATCACGTTGTCCGCGGTAGTGAGCGCGTCGGCGTACCTGAGGTCGATCTCCTGCTGGCCGGGACCTCCCTCGTGGTGGCTGAACTCGACCGAGATGCCCATCGACTCGAGCATCGTGATCGCGTCACGGCGGAAGTCGTGGGCGATGCTCTGGCTGGTGTGGTCGAAGTAGCCGCTGCGGTCGACGGGCTCCGGGGCACTGCCGTCGCGCGGCCGGTCCTTGAACAGATAGAACTCGATCTCTGGGTGGGTGTAGAACGTGTAACCCTGGTCGGTCGCCTTGCTCAGCGTGCGCTTCAGCACGAAGCGCGGATCGGCATACGACTGGGAGCCGTCGGGCATGGTGATGTCGCAGAACATCCGCGCCGTCGCCGGGCCGTCGCCTCGCCACGGCAGGATCTGGAAGGTCGACGGGTCGGGCTTTGCCAACATGTCGGCTTCATAGACGCGGGCGAATCCCTCGATCGCCGAGCCGTCGAAGCCGATCCCCTCGGCGAACGCGCCCTCGAGCTCAGCCGGGGCGATAGCCACCGACTTGAGCGAGCCGAGCACGTCGGTGAACCACAACCGGACGAAGCGAACGTCGCGCTCCTCGAGCGCGCGCAGCACGAAGTCTTCCTGCTTACCCATGTGTCCATCATGCCGCGTCGATGTTTCGCCGGCGTTACGCCGTTGCCTGTCGGCCGTATCAGCACGCAGCCGTGCCGGCTCCTTAGTTCAACCGGTCTGCACAATCGTGGCCTGCGTCCCGATGCGACCTGCCGCTCGGGGCGCAGGTCGCTCCAAGCTGCATCGGGCCCGCCCGGACTAGGGTGGACGCGTGCCTCAGCTACGGGTCGCGCTCGGCCAGATCAACCCGACTGTCGGGGCTCTTGACGCCAACGCCGAGCTGATCTTCGACACTGTCAGCGACGCAGCCGGCCGAGGCGCCCATCTCGTCGTGCTGCCGGAGATGGCCTTGACGGGTTACCCGATCGAGGACCTGGCGTTTCGCCCGTCGTTTGTCGACGCGTCCCGTCGTACCGTCGCCTCTCTCGCCGAGCGACTCGCTGCCGAAGGCCTTGACCACGTCGCCGTCGTGACCGGTTTCCTCGACCGCGCCGAGCCGCCCGTCACGCGAGTCGGCAGCCCCAAGGGATCACCCCAGAACGCCGTCGCCGTGCTGTATGGCGGACGCGTGGTCGCCCGGCAGGCCAAGCACCACCTCTGGAACTACGGCGTGGGGGACGAGATCCGCAACTTCGTCCCAGGTGACACCATCTCGGTCATCCAGGTGCATGGCGTCGACGTGGCGATCGCGATCTGCGAGGACCTGTGGCAGGACGGGCCTTCCGCAGCAGCAGATGCGGCCGAGGCCGGGCTGCTGGTCGTGCCGAACGGCTCGCCGTACGAGCGCAACAAGGACGACCATCGGCTCGAGCTGTGCTCTCGCCGCGCGCGCGAAGGCGTCTGCGCCCTCGCCTACGTCAACCTCGTCGGTGGGCAGGACGAGCTCGTCTTCGACGGTGGCTCACTCGTGGTGGACGCGGCCGGCGCGCTGGTAGCCCGCGCGCACCAGTTTCTGCCGGAGATCATGGTCGTCGACCTCGACCTGCCCGCGGCGACCGCGCCCATGCCTGGCCCCGACACTGAGTTCTTCGGCCTGACCGTGCAACGCACGATCCTCGACGCAGAGCCCGTGGCCGCGTATGACGCTCTGCCCGCTCCCGTCGCCGACCCGCTCGACGACCTCGCCGAGGTGTACGGCGCGCTCGTGCTGGGGCTGCGCGACTACGTGCGCAAGAGCGGGTTCAGGTCGGTGCTGTTGGGACTGTCAGGCGGTATCGACTCGACGCTGGTCGGGGCAATCGCGTGCGACGCACTCGGCGCTGACAACGTCTTCGGAGTCTCCAACCCGAGCGAGTGGTCGACGGAGCACTCGCGGACCGACGCGGCAGAGCTCGCCCGCCGTACCGGCCTCAATCTCGACACGGTGCCGATCGCGCCGATGGTCGACGCGTTCAGCAAGGCGGTGTCTGTCGATGGGGTTGCCGAGGAGAACCTTCAGGCGCGGATCCGAGCCGTCGTGTGGATGGCGCTGTCCAACCAGCATGGCCATCTGGTGCTCGCGTGCGGCAACAAGAGCGAGCTGGCGACCGGCTACTCGACCATCTACGGCGACGCAGTGGGCGGCTATGCGCCGATCATGGACGTGCCGAAGACGCTGGTCTGGGAGCTGGCCCGATGGCGCAACGCTGACGCCGAGCGCCGGGCGGAGACGCCGCCGATCCCCGAGAACGCGATCAGCAAGCCGCCGTCGGCCGAACTGCGTCCTGGCCAGCTCGACAGCGACTCGCTGCCGCCGTACGAGCTGCTGGACGCGATCCTCGACGACTACGTCGAGCAGGACCTCAGCGCCCCGCAGCTCGTGGCGAAGGGGTTCGACGCCGCGATGGTCGAGAGGGTCGCGGGCCTCGTGGACAAGGCGGAGTACAAGCGTCGCCAGTACCCGCCAGGCCCGAAGATCTCGGCCCGCAACTTCGGCCGCGACCGTCGGCTGCCGATCGTCAATGCCTGGCGCGAGCACCTCTCCGACTAGGGACCCCACCCTCCTCCCCCGACCGCGTTTGGCCGGTGTGACCGAGGAGACAGGCCAGAGCTGTCGCCGCCAGGCAGTTGCCGTGACACGCTGGACAGATCCGGGGACTTCATCAGGGAGCCTCGAGAGCAGACCATGGGACGAGGTGGCACCCGTGAGTGAGACAACTGCGCCGTACGGCGAAGGCCCTAGCCAATCCAGCCAGCCCAAGCAGCCCGGCCAGCCCAGGCGGATCCGCATCCACCACCTGCAGGAGATGAAGGCGCGTGGCGAGAAGTGGGCGATGCTGACCGCCTACGAGCAGTATGCCGCCCAGACCTTCGACGAGGCCGGCATCCCCGTACTGCTCGTCGGAGACTCAGCGAGCAACAACGTCTACGGCAACGAGACCTCCCTGCCCGTGACTGTCGACGAGCTGATCCCCCTCGTTCGGGCGGTGAGCAGGTCCGCGCATCATGCCCTCGTGGTGGCAGATCTGCCCTTCGGCTCCTACCAGGTCGGACCCCGCCAGGCCTTGCGCACGTCGGTCCGGTTTATGAAGGAAGCCGGCGCTCACGCGGTGAAACTCGAAGGCGGCCTGCCCGTCGTTCCCCAGGTCGAGAAGCTGACGACCTCGGGCATCCCCGTGATGGCCCACATCGGCTTCACCCCTCAGTCAGAGCATGGGCTCGGCGGCTACCGCGTGCAGGGTCGCGGCGACGCGGCTGACCGGCTGGTCGACGAGGCGCTGGCTCTCCAGGCTGCCGGTGCATTCGCGATCGTCATGGAGATGGTGCCGGGCGACGTGGCCGGCGACGTGACCAAGCGGCTCGACATACCCACCATCGGCATCGGCGCCGGCGCCCAGTGTGACGCGCAGGTGCTGGTCTGGTCTGACATGGCGGGCCTACGCACCGGCAAGATGCCACGGTTCGTCAAGCAGTACGCCGATCTGCACGCCGTGCTGCTGACGGCCGCCCAGGAGTATGCCGCCGACGTGGCGGCCGGAACATTCCCGGGAGACGAGCACACGTTCTGACCGCAACAAACTGACGGGTCGCGCGCAACTAACTGACGGGTCGCGAGCAATTAACTGAAGGGTCGGCGTTAGGCCTGCCAGCCCCACCAGGCGCCGCCAGCCACCACCACCGCGAACCACACCACCTTCGCCACCGCCGGCAGCGCGACCACCATGCCTGCCGCTCCGATGAACGGACCGGAACGCCGCCAGTTCACCCCCACAACTGGTCCGCGAGGACGTCGCGGGCCTCCGCCAGTGACGGCCCGTACCAGGTGAGGTGCCGACCCGACACCAGCCGTGCCGGAGCCGCGAACGACTCCGGCCCGTCGTCGGCGGCGAAGGCGTAGGGCTCGTCGGGCAGCACGACGACGTCATACGCAGGGAGCGCGTCGAGGTCGAACTTCGGGTAGCGCGCCTCGCTGCTGTCGAGCACGTTGTCGACACCGAGCCAGTGCAGCACGTCGCCCGCGAACGTGTCGCGACCCAACGCCATCCACGGCCGCCGCCAGATCGGGACGATCGCCCGGCAGCGCTCCCCGCTCCAGGGGTCAGCCCAGGAGCGCTCGGCGTCGGCGAGCCAGGTCGGTCGTGCCAGCCCCAGCATCTCGAGGGTCTGTCCAAGCCCCGCGAGCGCCGCAGGCACGGTCTCGTAGTCAGTCAGCCAAACCGCCAGCCCGGCATCGCGCAGCGCGTCGAGATCTTGAGCCCGGTTCTCTTCAGCGTTGGCGAGCACCACGTCGGGGGCAAGCGCGACGATGTCAGGGACCCGCGGGTTCTTTGTGCCACCCACCCGCTCGACAGCCAGGTCGGGTGGGTGCGTGCACCAGTCAGTGGCCCCGACGAGCATCTCGGGTGCGGTGACCGCCACGGTCTCGGTCAGCGACGGAACGATCGAGACGACCCGCTGGGGACGTCCGTGCGACGTACTCAGTGGTCCAACCTAAATGTCGTCGTTCCAGGCGGGGTCGTTGTCCCACTCGTCGTTGCGCTGTTTGACCTTGGCCAGCGCATTCTGGGCCTCCTCGCGGCTTTCGTAGGGGCCGAGTCGGTCGGAGGCGGGGCACCCGTCCGCGCCCTCGACGGCGTGGTGCTCGAGGCAGAAGTAGTACCGCTCAGCCATGTGAGGAACCTCCTCGGCAAAGTCCGGTCAGGTTGTGGTCCAGTCTCATCGTGCCCGATCACGGCAGAAACTACACTGCGACCTGTGACCGTCTTGACCGCCGCCGCGATCTCCCCCCGCCGGGAGGTCCCTGAGTCGATCCCACGACCTGAGTACGTCGACAAGCCACGGCCAAGCCCCCACACCGGCGACGACGTACAGACCCCCGAGACGATCGAGCGGATGCGGATCGCCGGACGGATCGCCGCCCATGCCCTCCAGGCCATCGGCGCAGCCATCGCTCCGGGCGTCACGACCGACGACCTCGACCGGGTCGGGCACGAGTTCCTGATCGACCATGGCGCCTACCCGTCGACGCTCGGCTACAAGAACTTCCCCAAGTCGTTGTGTACGTCGGTCAACGAGTGCATCTGCCACGGCATCCCCGACTCGCGCCGCCTCGAAGACGGTGACATCTGCAACATCGACATCACGGCATACATCGGTGGGGTCCATGGCGACACCAACGCCACGTTCCTCGTCGGTGACGTCGACGCGGAGAGCCGACTGTTGGTCGAGCGCACCGAGGAGGCGCTGCGTCGCGCGATCACGGCCGTCAAGCCCGGGCGCCAGGTCAACGTGATCGGCAGGGTCATTGAGTCCTACGCCAAGCGGTTCGGCTACGGCGTCGTCAAGGACTTCACCGGACATGGCGTCAACACGACGTTCCACTCCGGCCTGGTCATCCCTCACTACGACGACCCGCGGTTCGACACGGTGATGGAGAAGGGGATGACGTTCACCATCGAGCCCATGTTGACTCTTGGCACGATCGACTGGGACATGTGGGACGACGGCTGGACGGTCGTCACCAAGGACCGCAAACGCAGTGCCCAGTTCGAGCACACACTGGCGGTCACCGACACTGGCGCCGAGGTCCTGACGTTTCCCTGACGCCCTGGCGGCCTAGGCCGTGGGCCGCTCGCGCCTCACGTGGGGTGCTTCGTAGATGTCCAGCAGGAAGTCGCTGTCTGCGTGCGTCACGACGCGGGCCGCCTCCCGGTCGACCGAGTCGATCGCGATGTCGGCATGGGTCTGCGGTCCTGAGCTGTATGCGTCCTCGGGCTGGTGGGCCCAATGGAGAAAGGCAATGTGACCACCCGGCGCAACGGCTGACCAGAGGGCATCGAGAGCGGCGGGGAGATCGCGCAGGTAGTACAGGAACTCGGACACGACGACGAGTTCGACTGGCGCTGTGACCGGTACCTCGGGGAACTCGGAGACGGCAAAGCTCACCTGCGGCCGCTCCCGACACCGCTGTTGGGCGAACCGGACCGCGACCGGGGATGAGTCGGTTGCCAGCAGGCTGTCGACGCGGTCGGCCAGGACTTCCGACACGACACCTGGACCACAGCCCGGCTCCCAGGCGGTGCGGTAGGTCGCCCGCGGCAGGCACGCGAGCACGATGGCCAGCTTGCGCTGCACGTACCAGGAGGTGGTCACCTGCCAGGGGTCCGGATCCGGTTGATAGCTCACATCGACGGACGGCGTCGGGGACTGGGCTCTCTCAGCCAGGCTCATGTCGCCATCACCCCGTCGGTCTTCCTCGTAGACACTTCTCCGGCAGCACAGCGGCGCTGCCAGCCACCGAGGCAGCCAGAATCACGGACATTGGGGTCAACTGAAGGGCGCTCGTCTCTTGGTCTTGACTCGAACCCGTGGAGTGCCCAATTCCCGGAGGCTGTAACAGGGCGGCCAGGATCGGTTATCGACGCGACCGCTGTGCCGCCTTGCCCGGCCGCAGCAGCATCCGCAGCACAGCCCGCTCGAGATACTCCTGGCGTCGTGCCGGTGCGCGGGGAGCCCGCTGCACGGCATGCGCGATCGTGGTGCCGTCGTCATACAGGTCAAGCACGCGCGGGTCGACGTACGAGCCGCGGGCGATCGCGGGGGTGTTGCCGAGGTATTCCGAGACCTCTTTGATCGCAGCCCGGACGGCGCGCTTGCGTGCGTTCTTGGTGGCGCCGGGGTCGGCGTTGTCAGCGAGCGCGATGGCCGCGATGACCGTGGCGTGCCAGGTGCGGAAGTCCTTGGCGGTCACCTCGACATTGTCGAACAGTCCGCCCAGATATTCGTTCACTCCGGCGGCTGTCACGTCCTGCCAACGCCCGGCCTCCTTGAACGCCAGCAACTCGTCCCCGCCTCCCCGACGACGCCGCAGTCGATCGATCACCACGCAGACGTCAGGGTCGTCGACCACCACCTCATGCTCGATGCCCGACTTGCCGACGAACGAGAAGACGAAGCCATCCCCGTCCCTGCGCACATGGCGGCGCTCGAGCGTGGTGAGCCCGTAGCTGCCGTGCTCGTCGGCGTACACGTCGCTGCCGATTCGGAAGTAGCCGAGGTCGATCAGCCGGACGGCGGCCGCCATCGCGCGCTGCTTGGTGACGTCGTCATCATGCAGGTCGACGCCCACCTGCAGCCTGGCCTTGGGCAACCGCTTGGCCATGGCGAGCACGCGGTCGAACTTGGCTGCATCTCGTTTCTCCCGCCAGACCGGGTGGTAGATGTACTGCCTGCGACCGGCATCGTCCGTGCCGACCGCCTGGAGGTGGCCATTGGGGTGCGGGCAGATCCAGAGGTCCCGCCAGGCCGGCGGTATGACGAGTGCCTTGATCCGTTCGACGTCGTCGCCGGCCAGCCGGACGCCGTCGGAGTCGAGGTAGATCCAACCCTTCCCGGCCCGTCGGCGTGTCCAGCCCGGCTCGTTGGCGGACACGGTACGCAGTCGTGGCATTGCCTCGTCTCTCGCTGTTGCCGGGCGGGAAGTCGCAAGGTGTCAGGAAACTTTCTCACTTTGGCAACCATTTGGCCCGCTCTGACGTCAACATGAGTGACACGACGTACGCACGCGTCGGATGAGTCAGGGGTGACATGAATATCACGCGGATAACGGCGGCGCTGGCCGGAGCGATCATCGTCGTACCCCTTGCCGTTGTCGCGACGAGCGGCACCACCGGTGCTTCCGGCGCGGCTGGCGCCTCCGGGGTGGCCTTCAGATCGGCCCGTGAGGCTCAGCGCGCGGCCAGCCCTTGCGGCAGGATCGCCCGCTGCCGGCAGGTAGCCGCCACCGATGTCGACGGCGACGCTCGCACCGACCGCGTCGGCTGGGTGCAGCACAGCAAGAAACTGGTGGCTATCCGGGTCACCACCGCTCGCGGCGCCACGATGTCTCGGCGCATCAACGTCGAGCACTGGCCAGACGGCGGCGCCTGGGCTGGGGCAGCGCGGGTCGACGGGATCAAGGGCCGTGAGTTGCTCGTCGGCTCGTCCTTCGGTGCCCACACGCCGATCTACACCATGCTTACGCACCGGCGCGGTGCGCTGGTACTCGCGAGGAGTCCGCGCGGCGACAACATCTGGTATGTCGACCAGGCCTTCAACACAGCCTTCGGCTGGTGGCGATCGACGCAGGGTGGCGAGGTGCGGATGACGGAGAAGGGGGCATACGGCCGGTCCAACCGGACCTTCGCGGGGCGCAACACGACGTTCGCGTGGCGGTCGGGGCGCTGGGTGCAGCTCTTCTCGACGAGGCAGGTCTACGCGACACCGAGGCAGGCCTACCGGATCGCGGGGTGGCACGTCGTGGGTCTGGCCGAGTTCCCCGGTTACTGAGCAGGTTCGGGGCGTCCGCGTTGCTCAAGCGGGCCGTGGGGCGCCCGCCGTCTCACCGATCGCGACGAGAGCGTCAGTCACCTCTGACAGCGGCCTGCTCGCGTCGAGCTCGACGGTGGCTGAGGAACGCAGGAGGGGTTCAATCGTCTCCAGGTAGTTCAGGATGAGCTGCCTTTCGTGGTCGCTCTTGCCGTAGTCATTGGTATCGCGCGCGGCAATCCGGTGAAGGAGGGTCTCCGCCGGGGCACTCAGCAGGACGACGGCGTCGAAGTCGTCGTAGAACTTGCCCTGGTTGGACTTGCAGCCGGCGACGAAGAGAGTTCCGCCGGTGTGGCGCTCCAGCAGGTCACTGATCCGATCCTCGCGCCAGATCCAGTCTGAGGTCACGTCGTCCACATCCGTACTGACCCACTCGCTCCACTCGTCAGAGTCGGTGTCCACCGTCTCGTAGCCGCGTCGTGCCAACTCACGCAGGACGGTGGACTTGCCAGTGCCCGACATACCGGTCACCAGAACCTTCGACATGGCGGCACCCTAGACCCAGTCCAGGTCTTAGCGCGAACCGTCAAAATCTTCCGCACGAACCGTCAAATTCTTCCGCACGAACCGTCAAGATCTTCGGTGAAGGCTGGTCACCTGCGACGCAGATGTGGCCACCAACCGATCCCAGGCATGGCCCGGGCGTAGTCGCTTTGGGCTACGAAAGATGGCCACGACGGGTCAGGGTGTTGCCCAAGGGTGACGGGTATAAACATTGTCGAACCATAGAAAGAGCGGCGGCCACCCCGCCGGACAGAGGGAGATCCAGGGAGCACTGAGGGGTCCTCGCCTGGATCTCCCTCTGCGCACTTCTGCATGGCGCGCCCAACGCAGTCGCGCGCAACCGGCGTCTCGACCTGCCTGCCGCTGGACCGGTCTTGGACAGCCCTCTACCGTCGTAAGCGACACTCGGCCGATGCAGGTGGCGATTCGCGCCGGGTGAGACCTGGTTGCGCCAGGCACAACCCAACAGCGCGACCTACAAAACGGGAGACGACCGGCATATGGCACACCCGCATCGCAGGCCGAGCTTGCTCGCGAGGCTGGGTACGTGGTTCGTTGCAGCCACGCACCGGGAGCGCTGCCCCGCCGCGTGCTATCCGCTGCACACCGACCGTTGGCCATGCTCGGCCAGGAGCCGACGTTGACTGACTCGTCAGAGGCTCTTCCTACGGGGACGGTGACGCTGCTCTTCAGCGACGTCGAGGCGTCGACACGGCTGTTGAGTCGGCTGGGAGACGACTACACACACGTGGTGTCGGGGCAGCGAGCGATCCAGCGTGCCGCGTGGGCGCGATGGCACGGCCGGGAGCTGGGCACCGAGGGAGACAGCTTCCTCGTCGTCTTCTCGACAGCCACAGACGCGGCAAACGCCGCGCTGGAGGCGCAGCAGGCCCTGGCCACACATGAGTGGCCGAACGGTGAGCAGGTCCGCGTGCGGATCGGCATGCACACCGGTGAACCAGTTGTCCACGAGGACGGCACGTCGGGATGGACGTCCACCGGGCGGCTCGGATCGCTGCGGCTCTGGGTAACCCACGCTGACGCAGCGATGTCAGAGCGCGCCATCGTGAAGGCTCGCCGGATGCTCCTGAAGGAGCGCTGGGACGACGAATATGCCAGCGGTCGCGATGACGTCCCGGCGGAGGCCATCGCGCAAGCGCAACGGGTCCTCTTCCCCGAGCTGGCCGGGCATCCGGCTGAGGTGTCAGACGACGTACAGGTCCGTTAACTGCTCCTCCCAAGCCGAATGGGCAGCGGCAGACGACGTTCGGAGGCACGACCGCTAGCCGTCTGGACACTCTTTCGAGGTTCCGCGAACAGTTGCCTCGTGGTCGCCGCCTACTTGAAGAGCGCCCCCGGCTTTGGTTTCGGTCAGCGCCGGGGGCTGCATCCAATGTCGCCCCCCACTGCCAAACTAGGCAGCCTTGAACGAGCGGGAGGCCTGGCGTGTGTTGGCCCGCCGTGCCTTAGCGAACGGGAAGGGCAGGCCCATGGCTGCTTACGCGGTTGCGCATCTGGACGAGATCGACGAATTTGACGACGCAGGCTGTCACTATCGGCCGATCCGACACCACCTAGGCATCACCGCGTTCGGAGTGACTGCGTGGACTGCCCATGCAGCGGGCGACCTCGTCATCAACGAGCACGACGAGGGCGACCCCACCGCCGACCAGGAGCTCTTTCTCGTTCTGCGCGGCCACGCGGTGTTCGAGCTTGACGATGAGCAGGTCGAAGCGCCAGCCGGAACTCTCGTCTTCGCCCCTCCGCACACGAAGCGCATCGCCACTGCCAAGGAGGAGGGGACGACCATCATCTTGGTGGAGGGCACACCGGGACGGGGGTATGAGCCCCGCGGCTGGGAGCTGTGGGCTCCGCTGGTCCCCCTCTATGCCGCAGGCGAGTACGTCGAGGTCGCCAATCGGCTGGACGCTCTGATCGCCGCCAGTCCGCAGTACCCCATGTTGTTCTTCAACCTCGCCTGCTGCGAGAGCATGTCCGGCCGCACAAGTGACGCGCTCGATCACCTCCGGCACGCCGTCGAGATGTCGGAGGAGTTTCGCCAGGCAGCGAACACCGACTCCGACCTGGACCCGATCCGCGACGAACCCGCCTTCAAGCAACTGATCGGCGACTAGACGTCGAGACGGCGATCCGGCCGAAAACGCAGTTGCGCCGCTCGCACGCGAGATTGGTCGCAGCTCTGCTAGGGCACTGCGACATTCCCAAGTACCTCGCGGTCTCTCGTACGCGACTGTGTTCGCTAGCCTGACCACCGTGGAGACGGGCAGGGCACTGCCAAACGTTGGAGAGCGGCTGGCTGATTCAAACCCTGCTGGTCTGCTGTACGGCGCGATCGTCACCGCCGCCGTCCTTGTCACCGCCGGTGGCCCCGATGCTTCAACCGGAGAGGTCTTGGCGACCTGGGCACTCGTTCTTGGCATCTACTGGCTAACCCATGTTTATGCCTACGCCGCCGAGACCCAGTTCGCGGGCGACACACACCACCTCATCCACCGGACTGTGGTCGCGGCTAGGGCAGAAGTGGCCGTACTCGCAGGCGGCATTCCAGCGATGGCGGTGTTTTTCATCGCCGCGTCGACAGATATCGACGTATTCGACGCCACGAGAGCTGCGCTCTATTTCACTGTCGCGCTTCTCGCCGCCTTTGGCTTCAAAGGGGCACGCCACGCGGGACGCACTAGGGCCGCGGCATGGGGAGAAGCCTTCGGAGCCAGCCTGCTCGGGCTTCTCATGGTGTTCGCCAAGACGTTGCTGCACTGAGATCCGCAATGCGTGGTCGAAGCCGCGATACCCGCGGTGGTGAAGATTTGTGTCGGCACTACTGGGCGGACTGCAGTCAGCATGTAGACGCATAGTGCCAGGTCAGAGCAAGGGAGCGGGCGAGCCGACTCGTAGGCCGGATTCTGTTAGGGGCGGGACCTCACGATCCGCCCTGAGCAACCATCCATCTGCACGCCCCGTTACCGACGCGTTGGTGCAACCTACCCGCAGACTCGAGCGGGCCGCCCTCCCGGAGCCGTAGCTCCTGCGTCTGCGCAGGCGCCGCGGCATAAGCCTCGGCGCCCTTTTGGTCTTGCTCCAAGTGGGGTTTACCCAGCCGCCGCGGTCACCCGTGGCGCTGGTGGTCTCTTACACCACCGTTTCACCCTTACCCGCACCCCGACCGAAGTCGGGGCCGCTGGCGGTCTGTCTCTGTGGCACTGTCCCGCGGGTTTCCCCGGGTGGGCGTTACCCACCACCTTGCCCTGCGGAGTCCGGACCTTCCTCGAGCGGTCGTACGTCGTACAGCCTCCCGCGGTCGCCCGGTCGGCTCGCCCGCAGCGCATCAGCGTATCGCCTCGCGGCGTGGTAGCGCCGCTCGGTACGGAGTCAGTCGCCAGAGTCCTCGTCGGACTCACCGCGGTGGTCTCTGGGCTTGGGCTTGGACTTGCTCAGTCCTGGTGACATCGCACCACGTAGGTGTGGTCGCTGTCCAAGGTGCAGCCCGCGGTCATGGCCTGGCGGAAACCCTGTGTGCGGGAGGACCTTGCCGAGGTGAAGCCCGTTGCCGTGGTCTTTCTCGCCTGGCCCGTGCCCCTCGTTATTGTTCTCGCCTGGCCCGTGCCCGTGGTCTTTCTCGCCTGACGTGCGGTCCTTGTGCTGACCAAGGTGCAACCCGTGGTCATGACCTTGACCACGCTCGGCCGGCTTGTCGTCGTCGCGATGATTGCCGGACCTGAATGGCGCGCCAGGTTCAGCTAGGGCTACGGCGGTCACACCTGCGCCGGTCAACACGATGACAGCCGCGACGGCGACTACCCGGTTCGACACGTGCATGGCTGCTCCTGTTCGGGGTGATGTCTCTGTTATCCCACGTTCGGGGTGGATGCGCTATCAGCCGATCGGCTGCAACGACATTCCATGCCCTGAAGAGCGCGGCGGCGGGCACCCGCGTGAAGGATCCGACGCTCAGGTCGCTAGAGCGAGGTCAGCGTCGGATCGTTCCGCCGGGGTATGTCGGTCAGGCCAGCTCGAAGCGCACCTTGCGGGCGACGGTGTCGGCCTCGACGAGCCGGACCTGCACCTCGTGCCCGAGTGGCAACGCTCCGTCGGCGCTCGTCACCCCAGCCTCGAGGGCGGGGGCGGACAACATCACCGACCCCTTGGACGGGTTCTTCGAGTCGACGTCGGTGATGACACCGGTGAAGAGCCCACCGACCTGGTCGGCGAGGATGCCCGCCTCGACCAGGTCGAGGATCGCCCGCTCGAACTGGTGTGCGCGGCGATCCGACTCCTCCATCCGCTTCGGGAGGTCTCGCAGGGCGGCGCGCACCCACCGGGGGATGTCGGTGTCGGCGCACATGGCCACGCAGATCTCGCCGGCATACCGGTCGACCAGGCGGCGGATCGGTGCCGTCACATGGGCGTATTCGTTGGCGATCGCCGCGTGCTCGATCTGCTCGGGTACGCCGCCGTCGAAGGCGACGTACCCCGCTCCGCGAAGCAGCGCCGTGCACGCGTTGAGCATTGCTGCCCCGGCGGCTGTGTTGGGATCGATCGAGCGGACGAAGTCTGGGTAGTCGGTGTCGGGGTGCCATTCGATGTGGAGCGCGGCGGCGGTGCGCCTCAAGCGCTCGATGGCGCTGTCGGGTGGGGCGGGCAAAGTGCGCACGATGCCCTCCTCGCCGTACAGCATGATCTCGGCGGCGCCGATGCCGGTGAGCAGTGAGATCTGCGCGTTCCAGTTCTCGACCGGCAGCAGCTCGCGGAAGGCCAGCGACCAACCGCTGTCGCCCACCACCACTTGCTGCTCCGGCAGCGCCAGGCTGACCCCGCCGCGCTCACGCTCACGCTCCAGGCGGAGCTTTCCGATCTCCTCGAGGAGCACGAACACCTCGTCGGCTGAGCCGTCGTCGAGCTGCTTCTGCACCGATGCGTAGTCGTAGCGCGCCCTGCTCCGAACCTTGGCCCGTTTGACGTCGACCTTGACGCCCTCGCCTCCGTCGTCGAGCTCGATCGTCCACAACAAGGCTGGCCGCACCTCGCCGGGGAGCAGGCTCGCAGCACCCTCTGACAGGACCGCAGGGTGCAGCGGCACACGATGCTCCGGGGCGTAGAGCGTCTGCCCGCGGCGGTGTGCCTCGACATCGAGCACGCCACCCGGCTCGACAAAGGCCGCCACATCGGCGATCGCATAGTGCACGACGTAGCCGGTCCCGCTGCGGCTGAGGTGCAGCGCCTGGTCGAGGTCCATCGAGTCCTCGGGATCGATGGTGACGAACGGGATCTCCGTGCGGTCGAGGTCGGGCAAACGTGGGTTCTGAGCCGCCTTCTCAGCCGCGGCCACCACGTCGGCCGGGAAGTCGCGAGGGATCCCCAGCTCCGTGTCGATGGCCTGCATTCCGGAAACGAACTCGGACCTGTCCCGCCCCTGCAGGTTCACGCTCCGCCTTGGCACGCCGTTGCCCTTTCGTTCGACCGCCGGTCCGTGCCCACCATAGTCGGGGCCACCCCACCTCACCGATTGACGTCCGTGCTGCCGAGCGCTATCGCGACCACCTCCACGGACGCTGCAAGCTGGCCGCCCCAACGTCCGTGCCGCCGAGCGCTATCGCGACCACCTCCACGGACGTTGCGGACAAGGCTGGACGACGTACCAGGTTGGTGGAACTCTGAGACCTCTCACACCCCGACCCGACTGGAGACCGCCGTGACCACTGCGCTGCAGCACAAGATCCTGCTCACCGAGGACGAGATGCCGACGCGCTGGTACAACGTTCTCCACGACCTGCCCACTCCGCCGCCGCCGGTCTTGCACCCCGGCACCGGGCAGCCCGTCGGACCCGACGACCTCACGCCGCTCTTCCCGATGGACCTGATCATGCAGGAGGTGTCGACCGACCAGTACGTCGAGATACCTGGCGACGTGCTCGACGTCTATCGACTGTGGAGGCCGAGCCCGCTCTACCGAGCACACCGCCTCGAGAAAGCGCTCGGGACACCTGCTCGGATCTACTACAAGTACGAAGGTGTTTCCCCCGCCGGCTCCCACAAGCCCAACACAGCGGTCCCGCAGGCCTACTACAACGCCAAGGCCGGCATCAAGAAGCTGACCACCGAGACAGGCGCCGGCCAGTGGGGCACCGCGCTCGCGTTCGCCTGCGCGCAATACGACCTGGAGTGCGAGGTGTGGCAGGTCAGGGCGTCATACGACCAGAAGCCCTACCGCCGCATCATGATCGAGACGTTCGGCGGAACCGTCCACCCCAGCCCGTCAGACCTCACCGAGGCCGGTCGCTCGATCCTCGCTCTCAACCCCGACTCGACCGGCTCCCTCGGCATCGCGATCAGCGAGGCCGTCGAGGTGGCCGCGAAGGATCCCACCACCAACTACTCACTCGGCAGCGTGCTCAACCATGTCCTGCTGCATCAGACCATCATCGGCGAGGAGGCGCTGCTCCAGCTTGCGAAGGTCGGGGAGACCGCCGACATTCTCGTCGGATGCACCGGCGGTGGATCCAACTTCGGCGGCTTGATGTTTCCGTTCCTGCGTGAGAAGTGGGCCGGCCGGATGGACCCTGTCGTGCGCGCGGTTGAGCCCTCGGCCTGTCCGTCGCTGACGCAGGGGACGTACGCCTACGACTTCGGCGACACGATCGGCATGACGCCACTGATGAAGATGCACACTCTGGGACACGACTTCGTTCCGGACCCCATCCACGCCGGCGGCCTGCGCTACCACGGGATGAGCCCCCTCATCAGTCATCTCTACGAGCAGAAGGAGATCGAGGCGCAGGCGAAGCAGCAGACTGAGTGCTTCGCGGCCGGCGTCCTCTTCGCGCGCGCTGAAGGCATCCTGCCGGCGCCCGAGCCGACGCACGCCCTTGCCGCTGCGGTCGAGGAAGCCTTGCGGTGCAAGGAGTCTGGTGAGGAGAAGGTGATCCTGACAGCGCTGTGCGGCCACGGTCACCTCGACCTGCCGGCGTACGACGCTTACCTGTCGGGGTCGATCGCCGACCACGGCTGGGAGGACGCCGATCTTCAGGCAGCAGTCAACGAGGCACTGACGAAGCTGCCCAGCACAGCGCTCTGAGGCCGCCGGAGTTTTCGGCGCCTGCCGCGTGCTTTGCAAGCGGCTCGCAGGTGCAGTCAGCGACCTGGCTGCTCTTCGACGGAGTCTTCGGTCCGCTCTGCGGGAGCATCGGCGGCCACCGGCGCCACAGCCGGCATTCGACTCACCACGGCGACCAGAGCCGCCAGTCCTATAGCGGACATCGCAATCAGTGCAGGCGCGACCGCGGTCGACGAAGCGACCAGGCCAGCAAGCACGATCGCGAGGCCCTGAGCGATCTGGAGCACGGCGTTCGCAAGCCCGAAGACTCGACCACGTAGCTCAGGAGCAACCAGGACGCTGATCTCGCTCTGGATCGCGCTCAGGTACGAAAGGCAGGCGCCGGCCGCGACCAGTGCCGCGACGGTGAACACAGCGGGACCGGGCAGCATCGACAGCAGCGCAGCCACAATGACGGCCAGCACGCCGCCGATTGCCAGCGGTGTCACGAGTCGCTGCTGTCTGTCGAACACCAACCGGCCGAAGAAGAAGAGACCTACCACATTGCCGAGCGGCGGCGCCGCCATGATGAACCCGGCCAACGTGACGCCGCCACCAAGCTCGTCGGCAAACGGGACTGCCAGCCCTTCGGTGATCACGACGACTGCCGGCCCCAGGCCCAGCAACAACAACAGCGACCGCATTCGCGGCGTCGTGGCCACGACCCGGAGGCCCTCGAGCGTGCTCGCCCACGCCGCGGGACGGCGAAGTGGGAGGGGTGGGTCGTCGCCGATCCGCAAGCCGTCGGCCAGGTCATGCTCGGCCAACCGAGATTGCTCCGCGGCCAGCCACGGCGCAGGGCGCACCCGCACGAACATGGCGATGAGCACTGCAGAGATAACGAAGGTCACGGCATCGATCGCCAACGTCGGTCGCGGGCCGACGAACGCGACGATCACGCCTCCGATTGCGAACCCGGCTACCTGCAGGGCTTGCCTGGTGCCGGAGACGAGCGCGTTGCCGGCCGGGAACTTGTCGTGGTTCAGGATGTCGGACAGCAGCGCGAGCCGAGCCGCACCCCACGGGACACGGAATAACGCCTCGAGGAACAGGAACGTCAACACCACGCCGAGCGGCAGCCCGGGGATGACGATGACCGCAACGCAGGCTGCCCGTGCCAAGTCACACAGCACGAGCAGTCGTCGGCGCGGGAACAGGTCGGCCAGCGTGGACAGCCAGGGACTGAACAGGTACGGCGCGAAACTGATGGCGAATGCGACCGCAGTTAGCGCCGGCGACCCTGTCCGCGCGTAGACGAGCGCTGCAACGGCGACCCGGGCGAGGTAGCTGCCGCTGATGGAGAACACATCGGCGACATAGAGAGCGGTGAACTCTTTCTCGGCGAAGAGATCGCGATATCGCAACTCAGACCATTTTCTGGGGCCTTCGGGCTGGTGCGGCCCACATCGTGACGGGTTTGCTCACATGTATCACGCTGGGGCTCAATTCGCTAACCCCTGCCTCAGTGTATGACGCCGCAGGGGCCGTCAGGGGATGGCGGAGAACTGGCGCAGCGACGATGCGCCCGACTCGTAGAACGACAACGTGGTGAGAGACGCCGGCGCCAGCAGCATCCTGTTGATAGTCGGCAGCGGGGCGTCAAGGCAGTAGCGCACGCACAGCTTGATGGGATTGACGTGGCTCACCACGACGACGGTCTTCGCGGCGTACGTCGTCAGCGTCCGGGTGAGTGCCGCCTCGACGCGTGCCTGGACCTGGGCGATCGACTCGCCTCCCGGCGGTGCGTAATCCATCGAGCTCAGCCACTCGTCGAGCTCTTTCGGCCAGCGTTCCTCAACCTCGGCCAGCGTGTGGCCGTCCCACTCCCCGAACGCACACTCACGGAAGTCGTCCTCGATGACGACCGGAAGCCCGAGAGCGCTCTCGACAGCGGCCGCCGTGTCTCGGGTGCGCTGCAATGGCGAGGCGAGGATCGCATCGACACCGCTGTCAGCCGCCAACGCCGCGGCCGCCCGCTCGGCCTGGGCGAACCCCTCCTCGTTGAGACCCGGGTCGTCACCTCCAGGGCCTGAGAACCGCCTGTCCGCCGTGTGCTTGGTGACGCCGTGGCGAAGGAAGATCAGCGTCGTCGCCGCGCCGAGCCGACCACTCCATCCCAGCATCGGGTTGCGCATGCCCAAGGCCTGCGCGGTGTCAGCACCCGGCGCGGGAGGTTCCATCGCGGCGGGGGTCGGGTCGCCGGGCTGGTTCTCGCTGGTCGACGCGCTGTCACCGCTGGTGTGGACGTCATACGTCTCTCCGCGCTCGGCCGCATCCATGGCGAGGTTGGCGAGCCGGTCGGCGTCCTTGTTGCGTTCGCGCGGCACCCACGTCCAGACCGTCCCGAACGGGGCCAGCCGCTGCGCGCGGATCGCCAGGGGCCGCATGTCGGGGTGCTTGATCTTCCAGCGTCCGGACATCTGCTCGACGACGAGCTTGGAGTCCATCCGCACCTCAAGCAGCGCGTCAGGAGTGTGCTCGACGTACAGCTCGAGCCCGGCGATGAGACCGCGGTACTCGGCCACATTGTTGGTAGCTCGACCGATCGACTCAGCTGCTTCAGCGAGGACCTCGCCTGTGTCGGCGTCGCGAAGCAGTGCACCGAAGCCAGCCGGCCCCGGGTTGCCGCGAGAGCCGCCGTCGGCCTCGATGATGACGCTGTCGTGGGTGGCCATCGACCGTCGTCAGATCCCGGACTCGGCCGTGCGGACCAGGATGCGGTCGCACTCCTCGCACCGCAGTACCTCGTCGCTCGGTGCTGTCGCCATCCGGGCGAGGTCGGCCGCGCCGACGTCGAGCTGGCATCCACCGCACCGCTTGTGATGCAAGGCGCCGACCCCGACTCCACCGAGTTGTGCGCGCAGGCGATCGTAGAGCGTCAACAGGTTGGCCGGGATGTCCGCTACCAGCAGCTCTCGTTCGGCGACGGCGTCCGCGCGTTGGGAGCCGATGTCTCCGGTCGCCTGGTCGCGAGCCTTGGTCGTCTCATCCAGCTGCACCTCGAGCTGCTCCTGCTCCTGCAGCAGCCGATCCCGCTCGGTCTGCGTCGCCTCAAGGCGCTCCATGACCTCGAGCTCAACGTCTTCGAGGTCGCTGATGCGACGCTCCAACGTGGCAGTTTCGTGCTGCATCGCCTGCAGTTGCTTCGGGTCGCTCACCAGGCCGGCATTGATCCGCTCGGTGTTGCGCTGCCGACGAGTCTTGACCTGCTCGACGTCGGCGTCGGCCTTGCGTTGCTCGCGGGCTAGATCGTCGGCGTCGGTCTGGGCGCGGCCGTAAGCCGTCTTGACGTCGGTATGCCGCTCCGTCAGCTCGGCCAGCGCCACCGACTCAGGCAGCTTGGTCAACCGGTGGTCGAGCTGGGCGATGAGCGCGTCGACCGCCTGCAGGTCCAGCAACTTGAGTTGGGCGAACGGATCGGCTTTCAGCGTCGGCTCCTTGTGGCAGTGCTGCAGATGGCGGTCATGCTCGTGAGGCAGGTCATGGATGGGTCCGCGAGGCTCGATGGTTCCACGGATCGGTGCAGATCCGCGACACCGCGGTCTCGATCGTCGCGTCGGAGTCCTTCAACCTGCCACACAGCTCCCGCTCGACGACTGGCAGCCACATCCATTCGGCCGCCCAGTGCGGGACGTCGACGAGAGCGGGAGCATCCGGGTGCTCGCGTGCCTCCGACGCGGGATGGTGGCGGAGGTCCGAGGTGACGTAGACATCAGCCCCGCGGTCGCGTGCGGTGTCGAGCAGGAAGTCGCCCGCGCCGCCCGCAAGGGCGACGATCTCCACCTGCCGGTCGAGGTCTCCGGACACCCGGGCACCGACCGCCGTCTCGGGGAGAGTGTCGACGACCACGTCTGCGAACTCGCGCAGCGTGGTGGGGGTGGGTAGCCGACCGATTCGCCCGTGCCCGCGTTGGCCGTCCCACGAGGCCAGCTCGAGAACGTCAAAGGCAGGCTCTTCATAGGGATGCACGTCGCGCAGCGCAGCGACGACCTGCTGCCGGCGCGCTCGTAGCAACACCATCTCGATCCGATCCTCCGACACCACTTGCACCTCGCCTGGCGTACCGATCGTCGGGTTGGAGTCGGCACCGGGACGGAAGGTGCCCTCTCCCGCGCTGACGAACGCGCACCGGTCGTAGTCGCCGACAGCCCCAGCACCGGCGGCCGCCAGGGCATCGACCACTCGCTGCGTGTCGGCAGTCGGGACGAACGTCACGATCTTGTCGAGGGGATCTTCAGGCTCGGTCGACAGCGGCTGGATGTCGAGAAGTCCTAGTGCGCTCGCGATCGACTCGGAGACGCCGTGACGCGGTGTGTCGGCGTTGGTGTGGGCGACGTACAGGCCGATGCCGTGGCGGATCAGGTCGTGGATCACGCGACCCTTGGGTGAATCAGCGCCGACGGTGTGGACTGCGCGGTAGAGCAGGGGGTGATGCACGACGAGCAGGTCGGCGCCGGTGGACACGGCCTCGTCGACGACAGCCTGCACGGGATCGACCGCGAAAAGGATGCGGCGTATTTCGTTGGCCCGGTCACCGACGACGAGCCCGATAGCGTCGCCGTCCTGGGCCCAGCGTGTCGGGTAGAGGCCCTCGATCGCCGCGACGACATCAGCCAAGGTCGGCGGGTTGGTCACGCGGTCACCCTATCGACGTACCTGAAATGCTCCGCCGGTCGAGCCTTTCGAGACTCCGCCGGTCGAGCTTGTCGAAACTGGATCCGCTGGTCGAGCTTGTCGAGACCAAGGTCACACGTGTGCGGCATCGAGGAGAGCGTCGAGCTCTTCGGCGAGGTGGCCGTTGGAGTATCGGAGCGGCCGGTCGAGACGACATCCGCCTGCACCGTCGCTGACATGTCCGCCGGCTTCCTGCACGATGACGACGTACGGCGCGTGGTCCCAGACTCCGCCGATCAGATGGACGTGACCGTCGATTCGCCCCTCGACCAGGTCGAGGATGTTGTCGGCCTCCCGGTCGACCACCCGGGTCGCGCCCGCCAGGGCCCGTCGCGTTGGCTCACCTGCTGCCCCAGGCGTCCAGCAACCCACGGACGCGGCTGCCAGCTGCGCGGTCGACGAGACCGCGACCGGGAAGTCGCGGCCCGAGACCTCGTCGCGGCGGAACGCACCATGACCGGCCGCCGCGAACCACCGGGTCCGCGCCACCGGCCGGGTGACCACCCCCAGCACGACCGTGCCGTCGATCTCGAGGGCGATGTGTGTGCCCCAGTGGGGCTGCTGCCGGATGAAGTTGAACGTGCCGTCTATCGGGTCGAGAATCCACCGCCTCGACGCAGCGCCGTGTGCTCCCGACTCCTCGCTGAGGATGCTGTCGCCGGGGCGCTGCCTTTGGATCGCCTCGATCAGTGCAGCCTCGGTGGCGAGGTCCGCCTCGCTGACCGGTGTGCCGTCAGCCTTGGTCTCCTCGACCACACCCCGGGCGAAGTACGGCAGAGCGACACCCGTAGCGATGTCAGCCAAGTGGTGGGCAAGCCGCAGGTCGTCTGCGAGGGCGGGTGCGTCCGTTGCCATGCCCGCGAGTATGCCAAAGGCGGGATGCTGGCTGGCTCCACCTCTTGCGTCCGTGCAACTCGTCGCTATGGCGCGCGCTGTTACGGACGCAAGGCGATTGGGCGGTCAGTCGGTGGGGCGGATTCCACACCGTGGACCGATCCCGCCCACGTTTCGACTCCATCAGCTCAGGGCTTTACGTTAGTAAGTCGACACGGCCGACCCCGACCCTGTTCGTCGGCGAGACTGCTGTGGCGACCACGCATCCAATCTGAGGAGACAACGATGGCCCGGATCAAGCTCGCCTACCTGGGCGGCGGCTCGACTCGCGCCGCCGGGACGATGGCGTCGTTCGTCGACCACGGCGAGCAGTTCAGCGGGTCCGAGGTGGTCCTCATCGACCTGGACGCCGACCGCCTGGCGCTGATCAAAGAGCTCGCCGAGCGAATGGCGAAGCACTCGGGGCTCGACCTCACGGTGACGGCGACCACCGACCGCAAGGCTGGCCTGCGCGATGTCGACGCCGTCTTGTCGAGCTTTCGGCCAGGTGGCTTCGAGGCCCGTGCGCTCGACGAGCGGATCCCGCTCAAGCACGGCGTGATCGGGCAGGAGACACAAGGCCCAGGAGGATTCTTCATGGCGCTGCGTTCCATCGCCGTGATGAAGGATGTCTCCGCCGATCTCGCCGAGGTTGCACCGAAGGCGCGGATCTTCAATTACACCAACCCGGTCAACATCGTCAGCCAGGCGATGACGTCGTACACGGACATCCCCACGCAGTCGTTCTGCGAAGGCCCGATCTTCTTTCCTGGTGGGGTCGTCGAGTCGGCCGGACTCGACCCTGACCTCCTGCAGGCGACGATGGTGGGCATCAACCACAACTGTTGGAGCACCGAGCACACGTACGACGGTCAGGACGTCATTCCGCTGCTGCGCGAGGCGTACGAAGCGCGACGCAACGACGCAACCGTCCACGAGGATGCGAATCGGCTGGTCCGACTGGCCGTCACGATGGAGTCGCTGCCGTCGTCGTACTTCATGTACTACTACTACCGCGACGAGATGTTGCGTCGGATGCAAGCCGAGCCCACCACGCGTTCCGAGGACATCATGGCCGCTGTCCCGGGCTACTGGGAGCACTACCACGAGCAGGCCGCATCGGATGCGCCCCTGCTGGACCCGGCGATGTCTCGTGGTGGGATCCACGAACTCGAGCTCGCGATCCACGCCATGAACGCCTACTACAACGACACCGGCGAAACGCTGCCGGTGAATCTCCCGAACACAGGCGGCGCCCTGCCCGGCTTCGACGATGACGTCGTCGTGGAGATACCGACCCGAGTCGGCGCCGATGGTTTCACCCCGCTGCCGCAGAAGCCGTTGCCGCACGCCGTCCGAGGGCTCGTCCAGGCGCTCGCCGGGCACCAGGTACTTGCCGCCAAGGCGGCGTGGGAAGGCGACCATCGCGACGGCGTCCGCGCCCTCGCCGCCCACCCGCTGGTGCCGTCGCTGACGGTGGCCGAGGAGCTGTACGTCGAAATGGCGCATGCTCACGCGGCGCATCTACCAAGCCGACTCATCCCCTAGACAGGAGACCACGGGTGGCACGTCTCTTTCTCGGGGTCGACGGGGGAAACAGCAAGACCGACGCCGTCGTGTGTGACGAGTCCGGGACGATCGCCGGTTACGGACGGAGCGGCAACGGCGACATCTACGGTGCGGTGACAGAGCAGGCCGCCGTCGACAGCGTCCTCGGCGCGATGGCCGACGCCCTCGATGCGGCGGGGACTGATGCGGCCGGGCTGGCTGGTTCGGCGTTCCGGTTGGCAGGGGTCGACTGGCCGGAGGATCACGCCTTTTGGATGACGACCCTGGCCGAGCAGGTTGACGGCCTTCAGCACGTGTCGGTCGACAACGATGGCTTCGCGGCGATCCGCTGCGGACATCTGAGCGGCCTCGGCGTGGGCGTCATGTCAGGCACTGGTCCGGCCATCTCGGCGCGCGGCCCGGGCGGTCCGGCAGGCACGGCCTGGAGTGTTTGCTTCTGGGTACAGCACCCGCTCGGCGCATCCGGCCTCGTCCATGAGGGTCTCCGGGCCGTGTATCGCAGCGAGATCGGCCTCGGCCCCGCGACGTCATTGAAGGACAGCATGCTCGCCTTCTTCGAGCAGGACTCGGTGGAGAACATGCTCCACGAGCAGACTCGAAGGGGCGGTCGGTTGTCTGTGCGTTCCTCGGACGCGGCACGCGAGGTCACCCGTGCGGCGGCAGCCGGCGACCCGATGGCACGCGAGATCGTGACACGGCAGGGCGTGAGCCTTGCGGAGTACGCCAAGGTAGCCGCAGCCAAGGTGGGGTTCGCTCCGGACACCGATGAAGTGCCGGTGGTGATCGCAGGTTCGGTCCTCGCTGGCGCCGGCTCCCCCGTGACCGAAGCCCTGCTGGACGCGCTGCGGCAGACGCTCCCGCGCGCCCGCCCTGTGCAGGCGGCGGTAGCCCCGGTCTTTGGCGCGGCGCTTGATGCACTTGCCGAGGCCGGAATCGACCTGACCCCCGCTGTTGTCGACCAGATGAGGGAGACTGCGCCGCCCGGCGCGGACTCACTGTCGACCCAAGCGCGGGCAGGGCTCGCCGAGGGCGAGACGAACCCTGCCGACGCCTGAGGTCAGTCGGTAGCGTCCACGAGCCCAGACGGGCAGATGTTGTGGTTGAGGTGGAAGACATTGTCAGGGTCGTATGCGTCCTTGACCTGTGTGAGCCGCGCCAGGTGCTCCGGTGCATATGCGCGTCGCACCCCTAGTCTGCCTTCGTCGTCGAGCACGTTGACATACGCTCCGCTGGCAAACTGGTCCAGTTGCGCCGCGTAGGACCGGGAAGCCTCGATCCGGGCCGCGTCCTCCGCGGGATCGACCCACCGGGCCGCCGCGACGAACTCGAACATCGTGTCGCGGTGGCTGAACGCCGTGTCGCCATCAGGAACCTCAGCGATCGCACCTCCGTATGCCTGGAGGCTGACTGAGGGCGCCTGCTCGTCTCGGCTGAGCAAAGCCTCGATCGTGGCGTCAGTGAGCTGGCGGAAGTAGTGGCCCTTCCAGTACCTGCGGATGGCGTGGCCTTCCACCGTGTCCTCGCGGCATTGCAGATCGACGTACGACGTGTCGGCCAACCGCTCGTCGAGCGTAGTCCCGAGTGCCCGCAGCGACGGGACCAGCTGCCTGCTGGCCGAGAGATCTCCGACCCACACGTAGCCGATGGTGACCCGGCCGTTCGCGATTGAGGCCATGAAGGTCGCCTGCCGTGGGGCGTGCGTGTTGAGGTCGCGCCACCCGCCAAGGACGGCCGCTCCCTCTTCGAGCGCGAAGTCGAACTCGGCGGTGAACGCCTCGGTGCCGATCGGGTGGAGCCGAAACTCGAAATCGGTCACGACCCCGAAATTGCCGCCGCCACCACGGAGCCCCCAGAACAGGTCGGGATGCTCGGTCGCGCTCGCGCGGACCACGCGGCCGTCAGCGGTGACAACCTCGAACGAGATGACGTTGTCGCACGTGAGGCCGTACTGACGGGCGAGCCAGCCCATCCCACCGCCGAGGGCGAGGCCACCGACGCCTGTGTGAGAGACGTTGCCTGCGGTAGTGGCAAGACCATGGAGCTGCGCCGCCCGATCGAGTGCACCGAGCAACGCGCCGCCTTGCACCCGCGCACGACGGCCTGGCACGTCGATGCTCACCTCACCCATGGGGGTCAGGTCGATCATCAGACCGCCCTTCGGCACCGCGTGGCCTGTGACACTGTGGCCGCCGCAGCGGATCCCGATCTCGAGGTCAAGCTCGCGTCCGATCCGGACCGCCGACACCACGTCACGCACGCTTGCGCAGCGGACGATCATCCGCGGACGATGGTCGACCATCGCGTTCCACACGGCGCGCGCGTCGTCGTACCCCTCGTCGCCTGGCAGCAGCACGCTGCCTTCGATCTGGTCGGTGAGGCGCGACTTGGTGTCTGCCGTGATCGAACGTTGTGTCATGTCGCTACCCCTTGCCTGGCGGCAGGTCCGCCGTGCCCAATCCCTGAGACTCGGCCATCAGACAACGCGACGGAGTATGCCTTTGGCAAGACATTTGAATCTCTGCGAATCCCGACGCAGGTCAGTGGCGACGGGGCCGGCGAAAGCGCTCGCCGAGCCCTAGTCCGAGAGTGCCGATTTCTGCAGGCGTTAGTCGGCTCTGGCCAACCTTCATGAGCTTGACCAACTGCGGGAGTGTCGCCACGAAGCAGTTGTTCACTTGGGTGGCACTTGCACTGGGGGTAGTCGCTCCGAACAGGCAGAACACCTGCTGGACCGGGAGATCGTTGTGTCGGGCTTGCGCAAGACCCTCGGTAACACACCGCGCCTTGCGGTCGATCTCGGTCAAGACTTCGGTGTAGTCATCCCCGTCGACGACGAAACTCTCGCTTTTCGCACGGCGCCGCGGACCCTGACCCCCTGGAAACTGCAGACTGCTTCCTTGGACGTCCACTACTTCGATCATCCACACACCGGTGTGGGTGATAGCGAGAATGTCGATGGAGCCGTCGACCGGCCCACCAGTGATTCGGCGGTGGTACAGCCAGACGCCATCGGGATACTTCGCCCGGATCGCGGTGGCGACTGCGTATTTGGCTTGTGCCTGGTCCGTGCCGGCGATCCAGCGCGGATTGTCGCTCAACACAAAGCTGACTCGGTCGGTGTGGGCGGCCAAGCGACGGGCAGGCGCATCCGGATCAATCCGCTCGAACTCGCCCGGCTCCGAAGTCGGCAGGGCTCTCGCGTTTGTGCGATTGTGCGCCATATCACGCATGGTAACCCTGGTCGCCTCCGATTACCGTGACATCAGGGCAGCCGGAAGCACGCACAGTCATTGTCGGAGCGGTCTGCTGGGATTGATCATTCGTTCCTCACACAGACTAGGAGCCCGAGATGGCCGAAGTACTGCTCTTCCACCACGCGCACGGACTGACCGCCGGAGTCCTCGCTTTCGCCGACGACCTGCGCGGGGCCGGGCACACCGTGCACACGCCCGACGTGTATGACGGACGCACGTTCGACGACCTGGACGAGGGCCTTGGCTACGCAAGGGAGACCGGCTTCCAAGAGGTGTTCGAGCGCGGAGTCAGGGCGGCAGAGGGGCTGCCATCCGAGCTGGTCTATGCCGGCTTCTCGCTGGGTGCGATGCCGGCGCAGTCGTTGGCGCAAAACCGACCCGGTGCTCGTGGGGCTCTCCTGTTCCACTCCGCCGTCCCGGTCGCGGAATTCGGCTCGTCGTGGCCCGACGACGTCCCCGTCCAGGTGCACGCGATGGATGAGGACCCGTTCTTCGTCGGCGAGGACATGGTCGCGGCTCGCGCCCTCGTCGAGGAGGCCAAGGATGGGGAGCTGTTTCTCTACCCCGGTGACCAACACCTCTTTGCCGACAACTCGCTGCCGGCCTACGACGCGGACGCGGCCGCGCTGATGCGACAGCGCGTGCTGGACTTCCTCAGCACACGCTGACACCCACGGCGAGTGGTGCTCGCCCCTAGCGCTGCCATCTCCCCCTGCCCTGTAATAGGTCCGTGACCGAACTGCCGTCTGGCACCATCACGATGCTCTTCTCAGACATCGAGGGCTCGACGGTGTTGCTGTCACGGCTGGGCTCTGACTACGTCGAGGCGTTGGACGGTCATCGTCGGGTGCTGCGCACGGCGTGGGACGCCTACGACGGCACCGAGCTCAGCACCGAGGGTGACAGCTTTTTTGTGGTGTTCCCCACCGCCCAGGGGGCAGTCAAGGCAGCTGCCCAAGCCCAACGCGGGCTGGAGGACTACCCGTGGCCCGGCGGCGAGCGCGTCCGGGTGCGTATCGGTCTCCACACCGGGACGCCAGAGGTGCACGACGATGACTATGTCGGCATGGACGTGCACCGAGCCGCCCGAATCGCCGGATCCGCCCATGGTGGTCAGGTCGTTCTTTCCGCCGTGACCGCAGACCTGGCTCGTGGAGACCTGCCCGAGGGTGGTGGGCTTCGCAATCTCGGCAGCCACCACCTGAAGGACATTGCTTTGCCGGAGCCCCTGTTCCAGCTCACCCTCGACGGCCTGCAGCTCGACTTCCCTCCCTTGAGGACAATTGGGGCCACGTCGAGCCTTCCAGCCACGGCGACCGTGCTGGTGGGGCGCGACGCAGAGGTCGCGGAGCTGAGTGCGCTCATGCAGGTGCCTGGCGTTCGGTTGGTGACACTCACCGGCCCTGGCGGGGTGGGTAAGACCCGGTTGGCGATCGCAGTGGCCCAACGATTGGTGACGGACTTTCCCGATGGGGTCTTCTTCGTGCCCCTCGCTGCCGTCACGAGCACTGATGTGATGTGGACGTCGATTGCGGAGGTGCTGGATGTACCGCCGAGGGAACGCATGCCTCCCGGCTTCTTCACCCATGTGGCGCACCGTCGTGCATTGTTCGTGCTCGACAACCTCGAGCAGCTCTCCGAAGCCGACGATGTAGTAGCGCAACTGCTGGCAGCCGCCCCACACGTGGCGGTCATGGCCAGTTCGCGCGGGACACTCTCCCTGCCAGCGGAACGTCTGCACCCGGTACCGCCGCTCGTCCTGCCTGCGGACTCGACTCTCGAGGCGTCAGAAGATGCAGGGGCCGTACAACTCTTTGTCCAGCAGGCCCGCAGTGTGAAACCCGGGTTCATGCTCACAGAAGAGAACGTGGCCGATGTCGTGGCGATCTGCCGGCACTTGGATGGGCTGCCCTTGGCTATCGAACTCACCGCCGCCCGTGTCAGGTTGCTCAGCGTCAAGGCGCTGCTGCGTCGTCTCGACCAGGCGCTCGACATCGCCTCAGCCGGCAAGCAACGACCTAGCCGCCACCGGACTCTCCGCGACACCGTCGCATGGTCCTACGACCTGCTCACGCCAGAGCAGCAGGCATTCTTCCGCCGCCTCGGGGTCTTCTCCGGTGGGAGTGATCTGGACGCCGTTGCCGCCGTGAGCGCCGTCCCACACCATGCTGTGCCCGGGGTTGACCCGTTGGACATGGTCGCCCAGCTCGTCGACGCGAGCCTGGCCACGATCACCGAAGGGCCTGACGGAGAGCCTCGAGTCGCCATGTTGGAAACGATTCGCGAGTACGCCGGCGACGAGCTGCGTACAGCGGGTGAGGAGGACGCTGCGCGGCACGCCCACGCCGAGCACTTCCTTCAGGTCGCCGATCACCTGCGATCGCTCCGCGAGTCCAACCACCTTGACGCCCGTGGCCTGGCCGAGATCGAACTCGACAACCTTCGTGAAGCACTGGCCTTCACCCTGCCAGCGGCAAGCAGCGGGGCCGCGGGACTGCCGGCCGTAGGAACGGGCCTCAAGCTGTGCTCCGCGTTGGGCTGGCTGTGGTCGATCGGCGGTTACCTGACAGAGGGGCAGCGCTGGTATGAGCGAGTCATCGACGTTGCGGGCGCAACGCCTTCCCCCGACCTCGCCGATTGCCTTGCTGGGTTCGCGAACCTGTTGATTGCCCAAGGGAACGCCGAGCGCGCCCGCGACGTTGCGGCCAGCAGCCTGACGATGGCGCTCAGCCTCGGCGACGATGACACGGTCGGGTTTGCTCTCGGCGTGCTCGGCACGGCGCAGATGCATCTCCACGACATCGACAGTGCGCGCCACTCCTTCGAAGAATCCGTCAGCCAGCACAGGCGATCCGGTAACCAAGCCAGGTTGGCCTCGGCTCTTGGGAACCTCGCAGGTGTCGAGGAGACGCTGGGAAAGTTCGATCGAGCTGAGGAACTGACACGGGAATCGTTACGGATCGCCGAGTCAGCGGGTAACCAGCACCAGGCAGCAGTTCAGGGTCAGAACCTCGCTTTTCTCCTGGCAATCAGCGGACGCGCGGAGGAGGCTGTTCAGCTGTCGAAAGGTCTGACGCAGGCGGTCTTGCGGGTGCGAAGCCCGAGTTTGACCATGGCGTTCGCCAACACCTACATGAGCATCCTCGTTCGGCTCGGTGACGCCGTCCGGGCCGCCCATCTGGTCGGTGCCGAAGAGGCGATGCGTGAACGTTTGGCGATGCCAAACCCCCACCACGCAGAAGAGCTGGCGGAAGCTTGGAGCCTGGCGCAGGACACGATTTCGGAAGAAGACTGGGACCATCACATTCAACTCGGCCGCAGCGAGAGCCTTGAAGATCTGCTGGTCCGCTACACAGGTGACACGACTCGCCAAGACATTGAAATGACCCGCCACTGACGTGCATGTCTACGGGTGGCCGGGGCCCCCTCGAATCCACCCGTGCCGCTGCCCTCAATGATGGGGACCCGGTGTCGATCGCCGCGCAACACAGTGCTTGGCGGTTGAAGCGGCTCTCGGCTAATGGACCTGCGCGGCGTCGGCTCCACCGGTCAACGGACCGGCGGTGGACGCTGCCATTGACGCTCCCGCGGCAGAAATCGAGCAGGAAGTCAGCACGGCGTGACGGTACAGCGACCGTCTGTTTTGGATGCGAGCCTATGGTGAAGTACCACCCGGAATGCCTGACAAACGTTGCCCGACGGAACAGACTTGGTACGCGAGTCAACCCACCGCAGCCGAGTCATGTCAATCCCGATGGACCATCTGACATAGGCAACCATCTTCCCGACCGCGCCGCCACGACGAGGAGAGTGACCGATGAGAGCACTTGCCCTGTCCATCGTGGTGTTTTTCACAATGTTCTGTGGGCCCGTTCCCACGGCCAGCGCCGCCGACTGCGGCATGTTCGGCGTCAGTCACCAAGGCAAGGGCACCGGCCACTCAGGCAACACGATCGCTGCGTTTCGGGCTGCTGCGCGTGCGGGCATGGCCCGGATCGAGACCGACGTGTTCCTGACCTCCGACCTCGTGCCACTGATGAACCACCAAGACAATCTCGGCCCGTTCGGGCTGATCTCCGAACACACCGCCGCCGAGATCCGCGAGCGCTACCGGCGCAGTGACGGCTCTGTCGTGCCCACGCTCAACGAAGCGTTCGACGCGATGCGACCGTTCGGCACCCGATGGCTGATCGAGATCAAGGACATCTGGCCATGGGAAGTCCTGCACTCCCGGGTCGTCAACAACGACATGCTGCAGCGGGCGGTGTTCTACTCAAGTTCGGCTCGCCAGGTCCAACAGTTCGACGAGGCCTACCCCGACATCCGGATCGGTCTGAAAGTCGACACAGGCTTCGGTGGCTGGACGGTGGACACGATCAGCGAGTTCGCCGAGGTGGTGTCGGTAGACCCTGGCGACCTGACCTCACACCCGTCAAGAGTCAGCCGTTTCCATGACCACGGCGTGACGGTGATCTCCCGACGCAGCGGCCTGGCCGGTGAGATGCGCGACCTCGGAGTTGACGGCCGAGTCACGAACGACCCAGCTGCGTATGCGAAATGGTGCGGGCTCTGAGCAGTTACAGCAGGGAAGATCCAGTGGTGACTCGTCGCTGACCCTGTGATGGACAGAGTTTGGTGCCACCAAGCCGCCCCCTGGCACGGCCTCGTCACGCACTGCGACAGCCACTCCTCGTTTTCGGCCACCCTGAGTCACGTCACACAACCGCCCAGTCACAATTGCTCTTTGAGCGCTTGTAACACCAGTTTTTAGTGTAAACAGGCCCGATTAACGGCTAAGATCGCGTCGAGATTTGAGGCTTGGGGATGCCGAGGGGATACAGCCGATGAAGCAAGCGAAGAACGCCGTTGTGTTGGCGGCCACCGCGTTGTGTGCAGGTCTGATGGTGTCGGTGCACGCTGCTGCACCAGCGGCGGCAGGAACCAATGGTTGCCCTCCTGGTGGACAGTTCTATGGAATGGCTCACCAGGGTGCTCATGACATCATTCCTGGCGTTCCACGCACCTGGCGTAACACTTTGCCCGCGTTCCAGAAGGCGCAGGACCGGTGTCAGTGGGTGGAGACGGACGTCCGGTTCACCAGCGACATGATCGCTGTGATGGTTCACGACCGAACAACAGCGCCGATGTTTCGAAAGCGCTGCGACCTGGTGGTGGAAGAGCACACGCTGGCTGAGCTTCGGAGCGCGTGCCGCAACCCTGACGGCTCAACCGTGGCCACCTTTGATGAGTTCCTCGATCTCGTTGATGTGGTTAGTTTCGTTGAGCTCAAGTCGGGTGCGTCTGTCAGCGACCAGAAGGTGCGGATCATCATCAACAAGATCTACGCGCATGGTGATGAAGATGTGGTAGCTCTGAACTTCACGGAGGAGTGGCTGCTGCAGCGCATCGCTGAGCTGGACGATGACACCAAGCCGATCCTGCGGGTCTGGAAAGGCGCCCTGGTCGCGTTTCCCGATCGAGTTGCGGCGGTCTGCGACTTTGCCATCTATGGCTATCCCAAGTTCACACCAACGGTGGTCGGCCGGCTGAATGACCGTGGCGTCATGTCAGTTGCCTCTGTTGGCAAGACGGATGCTGAGCCCAACCGGCCAGCGGCGTGGGCTCGGTTAGCGGCGATGGGAGCTGGTGCAGCTCAAACGGACTACTCCATGGAGCTGTTCAACTGGCAAAACAGCCGATGACCGGCCCTGTGCGAGTCTGAACGACCCGACTTAGAGGACGTTCAGTCCTCTGGTGGCGCCGATCGGAACCCCTGTTTCATCGGTGCGTGTATCTCGCGCCAGATCCCGCACCATTTCCGCGGCGACGCTCACTCGATGGCTCGTGCAAGGGCAACACCGAGCGCCCGCTCGTCCTTCCAAGCTCGTCGTTGTACTTCACGACGATGTGTGGCGCGACAGCACGCGCCCGGCAACAGATTGAAGTCGCTGCGCGAGTTCGTCACGTACAGAGTCGGCGTCGCGATGCCGAAGCTCGCCTGGGTCGATGTCGACGGCAACCGCGGGGGCCCCCCAAACAAAACACCCGGCTGTCAAACGCCACGGACCTGCGTGGCAAGGGGTGGGCGCAGCAGGGATCGAACCTGCGACCGCTGGTTTGTAAGACCAGAGCTCTACCGCTGAGCTATACGCCCGAAGCGCGGCTCAGCCTAACTGTGCGACGCACGGACGGCCAAAGCGACAAATCGGTGGTTTTAGCGGGACAGGACAACGGCCGCCAACGTCTCGGTTCGCTGGCGGCCGTGTCACTACATATTCGAACACGTTTGGGGGTTCCGATGTCAGCCGTTTGGGAAAACTGTGCACAGCATCTTCATCGCAGATCGGCAAGAACCGCGCGATATTCGTCAAGATCGCGTGCTTTCGGGATCTCGTTCTCTACCTGCCACCGCACGACACCGGCACGATCCACGATAAACGTCGCACGACCTGAGGCTCCGGTCTCCTCGTTGAAGATGCCGTAGTCCCTCGAGACCTTGCCGTGCGGCCAGAAGTCGCTCAACAGCGGGAAGTCCAGACGATCACGTTCTGCGTACTCCCGCAGCGAAAACATGTGGTCGCAGGAGATCGCGAGCAGCGCCGTGGACTCGTCCACAAGGTCCTCACGGTTGTCACGGATCTCCGTGAGTTCCGACGTGCAGACCCTGCTGAACGCGAACGGGTAGAAGACGAGTACGACGTTCTTGGAGCCAACGAACTGCGACAGGGTTACCGGCTTCCCGTGCTGGTCCTGCAGCGTGAAGTCGGGGGCGGCTTCGCCAACGATCGAACCGCTCATCGAGAACTGGTCAGCGCCTGCCCGAGCGGTCGGACTTCGGCGACACGAGCTTGGTTCCCGACCAGTCGTGACCGGCGGCAAGGCTGGTCGTGGTTGCGAGGCCAGCAGTCGGTGCGGCTTCCGACACGTCGCTCGCGTCGACGTAGCGGGGCCTGCCCACCTTCGGAGTGAGGAGCCAGATCATGCCGCCTTCGCCGAGGTCGCTCAAAGCGTCGACCAGGCCGTCCACGAGGTCGCCGTCGTCGTCGCGCCACCAGAGCACCACGGCATCGACCACATCGCCGTACCGGTCGTCGACGAGGGAGCCTTCGATCGCCGTCTCGATCGCGGAGCGCAGGTCCTCGTCGATGTCTTCGTCCCAGCCGAGCTCCTGGACGACCATGCCCGGTCGAAAGCCGAACCGGCTGACCGGTCCGCCGTCCGCGCCGCTTCCGGTCGCGCTCACTCCAGTGCCTCCTTGCTAGGACGCGTCCCCTCGACGCGTCTCGACGGACCGTAGTCCACCGCGAACTGGGCCCATGTGCAAGTCCCTTCGACAAATCCGTTGAGCCAGTGTGCGCAGGCGCGAGTGGACCCATGCTCCATGGGCACTCGGGAGGCGGTGTCGCGGCCTTCCCGACCGAGCCCGGCACGCGCGCTGGCGACTAGGCTGACAGGAGATGAGGCATCTCGTCGGAGGTGCGAGGATGAAGCCGTGCCGCCACACTCACGGCACGGTATGACGACCAAGGCCCAGACCGCTGGCCCTGACCTGAGAAGGGGACCACGTGCCCGCCGCTAGTGAGCACCATCCGCCGGTGATCCACGAGGGTCTTCCGACGCAGCTGCCTGACATCGACCCCGAAGAGACTCAGGAGTGGCTCGACTCGCTCGACGCACTGCTCGACGAGAAGGGCCGCACCCGCGCGCGCTACGTGATGCTCAAGCTGCTCGAGCGAGCCCGCGAGAGCAACGTCGGCGTCCCCGCGTTGCGCAGCACCGACTACATCAACACCATCCCTCCTGAGCGGGAGCCCTGGTTCCCCGGCGACGAGGAGATCGAGCGGCGCATCCGCGCGTTCATCCGCTGGAACGCTGCGGTAATGGTGTCGCGGGCCAACCGCAAGGGCCTCGAGGTCGGCGGGCACATCGCTACCTACCAGTCGGCGGCCAGCCTCTACGAGGTCGGCTTCAACCACTTCTTCCGCGGCAAGGACCACCCCGGCGGCGGCGACCAGATCTTCATCCAGGGCCACGGGTCTCCCGGCATCTACTCGCGTGCCTACCTCGAGGGACGGCTGAGCGAGGACCAGCTCGACGGGTTCCGCCAGGAGGTGTCGAAGGGTCCCGGCAAGGGGCTGTCGTCGTACCCACACCCCCGGTTGATGCCGGACTTCTGGGAGTTCCCGACAGTGTCGATGGGCCTGACGGCGCTGAACTCGATCTACCAGGCACGCTTCAACCGCTACCTCCACAACCGCGGGATCACCGACACGAGTGACCAACATGTCTGGGCGTTCCTCGGTGACGGCGAGATGGGCGAGCCCGAGTCGCTGGGCGCCATCGGGCTGGCCGCGCGCGAGGAGCTCGACAACCTGACGTTCGTCATCAACTGCAACCTGCAGCAGCTCGACGGGCCGGTCCGCGGCAACGGCAAAATCATCCAGGAGCTCGAGTCGACGTTCCGGGGCGCTGGGTGGAACGTCATCAAGGTCGTGTGGGGTCGCGAGTGGGACGCGCTGCTGGCCCGCGACGTCGACGGCGTGCTCGTCAACCAGATGAATGCGACACCCGACGGCCAGTTCCAGACGTACTCCGTCGAGACCGGCGCTTACGTCCGCGAGAAGTTCTTCGGCGGCGACATCCGGCTGCGCAAGCTGGTCAAGGATCTGAGCGACGAGGACATCCAGAAGCTGCCGCGTGGCGGACACGACTACCGCAAGGTCTATGCGGCGTTCAAGGCCGCCACCGATCACGTCGGGCAGCCGACCGTGATCCTCGCGAAGACGATTAAGGGCTGGACCATCGATGCCCTGGAGGGCCGTAACGCGACCCACCAGATGAAGAAGCTCACCAAGGACGACCTGAAAAAGTTCCGTGACCGGCTGTTCCTGCCGATCAGCGACGAGGACATCGACCGCGACGAGGTCGCCCCGTTCTACCACCCCGGCAAGGACTCGCCCGAGATTCAGTACATGCTCGAGCGCCGACGTCAGCTCGGTGGCCCGCTCCCGCAACGTCGGGCCGACCCGACGCCGGTCAAGCTGCCTGGCGACGAGATGTACGCCGAGCTCAAGCAAGGCTCCGGCAAGCAGGCCATCGCCACCACGATGGCGTTCGTCCGGCTACTGCGAGACCTGATGAAGGATCCCGAGATCGGCCACCGGTTCGTGCCGATCGCGCCCGACGAATATCGGACGTTCGGCATGGACTCGATGTTCCCGACGTCGAAGATCTACTCACCGCACGGCCAGCAGTACGACAGCGTGGACAGGGCGATGCTGCTCACCTACCGCGAGTCGGCCCAGGGCCAGATGCTCCACGAGGGCATCAGCGAGGCCGGTGCGATGGGCTCGACGATCGCGGCCGGGACGACGTACGCGACGCACGGCGAGCACATGATCCCGGTCTACATCTTCTACTCGATGTTCGGATTCCAGCGCACCGGCGACTCGATCTGGGCGTACGCCGACCAGCTCGGGCGCGGCTTCCTGATCGGTGCAACTGCAGGGCGAACGACGCTGACCGGCGAAGGCCTGCAGCACGCCGACGGACACTCGCCCCTCCTCGCGGCCACGAACCCCGCGTGTGTCACCTACGACCCGGCCTACGCCTACGAGATCGCGCACATCGTGCAGAACGGCCTGCAGCGGATGTACGCCTCGACCGACGAGCACCCGCACGGCGAGGACGTCTTCTTCTATCTCACGGTCTACAACGAGCCGACCGTTCAGCTGCCTGAGCCGGACGACGTCGATGTCGAGGGCATCCTCAAGGGACTGCACCTGGTGCGACTGGCTGACACCGGCGACGGCGACGAGCGCCCGCGCATCCAGCTGCTCGCGTCCGGAGTTGCCGCCCCGTGGGCGATCAAGGCCCAGCAGATGCTTGCCGAGGAGTGGCAGGTGCGGGCGGACGTGTGGTCGGTGACATCGTGGAACGAGCTCACCCGCGATGCGTTGGCGGTCGACCGGTGGAACCTGCTGCATCCCACCGACGAGCAACGGACGCCATACGTCACGACGACGCTCGGGCGCACCCACGGACCCGTGCTCGCGGTGTCCGACTACATGCGCGGTGTGCCGGACCAGATCTCCCAGTGGGTGCCGTCGGACTGGCACTCGCTCGGCACGGACGGCTTCGGGCTCGCAGACACCCGAGCCGCGGCCCGGCGACACTTCCGCGTCGACGCTGAGTCGATCGTGGTGGCTTCGCTGGCTGCGCTGGCCAAGCGCGGTGAGGTCGACTCGTCGCGCGTCGCGGAGGCGCTGGCGTCATACCGGATCGACGACCCGACCGCGGTGGCCGGCGTCAAGCAGGAAGGCGCCGGCGCCTAACCCGTTGACCCGTCACTTCTGGTCTTCGCCGTTGCGTCCGTAGCAGCGCGCGCGATAGCGCTCGGCGGCACGGACGTAAGGACTCAGCGCTTGGCGTGGGTCCACTCGAGGAGCTTGTCACGCGACCACGTGTTGACGATCCGCGCCGGCGGTATGCCGTTCTTGACAGCACGGGCGCAGCCGTAGTCCTGGAAGGCCAGCTGGCCAGGCGCGTGCGCATCGGTGTCGATGCTGAACAGGCAGCCCGCCTCGAGCGCCAGCTGGATCAGCCGCGACGGTGGGTCACGCCGCTCCGGTCGCGAGTTGATCTCCACGGCTACGTCGAACTGAGCGCACGCGGCAAACACCACCTCGGCGTCGAACTGCGACTCCGGACGCGTCCCGCGTGACCCCTCGACGAGGCGCCCCGTGCAGTGTCCAAGCACGTTGGTCATCCGGTGCGAGATCCCGCCCACCATCCGGAGGGTCATGGTCTCGGAGTCGGCCCGCAGCTTCGAGTGGACACTCGCCACGACCACGTCGAGGCGTTCCAGCATCTCCCGGCTCTGGTCGAGCTTGCCGTCTTCGAGGATGTCGACCTCGATCCCCGGCAACAGCACGAAGTCGTCGTACTCCTTGTTGATCTGCTCGATCACGTCAAGCTGGTCGGCGAGCCGCGCGGCCGTGAGACCGTTCGCGACGGTAAGCCGTGGCGAGTGGTCCGTGAGCGCCAGGTACTCATGTCCCACGGTGCGGGCCGACTTCACCATCTCCTCGATCGGCGAGCCGCCGTCTGACCAGTTCGAGTGGCAGTGCAGGTCGCCCTTCAGGCGCTTACGCAGCTTCTCGCCGCCCCCGACGAGCGGTCCTTGTCCCTTGTCACGCAGGTCGGCGAGCTTCTTGGGTACGACGCCGGTGCTGGCCTCCATCACGACCGCCGACGTCGAGGGACCCACGTTGGCGACATCGGTCAGCGACTTCGCCGCGATCCGCTTCTCCACCTCGCCCGACGGCAGCTCCGCCAGCGCCCACGCCGCCTTGCGATACGCCTCCACCCGACGCGTTTCGCCGCGCCCTCGCTCCATCCACCACGCGATCTCCGACAGTGCCTCGATGCCGTCCACGGCGCTATCCTGCCGCATCCCCAAAGTTTTGTTGAGGGTTCACAATCCCACCCGGTTAGGCTTTGCCCATGACCCGGGCCAAAGCAGGGGCGAGAGCAGGAGCCGTCCGCCAGCTGGAGCAGTCGGTCGGCGCGCTCACCAAGGCTGCCATCTCCACCATGCACGCCGAGCTCCCGTGGTTTCGCGCCCTCACTGCCGAGGACCGGTCCTGGATCGGTCTGATCGCAGGAGCCGGCATCTCGTCGTTCGTCGACTGGTACCGCGAGGACAACCCGCACTCCCCCGCGGTCACCGCCGACGTCTTCGGCACCGCGCCGCGTGAGTTGACCGGCGCGGTCACCCTCCAGCAGACCGTCGAGATGGTGCGTACGACGATCGGCGTGGTCGAGGCGCACGTCGACGAAGTCGTCGGAGCCAAGGACGCACAGGCCGTCCGCGAGGCCGTGATGCACTACTCCCGCGAAATCGCCTTCGCCGCCGCCGAGGTCTACGCCCGCGCAGCCGAGCAGCGGGGTGCGTGGGATGCCCGCCTGGAGGCGCTGATCGTCGACTCGGTGCTCCGTGGCGAGGCCGACGAAGCGGTCCGGTCTCGGGCGACCGCGTTGGGATGGGTCTCCACCAGCGGCGTCTGCGTGGTGCTCGGCCACACGCCGCAAGGCGACTCAGCGACGGTCGTCGACGCGATCAAGCGTTCTGCCCACGCGCGCCACCTCGACGCGTTGTGTGCCGTTCAGGGTGACCGGCTCGTCGTTGTGCTCGGTGGCGTCGACGACCCCGACAAATCGGCCAGCGGTATCGCCGACCACTTCGGTGATGGCGCGGTCGTGACAGGCCCGGTCGTAGAAGACCTGCTTGCCGCCAACCGGTCGGCCCGCGCGGCCGTGGCCGGTCTGCGCGCAGCGGTCGCCTGGCCCCAGGCGCCACGTCCCGTCTCGAGCGACGACCTGCTGCCAGAGCGGGCGCTGTCCGGCGACGGCCACGCGCGGCGCGAGCTTGTCGCCGAGGTGTACGAGCCGTTGCGCGACGCCGGCTCCGGACTGATGGAGACCCTGACGGCATACCTCGACACGAGCGGGTCGATCGAGGCGACCAGCCGACAGCTCTTCGTGCACTCCAACACCGTCCGCTACCGGCTCCGCCGGATCGCCGACGTCACGGGCCTGACCCCGAGCAACGCCCGCGACGCCTACACCCTCCGGCTGGCACTTACCCTCGGACGACTGCTGACCGCGTCCACCACGTTGTAGGTTTCCTACAACAACACTCAGTAAACTTTCGTCTCTTCACCACCGCAGGTCCGCGCGCCCTACCCGGCATGATTGGCCCTGTGCTTGTCATCGTCGCCCCCGGCCAGGGAGCACAGACTCCTGGCTTCCTCGCCCCGTGGCTTGAGGACCCCGACTTCGCCGACCGGCTGAACTGGCTGTCTGCCGTCAGCGGCGTCGACCTCGCTCACTACGGCACAAAGGCGGACGCCGAGACGATCCGCGACACCGCCGTCGCCCAGCCGTTGCTCGTGGCGTCTAGCCTGCTGTCCGCGCTCGCCCTCTTCCCCCACCCGGCCGACGCGTTCGGCCGGATCGGCGCCGTCGCCGGTCACAGCGTTGGTGAGATCGCCGCCGCCACCGGAGCAGGCGTCATGACCGCCGAACAGGCCATGGTGTTCGTCCGCGAGCGTGGTCAGGCCATGGCCGAGGCGTCCGCAGCCGTCGGCACCGGTATGACGGCGGTCATCGGCGGCGACCGCGACGAGGTACTCGCGGCGCTCGACAAGTTCGGCCTCACCGCGGCCAACGACAACGGAGCGGGGCAGCTCGTCGCGGCGGGCACCCACGAGGAGCTGCAAGCCCTCGCCGACGACCCACCTGCCAAGACCCGGCTCGTGCCGCTGAGTGTCGCGGGAGCCTTCCACACCCAGCACATGCGACCCGCCGTCGACGTACTGGCCCGGCTCGGCAAGGCCATGTCGACCCGCGACACGCGCACGCGGCTGATCTCCAACCGTGACGGCCAGGTGATCCACGACGGCCGTGAGGTGCTGAGTCGGCTCGTGACCCAGGTGAGCACGCCCGTCCGGTGGGACCTCTGTCTGCAGACCATGGCCGACCTCGGCGTGACCGGCATCTTGGAGATGCCGCCCGCCGGCACGCTGACCGGCATCGCCAAGCGCCAACTCAAGGGCGTCGAGACGTTCGCGCTCAAGACCCCCGACCTGCTCGACGACGCCCGCGCCTTCGCCGACAAGCACGGCGATGCGTCGCCGATGGACTCGACTCCCACCTGGCGGGTCGTGGTCTCGCCAGGCAAGGGAACCTTCCGCCAAGCCGCCGACATCCCGATCGGCACCTTGCTGACAACCGACGTCGTCGTCGGCGAGGTGGAGAACCTGCGCGGCCGAACCGCCGTCGTCGCCCCCTACGGCGGCACCATCGTCGAGTGGGTCGTCGAGGACGGCGACCTTGTCTCGCCTGGCCAAGCCCTGGTGCGCCTGCACCCCGAAAGCGAGTGACATGACCGCCTCGATCGCGACGGCGTCCGGCGCTCGTCATACGAGCATCCAGGGGATCGGCGGCTATCGGCCGAGCCGCGTCGTCACGAATGACGAGATCTGCGAGCGCATCGACTCGAGCGACGAGTGGATCCGGACTCGATCGGGGATCATCGAGCGCCGCTTCGCAGAGCCCCACGAGACCGTGCAGATGATGAGCGTCGCCGCATCACGGGTCGCGCTGGAGCGGGCCGGCGTCGCGAGCGCGCAGATCGACTGCGTGATCGTCGCGACCGTCTCTCACCTGATGCAGACGCCGGCCGTCGCCACCCTCGTGTCCGAAGAGCTCGGCGCGACACCCGCTGCTGCGTTCGACATCTCGGCAGCTTGCGCAGGCTTCTGCGTCGGCATCGGCCTCGCCTCCGACATGATCCGTTCCGGGAGCGCCAAGTATGTGTTGGTCGTCGGCGTCGAGCGGCTGTCCGACATCACCGACCCGACCGACCGCGGGACCGCGTTCATCTTCGCCGACGGCGCGGGTGCGGCCGTCGTCGGTCCGGCCGACGCCGAGGGCATCGGCCCGGTCGTCTGGGGCGCCGACGGTTCCAAGTACGACCTGATCCGGCAGAACGAGAGCTGGACCGACGTACTCGAGGTCGAGCCGGCCGTGATGCCGACGCTGCGGATGGACGGCAACCCGGTGTTTCGCTGGGCGTCATACGAGATGGCCAAGGTCGCACGCGAAGCGCTCGACCGTGCCGGTATGACGGTCGACGACCTCGACGTGTTCGTGCCCCACCAGGCCAACATGCGGATCACCGACGCGATGGCCCGCGCGCTCAAGCTGCCCGACGATGTCGTCATCGCCCGCGACATCGCCTACCAGGGCAACACGTCCGCCGCATCGGTGCCGCTCGCGGCGGCCGCGCTCCTCGAGTCCGGCGAAGCCAAGAGCGGCGACACGGCTCTGTTCATCGCGTTCGGAGCCGGGCTGGCGTATGCCGCCCAGGTGGTCACGCTGCCGTGACCATCCCCTGATCTCCGCAGCCTCGCTGCGGGGTCCCCGACCCTCGGGGACGACCACCACCCAGATACCCCTAAGGAGCCACCCGAATGGCCAGCACTGAGGAGATCCGCTCCGGACTCGCCGACATCGTCAACGAGGTCGCCGGAATCCCCGCTGACGACGTCCAGCTCGACAAGTCCTTCACCGACGACCTCGACGTCGACTCGCTCTCCATGGTCGAGGTTGTCGTCGCTTCCGAAGAACAGTTCGGCGTCAAGATCCCCGACGAAGAGGTCAAGAACCTCAAGACCGTGGGAGACGCCGTCGCCTACATCGAGAACGCCCAAAACTCCTGACCCTCTCCACCGACGTGTCAGAACGCCACCGGCCCCGAGCCGGGTCATGGTCTGACAAGTCGGTGATCGAGGGACGACCTACACATGAGGTGAACCCCAGATGAGCTCCACCCGCGTCGTTGTCACCGGTCTCGGTGCGACGTCTCCCGTCGGCGGTGACGCGCCCAAGACCTGGTCCGCGTTGCTCGCCGGCACCTCCGGCGCTGGCCTACTCGAGGACGAGTGGGCGACGGAGCTCCCGGCCCGCATCGCGGCGCGTGTCGCGGTCGAGCCGTCCGAGATCCTCGACCGCGTCAAGGCCCGACGCCTCGACCGTTCGGCGCAGTTCGCCATGGTCGCGACTCTCGAGGCCTGGGCAGACTGCGGCCTCGCTGACGGCGGTGTCGACTCCGAGCGCCTGGGGGTTGCGATGGCGTCGGGCATCGGCGGTGTCACCACGCTGCTGTCCAACTACGACAAGCTGCTCGCCAAGGGGCCACGTCTGGTGTCGCCGATGGCGATCCCGATGCTGATGCCCAACAGCCCGGCGGCGAACGTCGGGCTGGCCATCGGGGCCAAAGCTGGCGTGCACACTCCCGTGTCGGCTTGCGCGTCTGGCAACGAAGCGATCGCGCATGGGCTCGACATGATCCGGCTGGGCCGCGCAGACGTAGTCGTCGTCGGGGGCACCGAGGCCGCCATCCACCCGCTGCCCATGGCGGCATTCGCCAACATGCAGGCGCTCTCACGACGCAACGACGACCCGACCAGGGCGTCTCGCCCCTGGGACGTCGACCGCGACGGGTTCCTGCTCGGCGAGGGCGCAGCCGTCCTGGTGATCGAGAGCGCCGAACATGCGCAAGCCCGCGGCGCCAAGGTGTATGCCGAACTGGCCGGTGCCGGTGTGACGGCCGACTCGCACGACATTGCCCAGCCAGACCCTTCCGGTCTGGGCGCCACGAGGGCGATGAAGCTCGCTATGGCCGACGCTGAGCTAACCCCGCGCGATGTCATACACATCAACGCTCATGCCACGTCGACGCCGCAGGGAGACGTGGCCGAGTGCCAAGCCATCACGAACGCCCTGGGCGGCGAGATCGACCACGTCATCACGACATCGACGAAGTCGATGACCGGCCACCTGCTTGGTGCGGCCGGCGCGCTCGAGTCGCTGGCCACGATCTTGGCACTGCACCACCGGGTGGTGCCACCGACCATCAACCTCGACAACATCGACCCGGCGGTCAAGCTCGACATCGCGACCGAACAGCGCTCGCTGCCCGACGGTGACATCGCAGCGCTCAACAACTCCTTCGGCTTCGGCGGCCACAACGTCGCCATCGCCTTCCGCTCAGCGTAGGCAGGACAGTCATGACCACGACCGACAACGCACCCGCGGCACCGGCACCGGCAAAGCCTCCGAAGCTGCCGCGCGAGGAAGATCCGCGCAACCCCAACCTGCGGCTGGCGAACTTCTTCGACGACGGCACGGTCGAGCTGATCAGCGCCGACGACGACAGCGGCATGCTGGCGGCGGTCGGCGCAGTTGAAGGTGTGCACACGGTGGCGTTCTGCTCCGACGCCACCATCATGGGCGGTGCGATGGGCAACGAGGGCTGCAAGGTCGTGGTCAAGGCCTACCAGCGGGCGATGGCCGATCAAGCCCCGATCGTAGGGCTGTGGCACTCCGGTGGCGCCCGACTCGCTGAGGGTGTGCTGTCGTTGCACGCGGTCGGCCTGATCTTCCACGCCATGACGCGGGCGTCGGGCAGGATTCCCCAGATCTCCGTGGTGCTCGGGCCTGCCGCCGGCGGGGCTGCTTACGGACCTGCGCTCACCGATGTCGTCGTCCTCGGGCCAGAGGGACGGATCTTCGTCACGGGCCCCGACGTCGTGCGCTCGGTGACCGGCGAGGACGTGGACATGCTGCGCCTAGGTGGCCCGGAGCCGCATGGCCGCCGCTCGGGTGTCGTGCACATCCTGGCCGAGTCGGAGGAGCACGCGCTGGGCGAGGGCCGCAGGCTGGTCGCGTTGCTCGGCGACCAGCGCACCCTCGACGTGGCCGCCGTGTCGGACAGCGACCTGTCCGAGCAGATGCCTGAGTCGAAGAAGCGCGCCTACGACGTACACCCCTTGGTCGAGCACCTGCTCGACCCCGACTCGATGGTCGAGCTGCACCGCAAGTGGGCGCCAAACATCGTCACCGCGCTTGGGCGGTTCGGCGACCGCACGGTAGGCGTGATCGCCAACAACCCGCTGCGTCTCGGCGGCTGCCTCGATTCGCCGTCAGCGGAGAAGGCAGCCCGGTTCGTGCGCATGTGCGACGCGTACGGGGTGCCGCTGATCGTCGTGGTCGACGTCCCCGGCTACCTGCCCGGCGTCGGGCAGGAGTGGGACGGCGTCGTACGACGCGGAGCCAAGCTGCTGCACGCGTTCGGTGAGGCGCAGGTCCCGCGCGTCACGCTGGTGACCCGCAAGGCGTTCGGCGGCGCGTATATCGCGATGAACTCGCGGGCGCTCGGCGCGACCAAGGTGCTCGCTTGGCCGGGTGCCGAGGTGGCCGTGATGGGTGCCATCGCTGCTGTCCGGATCCTGCATCGGCGCAAGATCGCGGCCGTAGCGGCAGACTTGCGCCCCACGGTCGAGGCCGAGCTTGCCGTCGAGCACGAGCTGATCGCGGGCGGCGTCGACAAGGCGGTGGAGATCGGGGTTGTCGACGAGGTGGTCGAGCCGTCGGCCACCCGATCGGCCCTGGCCGCCGCGATCGTCGAAGCCGACACCGGCTCCCGCGGCCAACACGGCAACATCCCCCTCTAGCCTTTGTTCACCCGTCAGTCTTGGCCCGTTGACCCGTCAGTCTTGGCGCGTTGACCCGTCAGTCTTGGCGCGTTGACCCGTCAGTTTTGGCGCGTTGACCCGTCAACAATGGCGCACTGACCCGTCGTCGGATCGATGGAACAGACCAAACCTGACGGGTCAACAGACCAAACCTGACGGCTCAACAGACCAAACCTGACGGGTCAACGGCTAGACGACGTGGTGGAGCCACTTCACGGGGGCGCCGTCGCCGGCATACCGGAACGGCTCGAGCGCTTCGTCCCAGGCCTTGCCCAGCAGCTTGTCGATCTCGACGAGCAGCGGCAGGTCTCCGATGGCCGACTTGACGACGGCGGCCTTGAGGCGGTCCTCCGGGATCATGATGTCCCCATGCATCCCGGTCACGGCGTGATAGACGCCGAGCTCGGGCGTGAACGAGTAGCGGGCGCCTTCGCTCGACGCGGTGGCGTCCTCGGTGATCTCGAACAGCAACTGCTCCCAGCCGCGCAGGGCGGACGCGATGTGAGCAGCGGTGCCTATCGGGCCTGTCCAGGAGAACTCGGCACGGTAGGTGCCGGCCTTGGCGGGCTGGGGGATCCACGAGAGGTCGACGGCAACGCCAAGCACGCCGGCGACTGCCCACTCCACGTGGGGACACAGTGCCGACGGCGAGGCATGCACGAATAACACTCCGCGGGTGGCCACGTCTGTGGTCTCCGCGTTCGCGCTTCGGTTCACCGTTCCTCCTGTTGGTTTCGAGGTTCGCCTTCCCCAGCGGTCTCGAGTCAACATTCAGAGATGAACTCCTGCCCCATTGTGCCTCATGCGTCACACCGGCACCAGCACAACACCGTATGACGCTCGGGCCGTCTCCCCTGCCGTTCGCGTCCCCGCGACCGCGGCAGCCCGGCCAAACTATGGCCAGCGGGAGGCGACGAAGAGGCCAGCACCGGTCGACAACAGCGACAATATGACCAGGTATCCGACGTATTCCGACGTCGCATCGGCCCGCTCGCGGGTGAAGACGAGGCCGCCTTCGACATCCCGGTAGGCCTCGATGAGGTCGTCAGGTGACTCGGCGATGTAAGCCTTGCCCCCGCTGATGTCGGAGACCTCCTGCAGTTGCTCGATCTCGACGGGCACCGGCACGGTCTCGCCGCCGCTGGAGATCGTCCCGTTCGGAGTCCCCAGGGCGACGGTATAGACCGGAATACCCTGTGCCTTGGCTGCTTCAGCTGCTGCGACCTGGGATCGGCCCACCGTCCGGGCGCCGTCACTGATGAGCACGATGAGCGCGGGCTTCTGGCCGTCGGGCACATCTGACCCGAGCGCTTGCTGCACCACGTCGAGCGACGCGTAGATCCCCTCACCGGTGGCGGTGTACTCCTGCAGCGTGAGGGCGTCGATCGCCTCCGTCACCTCGGTGCGGTCGATCGTGGGAGCAACCACGACTTCGGCGTTGCGAGCGAACGTCACCAGCGCCACCTTGAACGCCGGAGGCAGCTGGCCGAGGAACTGCTTGGCGGTGTCCTTGGCGGCAGTGATCCGGTCCGGCGCAACGTCGGTCGCCTCCATCGAGAGCGAGACGTCGATGGTGAGTACGACGGTGACGCCGGCCGAGCGCGGGACCTTGATGATCTTCACCGGCTTCGCGAACAGCACGATCGCGAACGCAAGCGTGAGCATCGCCAGGCCGACCGCGACGTGCTGGCGCCAGTTGACGCGACGCGGGACGACCGTGTCGAGGAGTGCGAGGTTCGTGAACCGGACGGCGTAGTGGCTCTTGCGGTACTGCAGCGCCACATAGCCGGCGATCAGCGCCGGCACGAGCAGCAGGAACCACAACCGCTCCGGCTGCAGGTAGTCCCACGTGACGATCATCGGGTCACACCGGGGGGTGGTTGGTGCAGACGTGCGGCGATCCGCCGGTGCTTGAGCGCGAAGCGGGCGGTGTCGGCGACCCAGTCGCGGTCGGTGCGCAGGATCAGGTGCGCGACGCCCGACCGGCGCAGCGCTCGAGCCGTGCGCTCGCGCTGGAGACGGGATGCGGCGGCATACCTGTCCCTGACCCGGCGGTTGCCCGTGTTGAGCTCGCGCACCTCACCTGTCTCGGGGTCCTCGAGGAGGATCGTGCCGACGTTCGGTATGTCGAGCTCGCGCGGGTCGATGATCTCGACGGCGATCACCTGGTTGCGCGCCGCCAGCTCGCGCATGGCCTTCTCCCACGACGGCGGCGAGTCCGCGTCTCCCGCAGCATCGTGGAGATCGATGAAGTCGGACACGACGACGCGGAGGCCACGTTTGCGTTGCGCCCGGGCGACTGACCGGATGGCCTCGGCCAGCGACATCGTGTCGCCGGTGCCGTCGTCGTGGGGCTCACGTAACAACGACCGGAGCAGTGCGAACAGGGCCAGCCGTCCTGACCGCGTCGGCCAACGACGCAGCCTGCCGCGGCGCAGGACGTAGCCGCCGAAGCGGTCGCCGACCCGGAACGTCAGCAGCCCCATCGTCGCCACGGCCGCGACCGCCAGGTCGCGCTTCTCCATGGCCGCGGTCCCAAAATGCATGGAGGCCGACAGGTCGACCATCACCCATGTCTCGAGCTCGCGGTCGGCGATCACGTCGCGCACGTGAGGGATCGTGGTGCGGGCTGTCACGGCCCAGTCCATCCGACGTACGTCGTCCTCGCCCGGGATGTACGTGCGCGCCTCAGCCAGCTCGGTGCCCGGACCGGGCAGCAGTCCCAGGTGCTCGCCGTGGAGAAACCCCTCGAGGCGGCGGACGATCTGAAGCTCGAGCCGTCGCAGCGCCTGCTCGGGCGCCAGTTGGGACAGTGGGACGTTGTCGGCGCGGAACTTCTGGGCCACGGTCAGCGGAACTCTGGTTGGGTGCCGTTGTTCCAGACCGGCTGCGGCTGCGGGATGGCGCTGACGACCCGCTCGACGACATTGCGTGAGTCGACACCGTCGGCCACCGAGTCGAAGGTGAGAACGAGGCGGTGCGCCATCACGTCCTGTGCGACAGTGGCGATGTCCTGCGGCAAGACGTAGGCGCGGCCGTGGATCAGCGCCACCGCGCGGGCAGCGGCGGCCAGACCGAGGGTGGCGCGTGGGCTGGCCCCGATCTCGATGACCCCTGTCAGGTCGTGGATATGGAACTCGGCAGGATTTCGCGTGGCCAAGACGATCCGCACGATGTACTCGGCAACCAGGTTGTGCACGAAGATCTGGTCGGAAGCGTGTTGCAGGGCGATGATCTGGGCGGGATCGAGGATCTTCGCGGCCACGGGTGGGTCGACACTCATCCGGCGCAGGATCTCGAACTCCTCGTGCCCGCGGGGATGCAACACGTCGACCTTGAGCAGGAAGCGGTCGCGCTGTGCCTCCGGCAGCGGGTAGACACCCTCGGACTCGATCGGATTCTGGGTCGCGATGACGATGAACGGGTCAGGCATCTTGAACGTCTGGCCGCCGATGGACACCTGATGCTCTGCCATCAGCTCGAGCATCGCCGACTGGACTTTCGCAGGGGCTCGGTTGACCTCGTCGGCGAGGAGGAAGTTGACGAACGCCGGCCCGAGCTCGACGTCGAACCGCTCCTTGCTCGGCCGGTAGATCCGCGTGCCGACGATGTCGGACGGCACCAGGTCTGGGGTGAACTGGATGCGTGCGAAGTCGCCGCCGACGACGTCGGCAAAGGTCCGCACCGCAAGCGTCTTCGCGACGCCAGGCACGCCCTCGAGCAGACAGTGACCGCGGGCGATCAACGCGACCATCAGCTGCTCCACCATGTGCTCCTGGCCCACGATGACGCGCTTGACCTCCTGCATGGCGCGCTGCGTCTGCTCCGCGAGCCGTGCCAGCTCGGTCGCGGCTGACGCCGTCGGGGCCGGACTCGTCATACTCGAATTCCCTTCGCGGACGTATGGCGTCGTACCCTCGTCAGTGTTACAGACCCACCCAAGGCTTGGAACACGCTTTGGGGCAGCGATCCCGAGAGCGGAGGGCCATGGGGCATAGTCAACCCGGCTCCCGGGTCAGCCGTCTCACGAGGCGTGATCCTCCGGCCGTCGGCACCGTCCAGCTGACGGGCCGGCTCGAGGCCGACGATTCGGGGATCGTGTATGCCGGCGAGCTCGACGGTCAGCCCGTCGCCGTCGTGATGCTCACCGAAGGCGCCGAGACCGACTCCTACGGACGTCGACGTTTTCACGACGCGTTGCGCGAGCTGGAGGAGGCGGACGGCGACGCCATCATCGCCTTCGACGACGACGTGGACATCGCCCCTTGGGTGGCCGTGCGCGCGGACAGCTGGGACGAAGGGCTCGATGTGGCGCGCGGGCTGTTGGCTCCGGTCACGCTCGCCCACCTGGCGCCAATCGGTGAGGCTCGCGGCCCGGACTTCCGCCCGCACTGGTTCCGCCGCGACGGGGCCGGCCGTTGGCGACTATGGCCGCTCCCGTGGCCACGACAGCTCACCACCGGCCCGTGGTGGACCTGGGCCGCGGCATTCGCGCTGATCCTCGCGATCGCGGCGCTCGCTTTGTGGATCGCCATCAAGATCTTCGAGAACTCCCCGGCTCCCGAGCCAGGCCCTGGCCCTGGCCCCGGCCCGAACCCGCCCACCACCCCCACGCCGTCCTCGAGCGGACCACCCACGTCCACACCTGGCGGACCGAGCCCGGACACGACCGGTCCGCAGACCAACCAGCCGCAGATCCCGCCGATCGTCTGAACGTGCGTGGCCACTCAACGTATGGTATTTGCCCACCACTTCTGTATTGCAATTACCATACACTCGTCCTAGGATCGCCGAATGCCACGCGCCTTCCCGTTCGAGACCCCTATCGCCGCCGACTCATTGATCGACCGACGCGACGAGCTGCACCGCCTGCACCTGGCCGCCACCGACGGCGCCCATGTGCGCCTGGCCGGGCCACGTCGCTACGGCAAGACGTCTTTGCTCCTGGCCCACCAGGACCACCTGCGGCAGACCGGGTGGCGGACCGTCCACGTGGACTTCTACGGCGTCACCTCGCTGGTCGAGGTGTGCGCCCGCCTCGTCACGGCATACAGCCGCCTCCGGGACAACCGGGTCCGCAGCCATCTTGCGGCACTTGGCTCGCGGCTCGGGCTGAGCCTGAGTACGTCGGGTGTCGGTGTCACGTTCGGCCCGCGCGAGACGCAGCCGACGCAGGAGTCGGTCCTGACGGCGGCGGCGGAGTTGCTCGATCTGCCGCTGCGGTTGTACGAGCGTGACCGGGTGCAGACGCTCGTGGTGTTCGACGAGTTCCAGGACCTGCTGAGCGCGGGCGCCACCCTCGACGGGCTGCTGCGCTCGCATGTGCAGTACCACGGTGATGCGGCCACCTACATCTATGCCGGCTCGCAGCCGTCGATGATGCGGCGGCTGTTCACTGACAGGGAGCGGCCGCTGTACGGCCAGGCCGAGCCGCTCGAGCTGTCGCCGCTGCCGCTCGACGAGGTGCTCGACGACCTCTCCGAGCGCTTCCGTGCCCTCGCACGTGACCCGGGAGAGGCTCTCGAGCCCTTGGTCGTCGCGGCTGCTGGCCATCCGCAACGCACCATGCTGCTCGCGCACCTGCTGCACCGCGAGCTTGAGCTGCGCGAGTCGGGGGGTACGTCGCTGCGCGCCCCAGAGGCGGGACGCCTCGACGCAGAGCGCGATGACGCGCCGTCTGTTGTGCCCGCCACCCGGCCCGATGACCTCGCTGACGATCGGGTGGAGGGGTTGGCGCTCGCCGACGCACTCATCGGGTTGGCGCTGTCGCAGACGTCGGAGGCGCATCACGCCAACTGGGACCAGCTCAGCGCCGGCAAGAAGGCTGTGCTCGCCGCGCTGGCAGACGGCATACGCCCGACGGGTGCGCGAGCCACCGAGCGGTCAGGGTTGTCGCGCGCGGCCTTGCAGTCGGCACTGCGCGACCTGGCCCGGGAAGGGCAGCACGTGAGTCGGATCGTCACTGGGCCGGCGCCGGCGGGGCACTGGCGGTTCGTCGACCCGCTCTTTGCCAGCTGGGTGTCGCGACGAGGCCGCCGCGGCTGAGGCGCACGGCGGGGTTCGGGGTAATCCGTACGTCCCCTGGCCTGTAGAAATTCGCCCCGAACCTCGGGGCCGGGCGGCCTAGGTCGCGACAGCGATCCGGCTGTGGCGCGCCCGCGGCTGCTCGATCTCGTCGATGATCGCGACCGCGTAGTCCTCCGCGCTGATCGTGTCTCCGAACACCGCGTTCACGCCGACCCGGTAGCGACCGGTCCGTTCCCCCGGCGCGATGAACGGCGCCGGCGAGACGTACACCCAGTCGAGCAGGGCGCCCTGATCCTGCAGCATTTTGAACGCCGCGATATGGGTCATCGACTCTGCCTTTGCACCCTCGGGGAATCCCGGAGCGTCCACGAGACGCAACCCAGGTGCCACTTCGAGGCTGCCCGAACTACCGACGACGATCAGCCGACGCGAGCCGACGTGCTCGGCCAACGTGGCGAGAGCATGCAGGAAGACCTGATGACGTACGCCGGTGCGGTTTGGCCCGATGGCCGATACGACCACGTCGTGCTCCGCCGCGATGCGCGCGACGTCGTTGGCATCCGCGGCATCTCCTCGACGGCGGACCGTTCCTTCCGGAACCACGGCGTCAGGGGTCCGGCAGATCGCGGTCACAGTGTGGTCCCGCGCAACGGCTTCACGGGCGATCCGCGACCCGATCATCCCGGTGGCGCCGTACAACGCGATCCGCACCGTTGCCTCCAAGTGTTGTGTGTCGTCATCCTAGGGAGCAAGGACCAGGTTGATCCGCGAACGCTGCGAGCGTGCAAGGATCACCCGACGCATCAGTGCACGGGGCGGTAGCTCAGCTGGTCAGAGCAAAGGACTCATAATCCTTGGGTCGCGGGTTCGAGCCCCGCCCGCCCCACAACCAGGCTGTTTGGGCTTCGGCTGAAGCCCAAGCAGTGTTCGGTTGATGGTTGACAAGCCTTCGACCCTGCGGCTGTTCCAGGCGGCCAATTTCAACCTCCTCCCGTGAAGAGTGTCCTAGCGTCGACCTACGTGGTGACGGCACCACGCACTTGGTCCAGCATGGCCTGCTCGCCCTCGCTGACCTGCTTCGCGCCGAAACCCATGAAGCCGCCGTCCTTGGCGGCATCGGCCGCTGCCTGCGCCGTGGCCAGCAGCCACTGCCCGAATGCTGCCGCCTCCTCGGGGGTGGCCTGCGACGCGACCATCGCCTGGACGGAGCGCAACTCCTCAAGCACCTGCTTTCCTGGCGCCTCGCTCTTGTCGAGCTTGTAGCTCTTGAGCGGGTTATGCCGCTGCTGGACGAGGGCCTGAATCTCCAGCGCCACCTCGGCCAGCAACTGTTCGCGGCTCGGTGGGTTGGTGGCCGACTTGAGCGTGGCCATGGTTTCCTTCGTCGCCTCGATAGGACCGCCGGGGTCGGCAATCGAAATCGCCAACCCGGCCACGAACGGTGCCCGGACTATCCGGTTCCACACTTCCTGGGGGAAGTCGCTCTTCGTCGTCACGGAATCTCCTTGCTCGCGGGCCGGAAAGGGGCATCTGGGCGTGGCTGTGTGCTGACAGCCAGTGTGTACTGTCGCGGCGCGGCAGGCCACCAGCACTGGGACCGTCCCTCCAGTGCCGCAAGAGCAGCAACGGGATCGGCAGGCCACGGTCCTTGCGTTTGCGAATAACGCTCACGCAGGGTAGTCGACAGGTTACTCTGAGCGCACGTCGCCCCTCACAACGTCCCCCCACCCCTGGGCAGGGAGGGCGAAGCACCCCACGGCGCACTTGCGTAATCCGTGGTGAGCCCCGACTGCTCAGCGAAGAGCGGCCGGGGCTCGGCAGGATCAGATCCGGTTTTAGCGAAACTCCGCCGCCGGATTTGCCGAACTAATGCGTCACCCCTCAGTGCGCATCGACTGGCCTAGGCAGCAGCGGCGCGGGCCGTCTGAATCGCCCTGCCTAGGGCGTCGGGTGGTCGTCGCGACGACCACCCTGGCCCTACCGTCATTGTACGTACGAAATTCAAGTACGAAAGGCGGCGAGTGCCCGTATGGACGCCGAGCAGCTGGGATCGTGCCCCTCAGCCGACGTCCGCCCGGCTGGTTTCAGCGGTACAGCATGCAGTTGGCGACACCGATCTTTGCTTGGTAGACGCCGTCGTTTCGTCCCGGGTGGCTGATGCGGACGGTCACCGTCACCCGGCAGTTCGTGCCGTTGTGGTGGGCAAGTCGGGTGACACTCGTTCCGTCGCCATGGACCCTGCGCTGGACCTGACCATCGGACCTCACGACAACCGTGTGGGTGACGCCGCCCTGTTGGTTGGGCTTGAAGACCTTGACGCAGGAGCCGGCGCGGGTGGCAGCCGTGACGCCGTAGCCGTTGTCGTACAGAGGGCCGGGACCACTGATCTTCTCGACTGGGCCGCCAGACTGCGGGTCGGAGTTGCACGGGTTCACCGCGGCCGCGACGGCCGGTTGGGCGCCAGCGCGATTGACGACTGCGACGGCGGGCGAGAGTGCAAGAGTGGTGAGACCTGCAGCGGCGCATGCCGCCGCGAGAGTACGAATCTTCATGGATTTCCTTGTCATCGGGAAGCTACACAGGGGGTGGCCTCGAGCGCCTCACGAGGAGGTCCACGAGAGGGTTCTGCTGCCGCGCACGCATGGGACTCAGGCGGCAAGGCTGGTCAATGGGACTTGTGCGGCAAACCGCCAGACTACGGTGAGTGACCCCCTTGCGTGGCGCATCGCACTTATCTGTCCGAACCGCCACGAGACGCCGACAGCACGTGTTTAGTAGAACTCAGAGTGATGTTGACACTACTCACCGCTTAGGCGATGTTGGTCAAGGCCAACTCGACCAAGGCCCGGAGAGTCGAAGGGAAGCACCCATGAGGAAGTACGTTGCCGTGTTATCAGCGAGCGTGTTAGCCGTCGGCCTGGCGGGCTCTACATCTCAGACAGCGACGGTGGCAGCAGACGGCCCTCGGTTATCGACCGCAGCAGCGGAGGGAATACAGTCGGCGACGGCGGCAGCACGGGGAACGTTCGGCGCGATCCAGGTCGTGTGTCGCTCCTCGCACAGCAACCACGACGACCCGATCGTGTACCCGCGCCAGAAGGGCGCCGCACACCAGCACGACTTCTTCGGCAACAGATCCACCAACGCATACAGCACCCGCGCCAGCCTCGGCGGCAAGCGGACGACGTGCTCCAGGGACGGAGACACCGCGGCCTACTGGACGCCGACCCTGTTTAACCACGGCCGCCGGGTCGTACCCGACCGGCTCATCGCCTACTACCGCACTTCAAGAATCCGCGACATCCAGTCGATCCGCCCCTTCCCGCGCGGCCTGAAGATGATTGCCGGCACTGCCTTGGGGACAAAGTCCAACCCGCAGCGCACGAAGTACGTCAACTGGAACTGCGGCGACGGCGTCTATGGCACAAGAACGCCACCGGCTGCATGCCCAAACAAGGCGCTGCGGCTACGGGTCGAGTTCCCAAATTGCTGGAACGGCCGCACGCTGGACTCGCTCAACCACAAGAACCACATGAGGTACGCCGGGAACGGAGATACGCGGGGGTGCCCAGCCAGCCATCCTGTCCCCGTGCCCGCGCTGAGCCTGAACTTCCGCTACAAGATCGATGGTCCGCTCGACGACGTGCGCCTGTCCTCTAAGGGGGTCTACAGCGCGCATGCCGACTTCTTCAACGCCTGGGTCCAACCCGTCCTGGCCCGACTGGTGCGCAACTGCCTGAACCGGGGCCGTGTCTGCAACAGTGGCATCGCAGATGCGCCCAAGATCGCGGTATCGCCTTCGGAGCCGGGTCACTGGGAGTCTGGTGAGCACGTACACGGCCACTAACCTGGCCGGGTGACACAAGAGCCGCGAGACCGACCGTTGCCAGAGCGCTACGAGACCGTGATCATCGGCGGCGGCCAGGCCGGCCTCGCCGTGGGCTACCACGTGACGAAGCAAGCTCCGTCTGCCGTGATCTTGGATGCGAACGACCGGATCGGCGACACCTGGCGCGACCGATGGGACTCGCTCCGCGTGTTCACGCCCGCCCGCTATAACGGACTGCCCGGTTGGCCGTTCCCAGCGCCTGGATGGTCGTACCCCACGAAAGACGAGGTTGCCGACTACCTCGAGTCGTACGCCGCCCGATTCGAGCTGCCGGTCCGCAGCGGGGTGAAGGTCGACGGGCTCTCCCGGGATGACGGCCGGTATGTGGTGACGTCCGGGGCGAGCCGGTACGAGGCGGACAACGTGGTGGTGGCAACGGGCGGCTACCAAACGCCTCGTATCCCTGAGTTCGCCGCTGATCTCGACCCGAACATCGTGCAGCTCCACTCGAGCGAGTACCGCAACCCAGCCCAGTTGAACGAAGGGAGCGTGCTCGTGGTCGGCGCCGGAAACTCGGGTGGCGAGATCGCCCTCGAGTCGTCAGCAGATCACAAGATCTGGCTCGCCGGCAGGGATACAGGACAGGAGCTGGTCGGCGCTGGCAGCTTTGCAGATCGACTGTTCACGCCCCCGTTCTGGTTCCTGCTTTCGCGCGTTCTCACCGTGCGTACGCCGATCGGCCGAAAGGTCCGGAAGCAGCTGTCCCACCGTGGGCTCCCGCTGGCGCGGGTACGACGAAAGCACCTCATCCAAGCCGGAGTCGAGCGGGCGCCACGCGTTACCGGCGTACGCGACGGCCGGCCGTTGCTCGCAGATGATCGAGCCGTCGACGTTGCCAACGTGATCTGGTGCACCGGGTTCGTGTCCGACTTCAGCTGGATCAATCTGCCCATCTTCGACGAGGAGGGCGAACCGAGGCACGACCGCGGAGTCGTCCAATCGGAGCCAGGGCTCTACTTCATCGGCCTGTTCTTCCTGTCTGCGGCGTCGTCGTCCTTGATCGGTGGCGCGGCCCCAGATGCGCAGCGCATCGCTCAGCACCTCACCTCTCAGAGATCGGGCCACTGACCCGGCTGCGCTACAGAGGTCCGATTCGCGTGGGCAGGTTCATCGCGGACGTCCTCCAGGAGTCCGCGCGCCACCTAGGACATCTCGACATCGTTCGAGCTCGTCGACGGTGCGAGAGGCGAGTGAACGTCGCTCACATTGCTGGTGCGGACTGCTTTGCACTCGCGGGTGCGGGCTGCTGCTCTCCGCGTTGCATGGCCCCCAACGCCTCGATCATCTGCGTGAACTCATGGGCGTTCGGCGGAATGAACGGCTCGGCGTCGGGCACCGTTTCGAGCACCGCGATGAACTCCTCGAGAGACGACCCCTTCGCGGCCGGCAGATGCGAGGAGAAGATCCGCCTCGGCTGAAGTTGGCGGACCTTGTCGAGGACCTGGCTGAACATCTTGCGGTCAGCCACGTGCGCCCACGGTGAGTCGGAGATCGCCCAGCCGAGCATGCCGCCGGCGAGCGCCTCGGGCTGTACTTCGGACGGGTCCTGCGTCGGCTCGGGAAGAATCGCTCCGAAGGAGTCGACGCAGAAGAAGGCGCCGGTCGAGGTGTCAAACAAGCCGATAGACAACGGGCTGTCGAAGAGCGGCGGCGCGACCGCGATCAACGTGCGGTCTCCGACGTGGATCTCGTCGCCAGGCCGGATCGCGTGCACCCGCTCCATTGGCACGGGCCACCAGGTAGCCATCCGCAGCGCGCTGAACGCGTGAGTCACGAGCTTGGCGTTTGGCGCGAGCTCCATGATCCGCTGAATGCTGCCGGTATGGTCCGCGTCGTCATGGGTCAGCCAGACCCACTTCAACTTCTTCAGGTCGACGATGTCGCTTACAGCAGCCATGAAGTCGTCGCCGTCGACACCGATGCCGGTATCTATCAAGATGGGTTCTTCCGACATCAACAAGAAGGCATTGACAGGCAGCACACCCACACCGGGAATCGGCAGGTTGGCGGGAATCACATGAACGTCTGGAGCGCTTTGGTAAAGAGCATCCATCTCGGCCTCCGGCGGTCGCTCGCTGATTCCACCGAACCTAGGGCTGGCTCAGATGGCTCGTCAATGGCCCAGATTGACCAGATTGCCGGTCCCGCGCTCGGTCGGTCGGTGCCCTCAGGCTGATCGCTGGTCGACGTACACCCTCACGGCTCGATGACCGCGACGGGCACGCGCTGGATGAGGTTGTTAGCGAACCCGCCGCGGCTCCAGGCCTGGGCGTTCGGCTGACCCCGCCCACTCTGGTCCGACGCCCGGGCAGACAACACGTAGCTGCCAGGGGTGGCCTCCCAGGTCCACGACCAGCGTGCCCACGCGGAAGGATCCGGTGCGGGGTCCAGCGTGGCGGACGCCCAGGTGTGACCGCCATCGACACTGACCTCGACTCCATGAACCGGTGCCCATCCAGACCACGCCCGACCTTCGACCGTGACGGTCCCGGGTCGTACGACGCGCGAGCGTGACATGAAGTCGGGGAACCCCGGCGGCACCAGCAACGCCCGCGGCTCGATGCGCGTCAACGGCACCCCTTCCTCCTCCGGCGTCCGGCGCACCCGGTAGGCACGCATCTGGAACCCGTCGAAGGTGTCCGCCGAGACGTCGATCTGCGACAACCACTTCACATGAGCCATGCCGTACCAACCCGGCACGACCAGGCGCAAGGGGAAACCGTGCTGCGGAGGCAGCGGCTGCCCGTTCATCTCGTACGCGAGCAGGATGTCGTCGCGCATGGCCTCGGCGACCGGCAGACCGCGTTGATAGTCCTGCTCGATGCCGCGCTCGACCCCGTGATCGGCGCCCGTGAATACGACGTCGGCGGCATCACGTCTGATGCCGGCTTCCTGCAGCAGGGGCGCCAATGGCGTGCCCGTCCATCGCGACGTACCGACAGCCTCCACCAGCCATGGCTGGCTGACCGGCCGCGGCAGCAGGCGTGCCCGGCCGTTGCCCGCGCACTCAAGGGTCACGACGGCGGACACCTGTGGCCGGGCTCGGAGGTCGTCAAGGGACAGTGACAGCGGAGTCTCGACCTCGCCGCCAACGGTCAGCCGGTATGCGGTCGGTTCGACGGCCGGTATGTCGTAGTGGGTGAGGAGGTAGTGCAGCCCTGGGGGCGTGACGTCGTAGCGCAGCCCCTCGAGCGGCATACCGTGGTTGCGGGCTGCGAGCTGCAGCTCCTCAGCAGAAATCCCCTCCTCGGGGTCGGCCACCCGCGACGGTGCGCTGACCGCATCCAGATCAGGGCTCACCTCGACCACCTCCCAGCCGGAGTCATGCTATCGACGCAGCACAACACCGGTGATCGAGCCTGTCGAGATCACGGCATGTCGACAAGCTCGACCGGCGGAGGTGTCGACCAGCAGGGGCGGCGGATCAGGCCGGCGTGATGTTCTGGTTGAACCGGAAGCGGTTGTCGGGGTCGTACTGCCGCTTGATCGACACCAAGCGGTCGTAGTTCCCCTTGTAGTTGTCCCGGATCCGGCCTTGGTCGTCGTCGGCCATGAAGTTGACGTAGCCGCCATCCTCGGAGTGGGGTGCCGTCGCGTCGTAGTAGTCGCGCACCCAGGCCGTGTTTGCCTCGTTCTCCGCAGGGTCGGGCCACATACCCGCGATAACCGTCGCGAAGTTCGCGTCGCGATAGGCGAACGCACTCTCGTCACTACCGACCCGGTGGCAAGCTCCGTTGATCGGGTAGATGTGCACCGTCGAGTTGACCACCGGCAACTTCGGACCGTGGACCAAGTGCGCTTCGATGGCGTCGTCGGTCAGCTCACGCACGAAGTTGGCCTTCCAGTAGTGCTGCAGGCCGGGAGGCACAAGCCCGTCAAAGGCGCTGTTCAGCGCTGGATAAGGCATGGGACCGACCATCTCGGCGACTCTTGGGGCAAGGTCACGGAACGGCTCCAGGGCCTTTTCCCCCTCCTCGAGCGGGCCCGCCCAGCAGGTGACGATCGCACAAAACGGCTCGCCATGGCGATCCTCAGGGATGAACGGCAACGGTGGTGCGATCTGGAAAGCCGGGAAGCCGCCGAGCTGCTCGGGGGCGTCAGCGATGAACTCGCGGAAGAATCGGAGCACGTCTCCGGCCTTGTCCAGCTCGAAGAACATCGGTCCGCCGTAGATGTCCTTGACCGGGTGCACGCGGAACTCGAGAGACGTGACCACACCGAAGTTGCCGCCGCCGCCTCGGATTGCCCAGAAGAGATCAGCGTTGTCTTTCTCGCTCGCGACATGGAACGTGCCGTCCGCCGTGACGACGTCGGCCGAGATCAGGTTGTCGCAGGACAGTCCGAGCCCTCGCGCCAGGTAGCCGATGCCGCCACCCAACGTCAGTCCACCGACGCCGGTGGTCGAGATGATGCCGCCGGTCGTTGCCAGCCCGAACTGGTACGCCGCTGCGTTGAAGTCACCCCACGTGGCGCCGCCCTCAGCCCGCGCGGTCATGGTAGACGGGTTGACGCGCACAGCCCGTTGCGCCGACAGGTCAATGACCAGCCCGTCGTCACAGGTGCCAAAGCCCGGCACACTGTGTGAGCCACCACGCACGGCGATGGGCAGGTCGTTGTCTCCCGCGAAGCGGACGGCCGTCATGACGTCGCCGGTGTTGGCCGGTACGACGATCATCGCCGGCCGCTTGTCGATCATCGCGTTGTAGACGCGCCGTGCCTCGTCGTAGCCCTCGTCGTCGGGGGCGATAACACTGCCGCGAACGTCTTCGCGCAGCTGGGCGATCTTCGCCTGGTCCATAGTCCCTCCTGACTATTCGATTCCACCCGCTTACCCCGATCAGCGTCGTCCGGGGTGCGCGGCGAACTAAAGCAAGGAGGTGAATTGCACTGGAGAGGTTAGTCCTCTGACCAGACGGAGGGAAGGGACTTGGTGAGTCGGCGACGGCCAGGCGGGGAAACCCCGACCCTCCCAGGGGGGTTGGGGGGTCGGGGCTGGCTCGGTCCTGCATCTCGGTGCTGGTTCTTCTCGCCGCCGCACCCCACCGAGCGAGGTACGTGGGCGGAAGACCTGTGGATCAATGCGCTGGCTCGGTTACGGCCGCACCTGATCTCAGCGTCAGGGATCCGCCTTCTCCCGTGCGTCGGATGCGTTGTGTCGGTCGATGGACGCCTCGAGCCGATCGATGGCCGCCGCGACTCGGTCCTTGAGCGCGGCTTCGCGCGCGAGCGCGTGCGGGCCTTCGTCGGACAGCTGCAGCCTGTCCTTCTCGGAAGCGACTCGGTCGCTGGTCGCCTGGACACGGTCGTCGTGGGCTAGCGTCCGGTCGTCGAAGGCTCTCGTGTCGGCGGGGCTGCGCAACGAGACCTCAATGTCAGCGGCGGTGTCGCGGCGGTCGGCAGCGATATCGCGGGCGTCAGCCTTTTCGTCGCGCAGCTCCGCGGCGGCCAGGATGTCGTCGTAATCATGCTCTCGATCGGCAGAGATGGCGTCACGCATGTCGGCCAAGGTGTCGCGCGCGTCGGCAATCCGGTCACGCTGGTGTGCTGTGGCGTCGCGCTCGGTCGCTCGGTCGTTCGAGTCTGCGTTGGAACGTCGCTCAGTAATCGTCGCATCGCGGGCGCGCCGTTTTGGGTGTGGTTGCTTCGGAGTGTTGACCATCCGCTGTCAAGACCGTTCGAGTGCATGCTGCATGACGTGAAGCCACATCAGCCGCCATAGGTCTACCGGTCAGCGGGACAGACGCCCGGTTTATCTTGCGGACACCAGCCTTGGAATGACTCGAGAGGTCATTCGCTGGAATATCAATTCGCTTACTCACAGTGTCACGATGTCGTGCAACCGTCAACGAACTACGGCGCGCCGCGACACAAACCGCCCACATAGCCACCACAGGTCGGGATCAGGACACCAACGCGGGCGGGTTCGATGCTACGACAGGGCTCTCCGGTCCCGACGGAGCGTCCTCCGTCGGGAGAAGGTCAGTGCTTCTTCGTGGGTGGCACGATTTCGATCTTGTTTTTGGCATCGGCCTTCGCGTGCTTTTCGGCCCGTTTCTCTTTGAGTGACTTGCCTGCCTTCTTGGTCAAATGTTGTCGAGGCGACTTGTCGGCCATGGCTGCTCCCTCAGTGTGAAGCCTGACTGGCTCCGTAGCCGTAAACAGTACGCCCCATGCCTGGAGTTGAGGAGAGCGCACACGCGGCAACGCCAGGTCTCAAGAGCCTTCCGACCTGGCCGCCACGGACTGGACATCGGGCGCGGCCGACAGCCCCGCGGCCACGGCCTCCTCGATGCTCATCGGGGCCCCCGCGGCATACTCTCGCTCCCAGGCTGACTCGCCCAGCGCGGTTCGTGCCGGTGCGATGAAGCGGTCGAGGTGCTCCTGGTCGGCCGGCGCCCGGGGCGCATCCCACCGGCCCCGCAGCGCGTCGCACGCCCCCATCAAATGGGCCGCACGTGGTTCTTGGCCCATCTCGGCCAGCACTGTGGCGAAGCCCTCGATGATGTCGATTGAGAGCTCAGGATCCCCCACTGCAACGATGTCGCTGGCGCACAGGGTGAGATGCTTGTAGGCCGGCTCAGGGCCTTCGGCGCTCAGGAGGGCCTGCACCAGATTGCATTGACTGATGGCCACCCCCCAGGAGTCGCCGAGTGCCTCGTCGGCCGCGACCGCCTCGCGAGCCGCGACGAGCGCTTCCTCGTAGGCGCCAACGTCCATCCGGAGGAGAACGGCGTTGGACAGGGCCGTTGCCTCACGCTGCTTGCTCCCGATCTGCCTGGCGAGCTCAAGGCTGCGCTCGACCAAGGCATGCCCAGCGGCGAGGTCGCCCGCCTCGCGTTTCGCGATGCCGAGGCTGTTTGCCTCTCTCGCCTCGCGGTCGACGTTGCCAAGCCGTTGCGCCATCGCCAGCGCCTGCTCCAGGGCCTGGGTGCCGGGGACCAGGTCAGCCTGCTGAACGGCCAAGATCCCTAGCCCGTGCAGTGCGTCGACGATCGTCAAGCTGTCGGGGACATCGTCGTTTTCGAGTAGCTCCTGGGCGCGGGCGTGCCAGGCACGTCCCTCTGCCACGTACCCGAATCGGTACCAGTACGTGTTCATCGGCGACAGCATCGCGTAGCCGCACTCGCGCCGCTCCGCATCGGCCTCGGCGGCCGGACGCAGGCACCAGTCGAGCGCGGCGCGAATGTCCTCCTGGATCGCGTCCAACCGGTCAAGGGCAGCCATCCGGGTGGGCCCCTGTATGAGGGGGGCGATCTCGAGCGCCATCTCCAGACACCAACGTGCGTGCCGCATCTGGATCTCATCGCATTCGTTAGATTCTTTTAGCCGTTCGCGGGCGAACTGCCGGATCGTCTCGAGGAGGTTGATCATCGGCTCGCCGTCAGGTGCTTCCACGACCTGGACCAAACTCACATCGACGAGGTCCGCCACCGCATCGAGTGGATCCCGATCTCCGGAGCCGGCCACAGCCTCGATCGCTGATATGTCAACGCTGCTGACGAATGCACCCAGTCGCCGGAAGACACGCTGGTCCTCCGGCTCGAGCAGGTCGTAGCTCCAGGCGATAGTTGCGCCCAGTGTGCGTTGCCGTTCGGCGCGGTCGGCGGCGGTGACGCCGTCGCCCAACCGATCGTCGATCCGACCGAGAAGCGCCCGTGGACCGAGGAGACGCGAGCGCGCCGCGGCGAGCTCGATGGCCAGTGGAAGACCGTCAAGCCTTCTGCACAGCTCGGCAACGTCGGCTGCGTTGTCGTCCGTGACGCTGAAACTCGGGCGGACCATCTGCGCCCTGCGCGCGAACAGGCTGACGGCGCCCGCTCCCTCCGCCGCAGACCGGCCGACCGTCCCCTTGACCGGTACCTCGAGAGGCGCCACCGGATATTCGTGCTCGTTCACCAGATGCAGCGGACGTCGCGACGTAGCCAGGACCCGCACCTGAGGTGCTTCGGTCAGCAGCTGGCTCACGACCACGTCCGCGTCGGCCACCTGCTCCAGATTGTCGAGGATCAGCAACGAGCTCCGGCTTCGCAGGAACTGGAGCGCCTGGACGTCTGGGGGCTGCTCGACGTCACCCGGCGCGCCTACAGCTTCGGCGATGCCGGCCCACATGACCGTCGATCTGCCAGCCGTATGCAACGGCGCAAAGAAGACGTCGCCCGGGAACCGGTCCTGAAGGTTGCCCGCCGCGGCCACCGCAAGCCTGGTCTTGCCCGTACCACCAGGACCGGTCAGGGTCACGAGCCGAGCGTCCTCACGCTCGAGCAGCGCGGACACCGCGGCGAGGTCCGCGGATCGACCGATCAGCTCAGTGGCGTACGTCGGCAGGTTGGCACGCGTACCCAAGCTGCGCAGCGGTGGGAACTCGTCCGGCAGGCCCGGCGCCACCACGTCGTACAGGTGCTCCGGATCTTCAATGTCCTTGAGTCGATGCCAGCCCAGGTCGCGGGCGATGACCCCGCCGTTATGCCCACCCACGAGTGCGTGAGTGGCCGAGGACATCACCGTCTGTCCGCCATGGGCGGTCGCGGCGATGCGGGCGGCGCGGTGCACGTCGATGCCGATGTAACCGTCGTCGTGTCGCTGCGGCTCACCGGTGTGGAGGCCCATCCGGATCCGCACCGGGACGCCGTCGGGCCAGGGATGTTGGTGGAGTTGTCGCTGCCCCTCCAGAGCAGCGAGCAACGCAGCCTGGGCGGTGGGGAAGACGACGAAGAAGCTGTCCCCCTCAGTGCCCATCTCGTGACCGCCGTGCGCTGCAAAGGCCGCACGCAGGATGTCGCGTTGCGCCGAGAGAGCCTCCCCCCACCGGGATCCGAGCCGGTTGAGCATGGCTGTCGAACCCTCGATGTCGCTAAAAAGCAGGGTCAATGTCCCTGTTGGCAGCGGGCCCATTCCGACATTATGACTATTGTCGTCACCGCTGTCCTGATGATGACAATCAAGCTCTCAGGAGGCGCCATGCGAGTCGAAGGTTCAGTCACAGCGGTGTCATGGATCCCGAGCGAGTCAGTGACGGGTGCGGTACTTCGCGTGCCGTTCGAAGTCGGGCTGTCCCACTACGACGATCCCCCGCCCGAGAGTCTTGGCAACCTCGACGAACTCCTCGCGTCCGACAAGGTCAGATTCGTGAACCGGCTCCAGGCCTGGATCGAGGTCGAGGACGGCACGATTGTCGACCATGGCCACACCGGGTCCGGGCGAATCGGTTCTACCACACTGCGCCTGGGTCGCCAGGACCTGACCTTCGCGGCGATCAGCTTGCCGGACAAGCAGGCGGTCGAACCGATTGCAGCACAGGCGGTGCGCTTCGAGCAGACCACAGGTGGCAGGACCGGAGTCCCCACGCCACGTCGGGTCAAGCGACCGCCGTACGTCCAGGTCGCGTCTCCCGTGGCATGGACAACCCTCAGCCTGACCCTGCACGTCGACGGCACCCAGCGGTACGAACTGATGGGGGCTAGCGCGTTCCCCCGGCATTGGATCTATGACCGCGAGGACCGCCTCGCCATCAAGTCCGCCACGATCGACTACCGGCAGTGGAGCACCGAGGCGTTCGGTCGTCACACCCCGTGGGGCGACACCGATTCGCCGGCCTTCGTGAGCGAGGTGGAGTCCGCCCTCGAACGTGAGCTGTCCCGCCAAATCATGAGGTCGGGCAAGAAGCCGAAGATCCGTCGTCTCCGCGAGGGCCAACACCTGACAGAGCAGGGTGATCAGGCCGACGAGCTGTTCCTGCTGCTCGACGGACTCCTCCGAGTTGACGTCGACGACAAGTCCCTGGCCGAAGTCGGTCCGGGTGCGGTGCTGGGCGAGCGCTCTATCCTCGAGTCGGGCCGACGTACGGCCTCCCTCACCGCCGTGACGGCGTGCACCGTGGCCGTTGCCGACCGCGATTCTGTTGACGTGGAGTCGCTTCGGAAGGTCGCGGAGTCGCATCGCCGCGAAGAGAACGGGACCTGATCCACAGCCAGGGTGGCTGCATCGAGCTCAGCGTGCGAGATGGTCGGAACTGCCGCCGCGCCACTCGAGTAGGAGCAAGGTCGCGTCGTCAGTGGTGATCCCTCGTTCGTGCATCAAGGTGCGGGAGAGAAGTCGCACCGTCTCCTGGACCGGGCCTCGGCGCTGCTCTGCATTCTCGATGGCCTCCCGCAGTCGCCGTTCGCCGAACAACGGCCCGCCACGCCGATGTTCCTCGATGAGACCGTCGGTGAAAAACAGCACTCGGTCGCCACGCTGGAGCAACCGATCCGTCACGACTGGCGTAGCCCCACCGAAGCCGATGGGAAGCGTCGTCGGGCTTTCCAAAGAGCCCACGACATGACCGTCTCGGATCAGCAACGGCGCCGGGTGACCGGCGTTGACCATCTGCAGATAGCCCGAGCCGACGTCGAGTCGCGCAATCTGCGCAGTGGCGAAACGATCAGGCCCGAACTGGTCGGCGATCGCTGCATCCATCGCTGCGTAGGCGGCATCCAGCTCGATCTCGGTGCGCCTGGCGTGGCGATAGGCACCGATCGCCAGCGTCGCCATCACCGCGGCATCCAAGCCGTGGCCCATCGCATCGATCATCGCCACATGCAGGATGTCGTCGTTGAGTGCGTAGTCGAAGCTGTCCCCGGCCACGTCATACGCAGGCTCGAGAGCCCCGGCGATCGCGACTTGGGGCGCTGTCATCATCAGGGGCGGCAGCAGTTGCCACTGCATCTCCGCCGACAGACTCATCGGCTGCCGGCGCCGTGCTTGGAAGAATCGATCGGTGTACATGCTCTTCGTGATCAACATTTCGGCCACCAGGCCGGCGAGCCGGCGAGCCAGCCGGCGATCATGTTCGTCGAGATCGTCGACAGTGAACGCCAAGACCCCCACGCGATCGGTCCCATCGAGCAGCGGCACGAACAACCGCACCCCGTCGTCCTGAAGGTCCTCCACGGCCCGGTCGGTCTGGAAGGCCCGGCCAGCATGGGATCCATCGATCGGCTGGGGCGGACCGACATGCAGTCGCTCACCCGGCAGCGGAACCAGCGTCATCTGGTCGTAGTCCTGCAAGAGGACCTCGACGTCGCGGCCCCCGATGTTCGCGATCTCCTGCGCGATGAGTGGAGCGATCATCTGGGGTGGCATCTCATGGGCTCGGTCTAGCAACGAGCCCAACAAGCGTTCGCCGAACCCCTCGGAGCGATCGACCCCCCCGGGCGTACGGCCCCCCTCCCTGGCGGCCATCCTTCAATCTACTACGCGGCCAGCGCTTCGGGTACGCCCAAAGCCTCCGGAGGATGCGAAGACTTGGCAGGTTCATTGGCGCGTCGAGGTGGGCGCTCGCGCGAGATCAATCTTGGTCATAGATGAATCTGATCTCAGCCCGTCAAGGGACTCCGGTCAGGACCCTTCACCCAGCGCCGCCACACCACTCACCTCGGAACAGGGGAAGATCCAGTGGCCAACCACTTCGATGACCCCTGGACCTCGCGCACTCGCTGTTGGTTCAACGACAACGCCGCAGCCTGCACGCTCGTCCGGACGGGCGAGCAGGGTGCACCTATAGCAGCGGAACGGCTCCGGCAGGGTGGCAACCGGCGCGCCGTACACATGCTGCGTCTACTACCTATACCCCGGCTCGCGTCGGTGAAACCTGGCCATCTTGATCGGTTGCACGTCGTGTTTCAGGAGGTCGGTCTGCGGTCCGAGACGATCTCGGAGGCAACCTTGCGGAGCTTCGTGTTGCTGTCCTGAGAGGTCCGGATCAGAAACTCAAAGGCTGCGTTCTCGTCGATCTTGTAGCGCTCCATCAAGATTCCGATGGCTGGGCCGATGACCTTGTGAGAGAACACGGCTTGGTTGAGCTGTTCGAGAGCCGTGGCGTGGCCCATCGCGATGGAGGCATGGGCGGCAAACAACTCGACCAGCTGTCGATGCCGTGTGTCGAAAATGCCGGGCTGGGATGAGTACAGGTTGAGACCTGCCCGTGACCGCCCGTGGTCATAGACGCGCACGGCGAGCTGCGACTGGATTCCCAAGGCGGCGGCGGACGGCGAGTAGATCGGCCAGCGGCGGTCGGCGGCCAGGTCGTCGGTGGCGACCAGGGTGGCGGTGCTGGTGACAACCTCGTAGCAGGGTCCTTGGGCGGCGTCGTACTGCAATTGATCGGCTTTGTCGGCGATCACGTCGGTAGGAGCCAGTGTTTTCAGTGCGCCCTTGCCGAAGCGCGTCGTGATGCTGGCGAAAGCAATCTCGGGGATGGTCTGCTGGACACCCTCGGTGATGCGGGCCAGGGTCGCGTCCAGTCCTGAAGCGGATTGCCACTCGGTGGCGACCTTCGCGAGGCTGATCGCCAGGTCTATTGAGTCGATCTTCATGTCGGTCTTCCGGCTTCAGGCCGACGACTGAGCGCAACCGACTAGAACCTCATGCTACTCCGGTTTCCTGCCACCGCAGGTCGGCGAAAATCATCGTCGTGAATCGTGCAGGTCGGTGCCAGGTCGACGTGAGCTTGGTGCTCGGGGATCTGGCGTCGACGAAGCGACTGACCTCACGTGAGCAGTTGCGCTTGGCCCGTTCGCAAATGGGACAGAGCTGCACGCGGTAGGTGTAGCCGCGCCTCTCACCTTCTGTGAAGCGGCGGGCGCCCTGGCGAGTGGCCGCTTGCGTGGCATCGCGGTGGAGGTTGACGAGCCTGCTTTGGATGCGGCCCCCACCTCGGACCGACGAGTCGAAGGTGGGGGCGGCTAGGGCAACTAGACGCGAACCGCTGGGCCGTGGTTCGCGGAAGCGAGAAAGTGTGTCCAGACGGCTGGTCGGCGAGAACCGAACGTGCACTGCGTCGGTCCATTCGGTCAGGTGCATCCCCGGTGCGCGACGTGTCACCGAGTGACCTGAAACGAATACGCCAGCACGGATGTCAACGTACCGTGAGGAGATGACTACGCTGTTCAGTGTCGGACTGTTCACCGGCGTCTCCGGGCTCGTCGTCGCGATGCTCGGTGCCCACACGTTCCTGAAAAAGCGGCTCGGCGGCGGGCTGATGCTCGTGGCCGGGGTCGCGGTCGCGTCATTCGCCGGGTTCACCGTCGTCATCGACCCGCTGGCCGTGTTCTCCTAGCGGGTGCTTCCGCCGTCGCTGCCGTCTGCCCATTCCGGCAGCTCCACCGAAACCCACCCAGGAGCGCGCACCGGCCACGGCCTGAATCACTTGCGCGACAGCGGCGCCCCCCGCCGAACTCGGCCCTGCCGATCACGCTCGCTATCATCTGGGGATGCGCGTCGAGCCGTTCGCCGTCGCGGTGTCCGACGCAGTTCTCGACGATTTGCGGGAGCGCATTCGACGCACGCGCTGGCCTGATTCGGCACCTGGGGGGCCGTGGGCGGAGGGCGCTGATCTTGACTACCTTCGTGGACTGCTGGAGTACTGGGCCGACGGGTTCGACTGGCGGACGCAGGAGCGATGGCTCAATCGGTTCGATCATCATGTGGCCGATGTGGACGGCGTGCGTGTCCATTTCGTGCACCATCGGGTAGGTTACGGTCGGGTGGCGCTGGTCCTCACCCACGGCTGGCCCAGCACGTTTGTTGAACTCCTTTCGCTGGTCGACCGTCTCGGTGACCGGTTCGATCTGGTCGTGCCGTCCTTGCCGGGCTACGCCTTCTCGTCACGCCCGCCGCACTCAGCCGTTGATCGGGCGTTCGTCGCTCGACTGTGGCATCGGCTCATGGAGGAACTCGGGTACGAGCGGTACGGAGCGCATGGCGGCGACTTCGGCGCCGGGGTTGCCACGTACATGGCGCTGTCACAGCCTGACCGCGTGATCGGGATCCACCTCAGCACACCGGAGATGTGGCCGTACACGGGGCCAGGGGCGCCACCGCTGTCGGTCGAGGAGCGGTCTTACCTCGATCACGTCTCCCGATGGGAGGAGACGGAGCGCGGCTACAGCGCAGTGCAGTCCACCCGGCCGCAGACGTTGGGGTACGGGCTGAACGATTCTCCGGCTGGGCTGGCCGCATGGGTGTTAGACAAGTGGCGCTCCTGGTCCGACAGCGGCGGTGACCTCGATGGGCGGTTCGGTCGCGATGCCTTGTTGACGATGCTGACCATCTGGTGGGCCACCGGGTCGATCACCTCATCAATGCGCGACTACTACGACAACCGTTGGTATGGCACACCGATCGGACCGTCTGACTTCGTGGCAGTACCGACCGCCATGGCGGTATTCGCGAACGAGTTCGTGCCCGAAGGGGAGCCACCACGGTCCTGGTATGAGCGGCTGTACCACATTGAGCGCTGGACGGTCTTCCCCCGTGGCGGTCATTTCGCTGCAGCCGAGGAGCCCGACCTGTTGGCTGACGACATCGCCGCTTTCTTTGCCCACCTGCTGTAGGCCCCGCTGTCCACAGAGCGGACGGTCGTCACGGACCAGGCAACGTTCGCCAGCCGCGCGACGAAGACGAATCAAAGCCCCCCGCCGCTGCAGCTCATCAGCATGGGGACCTGCGAACGCACCGTCAACGCAAACACCAAAGGCGATGTCGCCGTGATGACCGTCGAGCTGTCCGTCGAAAAGGGGCACTCGTCCCCACGGTGGTTTCGGATGCTGCCGCAGGCACCGTCGAGCCGATGTTCGAGACATCAGTACGCGACGAGGCCACGTCGCTGCCGCCGATGAAGGCTGGCCGCAAGCTGGCCGGCGCGTTCAGATCGTTCGTGGAACCAAGCAACAGTGTCCAGACGGTTGGCCGGCGAGCAACCGAACGTGGGACGCGTCGGTTCATTCGATCAGGCGCAACCCGCGCTGCCAGCAAACATCTGGCGATCTCCCAGGGAAGCGTCTCGCTGCAACGAATAACGTGCGCTGGATGGGGCACTCAGCCGCCACGGTCTCGCTGTGGTGCGTCCAGCGGGGTCGAGGGCGGTCCCTGGGATGGACTGCGCGTCTCTCCCCCAGGGACCGCCCGATGCCAGAAGTCTTCGTGAACCAGCCGCACGGACAGCTAGGACCGCTCTGCGGCGTCGACCTCCAATTGCACCTCGGCCAGGTCGAGCCCGCGAGCGGGCCGCACATCGCTCGAGCCCACACAGCGAAGCCGCTGCATCCCTTCGTGGAACCGGCATTGTCTAGATCGACCTCCAAGACCCGCCGGGGGTCACTTTCGACTCGACCCCGAAGACGTCGTGCGGGTCCGAATCGAAGGCCGCGACATCATCGAACGCGCCGAGGCCGCCCGCCGAGAACATACCGGAAATCCGGTTTGGCCGGAGACCACCGGGGTACGACGGATGCACCAAACACTCCTATAGGGGGAGCCATGAACTATTTCAAGAGCGGTGCGACCGGTGTCGCCGCCGCCGTCGTCATCGCCATCGTCGCCACACTCGTCCCGGGTGCGCAGGCGACGCCTCAACCCAGCACCAGCGCCGTCGATCCTGCCAGCGGCGTGCACCAGGTGGCCGCTCAGGCTGCGGCAGCTCGGCAGGGCTCGGTCACGAGCCGGCTGCGGGGCACGTTCGGAAGGGCAGGGACCGTCCGGGGAACGTTCGACCCGAAGCGCTTCACGGTCAAGCACGGGAATGCGTACGCGACCGGAATCGTCCACGCGACCCTGCGCCGTGGTGACGGGACCATCGTCGGCACCGCCCACAAGCAGGCCACGCTTCTCCTGAGGGACAACCAGGCCGCGAAGTCCGCCGAGCTCGGCCGCACCTGCCGGATCCTCGATCTGGTGCTAGGGCCGCTCGACCTCGACCTGCTCGGTCTGAGAGTGCACCTCAATCGAGTGGTGCTCAATATCGTCGCTGCCTCAGGCGCCGGGGCACTCCTCGGCAATCTCCTCTGCGCCGTGGCGGGCCTGCTCGACAGCACCGGGTTGCTGGAACTGCTCAGGTTGTCGAATGCACTCAACCGGATCCTCTCCATCCTCAGGGTCTGACCCGACTCAAGGTTGCCGAGCTTCGCTCGCCCATCAGCGGTGCCCCGGTCGACGCGCTCGACCGGGGCACTGTGCGAAACCACTAAACTCCGCCTGATCTCCTGGTGTGACACCCGAGTCGTGCGCTTGCCGCAAACCTAACTGTGGTCGACCTTTCTGGTACGGAGCGAGGCGGCGTTGGGAGCGGTCGGGGTCGGCATCCCGTCATGCTGCCGTTCATGGATACGTGCCTCGGTGTAGGCAGCCAGGGCTACGAGCAAAGCCTCATCGCGGTATTCGAGAGGGATACTCAGACTGACGCGCCGAGACAGCTCGTGAGGATCGGCCACGTCCGACGAGTCGAGTTCCGTGTCGGTGATGCGGTGCAAGTCGAAGGTCATCGAGTCCTCTCCATTCGCTGGCTAAAGCAGTCATCACCGTCTCAATGGCTGCTCGGGCTCGCACCAGGTCGCGCAAGGCGCGGCGCGCCCACGGTGTTGAACCTGATTCTTGCGGGTAGAGAGGGGTGCCAGCTGACGGCAGTGTTGAGCAGTTCAATGGCAGCCGGCACGTAGCTGAAAGTTCGGCTCCTGCCAGGAATGGTTGTGTCTGCGGCGAATGCCGCGTGCTCGATTGGGTACTGATTCTTCCAGCGCCTCGCTGGCCGGAGGGGGTCTAGCGCGCCGAAGGTCGGTCCCTGGGAGTTGCTGGTGCGTCTTCCAGGGACCGTCCGCGTACCTGGCCGAAAGACCCCGGTGGCATCTCCTGTGCAATGGTGGCGACGTGCGTCAGCTCAACCCTCCGAAGCTCATCGTCGTCCGTCACGACGACGGCTGGCACGACGGCACGCTGAGGGCAGAAGCTCGACGGCCGCTGGCACGGGTTCGTCACCTACAGCGTCGGCGACGGAATGCGGAAGCTCGCCTGGTTCGAGGTCGACGACATCCGCGAGGCCACCTGATCGCGGCTTGGTCCAAGACACGTAGGACCCTCCGCGTGCTCAGTGTGTACCCGCCCGGCGGCGGCCGTCACGGGTCGCCGTCATACCCCCACAAAGCAGCAAAACTCAGCAGCTAGATCCCGTCGGGCCAGTGGCGACATCGCACGTACATCGCACGACGCGACTGCAGGACCGTGAATATGGCCTCTGACCTGGGCTTTCGTTGGCTCCCGCGACTGGACTCGAACCAGTAACCTGCCGGTTAACAGCCGGCTGCTCTGCCAATTGAGCTACGCGGGATCACACCCGCGGAGCGGGCAACGCCTGCATAGGCTAGCAACCCACCATCAGTACGTCGAAACGGCGCCCGGCCCTGCCGACGCCCTTGTCCGCCCCGCCGACCCGCCCGAACGAACCGTCGTGACTAGAGCCCGGCAACCTCGGCCTCGGCCTGCTGCACCGCCTTCGCCGCGACCTCTTGCACCGCCGGGTCGTCGGGGGTAAGCCCCTCGGCCAACACGTACGACCACGTCACCTCGTCCGATCCGACAGGCGAGCGACGACCGACGACGTTCAAACCCAGGCGTCCCCGGACAGGTGCGTAGACCGACACCACAACGCTCTTCGTTACTCGCTCCCGCAGCAGCTCCAGCAACGCACCGGGCTCGTCGACCGTGACGAGGGTGCGCTGCTCCGGCTCGCCCCAGTCGGCGACCTCCACGATGCCGAGCTGGTTGGTGTCGCGATGCCAGTCGGCGCGCTCGACGAGCTCCCACGGCAGCCTGCGGTAGCCGTCAGCCTCGGGCAGGTGCAGCGCCCGGTCGGTGCCGACGTACCAGCGCTCCTCGTCGTCGCACGCCCATGCGAGCGTCCGCTCGCCAGGCTCGAGGCTCAGTTGCTTCCTCACGACTGCGGGCAGCCGCAACCGCGGGCGTCGAGGCGATGCCATCGGGGGCACTAAACGTCGATTGCTTGCTCGCGGAGCGCCCGGCGATGGCTCTCGACCGCGACGAGCTCGCCGAACAAGCGGTTGTAGTCGGCGGCCTGCGTCACCGGGTTCATCCGCTGCAGCCGCGACTTCACCTGTTCGATCCGCCGGCGGGCTGTCAGCTCGCGGAGCCGGACGACATACTCCGACGCGACCCGTGCGTCGGGCACACCGGTCACGTGCAGCCCTTCGACAGACAACGCCGACACCGTCGAGGACGGACCACCGGCGGGCAGGGCAGCGATGACCTTCTCCGGGCCGTTCTCCTGCGGGCCGCCGAGGTTGACGAGGGCCTCGAAGATCTCGCGGTACCACGGGTGGGTGAAGTCGTCGGACTCCACGTCGCCGAACGACTCTCGCGTCGACTCCGGATGCTGGAGGGCGAGCTTCAGCACGTCACGCTCGATGGAGAAGCGGCGCTCCCGTGGGTCTGGTACGTCGTTCGAGGCCTGGCCACTGGTCCCCGCCTCGCCTCCGGGCTCGGCCGCCTGGCCACCGTGACCCGCCGTGCGTCCAGCCTGCGTCGAGCGCCCGGTGCGACTGTCGCGTCCTGCCGCCCGCCTCACCTCCGCGCGCACGTCGTCGATGTCGACACCGACCATCCCGGCCACCTCACGGGAGAACGCGTCGACCTTGGACTTGTCACGGATGCTCGCCACGAGGTGGGCAGCCTCCCGCACCGCGTCGATGCGGGAGTCAGCGCGGTCGAGGTCGAAGCGCGAGATGACGTTCGACAGCACGAACCGGTACAGCGGCACGCGGCGCGCGACGAGCTCGCGCACAGCCGCGTCTCCCTCGGCGACCCGTAGCTCGCACGGGTCGCGACCATCGGGCTCGACAGCGACATACGTCTGGCCGACGAACTGCTGGTCGCCCTCGAACGCCCGCAGCGCCGCCCTCTGCCCAGCCGCATCGCCGTCGAAGGTGAAGATGACCTCGCCACGGAACTGTTCGTGGTCGAGCAAAAGCCTGCGCAAGATCCGCGTGTGGTCTTCGCCGAACGACGTTCCGCAGGTGGCCACCGCCGTGCGGACGCCGGAGAGATGGCAGGCCATCACGTCTGTGTAGCCCTCGACGACGACGGCCTGGGAGCTCCGGGCGATCTCCTTGCGGGCCAGGTCGACGCCGTACAGCAACTGGCTCTTGTGGAAGATCGGACTTTCGGGCGTGTTGAGGTACTTCGCCTCGACCCGGTCGTCGTCGAAGAGCCGGCGCGCGCCGAAGCCGACCACATCGCTCGACAGCTCCCGGATCGGCCACAGCAGGCGGCCCCGGAACCGGTCGTAGGGGCCTCGGTCACTGCGAGCCACGAGCCCACCGGTGACCAGCTCGTCGTCGCTGAATCCCTTCCCACGCAGGTGTTTCAGCAATGCGTCGCCGGTGCGCGGGGCGAAACCGACACCGAAGGTCGCAGCCGCTTCCTGATCGAAGCCCCGCTCCGACAGGAACTGCCGACCCGGCAACCCGTCAGGCGTCGAAAGCTGCTCGGCGTAGAACTCGGCCGCCGCGGCATGCGCTGCGACCAGGCGCTGCCGCTGCCCGGGGTCGCGTCTGGGCACGGAGCCGCCGTCATCGACATACCTGAGGTCGACGCCGCAACGGTCGGCTAGCCGCTCGACCGCCTCGGTGAACCCCACGCCCTCGATCTTCATCACGAAGGTGATGACGTCGCCGCCCTCTTGGCAGCCGAAGCAGTGGTAGAAACCGCGGGCCGGCGTGACTTGGAAGGACGGGCTCTTCTCGTCGTGGAACGGGCACAGCCCTTTGAGGGAGCCGCTGCCGGCATTCTTGAGGGTCACATGGGCGGAGACGACCTCGTCGATACGTGACCGCTCACGCACCAGGGCGATGTCTTCTTCACGGATGCGACCGACCACGCCAGCGAGTCTACGCAGTCATCAGAAGCCGCCGATGGCCGTCCACAGCGGGCGTCAGGCACCGCCTCGCTTGGTGACGGCCGCGTGCAGGTTGACCGCGGATGGGTCCGTCAGCGACGCGACCTGGTCGACCACCACGCGGCGGCGGGCGGCGTCGTCAGGGGCAGCCTCGAAGTCATCGCGGAACGCCTGCTCGAGCGACATCGGCGCGCTCTCCCACAGCCCTTCGAACAACTCAGCCATCAGCTCACGTTGCATGGCGAGGACGGCCACCCGGTCGTCGGCCTTCATCACGAAGTGGGCGGCGATGCCCTTCAGCACGGTGATCTCCTCGCGGGTGGTGTGCGGCACGGGGACGTCGTCGGCATACCGCGCCAGCCGTCCGGTCAGACCGCGCTCGTCGGCGTCCGCCTCGACAGCCAGGCAGAACCGGTTGATCAGGCCGCTCGTCAGGTTCTTCAGCCCGGCCGACGCGGCGCGGCTGCGGTCGTATGCCGCCCGGGGCCACGCCGGATGACCCGTCAGTCGGTCGAACGCCGCCTCCGCGGCATCGCTGGTCAGGTCCGACGCGTACCAGTCGCGGGCCGTCTCCCAGACCTTTCGGCGCAACCCCTCGTCGCGCAGGTCGCCGAGCTCGATCCGCCCTGCGACCACGGCGTCCTCCACGTCATGGACGCAGTAGGCGACGTCATCGGCGAAGTCCATCACCTGCGCCTCGACACAAGTGAGGCCGCCGACTCGGCCAGCGCGCATCCAGGCGAAGACGGCGGCGTCCTCGTCGTACACGCCGAACTTGCGGACCGCGCGCGGCAGCCCGTCGCCGTGGCGACCGCGCGGCTCCGGGGCCTCCCCGATCGCCCAGGGATACTTGGTGGCGGCATCGAGCGTGGCCCGGGTGAGGTTGAGCCCGAGGCTGCGCCCGTCGTCATCGAGCGTCTTCGCCTCGAGCCGGGTCAGCAGGCGCAACGTCTGCGCGTTGCCCTCGAAACCGCCGATGTCCATGGCAGCTTCGTTGAGCGCCCGTTCGCCGTTGTGTCCGAACGGCGGGTGCCCGAGGTCGTGCGCCAAGCAGGCGGCCTCGACCAGGTCGGAGTCGCAGCCGAGAGCGTGGGCGAGATCGCGGCCGACCTGCGCGACCTCGAGCGTGTGGGTGAGCCGGTTGCGGATGAAGTCGTCGGTTGAGGGGCCGACCACCTGGGTCTTGGCCGCCAGTCGACGCAGGGCGGCCGAGTGCACGATCCGGGCTCGGTCGCGCTCGAACGGCGAGCGGCCGGACTGGGTCGGCTCGGGTCGGTAGCGCTCGGCGTCCTCGTCGACGTACGGCGGGGGGAGGTCCATCGCTGCCGACCCTACTGGCCGCCCACCCGCCGAGCCTCGCAACGTCCGTAGCAGCGGCCGCCCCAGCAGCCACTTCCAGGGACGTAAGGACGCGGCGGGTCAGTAGAGGCGGACTGGCAGCCGGTCGATGGTGTAGACGATCGACAGGTCGCGGAACGTCAGCTGGTCAGGCTCGACCGCGAGCCGCAACTGCGGGAACCGGCGAGCCAGCGCGGGAAACGCGGTCCTCAACTCCATCTTCGCCAGCTCGGCGCCAATGCAGCGGTGGAAGCCGTGGCCGAAGGCAAGATGCGGCGTCGGCTGCCGCTCCGGGTCGAAGCTGTCCATCTCCGGGCCGAGCTGGCCGTCTCGACTTGCCCCGCTGAGAGAGCAGATGACCACATCTCCCGCGGCGACCCGGTGGCCGAACAGCTCCATGTCGTGGCGGACGAATCGCGGGAACCCGATCTGTACGACGGAGAGGTAGCGCAACATCTCGTCAACGGTCTTGTCGGCCGACCCAGGATCAGTGCGCAGCCGGTCGAAGTGTTCGCGGTCCTGGAGCAGCAGCATCGTGCCGAGCGCCAGCATGCTCGCCGTCGTCTCATAGCCACCGGTGAAGAGCCCATCGGCGAGACCGCCGACCTCGAGGTCGTCGACCTCGTCGCCGTGGTCCTTGATGATGCGACCGATCAGGCCGTCGCCGGGGTTGGCACGCTGCTTGCGCGCGGCCTCCATCAAGATCTCCCGCGAGTCGGAGACGGCTCCAAACGCGCCGACCCCACCCTTGGAGACGTCGAACCGCCCACGGCCGAGCTCCTGGAACCCCTCCAGCTCCTCGGGGGGCAGCCCGAGCAGCTCGCAGATCACCAGGAACGGGATCGGGAAGGCGAACTCGTCGACAAGGTCGACGACCGGCCCTTTCTCCGCAAGCACGTCGAGCCGCTTTTCGACGATCTCAGCGATCCGCGGGCCGAGCTGATACAGCCGTCGCATGGTGAACTCAGGGGTCAACAGCTTCCGAAGGCGGGTGTGGTCTGGCGGGTCGGTGAAGCCCAGCCCTCCGATGTACTGGTCCTTCCCGGCCTGGTCACGCGCGATCATCGGCCGGATGTCGTTGCTGTAGCTCGTCGTGTCGGCCAACACCCGTGTCGTCTCGGCGTAGCCGGAGACAAGCCAGATGCTCCGACCGAAGTAGCGGGCCATCCGCGTCACCGGCGCGGCGTCTCGGGTCGCGCCGAGCCGATCGACCGGGTCGAGGACGTTGCGCTGCAGCGGGTACCGCAGCGAGCGCGGTATCAGCGTGACGTTCGCCAGGCTGCCCCGGGCTGTGGCGCGAGACAGCAGTCCGCGCCCGAGCCGCGTGGCCAGCGTGGCCGTCATACGCACGATTTCATCTACCCCCCGGATACGCCGGACTCGGCGGCGGAATCGATGACCATGTCATCACGGCCGTCGAGCCACCTGTCAGGCAAGGACACTTTACGCGGACTCCCCTGTCGACCACGGGGATTTCCGAGCTCTGCCACCGGAAACGGCTCAGAGGGGTCGAGCCGGCCTAGGAGTAGGTCGAGTGTCGCCAGTGTGTCGACGAGGCCCAGCGACTGCCGGAGCTCTCCCCCGGCGGCAAACCCTTTGAGGTACCACGAGATGTGTTTGCGGAACTCCTTACAGCCACGCTCCTCCCCCATCGAGTCGACGAGCAGCTCCGCGTGCCGGCGCATCATCACCGCGACCTCCCCGAGCCGCGGCAGCGGCGGCGGCCTCGCGTCGGTGAACGCCGCTGCCAGGTCACGGAACAACCACGGCCGGCCGAGGCAGCCCCGCCCCACGATGACGCCGGCGCAGCCCGTCTTGTCGATCATCGTCAAGGCGTCCGACGCCTCCCAGATGTCGCCGTTGCCGAGCACCGGGATGTCGACGTGCTCGACCAGCTCGGCGATCGCGTCCCAATCAGCCTCGCCGGAGTAGTGCTGCGACGCGGTGCGCGCGTGCAGGCCGATGGCGGCGCAGCCGGTCTCCTGCGCGATGCGGCCCGCCTCGAGGAAGGTGAGGTGGTCCTCGTCGATCCCCTTGCGGGTCTTCACCGTCACGGGTACGTCGTACGGCGTGGTGGCCGCGACAGTGGCTTCGAGGATGGCGGCGAGGAGGCGGCGCTTCCAGGGCAGGGCTGCACCGCCGCCCTTCCGGGTCACTTTGGGTACTGGGCAGCCGAAGTTCAGGTCGATGTGCCCGACGCCGTACTCGGCGCAAAGGATCTCAGCGGCGCCGGCCATGTGCACGGGGTCGATGCCGTACAGCTGCACGGAGCGCACGGACTCCCCAGGGTCGAACGCGAGCATGGACAGAGTTGTCTCGTCCCGTTCGACCAGGCCCCGACTGGTGATCATCTCGCAGACGTAGAGGCCTGCGCCTTGCTCGCGGCACAGGGTCCGGTAGGCCACGTTCGTGACACCGGCCATGGGGGCGAGGACGACGGGCGTGTCGACGGTGATCGGGCCAAGTGCCAGGGCCCCGACGGCGCCGGTGCGGCCGCTTAGGGCGATGGCCACGAGATCGGGTCGGCGTTGTCGGCGGCGCGCCACTGCACTTCGCTGATCATGCCGTGGTTCGGGGCCAGCATGACCATGCAGACCTTGGCCTTCTTTGGCTTCTTGAACTTCTCGGGCAGCGGGTCGTAGTCGCAGCGCTCGTACGTCGATCCGAACTCGACGGGAGGCACGACGGTCGTGTCGGAGACGGCGCCGTACAGCGTTAGGGGCTGTCCGGAGAGGTCGCCGTCGCCGACGTTCTTGACCGTTGCCTTGACGTAGTAGACCTGCGATTTGCGGTCCGCCTTCGAAAGGTCGAAGGCCTTCAAGTCCTTGATCTTGCCCTGTTTGATCGACGTGACCGTCAACGCGATGAGCGAGTCGTGCTTGGCGTTCGCCTTGAATTGGACGGTCGCCGTGTCGCGCAGTTGCAGCTGCGTGCCGGGGGCGGTCGTTCCGTCGTCGAGCGTCGTCGCGTCGGTCGGGGCGGATGGCGTTGCGTCGCCGTTCGGCGAGTCGGAATCGCTGCAGCCGGCCAGCGTCATACCGGCGACCAGAGCGAGGGCGGCGGAGCGCCGCACCAACCCGAAAGGGACACCTCTCATCGTCATCACGCGGCCCATTGTGCCGGTCCGGGTGCCTGAACTCGCGCACCCCGCCCCTCGCACGCGGCACCGTCCGAGTAACTGAGCGCTAGCGCGACCAGTTGCACGGACGCGAGGCCTGGGTATGACGTGAATGGCGTCAGCAGCCGACGAGTCGCTCGGCGAAATAGGCCATGACCTTGTCAAGGCTGACGCGGTCCTGCTTCATGCTGTCGCGCTCGCGGATCGTGACGGCATTGTCGTCGAGCGTGTCGAAGTCGACCGTCACGCAGTACGGCGTACCGATCTCGTCCTGCCGCCGGTAGCGACGCCCGATCGCGCCCGCGTCGTCGAAATCGACGTTCCAGCTACCGCGCAGCTCGGCCGCCAACGCCTTCGCCTTCGGCGACAGGTCCGGGTTGCGCGACAACGGGAGCACTGCGGCCTTGACCGGCGCCAGCCGCGGGTCAAGCCGCAGCACAGTGCGCTTGTCGACCCCGCCCTTGGCGTTGGGAGCTTCGTCCTCGGCGTAGGCATCGATGAGGAACGCCATCACCGAGCGGGTGAGACCGGCGGCCGGCTCGATGACGTACGGCGTCCAGCGTTCGTTGGTGGCCTGGTCGAAGTAGCTGAGGTCCTGGCCCGAGGCTGCGCTGTGGGCTTTCAGGTCGAAGTCAAAGCGGTTGGCGATGCCTTCGAGCTCGTCGAACTCCCGGCCCGGCAGGTCGAATCGGTATTCGATGTCGACGGTCCGCTTGGAGTAGTGCGACAGCTTCTCGGCGGGGTGTTCGAGGTGGCGCAGGTTGTTGCGGTCGATGCCAAGACCGACATACCAGTCGGTGCGCAGGTCGATCCAGGTCTGGTGCCACTCCTCGTCGGAGCCCGGCTCGACGAAGAACTCCATCTCCATCTGCTCGAACTCGCGGGTGCGGAAGATGAAGTTGCCGGGCGTGATCTCGTTGCGGAAGCTCTTGCCCGTCTGGGCGATCCCGAAGGGCGGCTTCTTGCGCGAGGCGTTCATCACGTTGGCGAAGTTGAGGAAGATGCCCTGCGCGGTCTCGGGGCGCAGGTAGTGGAGCCCGGACTCGTCCTCGATCACGCCGAGGTAGGTCTTGAGCATGCCGTTGAACGGGCGGGGCTCGGTCCACGCGCCACGGGTGCCGCAGTTCGGGCACGCCACGATGGCGAGGTCGACGTCGTCGGGGTTGTCGATCCCCTTCTTCGACGCCACCGCCTCCTGCAGGTGGTCGGCGCGGAACCGCTTGTGGCAGCTCTGACACTCGGTCAGCGGGTCGGTGAAGGTGGCGAGGTGACCCGAGGCCTCCCAGGTCTTCGTCGGCAAGATCACTGACGAGTCGAGCCCCACCACGTCGTCGCGTGAGGTGACGGTGGAGCGCCACCACTGGCGCTTGATGTTCTCCTTGAGCTCGACGCCGAGCGGACCGTAGTCCCACGCGGAGCGGGTGCCTCCGTAGATCTCGCCACACGGGAACACGAACCCGCGGCGTTTGCAGAGGCTGACGATGTTGTCGATGGCACTGGCCATGAGAGGGATCTCCATCCGGCTGGCAGTCGGCGGTCAACCTCCCGATGTGGGAGGCAGCCACCAGACTACCTCCGGACGTCAGCCCTCTCCGGCCGGCTCAGTCGTCGGTTTCGCCGTTGTCTTCGCCCTCGGAGCTGACGACGTTGAAGTTCTCGTCGAGCTGGACGTCGGTCTCGCCACCGCCGGGCAGCGTGACCTCAACCTCGTAGTAGCTCTCTTCGTCGCCTACCTCGGTGTCGCTGACCGTGCCGCCGCCGGTGTGCTCCAGCGCCGCAGCCGAAGCCTTATCGAGCGCGTCGCCGGTGATCGGCTGCTCAGCGTCATCCCCGCCGCCGGTCGCGGCTGCGACGCCTGCACCGGCGGCAACTGTCGCCACCGTCGCGGCGGCGAGGGCGGTCCATTTGGTCTTGCGGTTCATCGCGGTCTCCTCGTCGGACTGGTTCACCAGTCGATCGACTACCCCTACAACTGTGGCAGCGACCGGCTGAACCCACGCTGAACGATACCTTTAAGCACGGATTGCCTGCTCAGGTGACCCGCGGGATCGACTGGTTGCCCTGGTCTTCCGGCTCGGCGCCGTCGCCAGCGAGGATCTCAAACGCCGAGGGCTCGTCGAGGGCATACGACAGGAGCGGGACGACCGTCACCTTGACGTCGTACGACGACAGCGCCCGGCGGTAGGAACCCACGTCGGCCCACCGCGTCGTGAGCACCCACAGGCTGGTGTCGTCGACCGCCCGGCCGACCGATCCGCCGACGAAACCCGGCTTGGCGGCGAGCCCGTCAAGGCAGGTGCCCAGCTCGGCCCGGGCGCGACCCGCGAGGTCGTCGTCGTAATGGAACCGCGAGATGACCAGCATCCCTCGTATGCTCTCAGCAAGGCGTCGTCGTCATTGCATCGAGGTGTTGTGGCGGCGACGGGGTGCGCCAGGGTTCACAATCGACCGGCGGGAAGGCAGAAAGGGCTGACATGGGGGACGTGCAGGTGGCCGAGGCGACCGCACCGGAGGTCGCGGGGTTCACCTCCCGTGGGGCCCGGGCGATTGCCTTGACGGTGTACCTGACGGTGTTGCTCGCCTGGATCTGGAAGGTGGGCGTACCGACCGACACCCTGCAGATCTTCGTCTGGATCTGGGCGGCCGCGATCGCCTGGAACGTGCAAGCCCCGAAGCGGCACCACCTGGGCTTCGTCCGCGACTGGTGGCTCCCTCTGGTCGTGCTGCTGGTCTACCTCTACAGCCGCGGCTTCGCCGACGAGATCGGTCTCTTCAGCGTGCACTTCACCTCGCCCATCGCGATCGACCGCTGGCTCTTCGACGGCGCTCTCCCGAGCCAGTACCTGCAAGACCGCTGGTGCGGCGACACATGCAACTACTACGTGCCGCCGCGGTGGTACGACGTCGCACTCACCGCGGTCTACTACTCGCATTTCCTGGTCGCTCCGACTGTTGCGTTCGTCTTGTGGCTGCGCAACCGGGCGACCTGGATCCACTTCATGCGTCGCTATCTCACCATCAACATCGTCGGCCTGATCGGCTACATCACGGTGCCGATGGCGCCACCGTGGATGGCCAGCGACTTCGGTCTGATCGACGGTGGGGTTGCTCGCCTCACCGGCCGAGGGTGGTCCGAGATCGGCCTCGGCGGCTTCCACCAAGCGCTCGCCGACGTCGGCAACCCGACAGCGGCGATGCCGTCTCTGCACGCCGGCATCGCCGCACTGGTGGCGATGTACGCCGTCCAACGGCTCCGCTCCCCCTGGCGGTGGCTCCTGCTCGCCTACCCGCTCGTGATGTCGCTGATGCTCGTCTACTACGGCGAGCACTACGTCATCGACCTGATCGCGGGATGGCTGGTCGCCATCGCCGTGCTGGCGGGGTGCAGCGCCTGGGAACGACTCTTTGGTCGACAGGGGACAGACCAGCTGCAAGACGCGGTGCCGTCGCAGCGGCTGGCCGACGCCGACAACCGCTCGACCTAGGATGTGGCAGTGACCACCTCGAACCCGCGTCGCTCGGGCAATCCTGCGAAGCGGGCAGCCACGCCCAGCGCCGACACCAGCGACCAGTGGCTGGCGCGCCCGGCTCGACGACCGCAGCCGCGCAGTGCTGCTCCGGCTGTCCCAACTTCCCAAGCTCGTCATCCCCGGCGCAATGCTCGCGCTGATGCTGACGGGCCTCGCCGCGCCTGTGCCGGTAGCGCTGGTCGCGCTGGCGGTCGTCGCGTTGTTCGTCGGGTGGCTCGCCGTGCTGTCGTGGCCGGTGCTCGACCTCAAGGGCAGGTTCGTGCGGGGCCTGATGCTTGGACTGGTGATCGGCTCAGGCGTCGCCCGCGTCAACGGGTGGCTCTGACACTGCTGCGTATCCGGAGCTCGAGTCGACAGGGACCCGGTGCGCCCGAGCCCGCGCGGCTAGTTCATTAACCAGGCCAGCCGCTTCTGCGACATCGCGGTGCTGAGCAGTCCAGCGGCTGACTCCCTTCGGCATGTCGAGGTAGACCGTCGCGAGGCCGAGTCGGCGCTGCAGCGGGCCCTGCTCGGCCGACACACTCTGCGTACGGGCGTATGGCACGTAGGAGCGAGCGCGCCGCCACCGACCCTGCAGCGTCACCGCCCCATGAGGGTGCAGGACAACGCCGAGGAACGGCCCGCTCCACGGGTCGAGGGTTCGCGACCGATCGCCAGGACGACGTACGTCGCCACTGTCGAGAGCGACTCCCGTGATCGACCAGACCAAAGCCAGGGCCTCGGCACGGTCGGCGACCGGCATCAGGGACGCGGCATGCGTGGCGTCTGCCGCGCCCGCCACGTCGACCTCGACTCGCGCCCAGCCGAACCGCCGCCACAAATAGGGCTCCTCGATCCGGACACCCTGAATGCGGTCGGTGTCGATGGTCCGGTTGACGGTCGAGAACAAGCCTGCATTGGTCCGGATGCCCGACGGCGTCCGGAACAGACGGAAATCGGCGTCCGTGAGCACCGCCATGGTCTGCTTGTACAGCTGCACCAGGATGGCGATCGTCACGGGCACGATCCCGGCCAGCGCCGCCAGCACTGCGCTGGCTCCCCAGATCAGGCCCGCCAGCACCAGGCCGGCGAACCACAGCACCAACAACAACAGCACCGGAGCGCCGTCGAGCACGTTCGCCTGGATGAGCCGCTTGGTCGAAACGGTCGCGATCAGCGCGTCTTCGGGTGCGGGGACATGTTCGCCCGCGCTGGAAGTGGCGGCCGACGTATGCCGCAGGATCTCCTCACGCAGCGCCCACGCGTCTTTGACGCCGAGATAGGACAACGCGACGGACGCTTCGCCGCCGGCGGCCATCTCTAGTCGCACGACCGCGAGCCCGACGAGACGGGCGAACACTGGCTGGTTGACGTCGACCGACTGCACCCGGTTGAGCCGGACCTGGCTGCGCTGCCGCACGATGAGGCCGCGGTGGTACAACAGCGTGCCCGGGCCTGGCGGCTCCTCCACGATCGCGAACCCGGTGACCCGCCACGACAGCCAGGCGCCCGCGATGGCCACGACCGCGACCGCCAACACAATCAAAGCCCCTTTGGCCAACACCGACAGGTCGGCATCCCCGTGCAGGGCATCCCAGAAGAACCGAAGCCGCTCAAGATCGTCCTTGAACGCACTGAGCGCGATTGCGGTGACCGCGCCGATCATCTTCCAGGACTTCAGGATGGGAGACAGCGGATGCAGCCGGCGCAGCTGACTGGCGGGCAGGTCCGGCAGTGCGGCGGCCTCACCTACCGGCTGCTCACCCTCGAGGACAGTTTCGTCTGAAGTCATAGCCCTGCGGCCGCGGCCTCTCCTTTGGCCGCGAGCCGGTCACGCAGCTGCCGGGCGACGTCAGTCGGCAGGCCCGGAATTCGCGCGTCGGTTGCTGCCGACGCCGTCACGAGTGACACGGTGGCGATGCCGAGTCGCTGTGAGACGGGGTTGGACGACACCTCGATGACCTGCATCCGCCCATACGGCACCACCGATAGCTGGCGGTGCAGCCGGCCCCGGCTGACGAGCAGGTCCTGCTGCCGCTCGACGTACCGCCACGATGCGACGGTCCGCGGAATGAGGAACCAGGCGGTGGCCGAGGCCACCAGGAGAACCAAACCGGGCGCCATCAGCCACCACGTGACCCCCGACTCCGGGAAGCCAGCGAGGACTGCCCACACGCAGAAGCCGAGACCGATGGCGGCGCACACGACCGCGGGGATTCGCCGCTCAGTCACCAAGGCGTGCGAAACCGGCTGCCAGTCGAGATCGGGGTCGGCGAAGATGCGGTCCCCCGTTGTGTCGTCCACCCAGCCAGCGTAATGCGCCCCAATCCACCGCCCGTTTCCAGTGATCGAGCCCGTCGAGATCCCTTTTCTGAGTTGACAATGGTTTTCAGTTCAGTTGATAATCGTTTTCATGAAGGCTCGGGCGAAGGCGATGCGCACCGCGCTGATCGCCGCCCTGAGTCTCCCCCTCCTTTCAGGCTGCGCCGCGCTCGGCGGTGAAGACTCGGGCGGTCGTCCGCAGGTGGTGGCGGCGTTCTACCCCTACGCGTATGTCGTCGAGCGGGTCGCCGGTGACCACGTCGACATCATCAACCTCACTGCTCCAGGCCTCGAGCCCCATGAGCTCGAGCTGACCCCCCGTCAGGTCGCCGACATCAGCGAGGCCGATCTGGTCGTCTACGAGTCAGGCTTCCAGCCGTCGGTCGATGAGGCAGTCGACCAGAGCGCGGGCGGCACCACGCTGGACGTCACCGACGTGGTACCCCTGAAAGACACCGGGGCTGTCGCCGAGGACCCCGCCGACGGCGACCCACACCTGTGGCAGGACCCGACGCTGCTCATGCCGATCGTCGAGCAGGTCCGCGACGAGCTCGCCGCTGCCGACCCCGCCCACGCCGCCGCCTACCGCGCCGCCTCCGCCGAGCTCATCGCCGACCTCCGCCAGCTCGACACCGACTTCAAGGCCGGACTCGCCGACTGTCAGCGCACCGAGTTCGTGACGAGCCACGCGGCGTTCGGCTATCTCGCAAACCGCTACGGCTTGACCATGGTGCCGATCGCCGGGCTCAGCCCCGACGTCGAGCCGAGCCCCGAGCACCTCGCCGAGATCCAGAACTACATCGAGTCCGACGGCATCACGACCGTCTTCGCTGAGACACTGGGCAGCAAGGAGTACGCCGACACACTGGCGAGCGACCTCGGCGTCGAGTCAGCGGTGCTCGACCCCGTCGAAGGCCTGGCCAGCGACGACTCCAACGACGACTACCTCTCGCTCATGCGGTCCAACCTGGCCGCGTTGCAGAAGGCGAACGGCTGCTCATGACGACCGCCATCGAAGTCGTAGACGGCAACATCTCGCTCGGTGGCCGGCCGATTGTGCGGGGCGTCGACCTGACCGTACGTCGTGGCGAGGTGGTCGCTCTGCTCGGCAGCAACGGGTCGGGCAAGTCGACCCTGGTCCGCGGGCTGATGGGGCTGGTGGCGTGGAGCTCAGGCGACGTACGCCTGCTCGGCAATGACCGCGCGGCGTTCCGCGACTGGCATCGCGTCGGCTACGTGCCCCAGCACATCAGCGCCGGCTCCGGGATTCCTGCCACGGTGCTCGAGGTCGTCTCGTCCGGGCGGTTGTCACGACGCCGGCTACTGCTGCCGCTGAGCCGACATGACCGCGACGCCGTGCAAGCGGCGTTGCGCGCTGTCGAGCTCGACGACCGCCAGCACGACGCCGTCAGCCAGCTGTCGGGTGGTCAGCAGCAGCGGGTGCTCATCGCTCGCGCACTGGCCGGCGAGCCCGACCTGCTCGTCCTCGACGAGCCCAATGCCGGCGTCGACATGCACAACCAGATCGGGCTGGTCGCGACGTTGCGGCCGATGGTCGAGTCTGGGGCGACCGTCCTGCTCGTGCTCCATGAGACCGGGCCGCTGGCCGACCTCATCGACCGCGTCGTCGTGCTGAGTGACGGACGGGTGACGTACGAGGGCCCGGCCGAGGGCACCCCCCAGGACGACGTGCATGACCACCACCTCAGTCGTCAACAGCATGACCGGACACCGCTCGCCGGGGATGGTCCGCTGTGAGCATCCTCGACTACGACTTCATGGTCAGGGCGCTGCTGGCCGCGTTCTTTACCGGCCTCGCCGCTCCTGCAGTCGGCACCTATCTCGTGCAACGCCGCCTTGCGCTCATGGGCGACGGCATCGGCCACATCGCCGTGACCGGTGTCGGGCTGGGCATTCTCACCGGCACATCGCCAGTGTGGACAGCGATCGGCGTCACGATCCTCGGTGCCCTGTTGATCGAGCTGATCCGCGAGCGCGGACGCACCAGTGGCGACGTGGCACTGGCACTGATCTTCTACGGCGGCATCGCCGGCGGCGTCATGGTGACCGGCCTCGCTGGCGGCAGCGCGCAGACGCTGCAGAGCTACCTGTTCGGCTCGATCACCACGGTGACCGTCACTGACGTGTGGACGGTGGTGGCACTCGCGGCCGCCGTCATCTTCGTGGCGATCGGGTTCGCGCCGCAGCTGTTCGCGGTCTGCCAGGACGAGGACTTCGCCAAGGTGGCGGGGCTGCGGGTCCGCTTCTACAACCTGCTGATGTCGGTGATGGCGGCGGTTACGGTCACGGTGGCGATGCGCACTGTCGGGCTTCTGCTCGTCAGTGCGCTGATGGTCGTCCCGGTTGCCACCGCGCAACAGCTCACTCGCAGCTTCAAGGTGACGATCCTGGCGGCGATGGTGCTCGGCGCGCTTGCCTCGCTTGGAGGGGTAGTCACGAGCTTCTACGTCAACGTCGCACCGGGCGCCACCATCGTGCTGCTTGCGTTGGCCTGCTTCGTCCTCGCCTGGCCCGTGGGCAGCCTGGTGCGCTACCGGAGGCGGATCGCGGAGCCGTTCGAGGTCGAGGCCGACCTGCCGCACCTCACCGTCCCGGAGACCCATGGCCATGTGCATGGAGACGACTGCGGCCACATCGCTGTCCAGCATGGCGACCACATCGACTATGTGCACGGCGGCCATCGCCATGCTTCCCACGGAGACCACTATGACGAGCACTGACACCTGAGGAGCTGACGAGATGAGCACAGAACCGGTCCTCATCGGCTCGCGCCCGACCAGGCAACGTCGCGCCGTGGTGTCGGCGCTCGGCGACGTCGACGACTTCCGCAGCGCCCAGGACATCTACGCCCTGCTGAAGGAGCGCGGTGAAGGCGTCGGGCTCACTACGGTCTACCGCACCCTGACGGCTTTGGCCCTCGCTGGCGAGATCGACGTACTGCGCACACCCGACGGCGAGTCCGTCTACCGACAGTGCAGCACCGGCCACCACCATCACCTCGTCTGCCGTGGCTGCGGGCTCACCGTGGAGATCGAGGGCCCGACGGTGGAGTCCTGGGCAACCAGGACAGCGCATCAGCACGGGTTCGCCGAGGTGGAGCACACGCTGGAGATCTTCGGGACCTGCCAGACGTGTGCGGCGCAGGCCACAGCGGTTGAGCTGTGAGGCGAGGTTTGGGGAAGATTCGGAGGCCTCTAGCCCGCCAAGACTTCCCCGAACCTCGAAGCACTTGCTCTTAGGCGGTGCCGTAGCGGCGGTCGCGGCGGGCGTAGATGTCGATCGCCTCGAAGAGGGTACGTCGATCGACGTCCGGCCAGAGCACGTTCATGTAGACCATCTCGGCATACGCGGCCTGCCACAGCATGAAGTTGCTGAACCGGTGCTCCCCCGACGTACGCAGCACCATGTCGACGTCCGGGAGCTCGGGCACGTAGAGGGCGTGCGCGAGCGCCCTCTCGTCGATCCGGTCGGCCTTGATCTCACCCGCCACCGCCCGTCGCGCCAGGTCGCGGGCGGCGTCGGCCAGCTCGGCGCGGCCGCCGTAGTTGACACACATGGTCAGGGTCAGGCCGGTGTTGTTCCGAGTCATCTCCTCCGCCACCTGCAGCTCTTTCACCACGGATGCCCACAATCGCGGCCGGCGGCCCGCCCACCGCACGCGGACGCCCAGCGCATGCATCTCGTCGCGACGACGGCGGATCACGTCGCGGTTGAAGTTCATCAGGAAGCGCACCTCGTCGGGAGACCGCTTCCAGTTCTCGGTCGAGAACGCGTAGGCCGAGATGTGGGTGACCCCGGCCTCGATGCCGCCTTCGACCACGTCGAATAGCGCCGCTTCCCCGCGCTCGTGGCCCGCGGTCCTCGGCAACCCCCGTTGCTTGGCCCACCTGCCGTTGCCGTCCATGATCACCGCAATGTGCCGGGGAATCAGTGCCGTTGGCAGCTGCGGTGGCGTCTCCCAGTTGTCGTCCGTCACGGGCAGCTCCCCAGCAGAAGGATCCGGCTCACACGTCGCCGCGACCACGCCACCGTCGGATCTTTGCGCAGGGATCGGGTCATCGCTCGACGTACACCAGGGAACGGAGACCCCGCTCGAGGTGCCACTGAAGGTATGCCGCCACGATGCCGCTTGCCGGCTTGCGAAAACGCGCATCCACAGTCGCCGCTGCCACCCAGTCACCGGCCAGCAGTGCTCCGAGCAACAGCACCGTCTCGGGTGCCGGGTTCGCAACACCGGGGACTCGGCAGTTGCCACACAGCATCCCGCCGGCGCCGGCGCTGAAGCTTCGATGCGGCCCAGCCGCGCCGCAGCGCGCACATTGTTCGAAGGTCGGCGCGTAGCCCGCAATCGCCAACGAGCGAAGGAGAAACGAGTCCAGCACGAGTGACGGGTCGAGCTCCCCCGCAGCCAGAGCACGCAGGCCGGCCACGAGCAACAAGTACTGCTGCACGGCAGGCTCGCGCTCCTCGGCCGCGAGCTGCTCGGCGGTCTCCAGCATCGCCGTGCCCGCGGTGTAGCGCGCGTAGTCGTTGCTGATCTCGTTGCCGTACGGCGCGATCGTCTCGACCTGGGTGACCACGTCGAGGCTGCGGCCTAGAGCGAACTGGACGTCGACCCGCGTGAACGGCTCTAGCCGTGACCCGAACTTCGACTTGGTTCGACGCACGCCCTTGCCCACCGCCCTGACACGGCCGGTGTCCCGCGTCAGGAACGTGACGATCCGATCGGCCTCGCCCAGCTTCTGGGTGCGCAGCACGACGGCTTCGTCGCGGTAGAGGTGACTCACGCCCCCATTGTGCCCGCGCGCGAGCGGGCATTGCGTGCGGCTGGCCAGCACGATTCCAGGAACTCCAAGACCTCTGTCGTGATGCGGTCTGGTCTACGCCGCCACTCGACGATGGAGCGGGCCGCGACGAAGTGGGCGTTCGGCAGCTCCTCGCTCAGCAAGGCGGCGTCGGCAGCAGGGTGGATGGGGTCGTGGGGGTGACCGATCACGATGGCCGGGGTCTCGATCTGCTCCCGCAACCGCGAGGGCGGGGCGACCCTGCCGAAGAAGATGCCGTGCACGGTGGCCGCCATCGGGGCGGGCTGCTGATACATCGTGTCGAGCGCGATGCCGAACCAGAATGGCACTAGCCCGCGCGGGATGGCCTTGGTGACGACGCGCAATGCGGTCACAGCCCACGGGGCCACCCGTCCCACGAAGAGCAGCGGGCCAAAGGTGACCAGACCTGCCTCCATCGCGTTGTCCAGCACGGGCATCTCGAGCACCATCCCTCGCAGCCGGTCGGGGGATGTGACAGCCAGCTCGAGGCTTACGTTGGCGCCCAGCGACGTACCGCCGACGACGGCGCTCTCGACACCGAGGTGATCGAGGAGCCCCTCCACCTGACGCGCGAACGCCACCATCGAGTAGCGCTGCGGATCGGTCGGCCGATCGCTGCGCCCGTGTCCGAGCAGGTCCAAGGTGACCACGCGGAAGCCCGACCCTGCGATCCGGCGTGCCAGCGGGTCATGCATGCGACGGGGCATCAGCTGGCCATGCAGCAGCACCACTAATCGGTTGCCCGAGCCGTACTCGGTGTACTCAAGCCGAGCCCCCTCGAAGAAGAACTGGCTCACTCGCTCCGAAACCAACATGCACACAGCCTGCCCCGGCGCCGCGCAGTTGTCGGGTTCTGCCGCAATTCGCCGCCGCGTGTCGTCGCGCCCGGCCTGAGGCATGCCTGACAGAGCCACTGGGCCGAACGGCCATTTCTTTCTCAGGGTCCGATCTGAGCGCCTGCGCTGGGTTAGCGTCGGGAGTGGAGTAGTGGATTCCTCCGAAACGGCAAACCCGGCGAGAGCCGGGGACGCAAAGCCGCGGAGCCTGCGAGACAGGCCAGCCGGGCTACCGAAGCGGGAGTTGAGCACAAGTGAACACGCCATCGGCGGATGAACTGGGCGACGTCCGCGGAGCGGGCACTGGCCTAAGCCGACGCGGAATCCTCGTTGGTGCAACCGCCGCCACCCTTGCCGCCGCGACCGGTTCCCTGTCTGAGCGTCCGCCACCGAAGCTGCCCTGTACCTTCCTCCTGTCCGCTCGTACGTCAAGACGCGCCTCCCCAGCACTCAAGTGCGTCACATCGCGAACCGCTTCGCCTACGGCTACACCCCAGCCCTTGGTCAGGAAATCCGTGAGTCCGGTGGTCCTATCGCCTGGTTCGACAAGCAACTGAAGCCCACCGCCATCCCGGACACGCGTGCAGACAAATTCGCCGGTTGGTATCCGACGATCGGCTTCAGCGCCGCCGAGCACTTCGCCCACCAGCAGGCGCAAGGAAGCTGGGGTCGGAACGTACAGCTAAACGAGGTGCGTTGGACTCTGCTCCGCCGGATTCACTCGCAGCGTCACGTGCACGAAGTGATGACCGAGTTCTGGCTCAACCACTTGCACATCGCCGGGGCCGCGGACCTTACCTGGCTATACCGGCACAGCTACGACAGGCTGATCCGAGGCCACGCACTGGGGCGCTTTGACCAGATGTTGAAAGCCGCCATCGTGCATCCGGCGATGTTGGTATTCCTGGACGCTGACCTGTCGCAGATCCATCGTCGGGTGAAAACGAACGGTCAGATCGAGGTCACCAGCAAAATAAACGAGAACCTGGGTCGCGAAGTACTCGAGTTGCACACCGTCGGTCGGACTGCCGGGTACGACGAAGAGCAAGTCAGGAGCTCGGCATACATCCTCACCGGCTGGACCGTCGATCGGGGCACGACGTGGGACTGGCACTACGACCCACAGCGGCACTTCATGGGCAGGTCCGCGTACTCGATTTCAATGACAGCAACGAAAACCTCGACGGTCGTGCTGTCCTCAATCGATACCTCACCTACCTCGCCCATCACCCCGCGACTGCTCTGAGGATTGCCCAGAAGCTAGCCATCAGATTCGTGTCAGACGACCCGTCACAGGGCTTGATCGACCACCTGGCGAGCGTGTTCCGCAGCTCCGGAACCAATATCAAGGCAACGCTACGCGCTCTGGTTGAGAGCGAAGAATTTCAGCAGTCGGTCGCCCGCAAGGTTCGCACCCCCACCGACGACATTGTTGCTACGTTCCGAGTGCTCGGGGCGACCATCACGCAACCCAGCGTGAACCGATGCCGGCAATGTGATCTACTCGGCTGAGCCAGGATGTGGGGGCAGTGCCGTTCGGCTGGCCACGGCCGGACGGACAACCAGAGATTGGGGACGCTTGGTCGTCCGCCTGCCCGACATGCTCGGCTCGTACAAAGTGCACTGGTCGATCGCAGGTCAGTGGACGCCGAAGACAGGGCATCAACTATCGGTCGCAAGCATCGTGGCTACCGGAGCCATCGATCCGCTTCGACCTTTTGGTGGACCATATGTGCCGGCGGCTTTACGGGCGCGGCGCAACGAGCCGACTTCTCGGTGCCGCGTGCATGGTCACCGGCGTAAAACCAGGCGAACGCATCACGGCGACCACACCTCATTCTGTTCGCGGATGCCGATCGCTGATCGGGCTTGCTGCTCGACACTCCCCAACACCTAATGAAGTGACGGCGACGACCGATGACTGCACACACCCTCCCACCTGTTCGTGTCCCGAGTACAGCCACTTCACGACGCCAGTTGCTCACGCGGGGCACTCGCCGCAGGCGGCCCACCGTCACCACAACGTTGTTCGGGAGCACCTTCCGTCAGACTGCGTACGCCGCAACTAACGGCAACGTCCTGGTTGTGCTGTCACTCAGGGGCGGGTGTGACGGACTCTCGCTCGTGGTACCGCACGGCGACCCGGCCTACGCGGTCGCACGGCCCAACATCGCGGTGCCGACCGCACCACTCATTGGCAAAGGATGCGATGTTCGGCCTCCATCCCGCATTCCAGCCACTCGAGTCGATGTGGTCGGGCGGCCGATCGCCGCCATCCACGCCACGGGGCTCCCGCAGCCCAACCGCTCACATTTCTCTGCATCGAGGCCATCGAGGATGCTGACGCTGGCTCCAGCGACACGAACAGGCTGGATAAACCGACTGATAGGACTTGATACCGCAACTCGCCGGTCGAGGCAGTCACGCTCGGTACCGGGGTGCAACCCGCCTCCATGTATGGGCCGGAGCCCACGTTGTCAGCCCAACGCACCGCCGACATCATTGTCCGGGGCTAGCGACGAGACCGGCATGCTCCGTCGCCGACGCGCGCTGACGCAGGTCTGGGGCGAAGCCGCGGCACTCTCGGCGTCGCCGCACGATCCACCTTGACCACCACCGCCACGATTGGCTCGCAGCTACAGCAGGAAGCTACTCCAGCAACGGTGCGATGTATCCCAGTGGCGAACTCGGTCAAACCCTTGCTGACACAGCCCGATTGATCAAAGCCAAGGTCGGGGTACAGGTCGTGACGGTCGACTTCGGCAGCTGGGACATGCAACCAACCTCGGCGCAATCGACACACCGTTGGAACGTTCAACGGAATGACCGGCCAGATGGCCCTGGCGTTCAAGGCCTTCTTCATGACCTCGGCTTGAAGCCAATCGTGTCACTTTCGTCACCCTCACAGAGTTTGGGCGTCGATTGAGGAAAACGGCGCTCGGGGCGTTGACCATGGCTGGGCGAACGCGACGCTGCTTATGGGGGCAGGTGTCAACGGCGGCCAGCTACTACGGGACGTGGCCAGGGCTCGACGCGGACTCGGTAGTTGACGGCGACCTCGCTGTTACCACGGACTATCGCAGCGTGCTTTCAGAGATTCTGGTCAAACGCTTCAATGTGAGCACCAGCACGGTGTTCCCCGGATTCATACCCGAGACGATGGCGCCGTGTCCGCCTGACACTCGTCAGCATCTGGGGGGTCAATGGGCGGTGACTCGGCTTCGCCATCGAGAGCGCTATGCGCCCGACCAGCAGGTTTGGCATCTATACTCACGGAGTGTCTGGAGATCCTTACCCTGAGTCCCGTAAACCCGGGAATCAGACCCCGGTGCACGTGTCAGCTCCAGATGTCGGCGACCTTGAAGAAGCCTTTGTCCTCAGCGCTTTGCGGTCCGGATGGGTCGCGCCAGCGGGTCCTGACCTAAGTGCTTTCGAAACTGAGCTGGCCGCGCGCTGCCAACGACAGCGGGCTGTCGCTCTGAGCTCAGGCACAGCAGCGCTCCATCTCGCCCTCCTCGAGCTGGGGGTAGGCCCCGGGAGCGTGGTGCTCGTCCCCACGATGACATTCATCGCAACTGCGAACGCGGTGCTCTACACGGGAGCTATCCCGATCTTCATCGATTGCGAGTTTGAGACAGGAAATCTCGACCCCCAGGTGCTTGATGAAGCCCTAACAGACCTTGCCCGAAGGAGCATTGCAGTCTCTGCGATAGTCACGGTTGATCTGCTGGGAAAGTGTGCCGACTATGACTCGATCAGGGCCATCTGTACCAGGCATGCAGTCCCGATCACTGAGGATGCTGCCGAAGCCATCGGCGCAGAGTTCGCCGGGCGACCTGCCGGGTCCTTTGGCGTGGCCGCGGTTCTGTCCTTCATCAAAAACAAGATCATGACAACAAGTGGAGGCGGAGGCCTCGTAACCGACGATCCGGTCTTGGCAGATCGCGTCCGGTACCGAAGTACCCAGGCACGTCAACCTGTGAGCCACTACGAACACACCGAGCTTGGTTTCAACTACCGGTTGAGCAATGTACTGGCAGCTCTCGGACGCGCGCAGCTAGCGCGACTCGACGACATGATCAAACGGCGACGGGCGATCCGAGACCACTACTCGGAACTCCTCGGAGATCGAATAGGCATAGAAATCTTCCAGCGCGACGACGACTCCCGCGACAACTGTTGGCTCACTGCCCTGATCGTCAACCCCGATGAGGTGGGCTGGCACGTAAGCGAGCTGGAAGCCGCGCTCGGGAAGCACGCCATCGAGACTCGCCGGCTATGGAAGCCGATGCATCGCAACCCATGTTTGAAGGCGCTCGTTCCTTCCTGACTGGGGCCAGCGATCGTCTCTTCGACCGTGGCCTGACGCTTCCGAGTGGTTCTGGCCTCACATCCGATCAGATCGAACGATCGACCTGGCCATCACCGAATTCCTTCGCGAGCGGTAGTGAGCGTCGTGACGCAGGCGTCGTATGACCACTGGAAGCGTGCGATAGATGTATCGGTCGCGAGCCTGGGCTTCCTGCTCACGGCACCGCTACAGATCGCTATTGGCATCGCTGTCAGGAGAACCTTGGGGCCACCAGCCCTCTTTCGCCAGCAGCGTCCCGGCCTTCACGGCGAACCATTCACGCTCATTAAGTTCCGAACGATGCGTCCCGAAGGGCCCGACAGACGTGGGGTCGCGAGCGACAGCGCTCGCATCTCCAGGTTTGGCTCATGGCTGAGAGCAGAGCTTGGACGAACCACCTACCTCTGGAACGTGCTCCGCGGTGACATGAGCATCGTTGGTCCTCGCCCGCTCCTCATGAGCTATCTGGAGCGTCACACGCAGAACAGTCGGCGCCACGAGGTGAGACCGGGCCTGACGGGCCTGGCGCAGATCGAGGTCGTAACGCCCTCGCCTGGTCGGACAAATCCAGCCGACGTCGAGTACGTCGATAACCGCGGCTTGCAACTGGATCACGCATTCTCGCCATAACAGTCAGGTTGGTGTCAGCCGGCGCGGTGTCACCGCTGAGAACGAGGCCACGACGCTGGAGTTCTTTGGGACCAAGCCGACCAGGGAAAGAATGCAGCCAGTCGTGATATTTGGCTGCGGCGGGCAAGGAAGGGAAATGGCACCCCTGCTCGCAGAGACCGCAGCGAGTCGGAAGCCCAAGTCGAGGTGCTTGGATTTGTCGACGACGCGCCTCCGCCCGACAACGCCCACTCGGTCACGAGTCGGGCCTTCGGTTGCGAGGCGGCGCCGACCATATCTCTGTGTTCCCGCCGCAGACGGCCTATGTCATCGGAATTGCTGAGGCGCCGATGGTGAGCGCCTGGCCGCCCTTGCAGACCAGCAGGTTGGACCCCGCCGACCTTCATTCATTCGACCTCTTCGTCGGTGTGACGTGCACGCTTGGTCCAGGGACATTTGTGTGGCCGAGGTGCTCGTCTCACCATCAACATCAGCGTCGGCGAAGACGTCCACATCAACCAGAACGTCACCATCGGTCACGACTCCGTGTCGTAGACTTCGTCACCATCAATCGATGGCAGCAGTTTCTGGCTCTGCGGCAATCGGCGACGCGTTCTCGTTGGGGCTGGCGCCGTTGTTCTCGATGTCTGATGCGTCGGTCAGGATGCCATCGTCGGCGCGAGCGCCTGTGTCACTCGTGACGTTGCTGATTCTGACATCTCGTGGACATCCCCGCGAGACCCCAAGAATGACTGCACATACAGAGGAATCTCCGAACGAGACGCCAGAAGGAGCCTGGCCGAGCAGACGCCGCCGATCGGTCATCGACGAGGGCCCGTCTGCGTTGTCTATATAGCCACTGCACCAATTAGCGCACGGATTTTCCGGGAGGGCACTTGCAGTACCTGCGAGAGAGCGGATATACGGTCCATCTCATCTCGTCACCTGGCGAACTGCTGGACAAGGTTGGCAGTCGCGAAGGAATACAAAGTTCATCTGCTCTCCATGGAACGGAGATCTCTCCACTCAAAGACTTGTTTTCTTGGTCAAGTCGTATAGAATCATCCGCAGACGACGACCAGAGATGACTCATGTCTACAACCCAAGGCGGGCCTGCTTGGTGGGCTGGCGCGCCTTCTCGCTCGCGTCCCCGTGCGCGTCTATACGCTGCACGGCCTCCGCCTCGAAGGCGCTCACGGGGTAAGGCGCCTAGTTCTGCTTGCCACGGAATCGATCTCGTGTCATTTGGCGCACGCAGTGGTGTGCGTAAGTCCTAGTTTGCGCAGCCGAGCTGTTGGCATGCGGTTGGTGGCATCCCGACGTGCGCTCGTCCTCGCCAACGGCAGCACCAACGGTGTGTCCGTGGGCAAGTTTTCAACATCGATCTCCAGTTCAGAAGTGGCGCAACGGGCTGCCGCCAGGCTTGGCGTCGACTGCGACGCCCCCGTCCTCGGGTACGTCGGCCGGCTCACGCGCGCCAAAGGTATCGCCGAACTCTGCAAGGCGCACGAGCAACTTCGTCTGGATCATCCGGGTGTGCAGTTGCTGCTGGTGGGTTGGATTGAGGAAGCCGATGGCCGCTCCCTGAGGAGACCCGGTCCTGATCCGTCGGGTACTTCTGGCGTGTACTGCACTGGTTTCGTCGAGGATGTTGCTCCCTTCTATGCCTTGATGGACATTCTCGCCCTTGGGAGATATCGCGAAGGATTCCCAACGGCTCCATTAGAAGCTGCCGCTGCCGGGCTGCCGGTCGTGACGACGAGGGCGACGGGTGCCATAGACTCGGTAGTTGACGGTGTCACCGGAATTCTCGTGGACGCGGGCAACGTCTCTCAAATTAGTGGGCAGCTCTGCGTCGGCTGCTGGAGCAACCCGATCTTGCCAACGAGATGGGCGCGCAGGGGTTGCGGCGCGTTGAGGAGCATTTCTCCTCGGAACGTCTCTGGGAAGCGACGGACGCCCTTTACCAGCGAATGTTGGACGATCGAGTGGAGAGAAGGGAAAGCAGACGAGGATGACGGACAGCCGCGGGAAACTCGTCGTCGTGGGGCAGGGCTATGTCGGCCTCCCACTTGCAATGCGCGCTGTCGAAGTTGGATGGGATGTTGTCGGCATCGACCTGGACGGGGGTCGCATAAAGCGGCTTGCGAGCGGCGACTCGTATGTCGAAGACATCCCTGCCGAGGAGGTGGCTTCGGCGCTAACGACTGGACGCTACCGGCCAACACATGAGTACGTGGACGGTGCTGGGTTTGAGGGTGATACGGTCCCACTCCGTTGCGTCAAGGAAATCCTGACCTTTCCTACGTCGAGAACGCGAGTCGGTCACTTGGCCCTCTAATCCGACCGGAGCTACGGTCATCCTCGAGTCGACCACCTATCCAGGTACGACTGAGGAGCCGTCGCCCCTCTGCTGGAGGCCGGATCTGGTCTCACGGCCGGCAGCGACTTTCATCTGGATACGGCCCGGAGCGCATCGACCCCGGGAACCAGACCTGGACGCTAGTCACGACCCCGAAGGTTGATCGGGCGTGGATGGCCCGTCGCTGGTGGCCGTCCAAGGCTTCTACGACACGCTTATCGATCGAACCGTTCCGGTGTCGTCGCCCAAGGAAGCCGAACTTTCGAAACTCATCGAGAACACTTTCCGGCATGTCAACATCGCGCTCATCAACGAGCTAGCAGTGTTTGCTCGCGGCCTGGGGATCGACATCTGGGAGTCAATCGACGCGGCGTCCACCAAGCCCTTCGGTTTTATGCCCTTCACTCCCGGCCCCGGAGTGGGTGGCCACTGTCTGCCGATCGATCCGTCGTACTTGTCATGGCAAGTGAAGCGGAATCTCGGCCAGCCATTTCGCTTCGTGGAACTTGCCAATGACGTCAATGACCACATGCCCGACTACGTCGTGCGTCGCGCCGTCTCCCTGCTCAATGACAAGAAGTTGGCGGTCAACGGAACTCGGATCCTCCTGCTCGGACTCGCATACAAGAAGAACAGCGGCGATGCCCGTGAATCACCCGCGCTTCGAGTCGCCGAGTTGCTGCTGGACATGGGGGCCGAGTCCATGGCGTGGATCCCCACATCGAGGAAGGCGGCCACCTCCCCACGCGCTTGCGTCGTGTTGGTCTAGACGCCAATGAAGTGGCAAGCGCAGGGCTTGTTTAGTCCTGACCGACCACGACGCCTTCGACTTCGACCTCGTGGCCGCCAACGCATCAACCATCCTCGACTGCCGGCGGGTGCCGCAGCGGCGTGCCGCCGAACGCCTCTGAGCAACCACCTCCACTCCACGCCTTGACGAGCGCCCGCGCTATGTCTGCTGGACGAGCCGAGCAAGTTGCCTCGCCCGCGAATCCCAGACCACGCCGAGACCTGGTCACCTCCGGCCGCCAGGGCTGCCTCGATTGCGTCGGCGCAGCTCGCTGGGTCGCCGGGGTGGTAGGCATGCACGGCGTCATGGACAGGCGAGTTCACGACGCCATAAAGATCGTCGCGACCACTCTCAAGCCCGCGGCAACGTATTCGTAGAGCTCAAGGGTGAGCCCACCGCTTCGAGAGCATCGTGCTTGCGCCGCAAAGGCAGCAACCCGACCCGGGCACGTTGGATCTCGCGACGAACCCTGTCGTTGTCGACCCATCCGGAGAACACGACCAGGTCGTCGATACCCAGTGTCTTAGCCTGCAACTCCAGTTCGCTGCGCCGGACTCCGTCACCAAGGATGACACAGTCAAGAGAGGTGCCCTTGTCACGGAGGAGCCGCATACCGTCGAGCAGAACGTCTACTTCGTACCAAGGGGTCAGCGCACCGACGAACAGCAATGGCAGCGCACGATCGTTCTCTGCCATGGTGACTGCGGCCGCGGGTTAACAGCAGCATAGGCACAACCTGACATCGACAACCGGGCAGCCGATTTCTGTCGTGTAGGTCGCAAGAGCAGGGGTCACCGCTATCACCAGATGCGCTGACCGCGCCTGGACGCGCATCAGGAGATCGGCCAGCCGGGCCGCCGACCTCGAGCCGAAGTTCAGCTTCCATACGTCACGGATAGGTCCGTTGATCTCGAGCACCACGGTCTTGCTGACGAGCCGCGCTAGCACGAGACCGAAGCCGAAGATCGACTGGCGAGCCATCCAGATATCGACCCGCTGGCCGGTGACCCACCATTTGAGGACAAGGAGGATTCGGCTCACCTGGTCAGCCAGTTGCCTTGCGGTTCTGCCACCTACCCACCGGAGCCCGATTGTCTCGAAGGGCACTTCGCTGGCGCCAACAGCAGCGGCCTCGGGTAGGACATGGGTCACCTGTACGCCCGCCCGCGTCAGGCCATCTGACATACCTGCAAGATGTCGCGCACCGCCACCGACACCTGGAAACAGAGCGCCGTCATAGACCAGCTTCACAAGGTGAGGGCCATCGCCGTAGCGACGGCGCCACACTCTCTGGCTACGGCTGCAGTGACCTCGGCCGAGACGGGCTCACGGGACTTGGATTCATGTATGTGCAAGCCCTGCACGTGTGTACGTAGTTCCGGCGTCATGGCCACTCGAAGGCCAAGCCCTTCAAGCTGTCCAAGCGGGTTCACAGGTTTGACGCGACGAAGGCGTCGTAGTGGAGCAGCATTGACCGCGGGGCATATTCGGTGAGATCAGCCATCGCGGTGCCAACTTGCCGAGCCCGGTGTCGCGCCGCGACCTCCGCCTGAGACATGGCCTCTTCCCTCGCGTACTGCTGTGTTGTGCGACCGTCCCACCACAGGATCATGTCTCCCCAGAAATCGGTACGCAGCAAAGAGCCCACGACGTGCGCAGGGTGGCGCAACACGTGAAGGAACGCGGCTTCGGGGAAAGTGTGGACAAGGATGGGGATCCTGCCGCACGACGCTGTGTTCTTCACGGCGACCGTACGTGCGTTGGCGTGGTGGCGGATGGATGCGAGCCTGCGTCTAAACCGATCCATACGGAGCGCTACCACATCGGCCGGCCCGACCGAGCGTCCCAGGGTGGCCTGAAAGTCCTGGGTCAGCCCGGCTTCAACAAAGAGGGCAGTGGATTCAGATGATGGGCGAACCCAGGCTGCTGGGCCAAGACCGTGACGTGCGAGTGGATTCGCTAATCCAGTCAGCCTAGGCGCTCTGGCCGGCAAGACGAGGAACCGTCGCCACGTCATCGAGATAACTAATCGCCTCGAGCACGATGGTCGTGCCCGAGCGGCCTGAGAACCGACAACAAGGAGCTCCGGCGGCGCCTCTGTGTTCATGGCATCTCATTGCCGTCGAACGACGCGTGCCTGCCGCGATTGCCCGCAATCATGTGCTCGTAAGTAGGAAGGTGGCTCGATTGGGCCGCGGCCACCGACACTTCGTTGAGCGTGGTCTTCGCGAGTGGTACCCCGAGTGACCGGGCACAACGTGCTGCCGCGAACTGTGCCAAAGCCCGACTCGTCCTCACGGCTAAAGCCGCGCGCCATGGGGACATTGGTCGCGCTCGCCGGACGTGAGCCGCGCGGTGGGCAGAAGTCACGTCGCGCGCGGGGCGCCAGGCAAGGTGCAGTTCGACGGTCAAGCCTGCCGCGTCGAGAAGTCGGGGACGATTCGCTGTCAGCCGTGTCGTCTTGGAGATATCGACGATAGTCGAATCGGCCACGTCGGCGAGAACCCGAATGCCTTCATCGAAGGGCACCCCGGGGTAGTGCTCGCTGAAAGCACACGATGCCACCCACTTACGAAGCAGGCGCTGAGGCACGAACAGGCCTGGGAAGGCCTCCATGACACGACGCCTTCCATTCGGCAGTTGCGGCTGGCCATCGTTGAGCCCCGCGAGACGTCGATGAACTTCTGCCCAGTAGACGCATTCCGGATAGGGGCTGCCGCAGGAACACTGACCTCTGGCAACGAATTGAGAGGAGGAGAGCCTGCTGATTTCCGCCAACAGCCAAAGCTTGGCTCTGGACGGCGAGAAAGCGCCCCAGAAGAGTGGATCCCGATCGCCCGTACCCACAGACGTAGATCACCTTCAAGCCGCTCTCCTTTTGGCGTTGACGCCTCGCAGCGTGAGCGCAAGCAACAGCGAGTATGCGACCACCGTATACGCGGCGAAGACTGCGATCGCTGTCAATAGATCCGCGTCGGATAGGCGTACCCAGACGAAGATTATCAACAGCCCTGTCAGACGCCCGACGTTCCACAGCAGCCTGACCAACTCCATGTGAAGTGCCGGCAGGATGTTCGAGAATGACGTTGCCACCATCTGAGCGACCGCGGTTGGCGTGAGCAGGACGACCATCCAGGCAATGTCTGGGTATCCCGGCCCTACCAGCACCGAAACGACTGGGGCCATGGCCAAGCCCAACAGGAGAAGCGCGACTGCGACGACCTTCGCTTCGTAGCCGGGCAGACATGAGCATCGCGATTCGGTCCGGCGTCTCCCGAGCGACAAGGGCGTAACTCACTTCACTGACCGATGTGGCGACGAGTTCGGTTGGGATCATGAGCAGCCGCCTAGCCAGATAGAACGCGCCGCCAGCCGGAGCGCCAAAGAGTGCCGAAATGCCAACGAGCGGCAATGCCAGTCCCAGGTTGGACATCACGGCACTCGTTCCGACACTGCCTGCGAACCGCCCCAATCGCTCGTTCCTGATTACCGTCCCGACGCCGTCCAGATCCCTGCCACGACGCATGCGAATCAAGGAAGGAGTGACAACGGTCGCCGCAAACAGGTTGCCGATCGCATACGTCACCACCAGCACCCAAACCTCAGGAAGGATGAGGCAACCGATGATCTGGGCGACGCCAGTGACCACGCCATTGGTCAAGCGGACGTAGGCCAATCCTTCGTAATGCTGGTCAGCGAGCGCGACAAAAGATGCCACATTACAAAGACACAGCGAAGCTATCAATAGCGCTGTGGCCGCCAGGTCACGGTAACCGCAGCCCCAGTGAGCCAGATCACGATTCCAGCTGCCAATGGGGCGAGTACGGTGCCAGTGGTCAGAACAAGCCGAGCGATCACCCAGCGGCGCCCTGCCGGCAAGCGGGGAAGTACTTGTTCGAGTCGACCAGTAAGCAAGATTGCAGCGACTTGGCTGTAAGCCAGAATGACAGCGAAGGTCCCAAACTGTGATGGCGAACATAGTCGCGCCACGAGAGGCAACGACGCCGCCATCGCCAACTGCCCGAGCGCAGATCCGCCGACCACGGAGCCAAATGGCCCAAGTCGCCGACCTCGGATTTCATCGGGTCCCCTGGGCGCTTCGCTTAGGTTCATGCACGCATCATGCGACCGATGGTGCGAAGGTGGCGCCAACTGCGCGCGGCGTTGAAGGCAGTAAGCCTCAGGGCCGCAGCGCTCTCCGACACCCTTGGGAGGGCACCTTCCGGTCCCACGTAGCCCAGCGGTTCAGCGTCGCCCGCACCAGAGCCCACACGCGGTCGGCATCACGCTCGTTCAGTTCCTGACTCCAGTCCCGAGTAGCTGCCAGAGGTTGGGAGAGGCGGGTATGTCCGGCGGGGTGGATATTCTCCTTGCTGATCTGCTCAGCACGGTCACTGAAGCGCAGCATGTCCGGATGCGCTTCCACCCCTAGATGGGCCGACATTCGCGCAACGGACTCAGTCGGTGCTTCCACGAGGTCTTCTAGTCGGACAACAAGTAGTGATTCAGGTGGCAGGGACGCACCGGCTGCGGAGCGGATGCCTCGGAGCCAGAGCCATCCACTCGCGAGCGGGTCATTTGGCCCCCAGGTCTGACGCGCCAGCGAAGCGACGACGTCCAAGGGATGCCGCACCACATGGATGAACTTTGCACCGTGAAACGTCCGCGAGAGCAAAGGCATGTGTTCGACGTATCCCGGAGTCTTGTCCCCGACGACTGCTGTTGGTCGACCGTCGGCAAACGCCTCGTAGATGCGTGAGACTGCCTCGGCCGGGGATTGGGGCCGACGGTCGTTGAGCCGCTGCTTCACCATCGATGGACTCAATCCCGCTCGGCGAAGCCGTCCATTCGCGAAGGAGAGGCGCGTAAAGACATCGATCCGAACGCCGCGAGGTCCCCCACCACATGTGCTTGAGCCGTAGCAGGGAGGGAGAAAGCCTGTCTCCGGTGGGATCTCGAGCTGTGGATGGCCAAGAAGAATCGCTCGGGTCAGGGTGGTGCCTGATCTTCCAACGCCCACGACGAAGAAGCGTGGGAAGACCGACGGCTCTGTCTGCGGTGGCGGCAGGGAAACAGGCGTCACAGCGCTTCCGGGTCCTTGGCTGTCGGCTGGGGTTCTCCACCTTTGGCTGTCGAGTGGGCATACAACCGAGGTGCTCTTGATTCGGCGGCGCGAGCCTTCTGCGATCGCGCGCCAGGAAGCAGAGCCGCGGCCGCGGACGACCAGCCATGTGGCCCGCCACGATGAGGAGCATCAAAGCCGCGACCGGTCCCGACGAGAGGACTCCGTGGATGCCTGACACACTGACGTAGCCGAGCAAGATCGCCCCCTCCACTAACACGACGGCGCCCAGGGGTGATCGGATCCGGACCATCCGCTTCCATGCAAGGGCGAGGATGGCCCCGGATGCCGTGTAGCCGAGAAGTACTGCCCACGGCCCCCCATCCGCGTACATCAAGCCGTACTGGGTTGGCGTGGAGTATCCAGTGGTATTAGTTCCGGCTCCGTAAGCAAGCCTGGTAAGCCGGAGTGCAAAAGGCTCCACAGCTGGTGTGCGGGAACCAGGGCTTGAAGCCGAGCCATAAAGAGCCCACCGTCTTGGATGCCCAGGCCGCCGGATTCGACCAGTCGAACGATCTCTGCATTGTTCTTGCCGTTACCGTCGGTCACACGTTGGACGAGCGCGACACTTCGTTCTGCCACACTCTCCCCTGCGGCGCTACCTTTCGCGAGTGGCATGATGAAAGCGCGAAACCAGCAACAAGGGACGCAGTCACAACGACATATCTCACACGCAGTCGGTGCCAACTGCAACCGCAGCACACCCGCAATAACGCAGAGGAGCAGCGGCGCACGCGACCCCGCACTACCCAGAAACAAGAAAGCGAGCAGGCAAACAACGAGCAAGCTGCTGCACCGATGCACGCGTCCGCTTCCAAGACCAGCACAACGTCGCCACAACGACGGCGATACGCCATCCGACCTCAGTAACGGCATTGATGATGCCCTGCCCTGCGTACGCACTGCCGAGCAGCGTGTGTCCTTTGGTCACCTCCGTCGGGTTTCCCTGATGAAGGTTGCTTGGTCAGCATTGCTTCCCGGATCGAGCAGTGACCCCAACCCGCCGCTGACGAGGGGTGGCAGGCCCTTGAATGAGATGAATCCAAGAATCGTGAGGCAGGTGACAAGAATGGCCAAGCCGACCGACATCGATTTTGCTTGAGCCGAATCCGGATTCCGCCCGTCGCCTCGCCAGCCCGTGGCGTCGGCCTGTGATCCTCCGAGCAGGACATAGGTCATGACCATCCCCAGCAGGCCTATGGCAGCCAGGGGGAAAGCCGAAAGCCTCCGACCGGAGTGATGATTCCGCCTGTGATCGGCACCAGCGTTGGCCAAACTGCGACCAGCTCGATGGCCACGAAAAGAGCGACCGGTGTCGCTATTCGGTCGCGGCGACCAACAAAGTGCAGCAGGACGAAGACCAGAACTAGGACGACCAGGTAAAAGGCTAAGACGGAGTAGACGCCCACGTCATCTCCGCTCAGAGTCCGTCGAACAAACGGTGACCTCAACCGATTCCGTGCCATGGGCGGGTAACCAGTGTTTCAAGGCAGCCGTCCTGATCGTCGAGGTCATACGAGAGACTATCCGGCCGCCGGCCTGCCTCCTACGATGACAGCGCGTGGCAACGCCAGCCACGCGCGGAGCGACGTGGTACCGCATTCACCGGGGTTGGTCGTAGGCGGCTTGCCAGGGGCCGTGAAGTTCGCTGGCTCCCGTCGGCTCGCGAGTCTGGCAGATGGCGCGTAGCCCTCGCACGAGGTACTCGTTGTCGGATTTCGGGTCCAGCAAGAGGGCATCCTCTGTATCCATCTGCGGCACTGGCACATGTGAGATAAGCGGATGGACTGGTCGGAAGTCGACTTCGTCGGCACCCATCAGTACCTCATGCATCTTCTCGCCTTGTCGCAGGCCGGTGTACTGCACTTCGACGGCTTGCCAGAGATCTCAATCAGCTGTCGGGCTACGTCGTCGATCCTCACGGGTTCGCCCATATCGAGGACGAGCGCTTCCCCTCCTTCCCGATCGCGGCAGCTTGAATGACCAGCTGGACTGCCTCATGGATCGTCATGAAGTAGCTGGTCACCTCGGGGTGGGTGACAGTGACAGGTCCGCCTGCGTCGATCTGCGCGGCGAAGGACGTGAGGACCGAGCCTCGACTCCCGAGGACGTTGCCAAATCGGACACTGATGTAGGCACCGGAACGTCCGCGTCAACCGCCGCAGTAAGTCCTTCTGCGATCCTTTTCGAATATCCCAGCGCACTGCACGGGTCCGCCGCCTTGTCGGTGGAGATATTGACGAACCTTTCGACCGTGAACCCGCGGGCTGCCTCGAGGACGAGCAGCGTGACCCAGACATTGGTCTTGATCGCTTCATCCGGGTGACTTCTCCAGCATCGGCAGGTGTTTGAGAGCTGCGGCATGGAACACAACCTCGGGCCGACGCTCGCTGAAAACGGATCGAGGGCATCGGGGTCTCTAATGTCAGCAAGCACGGTCTCGGCCGAGTCCATAAGCGCCCGGCCGTGGATGGACAGCTGAAGCGCGTGAAGTGCAGACTCGTCACGGTCGAACATGACGAGCTTGGCGGGGCCCCACTTATGGATCTGGCGGCACAGCTCCGAACCGATCGAACCACCGGCGCCCGTGACCAGAACACGGTGCCCAGTGACATAGCCGGCTATCGAGGCGACGTCGGTCTCCACCTGGTGTCGACCCAACAGGTCAGCGACATCGAGGTCTCTCAGGTCATTGATGCCGACATACCCGCTCATCAAGTCGTTGACCCCGGGCAGCACCTTCACCTCGAGACCCGTCTGCTGGGCAGATCTGTGTGACCTTGCGGACCAGGTCAGCGCCTGCGCTCGGGATCGCCACCACCAGCACCGTCGCGCCCGATCGCTGTGCCACAGCGGCGATGTCATCTGACGTGCCCATCGACCGCCACGCCATCAAGTCGCAAGGACCGCTTGGACGGGTCGTCGTCGACGAGCGCGACGGGACACCACGTAGCCGAAGGATCTCGATGCATCGACCTGATCAGCTGCCGGCCGCCGTCGCCGGCGCCGAGGATCAAGACCGGCTGAGACGACTCCATTGCTGGAGTAACCCGGCCAGCTTCCTCGATAACTCGCCAAGTGGCACGTCCGGCAGCCATCAGCGTCAGGGTGATGAAAGCACCAGTGAATGGGACTGACCGGGGTAGCCACGCCCCGGCTGTTGCCAGGTTCACCGCGAACAACAATCCAGCGGAACCTGCCGTGACCAGTCCGAGCGTGACCATCTCCTCAAGGCTGGCAAGACGCGCGCGGCCGGTGTGGATCCCACCAGTGAGGGCAGCGACCAAGTAGATTGAGGTGACGAACATCCACGCGAGGCAGACAGCCAGCCAACTGACTTGGGCTGGCTGGAACTCCACCCGAGCAATGGCCGCGAGAGCCAACCCGGCAGCCCAGACACCGCAGTCAAAGGAGACCAGCCAGATACGACGCCGTGATCGAAGTCGCTCGATCACGGCTTTGCTCAGCATTCGGGTTGTCCTCCAGAGGGTGGGTGAGGGTGACGACGTGTAGTGCAGGTCATACCGTCAGTAAGCACGGTAGCCGGTAAAAAGGGGTTTTACCCACCAGACGACTAGGATGCCTGGAAAGGCCGTGTCGACCGACACCTTGACCGACCCAAGAACGAGGCTCTCGTGGAGCTCAGCAACTACCTCAAGATCGTCCGCAGGCGATGGACGTTAATCGTCTTATGCCTTCTCGTCGCTCTCGCCGGAGCCGCAGCGATCACGATCACAGCCACGCCGCAGTACAGCTCGACCGCACGCCTGTTCGTCTCGACGCCACGCGCGGAAGGCTCCGATGCCTATCAGGGTGGGTTGTTTTCGCAGCAGCGCGTCGCTTCATACGCCGACCTCGTGACCGGCGAGGACCTTTCAAACAGAGTCGTAGATCAGCTGAAGCTCGACCAGACCGGCGAGTCGCTCTCAGAACAAGTCAGCAGCAATGTCGTTCCGGAGACGACGATCCTCGAGGTCACGGTCACCGACCCGAGTCCCAACGAGCCCAACAACTCGCGGTCGCCCTTTCGGACCAGTTCACTGCATTCGTTCAGGAACTCGAGACGGCACCCGGCACCAAGCGCTCTCCCATAAAGGCGACAATTGTGGATTCGCCGGATCTGCCGACGGATCCCGTATCCCCTAAGCCACTCCGCAATCTCGGCTTGGCTGCTGTTCTTGGACTTCTGCTGGGGCTCGGTCTCGCAATCGTGCGCGAGATGCTCGACACGACGATCAAGTCGCCTGAGGACGTGACCGATGCGGCTGACGCGGCGATCCTCGGCACCATCCTCTTCGACTCCAGGGCCGTCAAGAATCCCCTCGTTACCGAGCTCGAGCTGCACTCTCCGCGCGTCGAGGCGTTCAAGATGCTGCGCACCAACCTGCAGTTCGTCGAGGTCGACCGACTCTCGAAGGTGTTTGTCATCACCAGCGCTGTGCCTTCAGAGGGCAAGACGACGACGGCGGTCAACCTCTCCATCACGCTCGCTCAAGCGGGTCAACGCGTCCTTCTCGTCGAGGGAGACCTGCGCCGGCCGCGCGTTGCGAACTACCTCAAGCTCGAAGCGACCGTTGGTCTCACCACCGTTCTCATCGGAAGGATCGGCGTCGAGGACGCTATCCAGCCCTGGGGACCCGACGGCCTGCACGTCATCACTAGCGGATCTGTACCCCCTAACCCAGCCGAGCTGCTCCAGTCGCACGTCATGCAAGACACGCTGACCAAGTTGCGAGAGCGCTACGACATGATCATCATCGACGCCCCGCCGCTGTTGCCAGTGACCGACGCCGCTCTGATCGCCGCTCAGGCTGACGGCGCTGTGCTCGTGTTCCGCCACGGCAAGACCACCAAGGACCAAGCTCTAGGCGCCGTGGATCGCCTTCGCTCCGTCGACGCACGGGTCCTCGGCTGCGTCCTCAACATGGCGCCTGAACGCGGGGCCGACAGCTACGCTTACGGATACGGCTACGCACCCATGCGCGGCCGCCGGCGCCGCGCAGGGGATTCATGACGGAAGACGAACAGAGCCGAGGTACGTCGCCCGACGACCAGACCGGCACCGCCGACTCCGCCCCCGCAGACGCACCGCCCTCAGAGCCCAGCAAGGCGCCAGCCAAGCGGCCCCGCAAACGCAGACCGAACTTCTTCCGCCGGCACCTGATACTCACGTCGCTCGGCGTCATCGTGGTACTCCTAGTGTCGCTCGCCGGCGGCTTTGCCTGGTGGGCGAACCAGCAGCTCGCCAGCATCCCGCGGGTCGAGGCAGGCATCGAAGTGCAGCCGGGCAAGGACCACAACGAGGGTGGCAAGCCGCTCAACATCTTGATGCTCGGCCTCGACAATGGGAACTCAGGAGAGTCCGTTGCCGACGATCTCGCCGACGGCGAATGGACACCGGGACTGCATCGCAGCGACACGATCATGGTGCTCCACGTGCCCGCCAACCGGGACTCTGCCCAGCTCGTGTCGATTCCTCGCGATACCTGGGTCAAGATCGACGGCTACCCATCTAGCGACGGTTACGCCAAGATCAACGCCGCTTTCTCCTACGGCGGGCCAGCCCTCGCCGTCACAACGGTCCAGGACGTCACTAACCTCACGTTCGACCACGTGGCGATGATCGACTGGGACGGCTTCCGCGACCTGTCCACGGCCGTCGGCGGAGTTCGCATCTATATCCCGCAGACCTTCACATCCAGACAGCTTGTCTGGGAGGAGGGGTGGCAGACCATCGAGGGCGAGCGGGCCCTGCAGTACGTACGCACGCGTTACGACCTTCCCGGAGACAAGGAGTCCGACTTCGGCCGCATCGCGCGTCAGCAGAACTTCTTGCGCGCGCTGATGGGCCAGGTGATGTCGCCTTCGACGACACGCAATCCGTTCAGGCTTAGGTCGGTATTGTCGACGGTCACCGGGTTCCTCACCGTCGACAAGACTTGGGACACCGACGAGATGCGCAACCTCGCGCTGTCGTTGAGAAACCTGCGTCCCCCCGACGTGCAGTTCATCACGGCACCGTTCGAGTCCTACGGCACTAGCTCCGACGGGCAGAGCTATGTGCGCTTGGCGGCGTCGTCGACCCGGGAGCTCTTCCGCGCGGTTGCCGATGGCGATCTGAAAAGCTACATCGCCGAGCATCCAGAGGACCGGCTAGCCAGTCCTACCCGGGTCAACTAGAGCTCGTGAGCGCACGCGCGACCACCAAGCACGCCTGGTAGATGAGGTCTGCCGTTTCACGATGCGCCGCCTCCCCCTGGCCATAGGGGTCGGGGAGATCGTAGGTGAGCAGGTGGGATTCGCCGCGGCAGGCGGCCGCACGACGTACGACGTCATGCGCCCCCTCGGCGGATGCTCGCACCTGCGGCACTTCCGAGACGAGATGCGCGAACTCCAACAACGTGAACGTACGACGCAGGGCCTCCGGAGCTTCGACCAGCACGGCGCGTCGGTGCTCCAGGGTGGCAGTCAGCACCAGGTCGGCTTCCAATGCTTCGGCCCCTTGGAAACTGTGAGAGCGGAACTCACCAGGGTCACCGCCGAGCCGCCGCAACTCCGCGGCAGCCATCGCGTCCATCGGCGCATCAACCCAACCGAACACGCCCGCGCTCGACACTGCGAAGTTGGGTTGTGGACCCGGCGCGGCGGCTAGGGCTGCACGAAGTACGTGCTCGGCAAGCGGTGAGCGGCAGATGTTCGCCGTACACACGACCAGGATCACGAACGTCCCCGGGCGGCTGCCGGTGGGCTCGCGGGTCATGTCGGTGGGGACCATGTTTGGCCTCCGTCATCACTGACGAACAGCTGATCGTCGACCTGGGCCACGACTTGGTTGCCGTTCGTGGCAATCGCCTCGGGTTCATCGCCTTCCAGGCAGCCACTCCGTCGCCACGTCTGTCCGTTGTCGTTGGTGGTCACCACGCGTGCCGCACACCCGTCGTCGGTCGCGAGCGCAAGTCCCGTGGACGCATTCTCGAAGCTCAACGCCGCCAGCCCATCGATGTGTCCCGTTGTCGACCACGTTGTCCCAGCATTAGTGCTCACCCGCACATCGCCGTTTTCGCAAGCGGCATACGCGAGTGTGACATCGAGCGGCGCAAGGGAGATGCCCACACAGCCAAGGCGGCGCGGGCCGCCCGGTGCGTGAACCCGCCCGTCGCCCACAGTGGGGCTGAGGTGCCAGGCTCCTCTGCTTCCCGGCGAGCGAACCCAGGACTCGCCGAGGTCACCTGAACGCTGCACGGCTGCCACACACGTCTCGCCGGTCTCGACGATCCACAGATCCGATCGCGAGACGGCGACGACCCTGACCACCTGGGCGACCGCTCTCAATGCCGTCTCGAAGGTCTGCCCGCCGTCTGTCGACACTTCGATGGATCCACTCTCGCCGGCTTGGCAGTCACCCGTCGTCGCCCGGAGCACGACCCCGCCGACCCCAATCGACAGAAGGGTGTTTGACCTCTCGGGCGGCGGCGGCTCGGTGTTTGATGTGTTCGGCTGTGTGGGTGTGGTGGCCGGAGTCGTGCTGTCGCCGTCCGACGTGAGCGTGGACGTGCTGAGTCCGCCGTCAGTGCTCGCTGGCTGGCGGACATGGCGGACGGCGAGCGCCACGAGCACGATGTCCAGGACCACGAACGCAATGACGAGAGCGACTTTCACGTGTAGTCGCATCAGACTCCGCTTCGCTCGACAGCCATCGTCCGTCACCAGGAGTGTAGGTGCTGGCCACAGACAGTGGTCATCCGTCGGCGTGCGGCGCGGCGACATCACCCGGCCGCGAGCGCTGGTGTGCTCGCGGTCCCCGGTGTTGCGTCCGTGCAAGTGGTTGCTGGGGCAGCCGCGTCTACGGACGTTGCGGAGTTCCGGTTGTTGCGTCCGTGCAGCCAGCGGCGGCGATGTGACATGCTCGCCGGCGATGGCCTCACCCCCTGACCTGCTCAGCCGGATCGAGCGGTACTACGACGCCGTCCCGCGCTCGCGTACGCGGGTCGAGGAGGTGGGTCCGTTCACGTTGTTCGTGGCGGAGTCGGGCTGGCCGTACTACGCGCGGCCACGCCTCGGCGGCAGCGCCGACTTCGAGCCCGCCGACGTACGCGCGGTGCTGGCTCGCCAGGCTGAGCTGGCCGTGCCACAGGCGCTCGAGTGGATGCACGAGCGTGCGCCGAGTCTGCTCGACGTGGCCCGCGGCGCAGGTATGTCGGTCGAGCTCTGCCCGCTACTCGCGCTCGAAGGCGACCCGCATGGTGGGGCAGGTTCCGCCCGGATGCTCCACGCCGCCGAGCCCGACCAGATCGCCCTGTCGCGCGCGGCCGTGTCGGTGGGGTTTGCTCATCCGGGGACGGCACGGGGAGACGGTGGCATCGAAGCGCGCGACGCCGCACTCGGGCTGGACACAACCCACACCACGGTCGACGAGCTCAGCCTCTCGCTCATGCGGGCTGGAGCCTTGTGCCAAGCGGCCGTCTATGCCACCGAGGCTCCCGAGCTTGGCCCGGTGGGTGGCGGTAGCTATTCCGCGGTCGACGACGTAGCCGAGATCGCCGGGGTGGCGGTCCTACCGGCGTACCGACGCCGTGGGCTCGGAGCTCAGGTGACGTACGTCCTGGCAAGCGACGCGCTCAGCCGTGGTGTGACGACGGTGTTCTGCTCCGCGGAGTCAGACGACGTCGCTCGGGTCTACGAGGGCATCGGTTTCCGGCGGGTGGGCACCGCCTGCATCGCCAAACTCGCGTCCTAGGAGGCCGACACCCGCATGTTGCGTCCGTGCAAGTGGCTGCTGGGGCAGCCGCTGCTACGGACGTTGCCGCGCCTCCTCTGTCGCGTCCGTGCAAGTGGCTGCTGGGGCGGCCACTGCTACGGACGTTGCCGGGCCTAGGAGGCGCGGTTGACGGCGGAGATGACGGCCTTGAGTGAGGCGGTGACGATGTTGGCGTCGAGGCCAACTCCCCACAGGATCTGCTCACCGATGGCGCATTCGACGTACGCCGCCGCAGTCGCGTCTCCACCCGACGACAGGGCGTGCTCGGCGTAGTCGAGGACCCTGACGTCATACCCGAGGCGGTTGATCGCCTCTACGAAGGCCGCGATCGGGCCATTGCCTTCGCCATGCAGGGCATGCGGCACCCCGTCGACGTACACGTTCACCTCGAGGGCGTCGCGCTCCCCCGCTGCCGACGAGGTGTGCACAGAGTTGAGGCTCAGTGGCGTACGTCGGTCGAGGTACTCAGCGCAGAACGACGCCCAGATCTCCTCGCCCGATATCTCGCCGCCGTCTTCGTCGGTGCGGATCTGGACGACGCGGCTGAACTCGATCTGCAGCCGACGAGGAAGGTCGAGCTTGTGCTCGGCTCGAAGGATGTAGGCGACGCCGCCCTTGCCTGACTGGGAGTTGACGCGGATGACGGCCTCGTAGGAGCGTCCGACATCCATTGGGTCGATCGGAAGGTAGGGCGCCTTCCACGGCAGCTCGCGGACGGGGACGCCCGCGTCGTGGGCCTCCTTGTCGAGCGCCTCGAGCCCTTTCTTGATCGCGTCTTGGTGCGAGCCCGAGAACGCCGTGTAGACGAGGTCGCCGGCGTACGGGTGACGTGGATGCACCGGTAGCCCGGTGCAGTACTCGACCGTGCGGCGGATCTCGTCGATGTCAGAGAAGTTGATCTTGGGGTCGATCCCCTGGCTGAACAGGTTCAGGCCCAGCGTGACCAGGCAGACATTGCCCGTGCGCTCGCCGTGGCCGAAGAGGCAGCCCTCGACCCGGTCAGCACCGGCCATCATCGCCAGCTCCGTGGCGGCCACTGCCGTGCCTCGGTCGTTGTGCGGGTGCAGCGAAACGACGGAGTGCTCGCGTCGGGTCAGCTGGCTCGCGAACCACTCGATCTGGTCGGCGTAGACATTCGGCGTCGACATCTCGACCGTGGCAGGCAGGTTGAGAATGATCTCGCGGCCCGGCCCCGCCTGCCATACATCGGTGACGGCCTCGCATACCTCGATGGCGAAGTCGGGCTCGGTGTCAGTGAAGATCTCCGGGCTGTACTGGTAGCCCACGTCGACACCGTGCAGGTACTCGTCGGCGTACTTCATCACGATCTCGGTGCCGCGTGTCGCGATCGCGCGGCACTCGTCACGATCGACGCCGAAGACGACCCGGCGAAACAGCGGGGCGGTCGCGTTGTAGAGGTGCACATTCGCGTGCGTGGCGCCGACGAGACTCTGCACGGTGCGTTCGATCAAGTCCTCGCGGGCCTGGGTCAGCACGGAGATCGTCACGTCGTCGGGGATCGTGCCGCCCTCGATCAGCTGGCGGACGAAGTCGAAGTCGAACGCGCTTGCCGACGGGAAACCGACCTCAATCTCCTTGTAGCCCATGCGGACCAGCAGCTCGAACATGCGGAGCTTGCGGCCCGGCGTCATCGGCTCGATTAAGGCCTGGTTGCCGTCGCGGAGGTCGGTCGACAGCCAGCGCGGAGCCTGGGTCACGGTTGCGGTCGGCCAGCGGCGGTTCGGCAGGTCGACGGGCGGGAAGGCGCGGTAGCGACCGAACGGCATACCGCTGGGTTGCTGCGGGTGGATGGCCATGGGATGAACCTTCGAGGAGAGGGACGTCGCCGAGACAACAGCAACTCCGCGACGAGGTGGTCCGGCTCAGCGAACCCCGTCGCGGCAAGCAAGGAGCAGCGCGTGCACGACCTTCATGGTGGTCTCAGGCTAACACCGGCACGTCGCAAACCTGTTGCTGTGGGGTCAATGAGCCCGTTGGATGCGGGTATGACGATCGAGCCCGTCGACCCACTCGACCTTGACGCCGCGACTGCAGAGCGCTGCGCAGCGATCATCAACCGTGACTGGGCAACACACGTGTCGACACAAGCTCCGTGGACCGGACCCAACTTCGCCGCGCTGGCGCGTTTCACCCACGACGACAGACCGTTCGACCACATGTGGTTGGCACGTGTTGGCGACGACCTAGTCGGCTACGCGAGTGTCGACTTCCCGCGCTGGGACAACCCCCATATGGCGCTGGTCATCTGCCACGTCGACCCCGATCATCAGGGCCGCGGCATTGGAACTGCCCTGCTGGAAGCCCAGGTCGACGCGACGCGGTCTGCCGGACGCTCGATGCTCCTCACGTACGGTTTCCTCGACTCTCCGGTGCAGAAGCTGCTCACCCTGCAAGGCTTCGAGGTCGCGATGACCTCGGCGCAACGCCGGCTCCGCCCTGCCGAGCTCAACTACACCCTGATCCAGAGGTATGCCGACGAAGCGGCGGCCCACGCGACCGACTACGAGCTCATCCGGCTCGCCGGGGCAGCACCTTCTGACTGGTTGCCCGAGCTCACGTCGCTGTTCGAGTCGATCAGTGACGCCCCGCTCGAGGGCATGGATCTCACCGATGACGTGTTCCCGGTGGAGCGAATTGAGCGCCTTGAGCGCGCTATGGCCAACCGGCAGCAGAAGCTGTATCGGCTGATGGCGCGTCACAAGTCATCGGGTGAGTGGGCCGGGCACACCATCGTCTGCGTCGACGGCCATCGCCCCGGCCTGGCGTTCCAGGAGGACACGACGGTTGTCGGCAGCCATCGCGGCCACCGGCTTGGCATGTTGCTCAAGGCCAGCATGCTGCTGTGGCTGCGCGAGGCTCATCCGGAGCTCGAGATCATCGACACCTTCAACGCCGAGTCCAACAAACACATGATCGCCATCAACGACAAGCTCGGCTGCACCATCAGTGCGCGCGGCTGTGCCCTCCAACGTCATCTCGACGTAGACGACCGCTGACTGCCGGGGTCTCGACAAGCTCGACCGCTGAGTTGCGCTCGACCGGCGGAGGGTCGCGGGGACGGCTGGCTGTGTCACCTACAGTTGGCGCTGATGACCGTCTCCTGGCTGCAGCCCGCCCTGCGGCCGCTGGCCGTTGGCCTCGGCGTCGTCATCCTGGCCGCCGGCTGCTCGGCCAACAGCGAGCCCAACGCGAACGACGACGGGTCCGACAAGAGCTCGTCGTCGAGTCCCCCGGGGACGAAGACCCCGCCGCCCCCGCCCCCTCCCGAGACGGGCAGCTGCCGCGACCTGGGTTTCAGCGACATTGGTCGCTACTCCAATACCACGGCCACGCTCCCGTGCGACGAGCCCCACACGGCATACACGTTTGCTGTGAAAACCCTGCCGTCCGACATCGCGTTCGAAGGTGTGCAGATCAAGAACGACGCCATCCAGCAGCAAGCCGGCGAGTCATGCCTTGATGAGTTCGTGAAGTACGTCGGAGGAGACGCCGCGACGCGAGCGCGAGTGCGACTGACAGTGACGTACTTCCTCCCCGACCAACGCGGGTTCGACCGCGGAGCGCACTGGGTCCGCTGCGACGTCATCGCGCTGCAGGCAGAGCAGATCCTTGCTGACCTCCCTCCCAAGCTCGAAGGGTTGCTCGACGACGACTCGGCCATCGACAACTACGGCCTGTGTTCGACGGGCGAGCCCGGCACCGAGAAGTCGACCATGGTCATGTGCAACCAGGAGCACACCTACCGCGCGATCGCCGCACTCCGGCTCGGCTCGACCAACGAAAGCTACCCGGGCGAGTCAGTCACGAATACCGACGGCAAGCAGCGATGCGAGGATCTGATCATCGACTTACTCGACGAAGACAGCGGGTTCACGTTCAGTTGGACGTTCCCGACGCCCGCCGACTGGCACGAGGGACAACGTTTCGGCTACTGCTGGAACAAGACCAGGGGCTGATCCTTTCGCACGGCATAATCAACCGGTGATGAAACTCTTGGGGTTGGTTTCCGTCATGTCAGTGCTCTGTCTCACGGCGTGTGGGAGCGCTGAGGACGTCGCCGGCGAGTCATCGGTTGAGACCACCTCGACCTCCTCCACCACGACACCCACCGAGACCACCTCGACCAGCACGACACCCACCGAGACCTCCGCCAGCTCAGCTACTGCACCACCAACCAGCACGACCACCACCGAGCCGGTCGTCTCACGGCCGCGGATAGGCAACTGCTACGACACCACCAGGAAACAGTTCCGCATCCAACGCGACGGCTCGTCCCCGATCGACTGCACCCGCCGTCATACGGCCGAGACGTTCGCCGCCTTCCGCGTCAGCCCTTCGCCGCTCCGCGCCGAGATCGCCAAGGTGTGGCGTGACTGCCAGCCGCGGTTCCAGCAGTACGTCGGCGACTCTGCCACCATCTCCAAGCTCGACCTCGCGCTGATCTTGCCGAGTGAGGCGCAAGTCGGCGCGGGGCAGGACTGGATCCGCTGCGACGTCATCCTGAAGGCCCACTACAACGCACGCGTGGGAGTGCCGCGCGCCGGCAGCCTGCACGGCGCGCTGAGTTCCGGTGTTCCTTCGCAGTTCCGCGGATGTGTCAGGCACTGGCCGAAGGTGCTCCAGCCGGTGCGCTTCACGTCGTGCAAACAGGCTCATCAGGCCCAACTGATCCCCGAGTCGCTGTTCCTCGGCCCGCCTGACGCGCCATATCCCGGCGTCACCACTGCCCAGAACAGGAGCAGGGCGTTCTGCGCGGGGATCTTCCAGGAGTACGTGCCGGAGACGCAGAACTATTACTACTACTACCCGACGAGAGCGTCGTGGCAGTCCGGCTCCCACAACACCACGTGCTGGGCGCTCGACACCCAAGGCGACGGTCTCCCACCCCTGTAGGGGGTTCAGAAGCCGAGGCGGCGTAGCTGCTTCGGGTCGCGCTGCCAGTCCTTGGCTACCTTGACCCGCAGGTCGAGGTAGACCGGCGTACCCAGCAGCGCCTCGATCTGGGCCCGGGCCGCGGTACCGACATGTTTGAGCCGGGCGCCGCCCTTCCCGATGACGATGCCCTTCTGCGTGTCGCGTTCGACGAAGAGATTCGCCTGTACGTCGAGCAGTGGCTTGTCCTCCGGCCGATCCTCGCGAAGGCCCATCTCCTCGACGACGACGGCGATCGAGTGCGGCAGCTCGTCGCGGACACCTTCGAGGGCGGCCTCTCGGATCAGCTCAGCGACAAGCACGATCTCCGGCTCGTCGGTCAGCTCCCCTTCGGGATACAACCGCGGCCCGTCCGGAAGCTGCGCGACGAGCAGCTCGGTGATGAGGTCGACCTGGAACCCACTCACGGCCGACACCGGGACGATGTCCTGCCACGTCACGCCCACGGCTGCCCCCAATGCCTGGACGTCGAGCAGGTGGGTGGCCAGCTTTTCGGGTGTGGCCAGGTCGGTCTTGGTCACCACGGCAATCTTCGGGGTGTTGGCCACCTTCGCGAGCTCCGAGAGCAGGAACTTGTCACCCGACCCGACCTTCTCGTCGGCCGCCAGGCAGACCCCGACGACATCGACCTCTGCCCAGGTGCTCTTGACGATGTCGTTGAGCCGCTCGCCGAGCAGAGTCCGCGGCCGGTGGAGACCGGGTGTGTCCACGAGCACCAGCTGGGCGTCGGCCCGGTTGAGGATGCCGCGGATCGCATGACGGGTCGTCTGGGGTCGCGATGACGTGATGGCGATCTTCGAGCCCACCATAGCGTTGGTCAGCGTCGACTTGCCGGCGTTGGGGCGACCGACCAGGCAGCCGAAGCCACTACGGAACGACGGTGCCTCGGTCACGTGGTCACCGAGTCGAGCACCGAGCCGTCGGTGGCGACCCGATAGAGCACGATGCCGTCGCCGGCATACTCACGTATGACGGAGACATCCAGCTCGTTCAGGGACAGCGCATCTGTCACGACGAGCCCAACCTCGAGCTCGGTCGCCCCACTGCTGATCGCCATCGCGGTGGCTGCCTGCAGAGCAGAGAGCTGCAACGACGGCAGGTTGACGTTAGTCGCCGTGTAGGTGCGGCCGTCGGTGTCGCGGACTGCGGCGCCCTCGCGGGCGTTGCCGCGAGTGCGACTCGAGCGCGCGAGCGTCAGCAGCTTCTCGTCTTCAGGATCGGTGAGCTCCACGGGCATGGTCAGGCGTCGGACTCTGCAGGTTCGGTGCTCCGCTGCCTCGGCGCCGGCTCGGACTCCGCCTCTAGCTCGGGCTGTGGCGGTGGCTCTGGCTCGACGTGGTCTGTCACCCTCGAGACGAGCACGGTGCCGACCTTGTTGCGGCGACCGGCAAGCGACTCGGCCCGTAGGTGCAGTCCTTCGCAGACAACTTCTGCGCCGGGGATCGGCACCTTGCCGAGATGTTTGGCCATCAGGCCACCAACGGTCTCGATGTCCTCGTCGTCGATCTCCACATCGAACAACTCCCCGAGCTCGTCGACCGGCATCCTCGAGCTGACCCGCACGGCACCGCTGGACAGGCGTTCGGGCTCTTCAGGCTCGGAGTCATACTCGTCGGTGATCTCGCCGACGATCTCTTCGAGCAGGTCCTCGATCGTCACCATGCCGGCTGTGCCGCCGTACTCATCCACGATGACCGCCACGTGCATCCGCCGCGCTTGCATCTCCCGCATCAGCTCGTCGGCCGGCTTGGAGTCAGGGATGAACAGCGCGGGCCGCATCATCGTCTCGATCCGCTCGGTCGTCTCCGCCTCGTGCTTGTCGAACACACGCTTGGTGACGTCCTTGAGATAGGCAACACCCACTACGTCGTCGAGGTTCTCCCCTACGACGGGAATGCGGGAGAAGCCACTGCGCAACGCCAGCGACATCATCTGCCGCAATGTCTTGTAGCGCTCAATGAAGACCATGTCGGTGCGCGGCACCATCACTTCGCGCACGAGCGTGTCGCTGAGCTCGAAGACCGAGTGGATCATCTTGCTCTCACCGGACTCGATGACGCGGGACTGCGCGGCCAGGTCGACGAGCTCGCGCAGCTCGGCCTCGGTCGCGAACGGTCCCTCTCGGAACCCGCGGCCTGGTGTCAGCGCGTTGCCGACGACGATCAGCAGCTGCGGCACCGGCCCGAGCACTGCGGTGAGTCCGGTGACCGGTGCTGCCGCCATCAGCCCCACGCGCTCGGAGTGCTGTCGACCGATTGTGCGGGGGCCCACGCCGACGGCAATGTAGGACACGATCGTCATCGCGCCCGCCGCGACCAGCACCTGCAGCCACGTCGGCTCGAGCAGCCCCTCGCGCCCGGTCGATCCGTGACCGGAGTCGACGATGACAAGGGTGACGAGGACGATCGCGGTCGTCTCGCACAGCACCCGCACCAACAGCGTGGTGTTGACGAAGCGCGGGGCGTCGCTGACGACGGCGAGCAATCGCTGTGCCCCGCGCCGGCCCTCGCGGATCAGCTCCTCGGCGCGCACTCGGGAGATCGACGACAACGCCGCTTCGGCGCTGGCGAGGATGGCGGCGACGACGATGAGCACGCCCGCGATTGCTAGCACCGTGAGATCAGCGGTCGTCATTCGACCTTGTCACCGCTCTTCACTCCCAGCCACTCTGCAAGCAGCCGCGTCTGCAGCGCGAACATCTCGCGTTCCTCGTCAGGCTCGGCGTGGTCGTAGCCGAGGAGGTGCAAGATGCCGTGGATCGTCAGCAACGCGAGCTCGTCGTCGACACTTCGGCTGTACGTCGGCGCCTGCGCCGCGGCGTACTGCGGACAGAGCAGCATGTCGCCGAGGATGCCCTCCGCGTCTGGCTCGTTGTCCCGCGCCGGCCGCAGCTCGTCCATCGGGAACGACAACACATCGGTGGGGCCGGTCTTGCCCATCCACTTCTGGTTGTATTCGGCGATGGTCCCCTCGTCGACCAGCCGCACGCACAGCTCGGCTTCGGGATGGACCCGCATCCGCGACATCGTGAAGCGGGCCAACTTGAGGAATGTCACGGTGTCGAGCTCGATACCGGACTCGTTGAGAACCTCGACGCTCATCGGGTGTCGGCCACGGGTGCCGGCCCTGTGCTCCGTTTGGCTTCGTAGGTGTCGTAGGCCGCCACGATCTTGCCGACGAGCTTGTGTCGCACGACGTCGTGCGCCGTGAGACGGCAGAACTCCACATCCTTCATGCCCTCAAGGATCTCTTGGACAACCTTGAGGCCGCTCTTCGTGCCGCCGGGCAGGTCGATCTGGGTGATGTCGCCGGTAACGACCATCCGCGATCCAAAGCCGAGCCTGGTCAGGAACATCTTCATCTGCTCTGGCGAGGTGTTCTGCGCCTCGTCGAGGATTATGAACGCATCGTTGAGGCTGCGGCCACGCATGTAGGCGAGCGGGGCGACCTCGATCGTCCCGGCCGTGAGGAGCTTCGGGATCGTCTCGGGGTCGAGCATGTCGTGCAAGGCGTCATACAGCGGCCGCAGGTAGGGGTCGATCTTCTCGCTCAGCGTGCCGGGGAGGTATCCGAGCCGCTCGCCTGCCTCGACAGCCGGCCGCGTGAGGATAATCCGGTTGACCTGCTTGGCCTGCAAAGCTTGCACGGCTTTGGCCATCGCGAGGTAGGTCTTGCCGGTGCCAGCCGGGCCGATCGAGAAGACGACGGTGTGCTTGTCGATCGCGTCGACGTACCTCTTCTGGTTGAGGCTCTTCGGCCTGATGGTGCGGCCGCGGTTGCTCAAGATGTTGAGGGTGAGTACGTCGGCGGGGCGTTCCTTCGTCTCCGCGCGCAACATCGCGATCACCCGCTCGACCGTCTCGGCGGTGAGGCCTTGGCCGGTGCGGACCATCGTCACGAGCTCATCGAGAAGTCGCTCGATGAGGGCGACCTCGCCACGGTCGCCGTAGACGCTGATCTCGTTGCCGCGTGCGTGGATCTCGGCGTCGAACTCGCGCTCGATTATGTCGAGGAACTCGTCTTGGGGGCCGAGGACGGCGACGACCGGCACGCTAGCCGGGATCACGATCGTATGTCGTGGTACTGAGGGCTCTGTCATCGTTCGTCAATCGTACGGTGTGGGGCCCTCTGCGCCCACTTGGTTTGTCCCAACTTCACCCCGGTGGCCAGGTGAACTCGCGGCCGCCCAGGACGTGGGCATGGGCGTGGAATACCGTCTGCTGGGCTCCGGCTCCGTTGTTGAAGGCCACCCGATACCCGTCGCCGACGCCCTCGTTAAGGGCCACGTCGCGGGCGAGGGTGAGGACGGCGAGGGCGGCGTCGGGATGTGAGACGGCCAGCTCGGGCAGGGTCGCGCTGTGCACCTTGGGAATGACGAGCACGTGTGTCGGCGCCTGCGGGTTGATGTCACGGAAAGCCAGTGCGAGGTCGGTGTCGACGACTGTGTCCGCAGGCACCTCCCCTGCCACGATCGAGCAGAACAGGCAGTCGGCGACAGGGGTCTCCGTCACATCTCCTCCTTGGGCGGCGGCCGTGTCGGTCCGCGCTGAGTGCGGTGGTTGCGCGACCATGTAAACCGCAAAGCCCAGCCGCGCGTGGTAGCAGCATGGCCACGTTATCGCGGGACGCGAGTGTGAGGGGATTGCGGATGGCGACTGCTGAGAGGTGGGACGCCGACGAGGCGGTCACCCAGCTCTACGCGCTGCACTATGGGTCGCTCGTCCGCACCGCATCCTTCCTCGTTCGCCACAGCGGAGAGGCCGAGGAGATCGTCCAGGACTCGTTCGTCGCCATGCACCGCAAGTGGCGCACCCTGCGCGACACCGACCGCGCGGTGGGCTACCTACGCAAGACGGTCATCAACCGAGCTCGCTCCGCGCAGCGGCATCACAAGGTCGTCGACAAGCACCTGCCGCGTCAGGTCAACGCGACCGCGAGCGCGGAAGATGTCGCAGTGGGCGCCGAGTCGCGATCGGTCGTGATGGCGGCGCTACATCAACTCCCGGTCCGACAACGTGAGGTGCTCGTGCTGCGCTACTACAGCGACCTCTCAGAAGCCGATATCGCCGCCACCCTCGGCATCAGCCGTGGGGCCGTCAAGAGCCATGCATCCCGGGGCCTCAACTCGCTCCGCACCCAGCTGGAGGACCACTCATGAACACCCCCGAAAGCCCCCGCAACGACGAGACCGCCGAGATGCTGCGGCGTGCGATGGCTGCCGAGGCGGCCGAAGTCGAGACCGACGCGACCGCCCTGCAGCGGATCCAACGACGTACGTCGTCTGCGTCGTCTCCGGTGCGCGAGCGCTGGGTGTTCGGAGCGCTCGGGGCCGCCGCCGCCACTGCGGCCGTGATCGCTGCTGTCGTGGTGATCGGTGACAACAGTGGAACCGGCTCGAACGGCACCCCGCCGGCCAACCAGCCCACAACGCCTGCCATGGCAGAGGTCACCGTGTACTACGTCGGACCGCAGCCGAGTAACCCGACACTCCCGCCCCGTCTGTACTCCGAACCGCACACGGTCGAGCTCGGCGACGCTACGGCGGCAGAAGCGGCGGCTCACGAGTTCCTGACGTCAGAACCGATCGACCCTGACTACGAAAGCGGATGGCCGCAGGGCGTCGACATCGCCGGCATCACAGAGGAGGGCGACATCACGACCATCGCCCTCGAGGGCGACGCCGACCTCGGCACCACCGGGGAGATGGAGGGCACTTGTTTGTCTCAGCCGCAGTCCGTGCAAGCGCTCCTACGGACCGCTGGCGTTGAGGAAGCTGCCCGCTTCACCTACAACGGGGACCGCGTCGACCACTTCTTCTACTGCGTCGACGTATCCCCTTCCGTGGTGGTGCAGAGCGACAACGACGTCAGGGCGTTCATCACGATCGACAACATCGTCGAAGGACAGACAGTCTCGTCACCCGTCACCGTGACCGTGTCGGGCAATGTCTTCGAAGGCAATGTCAACTGGCAGCTGCTCGACCGCAACGGAGCGGCGGTGGACGAGGGATTCGTCACTACGTCGATGGGTACGTGGACACAGGCTCAGATCGAACTGGGTGCACTCGAGCCCGGGACTTACACGATCCGCGCGCTCGAATACAGCGCGGAAGACGGCTCGCCCACCAACGTCGACGACAAGACGATCACCGTCGAGTAGCTCAGCGGCCGCCGAGCACGTCGCGGAACCGGCCGAACACACCCTTCGGCCGCGGCTGCCCTTCCGGTATGACGTCGGGGCTCTCCTCCTGCCGCATCTCGGCCAGTCGTCGGACCAGCTCCGCCTGCTCGTCGTCGAGGTGAGTCGGGGTCTCGACGACAATCGTGGTGACCAGGTCACCGCGGCCTGTGCCACGCAGGTGCGGCACCCCACGGCCGCGGGCGACGATCTGCTCCCCCGACTGAGTGCCGGCCCGGATGTCGAGGTGCAGCTCGGTCTCGAGCCCGTCGGCGTTTTCACTGTCGCCCTTGACGAGGTCGGCCTCCAGCGTCGGGAGCTCGATCGACGTACCGAGTGCGGCCGCGGTCATCGGCAGCGTGATCGTGCAGAGCAGGTCGTCACCGCTACGCGTGAAGATCTGGTGGCGGGCCACGTCGACCTCGACGTACAAGTCACCGGCCGGTCCGCCACCGGGCCCGACTTCGCCTTCGCCCGACAACTGGATCCGGGTGCCGGCGTCCACGCCGGGCGGCACCTTGATCGAGATGGCGCGGCGGGCCCGGACACGTCCGTCGCCTGAGCACTCGCTGCAGGGGTCGGGAATGACCGTCCCGAAGCCGCGACACGTCGGGCATGGCCGCATCGTGCGCACCTCGCCCAGGAACGACCGCTGCACGTGGCTGATCTCGCCGCGTCCCGAGCACGTCGTGCACTGAGTCGGTGATGTGCCAGGGGCGGTGCCCGCGCCGGAGCAGACCGTGCATGTCACGGCCGTGTCGACCTTGAGCTCCCGCCCTACTCCGAATGCCGCCTCGGCCAGGTCGAGCTGCATCCGGATGAGTGCGTCTTGCCCGCGCCGCGAGCGCGGTCGCGGTCCGCGGCTGCCGGCGGACTGTCCGAAGAACGCGTCCATGATGTCGGTGAACGAGAACCCCGCTCCCTGACCGAAGCCTCCACCAGCAGACGACAACGGGTCACCGCCGAGGTCGTAGAGCTCCCGCTTCTTGGGGTCGCTCAAGACGTCGTACGCGCGCGTGACCTCTTTGAAGCGCTCCTGCGTCTCAGCGTCGGGGTTGACGTCGGGGTGCAGCCGGCGCGCCAGGTTGCGGTACGCCTTCTTGATCTGCTCCGGCGTCGCGTCGCGCGCGACTCCCAGGACTTGGTAGAGGTCTTGGCTCATGCTCCAGCATTCATAGGGGTGGCGGTCATGCGTCGGACAGGATCTGGCTGACGTAGCGGGCGACGGCGTTGACGGCCGCCATCGAGCCGGGATAGTCCATCCGGGTCGGGCCGACGACTCCGAGGGTCGCCAGCACCTGCTCCCCAGGACCGTATCCCGTAGCCACGACGGACGTTGTCGCGAGGGTCTCGTGGGGTACGTCGTGCGGCACCTCGTGCCCGATGCGCACCGTGACGAGGCTGGGGCTGGTCGCCTCACCGAGGAGCTTGAGCAGCACGACGTGCTCCTCGAGCGCCTCGAGCAGCGGCTTGATCGAGTGGTCGAAGTCGTCGCCGAAGCGGACCAGATTGGCAGTGCCGCCGATCACGACCTTCTCGTCAGGGCGGTCGCCGGCGACGGCATCGGCGAAGGCCGCGACGACCTGGGTGACCACGGGCATGTCGTCGCGCTGGAACATACTGAGGCAGTCCTGCCACCCGCGTCGCGGCGTCGCCCAGCTGCTGGCCGACGACGGCGGCGTTGAGGCGGGCGCGCAGCTCACCGATCACGTCGTCCTCGAGATCCTTGGACAGCTCGACGATGCGCTGCTCAACCCGGCCGGTGCTGGTGATCAGGACCAGCAGCAGGCGGTGCGGGCCCAGGATGACGACCTCGACGTGACGCACCGTCGAGCGGGCCAGCGTGGGGTACTGCACGATGGCGACCTGCTGGGTGAGCTGGGAGAGCAGGCGAACGCTGCGGTGGACGACGTCGTCGAGGTCGACCGCTCCTTGCAGGAACGTCGCGATGGCGCGCTTCTCGGCACCGCTCAGCGGCTTGATGCTGGTCAGCTTGTCGACGAACAGCCGGTAGCCCTTGTCGGTCGGGATGCGTCCGGCGCTGGTGTGCGGCTGCATGATGAAGCCTTCTTCTTCCAGCGCGGCCATGTCGTTGCGCACCGTCGCCGGGGAGACGCCGAGGCTGTGGCGCTCGACCAGCGCCTTAGAGCCGACCGGCTCCTGGGTCTGCACGTAGTCCTCGACGATGGCCCGGAGCACGTCCAGCTTGCGGTCGTCCAGCATGGCTCGCCTCCTCGTCGTGGCGCCGCGCCAGGATCTGGCACTCCGTCGTACTGAGTGCCAATGTTACTAGTGTCGAGCGGCACCGGCCGTTTGCTGGCCGGGGTGTCCCGGCGGAGACGTCGGCGTCGCCGCGATAGGGGCATCATGGGGGGCATGACTCACTCGTCGCCGGTGGATGAGCTGCACGCCTCCGACTTGCTCGAGGTGGCGCGCGGCTGCTTCGTGCTCCGATACCCCGAGTGGGACGTGAGCATCGGCGTGGTCGTGGGGTCCGACGGCATACTCGTGGTGGACACCCGGGCGAGCTCCGCTCAAGGCTGCCGGCTCGCCGACGACGTACGACGCGTGGCGCCTGGCGTGGCGGTCCGCTGGGTCGTCAACACGCACCAGCACTTCGACCACACGTTCGGGAATGTCGCTTTCGACGGCGCCACGATCCACGCGCACGAGAACGCCGCCGCCGGCCTGGTTGCCGCTGGCGACCGGATCAAAGCGGGGATCCGCGCCGACCCTGCCGTCGACCCGGGCTACGCGATCACGGCAGCGGTGCTCGACGAGGTGTTGGCGACCGAGTACCGGCTGCCCGACGAGACGTTCTCATCGGCCGCCGTCATTGACATGGGTGACCGGTATGTCGAGCTGGCCTTCCCGGGGCGTGGCCACACCGACGGCGATCTGGTGCTCCGCGTGCCGGATGCCGACGTCGTGTTCGCTGGCGATCTGGTGGAGCAGTCGGCCGATCCGGCATACGGCACCGACTGCTTCCCCCTCGACTGGGCGAGCTCGCTCGACCTGGTCATCGGCATGCTCACGCCCGCGAGCGTGGTGGTGCCCGGTCATGGCACGCCTGTCGATCGCGAGTTCGTCAAGGACCAGCGCGCCGACATCTCCGACGTGGGCGAGCTGATCCGGTCGCTCTACGCCCAGGGTGTTTCCCAGGCGGAGGCGCTCGAGGTGGGGTCGACAAGCTGGGCGTTCCCGCCATCCCAGCTGGCCCATGCGGTGCGCCGCGGCTATGACGAGTTGGCCGCCCATGCAGAACGCTCGGGCGACCCGCTCGCCGGACGCACCTCCGCCCGGCAGCCCGTCGGCGGCATCACCCTCCCGCTCGCCTAACCCCGCCCGCCGACTGGTCACATATGCCGCGCCGACTGGTCACCTATGCCGCGCCGACTGGTCACCAATGCCGCGCCGACTGGTCACCAATGCCGCGCCGACTGGTCACGTATGCCGCCACGACTGGTCGGCGGTCGAGCTTGTCGAGACCCTCGATCTCGACAAGCTCGATTAGCGGCGAGGGCGTGGCGTCGCCAGCTCGCGCCAAAGCACCGCTAGCGTGTGCCCGGCCATGGCCCCTGACCGCTACGGATCCGACGTACTCCAGTCGGACTGGCGATCCCCCAAACGTGGCCGCTCCACGCCGATCGAAGCCGAGCTCGGGCTGGTGGTCGAGGAGGTCACGACCGCCTGGTGCGGCGCGATCGTCCGAGTCGACCGCGACCTCGGCACGGTCGAGCTCGAAGACCGGCGCAACAAGCGTCGAACGTTCCCGCTCGGCCCCGGCTTCCTGCTCGAAGGCGTGCCGGTGATCCTGGAGGCGTCGGCGCGACCGGCCCCGAAACGCGAGACGCACACTGCATCCGGCTCGATCGCTGTCACCGCCACCAAGGCGCGGGTCGCGCGAGCCAGCCGGATCTTCGTCGAAGGTCGCCACGACGCTGAGCTTGTCGAGCAGGTGTGGGGCGACGACCTACGCATCGAGGGGATCGTCGTGGAGTACCTCGAAGGCATTGACGACCTCGCCGAACACCTACGCGACTTTCAGCCGGGCCACGAACGTCGCGCCGGCGTACTCGTCGACCACCTTGTCCCTGGCTCGCAAAGAGAGCCGGATCGCTGCGTCGGTCGCCACGTCGTCGCTCGGCAACCACGTGCACATCGTCGGCCACCCGTTCATCGACATCTGGCAGGCAGTCAAGCCCGCCCGCCTCGGCATCGACGCATGGCCGACGATCCCCCGCAACGTGTCATGGAAGCACGGCGTGTGTCAGCACCTCGGCTGGCCGCATCGCAACCAGGCCGACATCGCGCGCGCCTGGAAGCACATCCTCTCGAGGGTTTCGTCGTACGCCGACCTGGAGCCGTCGCTGCTCGGCCGGGTCGAAGAGCTCATCGACTTCGTTACCAACGACCACGTCTGACCGCGCGACGAAAGGGAGCTAGGGCAGGAGCGCGCGCACCACTGCATCGGCGAGCAGCCGGCCGCGACGCGTCAGCACCAGCAACTCCCCCGCCCACTCGGCAAGCCCGTCGCGTTCGAGACCAGGCACGGCGTCGCGGCCGACGTCGTCGAGGAGGTCCATCCGCAGACCGGTGCTCAGCCGCGACTCCAACAACACCCGCTCGACGCGACGGGTCTCCGCATCCAGCACCTCACGCGCGGCGGCGGGGCTCATTCCGGCGGCGATCCGGTCGGCGTACGCCGCGGGATGCTTGACGTTCCACCACCGGACCCCGCCGATGTGAGAGTGCGCCCCGGGGCCCACACCCCACCAGGCGGCACCGGTCCAGTACGCCATATTGTGCCGGCATCTCGCGTCGTCGCCGCGCGCCCAGTTCGACACCTCGTACCACTCGAAGCCTGCCCGCGCGAGCACCTCGTCGCAGAGCTCGTACTTGTCCGCGAGATCGTCGTCGTCAGTCGACTTAAGCTCACCTCGCGCGATCCGCTGAGCCAGCGCGGTGCCTTCCTCGACGATCAGGGCGTAGGCGCTGACATGGTCGGGACCGCAAGCGATCGCGGCATCGAGGCTGCGCTGCCACTCGTCGAGCGACTCGCCTGGGCTGCCATAGATCAGGTCGAGGCTGACCTGGTCGAAGGCGGCGTCCCGCGCCCACGTGACAACCGACGGGACGTGGTCGGGATCGTGCGTGCGGTCGAGCACGCGCAGCACCGAGGGCACTGCGGACTGCATCCCGAACGACACGCGGTTGATCCCGCCTTCGCGCAGTCGCACCAGATCGGCCGCCGTGACGCTGTCGGGGTTGGACTCGGTCGTGACCTCAGCACCCGGCATGAGTCCGAACTCGTTGCGGATCGCCGACAAGACGTCGATGAGGTCATCAGCTGGCAGCAACGTCGGCGTACCGCCTCCGAAGAACACCGTGTCGACAGCGACCGCGCGGTCCCCAATCGCCTTACGGGCAAGGCGAATCTCCTCGATCGCCACCTTGGCGTACGTCGCCCGAGCCGCCCCATGAGTGTCACCCAGCTCGCTGGCGGTGTAGATGTTGAAGTCGCAGTAGCCGCACCGCACTGAGCAGAACGGCACGTGCATGTAGATGCCGAATGTGGTCGCCCCGACTGCGTCGAGGGCGTCGGATGGCAGCGCTCCGTCGACGGGCGCGGCAACATCCTCGGGCAAGCCAGAAGGCACAGAACCCATCATCCCAGCCCTCACCGTGGGTCGACCCTGTCGAGACCACAACCGCCGGCGCTCATCACCGACCCCAGGCGCGTCAGGTGTAGAGAGCGTCGAGCTTGTCCTTGTAGTGCTCCTCGACGACCTTGCGCTTCACCTTCATGCTCGGCGTGATCTCGCCGTCCTCCACCGACAGGTCGCGGTCGAGCAACACGAAGCGCTTGATCGTCTCCCAGCGGTTGAGCTTCTGGTTGAGCTGGTCGACATACCCCTGCACCATCTCGTAGGCCGCATCGGACGAGACGATCTCGCTGTAGCTCTTCCCACCCAGGCCGTTCTGGGCAGCCCAGCCCTCGATCGCCTCAGGGTCGAGCGTGACGATCGCCGACACGAAGTTGCGCTCGTTGCCGTGCACGACGAACTGGCTGACGTAGGGGCACACCGCCTTGAACTGACCCTCGATGATCTGAGGCGCAACGTACTTGCCACCGGATGTCTTGAAGAGGTCCTTCTTGCGATCAGTGATCCGCACGAACCCGTCGTCGTCGACTTCGGCGATGTCACCGGTGTGGAACCACCCGTCGTTGAGCGTCTCGGCGGTTGCGTCGTCGAGGTTGTGGTAGCCGTCCATGACGCCGGGGCCCTTGATCAGCAATTCGCCGTCGGACGCAAGCTTCACCTCTGAGCCAGGGAAGACGGGTCCGACCGTGCCGAACTTGTAGTGCGTAGGACGGTTGACGCAGCTGCCTGCGGACGTCTCGGTTAAGCCGTAGCCCTCGAGGATCAGGATGCCGGCGGCATGGAACCACTCGGCGATATCTCTGTTCAGGGCAGCCGCGCCGGAGATGAAGAAGCGCAAGCGCCCACCGAAGCGCTCCCGGATCTTCGAGAAGACCAGCTTGTCGAACACCTTGTGCTGCGCTGCCAGCACCGGGGAGACACTCTCTCCGGCGAGCCGCCGTCGCGACACCTCGAGACCGACCGTGAATGCCCGGTCGAAGATCTTCTTCTTCACGCCGCCTTCGTCTGCGGCCATCGTGTTGATGCGTGCGTGTGCCTTCTCGAAGATGCGGGGAGCAGCACCCATGAACGTCGGCTTGACGACGGCCAGGTTCTCGATGATCTTGTCGACCCGCCCGTCGACCGCGGTCGGGAAGCCGATCGCCAGCTGCAGCGTCAGCAGCACCTTGCCGAAGGAGTGGGCCAACGGGAGCCAGAGGTACTGCACGTCGTCGAGCGACAAGATGTCGAGCGCCTGCACGGCGGTGCCTTCGTAGGTCCAGGCCGAGTGGCGCAGCCGCACGCCTTTGGGTCTTCCCGTCGTACCCGATGTGTAGATGAGGGTGGCCAGGGCATCGGCCGAAGTGCCGTCGACTCGTTGTGCCACCGCGTCGGGGTTGTCGGCCAGGAGCTCCTCGCCGAGCTTCTCGAGGTCGGGTAGGCCGATGACCCAATCTCCGTCGGGCGTGCCGTCGAAGGTGACGACCTTGCTGAGCGCCGGCAGGTCGTCACGGCGCTCGCGCAGCTTGTCGATCTGTACGTCGTCCTCGGCGAAGACGACATGCGAGTCGGAGTCGCCGACGATATAGGCGACGTCGTCGGACATGCTCGACGGGTAGACCGTGGTGGTGGCCGCTCCTGCCGACATGATCGCCAGGTCGGCGAAGATCCACTCGTAGCGGGTGCCCGAGGCGATCGCGACCCGCTGCTCAGGCTGGACCCCGAGGGCGATGAGGCCGGCGGCGATCTTGGTGACGTGGTCACGGGTGTCCCGCCAGGTCAGTGACTTCCACTCGCTGCCAACCGGATACCTGTACGCCTCCAGCTCGGGGGTCGCCTCGACCCGGTCGAAGAACATCCGGCCGACGGATTGCGGCCGGTTGTCCAGGGTCGCTTGAACGTCAGCAGAGGCAGTCATGGGAGAACCGTAGAGCAGACGGATACCGCACGGTAGGGCAAGGTCGCGGCCGAGACCGGCGCCCACACGCTCACAGGCTGGCGACGTACTCCGCCGCGGCGGCATGCGCCTCAGGCCGCAGCGTGTCGCCGGTCTCGAGCAGCCGCGGCATCAAGGACCTGTCGGTCGTGAACGCGCGGAACATGGTCGAGACGGTGACATCGTGGTTGGGCCGGTGCACAACCTCGAGGGCGTCACCGGCTGTGACGAAACCAGGCTCGAGGACACGCAGGTAGGGGCCAGGCCGTGCCTCAGCCGTGAACCGCTTGACCCACGCCACGTCGTCGAAGCCCGCTACTCCCATCCAGTTCTTGAAGACGTTGCAGGGGATCCGTACGTCGGCGACCTCGAGGACGGTCGACCCGATCCGCCACCGCTCCCCAATGAGGGACTCGTTGACGTCGATGCCAGTGGTGGTGAGGTTCTCGCCGAACTGGCCGTTGGGAATCGGCTGGCCGAGCCGCTCGACCCAGATGTCGATGTCCTCACGGGCGAAGGCGTAGACGGCTTGGTAGATCCCGCCGTGGTGCTTCGTGTCAGCGACCTGATTGCCCTCGATGCCCAGCGGCTCGACCCGCACCGGACCCGGTACTGAGTGCTTGATGATGGCCGTCCGCTTGAGCGTGCCTGCCCACTCTGCATCGATCGGGGTGCCGATGTTGATGGAGAGCAGCCGCGCGGTCATGCGGCCATCTTGTCAACCGCATCGGTGGCGAGCCAATCGTTATGGAGTCTCGGCGCCGTCCGTTGGGCTGGCCGGGGTCGACTCCTCCTTGTCCATGTAGAGGCAAAACGGGTGGCCAGCCGGATCAAGCATGACCCGCACGTTGTCCTGAGGCTGGAACTCGGCTTCCTCTGCACCGAGCTCGAGCGCATGCGCGACAGCGGCCTTGAGATCGCTCACCTCGAAGTCGAGGTGCATCATCATCTGTTGAGCGCCCTCGGCCGACGGCCACGTGGGTCGCACATAGTCGGGTGCTGTCTGGAACCCGAGGAAGCCCACGCTGTCGGGCGGTATCACAGCTCCACCATTGGGGCCTTCGCTGGCGATTTCCCAATCGAGCAGCGCCGCATAGAACCGCATGAGCGCTGGTCCGTCCGGTGCCTCCAGCACGACGCCCCAGTAGTCGTGCCGGTCGTCGCGCGACGCTGATCCATCAGACTGGGTTCGACCTCGCATGCATGCATCCTGCCAAGTCGGGCGGCACGGCGCGAACGCCTGCTCAGGCCAGTGGCTTGACCAGGTGCACCTGTGCGTGGCCCTGGGGGTAGTTCGGGGTGACGCCACACTCGACATACCCACGCCTCATGTAGAACGCAGGGGCCTGGAAGGTGTGCGTGCTCAGTGCCATCTGACTACATCCGCGACGGCGGGCCTCCTCCTCGGCGGCGGCGAGCAGCCGGCTCCCGAGGCCGTCACCGCGCCGATCGGTGCGAACCCAGAACAAGTCCACATACCCGCTGCCGCCCCACGTCCACCCCGACAGTCCGGCCTCCAACTCTCCATCAGAGCCTCGGACGGCGATCCGCAGCCACCGGCCGTCCCTAATCCCTGTCGCATCGCCGTTGAACCGGTAGATCTTCTCATCGAGCTCGGCACTCAGCCCGTCGTCAACATCGCCCACCACAAATTGCTCGTCCACCTTTCAATCCTCCACCCGGCCGATGCCATGCTGGACCCGGCCCACGCGCCGGAGCTGTCCGGCGCGCAGGATCGACCGAAAGGACCACGATGGCCGACGACGAAGATGCACGGGCGGCGGAGCTACGTAGGCGGGTTGTGGACGTCATCGACGACAACCGGTACATGGTGCTGGGCACCGTCAGCCCAGACGGTATGCCGCACGTCTCGCCGGTCTACTTCACCCACGAGGGCAACGAGCAGTTCTACTGGGTGTCGTCGCCGAGGGCTGAGCACTCGCGCAACTTGGCCTGGAGCCCCAACGTCGACATCGTCATCTTCGACTCCAGCCGTCCCCCCGGACCCACCGTCGGCGCGGTCTACCTGACCGGCACCGCAGGCGAGGTCGCCGAGTCCGAGCTCGACGACAGGTGTGCCCGCGCGTTCCGGGACGCCGAAGCCGGGGGCGGCCGTAAATTCACCCCCGCGGAGCTCTCCGGCACCGGATTGCTACGGCTGTACGTCGCCACGCCCCAACGGATCGGCCTCCACATTCGAGGCAGCGACCCCACCTTCGGCACCGGCATCGACACCCGACTCACCGTCCCGCCGGAGAGCCCGCCGAGCTAGCGGCGGGCAATGTCACGGTTTGCCGTAAACACCCAATAGAGCCAGATCCGCGTGGGATGCTGCCCCATGCCCTCTCCTCGCTCGTTCAGCCATGTCCTGCCCCGGATCGGTCGCAATCTCTGGACCGTGACCGCGACGTTCGCGAAGCTGCCCGTGCCGTCCTTCAATGTCACTGCGTTCGGGCCCGGCCCGATCCGCGTCGACAGCCCGCACCTGTGCTCTGTGCTCTCGCAACCATCCGCGCCGCTGGCCGGCGTCACCGGGTGCCGCAAGGGAATCGTGGTTTCGATGGTCGCGATGCATCGAAGAGATGTGGGCCTGGTCGTTCGATGGGGCGTTTCTGGGACGGGTCGCGGCACTTCCTGGACCACCCAGGTGCGTGCGGTCAAGGACGGCGTCACCACGGATGCCACAGCTTGGCGTCACCAATCGAGTCGCAGCCAATGGATCCAGGGGCGGACAGTGTTCGCTGACGCTGTCGACCCCCGCCTGATCTTGTACACAATCGCCGACGGTGGCCAGCGATGCACGCTCAGCATCCGGCGCGAGTTCGGACCAGCTCTGAAGCACTCCGGGCCGGACCAAGTGACCACTCCAACCCCGGTTCAAGCCGGCACGACGTTAGACACAGTTCGTGACGTGTTGCTGCAGCAGCGCAAGCTGCTTACGACCGTCGAAGGACATTGATGGTCCATGGGAAATCTCCCCTTAGGGTCGGTCGGCGATCCTGCCTGCCGACATCACCACCCAGGTCAACTCGGGGTGCACGATGTCGCTGTGCGCGCCACTCGGCGGCCCACCACGGTTCACGATGCCGGACGCGTCGATGTTGAGCGCCTTGCCGTCTTCGAATGCGTACTTCGTCGTCGCCACCGCGGGCTTCAGGTCCTCGAGCTTGGCGCCGACGGCCTGGGCTCCGTCATGCCCCATCCCTCCCCATCGGTAGAAGCGCTCTTCACCGGCCGCGGAGTCGACACCGGACGCGATGGATGCCAGTGGGTAGAACCGACCCACCGCGTCGTCGTGTTCGGAGAAGCAGACGGTGAGCGGCCCGTCGATCCGAGAGAGCTTGCCAGCAAGGGACCCCTTGCGGTCCGAGTCATGAGGCAGCGGGTCGGAGAAGGCGAAGTGCGAGAAGGCACCCTGAAGGAGAGTCACCGACTTCACCGGTGTCGGGTCAACGCCCTCCGGGAGCCCTGCGAGTGCGTATGACACGACCCGTGCACCGAAGCTGTGGCCCACCAGGTTGACGCGCAGGTCCGGTGCTTCTTTGTTCAGGCGGCCGAGGAAGGGGCCCAACCCCTTCTCACCCACGACACCCGCGCGGTTCTTCATCTGCCAGTACGTCAGCTGCCGCAACGCCTCCTTAGCGCCGTGCCACACGTCCTTGACGCGGTCGAGGATCCCGGCAGCGTCCGACGACTCGGTCTCGATGACGGCGCCGGTGTTGCGAAGCTCCGCGGCGAATTCCTCGAACACCTTGCCGGGCTCGCCCCCCAACATCGACGGCGTCTTTCCGGCGTCGCTGCTCTGTGCCTCGTGCTCTCCGTCGTCCTCCCCCGTCTTCGTGGCCTTGGCGAACTTCTTCATGTGGTCCATGAAGTCAGCGAGGTCCTGCTCGGTGGGATTGTCCTTGGCGAGCAAGGCTGCCATCGCATCGAGCTGGCTGGCTCCCTTGGGGAAGTTGGAGCGGAGCCCTTCGAGGGTCTTGGCGTCGATCTTCTTGCTGACAACATGTCCTTCGGTACGACGACCGGCGGCCGCCGCATCGCCCGAGCGGGCCGCACCTGACGGGGGTTCGAAGTCGGGGATCGGCTCGTCCGACCAGCGCTGGGCCGGCCAGAAGACACCCACGAAGCCGACCTTGACCTCCCGCGTATCGGTGGCCTTGGACAGCTGGCTGGCCATCTGTCCGAACCAGCCTTTGTACAGGCGACCTGCGATTTCCTGACTGTTGTTCCAGCCGTGTGAGAAGACAACGAGGTCGGTGATGCCCTGGTCGACGATCTCGTCGATCGCCTTGCTCGCATCGTCGCCCGGGTCACCCTCGGCGTCGAAGGTCAACTGCCAGAACGGCGCTGACCCGATCTTGTTCGTCATGGTCACTCCCCTACCCCTCTTGTGGATTCAGTGCGGCACTACACCGCTTGCATCGCCCGCATCAGGTCGACGAGTCCGCCGCCCTCGAAGAACGGGTCTCGCCCCAGCGGAGTGGCGCTGTCGACGAAGATTTGCTTGACCTCGTCCGGGCGTCCGATGAACTCCCGGCGCACGGAGAGGAAGGCAGCAATGGCCCCCGAGACATGGGGGGCGGCCATGCTTGTGCCGCTTTCCTCGACGTAGATGGCATCCCTGGTCTGGCCTTCTGCGAGCACCACGCCGGCTGCCATCTGGCCCGCGGCTGCCGACGTGATGCGCTCACCGGGAGCGACGAGATCTGGCTTGCGCCGTCCGTCGCCGGTGGGGCCCTTGGACGAGAAGTACGAGACGCCGTACGCGTGTGGCATGTTGCGATGTGTCGACCCGACCGTGATCGCGTGTGCCGCATTGCCCGGGTCGTTGATGGTCATGCCGAGACCAAACTGCGCCACCGTGCTCAGGGTGGGGCTGAGCCGCCCGAAGCCGGAGTTCCCCGCGGCCACCACGACCACCACGCCGGTACGTACCAGCTTGTCGACCTCCTGGCAGAGAGGGCTGCGGCCGCAGGCAAACCAGGTCGGGTCGAAGTCGTACCCGACGCTGAGGTTGACGCCATGGATCCGGGGGAACTTGTTGTTGGAGGCGTTTATTTTGCGCACGTAGGCCAGCGCTTGGATGACTCGGCTCACGCGGCTCTCGAGCGCGCCGCCGCCACCCAGCACCTTGAGGCTCACCAACTTTGTCCGTGGCGCCATACCGGCAAGCCGCACCTTCGGCTCGTCGAGCCTGCGCGGCTGGCGCATCGGCTCGTTGGGGTTGTCGACGTTGTAGCGGTTCTCGACGACGACGACGTCACCTTCAGAACCCTCCCAGCGGGCGAGGCCGCCGGCGATGATCCCGGCCACGTGCGTCCCGTGACCGTCCTCGTCGACCAGCGCCTCGGCCCGGTTGGGCGGCGCGCCGCTGGTGAAGTGGCGGTGGAGTTGCCTGACGAGGGGATCGGTCAACGTCCCGTAGCCCTTGAAATGCACGTGTGACTGCTCGATGCCCGAGTCGATGACCGCCCAGACGATCCCGTCGCCATACGCATCGAACGAGCGGCGCGCGGCGTCGGCTTTCACCGTGACTGCCGACTCATCGACGTGCTTGCGTACCTGGAAATCGGGCCAGATCCGGTAGATCGCACGCACGGACCAATCGATGGGTGCGGCGTCGGCCGCCACGATTCGCTTCACCTCGTTCATGGTGAGCTCGCCCGTGGCGTACTCGTCAGCGAGACCGTGTGGGCTCTCGCCGGCTGTCACCCGCTTCCACAGAGACGTCAGCAGTCGGTATGCCCCGGCCGGCCCCTTCTCATGCTGCAGGTTTAGCTCCACCATGACCGGCATCCGGGTGTCGTCGTCGGTGGACAATGCGGCACTCTTGCGGCCCTTGGTGGTTCGCAACGCCGGCGTGATGCACCCCGAAACCATCAGCGGCATGTCAGCGTCATCGTCGGGAGCGCTTTTCCTCTCGGAGTCGCTCGGCTGGGTCTTCCGCTCCTTGGCCAAGCGCTTGCGAGCTGCTGGCACGCGGGCCTCACCATCATCGGTCAGAGCCAGCGTTTTGCCGCGACTGGCATAGCCGCTCTGGATCGCGTCGTCGATCGACTCACGAACCAGTCGATGCCAGCGCGGATACCGGCTTTCGTATGCACGATCCTGCGGCTCGAACCGGTCGGCGAACTGGATGGCCACCTCCTGGATCACGGCGGTGTCGCCCTTGACCTTCGACATCGAGGAGATCGCGACCAGAGTGCGAGCCAACCACCGTTCGTCCGCCATGGGTCGAACGTAGCGAACCCGAGCCTCTCGGGGCCACCAAAACTGAGAGACGGCGGCGGCGAAAGAGACCCAGCCCGCCGACAGCCGCCCAGCCGCGGGTCAGCCTCCGTCGTACGCCCTCTGCAACTCGCTGATATCAAGCTTCTTCATCCCGAGCATGGCGTTCATCGCCCGCTGGCCGGCCTCTTGGTCGGAGGCAGTGATCATCTTGTTCAGCAGCCGCGGGGTGACCTGCCACGAGACGCCGAACTTGTCCTTCAACCAGCCGCAGGGGCCTTCCTCGCCGCCCTCGGAGAGCCGCGTCCAGAAGTGGTCAATCTCTTCTTGCGTGTCGCAGTAGACCTGCAGAGACACAGCTTCGTTGAACGTGAAGTCCGGCCCGCCGTTGAGCGCGAGGAACTCCTGACCGTCGAGCTCGAAGGTCACGGTCATCACAGTTCCGGCCTCTCTGGGTCCGGCGTCGCCGTAGTGCGCAACTTCCGTGATAAGCGAGTTCTTGAAGATGGAGGTGTAGTGCTTCGCCGCGTCTTCGCCTTCGGTGTCGAACCACAGACACGGGGTGATCTTCTGCATGATGACGGTCCTCTCGATCCGGTGCGCTGCCACGGTCGTGGCCAGCAGACGTCAAGACACTCCGACGGAGACTCATCGGTCGGCGCCAGACTAATCCGCCCGCGTCACTCTCGGATACCGATAATCGAGCCCACAACTGCCGATCGGCCCACAACCGGCGATCGAGCTTGTCGAGATCACATGGTCTCAACAGGTGAAGGGTCAGCGACCGCCGCGGCGGCCACCGTTGCGCGCACCGGACGAGAACACGGCCGCGCTGCCAGCGCTGGCGCGGCTGGCGGATGCACCGGGTGCCGACTGACCGCGGCCACGACGCGATGACGAGCGCTGGCCACCGCCTCCCGACGAGCCGTCGGATCGGCTGCCCTGCGACGTCGTACGTCGTCTGGAGCCATTGCCAGAGCCGGCGCGAGAGTTACGTCCGCCACCGCGACCCTGGCGGTCCGACGAACCGGGTTGGACGGGTGGCGGAGTGACGAGAATCCGTTCACCGGGTGCGATCTCGACCAAGAGCGGGTGGCCCGCTCCCAGTCTTGTGATCGTCGGCTTGATGCCGGCCCTGCGAGTCAGATCACGCACGTCGCGCACCTGCGCGTCGGTCATCATCGTCACCACCGTGCCGGAGTTGCCGGCTCGGGCGGTGCGTCCTGACCGGTGCAGATACGCCTTGTGCTCGACCGGAGGGTCGGCGTGGATGACCAAGGCGATGTCGTCGACGTGAATGCCGCGCGCCGCGATGTCCGTCGCTACCAAGGTCGGAGCAGTCCCGTTGGAGAATGCCGTGAGGTTGCGAGTGCGTGCACCTTGCGACAGGTTCCCGTGCAGCTCGACAGCGGGCGCACCCGCTGCAGTGAGCTTGCGCGCAAGCGTCTTGGCACCGTGCTTGGTCCGGGTGAACATGAGGGTGCGTCCAGGCGCCGACGCCAGATCGACGAGCACCGACAGACGCGCGTCATGTCCGACGTGCAGGACGTGGTGGTCCATCGTCGCGACTGGCGACTGGGCCGAGTCGACGCTGTGGGTGACGGGGTTATGCATGAACCGCTTCACAAGCACGTCAACGGCCTTGTCCAGCGTCGCGGAGAACATCATCCGCTGGCCGTTCTTGGGTGTCTGGTCGAGCAGACGGCGAACGACCGGCAGGAACCCGAGGTCGGCCATGTGGTCCGCCTCGTCGAGCACCGTGATCTCGATCGCGTCAAGCTTGACGTGACCGCTCTGCAGGTGGTCGGCGAGCCGACCGGGGCAAGCGATCACGACGTCGACGCCGTGGCGCAGTGCACTGATCTGAGGGTTGGCACCTACGCCGCCGAAGACGGTCAGCGTGCGGAGGCCGAGCGACTTGGCTAGTGGGGCCATTGCCGCGTCGATCTGGCTGGCGAGCTCGCGGGTCGGGGCAAGGATCAGAGCGCGCGGGCGACCTGGCACCCGCTTGGCTCCGCTGGCGGCAAGCCGTTCGAGGATGGGCAGGGCAAACGCATAGGTCTTGCCCGAGCCGGTGCGACCGCGACCGAGTACGTCGCGACCGGCAAGTGAGTCGGGCAACGTCGCGGCCTGGATTGGGAATGGGATCGTCACGCCGGCGCGCTCGAGCGCCGAGGTGAGACGGGGGGAAACGCCGAGAGCCAAAAAGCCGTCGGTCGTAGGGGAAAGTGCAGCAAGAGTTGTAGACATGGTGTGGAGGCGGGCATGCCGCCTGAAGCTCCGTAAGTAGAAAGATCGTCCTGCCCGGCGCGGGCCTGAGCCCAGCGGCGCGTGGTCTTGTGTGACGACTAGTTTCCTTGAAAACAAGAGAGGCCCGAGGCAGAACTGTGCGGGCCAACAGTTCGAGTATGACAGGTTGCAGCCGAATGCGCGCATTGATGGGCATAGACCCGCCTGTGATCTAGCCGACGTCCCCGCTCGCACCGAACACCCGCTGACCTGCGTTTCCAGGCCTTTAACGGCAGGATTCGCGGGTTAGCAGGTGTTCGGTCGGGCGGGGGAATTAGTCCTGAACAGCCTTGGCGAGCGTGATGCAGATCGTGAGGAATTCCCGGGTCTCGGCGTCGAGTCCCTCAGGGTCGTCCTCGACGCACCAGAGCGCGTTGTGGATCATCCGGAGCACGACCCAGTCCCTGGCCCGATCCTCAGAAAGCTCGGCTGCCTCGACGACGGTGTGGAACCGACGACGTACAGCGGCACGAGCATCGCCGGTCGCGAGGATCTCGTCCCACCTGTTCCACAGCAGCGGTGCTACTTCATAGTGCGGGTCGCCGGACATCGGCTTGGGGTCAATGACCAGCCACTCCTCACGGTCGCCCGCGAGCACGTTCTCGTAGTGCAGGTCGCCGTGAATCATCGTCCCGTCCGTCGCCGCGTCGGCGACGAACGATCGCCCAAGCGACACCGCCTGTTGCACAAGCCTTCGCGGGATGGCCGCGTGACCTCCGAGTGCCTCCAGGTTGTTCGTCCAGCGTTCGATGTACGACGACAGGGGCCTCAGTTGTGGGAGTGCCGGGATGTGGATCCTGGCATAGAAGCCGGCGGTGATCTCACATGCCTCGACATCGTCGACGGACCGGAGATCCCGGTCCGCGTGGAGCCGTTCGAGCAGCATCACGTGTCGCACGGGGTCGGCCCGGTAGAGCCGCACCATTCCGTTGCCCTGCAAGGCCTGGAGCGCCAGGTGCTCGTGCTCCTCTTCGTCGTGCGGCCACGCGAACTTGACGACCGCCCGCCGGCCGTCGCTGCTCCGGACGGGCTGGACGAGAGCGCAGTAGCCGTGCCGAGGCTCTCCGTCGTTCGTCAGGTCCCAATCGGTCATCACGTCGGCGACGAGCCGTGGCAGGGCGTCGAGCCAAGCAGCCCACTCGTCGCCGCGGGCCGCGTATGCCAACAGGCCCGGCGGGATGGTCACGGGCGCTATTTCTTGGTCTTCTCGGCAGGCTCGGACGTGTTGAGCGCGACGATGAACGCCTCCTGCGGCACCTCGACGCGGCCGACCATCTTCATCCGCTTCTTGCCTTCCTTCTGCTTCTCGAGGAGCTTGCGCTTGCGGGTGACGTCGCCGCCGTAGCACTTGGCGATGACGTCCTTGCGCATCGGGCGGACGGACTCCCGGGCAATCACGCGCGCCCCGATCGCCGCCTGGATGGGCACCTCGAACTGCTGCCTCGGGATGAGGTTCTTCAACTTCTGGGCAAGCCCGACGCCGTAGGCGTAGGCAGCGTCGCGGTGCACGATCGCGGAGAACGCGTCCACCGGCTCGCCGTGCAGCAAGACGTCAACCTTGACGAGGTCGCTGGCCTGCTCGCCGATCGGCTCGTAGTCGAGCGACGCGTAGCCCTTGGTGCGCGACTTCAGCGCGTCGAAGAAGTCGAAGACGATCTCGGCAAGCGGGAGCGTGTAGCGCACCTCGACCCGGTCAGCGGACAGGTAGTCCATGCCCTGAAGAGAGCCACGTCTGGTCTGACACAGATCCATGATCGTGCCGATGTAGTCCGAAGGGCTGAGGATCGTGGCCCGCACGACCGGCTCGTAGACCGCCGCGATCTTGCCTTCGCCGGGGTACTCGCTCGGGTTGGTGACGATGACCTCGGAGGCATCCTCCATCTCGACGCGGTAGACGACGTTCGGTGCGGTCGAGATCAGCTCGAGGTTGAACTCGCGCTCGAGGCGCTCCCGCACGATCTCCATGTGGAGCAGCCCGAGGAAGCCACAGCGGAATCCGAAGCCGAGGGCGCCGGAGGTCTCCGGCTCGTACATCAGCGCTGCGTCGTTGAGTTGCAGTTTGTCGAGCGCGTCGCGCAACGTCGGGTAGTCGTCGCCGTCGATCGGGTAGAGCCCCGAGTACACCATCGGGTTCGGGTGCCGGTAGCCGGCTAGGGCCTCCGTCGCTCCGCGGATCGCCGACGTGACCGTGTCTCCGACGCGCGACTGGCGCACTTCCTTCACACCGGTGATGAGGTATCCGACCTCCCCCACGCCGAGCTCGCTCGCCTTCACCGGCTCGGGCGAGATCACCCCGACCTCGAGCATCTCGTGGACGGCACCCGTCGACATCATCTTGATCCGGTCACGGTGGCTCAACGAGCCATCGATGACACGGACGTAGGTGATGACGCCTCGGTAGGTGTCGTAGACGGAGTCGAAGATCAGTGCCCGCGCAGGCTTGTCGGCCTCGCCTTGCGGCGGCGGCACAACCTCGACGATGTCGTTCAGCAGGGCCTCGACACCTTCGCCAGTCTTCGCGGAGACGCGGCGTACGTCGTCGGGCTCGCAGCCGATGATGTGAGCAAGCTCGGCGGCGTACTTGTCTGGCTGGGCATTCGGCAGGTCGATCTTGTTAAGCACCGGGATGATGTCCAGCTCGGCGTCGATGGCGAGGTAAAGGTTGGCCAGGGTCTGCGCTTCGATGCCCTGAGCTGCATCGACGAGCAGCACCGCGCCCTCGCATGCCTCGAGCGACCGGCTCACCTCATAGGTGAAGTCGACGTGACCCGGCGTGTCGATCATGTTCAGCACGTGCGTCGTCCCGACGTTCTCGCCTTCGGTGACGGTCCACGGCAGCCGCACGGCCTGGCTCTTGATCGTGATTCCCCGCTCACGCTCGATGTCCATCCGGTCGAGGTATTGCGCGCGGGCATTGCGATCGTCAACCACCCCGGTCAGCTGCAGCATCCGGTCGGCCAGCGTCGACTTGCCGTGGTCGATATGCGCGATGATGCAGAAGTTGCGCAGGATCGACGGGTCGGTCGAGCCCGGTTCGGGCGCGGCGCCTTGTCCCGGGCGAGCCGCAGGCTGAGGGTTGGGCACAGGGTGTCTTCCGGTCAGTGGCTGGGAGTGTGCCGCGCTACGTGGGTACGACGTACGCGCACGGGCTGACGACGACACCCATCATCCCACGCCTTGCTGGTCCGACCACATGGCGACGCCGTCAACGCAGGGCCTAGCCGAATCGACGCCGCCTCTGACCGACCGGATTTTCCAGCGCATCGACTCGACACATTGATTCGCCGAGGGCGTATCACCGGAGCAACTAGACGCTCCTCACTTTTGGGGCCAATCTTGTCTTGTCGCCCCTTCGAGCATCTCGTTCGTCCGGGCGCGGGCACTCCTCGCTCGGAGTATCGGGCGGAGCCATGCTCCGCCAGGAAGGAAGAGCTGGGATGAAAGCTCAAATCTGGGGGGGACTGCTCACGACAGCTGTCGTGATGAGCCTCGTCTCCTCTCCCGTCGGGGCGGCACCTGCCGGTCCCCATTCAGCAGCACCACCCGCAGCAGTTCACACCTCGCCCGCCGGCTCGGCGCTGAGCGATCCGTCCTTCGGCCCCGCTCAGCGTGCCGCCGCGATCCAGGCTGCACGAAGCGACGCGGGGAAAGTCGCGAACGAGCTTCGGCTGTCTGCGGGTGAGAGCCTCAAGGTCCGCGACGTCATGCGCGACGCTGACGGCACCGTCCACACCCGCTACGACCGCACCTACAAAGGGCTGCCCGTGATCGGCGGCGACCTGGTCGTGCACCGATCCGCAAATGGCCTCGTCAACGACGTCAACTGGGGTACCAGGGCGGACCTCTCGGCGCTCAAGTCGACCCGCGCTTCCGTTTCCTCAGCGTCAGCACTGGCGCAGGCACGCCAGACCACCGGTCTCGCCAAGTCCGCCGAATCTCCGTCGCTGGCAGTCTGGGCTGTCGGACGCACAGCCAACCTTGCCTGGAAGACAGTCGTCCAGGGCATCTCGGGTGGCGCACTTGCCCGCGAGGCCGTGTACGTCGACGCGAACTCAGGCAACCGCATCGCCAACTGGTCGGAGCTAGAGACCACGGATGCGGTCGGCGTCGGTCAGACCCTGTACAGCGGCGACGTCCAGATCCATACGGACGACAGCGGCGTGGTTAGCCCAACTCGGTATGCGATGCGGGACCTCACGCGCGGCGGTCACCGGGTGACCGATATGAACGACCAGAGCGTTGGGAACGGCGTCTTGTTCAGGGACGAGAACAACAACTGGGGGAACAACCTCGAATCCAGCCGACAGAGTGCCGCCGCTGACGCGCAGTACGGCGCGGCGGCGACCTGGGACTTCTACGACAACGAGCTCAACCGCACAGGGATCCGCAACGACGGTGTCGGCGCGTTAAGCCGTGTGCACTATTCCGAGGGTGGTACGGGCTACGACAACGCCTTCTGGGACGACGAGTGCTTCTGCATGACGTACGGCGACGGCGCGAGCTTCTTCGACCCGCTGGTCTCGCTGGATGTCGCGGGGCATGAGATGACCCATGGGGTGACGTCCAACACCGCTGGGCTGCACTACTTCGGAGAGTCCGGCGGGCTCAACGAAGCGACCAGCGACATCTTCGGCACGATGGTCGAGTTCAGGGCGGCCAACGCCGTCGACACCGGTGACTACTACATCGGCGAAGAGATCGTCCCTGGCCCCCCGGGCTTCCTGCGCCGAATGGACCGGCCGCACGCCGACGGCGCCAGCTACAACTGCTACGAGGCGAGGATGGGACGCGATGACGTCCACCTCACGTCCGGCCCGGCCAACCGGTTCTTCTACCTGTTGTCGGAAGGCACCGGTGCCAAGACATTGGTGGCCTGCCGCACCAAGGCAACACCTGCAATGGCACGACGATCAGCGCCATAGGCAAGGGGCCTGCCGCTCAGATCTGGTACCGCGCGCTGAACGTCTACATGACGGCCGGCTCGGACTACAGGAGTGCTCGCGATGCCACGATCCGCGCGGCCCGCGACCTGTATGGACCGACCAGCCAGCGGTGCGCACGGGTGGTCAGGACCTGGCTTGGCGTCAACGTCGGCCAGGGTCTCTGGGCCTGCAGCGGTCGGCTTGCCGGTGGCGGTGCCAATCTGCTGACCAACGGTGGCTTCGAGTCCGGCTCGGCGAACTGGACCGCACCTGCCGGTGTGATCATCACCAACCCGCCGATTGCTCGGTCGGGCGACAGGTACGCGTTCCTGAACGGGTTCGGCTCGTCCAACACCCAGACGCTGCGGCACTCCGTGACCCTGCCGAACGCGCAGAGCCTCCAACTGTCGTTCTACCTGCTCATCGACAGCGCTGAGGATGACAGCGATCCCTTCGACACGCTGGCGGTCCGGGTGAAGAGAGCCGGGGTGCCTGCGGTGACGCTCGCGACGTACGACAACCGGCAATGGGACGTCAGCTACCACCGTCGGACGGCCAACCTGTCGCAGTTCCGCGGCAGGACCATCTCACTGAGGTTCGTGGGCACGGAAGACAGTTCCGTGCAGACGGGCTTCTTGATCGACGATGTGGCGATCAGACGGAACTGAACTGATCTGATCTCATCCCGTTAACGATTTGTCCGGCCGAGCCGCGCTGCATCCCTGCGCGGCCGGTCGGGCGAATCGCTGCCAGTCGCCGAGCGTGATGAGGCCGTCGATCACGAGCACGACTGTCCAAACCTCGGCCATGCTGACGAGGGCCTCGGTCTGGTCGAGGTCGCCCACGAGCAGCACCGCACCCCCCAACAGTGCGACTCCGACAGTCCAGGCCAGCAGGTGCCGGCCAAACTGCACTGCTTCATAGCGGGCCCGGGCTCGGCCGCCGGTCGGTTTGCGCGCGGGCGCGGGTCCACCAGCGAACCGGTGGGCGAACTTCGCGTCGGCCCACCGGATCATCTGGTGGCCGAATCCCACGCTCACTCCTATGTAGACCGCAGCCAATGCGTGCGGCACCGCAGCAGTGCCGCCGTCACGGAGGTCGAGGACGGCCGCCGTGAGCACCACGAGGTCGACCGCGGGCGACAGGGCGAGCATGACGCCGCCGGTACGACGCATGCCTAACGGGTAGCGGGCGACCAGGCCCGCAGCAATGAACAGCCAGAACGCGACTTCCGCCGCGATGATGATGGCGACCAACATGGTTCTCGAACTCCTACGTTTTAATACGACTGTGTTACCACCTAATTTAGCACGCCCGTGTCATAATGGCCAAATGCCGAAGATCGTCGACCACGACCAACGCCGCGAAGAGATCGTGCGCGCGATGTGGCGGGTCATCCGCCGCCGTGGAGTGGAGGGGGCGACAGTCCGCGCCGTCGCGGAAGAGGCCGGCCTGTCAGCCGGCTCCTTGCGCTACTACTTCCCGTCACAGGCCGAGCTGATCTCGACCGCGATGCAGCAGGTGGACGCCCGGGCCAGGGAACGGATCGCGGCCATCGACCCGTCGGGGACGGTGACCGAGCGGGTCACGGCTCTGATCGAGGCCGTCCTCCCCCTCGATGCCGAGCGGCGCGAGGAGCTGGAGGTGTGGGTCTCGTTGAGCGCCCGGGCCCAGTGCGACGACACCCTGCGGCCGATGAGCGCGGCGGCATACGACGACCTGGAGTCGTTGTCACGATCGGTGCTGGCCGAGCTCACGCAGTCAGGCATCCTCCGCGACGACTTGGATCTCGATGTGGAGGCGGTGCGCCTGCACGGGCTCATCGACGGACTCGCCGTACACCTGGGCATCCATCCCGAACGGCTGACCGCAGACCTGTGCCGCGCGGCGATCTCGCGCCACCTGGCCGACCTCACCGATGGACGCACGCTGGCATAAACGGGGTGCAACGCCCGCGACATCGTTGCGACAATCCCGACATGACCTCGCGCGCCGCACCCGATACGCCTTGGCAGGCCGACCACGTCACGTTGGGAGACGGCACGGTCATACCTGTGCGCGACACAGCGCGCCGCCCGACGTGGGAGCATCTGCCGGCCGATGTACAGCGCACGATCGAGGTGTCGGCAGGATCGACCGTCGTCGAGACGCGGTCGACCGGCGTCGGGTTCACGCCCGGCTTCGCCTCCCGGCTCGACCTCTCCGACGGGACGCGCATCTTCGTCAAGGCCGCGTCGACAGCCGATGACGCCAAGCACGGTTGGGCCCTGAGCAGCGCCTACCGAGAAGAGGTCCGCAAGCTGACCGCACTCCCCGATGGCATCGGTGCTCCAGCCCTGCGTTGGTACGTCGACGGCGTCATCGCCGACGAGACCTGGGTCGTGCTGGGCTTCGACTACGTCGACGGGGCGCCACCGCGGCGGCCGTGGCGTCACGACGAGCTGACCCTGGTGCTCGACAAGCTCACCGCGACCGCACCTCTGCTCGCGCACCCACCCGCCGGGTTGGAGCTGGAGACGTTCGCCGACGACTTCGCCGAGTTCCCAGACTGGGTCACCCAGGTGCGCGCTCGCGACGGTGACTCCGGTTGGCTGCGGACCGTCGAAACTCTTGCCCACGAATCAGCACAGCGGTGCGCCGGTCACAGCGTCCAGCATCTCGACCTGCGCGACGACAACGTCCTCTTGGACGGTGAAGGTGGCGTCTGGATCTGCGACTGGAACTTCCCGGTCCTGGGCGCGCCGTGGCTCGACCTCCTGATCATCGTGCTGTCGGCCGAGGGCGACGGCCACGACGTCGACGCCATCCTGGCGTCGCATCCACTGACCGCAGACGTCGAACCACGCTCATTCGACGCCTTGCTAGCCCTGGTCTGGCTGTACTTCACCACCCACTGCGAGGACGACGTACCGACGCATTCCCCACACCTGCGCGACCACCAGGCGTGGTACCGGGACGTCACTCGAGCCTGGCTCAGCAACCGCCTCCAGCGGCACGGTTAATCGGAGGGGTGAGCGGGCATTATCAGCCTGGTTTCGCCGCGGGGTCGATGGCGAGGACGGTGTTGCGGGCGGCTTTGATCTCCTCGTCAAAGCACTCGACACTTACGTAGGTTCCGGCCCTCCCGTTGCAGGTCTGGGCGTCGAAGCCGCGGTCGGTGAGTACTCGCGTGACGTGCAGGCCCCTGGCCTTGGAGGTGACGGCCATCCTGAGTGTGGTCGTGGTGGTCATGCTGTGGGGCTCCTTCGTGCGTAGGTTCTGCACGCTACGCGCGAGCGCCGACATTCTTGACGACCAAACTAGGCCCCAAACCCAGGTGGGGCTGGTCAATTTCGGCCGGCAGTGGCCAGGCTGTGCCCGTCGAGTTGGTCGACTGTGACATACAGCCCTAATCGGCGGGATGAGCGGGCAGCGAGGCGGCGAAGCGCTCACCGAGGTCGGCGACCACACCCTTGAGGTCGCCACCACTCGCCACGATCGAACGCTGACGAGCTGCCCCGGTGCCACGCGCGAACAACTGCTCGACTGCCTCCCGTGTGAAGTCGGTGTCTCCGAATTCGTCCAAGGCATCGCCGGCAAACGCGAGCGTGTCCTCGATGACGGTCCGCGCGGACTCCGGCTTGAACGTCATGGGATGCACGAGCGAGTCTTCGACGCCGTACCTCGAGGAGCGCCAGTGTGCTGCCGCAAGCAGGTTGGTTCGCCACTCGGGAACCGACTCACCGCCGCTGCCGATCGTCTCGACCAGCGCTCGGGTCAGGGCGGCAAGCATCAGGACGTCGTCGACCTCGGTGATCGCATCGAACACTCTGACCTCGACGGTCGGGTAGTCCTCGGCCAGCCGCGCGTCGAAGTAGAGCATGCCGCGATCGAGCGCCGCGCCGCTCACGACGAGGAGATCCGCAGCCAGGTCGTATGCCGCCCGGTCGCCAAACGGCTCGGCCGGACCGGCCGTCGGCCACCGTCCCCACATCTGCGTGCGCCAGCTTGCGTAGCCGGTGTCCTTGCCTCGCCAGAACGGCGAGTTGACGCTCAGTGCCCGTAGCACGGGCAGCCACGGCCGGAGCCCGTCGAGCACGGCCACCGCCTCGCCATCGCTGACGTCGACGTGCACGTGCATCCCGCAGACAGCGCCTTCGCGGCCGATCTCGCCGAACTCGGCCACGATGCGCTCGTAGCGCGGCTGGGGCGTCACCCGGGTCGAGCTGTCCGCCAGCACCGGCGCGCCAACCGCGACCAGCCCTGCGTCCGCGGTGTCGGCCGACTCAGCGGCCCGCTGGCGGCAGGCGAGGATGTCGGCTCGCAGCTCGTCGACGGAGGCGCAGGGCGACGTACCGGTCTCGATCTGGGTCAGGAAAAGCTCCTGCTCGAGGCCACCCTCGGCCCCGTAGTCCTCGCTGCCTGCCTCACGGCCGACGTGGTGGCGATGTGCCGCAAGCGCTCGGTGTGACACCGCCATCAGGGCTCCGGAGTCTCGGTCGACGAGCATCAGCTCTTCCTCGACACCGATCTTTCGCGCGCTCACCGGTGCAGTCTGCCGGACGAGTCGTTCCGCTGCTCGGCGAGGCGAGGCGACGCGGGGCACTATGGTGCCACCGGCAGCAGGCTTGTAAGCCCAAACCTCTCGACGAGGAGGACCGCGTGGCGAAGGGTTCAGCCTCGCGTGTCGGTGCGCAACGGGCTGACATCCGGGTCGGCATCTCGGGCTGGCGGTATCCCCGGTGGCGCGGCGACTTCTACCCCAAGGGCCTCGTGCAGCGGCGCGAGCTCGCGTACGCCGCCGACCGGTTGTCGTCGATCGAGATCAACGGCACCTTCTACGCGCTGCAACGGCCATCGAGCTTCCGGGCCTGGCACTCGGAGACGCCCGACGACTTCGTCTTCGCCGTCAAGGGTGGTCGGTTCATCACCCACATGAAGAAGCTCGCCGACGTCGAGCAGCCACTCGCGACGTTCTTCGCTCAGGGTGTGCTCGAGCTCGGCGCCAAACTGGGTCCGCTGCTGTGGCAGCTCCCTCCGATGCTCGGCTTCGACGAGGCACGGCTCGACGACTTCTTCGGCCTCCTACCGCGTACGACGGTGGCCGCGGTCGAGCTCGCCCGCCACCATGACAGCCGACTCACTGAGGAGCAGACCTCACTGCGCACTGACGCCGACCGGCCTCTGCGCCACGCCCTCGAGGTCAGACATGCGTCGTTCGCTACCGACGCGGCACTCGACGTATGCCGCCGTCACGACGTGGCGCTGGTCGTCGCCGACACGGCAGGGAAGTGGCCGCGGATCGAGGAACCCACGTCTTCGTCGTTCGTGTACGTGCGGTTGCACGGGGACCAGGAGCTCTACACCAGCGGCTACACCGATGAAGCGCTGGACCGGTGGGCCGAGCGGGTACGACGCTGGCGTGACGGCGGCCGCGACGTGTACGTCTACTTCGACAACGACGCCAAGGTGCGCGCACCCTTCGATGCGATGGCGCTCATCGCGCGACTCTCGGACAGCCCGTCCGCACGCGACTGAACGCAGTTAGCCCTTGTTGCCAGCAGGTGCGTCGGCAGACACGGACTCGTTCGCGTCTGCATCTGCGTCAAAGTCGGCAGCGTCGTCGAGCCCGGCGAAATCGTCGGTCGGCTCGTCGGAGACGTCCTCGGCTGGCTCATCCAGCTCTGGTCTTGGATCCAGTGCAACGATGCCCATGGACCCGCTTCCGGACAATGTCGTCAGCATCTCCCGCACGTTGGTCAGCTGCGAGTTGATGCTGTCTCGACGTTGCATGGCAGCGGCCAGCTCACGCTCGGAGTCGACGCGGAGGCGGTCAGCCTGTGCCTTGGCCTCGGCCACCGCCTCGTCGGCTCGGCGTTGGGCGTCCTCGACGATCCGGCGGGCGCCGACCTCGGCCTCCGAACGCTGCTTCTCGGTCGCAGCGCGCGCCTGGTCCAGCTGGGTCTCCATGTCAGCCAACTGCTGTTGGAACGCCTGCGACTGCTCAGTGAACTCCTCCTCGGCCTGTGCGTGGCGGGCCGAGAGGGTCGTCTCGAAGTCGACGGCTGCTTGGGCGGCCTTGGCGCGCTGGCTTTCGTAGATCGCCTCAGCCTCTTGGAGCCGCGCTGCCGCGTCGCGCTCGGCGCCGTCGAGGATGTCGTCGGCCTGACTTCGGGACTCCTCGATGAGGCGAGCAGTGTCGGTATCGGCATCGCTGCGCTGTTGCTTGGCGTAGGCGTCCGCCTCGACGCGCACTTTGTGTGCGGCCTGCTCGACGTCGTACATCCGCTCCTTGGCCTCGTTCATGGCGACGGCCCGGATGTGAGCAGCCTCCTGCTCCGCGAGGGTAAGCATCTGCCCGATCCGCTGGCCCAGGTTTTCGAACGACGGCGTGGCGGCGTCTGCCTCGTCGGCCTCTGCGTCCATGAGTTCTCGGACACGCAACGTCAGCTCGTCGACCTGTCGGCGCGCGGTCTGCGCCTCCACCTCGAGCTCGCCGATCCGTTCGCTGACTTGCGCAGGGTCATAGCCGCGCAGCACGGTGCGGAACGAACTATCGGTCTGTGGCATCGGCAGGACTCCCATCCTTGGTCAAGGTCGTTGTCATCCTGGCATAGAGCGGTCGTTGCCGGACTCGCCGGCCGGACCGGAGTTACCTTCGGCGGAAACTACGGGAACGGCCAACCCGTTGATTACGCCAGAGGGCTCAGCAAAGGTCTTGCTGGTCCACGCGGTCTGCTCCGCCGCGGCGGAGAGCTCGCGCTCGGCCCCCTCTTGACGACTCCGCACCCATTGCTCGTGCTGGGCAACGCGAGTCGCGATGTCCTCGTCGGCAGCTGCCGGAAGAGCCGACCGGGGACCGAGGGGCCAGGTGCGTTTCATCAGCCTCCACGTCGCCATCCTCCTATTGACTGGCCAACTTCCCAGGGTCCGCGTGCGGGAGCTAGATGAACTGCTGAAAGGTCGGTTCGGGCAGCCGGCCCGAGTCTGCGTCGCGCGCTCGCTCGTAGCCGTGTGCGATCTCGATGAGCGTCGCTTCAGCGTTCGCAGTGCCCCAGAAGCTGATTGCCACTGGCAGCCCTTGGGTCAGCGTCACCGGGACGGTGAGGAGCGGGTAACCGGCCACCGCCGCTGCCTGGGTGCAGCCGCCCCAGTCGTGCTCGTCGTTGACTAGGTCGATCGGGATCGCCGGCGCGTATGACGGTGTCACGAACGCATCGAGGTCGTGCGCACCGAGCACCGCGTCGATGCCGTCGTCTCGGCCATGGGCCAGGCAGGCAGCACGCGCAGCGACATACACGTCGGAGTCGATGCCGGGAGACTCGAGCGCCCGCTCGAAGAACGACTGGCCGAAGAACTGCAGCTCGGTGTCGGCATGCGCGCGGTTGAACTCGACGATGTCGGCGAGTGTCTTCGGCCCGTTGCCAGGACGTGTCGCCAGGTAGAGCCGCATCCCCGCCTCGATCTCGGCGATCAGCACAACCAGCTCGTCGTCGAAGCCGTAGTCGACCATGGATTCGATGTTGGTGTTGTCGACGATAGTGGCGCCGGCAGCCGAGAGCTGCTGAAGGGCGAGCTCCCCGGCCGCGTCGGCGTGCGCGTTGTAGCCCCAAAAGACGTCATCGCGCGGAACCCCGATCCGTTTGCCCGCGAGGCGTCCGTCAGCGGCGTGCGCGGCGTAGTCGATGTCGCCGTCAGCCAGGACGGTCAGCAGCGCCGCCGCATCGGCCACGGTGGTGGCGATCGGCCCCGCGGTGTCCTGCGACGCCGAGATCGGCACGATGCCCGCGGTCGAGATGAGGCCGACGGTCGGCTTGATCCCGACCACGCCGTTGAATGCGGCAGGGCAGGTGATAGAGCCGTCGGTCTCCGTCCCGACGGCGTACCTTGTCAGCCCGGCCGCGATCGCCGCGCCACTGCCGGAGCTGGAGCCGCCGGCCGACCTGTTCAACGCGTAGGGATTGCGGGTCAAGCCGCCGTAGGCGCTCCATCCCGACGTGGAGCCCGGGTCGCGCAGGTTTGCCCACTCGGTGAGGTTGGCCTTGCCGACCACGACCATGCCGGCGGCGCGGAGCGAGGTGACAAGTGTGGCGTCCGTCGACGGAGGTGTCTCGGCCAGCGCCAAGGACCCGGCAGTCGTCAGCAGGCCTGCGGTGTCGATGTTGTCCTTGACCAGGATCGGCTGCCCATGCAATGGTCCCCGACTCTTTCCGGCGGCGACCTCCCGGTCGAGGGCCCGCGCATCCTCGACGGCTTGGGGATTCAGGGTGCAGACGGCGTTGGTCAGCGGGTCGACCACCTCAATCCGATCCAGGGCCAGCTCGACCAGCTCTTCGGCAGAAGTCTGTGATGTCATGCGCCTGATCCTTCCACGACGATTTGGCCGGGTCGCGCGGCCGCTGGTAATCTGACACGTCGCGCGTGCGCCCGCCGTACGTCGCTCGCAGCACCTACCCGAACCAAGAAATTAGAGGCACTGCCCCGTGGCAAACATCAAGTCGCAGATCAAGCGCAACAAGCAGAACGACGCTGCTCACGAGCGCAACAAGGCGGTCAAGTCTGCTGTGAAGACCTCGATCCGCCGCTTCCACGAGGCCGCCGAGGCTGGGGAGAAAGAACAGGCAGTCGACCTCGCCACCCAGGCAAACCGCAAGCTCGACCAGGCTGCCTCGGCCGGCGTGATCCACAAGAACCAGGCAGCGAACAAGAAGTCCGCGATCTCCAAGCGGGCCGCCACACTCTGACTCGGCTACACGCCTCCTGGCGTACGCCGGTTCGCTGCGACGGGTTGACCCCACCGGGTCGACCCGTCTTTGCATGCTGAGGCTGGTTGCCGTCAGTGGATGGCGCGGGCTCGCAGCACAGAGATGACCAACCGCTCACATGCCCACAACCGGTTGCCGGCGGCACCCTTGACGTCGGCGTCTGCAAGCGCTGCGGCCTGAATCGCGACTGCGATGCCGCGCGGCGCCCAGCCCCGCGACTGGGCGGCAATGGTCTTCAGCTTCCAGGGAGGCACTCCGACCTCGCGGGCGAGGTCGCCCTCGCTTAGCCCCCGCGGCGCCGCCAGATAGCGACCGAGTGCGCGCAGCCCTCCCGCAACGGCACTCGTGATGAGCACCGGATCCACCCGGCTCGCGAATGCCCAGCGCAACTGTTCGAACGCGTCGCCCGTCTTGCCGTTGATGGCGGCGTCGGCGACGGCGAAGCCCTTGACGTCGGCGCGCCCACCGAAGTACCGGCGGACGACCTGCTCGGTGATCGGCTCGCCAGCGCAGTCTGACGCAAGCTGGTCGCAGGCACCGGCGAGCGCTCGCAGGTCCTCCCCCACGGCGTCGACGAGGGCGCGCGCGGTGCGCTCGTCGATTTTTGCCTGGTGGCGTCGTGCCTCGGTGACTACCCACTTGGGCAGCTCCCACTTCTTCATCGCCACTGCCTTGACCTCGACAGCGCCGGCCCTCCGGAGCTTGTCGAGGACGGCCTTGCCCTTGACTCCGCCGGTGTGGTGGAGCACGAGGGCCACATCACTGGCGGGCTCGGCGACGTACGCGACGATCGGGTCGACGGCGTCCTCGGGCAAGTTTTCGAGCGTCCGGACCACGACGCAGCGCAGCGACGCGAAGAGCGAGGGGCTGGTGATCTCCTCGAAGGCACCTGACCCGAGCTGGGTTGCGTCGAGCTCGGAGATGTCGGCATCGGCATCGGCGGCGCGCACTGCGTCGCGCAGCGAGGCGATCGTGCGCTCGGCGATGAACTCCCCGGTGCCGGTGATTAGGGTCGTCACGCCGAGCCCGTTGGGGGTGTCGGCGGGGGTGGACTGCGGCATGGTGTGCCCAGCATGCCACGGCGGTCTGACGCTCCTTGCGTCCGTAGATCCGAGCGCTATTGCGGCCGCTGCTACGGCCGTAAGGGACGTCAGTCTGCGGAGGTGACCACAGCTAGTTGTCCGGCGCGCTCGACGATGGCGATGTCGCCGTGTTGGTCGGTCCGGTAGACCTGGGCACCGAGCACGCGCAGCAGGCCGAGGGTGGCTGCGGCCGGATGTCCGTAGTCGTTGTCCTCGCCGACCGAGACCACCGCAAGGGGTGCGCGGGTGGCGAGGACGAAGTCGGCGTCCTGGTTGGCCGACCCGTGATGCGACACCTTGAGCACGTCGGCCCGCAGGTCGACGCCCGATGCCAGGATGTCGCCCTCCTCCTCTGGCTCGGCGTCACCACTCAGCAACAGTCGATGCCCTGCCACGTCGACGAGCATCACGACCGACGCGTTGTTGGCTGCCGAGCCTTCCCTGCCGTCGGTCACGTCGCCAACGTGGGGTACGTCGACCGGACCGATGACCTCCCACGACAGCTGACCCACTGATCGGCGCTCGCCGGTGACAGCTACCGAGACCGGTACGTCGGCTGCCCCGGCCCACGACGCAACCGCGTCGGCACGATCGCGTGGGTCAGCCAGCGGCGACACCTCGATCTCCCCGACGCGTCGGCCGTCGAGCACACCAGGCAAGCCGTTCGCATGGTCGGCGTGGAAGTGCGTGAGCACGACCAACGGGATGGTGTCGACGCCCAGCTCGGCCAGACAACTGTCGACGAGCGCCGGGTCAGGCCCGGCGTCCACGACCACCGAAGCTCCGGAACCGGCGTTGAGCACGAGGGCGTCGCCCTGCCCGACATCGCACATCACCATCAGCCAGTCGTCCGGCGGCCAGCCGAGCCGCCCCACCGGCTGCACGACCACGACCACCAGGAGCACGGTGCAGGCCAGGCTGCGTGACCGGTAGGACAGCAGGCGCGGCAGCACGAGGATAAGGCCGACGACGCACAGTGTCAGGGTGCTGATCCCGACGACGCCCACTGGCCACCCGAGGCTGGCACCCGCCAGCCCGGCTCCACGTTCTGCAACCCAGACGATCCACCACGCCGGCAGCCACGCGACGTACGCCACAAGGTGGCCGAGCCGGTCGCTGATCAAAGCCATGAGTCCGGCGACCAAGCCGAGCAGCGTGGTCGGTCCGACCGCCGGCGCGACAAGCATGTTGGCGGCCACGCCGACGACGCTGACCTGTCCCGAGATCGCTGCAACGGCGGGTGTGCATGCGACCTGGGCGGCGAGGGGTACGGCGATCGCCTCGGCCAGCGGCCGGGGCACCCAGGTGGCGAGGCAGTCACGCCAGTGGGGTGCGAGCAGGAGGATGCCCGCGGTTGCCACCGTGGACAGCAGGAACCCGACCGAACGGGCCAGCCACGGGTCGAGCAGCACGAGCCCCGCGACGGCGATGCACAGGGCGCGGATGCCGCGACGTCGGCCCCCGGACGACAAGCCGGCCAGCGCCACGACGCCCATCGCTGCCGCCCGCAACACGCTCGGCTCGGGTCGCGCAAGCAGCACGAAGAACACGACGCCCGCCGCCCCCACGACGAGCAGCCCACGGCCGCGAACCCCGCACCATCGCGCCGTGACGAGAAGGAAGCCGAGCATCAGTGTCAGGTTGGCTCCACTGACTGCCAGGAGGTGCGTGAGTCCGCTCGCCTGGAAGTCGTCAGCCACCTCGGCCGGGAGGTGGGAGTCGTCTCCGTCCACGAGAGCGGGCACGAGGCCGCGTCCTGCGGCCGGCAGGACCGACACCGCCTCCCTGAGGCTGGCCCGGACGTGAGAGACGGCTCTGTTGACCGGGCCTGCGCGAGACACCACCTCGGGGGCACCGCGCACGATGAGGACGGCCGCGAGGTCACTGCCTTGTGCGGGTTGGAGCCGCCCGGTCGTGCGGACGCGGTCGCCGAGCGAGACGCGCAGCCACGCCGGATCTGCAATCGCCAGGACGGGAGACGAGACGTTCGTGGTTGCTCCACGACCCGTCACCTGCTCGACCCGGAGGCGTACGACGACATACGGTTCGAATGAGCCCTCACGCTCAACCGCGTCCGTCACCACCACGGCATCGAGACTGACCTGCGCACGATCGAGGGCAAGGTCTGGGATCGGCCCGGCCTGGACCGCCCCGGCCCGGAGTCCGCCGACGGCAAACGCGGCTGCGGCGACAAGACAGGCGGCTGCCACCGCCCGAGACAGCTCGCGGCGCTGGCGCTCGGTCCAGCCGCGGACCGGTCGCGGCACACGCAGGCGGTAAACGGCACCAGCACCCAGGAGCGCCAGGGTCAGCAACACGAACGCCCCGACAAGCGCACGCCAGGGCGTCCATGCGACGGCCAGGGCAGCGGCCGCCCACGCGGCGAGCGCGGCGGGCGCGAGCCGGAGGTCGAGCGGCTCGGACGTCATACATAGACGTAGGGGGCGATGTCAGCCAGCGTCGCGTCCCCGATGCCGCTGACTTCGAGTAGCTCCTCGACTGCCGTGAACGCGCCGTTGTCTGCGCGCCACGCGAGGATCGACTGCGCGGTGACCGGGCCGATGCCAGGCAAGGTCTCGAGCTCTGCCTGGTCAGCCGTGTTGAGGTTGAAAGGCGCAATCTCGGTGCCGGTGGGCAGCGCATCCGACGGCATGGTGCCTGGCAGTGGGACCGCCGGCGGAGCGCGTTGACCGATGACGACCTGCTCGCCGTCGACCAGCACGCGGGCGAGGTTGAGCGATGAGGTCGCCACTCCAGGGCGCACGCCTCCCGCCTCGGCGATGGCGTCGACGACTCGAGAGCCAAGCGGCAGTTCGACGATGCCAGGTCGACGCACCTTGCCCGCCACATCGACGACCACCGTGTCGGTGGGCGGCGCCGAGGTGGCCCTTGGTACGCCGTCGGAGGTGGTCGCTCCGGTGGCCGCCCCGTGCGTCTGCGATGCGCCCGCCCCAGCAGGGAGGCTGCGCGAGCTCGACAGCTGGACCGGCTGCGCATCAGGAATCGACCGGACCACCCAACACCCCGCCACCGTCAGCAACGCGAGAGCCGCCAGCACCGCCACCGCAAGGTGATGCCCGGTGAGTCCCCACCTCACTGCACCTGCCCGAGCCCTGTCGAGGTGGCGCCCGGGGTAACGCGTGGCCTCGGCAACCGGAGGTGGCGCTGCCAGGTCAGCAGGGTCGGCACGGACAGCCATGCCGTCCGGCAGCTCCGGCCTGGGCTCTGGCTCAGCCGATGCGAACTCGGCCGCCAGGGCGGCCAGCCGCCGGCGGGCAGCCGTGACCGCTTCGGGATCCGTGCGGGTGCGCCGACCAAACATGCGTCGACGTTAGGAGCGGGCCGAGGCGCACGACAGCGGAGTTTGGCGCGCTGTGGACGGCCACCACGGCCGCCACGGCCTGTGGAAAGCGTGGCCTGAGGCCGGCTCAAAGAGGCGAGATCACGACGGCGAGCATGCCCGGGCCGACATGGGCGCCGATGACCGCGCCGACTTGGTTGACGACGAGAGTGTGGAGTTCGGGGATGCGTTCCCGGAGCCGGCCTGCGAGTGCGTCGGCGCGCTCGGCGTTGGCGAGATGGGAGACAGCCATATCGACGGGCTTGGATCCGGCCGCTTCGATGGCTAGCTCTTCGAGTCGGATCAGCGCCTTGCCCGACGTACGGACCTTCTCCAGGGGCACGATCCGGCCGTTCTCAACCTTGAGCAACGGCTTGACCGCGAGCGCCGAGCCCACCAAAGCTGCTGTCGCCCCGACCCGGCCGCCCCGGCGCAGGAACTCAAGCGTGTCGACGTAGAACAACGCCGTCGTCGCGGCCGCTCGGACACGGGCCAGCTCGGCTGCCTCCTCAGCACTCGCGCCCTCATCGAGGGCGGCGGCGGCCGCCTCGACAGCGAATCCGGTGCCCATCCCGAGGTGGCGGCTGTCGACGGTGACGACGGGAATGGACGCGTCGCGCCCGGCGAGCTCGGCTGACTCGTAGGTGCCGGACACCTCGCCGGACAGGTGGATGGAGACGATCGCCTCCGCGCCCGCTTTGGCAGCGGCTTCGTATACGCGCAGGAATGCCTCGGGCGCGGGTCGGCTCGTGCTGACCGGCGACCAGCGCTTGAGGGCGGCCGCCACGCTCTCCGGGCTGGCCGCCGGCCCTTCGTCATACGACTTGGCGCCGATGACGATCTTGAGGGGTACGACGATGACGTCCAGCCGCTTCGCCATCTCCGCATCGACCGACGTCGAGTCGGAGACGAGAGCGATCGAGCGAGCCATGCCGTGACATTACCGGCTCGTAACTAGCAGCGCGGATCGCCGGCTGGGCGGCTCGGGCTGGTGCTCAGGACCGCCCGAACATCGCCTGCCCGCCGAGTCCCCAAGGCAGATCGCCTCTCCTCGTGGCGCGTTTGCCTTGTGCACAAGGAATCTGCCTTGCTCACAAGGCAAACGCGGACCGAGAGCGAGGTCGGGAACGGTCAGCCGACGACGAAGTTGACCAGCTTCGGCGCCCGGACGATCACCTTGCGCACGGGCTGGTCGCCCAGTGCGCGCACCACCGCTTCGTCGGCGCGCGCCAACGACTCCAGCTCCGCCTCGGAGATGTCGGGCGACACCTCCAGCCGGCCTCGGACCTTGCCCGCCACCTGCACGACACATGTGACGCTCTCCTGAACCAGCAGCGCCGGGTCGGCGACCGGCCAGCCCGCCTTCGCCACCGTCGGCTCGTGACCCAGCCGCGACCACATCTCTTCCGCCATGTACGGCGTCACCAAGCTCAGGATCACCGCGACCGTCTCGGTCGCCTCCCGCACAGCCGGATCAGCTGGTCCGCAGCCGGAGTCGATCGCCTTGCGGGTCGCGTTGACCAGCTCCATCACCCGGGCGACGACGACGTTGAAACGCTGGATCTCCAGGAGCTGGGTCGCGTCGTGAATCACCTTGTGGGTGACCTTGCGCAACCCCTCGTCACCTCCCGCGGGATCGGTGCCAGGGGCACTCGTCACATCGCCGCTCAGCCGCCAAGCACGTTGCAGGAAGCGCATGGAGCCACCAGGTGACACGTCGGACCAGTCGATGGCGTCTTCAGGCGGACCTGCGAAAACCATCGTGAGCCGCACCGCATCGACACCGTAGATCTCCAGCTGCTCACCCAGGTCGACACCGTTGCCCAGGGACTTGCTCATCCCCTTGCCCTCGTTGCGAACCTCACCCTGGTTCATCAACGCGCTGAACGGCTCGACGAAGTCCAAGTAGCCCATGTCGTGCAGCGCCTTGGTCACGAAGCGTGCGTACAACAGGTGCAGGATCGCGTGCTCCACCCCGCCGACGTACTGGTCCACCGGCCCCCACCGACGCACGGCCTCGACGTCGAACGGTTGTGTCTCGTCGTCTGGCGTCGGGTAGCGCAGGAAGTACCACGACGAGTCGACGAACGTGTCCATCGTGTCGGTGTCGCGCTTCGCCTCGCCCCCACACCGCGGACACGCCACGTTGACCCAGTCGCTCGCACCGGCCAGGGGTGAGACACCACGCGGCTGCAGGTCGACCCCCTTCAGCTCCGGCAATACGACGGGCAGCTCGTCGACCGGTACCGGCACCTCGCCGCATGCCGGGCAGTGGATGATCGGGATCGGAGCGCCCCAGAAGCGCTGTCTCGACACCAGCCAGTCCCGTAACCGGAAGTTGACGGCACCGCGACCTGTGCCCTTGCGTTCCAGGTACTCGATGGTGCGCGCCTTCGCCTCGGCCACACCCAGCCCGTCGAGGCTGATCTCGTCGTTCGTCGAGTTGATGGCCGGGCCCTCACCGGTGAAGGCTTCGCCGTCAAACCCCTCACTCGGCTGCACGGTCCTCACGATCGGCAGGTCGAACTTCACCGCGAAGTCCCAGTCACGCTGGTCCTGCCCGGGCACCGCCATGATCGCCCCGGTGCCGTAGTCGGCCAGCACGTAGTCAGCGGCATACACGGGGATCGGCTGACCGGTCGCCGGGTTGATCGCATGCACGCCCAAGAAGACGCCGGTCTTGTCAGCGCCTTCGGTCAGCCGGTCGATCTCCGTCGACCTCTGAACCTCGTGCAGGTATGACGCGAACGCCTCTCGGTGCTCGTCGGTGACCAGCTCGGCCGCCAACGGTGCATCCGCAGCGATCACGAAGAACGTCGCCCCGAACAGCGTGTCGGGACGGGTCGTGTAGACCGTGACGGGCTCGCTGCGAGGACCCTCAGGCGCCTCGATCACGAAGTCGACGTGGGCGCCATCCGATCTCCCGATCCAGTTGCGCTGCATGGTCAGGATTCGGTCGGGCCACTTGCCCTTCAGCAGCTCCATGTCGTCCTGCAGGCGCTGGGCGAAGTCAGTGATCTTGAAGTACCACTGCGTCAGTTCGCGCTTCGTGACCTCAGCACCGCAGCGCTCGCAGAACCCGCCGACGACCTGCTCGTTGGCCAGCACGGTTTGGTCGCTCGGGCACCAGTTGACCGCCGACAAGCGCCGGTAGGCCAGCCCGTGCTCATACAGCTTCAGGAACAGCCACTGAGTCCACCGGTAGTACGACGGGTCGGAGGTCTCCAGCCGGGTCCTCCAGTCGAAGCTCAGCGCGTACTGGCGGAACGACTCGGCCTGGGTCTCGATGTTGACCTTGGTCCAAATGGCGGGGTGCTCGTTGCGTTTGATCGCAGCGTTCTCGGCCGGCAGACCGAACGAGTCCCACCCGACCGGGTGCAGGACGTCATACCCCTGCTGGAACCAGTACCGCGCAATGACGTCGGCCAGCGCCCAGGCCTCGGCGTGGCCCATGTGCAGGTCACCGGACGGGTAGGTGAACATGTCGAGCAGGTAGCGCCGCTCGCCGCTGTCGTCGTCGAGCGCTTTGAACGTGTCCAGGTCGGCCCAGACCTTCTGCCACTTCGCCTGGACGGCCTCGACGTCGTACGTCGCCCGGCCGTCCTCGGGCTGCTGCTCACTCATGACTGCTCTCCTTGCGGGTTGGCCTGTGGGTCGGCCTGCTGAAGGACTGGTCGATCGCGCGGTAAGAGTTGATCGGTCAGATGCTCGCCGCACGCTGTGTCAGGTGGGCCGCGGCGTGGCCCCGGACACAGAAAAGCCCCTCAAACATGAGGGGCAGCCGCGCTGTCGATGACCGGTGATCAGCGCGGCTATCTAAGGAGCAGGAACTTCTGCATCTATCCAGGGTAGCGCAGGCACTCCGCCTGCCGCGATCCCCTTAACGCCGACTCTCGGAGGGCGTCCGTCAGATGGCTTCGACGTTCGCGTTCTCGCCGGAGCCGGTCGTTGCCCCGGAGGTCGTGGGTGTCGACCCCGTCGGCTCGGTCGGGGTCGGCTCCGTCGGCGTGGTGGGTGTCGGCTCCGTGGGTGTCGGCTCGGTCGGTGACGGCTCGGTCGGAGTGGGCTCGGTCGGCTCAGTTCCCGTGTCATCCGTGGGTGCTGGCGTGCCTCCATCGGTGTCCGTCGGTGCCGGGTCGGTGTTGTTGTCAGCTTCCGAGGGTGTGCCGCCCGAGGGATCGGCAGGCTGGTCGCTCACGTCGTCGTCATCCGACGGGGCGACCAGCTGCGTGAGCGTCGTACGGCCGTCATCATCTCCGCCGGTGAGCGACGACACGGGCTTGCCCAGCATGGACTCGAGCGACGTCACCAGGCTGAGGCCGAGGGCAAGCGTGGCGATCGCTGTGACTGCGACACCACGCCAGCGGATCGGGTCTTTCTCTACTCCCGGTGACGTTGGTTCGGAGGCAGTTCCGGCGGCCGGTCCTTCGTTGTCCTCAGCAGGGACCGCAGCCAGCACCTGCGTCGTGCCGGTCGCGCCGGCACGAACCAGCCGCGGCGGAAGGGTCTCGCGCAGCACCTGCGTGCTCCGCTCGAGGGAGTGCTGGTAAAGCGCGGTGCCCACCGACGCCACGATGCTGACGACCACGGCGCCGACGACAGTGCCGGCCACTCCCAGCCACGAGGACGCGACTGCTGCGGACGCGGCGGCGAGCGCTCCACCGAGGATCTGGGGAGCGCTCAGGCCGAACCTGGACCGGTCGTGCGACATGCTTCCTTCCAAGCCTGAGGGCATGAAACAGCCACCAGGTGTCACGGGTAACGGGTTTGGGGTGTGCCTCAATGGGCACCCCTCAAGGCTAACGAGTCCCGCGCCGCGATCCCAACCGAAACGGCACATCTGGGCGTGAGTCCGCCCACATCAGCGCGGCGGCCGTGCGAGGCCGACCGGAGGGGAGCAAGGGTGATGAGCACACAGACCCACGACACCGCGGGGGCCTACGTCACCAAGGGCCAGGACTTCGAGCGCGACACCGACTACATCACGACCCGGATCACGACGGACGGCCGCGACGGGTATGTCGTCGAGCCCGACCGCTACCGGCTCGTCGCCGCGCGCGCCTGCCCCTGGGCGAACCGGGCGATCATCGTGCGCCGCCTGCTCGGCCTGGAAGGCGTCTTGTCGATGGGCATCTGCGGCCCTACCCATGACCGGCGGGGCTGGACGTTCGACCTCGACCCAGGTGGGGTCGACCCCGTGCTCGGCATCCCCCGCCTCCAGGACGCCTACTTCAAGCGCATCCCCGGGTATGACGGCGGCATCACCGTGCCCGCCATCGTCGACGTACCGACCGGCCAGGTGGTGACCAACGACTTCGCCCAGCTGACACTCGACCTGTCGACGGAATGGACGGCCTACCACCGTGACAGTGCCCCAGACCTCTACCCCGTCCACCTGCGCGACGAGATCGACGAGGTGGCCGAGCGGGTCTACACCGAGGTGAACAACGGGGTGTACCGGTGCGGGTTTGCCGGATCCCAGGAGTCGTACGAGCAGGCGTATGACCGCCTCTTCACTGCACTCGACTGGCTGAGCGAGCGGCTGGCCGGCAGCCGCTATCTCGTCGGAGACACGATCACAGAGGCAGACGTGCGACTCTTCACGACCCTCGCGCGTTTCGACGCGGTCTACCACAGCCACTTCAAGTGCAACCGGCACAAGCTCGCCGAGCTGCCGGTGCTGTGGGCCTACGCCCGCGATCTGTTCCAGACGCCCGGCTTCGGCGACACGACTGACTTCGTGCACATCAAGCAGCACTACTACGTCGTGCAGACCGACATCAACCCGACGCAGATCGTCCCGACGGGACCTGCCCGGTCAGGGTGGCTGTCGTCGCACGGTCGGGAGGATCTCGGCGGCCGGCCGTTCGGCGACGGCACACCGCCCGGGCCGCCGCCTCCCGCGGAATCGGTGCCCCCCGGGCACGGGGCCACCTGAGCGCAGGCTCAGCCCGACGTGGCCGCGGCCCTCCGGTCCGCGAGACCACGCACATACTCGGCCTGACCGAGATGGGAAACGCAGTCACCGATCACACTGACCAGTCGCACACTTGCGGTCACCGGCGGGTCCCAGCGGGTGTCGACTACGCGAGCGAGCTCGTCGGCAGTGACGCTGCCGACATACCGCAGCGTCATCTCGTGCACGGCTGCGTGATAGCCGTCGAGCAGTTTCGTCGAGACCTGGACAGCAGCTACGTCGTCGCTGCCATGGCCATAACCGTGCGCGTTGGCGGGGAACGGAAGGTCGAACCGTTCGTGCCAGCCGTCGCGCGTCCACACCTGCTCCTCCCCCGTGATACCGCAGACGTGGTCGTCCTGGATGCGGGTCAGGTGCCAGATCAGCCACGCGATGGAGTTGGCGTCGCCGTCGGGCCGGTATGTCGCCTGCTCGTCGCTGACGTCAGCGCACAAGCTCCCGATCCCCTCGCGCACTCGCCCGAATGCGTCACGCAGGATCTCGCGGGCTGCGTCTTCGGTCGTGCCTGCGTCGCTCATCGGTTTCTCCTGGCTCGTCGGTTCCGGCGCCTTCAGCGGCTGATGTCCAGACAAGCAGGAGTCGACAGAATCCGCACGGCTGGCAGCTGTCGGTTTCTCAGTCTTCACATGCAGACCTGACCGGTAGCCACGTGCTGGTGAGTCTCAGGAACCGGGACGTGTCCTCGCCTCCTCGCCGCCAGATCAATAGCCTCGTGGCGATACGGTCGGCTCCCGGACGATCGACACATCGACAAGGCGGGGTGCGCGTCTCGTGAACGGAAACACCCCGATCAATGTCGCCGTCGTCGGCCTGGGATTCGGCGAGGAGTTTTTGCCTCTGTACGCAGCGCACCCGTCCGTCGGCAGCATCGCGATCGTCGACCCATCGATGGAGCGCCTCGCCGAGGTCGGGAACCGACACGGAATCCGCGACCGCTACACGGCATTCGGCGACATGCTGGCCGATGGTCGGTGGGATGCGGTGCATATCCTCGCGCCCGTCGCGCTGCACGCCGAATTCACCCTTGCCGCACTCGGTGCGGGAAAGCACTGTGCCTGTGCCGTCCCGATGGCCACCGAGATCGATGACCTGAACGCGATCGTGTCGGCGCAACAGACGTCCGGCAAGAACTACATGATGATGGAGACCAGTGTCTACGGGCGCGAGTACCTCGTCGCCGACGAGATGTACCGGGCTGGCGACCTCGGCACGCTGACCCTCTACCGCGGCTACCACGTCCAGAACCTCGACGGTTACCCCGACTACTGGCGCGGGTACCCGCCGATGAAGTACGTGACCCATGCCCTCTCCCCGTTCCTGGCCCTGACCGGTAGCCCGGTCTCAGACGTGACGGCCTGCGGCTCGTCGCGACTCACCAAGCACCGCCTGGGGCACTACGACAACCCGTTCCCCGTCGAAGTGGGGCTGTTTCGGCTGGCCGACGGGGATGTCATCGCCGACATCACGATGTCGTTCTTCCAGACCGCACGGTCCTACGTGGAGGGCTTCTCGATCTACGGCGATCAAAGGAGCCTCGAGTGGTCCGGCGCGCCTGGTGACGCCATGCGGGTGTTCGACCTGCATCCGCCGCTGGACTCCGACCAACTGCGCCGGGGCTGGCGCGGGCGGGCCGCTGACGAGTCCAACCTCGAGCCTCCGGACTTCGCCGACCGGCTGCCCGACGAGCTGGCCGGCTACGTGCGCTCGTACACCTTCACTCCGCACGACGGCGGACCTGCGGTGTCGAAGTCGGCCGGGCACGGAGGTTCGCATCCCCACCTCGTGGACGAGTTCGTCACCAGCATCGTCGAGGGCCGTCCGCCGGCGATCGACGCCGTGACGTCGGCGGCATGGACCGCACCCGGCATCGTCGCGCACGAGTCCGCGCTCCGCGGCGGTGAGCGGCTCCAGGTCCCGAGGTTCTCGATCCGCTAGGAGATCCATGGAGGCACCAGGGATGCCCGACTACGAACCGGTCGACCACCGTTTCGTCAGGGAGTTAGGACGACCTTGCCGCCGGCGTGGCCACCCCCTACCAGGGCAAGTGCGGCTGCCGCCTCTTCCAACGGAAACGAGGTGGCCACCACGACATCGAACCTGTCATGTGCTGCGAGCTCAGTGAGCACCACGCGGGCACGGCTGCGGATGTCTTCGCCCGGGTCGGCTCCCGGACCGTTGCCGAGCAGTCGGATGCCCTCCTGTGGCGCCCGATCGAACGCGGCGATCGTGGCGATGCGCTGCCGGTCACCGACGAGCTCAAGGGACACATCGACTGCCTCGTCCGTCCCGATCGTGTCGAGTGCAACGTCGATACCGTTCGGCGCGGCCTCGCGCACGCGATCCGCGAGCCCGTCGCCATACACGACCGGCGTGACCTCGTACCTGCGCAGCGCCTCGTGGCGTCTCTCGCTGGCGGTGCCGATTACCTGGGCACCACGACCGATGGCCAGTTGCGCGGCGGCTAACCCCACGCCCCCCGAAGCCCCGTGGATGAGCACCGTGTCGCCCGCTGTGACCTCAGTCGCTTCGACGAGGTGGTATGCCGCCGCTCCGGTCAGTGAGATGCCGGCGGCCTGCTCCCAGCTGAGGTTGTCGGGCTTGGGGAACACATCGGCCGCGGGCACCGTAACGCGAGCGGCCAAGCCACCCGAGATGCTGTACGCGATGACCTCGTCACCCACCGACAATGGCCCCGCCAACCCCATGGCGTCAGCACCGAGAGCGCTCACCACCCCAGCCACCTCAGACCCGAGACGCATCGGCAGCTTCGACTCGTCGCTGCCCAGCATTCCGCTGTAGCGCTTGGCGTCGTACCTGTTGATCCCGGCCGCCTTGACGTCGATGGTGACCTCACCTGCCTTCGGTGCGGGGACCTCGATCTCAATGACAGACAGGACTTCTGGACCGCCATAGGCGGTAGCGACAACAGCCTTGGTCATGCCCTCTCAACCGATCTGCGGGTGGTCTGATTCCCACGGTAGGTTCGAGCGGTGCGTCTCGCCACCTGGAACGTCAACTCCATCCGCGCGCGGATCGACCGCGTTGTCAGCTGGCTCGAACGTCAAGACATCGACGTCGCCACCCTGCAGGAGACGAAGTGCCGTGACGACCAGTTCCCCGAAGAGCCGATCAGAGAGCTCGGGTACGACGTGGCGCACCACGGCTTGTCGGCGTGGAACGGTGTGGCAGTCTTGTCGCGCGTCGGCCTCGACAACGTCGAGGTCGGCTTCCCAGGTCAGCCGACCTGGGGCGACCCGCCGGCTGCAGAGCCGCGCAGTCTCGCCGTGACCTGTGGTGGGGTCCGGGTCTGGAGCTTGTACATCCCGAATGGCCGCACTCTTGACGACCCGCACTACGCCTACAAGCTCGACTGGCTCGATCGCCTCCGGTCTGCCGCGGCAGGCTGGCTCGCCGATGATCCCGACGCGCAGATCATGCTGACCGGTGACTGGAACATCGCGCCCTTCGACGAGGATGTCTGGGACATGAGCGTCTTCGCGCGATCAACCCACGTGTCCGAGCCGGAGCGGGCTGCGTTCAGGGCGATCGTCGACACGGGATACGCCGACGTCGTACGACCGTATGCTCCCGGACCGGAGGTCTACACCTACTGGGACTACACCCGGCTGCGGTTCCCGCGTCGCGAAGGCATGCGGATCGACTTCGCGCTCGCGAGCCCAGCGCTCGCGGCACGCGTCACCCATGCAGAGATCGATCGCCAAGAACGCAAGGGGAAGGGGGCAAGTGACCACGCGCCCGTCATCGTCGAGATCGCCTGAAGTACTTGACGAGACAGCCCCCGCAACTGGGGCAACGGAGGCCGTCGGAGGCAGACCCGACTCACCGCCCCGGACACCCGACCGGACCCGCTCGTGGTTGGAGGGTGATGGCCCTTGGTACGCCGGGGGCGTGGTCCTCGGGGCAGTCCTGATCATTGCGACTGCGATCAGGCAGCCCTACAGCTACGACGAGCTGACTCAGATCACTCCGTACGACAGCGACACCATCGGCGGGATCACCGGCGCCACCCGTCAGCCCCCGTTGGATCCGCTGCTGGGAGCGATGTTCCAGCGGCTGCTCGGCGTTGGCCAGTTCCAGCAGCGACTGGTGCCCGTGCTCGCGGGGATCGGCACGCTGGTCGTCGTTGCGCTGCTGCTCCACCGACTGCGTCTCCGACGCGCCGGCGCGTTCGGCGTTCTCGTGCTGGCCACCGCCCCGCTGATGGTTCGGTACAGCGCCTACACGCGGCCGTACGCACTGACGCTCTTCTTCATGGTGCTGTTCGTCTTTGCCGCCCACCAGTGGCTCGACCGGCGCCGGCTGCTCTGGCTGGCAGTCGCTCTCGGGGCCGCAGTGGCGCTCCCGTTCTCACGGGTGCCCGAACCCACCGCGTTCTTGGCGACGACGCCCATCATCCTGGCCTGGCTTGCCTTTCGTCGGCGCTACTCCTGGCAGCAGACCTGGCCACGTCATCGCGATCAGCGCTAGGAGCACTCTTCTTCGTCGCCGTCCCGTTGTATAGAACGCTCGCGTCCGAGGCGGACGCTTTCTACGATGCCAGCCCGTCAGGGTTCGTCGACCGTTTCGGCGGCGGAGTTGAGGAGATCGTCACCTACACCGGCCCGATGCTGTTGTCCTGGCTCACCTGGTGGCCGATCACGGTGCTCCTGATCATCACCGCGTTGGCGCTTCGCGAGCCGCGGCGCTGGCTGTTTGGGTCGCCGTTCTGGTTGCCACTTCTGGCGGCACCGATCGCCTTCCTGCTGGGATACCACTTCCTGAATCCGTGGTCATTCGATGCCATCCCCTACCGGGCTCGGTCGGCGTACTTCTTCTTGCCTGCTTACATTTTCATCATCGTGGCTCTGGCCTATGTCACGCTCCACGGCAAGGACATCTCGTCCCGACTGAAGGTGGCTCTGACGGTGCTTCTCGGCGCGGCGCTGCTCGGCCAGCTGCCCGCCACCGCCGACGTCGTGCTGCACAATGCAGCACCCGACTTCGACGACATCTCCAGCGTGCTCACCGAAGAACTGCCCGACGACGCGATCGTGTTGTACGACCGGCCGTCTCCTGTTCCCCAGTCTCGCCAACCCTTCCAAGGGGTTCCGAGGTACATGGGCGACACGCCGTACGTCGAAACCGCGGCCAGACTTGCGACGAACACAGAGCGTCGAGATGCGCTGCCCACCCAGGGCCCCGTCTACGTCCTCATCAACGGCCAGTGCGCGTCACCAGGGAGGTGCGAACCGGACCGCTCCCCATGGGAGGAGGACATCCCCGGGTGGAAGCTCATTGCCAAGGTCGAACGATTCAGCCTGTACGAACCGACCGACGGACAGGACGGTCATGCCGGAGCAGTGGCTGCGCTGACCGCGTTGGCTGACACTCTGGGACCCGAGATGGGTTACTACCTGAACTACTCGGCTGCTGAGGTTCTGCAACAGGACGGGCATACCGCGGCTGCTCACGCGGTCATCCGGAAGATGTATGCGCAGACGACTCCCGACCTGGCCCACGAGATACGCGACATGGCGGAGCAGGAGGAACTCGATCCCTTCGACTGACGACGACTGGCTCCCGCTTGCCTGGTGTCCGCCCGCTGCTGTTCCTATGCCGGGTTCTTTTCGTGGCCTATCGTCGGTGACATCGCACGACCCGTCGCACCCGCACGCATCCTGCAGTCCAGAACCACGATTCGCACATGATGAAGCGAGACGACATGCCTCAACACCGCTCAACAACCCGCACCCGCACGGTGCCGAGCGGTTCCTGGACGCAGCGGTTGGCCCGGTTCTCCGCACTGCATCCGTGGCGAGTCCTGACACTGTGGGGTCTGGTGCTTGTGGCCTCGGTCATGACCATCGCCACCTTCCTCGGGTCAGCGCTGACGACGGACGCCAGCATCACGACCCAACCGGACTCAGTTCGAGCTGACGAGCTTCTCTTCACCAACTTCCCTGCCGGCAACGCCATCGACGAGGCCGTCATCATCCGGTCCGCCGACCTGACGACGGACGACACGGCGTTCCGCGACTTCGTCGAGGGTGTCCACTCCTCACTCCTCGGCACTGGCGCAACTCAGGCGCTCAGTGACCCGTACGCACCAGATGGCGCGAGAGCAATCTCCGAGGACCAGCACGCAGTAGCGATCACCATGATGATGGGTGACGATCCCGAAGACGGGATCGTTGACGTGCTCGACGCGGTGAGCGCAGCAGACGCAGACCCTGGCTTCGAAGTCGCGATCACTGGTGACTTCACGCTCGACCACGACTTCAACGAACTCGCCGCCCACGACCTGGAGAAGGGTGAGCTGCAGTTCGGGCTCCCGGCCGCGATGGTCGTGCTGCTGCTCGTCTTCGGAGCCCTGGTTGCCGCACTGGTCCCGATGGGCATCGCGATCGTCTCGATTGTTGTCGCGGTTGCTGCCTCCGCACTTGTCGGACAGGTCGTCGACTTGTCCTTCTTCATCGTCAACATGATCACCGCGATGGGCCTCGCACTGGGGATCGACTACAGCCTGTTCGTGCTGTCGCGATACCGCGAGGAGCGGCAGCGTGGACTTGCGAAAGTCGACGCCATCGTGGCTACCGGTGGCACCGCCAGCAAAGCCGTCATGTTCAGCGGAAGCTCGTTCGTGGTCGCCTTGTTCGGGCTGCTCCTCGTGCCGGACACCATCCTGCGCAGCCTGGCGTTCGGCGCGATCATCGTCGGCCTGATCACCATGGTGGCCGCACTGACCTTGCTCCCGTCGATCCTGGCATTACTCGGAGACCGAGTCGACGCACTGCGACTGCCGTTCTTCGGCCGTGAGCACGACGCCGAGAGCCGCTTCTGGACAGGGACCGTCACATCTGTCGTACGTCGTCCGGGTGCTGCCCTTGCCGCAGGCGTGCTCGTCCTGCTCGCCGCAGCATTGCCAGTGCTGGACCTGACCACGGGGACGGCCGGGGTCAGCTCCCTGCCGGATTCGACGTATGCCAAGGCCGGCTTCCTGGCCGTTGAGCGCAGCTTTCCGCGCACCGCCGCCTCTGATCCCGCCCAGGTTGTCGTTGCGGGTGACGTCGCCTCGGCCGACGTGACAGCGGCAATGGACGCGCTCGAGGCATCGGTCGCTGATGACGCCGACTTCGGCGCTCCCGAGCGTCAGCTCGCACCCAACGGGGAGGTGGCGCTGATCAGCATCCCGCTGGTGGGCGACCCTGACAACGAGCAGGCGCGGCGGGGGCTCGAACGGCTCCGCTCGGACCTCATCCCCGCAGCGTTTGAGGGAACGCCTGCTGAGGTGCTGGTGGGCGGTACGACGGCAGAGAACATGGACTACTCGGCCCTGATCAACTACTGGCTACCGATCGTGCTGGCGTTCGTCCTCGGACTGAGCCTCATCCTCCTGACGGTCGTGTTCCGGTCAATCGTGGTGTCGGCGACTGCCGTCGTGCTCAACCTGCTCTCGGTCGGTGCGGCGTACGGGCTGTTGGTCCTGGTCTTCCAGAAGGGCTATGGCGCTGACTTATTGGGCTTCCAGCAGGTGGAGCGCGTCGAGGCGTGGGTGCCGGTGTTCCTGTTCTCGGTGCTGTTCGCGCTGTCGATGGACTACCACGTCTTCCTGCTCACAAGGATCCGCGAGCGCTACACACTCAGCGGTGACACGGTCGATGCCGTTGTCCACGGGATCGCGGCGACGGGGCGCATCATCACCGGTGCGGCGCTGATCATCGTCGTCGTCTTTGCCGGCTTCGCCGCGGGTGATTTGGTGATGTTTCAGCAGATGGGGTTCGGCGTCGGCGTCGCCCTGCTCCTCGACGCCACGCTGATCCGGATGATCGTCGTGCCGGCGGCCATGACGTTGCTCGGGCGATGGAACTGGTACCTGCCGTCGTGGCTCGAATGGCTCCCCGAGCTGCATGTCGAGGGCGATCCAGCGCCGCTCATCCCCAGCCAGCGCCCGCCCCTGTCGATCGAGCACGGCGCGCACGCCAAACGCTAGGCGGGCGACGCGACACGCGTTAACCCTTCCCATTTCGGCCGCGCTGCTGGCAGGCTGGGCGCACTTGGATCCCGAGGGGGGACAATGCCGACTGAAGACGGCGCGGTCGTCGTGGCAAGCGACATCTCGCGCGTGTATGGCGAGGGTGATACCGCGGTACACGCGCTGCGGGGCGTCTCGCTGGAGATCGCGCGCGGCCAGCTGACGGCGGTGATGGGACCGTCCGGCTCGGGCAAGTCGACGCTCATGCACATCCTGGCCGGCCTCGACAGGCCGACGACCGGCGAAGTTTCGATCGGGGGGACGACGATCACGAAGCTCGGCGACACCGCGCTAACGAAGCTGAGGCGGACCCACATCGGGTTCGTCTTCCAGTTCTTCAACCTGCTGCCGATGCTGACCGCGAAAGAGAACATCACCCTGCCGCTGACGATCGCCGGAGTGAAGCTCGACACGGAGTGGTTTAAGACGTTGATCGACAAGGTCGGCCTTACCGACCGACTGACGCACCGTCCTGCCGAGCTCTCGGGCGGCCAGCAGCAGCGCGTCGCCATCGCCCGCGCCCTCGTCTCGCGGCCGACCGTTGTCTTCGCCGACGAGCCGACCGGGAACCTCGACTCTGCGACCAGCCTCGAGATCCTCGACCTCATGCGCGAGTCGGTCGACGAGCTCGGCCAGACCACTGTGATGGTCACCCACGACGCCCGCGCCGCGGCCATCGCCGACCGGATCCTGTTCCTGGACGACGGTCTGATCGTGCGCGACATGCCTCGCTCCGAGCCGCATGACGTGATCGAGGCGATGGAGGAGCTCGCAGCCCGATGATCCGCTTCGCGCTCAAGAGCTTGGCGGGGCGCAAGCTGCGCACGTCGCTCACCGCACTCGCGATCGTGCTTGGCGTCGCCATGATGAGCGGCGCTTACGTGCTCACCGACACGATCGACAAGGCGTTCACCGCGATTTTCGTCGACTCGTACGCCGGCACGGACGCGGTGGTGACCGGGAAGGATGCTGGCATCAGCTTCGAGGGCGAGTCAGCCCTGACTCCGCCGATCCCGGAAGAGACGCTGGAGCGCGTTCGGGCGGTCGACGGTGTCGGGATCGCCGCTGGCTCGGTTCAGGACATCCAGACGAAGATGCTGCTGCCCGACGGTGAGGCGATCGACACTGGCGGCGCACCGTCGTTTGCGATCGGCATCGAGACCGAGCCCGAGTACGCCCGCTTCAACCCGCTCAACCTCGTCGAGGGACGTTGGCCAAGCGGCGGTGACGAGGTCGCCATCGACGAGGGCGTCGCCGATGACGAGGATCTCCAGCTCGGTGATCACGTCGGAGTCGCCGCTCTTGGGCCAGCACAGGAGTACGAGATCGTCGGCATCGCCAAGTACGGCGACCTGAGCTCGATTGGAGGGGCCACGTTTGCGATCTTCGACATACCGACAGCGCAAAACCTCTTGGACAAGCAAGGGCAGCTCGACGCGGTGCAGGTCGCCGTTGAGGCGGGAACCACGCCCGACCAGGTCACACAGCGAATCCAGGCAGAGCTCGGCAGCGACGTCACCGTGCGAACCGGCGTCGAAGAGGCGGACGAGGCGTCGAGCGAGCTCGCCACCTTCACGACGATCATCAGGTACTTCCTGCTGTCGTTCGCGGGGATCGCGCTGTTTGTCGGGGCGTTCGTCATCTTCAACACCCTTACGATCACCGTCGCCCAACGGATGCGGGAGTTCGCGACCCTGCGCACGCTCGGAGCGTCGCGACGGCAGGTGCTGGGGTCCGTAATCCTCGAAGCACTCGTGATCGGCCTCGGCGCCTCCATCATCGGTCTGTTCGGCGGCCTCGGGCTCGCGGTCGGGCTGAACAAGCTCTTCCAGTCGCTGAACCTCGACCTGCCGCAGACCCAGACAGTGTTCGCGACGCGCACGATCGTGGTCTCGCTCCTCGTAGGCACGCTCGTAACGCTGGTCGCCGGTCTCTTCCCGGCGATACGCGCGACCAGGGTGCCTCCGATCGCCGCGATCCGAGAGGGCGCGACGATGCCCCGAGGACGCTTCGCGCGCTTCACGCCGTACATCGCGGTGGTGATCGTGGCCCTTGCGGTCTTCGCGCTCGGCTACGGAACGCTCAGCGCAGACATCGGCATCGGTGACCGATTCAGCTTGCTCGGCGCCGGCGTTCTCGCGCTGTTCATCGGGGTCGCAATGCTCTCGTCGCGGCTCGTGCGTCCGATCGTACGACTCGTGGGTATCCCGGCTCGCCACATCGGCGGCGCTGCCGGCACGCTCGCCGAGGGGAATGCGCAGCGCAATCCGGGCCGCACGGCCGCGACTGCGGCGGCGTTGATGATCGGAATCGCCCTGGTGACGTTCGTTTCCGTCCTGGCGCAGGGCTTGCGCGTCTCCAACAGCGACGCGATCGAGAGGCAGATTCAGAGCGACCTGCTCGTCACCTCGCAGGACGGCTACTCCGAGTTCCCGGCCGCGGTGGGCGAGTCCGTCGAGGGAGTCGAGGGCGTCGAGACGGTGAGCAACGTCCGCCAGGATGTTGCCAAAATTGACGGGGACGGCGCCGGCCTGACCGGCCTCGACGAGCAGATCAACCAGGTCTACGACTTCCGCTGGGAGGAGGGGTCGGACGACGTGCTCACGCAACTGGGAGACGACGGGGCCCTGCTACCGAACAATGTCGCCGAGGACCACGACCTTGCCATCGGTGACTCTTTCGTAGTGCTCACCCCGGACAACAAGCGGAACGACTTCGTTGTCCGCGGCATCTACGAAGGCAGCCCGTTCTATCCGCTTCTCGGCACGGCGAGTATCTCGCAGCAGGCGTTCGACGACCTCTACGATCGGCCGCGCAACCGCTTCACGCTGCTGAACACTGTGGGCGACGAGCAGGCGGTGAGAGCGAACGTCGAGAACGCGCTCGAGGGCTTCCCCGACACCCGCATCCTGACGCGTCCCGAGTGGATCGACAAGGAGGATCAGGAGATCCAGCAGTTCCTACTGCTGCTCTACATCTTGCTCGCGCTGTCGGTGATCATCAGCCTCTTCGGCATGGTCAACACGCTTGCGTTGTCGGTCTTTGAACGCACCCGGGAGCTGGGAATGCTGCGAGCGGTGGGGATGACGCGGCGTCAGGCGCGCCGGATGATCCGCCACGAGAGCGTCATCACGGCACTGATCGGGGCCGCGCTCGGGCTCCCCCTCGGAATCTTCCTGGCCGTACTTGTAACCCGCGCGCTTGCCCAGTTCGACCTCCGTTTCGCCCTACCGGTCACTCAGCTTGTCGTGCTCGTCATCGTCGCCTTCTTTGCTGGGCTCCTGGCGGCGATCACGCCGGCACGACGGGCGGCGAAACTCGACCCACTTCGAGCGCTGCAGTACGAGTGACGCGATCCGTCCGGAGGTGGTTGCCGATCAACCGGCCGCCGTCGAGCCGAGGAGCGCGAGGAACCGGGCGACGCCAACCGCCGTGCGCTCGAGCTCCCCGGGATCGACGCTCTCGTCGGGGGCGTGAATGTGGCACGCGGGCTCCTCGACGCCGATCAGCAGTATCTCGGCGTCCGGCTGCGCCGCCTGCAGGGCGTTGCATAGCGGGATTGCACCGCCCTGCCCGGCCGTGGTCAGGGGGCGTCCGAAGGCCTCGCCCATCGCCTCGGCGAGGGCGGCGAACCCAGGCCCGTCCGTGCGCGAGGCGAACGGCTCGCCGAGACTACGCGGCTCGACGGTGACCTTGGCGCCCCAAGGAGCCACGGCGTACAGGTGCTCGATCAGCAGCGCCTGGGCGGCAGCCGCATCCTCACCAGGCGGGACCCTCAGGTTGACCAGCGCCCGCGCCGTCGGCTGGATCGCCGCCGTCGCCCCGGCGACAGCCGGTGCATCGATCGCGAGCACGTTGGCTACCGGTCGCGCCCACAGCGCGTCGGCGACCGAACCGGAGCCCAGCGTCGACACGCCTTCGAGCACCCCGGCATCGGCTCGGAACCGGTCGGCCGGATAGCCGGCTCCGGTCCAGGTGCTAGTCGCCTCGAGGCCGCGGATCGTGGTCATTCCGTCGCCGTCGCGCAAGGTGGCCAGCATTGCGATCAGTGCAGCCAGCGCGTCGGGTGCGGCGCCGCCGTACATTCCGGAATGGACCGGCCCGGCGAGCGTCTCGACCGTGACCACCACACTGCCCGTGCCACGTAGGCTCGTCGTCACGGTGGGCGTGCCGAGCTCGACGTTACCGGCGTCGGCGACCAGCATGACGTCGGCAGCGAACAGCTCCGGATCGGCGCGCACCAGCTTCTCCAGGCCTCCGGTTGACATCTCCTCCGACCCCTCGCACACAACCCTGATTCCGACCGGCCATGGCCGTGGCAGCGCGCGTAGCGCGGTCAGCAGCATCACCAGGTTGCCCTTGCAGTCCGCGGCCCCACGGGCGTACCAGCGCCCGTCACGTTCAGTCAGCTCCCAGGGCGAGGACGCCCACTCCTCAAGGTCGCCAGCCGGCTGGACGTCGTAGTGGGAGTAGAGCAGGACCGTCGGCGCATCGTCGGCTGGCGGCGAAAAGCCCACCACCGCTACGCTGCCGTCGGGTGTCACTATCTGGCGGACGTCGCCAACCCCCGCCTCGGTGAGCAGTCTGGCCACCTCGCCGGCTGCTCGCTCGCACTCCTCGGCAGGCTCGATCGAAGGATCGGCTACCGACCGCATTGCCACCAGCCGCGCCAGATCCTCGCGAGCACGCGGCATCAGCGCACGTACGGCGCCGGCGATGTCGCTCGTCACGGGATCACGCTTCCCCACCCTCACAACGCTTGCTCGACGTACGTCGGCAGCATCTCCCACCACGTCGGCCAGTCGTGGTCGTACGCCTGACCCCAGTCGTCGACCCGATTGGGGACACCCTTGTCTCCCAGCACCTTGGCGGCTCGCCACGACTCCCCGATGTCCTCCCACCGCCCCGAGCCCGAGGGCAGGAATACGAAGCGGTGTCTGAGCACGTCAAGCTCGGGCCCTTCCATGCCAGGCAAGAAATGCAGCGGCGAGGAGAAGAACAAGTCGTCCGTGAACCCGCCGATGAACCGCTCGAGGTCGTAGCTGCCGCTCATGCAGACCGCAGCGCGGAACAGCTGCGGAAAGCGGCAGATCAGTGCGAGCGCGTTGAAGGCGCCAATCGAGGCCCCCGCGACGATGACGGCCTGTGGACCAGCCGAGTCAGCGTTGATGGCGGGCACGACCTCGTGCGCGACGGCCTGCTGGAACTGGTTGAACAACCAGCACCGGTAGTCCACCGACCCCTCGTCTGCCGCCATCGCCCCCCCGGCCACGCTGTCGCACGAATACACCTTGATCCGGCCGGCGTCCACTAGCGGTGCGAGATGCCCGACGAGGTGATGCCGCTCGATCTCCTCGGCGTCACCGCCGGCGGTCGGGAAGGCCAGCACGGGGACGCCGTAGTGGCCCCACCGCGCGACGCTGATCTCCTGCTTCATTCGGTCCGAGTACCAGCGATCGGTTTTCTTGTCGCTCATCGGCGTCTTCGCTCCTGATCACTCGTAGACGAATTTCTCTTCACCGGGATGCAGCCACGTCAGCCCGTCCCGCAGTCGGTCGCGCCAGTTCTCCCAATTGTGGCCGTCACGGGCCTCGACGTACCGCACCTCCATGCCAGTCTCCCGGAAGGTCGACACCATCGACCGGTTCGGTGTGATGAGCGGCTCGTACATCCCGCACGTCTGGTAGATGCGCTCCACCACCCGCTTCGGCCGGGCCCGGAAAGCGTTGACGAACTTGACCACCGGATCGAAGACCTTGCCTCCACCGTGGTCGTCGCCGATGTCGGTGAACACCAAGGAGGGCGACTCGAGCAACAGCGAGCCGAAGTACCCTGGATATCTGACGGCGGTCGACAGCGAGGCGACCCCACCGAAGCTAGAGCCCATCAAGGTGCGTCCTTCGGGTGAGTCGACCAGCGGCAAGGTGTCGGTGAGGTGCGGCACCAGCTCGCGCGCCAGGAACCTGGCGTGTGGCGCGTGGTTGGCGTACTCGACCAGGCGGTTGCCGGGCGGCACGAAGGCCACCACCATCTCCGCCACCTCGTTGCGGTGGATCAGGTTGTCGAGCACCGTCTTGGCCGAGGTGTAGTCGAGGTAGTCCTTGCCGTCGTGGACGACGAGAAGCGGGTAGCGCACCACCTCACGGAACCGCGCCGGCAAGTAGAGGTAGAAAGGGACCTGACGCCGCAACGCCTTGCTCCCGTACGAATGCTCGATGATCTCCCCCGGTCGGGCCTCGGGATCAGGCAGGCACCAGTCCGGCACCTCGTAGCCGCTGGCAGCGCACACCGAGCTCGCACCGAACGGCCCATGCGCCAGCTTCGGGTTGAGCGGGTCGTTGATGTACTCGTCGCGATGGCCGCCGCGGACGATCTCGAACTGATACTCGACCCGCGAGCCCTCGGGCATCTCAGTAGTGATGTACCACAAGTCGGTGTCGTGGATCCGACGCAGGTGAAGCGGATCGGGCAGCCCGACAACCCGATGCCGGACCATCACTTCGTCGGCCTCTCCACGCCACAGGAAGGTCGTCCGCCCGCCCTCGACGATCGGCGCGCCGTACCGCTGAACGAACCGGTCGACCATGGCGGCATCGATTGGCCGTCTGTCCCTCAGGCGGTTGATTGCCAGTCGGCGGCGGCTGCCCGTCACCTGCCTGCGGGTTGTGGTCACGGCAGCTCTCCCACGGTGGCGACGGTGCCATCGTTGCCGAGCACTCGCGCCCCTGATGGCAGTTCGCCGCCGGAGCCGAGGTCGACCCGTGCGCCGTCGTCCAGCAACAGGCAACGGGCACCTGCGAACCGGCGCACCAACACTTCAAGCACCATCGGGTCGTCCATCCAAAGCCGCCGCCGGGCGTGAGGCAAGGCGACGATACCGCGCACTGCCCCGAGGCCGCGGTCCCAGATCTCCGCCCCTCGCAGGCCCTGGGGGCCGCGGTCGTTGTAGAGCACCACCCGCTCGGTCAGCGCCATCGCGCCTGCGGACCAGGCGACCAACGGCAGCTCCGGCGGAGGGACCACACCAAACAGCTTGAGACAACGCAGCAGGATGCCGACGTGTCCGCCCGCGATAGCCAACCCTTCAGCGTCGCCGAGGATTTGCGCGACCTCTGCCCGGTGGCTCTGGACGGGCTCGCTGTCAGCGATCGGAGCCGCGGACTCCAGCTCGTCGTAGAGCCGGTCGACCATGTCGACGTACCACGCGTCGACCGCGCGCACCGCCTGCACGCCGTCCACGAGCGCGGCCTCCGCGATGTCGTCGCGCGCTGCCCGGCGCTGGACGGCGTACACGCTGTCGAGCGCCCGCTGGAGGCGCGTGGAGTAGATGCCGGCCAGCTCGCCCATCGCATCGCGGTGGGCGAGCGCAGCATTCGCGAAGTGGTCGTCGGCGGCGAGCACGTCGAACAGCCGGCGGTAGAGCTCGAGATTGCTGGTCCGCCCCTGCATCACCTCGGCGACCTCGGAGTCGTCGCCCTCGCGGTCCTGCCAGCCGGCCGTCACGATCGCGACGTGGCCCTCGACACCGAGGGAGCGCATGGCTGATCCGGCCGTGGTACGAAAGCGCTGCGGACCGAGCAGGACGGTGGTCATCCGGCGTGCACGCGCACGGTCCGACCAACGTCGTCGAGCATCCCGCGCACGGTGTCGTAGTCCGGATGGCGCATCCGGACCCAGGCGTTGGCCATGTAGCCCGCCTCGACCGGCTGCGTGGGTGTGCCGGGATCCGGCATGTGGACGTCGATGATCCACTGCCCGTGGCGCCCATTGATCTCGTCGAGGCCGGAATAGCCGCTGATGTGTCCGTCGCGTTCGGGACGCAGCGCGACGATCCCGGCCGAGAAGTTGCGCGACATCGGTCGCTCGGTCGAGCCGTGGACTATCGCGTTGGCCCACTCACGGTAGACGTCGACTTCGTTGGCGGCAGAGTAGAGATCCCAGGCACCGACACCCGGCGGGCGGCAGCCGATCTCTGAGAAACGCAGTCCCTTCGGCCCGTAAAACCATTCCATGTGCGTCGCCGACGTGGGAATTCCGAGTGCCTCGATCACCCGCGACCCGAGCTCCCTCACCTCGGCGTAGAACGACGAGTCGCTGAGTCGGTTGGTCGTCACGAACTGCGGTGAGATCCAGCGGTGCCGCATCGACTCCAACACGTTGGGGTAGTAGTGGGTCGCCCAGTCGTGCGCGATCCGGCCGTCGATCGCGATGGTGTCGTAGAAACCCTCGTGGCCCTCCACGAACTCCTCTACAGCGATCGAGTCCGTGTCGCCGTAGGACTCCAATGCGGCTCGCAGCTCCGACATCGAGTCGACCCTGACCGTGCCCTGTGCCCCAGCTCCCGCGCGGGGCTTGAGGATCACCGGGAACCCGATCCGGTTCGCGAAGTCGACGACCTCGTCGGTGGTGTCGGCGGCGGTGGACGCGGCGGTGGGGACGCCCGCCTGGCGGAGCACGTCCTTCATCGACGGTTTGTCGCGGCACAGCCAGGTGGTGCGCACCGACGTTCCCGGTATGCCACGCGCTTCTCTGACCCTGGCCGCCGCCATCTGGTGCGACTCAACCGTGGCTTCGATCCGGTCGACCCACAAGAGGCTCTGTGCCCATTCGACCGCTGCGTTGAGCTGCCCGACATCCGTGACGTTGTCGACGCGGTAGTAGGCGCCCATCTGGCCCCGCAGCTCGTCGCCGAGGTCCGACTCGTCGGACTCGCCCACCCCGATGACGTTCGCGCCCACCCCCGCCAGGGCGGCGACGAAGCGCCGCTGGTTCGGTGGGAAGGCAGGCTCCACGAAGATCACGTTCACGATCGCGACTCTAGCGGTCCAGGCTGGTCATCCCGACGCCCGCGACATCACGTCAAAACATCGCTCGCTGTCTGTCTATTCTGACGGCTCCGTGAGGCCAGCACCGCAAGGATACCGTTCATGATGAACAGGTAGGCCACGAAAGCGGTATTTTCAAAGTTGTAGGTCTGAACCGACAAAAAGCTAATTCCGAAGCCGAATGTGCTGATGGCATAGGCAATCCAACTCTCGGAATGCGGGTAGCGATACGACTTGATAAGTGTCGGTATGCCGGCCAGCATATCGGCCAGCAGCGAGAACAGTAACGCCAAGTTCGGATTGTCGGTAATGGCCCACAGGATGATGCCGATGACCGCCGCCGCCATCAGGTAGTAGTCGCGCGGCTCGCTCTTCCAATAGGCTTTCTGGTTGAAGAACGAGGCGGCGACGACCAGCAACGGGGTAAGGCCAGCGACAAACGACGCCCACGACAAGCCCTCGACGCCCTGTGCGCGTTGCGCCACGAAGATGACCATCGGGAAGATTCCCCAGAGCAGCCACGTGATGCGGTTGGGCTGGGCTTTGCCGACGAGGGTTTCGTACAAGTAATAGAAGCCACCGAGTGAGCCGATGATGGCACCGATAATCGCGAAATACTCGGGCAGCATCGGTTAACCCTAGCAAATTAACAACTCGGTGAATAACGATTTAAAGTCCGGCGGCAGGGTTGCAATGTGCGAGGGCAAGGGCAAGCATGTGGGATGGCCCAGCCGCTTCGCAGGAGGCTCAGCCGTGGGCTCCTCGTGTTGGTACTGCTTCTGGGGACGGTGATTGCGATGTTGTGGGCGCTGCAACGTCAGCTGATCTACTTCCCCGACCCCACCTCGGTGCCCCCGGCCGCTGACGTCATCCCCGGTGCCCGCGACGTCACCCTGCACACAGCAGACGGACTCGAGCTAGGCGCCTGGTTCGTCCCGGCGGACCCCACGGCCGACACCGGGATGGCGGTCCTGGTCGCGCCCGGCAACGCCGGCAACCGGGAAGGCCGGGCCGGGCTTGCCGAGGTGCTGAGCGGCCGCGGGCTTGCCGTGCTTCTCATGGATTACCGAGGCTACGGTGGCAACCCGGGAAGCCCGAGCGAGGACGGCCTCGCCGCCGACGCCGACGCCGCAGCGGTGGCACTCCAAGAGCTCGGCTATCCCGCACAGCGCACCATCTACTTCGGCGAGTCGCTAGGCACAGGCGTCGTGGCGGCACTTCAAACGCGGCACCCGCCGGCTGGGATAGTCCTCCGCTCGCCGTTCACCGACCTGGGTGACGTCGGTGCGCACCACTACCCGTGGTTGCCTGTGCGAACGCTGATTCGCGACCGGTTCCCGGTCGTGGATCACCTCGCGGACAGCGAAGTGCCGGTCACGGTCATCTACGGGCTGCGTGACTCGGTGATCCCCTCAGAGCTCAGTGTCCGCGTCGCGGACCAGGCCCCTTCCCTGGCCGAACGTGTGGTGTTCGCCAAGGCAGACCACAACGACCCCGTCATGTTCGGGTCCCAGGTGGCCGACGCGGTTGAGCGGTTGTCACGCAGCGTGGGCTGAGCGGGCCGGGACCAATCGCCGGTGGGCGCTGCGATTCTGACCTGCATCCTCGGGTGGAGCTGAGGGGACTCGAACCCCTGACCCCCTCCATGCCATGGAGGTGCGCTACCAGCTGCGCCACAGCCCCGCGTCATACGGGCTCCCACCGCGGCCTAGACCTCGGCGGGCGGGTGAAGTTTAGCCAACTCGCGTCGGCATCACGAAATCGAGGCACGGGGTGCCCCGCGCCGGCTAAGCCTGCTCCGGGACCCCGGTGTAGGCACGCGCCATGAGCGACACGAACTGGTAGACGCCGTCCTCCTCGGGCGCAAGCGGCCCCGGCACGAAGCTTGGCGCCTTGATCCCCCGCTGCACCGACTCACAGGCCGCCCAGTCCTGGCGGTTGGTGAGATCCCAGAAGTCGACGGCGTACGCGGGGTCGAAGCCCTCGGCATCGACCGCCTCCGGTGGGAACGCCCACGAGCACTCGATCCGCGTCAGGTCGGGAGTGATCGGCGTGAGTAAGTGGGTCATCACGTAGTCGGGGTGGAGGCTGATCAAGAGGTTCGGCAGCACGGCGATGTACATCACCGTGTGCTGCTCCTCCTCGTCGAGCCGGGTGATGACCGCTCCCTTACTGCGCCCGTCTAGTGACATCGTCTCGGCACCGGATCGCAGCTCCATCCAGCCGCCGACCCACTCCCCCGGGCGGTCGATGTTCTCGCCACTCGTCGGCGGGCTGACCCGGCAGAGCTCAGGGTGGATCATCGAGCAGTGGTAGCACTCCTGGTAGTTCTCGACGATCACCTTCCAGTTGGCGGCGACGTCGTACGTGTGCGTCTCGGCAGTGCGGAGCGTCGCGCCGTCATACCTGGCGACGATGTCCTCGAGCTCACCGACGTGGGCTGAGAATGCGCCCGCCGAGCCCGACGGGTCGACGAAGGTCCAACCATGCCACTCCTCGACTGGCATCTGGAACAGGCTGAACTCTGTCTTGTCGAAGTCGGTGTGGTTCTTGAAGCCCGGAGCCCCGCGTAGGGAACCGTCGAACTCGTAGCTCCACGCGTGGTACGGACAGATGATCGCCTTCGGCTGGGCTGATCCGCCGCAGGGTAGCAACTCGTGGCCTCGATGGCGGCAGGCGTTCTCGAACGCGCGCAGGATGCCGTCGTCGCCGCGTGCCACCATCACGCCCGACGCACCGATGTTGTAAGCCTTGAGACTTCCTGGCACAGGTACGTCGGATGAGCGCCCCACGCAGACCCACCCGGAGAACACGTGCCGCTGCTCCCAGGTCAGGACAGCCGGGTCGAGATAGGCAGCCTTGGGCAGCATCCGGCTGGACCCGAACGGCTTCAGCGCTAGAGCGAGCTCGTCGGCGTCGAGTGGGGCAGCCGTCCCGATCTGATTGAACATGCAGTCAGGATAGTACCCGAACCGGCTTCCGGCATAGCGCTCCCATGACTAGACTGAACAATCATTCAATGGCATCTCTGGTGCCCGACGCAATCCAGCGAGGAGTCTGTGGTGTCCGTCCCTACGACAGAAAGGACCATCGACGCAGCGGTCGACGAGGTGATCGCGGCACAGACCGAGATCTTCATCGCCCGCCAGCCCGTGAGCGGAGAGATGTCCGCCCGCGCGTCCGTCGTCCTCCCAGGTGGCGCGACGTCCAACTGGCAGATCGCCGAGCCACAGGCCGTGTGGATGAGCCACGGCAAGGGGTCGCGGATATTCGACGTCGACGGCTGCGAGTACAGCGACTTCCACGGTGGGTACGGCGTCAACCTGGTCGGACACGCCCACCCCGCGATCGTGGCGGCGGTCAGCGAACGTGTGCGGCGAGGCACCCACTTCGCCCAGCCCACCGAGGACTCGATCATCGTCGCTGCAGAGCTGCGTCGCCGCTTCGGGCTCCCTCAATGGCGGTTCGCCAACTCCGGGACCGAGGCCACGATGGACGCTGTCCACCTGATGCGGGCATTCACCAATCGCGACCTCATCATCAAAGTGGAAGGCTGCTACCACGGGCACCATGACTCGGTGCAGGTCTCGGTGCTCCCCGAAGCCGACGAGGTGGGGCCCATCGACTCCCCACTCAGCGTTGCCGGCAACTCCGGCATCCCGCAACAGATTCGCGACCTCGTCCGGGTTGTGCCGTTCAACGATCTGCCGGCGGTTCAGCGGGTATTGGAAGCACATCCAGCTCAGATCGCCGGGATGATCGTCGAGCCCATCATGATGAACGCTGGCATCATCCACCCCGATCCTGGATACCTGGCCGGACTTCGCGACCTGTTGCACGCCCACGACGTCCTGCTGACGTTCGACGAGGTGAAGACGGGTCTCACCGTCGGCGGAAGCGGTGTCACGGGACTGTCCGGCGTCCTACCCGACTTGATCTGCCTGGCGAAGGCGATGGGGGGAGGCATCTCGACCGCGGCCATCGGTGGCACCGACGAGATAATGTCGATGATCGCCGACGGCCGATACGAACAGGTCGGGACGTTCAACGGCAACCCGCTCGCGATGGCAGCGGCGCGAGCAACGCTCACGGAGATCATGCACGACGCGGCGTACGAGCACATCACGATGCTGCGTGAGCGGATCACGGCGGGGATCGACGACGTGATCGCTCGGCACCAACTCCCCTGGCACGTCACCACGGCAGGAGCGAAAGGGTGCGTCACCTTCCTCCCCGAGCCGACGCGCAACCTGCGCGACTTCCTGCAGATCGACGGACGGTACGGCGAAGCGCACTGGCTGGTCCAGCACAACGGCGGAGTCTTCCTCCCGCCGTGGGGCAAGATCGAGCAGTGGCTCATATCCGTCCAGCACACTACTGAAGATGTCGATCGCTTCGTCGCCAATGTCGGAGCCTTGGCCGGCGCCCTCGCGACGAACGGGCACGAGTGATCCGGCTCAAGGGTCGACATTCACGGCTCCGAGGGCAACAATGGGAGCGCTGGCTGAACAGTCAGTTAGACCGTCCGTCTCGGAAAGATCAGGTTGACGATGGTTCGACCGTGAAGAGGTTGACATGGATTTCGACCCGAACGATCCGGCAATCAGACGCCCCGGGCCACGTCCGCAACTTGCCCGGCGAGACGTCCTACGAGGCGGTTTCTGGCTGACCGTGGGCTTGGGCGCGGCGCCGCTGCTGTCCGCGTGCGGTGACGGGTCCTCAGGGTCCGAGAGTGGGAAGGCGCCGTACCCGTTGGCTCGACCTGATGACCCGGTGACGTTGCCCTTGAAGTCCAGCAACCCGGCGATCGAGGACGGGCTCGAACCCGAGTCCGGCGGCTCTTTCAAGATCCTGAACTACGACCAGTACATGGCACCCGGTGTCATGAAGAAGTTCGGTGAGGACCACGGTGTCTCGGTCCAGGTGACGCCGTACAGCAACTACGACGAGATGTTGGCGAAGATCCGGGCTCCGGGTGAGTCGTTCGACATGGTGTTCCCTGGACCGAGCGTGATGAGCAAGATGGTCTACACCGAACTGCTCCAGCCGCTCAACCACTCCTACGTCCCCAACATCACGAACCTCTGGCCGGAGTACCAGGACCCCTGGTACGACCGTGGTGCGCGATACACCGTCCCGTACACCGTCTACGGCACCGGAGTGCTCTACCGCGCCGACAGAGTCTCCGAAGTGCCAACAAACGGGTACGACCTCCTGTGGGACGAGCAGTACTCCGGCAAGGTCTACCTGCTCGACGACATGCAGGAAGCCCTCGGAATGTCGATGCTCCGCAACGACATCACCACCGACATCAACACCAGCAACCCGGAGTACGTCAACGAGGCGAGAGACTCGCTCAAGGAACTCATCGACCTGGTCAAGATCAAGGCCAACGTCAACGCCTACTCCGAGGTCCCGGAGGGCACGGCCACCATTCACCAGGCCTGGTCGGGTGACCCGATCGCGGGGCAGTACTACCTGCCGAAAGGCGAGACCCCGGAGGTGCTGGGGTACTGGCGGCCGGATGACCCGAAGCAACGGGTCATCGGCAGCGACGTCATCGCGATCCCCAAGAGTGCGGAGAAGCCGGTGCTCGCACACATGTTCATCAACGACCTGCTCGACAACAAGATCTCGCTGTGGAACTTCGGCTGGAACGGCTACCAGCCGCCGCTGAACAAGCTGTCCGCTCCGTACCTGATTGACCAGGGCTACATCCCTGAGAACTTGATGAACGCCGTCGTCCTGCCCGAGGACTTCGACGCCGGTCTGACATTCTACGAAGTGAGCCCGAGCACTGAGACGCTCTGGCGCACCGCCTGGTCTCAGTTCAAGGCTGGTGCCTGACGACGACCTCCGGCACGACCCCGCGACGCGGCGGTTGTGGCCGGCACTCGCACTCCCTGGCACGTTTTGGCTGATCGCGCTGTTCGTCGTGCCGTTCTACGCGGTCATGGCGGTGGCGTTCAGCGGGTCGAACAACATCTTCGGTGAGCCCATCGCCGCGTGGAACCCCCTGGAATGGCAGTTCGCCACCTTCAACTCAGTTCTCAACGACTCGATCTCTGGCGTTTACCGGCCCGTCTGGGTCCGAACGGCGACGTACTCGTTCTGGTCATTGGTCATCTGTGTGGTCGTGGGGTATCCCGTCGCGTACTACGCGGCGCGCCTGGCCGGGAAGCGCCGCGGCCTCATCATCGTATTGATCCTCGCGCCATGGTGGATCAACTACATCACCCGGATGCTCGCCTGGGTCAACCTGCTGCAAGACGACGGGTACGTGAACCAGTTCCTAGGAATCTTCGGGCTGGCGCCCGTGTCGTGGCTGTCAGGGAACTCATTCACCGTCGTGATTGCCCTGGCATACGGGTACCTGCCGTACTTCATCATCCCGCTGTTCGCGTCGCTCGACAGGATCGACTCACGCCTGTTGGAGGCGTCCCGTGACCTCGGCGTCGGCTCGGTGCGAACTTTCTTCCACGTAACCTTGCCGCTGTCGAAGATTGGGTTGTTCACCGCTCTCGTCATCACGGCTCTGCCGATGGCCGGTGACTACTACACCAACACGCTCGTGTCAGGTTCGCCGAACACGAACATGGTGGGCAACCAGATCGAGCTCTTCCTCCTCGAGGGCCCCTTGAAGAACCTCGGGGCCGCCCTGGTGTTGCTGCTCTCCCTGGTCCTGATGTTCTTCATGGTCTACTACCTCGTCCTGACCCAGCGAGCGATACGGGATTCGCGATGACCGGCGCAGCGGTGCGTCCGACGGACACGACGCGGAAGCCGAGGGCGCGCCGCTGGGTGCCACCGTGGCGCAACCCGTGGCGTCGCCCCTATGTCCTGGCCACGATCACCTGGCTGTACATCCTGTGGTCGCTCCTTCCGATCCTGATCGCGATCCAGTTCTCGTTCAACGACGGCCGGTCGCGAAGCACCTGGCAGGGATTTTCGACCCAGTGGTACTGCTGTGTTGAGGGCTCGGTCTGGGATGACCCGAGCCTTTTCCTCTCCCTCAAGAACAGCCTGATCCTCGGCGTGGCGACGGTGCTGGTGGCGACGCCGTTGGGCGTCATGCTGGCATTGGGACTGACCCGGTGGCGGTCGCGCAGCAGCAAGGTCGCCAACGGCATCGCGCTGATCCCGCTTGTGACTCCCGAGATCGTGCTGGGGTCGGCGCTGTACCTGGTGATGGTCAACCTCTACCAGTTCGTCCCGCTGGGTCGCCCCGCCATGCTGCTGGGCCACGTGACGTTCTCAGTGTCGTACGTACTCGTGATCGTTCGCTCCCGGTTGGTGAGCATCGGGCGGGACTACGAAGAGGCCGCGCGAGATCTTGGTGCGAGCTCGCTCCAGGCGATCCGCACGATCTTGTTACCTCTGTTGGCGCCGGCGGTCTTCGCATCGGCCATGATCGTCTTCGCGACGTCGCTCGACGACTTCGTGGTCAGCCAGTTCCTGTTCGGGGACGCGTCGAACATCACTGTCCCGATCAAGCTGTACAACGCGGTTCGGTCGTCTCCTACGCCGGCGCTCAACGCGCTGGCCACATTGCTCCTCGTGGGGTCATTGCTCGCCCTGATCCTGGCGTACGTCGTCCTCCGAGCACGCAGGCGTGGCTCCGGCTCACGCGACGCAGTGGACGACCTCACAGAGTTCGGGTGACGGAGAGTGGCCTACCCGACCGGTTCCGGCGAAGGCCGACTCGACGCGACCAGCACCCGCAGGGACTCGGCGGGCAGGCAGACGGTCACGGGATGGCCACCGGTTAGGTCCTGGCGAGCAGTGCTGTTCGTGATCAGCGACTGCACCACTGCGCCGTGCGGGAGGCGGACCATGACCTGAGTGGTCGATCCCAGAAAGACCGTGCGGTCGACCATGCCGGGGAGCCGGTTGTCCCCGTTGAGCCCAGCCTCGGCCAGCTCCACGCACTCGGGGCGGATGACCGCGCGGCCGGGGCCGGCTGCGTGGTCGGCCGGAGCCTGCGCCTGGAGCGTGAACTCGCCGAACCGGACCTGGCGTGTCGATCCGCTGCCCGCCAAGCAGTCGACGTCGAGCAGGTTCGTGACGCCCAGGAAGTCCGCGACGAACTCCGACATGGGTTCGCGATAGACGTCTTCGGGGGTCCCGACCTGCATGATCCGCCCGGCGTCCATCACGGCCAGGCGGTCGGACATCTCGAGCGCTTCCTCCTGGTCGTGGGTCACGAACACAAAGGTGATGCCGACCTCGCGCTGCAACGTGGTGAGCTCACCTCGGAGCGAATGGCGGAGCTTGGCATCCAAAGCTCCCAGCGGCTCGTCGAGCAGCAGGACGGCCGGCTCGAGGGCCAACGCCCTGGCGAGGGCCACGCGCTGCTGTTGCCCGCCCGACAACTGGTGCGGGCGGCGCTGCGCGAACTCGGTCAGTCGAACGAGCTCGAGGGCCGCGGCGACTCGTGCGTCGCGAACCGGCCTGTCGAGGTCCTTGCGCCACCGCAGGCCGTACGCGACGTTTCGCCGGACGTCGAGGTGTGGGAATAGCGCATAGCTCTGGAAGACGGTGTTGACCGGACGCTTGTGCGCCGGGGTCTGCGCGACGTCGACGCCGTCGAGGAAGATCTGACCATCGGTGGGCTGCTCGAACCCCGCAAGCATCCGCAAGGTTGTGGTCTTACCGCACCCGGACGGGCCGAGCAGGGTGAAGAACTCAGCGGGCTTGATCTCGATGTCGATGCCGTCGACCGCGGTCACGCCGTCGAACTCCTTGCGGAGGCCGACGATTGAGATCGAGCCGCCGGTCGGTTGCGAGTCCGGTTCGCCGCGAGCCATGCGCGGAAGTCTAACCGGCTGCTCGAGGCGGCTGGTCGCCTCGACATTTATGTGTCATGAGCAGTTCACGCTCGGCGTACAGCCTTGCGCTTGCTGGTGCGTCGGACGGCGTTCTTCGCCGGTCTGCGCGCGGGCCGCAGGGCGAGCGCCTGTTCGGCGAAGGTCATGGCGATGTCGAACGCCCGCTCGGGATCGACGACCTGGTCTCTGAGCGCGACCTGGATCGACAGACCATCCAGTAGGACGGCCCAGGTGACGGCAAAGTCTTGGGCATCGACCTTGCTGATCTCTTCCGCCTTCATGCCGTCCTTGACGACATCCGCGATCGTGGATCGCCAGCGCTTCTCGAGTTCCACACGATCGCGTGCAACCTGCGGGTGGCGAAATGCCTGCGCCCACAGGTCGAACCACAATCCCCACGCTCCCGGGATCTCGGCATCACCATCAGGAACGCACGTCAGCCGCACGAGCATCTCGAGGCGGTCGCGCAGCGCGGTGGTGTTGCTCAGCATCTCGGAGACTGCGGTATAGAACTTCTCTTCGGAGTATCGCAGCGCCTCGGTCAGCAAATCATCCTTGGTGCCGAAGTAGTAGATCACCAACGCGGGGGACGCCCCGACCCGTCGTGCGACATCGGCAATCCGGGTCTCTGAGAAGCCTCGTTCCGCGATGATCTGTGCCGCCGCGATCAGCATCTGGTCGCGCCGATGATCGACTGGCTCGATGTCGCTGGCGGCGATCGTTGTCTTGGCAGCCATCGCATCCCTCGTTTCCCTGCGAACCCTTGTGGAGGACGCTATCACCTACCTAGACTGAACAGTCAGTCAGGTTTCCCACTGAAACAGCGAGGCTGTTGATGACCACCCAGCACGACGCGAGTCATCGAGGTGCCTGACCCACCGAGCACCCTCCACAGGCTGCTCGAGCCACGGTCCATCGCCGTAGTCGGAGCGAGCGAGCGTCCCGGCTCGTTCGGGGAACGGATGGCCATCGAGGTGCTCCGCAGCCCGGGCGCGGCCAGCGTCGACCTTGTCCACCCGAAGTACCAGCACGTGCAAGGCGTGCCGTGCGTGCCTTCCCTGCTCGACCTTCCCGATCCGGTTGATCTGGTGATGCTCGGAGTTCCGGATCACGCTCTCCTAGATCAGCTCCAACAAGCCGCGGCTCGCGGCGACGGCGGGGCGATCGTCTTCGGCTCGGCGCAGGACATCGGGGCGGACTTGGCGGCGTGCGCCCGAGAGGCGGGAATTGCATTGTGCGGCGGTGGGTCGATGGGATACGTCAACTCCGCAAGGGGAATCCGTGCGATCGGCTACATCGAGCGCTTCCCGCTAGATGCGGGGCCAATCGCTCTCGTGACCCATTCGGGTTCAGTCTTCTCGGCTCTGCTCCGCACGCATCGCCGACTCGAGTTCGCCCTTGCTGTCTCCTCAGGACAGGAGCTCGTCACCAACGCTGGCGACTACCTCGGTTACGCACTGGAGCTTGAGGAAACCCGTGTCGTGGCCTTGTTCGCGGAAACGTTGCGAGCGCCCGACACTTTGCGTGCCGGCCTGGCCAGGGCTGCAGAGCTCGACATCCCGGTTGTTGCGCTCGCCGTGGGCGGATCACCGACAGGGCGTCGGATGGTGGCCGCGCACTCGGGCGCAGTCGCCGGCGAAGACGCAGGGTGGGAGGCGCTCTTCGCGGCATACGGCGTGCATCGCGTGCGCAGCCTCGACGAGATGGCGGACACGCTCGAGATGTTCGCAATCGGTCGGCGCGTGCGTCGCGGCACCGCCGGTGGCGTGGCGACGGCGCACGACTCAGGCGGCGAGCGTGTACTCGTCGCCGACATGGCAGAGGCGCTCCGCGTGCCCTTTGCGGCGCTCTCGGCAGACACAGAGCAACGCCTTGCCGGGATGCTCGACCCGGGGCTCGAACCGACGAATCCGTTGGACGTCTGGGGAAGCGGCGCCGAGACCGAGGCGTTGTTCACCGAGTGCCTGAGCGCGCTTGCCGACGACGAACAGGTAGCCGTGGTGGTCGCCGCCCTCGACCTGGTTGAGGAGTATGACGGCGACGAGTCTTACCCGCGCGCCATCGAGGCAGTGCTCGATCGGACGAAAAAGCCTGTTGCAGTGTTGAGCAACATCGCCGCAGGAATCGACCAGCAGCAGGCAGGGGCGCTTCGAGCGGCCGGAGTGCCGGTGCTGGAGGGCACCGACAGCGGCTTGCGGGCATTGCGACACCTGCTGGATGACGGCACCGTCACGACTCCCCGACCTGTCGGTGTCGTGGACATCAGCCGACAAGCCCGATGGCGGCAATGGCTGGCCTCGGGAGATCTCGACGCCACGATGTCGTTGGCCGTGCTCCGCGACTACGGCATCAAGGCCACACAGACCTGCCTCGTCGGTTCCGCCCTGGCCGCGGTGGGTGCGGCCGAGCAGCTCGGGTATCCCGTGGTGCTCAAGACCGATGAGCGGTCGATCCAGCACAAGACCGATTCGGAAGGTGTCCTGGCGGGCCTCGCTGACGCAGCCGCCGTGAGAGCCGCCTACACCGACTTGGCGGACAGGTTGGGTGACCGTGTCGTCGTACAGCGACAGCTTCCTGCCGGTGTGGAGTTGTCACTCGGCCTCGTGCGCGATCCCCTGCTCGGTCCGCTCGTCGTGGTGGCCACCGGCGGCACCCTCGTCGACGTGCTCCAGCAGCGGCAGGTGGCCCTGCCACCGTTGTCCCCCGCTCTGGCCGAGGAGCTCCTCGACCGGTTGCCGACGGTGTCTCGCCTGCTGGCAGGCGTGCGTGGCCGAGCGCCGGTCGATCGCCCGGCTCTGGTGGACGCGATCGTGGCGATCAGCCAACTGGCCCTGGAGCTCGGGGACGTGCTCGAAGCGCTCGACGTCAACCCGGTGGTGTGCGGCCCTGAGGGGACGGTCGCCGTCGACGCCCTCTTCCTCCCCCACTAACTACCGGGCTGCTCGGCGACTTCCGGGAATGGCAGCGCGATCGGGTCGGCCTGCAGCGAGCTGCGGCCGTGCTCGTCGAATCGGTCGAGACCGAGTTCAGACGGGTCGACTACGTCGGTATGACGCTGGAGCGCCAAGTCGGCGGCCGCGCGGGAGACGCCCGGCCCCCACATCATCCCGTGACCCCCAGCCGTCGCGACCGTCGTGCCGTCGACCGCGCCTTCGGCGGTGAGCAGTGGCCCGAGGATCGGTAGGTGGTCCGGCGTGAAGTCGATGGTCGCCGCCCAGGCCTTGCGAAGGCCGAGGTGCGCGGTGAGCGGCACGAGCGTCGCCATCCGCTGACGGGCCTGGTCGTAGTACGACCAATCGAACTCTCGAGCCACGCCCGCCGGCTCCTGGGGGTTGCTCATCCCCCACAGGATCCCGCCCTCCTCTGGCCGCCAGTAGATGCCTGACCCGACGTCGAAGACCATGGGGACACGCTCTGGTGCCAACTCCGGATGGTCCTCCGTCACCACCACCTGATGACGGGCAGCACCGACTGGGATCCGCGCGCCCGCCACGCGGCCGACACCGGCCAGGGTGGGTCCTCCCGTGAGCACGACCCGCTCGGTGGAGATGTCGCCCGCCGTCGTACGAACATCCGTCACGCGGCCACGGCGCGTTGACATCCCAGTGAAGGTGGTGTGCTCGGAGATCTCCACGCCGCAGGCGAACAGGGCTGCGGTGTATGCCAGCACGTTCCTTGGCGGGTCGATGTAGCCGTCCCCGGGTGCGTAAGAAGCGCCCAGCGTGGCGTCCGGTGACATGGTGGGGTTCATCGCATCGAACTCGTCGGAGTCGACCCAGCGGACGTCAAGTCCGAGCCCTCGTTGCATGGCGATCCTGACGTGGGCCTCGGCGACGTCTGAGTCCGTGAAGCAGGGCATGAAGTAACCCTGTTCGACGAAGCCGGAGTCGACGCCGAGCTCCTCATGCTGGCTGCGGTAGAAGTCTCGGCTGAACATCCCCAGCCGAACAGCCGTCTCGGTGCCGCCTTGTGCCCTGACCATGCCGGCAGCGCGCGAGCTGGCACCCATGCCGAGAGTGGACGACTCGACCAGGACCACCCGCTCGAGTCCCGCACGCTTCAGGAACCAGGCACACCAGGCGCCGATCGTTCCACCCCCGACCACGACCGCGTCAGCAGTGCGCGGTAAAGACGCTGCCCTGGTCACAGCAGCCAACGCTGGCATAGACTGAACAGTCAGTCAAGAATCCCCGAAATGGTCGAGAGGCGGGCCCACTGTGGCTGCGTTGTACGGACTGTCGCAAGACGACCTCGCCCTTCAAGCCGCGGCGCGAGCGTTCGCCGACGAGCTCATCCCCTTCGAGCTGGAAGCCGAGACGTCGCAAGGCGAGCTGTCCGAAGGGATGATCGACAAGCAACGAGCCAGGGCTGTGGCGCTTGGCCTGTATGCGACCAACATGCCCACCACAGTTGGCGGTCGCGGGTGCACCACGTTGCAGCAGGTGCTCGTGCAGGAGCAGGCGGGCCGGGTGACCAATGCGCTCGGCTGGGTCATGGACACGCCGCCCGCCTGGTGGGCCGACGTGGCCAACGACTACCAGCTCGAGCGATGGCTGCTGCCGACGGTGCGCGCAGAGATGTCCGAGTGCTACGCGATCACCGAAGCGGATGCAGGATCGGACGTAGCGAGCCTGCAAGCCACTGCCCGGCGCGAGGGCGACGAATACGTGCTCAACGGAGAGAAGTGGCACGTCACATCGTTCAACGAGGCCGCGTACGCGTTCTTCCAGGCAGTGCTGACAACGGGACCCCACGCTGGCGAGCATGCGCTCTTCGTAGTCGACCTGCCGAGTCCCGGAGTGCGCGTCGTCCGAACCCCGGCCTACTCGCACACGTTTGCGCACGAGCACCCGATCGTCGCCTTCGAAGACGTTCGGGTGCCGGCCTCCCACCTCGTGGGTGGCGAGGGAGACGGGATGTCCTTCTCCTACGAGTGGTTCCGCTTCGAGCGCATGATGGTCGCCGCCCGCTGTCTCGGAGCGGCCGAGCGCCTCATCGAGGAAGCGACCGCCTTCGCCCGTGACCGCATCGTCAGCGGCGAACCGCTCCTTAAGCGGCAGCTCGTGCAGGCCATGCTGGCCGACAGCGTGACAGAGCTGTACGCCGCCCGCTCCATGGTCTACGAGACCGCAAGGTCAATCGACGGGGGCATCGACCTCAAGGTTGCCCACGCCCGCTGCGCCATGGTCAAGCTCTACGCCTCCGAGATGGCCGGCCGCGTGGCGGACCGGTCCGTGCAGATCTTCGGCGGTCGCGGCTACATGCGCGAGAACGTGGCTGAGCGCTTCAACCGCGAGCTCCGGGTCGAGCGGATCTGGGAGGGCGCCAGCGAGATCCAGCGCGTCATCATCGCCGACCAGCTGGCCAAGCGTGGGCTGTCCGCCCTCGTCTGACGTGCGATCAGCCGTGCGGGTCGTCAGCTAGGTCGACCGGCTCGGGCAACGTTTGCGCGTTGTAGTCGACGATCTGCCAGCCATACGTGTGGTGTTGCTCGAGCACGGTCCAGGCGCAGTTCGACATACCGGCAAGCATCTCGCGCAGCTCGAGAGGGACCCCGAAGAACGCGAGCAGGCCGGTCCGCAAGGAGGCACCATGTCCGACCAGGATGCCTGTCTCGCCGGGCTGCAGCAGTTCGGCAGCCTCGGTCAGCACCGCAAGCATCCGATCACGTACGTCGACAAGCGTCTCGGCCCCCGGGATGTGAACCTCCTCGACTCCCTCGTCAACTCGCTCTGGCGAGGTCGGGGAACGCGGCACGGAACTCCGTCCGCGTCATCCCCTGCCGGTCGCCGACGTCGTACTCCCGAAGCCGCTTGTCGAGCACGAGCCCCTGCGCGGTCAGCGCCACAATCTCTTCTGCCGTCTCACGGGCACGCGCCAGGTCGCTCGACCAAACGAATTCCGGCTCGTACGTCGCCAGGAATGGTGCCGCCCGACGGGCCTGCGCAAGTCCCACCTCGTCGAGCGAGATGTTCGCGTGTCCTTGGGCTTTCTCGAGCTTGTTCCACTCCGTGCGGCCATGCCGGACGAGCACCAGCCGCCGGGGCCGCGCATCGGGCCCTGCGAACGGGATCACGCGGTCGACTCGCTCCCGTCGGCGCCGGGTGCGCGCCCCTGCCCACTGCTGACGGATTCCGGAAGGGCGATCACCGGGCAGTCGCGCCAGATCCTCTCGAGTGAGTAGTAGAGACGCGCCTCTTCGAGCTGCACGTGGATGACGACGTCGCCGTAGTCGATCAGGACCCAGCGGCCGTCGCGCTCGCCCTCGCGCCGGATCGGTTTCGCGTCGGACAGACGGAGCTTCTCTTCGATCTCGTCGACGATCGCCTTGACCTGCCGGTCGTTCGGTGCCGAGCAAAGCACGAACGCGTCCGTGATGACCAGCTGGTCCGACACGTCGAAGGCGATGATGTGCTCCGCCAACTTGTCGGATGCGGCCTGGGTGGCGATGGTCACGAGCTCGAGAGCCCGCTCGGTTGCTGTCACAATGCTGTGCTTTCTGTCGGGGATATTGAGGCGGGCTGGTAGAGGCCGCGTTTCGCGATGTACTGGACGACGCCGTCGGGGACGAGATACCACACCGGCTCGCCCTTCTGGGCGCGAGCGCGGCACTCCGTCGACGAGATGGCGAGCGCAGGCACCTCGATGATCGAGACACGGTTTGTCGGCAGCCCGTCGAGGGTCGAGGCGTCGATCGGTGTGCCCGGCCGCGTACAGCCCACGAAGTAGGCGAGTTCGAACACCTTGTCGGCGTCATGCCAGGTGACGATCTGGTGGAGCGCGTCCGCACCGGTGATGAAGAAGAGCTCCGCCTCGGGCCGCACGGCCGTCAGGTCGCGCAGGGTGTCGATCGTGTACGTCGGTCCACCACGGTCGATGTCGACCCGCGACACAGAGAAATGCGGGTTCGACGCAGTCGCGATCACCGTCATCAGGTAGCGATCCTCAGCGGGAGACACCAAACGTTCGGACTTCTGCCACGGCTCGCCGGTCGGGACGAAGATGACCTCGTCGAGGTCAAACCAGGCCTGCACCTCCGACGCAGCGACCAGGTGGCCATGGTGGATCGGATCGAACGTGCCGCCCATCACCCCGATCCGGCGAGGAGTGAGCTCGCTCAAGAGCGGCCGATCAAGAGTGATGCCGACCCTTGCCGAACATCAGCAGCGCCAGGAGCAAGACAAGCAGCAGCCCCAAAGCCAATGCGCCGAATACCCACGGGTCAGCGGGGAGGTCACGCAGGGGCTCCGCGGCGCGATAGTCCAAGGCCATGTCTCCCAGCGTATCGGGTCGGCGGCAATAACAGGTCGACACCTGCGCCCGGCCCCAGCAGACTCAGCGGCAATGACCAGATCTGACATCCCGACTGCGTGGGACGAACGCAGCATGTTGATGACGTTTCTCACCTACACCCGCGACACGGTTCGGATGAAGTGCGAGGATCTGGCCGACGAGCACGTCGGCGCTGCTCCCCTGCCGACGTCACCCTTGATGACGATCGGCGGGATCGTCAGCCACCTGCGCTGGGTCGAGCACAGCTGGATCGAGACGCGATTCGCAGGCGGTCCTGATCTCGGACCCTGGACCGAAGACGAGCCCGACAAGGAGTTCTCGATCGGCGCCGAGACGCCCGTGCTGCAGCTTCTGGACGAGTATGCCGACCAGGCCGCCCGCAATGATGCGATCGTCGCGGCTCACGACCTCGATGACCACTCGGTCGAGACCATGCGCTCCGGCGAGCCCGTCACGCTGCGGTGGATCATCATGCACCTGATCGAAGAGACCGCCCGTCACAACGGCCACCTCGACATCCTTCGAGAGCTCGCCGACGGCGTCACCGGAGACTGATCAGTCAGGAGCGGGTCTGGCCGGTGCCGGTGACGACGTACTTCGTCGACGTCATCTCCTGCAGACCCATCGGACCGCGCGCGTGCAACTTCTGGGTGGAGATGCCGATCTCGGCGCCGAAACCGAACTCTGCCCCGTCCGTGAACCGCGTCGACGCGTTGACCACGACCGCGGCGGCGTCGACCTCCGCAGCGAACCGCCGGGCAGCGTCCTGTGACCGCGTGACGATCGCCTCGGTATGTCCGGTGCCGTGGCGGCGGATGTGGGCGACGGCGTCATCGAGCGAGTCGACGACGGCTGCAGACAAGTCGAGCGAGAGGTACTCCGCGCCGAAGTCCTCCTCTGTTGCGGGTATGACGTCGGGGCTCGTCCGCTGCACACCCTCGTCGCCGTGGACCGTCACACCCTCCGCGGTGAGCGCCTTGACGATCCGCGGCAGGAACTCGTCAGCCACCGCCGTATGCACAAGCAGGGACTCTGCGGCATTGCAGACACTTGGCCGGTGAGTCTTGGCGTTGACGACGATGCGCTCCGCCATGTCGAGGTCGGCGTCAGCATCGACGTACACGTGGCAGTTGCCCACGCCGGTCTCGATCACGGGAACACTGGACTGAGAGACCACACGCTCGATAAGCCCTGCTCCTCCACGCGGGATGATCACGTCGACGAGGCCACGGGCGTTCATCAGGTGCCCGACGTCGTCGCGGCCACCGGTGACGAGCTGGACGACATCGGCCGGGAGGTCAGCGTCTTCCACCGCTTCTCGGAGGGCGGCGACGATGGCGGCGTTCGACTCTGCGGCTGACGAGGAACCGCGAAGGAGGGCGGCGTTTCCGCTCTTGAGACAGATACCGGCCGCGTCAGCGGTGACGTTGGGGCGGCCTTCGTAGATCATCGCGACGACGCCGAGCGGCACCCTCACCTGACGCATCTCCAGCCCGTTGGCCAGCGTGGACCCACGCACGACCTCACCCACCGGGTCGGCAAGGCCGGCGAGTTCACGCAGCCCGTCGGCCATTGCGGTTACTCGCTCGGGGCTGAGGCGGAGGCGGTCGATCATCGCGTCGGACGTGCCGGATGCGGTCTGCGCGTCGACGTCGCGGACATTGGCCTTGAGGATGGTGTCCTGCTGCGACTCGAGGCTCGCGGCCATTGCTCGGAGTGCTGCGTCTTTCGTCGAGCGCGGCGAGGTGGCCAGCACGATAGCGGCCGCGCGGGCTCGCTCTCCGGCTGCCTGGACGTCTGCCTTGCTCATGGCCCAAGCCTACGGCCGCCCTCCCGCCGATTGGTCACGTATGCCGCGTCGACTGGTCACATATGACGCCAGCCGGCCGCTCGTCGACTGGTCAGAAACGGCGGGGTCGCGCGTCCGCTTCGCTCAGCGCCGTCACCACATGACGCGCCCGGAACGTCTCTTGCTCGACCACTTCGAGCCCCACGACCTTCCACGGCGGCAGGCCGGCGGACCCTCGATGCTCGTTCCACAGCCGGAGAGCCAGGGAGGCGGCGTCGACCATCTCCTGCCCTTCTTCCCAGTACTGCAGCTCGGCGCGGTCCTCGTCATACCGAATCGAGTGGATGAAGGGTCGCTCGGTGTTCAGACTGAGCAGCGCGTCATGGGTCGTCGTCAGCGGTTGCCGGTCGCCAGCAACCGTCACGGTGACGTGCCAAAGGCGCACCGACGACTCAAGGGGCTCTTCTCTGGTTATGAGGTGCATCGCTCTCAGTCTGGACGATGTGTGCGCTGACCAGAAGGGAAACACACAAAGTTGAGTCGATATCTGCTGGCCTCTAGACGAGCACCAGATGGTCACGATGCACGAGCTCGCGTTCGTATCCATCGCCCAGCTCAGCCGCCAGATCGCCTGTCGAGCGACCCAGTAACGCCGGAATCTCATCGGCGTCGTAATTGACGAGGCCGCGGGCTATGACGATGCCGTCCGGTCCCACCAGGTCGACCGGCTCTCCGGCAGCAAACTCCCCGTAGACGCCGGTCACCCCGGCAGGCAGCAACGAGGTACCGCGGCCGACGACGGCCGCCACCGCACCCGCATCAAGGACCAGACGCCCCTTTGGCTCGGTGGCATGCGCCAGCCAGAGCAACCGGGTGGCTCGCCGTTTCCCGGTCGGCTCGAACCTCGTGCCGACGTCTCGGCCAGCCAGCACGTCACCCACCTGATCAGCACGCGCCACGATGGCCGGGATACCCGCACTGGTGGCGATGCCCGCGGCGTCGAGCTTGGTGGCGACGCCGCCGGTGCCAAGCGCCGACGGCAGCGCGGTCTCGATGCCGGCGAGGTCTGCGGCGGAGCGCACGACCGCGATCCGCCGGGCGTCGGGGTGCAACGGCGGGCGGTCGTAGATCCCGTCCACGTCTGACAACAGCACGAGGGCATCGGCGTGCACCAGGTGGGCGACGAGTGCCGCAAGCCGGTCGTTGTCTCCGAAGCGGATCTCGGTTGTCGCGACCGTGTCGTTTTCGTTGACGATGGGCAGCGCACCGAGCTCGAGCAGCTTCGCGAACGTCCGGTACGCGTTGCGGTAGTGGCCCCGCCTGGTCACGTCATCGGCTGAGAGCAGCACCTGACCAACCCGGATTCCGTATGACGCAAACGCGTCGGTGTAACGGTGTATGAGCAAGCCTTGCCCGACACTGGCGGCTGCCTGCTGCCGAGCGAGGTCACGGGGCCGCTTCGCAAAGCCGAGCGGGGCCAGGCCCGCCGCGATGGCACCAGAGGAGACGAGGACGATCTCCCGACCGGCGCGACGAGCGCCAGCAAGCGCGTCCACCAGAGCGCCCAGCCGGGCGTCATCGAGTCCGCCACCGGCCGAGGTCAGCGACGAGGAGCCGACCTTGACGACCAGACGATGCGCCGTCGCCATCACGGAGCCTCCCGCCTGGCTCACCTACGCCACCCCCACCAACGTCCGTAGAAGTGGTCGCCAGGGCGACCACTTGCGGGGACGGAAGGGGTGTGGCGGGTCATCGGCCCTCGAGCCGCGGGTCCTGACCACGCCGCCCGAACAACGTCTCGGCGCCGGCCTCGACGCCAGGGTCGAACTCGAAGACCACCGCGTTGTCGTCATCACCGATAACCACGTCGTCACCCACCTTGGCGCCCAGCTTGATCAGCTCTTCCTCGATCCCCAGCCGGTTGAGCCGGTCGGCCAGGTAGCCGACCGCTTCGTCGTTGCCGAAGTCGGTCTGCTTGATCCAACGCTGCGGCTTCTCGCCCCGCACCTGCCAACGACCATCGACCTCGCGGATCGTGAACTCCGCATCACCTGCACCCTGCGGCCTCAACACCAGGCGGGTCGGTGTGACGTCATCCGGCACGACGCGCGACTCCGCCACCAGCTCAGCCATGGCGAACGTCAGCTCGCGCAGTCCTTCGCGGCTTGCTGCCGAGATCTCGAACACGCGCAGCCCACGCGCCTCCAGCTCTGGTCGCACCATGTCGGCGAGGTCGCGCGCGTCGGGCACATCAATCTTGTTCAGGGCCACGAGTCGTGGTCTGTCGTCCAGACCGCCGTACGCGCGCAGTTCGCCCTCCATGACGTCGAAGTCCTTGACCGGGTCACGGTCCGGCTCGACGGTCGCGCAGTCAATCACGTGGAGCAGCGCAGCACATCGTTCGATGTGCCGGAGGAAGTCATGACCGAGCCCCTTGCCCTGGCTGGCGCCCTCGATCAAGCCAGGCACGTCGGCGACCGTATACGTCGTGTCGCCCGCCGTCACCACGCCAAGGTTCGGGACGAGGGTGGTGAACGGGTAGTCGGCGATCTTGGGTCGCGCGCGTGACACAGCGGCGACCAGGCTCGACTTACCGGCACTGGGATAGCCCACCAACCCGACGTCGGCGACCACCTTGAGCTCGAGGATGACAGTTCGCTCAGCTCCGACCTCGCCGAGCAGTGCGAAGCCGGGTGCCTTGCGGGCTTTGCTCGCCAGCGCGGCATTGCCGAGGCCGCCTCGCCCGCCCGCGGCCACGACCAGCTCCGTGCCGACGCCGACGAGGTCGGCGAGGACCTTCCCCTGTGGTGTGGACACGATCGTGCCATCGGGGACGGGCAGCACGAGTGTCGCGCCGTTGGCGCCAGCGCGATGGTCGCCTTGGCCTTGACGGCCGTTGCCCGCGATCCGGGTGGACTCCTGGTGGTAGTCGACGAGCGTGGTGACGTCAGCAGCGACGCGCAGGATCACGTCACCGCCGTGTCCGCCGTTGCCACCGTCCGGGCCACCGAGTGGCTTGAACTTCTCGCGGTGCACCGAGGCGACACCATGTCCACCGCGTCCACCAGAGACATGCAGCACGACGCGGTCGACGAATGTCGGGACTGCCATGCTGCCTCCATCCCTGCCCGAAGGATCCGACTCTGGCCTTGCTATGGCCACGTGGCAGTCGGATCTTTGCGCCGCGTGGGTAGAAATGCGACGAGGGACGCCCGCGTGTTTCGCGGTACGCCCCTCGTGCGTCGTAGTAGGTCGTGTTAGGTCGCGAGGCCTCGCGTCACTCGGCGGCAGGAACGATGTTGATGACGCGACGTCCACGCCGGGTGCCGAACTCGACGTTGCCTTCGACAAGGGCGAACAGCGTGTCGTCGCCACCGCGCCCGACACCCGTGCCGGGGTGGAAGTGTGTGCCGCGCTGCCGCACGATGATCTCGCCGGCGTTAACGATCTGCCCGCCGAAGCGCTTCACGCCGAGCCGCTGAGAGTTGCTGTCGCGGCCGTTCCTGGTGGAGGCCGCACCCTTCTTGTGTGCCATGACTAGTTCCTCAGCTCTTCGATGCGGTGTTGATCGCGGTCACCTTGACCTGCGTGTAGTGCTGTCGGTGACCTTGGCGCTTGCGGTAGCCGGTCTTGTTCTTGTACTTCAGGATGTGGATCTTCGGGCCCTTGGTAGGCCCCATGACCTCGGCCTGGACATCGACTTTCGACAGCGAGTCGGCGTCTGACGTCACGCTGGCGCCGTCGACGACAAGCACGGCGGGCAGGGACAGGCTTTCACCCGGCGCGGTCGTCACTTTGTCAATCTGTATGACGTCGCCGACCGCGACCTTCTGCTGCTGGCCGCCACTGCGCACGATCGCGTACACCGCGGACTCACTCTCTTCGGTAGGAACGAAACTCTGGGTGCGCGCACACCTGAACGAGGGGCACACCGATCAACCAGTCTACGGATGCGACCGCACTCGGGTCAAAACGGCCCGGGCGGCGCTCTTACGCGCCGACCGACTCCTTCTCGCGACTCGGGCTCGACGAGTCCTTGCCGTTGTCAGAACCGCTGGCGTCGGCAGTTGTGCCAGCGTCATCGCCACCCGATCCGGCGGACCGTTTGCTGCCGCGACGTCGTCCCGACCGCTTCGGCCCGGACTGGGAGCCAGAGTCGGACTTGCTGCCGCCGCTGCCGCCGCGCCCATGGTCGGAGACCTTCGGCTCGATCGGCATGGTGTGGATAATCACGCCTCGACCCTGACAGTGGTCGCAGGTCTCGCTGAACGCCTCGAGCAGGCCAGTGCTGATGCGCTTGCGCGTCATCTGCACGAGCCCGAGCGAGGTGACCTCGGCAACCTGGTGCCGCGTGCGGTCGCGGCCGAGACACTCGACCAGGCGCCTGAGCACGAGGTCACGGTTGTTCTCGAGAACCATGTCGATGAAGTCGACGACGATGATCCCGCCGATGTCGCGCAGCCGTAGCTGACGGACGATCTCCTCCGCCGCTTCGAGGTTGTTCTTCGTGACCGTCTCCTCGAGGTTGCCCCCGGAGCCGGTGAACTTGCCCGTGTTGACGTCGACGACGGTCATCGCCTCGGTGCGGTCGATGACGACCGAGCCGCCCGAAGGCAGCCACACCTTGCGCTCCATCGCCTTCGCGATCTGCTCGTCGATCCGGAACGCCTCAAAGACGTCCTTATCTCCCTCGTAGCGCTCGAGGCGTTCGATCAGGTCCGGTGCGACGTGCTGGACGTACGCCTCGACCATGTCCCACGCGTCGTCGCCGTCGATGACGAGCTTGCCGAAGTCCTCGGTGAACAAGTCACGGACAACCTTCAGCGTCGTGTCGGGCTCGGCGTACAGCACCTGCGGTGCCTGGCCCTTCTTCGACTTCTTCTCGATGTCCTCCCAGCGGGCGGTCAGGCGCGTGACATCGCGGGTGAGCTCGTCCTCGCTCGCACCCTCGGCGGCCGTGCGGATGATGACGCCGGCGTCAGAGGGAAGGACGTCCTTGAGCAGGTTCTTGAGCCGGTTGCGCTCCGTGTCCGGCAGCTTGCGACTGATGCCGCTGGTGCCGCCGCCCGGCACGTAGACGAGGTAGCGGCCCGGCAGGCTGATCTGGCTGGTGAGCCGGGCGCCCTTGTGACCGATCGGGTCTTTGCTGACCTGGACGAGGATGGCCTGGCCAGGCTTGAGGGCGTTCTCGATGCGTCGCGGCTGGTTGTTGTCGCTGCGGAGGTCCCAGTTGACTTCGCCGGCATACAGGACGGCGTTGCGGCCCTTGCCGATATCGATGAACGCCGCCTCCATGCTGGGCAGGACGTTCTGCACCCGGCCGAGGTAGACGTTGCCGATGATCGAGCTTTGCGACTCGATTGCGACGTAGTGCTCCACCAGGACGTCGTCCTCGAGTACGGCGATCTGGGTGGTCTCACCGCGCTGGCGGATCGTCATGACCCTGTCGACGGACTCGCGGCGGGCCAGGAACTCCGACTCGCTCAGAATCGGCGGCCGACGCCGGCCGGCCTCGCGGCCCTCCCGCCGACGTTGCTTCTTGGCCTCAATGCGCGTGGATCCCTCCACGCTCGTGACCGCGTCCTTCTTCGCCCGGGGCTGCCGGACTCGGGTAACGGTGTTGGGGTCGTCGCCCGCGTCGGCGGCGTCCTCGCCGCTCCGGCGACGGCGACGGCGACGACGTGAGGAGCCCTCCTCGGAGTCGCCCCCCTTGTCGTCCTTGTCGGCTTTGGTGCTCTTGTCGTCCTGGTCGTCGGCAGCCTTGGACTCGGCCGCCGGTACGTCGTCTGCGCTGGCGTCGTCGTCGGACGGCTTGCGTCGGTTGCGGCCACCTCGCGAACGGCGACGGCGGCTGGTCCCCGCCTGCTCGTCTCCGGCTCCTTGGTCACCCTGCTTGCCACCTTCGGAGCCGCTGTCGGACTCCTCCGGGCTGGTCTCAGCCTGGTCGGGCTCGGCGGCAGCCTTCTTGGACCGCCTCCTCGGAATAGGCTTGACGTCCGGCGGCTGGAAAAGCACGGAAACCGGGGACACCGCGGCTGCGGTGTCAGTTGGCTGCTCCTCGACCTTGTCGACCGATGCAACCGGCTCGGTGATGGCGGGCACGGCATCGTCGGGGTTGACCTCAACGGCGTCAGCTACCGAAGTCTTCTTGGCTGGCTTCTTGGCTGGCCTCTTCGCAGCCGTCTTCTTGGCCGTCTTCTTGGTGGTGGCTGGTGGCGAGTCACCGGGCTCGGCTGTCTCGTCCGACGGCGTCTCGCCGCTCCGCCTGGTGGCCGCGGTCTTCTTGGTGGTCTTGCGCCCCCCACGTTTGGCCGTCTTGGCCGCCGGCGGCGGGTCAGCCGGTGCCTCGGAGCTGGGGCTTGCCGAGGCGGCGGCGGGCGACGACTCCTCAGCGGCCGCCGGGGGGCCAGCCGGGCGGCTTGCTGCTCGCCGGCGTGTCCGGCGTACAGGGGTGGTGTCGTGGGTGGATTCGGACGGTGTGACGGTCGACGTGTTGTCGTCGTCGAGCATGTGCGCTCCTCATGTGCCTCCGGGCGCTCAGCGCCGCGCGGAGGCGGTTAGGTCGTGTTGTCTCGGCCGTGGGGCCAAGCCATCACTCAAGCTTGCGGTGGTGCTGCGGCTGGCATCCGTACGTACGGCTGTTGACTGCAGCGCGGCGACACATGTCGAGGGCCTGAGCGGCAGGTCAGCGGTCGCCAGCAAGTGCCTGAGCGTCGCGATCTGGACCGAACGGGTCACCGACACTCGCGGTTCTTTCGTCGAGAGGTCCTTGCGCAAGTCGCGTCTGCAACGGCGGAACGGGCGCTTCGAGGCCTGCAACGGCTCGGAGACCGGCGAGGATGTCGTCGGGTCGGACGGCGGGAGTTCCATGCCGTACAACCACCTCGAGTATCGCACACATCTGGTCGCTGCTCTCGTCACTGCGCGACGTGAGCGCGACCACCGCCGCCCGGCAGTCGAACGTCCGCACCCCCCGCTTGGTCATTCGTTCGACCTCGATCTCGGTCGTGCCCAGGAAATGGGCGACCGCATCCTGCGCCGCGACTGGGTCGACGCCGGGCAGCGCGATCGTCCACTGTCCGGCCTCAAGCCGGTCTGCCAGCGCGCCCTGGGTCGCGACAACCACGTCGAGGATGTCGAGACCGTCCGGGAGGGCCGCGTCGAGCCGGACTCGTACGTCGTCGGGGTCACACGCTTCCGTGACCCCGATCTCGACGTACTCCGCCTCGCTGGCGGCCCCGGTGGGTGAGGCGTTGGCGTAGGAGATCCGTGGATGCGGGTTGAACCCCGACGAGTACGCGACCGGCAAGCCCGCCCGACGTACAGCCCGCTCGAACGCACGCCCGAAGTCGCGGTGGCTGGTAAACCGCAGCCGACCTCGTTTCGCGTAGCGCATCCGCAGCTTCTGCACGGGTGGCGGCTGCTGCGGAGGCTGTTCGGGCACAGCCGCACGATAACCGCGGGAGTTGTGCCACCCCTAATCCGGGAGGGTGGCAGCTGGAGCCACATCGTCCGGCGACTCGACGTCATCGAGCGAGAAGATCTTCGGGATCGGCGAGGGCAGCAGCCACAGGAAGCAGAGCGCGCCCCCGACGGACGCCAGCAGCAGCGTCTCCCGCAGGCCGAGCCAGGCACCGAGCACACCGCCGAGGACCGCACCCAGTGGCCGGACGCCGTAGTTGATCATCGTGAACGCGCCCGAGACCCGACTGCGCAAGGCGTCCGGGATGACCGACGTCTGCACCGAGTTCAGGTTGATGTCGAACAACATCACGCCGAAACCAGACACAAACTCAGCCGCACCGAGCGTTACCGCCTCGACCCAGGTCGGACCGCTCGCGATCGCGATAACCGCGATCGGGGCGGGGAAGAGAATGGCGCCGACGACGACCATCCGGCCGATCCCGAACCGCCGCGACAGCCGCGGGGCAGCGAACGCGCCAAGCAGACCGCCAACCGCCCCGATCCCGAACGCGAGTCCGATGACACCGGCCGAGAGCCCCAGGGTCCGGCTCGCGAAGAGAATCAGCAGAGCAGCCGCCATGAAGGTGAAGAAGTTGACCGTGGTCGCGCACGCAAGGCTGGCCCGGAGGTAGGAGTGGGTGACCACGAACTTCAGTCCCGACCACACTCGCTGCCGCCAGCTCTCCCCGCTCGAGCGGTCGACCGGCCGCTCGGTCACATCGAGGCGGCCGATCACCCACGCGGAGTAGAGGAAGGACACTGCATCGACGAGCACGGCGATCGGGGCCGTGAGCAGCTGGACCAGCCCACCGCCCAGGGCCGGGCCGGCGATGAAGGACGTCGATCGGCTGATGCTGATGAGGCTGTTGGCCTCTACGTAGTCGCGCTTGGGGACGATGGCCACGTAGAACGGCGGGTAGGACGTACCGAAGAGCACCTGACCGAACCCGCTCAGCAACGCCACGGCGAACAACTGCGGCAACGTGAGCGCGTCGAGCGCCCACGCAATGGGGATGCTCAGCAGCACGATGAAGCGCGCGAGGTCGGCTATCACCATCAACCGCTGCTTGCTCGGCTGATTCTCAACCCAGCTCCCGACGAGGAGCGAGAGCAAGTTCGGTGTCCAGACCGCCGCGGTCAGCAGCCCGACCTCACGCGGCGTCGCGTGGAGCATGACGACGGCGATTAATGGGATCGCGAGCTCGCTGACCCGGTCTCCGACCTGCGAGACGGACTCGCCGACCCAGAACCTGCGGAAGGTCAGGTTCCCCCACACGCTTGCTCTCGTGCTCGCTTCGAGCTCGGGTGCGTCACTCATCAGCGCTCGCCTCGTCAGGCTCGCGAGCCCCCGCTGGCCCACCGGCGACATCGGCGTCGTCGGCTTCCGGAAGGAAGTAGCGGAGGATGCGGACACCCCTGCTGCCCGCGGGGTCGGCTTCGTGATCGCGTCGCACGACGTACGGCGCGAGGATCTCCTCGATCCGTGCATGTATGTCGCCCGCCTCCTCGGCTGTGACCACGACACGGGTGTTGGCCGAGCCCCCGACCTTCTGCCACTGCCCCTCCAGGCGCGGGGCGACCTCGCCCAGCCAGGTCTGGACGAGGTCCTCCCCCGCCGCCATTAGTTGCCCGCGAAGCATGCTGGCCGCTGCCTGCCCCTCGTCGTCGTCGGGCATCTCGAACCGAAAGCCCTTGGCCACGGCTTGCCACCAGCGCTGGCGACGGTCCGGCCCCCCATTCCAGTCGCTGACGAGGCCGAACTCGGCGAGGTGGCGCAGGTGCCAGCTCGCCACCGACGGTGAGGCCTTGACGTGGGGTGCCAGCTGGGTCGCCGTAGCAGGCCCATGACGCTGTAGCCGGTTCAGGATCGCCAATCGGACCGGATGAGCGAGCGCCCGCATCGCGCGGGGATCGGTGACCTCGAAATCGCCCATGGGATTCGTGAGAGACATGTTTCGAGAGTAACCTCTCACAATTTGGTTCGTCAACGAGTTCGAACACTCCGCGCCGGGACCGCCACCGCGCGCCGTGCGTCGTCTAGCCTGTCCTCGCACCCTCCGGCGGCAACTCCGCCCGGATCCGTCGACACCTCCAGGGGTTCCGCATGAGCAACCAAGACTTCCCGTCGTATCCCGAGGAGAGTGGCCGCGCCGATCAGGAGGGATACCGTACGAGCCTGGAGCCGCCGCCGTCGATCACGACAGCCGTGCTCCTGATGCGGATCGGGGCCGCAGTAAGCGCCCTCAGCATCATCGTGGGGCTGCTCACGCTCGACTCCCTCAAGGACGAGATCCGCGCGGATCTCAGGGCTGATGGAAGCTTCACCCAGTCCGACCTGGACGCCGCGTTCGGGGTGGCCGTTGCGTTCATCATCGTGGTGGGACTCATTGGAGTCGCGCTCTGGCTCTGGATGGCGTCTGCGAACGGCAAGGGCAAGAGCTGGGCCCGCATTCTTGCCACCATCTTCGGCGTGATCAACGTCGTGGGCTTCCTCTTCTCGCTGACTGCAGGCACTGAAACCGCGGCGTCGCTCGTGCTCGGAGCCGTCAGCTTCGGCGTCGGAGTGGCCGCGTTGGTGTTCATGTACCGCTCGGACGCAACCGCGTTCTACCAGGCCCAGAAAGCGCCGATGAGCCGCTGATCTAGCGGGGCACCCAGCCCCTCGGTCCGGCCGCAGCGAGGGGCGCGACAATGGTCGACTGTGTCCTCACACCGTCGCCAGCAGCTGTTCATCCTGGTGGGGCTGGTGGCGCTGTCGTTCAACCTGCGGCCCGCCGCGCTGAGCGTGGGTCCGGTGCTGTCAGAGATGCGCGCTGGCCTGTCGATGAGCCCGACGACGGCCGGGGTGGTGACAACCCTGCCTGTCCTCTGCTTCGCCGGCTTCGCCTCCGTTGCACCCTGGGCGGCACGTCGCATGGGCATGCACCGGGTCATGTTGGTGTCACTCGGGTTGGCCGCCGGCGGCTTGTTCGTCCGGGCCGAGGCAGCCACGACGAGCATCTTCATCGCCGCCACCATCCTTGCGTTGGCCGGGATGGCGACTGCCAACGTGCTGCTGCCGTCGCTGGTGAAGCGACATTTCCCCGCGCGAATCGGATTGTTCACGTCGATCTACACCACGGCCTTGGCGATCGGGCTGACCTGCGCGTCGGTCCTGACGGTGCCGATCGCCGAGGCCGGGGGCTCCTGGCGAGTCGGGCTCGCTGCCTGGGCAGTCACGGCAGCGATCGCCGCAGTCCCGTGGTTCTGGCTGGTCCGACACGACGTACGACCCGAGCCCGAGGAGTCGCTGCCGTCAAGGCTGTCTGCTCGAGAGCTCTCTCGGACACGGCTGGCCTGGGCGATGGCGCTGTTCTTCGCCGCACAATCACTGCAGGCGTACAGCATCTTCGGTTGGCTGCCGCAGATCTTCCGCGACGCGGGATTCTCCGCGCAGACCGCCGGGCTGCTGCTCGGGCTGACGACCGCAATGGCGATCCCGACCTCCTTCGTCCTCCCAGCCCTCGTGGTGCGTCGCACGAATCAGGCGCCCCTCATCGGCGTCCTGTGCGGGTGCTACGTGGTCGGTTACCTCGGGCTGATCTTCTGGCCGACCGAAGGGGCGCTGGCCTGGACCGTGCTCATCGGCATCGGCACCGGCATGTTCCCGGTGGCACTCACGCTGATCGGGCTGCGTGCTCGGACGCCTGACGGGACCGCGGCGCTGTCGGGGTTCACCCAGTCGGTCGGCTACCTCGTCGCCGCGGTCGGTCCCTTCATGATGGGCGCGCTGTATGACGCCACCGGCGGCTGGACGGTCCCCCTCACTCTGCTCACCGTGCTCGTCGCCGGCCAAGCCGCGGCCGGCTGGGCGGTGTCGCGACCCCGCTTCATCGAGGACGAGGTCGCCCGACATCCGGGCTGACGTGGGGTGCGGGGCCGACCATCAGTGTGGTGGCGGGCGCGAAACCGGCGCGGCACTTCACCAGCGCTCGGCCAGGTGCTCGCGGCCGGTGGGTGGCTCGTAGGGCTCGGGCCAGAAGTCGGTGATCGCGGTGATCAGCCCCGCGTCGTCGAACGAGAAGAACGCCATCGCATCGGCGGCCTCGTCACCAACCGTCCAGTCAAACCACACCACACCGTCGGTAGCGTCAGCGAGCACGACCTTGGGCGACAAGTGCCAGTCGCCCGGGAACTCCTGGTTGAAGCGCAGGTAGCGCGCACGACCGACGATCCGCTCGCGCGACTGCGGGATCTCGTAGACGACGTCAGGGTGGAGCAGCGCCGTCCAGGCATCCCAGTCGCGCCGCTCGAGGGTGTCGATGAACCGCCTCACCACGGCTGTCGTGTCTGTCATCCGGCCAACCTAGCCAGGCCCGCCGACAGGCCAGTGTTCGGCCAGGGTGGCCCGACGTGCGCGCCGCTAGCTCTGCCTGCGCCAGGGGCCGGTCACGGCAAACGTCGTACCAGGGTCGTAGACGTTGAAGTACATGACGCGGCCGTCTGGGGAGAACGACACACCCGCGAGCTCACCGGTCTCGCCCGGTGCGGTCGCCTGCCGGTTGCGGGCGAAGATGAACGGCTCACCGTCAGCCGTGGTGCCGATCATGTAGTTCTCGCCAGTGGAGTCCTCACAGATCATCAGGCCGCCGTACGGTGACACGCACATGTTGTCGGGCGCCTCGTACGTGTCGTCGGTGCCGTCGGCACCGTTGAAGATCAGCTCGAGCGTCAGCTCGTTGGCTCGCGGGTCGTAGCGCCAGACCTGCCCCTCGTGCGAACCCGCCGAGCCGTCCTGAGGTCGTGCGAAGGACGACACGAAGTAGGCCGAATGGTTTGAGTCGCCCCACCAGGCACCCTCGAGCTTCTGCCCGTGAGTAATCGGTTTCGGGTACTCCTGCGCCCGGGTGGGGGTGGTGGTGGCCTCGGGGTCGGGGACATCGAACCACTCGATCCCGCTGAAGGACGTCCCGACCTCCTGCACCGTGGACAGGTCCTCGAGGTCGGGCACGTGCAACGCCTGCAATGTCCCGCCCGCCCGGAGGCTGCCGTGGCCGCCGAGGGGCTCGTTGGGCAGGAACCGGTAGTAGCTGCCGAGCGGTGCCCCGCTGAATGCGTCCTCGGTCTCGTAGAGGATGCCGGTGTCTGGGTCGACGGCGACCGCCTCGTGCATGAAGCGGCCCATGTCCTTCAGAGGGAACGGGTCGGCGTTACGGCTGTTGTCATAGGGGTCGACCTCGAAGATCCACCCGTGGTCCTTCGTGTAGCCAAGATCGCCGGCTCTAGCCTCGGTCTCCTCGCAGGTCAGCCAGGTGCGCCACGGGGTGATGCCTCCTGAGCAGTTGATCGCGCTGCCGCCAAGGCTGACGTACTCCTGCAGGGTGCGCAGGGACGGGTCGAGCACGAGGGTCGTGGTGCCCCCAGCTGCTCCCGGGTCGTATGTCGTGTCGAGGCCGACTGTGGGCACCTTGTGGGGAGCATCAGGGCTTGCCTCGTGGTTGCGGACGAGGTGGGTGCGACTCGACCGGGCCGCGAAGCTGCCCATTCCGTCGTGCCGGCTCGGCACCAGCCCGCCACCGGACTTCATCGGCTCGCCTTCACGGGAGAGGATTCGGTAGGAGAACCCTTTCGGCAGGTCGAGGATGCCTCTGCGGTCCGGGATCAGGGGTCCGTACCCGGTGGTAGGACCTCGTTTCCCCGCCGCAGGGTTGGCCGTGAAGAGCGTTTCCACGCTCCCCGCGATGCCCACGGTCAGACCGGCGGCGCCAGTCCTCAGCAGGAAGTCTCTTCGGGACAGTGCCATGGCTTACCACCTCATGGGACGGGTGCGGATGCGTAACGTCGAGGCTAGTAAGGGCGGGACAACCCCGCATCTCGAGATCTCACGTGGGTCACACGACCGACAGTGGCAGCAGCTGCTTGCCGGTGGGTCTGACCCGGCCGATTGTCAGGGCGCCGCCCGTCATGCCTCCTTCGAGGTACTTCTGAGGAGCTCGGCCATGGCTGTGCGCTCGATCCAGTTGGCGTACTCGAAGCGCGTCCAGCCGTGCTCGTGCACGAGCGTGCGGTGGACGGAAGGGTCCATGAGCACCAACGTGGCGGCCACAGCGCGGTCGGTGGTGAGATTCGGTCGCAGCCCGCCGATTGCCGCGAGACGGTCCACGATGAATGCTGCGCCCCCGAGCCGGTTGCGTTCGGACTCTGCGTGCACCGCGGCGGCTTCCAGGTCGACATCCGCGGCCACGACGAGTACCTCGGCCAGTGGCGCCGCCCGCTCCTCCAGCTCTGCAACGAACTGCGCCCAGCGGGCGACTAAAGCGCGGGGATCGGTCAGTCGTTCCATCTCCGCGATGACCGGTCGCTCGGACATCGGCACTGGCTCGTCGTCACCGACCAGGGCCCAGTCCAAGGCGAGCTTCAGGAGGGCCGCCTTCCCGCCGACCGAGGTGAACACCGTCCTGCGGCTCACCTCAGCACGGGCGGCAACGGCGTCGATGGTCGTTCGCGACCACCCGACCTCGACGAAGAGGTCGCGAGCGGCACTGACGACCGCCCGCTTCGTCGCCCGGGCCTGCTCCTCCCGAAGCGTCGACCGGTACGGGCGGTGTGGTCGGGGCATCTTGACGGCTCCCTCTTTTGAAGGCACTATGAGTGCAATCAACTCACCGTCAGTATACCTGAGGACAGCCATGAGGACACTCATCGTGGGATCCGGCCCGACGGGGCTCCTTCTCGGCTCCGCGCTCGCGCGTCGTGGTCACGAGGTCACGTCGGTGGACCGGGATCCCGGCCCCAGGGGAGACGCCTGGGCCCGTCGCGGCGTCATGCAGTTCGAGCATGCGCACGGCTTCCGACCCCAGGTGCCGACGACCCTCCAGGCGGAATGGCCGGAGGCCCACGACTGCTGGCAATCCCTCGGCGCGCGGCCCGTCGAGGTGTCGGACCCCGTCGGGTCGCGCCAGGTGATGGGGATGCTCTCGCGCCGGTCGACCTTTGAGCGTGCGCTTCGCCTCACCGCCGAGAAGCAGCCGGGGCTCAACCTGCGCACCGGCCACGTCGACGGACTCGTTCTCGACGGCGGCCGAGTCAGCGGCGCCCGGATCGACGGGTCCGTCGTCGAGGCTGACCTCGTCGTGGACGCCTCAGGTCGAGCAGGGCGCCTCAGTAGGTCGAGACCGCAGGACGGCAACCCAGAGCTCGACGGCGACTGTGGCCTCGCGTACGTCGACCGCACCTACCGGCTGCGCGTCGGAGCCGAGCCCGGGCCGCTGGTGAGCCCCATTGCCTATATCGCCGACTTTGACGGCTACCAGTGCCTGGTCTTCCTGCACGAGTCCGGCCACTTCTCCGTGGTGCTCGTGCGCCCCACCGCGGATTCTGCACTCAAGGCGCTGCGCTTCGAGGCCGCCTTCGAGGCCGCGTGCCAAGCCATCCCGGCGCTCGCGGAGTGGACCGAACCTGCCCGCGCACAGCCGACCTCGGGGGTGCTCGTCGGCGGAGCGCTGCGCAATGTCTACCGGCGACAGGCCGGCACACCGGGACTGGTCGCGGTCGGGGACTCGGTGGCAACGACGACCCCGACGCGAGGACGCGGGATCGCGATGGCCTACATGCAGGTGACCGCGCTGCTGGGATTCCTGGACGCGGGCGAAGACCCCTCCACCGTGGCCGAGCCGTTCGGCGCCTGGTGCGACCGCGACATCGAACCCTGGGTAGCCGATCACATTGCGATCGACGGCGGGATGGTCAGGCGCTGGCAGGGCGAGGCGCTCGACCTGAGCGGCCCGCTGACCTCTGACCTCATCGCCGCGGCGGTCGAGGCCGACCCCCGAATCGGCCAGCATGCCGCGGGCTACTTCGCGATGACCGCGATGCCCGAGTCGCTGAGGCCGGCCGAGCCGTGGGCACGGGCGGTCTACCAGGACGGCTGGCGACCGGCGTACGCACCCGGACCGACGCGCGACGAGCTCGTCGACGTCATCCGTACGGCGGTGCCCGCGGAGTGACTTGACTTTATCCGCGAAAGCACGTCATACCGAGAGGGCGTCGAGGACGGCGGCAAGCAGATTCGGTGTCGGCAGGGTGCGCAACCCCTCGTCGATCTCGAGCTCGGCCCAGTTGCGGTCGCGTGGAAGAGCCGTCGGGTCGAGAGCGACGCGCACCTGGAGGATGAGGAAGTTCAGCTGGCTGGCGATCAGCAGCGTGAAGTCGGCCGCCGAGCGCAGTCGTGCCGGCCCGCCTGCTTCTACGTAGGACCGGTACGCCCGCCGCATCGAGGCGAGGTCGGGTTCGCCATCGTGGAAGCAGGCTACGAGGGTGCGGGCCAGCTCCCGCGCCGGTTCCGCGGGCCCGAGGTCGTCCCAGTCCACGACCACCAGCTCGCCGAATCCGTCGATGAGCAGGTTCCCGGGGTGCAGGTCGCGGTGGCACAGCCGCATCGCGGCGGGGTCGGCCGGAGAGAGGGTGGCGTGTAGGGAGGGCAGGCCGTCCGCCGCGGCGGCCAGCCGCGGGGCCCACGACGTGCCTGCTTCTGTGGCTGCCGCCACTAGCGGTCTCCAACCGTCCCGGTCCGGTGGCACCTCATACCAGCGGTCAGGTGGTGCACCCCCCGGCTCCCGGTCCGCGGCTGGAGCGCACTGGTGCAGACGGGCGAGGAGAACGCCGAGCGGCCCTGCGGCGGCGGCGAGGTCGGCGGGCTGCAGGTCGACCCAGTCGTAGAGCCGCAGCCACCCGCCGTTCGGGAGTGGCACGACGTACCGGCCGTTCCGATCGGGATGGCTCGCCGGCAGCCGGACTCCCGCCGCGGCGGCCCGCTGCGCGAAGGCGACCTCGGCCTCCACCTCAGCCCGGGTGGAAGGCGTACCCGCGAACACCTGCTTGAGGGCGTACACCTGATGCCCGGCCACCAACCGCCACACCTGGCCCAGTGCGCCCCGGGCGCCGGGCGTGATCGAGACGTCCCCGTCCCCGAGGTCAAACGCCTCCTGCGCCCAGGTGACCAAGTCGGTCTGCACGCGGTCCATCATCGGTGATGTGGGCGAGTTGGCGCTTACCTGCTTCTTATCGCCGCTATTGACGCAATCATCGTTCCGCCGCCCAACGCAGTAGCCGCGCTTGGAGGCGAAACGGTCGCCGATCATTCGCTCAGGCCGCAGCCAGGGTGAGTGACTGACGAGCGGGGATCCTCGGTAACTGGTCTGCTGACACCAGCGTGCCACTCCCCTGCTTGCGGCGGGCGTCTACACAGGGTCACGAAGCGTGGCGACTTCTGGACGCATCCTCGTAAGCATCTCGCCACCGAGCATCTCGCTGAAGACGTCTCTGCACCTCAGGCCATCACCGTCAGGAGTGCGCAGGTTGCGGACATCCAAGGCGTACTTCACCTTGAACTCGTATTCCATGTCCCGATACGGCCCCGTCAGCCACGCGTGAAGCGCCTCCGATGCCAGCAAGAGCAGCCGTCTGTAGCTGTCGTCGCGAGCCTTGACGCGCTCGTTCAGTACCGGAAACATCTGTTGGTCGCCCTGCTCCTCCATGTACACCAACCAATCCCGCCACGCGTTCACGGCCAGCAGGAATGCTTCTATCGCAGCGAGCTTCCGCTCCTCGGCTTTTTCGATTAGGCCGGCACGCACGCGCATGCCTTCCACATTGCGAGTCGAAATGGCCGTGAGCAGACCTCCGACAAATGCGGAAACAAGGCCGACCCCTGCTGCAAGTACCCCAGCGTCCATCTTGAGCCCCCGTTCTTGGTACCGGGCCGGGCTGAGTCCAGAACGTTTCTGGGCGAACGATTCGTTGACTGTACCGGGTCAACTGCGGCTTTCGCCGGTTCGTCAGCCGCGCTCGCAATCTCCGCGCGAAGTGGCCTCGGTATTCGCCAGTGTCAGTGGGAGTGTCGCCAATCCTGGCTGGACCGGGGATCGCGTTCGGGAGAACGCGGTGGCGCATTAGGCCCTTTGCACACTGGCGCTGGTCAGACGGTCGGTGTGAGGTCTGCCGCCGCACGCGCGATCCGGTCCCGGAGCGCGGCTTTGTCGGCGTCGTCAAGCCAGCATGCTTCGACGCCGTCGAGCGCGATCGCCACCATCTGGTTCCAGTCGTAGCCGAAGGCGCGGGCGACCGTGGCGTACTCCTGGCCAAGTTAACGTCGCTGAGCGCCGGGTCATCGGTGTTCACGGTGGCCAGCAGCCCCGCTTCACGCATCCGTGGGTAGACGTGGTCCTCGATCCGGTCGAAACAGTTGGCGATGACCACGTTGGACGTCGGGCAGATGGTGATCGGAAACCGCTCCCCGGCCAGTCGCGACGTGAGCTCGTGATCAGTGAGCGCCGGGAACGCATGGTCGATCCGCTCGAGTCCCAGAATCGCGAGGCATGCGGCGATGTCGGCAGCCGTGGAGTTCTCGCCCTGGTGGCCGGTCAGCCTGAGACCGGCGGCGCGCGCCGCCTGGTAACCGGGAAGGAACGTGGTGGAGTCGATCCCCAGCTCGGTGGAGTCCATGCCCACGCCGATCACCCGGTCAGTGCCCGCGGCGCCGGCGCGCCGCAACGCAACCAACTCCTCGACGAAAGCGAGCCCGGCCACCGGGCCGAACGCTCGGTCCATGTCACCGATCAGCAGGCAGGTCGTGTCCGCCTCAGCCTCAGCTGCGGCTATACCCTCGTCGAGCCCTGCGAGAATCTCTTCCAAGCTGAGCCCTGCTGCCAGGTGACGGGCGGGCGTGAAGAAGCACTCCTGATGAACGACACCGTGAGCCGCACTGTCCAAGACCGCCTCGTAGCCCAGCCGGGCCCAGTCAGCACGCGTCGCTAGCGTCGACTGCACCAGCCAAAAGATCTCCAGGAAGCTGTCCAGAGAGTCGTAGCGATACAGCTCGGTGGGATCGGTGGTGGGCAGCGGCACGCCATTCGAATGTGCCAGGTCGATGACAGTCTGTGGGCGCATCGTGCCTTCGATATGGCAGTGCAACTCGACCTTGGGCAAGGCGTCCAGAGCGGCGCTGAGCGCTGTCATCTCGGCATCATCGCAGCGCCACACTCACCCTGACCATGACCCGTTCGAACCCAGGACCCCGCGAGCTTATCGTTGCGTCTTTCCGCCGCGAATGACGCCGACCAGAGATCCGGCCGCGCGCGGTCATGCTGATGTCAATGTGCAGTCGTGTCCATCGGAGCAGACCACAAAGTGAAAGTCCCCGATCCGCGGCCAACGTGACATCAGTCCACGCTGCCCGCGACGCGTTGCGCCGGTCAGACCACCGACAGCGGCAGGAGCTGTTTGCCGGTGGGTCCGACCTGGATCTCTGTCCCCATCTCGGGGCAGACACCGCAGTCGAAGCACGGCGTCCAGCGGCAGTCCTCGACCTCGACCTCGTTGACCGCGTCCTGCCAGTCCTCCCACAGCCAGTCGCGGTCGAGGCCGGAGTCGAGGTGGTCCCACGGCAGCACCTCGGAGTACTCGCGCTCGCGGACGGTGTACCAGTCGAGGTCGACCGGTTCGTCGGACAGCGCTGCGTCGCAGGCCGCCACCCAACGGTCATACGAAAAGTGCTCGCTCCAGCCGTCGAAGCGCCCGCCGTCGCGCCACACCTGTTCGATGATCCTGCCGACTCGGCGGTCGCCTCGCGACAGCAGTCCTTCGATGATGCCTGGCTTGCCGTCGTGGTAGCGGAAGCCGATGGCGCGGCCGAACTGCTTGTCCTTGCGCACCTCGTCACGCAGCAGCTTGAGCCGGTGGTCGGTTGTCTCGTGGTCGAGCTGGGACGCCCACTGGAACGGTGTGTGCGGCTTCGGCACGAACCCGCCAATCGACACCGTGCAACGGATGTCGCGCCGCCCAGACACCTCGCGTCCGGTGGCGATGACCTTCTTCGCGAGGTCGCCGATCGCGAGGACATCCTCGTCCGTCTCCGTCGGCAGCCCACACATGAAGTACAACTTCACCTGCCGCCAGCCATGGGAGTATGCCGCCGCGACCGTCCGGATGAGGTCCTCCTCGGACACCATCTTGTTGATGACCTTCCGCAGCCGTTCCGACCCGCCTTCGGGGGCGAACGTGAGTCCAGACCGCCGACCGTTGCGGGAGAACTCGTTGGCCAGCGTGATGTTGAAGGCATCGACGCGGGTGGACGGCAACGACAATGACACGTTGGTGCCCTCGTAGCGGTCGGCGAGGCCTTTGGCGACGTCGGCGATCTCGCTGTGGTCGGCAGACGACAGCGACAGCAGCCCGACCTCCTCGAACCCGGAGTTCTTGATCCCGCCCTCGACCATGTCGCCGATCGTCGTGATCGAACGCTCGCGCACCGGCCTGGTGATCATGCCGGCCTGGCAGAAGCGGCAGCCGCGCGTGCAGCCACGGAAGATCTCGACGGAGTAGCGCTCGTGGACGGTCTCGGCGAGGGGCACGAGGGGCTTGCGTGGGTAGGGCCACTGGTCGAGGTCCATCAACGTGTGCTTGTGCACGCGCCAGGGCACACCGGAACGGTTGGGTGCCACTCGCTTGATGCGACCGTCGGGGAGATAGTCGACGTCGTAGAACTTGGGGACGTACACCCCGCCCGACTTGGCCAGCCGCATCAAGACCTCGTCGCGGCCACCAGGTCGGCCCTCGTCCTTCCACTCGCGGATGACGGCGCTGATCGCCAGCACGATCTCCTCACCGTCACCAAGCACGGCGGCATCGATGAAGTCGGCGACCGGCTCCGGGTTGAAGGCGGAGTGTCCGCCCGCCAGCACGATCGGGTGGGTGTCGTCGCGATCGGCGGAGTGGAGCGGTATGCCGGCGAGGTCGAGCGCCGTCAGCATGTTGGTGTAGCCCAGCTCGGTCGCGAACGACAGCCCGAGAATGTCGAACTCCCCGACTGGGCGGTGGCCGTCGACAGTGAACTGCGGGATGGCGTTGTCGCGCATCACCTTCTCCATGTCGGAGAAGACAGCGTAGGTGCGCTCGGCGAGGATCCAGTCGCGCTCGTTGAGGATCTCGTACAGGATCTGCACACCCTGGTTGGGTAGGCCGACCTCGTAGGCGTCCGGGTACATCAAGGCCCAACGCACGGCTGCGCTGTCCCAGTCCTTGACGGTGGAGTTCAGCTCGCCGCCGACGTACTGGATCGGCTTCTGCACGGTGGGCAGGAGCGGTTCCAGTCGTGCGAACACGGACTCGACGGGCATCGACGGAGCACTCCAAACGCGTGAGGGGACGCGTCTCAGGCTACGCGCTCACCACGACGACGTGTCAGGGCGGCTCCGGCCTGGAGGCGACGACGCCACCCTGACAACTCGGTCAGAGGAGGGTCACGTCGAGGATGTCGGTGATCTCGCCTTGCGACACCACGGCCACGCGGTCGTCGTCGAGCGGGAGGACGCGGGCGTCGCCACCCCAGCCATCGAGCTCTATCGAGGTGACGAGATCGAGACCACCCTGGGCGCTCACGCGGGCGACGGCCACGTCGTTGCCGCCGCGACTGCCGCTGACCGGGATGAAGGCGAGCCGTTGCTCGGGTAGGTAGGTGAACGCTCGGGAGTCTTGCTCGACCGGACTGGTGGCGTACTTACCGAGTCCCAGGGTTGCAACTCTGTCCACGTCGGCGATGTCGGCGATGTCGAAGGTCGAGAGCTGTGCACCGCGCTGCCCACCGAAGACCGTGGCGTCCTGGCCGACCCCGAGCACCATGTCACCCCCGAGCGGATGCAGATACTCCGAGAAGCCGGGGATCTTCAGCTCGCCGGTCACGGCTGGCTTGGTCGGATCTGTGAGGTCGACGGTGTAGAGCGGGTCGACCTGCCGGAACGTGACGACGATGGCCACGTCGTCGAACCACCGCACTGCGTGGACCTGCTCGTCCTCGCCGAGCCCGCCGACTGAGCCGATGATCCGCAGCTTGGCACCGTCCTCTTCGAGGACGCTGACGACGGTCTCCCTCGGACTCCAAGTTGGACCGACCGTGCTCGCCAGCCTCAGGTTTCCTTCGTGCTCGCTGAAGGCCCAGCGATCCGACACGGCACCGTCGACGGTCCCGGAGGCGACGTACTCCGTCTCCGGCCCGTCGATGGAGAACGCGTGGATGTCGGTGGTTAGGTTCTCGGTGTCGAGGCGTCGTGTCGGCAGTTCCCGCCACCCCCAGTCCCAGCCCCAGCCAGCGGTGCTGGTCGCGACGTACAGCCTGTCGAGTGCTGCATAGACGAGATCCCCGTCTGCCGATACGGCGGTGACGTCGACGACCGCTGCATGCGATGGGTCAAGCGTCATGACCGTGATCGTGCTCGTTGCGGACGACACAGCAGGGTGCCGGACGTCGGTGCAGTCCAGCAGTGGTTCTTCCTGTGTCCCGTTGCTCACCCAGGTGCCGGGGAGCCAGTCCTGCGCGGTGCTCTCGCGGACGATTTGGCGGTTCCTTGCGAGGGCCTCTTGAGTGGAGCGGCTGCCCATGGGGTAGACGAAGTCGAAGCTGGGAGTGGATGAGAGCACCACTCGAACGATCCCGGAGTGTTCCCGGGCGGAGATTATCGAGCCCTCCATCGTGCGGGTGTCTGCAATGAAAGGTCGGGCTGGGTCCGCCATGTCAACGGTTGTCACCGTGGTCCGCGGAAGGACATTCCACCGATCGGGTGAGGTGACGCTCCTGTCGTTGAGCATGATCGGCCCGGGGTAGCTGACCGCACCCGGGCTGAGAAGCAGGACCTTGTCTCCGACCAGCAGGAGTTCGGTCGCACGTTGGCGGTTACTGAGTCCCAGGCGACTCACCTCGACCGGCACGGCGCCCGTGACGTCGTACACGACAAGGTGGCCCTGACGCAGGACGACGGCGATCTCGCCGTTCGTCTTCGCGATGTCTGGCTCGTCGACACCTTCCTCCTGCACGTTGGTTCCGGTCGCGCCGTTGTCGACGGCTACATCGGGCGTCGCATCCGGTAGGCCCCTTAGCGAGCCGGCGGCGGAGTCTTCCATCGCCGCCGGGCCGGCATAGAGGAGCGGAGATTCCATGCCCCACGCGGTGACGAGCGGCAGGGCCGCGTCGACGTACCACTGGCGCAGCGTCTCGCAGTCCTCGAACGGTTCGAGCTGACGAGCAGCCGCAGCCGTCGGGCTGGCCACCGGGTTGAGCGCGAGCATTGTCGTCGCCGCGACGGCGCTGCAAAGAATGCCCAGCCCTGCTACTCGTTTGCCTGTGGAACCTGCGCGCATGGTGATCCTCCCGGAGGTGCTTGATGGGGGTATGACGCGCCATCGAGCAGACCGGTTCCACTGGTGGCCACGGCAGCCCGCAAGACACCGGCCTTCTGAGGTCCCCAAGGCAGATGCACTGTCCACGAGGCACGTTTGCCTTGTTCACAAGGAACCTGCCTTGTGAACAAGGCAAACGCGGTCAGGGAAAGCGGAAAGGCCGGTCAGAAGCGGCGGGAGCGGGCCACTCGGCCGCGCAGGACGACCCCGATGCCGAGTGCACGCTCGGTCCGCAGGTGAATGTTCAGCAGCAGCCCGACCGCCATCAGTGAGGCGAACATCGAGGTGCCGCCGTAGGACACCAGCGGCAGCGGGACTCCGGTGACCGGCATGATGCCCAAGCACATACCGATGTTCTGAAACGCCTGGAAGCCGAACCAGCAGACGATCCCGCCACCGGCCAGCCGGCCGAACATGTCGTCGGCCTTCGCGGCGATCCGGGCGGCCCGCCAGAGCAACGCCAGCAGCAGCGCGATCAAGATGCCCGCCCCGATCAGGCCCAGCTCCTCCCCAGCAACAGTGAAGATGAAGTCGGTGTGCTGCTCCGGCACGAACCCCGACTGCGTCTGGGAGCCGTCGAACAACCCCTGCCCGAACAACCCGCCGTTGCCGATCGCAATCCGCGCCTGGATCGTGTTGTAACCCGCACCGCGCGGATCGAGGCCGGGATCAACGAACGCCCCGAACCGGTCCAGCTGATACCCCGCGACCATCCCCATCCTGATGGCTGCCACGACGGCGGCGACCGCGCCCACCAACAAGGTGATCAACCACCGTTTCGGGGTGCCAGCGACCGCCAGCAGCCCGAAGACGGTGGCGCTCAGGACGAGCATCGTGCCGAGGTCGGGCTGGGCCATGATCAGCGCGGCGGGTATGGCTGCGATCAGCAACGCCCCGATCACGTCGGTGGTCCGAAGTTTGTGGCTGTGTCGCCGGAGCTCGGTCTTCTCGGCCAGCAGCAACGCCATCCCCGCGACGACGCCGAGCTTCGCGAACTCGGCAGGCTGGATCGACATCCCACCGACGAGGATCCACGACCGCGACCCGTTGATGATGGCGCCGAGCGGTGACAGCACCAGCACTAGGCCGACGATGGCGCCGAGATACACGACCGGTGCCCACGTGCGCACCCAGCGGTGGTCCGTGGCGGCGATCAAGAACGCGAGCCCGAGACCGATCGCGACGTTCGTCGCATGCCTTCTGACGTATGCCGTCGAGTCGCCACCGGTGAGAGCGTCGTTACTGGCGGTCGACGACCAGACCAGCACCGAGCCAACCGCGAGCAATGCCGCGACGGTGAGCACGAGCATCCAGTCCATCCGCTGCCACAAGGTGCGGGTGTCGGTGACATTGACCCTGCGAGTGCTGCGGGTCGTCGCGACGGCGGCCGTCATCACCATCACCGAGACCGCCCGAGCTTGCGTCGCTGCGTCTGCGGCTGCGTCGTCGACCGCCCAAGCCAGGCGTCGAAGTCACGGGGTGGCGACCGTAACACCGGGGCGGTGATGGAGCCGTCTCGCTGGAAGACCGGCAGGCCGACCGGTGGCCGACCACCGGGTTCGGCGGCCTTGTCGAGGCGCACCTTCTCGCCCTTGATGCCGTAGAGCGACTCCCAGATCTTGCGAACGGCCGGCCCCGATGTGCCGGAGCCGGTGCCACCCTGGGACACCATCATGACCACAACGTATTGCTCGTTGTAGGAGGCCAGCCACGAGGTGGACTGCTTGCCGTAGACCTCGGCGCTTCCGGTCTTCGAGCGGATCTTCACGTCGTCGAGGGGGAAGCCGATGAAGCGCCAGGCCGACGTACCCGTGCGCGTGGTGCCTTGCAGTGCCGTGTCGATGTAGCGCAACACATGCTTGGGCACAGGCACCTTCGAAGCCCGCTGCGGGGCGATCCGCTTGATGACGGTGCCGTCGGGAGACACCACCGCCTTCGCAACCCGCGGCTTCCACAGTGTTCCGCCGTTCGCGAGCGCGGCGTATGCCGTCGCGAGCTGTAGCGGCGTGATGATCGTGTCGCCTTGCCCGATGGCGAAGTTGACCGCGTCGCCGGCCCGGTAGGCGTAGCCGTCGATGCAGAACTCGCGGGCGAAGCGATGCAGGAAGTCCTCGCCCGGCTCTTTGCCGATCCGGCAGTAGTAGCTTCGGCTCGCCTTCCAGTAGGCCCGCTTCCACTTCCTGTCGGCGATCCGGCCGGTTGCCTCCCCCGGCAGGTCGATGCGGGTCTTCTCACCGAAGCCGAACGACTCGGCCATCGAGACCAGGGGATCTGGCGTGTTGACGTTGTCGGTGTCCGCGCCCGTCCTCTGCCACAGGCCGTAGCCAACTTGGTAGAAGAACGTGTTGCAGGAGACCTGCAGCGCCTTGGCGAAGTCGATGTAGCCGTAAGCGCCCGACTCGTAGTTCTTGAAGTCGCGGTTGCCGACGCGGAATGACGACGAGCAGTTGAGCCGTGTCGCCGGCGAGTATCCGTGTGTCATCGCGCCCGCGGTCATGAACGGCTTGAACGTCGAGCCAGGGGCGAACTGCCCTTGTGTCACACGCGAAAGCAGAGGTGTCCCGGCTCGCGCACTGTAGAGACGGTCGAGGTCTCCCTGCGTGATCCCACTAGTCCAGACGTCGGGTTCGTACGTTGGATAGCTCGTCATCGCGACCACGTGGCCGGTCTTGGCGTTGAGCACGACTGCCGCGCCGGAGTCGGCGGCATACTTCTTGCCGCTCACCGGGTCGACCGTCTTGCGCGCGGTCATGATCGTCTGCCGCAGCTGGCGCTCCAGGATTCCCTGCACCTTTGCGTCGATGGAAGTGACGAGGGTGTCGCCAGGGGTCGGCAGGATCTCCTCACCGCTGCCGATCACCCGCCCCATCGAGTCGACGGTCACCTGTCGGTCGCCCGGCAGGCCGCGTAGATAGCGGTCGTACTGCTTCTCGAGCCCAGCGCGTCCGACGACTGATAGCGGGCCGACGGTGGCATCGTCTGCTTCTTGAGCCGCGTCGAGCTCGGCTTCGTTGATGGGTGAGTTGTAGCCCAACACATGGGCGGCATTGATGCCGAATGGCGCCGGGTAGGCGCGGACCTTGCGCGCCTCGGCCGTGACGCCCGGGAAGTCCTCGGCCTGCTCGAGCAAGGACGCCGCCAGCGACTGCGACACGTCCTCGGCGACCGGGACGGCGGCGTATGGGGAGCCGTTCCAACAGATCGGTGCCTTCGCCGCCCCGTCCTCTCCACACGTCTTCGTCCGTCGTTCGAGCTCTTGCACGCGCAGCCCCAACGTGTTGGCAAGCCGTTCGAGCACAGCCCGGCGCGTCGAGTCGCCGAGCTTGTCGAGCACGCCGCGATCAACGGTGACGACCCACGAAGTCCGATTGGCGACCAGCGGCCGGCCCATCGCGTCGACAATCAGCCCTCGCGGTGGCTGGATGTCGATGTCGCGGACGGTGTTCTCCTGCGCGGCCGCCTGGTAGGTCTCCCCTCCGACGACCTGGAGGTACCACAGGCGGGCGAACAGCGTCGCGAACAACGACAGCACCATGACCTGCACGACCATCAGTCGCAGCCTCGAGCGATGCTTCAGCATGGCGCGCTACCAGCGCTCGGCGGGCTCGAGCCGGCGGAACAGCACGAGCACAAGCGGTATGACGAGCGGCGTCAGTAACAGGTCGTAGCCGACGGCCACGGGCAGCACCTCGAGGGCCGCACCCACGTCTATGCCAGGCTCGCGCAGCACCAGCCCGGTCAGGGCGAAGACCGACGTACCGATGAACGCGCCGGAGGCGACCATCAGCAACGTGCTCGGCACTGACGCCTCGCCATTGCCCCGGGCGAGGCCGGTCAGGTAGCCGACGAGCACGAGAGACAGCGCCCATCGGCCGGCAGTGTGGTCTGCCGGTGGCGCCAGGTCGAGCACCAGGCCTGCGGCGAAGCCCACGAGGGCGGCGTAGTTGGGGCCGCGCACCAGGGCAGCCGCGATCACCACGAGCATCGCCAGGTCGGGGACGACGCCGCGGATCGAGAAGTGGCTGAAGATGCTGATCTGCAAGGTGACTGTCACGACGATGAGCACGGTCACGACGGCTGCGCGAAGGGCGGTGGTCATCGATCCCCTCGCCCGGCCTGGTTGCTCGTGGAGCCGCGGTCAACGGACGTGACCACGGCCGACCACATCGAGGGACGAGAAGTCGACGTAAGGGTCGATCGTGGCGGTCTCGGTGAGCTCGGCCGGGGACGAGCGGACGCTCATGACCTCGCCGATCGGGACACCTGCGACGTAGGGAGCGCCGTTGCGCGAACCCCAGGTCAGGACGGAGTCGCCGACGGTCGGGGAGACAGTGTGGTCGACGAGGCTGAGCTCGAGGCTGCCGTCGCCGCTCAGGCTGCCGTCGCCGGCAAGGAAGCCCAGCTCCATCGACTCGCCCAGTCGGCCGCCGATCGTCGACTTGCCGTCCACGATCAACAGCACGGTGGCGTTGTTGGCCGTGGCACTGACGACCCGTCCGACCAGACCGTCGGCGTTGACGACACTGAGGTCGGGAACGACGCCAGACCTCGTCCCGGCGTCAATCGTGACCGTGCGGGAGAAGGACTGCGCCGATCCCATCCCGACCACCTGCGCCGGGACGACGCGGTAGCCCGACGAGTCCGCGAGCCGCTCGATGCCGGCAAGCTCCGAGTCGCGTGCACGATTGGCGTCGACGGCCCGCAGCTGAGACTCCAGCAGCCGCATTGGCCGACTCGAGCTCGTCAGTGCGCTCGCGGAGCTCATGTACGTCGCCGAAGTGGTCGGGCAGGTCGGTGACCGGCCGGAGGGCGCTCGAGGCGCCGTCCTCGAGAGGTCCGAGCACAGCTGCGACTGTCGAGCGCAGCGGGTCGACCGGTGACGCCGACTCGCCGTGTCGGGCGTCGAGCGTGATGATGGTGACGCAGGCCAGCACGAGCAGGCCGAGCCCCGCGCGTGAATGCCGTGGTGCAGGGTTCACCGTCAGCGCCTCGGCTCTGAGACGAGAACCTGCTGCAACGCCTCGAACTCCTCGACACATTTTCCGGCGCCAAGCGCCACTGAGTCGAGCGGCCGCTCGGCGACGTGAACCGGCATACCGGTCTCGTGGCGCAGCCGCTCGTCGAGACCACGCAGCAGCGCGCCTCCACCCGTCAGGACGACCCCGCGATCCATGATGTCGCCCGCGAGCTCGGGCGGGGTCTTGTCGAGCGTGGTGCGCACGGAGTCGACGATCGCGTGGAGGGGTTCCTCGAGGGCTTGGCGGACTTCGGCAGAGGAGATCACGACATTGCGTGGGAGTCCGCTGATCATGTCGCGACCGCGGATCTCGGCCTCGGGTTCGTCGGGCAGCGGGAACGCCGAGCCGATGGCCATCTTGACTTCCTCGGCGGTGCGCTCCCCCAGCATCAGGGAGTACTCCTTCTTCATCCAGGTGATGATCGCCTGGTCGAGGTCATCTCCTGCCTTGCGGATCGAGAGGCTGGTGACGATGCCGCCGAGGCTGATCACCGCGACCTCGGTGGTGCCCCCGCCGATGTCGACCACCATGTTGCCGGTGGCCTGGTGGACGGGCAGCCCGGCGCCGATCGCGGCGGCCATCGGCTCCTCGATGATGTAGACCCGCCGAGCACCAGCCTGGTAGCCAGCCTCTTTGACCGCGCGCTGCTCGACGGCGGTGATGCCGGAGGGCACGCAAATGACGAGACGTGGCTTTGCGAAGTACCGCCGGCGATGGACGCGCTGGATGAAGAACCGCAGCATCTGCTCGGTGGCTTCGAAGTCGGCGATCACGCCGTCCTTGAGGGGGCGGATCGCGGTGATGCTGTCGGGAGTGCGCCCGATCATCCGCTTCGCCTCGGCACCGACAGCGAGGATCTCGCGAGTCTGGGTGTTCATCGCGACCACCGACGGCTCGTTGAGCATCACGCCGCGCCCACGTACGTAGACGAGCGTGTTGGCAGTGCCGAGATCCACTGCCATGTCGCGGCCGATGATGCTGTTGGCCATGCCCCGACCTGATCCCTTCACGCGCTGTTGGATGCCGCCCCGCCCCCGTGCTGGGAGACAGGCGTGCCTGCCGCGTGCTCAGCGTAGGTTGGGGCGGCGCGTACATCGGGGAGACACTTCGGCGACCGACAGGATTTCGGGGCGAAGCGTCGCAGCTCGGCAACAGCTCCGGTTGTCGTGATCAGCCAACTGCGGCATGGTTGGCCGCTCGCACCCGGGTTCGGCCGGGATGATGTGTGGAGGCTGCTGCCATGGAAGCGATCGAGCCGGCATATTCGACCACCGTTCTGCTGCTGATCGCCGCAGCGGCCGTGGCGTTACTCCTGTTCTTGATCATGAAGGTCAAGCTGCACGCCTTCGTGTCGCTGGTTTTGGTGAGCGTGCTGACCGCGCTGGCAGCCGGCTTCCCTATCGCTGACATCCCGGATGCCTTGCTCTATGGCTTCGCCGACACAATCGGCTCCGTCGCCCTGCTGGTGGGGTTCGGGGTGATGATCGGCAGGCTGCTGGAGGTGACAGGTGGAGCTCAGGTGCTGGCCGACACCCTGATCAACCGGTTCGGTGAGAAGCGGGCACCCCTCGCGCTCGGTGTCGCCTCCCTGCTGTTCGGGCTGCCTATCTTCTTCGATGCCGGGCTGGTCGTCTTCCTCCCGATCATCTTGACGGTCGCCCGCCGCTTCGGCGGCTCACTGCTCCTCTACGCGTTGCCCTCCGCCGGTGCCTTCGCTGCCATGCACGCATTCGTCCCGCCCCACCCAGGGCCGGTGGCGGCCGCAGAGCTCCTCGGCGCGGACATCGGCCTGACACTGGTCGTCGGCATACCCATCGGCGTTGTCGCCTGGTACGTCGGAGTGATGCCCCTGTCGCGGTATCTCGGAGCCCGCTTCGACGTGTCGGTGCCAGACGCGTTGTTCGGGGAGGTGAACGACGGGCGGGACGACGCCGACTCCCGCGAGGGGGCCGGAGGCGGCACAACCACGACCCGGACAGCGCCGGCATTCGCAACGGTGCTGAGCATCCTGCTGCTCCCGCTCGTACTCATCTCCTTCAACACGGTGTTGTCGACGCTGGTCACGGCTGGCGTGCTCGACGAGGGTCAGGGCTGGGCTGACTTCTTGATGCTGCTCGGCGAGACCACCGTCGCGCTGTTGATCACCGTGCTCGCCGCCATCCTCGTTCTCGGGCGCCCGCACGGGTCGATGGCTGATGTCAGCGCGATCCTCGACAAGGCGCTCGGACCGATCTGCTCGATCATCCTGATCACCGGTGCCGGCGGCATGTTCGGCGGCGTCCTCGAGCTCAGCGGGATCGGCGAGGCGTTGAGCACCTCGTTGTCCGACCTAGGCATGTCGCTGATCCTGCAGGCCTTCGTGATCTCCACCCTGCTGCGGGTTGCACAAGGCTCTGCCACCGTGGCGCTGACCACCTCGGCTGGCTTGCTGGCTCCAGCGGTCCATGCTGCAGATCTTGGTGACTTTCAGCTCACCCTGCTGGTGATGGCGATCGCCGCCGGCGCCACTGTGCTGTCACATGTCAACGACTCGGGTTTCTGGCTGGTGAGCCGGTTCTTCGGGATGGACGAGAAGACCACACTGAAGACCTGGACGGTGATGGAGACAACCCTTGGCCTCAGCGCGTTCGCGATCTCGCTCGCGTTGTGGGCAGTCGTATGACGAGTCGGCGGCCGTGGGCATGACGCGGCACATCGTCGTGATGGGGGTCGCCGGTGTCGGGAAAACCACGGTGGCCGAGCGACTCGCAGCCAACCTCGACCTCGTGTTCGCTGAGGGCGACGACTTCCACCCACCCGCCAACGTCGAGAAGATGTCGTCCGGCGTCGCCCTCACCGACGAAGACCGTTGGCCATGGCTCGAAGCCCTCGCCGACTGGACCAGGGAACATGGTAGCGTCGGTCGGTCGACGGTCCTCTCGTGCTCGGCCCTGCGGAAGGCGTACCGCGACGTCTTGCGCACCGGTGACGCGGACATGTTCTTCATCCACCTGGCCGGCACGCAGGAGCTGCTTCGTCGCCGGATGGAGTCCCGGGAGCACTTCATGCCGGTCTCGCTGCTGACCTCCCAGTTCGACACGTTGGAGCCGCTCGAGCCATCCGAGTCTGGGGTGACGCTCGACGTGTCGGCATCGGTCGACGAGGTGGTCAGCGAGGCGGAGGCTGCAGCGCGGGCTGCCCTGGGCGACGTACGCGACGGCTGACCAGGAGCGTGGCAGCCAGGCTCAGAGGTCGGGGAACCAGAGGGCCAGCTCGCGCGCGGCTGACTCCGGCGAGTCGGAGCCGTGGACGAGGTTCTCGCGGTTGGACAGACTCCAGTCGCCGCGGATCGTGCCGGGGGCCGCCTTGCGGCCGTCGGTGGCGCCATTGAGCGCGCGCACGACCTCAACCGCTTCGTCGCCCTCGATCACCAGGGCTACGAGCGGGCCGCTCGTCACGAAGTCACGCAGCGGCGGGTAGAAGTCGCGGTCCACGTGTTCGGCGTAGTGCTGGTCAGCGAGCTCCGCAGTGATCGTCCGCTGCTCCATCGCCACGATTGTGAGGCCCTTGGCCTCGACGCGGGCGAGCACCTGCCCGACCAGGCCGCGTCGTACGGTGTCGGGCTTGAGCAGGAGCAGCGTGCGCTGAGTCATGGCGGCGAGCCTATCCAGCGCTGCGGCTGGTGCTCACCTGGCCTCGGCTCCTTCGGGCCCCTCCTGGGCCTCGATCTTGCGACCGAGCACGTACGCCGTCGTGTAGAGGGAGCCGAAGATCGCCCCCAGGGCGAACATGACCGAGACCAAGAAGCCGAGTCCGAACGCCGCCACCTGAAGCGCGAAGCCGGCGACATACGCCCATTCGGCGCGCAGCATGCCGGCGATCAGAAACGCGGCTACCGCAAGACCGAGCCCGATGGTGACGGCGACTGGTGTCGACATGTCCTCGACGGCGATCAGCACAGGTGTCACAAGTCCGAGGGCGATGCCCTCGAGCGCCAGCACCGACGCGCACATCATCCGACGCGGCGACCTCACGACACTCCCCCACCAAGCAGGTGGCGTGCCTCGCCGGCGGTGATGACCGATCCCGTCACCAGCACACCTCCCCCGCCGAGTCCGACCGCGTCTGCGTCTCCGCTCTCGGCGACGCCGATGGCGATGTCGAGAGCGTCGTCGAGGCGGCGCGTGACCTCGACCCGGTCACCACCGAAGATGCCGCGAGCGACCTCGGCGAGCTCCTCTGCGGGCATGGCACGGTGCGTGGAGTTCTGGGTGCACACGATCGTCGCCATGATCGGCTCGAACGCGTCAAGCAGCCCGGCGACGTCCTTGTCCATCATCACACCGACAACGCCGACGAGAGGCGAGAAGGAGAAGGACTCCTGGACAGCTTCGACCATCGCGTGCGCTCCGTGCGGGTTGTGCGCGGCGTCAAGCACGATGGTCGGCGAACGCCGGATGATCTCGAGCCGCGCCGGCGACGTCACCTGCCCGAATGCTTCACGCACGACCTCGAGATCGAGGCCGCTCTGGAGACCCGTGCCTCCGGCAAACGCCTCGACTGCTGCCAAGGCGCAGGCGGCGTTCTGCGTCTGGTGGGCGCCGTAGAGCGGCAGGAACACCTCGTCGTACGTCGCTTCGAGTCCCTGGAACGTGACCAGCTGTCCGCCCATCCCCGGCACCCGGTCGATGACGCCGAACTCGGCACCCTCTCTGGCCACCGTGATGCCGACTTCGGCAGCTCGCCGCAGCAGCACCTCGGCGGCCTCGTCCGGCTGCTGGGCGAGGATGCCGAATGAGCCCGGCTTGAGGATGCCGGCCTTCTCGTGCGCGATGTCTTCCACCGAGTCGCCGAGGTAGTTGCTGTGCTCGACGCCGATTGGCAAGACGACGGCTACGGCGGCGTCGGCGACATTCGTGCTGTCCCAGCTGCCGCCCATCCCCACCTCGATGACAGCCGCGTCAACCGGGGCGTCGGCAAAAGCGGCGAAGCCCATGGCAGTCACGAACTCGAAGAACGAGACGTCGATACCCGCAGAGCGGTCGACGATCTCGGCGTAGGGCAGCACCTCGGCATACACCTCTGCGAACCGATCTTGCGTTACGGGCTCACCGTCGACCGTGATGCGCTCGATGATGGACTCGAGGTGGGGGCTCGTGAACCGGCCGGTGCGTAAACCCAGCCCACGCAGCAGGTTGTCGACCATCCGGGACGTCGACGTCTTGCCGTTGGTGCCAGTCAGGTGGACAACGGGGTAGGCCCGCTCGGGGTGGCCCATCAGGTCGCAGAGTGCGGCGATCCGGTCGAGGGAGGGGTCGAGCCTGGTCTCGGGCCAGCGCTGGAGCAGCGCTCGCTCGGCGGCACGAAACGCCGCCAGCGGAGGGTTAGTGGGCATCGCCTGGAGTCTAGGCTGCCGCAAGATCCGACTCTGACGTCGCTCCAGCGAGCTCGGCGTCGGATCCTTCTGCAGGGGTATCGCCACGGTTAAGTCGAGTCGGTGGCTACACTTTGCGCGTGTCGACACAAAATGTTCCCCTGCCGAGCCTCGACGGCGCGACGGTTGTGGTGCCTGCGCCAGCCGCGGGAGCTGGCAACTGGTCCGGCGCGGCCAGCGCCATCTGGGTCGACGGTGAGATCTGGCTGACCTACCGCGTCCGCCGGCCACTGCATGAGGGTCGCGGCGTCAGTGTGGTTGTCGCCCGCTCGCGGGACGGGGTTGCCTTCGAGACGGTGGCCGAAGTGTTTCGCGAACAGTTTCGGGCCGAGTCCTTCGAACGCCCCGTCATCATCCGCACCCCCGCAGGCAGGTGGCGTCTGTACTTGTCCTGCGCGACGCCAGCGTCCAAGCATTGGTGGATTGAGGCGATCGAGGCTGAGACCCCCGAAACACTCGCGACGGGTCGCCGCACGGTTGTGCTGCCCGGCGACGACACTATGGCCGTCAAGGATCCGGTCATCACCGTTGACGGCAGCAATTGGCAGATGTGGGTGTGCTGCCACCCCTTGTCGGACGTGGGCCACGAGGACCGCATGACGACTGCCTACTGCACAAGCACGGATGGGCTGCGATGGGAGTGGCACGGCGACGTCCTGACCCCCACACCGGGCGCCTGGGATCAACGGGGTGCACGCGTCACCGCTGTGCTGCGACAGTCTCCGCTGGTGGTGGCGTACGACGGTCGGGCCGCCGCTGAGGACAACTGGCACGAAGTGACCGGCATCGCCCACGCGGTTGACGGGGCGCTCGTTGCTAGCGCGACTGGCCCGATCGCACGGTCGCCCCACTCGGACGGGGCGTTGCGATACGTGAGCGCGGTTGCCCTACCGGACGGCAAGACGCGGTTCTACTTCGAGGCGGCCCGGCCCGACGGAGCACACGATCTGGTGACCAGCCTGGCCGACTGAGTCAGGACGCGGTCTCGTCGAGGGGTTGTTGGCCTGCGGAGGCGGCCGTCGAAGCTTGCGCGCGCCGGGACGAGAACGAGTCACCGTCGCGGTGTTGCAGCCATTCGTCGTACGACTGGCCGGTCACGCGTTCCAGCAGTTCGATGTCTGCGAGGAACGGCTCGCGGAGGGCGATGCGCTGCTCCGCCGTCAGCTTCGGCCGAGCCGCATCTCCCTTTCCGTGGAGCTGCTGCAACAGCGGTTTACTCACGCGCCGCCACACCTTCGGCGGAAGGAAGGCTCCGGCCTTGGCACCTGCACGCACGACCGGGCCGAGGGCGGTGGTGCGCATCCCAGGCCTCACATAGGGACGAGAGTTGTCGGCCGGCAGCGCGGTCAGGCCTGCCTCGGTGATTCCCAGGAAGCGAGAGGTCTTCGCCAGTGTCGCTTGAGGCTCATCGACGAGCTCGCGATACCGCAACACCAGGACCTGCTCGGCGGGGAACTGTTCGAACAGGTCAGCCAGCTGACGGCCGTACATGCCCAGGGACTGATAGTGCCAGAACGGCGCCCAGCCATCGTCAATCCGCTTCGCCTCACGTCGGCACGCCTCGACGACATCGGCGCAGGGCTCAAGGCCGTCCACCCACAGATGCATCCAGTTCGAATACGTTCGGTCCACCGGGTCGCGTAGAACCGCGATCAGCTTGGCGTTGGGGATGTCGGTCGCAATCCGTCGCCGGGCGTCACGGTTGTAGAGGTAGAACGGCGTGCTCTCGCCACACAGCGCTTCCTCCGGAGCGTTCGCGAACAGCTGTCGGTACTGGGCGCGCTGCCACACCCACTCCTGGTTGCTGTGGGCGTCTCCGGGCCCCTTGTACGTCGGCGGCGGCGAGTCCCCACACATGTAGTACTTCGGCTCCTTGACCGGACTCAGGTACAGGTCTGGATGTTGTGCCAGCGCCGCGTGCAGCGCGGTTGTCCCCGCCTTGGGCGCACCGATCACGAGGAAGTCTGGGAGTCGGCCGCCACGGACCGAATGCAAGCTCACCTTTGGATACTATAGTTAATAGCTCAACTTTGTACTCGATCAGCAAAAACTGTCCAGCCCTTGGGCGGATGCCTGGGGGCGTCGTTACTGGTTCGCCGCGGCTACCTGGCCACACGTAAGATTTCCGGCTATGACCGAGACGCTCCCCCACCGCGCTCCTGACCCGTCGGCCGCCACCGCGGCCGTCGTACCGGAGAAGCCGTCGCTGGAGGGTCTCGAGGCAAAGTGGAGTGAAGCCTGGGAAGAGCGCCTGGTCTACGCATTCGACCGCACCAAGTCGCGGGAAGAGGTCTACTCCATCGACACGCCTCCCCCGACGGTGTCGGGCACGCTCCACTTCGGCAGCGTGTGCTCCTACACGCAGTGCGACCTGATCGCCCGCTACCAGCGGATGCGCGGCAAGGAGGTCTTCTACCCGATCGGGTGGGACGACAACGGCCTGCCGACCGAGCGCCGCGTGCAGAACTTCTACGGCGTGCGCTGCGATCCCACCGTCCCGTATGACGCCGACTTCCAGCGGCCGGAGAAGCCAGACCGCAAGCGGCAGGTGCCGATCTCGCGGGGCAACTTCATCGAGCTCTGCGAGGAGCTGACTAGCACCGACGAGGTGGCGTTCGAGCAGCTGTTCCGCACGCTCGGCCTGTCAGTCGACTGGTCGCAGCTCTACACGACGATCAGCGGCGAGACCCGCGCCGTGTCGCAGCGCGGCTTCCTCCGCAACCTGGCTCGTGGTGAGGCCTACCAATCAGCAGCGCCGACGTTGTGGGACGTGACGTTCCAGACTGCCGTCGCCCAGGCCGAGCTGGAGGCACGCGAGTATCCCGGGCACTTCTACCGGGTGGCGTTCGACGGCTCCGGCGGCCCGGCCGACGGTCCGGTCCATGTCGAGACCACCCGTCCCGAGCTGGTCGCGGCCTGCGTGGCGCTGATCGCGCATCCCGACGACGAGCGCTTCCAGCCGTTGTTCGGCACGACGGTCCGCACGCCGGTGTTCGGCGTCGAGGTGCCGGTGCTCGCCCACCCTGGGGCCGAGGCCGACAAGGGCGCAGGCATCGCGATGTGTTGCACGTTCGGAGACCTGACCGACGTGCAGTGGTGGCGGGAGCTGCAGCTGCCCGTCCGGGTGATCATCGGCCGCGACGGTCGCGTGCTGCGCGAGACGCCGGACTGGTTGGGCAACGGGCCGGCCGCGACGGCATACGAGCAGCTGGCCGGGAAGACGACGTTCAGTGCACGCGAGGAGATGGCCACGCTCTTGCGCGAGGCTGGCGCGTTGGAGGGAGACCCCACGCCGACGCAGCGGATGGCGAACTTCTACGAGAACGGCGACAAGCCGCTCGAGATCGTGGCGACTCGTCAGTGGTACATCCGCAACGGCGGCCGCGAGCCGGAGCTGCGACCGGCGCTGGTCGCACGCGGCGCGGAGCTGTCGTGGACGCCGTCATACATGCAGCATCGCTACACCAACTGGGTCGAGGGGCTCAACGGAGACTGGCTCGTCTCGCGTCAGCGGTTCTTCGGCGTGCCGTTCCCGGTGTGGTACCCCGTCGACAGCGACGGCGAGCCCGAGTTCGACAAGCCCATGGTGGCCAGCGAGGACCAGCTGCCCGTGGACCCGGCCGCGCAACCGCCCACTGGGTATGACGAGTCGCAGCGCGGCAAGCCAGGCGGCTTCGTCGCCGACCCCGACGTGATGGACACCTGGGCGACCTCGTCGCTGACCCCGCAGATCGCGGGTCGCTGGGAGACCGACCCCGACCTGTTCAGCCGCACGTTCCCGATGGACCTGTGCAGCCAGGCCCACGACATCATCCGCACGTGGCTGTTCTCCCGTGTCGTGCGGTCGCACTTCGAGCACGGCACGGCACCGTGGAGCCACGCGATGATCTCCGGCTTCGTGCTCGACCCCGACCGCAAGAAGATGTCGAAGTCGAAGGGCAACGTCACCGTCCCGACCGAGCTGCTCGAACGCTATGGCTCCGACGCGGTGCGCTGGCGCGCCGCTACGATGCGGCCTGGCCAGGACTCCGGGTATGACGAAGGCCCGATGAAGGTCGGGCGCCGGCTGGCGATGAAGGTGCTCAACGCCTCGAAGTTCGTGCTGAGCATGGGCACTGCCGACCCCGACACGATGCAGCTGACCGAGGCGGTCGACCTGGCCATGCTGCGACGGCTGCGTGAGGTCGTCGAAGAGGCAACCGAGGCCTTCGACAACTACGACTACACCAGCGCCCTCGAGACCACCGAGAAGTTCTTCTGGACCTTCTGCGACGACTACGTCGAGCTTGTCAAGGAGCGTGCCTACGGCACCCGCGGCGAGGCTGGAGCAGCATCGGCGCGCACCGCACTGACGGCAGCCCTGTCAGTGCAGCTGCGCCTGCTCGCGCCGTTCCTGCCGTTTGTGACCGAGGAAGTCTGGTCGTGGTCGTATGACGGCTCAATCCACCGGACCAGCTGGCCCGTCCCCGACGTCGACCTCCCGAGCGTGCCGCAGAACCCTCGCGTCCTGACCGCGGTCGCCGAGGCGCTGGCTGGATTGCGCGGCGCCAAGTCCGTGGCCAAGGTCTCGATGCGCACGGAGGTCACCACGGCAACGATCACAGGTCCCGCCGAGCGACTGACTCTCGTCGAGCGCGGCCTCGACGACCTCCGGGCCGCCGGCCGCATCACGGGAGACGTGGTGTTCGTCCCGGCTGAGTCCGCCGAAGGCCGCATCACGGTGGTGGCCGAGCTAGTACCGGCCGACTGACCTGCCCGACTGACCTGCTCGCTGTCCTGCTCGAAGTGGCCGACGCGCTGCCGGCCATGACCCGCATCACGTCGGCCGCTTCAGCGATACGTCAGAGACGTGGCCGACATGCTACTGCCGGCCATGACCCGCATCACGTCGGCCACTTCGGCGGTAGGTGATGTGAGTCGGACGAATCGGGAGGGCCGGGACGGTCGTCTTCGCGCTGACCGCGTGCGACGTAGGCTCTGCTCGTGACCCGCCTCGTTGCCGTTCATCCGGTGCTACCGCCGCATCGGTACCCGCAAGAGGAGATCACCGAGCGGTTCGCAGAGCTGTGCCTCGGCTCGAGTGAAAAGAAGGACCTCGTACGACGCCTGCACGCCAGCGCTTCCGTGACCACGCGACACCTTGCCCTCCCCATCGACGATTACCCGGAGCTGAGCGACTTCGGCGCGACCAACGACGCCTTCATCGACCGTGCCGTCGAACTGGGTAGCCAGGCGGTGCTTGGCGCGCTGACCGAGGCCGGGATGAGGCCCGACGACGTCGACCTGATCATCTCTACGACGGTCACCGGGGTTGCCGCACCGTCGATCGAGGCCCGGATCGCCACCCGTATCGGCCTCCGCCCAGACATCCGCCGGGTCCCGTTGTTTGGGCTCGGCTGTGTCGCGGGTGCCTCCGGCCTCGCTCGGCTGCATGACTTCCTCGGGGAGACCGATCAGGTGGGCGTGCTGCTGTCGGTGGAGCTGTGCTCGCTGACGGTGCAGCGCAACGACCCGTCGACCGCCAACCTGGTTGCCAGTGGGCTGTTCGGCGACGGTGCGGCAGCCGTGGTGGCGGTCGGCGACCGACACGAGGCGGCCGGGATCGACGTACTCGGGTCGCAGGCGCACCTCTACCCAGACACCGGCCGCGCGATGGGATGGGATGTCGGTGCCTCAGGGCTCAAGATCGTCCTCGGGCCGGAGGTGCCCCAGCTGGTCAGCACTTACCTCGGCGACGATGTCGAGCAGTTCCTCAAAGAGCACGAGCTCGAGATCGCCGACATCGACGCATGGGTTGCGCACCCGGGCGGCCCGAAGGTCCTGCTGGCGATGCAAGACGCGCTTGGTCTTCCTGACGACGCTCTCGCCCTCACCTGGAGCTCACTCAATCGGATCGGCAACCTGTCCTCGGCCTCGGTGCTGCACGTGTTGCGCGACACGATCGACCAGCGACGCCCACCGCCAGGCAGCCCGGGTCTGCTGATGGCGATGGGTCCCGGCTTCTGTTCGGAGCTGGTATTGCTGCGATGGTGACGGCATACCTCGGCCTCGTTGTCGCGGTCGCGCTCGAGCGGGTCGCCGAGCTGGTCGTCTCGATCCGCCACACCACCGCGATGCGCGCCCGCGGCGGGCGCGAGTACGGCGCTGGCCACTACCCCCTGATGGTGCTGCTGCACGCGTGCCTGCTGGTCGGCTGTGTCGTCGAGGTTGTCGTGGCCGACCGCCCGTTCGTGCCGCTGCTGGGTTGGCCGATGGTCGTCTTGGTCCTCGCGTCGCAGAGCCTGCGCTGGTGGTGCATCTGGACCCTTGGCGAGCAGTGGAGCACCCGAGTCATCGTCAGTCCGCAGGTGCCGCTCGTGAGTGGTGGGCCGTACCGGTTCATGCGGCACCCCAACTACGTCGCCGTCGTCGTCGAGGGTGCGGCGCTCCCGCTCGTGCACAGCGCCTGGGTGACCGCGGTTGCATTCACGATCCTGAACGCCTGCCTGCTCACAGTGCGGATCCGGGTCGAGAACGCCGCTCTTGTCGCGGCTCCTCCTGCTGACCGACAGCATGCTTGACCTGCTCGTCGCCGGCGGAGGTCCGGTGGGCCTGGCTACAGCGCTGTATGCCGAACGGGCCGGCCTCGCCGTTGCCGTAGTCGAGCGCCGCGCCCAACCGATCGACAAGGCCTGCGGTGAGGGGCTGATGCCTGGCGCGGTCGCCGCGCTGTCGCAGCTCGGGGTGCAGCCACCGGGGCGGGCGTTCCGCGGCATTCGTTACACGGACGGCGCGCACGTCGCGGAGGCGCGGTTCGCCACTGGTCCTGGCTGCGGGGTACGACGCACGGCCCTTCAGCGCTGCCTGGCCGACGCGGTGGCGGCACGAGGCATCCCGATTCACCAACGCGATGTGGGTCTGGTGGAGCAGGACGCTGGGTCCGTGTCGTGCGCTGGTGGCCTCACGGGTCGTTACCTGGCGGCGGCCGACGGACTCCACTCACCCATCCGCCGGCAGTTCGGTCTCGATGCGACTGGGCCAGCGGGTTCCGAACACTCGCGGTTCGGTCTGCGCCGCCACTACGCGATGGCGCCGTGGACCGAGTTTGTCGAGGTGTACTGGGCGGCCGGGCTCGAGGCCTACGTCACGCCGGTGGCCGAAGATTCGGTGGGCGTGGCACTGCTGACAGGTCGACGCGAGGCGTTCGACGTCCAGCTGCGGCAGTTTCCTGAGCTGCGAGACCGGCTCGCGTCGGGCGCGCCCACCGCCGCCGTGTCCGACGGCGACGGGAGCATCAAGGGTGCGGGTCCGCTCCGGCAGCGCAGCACGGCCCGCGTCGCCGGACGAGTGCTTCTTGTCGGAGACGCGGCCGGCTATGTCGACGCGCTGACCGGTGAGGGGATCGCGGTCGGACTGGCCTGCGCACGCGCGTTGGTGGCGGCGGCCGTGGCTGATGACCCGACGACGTACGAAGCGGCCTGGAGGAAGGCAACCCGGCGTTACCGCTGGCTGACTGAGTCGTTGCTGTGGGCACGCAACCGGCCGCGGACGCAACGGCTGATCGTGCCGGGGGCCCAGCGGCTGCCCTGGGTGTTCGGAGCGGCCGTCAACCAGCTGGCCCGCTGACGCGAACGGGCTAGGCGGACTTCTTCTTCTTCGCCGGCTCTTCGCGTGGCACCAGGGTCGGGTTGACGTTGTCGTTGACGACTTCCTTCGTCACGACGACCTTGGCGATGTCTTCTCGGCTCGGCACGTCGTACATGACGTTGAGCAGGACCTCTTCGAGGATGGCGCGGAGACCCCGGGCGCCGGTGCCGCGCAGCATCGCCTGCGCGGCGATGGCCTCGATCGCGTCCTGGGTGAACTCGAGGTCGACGTTGTCGAGCTCGAACAGCTTCTGGTACTGCTTCGTGAGCGCGTTGCGCGGCTCGTTGAGGATCCGGATGAGGTCGGACTCCTGCAGCTTGTCGACGGTCGCGATGACCGGGAGTCGGCCGACGAACTCAGGGATCAGGCCGAACTTGAGCAGGTCCTCGGGGCGGACCTCGGAGTACAGCGTGTCGATGTCGGAGTCGTTGCGGGTCTGCAGCTCGGCGCTGAACCCCAGCGACTTCTTGCCCGCACGTTGCTCGATGATGTGCTCGAGCCCCGCAAAGGCGCCGCCGACGATGAACAAGATGTTCGTCGTGTCGATCTGGATGAACTCCTGGTGCGGGTGCTTGCGCCCGCCCTGCGGTGGCACAGACGCCGTGGTGCCTTCGAGGATCTTGAGCAGTGCCTGCTGGACGCCCTCCCCGGACACGTCACGGGTGATCGAGGGGTTCTCCGACTTGCGGGCGACCTTGTCGACCTCGTCGATGTAGATGATGCCGGTCTCGGCCTTCTTGACGTCGTAGTCAGCAGCCTGGATCAGCTTGAGCAGGATGTTCTCGACGTCCTCGCCGACATACCCGGCCTCGGTGAGTGCTGTCGCGTCGGCGATCGCGAACGGCACATTGAGCATCCGCGCCAGGGTCTGCGCGAGGTAGGTCTTGCCGCAGCCCGTCGGGCCGATCATCAAGATGTTGGACTTGGACAGCTCGACCGACTCGTCTTTGTTGCCGCGACTCTGCAGCGCTGTCGCGGCGCCGGCCTGCACCCGCTTGTAGTGGTTGTAGACGGCAACCGAGAGCGACTTCTTCGCAGGGTCTTGACCAATGACGTAGCCGTTGAGGAACTCGTAGATCTCGCGAGGCTTCGGGAGCTCCTCGAGGCCCAACTCGCTGGTCTCGGAGAGCTCTTCTTCGATGATTTCGTTGCACAGGTCGATGCACTCGTCGCAGATGTAGACGCCTGGTCCGGCGATGAGCTTCTTGACTTGCTTCTGGCTCTTTCCGCAGAAAGAGCACTTCAGCAGGTCTGCGCCGTCACCAATACGTGCCACCTGCGACGTCTCCTCCGCGTGTCGGGGCCGGTATCGCCAGCACCTGGGGCCGAACTTCCATGTTGACCGTACCTGTCGGCACCGTCAATCACTGGCATCTCCAACTAGGCGTTCGCCGGTGTCGCCTTCTGCGACTCCAGAACCTGGTCAATAAGACCGTACTCGATCGCCTGCTCCGCCGTGAGGATCTTGTCTCGTTCGATGTCGTGGCTGACCTCGGCGATCGACTTGCCGGTGTTATCGGAGATCATCTGCTCGAGCAGCGAGCGCATCCGCAGGATCTCGTTGGCCTGGATCTCGATATCGCTCGCCTGGCCGTAGCTGCTCTCGGTGTAGGGCTGGTGGATCAAGATCCGGCTGTTGGGAAGGGCGAGTCGCTTGCCCTTCGTGCCGGCCGCCAGGAGCACCGCAGCAGCCGACGCCGCCTGACCCAAGCAGACCGTCTGCACGTCGGGCTTGAGGTAGCGCAGCGTGTCGTAGATCGCCGTCAGCGCAGTGAACGACCCGCCGGGCGAGTTGATGTAGATGCTGACGTCGCGGTCGGGGTCCATCTGCTGCAAGCACAGCAGCTGCGCCATCACAGCATTGGCGATGTCATCGCTGATGGGTGTGCCGAGGAAGATGATGCGGTCCTCGAACAGCTTGGCGAACGGGTCGATGCGCCGGACGCCGTACGACGTCCGCTCCTCCCACTGAGGGATGAAGTACTCGGCGCGCGGTGCAGTCAGCTCGTGGAGCTCTTGGTGTTTCATCAAGGGGTTCATAGTGGAGCCTCCGAAGTCGGCGGGGTTAGCGGGGTGATTGCTCATTCGAAACCCCTCGGGCCGTCTTTCTTGCCCCCGTGGACCTCCGTGGCTTGCTCGACGACATGGTCGATGAAGCCGTACTCCTTAGCCTGGTCTGCCGTGAACCAGCGGTCGCGGTCGGCGTCGAGCTCGACCTGCTCGAGCCCCTGACCAGTGTGCCTGCTGATGAGCTCGAAGAGGACCTTCTTGATGTAGAGAGACTGCTCTGCCTGGATCTTGATGTCTGAGGCCGAGCCGCCGAGTCCTCCGGACGGCTGGTGCATCATGATCCGCGCGTGCGGCAGGGCGTGCCGTTTGCCCTTGGCGCCGGCGCAGAGCAGGAACTGTCCCATCGACGCTGCCAGCCCCATGCCAAAGGTGGCGACGTCGTTGGAGATGTACTGCATGGTGTCGTAGATCGCCATCCCGGCGTCGACAGAGCCGCCTGGCGAGTTGATGTAGAGGAAGATGTCAGAGGTCGGGTCCTCGGCGTTCAGCAGGAGCATCTGGGCGCAGATCGCGTTGGCGTTCTGGTCCTTGACCTCGGAGCCGAGGAAGACGATCCGCTCCTTGAGCAGCCGCTGGTAGATGTGGTCGTCGAGCCCGGCCTGGGACTTGTCGCCGTTCATCTCGATGTGTGTGGAGTCTTTGGGGTTCACGTGACCGACCCTAGCGGCCGGTCGTGGCAAAGCCACGGGACTTCGGTGCTTGTTCGCTGTCGGCGCACGGCGCGAGTGACAGCCGCGCTCAGTAGACTTCCGCGGGTGTCCGAGTCCGACCGTGCTGCACAGCGCATCCGGCCCGCGGCGCGGGCGATCGTCATGGACAGCGATCGTCGCGTCTTGCTCGTGCATTTCGACTTCCCCGCAGACAACCTGCCCACCGGTCTGTGGGCATGCCCGGGCGGCGGTCTCGACCCTGGCGAAAGCGTCACTGACGGGCTGGTCCGGGAGCTGCGCGAGGAACTTGGCCTCGAGATCGACGACCCCGGCTCCCCGGTGTGGGTCAAGGAGCACATCTTCCCAATGACCCGGTGGGACGGTCAGCACGACACCTACTTCTTGGTCGAGGTGGAGGCGTTCGACCCGCACCCCGACTTCACCGAGGCCGAGCTCAGGGCCGAGAACCTCGACGGGATGCGCTGGTGGACCTATGCCGAGGTTCAGGAGGCGCAGCACCGGTACGACGCCGACGCCACTCGTGACCCCGGCTACGTCACGTTCTCGCCTCGACGCTTCGGCCACCTGCTGGCCGACCTGGTGCGCAACGGCCGCCCGCCCGAGCCGATCCGACTCCCGGCGCTCTAGCGGTCCAGCGATCTAGCGGTCTGCCCGGAGGGGCGGTCAAGCCTCGGCTAACGCCTTGATCCGTTCGAGGGTGGTCTGCATTCCCGTCGCTATCTCGTCGTTGTGACGAATCACCCCGCCAAGCAATGCCCGCGCGAATGCTGCCGCTCCGCCGGGTATGCCGTTGGGCATGTCGCGGCGCTCGGTCAGCCGAGTGCCGGTGCCGTCGGCCTCGACCTGATAGCTCCACTGGGCTCGGTTCTCGAAGACGGTCCACCCGATGGCGCGCCCTTCGTCATACAGGTGGACTCGTGATGTCGTCGGCCAGACCATCAGCTTGCGCCGGTTGAACCCGGTGAGGCGGCTGCCCGGCGCGGGCATGGCCGCCGCCCCAGACGACCACCTTTCGGCACTCGGGGCTCCACTCGCCCGTGCGTCGCACATCAGACACGATCCGCCAGACGTCGGCGGGGCTTGCCTCGATGTGGATCGACACCTCGAGGGGAGGGATGGGCTCAGTGGTCATCCACGGCTCCGCGCGGTCGGCGCGGACCCACCCAACCAGCGGGCGAGGTCTGCATGCACGAGCGGATGGTTGAGCAGGTCGAAGTGATGCGCCGAGGTGAGCTGTCGGAAGTCGGCGTCGACGTTGGCGCCGCGGCCTTGGGCGCTGTCGAGCAGGACGAGCAGGTCTCCGAACAGCCGGCCGGCCAGGGCCCGCTGTCCCCGGCCCAGGGTCGCGCCAACGCAGTGGTAGGTCGCCGCGCGCCACACCAGGGCGTCGGCCCCGATCCCGTCGTGCATGTCGCGGATACCGACGCTGCGCTCGTCGAGGATCGTTGCGAACGGAGCAACTTCGGGCAGCCGTCGCATGGCTGGGATGGCGCGGTTGACCAGGCGTTCGAGCGGCGCGCCGCCGTTGGGGGCGCCGAGCAGCACGATGTGAGAGACGCGGTCCGCCCACCGTGTCTCGCCGGCGTGCGCCGCTGCCGCACGCACCACGAGGCCGCCCAGGGAGTGCCCAACGAACGCCACCTCCGCCACCGGTCGCGGCCATGCCGCGACCAGCCGGTCGACGAGGGCGGCAAGTTCGGCGGCGTTCTCGCCGATCGGCAGGCCGCTGTTGAACCGGACGGCGAGTGGTGTCCACTGCCTGCCTGCGCGCAAGGTCTCGAGGTAGGTGGGGCCGCGCTCGTCGCAGCGGTAGCTCCAGCACGCGTCGTCCTCGCAGAGGCCGTGCACGAACACGACGATGCGCTCCGTCGCCTCGGGGTATGCCGCCTGGAGTGATCCGTGGCTGAGCTCGAGGTCGCGTCCGTGCAGCCGGAACGCCGCACTGATCGCGGCCGGGTCACCGTGGTCGCGCAGCAGGTCGCCGCCGAGGCCGTTGACGATGGCTCGCATCCGTCGTCCGCGCGCCCCGTCGTCGAGCCGGGTCGAGGTGCCGACGCCCAGCATGCCGACCCCGCCGAGCGCACGGGTGGCCAGCCCGACGCCGCCGTAAATGCCGCCAGTGAAGGCGTCGTAGAGGCGACCGATGGGGGTGTGACGCTGGCGGGTCAGTGTCAGGAATCGGCCGGCTATTGCTCGGTGGACCTCGCGCGTCGTACCCACGAGCAGTCGGTCTGCGTAGCCCGCGGCGAGGTGGGCGGCGTCTGCCAGGGTCGGCTCCGTCGTCCGAACGTTCACGCTCGTCACCCTACGGTCGGTCTGCCGCCCACAGCTGCCTCCCGCCCCGCCGACTGGTCACAAATGCACTGCCCACTGGTCACATGCCCAATGCAGCATCCGCGCCAACTGGTCAAGATGCACTGGCAGAACGCGCCACCACTCGGCACAGCAAACGTGACCACTCGGCACCGCAAACCTGACCTCTCGGGTTAGCCGCGGAGGTAGGCCAGAACCGCCAGCACCCGCCGGTTGTCGTCACCGTCGACGGGCAGGTCCAGCTTCGAGAAGATGCTGTTGCTGTGCTTGCTGACCGCCTTCTCGGTGACGAAGAGGCCAGCCGCGATGGCGGCGTTGGAGCGGCCCTCGGCCATCAGCGCCAGCACCTCACGTTCGCGGGCGGTCAGCCGGTCGAGCGGATCGTCCGTGCGCGGGCGCGCCAGCAGTGACGACACCACCTCAGGGTCGAGGACCGTCCCGCCCGCGGCCACCCGACGCACGGCGTCGACAAACTCGGACACGTCCGCCACCCGATCCTTCAGCAAATAGCCGACCGCGCCTTCACCACTCTCGAGGAGCTCGCGGGCGTAGAGCTGCTCGACATACTGCGACAGCACCAGGACCGGCAGCCCGGGACGCTCGGCGCGGGCAGCGATCGACGCGCGGAGCCCTTCGTCGGTGAACGTCGGCGGCAGCCGTACGTCGACGACCGCCACATCGGTCTCCTGCTCACGCAGCGCCCGCTCGAGCGACGGGGCGTTGTCCACCGACGCCACCACGTCGAAGTCGTGGGCCTCGAGCAGCCGCGTCATACCGTCGCGAAGCAGAGCATGGTCTTCGGCGAGGATCACCCGCACGACGGCCGTCCCCCGGCTCGCTGGAATCTCACGCACCCCAAACTAGTGCTGCGACGGCTCGCTCCACGCAACCGAACACCCGCTACCCCGCGAACAGAGGCAGATTTGGCCTCGATTCGCGGGTCAGCGGGTGTTTGGTCGAGGGCGGCGGCTCAGCGCTCCAGCTCGCACGGGATCCGGATGTCGACGATCGTCGGCCCGCCGTCCGGGCTCGACAAGGCGAGCCGCCCGTCGAAGGCCGCCAACCGCTTGGCAATCCCCCGCAGCCCCGTGCCGTGCTCCACCTGCGCACCACCACGCCCGTCGTCGCCGACCTCCACCCGCAACGCGTTGTCGACGTACCCCATCCGGACCCAGGCACGTCGGGCGCCGGAGTGCTTCCCGATGTTGGCCAGGAACTCGGCCACCGCGAAGTAGGCCGCCGACTCGACCGGCGCCGGCACCCGCGCGGTCAAACCCGACTCGACCAGCACGGGGATCGGCATGTCCATCGCCAGCGCCTCGACTGCGCCTTCGAGACCGCGGTCGGCCAGAACGGGAGGATGAATGCCCCGTACGACGCTGCGCAGGTCGCCCAGCGCGGCTGTCGTCGTCGTGCGCGCCTCGGCCAGCATCTGCCGCGCGGCCTCAGGGTCGTTGCGCAGCAACTCATCGGCCATCCCCAGGCTGATGCCGAGGGCGACCAGCCGTGCCTGGGCGCCGTCGTGCAAGTCTCGCTCGATGCGCCGGAGTTCCGCTGCTGACGCGTCCACGGTGTCGGCCCGTGACGTCGACAGGGCCTCGACACGTTGCTCGAGCCGCTCAGTGCGGTTGGACAGGATCGCCCGGTCAACGACCGCATGCAGCCGCACGAGCGGCTTGATCAGCGTCCACCAGAGGGCAAAGAAGACCACGGCGCCGATCCAGTACAGGAACGACTCTGCCTGTGTGTCCAGCATCATGAAGCCGAGGTCGGTGTCGAACACACCGTCCGGAGTCACCCAGAAGATGAACGGAAACACCAGGTACCAACCGATCGCCAGCCCCAACGACACGGCGACGATCGCAATCACCCAGCCGAACGTGAAGGTCACGAACAGCCAGCCGAGATCACGCCAGCGGGCGCCGTCGCCAGCCCAACGTTGCAACTTGCCAAGCACCCCGAGGCCCTTAGTGGGTTTGTAGAACGACCGCACCGGTTCGCGAAGGATCCGGCTCGCGATCCGGCGATGGACCTCGGCGAGCGCCGCAACCAGAGGCACGACGATCGCCAGCATCAGCACTCCAACCGTCACGATCGTCAACGGGATCGCGACCACATGGACGACGAAGAGCGCGATGGCCGGGATCGCCAGGAGCATGTACGCCGCCGCATAGCCGGTCGCTGCGAGCCGACCCAGCGGCGGCAAGGCCGCCAGGTGGTTGGCCGTCGTCGGCCGGTCGGGCCGGGTCGGGCTCGGCGGCGTCGTCATCGTGGGTCCTTCATATCGCGGGTTCGACGTCGGGGGCTGGTCGACGTACGGGCCGGGACTACCGGCGTGGGGAGCTGTGCTCGACATGTTGCGTCCTTCGTTGGTTGGTCGCTCCATCGTCGCCGCCCACGGCCGTCACCACAGTAGGCCTACCACCACTCTCGATGTGGTGCTGACGCCCCTGACGTACGTCGTCTGGGCCGACAGGTTTGAGGTGCCGGGCGAGTGCTCGGCCCTGACAGACAAGGGGAAACCACCATGGCTCGATCACGCCTGACCTTGCGTGCAGCCCGCTGGAGTGCCACCCATCCGTGGCGCGCGCTGCTCGTGTGGGTGGTGTTCGTGGCCGGCGCAGTCGCCGCCGGCAGCGCGATCGCCACCCAGGAGACAACCGACGCCGACTACCGCCTCGGCGAGTCCGGCCGTGCTGACGAGATGGTCAGCGCAGCGGGAGTCAACGACCCCGACCGAGAGAACGTCGTCATCACCGCCGGCACCGGCGGCCTCGACCGTGACACCGCAACGGAGGCCGCTCGTGCGTTGACACGAGACATGTCGGCGCTCGATGCGGTGGCCGAGGTCAGCGACCCGGTCTGGTCGCCGTCCGAAGCTGCACTCCTGGTGCCCATCGAGCTGGAGCGGTTGGGAGACGGCGAGGATGTCGACGTCGCACCGCTGCAAGCAGTCACCGAGGACATCCAATCCGCCTACCCGGACCTCGTCGTGCGGCAGGCAGGCGACGCCTCTGTCGACGAAGGCATCGGCAAACAGGTCGAAGCCGACCTCGCATCCGCCGAGAAGCTCAGCCTCCCCCTGACCTTGGGTCTGATGCTGCTCGCCTTCGGAGCGTTGATCGCAGCCGGAATCCCTGTGCTGCTTGCGATCTCGGGCGTCGTGGCGACGATCGGCATCTACGCGCCGATCTCCTATCTCGTGCCCAGTGAGCCGACCGTCTCGAGCATGATCCTGCTCATCGGGATGGCGGTCGGCGTGGACTACTCGCTCTTCTACCTCAAGCGGGAGCGAGAAGAGCGCGCCAAGGGGCACAGCACGATCGACGCCGTCGAGATTGCCGCAGCGACATCTGGACACTCGATCATCGTCTCCGGTGCCGCGGTCATCGTCTCGATGGCAGGCCTGTACGTCGTCCAGGACGCCACGTTCTCGTCACTCGCCACCGGCGCGATCATCGTCGTCGCCGTTGCCGTGCTGGGATCCGTGACTGTCTTGCCGGCCTTGCTGGCAAAGCTCGGTCGCTGGGTCGACCGGCCGCGGGTGCCGCTGCTTTGGCGGGTCAACCGGCGCATCGGCAGCGGCGGGATCAGCCGTCGGCTGCTGGCACCCGTGCTCCGCCGCCCGAAGACGGCGCTCGCGTTGTCACTGGCCGCGATGCTCGCGCTGTGTGCGCCCGCCCTGGGCATGACGATGAAGAACGGGACGCTCGACACGTTGCCCAGCACGATCCCCGAGGTGCAGACCTTGAAGACCATCGACAAGGAGTTCCCCTCCGAGGGTTCGTCGATGCAGGTCGTCGTGCAGGCAGCGCCCGAGGACCGCGGCGATGTGGCGGCAGCACTCCGCGCGCTGTCCGAGGCGGCGGTTGCCGAAGGCGGATTCGTCGACGGCGGCCCTGACGACATACGCACGTCCGAGGACGGGACGGTGTCGGCACTGACGCTGGTCAGCACGTTGACCGACGGCTCAGACGCCAGCAAGCGTCAGCTTGAGCAGGTCCGGGGCAAGCTCGCGCCGAAGCTGCTCGGGACGGAGCTGGTCGACCAGGCACCTGACGCGGAGTGGGCTGTGGGGGGCCCACTCGCGGAGAATGTCGACTACACCGAGCATCAGAGCGACAAGCTGCCGTGGGTAATCGGGTTCGTGCTGCTGCTGACCCTGCTGATGATGGGTCTGACGTTCCGGAGTGTCACGATCGCGCTGATGACGACGGTGCTCAACCTGCTGTCGGTCGGCGCCGCATTCGGAGTGCTGACGCTGGTGTTCCAGTACACGTGGGCAGAGGGTCTGCTCGACTTCACGTCGAGTGGCTTCGTCATCAACTGGATCCCGCTGTTCCTGTTCGTGGTGCTGGTGGGGTTGTCGATGGACTACCACGTGTTCGTGCTCAGTCGGATCCGGGAAGGTGCCCAGCGCGGGCTGCCACCGAAGCTCGCTGTGGAGGCAGGCATCACGGAGACGGCCGGCGTGGTAACGAGTGCGGCGGCGGTGATGGTGTCGGTGTTCGCGATCTTCGCGACGTTGAGCATGCTCGAGATGAAGCAGATGGGTGTCGGTCTTGCGGTCGCAATCCTGATCGATGCGACGGTGGTCCGCGTGGTGATGCTGCCGGCGATGCTGACCCTCCTCGGAGAGCGGGCTTGGTGGCCGAGTCGGATCCGCCGCGTCGAGCCGATCCCGGTCGACGTGCCCGACGAGCAGCCGGCATACGCCCTGACGAAGCAGTGACGCCGCGATCGAAACAGTGACGTCGCGCTGAACCGTCAGGTCCTCCCGGCTTGTCAGAAACTCACCCGGCTATGGCCCGGCGACGTTCTGACAAGTCGGGAGGACGGCCGCGGCTAGTGACTCCCGCGTCCAGTGTGGCTGCACCCCCGGCCTCGCGAGCAAGTATTCGACGATCTCGTCGTCTCCGAGATCGTGGCTCTCCCGGAGCCCGGCTGCCATCAACGCCACATACGGCTCGACCGGTGGGTTGAACTCGATGTCCTCCTGGGTCCACGTCGCGGTAAACGTCACCACCGGCACGTCTTCGATCTCCCCCACCACCTGGAGGTGTTCGTAGCGGCCCGGGCCGAGGAGCGCCCGGCCTTCTGCCAAGAGTCCGGTCAGGTCGTGATCGACGCCGGGGGTGCGGTGCATCTCCTGCGACTGCACGTCGCTGAACTGGCCGGCCGTCAGCAGGTAGGCACGCGCGAACGACCGACCAGGTCCGTCGCGGTCGAAGAACGCGATGCCACCACCCCAGGTCGGCGACTCCCAGGCAAAGAACACCGAGCCGTCCAGCCGGTACGGCTCGACGCGCGCCGGGGCTGCCCGGTCACGGGCACCTGGGTAGTCGCGGGTGGCGCCGTCAGGTCGTCCGCCCTGCAGGTAGTGAAGGAAGCGTCGCTCGCACAGGTTGGAGCCGTAGCTTGCGTACCAGATCTGCTCCATGCACCACCGCTTGTATGACGCCCGCCCACACGGCACGAGGCACCAGCCAGGCTACCGGAGGTAGCTGCCTGGCCGAGTGGCGTCCGCAGCAATCGCGGCCAAGTCCTCGCTCGCGATCACAGATCACTGTCCTGCCTGCGATCACAGATCACTGTCCTGCCTGCGATCACAGATCACTGTCCTGCCTGCGATCACAGATCACTGTCCTGCCTGCAATCACAGATCGACCTGATCGCGGCACAGACAGAACACGTTGCCTTCGGGGTCGGCGAGGACATGCCAGCTGACGACGCCCTGACCGATGTCGACCGGCTTGGCGCCGAGCGCGAGCAACCGCTCAAGCTCGCTGTCCTGGTCGCGGTCGGTGGGGTTGATGTCCAGATGCAGCCGGTTCTTGGACGGGCTCGGTGCGTCGGGCACCCAGCGGAAGTCGATCTCGAAGGCGCCGCCGTCGGCTGGCCCGATCGACACGCCATCTGCTCCGTGCTCGGTCCGCTGCCATCCACGCTTGACTATCTGCCATCCAAGAACGTCGGACCAGAAGGTGGCGAGGAGTTCGGCGTCGGTGCAGTCGATCGGGACGGAGACGATGCGGCTTGCCATGAGGTGTTCCTTTCAGAGCGCAGCCTGCTGCGCTGCGGCGGTCGGGGACTCACGAGATTCTTGGTGTACGGCGACGCCGGCGATGACGAGCAGCACACCCAGCACCTCGAGCGTGGTGGGGATCTGCGTGAGCACGACAACGCCGATGACGGTGGCTGTCGCCGGCAGCAACGAGATGAGCAGTGAGTAGGTAGCCCGGGCAAGACGGGCCATCGCCAGCTGGTCGCACACGTAGGGAATGACCGACGACGACACTCCAACACCGATCGCAGCCACCAGGGCGACTGGGTCAGTCAAGCCAGGAACCGCATCCCAGGCGCCCATCGGTAACGCCACCACGGCGGCCACGAGCATCGCCAGAGCGAGGCCGTCGATGCCGTGCATCTGGTCGCTGCGCGCGACCCGGTGGCCTAAGACGACGTACACGGCGAAGAGCCCGGCGTTCGCAACGGCGAAGGCGACGCCGACCGGCTCGACGACGAGCCGGACGTCCGTCAGCAGATAGACACCCGCGACAGCCAGCACGAGCGCCATGACGTTGCGCGGCGTGCGTGCCGCGACGGCCGCCAGGGCAATGATCGGCAGGAACTCGATCGCGGCGACCGTGCCCAGCGGGAGTCTGTCGATGGCCAAGTAGAAACAGCTGTTCATCACCGCGAGTACCGCACCCCACGCCAGCAGAAGCCGCTGCGTCCGCCGATCTACCCGCCTCCAGATCCGCCAGGGGCGCCGCCACAGGGCGAAGATGACCGCTGCCGACGCGATCCGCAGCCAGGCCACACCAAGCGCGTCGATGCGGGTGAACAACAAGACGGCGCAGGCAGGCCCGAGGTAGTGGAACACCGCGCTCACCACGAAGTAGAGCTGTGGCGGCACTCGATTGGCCATGCCCGACGCGGCAGTCGCGAGCGGCAGCTCGGTCGTGGGCAGACTTGTCGTCATACCTCTATGATGAGTGCCTGAGATGACGAGAGCCATGGATAATCGAAGGCGAAGGTGCCCTTATGGCTACTGCAAGGCCCACCAAAGCAAAGCCGAGGTTACCGAACGGAAGGTCGCCTCTTGACGACGTGAACCGTCGCGTCCTCGCTGCCCTGACCGACGACCCACGGCTCAGCGCCTCCGAACTGGCACGCCGGGTCGGTATGTCGGCCCCGGCAGTCCGTGAGCGGGTCAACCGGCTCGAGGAGAGCGGGGTGATCCGGGGTTACCGCCTCGACGTCGACCCCGCAGCCGTTGGCCTGCCCGTGGCGGCGTGGGTCAGGATCAAGCCGGGCCCCGGGCAACTGCCCAAGATTGCCGACCTGGCCGCAGCGACCCCCGAGGTCAGCGAGTGCCACCGCATCTCGGGTGAGGACTGTTTCCTGCTCAAGGTGCACGTGGCTGCCATCGAATCTCTGGAAGACGTCCTCGACCGGTTCCTCCTGCATGGGCAGACCACCAGCTCGTTCATCGTGTCGACCCCCGTGCCGCCACGGTCCGCGCTGCCGCATGCCCCCGCCTGACCCTCAGCACGACGGAGGTGCCGATGACCCGGAGTATCTCGGCAAGCGTGACCTGACATCGTGGCCGAGTCGAGGGGGTCGACGGCTGGCGGATGCGACCGTGGCCGCCTCCGTCGGCACACACCGCTACTTCGACCGGCGGAGCATCCCGTACGTCGTCCTGCTCCTGACGGCCTTGGTCGGCGGCCTGGTTGCCGCCGCGCTGACTGCCCTCAGCGCCGAGATCTATGACCACATCTCCGAGCGCGACGGCGTGTCAGGCTTTGACCGGCCCGTGCTCGACCAGATGATCCGGTGGCGCTCGGATGGCCTCGATGAAACGGTGACGGCGTTCACCGATGTGGGGAGCACGGCCGTGATGCCGTGGGTGGCAGTTGCTGCAGCGCTGCTGCTGAGCGCGTGGTGGCGGCGGCCCACTCCCCTGCTGCTGATGGCGATCGCCGCTGGCGGGTCGCTCGCGATGACGGTCATCGGCAAACAAGTGATCGACCGGGCGCGACCGGCCACGTCGTTGGCGGTGCCGCCGTACGAGACGTCGCCGTCGTTCCCCTCCGGGCACACGCTGAACGCCTGGGTGATCGTGTTGCTCGTCGCATACCTCGTGTGCCTGCGGCTGCAGAGGGCTTGGGCACAGGTGGCAGTCGTCGGTGGCTGTGTGCTGTTCGGGCTGGCGATGGCCGCGAGTCGGGTCTATCTGGGCCACCACTGGATGACGGACGTCCTGGTCGGCATCACCTTGGGTAGCGCATGGCTGATCGTGGTGATCACCGCTCATCGCCTCGCATTAACGGTTCTTCGTCACCAACGCGCCAGCTAGCCGGAAGTGGCCCACATCAGGCTGGCTATGGCCTGCGCAAGGTCGGCCACTTCGAGCAAGGATGGCGAAGTGGCCGACATCAGACTGGCTGTGGCCTGCGCCAAGTCGGCCACTTCGAGCAAGGATGGCGGCTGGCTAGGCGGTGGGGTCGGCGACCCGGCCGACGAACAGCGGCGTGGCCGTCTCGACGTCGTGGATCACGAACATGAACGGCCGGTCGACGACGAAGGGGACCACCTGCGGCATCGAGGTCACAGCCATCACGACGGCTGTTGCTGCGGCGGCTTCGGTGCCCGCCTCGTCGACGGCGATGAACGCCTCGTGCAGAACGGCGCTGATGTAGAGCTGCTCCTCAGTGGTCATACCGCTGAAGTCGGCCCTCTCGTCGAACGCAGTGGGCATCCCCAGCTCCGCCAGAGGTCCGTTGAGCGCCGCCTGCATCCGGAACGTCCAGCGCGGGAGCTGGAGCTGAAGGGCCGGCACGGGTGCAGGGCTCTTAAGGATGTCAGTCAGCCGGGGGCCGTCGACTGACTGCTCGAACGCGTTCAGATCTGCGTCGTCAGGCAGGACGACGGTCATCGCGAGCTCGCCACCCGCATACAGCAGCCTCGCCGCCTGCCAACCGTCACCGCGCGCAAATCCAGCCCCGTTCAACATCCCCGACATCGTCTCGGCGTCGACCCGCGAGCCGTCTTGTCGAGTGAACGGCCGGGGCTCGGTCATCGACGCCTGGAACGGCTGCTCCCACGGCGCCTTGAGGTAGATCGCGTTGACGAGTACGAGTCGCGTGAGACTGTCGATTACACCGTCAGGCAGGATTTCCTCGATGCGGTCGTGGGTCTGTTTCGCGGTCCAGTCGTTGACGAGCCCGCGCGCCGCCTCGGCATCAGTCTTGTAGTCGACCAGATGCAGGCCCGCGCCATAGTTCGTCGCGAGTGCGTCGAGGAACTTCTGGTTCCACTCGGTGTCGTGTTGGCCCCACAGGGAGTTTGCGACGTCGATCGCAACGGTGGCCTTGCTGCCGTCTGCCCGTTCGCGCTCACCAGCCCGGCTCTCGACGAGCGAGGTGAGCGAGTTGAGTCCGGTGTTCAGCGCTGCCGGCCCAGCCGAGTGGAGCACGTCGTCCATCTCGGCGCCCGTTGCGCCACGTGCCCCGTTGCGGGTCATGGCCAGCGCAACGGCGACTGAGTACGGCGAGGTGACAAGGTTGCCGGGCTCGGCCGCAAGCAGCCGATAGAGATCAGTGGTGAACGACGTAACGGCGTCGACTGCAAGTGGCCTGTCGCTGTCGCCAACGTCAAGCCGCCTCTTGGCTGAACCCGCAACGCCGTCGGTCTGTGTGCCGACTGGTCGCCTATTCGGTGGCACGGTGGGCTTCTCCGCACAGCCCACGGCCAGCGATCCTCCGGCCGCGACAACTCCCAGCCACGCTAGGGAACGCAAGAGGTCGCGACGGGTCTGCATGCACGTATGACGCGCAGCCCTGCCCGGTCGGTTCCGTCCCTCGTGGGACCTGGCAACCGCTACTTGTCAGAGTCGCTCGTGTCGTCGTCGGCGGCCACGGCGGCCGTGCCATCGTCGGCGGCCTCCTCGTCGAGGGTCAGGTAGTCGGCACTGGCCACGACGTCGGCGGCCGCATCGGTCGACGGCTCCTCCGCCGCAGCTGGGGCAGCGGCAGCCGCTTGCGCGCGCCTTTCGAGCTCGGCCGCGTCGGCGTACGTGCCGTCTGGCTGCAGGGTCTTGAGCTCGACGACCTTGCCCGAGTCGTCTTTCACCGTTGCGGACTCGACGACAAGGGCGAGCGCCTTGCCACGGCGCACCTCAGCGACAAACTCGGGGATGTGGTTGTGCTCCATCGCGTGCTTGATGAAGTCATCAGGCGACTGGCCGGACTGCTGCGCTCGGCGGAGCAGGTGCTGGGTCAGCTCACCCTCGTCGACGCTGAGCGATTCGGCCGTCGCGATCTCGTCGAGCAGGAACTGCGCTGCCATGGCGTCGCGCACCCGCTTGTCGAGGTCAGCCGCGAACTCCTCCTCGGTCTGGCCTTCGGACTCGAGGTAGTCGGCCTCGGACATGCCGGCATACGCGAGCTGCTCGTTGATCGAGTCGCGACGTGACTTCATCTCTTCGCCGATGGCACTGTCGGGCAAGGGGATCTCGACCATGGTGAGGAGCTTCTCGAGGACTGCGTCACGCGCGGCGCCAGCCTGCTCCATCCGGCCACCGCGCATGAGGCGGTCGCGTACGTCGGCTTTCAGCTCGGCGATCGTGTCGAACTCGGACGCCTGCTGGGCGAAGTCGTCATCGAGGTCGGGGAGCTCCTGCTCCTTGACGGCGGTCACCTTGACGGTCACATCGACGGACTGGTCCTTGAACTCGCCACCGACAAGTGTCGAGGCGAACGTCTTCTCGTCGCCCGCAGACATGTCGACGAGAGCGTCGTCGAGCCCCTCGAGCATGGTGGCGCGCCCCACCTGGTAGCTCATCCCGGTTGCTTGAGCTTCTTCGATCGGCTCGTCCTCCTTGGAGGCAGACAGGTCGATCGTGACGAAGTCACCGTCAGCCGCCGCCCGCTCGACAGGGTTGAGGCTGCCGAAGCGTTCGCGCAAGGTCTCGATCTGCTCGTCGACCTCGTCGTCACCGATGGAGATGGCGGCGACCTCGGCCTCGATGCCTTCGTATGTCGGCAGGCTGATCTCCGGCTTGACGTCGAGCTCGGCCGTGAAGTTGAGGTCGGCGCCGTCCTGGACCGCGTCGAGGTTGAGCTCCGGCTGGCCGAGCGGCACGATGTTGTTCTCCTGCAGGGCCTGGAAGTAGAGCCGAGGCAGAGCCTCCTGCACCGCTTCCTCGATCACGACCCCGCGCCCGACGCGCTGGTCGATGACCATGGCCGGCACCTTGCCCTTGCGAAAGCCGGGGATGCTGATCTGCTGAGCGATCTTCTTGTACGCCGCGTCGAGGCTCGGCTTGAGCTCCTCGAAGGGCACCTCGACGGTCATCTTGACCCGGGTCGGGTTCAAGGTCTCGACGGCGCTCTTCACTGGTGTATCTCCTTGGAACTGGGGACGGGGCCGCGCCCATGCGTCAGCCACCCGGTGTGAGGCAAGCAGTCAGCCTATCCGCGGGTTGTGTGAGCGTGAAATCCGCTGATACGGCTGTGACGCGAGTGACGTACGGCCCCGCGGCTGGGCCCGGTGTTGGGACCGGGGTCAGAAAACGCGGATTGCGATCTCGGCCGGCGCAGCCAGCAGCCCCTCGATCTCGTCGTCCAGCTTGGCCAATGTCACCGAGGCTCCTGCCATGTCGAGTGAGGTGCAGTACTCGCCGACGTAGTTACGCCGTACGTTGATGCCCCGATCGGCAAGCTGCTGGTGAGCGCGCCCATACAGGATGTAGAGCTCGCTGATCGGAGTCCCGCCGAGGCCGTTGATCATCAGCGCCACGTTGTCGCCGTCGTTGAACGGCAGGTCGGACACGACGGCGTCGAGCATCTGGTCGATGATCTCGTTTGCGGAGGTGAGCTTCTCCCGGCTGCGGCCTGGCTCGCCGTGGATGCCGACGCCCATCTCGATCTCGTCTGCGCCGAGCTCGAACAGTGGTGAGCCCTTGGCCGGCGGAGTGCAGGCGGTGAGGGCCATTCCCATCGTGCGGGTCATCGAGTTGACCTTCTCACCGATGCGAATGAGCTCGTCGAGATCGGCACCGCCTTCAGACGCGGCTCCGACTGCCTTCATCACGAAGAAGTTGCCGGCCACGCCACGACGACCCACGGTGTAGGTCGAGTCCTTGACGGCGACGTCGTCATCGATGATGAGAGTCTTCACGTTCACGCCGTCGGCAGCGCTCATCTCTTGTGACATGTCGAATGCCATCCGGTCGCCCGTGTAGTTGTTGACCAGCAGCAGGACACCCTTGTCCGAGGCCAGCAGCTTGGTCGTCTCGTAGACGTAGTCCATGGGTGGCGCAGCGAACACGTCCCCGGGGCAGGCAGCGTCGAGCATGCCCTTACCGACCGCCATCACATGGGCTGGTTCGTGTCCCGAACCCGACCCCTGGATGATCGACACCTTGTCATTGCGTGGAGCATCCGCCCGCATGATCAGGTTGAAGTCCGGGACGTACTTCAACGTGCTCGGGTTCGCGAGTGCCAGACCTTGCAGCATCTCGGGCACGAAGTTCTTGGGATCGTTGACGAACTTTTTCACGGGGCTTCCTCCCTCTCGTTCCACGCCAGAGCGATTTGCTCGACGATGACGGCGACGGCCGTAGCGCCCGCATCGACGGACCCCCGGCTTCTCTCGCCGGTGTAGGCCGCTCGGCCTCTTTTCGCGACCATCTCCACCGTCGCGTCGGCTGCGCTTCGGGTCGCGATCGCGGCTGCCTTCAAGGCGTCCGCGGAGCTGGATCCGGCCGACAGTGAGGCCTCGAGCGAGTCCGCGAGCGGCACGAGCGCGTCGATCAACGTCTTGTCTCCGATCTCGGCTCCGCCGCGCGCCTGGATCCCCTCGACGGCCGCGCGGAGCATCGCGACGACCTTGGCTGCGTCGAGCTCGGTCGCGTCGCCAGCAACCATCCCGGCCCGCATGAAGCCGGTGCCCCAGATCGGGCCCGAGGTGCCACCGATACGAGACGTGATGAGCATGCCGATCTTCTTCAGGAACGTGCCAATGTCGCTCCTGTCCAGACCGTCGTACTGCTCGTCGAGCTTCTCGAAGCCCCTCCCTAGCGAGTATCCGAAGTCGCCGTCGCCGACGACAGCGTCGAGGTCGCCGAAGTACTTCTCGTTCTCGAGGCAGGTGCGACTGATCGTCTTGACGACCAGATCCACGTCGTTCCAACTGTCGGCCATGGATGAAACTCCTCGTTCGGTGATGGTTACGAAGACGCCGACCGCGCTGCTATCAGCGCACCGATGTCCTGCACGGTGATGAAGGGACCCGGTGCCAAGCCTGCGGGGTCGGCGAGCACCTCGATCGGCGGCGAGCCTGGGTCACCTAAGGTCGACACGACGAGAGCCGCCTCGGTGAAGTCCTCTTCCCGGGTGTATCCACTGACCGTGACAAGCGTGGTGAGGCCTGCGCCGGTCGCCGCACGGAGGCCGTTCCGCGAGTCCTCGATCACGACCGTTGACGCGACGTCCAGCCCGAGCTCGGAGACCGTCAGTTCGTAGACGGCGGGATCGGGCTTCTTTCGAGGTACGACGTCGCCGGCGAAGACGGGGATCGTGGCAGCGACGTCGTCACCAACAGCGGAGGCCAGAACGGCGCGCACCGACTGCTCGGCCGAAGTGGACGCGACTGCGACGACCCAGCCCGCCGCGCGCGCCTCGCCGATGATGCGCGCGATCCCTGGCCTCGCCGGCATCTTTCCGCCAGCCACAAGAGCCGTGAACTCGTCGGTCTTGGCACGATGCCAGCGAAGCACAACCTCGGCACGGTCCTGTTCGGTTGAGGGAGAGCCTGCCGCGCGGAACACCTCGGGGTCGTCGAGCAAGACCGAGAGTCGTTCCTTACCACCGCCGATAGCCAGCATCCGGCCGTAGTCGTCCTCACTCCACCGCACTGGGAGGTCGAAGGCCTCGAACGTGGCGTTGAAAGCCGGCAGGTGCCCAAACCGCTCGGTGTCCGCGAGGACTCCGTCGCAGTCGAACACCAACGCGGTCATGCTTTGCCGTCGCTGCCGAACATCCGAATGTGGTCGCTCGCCATGGCCTTGACGGCGTCGTGGATGGCGGTGAACAAGGAGGGAGGATCCCATCGATTGCGCTCTCTGGCCTCCTCCAAATGCGCGAGCGAAGCTTGCATGTAACCCACCTTCAAGGCGGTGGAGATGTTGACCTTCGCGCATCCGCGCGAGATCAGGTCGGCAAACTGCTCTGGCGAGAGCCCTGAGCCACCGTGCAGTGCCATCGGCACCCCGGTCGCCTCGACGAGATTGCTGACCCGCTTCGCGTCGAGGGCAGGGCTAGCGCGGTAGATGCCGTGCGCGTTGCCGATGGCTGGGGCGAAGACGTCCACCTCGGTGACACGAATGAACTCAGTGGCCACCTCCATCGACTGCTGAGCCGACTCCTCGTCGGAACCCACGTCATCCTCGACTCCAGTGATGCCCTCGATCTCACCCTCGACGTGAGCACCGTAGCGACGGGCCTCGGCGACCACCTCGACCGTTTGCCTTTGGTTCTCCTCAACCGGAAGGCTGGACGCGTCGAACAGCACCGAGTTCCAGCCCGCCTCGAGGCAGGAGGAGATCACCGCCCGATCGGGACAGTGGTCGAGATGAAGGGCCACGGGCACGTCGGCGTCCTTGACGACCGCGTCGAACATCGCCTTCACGACATCGCGTCCGAGCGACTTCACCGTCTTGACCGAGGTCTGCACGATCAGCGGCGAACGGAGCTCCTCGGCTGCATCGACCACCGCCTGCAGACTCAGTACGTCGACGATATTGATGGCGGGTACGCCGTACCCGTCCTGAAGCGCCGAGCGGACCATCGGGTCCAGCGGTGCTACAGGCACTGTCCCCCCTCCGATTGAAGGTTCTACGACATCGCTCAGTGTCGCAGGGACGGCCCGACGTGGGAACAGGCGAAGCGTGTTTTCTTGCGCTGATTGGCGCGGGTGCGGCAATGGCCGAAATGTGCCGCTGAGCAGGATCTACATAAGTCGGGGCGACAGGACTCGAACCTGCGGTCTCCTGCTCCCAAAGCAGGCGCGCTAGCCACTACGCTACGCCCCGGTTGACGCCCGCTGAGTGTAGTCGAGCAGGCCCTTGAGAACGTCATCCGACTCCGGCCGGATCAGCGTCTGCCAGGCGGCGCCGCAGCCGGACCTCGGGATGCGGGACGTCGATCGCCACCCACGCCGACGTGGCACCGTCCAGACGCCAGCCGCGGCGCTCGTACCACCGGCGCGCCTGCACGTTGTCGCGCAGCACCCAAAGCGCCGCGTCGTCATACCCGTGCTGGACGAACTCGTCGAGCAAGACGTCGTGCACGGCGAGGCCAATGCCGCGCTCTTGGAAGGCCGGGTGCGTGTACAGCGCGTAGAGCTCTGCCAGCGTGGCCGTCTCGGGTGTCTCGTCGTCCTCGTCCTGCGGGCGGTAGGGGCCGCCGATGCCGTATGCCGCGACCTCGCCCTTGACCTCCGCCACGCGGAAGATGCGCTCGTCTGGGGGGTCGGTGATGTTGCTCCGCCAGCGGTCGCGATATTCGTCGAGCTCCATCGCGTCGAGGCGCTCTTGGATGACGATGCCGGTATAGGCGTCCCGCCAGGTCTCGACGTTGACGACGGCCAGCCGGTCGACATCCTCCAGCCGGGGCGGTCTGACCACGATGCTCACTTAAGGGAGTCTCCCAGCGTGGCGCCGGTTCGCGATAGATGCGCAGTTCGTGGGACCATGTACGCCGCGTCGACTCGTCGCGCCCGGGTCACCCGGTCGAGGCGTCAGATGTCATACGCGGGTGTAGCTCAATGGTAGAGCCCCAGCCTTCCAAGCTGGCCATGCCGGTTCGATCCCGGTCACCCGCTCCAGTATTTCCGCAGGTCAATGAGACTTGAATGGTGCCCGACGCTGCCCTCCCCGGAACGGTTACTCGGCCTCCGCGCGTCCCGGGTGAGAACCCGGCTCTGCCGGAAGCGGGCAGTAACCCCGTCTCTTCGCATGAAGGATGTTCAGCACGCCGATGGCGGCTCCGGCAGCAATGACCACGATCGGTGCCAGATTGAGAGCAAACCCGAGTAGCACCAGCACGACTCCCGAGCCCACGCCCCACAAGACCGGATGAACCACGACCCAGTCACTGAACCGCTTCAGCAGACTGCGCATCTGCTCCCACATCCCTCGCTTGGACTGCCAACGAACGTAGGGCCAACCTCCTCCCGATGTCGAGAGACGACCGGGGGTTCGCTCTCGGAGCCAGGACCACAGCCTGGAGGGGATACGCGCGAGTCTCGTTGCTACGTCAAGTCAAGTGCGCGCCACCGGCGCGCGCCGACCCTGCCGTTGAGTGCGTGTGGCCCAGGTTAAGCGCCCGCCTCACATCACTTCAGCCGCGTCCTCCGCCCAGAAGGACGCAGTCGAGACGGGACTAGGCCAGCCGGCGCCCCTCCGGCGGCACCACGCGGAGCCACCGGTAGCCGTAGCCATCCAGCGCGACCTCCGCACGTCCGTTCGCGTCGAGCTCGGTCTCCCCTTCCTGGAGCAGGTCGACCAAGCGGCAGCCGGGCTCGCAGTCGGCGAGCTGCAGCGGGACCGTGCAGCGCTCCGACGAGAGGTTGTGTACGGCGAGCATCCGCCGGTCGTTCCACTGGGCGTCGTGAGCCAGCACGCTGCGGTGTGGCTGGTCGAGGATCGTGAAGTCCGCCCAGCCGAGCTCGGGCGACTCGCGGTACCTCCGGATCAGCAGTGCGACGAAGTTCAGCAGCGAGTCCGGGTCGGCGCGCTGGTCGGCACGTTGACGTGCTCAGGGCCGAAGGGACCTTCGACGACGGGCCGTCGCAGGCGTGACGGTGCCGCGGTCGTGAAGCCGCCATTGCGCTGGGGGGACCACTGCATGGGTGAGCGGACCGCCATGCGGCCCTCGATGTCGAGGTTCTCGCCCATGCCGATCTCCTCTCCGTAGAACAGCGCAGGGGGTGCCCGGGAGGGAGAACATCAGGCTGTAGGCCATCTTGATCCGGCGTGGGTCGCCGTCGAGCATCGGCGGCAGCCGCCGCCGCAGGCCCCGGCCGAAGAGCTGCATGCTCGGGGTCGGGGCCGAAGGCGTCAAAGACCTCCTGGCGCTCGCCCTCACTGAGCTTGTCGAGCGTGAGCTCGTCGTGGTTGCGCAGGAACGACGCCCACTGGGCGTCGGGGTTGATGGTCGGTCGTCGTTTTAGCGTACGGGCGAGCGGTCGGGCGTCCTCGCGGGCCAGCGAGAGGTACAGGTTCTGCATGCCGACGAAGTCGAACATCATCGTCAGCTCGTCGCCGTCACGGCCGCCGAAGAACTTCTTCTGCTCCGGGTAGGGCAGGTTCACCTCTCCGAGCAGGATGCCGTCGCCCGTGCGCCTGCCAAGGAACGATCGCAACGCGGCCAGGTAGTCGTGAGGGTCGGCGAAGTCCTCCTTCTGGTTGTCCGGGATCCCCTCCAGACCAAGCAGGAACGGCACGGCGTCGACCCGGAAGCCGGAGATGCCGAGCTCGAGCCAGAAGCCCATCACCTTCGCGATCTCGTCTCGGACCTTAGGGTTGGCCACGTTGAGGTCGGGTTGGTGCTTGTAGAACCGGTGCAGGTAGTACTCCCCGGTGCGCTCGTCCAGCTCCCAGATGCTGTCCTCCTGGTCGGGGAAGACGACCTGGTCGGAGGTGTCGTGCTCGGGCGCCTCCGCCCGCCATACGTAGATAGTCCCGGAAGGGTGAGCCCTTGCTCGACCGTGCCGCCTTGAACCACGGGTGCTTGTCGGAGGTGTGGTTTACGACCAGATCGACGATCACCCGGATGCCGCGGTCGCGGGCGGTGCGGACCAGCTCGACCAGGTCGCCGTGCGTGCCCAGCCGAGGGTCGACGCCGTAGAAGTCGGTGATGTCATAGCCGTCGTCGCGGTTGGCCGTCGGGTAGAACGGCATCAACCACAAGCACGTGACGCCGAGCTCGGCGAGATAGTCGACCCGCTCCGTGACGCCGACGAAGTCGCCGACTCCGTCACCGTTCCAGTCGAGGAAGGTCTCGACATCCAGGCAGTAGACGACAGCCGTCTTCCACCACAGGTCTGCGGTGTCACTGATCCTCATGCGTGCCCTCCCGGGTACGACGGTCGTGGTTGCCTCGTGGTCAGTGGACCCGCAGCTGCGGGAGCACGCGATCCGCGAACGCCTCCTGGAAGGCCCGCTGCTCCTGGCCGACATGGTGCAGGAACAGCTCGTCGAACCCGAGCTCGACGAACTCGGCGAGCCAAGCGGCGTGCCGGTCGAGGTCGTCGGAGACGAGCACGACCTGCTTCACCTGCTCGACCGGGACGTGCTCGGAGGCGATGTCGAAAGTCTCGGCGGAGTCGATGTCCCAGGATGCCGGTGGGGAGAAGGTGTTGGTGCGCCACTGGTCGTGGGCGATCGCCTCCGCACGTTGACATCGAAGGGTCCCAGGACAGGTGCACCTGCAGGCGCAATGGTCCCTTGCCCCCGGCGCCGCGGTAGGCGTCGATCATCTGGCGCAGCTTGTCGTGCGGCTGGTTCACGGTGATCAGCCCGTCGGCCCAGGCTGCGACCTCGCCCGCGGTGGTCACGCTGACCGCGGGGCCGACCAGGTGCGGCGCCGGGTCAGGCAAGGACCAGAGCCGCGCGCGGCTCACGGTGACGAGTCCCTGGTGGGTGACCTCCTCGCCAGCGAGGAGCCGGCGGATGACCTCGACGCACTCCCGCAGTCTGGCGTTGCGGACCTCCTTGGGTGGCCACGGGTCCCCGGTGATGTGCTCATTCGAGGCCTCCCCGGAGCCGAGAGCGGCCCAGATCCGACCGGGGAACATGGCGCCGAGCGTGCCGAGCGCCTGGGCGATGATCGCCGGGTGGTAACGCTGTCCCGGGGCATTCACGACACCGAAGGGCAGGCTCGTCGTGGCCAGCGCAGCGCCGAGCCAGGCCCACGCGAAGCCCGAGTGTCCCTGGCGCTCGCTCCACGGCACGAAGTGGTCCGAGGACATCGCGGCGTCGAACCCGAACTTCCTCTGCGCGCTGCACGTCCTGGAGCAGCTGACCTGGGTGGATCTGCTCGTGCGAGCAGTGGAATCCGATGGTTGTCATGTGCGCGTTGGCCCCTACCCGTTCTCGTCGACTTGTGGCGACTGCCCACTGCGCCACGTCACCAGGGTGCCCTCGATCTTTGTGCTCCACAACTCCCAGGCCATTCGGCCCAGGGCGTCTGACAGTGGAGTCAGGCGTCGCTGGCACTGGTCGTTCAGCGTCTGCGGGCTGTTGAAACAACTGGAGCTCTCCGAGCGCTCAATGGCCCCTGCTGGCACCAACAAACGACCAAAGAGGTAGCCAAGCACGAACTCATGACGGCATGATCAGAACCGCTGACCCGCGGTACGAGAAACCATCACTCACTCTGATAACCTCCGCACAAACCGAGCACTGTTCGGCAACGTGCCAATACTGTCGGATCGTGATATGGAAAAAGAGTATATGGACTTTAGAAACAATACCGTTCAGAGACCGCTACTTATTGCCTTCTGTGGTTTACCCGGATCCGGCAAGACTACTGTTGCGCGCGAGCTACAACGGGAGACGGGTGCCATTCGGTTCAGTACTGATGAATGGATGGCAGATCTAGGCGTCGACTTCTTTGATGAGATGCGCGAAAATCTACAGATACGTCTGAATAAACTTTGGAAAGAATTGCTCGAACATGGACAGAGCATCATTTTAGAAGACGGAACTTGGAAACGAGATGAACGTGATGGGATCCGCCAGGTTGCGAAGATGCTTGGCGCCATTGTCGAGATACATTACTTTGACCTTACCCTTGATGAGCTTTGGCGCCGAATCGAAATCCGTAATGCTATCGGGGCATACGGAGCAGTACCGATAACAAAAGAACTACTAGCGGAATGCTGGACTAGGCTCCAAAGACCTGATAAAGCAGAGCTATCACTATTTGACCGAAGTATTGTGCATACTTAGGAAAGAAGAGCCCAAACAAGACGTCATTCTTGCTCCCAAGGCCCACCCGCTCCACTATTTCCGCAGGTCAAATGACCTGCAGGAGTTGGCAAATCATCTTGACCGGTTCCCCCCGCCGCGCACCTCGCATCGTGGGCCGGGCCAGCGCGGTCGTGTACCGGTTTCTCAAGGCCCAACTGGCCTTGCCGCGATGACTCCGAACTTTTTTCGGTGCCGAATGCGTCGATAGTGGTAGGGAGCTGGTGTGGAAGCCGCTCATCACCCGATCGAGGTGGAGTCATGGCTGAGGGACATCGACGGGATGTCGCGGCGTACTCCGACCTCGTGACGGCGCGGTCGAACTCGCTTCTCCGCACCGCTTACCTGATGGTCGGTGACCACCAGCTGGCCCAGGACCTACTCCAGGAGTCACTCGTCAAGACGTATGTCGCGTGGCCCAAGCTGCGCGACGTGGCCAAGGCCGAGGCGTACACGCGCCGGACGATCATCACCACCGCCATCTCCTGGCGTCGCCGTCGCTCCTTCCACGAGCGCCCGGTCGAGGTGCTGCCCGATGCCGGCGTGGCCGATCGCGTCGATGAGCTCGTCACTCGCGACGCACTGTGGGCCCAGTTGCACCTGCTGCCACCCCGACAGCGTGCGGCCATCGTGCTCCGCTACTACCTCGATCTGTCCGAGGCCCAGACCGCCGAAACCATGGGGTGCTCGGTGGGAGCGGTCAAGAGCCAGACCTCGGCCGGCCTCGACCGGCTGCGTGACCGGATGGGCCCGGATGTCGCGCTCTTCACCACGACTGACCAGAGGACGACGCCATGAACGGGATGCTCCGCGACCTGCTCAACGAGCGCGCCGACGCTGCGGGCAGCCCCGACCTGGATCTCCACGACCTGATCGACCAAGGAGAGCGGCGCGTCAGGCGCCGTCGTCGCTTGACCGTCGTCGGCACGGCGGCCGTGGCTGCGGTGGCGCTGACGGTGGGCGGGAGCTTCGCGCTCCTCCAGCCCGGCGACCGCGCCACGTCGCCGGTGGGTCCTCCGCCAACCCACCCGACCAGCACCGAGGACGTCCTGCCCGACACCACAGATGGTTCGCGGCCCCTCACCTACGGCCTGGGCGGGACCATCATTACGGCAACCGCGTCATCGAGGCCGCGGAGGATGCCGATGGGCTCTTCGTGTTCGACGACGGTCTGGCGATCCTCACGGGCGACGACGGCCGCCCGGCTGACAAATCGCCTGTTCTTCACGGAGGGCTCCGAGCAGGTCGAGATCGCTCGTGGGGTCAGAGATGGTCACGTCCGGCGAGGTTGGCTCGCTCCTGGTGTGGCTGGACGGAGACGACGTCGTGATCTATGACACCCACGTCCGCGGCGTGGTCGACCGGGTGCCCCTGAACGGCCTGCGTCTCGCCAATCCGATCACCCCGCTCGAGGACGCGGTGTACTGGACGGAGTACGACGACGCGACGGCCACCAGGCTGAGCGATGGGAAACTGGTTCGCTACGACGTGTTGACCGGAACCCGGACCCCCTCCTCGCAAGCGGATTACCAAGCCGAGACGCGGACTGCGCTGTCACCCATCCTCGTCGTGGGCTCGGCCGACTCGGTTACCCCGGCCGAAGGCTTCACCGTCATCGACTCCCGACTCGAGTTCGTCCCCGACACACGGGGCGCACCGCCGCCGGTCTTCGTGACAGCGACGGGCGAACGCCTGCGCGTCAGCGTGCCGGACGGGTATGACGGCGAGTCGCTGGGCGTCTTCCAATGGCTGGACGACGACAGGTTCGCGCTCGTGGCTGAAGGTGGTGTCAAAAGGGCGCCGATAGGCGACCTGCTCGTGTGCCGCATCTCCGCCGGCCAGTGCTCCACCGTCGCCTCCGGCGAGCAGTACTGGCTGCTGCCCGGGCCTGGCGCCAGCGTCGGCGCGGAGGACTGAACCATGACGTACCGCCGCTCCCGACTTACGCCGACTGAGGAATGGAACTCACGGTGTGAATGAACTCCTAGCGGGAAAGGCAGTCCCCTATGAAGAAGCAAGGAAGCACCAGGGTGCCCTGGCGGCTCGCCGCCGCCACAATTCTCGTGCTCGGCGCGTGCAGCGCCGACCCGCCGGCCGATGAAGCTTCGGCGACAAGACCGAGTGAGTCCCCCTCCTCGGACCCTCCGACCTCTCCCGCACCGACAGAGCAAGCCGGGGAACCGACCTTCACACCCGACCCCGGCGAGGTGATCCGCCTCCGCTCGAGCCAGGAGTGGGCGACCCTGCGCGAAGGCCGCTATCTCGCCTGGGGAATGAGCGAGTCCCTCAGGTACGAGGTCGACGTGCCCGACGGCTGGCGAGTGCTGCACGGCACCTACATCAACTCTCCCGAGCGCCGGGGCACCTTCTTGGTCGCCAGGACGCCGAAACACAACACCGAGCTGCCCTTGCATCCCTGCCGGGACCACAGCCTCCGCCTTGTCGGGCCGAGCGTGGACGACCTGGCGCACGCCTTCGCCGCCCTGCCGCTCTGGAAGATGACCACGCCGCGAGCAGTGACTCTTGACGGCCGCCGAGCCATGTACCTCGAGGTCAAGCTTCCGGAGCGCGTCGATCCGGCTGACTGCGCCGACCAAGCGGTCTGGCAGTACGAGGCCGGCCAGGACGGACTGTGGACCGAGGAGGCCTACTGGGGTCGGTGGTGGGTCCTCGAGGTCGACGGGGAGCGGTTCACCGTCATGGCGCGCTGCTACGCCATTTGCACCGAGGACGACCTGGACGTCATGTCCGCGATGGCCGAGTCGATCCACTTCCTGCCGCGTTAGGGCTCGGCCGACGTTGCAGGCCGGCGCCATCCCTGCGGATACACCCGCTCCACGTATCTTCCTTAGCCCCATCACCTCCTCCTGAGGAATAAGCAGTTCTCCCCATGTGCGGGAGCCGCCTTAGAGCAACTGTGGAAGACAGACACTCACCTCCTGGAGGCAGCAATGTTCAGCACGATCGGCCCATCCAGAGTCGACCTGGCAAAGCAGTACCGCGCCGAGCAGGCTCAGGCCAAAGACCTGCGCCGCCGCGGGGGGCAGGCGAGCCCAGCCAGCAACAGGTCGGGTTCAGCAAGGGCCTGGTTCGCCAAGCTCGTCGCTGCTGCGACCCCCGCTCAACAACCCCGCGGGCGATCGTCACGGGCGTAGGCCGCCGCTGCCGCGCCGGATCACATGTGACCCGGCGCGGCATCACGACCTATTCAGGGAGTAGGCGACTCCGTCTTGTGCAGCGACATCGCGGCGCCCTCCGCCAGGTAGGGGCAGCAGACGCGTGACTGCCAAATCCATCGACTCACTTGCGATATCTATCGATTATCAGTAGGTTTACGTCGTATCTCGATCGAAGGAGTCTCGATGGGAAATCTGACCGTTCTCGCGCTGCGCATCGTGCTCGCGATCGCGCTTGTCGGGTCGCTCTTCGTGCAGGCGGTGATGATGCCGCTGCTGTGGATGGACATGGATGAAGAGCCCGCCGGGGTGCGCGTCCCCGTCGTCATCATTGTGACCCTGGGCATCGTGACCATGCAGGTCACCGCGGTCTGCGTCTGGCAACTGCTGACGATGGTGCGACGAGGCACGGTGTTCTCCCCTGCCGCGTTTCGGTACGTCGACATCGTGATCGGCGCGATCGCCACAGCTTCAGCCCTGACGTTCGGGCTGGCCGTGACCCTCGCGCCAGGCGAGGACGTAGCGCCCGGTGTCGTCGGGCTCATCTGCGGGGTGTCTCTGATCGTCGCCGGCGTCGCCCTGATCGTGCTCGTATTACGCATGCTGCTCGCCCAGGCGGTCGACCGCGACGCCGAGGCGCACCACCTGCGGGCCGAGCTGAACGAAGTGATCTGATGCCGATCATCGTCGACGTCGACGTGATGCTGGCCAAGCGCAAGATGGCTGTAGGCACCCTCGCGGACCGGGTCGGCATAACGCCCGCCAACTTGGCGGTGCTCAAGAACGGACGTGCGAAGGCGGTGCGCTTCACCACCCTCGCTGCCCTGTGCGAGGCACTCGACTGCCAGCCCGGCGACATACTGCGCTGGGAACCCGAGGAACTGTCCGACACGGTGAGGCCGGCCGGCGACGGTGCCCTGCCGCTCGCGCATGGCAGGACGCAATCCTGACCTCTGGTTCTTCAGCATGCCGAAAACACCGTCTGACCAGCCCGAGCGAGTGACACCGTTTGGCGTGGTACTTGGACCATTGGGCAATGGCCCCGACTCTTGCCGAGGTAGACACTTTGAGGGCGGGGAGGAAGGGACCGACGCGCCCACGGTCCTCTGGCCAGGAGGGTGGCGACGTGTCCCTAATTGACCGCGGAGTGTTAATCCAGCAAATCTTTGTTCGGGTTCTTGGTGTCGCGAGGCTACGTCGGCGCGGCTCGTCCCTGGTTGCAGGTGTGATGGCTGTCGCGTTGGCGATGGGTGGTGTCGCGCTGGCCAGCCAGCCTGCGTCCCGGCCGCCGGTTCCTGACGCCTCCGCGTCCGCCGCACCTGCTCGGCCAGCCGGCTCCGCTGCCAGTGTCGAGCAGGCGTTCGGAGCGATGCCGGTGGCGTTCGTGCCCAACCGGGGACAGACAGACCCGCGGGTGCGGTACTACGCGGTCGGCCACCGCTACGCATTCTTCGCGACGCGCGACGAGCTGATGCTCTCGTTGAGCAAGGGGAAGCCGGCCCGCCACCTCGCCCTCGCCCTCCGCTTCCTCGACCGGAGCCCCCAGACGAAGGTCACCGCCGTCAAGAAGTTGCCAGGCTCGGTCAACTACCTCGCCGGTCGGAACCACGCCGACAACCGGATCGGGCTCGCTCGCTACCGCGACATCGTCTACCGCAACCTCTGGCCACAGATAGACCTGCGGCTGCACGAACGTGCGGGGGTCCTGAAGTACGAGTTCCACGTGCGGCCTGGCGGGCGGGTGTCGGACATCCGCCTCGCGTACGCCGGTGCCCAGCGTCTGACGCTCGATTCCAACGGAGCGCTCCGGATCAAGACCGCCCTGGGCGTCCTTCGGGACTCGCGGCCGATCACCTACCAGACCATCGCCGGCAAGCGCGTGCCCGTGTCGAGCAGCTACCGGCTCGACGACCGCGGGAAGGCGCCACGCTTCGCATTCACCGTCGGTCGCCACCAGCGCGGCCACGAGCTGGTGATCGACCCCGGCGTGCAGTTCACGACGTTCCTCGGAGGCAACAGCAACGAGATCGGCGCCGGCATCGCGGTCGACGCCAACGGCAACTCGTACGTCGCAGGCACCACGCAGTCGCCCAACTTCCCCACCACCACGGGAGCCTTTGATCGCACCGGTGCCGCCAACAACTTCGCCGACGCCTTCGTGACGAAGCTGAACCCAGCTGGAACGGCACTGGTCTACTCGACGTTCGTCGGCGGCAGCGATATGGAGTTCGGCAACGCCATCGCCGTGGACTCGAACGGCAACGCCTACGTCACGGGCACCACGAAGTCCTCGAACTTCCCCACTACGGGAGGCGCCTTCGACCGCAGCCTCAACACCCCGGGGGACTGTCCGCGCTGCGGCATCGACAACACCGACGGGTTCGTCTTCAAGCTCAACGCCGCCGGCTCACGGCTCACCTACTCCACGTACCTCGGAGGCGGCGCCGACATCGACTCACCGCGAGGTATCGCGGTGAACGGCGCCGGAAACGCCTTCGTCGTCGGCGAGACGCCGTCGAGTGACTTCCCGACCACGTCCGGGGCGTTCCGCAGGACCAAGGCGGGCCAGATCGACATGTTCGTCACGAAGCTGAATCCGGCGGGTTCTGCTCTCGCGTACTCGACCTTCCTCGGGGGCGCGCAGGTCGACAACGGCCAGAGCGTCGCCGTCGACTCCAGCGGAAACGCGTACGCCTTGGGGGCCTCGAGCTCGACGAACTTCCCAACCACGGCTGGGGCCTTCGACCGGACGGCGAATGGCGGGTTCGACGCCACCCTCACGAAGCTGAACCCAGCCGGGTCCGCGCTTGTCTACTCGACCTACCTCGGTGGTCAGGACTTCGATGGCGGTAACGATGTCACGCTCGACGGCGCACGCTATGCGTATGTCGCCGGCACCACCACCTCGACGAACTTCCCCACCACGCCAGGTGCCTTCGACACCACGCCTGACGGCAATGACGGCTTCGTCACGAAGTTCAACGCCGCGGGCTCGGCGCTGGTGTACTCGACCATGCTCGGCGGGTCCGCGAGTGACTCTGCCAACGGCATCGTGCTCGACGATGCGGGCAACGCCTGGCTGGCCGCCAACACGACGTCCGCGAACTTCCCCGTCAGCGCCGACGCCCCGGACCGCACCATTAATGGCGGAAGCGACGCCGTCTTCGCCAAGCTGAACGCCACCGGCTCCGCCCTGCCCTTCGCCACCTTCCTCGGCGGCTCGCAGTCCGAGGGGGCCAACGACATCGGGCGGGACGCTGCGGGGAACCTCTACATCACGGGCAGCACGTTCTCGATGGACTTCCCGGCCACCGTTGGGGCGTTCGACACGGTCTGGAACGGCGACCTGTCAATCTTCTGGGGCGACGCCTTCGTCTCGAAGCTGTCGCTCACCGGAGGTTCGACGCCGCCTGCCCCGCCGCCGGTCCCGGCCGCACCCACGCTGCTGGCGCCGGCTAACGGTGCGAACCCCGAACAGCCGGTTGGCTTCGACTGGAGCGACGTGACCAGTGCGGCGTCATACCGGATCGAGATCGACGACTCGAGCGCCTTCACCGCGCCACTCGTGCGCACGGCGATGGTGACGTCGTCGTCGTACCTCGCGGGTGGCCTGCCGACCACAAACCTGTTCTGGCGGGTGCGCGCCATCAACTTCGCGGGAGTGCCCGGCGCATACTCCGCTACCAGGAGCTTCCGGCCACAGGCCGCCCCCGACCCCACCACATTGACGAACCTCGACATCAACCCAGCCCAGGTCGCCGGCGGCGATGCGTCTAGCGGCACCGTGATCGTCAGCGTCTCGGCCCCAGACACCACGGTCATCTCGCTGTCGAGCAGCAACCCCGCGGTCGCGAGCGTGCCTGCCACCGTCACGGTGCCGACCGGGGGCTTCACGGGGACGTTCACCATCTCGACCTCACCGGTCGCGAGCACCACCAACGTCGTCATTACCGCAACGCTCAACGGTTCGTCGCGCTCGGCAACCCTCACCGTCACGAACGGTCCGGAAGAGCCGTCGGCATCGCTGCAGAACCTGTTCCTGAGCCCCTCGACCGTCAGGGGTGGCACCGGTGCGCAGGGAGCCTTGATCCTGTTTGGCAACGCGCCCTCGGCCGGCGCCGTGGTTTCACTGTCGAGCAGCAACCCTGCGGTGGCAGCCGTGCCGGCGAACGCGACAGTGCCCGCAGGTGGTTGGTCGAAGGTGTTCGACATCACGACCTCTGCGGTGAGCAGCCCCAGGTCGGTCACGATCACGGCGTCGTACGGGGGTGTGACCCGCAGCGAGATCCTGACCGTGACGCCCGGCTAGCGACGTCTGCACGTCACGCGTACATGGGGCCTGACTCCGGAGTCGGTGGCCACACCCGAAATACTCACGGCATGACTTCGATGACGCGTGAGGCATTCGTCCAGCGGATGAACGACTCGACACTAGGTGTGTTCGACATCGCATCCACCTACCTGGGAGTGAAGCTGGGGTTCTACCGTTCGCTCGCTAACGACGGACCTGCCAGCGCCGCCGAGCTGTCGGAGCGGACTGGCACCAACGAGCGGCTGGTGCGCGAGTGGCTTGAGCAACAGGGCGCCACCGAGCTGCTAGTGGCGACGAACGACAGCGACGAGTGGCGGTTCGCGCTGCCCGCCGGGCATGCCGACGTACTGCTGGATCCCGACGCGCTCGACGGCGTCGCTGGCACGATGCTGTCGCTGGTCGCCGACCTTGTGCAGGTGCCCCGGCTGGTCGAGTCTTTCCGTACCGGCGTCGGCATCCCGTATGACGACTACGGTCCGGACGAGGCCGAGGGTCAGGCGATGGGCACCCGTCCGGTCTATCGGGCCGAGATCGAGAGCTGGTTCGCCGCCGTCCCCGATCTGGTCGAGCGACTCGCGAGCGGCAACGTTCGGGTGCTGGACATCGGCTGTGGCATCGGTTGGTCCAGCGTCAGCATCGCCCAGGCCTATCCGGGTGTGACGGTGGACGGCGTCGATCTGCACGCTGCCTCGATCGAAGAAGCTCAACGGGTGGCTGTGGCCGAGGGTGTGACCGATCAGGTGCGGTTCGAGGTGCGCGACGCCGCCTCTTTGTCCGGCGCCGGGTATGACGTGGCGACCATGTTCGAGATGCTGCACGATCTGGCGCGGCCGGTTGAGGCGCTGCGCGCCGCCCGAGAGGCCCTAGGCCCGGGAGGCGTGGTGCTGGTTGCCGACGAGCCGACCGAGGACGCGTACGCCGGATCGGCAGACGATCAGGAGCGGCGGCACTACGGCTATAGCCTGCTGCACTGCCTGCCCGCGAGCATGACCGAGCCAGGCTCCGCCGCCACCGGGACGCTGATACGCCCAGACATCGTCCGTCGCTACGCCACCGAGGCTGGCTTCGCCACAGTCGAGGTGCTGCCAGTCGAGAGCGTCGCCTTCCGCCTGTATCTGCTGCGACCCTGACGGCAGCAAAACCGAGTGTCTCAAGTCGGTTGTTACTCCGAGACTCTGCGACATGGTGTGTCGACCCCGCTCTGGTGGAACACCAACTCACCGTCCGCGGACAGCGTCAGGGTGCTGTCAACGGACTGAGAAGCGATCTTGGTTCCCTCCTCCGCCGAGAACGGGATGACCGGCTGGTCTCCGACGACCACGTTGAGTTGGTCGCCGACCCGTGTCACGCCGAGGCGGACACCCGAAGGCAGCTCGAACACCCCGGTGAACTGATCAAGCCCGGGCCCACGCGGCGGTGGCGCGTCGAACGGTTCGCTCGTGTAGCCGGGCCACGCATGCTCCCGGGCGATGGCATTGAACGCGTCCATGACCACCCACGACCCACTGTCGCTGTTGGTCATCACCGCAGCGCCCACGCCAACGTCTCGGTGGGCCATGAGATGGCACCGGAACCCTTCGTTTCCGCCGCTGTGCCCAAAGTACGTCGTCCGCCCTTCTGCCCACCGGACGAACGGTCCGAGCCCGACCGCATTTAGCCCACCGATCCGGTCGGCATCGGGAGTGGGGGGCGTCTGGGCGGTGAGCATCTGCTCGGCCATGGCACTGGAGATCGGGCCGTCCATACTGCCGGCGACCGCGCGTTGGATGCCTAAAGCGAAGCGAGCCAGGTCGCCCGGGGTTGTCCAGAGTCCGGCGGCGCCCTGCTCCGGGTAGGTATGCCAGTCGCCTTCGATCGGCGTTCCGTCGGTGTGATGGGCAGTCGCAGCCTCGTCGGACCGTGCCTCAGGAATTGGTTGCTCGAAGGTGCTGTACTCCATACCGAGCGGCTGGAGGACGAGCTCGCGTAAGAGCTCGGCGATCGCGACACCGGTGACCTCCTCGAGCAGAAGCTGCATGACGGTCGTGCCGCCACCGGAGTACCGGAACTGCACGCCGGGCGCGATGTCGACCCGCACCCCCTCGGTGTTAGCTGGGGCGATGCCTGACAGCACCTGGACAAGGGTCGGCAATGACTGCCCCCGCGGATAGCCAGGGAAGCCGTGAGCGGTCAGACCCGCGGAGTGGCTGACGATCTGCCTAAGCGTGACTCGCGGCTGCCAGCCTCCGTTCGCCGGGACCCGCCACGATTTGAGGTGGTCATTCACGTCGGCGTCGAGGTCGAGCCGCCCTTGCTCGACAAGGCGGAGCATCCCCATTGCTGTCACCGGTTTGCTGATCGAGCACGCCTGGAAAAGGGTTGACGGTGTGACGGGAGACGACGTTCCAGCCGTCCGGTCGCCATACACGCGCTCCTCGGTGATCTGACCATCCTTGATGATCGCCACGCTGACCCCTGGGACGCAGTGCTCCGCCATGCGGTCCAAGATCGGGAGGTCGTAGAGATGGGTTGCGTCCGACGTCGTTGTCACAGGCACTCCTCGCGTTGGAGGTGCCCATTCTTAACTAAGGCCCTCGAGCCGAGGCCGAGACCCGGCAGATGCCGAGCGCGACCTGGATGCCGTGCAGGCACGCAGCGCCTAGCCAACATCCGGCTTTCCCGAGGTCTGTCAGCCGGGGAATTTGGAACGTCGGCGGTTCCGTCTACGGTTTCGCCCATGACTGAAAGCGATTACCCCTGGGAACCCCCGCTCGCCGGGACTGAGACCGAGCACCTCATCGGTGCGCTCGACCGCCTGCGCATGACCTTCCGCTGGAAGGCTGACGACCTCGACGCGGCCGGGCTGCAGACCCGCATCGGCGCGTCATCGCTCACCATCGGCGGTCTGCTCAAACATCTCGCCGCATTGGAGGACTACTCGTTCACCACCAAGCTGAGCGGGAAGCCGATTGGCGCGCCCTGGGACAGCACAGGATGGGATGGCAGTAACGACTGGGAGTTCACGTCCGCCGCCCACGACACCCCCGACGAGTTGTACGCACTCTGGGACGGCGCGGTCCGGCGATCCCGTGCTCGGCTCGACGCGGCCTTGGCCGAGGGAGGGCTCGACCAGCTCATCGACGCCTCCGGGTCTGACGGACGCCATGCCAGCCTGCGCAGGCTCATCTGCGACCTGATCGAGGAGTACGGCCGACACACCGGGCATGCCGACTTGCTCCGCGAAGCGGTGGACGGAGTAGTCGGTGAGGACCCTCCGGCTGGATGGCACGCTCGAGCGGGCCGGTGAATGTGCGCCTGGACGTCGAAGTGTGACCAGTCCTGGCCGCTGCCAGACTGTCAGACCAACGCCTCCCGATGACCAAGGAGTAGTTCGATGCGGAAGATCACTGCTGGTCTGTTCATCTCGCTCGACGGCGTCGTCGAGGACCCCGGGGATTGGCACTTCCCCTACTTCAACGACGAGATGGGCGCTGCCGTCGACGGCCAGATGGGCCATGTCGACACGATGTTGTTCGGTCGCAAGACCTATGACAGCTTCGCTGGTGCGTGGCCAGACCGCGAGGCCGCCGGTGAGGAAGACGCCGACTTTGCCAAGGCACTAGGCGACACACGCAAGATCGTGGTTTCGAACCAGAATCTGGAGTTCACCTGGCGCAACAGTGAGCAGCTGAAGGGCGACCTCGTCGAGACCGTTGCCGCACTGAAGAACGAGCCGGGCGATTCGGATATCGCGATGAGCGGGTCAGTGTCCGTCGTTCGTCAGCTGATGACCGCCGGTCTTGTCGACGAGCTGCATTTGCTGGTCCACCCGATCGCCGTCCGCAAAGGTTTGCGGCTGTTCGACGACGGTGAGACCCCGATGCCGTTGCGGCTGGTTTCCTGCCAACCTTTCAAGACTGGCGTTCTGCACCTCATTTACGCCCCGGCCGACTCGACTCCCGCGGGCACGTACGACGATGCCAAAGGGCACCTGCCACAGGATGACAACAACCAACAGCCCGCGTGAGCGGCCACGTCCCGTGACCGTCCACGAGCTGTCGCGCACCGACGCACGCCGCATCGCCGTGCGCGCCCAGCTGTTGGATCGCGCGCGACCGACCGACCTGCACGACCTGGTGCGTCACCTCACTCTGCTCAAGATCGATCCGACAGCAGCCATCGCGCCGAGTGCCGATCTGGTGGCCTGGAGTCGCCTCGGGTCGTCGTACTCACCGGCACATCTCGTCACGGCGCTGGAGGACCAGACACTGATTGAGCTGCACCTGATGATCCGGCCCAGCGAGGACCTCGCGCTCTTTCGTGCCGAGATGGCCGAGTGGCCAGGCCGCGGTGAGCTGCTCGAATGGCAGGAGTACATCCGCGACTGGGTGCAGGCCAACGACGGGTGCCGCCAAGAGATCCTCGAGCTGCTCGACGTCGAGGGTCCACTCACCTCGCGCGAGCTTCCCGACACCTGCGAGATTCCGTGGCAGTCCAGCGGCTGGACGAACAACCAGAACGTCATCAAGATGCTCGACTTCATGGTGCAGCGCGGCGAGGTCGCGACCGCAGGTCGCAAGGGCCGGGAGCGGCTCTTTGACCTGGCCGAGCGGGTCTATCCCGACGACCCGGTCGTTCCCGTCGACGAGGCGAAGCGCATCTGCGACGAGCGTCGGCTGCGGGCACTGGGCATCGCGCGTGCCAAGGCACCGGTGACACCATCGGAGCCGAACGACGTGGGGGCAGCCGGCGAACCCGCCGTCATCGAGGGAGTCAAGGGCACGTGGCGCGTCGACCCCACCCTGCTCGGCGGGCGGTTCGCCGGACGGGCGGCTCTGCTGTCCCCGTTGGACCGACTGGTCTACGACCGCAAACGCACGCTCGAGATCTTCGAATTCGACTACCAGCTGGAGATGTACAAGCCGGCAGCCACTCGGAGATGGGGCTACTTCGCGCTGCCGATCCTGTACGGCGACCGGCTGGTAGGCAAGCTCGACGCCACCGCCGATCGCAACGCCGGAGTCCTCCGGGTCGACGCCATCCACGAGGATGCGCCCTTCACGAAAACCATGACCGCGGCCGTCGACCGCGAGATCAAGGACTTGGCGCGCTGGCTCGACCTGGACCTCGTGCTGGCATGACCCCGACGTCGCTACTTGTCCGTCGTGCCGTCGATGCACTCGCGGAGCAGGTCAGCGTGGCCGTTGTGCTGGGCATACTCCTCGATCATGTGGACGACCACAGCGCGCACCGACATGACGCCCGCTCGAGCTGTGATGGTGTCGTCGTATGACGCCGCGGCCAATGCTTCATCGGCCAGCCGACACTCCTCGAGCAGACTCTCGTAGTCAGCGGGTGCCTGCCCTGGGTCGAGATCTTCGAAGTCAGCATCCTTGCCCAGAGCGCGGTCATACATCGGCTCGTGGTCTTCCTGGGCGATCCGCTCGCGGAACCAGACCCGCTCGACCTTGGCCATGTGGCGGATCAGGCCGAGCAAGGACAGGTTGGATGGCGGCACTGCAAGCTCCGCCAACTGCTCACCGGTGAGGCCCGAGCACTTGTGTCTCAGGTACGCGCGGTGCCAGGCAAGAAAGCCCTCGAGGATTGGCCGGTCATCGCCGGTGAGAGAAAATTCAGGCAGTGACACGTCGGGCGCGGTCCAGGTCATACGCCATCATCACATCGGGGTAGCCGGCCTGCCTCGGGGCTAGGCGCGCGGCCGTTTTCTCAGGTCCTCGAGTGCCTGCAGCGTCCATGCCTCCACGTCAGGCTTGAAAACCCCGAGTCCAGACAGGACCTGCGCGCCCGGCTCCTCCCGAGCTTCGAGCAGGCCGAGGAGGATGTGTTCGGTGCCGACATAGTTGTGACCAAGCCGCAGCGCCTCCCGCACGCTGAGCTCATAGACCTTCCTGAGGCCGGCGGAGAAGGGTGCGTGATCGGCGCTCGACTCGCCCGCCGGTGGAAGGGCCGCGCCCGCTGCAGCGCTGACGGCCGTCTTGCCAACGCCCGCAGCCTCAATCGCCCGCCCCGCCAACCCTTCCCATTCCGCGAGGAGACCCAAGATGAGGTGGAGACTCGTGACTTCGTCGTGACCCAGATTGCGGGACTCGTTCTGTGCCTTGAGCACCACGACCTTCGCACGGTTGGTGAAACGATCCATGGTGGTGTCACCGGCGACGAAGCGCTTTTGAGCGGCCTGCTTGGTCACGCCCATGCTCTGCCCGATCATCGTCCACGAGGCACCGGCGCGACGCGCCTGATCGACGAAGTGGCCGACCAGATGATCGGCGAGGTCGCCGAGGTTGTCGGCCAACGCGCACGCTTCGGCAAGGTGGTCGAGGGCGCTGCCGTCGGGATGGCGACTCTTGGCCTGGTTGATGAGTTCGTCCAACGTCATAGCGTCAACCCTAGGTTGACGCCGGCAGATCGTCAACCGCAGGTTGACGGTCTAGTCCAGGCCGTTGAGTTGGTCGACGACGGTCAGCAGGTCCCCCTGGTCGTAGAAGTCGACCGCGACGTAGTTGGGGAGCATGTCGCGCTCACGTTGGCACGTCTCCACCCGTGGCCATAGCACGTCGTAAGCGTTGACCTTGGCAGCGTCGCTGACCCGAGATCCGTTGTTGTTGAGCCAGTGGTTGACGAGGAACAGCGGACTATCGGCTGACCCTCGCAACCGACTGCAATCGAAGTCCGACGGTTTCAGGGAGTCGAAGGGAGTGTCCTGCACCCAGTCGAAGCCTTGGAGCAGCCAGGGGTAAGTCGAGCCGCCGCCTTGGTTCTCCATCAGGACAACGAGCCGCCGCCCAGAGTCGACCATGTCGCCGAGCGTCGGCCATGCCTCGCCGGGCTGTTGGGTGTGCACGTACGGCGTGAGGCCGGCCTCTGCGAAGACCTCGGCCGTGTCAGCGGGTGACACCTCATCCTGGATGAACAGCGAGACAACCTCGCGCGGATGAGACTCCAGCCAACCGCGAACGTCTTCGAGCTCGGGCTGCAGCTTCACCGAGCCCAACTCACAGTAGCCATGGCACAGGTAGGGCTCGACCGGTCCCGTTGGAGTAAGTGAAGCGGCGTCGCGCAATCGCATGGCACTCTCGACCACGCTCTTCCCGTAGGCAGCCTCAAGCTCGGCCAGCGCCGCTTCCTGATTGCTTGCAGCAGTCGCCACTACGCCGGGGCGCTGGGTCGTCTGGCCGTACCAGGTGTCGATCAGCAACACCCGGATCCCGTCGTCGAGCTGTCCGATGAAGCCCGTCGGCTGTTCGGGGAAAAACCATTTCGGATGGTCTACAGCTGACATCGAGTTGTGCGTCGCGGCAAACGCGACCTTGTCGTAGGCGCGGTCGCACAGCTCGACGTGGCCGTTGCACGCGTTTGGGTCTCCGGCCACTGGCTGTGCTGCCGCGATGTCGGAGTCAACCGGTCGGGCCAGCACGACCAACACCCCGGCCAGCAGCGCCACCCCGCACACCGCTCCGATGATGCGGGTCCGGCCAGCGCCTGGGGTTGACACAGTGCGCGAGATTCGCGCGCCGGAGCGGCTCTCTTTGACCAACTTCCACAACTCGGAGATGCCGTAGAGCACGCAGGCCACGCCCGCGATGACCGCGGCCGCGGTGACCACCTCCAGCGGCCGCAGGATCAGGCCGCACCCAAGCAGCGCCCACACAAAGATGCGCGCGAGGCGTTCACGGGTTGTGCCGGTACGTCCCGCCAACCATTTCCAGGAGGCGGACGAGGCGCCGCGCACGTCGAGACCAGGTCGGTGCGCGGCTGCCAGAACGACTAACCCGCCGGCCGCAAGAGCGCCTGCTCCCGTCCACACGACCGGTCGGCTGAACTCATGCAACGACGCAGCAATGAGCGCACCCGGCAGCGTGTCCGCATCGGCAAACGACGCCGCAACACGGGCGGCAATCGCGATGCCGATCAGCACCGCGCCTGCCCAGCACACGCCCTTGCCGGCATCGATCGCCGCGCGCCTGCGATCACCTGAGAGCAGCACCGCGGTGGCAAGGCACAGCAGTGCGAGCAGCGGCAGGAGCCAGGCCAACTCGCTCACGACGTGCGTCAAATGGATGGTGTCCGAGGCGAAGCTCTGGCTGCCTACTTGCGCAAGTGTGACGTCGAGATCTGGAGGCAGTTGCTCGGCGGCCTCGGGGGCGACTGACTGCAAAACTCCCGCGAGCACCGCGCCGAGGTCTGCCACCCGCAGGGCAGCCGGTGTGGGACCGGTGAACGCTTTGTGCGCCTGGGCGGCCGACGTACGGACGATGGGCCCGAATGCTGAGCTGCCCGCGAAGGCAACCGAAGCTGCCTCGATGAGCGGACGCACGGCGACCAGATCAGGCTTCGCAGCCACGATCCGTGCGGTCATGGCTTCACCGACCTCCCGCGCCACGTCTGGATCCTGGCGGATCGAATCGACGTGCTCGACAAATCGCTCACCATCGAGCACCTCGTGGTTGACGATCCCCGCGAGGAGGCCAAACGTCAGGACGACGGACCCCAGCCAGATCAGGACTCGTGGTCGGCTAAGGCGCATAGCGGGCCGTTACCAGGCCGCCGCGACGACGCTGCATGTCGGCATCTGCACAGTGTGTCGAGCATCGCTCGCCGCGCACAAGAGACGCGCTGGCGGATGTCGTTCGCGAGTTCGACTCAGTCGGTCGAAGGAGCCCGCACCGCGGGCGAAGCGAGTCTGGGCCGAGTCACCTTTGTTACCTCCGGGGCCTGGTCGGGCGACGTACGAGGGGAACGGGATGGGTCCTGGCTTGCCTCTGCGCGACGGCGGTGCCGGCGGATTCGGTCCCTGCGCTCAGCCTCGCTCTCGTGGGTCAACGACTCGATGACGTACCCCCAGTGGCTCATGACTACCTCCTGCGCTTGATAGGACGTTACTGGCAAACACGCTACGCCGGTATCACAGGAGCCGCAACCGGTAAACGCGCTATGCTGGTGTGAACAACACCACGTCAGGAAGAGGGAAGCTTGAACGTGCAGCCCACAGCCGACTCCCCCGCGGTGCCGCATCCCGTCATGGTGGTGCGCGACTTCGTCAACACCACGGACCACGAAACGGCGACGGACGACATTGACACCACGGCCGGGTTGACGAAGTACCTTTACTCATCCGGGCTGATGCCGCGGCGTACGCCGTCGACTCCGGATGAGCTCGCCCTGGCACACCAGCTGAGAAGCGGTTTGCGGCGAGCCCTCGAGCTCAACCACGACCGACGTAGGGAAGCGATCCCTGCCCTCGACTCAGCACTCGCCGACCTCCCCCTCGAACTGCGCTGGCAGGGTGATGTGGCACGGCTGGCCCCGTTGAAAACGGGAGTCCTCGGCGCCCTGTCCGAGGTGGCCATCGCCATGCACCAAGCCGTGGCCGACGACGTCTGGCACCGGCTCAAGATCTGCTGGTCAGACGAATGTGAGTGGGCCTACTACGACGCCTCCAAGAACCGCTCAAGAAACTGGTGCGAATACGGCTGTGGAAACCGGGCAAAGGTGCGTGCCTACCGTGCCCGTCAGCGAGCCGTGACGCACTGACCAGCTATCACGCAGACCGCCTGACCAGTCAGGTCGCGGTCTTGTCCAGGTGTTGTAGGAGGTCATGGGCGGCCAGTTCGACATCTTTGTGCCGCCACTCGGACGCCCGGTAGACGCAGGCAATGAGAGCCGTCCTGTGCACACGGCGGAAGTCGCCATAGACGAAGGCATAACGCGCCTTCGTCTCGTCGTTCGCTCCTTCCGTGAGGCCAAGGTGCCAATTCCCGTAGTCACTCCAGCCGTGCGCCTCCAGGAAGGCGTTCTCATCAGCGGCTACCGGCTGTACGTCACCCCAGTCACTGTCCAGGACATACTGCCGACCGTCGATGAGCTCGCGGGCACGTGCGACCGCCTCGCTGTTGACCGAATACTTCGCCATGGCTCGATTCTCGCGGATTTCCGAGAATCTGCCTTTGCCGCCACGCAGAGGCGGCATAAGGTCGAGCCACTCCCTGTTCCAGGAAGGACCGACATGGGCCACGACGCACGGCGCGCCATCGATGAAAGCGACTTCGAGCGCTTCACCAAGCAGTTCGAATCCAACCCGGCCTACCGCCTGGCCCAGAACGCTGTCACAAACACCAGCCTCGACGACGTTGCCCTCGACCGCTCCGTCGTCACCTCGATGGACAAGTCGATGTCGCACCACCTCGACGACTGGGAGGTCACCAACCAAAAGCAGAGCGGGCGCTGCTGGCTGTTCGCGGGCGTGAACCTGTTGCGCGTGGGTGCAGCGAAGAGCATGGAGGTGAAGGATTTCGAGTTCTCCCAGAACCACTTGCTCTTCTGGGACAAGCTCGAGAAGGCCAACTTCTGGCTCGAGGCGGTCATCGAGACTGCTGGCCGTGACGTCGACGACCGCACGGTCGCACACCTGCTCGCCAACCCGGCGGAGGACGGTGGCCAGTGGAACATGTTCGCGGCCCTCGTCGCCAAGCACGGCCTGGTCCCCAAGGCGTCCATGCCCGAGACCCATTCGTCGTCCAAAACAGGCAGCCTGAACCACTCGCTCGGCCTGCTTCTCCGGAGGACCGCCCGCGACCTGCGTGCCGCAGCCGCATCGGGGTCATCGGCTGACCAGCTCCGCGCTACCAAGCTCGAGGCACTCGAAGTCGCGCATCGCATCCTGGCCATCCACCTCGGCACTCCGCCGTCCACCGTGCAGTGGCAGTGGATTGACAAGGACAAGGGCTTCCACCGCGACGAGGAGATGTCGCCTCAGGACTTCGCCACGAAGTACGGCGGACACGATCTCGAAGACCATGTCTGCCTCGTCCACGACCCTCGATCAACCAGTGAGGTGGGCCGCACCTATACGGTCGAGTACCTCGGCAACGTCGTCGACGCACCCCCGGTCGTCTACCTCAATGTCGAGATGTCGCTGATGCGCGAGCTCGCCATGGCGTCACTGCTCGAGGGCAAGCCCGTCTGGTTCGGCTGCGACACGGGCAAGATGTCCAACCTGGAGCGCGGCTACTGGGACGAGCGGCTCTACGACTACAACGGCGTGTATGACGCCGACCTGTCCATGGACAAGGCCGACCGTCTCCTCCACCACGACACCTTGATGACGCACGCCATGCTTTTCACCGGCGTTGACGTGGTCTCCTCAGGCGGCATCGACGTGCCGCGGAGGTGGCGCGTCGAGAACAGCTGGGGCAGCGACAAGGCAGACAAGGGCTTCTGGACCATGAACGACAATTGGTTCGGCGAGCACGTCTTCGAGATCGCCGTACGTCGTTCGGCCCTCCCCGACGAGCTCCAACAGGCACTGCATCGGGAGCCGGTCGTCCTCCCCGCCTGGGATCCCATGGGCGCCCTCGCCCTCTGAGCCACGGGAGTCAGCGACGATGGAGCAGGATCAGCGCGCGGTCGTCGCTTTCTGAGTCCACGCTCGACACCAGCCGACTGGCGCCGTCGGCGAAGCCGTACTGCACCAGCCGCTCGGCTTCACCCACAAGCTTGTCAATGCCGTAGGTGATGTCACGCTTCGGCGTCTCCACGAGCCCGTCGGTGTACATCAGCAGCACGTCACCCGTGCTCATCCGGCCGCTGTGGACGGTGTAGACCGCCTCTTCCATCAGCCCCAACACGGGACCGTCGGTCCAGTGCACCGCCCAGCGACCTGAGCCAGCATGAAACTGCACTGCCGGTGGATGGCCGGCGGTTCGCACCTCGAAGTCACCCGTCCCCAGATCGACAGCGAGGTGGACAGCGGTGGCGAAACCCTCGCCCCATTCCTGGCGCAGCAGGTACTCGTTGGCGGCCGGCAAGAATCCGGCCTGAGGCAGCGACCCCAGCAGGCCGCCAAAAGCACCGGACAGCAGCAGCGCCCGGGTCCCCGCGTTGACCCCCTTGCCTGACACATCGACGACGACGATCTCCAGCAGCTGGCCTCGATGCGTCTTGGCGGCGACGATGAAGTCACCGGCAAACGAAGCGCCACCGGCCGAGCGCATCACAGCTTCCGCATGCCAGCCCGAGGGAAGGCCGGGCAGCTTGCTCTGCGTCGCGAGCCGGTCCCGGAGGTCGATCAGCATCGACTCTCCACGGCCCGAAGCGACTCCCAGCCGTTGTCGGTTGCGCGCGTGCCACAGCACGATCAGCGCGACCACGACGACGACGATGATGCCGTTGATCCGCAGTGTGCTGAGGCTCCCGAGCCCTGCCACCGAGACCACCATGCAGAACGTCACGACCGCAAAGAGCATCACCATGGTGCGGATCGACAACACGGCCATCGCCAGCACGACAGGAATCACGTATGCCGTCAGGGGCCACCAATCGGTGAAAGCGGCGTGAGCGACCATGAAGAGCAAGCTCAACGCAGCCAATAGCGTGAGCCACGTGAACTCTTCCTCCGCCATGGCTCGACGTGCCCCGAACCGGCTCTGCCGGACGAATCGTCGCATCAGCCCACGCGCCGCGCTCGGGGGTTGCGAAAGCTCGACCACGGGTTTGAGGGTAACGGCCCAGGAGTCAGGCCGCGTACACCCTTAAGAGATCGACACTCAATCTCAACGACGACGTTGGCAGGTCGGGCACCAGAACAGATTGCGGCCCTCGAGCACCCGAGTGCGCACGGTCGTACCGCAGACATGACACGGCTGACCGTTTCGCCGGTAGACGTAGACCTCCCCGCCGTGGTCGTCGACGCGGGGCCCCCGACCCATCGCCTCTGGCTCATGCTCTGGCCTGACTGTGTCGATACGGCCGGTCTGCACGCCGTAGTCCATCAGGTCGACCAGATCAGCCCACAGCGCGTTCCACCGCCGCCGCGAAACCTTCTGGCCGGGCGTCAACGGATGCAGCCGGGCTCGGAACAATGTCTCGGCCCGATAGACATTCCCAACCCCGGCCAGGACCGACTGGTCCATGAGCAACGCGCCGACCGCCCTTCGACTCTTGCGCATCCTCGTGAACGCCTTGTCCGGGTCGGCATCCGGCCGCAGCGGGTCCGGTCCCAGCCGCCCCAAGATCTGAGTCATCGTGTCGGCCCCGATCAGCTCGCACGTCGTGGCCCCACGGAGGTCGGCGTATGTCGTCGGGCCGACGATTCGCAATCGCACCGCCCCGAAGGGTGGCGGCGGTGCCGCGTCCGGCGCACGCTCCTCGATGGCGAAGCCCCCGATGAGTCCCAAGTGCACATGGATGATCTCGCCGTTCTCGAAGCGGATGAACAAGTGCTTCCCCGCTGACTCGGCCAGCTCTAACACGTGTCCGTCAACCTGGGCCGCCCCGACGCTGAACCGGCCTTGCGGGCTCGTGACCTCCACCGGGTTGCCGGCAAAGATCGCATTGAGGTCAGCGGCCAGCCGGTAGAGGGTGTGACCTTCGGGCATCGGTGGATCAGGCGTCGTTGGAGAGGACGGGCGGCGTCGATGCCGGCATTGCGGGGAGCTCGCCGGTCTGTTCGTAGCTGGTCAGCATGGCGATGCGACGTACGTGCCGTTTCTCTTCGGCGAACTCCGCCGCCACGAACACCTCGACGAACCGGAGAGCCTCTTCGGTCGCGTGCATGCGCGAGCCGATGGAGACGACGTTGGCGTTGTTGTGCAGGCGGCCGAGCTGGGCGGTCTCCTCGGACCAGGCCAGGGCGGCGCGAACGCCGGTCACCTTGTTAGCCGCGATCTGTTCGCCGTTGCCCGAGCCTCCGACCACGACACCGAGACTCCCAGCGTCGGAGACGACCGCCTCGGCGGCTCGCAGGCAGTACGTCGGGTAGTCGTCATCCGCGTCGTAAATGCGAGGACCGTGGTCGACGGGTTCGTGCCCGTGCTCGCGGAGCCACTGCGCGATTTCATCCTTGAGCTCCAGGCCGGCGTGGTCAGACCCGAGGTGTACGCGCATGGACGCGATCTTGTCAGGTGGGTCCGATCAGTCGAAGGTAGGGCCGACGACTCGGCTCCGCTTCAGCTCGTAGAACCCGTCGACTCCGGCAACGAGGCGCAACCCGTCCCAGAGGCGCCCGGCGGCTTCGCCGCGCGGGATCGGCGTCACCACCGGGCCGAAGAAGGCGCTGCCTTCGACCGAGATGACCGGCGTACCGACGTCCGTGCCGACCTGGTCCATGCCTGCGTGGTGCGACTTCTTCAACGCATCGTCGTAGTCGGTGGACTCCATCGCGTCGACGAGATCGGCCGACAGCCCGGCCGCCTCGAGAGCATCGACGACCGTCGCGCGGTTGCGCTCGCGGCCCTCGTTGTGGAAGAGAGTGCCCATCTCGGTGTACAGCCGGTCCAGCCCTTCATCACCGTGCCGCTCCGCGGCTGCAGTCAAGACCCGCACGGGACCCCACGCAGTCGCGAGAGACGCTCGGTAGCTGTCGGAGAGGCCGTCCTTGTCCTCGTTGAGGTAGGAAAGGCTCATCACGTGGAACTGCGTCGAGACATCGCGGACCTGCTCCACTTCCTTCATCCAGCGAGATGTGATCCAAGCCCATGGGCAGCCGGGGTCGAACCAGAAGTCGACAACCGTGGATTCGCGGGACATAAGTCCTCCTGGAGATGGGGTGCGCTCTCAACTTGATACCAACCGGTCTGCGCATGCCAGCATTCCCTACGCTGCGTGTCAGGATGGCGACATGCCTGGAATCAACCTCACTCGCGACGAAGCGGCCGAGCGCGCTCGCATCCTGGATGTCTCCAGCTACGACATCAGCCTCGACCTGACAACGTCCGAATCGATCTTCGGATCGACCACGGTCATCCGCTTCTCATGCAGTGAGCCTGGCGCATCGTCGTTCGCCGACCTCGTCAACGCCACAGTCGAGGAGATCACGCTCAACGGCCGCGCGCTCGACCTCTCGTCGTACGTCGACAGCCGGATCGAGCTGCCGGACCTGGCGGCCGACAACGAGCTCCGCGTGGTGGCGACCTGCCCGTTCAGCCACTCCGGCGAGGGGCTCCACCGCTTCGTCGATCCAGTCGACAAGCTCGTCTACCTCTACACACAGTTCGAGGTCCCTGATGCCCGCCGCGTCTATACGACATTCGAGCAGCCTGACCTCAAGGGCACCTTCACTTTCCACGTGACCGCACCCTCGCACTGGCAGGTCGTGTCCAACTCCCCAACCCCCGAGCCTGAGGAGCTAGGTCTGGGGAAGTCTGTCTGGCACTTCGAGCCCACCAAGCCGATGTCGACCTACATCACCGCGCTCGTTGCCGGTGAGTACGCCGTCGTGCGCGACACCTACCGCGGCGACCGAGGCGACATCCCGCTTGGCGTCTTCGTCCGCGAGTCACTACGGCCACACCTCGACGCTGACGACATCTTCGAGGTGACGAAGCAGGGCTTCGCTTACTTCGAAGACGCCTTCGACATGGCTTACCCGTTCGGGAAGTACGACCAGTTGTTCGTCCCCGAATACAACATGGGCGCGATGGAGAACGCCGGCTGCGTCACGTTCCGCGACGAGTACATCTACCGCAGCCGCCAGACCCGAGCGGCATACCAGGGCCGTGCCAACACGATCCTCCACGAGATGGCCCACATGTGGTTCGGCGACCTTGTCACGATGAGGTGGTGGGACGACCTCTGGCTCAACGAGTCCTTTGCCGAATGGGCCTCACACCAGGCGTCCGTCGACGCGACTCAGTACGACGACGCCTGGACGAACTTCTGCAATGCCCGCAAGACGTGGGCCTACCGCCAGGACCAGCTTCCGTCCACACATCCGATCGCTGCCGACAACCGCGACCTCGAGGCAGTCGAGGTCAACTTCGACGGCATCACCTATGCCAAGGGGGCGTCGGCCCTTCGCCAGCTCGTCGCCTGGGTGGGCCAGGACGAGTTCATGGCGGGGCTTAGGACCTACTTCTCCCGCCACGCCTACGGCAACAGTGAGCTGACCGACCTCCTGAAGGCTCTCGAGGAGACGTCCGGACGCGACCTCGGCTCGTGGACAAAGGAGTGGCTGCAAACCTCCGGCGTCAACACCGTGCGCCCGGTGTTCACCGTTGACGACGAAGGCGCGTTCACGTCGTTCACGGTGCATCAGACCGCTCACCCCGACTTCCCGACGCTCCGACGCCACCGACTGGCGATAGGTCTCTACGACCTCACCGCCGGGGGCCTCGTACGCCGCTCGAGTACCGAGATCGACGTAGCCGACGATGACACCGAGGTGCCCGAGCTTGTCGGCGTGAAGCAGGCGGACCTGGTGCTGCTCAACGACGGCGACCTCACCTACGCGAAGGTGCGACTTGACGAGCGCTCGCTGGCGACGCTGGTCGGCAACATCGACAAGTTCCACGACTCGCTTTCGAGGGCTCTCGCTTGGGGTGCCGCGTGGGACATGACGCGCGACGCGGAGATGCGCGCCACCGACTGGGTCGAGCTCGTCTTGCGTGGCCTGGCAGTCGAAACTGACCAGTTCGCCGTCCGCTCGCTGGTTGCGCGCACCGGCCAGGCCGTCGCGCAGTACACCGCCGCCGACAACCGCGCGGCTGTAGCTGCCCGCTGGGAGGCCGGCCTGCTCGAGCTGCTGCACGCGGCGGATGCGGGCACCGACGAGCAACTTGCGTTTGCCCGCGGCGTCGCTGCGGCCGCCCACAACGACGACGCGCTGTCGCTGCTCGCCGGTCTCCTCGACGGAACGCAGCGGCTCGACGGGCTCGAGGTCGACACTGACCTGCGGTGGCTGCTGCTTGCCTCGCTGGCGCGCGAAGGCCGCTGCGGCGACGACGCCATCGACAAGGAGCTCGACCGCGACAACACGATCTCCGGACGCGAGTCCGCAGCCGGGGCTCGGGCGGCGATGCCGACGGCCGAGGCCAAGCAGCAGGCGTGGACGCAGGCAGTCGAGCGCGACGACGTACCGAACGAGACGATGCGCAACATCGCGTTCGGGTTCAACCAGCGTGGCCAGGCTGAGGTGCTGCAGCCCTATCTGGAGAAGTACCTCGCGGCTGCCGAGACGATCTGGCGCGACCGCGGCGTCTACCACGCGTCCACTGTGCTCACCTTCATGTTCCCGCGCGAGGTCTCCACGCAGGAGACGCTCGAGACGACGGACGCTTGGCTCAAGGCGTCCAAGGGCAACCCCGCAACACGGCGGCTCGTCTCAGAAGGCCGCGACGACGTCGCCCGTGCGCTGGCAGCACAACGCTGCGACGCGCAGACCTGAGCGCTCGGCTGTCAGGGCGTGTTGGTGTGAAGCGGCGCCTGCTTGCGGGCAAGTCCCGCGAGCTGCTGCAGCCCGGCCACCAGGCCCCGCGTCAGGTCTCCGGTGGCGAATGCCGATTGCATGGTCAGGGCGGAGAGTCCGGCCTGTCGGTTGTCGAGATCTGTCCGGACTTCTGACCCTGTCACGATCTCGATCGTGCGTCCTTCTGGGTCGACGTGAACCAGAACACTGTCTGTGGGGTTGCTGAGCTGGCTGTGAAGCGCCTCGGCGTGATCACGAGCACCACCTTGGGCTGCCCCGACGTAAACGGAGAAGGCGTGGCCGGACACGCGCTCGGCGTCTGAGATCGCCTTCGCGATCTCGTGCCGTTGCATCGCGGTGAAGGCTTCACCACCGGGCACTGGCGCCGCCTGTATCCGCGGTGGAGTCCTCTCCTGCGGCGAGCTGCCGTCGGTCAGCTCCATCGTCGAGTTGCGGTCCGGCGAACCACTCTGGCCCGGCATCCCAACGCTGACCTGGACGGTAGCGCGGTCCCTTGGCCAGTGACGGGGCCATCACCAGCAAGGTGAGAACCGCCACGATCAGGAGCGGGACCCCGGCGAACAACAACAGGGCGTTCAGTGTCGACATCGGGTCTGGGTCCACCCATGTGCTGGGCGCGTCTGCAAGGCTCACGGGTCCAACTTACTGCCCTCAGGCTCTTGTGTACGGTCATGGGTGGACCACCTGGCACCCTCATCGACCTCGACCGAGTAAGGACCGTAAGTGCTGGCCTCTGACGCCTGCCCTGACCCCAGCGACACCCTCTGCACGTACGTCGAAGACGCGACCGGCAACGAGTGGCTCGCCAAAGCCTCGAACTGGCTGATTGCCAAGCCGCTCTCGATCCTGCTGCTGGTCTTCTTCGCCCTCGTGGTGCGCTGGCTGTTGCACCGAGCGATCGACCGGGTGGCGAAGCGGGCCGCCTCGGGAGCCATCCCGGGCATGATCGCCCGCGGCAAGGTGCCACAGATGCTGCTCGAGCAAGGCGCGATCATCGCCGAGCGGCGACAGCAGCGCGCAGACACCATCGGTGGCCTGCTCAAGAGCATCAGCACCGGCGTCATCGCCACGATCGTGATCTTCATGTTGGTGGCCGAGCTCGGCTACAACATCGGACCGCTGATCGCCAGCGCCGGCATTATCGGGGTCGCGCTCGGCTTCGGGGCTCAGAGCCTCGTCAAGGACTTCCTCAGCGGCATCTTCATGATCCTCGAGGATCAGTACGGTGTCGGCGATGTCGTCGACCTCGGGCCCGCCACGGGAACCATCGAAGCGGTCGGACTGCGGGTGACCCGGCTACGCGACGTCAACGGGACTGTTTGGTACGTGCGCAACGGGGAGATCCTTGCCGTCGGCAACATGAGCCAGAACTGGGCCCGCACCGTGCTGGACATCCCCGTCGCCTTCTCTGAGAACCTCGAGCGGGTGCGCGGCATCCTGCGCGAGGTGGCAGACGAGGTCTGGGAAGACGAAGAGTTCCGGCCCGACATCCTCGAGGAGCCAGAGATCTGGGGTGTCGAGCGTTGGGACCCCGACGGGGTTATCGTCCGCGTCGTACTGAAGACCGCGCCGCTCCAGCAGTGGTCGGTCGCGCGGGAGATGCGCGAACGCATCAAGGACCGTTTCGACGCCGAAGGTATCGAGATCCCGCTACCGCAGCGGATGATCTGGAACCGCACCGAACCCGCTCCCGCTCCAACCTCTTCACCCGCCACTTCTGCCGATTCTTCCGACTGAGCCCGGCCAGGCGAGCCACACCGACCGGCGGCGCCGCCAGTCGGACGAATCGGAGCGGGGGTTAGGTGGCCAGCGCGGCGTCGACCTTGATCGTCGTACCCGCCAGAGCATTAGACACCGGGCAGCTGTTCTTGGCTTCGTCTGCCGCGGAGGCGAAGTCGTCGCTGCTGACGCCGTCGACCTTTGCCCGGACGGTCAGTCGGATCTCGGTGATTCCCGTGCCGGGGACGAAGTCGACCTCGGCCTTCGTGTCCACCGCTTGCGGAGGTGTGCCTGCCTTCGTGAGAGCGAGCGACAGCGACATGTTGAAGCACGTCGAGTGCGCTGCGGCGATCAGCTCCTCGGGACTGGTGCGGCCCTCCGGCGCTTCGGCGCGAGATGCCCAGGTCACGTCGAACTTCCCGATGTTCGACGAGTCGAGGGACACGCTGCCCGCGCCCTCTTTCAGAGAGCCTTCCCAGTGTGCGTTGGCGATGCGAGTCGAAGCCATTGGTCCTCCTGGTCGATGGGTATGCCGTTCGACCATCCTGCCTGGCCGCTCAAGTCACCGCACGGCGCCACCGCCGTCATCTCGGTCTGTGGGTGTTGAGACAATCGAGACGTGACGACATCGCAGCAACAGTCCTTCTACGACGCGGTCGGAGGCCACACCACCTTCGAGCGGATCGTGGCGCGCTTCTACGCGGGCGTGGCCGAGGACCCGGTGCTACGGCCGATCTACCCCGAGGAGGATCTCGCGCCGGCCGCTGAGCGCTTCCGGATGTTTCTCGAGCAGTACTGGGGCGGGCCGACGACGTACTCCGACACCAGGGGGCACCCTCGTCTTGGTCAGCGCCATGCGCCGTTCGCCGTCACCCCCACCGCGCGTGACCACTGGCTCGGCCACATGCGCGTCGCCCTCGATGAGTCGGGGATGACACCGGACCAGATCGAAACGTTCTGGGACTACGTCGTCCGGGCCGCGCACTTCCTCGTCAACACGTTCGAAGAGGACGTCACTCGATGAATCGTTTGAGCACCGAACGCTCGAGGTCGTTCAGCCGACGCGGTCGGCCTGTGGACAGCTCGACCGGGGCAAGCACCGTCGACGCTCGCCCGTAGACCGTACGTAAGCCCTCCTCGTCGGCCTCGGCGATCTCGTAGTCGATGGTGAAAGACGCCGCCCCGAGCTTCGAGACCCACATCTCGATCGGGTACGGCGCCTGCCGGAACGTCATCGCCCGCCGATAGTCGATCTCCGCCCGGACAACCAGGACGGCATCGGCCAGCCCTTCCGCTCCGCGGTCCGGCGCGTGGACGAACAGCATGTCGACGCGGGCCTCTTGCAGGTACTCGAGCCAGGTGACGTTGTTGACGTGCTGGTAGGCATCGAGGTCGGACCAGCGGGGCTTCAGCAAGAACACGTGTCGGGTCACGCGCTTCATCCTGACAGTAGGCTGGCGAGACCGCCCGAGCGCCCGGAGGACCAATGCCAGAAGCCGTCATCGTCGCCACCGCACGCTCACCCATCGGCCGCGCTGGCAAGGGATCGCTGGTGGATTGTCGGCCCGACGATCTAGCGGCTGCAATGGTTTCGGCGGTCCTGGCCAAGGTGCCCGAGCTCGATCCCGTCAACATCGACGACCTGATGCTCGGCTGCGGGCTGCCCGGCGGTGAGCAGGGCTTCAACATGGCCCGAGTTGTTGCAGTTCTGCTCGGCTATGACCACCTTCCCGGCACCACCGTCACTCGCTACTGTGCGTCGAGCGTGCAGACGTCCCGGATGGCGTTCCACGCGATCAAGGCCGGTGAAGGTGACGTGTTCATCTCCGCCGGCGTCGAGACCGTCTCGCGTTTCGTCAACGGCAGCTCCGACAGCCACCCCGGCACGCAGAATCCGGCCTTCGACCACGCCCGCGCCCGGACGAAGGAGGCGGCCGAAGGCGGGAAGGGACTCTGGTTCGACCCGCGACCCGACGGGATACTCCCCGACATCTACATCCCGATGGGCCAAACCGCGGAGAACCTCGCGCAGTCGCGAGGCATCAGCCGCCGAGAGCTCGATGAGTTCGGCGTCCGTAGCCAGAACCTCGCCGAGAAGGCCATCGCCGCCGGTTTCTGGGCACGCGAGATCGTGCCCGTGACCCGTCCGGACGGCCAAGTTGTCAGTCAGGACGACGGTCCGCGCCCTGGAGTGACGTATGACGCCGTGTCCCAGCTCAAGCCGGTGTTCCGACCCGACGGGCTGGTAACCGCAGGCAACTGCTGTCCGCTCAACGACGGCGCAGCCGCCGTCGTCATCATGAGCGACACCCGGGCTGCCGAGCTCGGCGTCACCCCCCTCGCCCGCATCGTGTCGACCGGGGTCAGTGCGCTGTCGCCGGAGATCATGGGTCTTGGTCCGGTGGCGGCCAGCAAACAGGCACTTGCCCGCGCCGGGATGACGATCGACGACATCGACCTCGTCGAGATCAACGAGGCGTTCGCCGCCCAGGTCGTGCCGTCATACCAAGACCTCGGCATCGACATCGACAAGCTCAACGTCAACGGCGGCGCGATCGCAGTCGGCCACCCGTTCGGCATGACCGGAGCCCGCTTGCAGGCGACGATGCTGAACTCGCTCGACTTCCATGACAAGTCCACCGGGCTCATCACGATGTGCGTAGGTGGTGGTCAGGGTATGGCGATGGTGGTGGAGCGCCTCTGACCCGGGGCAACCCCCGGGCCGGGGACTCTGGTCAGGCAGCCTCGGCCTGCAGGACAGCCTCGACCGCGATGACGACGTTGATCTTGTCGCCGATCATTACCTTGTCACCGTCGAGTGGGATGTTGAAGTTCACGCCCCACTCCTTGCGGCTAATCGTGGTCGTGCCTTCGAAGCCCACGCGGCTGCCGCCCCACGGGTCGCGGCCGGCGCCGAGATAGTCGAGGTTCAGCTCGACGGGCTTGGTGACGTCCTTGATCGTGAGATCGCCGGTGGCCACCAGCTTGTCGCCAACCTGCCGGACACCGTGGCTGGTGAACGTCATCTTCGGTGTCTCTTCGACGGAGAAGAAGTCGGCGGACCGGAGGTGCTTGTCGCGGTCGGTGCTTCGGGTGTCCACCGAGCTGAGCTCGATGCGGGCTTCGACGGACGACTCCAACGGGTCGTCGGCAATGGTGACGGTTCCCTCGAAGTCCTTGAACTGGCCGCGGACCTTGCTCATCAGGTGGCGAACGGTGAAGCCGACCTCGGAGTGGGACGGGTCGATCGCGTAGGTGCCGGGGACTAGGCCTTCGAACTGCGTGGTGCTCATGGGTGCTCCTCTAATTTAGCTTTCAACTTCTTGCTGACAGCATAGGAGAACGTAGTTGAAGAGTCAACTATTCCAGGCTATGATCCGGGGATGACGACACGGTGGCTCGAAGATGGCCAACAGCGCGCGTGGCGCGCCTACCTCGTCGGGACGACGCTCCTGATGGAGCGGCTTGACCGCGATCTACGCGAACACGGTCTGTCACTCCCAGAGTACGAGATTCTCGTCCGATTGTCCGAAGCACCCGAGCGGCGGCTTCGGATGGCCGAGCTCGCCGATTCGGTGAAAAACTCCCGCAGTCGCATCACTCACACGATCGCTCGTATGGAGCGCGCCGAACTCGTTGACCGCGCCCAGTGCCCGTCCGACGGCCGTGGTGTCTACGCTCACCTCACCGATGCCGGCGTTCGTAAGCTCGTCGCTGTCGCTCCCGTTCACGTCAAGTCGGTGCGCGCGGCTCTGATCGACGTGATCGACCCCGATGACCTTGTTGCCGTCGGCCGCGCGTTCGGCGCGGTTGCCGACACCCTCGAGACGGGGCGCCCCGATCCGATCCTCAGGGCTGCGGGTTAGCTAACCGTCGCGTCAGTCGCGCGTGAGCCGGCGGTGTGTCACCCGGTGCGGGCGGGCGGCTTCGATGCCGAGGCGCTCGATCTTGTTGGTCTCGTAGTCGGCGAAGTTGCCCTCGAACCAGAACCATTGCGCCGGGTCTTCGTCGTTTCCTTCCCAGGCGAGGATGTGCGTCGCCACCCGGTCGAGGAACCAGCGATCGTGGGATACGACCACAGCGCAGCCGGGGAAGTCGAGCAGGGCATCCTCGAGTGACTGCAGCGTCTCGACGTCGAGGTCATTGGTGGGCTCGTCGAGCAGCAACAAGTTGCCGCCCATCTTCAGTGTCAGCGCGAGATTGAGCCGGTTGCGCTCGCCGCCGGACAAGATCCCGGCCCGCTTCTGCTGGTCGGGTCCCTTGAACCCGAACGACGCAATGTAGGCACGGCTCGGCATCTCGAAGTTTGCGACCTTGATGTGGTCGAGCCCGTCGGAGACGACCTCCCAGACGTTCTTGTTGGGGTCGATACCGCCGCGGCTCTGGTCGACGTACGAGATCTTGACCGTCTCGCCCACCTGGAGGTCTCCCCCGTCGGGTGCCTCCTCGCCGGTGATCATGCGGAACAAGGTGGTCTTGCCGACCCCGTTCGGTCCGACCACACCAACGATGCCGGCGCGCGGCAGGCTGAAGCTCTGGTCGTGCATCAGCAGGCGGTCGCCGTAGCCCTTGGTCAACCCGTGCGACTCCAACACCACGTCGCCAAGCCGTGGCCCGGCTGGGATGTTGATCTCGGCCAGGTCGAACTTGCGGTTGCGCTCTGCCTCGGACGCGAGCTCCTCATAGCGGGAGAGGCGGGACTTGCTCTTCGCCTGGCGCGCCTTGGGGTTCGAGCGCACCCACTCGAGCTCGCGCTCCAAGATGCGCTGACGCTTGGCATCCTTGCGTCCTTCGACGACGAGCCGCTGCCGCTTCGTCTCGAGGTACGTCGTGTAGTTGCCTTCGTAGGGGTGGGTCTTGCCACGGTCGAGCTCGAGAATCCACTGCGCCACGTTGTCGAGGAAGTACCGGTCGTGAGTGATGGCAAGGACGCAGCCGGGGTAGGCGCCGAGGTGTTGCTCCAGCCACTGGACACTCTCCGCGTCGAGGTGGTTAGTGGGCTCGTCAAGCAGCAACAGGTCGGGCTGCTGGAGCAACAGCTTGCACAGGGCGACTCTGCGGCGTTCGCCCCCGCTGAGCCGGTCAACGGGCCAGTCCGAGGGCGGGCAGCGCAGTGCGTCCATCGCCTGCTCGAGCCGCGAGTCCATGTCCCAGGCGCTCGCGTGGTCGAGGTCAGTCTGCAGGTCTCCCATCTCAGCCAACAACGTGTCGTAGTCGGCATCCGGGTCGGCCAGCTCGGCGGAGATCTCGTTGTAGCGCTCGAGCTGGCGCTTCACCGTGCCGAAGGCTTCTTCGACGTTCTCGAGCACGGTCTTGCCCTCGGTGAGCGGTGGCTCCTGCAGCAGGATGCCAACGGTGGCGTCGGGGTCCTTGATCGCGTCACCGTTGGAAGGCTGGTCGAGCCCCGCCATGATCTTGAACAACGTCGACTTGCCGGTGCCGTTCGGCCCCACAACCCCGATCTTTGCCCCATGCAGGAAGGACAAGGTCACGTTGTCAAGGACCACCTTGTCGCCGTGGGCCTTGCGCACGTTGCGCAGCGTAAAAACGTAGTCAGCCATAGCCGTGAAGCCTACGTGGCAGAGTGCCCTGCCAAAAATCGGCGCAGCCTGAAATCGGCGCAGTCAACCGGCGCAGCGGATCAGAGTCGTCAGGAGGCGTCCTTCAGCCGGACCCGCTCCGCTGGTTCGTCGAAGCTGACCGCCGCCGGCGCGGCCTCAATCTCCTGGACGGCCGCTCGGGCCTCCTGCGAGTCGTCATTAGCCACCGGTGTCGGTCGCGGGGTCTTGCGGAACTTGCTCACGCCGCGGGCAAGGTCATGGCCCACGCTGACGGCCTCGAGGACGAAACGCGAGTTGTGCACATCGTCCTTGGTCCACTCCTCCGTCTTCAGCTTGCCGACTACGACGACGGGGTCACCTCGGCGGATCGAGTCGCGCACATGCAGCGCAAGCATCCGCCAGCACTGCACAGTGATCCAGCTCGTGGTGCCGTCGACGTACTGGCCCTTGCCGCGATCCCAACGACGCGGCGTGTGGGCCAGCCGGAACGTGCTCAGGTCGGTGCCGCTACCCACCCTGCGGTAGTCGACGTCCGTGCCCACATGGCCGACGATGTTCAAGGCGATGTCTGTCATCCAGTCCTCCTGTCCCTGGCGAGTCAGACCAGGGTGCAGTGCCCAGCGGCTGTCGAGGCAGTGCTCGGACCTAGCCTGTGTATGGCGCCGGAGCCCTCACAGGCTGGGGAAAAACATCAGCGAGCCAAAGCCACCGCGAGGCCGTCACGGCACAGGTTGTATGCCGCCACCTCTGCCCTCATTGGCTCCACGACCAGCTCATCGCAGACCTCGGCGATTGAGCCGCGCAGCCGCGCGTCAGCGCGCAACGCTCTCCGGCGCGCGGACACCTTCGCGGCAAACCGGCATCCGACTGCGACGACGATCCCGAGGACGACACCGCCGATGAGCATCAGCGTGGGTAGCGGCAGGTCTCCCCAGCGGACCATGGATGGCTCGGGCAGTTGCAGGTAGGACATGACTGCAAGCACCCCGAGCCACAGGCCTCCGACCAACGCGACGGAGAACAACAACCACTGGAGAAGCCGCACCATCCCCCACCAGAGCGGGGTCCTCGACACACCAAGTTCGGCATTGGCGACTGCCTTGTCGAGACCGTCAGCGAAGTCGTCAAGCCGGGAGACCGAAGCCGTGCGGACCGCCGTCGCCCATGGTTTGGCCATTCCCCTCGTCACGTCGTCAGCAACAGCGCGGACGGCACCATCGACCCGCGCGCGCTGAACAGACGACGGCCGCGGGATCGACGTCCGAGACACATGCGTAGAAGGGCGTTCGCCCGCCTGGGTGACCAAGTCGAGGTGGAGCCGGCGTAGCGGATCGGGCTTGAACCGGGAGAACCACTTCGTCACCGGCCAACCTGTTGCCTGCTTCGCCCGCAGCAGCGAGGCGGCCGCGATCGCTTCGACCACGACCGGAACTCCGGCCGCATCTGCACAGGCGTCGAGGAGCTCCACGCGACCGGCAACAGCGAGGTCGCCTGGCCTCGCGTCACCCGTCTGGTCCGCCAGCCGCTCCGCCACCGCGTGAACGTCAGCAGCGAGGCGAGCGCGGGCGTCCTTCTTCTCGGCCACCTTCGTGACGATCAAGGCGCGCAAGTCGGCGAGGCCGTCTCCACGTGCGGCAGAGGTGGCAATGACCGGCACTCCCCCGAGCCCGTCGATCTCCACGAGCCGGCGTACGTCGGAGAGCGTCTCTTCTACCGAGTCGGCGGGAAGCTCGTCGACGTGGTTGAGGAGCATCACCATGACGTCGGCGTGGCCACTGAGCGGCTTCAGGAATCGGTTGTGGACCGCGGCATCGGCGTACTTCTGCGGGTCCAGCACCCACACGAGTACGTCGGCGAGCTTGACCAGCCGCTCGACCTCCAGGTGGTGAGAGACCTCGGTCGAGTCGTGGTCGGGGAGGTCAAGGAGCACCAGCCCGTGCAGGTCGCGGTCTTCCTGCGACTCGTCGAGCATGCCGAGACGGTCGATCTGGTGACGCTTGGGGATTTCCAGCCAGTCGAGCAGCTCGGCCGCACCCTCGGGGCCCCAGGCGCACGCAAGCGCCCATGACGTCGTCGGGCGCCGCGACCCCACGGCCGCCAGGTCTAGCCCGCACAGTTCATTGAACAGCGACGACTTGCCAGACCCGGTGGCACCGGCCAGCGCTACCACCGTGTGGTCGGCCGACAGCCGCAGACGTGCAGCGGCACGTTCGACCACTTCATGGCTCTGCGCTACCAGCTCCGGGTCGAGGCGTCCGCGTGCGGCCTCGACAGCGCGCTGCAGGCCTTCGACCCGGGTGACGACGTCGGTCGGGCGCCCGGTGACTTTGCGAATTCTCTCGACGAGAGCGCTCATGGCTGACTGGCCACCCACCGGCTGTCATCAACCTCGCGCGACAGGGTGAGAAGCTGTTCGGCGCTGCCTTCGCTGATGGCGTGCGCGTCGAGTATGTCGAGGAACCGCTGGCGCTCGACCTCCCACAGCTCGCCGACCCGTCGGTTCAGGTCGGCCGTCGCGGTGTTGGCCAACCGACGTACAGCCTGATCGCCGAAGACTGCCTCGAGGATCTTCTGGGCGACGACAGCGCTGCCGCCGGCGACGCCGACCTCGGCTCCGGTCAAGCCGGCCGTGTGGACGAAGATCACCATCATCAGGGCGACGCCGAGGCCGTTGACCCCGAACGCGAGGAACCGGGCTGTCGCGCGGCGGTTACGGCCCTCGGTGCGGACGAGGTCGAGGACTCCGCCCTGCCACTCGCGGACCGTGCGCTCGACCTGCGCGGAGAGGTTTCTGCTCGCCCTCCCGATGTCGCCAGGCGCCTGGTCGAGCAGCGCGGCACCGGCGGGCAACCCGCGCCATGCCAGCGCGGCTCGCTCAGCCGCCGACTCGGCGTGCTCGACGATCAGAGTTTGGAGGCCGGACTCGACAGCGACCGTGACCTTCTCCGCAGGCTGCTGCCGTCGGCGTGCAGCGTTGAACACACGGTCTCGGAAGCGGCCGACGCGGTCCTCGAGGCTCTTCAGCAGTTCGCCCGTGCCGACGTACTCCTGCCACCTCGCCAACACCTCGCCACGCAGCATGGTGCCGTCCTGGCTGGCCTCGGAGACCGCGGCGAGGCTGTCGGCATAGGCCTTGAGAGTGTCGCCTCGAAGCTGGCCAGCCACGTGTTCCTGGGTCCGCATCGCCTCACTCACGGCGCGCGTGCGGTGCCCGAGCGCGGCGACTGCCCCGTCGAGCGTCTTCTGGACGATGGCATTGCGGGCGATGCTGTCGGCAGCCAGCATGTCGAGCCAGCCGCGGATCGATGCGACCGCATCGGGCGGTAGGAGTCCTTCGTCGTCGACCTGGGTCTCGGGCACCGTGAAGAGTGGAGCTTCACCAAGACCGCGGGCGGTGAGCATCCGGGCGAGGTGGCTGCTGACCTCGCGAACTGCCTTGGGGCTGGTCCGGTCGAGGACGATCGCCACCGCCGTGCTCCGCTCGGCAGCCGCCTTCAGGAACTCCCACGGCACTTGGTCGGCGTAGCGGGCCGCGGACGTAACGAACAGCCACAGGTCGCCCGCCGCAAGGAGCTGGGCTGCCAGAGCCCGGTTGCGCTCCTCGACAGAATCGACATCTGGCGCATCCAGCACAGCCAGGCCGCTCGGGAGCTGGTCGGTCGCCACGAGCTGGAGGGCGCCCTGGTCGCCGGTAGGTCGGTCAGTGCGCTCGAGCTCGGAGAGCAGCCGGTTGGCGCCGAACCAGTCGGCGTCGGCGGGATTGTGCACCAGCACCGGCGAGCGGGTGGTGGGTCGCAGCACGCCTGTCTGACTGACCTTGCTGCCGACCAGGGAGTTGACGAGCGTCGACTTGCCAGCGCCGGTCGAGCCGCCGACGACGGCCAGCAGCGGCGCCTCGATCTGGATGAGGCGGGGCAGGATGTAATCGTCGAGCTGCTTGATGACTGCGATGCGTTCGGCGCGGGCGTCGTCGGCGTCGGCGGCCTCGAACGGCAGTGGGTGGTCGACGAGGCTCTGGCGCAGGCGGACCAGGACACCGAGGAGCGCCTGGGGCGGGCCTGCCTCACTCACTGGTGCTCCTCATCTACGACGAATCCGGCCAGACGTCGTACCGGTGGGTGAAGTTTAGGACGGACAGTCCGGATCTCACGCATTGCGCTGCGGCCGTCTCGGCGATCGAGCCCGTCGAGATCACGGGTCTCGACAAGCTCGACCGCTTACCAGCTGGATGAGGTCGAGCGTTCGTCGACGGGGCTCTCGACGACACCAGGAAGCATCACCTTGCCGCGCAGGTCGCGCATGGTCGCGATCAGGTCGCGCTCGCGGGCCAGCTCGGCTGGTCCAGCGACCCCACGCACCAGCCTGTCGCGGAGGACGCCGAGATCCATCCCTGCGCGCTGGAAAGCCCGGACCCGGTCGGCCTCTACCTTGCCGAACCCGCGTACGTGGATCCGTGCTCGGCGGCGACCGCTGGTCGACACGATGAACGGCACATGGGCAGTCCGCAGCCATCCGAAGGCGGTGTAGTCGTGCAGCCGGGCTGCAATCACGCGCTGCTCGTGACGACGTACGACGACGACCACAGCGACGAGCGCCATCACGGTCGGCAGCAGGACAGCGAAGTACAGCGCGTGCAGGCTCTGGTCGGTCGCAAAGGAAGCGACCGTGTTGTAGCCCATGTGGAGGATGACCGCGGCGCAGTAGCCCGCAACCGGAGCAAGGATGCGGACACCGACATGCCGGTATCGGACCGCGAGCCCGATGCCGAGGCCGGTCATCATCGTGAACATCGGATGCACGAACGGAGCCGCAAGGCCACGCCAGACGAACAGGCCGCGGACGGCATCGAGGGCGGCGCCGATGCTCTCCCCCGAGGCGAGTACCTGCTGGAACAGCTGGCCGTAGTAGACGATGTTCTCGGTGAAGGCGAACCCGATGCCTACCAGCCCGCCGTACACCACGCCCGCGACCACTGCATTGAAGTCGTGGCGTCGCCAGACCACGATCAAGAAGATGATCGCCGCCTTTGCGGCCTCCTCCACCCACGGCGCGACGAACACGGCGCTGCGCGGTGTAGCGCCGGAGCGGTCTCCGATGAGGCCGGCGAGCCAGCCGTTGAGCTCGAGGGAAACCAAGGTGGCGACGAGGCCACCGTAAAGGAAAGCTACCCCGAGCAGCCAGCGTGGCTCCGGTCGCAACCGGTCGAGCCAGATGAACACGGCCGACAGCGGCAGCACAGGCGCGAACGCGAACAGGATGCTCCACGCGAGCGCCCGACGGCCGATGACGGGGTGGAGCTGGTGGTAGAGCGCCCAGACGCAGGCGGCGGAGATGAGGAGGACAAGAGCCGTCACGGCCGCGATCTGGAACTGTCGCCTGCGCCGCGCCGACGCGGTTGTTGGCTCCGCCGGCGGTGCCTTTACAGGCGGGAGGAGGGCGGCGCTGGTCACCCGTCCGAGGGTACCCGCCGCAGGGTCGGACCGAGTCGGCTCACTTCGTAGGCAATGGTGCGCGAAACCTTGTCCGCGTCACCTTCGCCGAGTGCTTCGATCAAGCTGTATTGGGTGGCCGCGAATCTCGAGTAGTCGATGGAGGTCTCTGGGTAGCCAGCGCGCGACCTGGTTCGCAACGCGACGATCGTCTCGACCAGTTGCGTGTTGGGGCACAGCCGCAGCAACACGTCCCGGAACACGAACGCCGCCGCGGAGGCAGCGTCGCGGTCACCGTCTTCGGCGTTCTCGAGAATCGCGTCGACATGTGCGCGCAGACCATCGAGCTCGAGAGGTGTCAGCTTGCCGGCAAGACTTGCGATGGCTGCGGGCTCCAGCAGCAGCCGTACCTCGTTGATCTGCACGAGTTCGGTCAGGCTGACCTCGAGGACGCGGAACCCCTTATTGGGCACCACCTCGACCAGGCGGTCCCGCGACAGCCCGAGCATGGCTTCGCGGACGGGGGTCGCCGACGTACCGAAGGTCGATGCGAGCGCTGGCACTGAGTAGACGCGCCCTGGCTTGAGCTCCCCGGAGGCGATCGAGGCGCGCAGGCTCCGCGTGACCATGTCGCGCATGTTGAGTGGTGACCCCAGCATGGACGCCGGGCTAGCTAGGGTTAGGTGACTCACAGCGATCCCCTCCTTACTCAGAGGATATGACACCGGCGCCCCACCGCTCAGTAGACTCACCAATTCGGCGACTTGATCGCCCGGTGCGCTCGTAGCTCAGCTGGATAGAGCAACGGACTTCTAATCCGTTACAAGCCCGAATCGCTGACCTGCCGGTTCACGCGAAACCTGGCCTTGACCCGGCGTTTTGCCTACTCGCTGCTTGGCAGCGTTGACCACTGTTTCTCAACATCTTGCGGACAAGCTGCGGACAGCCCAGAGGATGTCGCCTGGCATCGGCGAGCCGATCGGAGCGCCGCTGAGTCGGCAAGAAGTTGGTGCTCAACGCCGACGCCGCCGAGATGTGTCCTCGTCAGGTGGCTCCCCTCCGGGATACGCTCGACCATCTGACCGCGTAACGTCCCAGCCATACGAGCCTCCTACGACCCCGCTCCCTGCCCCTGAGCGGGGTCGTTGTCTCTTTGTGTGCCCACTATGGCTGACCGGAATCACGACCTTGCCCAGGTTTGACCTAGACGCAGCCCAGCGGCGTCCGTAAGATACTGGCGGGCTCGCCGACCAACCTTGCGCAGGTACGGACGAGCCCAGGCATGGATGCGATATCGAGAGCGCGTCCCAGCCGCCTGGCCAACTGTCCGTAGGGGTGCGGGTTGGCCCAGAGGCGCCGAGTCCCCGCGCCTTCCTGGGACATTGCCGGAACACGGTGCCGCTTCAAGTTGCATCATCGACCCGAATCAACAAGAAACAGACATCCGTGACTACCAGGAGTAACGTGGCGCGCGCGTAGAGTCAGCCCGCCCCACCCCATCGCTGGCGTGTCGGCGGCTGACACCCTCGCCCGGACTGGACTCGGCCAGCTGGTACATCGGGTGATGACCAAGCCGGGCTCGGTCTCCCGGACAACTGGTCATCACCCGATGACGGTCACGACCGAGGAGAACCTCTCGGAAGGATTCCCCCAACGTCTTGATGCCACCACCCACGGTGGGCTTGCGCCATCGCTCCGCGCTCATTGCCTTGTAAGAGCAACCACGTCAAACTGAGCGTGCGAGGGGAAACTCCGACCCCCCCTCGCTGCGGACCCCGGCCCCTGGTCCCCCTGCGGTGCCGGGTCTGCCACAGCGGCTGTCAGCCTCGCCAGCCCATCTCCTGAGCCGGCGGGTCCGCTCATTGGACTCGGCCAGCTGGTCGTCGGGTGATGACCACAGAGGGCTCGGTCTCCCAGACACCCGGTCATCAACCCGAGGACGGTTCCCGACGACGACGAGAACCGCAGGTGTGGCCGCGGGAACGTCAATCGGGTACCGCCGTCACACCACCCACGGCGACGACACCAAGGAACTCGTCAATCTGTCTCCAAGTGAGGCGACCCGGGCTCGCCGTCGCAGCGGCGATGACTTCACCGAGCAGCTCGATCTCCCGGAGCAGGGTCTCGTCTCGCCACGGTTCGTCCGGGCGGTCGCCCATGCGAGATCCCAGCCTTCGCTTGCGCAACCAGCACGCCCCGAGGTCTGGGGGGTCACGACGGTTCCATGACCAGGGTAGGGAGCGGAGACGCAGTTACACCATGACCCAACTAGGCCATTTGGCGGGGCTCATGGGTACTCCGGACATGCGAACGCCCGCAACGCTCACGAGTGGAGGTACTACGTCGCGGCCCCGGCAGGCTCGAGGCTTGGCGACGCGAGGGTGACGACTGGCGGGCTTACGTCAGATGGTCGATCGCCATTGGGATGACACGGCTGCGCTGGGTGGACTCGTGCGAGGTGCGGCCGTTCTACGGCCAGTGGTACTGAGGTTTGCCGTATTCCGGGCCGACGCTGTCGACGCGCCATGTCTGGTCGGGTAGTTGCACCAGGGTCATGATGACCGCTGGCACTAGCGTCGGGCTGGTGACGGCCACGGCGTCCGTGTCTTCGTCGAAGACGTCTATGGCTTCGAGATCGACAAAGAACGAGTACGCAACTCTCTCATCGTCGGGCGAGTGGCTGACGACGGTGGACAATCCTTTGCCTGTCAGAAGCCGGTCTGTCTCGGCGAGGTCATCCCATCCGTCGGGGTCGGTGGTCCAGCTGCGCGCCTCGTCCGGATCCTCGGCCAGCGACTCAGCCCAGGCTCGTGCGAGCCAGAGCGGGTTTCGCCCGGACTGAGGATCGAACCGTGATTCGTCGACCGCCTCAATGGGAATTGGAACGAAGGGGCCAAGAGGGATGTGCCGGCTATGGCTGGGGGATATCCCAGCCGTATCACTGCGACCGCTACGAGATGACCCCTAGCGCTGTGTCTATCTGGGTGAGGGGCAGACGAGCAGAACTCACAGCGGCGGCAGTGACGACCTGCATCAGCAGGTTCTGCTCGCGCAGTAGTTCCTCGCGCTCCACATCGCCAAGGCGATCGCCCATGAAGTCTCTCCCGAAACCTCTTCGCGTGACCAGCAGGCTCCGAGGTACTGTCACGACGGCTTCACCCAGAGTAGCCGTGATTGGGAGAGCCCGCCTCCCTTGGATTTGCTCATTGCCTTCTCTGAGCTATCACGTCAGACTCGGCTCGCGGAGCAAACCGAGAGGCCCCGCTCGCGGACCCCGGCCCATCGGTCCCAATCCGAGGTCGGGGTTCGTCATAGCCGGCCCGCATGTCTGGACCATCCCGATCTGGCCGAGGTGCAAGCGAAGGTCGCCGCAGAGGTTGTCCTAACTGTCGGTGCGGCTGGTTCACGAAGCTTCTGGCATCGGGCGGTCCCTGGGGGAGGCACGCGCCGTCAAGCCCAGGGACCGCCCTCGACCCCGCTGGACGCACCCACAGCGAGGCCGTGGCGACTGAGTGCCCCATCCAGCGCACGGTATTCGTCGCATCGAGACGCTTCCGGCGAGGTCGCCAGATGTTGCTGGCAGCGCGGGTTGCAGCTGACGGAGAGACCGATGCGTCCCCCCGTTCGGTTGCTCGCCGACCAGCCGTCTGGACACTGTTGTTGGGTTCCACGAACTACAGCCCAAATGTTGGCTTCTAGTTGGCTTAGCGGCCCCTGCCTTCGGTTTCGTGCGTCCGGCGGCGGGGGCCGCCTCCAATGTGAGCCCGTTGATCACAATCCGCCACCCAGGTTTGTTTGCGGCGTCGCTCCGTGCCCATTGCCTTCTACAAGCCGTCACGTCAGACTCTGCCCGCGAGGCCAAAGTTGGAGACGCCGACCCCCGCGTGTAGACCCCGGCCCTACCGCTCCCCTGCTTGGGGGGGTCGGGGTCTGCCAAAGAGGCTGGGCGCAGCACCTAGTCCGGCATGCTCGAACTCGGTACTATCCCTCGTAAGGCCTGGTCGTCGTCCGGACGGCTGCCAGGTTCAAGGCAGGGGTAGTTCAAAACCCGAGTGCTGTCCGTTGCCGGGTTGGCCGACCTACCCGAGCGGAATGGTGGCCCAGAGGCGCCGAGTCCCGCGCCCCTCCCCGGGCCGCAGGAGCGAGTTCTCAGTCGCGTGACAGGTTTCCGTGTTCTGGTTGACCGCAGCCGCGGCGAGTGCCACTGTCAGTGAGCGAGTCGATACTTTCAGGAATGAACGCCCCTCATTCCACGGCAGGTACCCTGCAGTGCGATTGCTGGCTGTCTGTCTCGCTGACCGGCAGACCCAAGGCAGCCATTTCACTTCACGTGAGTCAGCGCTGCGCATGAAGGGTCGGATCTGGGAGTGGTCGATTCCCCAAACGGTCAGTGGGTCCACGACTCTCCGGTTTGACGACGAAGCGGTGCTCGAGGAGAACGAACTCCTGGTCGACCTCATCATCGCCGCAACACTCAGCGCCGACACCCTCACACCACGCCGGGTCGACGAAGTGCTTCGAGGGCAAAGGGTGGATGGCGATGAACGAGCAAGGTCCCAACGACGACCGGGCAGCCGAGCGCGACGCAACCGCGCACCAGCGAGACCGCATCGCCGACGCGCGCGACACCCTGGCCGACGCCCGCGACATAGCAAGTGGGTATCGAGAACAAGACGTCGACAACATCCTGGCCGCCGCAAAGCTACGCGACGAGATGGCTGAGGCTCGCGACCACGCGGCAGACAGACACGACCGAGAAGCCGGCGGCACGTCTCCACCGGCCCCGTTGCCGACGCGAGAGCATCCGACAAACGAACCCTCGCCCAAGGCGACCGAGCGCACGCCAACAAGGACCGCGAGGCCTCCGAGGAAGACCGTTCCCAGCTCGCGAACGACAGCCCCCACGCCCAAGTCCGTGAGGCCGCTTTGCAGGACCGCGTCGCCGCAGCCGTCGACCGACTAGAGCCTCTAACGACCGCAACGACGCAGCCGAAGCACGCAAGCGGCCACCCGCAAGGACCTGAGCTACCCAATGGCCGGATTGGCGGTGCGACCGTTGTCCCTACCTTCGACCACGGCCCGGGCGTAGGCGTCCTGTGCGGCTTCGGCCTCGGTGCGCAGTCGGGTCATCATGGTGAGGCTGGCGATGTCTAACTGTGCGCTCCTGCCCATCCGGTTCCCGGTACGGGTCGTCAGCGATGAAGTAGTGGTCGACCGTTGACTTGTAGGCGGCCTCCGCTTCGAGCCAACGCGCCTTTAGTTCGCCTACTGCGGGAGTGTCGGTCATGGGTGAAGCCTGCCAGAGACCAAGAGTGTGTTGTCCGGGTTCGACGATTGTTCGCCCAGGTTACCGTCAGACCGGCTGACGGTCGCACCCGTCAGGTCAGCAAGCAGACTCGACGCAACGGCCGCTAGACCCCAGCCGGCCCCGGCATGGACGCGATACCGAGAGCGCATCCCTGCCACCTGGCCAACTGTCCGGAGGGGTCCCGTTGGCCCAGAGGCGCCGGGTCCCCGCGCCAACCTGGTGAATCGCCCAAAGTTCTGCAAAGCCCCGACCACCTCGTCACTTGAGCAGTCGGGGCTCCGCCAGGCTTCCAAACGGACAGCAGGCCGCTCGGCGGTGCCTGTGGACGCCTCGGCAAGCGCAGTCATCAGGCACTTCGTTTGGGTTCTTCGTGGCCTGCCTGTGGAAACGGAGGACGGGGAGGTACGACCGGAGCCTGGTCGCTCCCGAGGGGTGTCGCATTTCAAAAAAACGCGCGGACTGTCGTCATCGAAGAACTCGGCGACACCTGGCGGCATCGCTGGCTCACGCAGCAGGTCGATGTGTTCGGGGGGGAAGGTGCAGCGTTGCAGGTTGCAGTGGCGGCATGCTCCGTGGAGGTTGGCTCTGCTCATGCGTAGGTCGGGGCGGTCTTGCGCTGTGAGTACATGGTCTGTGGTGGTGGACTCGCCTGTGCAGCCGGGCAGTCGAAGCCAGCACTCTGGTTCCTCGGCGATGACTCGTCGGCTGAGTTGATCCTAGCTCGGGTGCTGCGCCAGTCTTAGCGGTCATGTGAGTCTGCTTTCGCCGTGGTGGTGGAGCCCCTGCGGCGGGTCAGTCGTCCCAACCTTCCGCCGCAGGGGTGCATGTGGGTCAGCCGCGCTCGAGGCGGCGGGCGTACTTGGCTCGCATTCGGGCCAGCCGCTGACGTCGGCCTTGTCGAAGGCGGCCATCTTCCGCACTGGGTTCTTCTCCATCGCAGTGACGTTGTCGACTACCCCAGCGGGCGCGTGCTTCGGAGCGGGGACCAGGTGGCGGTGTGTCCCCATTCGAGGGGGTACATGCCGAGAGTGCGTTGGCCGGCTGCCAGCCCGCGTCGCCGGTCATCGGACGACACCTAGCAGGCGGTCGAGCGATGCCGCCCCGGGCTCGTTGCACTGCCTCTACGGCGTCGGCGTGGCTGGCTGCGTCTCCTTTGCCGGCCCGCTTCGCCCGGTCGTAGGCGTCCCGCCAGATCCGTCGCTCCTTGGCCTGCCGTTCGGCTTCGTCGGCTTGCTCCTGGGCTTTCTTTTGCAGCCAGTCCGGCTATGTGCGCCTGATGCGAGGCTGCGTCCTCCGCAAAGATCCGCGCCGCGTCCGCGATCGAGACGCTGGCTTCACCTTTCCAGTCCGGGCCGACGTCGACGTTTCGCCGCTTCGCCCAGGCGTCAAGCTCGGTTAGGTTAGACGCGTCTGAAATTTGATTCACGTGGACGCGGTCAGAGGCAGCCGCCGCTGTTGTCGGTCTTTCGGGTCGCCATGGTGACGCTCCTATTTCTGTTAGACCGCCGCTTACGGGGGCGGCGGGAGATTGATTCCGCTGGAACTCGGTCAGGTCAAATACGCTGCGAAGGGCGTGGATCTGCCCTTGCCTGTTCGTACGGGCTACGGGGATGCCCCGGCGCTCAGCCGCCGCAATTAGATGTAGCCAGTCGAGCTGGTCAGGAGGCGGGGTCAGTTCGCGGCCACGGTGGGCTTCGGTCATCTCGCCACGTCTTTCCAGCGGGACGAGCGGAGAACCTCAGACGGTTCATCTTTGGTCCGTAGGGGGCGCGTCCCTCGTCCCTCGTCTTATAGAGAGGGACGAGGGGACGAAGGCCAAGCGGGGGTACGTCTGGGACGACGCGGGACGAGTAGGGACGAGGGGAGGGGGTGCTCATAATGAATCGCTCTCAGGCGGATATGGCGTGAGTAGTCGGTGGGGTGTCGAGTCGGTGACGTG
>CAWFFZ010000009.1:0-8347 GCA_963815295.1 uncultured Actinomycetota bacterium
GCACTTGACTGGGGGTCAAGGGGTCGCAGGTTCGAAACCCTGTCAGCCCGACCAAGGTAAAATCGCAGGTGAGAGGCCAGTTTCTCGAATAGGAGAACTGGCCTCTTGCAGGTCTCGACGGGCCAAGTCACCTTATAAGTCACTCTATGGCTCCTCTTGCGCGTCGAGTGCCGATCCGAGCACGTCGATGGCCGACCGGCTTACCTCCGGGGAGACGTGCCCGTACACGTCGGCCGTGATGGCGATGCCCGAGTGACCGAGCAGCTCGGAGACGACCTTGAGCGGCACGCCGTTGCTGAGCATCACGCTGGCGGCGCTGTGCCTCAACGTGTGCAGTCCGACCCGTCGAGGTCGGCAGCCCTCGCGGCCACCCTGAGTGCTCTCAGGGCGTTGCGTGGGTCGCACGGTTGCCCGTCCTCCGTGGTGAACACGTAGCCTGTGTCGGTCCACCAGCTGCCTGCCTTGAGTCGTTCGGCTGCCTGTCGGACCTTGAGCGACCGCAGCACGTCGAGCGCAGCTGGCGCGAGCGGGATCGTTCGAGCCGACTTTGCAGACTTCGGTGTAGTCACCATGAGGTCAGGCCCGACACGGGCCAGTGTGCCGCGCACCCGAGCGACGCCGTTGGTGAGGTCGACGTCGGACCACCGCAGCGCCAGCGCCTCGCCGCGACGTAGGCCAGTGTTGACCAACAGCACGAACAGTGGTCGATACCGGGAGCCCTGAGCAGCCTCTATCAACCTCGCTACCTGAGCGGGTGACAGGTGTCTCGCCTCGCTCGCGGTCACCTTGGGCCGCTTTACCGCCGCGAAGGGGTTACGGGCGAGCTGGCCGTCCCTCACCGCCGCGTCACCGATGGCACGAGCGATCGTGTAGACCTGCCGCACCGTCGAATCAGCCTTGCCCGACTTCCTCAGCTCGAGGACGAACCGCTCCACCGTCGTCGGTCGGACCTTGCTCATCGGGAGCCTTCCGAGGTCGCTACCGATGATGTGCGTCCTCGTGAGGCCCGCGTACAGAGTCTTGGTGGAGTGCTGCGGTCGGATGCCGCGAGCGTCGTCTCGATCCAGCGTGCCGCGAACCTGCCGAACACGATCGTGTCGTCGCGGGCAGGCGCACCTGCCGTCACCCGGTCACGGATCGCCTTGAGGGCAGCCGACGCCTTCGCCTTGGTCGGCTCAGTCACCTGGACCTGACGAAGCAGCCTGTGCCTCTGTCCAGTAAAGGGCAGTGCCTCTGACTTCAAGTGCGCGTTTCCGTCAGAGAAATCCCCGGCTAGTGGGAGCCGGGCGGCGGTCCCGACTTTCTCGAATCGAGCCGCCATGTCCGCCTCAGCCTCATCGGCGTATGACAAGCAACCGTGAAACAAGCCCTGAGTCCCTCGCAACGTCCGCCGCGTCGAACATCACCGGCGTCGACTTCGCCAGCGTCAGTGTCCGCCGCAAGGACCAGACTCTGGACACGGTCGCCGCAACCGATGCGCTGGCCATCAGGACTCGACAAGCTCCAGTACGAGCTCAGGAGGGTCCTTGCTACGCCGCCGTCACCGACGAACGGTTCATCGTCGTCAACGACCTCGCTGCACACGATAGCCCGTATCCACGTTTCGGCCCGCGAGCGGTCGAACCGGTGTCCGGGCGCAGACCGCGATCCAGCTCGCACACAACGGCGAACAAGCCGGGTTGAACCTGTACGCCCGCGCGCCGGAAGCGTTCGACCACTCCACGATGCAGATGGCCGAGCTGTTCTCCAGCCAGGCCGCGCTGCTGCTCGGCTACGCCCGACAGGTCGGAAGCCTCGGAGAGGCGCTGCAGAGCCGACAGGACATCGGCACCGCGGTCGGCATCACCATGCAACGCTACGGAGTGGACCGAGACCATGCATTTGGGTTCCTCGTCCGGATCTCGCAGGACCGCAACATCAAGCTTCGCATCATCGCCCAACAGGTCATCGAGGGCACGTTCGACCCCACCGCTGGTGGCCACAAGTTCCACCCGACGCGTAGAAAAAGGTCATCCCCGTAGCAACCCGCTCTGCGGCGCGCCCTCGATCCGCGTCATCTCCGAATCGGTAACCGCCCTCGTTCTCAGCTCGATGCATTTGGGCTGAGAACGCGACGGAAGGTCGACAAGGGTCCTTCTCCCAAAGACGCGACCTGCGCGTCCGGGCTATGCCTAACGGCCCATACCCCGCCGCAGACTTCATGAGCCCTCCTAATGCTCGGCAACGTCACGTCGCAAGCAGGTGCATTGGTGACCTGCCGAATCATTGGCGGGGGTCTAGTGTCGCCAGCATGCAGGACAGCACGCTCGAGGGTCTCGAACGTGAGCCCGCCGCGCGGCTGAGAACCTGGGCCAGCCGTGTCACCCTTGCGTTGCTGCTCGTCGTCGTACTGACAGGGCTTTCCGGACGGCTCGGAGTGCACACCGAAACCGTGAGTGCAAGCGGCAACGGCTACACCCTGAAGCTCGAGTACCCCCGGATAGCGCGCGCCGGCCTCGACGTGACGTGGCGGGTGACGATCCACCGAGACGGTGGGTTCGGCAAGACGATCGACCTGGCCGTCTCTGCCGACCAGTTCGACATCTATGAGACCCAGGGCTTCTTTCCTGAGCCAGACAGCAGCACTCGCGACGCTGACACGCTGACGATGACGTTCGTCCCTCCCAACGGGGAGACCTTCGTCGTCACCTTCGATGCCTACATCCAACCGTCAAGCCAGGTAGGCCGCGACGCGACCATGTCCGTGATGGATAGCGGCGAAGCCGCAGCCACGGTGTCGTTCTCGACCTTGCTGGCACCCTGATAGGAGCCAGATGGAGATCGTCGTCCGCGCCGTGGTGGTCTTCTTCTTCCTGTGGGTCATCACCCGGATCACCGGCCGCGCAACGCTCGGAGAGCTGACCACATTCGAGCTCTTGTTGTACGTCACGATGGGAGACCTGGTGCAGCAGGCCATCACTCAGCAGGACTTTTCCACGACATCCGCGTTCCTTGCGGTCGGCGTGTTCAGCTTGCTCACAGTGGCCTTGTCGTACTCCTCTTGGAAATGGCCGCGGCTGCGGCCGCTCATCAACGGATCACCCGTGCTGATCGTTCAGGATGGGCGCTTGTTACTCGATGCGATGGCGCGACAACGGCTCAGCTTCACCGATCTTGCCGCCGCAGCGCGCCAGCAGGGCATCCGGGCGATCTCCCACATCGAGGTTGCCGTCCTCGAGTCCGATGGACGGATCTCGTTCTTCAGCGACGCTTCCGGTGAGTCCGGGGCACCTGAAGGGCCCGCAGTCAGTTGACCGCTTCGTCACGGAGCCGTGGCCGCCACGACGCAGTTGCGGCCGCGGCGCTTCGCAACGTACAGCGCAGTGTCGGCCGCCTTAATCACGTTCGCTGTTCGCCAGCTTGCCTAGCCATTGAGTACTCCTACCCTTACGGCAGCTATGACTGACAACATGGCGCTGTGAGATAGGAACGTGTGCGTGACACCTTGCGCCCGCTCAAGCCCCCGAAGCTCGTCGCCGTCCGTCGTACCGACCGATGGCACGACGGCACGCTGAGCGCCTGGCAGCAGCTCGACGGTCGGTGGCGCGGCTGCGTCACCTACAGCGTCGGCGTCGGGCTGCGGAAGCTCGCTGGTTCGAGGTCGACTACAGGCGCGAGGCAACTTGCAACACCCTCAACGCCCGACAGTGCGCGGCGCGCGATATCGCCCGTGGATCGCACGACGCTTTCAGATTGTTGGTGCAGGGCTCTGCCGTCCACGGATCGAGCGCCTGGCGCATGATCCCCAGTAAGGCAGCTGGGTTGACCGGGCCGCCACTGCGCAAGGGACGGCCCGGTCAACGTTGATCAGGACGGGTAGCTCGATGTGCTTCCCGCGTGGCTGCCGTCGTGGGATGCGGCTGTGTCTGGGTGAGTGGCTCGCGGCTTCGGTTTGCGCCCGCCGGCGTCCGGTCTCGAGGTCCTGCTTGGCCTGCTCCTTGTGGCGGCGTCCGGCGTCGTAGGCGTCAGACAGCATGCGCTCGGCGATCGGCCGTCCTCCGAGCCCGAAAGCGAGAGCGAGGCCTAGGGCCAGGGCGAACATGGTCGCGGCGAAGGCGATCTCGACGATCTGGGGCGCGATGTTCAGCTGCTCGAGAATCATGAACAGTCGCAATGACCATGACGATGGCCGGGAGCACCGTGGCGGCGATCTTGCCGGTCGGGGTGTCGCCCATGACTCGGGCGATCCCGGCGGCCGCGGCTCCTGCGATAGCGGCTGCGACGACGAAGATGATGATGGCTGCGATCACGTTGGGCAGGTAGGCCAGCACCTGGTTCATGAAAACGGTCAGCGCCGGGATCTTGAGAGCGCCGATCGCGCTGAACAGGAAGAAGGCGAAGACCAGGTAGAACACGACACGGCCGATCCCGCTCGACGGGCTCGCGCCTGGCATGACGCGTTGGACGTACTGGTTGGCGTCGGACTCGTGCAGGTGCCGGTCGACGCCGGCCTTCTGCAGTCCCTTGGTGACGATGCCCTTGACGATCTTGGCCACGATGTACCCGATGAGCAAGATGACCAGGAAGGCCAGGATGTTGGGCAGGAAGTTGAAGAAGGTGTCGAACGACTTCTGAAGGCTGTCGTCGAGCTGGATGGCGACGTTGTCGCGAGGCATGAGGTCTCCTGGGTAGATGGCGCCGGGGCGGCTGCCCACGGACGTTGGTCAGGCGCCCTATACCCACTTACAGCGGAAACTTACATCGTAAAAAAGTTTCATCGGAACCGGTTTAGACCTGCTGAGCGGGGTACGTGGCCGGCTTCGTCGACATCTGTCGGTGAATCCCCAACCCGATAGGACCACGATGATCGAACAACAGGAACTGCGAAGCGTCGCGGGTCGCGATGTCTTCGGACCGGGCGGCGAGAAAATCGGCTCGGTCGCTCAGGTGTACGCCGATGACCACACCGGACAGCCCGACTGGTTCACCGTCCACACGGGCCTCTTTGGGATGAACGAGAGCTTCGTTCCGCTGCGCGAGGCAACGGTGGCCGGCGACCGCGTCGAGGTGCCCTACGACAAGGCGACGGTCAAGGACGCGCCCAACGTCTCAGCGGACGGTCACCTGGAGCCCGAGGAGGAGCGACGGCTCTACGAGCACTACCGCCTTGACTGGGACGCCGGCAACGGCCGACGACCTCACTTCGGACGGGCCAGGACACCTTCGGGCCCGAACACCGACGACGCCATCACCCGATCGGAGGAGCAGGTCCGCGTTGGCACCCAGACCGAGGAGTCCGGGCGTGCTCGGCTGCGCAAGTACGTCGTGACCGAGAACGTCACCGAAACGGTGCCGGTGCGCAAGGAGAAAGCTGTTGTGGAGACCGAGCCCGTCACGTCGGAGAACTATGACGCGGCGACCTCGGGGGCCGATATCTCCGAGGAGGAGCACGAGCTCACGCTCCATGAGGAGCGCCCAGTCGTCGAGAAGACCACCCAGCCCGTAGAGCGTGTCCGGCTGACTACCGAGACGCAGACCGGCGAGGAGACCGTCTCAGAAGAGGTACGCAAGGAGCAGATCGAGGCCGACGGCGACATCGCAGACCGCCGCTGACCTGATGCCTCGTCCGTGGCTCGCTCGGGAGCCACGGCCCGGCGCTCGGGTCGTCCCGCTAGCGTGGAGACCCCAAGGGATGTGCGAGGAAGGGGCGCCGGGATGGCCGACGAAGACGTCGACACGGACGTCCGCGCGATGAAGGGCAAGCCTCAGCCATCAGCTCGAGTTCCCCTCGACCGCGCCCGCATTATCGCTGCCGCCTCCAGCTACATCGAGGAACACGGGCTTCCACAGCTGTCCATGCGCAAGCTCGGCGCCGAGCTCGGCGTCGAAGGAATGTCGCTCTACCGGTACGTCCCCGGCCGCGACGCGCTTCTGGATGCTCTCGTCGAGACCATCATCGACGAGATGTACATGGATCCGGATGTGCTCCAAGTGCCCGAACATGGCTGGCAAGATTTCCTGCAGCGGCTGGCCCATGGGGTCCGGCGGATCGCGTTGTCGCATCCGCGTGCCTTTCCGCTCGTCGCGTCTCGACCGCCTGAGGCGCCCTGGTTACGTCCTCCGCTGCGAAGCCTCCGCTGGGTGGAGTCGTTCTTGAACGGCCTGACGGCCGAAGGTTTCAGCGACGAGGCTGCAGTCGCGGCGTACCGGGGCTTCACCAGCTTCCTGCTGGGCCACCTGCTGCTGGAGGTGTCCACGCTGGGTGCAGACGTCGGGCCACTCGACGTCGTCGACGAGGAGGCCGGTGACTCACAGCATGGGACCGTCGGCGAGTTTCCGCTCGTGAAACGCATGAGCGCCCAACTGGCCCAAGATCACGCAGCCACCGAGTTTGAGGAATCCCTGGAGAACCTCCTGGACCGAATCACGTTGCTGCGCGCCCACGGATAAGCTCGGCCTCATGGACAGACGGCACGATTGGGGAGCTGGACAGCTACGGTTCACGATCCTCGGAAGGTTTCCCGGCTAAGAGACATGAGGTAGGTCCGGGTCTTTCCATCTGCGGGTGACGCTACCCCGCCTCGAGGATGAACGACCCCGACCCGCCTAACCTGGGACAGGTGCTCTTTGGCCAAGTCGGTAGAGGGCAAGGTCAAAGGCAACTACGACGACACTGAGCTGCCCGACGGTGAGGTTCACAACAGCGACATCCGGAGGCGTCAGGTCGCAAGGGCAGTCATCAACGTTGCAACGAGAGCGCGGAAACTGCGGGCCCGCAGTGGCAGCTACGACGACACAGACATCTGACTCCGCACCCTGCCCCGTGCAATGTCGCCTTGACGCATAAGTCTGTGGACAATCCGCACAGTCATGCTTGGAGGCTACCTTGCTGCGATGCGACTGGTTGACGGCATCCTGACCCCAGTCTTCTCGGTGTTCGAGTGTGACCTCGCCGCCGCCGCGGGGTTCACCGGCGAAGATCGCACCGTGGTCACGGCTGACTATGTGCAGCTCCCTTGCTGGGGATCGAGCCGGTGTGCGGTGTGGGACTACGCGTGCCGAGGGGGAGTCCCTGTGGATGGTCGGCCAGCCTTTCCGGTAGAGGATGCGGTCGAGCAACATCGGCCGTCGTACGGCCTGGTCCTCGCCTGGAAGGTACGGGCGGTGGGTGTCGATGGCGTGGTAGACGAGCCAGTCGTGCCCGGCGTTGTCTCGTGTCACCGTGTTGTGGCCCGGACCGGCCCAGCGCCGGTTGGAATGCAAGATGACGCTGCTTCGCCCCGGTCGGGTCGCGGCCAGCCGCTGGAACGGTCCGGTGGCGCTGCGCGACCGGGCGACCATGGTGGCGTAGTGCGGCGGGTACGAGCAGCAGTTGTCGCCGGAGTAGAACAGGTAATACCGGCCCCGTCGTGCGATCACCAGGGGTCCTTCAATGCCGTGCTCGTACGGTCGCTTCACCCGTGCGGACCAGCCGCGTAGCAGGAGCTTCGGCTCGGCGTCCGGCGAGGCCAGCCGGGTCAGGCTCGGGGCCAATCGGGCGGTGACGATGTCCCCACCGGAGCCCCAGTACACCCGCCAGCGACCGGTCACGGGATCGCGAAAGACAGCGGCATCGATGTCGGCGAGCGTCGGGCCGCAGTACAGCGGCCTGCTGGTGGCAACGAACGGGCCGGCCGGCTCGTCCGACGTGGCCACGGCCAGGCACAGGCCGAACTCTTCCTGCAGCCGGTCTGGGACGGTCGAGTAGTACAGGTAGTAGCGGCCGTCACGGCGCACGACATCTGGTGCCCAACTGACAGCCGCGTCATCCCCCCAGTCGGGAAGCTTGGGCAGGGCGTCGCCCAGATGGTGCCAGCGCACGAGGTCGCGCGACCTCGCGACCTGGATGTTGACGTGCCCCTGGGGCGTTTCCGTCTGGGTGCTGTAGGCGTAGTACCAGCCGTTGGCAGCCTTGACCACGTCGGGATCGGGGAAGTCCCGGTTGAGGACGGGGTTGCCATAGGTGTCGGATGCCCGCACCGCCGCCGGTGGTCGACCGCCCCCGTAGGCGGCAGTCGCGGTCGGGACAGCTGCTAGGCCGAGAACCAGCGCCGCGACGAGGGCACCGACTCGACTCTTCACCGCGACCCCTTGGGATAAGCGACCGAGACACCACCCTACCGCCCGAACACGCCCCGGAACGTCATGCAGGTATGTCGACGAAACACCAACGGTGTGGCTCCACGACATACGGTGGCCAGGCAATGTTCGCCCCTACTTCGACCCCCTCGGCGGGGAGGGTGACGTGTACGCACCGCACAAACCTCTGATGTGCGCGGGAGCCCGACTGATCACGAGCGAAGACCAGTCGGGCTTTGCGTTGAATCTG
>CAWFFZ010000010.1:0-7516 GCA_963815295.1 uncultured Actinomycetota bacterium
TGGACCTGCCTGGGCAAGGTCGGTCAGCCGACGTCAACTGGCTCCATGGGGTGGCCCTCAATCAGATCGGCCCGGTGCATGGTGGCGCCATGACTGAGGGCGAGCCAGACCCGGCTACCCTCGTCCAGGTCGAGCTCCCGGCTATGCGCCCGAGTGAGCAGGACCGTCACTTCTACTTCGTCTGCCGCGTCGACCGCCACCGCTGCGCCCACGGCGGTGCACCGTGTGGCCTGACGGTCAGTCGTGTCTCGAAGCCGACTCGAACCACCCTTGTCACTGTGCCCCTGACCGAGTGCGGACACCGTCGACGAGGAACACGTTTGTCATGCGGTCGGATCAGCTCGCCGGAGAGGCGCGTGACAGGCCCGAGGAAGCTCATCACGAACTCGTTGGCGGGCTTGTCGTACAGCTCGTCGGGCGAACTGATCTGCTCGGTCCGGCCGTCGCTGATGCACCACGATCTCGTCGGCCACCTCGAGGGCTTCATCCTGGTCGTGGGTGACGATCACCGTCGTCACGTGCGCTTCGTCGTGCAGGCGACGCAACCAGTCGCGCATTTCCCGGCGCACCTTGGCATCGAGCGCCCGAACGGCTCGTCGAGCAAGAGCACAGTCGGCTCGACGGCCAGCGCCAGAGCCCATGCCATCCGCTGTCGTTGACCTCCGGACAGCTGTGAGGGGAGTGGATGTGCGAACTGCGACAGATGCAAAGTTCGAGCAGCTCGGACGCACTGGTCTCGGGACCAGGCCGAAGTCGACGTTCTTGGCCAGGTTCATGTGCTTGAACGACGTCGTGCTGGAACACGAAGCCCACGTTGCGCCTTTGTGGTGGCAGGTGGGTCGCTTCGTTCCCCTCGATGGCACCGTTTCGTCGTCGGCGTCTTGGCCGGCGACGATGCGCAGCAGAGTGGACTTGGCGCCTCCAGAGGGCCCCAGTAGCGCCGTGAGCAGCCCGAGGGGATCGTCAGAGATACTTTCTCCAGCGCGACGAAGTCGCCGCACTTCTCGCTGACCCTCGGGATTCGATGCTCATCGCTGTCTCCTGCCTTCGCTCGGCCGCAGAATGCTGACGATCACGATGCAGACTACCGAGGCGAACGCCAGCATGAACGCCGTCGAGTACGCCGGCGTCTGCGCGTAGTTCTGGTACTTCTGCTCGACGACCAGCGTGGCCGTTCTGCGTCTTGCCCATGACGTTCCACGAGACGACCTTCACGGCACTGAACTCGCCGAGCGAGCGGGCCAGGCTGAGGCCGACGCCGCACACAACTGCCCCGATGCTCGGCATCGTGGTCCGAAGGAAGGTCTGCGTGGCGTTGGCACCGAGGCTTCGAGCCGCCTGCTCCTGTTCGTCGCCGATCTCCTGGAGAACGGGAACTGCTTCGCGAATCACCAACGGGAGCGCCACGAACACCGTGGCCATGATCATTCCCGGAGCGTCGAAGATCACCTGGATCCAGGCTTCGGACAGTCCCTGTCCGAAGAGTCCGGTGCGGGAGTTGTAGACCAGCACCAGGGCGACACCGACTACCACCGGCGACACCGTCAGCGGCAGGTCGATCAGCGCCCAGAACGCACGCCGACGGGGAACTCGTAGGGCACCAACAGGAACGAGATGCCCACGCCTAACACCAGATTGATGAGGACCAAGTAGAACCCAACGACTGCGGTCAACTTCAGGCCATAGGTCACGCCCGCGTCGGCAAGCGCTGTGTTCAGCGGATCCATGCCGTAGGCAAGGTTTCTTCCTATCAGCGAGACCGGCCATACCACGAGAAGAATACGTAGGCCAGGGCCAGCAGCCGCAGCTTCAGCGCGCAACTGCCGGGCTCGCGCACCAAGGTGACGCTAGCCGCGGCGGGCCACCCGTCGCTGCATCAAATCAGCGGCACGATGACGGCCAGGGCGAGCGGTGGACGGACCGCTGGTCATCATCCACGGTCTGCGACCCGAGGCCGTCCTACAACGACTCCGCCGAGATGCTCCCGCACGTCTGGATCGCCGCCCGCTCCAGGCTGCGCGATGTCCTCGAGGAGGTCAGCGTCCGCTCGCTCGCCGACGGACGGCTGCCGAGGACCGTCACCTCCCGGACGAAGTCCGAGAACGCCTGGCAGTCGCACTAGGACTGCCGGTCGGCCGCTACTCAGTGCGATCTGTGTTCGGCGTCCACGAGGTGATGACTGGTTGCCGATACCCTCGGCGTGGCGTCGTGGCCAGGACATAGCTGCGGCCACGATTGAGAGGGGCGCGGTGCTCGACCAGCAGGTCACGAACTCGCGGTCGCACGCCACCAAGACGGCCGTACGCACCGACATCCAGGCCTTGCGGGCAATTGCAGTCGGCATGGTGGTGCTGTACCACCTCTGGCCTGGCCGTCTGCAGGGTGGCTTCATCGGAGTCGACGTCTTCTTCGTCATCTCGGGCTTCTTGATCACGTCACACCTGCTCCGCAGCCCACCCCGAGGTGTCAGGGACCTGACCGCGTTCTGGGCACGGCGTGTTCGTCGCCTGCTGCCCGCATCGTTCCTCGTGCTGGCGGCAGCCTTCGCCGCCACGCTGTTGATCGCCCCTCGAACGGCCTGGATACCGTCCCTACGGGAGATCGGGGCATCGGCCCTGTACATCGAGAACTGGTCGCTGGCAGCGCGGTCCGTCGACTATCTGGGCGCCGAGGAAGCGCCGACACTCGTCCAGCACTACTGGTCGCTCTCGGTGGAAGAGCAGTTCTACCTCGTGTGGCCGTGTCCTGCTGGTCGGCTGCGGCTGGTTGGCCACCCGACTGGGTCGTCGGCCCGCACCGTCGTACTTCGTCGGCATCGTCACCCTTTGTGCAGTGAGTCTGACCTATTCGGTGGTGGCAACCACTTGGCAACCTGCGCAGGCTTACTTCGTCACACCGACCCGCCTCTGGGAACTGGGCGCCGGCGCGGCGCTGGCCGCAGGTCCGGCGTGGAACTGGCGACCCCTCACGACGCACGTGCGCACGGTCATGACCTGGGCGGGCCTCGCCCTGATCGCCTTCGCCTGCCTCACCTACACCGGTGCCACCCCTTTCCCCGGATGGCAGGCGATGCTGCCAGTGGTCGGCACGCTCCTCGTCATCGCCTCGAGGGCGGAGCGTGCGCCGCTGTCGCCGCGGCGGCTCATGAATGTCCGCCCGATCCAATGGCTGGGCGACGTCTCGTACTCGATCTACCTGTGGCACTGGCCTCTCATCGTTCTGGCGCCCTTCGTACTGGGACGAGGGGCCGGACTGGTCGATCGGGCCATCATCTTCGTCGCAACGTTGATCCTTGCGGGACTCTCGAAAACCTACGTGGAGGACCGGTTCCGGCAAGGTCGTGGAGTACGCCGGGTCCTGTTCACCGCGGTCGTCGCCTCGGTTGTGACTGCGGTGACGTGCGGTGTCATGGTGCACCAACTGGAGGCCGAGTCGAACGATCGCAGGGCGCGGCTCCTCCAGTCGCTGGAGAACCCGTCGGCCTGCCTCGGCGCCGCAGCCCTTGACCCGGTGCGGACGTGTCCGCCTCAGCCTCTACTCCTCGCCCCCAGCGATGCCAAAGCCGACAAATCGACCGCCTATGCCGACAAGTGCTGGGAAGGGCCTCCGTTCGACGGACTCGCGACCTGTCGCTACGGCGACAAGGGCAGCCGGGTACGCATTGCCCTAATCGGCAACTCACACGCTGGGAACGTCCTGCCCGCACTGCACCGGCTTGCCGTTACTCACGGCTGGAGTGTGACCACGCTGGTGGCGTCGCGCTGCCCCACCTCGGCGGCGAAGTGGCAATTTCCCCGCCAACTGGATTCAGACGGTTGTCACGCGTGGGGGAAACGAGTCCTCGAGGAGTTGCGTGATGCTGATTTCGATCTGGTCGTGACGCAGCAGTTGACGCCGTACCAGGCCCTGGGCGCGTCCACCGTCGCTGAAAACGAGGACATGGTCGAGGCGGGCTACCGGCAGTACCTTGCCCGGATCCTCGACACCGGGTCCAAGGTGCTGGTCGTACGGGATACGCCGTACCCGAAGCACACTCTGCCGTCGGTTCCCGACTGCGTCGCGGAGCACGAACAGGACTCGAGCGCCTGCGATGGGAAGAGGTCGGAGTGGCTCAAGCCGGATCCGCTATACCAAGCGGCCAAGGGCGTCCGCGATCCGGCCATGTCGACAATCGACCTCAATGCACATGTCTGCGCAACGGACATCTGCCCTGCTGTCGTCGGCGGCATCGTCGTGTACTTCGATGCCTCCCACCTCACCGCGTCTTACGCAGTCACCCTTTCCCCGTACATCGAGCCCACCCTGGAGCGCCTGCTTCCTGGAGGCTGAGGGCCACGCGGCCACGCGTTCTGGAGGTTGGTCGGGTACCAGAGCATCGCCTGATGCGCCTGAGCCAACGATCAAGCGGGGATCGCCTTGATGAGCGCGTCTTGGATCTGAGCGAGATTCCGTACAGGTAGATAAGCCTCCTGCACCGCTCGGACCACCGACTGGACCTTACTGGGCGATCCGAACGACATGACGTTGTGCTCGGGACGGGCCACCGCGGAGTCGTGGTCCTGGAACTTGAACAGGCCGCCGACGAGTCCGTCACCGATCTTGATGTGTGCATTGGGTACGCCGAGCGCGTCGGAGAAGACAAGGCCGTGCAGGCTGGACGAAAGCACCGCCTCACACGAGGCAATCTCGCGGGCAACCTCCTCGAGGAGTCCACTCCACATCGATGATGCGTACGTGCCGCCCCAGCGATCTGGCCTTTTCGACGACCTCGGACTTCTTGTCCATGTAATGCGGGACCACGCCAAGGGCGAACTTTTTTCGCACCGGCCCGTCGAGTAGGTAACCGGCAAGCAGACCGGGGTCACCGAGCGCTATCTCGTCGGTGTCCGCGCGGCCCAGATATTCACGGGTGCGTGCACCTCGAACAGCCCGAACTTCTCCATCGACCTTCTTGGCTCCGATCGCCGGTGGGCTGATGAAGCCACTCCCCCAGATGGCCGGCGGAACACGACGCTTCGCGCGCGGAACCATCTGCAGGATGCTGCCCGCGCCCACGACGTCGCAGTCGGCCATCGGCGCCCACTCAACCTTCGGTGCGTGATGCGCTCCAACAAAGAAGCCGTCAGCTCATCACCGAAGTTCAGTCGAAGGGGATACTTCCACCGCCACCAGAAAAGCGAGATCGCAGAACTCACTCTGGGCTGCGGACCCGCCGCCGCACAGCCGTGACGAACGGCATGCCCTCGCAGGGAAGCGAGGTCTCGCACCACCGTGCCGACGAAAGGGAGCAAGGTGCTTGTTTGGAGCGGCTCATCGCATCCTGCGTCGCCCCCCAGGCCTCCGACGTCCAGGGCTTCTCGGCCGCGGATCGATCCCGGTCCCTTTCCGCACGCGAATGGCACCGTCACCCCGGACGTCGATGTCCACGCCGAGGGGGAAACTGCTCACCCAAACGGGCCCGAAGGACGCAATCGCGTGCGGATACTTCGGGCAACCATCTCGAGGAAGAGCTCGACGCCGATGCTCTGCCTGTCGACGGGAAGACGGAGGGCGATCAGCGTCGGCCCGAGCTCACTGGTAGGGAGCAGTTCTCGAGCCGCGCGACTGCCTGCCGGCGAGGCGGTCGCGAAGAACTCCAGGAGTGACAATTCCTGTCCTGGACTCTGACGATCGCCTCGCAACGACCATCTCGTCGGCTGAATCCTCGATCCCCGCCAGCAGCGTGAGCGTGCGATCATTGGCTCCGCCCATGTTGAAGGACAGATTCCCGTAGGGGTTGGTGAAGTAGGCAACACCACACTCTTCGGTGGGGGCTCCGGAGACCACGTTGGAAACGGCGTCCGAGCCTACGACCGGTGCTCGCTTCGCGCCCAGGCGGATCAGCGGGGGCTGGTCTCGTCCCCCGGTCTCGACGAAGCGTCCCAGAAGCCGGGCGGGAGAGACTCGATCAGTCCGGACACGATCACGACATTGGGCGCTCCGCTGGTATGGACGATCGGCAAGGCACTTTTACGACTGTTTTACGTGTCCTCTCGACCAACCGAAACCTGACATTGTTCGGCGGCAGAAAGGGAGCTGGAAGCGAGCCTTCGAAATCGACGCGGAAGGCTTTGCCCTCAGCTAGAATTCCGGTCAGCACGACATTCAGTTGGATATCATCGGCATGCAGCACTTCAGCGGGGACGAGGTGCGCAAATCTCTCCGGAATGTCGAGCACCGGGCCCTCGGGAGAGGAGACGATGCTAGGTTCGTGCGTCGTGATCCATTCGATGAAGTCGGAAAGAACGACTGGGTCTCCGAGCATACATACGCGGATTCGCACTCGTACCCTCGGCTTGACGGTCATGAGCGACCGCTCGTTGACATACGGCCCAACGAGACGAATCTGCATCGTCGACGAACTTCCGTTTTTCGTCGTCGCTGAGCCGAGGAACCTACGATCCAGGGCTGGTGACATCGACCGGGCGAACGGTCGCCACATGAGTGCGTCGCGGGTCTCTGGATCTGGGAGCATGCCGGCCGATCGCGTCAGCGAGGCGATAGGCCTTGACCAACTGGCCGACAGACCCCAGCCGGATGCGGGAGGCATTTCCCTTAGCACGGTAACGGGCCATGTAGTACACCATGTCGGTAAGAACGGATATCTTCCGGGCCCGCAGGTACATGGCCGCAACGAACGGGTTGTCTTCTCCGACTGGGATATCCGTCGCGAAGTGCTCACCGACCTCCAACACATGGCTTCGGCGGAACAGCTTCGTCGGCCCGAGGCTCCAGAACAGCTTGCCCTTGATGATGTCCACGTCATAGTTCGTCTGACGGAACATGCTAGTGGGAACATGACGGTGGTCATGGGCACCCATCTTGCCGAGGACGACATCTGATCCTTCTCTTCGCGCCACCTCGACCATGCGGCGCAGGGCGTCCGGAGTCAGGGTGTCATCGGCATCGAGAAAGAAGATGAATTCTCCATTGGCGAGGTCGATGCCGACGTTGCGCGGGGCACCAGGGCCACCGGAGTTCTCCTGATGCACGACAGTGAAACCGTGTTCGGCGGCATATTCGTCGAGGATTTCCCCGCTTCCGTCTGTGGAGCCATCGTCGTCGACCGTCACAACTTCGATGTCGGGCAATGTCTGAGCTAGGACTGAGTCGAGGCAGTCCCGAAGAAAGTCGGCCGTGTTGTAGACCGGAACGATGATGCCTACCGGCCCGCGCATTCGCCCTGCTCCCCTCTCCGCGAAGACGCGGGACGATATCTATATCACGCTGATGAACGGCCGGCGCCTCCCGGCGGAGCCACTGATCTGTTGTCGTGACGGGAAGCCATAGTTGCGACCGCTCGCCAGGTGACACCAGCAGGAATCGCCGGCGCCCTGGCGGAGCGACCGCCGCCTCTGCATGGCGCGAACCCGGACCAGCCAGTCGTCACGTCGGGCCGGCATCGAGCAAGTCGCGTGATTCGGCGCAGCAGTCCGCGCCAAGGCGAGTACAGAGCTGAGGCTTGCATGTGACGCAG
>CAWFFZ010000011.1:0-5734 GCA_963815295.1 uncultured Actinomycetota bacterium
TGCGCTGACGTGGAGCAATTCCGGGTGGTTCTGGAACTCCCATGTTCAGGCTTTTCGAGTCCTTCTGATGGCGACCGCTCGGCGGTATCGAGATGCCGGCGAGCTGGCGAAGCGCAGGACCCTATTTTGGATAGTCGGCGGTGATCGGCGATTACGTTCGCTGGGGAGAGACTTTCCGTGATCGACCTTTTCGGGAAGCACGCCGGCGACGACGCCAACGCACATGAAATGCGGTGGCGTACCAGGTCTGACCCGGAGGCAGTTCGAGAAGAACTACCTCGCCGTCCACCCGTCCCTGCCCAACGTCCTCGCGGGCGACTTCCAGTCGATCACCAACCACGCGAGCGCGGGCACACACCGGTTCGTCCACATCGACGCCGCGCATCTGCATGAGCATGTGGTCGGGACCTAGAAGCGGCCTCGAAGTTGCTCCTACCCGATGGGGTAGTGGTGCTGGACGGCTACTCCTCTGAGCACACGCCAGGTGGGGCTGCTGTTGCGTGGCAATGCGAGGGGATGCGCCAGTTCCGGCTGACCCGCCGCACGACTCGTCTACAACTACACGAAGGTGAAACCCCGGCGGGACTTTCCGGCGATTTGTACCACCGAGCGGCGATCGCTCGCTCGAAATCAAGTCGCGGTCTACCGCCGCCGACGATGGCTACGCGAAGCGGTGTGGAACGACCACCTTCCGGACTTCGGTGTCCCTTTGGAGTATTCGACGGTAGTTTGGGCAGCGTCCTGTGAGACGGAACCTTGACGATGCAACGACTGGTTCCCTAACTCTGGTTCTCAGCAGGAGCCCATAGACGTCCGGGGAGTCGATGTGAATCAGGTTCTTTCCAGAGTGCGCCCCGTGCGGGCTTATCTGCTGATGACCTACGATTTCGCTGCCTGGGTCGCCAGTTTCGTTGCGATGGCGACTTTGCAGTATCGTGGTCGGTTACAGCTCGATGAGCGACATCCTCCCGGCTGCTCTCCTTGGCGTCGGGTGCGGCGTCGCGTTCGTCGCTGCTGGGCCTCCCCGTGCACCTGCACCACGGACGATCGGCCGTCGGGTCGTTTCCTGACGCAGTGCTGACCACCCTGATCGGTGGGTCGGTAGCAATGTTGGGGTTGACCGTCAATCTCCTGCTCGGGGCGCCCGTGCGCGTGTCGGTGGCTGTGACGGCACCGATGTGTGCCTTCGTGCTCATCATGGGCGCGCGGGCATCCTTCCGAATGCTCCGTGAGTGGGCCGACACCCGTGGTGCGGGGGATCGTGCCCCCCGCGAGCCCGTCGTGGTGATCGGCGCCGGGGACGGAGGGATGCAGCTGGTAACGGCAATGCTCCGCGATGCATCGTGCCCGTGGCGCCCTGTCGCGCTTGTGGACGATGACCCGTTCAAACGTCGTAGGCGGGTCAGTGGCGTGCCCGTCGTCGGGGAGTCTCGCGAGTTCGTCGAGGTGGCGGAGACGTACGGCGCACGCACAGCGATCCTGGCGGTCCCGAGTGCGTCCACCGAGCTGGTCCGCGAGTTCAACCGACAGGCCAACCGTGGTGGGATGGACCTGAAGGTTGTGCCCAGCGTCAACAACCTGAGCAACCCAGCCCAGGTGCAGATCGAGGACGTCCGAGACATCGAGGTCACGGACTTCCTCGGGCGCCAACCCATCGAGACCGACGTCGACGCGATCGCGAGCTACCTCACCGGCAAGCGGGTGCTGGTCACCGGCGCGGGTGGGTCCATCGGCTCGGAGCTGTGTCGCCAGATCGCCAAGTTCGGCCCGTCCGAGCTGATCATGCTCGACCGTGACGAGTCGGCGCTGCACGCAGTGCAGCTGTCCATCCACGGACGGGCGCTGCTCGACTCGGACGACACCGAGCTGGGTGACATCCGCGATGTGCGGTTCGTCCGGGAGCTCTTCGCGCGCCGCGCGCCGCATGTCGTCTTCCATGCCGCTGCGCTCAAGCACCTCCCGCTGCTCGAGACCTCCCCGGGCGAAGCCATCAAGACCAATGTCTGGGGCACCCAGGCGGTGCTGGACGCCGCGACGAACGCGGGAGTCGAGCGGTTCGTGAACGTATCCACCGACAAGGCCGCCAACCCCTGCAGCGTCCTGGGCTACTCCAAGCGGCTGGCCGAGGGGCTCACCTCAGCCGCTGCGCGGCAGGCCACTGGCGCCTTCATGAGCGTGCGCTTCGGCAACGTGCTCGGCAGCCGTGGCTCGGTGCTCACCACGTTCACCGCCCAGATCGCCAAGGGCGGGCCTGTGACGGTGACCGATCCGCGGGTGACGCGCTACTTCATGACGATCCGGGAGGCCGTGCAGCTGGTGATCCAGGCCGGAGCGTTCGGCACCAACGGTGACGTGCTGGTCCTGGACATGGGCGAGCCGATTGCGATCCAGACGGTCGCCGAGCAGCTGATCGACCTGTCCGGCAAGCCTGTCGAGATCGTCTACACCGGCCTGCGCGAGGGCGAGAAGATGCACGAGGAGCTGTTCGGGGACGACGAGGAGGACGTACGCCCCCAGCACCCGCTGATCTCGCACGCTCCGGTGCCGGAATACCTACCGCCGCTGGCGCAGCGTCTGGATCCCTACGAGCGCCCTTCGATCATCAGCAGAACGCTGGCGAACGCCTGCGTCGAGATGAACGTGTCCTGTGGATCGCACGCCCCGTTTCTGCGACAGCAGGATGTCGATGGCGTGATGGCCGGGCTGGACCGTGGAACCCTGAGTCATCGAGCCGGGTAGCGACCTTCCAGCCGGCTCAGCTCTTTGAGTGCTGGTCGATGTCGGTGCGCTTGCTCGGTGAGTTCCTTCGGCCTGCTCCGCGCGCCTCAGAACTGCCCGCGACCGCACCCTCTTCGGGCGCGTACCCGTAGCCGTAGCCGTAGCCGTAGCCGTAGCCGTAGCGACCTGAGCGCCCCACTGGGATCATGTTGAAGATGACGCCGAGGGGTGCCGAGCCGACGGACACCAGACGCTCGACCGCACCTGTGAGCTGATCCTTGGTGGTCTTGCCGTGACGAACCACTAGCACTGCCCCATCGGTCTGGGAGGCCATCACCGCGGCATCTGTGACCGGCAGCAGCGGAGGCGCGTCGATGATGGTGACGTCGTAGCGGTCGCGGGCCTCTGCCAGCAGGTCGTGCATGGCGTTGGACTGCAGCAGCTCGGCCGGGTTGGGTGGCAAGCGACCGGCCGTCACCACATCGAGACCGGAAGGTGCATGCTTCTGTACGACCTCGGCAAAGTCACTCATGCCGACCAGCACCGTCGTCAGGCCGACGGCCGGCTCAAGGCTGAGCAGCGTGGCCACCTGTGGGCGTCGCAGGTCGCCGTCGATGAGCAGCACGCGCTGGCCGGCGCTCGCCATCGCGAGCGCCGCGTTGATCGCAGTGGTGGACTTGCCCTCGTTCGGCACAGAGCTGGTCACCACGAACGACTTGCTGGACTGGTCGACGTCGATGAAGGACAGGTTGGTGCGGAGCACCCGGAAGGCCTCGGACCGCGGCGCATGGGATGGCAGGGCAGTGATCAGCGGGCGCTCCTGGACGTCGCTGTCGTAGGCGAGTGCGGAGAGCACCGGCGTCTCGCCCAGGGCAGGCACGTCCTCGATGCGCTTGACGGTCGTGTCGAGGATCTCCCGGAGCACCGCGAGGCCAAAACCGAGAAGCAGACCGAGCACCAGGGCGAGCCCGAGGTTGCGCAGGGGCTGGGGGGAGACGGGAGAGTCCGGGAGGCGGGGGGAGTCCACGACCGTGGCCTTGAGGAGCGGCACCTTGCGGCCGGGCGGGGTTTCCAGCTCAGAGACGAAGTCCTGGAGCTGCTCGACCACGCCGTCGTTGATGCGCTGGGCCTGGATGGGGCTGGGATCGGTGACGGTGATCTTGAGGACCACTGTCTCGGGCACCACCGCGACGTCGATCTTGCCGGCAAGGGCGCCGGCCGACATGTCCAGGCGGAGCTGGTCGATGACACGTTGCGACAGTTCGAGCCCACTGATCACGTCGGCGTAGGAGCTGACCCGCTGCTCTGAGAACAGTCCGCCCTGGTAGGCGTCGCTGGAGTTGCTCGGGGTCGTGGAGATGAAGACCCGGGCGGTTGACGCGTACTGAGGCGTGGTCTGCGACGTGGCCAGGGCCGCAACGGCGACGGTGGCCAAGCATCGAGCCAACGATGAGCAGCCAGCGTCGGCGGGCGATGCGTAGGTAGTCCCGGAGCTCCACGCTGGTCCTTAGTTCGCGAGTTGAGTGCCTTTGCGGCATTCGCCACCCAGGTGGTGGACTGGTTCAGACTAAGGGACCCGCCGCTGTATTCCACCAGCCGGACGTCAGTGGATGGGATGGTTCGCGAGCACGTGTCACGTGTAGTGTCGCCCCGTTCACTAGTCCTGCGTGATTCTAGACACCTCGGAGAATCATGAAGCCCTGCATGCACGTCCTGCCGACCATGTCGGGCAAGGCCGGACCACGAACCAAGTTAGCGTGCTTTACCACAACCGCCGAGTTATGCGCAACCGCGGTCTGGCGAGCGCCTTGTCGTCATCGCGCGCACCATGGGGGCCTCGTCGCGAGTGCGGCAGGCCTCGCCCGTTGAAATCGGCAGGTTCCGTCGCCCGCTGATGCCGCAGTTGCCGACGAAAGCCGGATCTACCACGTCAGATTAGGGCACACTTTCCAGAACTCGGATTCACGCTCGACTTCATGCGCATGGTGAGCTTGTGCGCTAGATGCGGAAGCGCAGCCAGGACGAAACCCTTGACGGTGTGATCAGCCCCGATGCAGGCGCGCTGCTTACCTGGTGCGGGCCACCCCGCGGCCGGTCGGGCGCCTAAAAGCGGATCGCATTTTGGGGGTCTGGAAGAGGGTGGGGGCCCACGCCCGCATGGGGAGGCCGGATCCGCGCCCCGGACCAGAGCAATCCGCGTACAGGCCGACACAGGACGTCTGTGGTCCGTCTCGGGCTACCCCCTCCCTTCAGATCCACGCACATGCCGTGTCACAGCTGGAGCCGCCTTATGACTGCGTCGCCGCTGACTTCGGGGGTCGTGCTTGTGACGGGGGGCACTGGTTCCTTCGGGTCAACTATGGTTCGTCGTCTGCTGCCGTCGGGCGTGGACGAGGTCCGCATCCTGAGCCGTGACGAGCTCAAGCAGCATGAGATGCGGAACACGCTTGACGACTCTCGCGTGCGGTTCTACATCGGTGACGTGCGCGACTACGACAGCGTCGACCGAGCCACTCGGGGCGTCGACTATGTGTTCCACGCAGCGGCTCTCAAACAGGTGCCGTCATGCGAGTTCTTCCCATTGAGGCGGTTAAGACAAACATCTTGGGTAGTTCAAATGTCATCGAGGCCTCGAACTCAAATGGTGTTCGTTCTGTGGTTTGTCTTGGGACCGACAAGGCCGCGTATCCAGTCAACGCCATGGGGATGTCCAAGGCTTTGATGGAAAAGGTGGCGCAGGCGTTTGCGCGGAACAATCCGACAGCCGAGACGGTGGTCTCGACCGTTCGCTACGGAAACGTCATGGCGTCGCGGGGATCAGTCATTCCGTTGTTCGTCTCCCAGGTAAGGTCCGGCCGTCCGCTCACCATCACAGACCCCAGTATGACCCGATTCCTGATGTCGCTGGAAGAGGCGGTCCTCTCGTCGAACATGCTTTCCTTAGTGCTCGACCGGGGGATCTTTTTATTCGCAAGGCACCCGCCACAACGATCCAGGCCCTCGCCACCAGCATCAT
>CAWFFZ010000012.1:0-29612 GCA_963815295.1 uncultured Actinomycetota bacterium
AACTCAGTGCCGTGAACGTCACATGGTGGGGTGATCACGATAATCGAAGTCCCAGGTCAAAGCGCCAAGGTCGCCTGGCAACCAATCCGGTGCACACCGAATTGCAGGTCCTTGCACACTTCGCACTCCCCCGGTTGACCTGATGTGACCAGATTTGACCAGATCTCGCCATCGACCGTGATCGGCTTTCCACCCATGGGCGACAACAGCCCGGTCAGACTCTGCATGAGAGATAGAACCGTCGGGCCCAGCCGCGATAGCGCCACACTCGACCGCCCGAGTCACCCGATCGCCAAGTCCCATCAAAAAATCCGCCCGATCAGGAGACAGAAGGTCTTCGCTCCGCCAGCCAAGGCAGCATCGGACAGGACCCACTCAGGCCCAACGATGCGCCAGACCCGGCAACGAAGGACCAGCCCGTGGAGCCCAAGAGCCAGCAAATTGCACGCAGCCTCCAGTCTGTCCGCGGGTATGTCAGCGGCACTCACCAGCCGTTGTCTCGCCTTCGGTTGTGGTGGCTCGGTCGGCGCCCTGCAGCCGCATAATCTCCGCCTGCACCGACTTCGGCAAGGCCACGTCGGGTCGATCTCCGGCTCCGGCAGGCCAGAAATCACTCTTGCCCAGTCGCGCCATCGTGACAAACAGCACGGTGTGCTGCGCCGCCTCGTCTCGCTGTGCAGCGACCAAGGCCTGGCAGTGCAACCGGTACTGGTCTATCGTCGCCGTACCACGATCCACAGCCTCTTCTGCCTTCTGAATCTGGTTTGACTGCCGACGGTATCGGCGTAGCCGGGCCTGCTTCAGAGCCTGATCCGGAAACTCAACCGACATCGTTCACCGCACCACCCGCCGGATCGGCTGCATCCTCCCCGGCGGCATCCTGCCCGGCGGCACCGTCCCACGGCTCGACTGCACCGTCTCCGGCGGCACCCACGGCTGTGTCGGTGTCCTCATCGCCGAACTCCTCTTCAAGAGCCGCGAGTCTCTGCTCAACGTCGAAGGCAAGATCGAGCCGGCCCGAAGTTGTGAGGATCAAGGGGATCGCCCGCAAGGCGATGCTTGGGTCTGAGTCGTTAACGAGCAGCCCGAGCCGCTTGACGCAGGCCGTACGCAACTGGTTGAACTGTGCCAGCGTCTCCTGCCGCTGCCGTGACCGCTCCTGCTTGACCTCGGCGATCGCCTCCGGGTCTTTGAGGCGCCGCTGTACGGAGCTGACACTAAGGCCAGCCAACGCCGCCACCTCGTGAAGGGGTCGCCCCGCCACCACCGCGGCCGCCGAACACCCCACGGTTGCCTGCCTCTGTCACGTCGCCATCTCCTCTGCTTTCCGTTCGTTGTCCCGTCGCTGCTGACGTCGGGGAGCCCGAGCGTTCGCACGATTAGCCGCAAGCCGCGCGGGCGCGATATCTGGTCGTTCAGACGTGGTCGCCATGCCTGCCTTCCGATCGCGATCGTCAGCCGGAGCGTTCCGGCCCACCTTCTACATCGGCTCTCGACACGACCAACCTCCGTTTCACCTGCAAACAGTCGGCACTAAAACGCACCAAATTATAAGAAATATGCGTTTTATTGACGTCTGTGTGGCATTGTCGAAGTGCCCGACCGCGTGGAGGCCTGACGCCTGAAGGGCCGGCTCACCCGGGAGCGAGCACGCCGTCACCGACCCGCCTCCATGTCGCCAGGGGCAGCGCTCTGCCGACGCGAACGCCTGGGACCTAGGCTGACCAATGGGAGGGGGAGCAGATGACCGGGACATCCACCGGGAGGAGTTCGTCCACCTGGTCGACCTCTCGCACGACCGGGTCCTGATCGCCTGGGGGGCCTTCTGGTTCCGGCGTGACCAGGCGGGCGGCCGGTGGAACATCCTGGACGACTCCGAGCTCCAGGAGGCCGTGGGACGGCGTACGTCGATCGGGCACGGTGCAGAGCCCTTCGGTGAGGCCCAGGTCGAGGTGCTGGACGCCGGGGGCGACGTCGTCGCCGAGGCGCGGACCGCGACAGGTCCTGGGTCTGGGTGGAGGGCCTCGCGCCCGACACGTCGTACGGCTATCGCATCAGGGTCGACGGCCGCGAGTGGGCCGCCGGCCAGCGCCGGGACTGGGTGCCCACCGCGTCGGGCGGCTACGACCTCGGGCCGGGCAGGACCTATGACCTGGGGTTCCACACCTTCCCGGCCTCGGACCGCGCGACACCGCTCGTGCGGTTCGTCGCGATGGGCGACTACGGCGTCGGGATCAAGTCGGACAGCGAGTCCAGCCGCCGTCAGCGCCGGATCGCCGACGTGCTCGACGAGCTCGTGCGGAACCACGACGTCCGCTTCGTGCTGTCGCTGGGCGACAACATCTACCAGGGCGAGCAGGGGCAGGTCGACGACGAGAGCGGCGGGGAGGACGACGACTGGTACTCCAGCTTCTTCCAGCCCTACCGCTACGTGATCTCCCGGGTCCCGGTGTTCCCCGCGATCGGCAACCACGACACGACCGACACCGAGGGCAGCGACGACCGGGCGCAGATGGAGGACAACTTCCACGTCCACGAGCGCTTCCGCCACCAGCAGGACCGCGCGTCGGTGGGGCCGGGGCTGTTCTACCGCTTCGGCTACGGCCGGGACCTCGAGCTGATCTGCATCGACACCTCCCAGGACAGCGACGACCCGGAGTACCACCGGTTCTTCCAGGTGCCCGAGCACCAGCAGTGGCTCGAGGACGCGGTGGCGGTGGACGACCCCGTCTGGCGGATCCCCTTCTCCCACCACCCGCTCTTCTGCGCCGGGCCGGAGCACGGGAACGACGAGGAGATGCTCGAGAGCGTGCTGCCGCTCTTCGACCGTGGCGGGGTGCGGCTCGTGCTGGCGGGGCACGAGCACAACTTCCAGGTCTCGGAGGTGGACGGCCGCACGTACGTCGTGTCCGGGGCCGGCGGGAAGCTCCGCGAGGAGATCCCCGAGTGGTTCGAGGACGCCCACACCACTGCCTGGGCCGCTCAGGCGCACCTGCTGCTCGTCGAGATCGACGGGGACGAGGCGCGGCTGACCCCGGTCTCGGGCCTGATGCCCGACGGGTCACTGCACCTGATGACCGCACTCACGAAGGACAACCAGGTCGTGCGCCCGCCTTTCGTCGTGTCCCACTCGTAGCGTCGATAAGAAGATCCGGCTCATCCGCATGCCTCGACTCGACTCGACTTGACACGACCGGCACGGGGGGCGTGACGGGCTATGACTCGGCAAGCGGAGGCACAGGGTTGGTCATCACCTGACCATCGCCGGTTCCTGGCCGTGTCGGGTTTGACTACGACGGCCGTAACACGCTCAGCGAGCAGCTCCTCGACGTCGCGATACAACAACCCGTACCGCAGATACCATCGCGCCGCCACTGAGATCACCCTCGCGAGGAAACCGGAAACCAGCAAACGCCGTGGCCGAACCCGAAGAAGTCACCGCACCAGTCTCCCGGCAACTGCGATCAGACAACGCAACCGTGCCCTTCACCTCACGAAGATCGGGCATGATGCTGCACTAGCCGGTTGACCCTGTCCATAGACAGGTGTTTGTCCAGAGCATCCGCGTTCAAGCCGAGTCGACCCGCTACCCAGATTCGGAAGATCAGGACTCCCCGGCAATAGGCGGAGACCAGCTCTGAGGGCACTGTTGCGTTGCCTGATCGCGAGGCTGCTCACAGGGCCGTAGTTCGACCGCGGCTGGGCTCTGTCAGACGGCAAGCATCAGCCCGTCGAAGGCTGCACGAAGACGGCCTTGTGCCGGCTGGTCAGAGGCGATCTCGTAGTGGCCGCGTCGGAGGTTCTGGACGAAAGCATGACCGGCGGCGAGGATTCGGGCCGACCGGAATCGCTTGAGTCCGCGCATCGGTCGAAGCCGGCTTTGAGTCGGCCGTGGTCGGCTTCGACCGGGTTATTCGCGTACTGCTCGTGACATGGCAGCGCCGGGCGCCAGCTCGTCGAGCACCCGCGGATAGGCCGGTGCCCGGTCGGTGGTGACCTCGACGGGCACCTCCTACAGGCGAGTGCCCGGTGAAGAACGCCCGCGCTGCGGTCAGGTCGCGCCTGCGGACAGCCAGACGTCGATGACCTGGCCGTGCTGGTCGATCGCCCGGTACAGGTACGTCCAGCGGCCGGCGACCTTGACGTAGGTCTCGTCGACGAACCACCGGTCACCCGGGCAGTGGCGGCGCGGCCGGGCGGCGTAGATGAACTCCGGGGTGAACCGTTGGACCCACCGGTAGACCGTGACGTGGTCGACGTCGACCCCCCGCTCGGCGAGCAGCTCCTCGACGTCGCGGTAGGACAGGCCATAGCGCAGGTACCACCGCACCGCGACCGAGATCACCTCAGGCGGGAACCGGAACCCTGCGAACGCCGAAACCGATGCGGAAGAAGTCACGAGAACAGTCTCCCGTGCACCACGGTCCTCAACGCAACAGTGCCCCTCGGCCTCTATCACCTGGCCTGGCAGGTCGACACCATCGAGGAACTCGAACAGGCCAGACTCGCCCTGACGAACCTCGACGCCTACACCGGCGAGTCCAGCCACGGTGCCACCAAGAGCATCTACGCCCGCGACCCCGACGGCAACGAGTTCGAGGTGATGTGGATGCTGCCCAAGGCCAACTGGGGCAACTTCACGAACACCGCACCGATCGACCACCTCGACCTGCCCGGAGAGGTACACCGCTGGGGCCGGCGTCCGCACCGCCGGCGAACTCGTCCCGGTGGACGCGTCGTGACCACCGAGACGTTCCCGCCGCCCGTCGTCGTGACGTAAGGCAGCACCAACCCGGCGGCTCCGCGCGTCGTCCTGCTGCACGGGCGCAACTCGAACTAGCGCGAGGTCCTCGGCCTGGCCGCGTACCTGCCGACCTGGCCGGCCTACTCGCGATGCGGGAGCCGCACCGGTCCGCGGCCAGAGGTGAGCTGGACGATCCCCCAGCGTACGAGTCCCAGGACGCTCCCGCCTACATGCAAGACCTACATGCATGAACAGCTCTTCGACGAGATCCGCACCCTGTCCGGCGTGGACGTCGGCCCCTCCCGCATCTCGGTGCCCGGCTTCTCCTTCCAGGCCAGATGAAAGTTCTCTCATCGTCCGCTCACTGCGGTGCCATGTGCGCACGGGATTCTCGGAGGCATGAGTTCGTTCCTGAAGACCCTGATTGGCCTCGCTGTCGCCCTCCCGCTGGCGGCATTCGTTGCGGGATCGCTGGTGGTGGGCTCGGAGGATTCACCGCCCCGGGAGCGGATCATCATCGAGGATCACGCGCCGGTCGGGACGGACGGTGCGAGCGAGAACCGCGGCCGCGAGCAGGGTCCCTCCCGGAAGCCGCCCGTCGATGACGACCGCGCCGACGGACCGGATGACGACACCGACGGCGATGAGCGGGATGATGACAGCAGGGCCGGCAGTTCCGGCGGCGCGGAAACTGACGATGACTCCAAGGACGATGACTCCAGGGACGACGACACCGACGACGACACCGGCGACGATCACGACTGACACCCGCGCCCACACGGTCGCCCGGCCCAAGCGGTCGGGCGTTTCCGTGCGCACCCGGATCACCTTGGTGATTGCGCTGCTCGTGGCGCTCGCCCTTACCGGTTCCGGGGCGATCGTGTACCTGATCGAGCACGAGCGGAACCGCGAGCATGCCATGGACGAGGTCGAGCAGGAGGTCGAGGAGTTCATCAGGTTTCAGGAGAACGGTCTCGACCCGGACACCGGTGAGACGTTCGGCGGTGTCGTCCCCCTTCTGGAGGCCTTCCTGGAGCGCAACGTCCCCAGCCCCTCCGAGGCATTCTTGGCCTGGTACGACGGCGCCGCTCTTCCGGGCCAGGCTCCCGGCGACGATGCCTATCTGGGCGACCAAGAGTTCGACAGGATCGTCGAGGATCTGACCCCCAGCAACGGCGACCGTCTGTGGGAAAGCCCAACAGACGGCGAGGTCCTCATCGCCGTGCAGTCCGTGCAGTTCGAGAACGACGACCGGGTCGGCGCCCTGGTTGTCGTCCAGGAGCTCTCGGAGCGGGACGCACTGCTCAACGAGACGATGCGCACTTACGCCATCGTCGCTTTCCTGTCGCTGCTGCTGGTTCTGGTCATCGCCTTGTGGCAGTCGGGCCGGCTGCTGTCGCCGCTGCGCACCTTGCGCGCGACCGCCGAAAGGATCGGTGCCACCGACCTGTCGCAACGGCTGCCGGTCAGAGGCAACGACGACATCACCGCTCTCACCCGCACCGTCAACGGCATGCTCGAGCGGCTCGAAAGCGGCGTTCGCCTCCCAAAAACAGTTCCTCGACGACGCCGGCCACGAGCTGCGGACACCGTTGACCGTGCTCAGCGGGCACCTCGAGCTACTCGACTCCGCCAACACCGAGGAGGTCGAGGCGACCCGCAAGCTACTGCTCGACGAGGTGGAACGGATGGCGCGACTCACCCGCGACCTGATCCTGCTGGCGAAGACCGACCGGCCCGACTTCCTACGGATCGACGCGCGTCGACCTGAGCGAGCTCGTAGAGGACCTGGTCGCGAAAGCCCGTGGCCTCGGCGACCGGGACTGGCAGTACGACGGGGCGCCAGCCGTCATGGTCGACATGGACCAGCAGCGGATCACACAGGCCGTACTGCAGCTGGCGGACAACGCAGTGAAGCACACGCAGGAGGGCGACGAGATCGCCATCGGCGCCGACCTCGACGGCATCCACGTCAGGATCTGGGTCCGCGACACCGGCCCGGGGGTCCCACCTGCGGACCGTGACCGCATCTTCGAGCGGTTCGGCCGAAGCGTGGTCCCGAAAAACGACGAGGGCTTCGGTCTGGGGCTGTCGATCGTGCGTGCGATCGTCACCGAGCACGGCGGCACAGCGCGACGTCGAGGACGCCCCATCTGGTGGTGCGCAGTTCGTGCTCAGCCTTCCCATCCTCCAGTCAGGCCACGAGGGGATCCCGCCGTGGCCCGCATCCTGATCGTCGAGGACGAGGCCAAGATCGCGTCGTTCGTCTCCAAGGGCCTTGGCGCCGAGGGTACCAGACCACCGTCTGCGGCGACGGCCGCGAAGGTCTCGACCACGCCCTCAGCGGCGCGTTCGACCTGATGGTGCTCGACATCGGCCTGCCCAGCCTGGACGGGTACGCCGTCCTCGACCAGCTCCGCTCCCAAGGCTCCCGAATGCCCGTGATCGTGCTGACCGCCCGCGACTCGGTGGCCGACACCGTCACAGCACTTGAGGGCGGCGCCGACGACTACATGCCCAAGCCGTTCCGGTTCGCTGAGCTCCTCGCCCGGGTCCGGCTACGCCTTCGCCAGGTACGCGCCACCGAGAGCGGGGGCGGCGCCCTCGAGGCTGTCGAGTCCGGCGGGATCCGCCTCGACCTCCGCACCCGCAGGGCCACCGTCGGCGGCAACGAGGTCGACCTCTCCGCCCGGGAGTTCGCGCTGACCGAGATCCTCATGCGCAACGCCGGGCAGGTCCTATCCCGCGAGCAGCTGCTCGACCACGCCTGGGGCTTCGACTTCGACCCCGGCTCCAACGTCGTCGACGTCTACATCGGCTACCTGCGGAAGAAATTCGGGGCGGAGACGATCGCTACCGTGCGTGGCATGGGCTACCGGTTCAACAGCTGACGAGAAACGTGAGGACATCCCGCAAGGGAGTGGCGAGTACACGCCCATCACTGCGCCACACCCAGCGCCAGCGTCAACTCAGGTTTCGTCCGCAACATGCGCGGCCCGAACTCGCACCGGGAAACGATCATCTACCAGACCAGGAGTCAGGTCACATTCCCCGGCATTGGTCTTCTTTGTTGCCCTGCACCCGGTTGTTGTCGCCGGTCGGTGCGGGCCTGTTGCTCTTGCACTGCAGGTTGCCGTCGATCACGTTGCGGGCGATGCGGTAGCCGTGGGTGTTGGAGAACGCCTGCAGGTCGCCTTCGATGACGTTTCGCACGGCGGATTGGTAGCGGTTGTTCTGCTTCGACTGGAACTGACCGCCTACGAAGGTGTTGCGCACTTCGCTGCCGCCGCCGGAGAACAACTGGATGTCGCCATTCACGCGTGACCTGACCGTGTCACCGTTGACGGTGCGGGGCACCACGAGCACATAACGGTGGTTGTCGGCCTGGATGCTGCCGCCAACACGGGCGCCCACCGCGTTGAGGCGGGCGTTCGCCCTGACGTGGACGTTGCCATCGACGCGGGTGCCGACAAGCGTGCATGTCGCACCTTGGGGCACGATCACATTGCCGTCGATGGACCGTGCGCCGATCGTGCCGGTGCAGCGGGTGTCGTCGGCAAAGGCCGACGGGGTGGCGACGAATACGGACGCCACCATCGCAGCGGCTGCCGCGACCAGGGAGCCTGTAACGAAGGGCCGATTCATGAGATGTCCTTTGTGGGCGGGGGACGGAGCGGGGGTGATGCGGGTTTCACCGTATGAACGCCAGGTGATGACTCGATGAGCGTCGCGTGAGAGATCTCTTATGACCCTGCGGGATTGCTCGCGACTCGGCACCACGAGGGCGCGGTGTGCGAGTTCAGCACCCTGACCCGCACAATGAGCCGCAGGATCACGATGGGCCGTATCCATCGAGTTGTGATTTCATCGTGCCGTCCTCGCCCTGGTCTCTGGTATGACGCTAGCTGGCTGCCACGGCTCGGACTCGTCGAACGACGACGCAACGCCATCCGGCCCGGCCGAGGCGACGACGCTCGACGACGGAACAACTGCCCCGGCACGCAGCTGAAACTGCGCGACACTCGACCGCCCGGTTCCAGGCGAACGCGAAACACGACTCGCTCATCGCGTTGACGGTGACGTGGATCAAGCAAGGCAAGGTCAAGAAGCCGGGTTCGACTTCGTGTTCCACACCACCTGCTGAACCGAGGCTTGGCGTGTCGCCTGAGGATCCAACCGCTTCGCCCGAGCCGTGCAGGGCAGTTGCGGCCGCCCGGTTGTGAGAGAGCCTCGACGAGGAGCGTGAGGTGGCCCGTCAATGGCGAAGATGCCGCCGCCTCAGACCCATGCCCCGACTAGACTCCGACGTCGCGGTGCTGACGTGAGGCCGTGCGGGGGCTAACTGCGCAGACATCACTACCCTGAGAGCCATGTCGGACGACGAACCGGACTATCGCTTCACGCTCGCCAACGAGCGCACCTTCCTTGCCTGGATCCGCACCGCTCTGGCCATGCTCGCTGCCGGCATCGCCGTCGTCCAGTTGCTACCGGACCTAGGCCCGAGGCCCGTTCGCCTGGCGGCTGGGCTCCTCCTCGCAGTCCTGTCGCTGCTGCTCGCAGCCACCAGCCATCAACGTTGGCGTCTTGTCGACGACGCCATCCGGACCGGTACGCCACTGGTTCGCCCCTGGCAGCCGGCGCTCACCGCAGCCGGGGTGAGCATCACTGTGGTCGTCGCGATTGTCCTCATGCTCTGGGACTGACTGGCCTCGCGCTGACCCCGGTCAGCGGTTCAGTTCTCCGATGTTCTTCGGCGGTCGCCGCGTGCGACAAAGCAAGCGGACGAGGTGGCAGTCCGCGTCAACAGAGCCGAGGGTGTTTCGGCTGACGCTCAACTGATCGTGATAGAGAACTCCTTCTCGCTGATGGCGCCGAGATCGTCGGTGACGCGAACGGTGAAGGTGAACGTGCCAGCCGTGGTGGGCGTTCCGGAGATGGTGTTCTCGCGTCTCGGCAGTTCGAGGCCGGGAGGTAGCGCTCCGGCGACCACCGACCAGGTGTAGGGCTGGACCCCGCCGCTGGCGAACAGGTTGCCGCAGCAGTAGAACTCGCCGACCGTTCCGTTGGAAAGCGCCTCGGTGGTGATCGCCGGCGCCTCGGGCGGGAGGATCTGGATTGTGAAGGTCTCCGTGTCGGTTGCGCGGGTCTCGTCCTTGACCTGGACCGTGAACGTGAAGCTACCGGCGGTCTTGGGGACTCCGTTGATCAGCCCGGTGCTCCCGGCGAAGTCGAACAGCTTCGTACCCGGGGGCACGCCTCCGTCGACCACCTTGAACGACGGTTGTTTGTTCGACGAGGCGCAGCCGGTCACCGTGATGAAGAAGGTGAGCTCGGTCCCGACCTGGCCGGTCACCGGCCCGTCCTGGGGATCGATCGTGCATGTCGCGGCCTGCGTGGATGGCGCCACGAGCACCAGGAGCGGAAGGGCAAGAAGCGGGAGCAGCAACCTCAGTCTGGCGTTCATCATTCCTCCTTACATCGGGCATGCGCCCCAGGTGGCATCCCTTTGCGCCACATGGTCGTTCACGACGGGTCGACCCGAGCAGTGCCCTTTAGTGCGACAACCCACGGGAGGCAGGCGATGGTCGACCGGGATCCGCTCGGCAGCCCACAAGCTGGTTCAGCCGCGACACGTTGACGCCGACAGTGGCCGTCGCCCGGGTTGCGCCGATCCAGGAGGTTTGGTGCGCCGCGTACCCTCATCGGAGAACCATCCGATGACGGTGTCAGTCGGAGGCATCCTCCTACGGCTATCCGGCCGCTCCTACGGCAGGGTGAACGAGATTCCGTAGATGTCTTGGTCGAGCCCTCCTGCGTTTCCGCAGGTGTCTCCGCCGAACGGGGCGTCTCTGCGGGCCAGTGGCATCTCGCTGTCGAGGAGCCCAACCGGATCATCGGTGGCGAGATCGTCGCGGCACTGCCGGACATCGAAGTTGTCGTCGTAGTCCTCCTCGCGCGGGTCGTCTCCTGGCTCGACGTTGCGGTTGTCGGTCCACGACGTGTAGCCGACGAGACCTCCGTCGCTCTCGGCCAACGAGATCCAGTTGTAGTCGCCCTGGAACGGCGTATCCCGGTTGCCGAACATCTCGAACTGCGCCTGGTGACCTACGCTCGACACAGTGACGGCAGCACCGAAGGCGACCGCTGCCGTGGTGGCAGAGGCGACATAGGAGTTGACGATCGCGGCCTCCGCGTCAGCAGGGTTCTCGTCCGACGACACCGACTGACCCAGTGCGTTGCGAATGTTGCCGATCGGCAACTGCACGCTGTAGTCGTCGTCGGCGCGGTTGTCCTGCCAAATCACCGCCAGTCGCCCGTTCAACGCGTCGATGTCGGGGAAGTACTGATGGCCGACAGACTGCTCGTTCACGGCCGTCGGAGGGCTCCAGGTCACGCCGTTGTTCTTCGAGTACACGACGTACACCTGGGACTGCCCCACGTCGTTCCCGTCGGCGGACGCATAGGAGGTCTGGCTCTCCTCCACGGTGGCAGGATCGATTTCGTTGTAGACGAGGAAGACCCCGTTGCTGGTGCTGTTCTGGTCGGCGGTCACCCGAGGCTCCAGCGGGACACGGTGGAAGACGAACTCGCCCTCGCACAGGAAGGGGCCGTCGCCGCAGTCACGTGTCGGGTCAGCTGGCGCGTACGGGGTGATCCCACGGATCATCCTCGCCCTCGTGAAACTCACACCACCGTCGGTCGAGCGTGCGTAGGCCAGGCCGTTGACCCGCCGCGAGGAGCTGTCGTCGAACGTTCGCATGGTCACGTAGACATCCCCGTCACCCTCGATCGCGATGTCACAACCCTGGATCGACGCGAGCCCGGGATTGGCAATCGAGATCGGCCTCGAGAACGACATTCCGCTATCGGTCGAGCGGCTGAACAAGAGGCGATTCTGGCCGAAGGCGGTGAAACGCGACCAGCAAACGTAGACGTTGCCCTCAGTCGCTGCGTTTGCGGTCCGGTCGACCTCGAGCATCGGCTTGTCCTGGAAGATGCCCTGGAAGTTACGCGAAGGCGTCCCCTTCCCCACGATGCGCGTCCGCAGATAATCCACCGGATACCCACTCGGATGCGGAGTCGTGCCGTACGTCGCGACATACACATCCCCGTTGATCGGGCCAGCCCGATTAAACGAGATACCGCCGACGAACAGGTTGCCCTCATTGTCGAACGCGGCGATCGGGTCGCCCGCATCGGTGTGATCCCCGAACAGAGGCGAAGCCATACCTTCGGCCGAAGTGTCCTGCGGATACCCAGGCACCATCGAGTCTGTCCAGCTCTCACCACCATCCAGCGAGTAGCCGAAGCCCTGCCACCCGGCCGCGAGATCCGTCAGACAGTAGTCGTTCCATCCGGCGAAGACGTGGTCAGGGTTCGTCGGATCCACCACCGAGTACGGCTCATTGGCCTGTCGACGGCTGCCACCGTCAGTCGCGTCCGCGTCGTCAGCGGTCGAAGGATCAGACTCACCGTCGGCGGCGGTCGCATCGTTGTTGCAGTGCCGGATCCCGGTATCGGTGCCCCCGTCGTGCCGGACGTACGTCTGCCCCGTAACCTGGTCGTCACCGTCAGCCGACGGCACCTGGCCGACCGCCGGGGCGCTCATGCCGGCCAGCAACGCCACCGCCGCGCCGACCCCAAGCACCCAAATCCGCCACTGTGCAATCCCGGTGCGATCCACCGCTAGCCCCATGCCCGTGCCCCTTCGCTTCAGGCCCAATTCGAGCCAATCGAGCCGCACACAACGGATCGTAGCCCCGCCCAGACAGCGTGAATAGATCGATCACGCCTCGTGACTACACGACCCCGGTGAGCATCCGATCCGCTGAGCAATGCTGCTGCTCTACAGCCGCCGCTATCACCGGCGACTGCTCTATCCACAGACGTACCCGTCAAGGCGAATTTGCACTATGCCGGGCGCGGAGTCACGTGTCAGTGTCGTCGTAGCTGCCCTTGCGACCGGACGCTTCCGCGTTGTCGCTCATGTGGTCGTTGCCGTCAGGTTCAGTGTCGTCGTAGTTGCCCTTGTGATCGGAGTGCTGCGCTCTGTTGATGTTGTAGACATGACCGTCGGGCAGCTCAGTGTCGTCGTAGTTGCCTTGTCGTCGTCATCACGTGGGTTCATCCCTCTACCAAGCAACCGCAACTACCAAGCAACCGCAACCACGCACTGGCGCGAAGCGGCTTGTTCACGTGATGATCGCGTTGACGCAAGTCACTCGGGTCACCGTCCAGAGCACCTGTCCGATTCAGTGGACCACCATCGTCGCCGTCATCGCGGAGTTGGGCTACGACATCAGCGACGTTCCCAGCGCCACCTAGCCTCGCCACCTTAGCCTCCCTGAATCAGTGGAGTCACGAGCACAGCGACGAAGGCATGGCGGGCCCTGCCCAGAGCCACACCTGCCGAAGTTAAGTGCCCGCTCCGGGCGGAACCTGCCCACATCCAGTCCTGGGCTCTTTTGCAGCCTGTCGGGACCGACGAGGGCAGTTGGGACTAGATTGCCTAAGCAATCGAGAGGACACCATCGATGAGTAGCGAGCCTGACCGCAGCCAACGAGAGACCCTGCCGATCCCTGACCGTCCCTACACCGGTCCGATCACATTCGACGCCAAGGACCCGGCAACATCATTTCCCCCAATGAGCCGGTGCGCCCGCCCGCAGGCGCACCGAACGTGCTGATCATCCTGCTCGACGATGTCGGCTTTGCCGCCTCGAGCGCCTTTGGCGGGCCCTGCCACACGCCGACCGCCGAACGGTTGGCCGGTGAACGGCTTGAAGTACAACCGTTTCCACACGACGGCGCTGTGCGCGCCGACCCGCGCCGCGCTGCTTAGCGGCCGCAACCACCACACCGGTCGGGATGGGAGGTCATCACCGAGTTGGCAACCTCGGCACCCGGGTACAACTCCATGCGCCCCAACACGTGTGCACCGCTGGCCCAAACCCTTCTTATGAACGGCTACTCGACGGCGCAGTTCGGCAAGTGCCACGAGGTACCTGTCTGGCAGACGAGCCCGATGGGACCCTTCGACGCCTGGCCGACCGGCGGCGCGGGTTTCGAGTACTTTTACGGCTTCATCGGCGGCGAGACGAACCAATACTACCCCGCCGTCTACGAGGGCACGACGCCCGTGGAGCCGGAGAAGACGCCCGAGGAGGGCTACCACTTCACCGACGACATGACCGACAAGGCGATCAAGTGGGCGCGGCAGCAGAAGTCGCTGATGCCCGACAAGCCATTCTTCATGTACTACGCACCCGGCGCCACCCACGCCCCGCACCACGTCCCGACGAAGTGGTCGGACAAGTACAAAGGCCGGTTCGACACCGGCTGGGACGCGCTCCGCGAGGAGATCTTCGTACGCCAGAAGGAACTCGGTGTCGTTCCAACGAACACGGAATTGACCGCGCGACACGCGGAGATCCCCGCCTGGGATGACATGCCCGACGACCTCAAGCCGATTCTCGCCCGGCAGATGGAGGTCTACGCCGGCTTCCTCGAGCACACCGACCACCACGTCGGGCGGCTCGTGGACGCACTCGATGACCTCGACGTGCTCGACGACACGCTCGATCTACTACATCATCGGCGACAACGGCGCCTCGGCCGAGGGCACAGTCAACGGCTCCTTCAACGAGACGTTCATTTCAACGGCGCCGCCGGGCTCGAGACACCCGAATTTATGGCTTCGCGCATCGACGAGTTCGGCACCCCGACCGCCTACAACCACTACGCAGTCGGCTGGGCACACGCCATGGACACGCCCTACCAATGGACCAAGCAGGTCGCTTCCCACTGGGGCGGCACCCGCAACGGCACGATCGTCCACTGGCCTCGCGGCATCGTCGCGCGCGGCGAGGTTCGTTCGCACTTCCACCATGTGATTGACGTCGCCCCCACCGTGCTCGAGGCCGCCAGGCTCCCGCACCCGATCACCGTGGCTGGAGTCGACCAGCATCCGGTGCGAGGGTGTGAGCATGGCGTACTCGTTCGACGGCCCAGACGAGGCCGACCGGCGCGAGACGCAATACTTCGAGATGTTCTGCAACCGCGGCATCTACCATCAGGGCTGGAGCGCGGTCACGCGCCACTCGACGCCGTGGGTGATCGAGGAACTGCCGGCGTTCGAAGAGGACGTGTGGGAGCTCTACGACACCAGCACCGACTGGAGCCAGGCCCACGATCTCGCAGCCGAGAAGCCGGAGAAGCTGGCCGAGCTGCAGCAGCTCTGGCTCGAGGAGGCCCGCAAGTACAACGTGCTTCCACTCGACGACCGGCGCATCGAACGCTTCAATCCCGCGGTCGCGGGCCGTCCCATGCTCGTAAAGGGAAACTCGCAGCTCCTCTTCGGCGGCATGGGCCGCCTCAGCGAGAACAGCCTCCTCAACATCAAGAACAGATCCCACGCGGTCACGGCGGAGATCCTGGTGCCCGAGGCGGGCGCCGAAGGAGTCATCCTCGCCCAAGGCGGCGCCTTCGCCGGCTGGAGCCTCTACACGCAAGGAGGGGCGTCCGAAGTACTGCTACAACCTTCTCGGCCTACAACGGTTCATCACCGAGGGCACAAACTCAATCCCGCCCGGGACGCACCAGGTCCGGATGGAGTTCGCCTACGACGGCGGAGGCCTCGCCAAGGGCGGCACCGTCACGCTCTACCTCGACGGCGAAAAGTCGGCACGGGACGGGTCGAGGCAACCGTGCCGATGGTCTTCTCCGCGGACGAGACGGCTGACGTCGGCCGCGACAGCGCGTCCCCAGTCAGCGATGACTACGACGGCCAGAGCAGCGTCTTCACAGGCACAGTCAACTGGGTGCAGATCGACCTCGGCGAGGACGCAGAAGACACCGACCACCTGATCACGCCGGAGGAGCGGCTACGTGTCGCGATGGCGCGCCAGTAGCCGGCGCGTGACGACATGCCCGCGCCTTCGGGATGCGGGGACGCCCCCTGAGGCGACCGAGAGTCACCACGACTAACGAGTCTTGAAGCGCGACGACGCTCAACCGAAACGTCACGCCGACCGCCCGGAAGAATGATTCGTGCGCCTTACGAGTCAATGGCCTGGGTCTGTTGACGTGCGGCGACAATCAGACCGGCCTGCCAAGCGGGGGCTCGGCCATGCGGAGGTGGTTCTATCCCGCCCACGTCATGACCGCTGCGGGCGAGCAGCCAGGAAGTGAGCGAGTTCGAGTTCCACATTTCACCGGTACTCAACTCGTCCCGTCCCCACGTCAAAGCTGGAACCTGCGGTACGAGCTCCAGCAATTGAAGCGCCCGCGCACCGTCATGACCCAGTCGCTGTGGGCTAGCGACCGCCTCGGCTACGTCCGGTATGACCCCCTCGTGCCAGCGTCGAACCTCGTACCGGAAGAGCACGGAGCGACCAAGCCATTGAGATCCAACTGGGCCTTCCTGCACGACCCCGCGGTCGGCCGACTGGCGGCCCCAAGCAGGGCCCATCTCTATGGCAAAGCGATCAGCACCGATTTGTACCTCAAGCGCTGAATGGTAGAGGTCGCACGTGGATCGATGTTCATGTCGCGCAGCCAGGGCCTCGAAGACGCGTCCATTCCAACGCACCGAGCGACCCCCGGCGCCGAGCGGGAGCCAGTAGAGCAGGACACTCGCCACGTCAGGGCGGTGCACCAGAGCGTTCGGCATGTGATTTCTCCTCCAATTTCGGGAGCAGCTGGCCAGACGGGCAAAGGGCGTTCCACCGCCTACCGTTGGACTGCAACGGAGGGCGCATAGTGGCGAAGATCGTTCGCCAAACGCACTGGGTCTACAACGACATCGCGATGGCCGCTCGAGAAGTTGCCTGCCCAGTCGCCGTTGTGTCGACGAGGTTCGTGCGTCGTCTCCCTGAACGGCGTGCTTGTGCCGGACTCATCTTCGAAGGCAATGCTGGCGGCCATCGTTCTCACTCCTGGTTGCTGGTAAACGCCTTCTTGTTGTTCAACAGCCTTGACCTGCGCGAGCGTGGGCACCGGAGTCAAAAGCCCAGACATCTCAGTCGTCCGACCCGCGCGTACATAGGACTTTGGTCCCGAGCGAGGTGCCGAGGGATCACAAGAATCGTCGACGGAAGGGCCCCATTGTCAGGGTGCGAACGGGTACGTAAAGACCGACCAGGCCCTCGAGACGCTCAATCGTTGTGGCCGACACCTACTACTTGCTTCGCAGTGCCCGGCCAGGTGCCGCTGACTGAACACTTGACTAGTCCGCGACCCGGACAGCGAGCGCTGGCTTGATTGCGGCTGCTCTGCGTGCAGGCAGCACTGTGGCCGCGAGCGACGCTATGAGCGTTGCGCCCACGGTCAAGCCGATCTGCTCCCATGCGATCGGGAAGGGCACGTCGGTTGAGCCGAATGCTGGACTGTTCTGGTAGAGCAGCCACGTTGTTAGCACTCCCAGGACAGTTCCGACGAGCACCCCTTCAAGCGCTATGAAGGTGCTCTCGGCCAAGAAGGCCCGTCGAACTGTCCGGGCGCGGAAGCCCAGAGCGCGTAGGACGCCGATCGTCCGCCTACGTTCCCGGACCGCGCGCACCATTACTACGCCGAGGCCCGTGATCCCCACCAGGAGTCCAAGACCGAGGTAGCCCTGCATCAGCTTGAAGAACTGAGTGTTCGCGGCATAGATGTCACGCACGAACTGGCGAATGTCGGTGGCGACGGCGCCGTTGGCGAGGTAATCCACCTGCAGCTGTTGAACGATCGCGGTCGCGTCGACACCTGGCGCAGTCCGGAGCAGGACGCTCGATGGCCGTGCGTCGCCGCCGAATGTGTCCCGTGCTGCCTCGCGGCCCATCAGCACCGGGAAGAGGAACTCTCCGCTGCCGATCCCGTAGAAGGCGGTTCCATCGGTCAGTACTCCGGCGATGGTGAAGTCAGTGGGTGCTCCGGTACGTGGGTTGTTCAGGGTCAGGGTGTCGCCGGGGTCTATCTGTTTACCCTGCGGCCCACCTTGTGCCCCGTAGAGTGCGTCTACGAGGACATACCGAACATCGTGTCGGACGAGGTCCCAGGCAGCGGCATCGTTCGGCAGCGACTCGAGGCGGTCGCTGAGTGCTGGCCCTGCGCCGCTCATCTGCTTGGGCAGGCCGATGGCGAGCACGTTGAGAGGATCGTCGGTGCGCTCGAGGGGATCGCTCCCGTACGCCGACGCTGTCACCAGCGGCGCAACTTCGTCCACTTGGCCCGCCAGCGGGCCACGGGTCAGGGCCGCCTGAGCATGCCGGATTGGCGTGTTCGGGTTGTAGTCGAGCCGGACGGCCCAACCGGCTGACGCATCGTCGACGGCCTGGTCCACGCCGGCTCTGATGATCGCGGAGATCTGGGTGAGCAGCACAATCACGAGCACGATGAGGCAGTACATCGCGAAGAGTGGCACCGGTCCTGAACCGGCGCGCCGTCGGGTATGCCACCGCAAGTCGCAACGCCAGCCCGCTCTGCGTGGGTCGTTGAATCCACGGCCGCAACGGGCGAAGCAGCAGCGACTGGTGCTCAGTGAGGAGGACCACTGATGCGAAGGACAGCATGGTCCCCAGTACGACGTAGGTCGTGGTGGCCGCGTCGTCGTAAATGTGCGGGCAGAAAATGTGCGCCACAAGGCCCCATCCCAATACGGCAAGAGCGATGGCGGTCGTGGCCGCCTTAGGCGGAACAACGAGCCGCACCACCGGCGCCGCAGCAACGATGGCGAGGGCTGGCCACAGGTAGGTACCTGCGCCCTGGCGTGAAGCGATAGTGATTGCCGGCCACGCTGCTGCCACAAATATGAGGGTGACGACAGCGGAGGCCGCGGTTAGGCGACGCTGCTGACGAGGTCGTGGCGACGGCTCGAGGTCGCGAATGGCCGCGATGATATTGGTCCGGGCGATGCGCGCGCTGGTGAGAACGACGGCTAGGAAGGCGATCAAGAACCCGGCGCAGATACCGTTGACCAGACTGGCAGTTCGTACGTCGAAGACAATCGCCAAGCGGTTGTTGTCACGGCTGAAGCCGTTCAGGATGTTGACTGCGAAGATCACGACCACCCGGCCGACCGCCAGCCCCAACAGCGCCCCGAAGTATGGCCGCAGCCATGCCATAGATACTGCCTTCGATCGCGAACTCCGCTGTGACACGCCGCCGGCGCATTCCGATCGCGCGCAGCATGCCGAGCTGTCCCCGACGCTCGTCGGCAAGCATGACAAAGATGTTTACCAAGAGCAGGACACCGGCGATGATGCTGAAACTGGCGATGAAGAGGAACAGCGAACCAAGCAGCTCGCCGGTCTCCCGCGCGACCTTCAAGAACCTCCTGCTTCGGCGTCCCTACGACAGCGCCGCTGTCGGCAAGCCGCCCAAGGTGCTGGCGCAGTGCAGCAGTCACCTCCTTGGTCAGCTGCTCGCCTTCCTCGACCCCGCCCCTGTTGGACACCAGGGTCGTCGTAGTCGGGTCGCGACCGACCGACCGAGCAGCCGAGGCAAGCGTGCCTGGCGAGAAGAAGGCGTTTCGATTGACCGCAGCGCCGAGCCCCATACCGGCGAGTCCTTCAGCGGGCACGACGTCAGCCACCGTGTACCGCTCGGCTCGGCCGTATAGCTGGAACGTGACGACGTCCCCGGTGGACGCATCGAGAACCTCGGCCAAGTTTTCGTTGACGACGACGCGACCGGGGCCAGGGTCATCCACCGCCAGACCGGATGGATCGGGAGAGCCGAAACTGGCTGCTTCGTCAAAGTCGAGCTCCCATACCAAGGCACGCGGCTCGGTCAGGCGGACCCCATTGCCGTCACTGACCGCGGCAGCCTGGTCACCACGGACGGTGAGCAGACCGTCGATGCGCTGGTCATCAGCGAGTCGATGCAGTCGACTCGCTGCCGCGTCTCCCACCGAGAGCGATGACGAGCGCACTGTCTCGTCAATCGGACCCAGCACGTCGTAGGCCGTCTGCCGCATGGAGCGGTCCAATGAGTCGCCGACCGCCATGCTGGCCACGATGAGCGTCGTGCCTAGCAGGGAGCCGATCACGACCAATGCCGCCTCGGTCGGACGTCGGGCGATTTGCCGCAGCGCCAGCCGGCGCAACACTGGGCGGCGCACGACGAGGAATGTCACCGCGCCCAGGGCAATGCCAGTTGCGACGATCAACGGGATCTGAGCGGAGGCGTACATGGGATCACCCTGTTGGTGTCAGCACGTCTGGCGAGTGTGGTGGCGTCGGGTCGGATCTCCGCTGATCACTCAGCAGTCGTCCGTCCCGCATCACGACGAGCCGGCCGGCTGAGCGGCCGATTGAGTCGTCGTGCGTGACGAGGACGATGGTCTGCCCGTTGTCTTTGTTCAGCTGGAGCAGCAGCTCCATGATCTGCCCGGCCATCACGCTGTCGAGGTTTCCGGTTGGCTCGTCTGCCCAGACGATCGCAGGTTTGGCTACCAGAGCCCGCGCGATCGTGACGCGTTGCTGTTCACCGCCAGACATCTGGTTGGGCAGGTGGTCGGCTCGGTGGTCGAGCCCCACTCGTGCCAGCATCTCCCGGGCTGCCAATCGGGCAGCCTTGGGCGCCGAGCCAACCAGCAACAGTGGCAGCTCCACGTTCTCCAGTGCGGTAAAGACTGGGATCAGATTGAACGACTGGAATACGAAGCCCATGGACCTCGCTCGATGCTCGGTGCGGTCCGCATCACTCATTGCGAACAGGTCCCGACCTTCGACGAGCACGCGCCCGTCGTCGATGTCATCAAGCCCGGAAAGGCAGTTAAGCAAGGTGGTCTTGCCGGATCCCGACGGTCCCATGATCGCGACCAACTCTCCGGGCTCGACCCTCAGATCCAGGTCCACCAGCGCGGCGACGCTCAGGTCACCCGTCCTATAAATCTTCTTGACGTGCTCGGCGACCAGCAACGCCGCCGGTTGAGTCGTGTTGGTCCGATACACGGTCGTCCTCCTCGGGCTCTGGGTGTTACTCCTCCTGAGCTCTAGACCACTACTGTTGAACATCACTCGGCAGGGCCAGAGGTCCCATACAGCCAGTCGGAGGTCACCGGTAACGCCGCGCAATCACGCGCTGCCTGAGTCCGCTGCGTCTAACAAGGAGAGGACAAAGGCCCCTAGTGCTCAGGGCCACGTGCTCTATGCGCATGCCTGGCAGACGTTCAGAGTGGACACGCAATCTGTTGGATCACGGTCAAGGAGTCAGGATGAATCAGATGATCATTCACGTCGCGACTGATGGCTCAGCTGGCAGTCGCCGAGCTTTGGATTGGGCAGTTGATGAGGCTCGGCTGCGAGGGTGTGCCATCGAACTCGTTTCGGCGTACCGAGGTGACGACACGACGACCACGGGTGTCGCACGGCAGGCCGCAGAGCGCGCCGTCCAAGACACCTTGGCTGTCATCCAGGATCGTTCGATGCTTCCTGCAATTTCGTGGCACGTCGTCGAGGGTGAACCTGCCGATGTCCTCGTGCGCGAGTCCACTCACAGTGCCTTGCTCGTCATGGGGAGCCACGGGGTCGGTGGCCTCAGGCACAGCGCGCTGGGATCCGTTGCGGACTTGTGTGCCCGGATGGCGGCTTGCCCGGTGGTCATCGTGCCCCCGACTGTTACCGAGAGGTCACGCCACGAAGAGATAGTCAGTGTCACGGAACCGGCAAAGGAGTCACCGGCTTGATGTCCGTCCAGATCGACGAATGCCGGTCGAATGACGAGTGCCGAATGCATAACCTTCATCCCGCCCAACGTTGGCCGTTACCCAGCGGGCTGATCCTGGGGCACAACCACCACTGGGCACTCGGCATAGTGGAGAACCGCACGAGTCACCGAGCTAAAGGCAAATCCAGCAAGGTCTGGACTGCCTTCATGTCGCCCGAGCACGACCAACTGCGACTGTTCGGCAGCAGTAAGGAGCGCCAACGCAGCGTGGGCATGGCGTTGTACAACGACGACTTCGACCTCTGGGAACTGCGACTCGTAGCGCTCGAAAACGCCCATGAGCAGGGCTTCCGCCCGTGAAGCGGCGTCCTCCCTCTTGCGCTCAGTCAGCTCGGTCTCTGGGTCGATCTCCCAGGCGTGCAGGGCTACGAGCGGGACAGACAGTTCGCGCGCTCGTTGAAACGCAAAAGAAAGGACCCCCTCGTCATCGTGCTGGAGGTCGACGCCGACGAGCACGGAGCGAGCAGTGTGTAGTCGCTGTTCCCATTCGTCTGGAACGATCACGACGGGGACAGGCGAGAGACCTGCGACGGCTAGCGAGGTCGAGCCTACGATGATGCGGGTAAAGGCGTGGAGACCACGCTTCCCCACGACGACAAGGGCGGCGTCGTGAGCCGACCTCACGATGCCGTCGCTGACGTCACCTGGGATAACCCGGCCAGTGACCGTCAACCGTGGATGTGAGTCGGCAAGCTGGGACAGGGTTGTGTTCACAACCCTCGCCGCTCGTCCGTCACTCGTGTCGACCCGGCCTTCCTCCGAGTGACGGGAGTGTGGGTGCCACCAGCCGTCCGGTTTCACTGCCGTGACGACGACAAGGGATGTGCGTGCGCGCGCAGCCTCGTCCGCAGCCCAGCTCACAGCACTCTGGCAGCTCAACGACCCGTCTACGGCCAACAAGACTGGCTTGGCCGGAACTGGCAGCTCCGCGTTCATGGGCTGATCCCTTCCACCGGAGGTACGGGCGGCGCCTGTTTGATCCTCCCATTTTGGCGAGCCAGTCGAACCACGACTCCAGGCACCGCAGCCAACCCAAGAAGCAGGGCAAGCTGAGATCCGGCCATGCCCTCCGTTTGCAGGAGCGACTGCAGCGGTGGTGCGTAAAGCGCGGCCAGCTGCAGCCCTGCAGCGACGAGGACGGCCAGTTCAAGCATCCGGCCAGACAACCTCCTATGCGCAACGGGTGCCCGCAGCGCTAGCGCGACTCCCAGTTGAGCGAGGCCAAGCACTACGAAGACGTAGCTCTGAACATGGGCGCCGTTTACATCTGCGAATGCTCCTGCAACGAGGGTGACGATCGCTATGAGAAGGCCGGTCAGAAGGATCTGTACACGCAGGCCCTGCCCCAGGACGGACTCGTCTGGCGAGCGCGACGGTTTCCGCATTACAGCCGGGTCAAGAGGCTCAGTACCGAATGCAACGCCCGGCAATCCATGTGTGAGCAGGTTGATCCACAGAATCTGGGCCGGCACCAAGGGAATAGGCATCCCGAGAAACGGCGCGGCCACCATGACGATGACCTCAGCCAGTCCACCAGCGAGCGCGTACCGCAGGAAGGCACGGATGTTCGCAAGGATTCGACGACCTTCCTCGATCGCTCGCACGACGGTCCGCAAGTCGTCGTCGGCAAGGACAAGGTCCGCAGCTTGCCGGGCTACTTCAGTGCCGCCTCGGCCCATGGCAACCCCGATGTCGGCGGCACGGAGCGCTGGCGCATCGTTCACACCATCGCCGGTTACCGCCACGACCTGGCCATCCCGCTGGAGCGCTTGGACGATGTCTACCTTTTGGTCGGGTCGCGTCCGCGCGTAGACGCCGATTTCGTCAAGCCCACCTGACAACGTCTCTCGGCTGACTGCTTCGCCCTGGATTAGCCCTGGCGCTGCGTCGGTGATCCCAACGCTCGTGGCGACCGCTCGCGCGGTGTCCGCGTGATCCCCAGTCACCATCACCACACGCACTCCGGCTTCTCGGCACTCCCGAACCACGTTCTTGGCTGTTTCCCGGGCAGGATCAGAAATCGCCACTAATCCAAGGAACCGATAGTTCTCTCCGTCGGTGGGGGCCGCACGCACGCAGTCTGCAATCGCGATCACCCGATAGCCGGCTCTGGCCAACCGCGCCGCCGCCTGGGTCACCTCCGTCGTGACAACTGGATCACTGATCAGACGAAGGACACTCTCGGGCGCCCCCTTGGTGACCATGAGAATTCCGCCGTACGGCGCAGCATGCCGCGTTGTCATGAGGCGTCGTTCATTGTCGAACGGCTCCTCAGCGGTGCGCGGCCATGTCGTGCGAAGCAAGTCCGGATCCAGGCCGCCGCGGTGTCCCAGCGCGACCAAAGCCCCCTCCATGGGGTCCCCGGTGACCATCCATGGCACCTCGCCTTGAGGTTCGAGAAGCTGTGCATCGTTGCAGAGCACACCTGCGAGCAGCAGGTCCGCCAGCAACGGGTCCTCGACCTCCTCAGCGGCACGGACCTGCACGATGGCGCCCGTCGGCGCGTAGCCCGATCCGGCAACTGTGTAACAGCTGTGCGGCGTCCAGATTTCGCGAGCGACCATCCGCCCCTCGGTGAGCGTTCCCGTCTTGTCCGAAGCGATCACCGAGACTGATCCGAGCGTCTCGACAGCTGGAAGGCCTCGTACGATGGCCGCCCGCTGTGCCATCCGATATGCCCCGAGGGCGAGCGACACGGACACAACCGCAGGCAGAGACTCCGGGACCGCTGCGACGGCCAAGCTCACAGCAACGACGAGCATCTCAGAGGGGCTTCGCCCCTGCAGAATGCCCAGCATGAAGACCAGAGCGGCCGCTACCGCCGCCGCACCTGCAAGGGTGCGCGACAACCTCGAAAGGCGTCGCTGCAGCGGCGTTGGCCTTGCCGGCGCTGACGCCACCAGTTCGGCGATCTGGCCCAGGCTGCTCGACGCACCCGTGCGAGTCACAAGTGCCACGGCGCGACCGCGCGTGACAACGGTCCCGGATTTGATCTCTTCACCATTACCAGGTTCGACTGGAACAGACTCTCCAGTCATGGCGGATTCATCGATTTGCAGCCGATAGCTCTCCAGCAGCAAGGCGTCAGCCGGCACAATGTCACCGGCGTCGACGTGGACCACGTCGCCAGGCGTGATCTCGGTCGCCGGCAACACGACCAGCGTGTGGTCTCTCATGACCTTCGCCGTTGGTGCAGCCAAGTCGTCCAAGGCAGCCAATGCGCGTTCAGCACGGACTTCCTGGATGACGCCAATACCTGAGTTCAGGACGATCACTGCCGCAATCACGACGGTGTCGACGCCATCACCGAGAAGCACAGTCACCACGCATGCACCGAGAAGCAGCAGGATCATCGGGTCTCGCAACTGATTGAGCACCCGCGATGCGACAGAGCGCCTGGCTGCTCGGGGAAGCTCGTTCGGTCCATGGACAGCAAGCAAACGAACCGCCTCGGAGGTTGACAGGCCGAGATCTCTCTCTGCCCGGTCGGGCGACACGTGACCTTCGTTGAGATCTGTCATCACGTGTCCATCCTCTGGTCGACGTACCTCGCCAGGTCAGCCTCGGAAGACCCTCGTCAGCAGGACGAAGGTCCCTAATCGTCAGCGGGCTCGAAGGCGGTAGGCGGTGATCTGTTAGACGGACTCAGCAAGGTGGCCACGGCCGTCGAGCTCGTGACCGAGCCGGACGCCCCATTCGCGAGCACGCTCTTGCTCGCCAGGCTTGAGTGGTCCTGCGATGTCTTGGACATAGAACGACTCGGGCCGTATGAGGATGCGGAAGCCGAGACGACGGAGCTGACGGGATGCCCTCCGGGCGGCAGAGCCAGGCACGAGTGGACGGCTGACGCGGGTGTCGAACGCCGCTGCCGGACCTTTCGGATGGATGTTCTTGATGTCCGCCAGCCACTCGCGGAGACCCCTGTCAGGTGTCTGGGTGGCACCGCGCTTCACTGCGTCTTGACGCGTGCTCGGCCGACTCATGCTGAATGCATGCGTCGGACCGCCGACGATCAAAACTGTCGTGCCAGCAGGCAAGGCGATCGGAGCTGACGCAGCATCAACCACGTCGACCGGGATGTGCTCCCGGAGACCGTGGGCGATGCAGTCACCGATCGTACGTGTGTTGCCGAACATCGATTCGACGACGAGGAGGGCAGTCATCAGGTGCTCCTTTCGTACCGTGCAGCATTGATCTGCTCCTACCCCGAGGCTCCGATATCGAAGGAAAGAGGCACAGGGCCTTTCGTCCCAACCAGTCAGGTCCTTGTCACTGAAGCCGCAGTTCCTCGAGACGAGCAACGACTGACTACGGTGGCACCCTGAGACAGCAATGGACGCATCGGAGGACGGTCAACGATGGACGGACAGACCCCGGGTCGACTGCTCGTCATCAACAGCGGCTCTTCCTCGTTGAAGTATGCGGAGTTCGCGGTCGCCGGACACCTCCTCACCTCGGCCGACCGGCGGTCATCGGGGATCGTCGATCGGATCGGTGAATCTGATGCTCACGTGAGGCACATGTCCCCGGATGGGTCGACAAGCACCTTCGGTGCCGACGTTCCTGACCAGAGTGCAGCGCTTCTCGCGATGCACGATGCCCTGAGCCGAACAGTCGACGGAAACGCGACACTTGTGGCGGTGGGACACCGCGTCGTCCACGGCGCCGACTCCTTCAAGTCGGCTGTGGTCGTCGACGAGCGGGTGGAGTCCGAGATCGATCGGCTGTCGCCTCTTGCACCCCTGCACAACCCAGCAAACCTCGATGGAATCAGGTCCGCGCGCGCGGCGTATCCGGGCATCCCACAAGTCGCCGTCTTCGACACGGCGTTCCACGCCACCATCCCGCCTCAGGCTGCGACTTATGCGATCCCTACTGATCTCGCAACCGCCAATCAAATACGTCGATGGGGCTTTCAGGGGACGAGCTGCGCTTATGTCGCGCGCGCTGCGGCAGGGCACCTGGCTATACCCATCGACGAGATCCAGCTGATCATCTGTCATCTCGGCAATGGAGCGTCGGTGACTGCCGTTCGTGATGGCAAGAGCATCGACACTTCCATGGGCATGACACCGCTGGAGGGTCTGGTCATGGGGACCCGCAGTGGTGACATCGATCCGGCAGTCGTGACTCACCTCATGGATGCCGCTGATATGACCGGCTACGAAGTTCTGAAGTTATTGACGCACCGGAGCGGCATGCTCGGCCTTTGCGGCGACTCAGACATGCGGACCGTGCGCGAGCGCGCCGATACCGGTGATGAGCGTGCTGTGCTCGCGCTGTCGATCTACACCCATCGCATCCGCAAGTACATCGGGGCATTCCTGACACAGCTTCCCGACCTGGCCGCCGTGGTGTTCACGGCGGGAGTAGGCGAGCGCGACCCCGATGTTCGGCGCGAAGTGCTCAGTCCCCTCCAACACGTGGGCCTGCGTCTGGACGAGCGCCGCAACGCAGCGACGGTAAGGCCGACCAACATCGTCCGTATCGACGACGGCGCAGGAAGCCCTGCCCTGCTCGTCATCCCGACCGACGAGGAACTCGAGATCGCTCGTCAGACGATGCAGTTACTCGACACGCACACGTCGTAGATTCATCGCCCACTAGCCTTCCTCTGCCCAGTCCCCAAGCGTCCAATCTCGAATCTCGGGCATGTCGTCGAAGTGTTGAACAACGTAAGCCTCGTGCTCGGCCAACTTCGCCCGGCACCAGTCCTGCAGCTGCGAAGCGCCCGGCGGGGTGCGACGTGCGTTGTTGATGGCGTCCATCACGAGGTGGTAGCGAGAGGTCTCGTTGCGCACGACCATGTCGAAGGGGGTCGTCGTTGTTCCCTGCTCGATGAAACCCCGCACATGGAACCGATCGGCCTTCGGCCGTCCATGGACGAGCTGGTGGATCGCGCCAGGGAAGCCGTGGAAGGCAAACACCACATCGACTTCGTCGCCAAAGAGTTCTCGAAAGAACGTGGAGCTCATTCCATGGGGATGGTCTCGTGGCCGGGACAAGGCCATCAGGTCGACAACATTGACCACACGGATGCGCAGTTGCGGTAGTCGTTCGCGGAGGATCTGGGCTGCCGCGACGGTCTCCATGGTGACGACGTCTCCTGCGCAGCCAAGGATAATGTCGGGATCGGCGCGACCGTCGTCGTTGCCAGCCCAGTCCCAAACACCCGCGCCCCGCGCGCAGTGCTCCATCGCTGCGTCGAAGGACAGCCATTGGAGCTGAGACTGTTTGTCGATGACGATCAGGTTCACATAGGACCGTGACCGCAGGACGTGGTCGGCCACCGAGAGCAGACAGTTAGCGTCCGGCGGCAGATAGACACGCGAGACAGTCCCACGCTGGGTGATGATGTTCTGGATCAGCCCGGGGCCTTGGTGGGAGAAGCCATTGTGGTCGTTGCGCCATGCGGTGGAGGTAAGAAGGATGTTGAGACTCGGGACTTTCGCGCGCCACGGCAACTGGGCGGCCTCTTCGAGCCACTTGCTGTGCTGGATGGTCTGAGATGCACTCACCATCGCGAAGGCCTCGTAGCTCGCGAACAGTCCGTGCCGACCGGTGAGGGTGTAGCCCTCCAACCAACCGTGGCAGTTGTGCTCGCTCAGCACTTCCATGACCCGCCCCTCGTGCGAGACTGCGACGTCATCCAGAGCCACCGTCTCCGCGAAAGCCCGGTCTGATGCCTCGAAGACGGCACCGAGCCGGTTGCTGTTGGTCTCGTCGGGGCAGAACAGCCGAAACCGATCAGGATTGCGGCGGTAGATGTCGCGCACAAGTGCGCCAAGCGAACGCGTCGACTCAATACGCAAGCTGGCCGGTTGGTGTACGTCAACGGCGTAACCACGCACGTCGGGGATATCCAGCTCCGCTGCGACCGCTCCGGCATTGGCGTGTGGGGTGGCGCTCATCCGCAGATCACCCTCGGGGTTTGCTTTGCGAATGAGCTCACTGGGCCGTCCAAGCTCGTCGAACAGCTCCTCCGGCCGATATCCCCGCATCCACGACTCAAGTAGGGAAAGGTGCTCGGGATTGTCACGGACGCCGGACAACGGAACCTGATGGGCGCGGAAGGTTCCCCCGACCTGTACCCCGTCCACCTGGCCGGGGCCGGTCCATCCCTTGGGTGTGCGGAGGATGATGGCCGGCCACCTCGGTCGCACCCCGTCCCATCGCCCGCCTCGCGCTTCGATCTGGATGCGGCGGATGGTCCCCCATGCGCGTGCCATCGCTTCACCCATTCGGTGATGCATCCCAGGGAGATCATCACCCTCGACTTCGAGGACGTCGTATCCGTGGCCAGCGAACAAGCTTCGGACCTCTGAGGGGTTCTTCCGGGCGAGCACGGTCGGACCAGAGATCTTCGCACCGTTCAAGTGCAGTATCGGCAAGACTGCACCGTCACGCGCAGGGTTCAGGAACGAGATTCCTTTCCACGAGCCCTCCAGGGGCCCTGTTTCGGCTTCGCCGTCGCCCACCACGGCGAGAGCAATGAGGTCCGGGTTATCCATGACGGCTCCGAAGGCGTGGACGAGGACGTATCCCAACTCGCCGCCCTCATGGATCGACCCCGGGGTCGTGACAGCAACATGGCTCGGGATTCCGCCTGGGGTGGAAAACTGGCGGATCAGCCGTTCTAGCCCGGGCTCCTCCTGAGCGATCTCGGGGTAGACCTCCGAGTAGGTCCCCTCCAGGTAGCCGGCGGCGACGAGCGCCGGCCCTCCATGTCCGGGCCCAGCGAGGTAAAGCATGTTCTGCCGGGTGTGCCTGATGATGCGCGACGCATGCGTGTAGATGAAGGAGAGGCCAGGACTCGTTCCCCAATGACCCAGCAGCCGCGGCTTGATGTCGGAGGGGTCAAGCTGTCGCTGCAGCAGCGGGTTCGCCTGAAGGTAGATCTGGCCAACGGTGAGGTAGTTGTTGGCACGCCACCACGCATCCATCGCGGCTAGGTCTTGTCGATTGACAGACTGCAACTTCGCAACGAGATGTTCGAGCGCATCGACATCATTGATCTGGCCATGGCCGCTGACCTTAAGGGACGGCTGCTGACTGGTCACAGATTCCTCCCGGACGAGTGAGTCGGGGCTCGCCTAGTCCTCACCCTAGGGATCCTCGCCCACGTGAAAAGGCCGGGTGCCCTTCGGACACCCGGCCA
>CAWFFZ010000013.1:0-193137 GCA_963815295.1 uncultured Actinomycetota bacterium
CGTCCCCCGCCCACAAAGGACATCTCATGAATCGGCCCTTCGTTACAGGCTCCCTGGTCGCGGCAGCCGCTGCGACGGTGGCGTCCGTATTCGTCGCCACCCCGTCGGCCTTTGCCGACGACACCCGCTGCACCGGCACGATCGGCGCACGGTCCATCGACGGCAATGTGATCGTGCCCCAAGGTGCGACATGCACGCTTGTCAGCAACTGCGTCGATGGCAACGTCCACGTCAGGGCGAACGCCCGCCTCAACGCGGTGGGCGCCCGTGTTGGCGGCAGCATCCAGGCCGACAACCACCGTTATGTGCTCTGGGTGCCCCGCACCGTCAACGGTGACACGGTCAGGTCACGCGTGAATGGCGACATCCAGTTGTTCTCCGGCGGCGGCAGCGAAGTGCGCAACACCTTCGTAGGCGGTCAGTTCCAGTCGAAGCAGAACAACCGCTACCAATCCGCCGTGCGAAACGTCATCGAAGGCGACCTGCAGGCGTTCTCCAACACCCACGGCTACCGCATCGCCCGCAACGTGATCGACGGCAACCTGCAGTGCAAGAGCAACAGGCCCGCACCGACCGGCGACAACAACCGGGTGCAGGGCAACAAGGAAGACCAATGCCGGGGAATGTGACCTGACTCCTGGTCTGGTAGATGATCGTTTCCCGGTGCGAGTTCGTGCCGGATGTTGCGGACGAAACCTAAGTTGACGCTGGCGCTGGGTGTGGCGCAGTGATGGGCGTGTACTCGCCACTCCCTTGCGGGATGTCCTCACGTTTCTCGTCAGCTGTTGAACCGGTAGCCCATGCCACGCACGGTAGCGATCGTCTCCGCCCCGAATTTCTTCCGCAGGTAGCCGATGTAGACTTCGATGATGTTGGAGCCGGGGTCGAAGTCGAAGCCCCAGGCGTGGTCGAGCAGCTGCTCGCGGATAGGACCTGCCCGGCGTTGCGCATGAGGATCTCGGTCAGCGCGAACTCCCGGCGGAGAGGTCGACCTCGTTGCCGCCGACGGTGGCCCTGCGGGTGCGGAGGTCGAGGCGGATCCCGCCGGACTCGACAGCCTCGAGGGCGCCGCCCCCGCTCTCGGTGGCGCGTACCTGGCGAAGGCGTAGCCGGACCCGGGCGAGGAGCTCAGCGAACCGGAACGGCTTGGGCATGTAGTCGTCGGCGCCGCCCTCAAGTGCTGTGACGGTGTCGGCCACCGAGTCGCGGGCGGTCAGCACGATCACGGGCATTCGGGAGCCTTGGGAGCGGAGCTGGTCGAGGACGGCGTACCCGTCCAGGCTGGGCAGGCCGATGTCGAGAACCATCAGGTCGAACCCGCCGCTGAGGGCGTGGTCGAGACCTTCGCGGCCGTCGCCGCAGACGGTGGTCTGGTGACCCTCGGCGCCAAGGCCCTTGGAGACGAACGACGCGATCTTGGCCTCGTCCTCGACGATCAGGATGCGGGCCACGGCGGGATCCCCCTCGTGGCCTGACTGGAGGATGGGAAGGCTGAGCACGAACTGCGCACCACCAGATGGGGCGTCCTCGACTCGCGCTGTGCCGCCGTGCTCGGTGACGATCGCACGCACGATCGACAGCCCCAGACCGAAGCCCTCGTCGTTTTTCGGGACCACGCTTCGGCCGAACCGCTCGAAGATGCGGTCACGGTCCGCAGGTGGGACCCCCGGGCCGGTGTCGCGGACCCAGATCCTGACGTGGATGCCGTCGAGGTCGGCGCCGATGGCGATCTCGTCGCCCTCCTGCGTGTGCTTCACTGCGTTGTCCGCCAGCTGCAGTACGGCCTGTGTGATCCGCTGCTGGTCCATGTCGACCATGACGGCTGGCGCCCCGTCGTACTGCCAGTCCCGGTCGCCGAGGCCACGGGCTTTCGCGACCAGGTCCTCTACGAGCCGCTCAGGTCGACGCCGTCGATCCTTAGGAAGTCGGGCCGGTCGGTCTTGGCCAGCAGGATCAGGTCGCGGGTGAGTCGCGCCATCCGTTCCACCTCGTCGAGCAATAGCTGCCGGGTCGCCTCAACCTCCTCGGTGTTGGCGGAGTCGAGTACTCGAGGTGCCCGCTGAGCACGGTCAACGGGGTCCGCAAGCTCGTGGCCGGCGTCGTCGAGGAACTGTTTTTGGGAGGCGAACGCCCTTTCGAGCCGGTCGAGCATGCCGTTGACGGTGTGGGTGAGAGCGGTGATGTCGTCGTTGCCTTTGACCGGCAACCGTTGTGACAGGTCGACAACACCGATCCGTTCGGCGGTCGCGCGCATGGTCCGCAGCGGGGACAGCAGCCGCGCGGACTGCCACAAGGCGAGGACCAGAACCAACAGCAGCGACAGGAAAGCCACGATGGCGTAAGTGCGCATCGTCTCGTTGAGCAGTGCGTCCCGCTCCGAGAGCTCCTGCACGACAACCAGGGCGCCGACCCGGGCGTCGTTCTCGAACTGCACGGACTGCACGGCGATGAGGACCTCGCCGTCTGTTGGGCTTTCCCACAGACGGTCGCCGTTGCGGGGGGTCAGATTCTCGACGATCCTGTCGAACTCTTGGTCGCCCAGATAGGCATCGTCGCCGGGAGCCTGGCCCGGAAGAGCGGCGCCGTCGTACCAGGCCAAGAATGCCTCGGAGGGGCTGGGGACGTTGCGCTCCAGGAAGGTCTCCAGAAGGGGGACGACACCGCCGAACCTTTCACCGGTGTCCGGGTCGAGACCGTTCTCCTGAAACCTGATGAACTCCTCGACCTCCTGCTCGACCTCGTCCATGGCATGCTCGCGGTTCCGCTCGTGCTCGATCAGGTACACGATCGCCCCGGAACCGGTAAGGGCGAGCGCCACGAGCAGCGCAATCACCAAGGTGATCCGGGTGCGCACGGAAACGCCCGACCGCTTGGGCCGGGCGACCGGTGGAGCGCGGGTGTCAGTCGTGATCGTCGCCGGTGTCGTCGTCGGTGTCGTCGTCCCTGGAGTCATCGTCCTTGGAGGTCATCGTCAGTTTCCGCGCCGCCGGAACTGCCGGCCCTGCTGTCATCATCCCGCTCATCGCCGTCGGTGTCGTCATCCGGTCCGTCGGCGCGGTCGTCATCGACGGGCGGCTTCCGGGAGGGACCCTGCTCGCGGCCGCGGTTCTCGCTCGCACCGTCCGTCCCGACCGGCGCGTGATCCTCGATGATGATCCGCTCCCGGGGCGGTGAATCCTCCGAGCCCACCACCAGCGATCCCGCAACGAATGCCGCCAGCGGGAGGGCGACAGCGAGGCCAATCAGGGTCTTCAGGAACGAACTCATGCCTCCGAGAATCCCGTGCGCACATGGCACCGCAGTGAGCGGACGATGAGAGAACTTTCATCTGGCCTGGAAGGAGAAGCCGGGCACCGAGATGCGGGAGGGGCCGACGTCCACGCCGGACAGGGTGCGGATCTCGTCGAAGAGCTGTTCATGCATGTAGGTCTTGCATGTAGGCGGGAGCGTCCTGGGACTCGTACGCTGGGGGATCGTCCAGCTCACCTCTGGCCGCGGACCGGTGCGGCTCCCGCATCGCGAGTAGGCCGGCCAGGTCGGCAGGTACGCGGCCAGGCCGAGGACCTCGCGCTAGTTCGAGTTGCGCCCGGCAGCAGGACGACGCGCGGAGCCGCCGGGTTGGTGCTGCCTTACGTCACGACGACGGGCGGCGGGAACGTCTCGGTGGTCACGACGCGTCCACCGGGACGAGTTCGCCGGCGGTGCGGACGCCGGCCCCAGCGGTGTACCTCTCCGGGCAGGTCGAGGTGGTCGATCGGTGCGGTGTTCGTGAAGTTGCCCCAGTTGGCCTTGGGCAGCATCCACATCACCTCGAACTCGTTGCCGTCGGGGTCGCAGGCGTAGATGCTCTTGGTGGCACCGTGGCTGGACTCGCCGGTGTAGGCGTCGAGGTTCGTCAGGGCGAGTCTGGCCTGTTCGAGTTCCTCGATGGTGTCGACCTGCCAGGCCAGGTGATAGAGGCCGAGGGGCACTGTTGCGTTGAGGACCGTGGTGCACGGGAGACCGTTGGTGTGGACTTCTTCCGCATCGGTTTCGGCGTTTGCAGGGTTCCGGTTCCCTTCGTGAGGTGATCTCGGTCGCGGTGCGGTGGTACCTGCGGTATGGCCTGTCCTACCGTGACGTCGAGGAGCTGCTCGCCGAGCGTGGCGTGGACGTCGATCACGTCACTGTCTACCCATGGGTCCAACGGTTCACCCCGGAGTTCATCTCCGCCGCCCGGCCACGCTGCCACTGCCCGGGTGAGCGGTGGTTCGTCGACGAGACCTACGTCAAGGTCGCCGGACGCTGGACGTACCTGTACCGGACGATCGACCAGCACGGCCAGGTCATCGACATATGGCTGTCACGCAGGCGCGACCTGACCGCAGCGCGGGCGCTTCAGCCGGGGGGACTCACCTGTGGGACGCGCCGGTCGAGGTCACCACCGACCGGGCACCGGTCTACCCGCGGCTCCTCGACGAGATCGTCCCTGGCGCTGTTTCATGTCACGCAGCAGTATGCAAACAGCACGTGTCGAGGCCGACCATGGCCCCACAAAGCCAGGCTTCGACCGATGCGCGGTCTCAAGCGATTCCGGTCCGCTCGAATCCTCGCCGCTGGTCATGCTCTCGTCCAGAACATCCGACGCGGTTACTATGAGATCGCCTCTGACCAGCCGGCACAAGGCCGTCTTCGTGCAGCCTTCGACGAGCTGATGCTTGCCGTCTGACAGAGCCGAGTCGCGGTCGAACTACGGCCCTGTGAGCAGCCTCGCGATCAGGCAACGCAACAGTGCCCTCAGAGCTGGTCTCCGCCTATTGCCGGGGAGTCCTGATCTTCCGAATCTGGGTAGCGGGTCGACTCGGCTTGAACGCGGATGCTCTGGAAGAACACCTGTCTATGGACAGGGTCAACCGGCTAGTGCAGCATCATGCCCGATCTTCGTGAGGTGAAGGGCACGGTTGCGTTGTCTGATCGCAGTTGCCGGGAGACTGGTGCGGTGACTTCTTCGGGTTCGGCCACGGCGTTTGCTGGTTTCCGGTTTCCTCGCGAGGGTGATCTCAGTGGCGGCGCGATGGTATCTGCGGTACGGGTTGTTGTATCGCGACGTCGAGGAGCTGCTCGCTGAGCGTGTTACGGCCGTCGTAGTCAAACCCGACACGGCCAGGAACCGGCGATGGTCAGGTGATGACCAACCCTGTGCCTCCGCTTGCCGAGTCATAGGCCCGTCACGCCCCCCGTGCCGGTCGTGTCAAGTCGAGTCGAGTCGAGGCATGCGGATGAGCCGGATCTCAGCGACGCTACGAGTCGGACACGACGAAAGGCGGGCGCAGGACCTGGTTGTCCTTCGTGAGCGCGGTCATCAGGTGCAGCGACCCGTCGGGCATCAGGCCCGAGACCGGGGTCAGCCGCGCCTCGTCCCCGTCGACTTCGACGAGCAGCAGGTGCGCCTGAGCGGCCCAGGCTGTGGTGTGAGCGTCCTCGAACCTCTCGGGGATCTCCTCGCGGAGCTTCCCGCCTGCCCCGGAGATGACGTACGTGCGGCCGTCCACCTCCGACACCTGGAAGTTGTGCTCGTGCCCCGCCAGCACGAGCGCACCCCGCCACGGTCGAAGAGCGGCAGCACGCTGTCGAGCATCTCCTCGTCGTTCCCGTGCTCCGGCCCGGCGCAGAAAAGCGGGTGGTGGGAGAACGGGATCCGCCAGACCGGGTCGTCCACCGTACGCGTCCTCGAGCCATTGCTGGTGATCGGGCACCTGGAAGAACCGGTGGTACTCCGGGTCGTCGCTGTCCTGGGAGGTGTCGATGCAGATCATCTCGAGGTCCTGGCCGTAACCGAAGCGGTAGAACAGCCCCGGCTCGACCGACGCGCGGTCCTGCTGGTCGCGGAAGCGTTCGTGGATGTGGAAGTTGTCCTCCATCTGCTCCCGGTCGTCGCTGCCCTCGGTGTCGGTCATGTCGTGGTTGCCGATCGCGGGAAACACCGGGACCCGCGAGATCGCGTAGCGGTAGGGCTGGAAGAAGCTGGAGTACCAGTCGTCGTCCTCCCCGCCGCTCTCGTCGTCGACCTGCCCCTGCTCGCCCTGGTAGATGTTGTCGCCGAACGACAGCACGAAGCGGACGTCGTGGTTCCGCACGAGCTCGTCGAGCACGTCGGCGATGCGTCGCTGGCGGCGGCTGGACTCGCTGTCCGACTTGATCCCGACGCCGTAGTCGCCCATCGCGACGAACCGCACGGGCGGTGTCGCGCTATCCGGGGCCGGGAAGGTGTGGAACCCCAGGTCATAGGACTGCCCGGCCCGAGGTCGTAGCCGCCCGACGCGGTGGGCACCCAGTCTCGACGCTGGCCGGCGGCCCACTCGCGGCCGTCGACCCGATGCGATAGCGTACGACGTGTCGGGCGCAGGTCCTCCACCCACGAGCCAGGACTCGTCTGCTGTGCGCGCCCCCGCGACGACCTCGCCCCCGGCGTCCAGCACCTCGACCTGAGCCTCACCGAAGGGCTCTGCGCCGTGCCCGATTGACGTATGCCGTCCCACGGCCTCCTGGAGCTCCGAGTCGTCGAGGATGTTCCACCGGCCGCCCGCCTCGTCACGCCGGAACCAGAAGGCCCCCCAGGCGATCAGGACCCGGTCGTGCGAGAGGTCGACCAAGTGGACGAACTCCTCACGGTGGATGTGGTCGTTGTCCGCTCCCATTCAGGCAGCCTAGATCCCAGGCGTTCGCGTCGGCAGAGCGCTGCCCCTGGCAACACTGGAGGCGGGGTCGGTGACGGCGGTCGCTCCCGGGCGAGCCAGCCCTCCAGGCGTCAGGCCACCACGCGGTTGGGCACTTCGACAATGCCACACAGACGTCAATAAAACGCATATTTCTTATAATTTGATGCGTTTTAGTGCCGACTGTTTGCAGGTGAAACGGAGGTTGGTCGTGTCGAGAGCCGATGTAGAAGGTGGGCCGGAACGCTCCGGCTGACGATCGCGATCGGAAGGCAGGCATGGCGACCACGTCTGAACGACCAGATATCGCCCCGCGCGGCTTGCGGCTAATCGTGCGAACGCTCGGGCTCTCGACGTCAGCAGCGACGGGACAACGAACGGAAAGCAGAGGAGATGGCGACGTGACAGAGGCAGGCAACCGTGGGGTGTTGGTGGCCGCGGTGGTGGCGGGGCGACCCCTTCACGAGGTGGCGGCGTTGGCTGGCCTTAGTGTCAGCTCCGTACAGCGGCGCCTCAAAGACCCGGAGGTGATCGCCGAGGTCAAGCAGGAGCGGTCACGGCAGCGGCAGGAGACGCTGGCACAGTTCAACCAGTTGCGTACGGCCTGCGTCAAGCGGCTCGGGCTGCTCGTTAACGACTCAGACCCAAGCATCGCCTTGCGGGCGATCCCCTTGATCCTCACAACTTCGGGCCGGCTCGATCTTGCCTTCGACGTTGAGCAGAGACTCGCGGCTCTTGAAGAGGAGTTCGGCGATGAGGACACCGACACAGCCGTGGGTGCCGCCGGAGACGGTGCAGTCGAGCCGTGGGACGGTGCCGCCGGGCAGGATGCCGCCGGGGAGGATGCAGCCGATCCGGCGGGTGGTGCGGTGAACGATGTCGGTTGAGTTTCCGGATCAGGCTCTGAAGCAGGCCCGGCTACGCCGATACCGTCGGCAGTCAAACCAGATTCAGAAGGCAGAAGAGGCTGTGGATCGTGGTACGGCGACGATAGACCAGTACCGGTTGCACTGCCAGGCCTTGGTCGCTGCACAGCGAGACGAGGCGGCGCAGCACACCGTGCTGTTTGTCACGATGGCGCGACTGGGCAAGAGTGATTTCTGGCCTGCCGGAGCCGGAGATCGACCCGACGTGGCCTTGCCGAAGTCGGTGCAGGCGGAGATTATGCGGCTGCAGGGCGCCGACCGAGCCACCACAACCGAAGGCGAGACAACGGCTGGTGAGTGCCGCTGACATACCCGCGGACAGACTGGAGGCTGCGTGCAATTTGCTGGCTCTTGGGCTCCACGGGCTGGTCCTTCGTTGCCGGGTCTGGCGCATCGTTGGGCCTGAGTGGGTCCTGTCCGATGCTGCCTTGGCTGGCGGAGCGAAGACCTTCTGTCTCCTGATCGGGCGGATTTTTTGATGGGACTTGGCGATCGGGTGACTCGGGCGGTCGAGTGTGGCGCTATCGCGGCTGGGCCCGACGGTTCTATCTCTCATGCAGAGTCTGACCGGGCTGTTGTCGCCCATGGGTGGAAAGCCGATCACGGTCGATGGCGAGATCTGGTCAAATCTGGTCACATCAGGTCAACCGGGGGAGTGCGAAGTGTGCAAGGACCTGCAATTCGGTGTGCACCGGATTGGTTGCCAGGCGACCTTGGCGCTTTGACCTGGGACTTCGATTACGTAAACATCCCACCATGTGACGTTCACGGCCGTTCACGGCACTGAGTTGTGGATGCTCACGATCTCACGTCAAGCCGGCCCAGGTGGCCGGCTTAACGCCGTTTGGGCTAACTCAGAGTAATTCAGCGGCACTGATGGTTGACCCTGGTTTGGTCGCGGGGCTACGGTCGCGACTTGGCTTCGGTTACGACAGCACCCACCATCGGAGGGACACAGACCATGGGCAACGCGAGCCCTCGCAGTATCGAGATCCGATCCGGTATGCAGCGCCGAAGCTTTCTCGGTCTCGTCTCCACGTTGGGCTTGGGTGCCGCGGTGCCAGGTCTTGCCGCTTGTGGGTCGTCGGAGAGTGCGGGAGGCAACGCGGCTACTGGCACGATCAAGGTGTGGGACACCGCGTTTGGCGACGGTACTGATCCTGGCAAAGCACTGGTGGCGATCGACAAGGCCTTCGCAGCGAAGTATCCGAAGATCAAGGTCGATCACGAGTTGCACAGTTGGGATACGTACTTCACGAGCCTGCGGACGGCGGTGACTACGAAGAAGGGTCCCGACGTGGTGCTGTGCTACGGGCAGGCGTTCGGTATCGACTATATGCAGGGATTGGAGCCTCTCGATGATCGGCTGGCCGCGGACGCCAAGCTGGACAAGGACCTGACGCTGGTTGCTTTCGACCAAACCTGTGGACAGTCCTTCGCCCTCCCGTTGTACACGTACAACGTGCGGATGTACTACAACAAGAAGCTCTTCGCGCAGGCGGAGCTCGATCCGGAGAATCCGCCGCAGACCTGGGAAGAGTTCGGCAACGCGATGGAGGCTCTCAAGGGCATCGGGGTCACTCCGATGGCGGCCGGGCTGAAGGACGGCGGCTACCCCGAGCGCCTGTTCTACTTCTGGGGTGCTCAGATGTTCTCGCCTGAGGAGTCCATCGCGGCGTCCAACAACCTGCTTTCGTTCACCGACACCCCCGCCTACGGTGTGCTCCTCACGCATTTTAAGGAGTTGTACGACAACGGGTGGCTGACGAAGGGGTCAGAGTCCTTGGTTGGGGATCCCGATCCGACCAATGAGTTCTTGGCTGGCAAGGCCGGTGTGGTTGCGGATGCGAACTCGTCCATCACCGCCATCGCCGAGGAGATGGGGGAGGACAATGTCGGCGTCATGCTGGCGCCGATCTTCCCGGAAGCGTATTACGACACGACCGGCTGGGACGCCTCGTACAACATGTCCTTCGGCATCACCAACTGGAGTGAGAAGAAGGATGCTGCCTGGACCTACCTCAGCTTCATCCTCGGCGCCGAGGCGCAGACCATCGGCTTCGATGTCGGCGGGCTCCTACCCAACAACAATGGGGTCGACGTGACCTCCGAGGTCCCGATCGTCCAGCAGGTCCTGGAGTGGATGGGCGAGACCGAGGAACCCCGCTACGTCGTGGGCTTGACCACTCAGACGGCGTCCACTTGGGTGAAGCGGGTGCCGCAGGTCATGTTGGGTGACTTCTCCATCGACGATTGTCTTGCTGAGCTCGAGCAACAAAGGCTCAGTTCCATCCAGTGCCCCACTTGAGCGCAGCCTGTGAGTCGAACTGAGCGGCTGTGGCCCGGGTAGCCAGATGACTGCGGGGGTAGCGTCGGCCCCATCGCAGAGTCGCAAGACCCCGCGCCGACGGTGGACGCGGGCCAGGGGCCTGTTGCTCCTAGCGCCGGCGCTCACGCTGACTACGGTGCTGATCGTGATCCCGGCGGCGAGCGGGGTCTATCACGCGTTCACGTTGTGGACTCCGGGGTACGCGAGCCCGTGGGTGGGTCTGGACAACTTCCGTGAGTTGTTCGCGTCGGATATTTTCCGGCAGATCCTGCGCAATCAGGCGTTCCTGCTTCTTCTGGTGCCGTGTTCGATGGCGGTCGCCTTGTTGCTGTCGTTGCTGCTCTATGACGCTCCAGGGGCCAGGCTTTTCCGGCTGGGGTTCTTCCTGCCGGCGATGCTGCCCCCCGCGGTGGCCGGTATCGCTTTCGTGTATTTGCTCGCCCCCGAAGGTCCCTTCAATTCGGCGTTGCGAGCGATCGGGCTCGACGGTCTGACGAAGTCCTGGCTAATCGATCCCGACTTTGTCAAGCCGACGCTGGTGATCATCTTGACGTGGAGCACCGTCGGGACCGGAGTGGCCATCTTGTCGGCGTCGTTGGCGAGCATCCCGCCCGACCTCTTTGAGGCCGCGAGGATGGACGGTGCAGGGTGGTGGAACGTGAACTGGCATATCGCGCGTCCGTTGTTGAAGCCGGCCTTGGAGATGTATGGCGTCATCCAGGTCATCCAGGTCTTCTTGTGGAGCTTCCCTGGATCTATGTGCTGACGTCCGGGGGGCCTGGGTATTCCTCGACGACGATCGATTGGGACGTCTACACGAACACGTTGCGGTTCGGCAAATTCGGGCTGGGCGCCGCGGAGGCCGTGGTCATCCTGGTGATAGTCGGGCTGGTTTCCTTGGTCGGCGTCCGGTTGGGCCGGGGTCGTGCAGGATGACGTTGAAGGCCGCCGTTGGGCGTAGTCCAGGCGAGACTCAGAAGGTCACGCGCAAGAGGTTCGCGTCCCCCAAGACCGTCAAGCGGTCCAGCCTGCTGATGTTGCTGATTGCGATGTCGGTGCCTTTCTTGTATCCGCTGGTCTTCTTGGTGGGCCTTGCTGTGAAGACGCGCAGCAACTACGTGGAAGAGCCCACCGGGGTGATCCCGAAGCAGGTGACCCTCGACCACCTAGAAACCGCGTGGCGTGGCGGTGCGCTGACCGGACCACTGTTGAACTCGACCTATGCCGTGCTCGTGGGGGTGGTGACCTGCATCTTGTGCGCGGTGCCGGCGGCGTACTGGATCCACATCAACCGAGGTCGCCTCTCCGGGATGGTCCAGGCGTTCCTAGTGGGCCTGATGTCCTTCCCGCTGATCGCGATGATCATCCCCTTGTTCATCGTGCTCTCTACGTACGACCTGATCAATCAGATCTGGGTTCTGGGCGTTGTCTACGGCACGATCAACACCCCGTTTGCGGTCTACCTACTCCAGTCCTACTTCCGCACGGGTCTGGATGGGGCGGTTCTGGAGGCGGCGACCATCGACGGCGCGGGGACCTACAGCACCTTGTGGTGGGTGGTGCTGCCCATCGCGCGCCCAGCGATCGGCACCTTGGCTGCGCTGACCTTCATCTGGACCTGGGCCGACATCATGCTGGCAGCGGTGCTGCTCCAGGACCCTGACCACATCACGGTAATGATGGCCATCTCCCAAATGGCCCAGCGTCGCGAAAGTTACGACGTCCAACTCGGCGCGGCGGCGGCACTGATCGCCCTGGTGCCAGTGCTCATCGTCTTCGCGGTCGCCCAGCGCTCGATCATCAATGGCTTCGCCGGTGGCGCGGTGAAGTGAGCGCTGACTCGACCACGCCGCCAGGAGTGCACTTGGCCGGTCCCTCCGATACGATGGTTTGCGAGCCCGCGATGCCAATCGCGTTAGGGTGACGCCAGGGCATTGGATAGGGCGGGGCCGTGGACTACGCGATTCTTGGACCACTGCGGCTGGCGGCAACAGGCTGAGCAGACGCTGCCTCCCGAAGGAGGCGTCAACTGCTGGCTGCCCTGCTGGTCCGTGCGGGCCAGCCGGTTTCCACCGACACGCTGATCGACGTCCTGTGGCCGGAACACCCTCCGCCAACGGTGCACACGTCCCTGCAGGTCCACGTTTCGCAGCTTCGTAAGAGGATCGGTGCCGCGCGCGTGGTCACCGCGGCGCAGACCTACAGTCTCGAGATCGGTGCGCGACGTCGCTGGACGCCTATCGCTTCAGGGACGCGGTGCTCGCGGCCAGACGAAGCCATGCAGCAGGGTCGTCATGCCAGTTGCTGCGTTGCTGGCCCAAGGGGCGCTGACACTTGTGGCGTGGTCGTCCCCGTGCCAGAGCTCGACGAGTGGCCGGAGGCCGATCCAGCTCAGCGCAGGAGCACGAGGAGCTGCGGGCCCTCGCAATCGAGGTGAAGGCAGAGTCGGAACTCGCGCTGGGACTCCACAATCAGGTGGCCACGACGCTGGCGGCCGCGACGGAGGAGCTCCCACACCGAGAGAGACTGTGTCGACTCTTGGCTCGTGGCCTTGCTACCGCTGTGACCGGCAGGTGGAGGCACTTGATGAGTTGCAGGCCTTGCGAAGCATCCTGCAGCGGCGAGTTCGGCGTGGAGGTGAGCGTGGAGACGAGGAAGCTGGAGACTGACAATCCTCAGGCAGGATCCTGCGCTCGACCCGCCGGTTCGAGACCGCCGGAGCCTCGTCAAGCCTTCCCACGCCGCCCACTCCGACGTTCGGTCGCGACGAGGACGTCCAGTCGGTACTCGAACATGCTCGCGAGCGGCGCACGACTTCATCACGCTCACTGGGCCCGGGGGTATCGGGAAGACCCGCTTGGCCCACGAGGTCGCCCGTTAGCGGTGGTCGAGCTGGGCGGGCTGGCCGCGTGGACTTCGTTGACTCTGTCGGCGGTGCGTGGACCACCGACGTGGTGGCCGCGCGGATCGCCGACCAGCTCGAGCCGCGACGGCCTGCTGCCAGCGATCCAGCGCGACGATCGTGGCGGGTCGCTACGGCGGTGGCGGCATCCTGGTGTTGGACAACATGGAGCAGATTCTCGGGAGCGGCCAACGACGTTGCGAGCCTTGCTCGAGACGCGCGCCAGCGTTGCGCATGCATCGCGACCAGTCAGGTGCGGCGCTGCGGCTCAGGGTCGAGATGGTGCAACCCGTTGGCGGCGCTCGAAGCTAGACCACGAGTCGGGAATCGACAGAATCACCGGCCATGGCCATGTTTCACAAGCGAACCGACGCTCGGCCGGGGGTCTCGCCAGTGGTCACAGTTGCCGAAGAGACAGGCGGCGTGTGAGATGGTGGCTCTCGTCGATGGGCTACCCCTTGGCGGATCGAACTCGCCGCCGCCCGCTGCCGGACTGCTCGGACCGCGCGCGCTCGCTGACTCGGCTTCGCGAGTCGATGGCGTGTGCTCGGGGATGGCCCGGCCGACTTACCCGCGCGGCAACGTTCGATGCACCAAACGATCCAGTGGAGCGTGGACCTGCTCAAGCCAGAGCAACGCAAGCGCGCTCGGGCAGGCTGGGTGTCTTTTGGGCCGGATTCGACGTGACCGGCGGCCCTCAAGGTCCTCGAGTCCGACGACGAATTGTCCGACGCTGGCAAACCGTGGAGGCGCTCAGCCGACGCAAGCCTGCTGCGGGTGAGCCACGACGCCGAGGGTGAACCTGGGTTCTCGATGCTGGCGGTCATCAAGGCGCACACCCCGACATTGCTGTCGCAAAGGCCGATCTCGATCGCTGCCCGGGATCCGCCATGCAGCATGGGTCGTTGACCTCGCGGGAGTCAGCAGAGCCACTGTTGCGATCTGAGCAGGCTGGCGACGTGGCTGAACTCTGCCTCAACCGTCAACGCGAGGACATCAAGCGCGGCGGTGGACAGACTTTGTGAAACGGATCGGGCGAACGAGGCTATCGGAGCTGTTATGTACGCTTGCTTCGCTACTGGCTTGCGCTCTGCGGGCAACGCCTGAGGGATCGGAGCCTCGTGGACAGCTGTCTTGAAGCGAGGACGGGCTGACCTCCGAGTCACTAGGCGCGTGTGCTCCGGCCTGTCGGCGCGGCTGTATGAGCGGTGCGGGGAGTACGCGAAGGCAGCGGAGCTGGCGGCACGGTCCATCGACCGTCGCCCACAGCCATCGGCAACCGGGCGCATGGAGGGGCACGCCTACGCCACCCTGGCGAGCTCGACCCTCTGGATGGGGCGAGCACGACGAGGCGGTGGGGCACTGGGAGCTGATCCCTGGAACTCACCGATCCGATCGGGGGAGGCTGGAGTTCCGGGTACTCACGTTGGGCAACCTCGGACTCCTGGCCCTTGCTCGCGGCGACTTCCAGCCGCGCACTGGGGCATCTACGAATCGATCGCTCAGTCATCTAGCGGGAGTTGGGCGTCGTCGATGCTGTCGACCGATACGCGTCATGAACCTCGCCTGGGCTCATCTGGGGTTGGGCCAACTCGACTCGGCACGGCCAATGTCTGCGTGAGTCAAGGTGTCCGTGCAGTGAGCCAGGGCGACGACCGAACAAGTCGGCATACCACCTGCTCGGTGTCGCCCGACTGGCCTCGCTCACGTCAGACCATGGGGCCGCGCTGCGGCTAGCCGGCGGCTGCCACGTCGATGCTCGCGGCAGCCGGCCAGGTCTTCGAGCCCTTCGAGATATCAGTCGCAGAGACGATCACCGCTGAGTCCTCGGCTGCGCTAGGGGTCGCGGCTGCCGACATCGCGGCCTGGCCCGTCCTGACTCTCGAGGACGCACTGGCCCTGACCGACCAGATCCTCGGCGAACCCGCCCCTGGGGGAAATCCAGGGGCGGGTTGACGATCCAAGCGACTTGACCGCCTTGCGGAAAGCCAAGGTCGCCGGGCGCTCAGCGGACGAAGCCGCAGAGGCCTGCCGCACTGCCGGTGTTGCTGATCACGTAGCCGTTGTTGCCACCGCGGGCGATCGCGTCGCCGTTGACTGTGTCGTAGGTCTGGCCGACAACGTGTCCGTTCACCGACCAGGTGAATACGTGAACGACCCGGTACACGTATCCCGAGGACACATTGAACGATCGTGCGTCGAACCGCGGGTACTGCCCCGGCAGCGTCTCGCGCGTCTGGACTGCCGGGTGCCACAAGACCTGGACCCACGCCGAGCCGTTCCAACGGTCGAGCCTGACGTGCATTGAGATGCTCTGCCGGTAGGCGCTGTAGGCCGCGGCTCGGAATACGAAGAACGAGTCGGATTGCAGCGACCCGGTAGCGGCGCCGGCGTACTGGGTGCAGTACTGGAAGTCGATCAGTTCGCGAGAGCCGGTGTACCCGGTGCTGCTGAGATTGACCATCCCAGGTTGGAGGTAGCTTCCTGGCCCGCCGATGATCACCGAGTCCGCGTTCGCGGTGGTTGCTGTCGCCACCAACGCTGCTGGATGACGAGTCCGGCCATGACCAACTTGGTGGCGAGGGTCCTCACTCGGGCCGACATCGTGTGGCGGGTCTTCACTGATTCGGTGTTCGTCATGATGAGTCCTTCCTCGCTCCCCACTCGGTCGGTGGGCTTGTTCATAAGGCTGGTCGTCCCCGCTAACCAATCGCTAAACGGCCGCCATTATGTCGATGCCGAGAGGAAGGTTTGTCGGTGGGCTGGTCTATATTCGAACGTATGAGCGAAGCGTTGGTTTCGAACCGGTCGAGGGCTGAGGCTGCCCGGTCGGCGTTTGCGGCCGAGGCGACGCGGCTGCGTGCAGTGTTGGGGGAGATCGCGGAGACGGAGCGCCAGATCAACGCGTTGCAGGCACGTCAGGCCGCCCAGGTTGCCGCGTACTCGGTGTCGCGGCGGGAGTTCGAGATCGGAACGTATGCCGGCTGGTCCGAGGAGGCTCAGCGGATCGCGGCGGCCGAGCTGGCGGATGCCCGGGGCGTGGGTGCATGGACCGCGGGCAGTCACATGGTCGACTGTGAGCGGCTGGTGCACGATCTCCCGTGTGTGTACGCGAAGCTGCGGGCCGGCGTGATCGGTCTGCCTGCTGCGAGGGCAGCCGCGGCCGAGAGCTTCCCGCTTCATCCGGTGTCGCTATCGCTGGCTGATGAGGTGATCGCCGAGGAGAACGGCACCGTGCTCCCCGGGCAGGTGCGGGCGATGGTCCGCACTCGGGTGCTGGAGATCGACCCCGACGATGGTGGTAGCCGCGGTCGAGGCGCGACGTTACCGTTGGGTGTCGGGTCGCATCGACGGTGCGACGTCGATGGGTGACTTGACGGGGCATTTGCCGGCCGAGCAGGTCGCGGCCTGTTGGGGTGGCGTTGGACGCCCACGCCCGGGCCAGGCGATGCCGGGGGTGATCCGGAGTCCAGGATGGTAAGCCAGATCATGGCCGACACGCTGGTCGAACGCGTCACCGGGCAGACCACGGCGTCGGACGTAGCGGTGACCGTGAACGTGGTTATGAACAACTCGACCCTGTTCGGTGGCGATGTGCCGCGCGCTGGATGCGTTGGGTCCGATCCCGGCGCCGATCGCCCGAGGCCTCGCCACCGGTGACAAGGCGTGGCTCCGGCGCTGGTTCACCGACCCCGCCGACGCCACCGTTGCCAGCATCGACACTCGCAAACGCCGCTTCACCGGCGGTCTGCGCCGACTGATCATCGCCCGCGACCGACGCTGCCGCGGGCCAGCCTGCAGTTCCGCGATCCGCGACGGCGACCATCTCGACGACCACGCCACCGGCGGTGCCACCTCGGGAGCCAACGGCGCCGGTGACTGCCAACGCTGTCACCACCTTGAAGACCACCCCGACATGACCGTGACATCTGTCGGCGGCCTCGACCCGTGGAGCAGTCGCACCGCCGAAGCCAAGACCGCAGCCGCCGCTGCACTGTTGCGGTGGACCACCCCGATCGGACACCGCATCATCACCCAGGCACCACCCGCCCTCGGCTACGGCACGGCCACCAAGGCCCAACTCCTGCATCGACGACGCCTCCGCGACCACGCGACTGCACCGACCACACGGCCACCCCCGCGTCTCGACATCGACACCCGATCAACCAACGAGCAACGACTTCAACAGCTACTGCTCTACGCAGCTTGATGCCGGGGCCGGCTGCTGCACGGCGGCCGGGTCCTCCTGCATGCGTGCGCCCCGTGGCTGAATTGCATCTCAACCGCGGGGCGTCGCAGGAACAGACGGTGTTCAGTAGGCCACGAAGACCGAGCCGCGGCCTCCAACGGTCCTGTTCGCCTGACAGTAGGGCCATGGGTCGCCGCAGACGTAGTCTCCCGCGTGCCACATGTGGACGGTTGTCGTTCCCAGGGTGGTAGTGCCGCGGTGCCAGCCAACGGCGTAGTTCATCGTGTAGTCACCCATGTTCCTGGTGGCCATCCGCAGAGCTGGCAGGTAGGCGCCGTTGGCTCCGGCAGGGATGTCCACGGCGACCCACGACTGCTGCTCTAGGTAGTACCGGTCTTGGATCCGGTTGTAGCGGTACAGGTTGGCCGCAAGGATGACACGCTGGGCGCCCGTCGTAGCGGTTGAGCGCCAGACGTAGTGGCGCGGCAGCTGCACAATCGGTCCGGAGAACGGGGCGTAGGCCTCAACGCGGGGCAGCTGGATCGAGCCCGGTCGTCCTTGCTGCCAGTACGTCAGTGCATCGGCCTGGGGGCTGCTGATCAGGATGGACGCGAACACCGCGCCCAACGCGACAGCAACTCGTGCGAATCTTGCGCGCCCACCGCGGGAGGCAGGGCGGTCGGTTGTGGGTGAGATTGTGAGGGACATGATGACCCTTCTGTGTTGGTGACCCGGCCCTTCCGGCTCTGAGACCAGGTTGGGCGGAGGCGCTGAAGATCCGCTAAAGGGTCACTGAAGGGACGTGGAAGCCCAGCCCGCTCGGTCAGCTGCCGACGTACGACGCGAGGTGCTCGCCGGTGAGGGTGGACCGCGCGGCGACGAGGTCGGCCGGTGTGCCCTCGAAGACGACTCGGCCGCCGTCGTGGCCGGCGCCCGGTCCGAGGTCGATGATCCGGTCGGCGTGCGCCATGACCGCCTGGTGGTGCTCGATGACGATGACAGACTTCCCGGAGTCGACGAGCCGGTCGAGCAGGCCGAGCAGGTTCTCGACGTCGGCGAGGTGGAGGCCGGTAGTCGGCTCGTCGAGGATATAGACGTCGCCCTTCTCGGCCATCTGCGTGGCCAGCTTGAGCCGCTGCCGCTCGCCGCCGGACAGGGTGGTGAGCGGCTGGCCGAGGCTGAGGTAGCCGAGCCCGACGTCGGAGAGTCGGGACAGGATCTTGTGGGCCGCGGGTACTTTCGCCTCGTCGGATCCGAAGAACTCAGTCGCCTCCGTGACTGGCATCGCGAGCACCTCGCTGATGTTCTTCCCGCCGAAGGTGTACTCCAGCACCGCCGCCTGGAACCGCCTGCCCTCGCACTCCTCGCAGGTGGACTCGACGGTGGCCATGACGCCCAGCTCCGTGTAAATGACCCCGGCGCCGTTGCACGTGGAGCAGGCGCCTTCGGAGTTGGAGCTGAACAGCGCCGGCTTGACGCCGTTAGCTTTCGCGAACGCCTTGCGGATCGGGTCGAGGAGTCCGGTGTACGTCGCCGGGTTGCTCCGTCGCGAGCCGCGGATCGCACCTTGGTCGATCACTACCACGCCGTCGCGGCCGTCGACAGAGCCGTGGATCAGCGAGCTCTTGCCAGAGCCGGCAACGCCCGTGATCACGCAGAGCACCCCGAGCGGGATGTCGACGTCGACGTCTCGGAGGTTGTGCGTCGAGGCTCCGCGGATCTCCAGCGCACCGGAAGGCGAACGCACCGAGTCCTTGAGGGCTGCCCGGTCGTCGAGATGGCGGCCGGTGATGGTGTCGCTCCCGCGCAGCCCTTCCACGGTGCCTTCGAAGCAGACCTCGCCGCCCTTCGTGCCGGCTCCGGGGCCAAGGTCGACGGCGTGGTCGGCGATTGCGATGGTCTCGGGCTTGTGCTCCACGACGAGCACAGTGTTGCCCTTGTCGCGCAGCTGCAAGAGGAGGTTGTTCATTCGCTCGATGTCATGTGGGTGCAGGCCGATCGTCGGCTCGTCGAACACATAGGTGACGTCGGTGAGCGACGAGCCGAGGTGTCGGATCATCTTGGTGCGCTGCGCCTCCCCACCGGACAGGGTGCCGGCCGGACGGTCGAGCGAGAGATAGCCCAGTCCGATCTCGGCGAAGGAGTCGAGGACGTGTTGCAAACCGGTGAGCAGCGGGGCAACTGACGGCTCGTCGAGTTCCCTGACCCAGCCAGCCAGGTCGCTGATTTGCATCGTGCAGAGGTCGGCGATGCTCTTCTCTTTGATCTTCGACGCACGTGCCTCCTTCGTGAGCCGGGTGCCCTCGCACTCGGGACACTCGGTGAAGGTGATCGCCCGCTCCACGAAGGCGCGGATGTGAGGCTGCATCGCGTCGACGTCCTTGGAGAGCATCGACTTCTGGATCTTCGGGATCACGCCCTCGTAGGTGAGGTTGATGCCCTCGACCTGGATCTTGGTCGGCTCCTTGTAGAGCAGGTCGTGCATCTCCTTCTTGGTGAACTTGCTGATCGGCTTGTCCATGTCGAAGCCGGCGCCGCTGAAGATGCGGCCGTACCAACCGTCCATGCTGTAGCCGGGAATCGCGAGAGCACCGTCACTGAGCGACTTGGTGTCGTCGTACAACGCCGTCAGGTCGAAGTCGCTGACCGCGCCCTTCCCCTCGCATCGAGAGCACATCCCCCCGAGGTAGACCACATTGCGCACCACGTTCTTCTCGGTACGGCCAGCCTTCTCGGTGCTCATCACCCCGCTCGCCTTTCGCGTCGGGACGTTGAACGAGAACGCCGTTGGCGGCCCGACGTAGGGGTCACCGAGCCTGCTGAAGAGGATGCGCAGCATCGCATTGGCGTCGGTGGCGGTGCCGACCGTGGAGCGGGGATTCGAGCCCATCCGCTCCTGGTCGACGATGATCGCGGTGGTCAGGCCCTCGAGCAGGTCGACCTCCGGCCGCGCCAGCGTCGGCATGAAACCCTGCACGAAAGCGCTGTAGGTCTCGTTGATCATCCGCTGCGACTCCGCAGCGATCGTTGCGAACACCAGCGAGCTCTTGCCGGAGCCGGAGATGCCGGTGAACACCGTCAGCCGGCGCTTCGGGAGGTCGACGCTGACGTCCTTGAGGTTGTTCACGCGGGCGCCGTGCACACGAATCATGTCGTGGTGGTCGGCAATGTGCACCGCGCGCTCCTGCGTGTTCGTCCTCGTGGCCTTGCTCATCGGGTCTCCATCTCGTGGGGTCAGCTTCGCGACTACGGTCGACTGTCTACCGGATCGCCCCCTCGGGCGGACGCAGTTTCCCACGCGAATCCGTCCGGGTCGGTGAACGGTCCGGCATCGCTTCCGATCACGATCCGGCGGGATCCGGTGCCCTCGGGCGCAACGCCGGCATCCTTCGCGAGGGCACGTCGTGTGAGGAGCGCCAACGTGATCCCTGACCCCGGCGCGGCGAACTCGACGTACTTGCCGCCGTAGCTCTTCGTCGCGGCGAGTCCGCGGTCGACGTAGAACTGCTTGCTCTTCTTAACGTCCTCGACTCCGAGCAACAGCACGATGTCGTCGATCTGTCGGGTGGCGGGCCCGGCGCTCTTCTTGGACGACGTCGCAACTTTCCAGATCGCGCCGTCCGGGGCCCGCACGACACCGCCGTAGCCCCAGAAGCCCTTCTTGGCGGGCTTTAACGTCGTGGCACCGGCGTCGAGGGCGGCCCCGATGAAGGTGTCGACGATGTTCGGCTGAGCCACCACAAGCGACACATGGTATCCACGGAACCCGGTCGTCGGTGCCTCCCCGGAGCGCACGTCCACGTGGTCGCCGACTCCGAAGGCGTCGTAGAAGGCCTTGGCGGCTGCGGGGTCGGGCACTTCGAGCGTAAGCGAGGTGATGGAGGTCATCTCAGCTCAGCTCCTGGATGCGGATCAGGTTGCCCGCGGGGTCGCGGAAGGCACAGTCGCGTACGCCGTACGGCTGGTCGGTCGGCTCCTGGACGACTTCGGCGTCGCTGGCCTGCACCCGCTCGAAGGTGCCGTCGAGGTCTTTGGTGGCGAGCAGGATCCAGCCGTAGGTGCCTTTGGCCATCATCTCGCCGATGGTCTGACGCTCCTCGTCGGTGATGCCGGGGTCAGTGGCTGGCGGCGCCAAGAGGATCGATGTGTCGGGCTGGTCGGCAGGGCCGACCGTGATCCAACGCATCGTGCCGCTGCCGACGTCGGTACGGACCTCGAAACCGAGGGCGTCGCGGTAGAAGGCAAGAGAGGCGTCGGGGTCGTCGTGAGGGAGGAAGGTCGTGTGAATTGTGATGTCCATGGCAGTCAGGCTAGGTGCGGTCCGGGGGTCGGCGCTTCTCGATTCCTGACCGGTCTGGTCACCTGCTTTGCCAGGCACGGTGGCATCCCCGTCGTCGAGCGTGCCGCCTGATCCCGATAGGCGCTGGGCGGCATACCGACCAGCTCGCTGAAGCGAGTGCTGAACGTGCCCAGAGACGAACAGCCGACCGCGAAGCAGATGTCGGTGACGCTGAGGTCGCTGCGACGCAGCAGCCACATCGCCCGCTCGATGCGCCGCGTCATCAGGTAGCTGTACGGCGACTCGCCGTACGCCAGCCGGAACTGACGACTGAGGTGCCCAGCCGACATGTGCGCCCCGCGGGCAAGCGCCTCGACGTCCAGCGGCTGCGCGTACTCCCGGTCGATCCGGTCGCGGACGCGGCGTAGCCGCGCAAGGTCGCGTAGGTGCTGCGCCACGGCGGGGGTGCTGGTCACCTGCGCGATGGTGCCATGTCGCGTCAGTGGCGCCTAGGGTCGCTGGCGTCCCACCACCGTCACGTCCGCTTTCGCCCGATCTGTCGGCAGCCTCATCGGCCGGCCGTGCCCGGCGTATCAGCCGAACGGTTGGCATTGTGGCGAATGCGTCAAAACGGGCCTTACGCAGGGTGCAGGTCACTTAGTCTCAGGCTGTGAGTCATCGCCCGACTACTGTCTGCTACCGCGCCCAGATGTGGCTTCGCGGTTGCATCCGTACGTCGTCTGAGGCACGAGTCGACGAATGAACCGCGCCCGAATCAGCGTGGGCTTCGATTACGCCGTTGCGTTCGTAGGACTGGGCATCGGACTCGCCGCCATTGAGGCAGTGGCCTTTGACCCCAGCTCATTCCGCGGTGCCTACCTAGTCGGGATCCCCCTGATCATGGTGATGGGCTGGTTTCCTATGCTCATCGGCCGCGCCGGTGGCGGGATCGAGATCGGCCTCGACACTTGCGTTCTGATCTTCCTCGGGACCACCGCGGACCCCATTTCGGCGCTGGCCATCTGGGCCGTCGGCGAATGTCTCGGTCAGGCGTTCACAGACAAGCGACGCTCCACGAAGGCGTTCAACTCGGGCCTCGGCGTCATCGCTGGCGGGCTCGCCCTGCTGGTGCTCGACCTGACCCGCACCGGTGCGCAGAGCACGCCACGCGAGTTGCTGGCTGTGGGACTGGCCGGGGCTGTCTACTTCGTCATCGACTTCTGTGTGTCGGCTCTGTCGCTCAGCCTCGACGAGGGCACCAGCATCCGCAAGGAGCTCGCTCCGACCGACGCGCTCGGTCCGTTGGTTGCGTTCCTCGGAATCGCGGCGCTGGGCTACCTCGCGGCCTTGGTCGACCGTCAGCTGCCGGCCTGGTCGTTCGTGTTGATGGCTGTGCCCATCGGGACGATCCTGATCGCTTCGCGGGCCCAGTCGCGAGGTAGCGAGCATGCCCGGCGACTCAAGATCCTGCTCGACACCGCTGTCACCGTGCAGACGGTCAGCTCGAGAGAGGACGTGCTGGAGGCCCTGCGCTCCGGCGCCAGCGACCTGCTTCGCGATCCGCGCATCAAGCTCCGCGACGAAGCCCCGCAGGGGAGCGAAGTAGGCGTCGCCGTCGATGGCGGGAGCCACGAGATGTGGATCGTCGGCCCGGCTCTCAACCGGGCACGCTCGACGGCAGCTGATGACCAGCAGGCCTTGGCCGCGCTGGTCGCCGTCTCGGAGGAAGCGTTTGCCCGCCTGCGTCTCAGCAAGGACATGGCGCACCTCGCCTGGCACGACTCACTGACCGAACTGCCCAACCGCTCTCTTTTTATGGATCGCGTCGGACACGCGCTCGCCGGACAGGCGCGCCGTGGTGGCCAGCTCGCCGTCCTCTTCTGCGACCTCGACGGATTCAAGCGCGTCAACGACCTCTTCGGACACGCGGCTGGCGACCAGCTGCTCATCGAGGTCGGTCGTCGGATCAGCTCATGTGTTCGCAAGGACGACACGGTGGCCCGACTCGGCGGCGACGAGTTTGCTGTCTTGCTCGAGGAGGTCGACCACATAGACAACGTCAGCCGCACCTGCGACCGCATCCTCGACGCATTGCGTCGTCGGATCGAGGTCTCTGGCGAGGACGTGTCGGTGACGGTCACCGTGGGCGTGGCGTTCTCGTCGCAAGGCGATTCGGCCGAGAGTCTGCTCAGCCATGCAGACCTTGCGATGTACCACGCGAAGGGCCAAGGCAAGAACCGTCACGAGACCTACCGGTTGGCATTCGGAGACGAACGGCTGCAGCGCATCGAGCTGATCGAGACGCTGCGCAAGGCGATCGAGCTCAACCAGCTCGAGGTCTACTACCAACCGACCCTGGACCTGAACACACGGGAGATCCACGGGGTCGAGGCCTTGGTGCGCTGGCGACGCGATGGCGTTCTGGTGCCGCCCGACCTTTTCATCCCAGCCGCTGAGGAAAGCGGACTGATCATCAGCCTCGGCGCGGCCGTCCTGGAGATCGTGGCCCGCGACATGCCGAAGTTGCGTGCCGCCGCCGGGAGATCCATCTCGGTCGGAGTCAACATCTCTGCCCAGCAGTTGCACGAAATCGACTTCATCACCCAGGTTCAGCGTGCGAGGGCGGAGATGGGCGACGTGAGCCTCATCCTCGAGCTGACCGAGCGCGACTTCGTCAACAACGACTCGGAGACGCTGACGGCGATGACCGCGCTTTCGGAGGCCGACGTCAAGTTCGCCATCGACGACTTCGGGGTCGGGTTCTCGTCGCTTAGCTACCTCCAGCGCCTCCCGGTGCACATCCTCAAGATCGACCGCTCGTTCCTGACGCACATAGAGGACGACGACCGTGCGTGCGCGCTGGTCCGCTCCATGGTGGTGATGGGCGAGGCTCTCGGCCTCGAGGTCGTCATCGAGGGGGTCGAGCGTGAGTCGCAGATCGAGCATGTCGCACATCACGCCGGCGGCACTCTTGCTCAGGGCTACCTGTTCGCGCGGCCGATGCCGTTCGCCGACATGGTGGCCGTGTTGGCGGACCAGCCACGGCTGCTCCTGCCGACGGCGGGGCATCGGCCACGCCTCACCGCGATAAGTTGAGGCAGTGAGCGCGCCACCTGTCGACGTACGTCGGGCGACCGACCGGTTCGCCACCCGCACGGATTGGCTCGACTCCCGGCACTCCTTCTCTTTCGGGTCTCACTATGACCCGGCCAACACGCACCACGGTGTGCTGCTCGTCAACAACGACGACGTCGTAGATCCTGGCACCGGATTCGACACGCACCCGCACCGCGACATGGAGATCGTCACGTGGGTGATGCGCGGTTCGTTGGTCCATCAGGACTCGACCGGGCACTCCGGGGTGATCTACCCCGGGCTTGCCCAGCGGATGAGTGCAGGCACCGGCATTCTGCACTCGGAGCGGAACGACTCGTGGCGCCTCCAAGGCAGCGCGACCGAGCACCAGGACCCGGTGCGTTTCGTGCAGATGTGGGTGGCGCCCGACGAGGCGGGGATCGCGCCTGGCTACGAGCAACTCGAGGTCGACGAAGGGCTTCTCTCCGGCTCGCTTGTCACCGTGGCATCCGGCATGCCTCGTCATGCCGACTCGACGGCGATCCGGATTAACAACGCGCACGCCGCTTTGCAGGTAGCCAGACTCCAACCGGGGCAGAACGTCGTGCTCCCCGACGCTCCCTTCCTGCATCTGTTCGTCGGCCGGGGGACCGTCGACCTCGAAGGCGCAGGCACGCTCGCGCAAGGCGATGCCGCCCGATTCACGTCGGTGGGCGGTCACCGAGTCACGGCCGTCGAACCGGCCGAGATTCTCTTATGGGAAATGCACGCCGATCTTCACGTTCAGTGACAAGACCGTCGCCGAGAGATCACTAGTTCGGTGATTCAACTCACAGACGCTTGAGAAAAGTCGAGAATGCGGCTTCTCCGGTTGATGACACCCGAGCAGATCCCTAGTGTGGCCGAGGTCTAACTACATAGCACGCGCGCTGGACGCCGAGTCCTGCCCCGCAGCGCACGTGACCCCCCGTTGTCGAGACCTGAATCTCAAGAGGGGCAGGAGTGGGGGACCCACTTCCCGCATCGGCACGACCGCACCGTCGTCGCCGTTACTTGGGGTGAAGCCACCGATCCGGTGGCCGGGCACCTTCTCGCCCGAACCCGACAGCTCACCTCGCAGGCGTGAGAAGGAGACCTTCCCATGTCTGTTTCAGTCATGCGTTCATTCGCGGGCTTGCGGCGCTTGTTCGTCGTCACCGCGATCTTGACGGTCACGGCTCTCGCTTTGACCATGTTCCAAGCCCCCACCGCCGATGCGCAGACGCGCCGCGAGCGCAAGGTCGCCCACGGCCTCCAGGTCGCGCGCAACCAGGTCGGTGACCCGTACGCGTACGGCGCTGCCGGACCGAACCGGTTCGACTGCTCCGGCCTGACCCAGTTCTCCTTCAGCCGCGCAGGCCTCTACCTGCCGCGCTCGTCGGACGCGCAGTACCGGTTCGTTCGCCACATCCGGAAGAACAACATCCGCCGCGGCGACCTGATGTTCTTCTACAACAGCGGCGGTGTCTACCACGTGGGCATCTTCCTTGGTCGTTATCGCAGCGGCACGTACGTGCTCCACGCGCCGAGACCAGGCGGCGTCGTACACCGCGCCAAGGTCTGGACCAGCTCGTGGAAGGCAGGCACGCTGCGCTGATGGCTGCACCGAACTCGGTCGGTGTCAGGCTAGACACGCCAGCGACACGTGGCGGCGCCAGATTTGGCGCCGCCCTGCGTCACACTTATCTCATGCCCTTTGGTCGACTTACTCTCGGACGTACCCGTAGCGCCGTCTGCACGGCGGCTGCCCTCGCGCTCATGCTCGCGGCCTGTGGCGGCGGTGAGGACGAGCCTGCGCCGGGCGAGGAACCCGAAGGTTCGACCAACACAGCCGGCACCGTTAACCTCAACGGCGCGTGGCCGCTGACGGGACAGGCGCTCGATGGAGACTTGCCGGAGCATCCGGTGTACGTCGTCAAGATCGACAACACCGGGGGCTCGGCGCCCCAGGTCGGGCTCAACTCCGCTGATCTGATCGTCGAGGAGCTCGTCGAAGGGGGACTGACCCGGCTGGCTGTCTTCTACTACGAGGAGATGCCGAAGGTAGTCGGCCCGGTGCGGTCAATGCGCGCCACCGACATCGGCATCGTGAGCCCGGTTGGCGGCAGCATGGTCACCTCGGGCGCGGCGCCCCGCACCACCGCCCGGATCGAGCGCGCTGGCATCCCTGTCCTCTCCGAGGGATCGAATGGCTTTTACCGCGACGAGTCGCGCAGCGCGCCGTACAACCTGCTGACGGAGCTGACGGCGATCGCTGACAAACCGGGCAAGGACTGGAGCGCGCCCGAGAACCCGTACCTGCCATTCGGCGACGAGGACGAGTTCAACGGCGGCACAACCGTCAAGTCGATCACTGCGGACTTCTCCGCCGGACACACCACCAGGTGGGAGTACGACGGCAGGAGTTGGGGCCGACCCGACTCGCTCGCGACGCCCGGCAAGGACTTCGAGCCGGACAACATCTTGCTGTTGCGCGTGCGCACACGCGACGCGGGTTACAAGGACTTCGCAGGTAACCCGGTGCCTGAGTCGGTGTTCCAGGGCAAGGGCGAAGCGGTGCTGGTGCACGGAGACAAGGCGCTCGAGTGCCGCTGGTCAAAGCCGCTACTCGAGAGCCCGCTCAAGCTTCGGACGAAGAACGGCGATCCCGTCGTGGTCCCGGTCGGTAACACCTGGATCGAGCTGGTTCCCACCGACGGCGGCCAGGTCCGGCTCGCGATGTAGCTGGGGCTCCTGTCCCTCGGCCTAGGGGCGTCGCGCTGTCCGCACGGTTCTTGCCATGATGGGGGCATGCCGACCGTCCCGTCCGTTTCCTACTCGATCACCGTCCGGCTCGTCGCCCCTGCGGGCGGCACCGCCGTCAGCCAGCTGACCAAGTGTGTCGAGGAAGCCGGCGGCATCGTCACGGCGCTCGACGTCACGGCGTCGGGCGTCGACCGCCTGCGCATCGACGTGACCTGCGCCGCCCGCGACACAGCGCACGCAGACGACATCGTGGCCGCGCTACGCACGATCGAGGGCGTCGACGTCCACAAGGTTTCGGACCGGACGTTCTTGATGCACCTCGGTGGCACCATCGAGATGGCCTCCAAGCACCCCATCCGCAACCGAGACGAACTCTCGATGATCTACACACCGGGCGTTGCACGGGTCTGTCTGGCGATCGCTGCAAATCCCGAGGATGCGCGACGGCTGACCGTGAAACGCAACTCCGTCGCGGTCGTGACGGACGGCTCGGCTGTCCTCGGCCTCGGTAACCTCGGGCCGGCGGCAGCGCTTCCCGTGATGGAGGGCAAGGCGGCCCTCTTCAAGCGGTTCGCCGGGATCGACGCGTGGCCGCTCTGCCTCGACACGCAGGACGTCGACGAGATTGTGCGGACAGTGCAGATCGTTGCGCCGGTGTTCGCCGGCATCAACCTGGAGGACATCTCTGCGCCGCGCTGCTTCGAAGTCGAGGCGCGGTTGCGCGAGCTTCTCGACATCCCGGTGTTCCACGACGACCAGCACGGTACGGCGATCGTGGTGCTGGCGGCACTCACGAACGCCCTGCGTGTTGTCAACAAGGAGCTCTCCGACGTACGCATCGTCATGTCGGGGGCGGGCGCGGCCGGTTCGGCCATCGTGCGGCTGCTCCTCGAAGCAGGTGCTCGCCATGTGGTGGTCGCCGATGTAGACGGCGTCATCCACCGAGGGCGGGAGATGCTCAGCGAGTCGCTGGCGTGGATCGCGGAGCAGACGAACGTCGACGGGTTCCACGGCACACTGCATGAGGCGGTGCGGGACGCCGACGTGTTCATCGGAGTTTCGGCCCCGAACATCTTGGACGGTAATGACGTCGCGGCGATGGCCGACGGCTCGATCGTGTTCGCGCTGGCCAACCCCGACCCCGAGATCGATCCCGCCGAAGCGCGCAGGCACGCCGCGGTTGTCGCCACTGGACGGTCGGACTATCCGAACCAGATCAACAACGTGCTGGCGTTCCCGGGCGTGTTCCGTGGCCTGCTTGACGCGTCCGCGACGGCCATCGACGACAAGCTTCTGCTTGCGGCCGCGGGTGCCATCGCCGAGTCGGTGACCGACGACGAGCTGAACGCCAACTACATCGTCCCCAGTGTCTTCCACGAAGAAGTCCACAAGGCTGTCGCGGCGGCGGTCCGGGACGCGGCTGCGGCGTCGGGCTGAGTGCTGTCATGGCCTTCCATGTCGGGCAGTTGTTAATCGCGACTCCGCGACTACTCGATCCCAACTTCGTCCGCGGTGTGATCTTCCTGCTCGACCACGACGATGAGGGAGCGCTTGGAGTCGTGATCAACCGGCCCTCCCAGCTGCCGCTGAGCGCCGTGCTACCGAGCTGGGCCGATGCCGTCAGCGAGCCTGCGTTGCTGTTCACCGGAGGTCCCGTCTCGCCCGAGTCCGCGCTGGCCATCGGGCTCTCCGTGGGGCCCGGGCCCGAGACCGGGTTCAAACGGGTTGTCGGCGATTACGGCCTCGTCGACCTCGATGCAGCGCCGCTCGACCTCACACCGACCCTGGCCGGCGTCCGCGTTTTTAGTGGGTATGCCGGCTGGAGCTCAGGCCAGCTCGAGGCAGAGATTGGCGAGGGGTCCTGGTATGTCGCCGGGGCGTTGGCGCGGGACCTGGTCGACCCCGATCCGGAGCGACTCTGGCGGACCGTGCTGCGCCGCCAGCCAGGTGAGATGGCATACCTGGCGACGTTCCCCGATGACCCGGGGATGAACTGAGGCGTGGCTCGGCCTCAACACGATTGTCCCTGCCGAGCGGGCCGCCGACGCGACAACGCCGTAAACTCACCTCCGTGAGCACCCAACTGAGTCCGGGCGCCGAGACGATCGAGGATCGCCGCACCGAGGAGGCCCTCGACGAAGGCGGTCACGACCGCTTCAGCCACTACGCCCGCAAGGACAAGTTGACCGAGGCGATGGTGCTAGGCACGCCGGTCGTGGCCCTGTGCGGCAAGGTGTGGGTGCCGAGCCGGGACCCGCAGAAGTACCCCGTTTGCCCAGCCTGTAAAGAGGTCTGGGAGTCGCTGTCACGCGGTGACGACGAGGGAGACGACGGCTGAACATCCCGGTCGTGGCCTTTGCCGTGCTGGCGTGCGTCCTGCCGGGCCCTCGGGCCAGCAGCGGTACGCCGCCTGACCCCTGCGCTGGTGCGCAGCAGTGGACCAGCGTCGTCGCCTCCGCAGCTGCCAGTCCGCGTCGCACGACCATCCCGGTCTACGCGCATGTCCTCCGCGACAAGCAGGGAGGCGGTATCCCTCAGCACCGCATCCGCTGGCAGCTCGCCGTGATGAGCCGCGCGTACGCCGGCGAGCAGAGCAGAGCCTCGGCAACGTCACCGTTCCGCTTCCGGCCGGCCGACGTCGACGTCACCGTCAACAGCCATTGGTACCGGATGGAGGAGGGGTCGGTCGCTGAACGCAACGCCAAGAACGCCTTGCACCGTGGGGACGCTTCGGCCCTCAACCTGTACTTCGCCAACAGCCGGTCGGGCTCGCTCGGTTGGGCGACACAGCCGGGGGAGTACCGCCAACGGCCGCAAATGGACGGCGTCGTGGTCCAGCGACGTACGTTGCCGGGCGGCAGCCGCGGTCACTACAGCGCTGGAGACGTCGCCGTACATGAGTCCGGTCACTGGCTGGGATTGCTCCACACGTTCGCCGGCCGATGCGGGAGCCGCGGCGACCTGGTGGCGGACACGGCGCCGGAGGCCCGGCCGAGCTTCACCTGCCCCGTGCATCGAAACACGTGCACCGCACCCGGCCGCGACCCGGTTCACAACTTCATGGATTACTCCTACGACGCCTGCATGGACCGCTTCACGGCAGGACAGGTGGCGCGGATGGTGCGTGCCTGGGCCGACTTCCGGGCTTGACGTCGAGTGGGCCCGTTCGACCGCGAGTACCGCGGCGTGTCTGCCGGCATCTTCGGTCTCATCGTCGGCATCGCCTTCGAGTTCATGGCGGTGGCCACAGCACTGCCGGTCGCCGCGCGTGAGCTCGGCGGGCAGTCGCTGTTCCCGTGGGCGCTTACCGGCTTCCTGGCGGGCGTCATGTTCGCGAACGGGGTCGGCGGCGAGGTCTGCGACCGGATTGGTCCGCGGCTGCCGCTTGCGTTCGGTGCGACGACGTTCACGGCCGGGCTCCTCGTGTCGGGACTCAGCCCGACGATGCCGATCTTGATTCTCGGACGGGTCATCCAAGGCCTCGGGGCGGGAGTCACCATCGTCGCGGTGTACGTCGTCATCGCCCAGTGCTATCCCGACTCGCTGCGCCCCAAGGTGATGTCGATGATCTCGACGGCCTGGGTTGTTCCCTCCGTGCTGGGGCCGCTCGTGGCAGGGGGCCTCACCGAGCTGGTGTCGTGGCGGTGGGCGTTTCTGTCGCTCGTGCCGCTGATGGCGATTCCGTTGGTGGTGGTGCTGCGCAAGCTCGGCAAGAGTGCGCCGACCGGCACCAGGCGGCCGGGCCGGGTGCGGCTGGCCGCATCGATGGCCCTTGGAGCGACGTCCTTGCAGTGGGCCGGCATCCAGGCCGAACGGCAACGGTGGCTCGTCGCCGGCGTGGTCACGCTCGGTGGCCTTGCGCTGCTGTGGACGGCAGCGCGGCAGCTGTTCCCACCCGGGACACTGCGGCTGCGACGTGGTCTCCCGTCGGTGGTCGCGTTCCGAGGCGTGATGGCCGGTGGGTTCTTCAGCGCCCAGGCCTATGTCCCACTCATGTTGGTGGAGCATCGTGGCGTCAGCCCGACGATTGCCGGCCTCTCCGTTGCGGGTACGGCGCTGGGCTGGTCTTCCGGGGCGTACTTCCAAGGGCGTCCTGGTCTGACAGTCACCCGTAGTGGACTGGTGATCAGAGGCGCGGCCCTCACGTCTGTCGGTGTTTTGGTCACCGCACTGGCGGCGATCGCGACCGACTCGGTGGAGCTACCCGTCTGGCTCGCGGGCGTCGGCCTTCTGCTCGGAGGTGTGGGCATGGGGCTCTCAATGGCGAGCAACGCTGTCTTGCTGTTCGAGTACTCGCCAGCGGAAGACCGCGGCGCCAACTCCGCCGCAATCCAGATGAGCGATTCCCTCGGCGGCCTGCTCGTGATCGGCGCCGCGGGCGTCGTGTATGCCGTCTGGCGCGAGTCCTGGCCGCCTACTCAGCTGTACCTGGTGATCTTCGCCATGTCTGGCGCGGTCATGGTGCTGGCGAACGTGGTGGCACAACGCGTCTTACGTCGCCCCGTCGAGATCGCCGCGTAGCTGGCAGCGCTCAGTTGTGGCAGGTGCCGCTGCCCGAGTCGTCGACCGCGGCCGTCACGTCGTCGATGAACTGCCACGAGTATGTCTCGTCGTCATTCAGCTGCATCGTGATGATGCCCTTGTCGTTGATCCGAACGACGCTGTTGTCCACGGTCGAGCCGAACGCGTGGGTCTCAGCGCCACCAGTGCCCACCACGAACTCGCGGACTCCGTCGGGGACGGCATTCGCGTTGCCATCTTGGGGTGCGAAGCGTTCGTAGTCGTGGTCATGGCCGTTCAGCACAACATCGACTCCATCGGCGTACGCGGTCTCGAACCACGGGTCCACGAACGCGTTGTTGCCGTGTTCGCCGCCGCTGCTGTATCGGGGGTGGTGCCAGGCGAGGAGCTCGCAGCCGTGCTGGTCCGCCATGAGTAGGTCGTGGAGCGCGTTGTTCTGCGCCGTCATCTCGGCATTCGTCGCCTGGCCCGAGCCGACGTCACCCGCGGAGTTCAGTTGGACGATCAGCCAGTCACCGACGACTTTGTAGTAGGAGCCGGGGACGCCGGGGATGTCTGTTCCCAAGGTCGAGTCGGCCCCGAAGTACGTGACTGCGTCGTCACAACCCTGCTTGGTGGCTCCGGTCGCCCGCGGCACGTCGTAGCAGTCATGGTTGCCATAGCCGGGAAGGGTGATGTCCTTGATGGACGGCCTGCCCCAGCCCCGCTGCGGCGTCGTGCCGCCGCCGTACTTGTTGTAGAACTCGGACAGCAGACCGTTCTGGTACGCCAGGTCGCCCATCGTGACCACGACGTCAGGATCCGCGTCGGCGACCCGGTTCGACACGGGGTTGCAGTTCGCAAAGCTAGGGCAGATGTCCCCCGCCCCGGCCAGCACGACGTCTCCGCTCGGGGGGATGATTTCGCCGCTGGGTATCTCGATGGCGATACCGCGCCGAGTGCTCGAGGTCGCCCACGTGACCCCGGCCGTGGAGCCAGGGGTGGTGTTGTCGTAAACCACATTCGAGCCGCGGTTAGGAGCTGCGTGGCCGAGGTCGGATCCGGCGAGTTCCGTCCACCCTGCGGTCGGGGCCGAAGTCTCGTTGACGGCATGTGCGAACGCGGCGATCACCAAGGAGTCGGCAGCAGGTGCAGACGCCAAGGTGCGGGTGTAGCCGGTCCCGGTGCCTTGCCGGCCAGCGGAGTACTGCGCGACTGGAGCAGTCTCGTTCAGGTCACCACCGATCTCGGTAACCGAGAACCAGATTCCCTCGTGGCCAGTCGACAAGGTCCCCGTCTGGAGGGCTACGTCGGCAAGGTCGTCCTCGGCGAGGAAGTAGTAGGCAGTCAAACCCATCTTGGCGGCAGAGGCTTCGCTACCGTCGATCTTAGTCCAGCTAGTGCCAGCGCCCTGGATGCCTGGCGTCGAGTCGACTGCTCCGCCGACTTCGCTGAGCTCCACGAAGGCGACGTAGAGGCGGCCTGCTGTGAAGGACGCCGTGCCGAGGGAGTAACTCGTGGCATTCGCGGTACTGGAGCCAGCAGTGAGCAGAATCGGCGGCGACGGGTTCGCCACAGCGGCCGGCTCCGATCCCACCAGCATTGCTGCGCACAAGAGCGCGCCGAACAGTGTTATCAATGAACGTCTTGCAGCCATCGGTCCCCACCCATGAGAGTTCTTGCCGCAAAAGTATCAGCGTCTGACGGGTTGCAACGACGTTTTCAAGGACGTACCCGACGGCGCTACTCGCCGGCTGCCTCGGCGACGAGTGGCAGCACGCGGTGCCTGATCTGGCTGGTCAGCGAGATCATCGTGGCCGACCGCTCGATCCCTGGGTAGGTCACCACGGTGTCGAGGACCCGCTGTAGATCGGTGTTCGACCGGGCTACGACGCGGCACCACAGGTCGCCCGGACCGGTGACTGTGTGGGCCTCGATGACCTCGGGGATCAGTGCGAGATGCTCTCCGACGGGGTCGTGGCCCTCGCCCTGGCGGATCTCCAGCGTGATGAATGCGGTCACCGGGTAGCCGAGCGCGTCAGTGTCGAGGTCGGGTCCCCACCCTCGGACGACGCCCGCCCGCTCGAGCCGGTCGAGCCTGGCCTGGACCGTCCCGCGGGCGACACCGAGGCGACGCGACGCTTCCAGCACACCGATCCGGGGCTGATCGGCGAACAGCGTCACGATTCTCGCGTCGAGCTGGTCGATGCTCATCGAGGATGCATCCTGTGCAGAAGGTCCATGACTTTGACCGTTCTATTGGGCAGACTGTCTGGTCAGATAGGCAACCCTTGCGCATGATGCTCGATGTCGTCAAGGATGCGGAGATGAGTGACACTTTGACGCCCGAAGAACTTCAAGCCGATCTCACCCTCGAGCAGCTCAAGCAGTTGGTGGGCCTGGTCGACTACGACAGTTCGCTGGATCCGTTCCCGGTCACCGCGATGGACGCCGTCGTCTTCGTCGTCGGCAACGCGACCCAGACCGCGCAGTTCTACCAGCTCGCGCTCGGCATGGAGCTCGTCGCCTACGCCGGTCCAGAGACGGGCGTTCGCGACCACAAGGCGTTCGTGCTCAAATCCGGCTCGGCGCGTTTCGTATTCACCGGCGGGGTCACGCCCGAGAGCAGCGTCCTCGACCACCATCGACGCCACGGCGACGGCGTTGTCGATCTCGCTCTCGAGGTGCCCGACGTCGACAAGTGCATCGAGCACGCCCGCACGATGGGCGCCACGATCCTCGACGAGCCGCACGACAGTACTGACGACCACGGCACCGTCCGGATGGCGGCCATCGCGACGTACGGCGAAACCCGCCACACCCTCATCGACCGAAGCCGATATGACGGTCCGTATCTACCAGGCTTCGTGTCGAGGCAGACCACCGTCACTCGGCCAGCGGGCCACCCCAAGCGACTCTTCCAGGCGATCGACCACTGTGTCGGCAACGTCGAGCTTGGGCGCATGGACGAGTGGGTGACCTTCTACAACAAGGTTCTCGGCTTCGTAAACATGGCGGAGTTCATCGGCGACGACATCGCGACCGACTACTCGGCCCTGATGTCCAAGGTCGTGTCTAACGGCAACCACCGGGTGAAGTTCCCCCTCAACGAGCCGGCCGTCGCGAAACGGAAGTCACAGATCGACGAGTACCTCGAGTTCTACGGCAGCGCAGGCTGCCAGCACATCGCACTCGCCACTGGCGACCTCCTCGCGACCGTCGACCAGCTGCGAGCCAACGGCATCGAGTTCCTCGAGACGCCCGACTCCTACTACGACGACCCGGCCCTGCGCGAACGCATCGGGCACGTTCGGGTGCCGATCGAGGAGCTGAAGAAGCGCGCGATCCTGGTCGACCGTGACGAAGACGGCTACCTGCTCCAGATCTTCACCAAGCCGATGGGTGACCGCCCCACGGTGTTCTACGAGTTCATCGAGAGGCACGGCTCCCTCGGCTTCGGCAAGGGCAACTTCAAAGCCCTGTTCGAGGCCATCGAGCGTGAGCAGGAAGCCCGCGGCAACCTCTAGACCCGATTTCCCGCACGATTGTGGCCTTGGCAGAAAATAAGTAGCCATTTCGGCAACCTTTCGACCGGGCATGGCGTCTTATTAGATGACGAGGGAAGCGAGACACAGCGGGTTCCGGGAAACCGGAGCCCGCTGCCCCTTGTCCGGCTCCTGATGTGGGTTCGCGTCATAATCCCTGAGAAGGTGGGACGATGCGCACCCCCCGCTTCGTGACCATTGTGGTCGTCGCACTCCTGGCCCTGCCCGCCGCCGACGCGGCCGCTCCGTCCTCTGTCGGCATCGGTGACCCCTATTACCCCATGGCGGGCAACCCCGGATACGACGCCCTGCACTACGACGTCCGGGTTCGGTATCGCCCTGCGGATCGCGTGGTCGACGGGGTCACGAGGATGCGGTTCACCACCCGCAAGCGGCTGGCCACGTTCAATCTCGACCTGTTGCTTCGTGCGTCGAAGGTCACCCTGGACGGCGTGGCCACCCGCTTCAGTCAGACCCGGCACGAGCTGACCGTGTCACCTCGCCACACCCTGCGGTCTGGCAGCACTCACCAAGTGCGAGTGACCTACTCCGGTCGACCCATCTCCATCTCGTACGGGAACGAGACGCCGTTCGAGAAGACGGCCACGGGAGCCCTTGCCGTCGGCGAGCCACAGATCGCCGCCTGGTGGTTTCCGAGCAACGACCACCCGAGCGACAAGGCAACGTTCACGATCCGCCTCAGTGTCCCGCGGGGATACGAGGCGATCAGCAACGGTTCCTTGGCCAGCCGGCGTACGTCGAACGGCCTCACCACGTGGAGCTGGGCCATGCGCAGCCAGATGGCGACGTACCTCGCCTTCGCCGCCTTCGGCCAGTACGACATCCAGCGCGGGCGGAGTGCCTCAGGCACACCGTTCCTCTACGCCTTCGAGCAAGGGCTAGGTCGAAGCGGTCCTCCAGCGCGCCGGTCGGTGCGCAGTACACCGCAGGTGTTGCGTTACCTCGAGTCCGTGTGGGGCTCCTACCCGTACCGCAACGTCGGCGGTGTGGTGCCGAACCTGCGGCTCGGCTACGCCCTCGAGAACCAGACGCGTCCCATCTACGGCCGTGACATGTTCGGTTCAGGAGTCGACCGTGGGCTGGTGGCTCACGAACTGTCCCACCAATGGTTCGGCGACCGCGTCACGGTCAGCCGGTGGCGACACATCTGGCTCAACGAGGGCTACGCGACCTACAGCGAATGGCTCTGGGAGCGCCACATCGGCGGAATCTCCCCACAGACCCAGCTCCGGATCCGTTACGACAACCTCGAGCCCTCGAACTCGTTCTGGAACCTGCGAATCGGCAACCCGGGGCGGGCTCGGTTGTTCGACTCTGCCGTCTATGACCGGGGCGCGATGACCCTGCAGGCGCTGCGCAACCGAATCGGCGCGCGCGATTTCTTCCGCGTCTCGCATAGGTGGGTCTATGCCAACAAGGGCGGGACTGGGAGCACCCGCGAGTTCAAGCTGCTCGCTGAGCGTGTCAGCGGCGAGCAGCTCGACGGGTTCGTCAGGGCATGGCTGATGACCGGGAGCAAGCCGGCCGAGACGGCTGCCAACGGGCTCTGAGCGAACCCGGTCAAGCGCGAGTACCATGTCGTGCTTCGAGTTGACCCCTGCACCCGGGCGTCAGTGCGCACCCTGGAGGTTCACATGTCCGATGAACTGCCCGAAGGTACGAAACGCGCGGAGCGTTCCGATCACAGTCACTGGAACTGGCTCCTCCTGATTCCGCTGATCGCGACGTTGTATCCGCCGTTCTACAACCGGAGCTCACCTGAGCTGTTCGACATCCCGTTCTTCTACTGGTTCCAGCTCGGGGCAATTGCCATCGGGGTGACAAGCACCCTCATCGTCTACCTGAAGACGAGGGGCTGACACCATGTTCGACGACGTCAAGACGGTGGAACTCATCGTCTTCACCGTTCTCTTCGTTTTTGTCAGCGGCCTCGGCTTCGTTGCCGCCCGGTGGCGTCGCGCCGACGACCTCGAGCACCTCGACGAGTGGGGCCTCGGCGGCCGCAACTTCGGGTCGTGGATCACCTGGTTCCTGATTGGTGGAGACCTCTACACGGCATACACGTTCGTCGCCGTACCGGCGTTGGTCTTCGGTGCCGGCGCCATCGGGTTCTTCGCCGTCCCCTACACGATCGTGGTGTACCCGATCGTGTTCCTGGTCCTGATCCGTCTCTGGTCCGTCAGCCATGTGCACGGTTTCGTGACCCCGGCCGACTTCGTCCGCGCCCGGCACGGGTCGTCGACGCTGGCACTCCTCGTGGCCATCACGGGCATCGTGGCGACGATGCCTTACATCGCGTTGCAGCTTGTCGGCATCGAGGCTGTGCTCAAGTCGATGGGGGTGACTGGCCACCTTCCGATCATCGTGGCCTTCGCGATCCTTGCCGCCTACACGTATAACTCCGGCTTACGCGCGCCCGCACTGATCGCGTTCGTCAAGGACTCGCTGATCTACCTGGTGATCATCGTGGCTGTGATCGTGATCCCCTACAAACTTGGGGGTTGGGACACCATCTTCGGCGCCGCGGAAGCCAAGTTTGCCGAGTCACCGAACCCCGCCGACGGCGTGCTGCTCGGCGGCCCGGCGCAGCTCCAGTACGCGACGCTTGCCTTCGGATCAGCGCTGGCACTGTTCCTCTACCCGCACTCGATCACCGGCGTGCTCGCGTCTCGCGACCGCAAGGTGATCAAGCGCAACATGGCAGCGTTGCCGGCCTACAGCTTCATCCTCGGGTTGCTGGCACTGCTCGGCTACATGGCCATCAAGGCGGAGATCGTCCCGATCGGTGCAGACCCCGAAGCGGGGGTCCCTGGCGACGCCAACACGATTGTGCCGCAGCTGTTCGAGCAGATGTTCCCGAGCTGGTTCGCCGGTGTGGCCTTCGCCGCCATCGGTATCGGCGCCCTCGTGCCGGCAGCGATCATGTCGATCGCTGCAGCCAACTTGTGGACGCGCAACGTGTACGTCGAGTACATCAACAAGAACGCGACTCCGAAGCAGGAGGCCCAGAGCAGCAAGCTCGCATCTTTGGTGGTCAAGGCCGGTGCACTGGTGGCGATCATCGCGTTGGATCCGGAGTTCTCGATCGACCTCCAGCTCATCGGCGGCATCATCATCTTGCAGACGCTGCCCGCCGTGGCGCTCGGTCTCTACACGCGCTGGATCCATCGCTGGGCCTTGATAGCCGGCTGGGCTGTAGGCATGGCGGTGGGCTTTTGGACGACGTACCAGATCGAGCAGAGGATCTTCACTTCTCCCACGGAGTTCACGGTGAAGAAGGAGCACTTCGGCGGCTCCGCGTTCCCGCTCGAGAAGCTCGGGTTCGAGACGGACAAGCTGATCTATGCCGGGTTCCTCGCTCTGCTGGCCAACCTGGTGGTCTGCGTGCTCGCGACCCTCATCCTCAGGGCGATGAAGGTGCCCGACGGCGAGGATGTCACGAAGACGTCGGAGTACTTCGCCGACCGTGACGACCCGCGCGTGCACGACCTTCCCGAGACCGTGCACTAGGGGCATCCTGGTAACTGTGAACAGCCAACAGACACACGTCATCGACGCGCTACGGGCAGGCCTGCCGGACGGGGCCGTTCGCACCGACCCCGACGTGCTGGCGTCGTACAGCATGGACCGGGCGATGTACTGCGCTGTGGGGAGCGCCCTTGCGCTGGTGCACGCTCGGTCCACCGCCGAGGTCCAGCACGTCATGCGGGTGGCTTCGGAGCACTCCGTGCCGGTCGTACCGCAAGGTGCCCGGAGCGGATACGCAGGCGCCGCCAACGCCATCGACGGCTGCCTGCTGCTGAGTCTCGAGAAGATGAACAAGGTGCTCGAGATAGACGCGGGCAACCGGCTCGTCGTCACGCAGCCCGGCATCTACAACGCCGACCTGTCTCGGGCGGTCGCAGAGCGAGGACTGTTCTATCCACCAGATCCGTCCAGTTGGGAGTTCTGCTCGATCGGTGGCAATGTGTCGACTAACTCCGGCGGTCTGTGCTGCGTCAAGTACGGCGTCACAACTGACTACGTGCTGGGCCTCGAGGTGGTGTTGGCCGACGGGCAGATACTCCGCACCGGGCGTCGTACGGTCAAGGGGGTCGCTGGCTACGACCTGACGCGGCTCTTCGTCGGCAGCGAAGGCACGCTCGGCGTCATCACCGAGATCACCTTGAGCCTTCGACCGGAGACGCAGAAGCCGCTCACCGTTGCCGCCGTGTTCGACTCTGCGCAGTCAGCGGCTGGCGCTGTCACGCAGGTCGTCACGTCTGGTGTTGTCCCGTCGCTCCTGGAGTTCATGGACAAGATCAGTGTGCGTGTCGTCAACGACGCCTTCAACATGGGCATCTCGCCCGATGCTGAGGCACTCGTGCTGGCGCAGAGCGATGCCGGCGGTGAGAGGGCAGCCGACGAGATCGCCACGATCGCGAAGATCTTCGAGGGCGCTGGAGCGGTCGAGGTTGCGGTGGCAGATGATCCCGCTGAGGGTGAGCTGTTGCTGGCAGCCCGACGAGAGGTGCTCACGGCATTCGAGAAGCTTGGCACGACGTTGGTAGACGACGTGTGTGTGCCGAGGACGAGGCTGGCCGAGCTCATCGAGCGGATCGAGCAGGTATCGGTCGACTGCGGCCTGACGATTGGCGTGCTCGGCCATGCGGGTGATGGGAACTTCCATCCGGCCGTCGTCTTCGACGGTCAAGATCCCGACCAGGTGACGCGGGCCAAGGAGGCGTTCGACCAGATCATGCAGGTCAGCCTCGACCTTGGCGGCACCATCACCGGCGAGCACGGTGTCGGAATCCTCAAGATGAAGTTGCTCGAGCAAGAGCTCGGGCCGCTGTCGCTCGACGTCCACCGTCGCATCAAGCAGTCACTCGACCCAGCCGGAATCCTCAACCCTGGCAAGGTATTCACCGCCAGCTGAGTCTCCGAGGAGCCATCAATGGCGATCTATCTGTGCTTCCTGCGTGCGGTCAACGTCGGCAAGCGGCAGGTAAAGATGGCGGCTCTGCGGGAGCGGTTGACTGCGCAGGGCTTCTCCGACGTCGAGACGTTCATCGCCAGCGGCAACGTCAAGCTCTCGTCGAGCCTGCGGAGCACGACCAAGGTCGAGCAGACGCTCGAGTCAGCGTTCGAGGAGTGGCTCGGCTTCGATGTGCCGACTCTGGTCCGGACCCCGCAGCAGCTGACCGACATCTACGAGCGTGGTCGCAACTTCGTCTCGCCGGTCGGAGATTCGCGGCACTACCTCACGTTTCTGCGCCACAAGCCAGCTGCGGCTGCCGTCACCAAGCTCGAGTCCTGGGCGGAGGACGGTGAGCGAGCGAATGTCGACGGGCGCGAGGTCCATCTGTGGCTGGCATCCGCGAGGCCCAAGCTCACCAATAGCCGAGTGGAGGCGATCCTCGACACCGTGGGCACCGCCCGCGACTGGAAGACGATCACCAAGCTTGCCGACACCTGGTGCTAGCACGGCTTCAGGCGATCGCGACGCCGGAGCTGCGCATCTCGGTGATTGCGGCTTCGGTGGTTTTGGCGTCGACGCCCGCGACGAGGTTGGTCAGCACGCGGGTCGTGAAGCCCTCTCGGCGGGCGTCGAGGGCAGTCGCGCGGACGCAGTAGTCGGCGGTGAGGCCGCACACGTCGATATCGGAGATCTCGTGCTGCCGTAACCAGTCGCCAAGCTGTGCCCCATCGACGGTCTTCCCCTCGAAACCGGAGTATGCCGCCTGGTGCTCGCCCTTCAGGAAGATCGCATGGAACGGCTGCGGGTCGAGGTTCGGATGGAACGCTGCACCGTCGGTTCCGACCACGCAGTGGACTGGCCATGAGTTGACGAAGTCAGGGTGGTCCGAGAAATGGTCGCCCGGGTCGATGTGATGGTCGCGGGTGGCGACGATCACGTCGTACTCGCGGTCGCCTTCGTCGGCCTGCTGCCAGCGGTGCAGCAGATCGCCGATCCGGAACGCCACCTCGGCTCCGCCGGCAACAGCGAGATTGCCGCCTTCGCAGAAGTCGTTCTGCACGTCGACAACGATCAGGGCCTTCTTCACGGCACCTCCTTGTACTTGGTTGCAATTGCAGGCTCGCCCCGCGACAGCTTGCGGGCTTCGATCGGCAGCTCCGCCACCGCAGTTCCGTGCCGCTTGCGTGCGGTGTCGAGCGGCTCGCGCCCGACCACCTCGCCGGCGCGCACGAGCGGGACCATCAGCTCACGGTCGTCGCCGTCGTCGACCGGCTTCTCGCCGATGCCGATCAGCTCCAGCTCGGCGGTCCCCTGGGGGTCGCGACGGCGCAGTGCCCACTTGCGGCCACCCCGCGACAGCTTGTCCACGCTCTTCTTCGCCACCGACACCAGGGGTGCATCGCTGGCGGATGATGACGCCCGGGCGACCAGCTTGTAGACGAAACCGCTCGTCGGGACTCCAGAGCCGGTGACGAGTGACGTGCCGACGCCGTACCCGTCAACCGGCGCAGCGGCCAGACCTGCGATGGAGAACTCGTCGAGGTCGCTCGTCACGAGGATCCGCGTCGCCGTGGCGCCGAGGTCGTCCAGCTGGCGGCGGACGCGCCTCGCCAGCACGCCCAGGTCTCCGGAGTCGATGCGCACTGCCCCGAGCTGCGGCCCGGCGATGTCGAAGGCAGTCCGGACGGCTTCGGCGATGTCATACGTGTCGACGAGCAGCGTCGTGCCGGTGCCGAGCGACGTCACCTGCGCCTGGAACGCGTCGCGCTCTGTGTCGTGGAGCAGCGTGAACGAGTGCGCCGCGGTGCCACGCGTGGGTATGCCGTAGTCGAGCCCCGCTTGCAGGTTCGAGGTCGCGTCGAAGCCGGCAACGTATGCCGCTCTGGCCGCCGCAACCGCCGCCCACTCGTGCGTCCGCCGCGAACCCATCTCGATGCAAGGCCGGCCCTCGGCCACACCGGTCATCCGCGACGCTGCAGACGCCACCGCCGAGTCGTGGTTGAGCACGGAGAGCAGCAGCGTCTCCAGGACGATCGCCTCGGCGAAAGACGACTCCACCACAATGATCGGGCTGCCGGGGAAATAGACCTCGCCCTCACCGTAGCCCCAGATGTCTCCGGTGAATCGGTAGTCCGCGAGCCACTGCAGCGTCGGCTCGTCGACCACCTGCCGGTCGCCGAGGAAGCGCAGCTGGTCGTCGTCGAAGTGAAACGCCTCGAGTGCGTCGAGTGCCCGCCCCGTGCCAGCCACGACGCCGTACCTGCGGTCACCGAGTAGTCGGCGTCCGAAGAGCTCGAAAACGCTTTGCCGGTCTGCCATGCCGGAGCGCAGCGCGGCCTGGAGCATCGTCAGCTCGTAGTGATCAGTGAGCAGGCCGGTCGAGTGCACAGCGCCACCTTAGTGGTCTGTCTCCCAAGTGCTGTTCACCGTCTGAGGCCACCACTAGGAGGTCGCGATGGCGCTGCGCGACAATAGTCCGGTGACCAGCGCACCTGACTCCATCACGGTGGAGCGACCCGACACCGACGAGGTCGTGCAACCGGAGCTGCCCTGGATCACACTCGTCTGGGACGACCCCGTCAACCTGATGAGCTATGTGACCTTCGTGTTCATCGACTACTTCAAGTACTCCAAGTCCAAGGCCGGCAGGCTGATGATGCAGGTGCACACGGAGGGCAAGGCGGTCGTGTCGAGCGGCTCGCGCGAGGAGATGGAGCGTGACGTGAAGGCCATGCACTCCTATGGGCTCTGGGCGACCTTGCAGAAGAGCGGCGAATGAGTGTCTTTCGGGCCCGCCGCAAGGGCCAGGTCATGGTCGAGATGCCGCCGTATGCCGCCGGCCTGCTTGCCAGCCTGGTGCGGCAGCTGGTCGAGCTGATCAGCGACGGTGAGGCGCAGGTGACAACGAGCACCGACCCGCTCGAGGCGATGCTCGAAGCCGACGCTCCGCGCGACTCGCCTCTCGATCCCGCCCTGCGCCGGTTGCTTCCCGACGCGCACCGCGACGATCCGGAGGCCGCAGCGGAGTTTCGGCGCTTCACCGAGAAGGAGCTGCGCGGGTCCAAGGTTGCCGATGCTCTCGTCGTCCTTGGCACCCTGGGCCTCGACGACGGTGACCCGGGTGAAGCCGACCTGGAGTTCGAGCTTGACCCTGACGAGGTCCGAGCCTGGTTGCGTTGCCTCACCGACCTGCGGCTCACGCTGTCGGAGCGGCTTGGCGTGGCCGACGAGGCGGACGACTTCTGGGACAACCTGCCCAGCGATGACGAACGACTGCCTATCTACGAAATCTATGGCTGGTTGGCCTATCTGCTCGAGTCGTTGCTTGACGAGGTCCAGTGAGCGCCTCCGTGTCGTCCTGGGCCTCGCCACGACGGCTGGGCCCGCTGGCTGCTGACCTCCGGTCGGGCACCCTCGACGTTCATGCCCTCGTGGATGACGTCTGTGACCGTGTCGATGCGACCGAGCCTCACTTGCAGGCGTATGTCGTCGAGGCGTCCCGCCGCGACCGTATGCACGCCGAGGCGGAGGCGGTGCTGGCCAGCTGGCCCGATCCGGCTAAGCGGCCGCGGTTGTTCGGCATACCCGTGGGGGTGAAGGACATCGTCCGGGTCGACGGCCTGGAGACACGTGCCGGCTCCGGCGTCCCACCTGACGTGCTGGCGGGACCGCAGGCAACGCTTGTCGACCGGCTGCGGGCCGCGGGAGCGCTGGTGTCGGGCAAGACCGTGACAGCGGAGTTTGCGAGCGCCGCCCCGGGACCGACGCGAAACCCCTACGACCTCAGCCGGACCCCCGGCGGTTCGAGCAGCGGTTCGGCAGCAGCGGTGGCGGCGGGGTCAGCGGTCTTGGCAACAGGGACGCAGACGATCGGGTCGATGGTCAGGCCGGCGTCGTTCTGCGGGATCGTCGGCTGGAAGGCCACCCACGGCCGCGTCCCGATCGACGGCGTGATCCCACATTCGCCGAGCCTTGACACCCTGGGGTTGTTTGCGGCCGACGTGGAGGGCGTCTCGGTCGCGGCCGCGGCGGTGTGCGACAGCTGGGATACCAGCCAGGTGCCGGCTGATCGGCCGCGCGCGGGGATTCCGACGGGACGCTATCTCGACGAGGCTGACACCGAGGCGCTGGCGGTGTTCGCCGACCAGTGCGGGGCACTACGCGCCGCCGGCTTCGACATCACGGATGTCGACGTAATCACTGACCTAGACGACCTACTCACACACAACTGGATCGTCAACCGCTACGAGCTCGCCCGCACGCACGACGACTGGTATGACGCCCACCGGTCGGGCTACCGCGCCATCACTGCCGAAGCCATCGACTACGGACGCACGATCGGCCGTAGTCAGTACGAAGCCTCGCTCGAGCACATGCGTGAGCTGCGCGTCGGCTTCGCCGGTCGTCTAGAGACGGCCGGCGTCGACCTCCTGGTGGCGCCTGGCGCCGTCGGGCCGGCTCCGCATGGCATCGACACCACCGGCGACCCGGCGATGGCGCTTCCCTGGACGTACGCCGGCCTGCCCGCCGTCAGCCTCCCCGGCGCCCGCACGACGGACGGCATGCCACTCGGGCTGCAGCTCGTAGGTCCGGCAGGCTCCGACGAGGCGCTTCTCGCGACCGCGAGCTCCTGGGAGCCTCACCTACGCTGGTCGGGTGCTGAGGATCACTGAAGACATCCGCGACGCGATCGTCGCGCACGCACGCCGCGATCACCCCGACGAGGCCTGCGGGGTCGTGGCTGGCCCTGAGGGAAGCGACCGACCGACCCGCTTCATCCCGATGCTCAACGCCGCGCGCTCGCCGACCTTCTACGAGTTCGACTCGAAAGACCTGCTCAAGCTGTACCTCGAGCTCGACGATCGCGGGGAAGTGCCGGTTGTCGTCTACCACTCGCACACGGCCACCGAGGCGTACCCCTCGCGCACCGACATCGGGTTGGCCTCCGAGCCGCATGCCCACTATGTCCTCGTCTCGACCCGGGAGTCCGGCAACGACGACGGGCCGACGGAATTTCGGTCCTACAGGATTGTTGACGGAGAAGTCACCGAAGAAGAAGTCGAGGTTGTCTCTGATGGCAGTTGAAGTCCGGATCCCCACGATCCTGCGCGACTACACCGACGGCGCGAAAGCTGTCGAGGGGAGCGGCACCACACTTTCCGCCCTGATCGACGACCTCGAGTCGCGCCACACAGGGATCAAGGAGCGGCTTGTCGAAGCGGGCGACCTGCGTCGGTTCATCAACATCTACGTCAACGACGAGGACGTGCGGTTCCTCGGTGGCGTGGACACGAAGGTCAAGGACGGCGACACCGTCGTCGTTCTGCCTGCCGTGGCCGGCGGCTGATCCAGCGTCGATGAGGCTGTGCCAATGAGGCTGTGTCAATGAGGTATGGCTCGCTGGTCGACTCGGTCGGCAACACACCGCTCGTCGGGCTCCCTCGCCTGTCACCTTCGGACGACGTACGCCTGTGGGCGAAGCTCGAAGACCGCAACCCGACCGGCTCGATCAAGGATCGTCCCGCGTTGCGGATGCTGGTCGAGGCCGAACGAGACGGCAGGCTCAGCCCTGGCTGCACCATCCTCGAGCCGACGTCTGGCAACACCGGAATCTCGCTGGCGATGGCGGCGAAGCTGCGTGGCTACCGCCTCGTCTGCGTCATGCCGGAGAACACCTCTCCGGAGCGGCGTCAGCTGCTCGAGATGTGGGGTGCGGAGATCATCACGTCGCCTGCTGCGGGCGGGTCCAACGAGGCGGTGCGGGTGGCGAAGGGTCTCGCCGCCGAGCAGCCCGAATGGGTGATGCTCTACCAGTACGGCAACCCCGCCAACGCCGCCGCGCATCATGATGGCACTGGCCCTGAGCTCCTTGCCGACCTGCCGACGATCACGCACTTCGTAGGCGGTCTCGGCACGACGGGCACGCTGATGGGGGTCGGGCGGTTCTTCCGCGAGCACAAGCCGGAAGTGCGGATCGTGGCTGCCGAGCCCCGCTACGGCGAGCTGGTCTATGGCCTGCGCAACATCGACGAGGGCTTCGTCCCCGAGTTGTACGACGAGCGGCTGATCGACTCTCGGTTCTCGGTCGGCCCGAGAGACGCCGTCCGACGTACCCGGGAGCTGCTCGAGCAGGAGGGCATCTTCGCGGGCATCTCCACCGGAGCGATCCTGCATGCCGCGCTGGCCCAGGCCACCACGAGTGTCGAGACCGGTGTGCCTGCCGACATCGCCTTCGTGGTGTGCGACGGGGGCTGGAAGTACCTGTCGACGGGCGCCTACGAAGGCACCCTCGATGAAGCCGAAGACCGTCTCGAAGGCCAGCTCTGGGCCTGACCGCCCACCCAGCGGCTGGTGGCGTGTCCATCTTGGCGGGGTAGGCTGCAGCCGAAACCAGACCCGCCCACCCCAGGGGTTGCTCGTGCGCGAGATCGTCGTCTTCAGTGGCAGTGCACACCGCCAACTTGCCCGCGCTATCTGCCACTCCCTCGGCGTCCGCGTCTCGCCTGTTGAGATCACACGCTTCAGTAACGACTGTCTCCAGGTCCAGTTGCACGCCAACTGTCGGCAGCGCGACGTCTACATCGTCCAGCCGCTGGTCCCGCCGACACAGGAGCACCTGATGGAGCTCCTGCTGATGATCGACGCCGCGAAGGGCGCCTCGGCGGCACAGATCACGGCGGTCATCCCGCACTACGCCTACGCCAGGTCGGACAAGAAGGATGCGTCGCGGATCTCGCTCGGCGGGCGGCTCGTCGCCGACATGCTGCTGGCCGCAGGCGTCGACCGCATCCTGACAATGACCTTGCATGCACCTCAAGTGCACGGGTTCTTCTCGGTGCCCGTCGACCACCTCACCGCCCTTGGGGTGCTCGCCGACCACTTTCGCGGCCGCGACCTCAGTGACACGGTCGTGGTGTCGCCCGACCTCGGAAACGCCAAAACCGCCACGCTTTTCGCCCGCCTGCTGGGGCTTCCGGTCGCCGCGGGCAGCAAGCAGCGTCTCGACGATGACACGGTCGTCATCGACGCTATCGTCGGTGACGTCGCCGGCAAGAAGGCCATCGTTCTCGACGACGAGATCGCCACCGGCGGCTCGATCGTCGAGCTCCTCGACAAGCTGCAGCAGCTCGGCTGCACGGAGGCAGCCATCGCGTGCACCCATGGATTGTTCGTCGGAAAGGCCGTCGTCCGGCTCCGCGACCATCCGGCCATCACGGAGGTCGTCACCACCGACACGGTGCCCGCACCTACCGACTGGCCGGAGCTCCGGATCCGCTCGGTAGCCGGGCTGTTTGCGGAGGCCATTTCGCGCGTTCACGCGGGCGAGTCCGTCAGTTCGCTGTTCGACGGTGTCGACCCCGCGCATGCTCCGCCGCAGCCGACACTGCCCTTCGACGAGGCCTGAGTCCGGCCAGGCGACCACATCGTCGTACGCTGCCAACCGTGGCAGACGCACCGATCGGCATCTTCGACTCCGGCTTCGGCGGGCTGACTGTGGTGCGCGCAGTTCTCGACCAGCTGCCTCACGAGCCGGTCCTCTACCTCGGTGACACTGCCCGCCAGCCGTACGGTCCCAAGCCGATCGGTGAGGTACGCGAGTACGCCCTCGAGTGCCTCGACCACCTCGTCGACCGCGGCGTCAAGGCACTCGTCATCGCGTGCAACTCCGCCAGCGCCGCCGTGCTGCGTGACGCCCGCGAGCGATACCCCGTGCCGGTTGTCGAAGTCATCTTCCCCGCCACCCGACGGGCTGTCGCTGCCACGCACAACGGCCACGTCGGCGTGATCTGCACTGATGCGACGAAGCAGTCGATGGCGTATGACGACGCGTTCGCCGCAGCGCCGCAGGTCTCGTTGACGACGCGGGCCTGCCCACGTTTCGTGGAGTTCGTCGAGCAAGGCGTCACCAGCGGGCCTGAGCTGATCGAGGTCGCCCACGCCTATCTCAACCCACTGCTCGTCGACGGTGTAGACACGCTGATCCTCGGCTGCACGCACTACCCGCTGCTCACCGGTGTCATCTCCTACGTCCTCGGCGATAGCGTCACCTTGGTGTCGAGCGCGGAGGAAACAGCCAAGGACGTGTATGCCCTGCTCGTCCGCGACGGCCTCGAGCGCAACCTCGACCTGCCCGACCCCGGACACCATTTCCTGACGACGGGTCGTCCCGACGACTTCCGGACGATTGGTCGCCGCTTTCTCGGCCCCGAGCTCGACCTGGTCGACCAGTTCGCGTGGGTGGGCGCATGAGGCTGACCATCGTGGGCTGCTCCGGCTCGTTTCCCGGTCCTGACTCACCGGCGTCGTGTTACCTGATCGAGGCGCCGTACGACGGCCGCACGTTCCGTCTCGTGCTCGACCTTGGCAGCGGCGCCCTCGGGGCACTCCAGCGGCACGCCGAGCTGGAGTCGATCGACGCGGTGGCGCTGTCACACCTGCACGTCGACCACTGCCTCGACCTCTGCAGCTTCTACGTCGTGCGCAAGTACCATCCCGGTGGTCCCTGGCCACCGCTGCCTGTCTACGGACCCGAAGGCACTGCTGCCCGCCTGACCCGTGCCTCCGATCTCACCGCCGGGGCTGCACTGGAAGACGAGTTCACGTTCCACCCGTACCCCGATGGTGAGCTGTCGCTCGGGCCGTTCACCGTGACGGTCGACCTGGTAGAACACCCCGTGCCGGCATACGCCATCCGTGTCCGCCACGGCGACAGCACCCTCGTGTACTCCGGCGACACCGGGCCGTGCGGGACGCTCGAGGCACTGGCCAAGGACTGCGACCTGTTGCTCGCCGAGGCGTCGTTCGTCGAAGGCGACGACAATCCCATGCATGTGCACCTGACCGGCAAGCAGGCAGCCCTGATCGCGACCGCGGCCGGTGCCCAGCGTCTGGTGCTGACGCATATCCCGCCCTGGCACTCCCGCGAGGCGGTGCTCGCAGAGGCTGCCCCGTACTTCCCCGGCGAACTCTCGGTCGCGCTGCCCGGTCAGACGTACGACGTCTGAGACCCCTAGCGAGGGATGTCGGCCAGCCGTATCAGCGCTAGGGGTTGCTTCTCCTCAGGAGTAGGCGCACGATGGCCGAGGCGTCCAGGCGTCAAACTCGGCTTCTCAGTGTGCACCCCACGATCGGAGTCCTCGTGTTTCGACGTCTTACCCTCGCCGTCACCCTCAGCCTCTCAAGCGCCCTTCTCGTCAGCCTTGGCGCGGCGCCTGACGCAGTTGCCGCGACGACGTACTCAGCTCCCTTGCAGACAGCGATCAGCGACCTTCCGACCGCGGTGGAGAACCGCACCGGTTATCTGCGTAGCAAGTTCAACCATTGGGTCGATGCCGACGGCGACGGGTGCGACACCCGCAAAGAGGTGCTCATCGCGGAGGCGGACGACCCGGTCACCATCGGCTCAAGCTGCACGCTGACCGGTGGGCGCTGGTTCTCCTACTACGACCGCATCTCGTGGACCGATCAGGGCAGGATTGACATCGACCACATGGTGCCGCTGGCCGAGGCGTGGGACTCCGGAGCGTCAGCCTGGACATCGACCCAGCGCCAGTCGTACGCGAACGACCTCGGGGACTCGCGCAGCCTGGTCGGTGTCACCGACAGCGTGAACCAGTCGAAGGGTGATCAGGACCCGACCACCTGGCTTCCGACGTACGACCAGTGCCGCTATCTCCGCGAGTGGGTGGCCGTGAAGATCCGCTGGCGGCTCAGCGTCAACTCGGCAGAGAAGTCGGCGCTGAGCAGCCGGGCGTCGTCGTGCACAAACTCGACCATCACCGTGACGCGGCCGATCTGAACGCAGTCGCCGCTAGCCATCGACCTCGCTGACGGCGCGTTTCGAATCGAGGCGCCAGTCGGGCTTGACGTCGTCGACGACTTGGTTGTGAGTGAGTCGCTGCCGGTCGGTGCCGTCGCGTCTGATCGTGGAGATGCTGCGCCGTCGGACAGCATGCCGAACAATGTGTATGCGAGCCGTATGCCGTTAGGTGACCAGCAGGGCGTCTTCGTCGCTGGCGCCGGTGTCGGGTGATCTGGTTGAGTCCGGTGCCATCGGGCCCTGAGATAGTGAACAAGTACCGACTGGTCCTTGCCTGCGTATCCCGGGCAATACGAGCCGTTTGCCGTTCGGTCAAACGCGGTAAAGCGGGCTCGGTCGAAGTCGTAGGACATCGATGGGTCGCGGTTAGTGGTGCCGGTGAGTGACCGTCTACAAAGCCTGATCGTGTAGATCTAGCCGGGACGCTGCAGAACGAGTCTGCGGGCCCCCACTGTCGGGAACGTCTCCCAGTGACTGGGCGATCGCGCGACGCCCTGCCGAGAGACCGGCCAAACCGGTCAACGGGCTGCTAAATCGAGCAATGGCCTCGCCGGAGAGATGCCAAGTGGGTGAATCGCTTCATGGCATTCACCGCTAGCCGATCGCCTCTATCACCGTCCGCAGAGGTCGAATGACCGGCCGGTGTCGGTTGACCTGCCAAGGCGTTCGAGGAATTCGTCGTCGTTCGGGTCCGTCGGGGTACCCGCTGGTCGAACAGGAACGCGAAGCGGGTGAGACCGGCTCCGTGGGCGATGAGGTCGCCATCCTCGTTGTACACGACGTGGCTGCCGGGTCCTGAGAAGAGGATTGTCGCCGTGCCATCGCCGTTGTCCGTCGACGTGAGGGCGATCTGTTTATCCGACGCGACCACGGTCACGAACTCACCGGTTGTCAGGTTGGTCCAGGTGTCGGTGTATTTGGCGGCATCGTAGTAGTAGGGAAGACCGTCGGGGCCGTGTGCGGTGAACCTGGAATCGACCGTCTGCCACGCCCTGCTGCTGGAGGAAGGCGGGCCGCAGAAACTGACTTGCGGGCCGTACTCGTCGTGGTACCTGTCCCAGTGACTGGGCGTCGCCGAAGCGGGACCGATCCCGGCCGAGAGAACGGCCAAACCAGTCAACGCGGCCGCCGCCATCGGGAGCAACCGGAGTCGCCGTCCTCGAGGGAGATATGACAAGAGGGTGCATAGCTTCATTGGAAGCTCCTTTTGGTTCAAGCGAGGCAGGACACCTCGGCTGTGGCACCCGTTGTCGCAGAGCCCGGTGCCTCTGCGGTGTCCCGGCGGTAACTCGCATCCGGTATCTCTGCGGTAACTCCACTGTTGACGGGGTCTGAGATCGGGACGACAGTCAGGGCGTGAGTATCGGCGTGCTGGGTCCGCTCAGCCATGACGGCGCCGCTCCCTTCGGGCGGCGCGATCGTGCGGTTCTGACTGCCCTAGCGATGTACGTCGGCCGGGCAGTCAGCGCTGACGGGCTCGCTGACGCGGTCTGGGGCGATGACCCGCCTCCCTCGTCACACAAGGCGCTACAGGGCTGCGTGGTGCGGTTGCGTAAGGCTCTGGGTGCGGATGCGATCGAGACATCCGCGCAGGGTTACCGGTTGAGAGTGCCCGCGGACGAGGTCGACTCCCAACGTTTTGAGCGGATGGTGGCGCGCAGCCGTGAACTGCTGGAGCTGGGTGAGCCAGAGCGCGCCGTTTACCTGTTGGCGCAAGCGCTGGGGCTGTGGCGGGGCCGAGCCTTCGAAGACGTGGAGTCCTGGGACCCGGCTGCCATCGAAGCCGCCAGGCTAGAAGAGCTGCGGCTGGAAGCCGAGGAACTGCGCGTCGACGCCTCGCTGCGCACGGGACGTCACCTTGACGTTCTCGCGTTGGCAGAGAGCATGGTGAAGGCGGCACCGCTGCGTGAGCGGCGGTGGACGCTGCTCGCACTGGCGCAGTACCAGTCCGGCCGCCAGACCGAGGCATTGCGCACCATCCATCGGCTCAAGTCGTTGCTCGTTGAGCGGCTTGGCCTTGACCCGGGACCCGAACTGGCATCCCTCGAAGAGGCGATCCTGCGACAGGACGACTCGCTGCTGGCACACGGTTCGATACCGCCGAGTCCCGTCTGCCCGTATCAAGGTCTGACGCCGTACGACGTCGACGACTCCGAGTCATTCTTCGGCCGCGACGACGACGTGCATGCCTGCCTGGCCCTGCTCAAGACCCGCAGCGCCTTGTCGGTGGTGGGGCCGTCAGGTAGCGGCAAGTCGTCTCTGGTGCGGGCGGGGGTTGCTGCTTCATTGCGCCGAGACAGCCGGGTCGTCGCCATCATCACTCCAGGCGAGCACCCGATGCAGTCACTCTCGGCGGTGGCCGCCCCGGGACGTCGGTCGGTGCTCCTCGTCGACCAGTGCGAGGAAGCATTCTCGCTCTGCACCGATGCGGCCGAGAGGGACGCCTTCTTCGCTGCGCTCGTCCAGCGAGCCGAGCGCGAGCCGCTGATCCTGGCGATGCGGGCGGACCGGCTGACCGACGTCTCAGCCTATCCGGGCTTCGCGCGAATGCTCGAAAGCGGTTTGCATCTGCTGGGGGCGATGAGCGAGCAAGGTCTGAGGGACGCCGTCCAAGCGCCTGCGCGGCAAGCGGGGCTGTTGATCGAGGCCGGTCTCGTCGACTTGCTGGTCGGCGAGGTCGAAGGGACTCCAGGGGCACTGCCGATGCTCTCGCACGCGCTGCTCGAGACATGGACGCGTCGCGAAGGCAACACGCTGACAGTGGCGGGGTACAACGCGACCGGTGGCATCCGCCGGGCGGTCGCTCAGTCTGCGGAGAAGGTCTACGCGAGCGTCGATCCCGCGAATCGTCCCCTGTTGCGTGATCTGGTCCTACGGCTGGTGACCGCCGGGACCGAGGGTGAGCCGGTCCGCAGCCGGGTGCCCCGACGTCTGCTGTCCGCGGATCCAGACCACGAACACCTGATCGACCTACTCGTCGCATCCCGGCTGGTCACCAGCGACGCCGGCATGGTCGAGATCGCGCACGAAGCCCTGGCCCGAGGGTGGCCGCGGCTGCGTGCCTGGTTGGACGACGACATCGAAGGCCAGCGGATATTCCACCACCTGACCGGCGCCGCGGATGCATGGGACTCGTTGGGGCGTCCCGACAGTGAGCTCTATCGAGGGGTCCGGCTAGCGCAGGCAGTCGACTGGCGGACCCACAACGACACAGTCCTCACATCGACCGAGTCGGCGTTCCTAGATGCAGCGGAGCGGGTTGCAGAGACCGACCGGCTGTCGGCAGAGCAGAGCGCACGGCAGCAGGCTCGGCTGATTCACCGGCTCCGCGGGGTCTTGGCCGGCGCCGCAGTGTTGTTGGTGGCCGCGTTGTTAGCGGGCATCCTCGCGGTGCGACAGGCCGACCGCGCGGACACGAACGCCACGGCAGCGTTGGCGGCTGAGACCGCGGCAGACGCGAGACGGGTCGGGGCTCGGGCTCTGACGGAAGTCGACCTCGATACATCGATGCTCTTGGCCGTGGCAGGCGCCCGGCTGGACGACTCACCTGAGACGCGGAGCAGCCTGCTCGCCGCGTTGGGAAAGCATCCAGAACTGATTGAGTCGACGCAGATGACGGGAGCACCCGTCATTTATTTCGACGTCAGTCCTGACGGCCGCACCGTTGCCACCTATGACCAGGCCAATCATGTGAGGCTCTACGAGATCGAAAGTGGAGATCTGCTCGGCGAGTACCAAGCTGGGGCAGAGATGCGACTCGAGTGGGAGAGCGGGCAAGTCAGGTACAGCCCGGACGGACAGACTCTTGCCGTTGTCATGGCGGCGCCAACGCGTCGACCGGTCAAGCTGCTCGACGCTGAGACCCTCGAGCCGCTGCCGGAGCAACTCGGCGGAATTCAAGGGTGGCGATGGGAGTTCCTCGACCTCGCGTACGGCGGCGACGGGCGGCACCTGGCAGCCAGCATGTGGCGGGTCCAGGGCAACGGGAGCACCCTCGGGACGACCTCGACCTGGGCTTTCGTCTGGGACCTTGAGGCGCCGCTGCGACCGGTAGCGCGCATCCAGCTGAAGAACGGCAACCCGGGCGTCGCCTTGAGCGTGGACGGAGGCGTCCTGTACACGACCAACCCACTGACGATCCACGACCTCGCGTCCGGCACGTCCGTGGCTGTGGACACACCCCGGCTAGTCGAACGGATTGTGATGAGTCCGGACGGTCGGCTGCTCGCAGCCCCTGGAGGGGGCGGGATGCTGTTGCTCGACGCTGCGACCGGCGAGCTACGGCGGCGACTGCCGGGCAATGGTGACACTGGATGGCGGGTCAACTTCTCCGGCGATGGCAGCCTGGTCGCCACGGTGACATTCGAGAGCCGGGAGGCGCTCGTCTGGGATGTCGCGACAGGTGCATTGCGGGCTCGGCTACCCCTCGCAGAGGGTGGGGATGCCGTCGACTTCGGGGCAGACGGCTCAACTCTCTACACGGCAGGATCCGGCAGCTCATTGCGCCACTGGGACCTCGAGGGGGAGCGACGGTTCATCGCGCAGGTGGCCTTCGCCCCACCGGCGATCCACAACCTCGGCTACAACCCGCAGCCCGCCCCTGGTGGCAATGTCGTTGCCTTCCCCTCCGAAAGTAGTGTCGCTTTCTTCGACGTCAGAGCCGAGACAGTCGGCGAGAGACTCGATGCCGGCCGGGGGTACCGCCTTGGTGGAGGGACCTGGCATCCGGATGCGCTCAACTTTGCCATGGCCACGGGCCGCGAGATCCGGGTCTGGAATGCGCGCACCGGCCAGCTCATCGGCAACGGCAGGCCGTCAGGGCCATACATCAGCGCGATCGACTACAGCACGGACGGCAGCCGCCTCGTGATGGCCGAGCTGTCCGGCCGGATAACGATGCTCGACCCCACCACCTTGGCTCCGGTGGGTACGCCCGTGGCACTCGACGAACCCGTCTGCTGCGTCTCGGCCGGGCCGGACAACCGCACGGCGATCGCACTCACGGGGTTCCAGGAGGCAGCGGGCTTCTGGATTGGCTCGAGCACGGGCTGGGCGCTCGTGGACCTCGAGTCGGGCGATGTTCTCGATGAGGGGAACCTCGGGGTCGACGGGAGATGGGTCGACTTCTCGCCCGACGGGCGACATGCCGGGGTCGGTGGCCGCGGTGGTGAAGTGCTCGTGCTGGACACCGACACCGGGGAGCCGATCCGATCGCCGGTGGTCGGCCACGACGTCGCTCTGCTGTCGCTCACCTACTCACCGGACGGTGAGCGCATCCTGACATCTGCCTCAGACGCCAGTGTCGGCCTGTGGGATGGACAGACCGGTCTGCTGCTCGCTCGCGCCGCTGCTCCGCAGCGCTTCATATCGCCAGGCTTTCGTCAAGACTCAGACTCGGTACTCATCGTGGGCACCGGCCTGGAGGAGGGACCCGTCTACGAGTGGGATACCCGCGTCGACTCCGCCATCGACTTCGCCTGCACAGTCGCCGACCGTGACTTCACCGAGGCCGAGTGGCAGGAGATCTTCGGCGATCGCCCCTACCAGGAAACCTGCCCCGTCGGCTGACTTGTCAGACCCTCACCATGCTCCAGCCGGGTGAGGGGCTGACAACTGGGCGGATAGGGTCGCGTGCATGACCCGACCTGACGGCCGCGCCGCCGACGAGCTCCGCCCCATCACCATCACCCGCGGCTGGCTCGACCACGCAGCCGGCTCCGTACTCGTCGAGTTCGGGAAGACGCGGGTCCTGTGTGCCGCGAGCGCCTCGACCGGCGTACCGCGCTGGCGCAACGGGAGCGGCCTCGGCTGGGTGACCGCGGAGTATGCCATGTTGCCGAGCTCGACCCACACCCGCTCCGATCGCGAGTCTGTCAAGGGTCGGATCGGCGGCCGCACGCATGAGATCTCCCGACTCATCGGCCGATCCCTGCGTGCCGTCATCGACTACAAGGCACTGGGTGAGAACACCATCGTGCTTGACTGTGACGTGCTCCAGGCCGACGGCGGCACCCGCACTGCGGCGATCACCGGAGCGTACGTCGCCCTGGCCGACGCCGTGGCGCACCTGCGAGGTCAAGGGGCGTTGCGGGGCGAGCCGTTGACCGGCTCGGTGGCGGCCGTCTCTGTCGGCCTCGTCGACGGCGAACCCCGGCTCGACCTGCCCTACGAAGAGGACGTTCGCGCCGAGACCGACATGAACGTCGTGATGACTGGCGAAGGCGCGTTCGTCGAGGTGCAGGGCACAGCCGAGGGTGCCGCGTTCGGCCGCGGCGAGCTCGACGCGTTGCTCGACCTTGCCACCAAGGGATGTGTCGAGCTGACAAGGATTCAGCACAAAGCTCTCGGCGGAGCTGCGCACGAAGCACCTACGTCGTGAGCCAGGTCTTTCTCGCCTCACGCAACCCGAAGAAGCTCGACGAGCTGCGGCGGATTCTCAACCGCGTCATTCCAGATATCGATGTGCTAGGGCTGGACGACGTGCCGGCATACGACGAACCGGCCGAGACCGAGCCGACGTTCGAGGGCAATGCGCTGATCAAGGCGCGAGCAGGTCTGCAGGCCACCGGGTTGCCGTCGCTGGCCGACGACAGCGGTCTCTGCGTCGATGCGCTGAACGGCATGCCCGGCGTGTTGTCGGCGCGGTGGGCCGGGCTGGCGAAGGATGACGTTTCCAACAACCGGCTGTTGCTCGAACAACTTGCCGAGGTGCCGGACGATCGTCGCGGAGCCGAATTCCGTTGTGCTGTGGCGTTCTGCAGACCCGGTGGCGCCGAGGACGTCGTGTTCGGCGAGATGCGCGGCACGATCATCCGTGAGAGCCGGGGGAGCGGGGGATTCGGCTACGACGTCGTGTTCGTGCCCGAGGGGGAGACGCGCACCAGTGCGGAGATGCCGGCCGACGAGAAGGACCAGATCTCGCACCGCGGCAAGTCATTGCGCGCCGTCGCACCCCTTGTCGTCAGCGCGCTGTAGCCCTAGCGGCGTCGTACCAGAGAAGGGACTCGAACCCTCACGCCCTTTCGAGCATCGGCTCCTAAAGCCGACGTGTCTACCAATTCCACCACTCTGGCTCAGCCGCTCAGTGTACGGCGAGATCCCTGCGCAGCTTCGCCACGTGACCGGTCGCCTTGACGTTGTACATCGCCTTCGCGATCGTGCCGTGCTCATCGATCACGAACGTCGAGCGGATCACGCCGATGACGGTCTTGCCGTACAGCTTCTTCTCGCCGAAGGCGCCGTATGCCGTCAGCACCTCCTTGTCGGGGTCAGACAGCAGTGGGAACGTCAGCCCGTCGCGGGCCCGGAACTTGGCAAGCTTCTCGGGCTTGTCAGGTGACAAGCCCACGACGGCATACCCGGACGCAGCCAGTGAGTTGAGCGAGTCGCGGAAGTCGCAGGCCTGCGTCGTGCATCCGGTCGTCATCGCTGCCGGGTAGACGTAGAGAATCACCTTCCGTCCACGGAAGTCAGCGAGCGAGATTTCGGCTCCGGTGTCATCGGGCAGGGTGAACTTGGGGGCGGTGTCGCCCTCGGCTAGACGGCTCATCAAGCTCCTCGTCAGGGTCGATCGGTAGGCAGCAAGGCTCACGCCCACAACTGCTTATTGCAAATCGCTTGCAACTGCTTATGATAGGCATCAACGATTTTAATCAGCGTGGCCGCAACGATGCTGATCCTCCCACGGCCAGCGATAGGAGCTGCCTGTGCATGTTCCCGACGGGTTCCTCGACGCCCCCACTTCCGTCGCGACCGGGGCAGTGGCCGCGGCCGCCGTTGCCGTAGCGCTCCGCAAGGCTGGCGACGAGCTCAGCGAGAAGACCGCGCCCATGGCCGGCCTCGTCGCGGCATTTATCTTCGCGACCCAGATGCTCAACTTCCCGGTGGGCGCCGGCACCAGCGGTCATCTGCTTGGCGGTGCGCTCGCCGCGATCCTTGTCGGGCCGTGGACCGCGATCCTGTGCATGAGCGTCGTTCTGCTCACCCAGGCCCTCCTCTTCGCCGACGGCGGGCTGACAGCGATCGGCACCAACATCTTTCTCATGGGAGTCGTGACCGTCGTCGTCGGTTGGGCGGTCTTCACCGTCGTGCGTCGGATGGCACCTCAGTCAACCCGCGCAGTGGTCGTCGGGTCGTTCCTGGCCGGCCTGCTCTCCGTGCCCGCCGCAGCCCTCGCCTTCGTGGCGCTGTTCGAGTTCGGTGGCACGGCCGAAATTTCTCTGGCCACCCTGACCTCGGCGATGCTCGGCTGGCATGTGCTGATCGGAATCGGTGAGGCCCTGATCACCGGGCTGACCGTGAGCAGCGTCGTCGTCGTGCGTCCTGACCTCGTCTACGGTGCCCGCGGCCTTCTCACGCAACGTCCGCTCGAGCTCCGGCCCGTCCACGCGCACGGAGCGGACACATGAGCACCCAACTCGAGCGCAGAGTGAGCGCGAAGGGTTTCGCCGTCGCTGCCCTCGTCGTCTGCCTGGCGCTGGCGGGCGCCGTCAGCTACTACGCCTCCGTCAGTCCCGACGGCCTGAACAAGGTTGCCGCCGACAAGGGGTTTGGCGCACAAGAGAAGGACAGCGCTGCCGCCGACTCGCCACTCGCCGGCTACGACACCGAAGGCGTCGACGACTCCCGCCTCAGCGGGGGTGTGGCGGGCGTTGTCGGCGTCGTGGTCGTACTCGTGTTCGCCGGAGGGCTCGCCTACGTCGTCCGCCGCAAGCGGCAGCCAGATCAGGCCGGACCCGACTAGATGGGCTCCAGCCACGGGCACCGACTCCACTACCACGGCCACTCCGGCCTCCACCGGCTGCCCGCGGAGTGCAAGATCCTTGCCCTGGTGGCGTTTGTCCTCTGCGTCGTGGCGACCCCGCGTGGTGCCTACGCGGCCTACGGCCTCCAAGCGGTGGCCTTGGCTGCCGCCGTCGCGTGGTCGCGGGTGCCGGTCGGCTACATCGCCCGCCGGATGGTGGTCGAGGTGCCGTTCGTGGTCTTCGCTGTGCTGCTTCCCTTCATTGCGCTCGGCCCGCGCGTTGAAGTGTGGGGCGTCTCGGTGTCCGAGTCGGGCCTCGAGTCCGGGCTGACGCTGCTCTGCCGCGCGACGCTCGGGGTCGTCGCTGCTCTGCTGCTCGCCGCGACGACCGAGCCGCGCGACATCCTCGCGGGACTCGAGGGGAAGCTGCCACGGCAGATCGTCCAGATCATGGCGATGATGGTGCGTTACCTCGACGTCACGTCCGACCAGCTCCGCAGGATGCGCATCGCTCGGGAGTCGCGCGGGTTCGTGGCGCGCAACCCGAGGCACTGGCCAGTTTTGGCGCACAGCGCTGGCGCGTTCTTCATCCGCTCCTACGAACGCGGCGAGCGAGTGCACCTGGCGATGCTCGCGCGAGGGTATGACGGACACTTGCCGGGCATGACCCGGCCCGCTGCGTCGGCCAGGGACTGGGCCGTGGCAGCGCTGCTGCCGCTGGCGGCGGGCCTGACGGCGCTCTGGGCTTGGCTTGGCCGATGACCGGCGAGCCAGTGCTCGAGGTACGCGACCTCGCGTATGCCTACCCCGACGGACACCAGGCGCTGTTCGGTGTCACCCTCGATGTCAAGCGGGGAGAGCGGGTGGCGCTGCTCGGGCCTAACGGGGCCGGCAAGACGACATTGGTGCTCCACCTCAACGCCATTCTCGAGGCGGGCCACGGGACAGTCACGGTGGCAGGGACTCCGGTCTCGCGGGCCACGGCGACAGACGTGCGCCGCAAGGTGGGTCTGGTGTTCCAGGACCCCGACGACCAGCTGTTCATGCCGACGGTTGCTGACGATGTGGCCTTCGGCCCCGCCAACTTGGGCCTGCGTGGCCCAGAGCTGGCCGCGCGGGTGGCCGCGGCGCTCGACCTGGTGGGGATGGGGGAGTTCGCCAGTCGGCCGCCGCACCACCTGTCATTTGGGCAGCGACGTCGGGTGGCGGTCGCCACGGTGCTCGCCATGCAGCCCGAGATCCTGGTGCTCGACGAGCCTTCGTCCAACCTCGACCCGGCCAGTCGCCGGGAGCTCGCCGACATACTCCTGGGGCTCGACATCACGGTCTTGATGGTGACCCATGACCTGCCGTATGCCCTCGAGCTGTGTCCCCGCTCGGTGCTGCTGTCCGACGGGGTCATCGTCGCCGACGGCGCGACGCGCGACATTCTTTCGGATGAGCCGCTGATGCGTGCGCATCGGCTCGAGCTGCCCTTCGGATTCGACCCGCTGGCCGCGCCGCGTCACTAGGGTCGAGGCGGTGGCGGCTAGAGCGGCAGCCCTGGCGTCGTGCAAGACTTGCAGCCGCAACCGACCAGAGCAGGAGGCCCCGTGAGTTCGCCAGCCACCAGCGCAGACGAGATCGCCGAGGAAATCGCCGAGACCCGTAACCGGCTCGCGGGGACGATCGACGAGCTCGTCTACCGGGTCCACCCGCAGACGATCTTGCAGCGTCAGCTCGCGAGCCTCAAGGGCGCGTTCGTCAACCCCGATGGCTCACCTCGTATTGATCGCATCGCGAAGGTCGCCGGCATCACGGTCGGCGTGGTAGGCCTGATCGTCGTCCTCCGCAAGGTGGCCGGCTAACGGCGCGCGTGCGAGGCTTGTCCACGTGGTGAGTCCCAAGCACATCGACGACAAGTTGCCCATCCGGATGCTGCACGACCGCGTGCTCGTCTCGCTCGACGCCGAGGCCGGGGAGCGCCGCTCGTCGGCGGGCATCGTCATACCCGCCACCGCGGTGATGGGGCGGCGCCTCGCCTGGGCGCGGGTCGCCGGGGTAGGCGCCAACGTTCGCACCGTCGTGGCCGGTGACCGAGTCCTGTTCGACCCCGAAGACAAGGCTGAAGTCGAAGTGCGTGGCGAGGAGTTCGTCCTACTCCGCGAGCGCGACCTGCATGCCGTCGCATCAGAGCGACTCGAGGACGGCCAGACCGGCCTCTACCTGTAGACCAGCGGGACCGTCAGCCGGTGAGACCCGCCATCCATGCCTCGACGTCGTCGGCTGTGCGGGCAAGGGAGCCGGACAGGTTGCGTGCCCCGTCTTCGGTGACGAGGAGGTCGTCCTCGATCCGGATTCCGATGCCACGCAGCGAGTCCGGCACCAGCAGGTCACTCGACTGGAAGTAGAGACCGGGCTCCACGGTCAGGACCATGCCGGGCTCGAGCTTGCCGTCGAGGTAGCCCTCGCTTCGCGCCGCGGAGCAGTCGTGGACATCGAGTCCGAGCATGTGGCCAGTGCCATGGAGGGTCCAGCGCCGGTAGAGGGCGCTTTCCTTGTCGAGTGCCTCCTCTGCGGTGACCGGCAGGATGCCCATGTCTTCGAGTCCGTGGGCAAGCACCGTCATCGCGGCCGTGTGGAAGTCGCGGTAGGGGACGCCCGGCTTGACTGCGGCGATCCCAGCCTCCTGGGCGGCAAACACCAGGTCGTAGAGATGGCGTTGCTCGGGTGTGAACACCCCCGAGATCGGCAGCGTCCGCGTCACGTCGGCTGTGTAGAGCGAAGGGTTCTCGACCCCCATGTCGAGCAGGATCAACCGGCCGGGCTCGACGGGACCGTTGTTCTCGATCCAATGCAGGGTCGTCGCGTGCGGGCCGCTCGCGACGATGGACTCGTAGCCAACGTCATTGCCGTTGGCCCGGGCGCGGCGCCAGAACGTGCCTTCGATCCAGCGTTCGCCGTACTTGACCACGTTGGCCCACTCGCGGACGGAGTCCTCGAAACCAAGGATCGTCGAGTCGACGGCGTCTTGAAGTTGGGCGACTTCCCACTCGTCCTTGGTGAGTCGCATCTCCGCCATGTAGACCGCGAGCTCGCGGTCGAACTCCGGGGCGTCGTGCGGCTCGACGAGCGCGTCAACGTCCACGTCGACACCACGATGGACGCGGGTACTGCCGCTGCCGGTGCTCAAGAAGTCGGGCAGGTCGTAGAGATGCCGGCAGGTGATGCCGTAGACCTCGCTGGCCTCGGACAGGCTCAGTCGGCGGCCCGCCCACGCCTCGCCGTAGCGGCCATCCCGCCAGAAGGCGTCGTCGGTCTTGGCATGGCGAGGACGGAAGAACAGCGTGGCTTCGCCGTCGTCGATCACCAAGACTGCATCGGACGTCTGGTTGCCGGTGTAGTAGACGTGTGCGGTGTCGGCGCGGAACCGGTAGTCGGTGTCGTTGGCACGTGGCTTGAGCGGCCCAGCCGGAATGACCAGCCGGTCGCCATGGAACCGCTGCATGAGCTTGTCACGGCGAGCCCGCGCCCACGACGCCACTGGCAGCCGCTCAACCGCGTCGTCGTCATCGCTCCAGCCGTCACGCATGAAGTTGATCAGAGCGTCACTTGCGGGCACGGAATATGTGGCTGGCTGGAAGCGATCAGACACGGGCACTCCTTCGAGAGTCGATGACGTCATTATCCACCTCTCCGCCTGGAGAGGACATCACGGCCTTCAGACGGAGGGCGACGACGACCGCAAATCCGTTGATGGCGACGTGGGCGACCACGAACACGGCGGGCAGGTCGAGTGCCAACAGCACCCCGGCCACCAGCGGTCCGGCGGCGCTGATGCCGGTCCGCACTGCAGCCAACGCCCCCAGCGTCGTGCCTACCATCCCCGCGGGTGCGACTGCCGCCGCCAGAGGGCTGAGCACCGGTGCATACATCGTCTCGCCGACTGCGAACAGTGCGTACGCCACGACGAAGATCGTGCCGGCCTGCTCGGGAGCCACGAACAAGGCAGCTGCCAACATCAACCAGCTCAGGACCCAGATCGAGCCGACCACGACCAGCAGCGATGCACCGCTGTGGGAGGCGGTCAACCTGACGACCGCCCACTGCAGGCCGACGATCACCAGACAGTTGACCGCCGCTGCGGTGCCCACGGTGCTGGGGTCGACCTCGAGCGACTCGAGCGCGAAGGCGGGCAGGCCCGTCTCGAACTGCGCGTAGAAACCGGCCGCGAGCGCCATCGAGACCACCGCGAGTAGCCGAACCGGGCGGTTCTGGGCGAGCTGGCGGTATGCCGATAGGCCGCTCGTCGACGGGATCAGCGTGTCGCCCGTGGCAACCTGGGGACTGGCGACCGCGGCCGTGCGTGCGACCTTGTGTAGCAAGCTGGCGGCCGTGACGAACCCCGCTGCGGAGCCGCAGAAGGCGGTCCACATCCCGCCGGCTACCGACAGGTCGATCAGGTGTCCGCCGATGAACGCGCCGACGGCCATCCCCAGGGCTAGCGCGGTGAACTGGTACGCGAAGACAGCGCGCCGCTCGTCGGGCTCGACGCAGTCGAGGACGAGCACCTGGGTTGCAGGTGCCGACGCGGTGATGGCAGCGCCAAAGAGGGCGATGGCCACGAGGAACGACGCGGGGGTGTCGGCCAGACCTAGGCCGATGCTCGCCACCGCTGCCAGCAGCTGGAAGCCGACGGCGATGTGCCCGGCGACGTACCGGTCGGCCAGCCGACCGGCCACCGGTGCGGCGATGACCGCACCCAGGCAAAAGACCGTCCCGGTGAGCATGCCGACGAGAGGACCCCAGCCGCGTGCGTCGACGACGTACGCGTACTGGAAGGGCAGGATGAGCCCCCACCCGAGGCTGCCGGTGAACGACGCTGCTGTGATGAGTCGTGCTCGAGTCATGAGAGATCCCACCTTTCATCCGAGGGCGCGGGCCTGTGCCGAGCGCGGAATTGGATACTTCGATTTCGAAGTCTATTCTACGGGATGCAATAGTTCGAAATCGAAGTATGTGATGTGGCACACTGCTCGCCATGGTCAGGAACCGACCGGCAGGCCCGTCGGCAAGCGAGAACTACCGCAACGACGTCGCCCTGTTTGTGGCGGCCGGCGGGGACGAGTCGGTCCAGCGTGTGATGACCGCAGTGCATGGCCTGTCACGACGGCTCAACCAGTGGAACGACCGTCAGCTCGCCGATCTCGACATCTCGTCAGGTGAATGGGTGGTGATGAGCCGGCTGGCCCGTGACGTCGAGGCCAAAGGCCTGACGCCGAGTGCGCTCGCCGACGCCGCCAACGTCGCCCCGTCGTCGATGACGCATCGCCTCGACCGGATGGCCGAGCGAGGGCTCGTCGAGCGGTTCACCGATCCCGAGAACCGTGTCCGGGTGCGGGTGATGCTCACCGATGCAGGCTGGCAGTTGTTCAAGCTCGCCATTCAGGAGTCCGACATGCTCGAGTCCGATGTGCTGAGCCCCCTCGGCGCAGCAGACCGCACCAAGCTTGCCGAGCTGCTCGAGCAGGCCATCAACGGCCTCGACGCCGTCGACACCTGACAACCACCTCAGTGTGCGGCCGGCCAGGCAGGTCGGTCCATCCGCACCCAGCCGCGGTCGGGTACGACGTCCTGGCAGGTCACGGGATACCCATCCCGGATGCCGCACGCTGTGGAGGATCCCCGCGAGTGGAAGGTGCTCGTCCAGAAGTACGTACGTGCGCCGAGCTGATGCCGCCAGCCGAAGACACGGATCGTCCGGGCGTCGACCCGTTGCACGCCAACCCTCGTGATGACCTCGCGCGTCGCGTTCGAGATGAGCTCGGCAGCGAGACCGTCAGACAGATAGGAGATGCGGACGTTGCGCTCGGACCCTGGGTGGCCATCTCGGTTGAGCTCGATCACGAAGTTGCGCTGCCACGAGTCGAGGCGGCCCACAGAGAACGGCGAAACGGTCTTCACGGTGTAGCTGATGCGAGCGTGGTGTCGGTCTATCACGCGAATCCGGTGGCGGACGCGTGCCATGTCGATCGGCCCGTCGGTGTCGTCTGCGTCGGTCACCGTGGTCGTGAAGACGGGTCCGTCAGCGGGCAGCTGGGCAGCGCTGCTGGGCAGTGAGGCGAGGAGCGTCATACCGAGAACGCAGCTGGCGCCGGCAGCCAGCGCTGCGTGCGCCGGTCGGCGCGGTAGTAACCGGAGAAGCGGGACGCGAATAGAGGTGAGCATTGAGCAGGTCCGTTTCGTCGATGCGGAATGCCTGCCGGTCGACAGGCGGTTCGCACGCTAGGACGTGACGGGGACGGCAGTCAGTGCTCGTGAGGTGCGCTGTGGACAGGCGACGCGCGATGGCGACCTGTGGACTCAGCTGCTTTGCTGGCGGTTGGTGCGGTGCCGCTTGAGATCGGTGACGTTCGACGTGTCCGTGGCCTCGGCTGCGGCCGCGACGTTGTTGTCCCAGAACGCCAAGAAGTCGGGCTCAGTCAGCGGGCGCGCCGTGAGGTACCCCTGCATCAGCGGACAGCCGAGCTGGACGAGCATCCGCCGCTGGGCGTCTGTCTCCACGCCTTCGGCGACGGTCTGCATCCCGAGGGCGGCCGAGAGGCGTACGACGGCTGATGCGATCTCGGCGTCGACCGGGTCGGTGACCAGGCCCTCGATGAAGGTTCGGTCGAGCTTGACCACGTCGATCGGGAAACGCTTCAAGTAGGAAAGTGACGAGTAACCGGTGCCGAAGTCGTCGATCGCGACCCGGATCCCAAGGCTGCGCAGCGATTCGAGGGTCGACTGAGTCACCCCGGTTTCGCTCATCAGGACGGTCTCAGTGATCTCCAGGCAGAGCTGCGACGCGGGGAGGCCGGTTGTCTGCAAGATGTGGGCGACTGTCTCGGTAAGTCGGCTCTGCGAGAACTGAAGCGCGGAGAGGTTGACCGACACCGACAGCGGGCGACGCTCGGGATGGGCGAGGCTCCACTCGCGCGCGGCGCGACAGGAACGCTCGAGGACCCACCGGCCGAGCGGGATGATCAGCCCGGTCTCTTCCGCCAAGGGGATGAACTGCTGCGGCCACATGATGCCGCGATCGGGGGAGCGCCATCGGACGAGGGCCTCGGCACCGACCATCTCGCCGCCGTCCGTGACGACGATGGGCTGGTAGTGCAGCTCCAGCTGGTCCTCGTCGAGGCCAGTTCGCAGGCTCACTTCGAGGTCGAGTCGGGCGCGGGTCTCATGCACGGACTGGTCGGTCGAGACGCAGTAACAGTTGCGCCCGGCTGCCTTGGCGGCGTACGCAGCGGCATCGACCATCGCGAGTATGTCGTCGCGGTCCTGGGCGTCGCGTGTCAGTCCCACGCCGATGCTGGCGGACGAGAAGATGTTGTGGCCGTCAACCTCGAACGGCTCCTGCAGCGAGTTGAGGACCCGCTCGGCCGCGAGTGTCACCGCGTCGATGTCGGCGACGTCCTCGATGAGCACCACGAACTCGTCGCCGGACATCCGGGCTACCGAGTCGACGGGGGACAGGCCGGCCACCAGGCGGTTGGCAACCTGGACGAGCAGCTTGTCGCCGACCACATGGCCGTACGAGTCGTTCACGAGCTTGAAGCGGTCGAGGTCGAGGAAGAGCAGTCCGTGGTGGATGCCCGTGGACTTCGACCGGGTCATCGCGTGGTCGAGGCGCTCGATGAGCAGTCGCCGGTTCGGCAGGCCGGTCAGCTCGTCATGCAGCTGGCGACGCGTCAGCTCGTCTTGGAACGCGCGGCGCTCTGTGACGTCGCGGAGCACCAGGACAGCACCGACGTGGACCTCCTCGGCGAGGAGGGGGGTGACGCTGTAGGCGATGTCGAGAGTGTCGCCGTCGGGAGGGCCCAGCGTGCCGTCCGCGTCCTGCGCGCTCACGCGCTGGGCGACCATGCTCTCGAAGTCGATGGGGACGCGGCGGTGGCGCAGCGTCAGGGCATCGCGGATGGGACGGCCGATGACACTCACGTCGGTGGCGGCCTTGAGCATTTTCACTGCGGCTGGGTTGACGAACGTGATGCAGGCGTCGAGGTCAAGTGCGATGACGCCCTCGGTTTGCGAGTTCGTAATCGTGCGGAGCCGCGCGATCACCTCCGCCGATCGGAGTACGTCACCCGCGACACCAGCCAAGGCGACCAGCGTTTCGCGATCTCGCTGGTCCCAGTTGGCGAAGCCGCGTCTTTCGCTCACGCGCAAGCGCCTGCCCTGTCCCAGGGGCGCGCTATAGGAGCGTGATGTCTCTTCGCCGCCCTCGGGGACGACTTCTGCCACTTTGGCGCCGAGCAGGTCTCGCGTCGCTATCAGCAGGTCATGCTCGACCAGGTCGGGATCGGTATGTGTACGCAGCGACGCGATCGCGGCTTGGAGACGCTCGGCATGCCGCCTTGCCGTGATCTCGTTGACGCTGGCTGTGTGGGCTCTCGCAACGAAAACGACGAGCCCGAAGACCAAGACCGCAGACCATGGTTGGGCTCCAACACAGATTGCACCGACGCCGCCGAGCGTGACCGCCCCAAGCCAGGGAATCAGGCTCTCGGTGATCGAGCGCAAGAGTGGAAGGAGCGGCGCGCCCGATGCGAAGGAAACCATGGCGCGCACGATCACGGCGGTGAGCACCGTGACACACATCGCGCCGATGATGCCCGCTACCGCGTCGCCCAATGACGGCTGGGTCGACAATGTGCCGCCCAGAGCATGCACTACCCAGATTCCGCATACGGTGGCGAAAAGAATCTGCCCCAGATTGAAAGCGGTTTTCGTCAGCGGTCGGCGGGTAGCGATGCTGCCCGCCAGTGAGCCGACGGCGACGACCATACAGCTGTAAAGCGGCGGCAGCAGCAGCAGTATTGGAACGATCAGGACTTCGTCGAGCTGAATACTTTCGACGGCTTTCGTCGTCTTGACCATCCGCTCTGGGCGCGCATGCAAAATCACGAGCAGCGTCGCCAACAAAAGCGCCGGAGCCCAACTGTCGGACATGTTGGGATCGGGGTAATAGAGCGCCAAGCTCACAACCGCGAGACCCGCCAACACCAAGGTCGCCGATGTCGCGGCAATGAGCGCGCGGGGCGACGCTGGTGTGCGGGTAGTGTTCACGGTTGGGCTGGCACCTCTACAAATTGAGACTGGTGGTGGTGGTCACGCCCCGCGAGATGTTAGTCCCAGGACGAGGTCTTGTCCCATGAGCTGGTCTTTCCGGCGTTGCTTGAGCCTGTCAGATCCCATGAGCTGGTCTTGCCGGCGTTGCTTGAGCCTGTCAGATCCCATGAGCTGGTCTTGCCGGCGTTCGAGCCGGTCAGGTCCCAGGACGACGTACGGGCGGAGTTCGACCCCACCACGGACTTGTCCCACGAGGAAGTCTTTCCACCCCATGCCTCCGTGGACGTGCTGCCCAGGGTGAGGGCTGCAGTCGCGGCGATGGCGAGGGCGGTTGAGGACAGGCGGCGGTAATTGATCTTACGCATGAGGGGTCCTTGCTGTGAGGGGTGACGAGGACGACAGGCTGTCGTCCTCGCTCCCACAGCATGGCAGCGCGAAGCCAAAAAGGTGAGCACTCAGCGAAGAATTTTCCGCCTCTTGTCCGGTTAATACCGGAATGTCGACGAAGAAAATCTACTCAGTAGTGACATCTTCTCATTGCGAAGAACGTGGAGTCCCGTGCACGGACTTGAAGCAGTGTGTTTTCGGGTTGAGCATCATTTCGACGAGCTATGTTTCGTCACCCCTCACAGGCGACTTGGTGACAGATTGTCATGCTGCCCGTTGAGTGCTCAGGCAATCTGATCACAATCAGCCGAACGGTTGATCAGCCCCTCAGCCAGTTGACCAACCAACGAAATGAAGCGTTAAGAGTCATGAAAATGACGAAAATAAGTTCCACAAGAACTCTTGCGCAAGGATGCTTGTGCGACTACCTTCGGGTCATGAAGACCGAACCAGTCCGCGTCGACGCATCGAGGATTGCGGCGCTTCACCATCCACTGCGCCGCCGGCTCGTCGAACTGATGTCGCTGAGTGGACCTGCCACGGCGAGCCAGTTGGCCCAGCACACAGACCAGCACGTCGGAAATGTCAGCCACCATTTGAAGATGCTGTACAAGGCCGGCCTGATCGAAGCGGCCCCGGAGCTCGCCCGTGACAAGAGGGAGCGGTGGTGGCGCCATGTCCCGCTTGCGATGAGCTGGTCTGTCGCCGACATGACGAGTTCCACCGACCACATGATCGCCGAGGCAGCCGAGCAGGAGAATCTGGCCCACCACGTCGAAAAGGTGCGTCAGTGGTTCGACCGGCGTGACAGCTACACCACCGAATGGGTCCGCGCGGCATACTCCACCGACAAATGGCTCCAGCTCACGCCCGACGAGCTCGACGAGCTGGGTCGGCGGCTCGTCGAGGCTATTCGTGAGTTCGCCGAGGAGGTTCGCCTCGATGACGGCCGCGCCCGGGAGCCCGTCTTCATCTTCAGCTACGCAGTCCCAGCACAACCATGACCGCCCTCGGCGAACAGTATGTCGACGTCCCGCCGTTCGCCCGCGACCGTCGGGTGCAGGCGTGGGTGGCGTCGGTCGGTATCTCCCAAGCAGGGGACGTCGCGTGGACAATCGGGTTGGCGTGGAGCGCCGCACAGATCGGCACGGCAGCCGAAACCGGGTTCGTCGTAGGCATTGGCACATTGCCTCGTGCTGCGGTTCTGCTGTTCGGTGGTGCCCTTGCCGACCGCCTCGACGCGCGACGCACGATGGTCCTCGCGAACCTCGGTCGGATCCTCGTCCTGCTCGCCGGCGCGGCGATCGCGACGACAGCCGGCCTCACGATCTGGCTGTTGGCCACTGTGGCCGTGCTGTTCGGCGTGCTCGACGCGATCTACCAGCCGGCGTCCAGCACGATGCCACGACAGATGGTGCGGGTTGACGACCTCGTGGCGACCTCGGCGATGTTCCAACTGGCCAACCGGATCGGGGTCTTCGTCGGCGCACCCGCAGGTGGCTTCCTGGTGGCGTTCGGCGGCATCGAGCTCGTCATGATCGTCGACGCCGCGTCGTTTGTCCTCTTGTCGGTGCTGCTGGCCGGATGGTTGAAGCCGCGCTTTCCCCGCGCCCTGTCGAAGGGTGCGTCCGTGCTCGCCGACCTCCGCGCCGGTTGGACCTACCTGCGCCGGTCGCCGAACGTGCGCACCTTGGTCCTCGCGTTGTCGGGGTTGAACTTGTTCGTCGGTCCGTTGACAGCGGTCGGGCTCGTGCTGCGGACCGAGGATGCCGGCTGGAGCGCTCCGAGTCTTGGTCTGTTCCAGGCCTGCATCGGAGTCGGCGCCGCCGTCGGGGCTATTGCTGCGATAAGGTGGCGCCCCCACAGACCTGCCAGGTCTGGCCTTCTCATCCTCGCTGTCCAGGCGGCTGCGTGCAGCGTGATCGGGTTCGCGTCGTATGCCGGCATCGTGGCGGCGATGCTGGTCGTGGGCGTGACGGCCGGGCTGGCCTCGGCCTACACCTCGGGTGCGTTCCAGGCGAGCGTCGACCCGACGTACCTCGGCCGGATGGGGTCGATGATTGCGCTGACTGACGATGCGTTGATGCCGGTGATGATGGTGGCGTTTGCGGCCTTCGCCGGCGCGGCCAGTCTGACGCTGGCCTGCGTGACGCTCTCGGTGATGTTCGCCGCTCTCGTCATCTGGTCAGCCGGTAGGCCGTACATCGACTTCGCTGCTGAGCAGCGGGAGGCCGAGCTTCGGACGGTCTGATCAGACGTTCATGAGGCCAAGCGGCTGGTAGTTCAACCGGGGGAATGCTCCCGCCACCGAACGCGCGAGTCGACGCTCGACGACCTCGGCCAAGACGTTGCGGTAGTCGGTGGTGACGGCGAGGTCTCCGTCGACGAGGCGATCGGGGCTGAGTCCGGGCCAGGTCCCGTAGTAACTGCCGCCCTTCACGCCTCCGCCGGCCAGCAGCATCATGTTGCCCCAGCCGTGGTCGAGGCCGCCGCTGCCGTTCTCGTCGGCACGGCGTCCGAACTCGCTGAACGTCGCGACGGTGACCCGGTCGCCCAGGTCGGACACGTCGGTGAGGAACGCCGCGAGCGCGGACGCGAAGCCGCCGAGCATCGACTGCATGTCCCCCCATTCGAGGGTGCCGAGGTTGGTGTGGTGGTCCCAGCTGCCGTAGTCGATCGCCACGATCTCGGTGCCGACGTCGGCACGGATGAGCTGTGCGGTGTTCGCCAGGGCTTCCCCGAGGTCGCGGCCGCGCCAGTCGGTGGGGTAGACCGCGCCGTTGCGGGGCACGTAGACCTGGCGTGCATGCGGCTCGAGCACTTCGACGGTGTCGAGGGCGGCCCTGGCGGCTGCGCCGAGGGCGCCATTCTCCGGGAGCCAGATGGTCTCCAGCTGGTTGCGTCGACGCGCCCGCCACGTGGCGTCGTCCCATTGTGGGTTGGCGCCGGCGAGGTAGAGCTCCTTGATGCTCTGGGTGGCGATGACTGGGGCTGGGCCGGTCATCGAGGTTGGCACGATCGTCGTACCGAACTGGACTGCTTCGGCCGGGAAGTCGTCGCCGTCGAGGCCGATGGCTCGGTTGATCCAGCCGCGACGTACGTCGGACCCGAGGTCGGCGTCCTCGATCTCCTCCATGGCAGAGAAGTGCGACCGGTTCGGCATCTCCATGCCGACTGCTTGAACCGCCGCCATCCGGCCGGAGTTCCAGAACGGCACGAGCGGCGCGAGCTTGGGATGCAGCCCGAACATGCTGTCGCCGCACAGCAGGGCACCAGCGGGGACGGCGATTCCGGGTCGCAGCGCGCGGTATGCCGGATCCCCGTGCGGGACGACGACGCTCATTCCGTCCACCCCGCCACGCAGGCTGATGACGACGAGCACGTTGTTGCCCGAGGTCACCCCGAAGCTCGCCTGGCGGAAGACGCCGCCGAACATGGAGTGGGCGACACCGAGTGAGGCGGCTCCCGCCATACCGGCGAGGACGCGGCGACGTGAGACTCCGGCGGTCCGCGCGAACTCTTCGCAACCGTTGTCGTGCAAATGCTCTGTGAGGGGAACGGTTGGCTCAGTCATCGGCTCATGTGCTCAGGAGTGTCGAGGATCGCGGTCAGGAGGCGGGGCATCATCCAGCTCACGAGCTGATGCTCGGAGTCGACGACTTCCCCGACGCGACATCCGGTTGCCTGCAGTGCAGACGAGAGGATCCTCTGGGTCGATGGTCGCCCCAGCAGCACCCGGCACAAGTGATCGACGAAGGAGTCGAACCGGATGCTGTCGGCGGGTAGCCATGCCCTGTTTGGCCGAAACTGAGCCGAGCCGTCGTCGCCGACCCAGCCGCCTGACATCGAGTAATGCATGTCGAGCGAGCCGAGGACGCGGCTGGCCGATGCCCACGCGGGGTTGCGCTGCGGCAGGCCGTCCGGGCGCGGCCACTGGAACGGATACTGGCCCTGGCACATCCACACCTGAGCACGCGCGAACTGGCCGCCCGACGCGGTGGGTTTGTTCGCCTTGACGCGAAGCACTCGTGCGGTCGCGATGAAGTCCTCGATGGGGTTGCGCACCTTGGCGTTCCTCGAGGCCGCGAACTCCGGATGGGCGACAAGCGTCTTGAGGGTGGCCGTGATGTCGGTGCCCGACTGACGGAATGTCTGGGCGAGCGCGTTGACCAGCTCCGGTGAGGGATCGTCCGACACGAAACGCAGGGCCAGCTTGGTGGCGATCGTCCGCGCGGTCGACGGGTGGTGAGCGAGGTAGCGAAGGTAGGCGTCGGTAACGTCGCGGCCGTTGGCGCTTGCGTTCGGGTGGTTGAACCCGAGTACCTGGACAGGTCCCCTGGCATGCGTCGATTCGTCGTAGTAGCCGTGCCAGTCCTCCCACACCGCGACGGTGTACCCGGTCAAGATGCGCGCGGAGTCCTTGACCATGGCTTCGGTGTAGCCCGAACCGCGGCCGACCGTGTGTAGCTCGAGCAGCTCGCGGCCCTGGTTCTCGTTCGGGTGGTCCTTCGTGGACTCGAAGTTGTTGAGGTAGAGACGCATCGAGGGGTGCAGGCTCGCCGCGACGAGCAGGTCGTCGAACTTGCGGAGGGCGTGCTTGCGCAGGACGGCGTCATACTGGCTGCGCCAGCACCAGGCCAGGTCGTGGACCGCCGGGATGTGGAAGTGGTTCGACCAGAAGTCGGTCATCACCTCGTGCAGCTGTCGGGAGGACCGGGTACGTCGTACGAGGCTCCAGTTGGCCAGGTCTACGGCGTACTCCCAGGAGCCCTTCTGGTCCGCAAAGACCGTTTGCCACTTGCTGTTTGCGGACAGTGTCCGGTCCGGCCACCAGGTGTCGACCTCGAGGCCGCCGGGGTCGGGAATCGCGGTCGGCGTCAGCTGCTGGGTGAACCACTTGGTCGCGCCGCCGGCTGTGCGCAGCTGCGTGAATGTGGTGGGGGAGAAGCCCCAGGACATCCGGTTCATCAACTGTCGCTGGAAGGGAGTGGGGACTGCGGTGGCAGGGTAGGGGCGAATTGGCGGTGGAGCAAGGGGAGCCAGAACGCCAGTCGTCATGTCACTGATAGTGACGGATCAACCACGCTGTGTATGCAACTTGCCAGAAGTCGCAACTCGTCCAGCAGACCAGAAGCCGCCTACCGGGTCAGATCGGGCGAGCTTTCGCCCGACGGGCTACTCGGGGCGGCGCTGCGAGTCGGGAGGGACCGAACCCGCGCGGTCGGTCGCGGAGTGGGTGGGCTCCTCGGCATCGGTTGCGGTTTCGGTCTCCGGGTCCAGGCGGTCCGCTTCCGTCCGCTGCTCGTCGAGGTCGGCGCGCGCCTGCGTCGTACGTTCGTGCTGCTGGTCGGCGAGGGACCCCAGGCGCTCGGCCTCGGCGGCCTTGGCGTCGGCCTCGGCTCGTGCCGCCTCCGCGAGAGCCGTCACCTCATGAGCCTTCGCGTCTTGCTGGTCGACTACCGCGGTGCGTTCGGCGACGTGCTCGCGCAGCTGGCCGGCCTTGGCTTGCCTGGCTCTCGTCGCCCGGCGCGAGGCGAACAGGAAAATAGCGGCGATGACGACGATCAAGGCGGCGATGAGGATGATCCAGCCCACGGTGTCCATAGGAAGTTCCCTTCGATGGCTTTGCCCACGGTTGTCCGAGGTCGCGTCAGTGTAGAGGCGCGAGGGCCCTCCTGCAGATGTGGTATCGGACGGATGCCGGTCAAGCGGGCGTGAGGAGCCCTTCCTTGCGGGCGACGAAGAACGAAGCCGCAACGGTGGTGGCGATGGCCAGCAGGTTGATGGAAACCATGGACACGCTCTTGAACAACACGAACGTCTCGAGGGACTGCGACTCGAGCAGCCACAACGTCAGAGTCGCTTTGCCGAGGGCCAGCAGTGCCCACATCAGGGTCAGATGCCAGAACAGCCGTTGGATGCGGGGGCGCTTGGCGATGTCTTTGTCCATGGGGTAGAAGTCGCCGGCCAGACGCGCGACGACGGGCCGCGCTGTGGCCAGCGACACGAAGAAGACCGTTGCCAGGAACGCATCCGTCAGGATCGGCTGGAGGAAGTACAACGTGGTGTCGCCGCTGCTGAGCGCAACAAAGGTCCGGATGGTCATCACCGTGACCGTCAGGATCAACAAGCCCGAAGCTCGGCGCTTGGTCGCCATTCGCCAGCCGATCGCGCTGTATGACCAGGCGAGCGCGGCAATCAACGCCGCCCACACGTTGATCGCGACCAAGGTGACGTAGAACAAGACTGCCGGTATGACGCAGGCCACCAAGAGGCTCAGCGCGAGGTGGATGATGATGGCCTTGAGCCGGGGGCGCGGGGATCCGTCCGGGCACAGCGCGTGATTGGCTGTGGCCGGCTGACGTGTCGCCGCGTCAGCGGGAGCGTCGAGGACGTGGGTGCTGGACATCGAAAGGGAACCTGTTCCGCGGCCGCGGGGACTGGGCCGGCGTGCGCTTTTTGTACCGAGATGGGCTGGGCGAGACTCTGCGGTGGGGTGATTCCGCAGTAGTGCGAGCCTACGCCGTTCACCTGAGTCCCGGATGAGAACGGAGAGTCATGCGGCAATTGCCCTGAGTAATCATCTCAGGATTTGGACGCTCGTCAGTCCTTCACTTCGAAGACCACGTACTGGGGGTTCTCGTAGGCGTGGTCCAAGATCTCGTCCAATTGCTTCAGCCCGTCGATGTCGGCGGGGTAGGCCTTGGCAACGAAAAGCCACGACACGTCATACGTCTCGACGAGGCGTCCGACAGTTTCGGGTGATGGATCGGTGAACGCCGCGTCATTGATCTCGAGCCGCTTGCGGTCGGGGATCGGGACATATGCGTTACGCGTGCCCGCTTCCGCGTCGTCGTTGGTGGCGGCGGTGTAACCCCAGCCCTCTACGACGATCCTGCGCTCGGTGAACGCCGCGATCCAGAAGTTGCGGTTGTCGCACCGTCCGGCGCCCGGCATCGCGCAATGCACGTTGGTGGCAACGATGTCGCCGGGTGAGGAGTTGCGGTCGATGTATCGCGCGGCCGCGACACCACCGTCCGGGAACAGCGGGATGTGGCGACCCTTGAACACCTTGACCGGCTCGGTCAGCGCCTCGTGTCCAGTCGCGGCGACGTTGACCATGCCCATCCCGAGCAGGACGGTGACGAGTACGACGACGAAGCTCGAGCTGCGACCCTTTAGAGACCGCCGCATGACGAGCCACACCACCAGGAACACCCCGACGACAGCCAGCGGCGCGATCACCGTCAGCAGGAGGGAACCCACGGTGGCTCCGATCCGGTCGCTGCGTGCCTCGACGATGCTCGAGACGGCGAACGCACCGAGCCCGGCCGCGACGGCGACTCCGCCGAGTGCGAGGGCACGTCGCGCAGTCAGCGGCCTCGGCAGCAAGATGGCAAGGCCCCACGCTGAGATCAAGACGACCAGCTCAGCGACGGTTCGTGAGAACCACAGCTGACTTAGGCCGGTCCTGAAGAGGAGGAACGGCACGGCGATCCCGGTGGGTATGACGATCAGCATCCAGATCGCTCGGGGGTCGCGCCACCTCTTCCCCTTGAGCAGACCTACCACCCCAACGCCGTACAACAGCCAACTGACAAGCAGGGCGAGGCTCATCACGGCAATGCTCGTTGTCGTGACGTGGATGCCCTCGCCCCTCACTGCCGACTCCGCGGTCTGGAATGGGTCCAGGACCATTCCGCCGGTCTGGCCGCCGAGGAGAATGAACTGGGCGAAGAGCGTGACCGCTATCAGGAGTGCTACGAGGGCGCTGACGACCCGGTCGATCCGCCGATGGATAAGCAGCTGAATCACCCAGAGGCCGATGGCTCCGCAGACGAAGATCGGCATGTACGTCGCCTTGGCCCCTGACAGTGCCAAGAGCGCAAGGGTGAGCGCCACCCACATGTACCGATTGGCCTTCGCATTTGGTCGCAACACCTCGAGGAGCAGCATGAGCGCGGGCATCGACATCATCACGCCGTACGAATGCGACGGGCTGGAGACGAAGCGGCTCGAGAGGTAGGGCTCGAAGAAGATGTCGGCTTCGAAGTCGATCCCGTTGAGGTGGTAGGCACCCGCGACCAGCAAGGCCGGCGCGATGAACGCCGCGAGTGGGCGGCCGGTGAGCCGCAACGCGACCGCGGCCAGGCCGACCACGCCCAATACCAGGCTGACGGTGGGAATCATGACGCGGAGCATCATCACGGACTCGAGGCCGGTGAGTGCGTTCGACGCTGCGATCTGAGCGTGCACGAACCAGTGGTAGTCGAGAGGGGTGTTCAGCAAGAACGGGATCTCTGGCGGGAAACGGTTGGAGACCTCAGCGATCAACGCCTGATGGAACGTTTCGTCGATGGCGCGCGGCTCGTTGGCTGGCAATGACAGCGGGCGCTCCGGGAACGCGTTACGTCCCAGCCAGGCAACCCCGTACAGGACTATCACGGTCAACGCCCACGACACTCGAACGTCGAGTCGGCCGGTCGGCAAAGTCCAGACCCGGCGCCCGAACGGCGTCGCCACCGCGATGACCACCGCGAGCAGGGGGAGGGCAAGCGACAGATACTGCGTCCCGAAAGCTACACCGAGCAGGAAGAACGGGAGCTGGAGGCCGAACCCGAAGATGGTGCCGAGGCTGAGGTCCTCGAACCAGGTAGGCGCCCGCTCGTCGTCGACGTGCAGGTTGGCCATCATCAGGCGCCACGCGATCACGCCCGGTAGGGCTACCGCGCCGACGAGGTACAGGCCGTATCGAACCAGGCTGTCGACAGGTACGTCGGTGTTCAGCAGGACCGCGATGATTCCGATCATCGCCACGAAGACGGCAGGCCAGGAAGATGTCAGGGCACGACGTGGCATGGGCGCACCCTACCTGCGGGCTTCCGTTGGGACCGCCTGGTACGCGCCGGGTGACCCATTCGTGTCAACTAGACAAGTGATTCCCCATCTGAGTCACCGGGTGGGTCGGACTCGATCGGCCACTTGAGCTGGAGCTCGATCTCCTCCTCGTCGTCGCCGCGCTCATGCTCGATGGAGAACTGAGCCCGCTCGGGAACCCGGACTCGTTCACCCGCGATCTGAATCCTGAACGGCTTGTCCTCTTCCAGAGCGTCTGCGAGACGACGCAGTTTGGCCACCACCTCGCCCGTCGAGTAGAAGCGCTCCACGTCTCGATGACCCTTTGCCATGGCGATACGTCCCTTCGGTTGCAGACCCCGCGCAGGTTCAGCCTCGCCATGCCGCCTTGGCCATGCCTCACCCTTGGTGGGTGAGCCGTCGTCGACGACAGATGAATAGTGTCGGCCCATGGCGAACCCTCGCGATGCCCGTGGTGACAAGACCGAATCTGCAGATGAGGTCCAGCAGTTGCGCGACCGGGTCAAAGAGCTCGAGAAGCAGTTGAGAGTTCGGGACGTGACCGTGGTCGATTCGGGGATCCAGCACGCCGCCGGTGGTCGGCCGATTCTGCTCACTGCGGCTCTCACAGCCAACGCATTGATGGTTTACCCAGCATTCCTCACCATCCGCCGGTGGTACCGGTGGTGGACGTAGCCAGAGAGACACAGGGCCAGTCTCGGCATGACGTCACCCATAACGGGTGAGCGCAAGTCCATGGGAATTCGCCATGCTCGGTGTCCAGCGACCGGAGGGACCGCCCATGTCAGAGATCGTCGTTCAGAGAAGCCACGGCTCCCGGGAGGTCATTCTTGGCGCCGTCCTGGCCGTCGTGGGGTTGGTGATCCTTGGCAATGCTGCGATCGCGACCAAGGTCTCCGTCGTGTTTCTTGGTTGGATGCTGGTCTTAGCCGGCCTCATCGGTTTGGTGGCAGCACTGGCCAACTTGCGCACGGGCGGCTTCTGGTCTTCGGCGATTGCCGGAGGGTTCTTTCTCGCCGTGGGCCTGATGTTCTTGAGGAACACAGAGGCGGCCGCGGCGACCTTGACGCTGATCGCCGGGGCGCTGTTCCTCACGACCGGACTGGTTCGGCTGATGGCGGCGATCGGCGATGGTGAGTACCGCTGGCCGCTGCTTTTCAGTGGTGCCGGGGCGACCATCCTGGGCGTCATCGTGCTCTTCAACGTCTTCGACGCCTCCTACACCTTGCTTGGTGTCATTCTTGGCATCCAGACATTGGTCGAAGGAATCGCCATCATGCTGTTCGGAAGAATGACGGCAACAAAGGCGCAAACTGACGGGCCGTTGCCAGCCACCTAGTCGCTGTAAACCGGCCGTCAGCGCCTTTCATTCGCTCGCTTGAGCATCCAACCTCGGCGGGTCCCGTGAGTCGGCCGAGGACACGCGCGCGGCGCCGACCAGAATCTGCACGGCTATGAGGAGCACGACCACGAGGACCAGGGCCCAGAACAGCCGCTCCTCCGAGACCTGGTTGCCCCACAGCAAGACGACAGCTCCGAGCACGGCGATGACTACGCGCAGCCAGCGAGCGTTGAGCTCGACCCAGCGGCCGGGACCTGCCACTGGACTGTCCGCCAAGGCGACACCTATCGTCTCCAGGCCTCCGCTAATGGATCTTCGGGTGGCGGTTGCGAAGGCGGTGCGCCCGACGAACCAGCCCGCGACCACCAAGATCAAACCGAGCCAGAGGAGCACGCGCTGACCGCGCATAAGGAAGGCCAAAAGCGTGTCGTAGACGACGGTGCTGGCCTGGGCGAACTCCGTGTCGGCGAGTCCATCGATGAACAGCTGGCGGCCGACCGAGAGCGCGAACGCGACGAGCAGTGAGTTCGCTGCCAGCACTGCACCGATGATGATCGTCATTCTCGCTCGGCGCCGCGAAAGCACGACAGCCGCGAGATACAGCCCGGCGACGATCACGAGCAGCCACTTAGCCACCGGGTTCACGACGGCATAGGTGGTGCGAGCCTGCTCCAGCTGGGGCGCCTCGAACAGCACGATCTGTCGGTCCTGGTCGGGGACGGGCAGATTTTCGATGATGGTGAGCCCTCGATCGACGAGGCGTTGCTTGACCTCGTCGATGACCTCCGACACGTCAAGTACGACTTGGTCGCCCTGCAGCGACACTGCCCCGGTGACCTCTCCCTTGAGGACACGGACCAGGCCTTGCTGCAGTCTCGTGTTCGCTGCGACCCAGAAGTCAGCAAAGGCGTCCGACGCGAGGAACTCCTGGACTTGGGACTCGATCAGCCCATTGATCGCACCGGCAAGAGGTCCGACCAAGGCTTCCAGACGCGGTCGCTCGGTGATGACACCGGCAAACGCCTCATTGAGGATCGCCTCGACGTCGACCAGCTGCTCGAGAGAATCGGTGACCTTGGTCGCGACCGCGGTCTGTACTTCCGCGGAATCCACGAGCGGACCGACAGTGTCCACGTAGCGCGTGGTGTCGTTCAGGGTGCGCTGCCCCCAGTACGCAAGAGCCGCGGGCGTCGTCAGCAGCCCGGCGAGCACGATGCAGAGGGCGGCCGCGATCGATCTCCCACGAGAGGGACCCATCGGCGGGACCTGCGCGGGCGGTGACTGGGCCATAGGTCTCCTCGTCGTGGCCGTGACTCTTGCGTCAGCCTAGGATCCGAGCTTTCTGCGCCTCGAACTCAGCCTCGGTGAGGACGCCCTGAGCCTTCAGTTCACCCAAGTCCTTCAGCTGAGCCAGCTTCGCGTCCATGCCGCCTGCTGGCGGCGCCGGCGGAGGCTCGGCCACCGGTTGCTGATCGTAGGCCTGCTGCGGCTGCTGCTCGGCCCACCGTTGACCCTGTCGGCGCGAGACGCGGTTGGACACCGCCGTCGCAGTTCCGGCCACCACGGCCGTTCGCGCCACACCTCGAAGGAGACCAGGCATTGCTCTGTTCCTTTCTCTCTGAGTTGACGGTTACTGGGCGCCGGGTTCGGTGGCGTCGAGCGCAGCCAGGATCGCCGGAACCGGGATCCTGCCACTAGCGACCAGCTGGGCCCCACCCCGCCTGAGTGCTGCCGCAAACGGCGCCGCCCAGCGGTTCTCGTACACGAGGATTCCAGCCGAGCTGCCCGGCTCGAGAACGCCTCCCGCCTCGGCGATGTCATCCTCGTCCAAGATGCCGGACGAGGCTCCTTCAAAGATGGCGAGGTCGAGCTCTCCGTCGTTGTCCAGGTCGGCGATCGCCAGTCCGGCGATGGACCCGTCCAGCTCCTTCTTCACGAAGACCAGGTCAATGATCCGGATGATGCCACGGTCCGCCAGGTCTGCGAGCAGCGGCAGACCCTCTCCGGTCATGCGACTGCCGGGAAACTCAACGACCAAGTAGTCGATCGGACCAATCTCATCGCTCTCGTCACTCATGCGACTTCCTCCAGGTAGTTCAGGTCAGATCGGATCTTCCCGAGGCTTGAACCCTCTTCAAGCCTGGGCAGAAATAGACAATGCCATCTCGGGGCCATCGTGGCGTCACCCTTGAGGGGTGAGGCGGCCGATGCACTAGACGGGACGACGCGACATGCTGTGTGCCAGCGCCCAGATGATGGCAACGTCGAGGCCGATGATGAGGATTGCCCAGAACGGATAATAGGGGATGAACAGGAAGTTGTCGAACATCCCGAGGATCACGATGATGATGCCCGTGACGTGCGCCCAGGTGGCGCCGGACATCAGCCCTACACCGACCAAGACGAAGGCTGCACCGAGGAGCAGATGGATCCAGCCCCAGGCCGTGGTGTCGAACTCGAACGTGTAGTTGACGGTGTTGATGTAGAACTTGTCGTCGACGAGCGCGACGAAGCCCTGCAAGGCCTGGAAGAAGCCGACAACGACCAGCATCGCTGCGGCGAAGACCGTCAGTCCAACTGCTCCTGAGCTTGGCCGACCATAATCTGCGTCCGGGTAGCGTTCGCTGGAACTCGTCATCGGCGTCTCCTCGTCTGCTGTTATTCCCAGTCCAGGGCCGCCTCAAGTTTCGTGCGTGACACGAAGGCCCGCCTCCCCCGATCCGGGTGAGGGGGCCGAGGGCAAGGGCTGGCAGTCCCTCGTTTGCGCGAAGAGAATCCGTCAGGTCGACGCAGTCGAGGTCGATAAACGTCAGATCGAGAGGCTGATCGGGAACGTCAACAGCCATCCGAGCGTCCCGAGGAACACCAAACATCCCGCAGCGACCGTTACTGCACGCAGGACGGGCGAGGACACCTTCGTGCTGATGCCGGCGAAGAAGAGCGCCACCGCAAATAGGACGACGCCGAGGACGTAGTTCGAGGCCCGCTGGAGGTTGGTTCGTACCTCGGCTGCGAGTCCCTCCGCTTGCCTGTCGAGTTTGGCCGCCTCATCCGACGCCGCCAGCTTGTACTCAGGCATCGCGAATGGCGTGAGCGGTGCATCAGCGTTCTTCAGTGGTCGTGTTGCGATCCAAGCCTCCACTGCAGGTTTGAACTCTGCGCGGAATCGCGACCGGTAGAACTGGGCAAGCACCGCCTCGTCCCGCGCATACGCGTCGACCCACGAGCTGAAAGTCGCAACGTCTACCTGGGTCTGGGCGTTCGCGAGATCCGCTGAGCGAGCCGCCTGGAACCGTGTCGCGCTGGCAACGGCGGCCGACTTGGCCTGTTCACCGTTCCACCGGGTTGCCTGGTAGCTGCACCACGCTGTGGCAACCGCCGAAACCGCTAGGAGCACCGTCGCGACCAGCTCGAGTGGGATCCGAGTGCGCTGCCTTCCTGTCATAGGGCAACGCCGTTCGCGTCGCACAGTGCCCGACCGTGGTCGCCAACACCCGCGAGTTCGTTCTCCAAGATGGACAAAGTGCGCTCCATGGCCGTCGGCTGAAGACCACCGGGCCCGTCCTGGTATGGGTGATCAAGGAAGCGGATGAGAAGCAGCAACGTCGCCATCACCGTCATCACCGATCCGATCTGAATGCCTTGGATCAACGCGGGCTCTCCAGAGTCGGCGAAGAACATCATGAAGACGAAGATGACGACGGCGGTAAGGATGAGGGCGACCCACAACAGCCACGGGATAACCCCCTCCGCACCGTGAACACGGTCCAACCGTGCACCTTCACGATCAGACGTCTGGTCGAGCCACTTACTGTAGGCCGCTTCTTCGGTCGTGGTTCCCGGATCGACGCCCTGCAACGTGCGAAACATTGCCAACCCCCACGGATTGATCTGGTTGTTCTGCTGCCCTGCCTCCTGCCGCGGCCACTCCGTGCCAACCACGTACTTCCCGTAGCAGATCAACTCACCGCTCAGCTGCCCCGTCACGGTCGAGGGCAGGAACTGCGCCGTCTGAAACTGCTGTGTCACCGTGAGTGCTTCAGTCTCTGCACCGGTTCGAGACTGGTCGAAACTCTCGAAGGAGAGAAAGACTACGAATCCGAGAAGCACCGAGAAACCGGTCGCGAGGACGCCGAAGATTCCAGCCGCTCGGTCGCCGTCGTGAAAGAACCCGCCATCAGGTGCACGTCGCCGTACCACAAGAATCGCGACCACCGCCGCAGTAGCGACGCCCACGATGACGAGCAAACCCCACAGGAGATTGATTCGAGCCCCCTAGGTGTGTTCGCCGTGCACGCTGGTCCTCGGATGGACATCCCAGTCGTAGATCACCGAGGTGCGTAGGACGACATCTTGGACTGAACGGTTCGCCCGGCTGACTGCAACCCAAGCCAGCCCCAGAGGGAATGCAACGCAGAACGCGGCACGCAGCAGCGCCATCCCAAGATGGGTGAGCCCACCTCGAGCGTCGACGACGCGCAAGCCCATCACGATGCCTCCGTAACTCCGTCCATTGCTCTGCCACGACAACGCGAGATACATCGTCATGACGACATAACCCAACGAGACGTCCAGCCACACCGGTGGCACTGGAGGTTCAAAGCCTTCCGGGGAAAGGAGAAACACTAGGGCGCAGAACGCTAAGTAGCCCACCACGAGCACGATTGCGACGACACACATGTCGATAGCTGCGGCCGCTCCTCGAGTGACAAGGCCTGCCCTTCGGCCCTGGAAGACCCGCGCTTCCGTGGGGATCGGGTTGATGCGCGCCGTCACTGAAGCGGCTCCTCGTCGTGCGCCCGCGGCTGCGGCACCACCGGTTGATGGGGAGCAATCGTGGATCGAGACCCGCGGCGCCGGAGCAACCGGTCGATCAACTGCGAAACGGCTTCATCAGCGCCGATGCTTTGCATTCGTGCGTCCCTGACCACCTGCGAGGCCATGGAACCAGTCGAGTTGCGGATGATCTCGGGCAGGTCGATCTCGTTGATCACGTCCTCGGCAATGCCGACGACGTTGACCCTGTCGATGACGGCAGCCAGGTCAACGGCCGCCACGATGGCGTCCATGTCGACTCGCTGGACGATGGCGTCCACGTCGATCCGATCGACGATGGCGTCCATGTCGACTCGCTGGACGATGGCATTAACGTCGATCCGATCGACGATGGCGTCCATGTCGACTCGCTGGACGATGGCATCCATGTCAAGTCGATCCAGGACATCCGCTATGTCGACCGTCGCGACAAGCCCGTCAAGGTTGATGCGCTCGACGATGATCGCATCCAAGTCCAAGGTATCCAGGACCTCACGAACCAGCACTGGAATCATCGCCTCCACGAGCCGCTCCAGGTCGCCGCCCGTCGAGATCCTGGCCGAGCGGCCGCGGTCGGCCAGAACGTTGACGAGCCGAGCCGGGTGCATCGGCGCGGGCACCAGGGGTGGATGGAGGACAGTACGTCCCAGAGGCCGGACCACTCGGGTTATTCCGCGAGTGATGCCCGCCGTCGCCGCCACCGCGGCGTACGCCACTCCAACCGCCGCGTCGAAAAGCTCCAGTGAACGCGAACCCGCCGTCTCCGCGGCCCGGACCCTCACAAGTTCATGCGACGATGCGGTCGGCTCGGCTTCAGGATCCGCCATGTTGGACGTGCTCCTCCCTTGACCCGTCTGCGCCTCGCGTTCGCAACATTCACATGAGAGATGCTCGTGCAACAAGGGACCTCTACTGACCCGCGCCGGTCCCATCACAAAACGACGTCACGTGACCATGAGGCGCAGACGTGATGTCATTTCGACCTTAGGTAGCGCCGGGCAGTGATGGATCACCCATCTCGGGTGAACCGGCCCGGTGATGCTGTATCGAACCACGCCACTGGTGTCTAAATCGACCTACAACGCCTCCTTGGGCGCTCAGGCCGGTCACGTCCGCCGCAATAGCGGGCCCCTACCCAGGGAACGCTTCGCGAAGCGCCTTCTCCTGCTCAGCGGACAGGTTGGTGCTGATCAGCTCCATGTCCTGTCTCGAGAGCGCCTCGCCGACTCGGTCCAGGACAGCGTCGCTGGTCATCAGAAAGAGCGCGGACGTGCCTGGGGTTACCTTGTCGCGAACGGTCTTGATGAACTCGTCGTCGAATCCCACGTCGGAGCGCGATCCTGAGAACATGCCCCGGAACACGCGCCCTAGCGGGCCTTTTCCGGCAGCACTCTTGAGCTGCCGGGTGCTTGGCTGCTTGGAGCCGAATTCCCACGTGACGATCGCGGCGTCGTGGACCTGGATGAACCCTTGCTTCTGTAGTTCTTCGAGGGTGTACTCGGCCTCGTCTCCTCCGTGGGGCGTCGGAAATTTCCAGACCGTCAAGGTGGCCACGGGTCCTCCTGTGGATGTGCAGGCTGTGTCGGTGGTTGGCGCTACCACAGACTTGCTCCACGCTACGATCACGGGCTTGTGGTGACCTCACCCGCGGCGGGGGAGCGCCCCAAGTGATGGCCAAATCGGCCGCCGAGGGCGGATGTCGGCAGGGTGGCAGCATGGTCGGCGCCGCACTCCTTGGAGGTCGATGCTCACCCGGCACGGGTGATGTTCACTCCATCGCGCACGCGGCAGGCTGGCTCATTGGCGACCGTGATACCTCTCTCGGCGCGATCTCACCTAGGAGAGACAGTCATGTCAGATGATTTCGGCCTTTGGGATGTATTCGTCTCGATGTTTTGGTTCATGCTGCTGTTCGCTTGGATCTCACTGCTCTTCCATATCATTGGCGACATCTTCCGTGACCGTGAACTGAGCGGCGGAGGTAAGGCACTCTGGACCCTGTTCATCATCGTGGTTCCCTGGCTCGGCGCGTTGGTTTACCTCATCGCTCGCGGGAGCTCGATGAACCAGCGCGCGATGGAGGCGGCGCAAGCGCGGGATGCGAGTATGCGGGCCTACGTGCAGGACGCGGCGGGAGCGGCCAGCCCTGCCGATGAGCTTCGCAAGCTGACCGAGCTTCGCGACAACGGCACGATCACGGCGGCGGAGTACGAACAGGCCAAGGCCAAAGTACTGTCCTGACGGCGCAGCTCCGCCGAGGTGGCATCCGGTCGCGGACGCAATTCTGCCGCACCGGCGAGCGGCAACTCACCAGCGACTAGTAGCAACCCATGAAGGGTCCATCTGACGACCTCTCGGCGCTGGTGCGGCGTGTCCATAGTTCGTTCCTCGGCCGATGCGTTGATCGATTCGTCGCGATGGCTGGGTTCGACCGCTGCATCGTGCTGTCGTCGCAGGCATTCACGGCGCTGATCCCGCTGCTCATCCTGGTCTCGACGCTTGCTCCGCCTGGTGAGGAGGATGTGGTCGCCAAAACGATCATCTCCAAGTTTCGACTCACGGGTGAGTCTGCCGCCGCTGTTGAGCAGCTCTTCGAGATCCCCGACGGCGCGGTGACCAGTGTCAGCGTCGCCAGCGCCTTCTTGCTGCTGTACTCAGGGGTTTCGTTCACTCGCCGTCTGCAGGCGATGTACCGCGCAACGTGGGGTCTGGAAAAGGCTGGAGTCCGAGGCAATGTGTTCGCGACACTGGGCCTCTTCGTGTTGCTGGCAGAGGTGCTGATTTTCTACGGCATCCGAAGCTTCTTTGAGAATCTTCCTTTCGACGTGCCGTTAACGGTCGCCCTGGCCGCCGCCACCGGTGTCGTGCTGTGGACGTCGATCCCTTTCCTACTCCTGAACCGTCGCGTGCACTGGCGTCGTCTCCTAGTTGCCGGAGGGCTCACTTCGTTTGCCGCGACGATGTTCGGCATGGCGACGACCATCTACATGCCGGGTCTCGTTGAGCGGGCCGTCGGCGACTTCGGCCTCTTCGGCATCACCATTGCCATCATCGGGTGGTTGCTGGCCGTCTCGGCGGTCGTCGTGGCGAGCACGGTTGTCGGGGCCGAGTTCGACCAGTCCTCGACGCCCTGGTTAACCCGCGTCAAGACCAGGTACGGGCTAGTGGACCCAGACCACGCGAGTCCCGGCCCCATGGGGGAAACCGAAGCATCGGGCCTGACCAGTCAGGACCTGTACATTCTTGGTCAGGTACTCACCAACTGGCTCATCATGGCCGCAGCGGTCTGGGCGGCCACACTTGTCGTTCCAGGTATAGACGTGCACGGCGGTTTCCCCACCTACCTTGCGGTGTCCCTCCTCCTGGGACTCGTCAACGCGATTCTAGGCCCGCTGCTGCGGCTGGTGGCCATGCCTCTGAACCTGGTGACAATGGGCTTGTTCGCGCTGGTCACGAACGGAGTTCTGCTGGCCGTGACGGCTGCACTGACCGACCGGCTCGAGGTGAGCGGGTTCGCTGATGCCGTCCTGGGCGCGCTCGTCATCTCGGTCATCATCACGCTGCGGGAGGTTGTGGCTCGTCCGCCGGCAGACGACGACATGTAACGGGTGGCGCCACCCCTCTCACCCTGTTCAGGTGAGGCGCAGAACGGCAAAGTTATCGCAGCCTCGACGCACAGTGGAGAACACCCGAGAACCTTTCCGCCCCCAGATCGGCGATGTCGTTCGACTGCTCCTGTCGTGGCTCGCCGCGACTTTGGCGCTGGCGATCACTGGTGCGATCCTTCCGGGCTTGTCCGCCGACTATTTCCGTGACTATGCGCTGGCGGCTGTGGTCGCCAGCCTCGTCGGCGCCATTGTGCGGCCGGTGCTTGTGAGCGGAGCCGCCCGCGTTGGCTGGCTCGCGGTGCTGTTGTTGGCCATCCTGGGACAGGCCGTGATCCTGCAGGTGGCGCTTGCACTGGTCCCGGGGATCCGCACCGACTCCTTCGGAGCTGCTGTCGCCGCGGCATGGATCGCGTCGATCGTTGCGACCTTGTTGTCGTGGATCACTTCCGCCGGAACGGATGAGGCGTTCACCGCCACGCTCGTTCGACGCGGGCGCAAGAGTCGGCCTGAACTGCCCGACCCCGAGGTCGACGGAATGCTCTTCGTGCAGCTCGATGGCGTTCCGCTACCCGTCATGCGGTGGGCGCTGCAGTCGGGCCTGTTGCCGACGATCAGCCGCTGGCTCAGAGAGGGGTCGCATCGCCTGGAGGAGTGGACGGTGCAACTGCCCTGTACCACGCCGGCCAGCCAACTCGGACTGCTCCACGGGACCATTGACGGGATCCCCGCCTTCCGCTGGTACGACCGGGAGCTGGGCCGGTTGCTCGTCGCAAACCGGCCAGCCGACGCAGCCCTCATCGAGGCGCGCGCAAGCGACGGGAGAGGCCTACTCGCAGACGGCGGGGTGTCAGTGTCGAACCTCTTCACCGGAGACGCCCACCGCTCGGCTATGACGATGAGCCGGTTGTCGGCATCGCGCGGGTCACCGGAAACCAGACGGGCGGTGGCCTGGTACCTGGCACGGCCGGAGGGATTCGCCAGAAGCCTGGCGCGGACTGTCGCGGAGGTGGTCAAGGAGCGATACCAGGCCGCGCGACAGCGGCGGCGCGATATCCGACCGCGAGTTCACCGGGGCTGGACGTTTGCGTTTCTCCGAGCTATCAGCAACGGCGTGCTGCGCGACCTCAACACGGCAGTGGTCTGCGAGGAGATGCTGCGCGGGACGCGATCCATCTACGTTGACTACGTCGACTACGACGAGATCGCCCACCACGCCGGCATGTTTCGACCAGAGTCGCTCGCGGCGTTGGAGGGGGTCGATTCCGTCCTACGCTCGCTCGAGATGGTCGCGAACGTCGCGCCGAGGCGTTACTGGATGGTGCTGGTTTCAGACCACGGACAGTCGCAGGGCGCGATCTTCGCTGACCGATACGGCGTTGATCTCGCGTCTTTGTGCGCATCCTTGACAGCCGAGTCCGTGGACTCGGTCCAGGAGCCGGTGGAGAGTTGGGGACGGGCGGGATCGCTGTTTGACGACATGTCGCAGGGGGGCGAAGACAATGCTGTTGTCGGTCCTGCTGCTCGAAAAGTACGTCGAAGCGCCGAAGCCAACGCGCCACAACCCGCTGATGACGGACTGGTGGTGTTGGGATCCGGCAATCTGGGACTCGTCTACGTGCCCGGCAAGATCCGGCTGACCCGCGAGGACATCGATCGACGCTGGCCGGGGCTCATCCCTGGCCTGGTCGGGCATCCCGGTATCGGCTTCGTCGCGGTAATGAGCGAGAACGGTCCTCAGGCGATCGGCCCCGACGGGCTGCACTGGCTCGAGGATGGGCGGGTGCACGGGGTGGACCCGCTGGCGGCATACGCCGCACATGCCCCGCGGAGTCTTCTGCGGGCGGTATGCATGGACCGCGCACCTGACCTTTATGTGAACAGTCTTGTGGATGAAGCGACCCTCGAAGTCGCCGCGTTCGAGGGCCTCGTCGGCAGCCACGGAGGACTCGGCGGTTGGCAAGACCGCGCCATCCTCGTTGCCCCGACTGAGTTGCGTGTCGACACTCGTCCTATTCACGGTGCCGACGGAGTGCACCGGGTGTTTGTGGAAATGCTGCGCGGTCTTGGCCATCGCGACGGCCTCGACGATCCACCGCCGGCCGACCAGACTCTGGATCCAACCACGTCAAGGAGTAGCCATGATTAAGGCCCTGCTGTTGGTCTGGTTCGTAGTGGCGGTTGCCATTGCGATCACCGCGGCGATAGTTCCGTCGGTCGAGATCGACGGCGGCTTCTTCGCTCTGCTCGGCGTCGCCGTGCTCTTTGGCCTCGTCAACGCATTGATCGGGCCGCTGCTTCGGCTGATATCGCTGCCACTCACTCTGATGACCTTCGGGCTCTTTGCACTAGTGATCAATGGTGCACTGCTGGCCCTGACCGCCGGGCTGAGCGATGCTCTCGAGGTAGGCGGCTTCCTCGGCGTGATCGTGGCGGCTGTGCTCATCTCGATTCTTACGAGCGTGCTCTACCTCGTCGCGGCAAAAGTCATCGCGGAGGACTAGGCACTCGGCCGCGTGAGGCGGAGACATCACTCTGGCTCGGTGATAGCTACCGATTTCCCGACGGAAAGCACCAGCGCTCGACAACGAGGAAACTCAAGCGCAAGGGAGGCGGCGAAAGCCGGGCCCGCCGAGTCCATCCATCCCAAGGGCCAGACCTGTCCTCCCGGGACATGCAAGGTGCCCCAGTGCACGGGGATGGCCCAGCGCGCCCCGACCATTCGGCACGCGATCGCGGCCTCGCGGGGTCCCATGTGGCCCTGCGAAAGTCGGGGCCCCCAACCTCCGACCGGCACAACAGCTACGTCGATGGCGCCGCCGGCAGCCGCGGGCAGATCCTCCAGCCCTGGGAAGAGCTCGGTGTCGCCAGCCACCCAGACGTTTCCCGAAGTCGCAGCCACCAGGTGGCCGCTCGCCGCGTTTGGGCGGTGCGGCATCGGTCGCGAATGGTGGATCGCCGGTGCCAGCTTGACGTTGACCGCCTGACCCTGCCCGACCGGCACCCACCTGTTCTCGTCGATCCCCTGACCGTTCAGACCTCGGCGTCGAAGCCACGCGGCATTGTCAGGGGCAGTGAGGATGGGCGCGCCGGCCAACCGACGTAACGACGCCAGCTCCGCATGGTCGTGATGAAGATGTGACAACAGCACCGCGTCGGTGCCGGCCCACGCCTCCTCGTCAGGCCGTCGGCCGCGTCGACGCAGGATTCCGGCGTTGGGCCGAAGCAGCGGATCGGCGATCAGGCGAACGCCATCAAGGTCCAGCACCACCGTCGAGTGGCCAAGCCAAGTGACATCTATTCCCATGCCTGTTCACCTCGCTTTGCCCAGGTTCCATGCGCAGTGAAGGCCGAGGCTCACCCGCCTCGGGTGAGGCAATCCAGCGCGCCGACGCATAGCGTCCACCGCAGTTACCTTCTAAGGAGTCGACCCATGAGCCGCTATGTCATCCGGGTTGAGGGATTGCTCTCGGCCGGTTTGACGTCCGCGTTTCCCTCCCTCGACACGACCCAGCAGTCTCATACCGTGCTGCACGGCCGGCTCGAGGACCAGTCGGACTTGGCGCGGGTATTGGCCCGGCTGAGGAGTCTGGACGTCGACGTGGTCGAGGTGCACCGAATCCCGGATCGAAAGGCGAGAAAGCTCCGATGACGGACGCAGTCCTGAGTCGCGGATGAGTTCCGAATCCACCGAGGCGGCGAGCGCGGCGCCCGTCCCGCAAGGCGGGCGGCCCACGCCCCTGCCGCGCGTAGTGATCGTCCTGGTGGGCGCGGGGGCCGTCTTCATCGCCATCGCGGGACTTCGAAGCGCTTCGGACATCGTCGGACCCGCCTTCTTCGCCCTGGTGTTGACAATCGTGGCACATCCCGCCCGGGTGTACGCGCAGCGTCGTGGCTGGCCGGGGTGGACAGGGTTTGCGCTCGGCGCCACGATCGTCTACGGCGTGCTCATCGGGCTCACTTTGGCCCTGGTCGCGTCGATGGCGAAGCTGGCCACGCTGCTGCCGACGTACAAAGACGATGCTGCAGACTTGCTCAACGACATCACCGGTGCCCTGGATCGCTTCGGAGTCGGCGAAGGGGAACAGCAGACGGTCGCGAGCTCCTTCGACGTCGAGAAGGCCACGAACTTCATCGTCGACATCCTTGGGAACCTGGCGGCGCTGTCGTCCGACCTCTTCTTCATCATCACCCTCTTGTTCTTCATGGCAATCGACGCCTCGTGGTTCCCATCCCGACTGCGAGAGACGGGAGATCACCACCGTGACCTCGCCGCAGCGTTGTCGTCGTTCGCCAACGGAACCCGCCGCTACCTTGTCGTCTCGACAATCTTCGGCTTCATTGTCGCCGTCATCGACACTGCATTCCTGGCGCTTGTTGGAATCCCGGCTGCGTTGGTGTGGGGCCTACTTGCGTTCATCACGAACTACATCCCCAACATCGGCTTTGTCATTGGGCTTATCCCACCGGCGGTCTTGGCGCTTCTCGAGGGCGGGCCCGACCTGATGCTGCTCGTCATCGCGGTCTACTGCGTCGTCAACTTTGTGATTCAGTCGATGATCCAGCCCAAGTTCGTCGGCGACGCGGTGGGCCTGTCCGTCACCATGACGATGCTGTCCCTGGTGTTTTGGGCATGGGTCCTCGGCGCCGTCGGAGCATTGCTGGCGATTCCACTCACACTGCTGGCGAAGGCGCTCCTGGTCGACGCAGATCCGCACCTTCGCTGGTTGCTGCCGATCCTTTCGGGTGATCCGGCGAACCCGCCGGACCAGCCTGAGCTGGCCAAGAATTAGGCGCCGCCCGCCAACCGCCGTCCCTGTGCGCGGCCACTCTCGGTGAAGATTTGTCGTCGCGCCTCGCTCGTCTGTGCTTGAAACGTCAAGAAACAGTCACTCGGCGCTATTGCCAACCAGTGCAACTGCAAGGACGATTGAGCTGCGGCATCTCGGGCAAGGCTGCACTAACTGGTCGGAGGCGGACGGTTATGCCGAAGTCTGAACGGCAAGGCCATGCAAAGCCGGCGCCCCTCGGTGATTCCGGCCGTGTGCCCAGAAAACCCCAGACGCTGATCGCCCGGCCACGCCTCTACAAGCTCCTCGACGAGGCGACCAGGTCGCCGGTCACGCTGCTGATCGCCCCTGCTGGAACGGGCAAGACAACCCTGCTGGCTGCCTGGGTCGACCAGCTTGCAGCATCCGGGGACCAGAAGGTCCACTGGCTCTCTGCCCACCATCACCTCGCGCTGGAACAGTCGCTCGTGCGAGCGGCAGGCGTTGACGCGGCCACGGCCCGTGAGCTCACTTCAAAGACGCCTGCCGAGCCGCTGGACATGTCAGCATTGCTGCTTCCCGCCATGGAGGAGGCGGTCGATGGGGGTAGCCAGCCTGAACTCGTCGTGATCGACGACGCGCACCTCCTCCCCGCGGCTCAGATAGCCCTGATCTCGAACATCCTCACCAAGTGCCCGGAAGTTGTGAGACTGCTGGTCGCCAGTCGCAAGGATCTGGCGCTGCCGCGCGTCGAGCTCGAGATACGCGGGATGGCCAGCACGCTCCGCGCGCACCATCTGCGGTTCACCGAGGACGAGGGCCGGGAGCTCATCCACGCGCACTCCGAAGACGCCGAGGACGACGCGACGCGGCTGCTGCAGGAACGCGTGGGCGGTTGGGCGGCAGCCCTAGTCCTCGGCGCCCGCACCTTGTCGTCGGGATCTGGCCGAGGTGGTGACGCTTCATCGCTGGCCAGGACGGACCAATCCGTCCTGGACTACCTCCTCGGCGAGGTCTTCACGACACTCCCCAAAGCGGCTCGCCGGGTCTTGCTGAGCACCTTCAACGAACCCGTCATCCACCCGAAGCGCGCCGCCGTACTCAGCGGCGACCCGCATGCAGGCGCCTTGTTGTCGGAACTCGCGCGTGACGGCGTTCTGGTCACTGCCTATGCAGACAATGACGCGGACGACCTGTTCCGATACCACCCTCTGCTCATCGAGATGCTCCGGCGCCGCGTCGTCGAGGGGAGCTCTGATGCCGCGGTAGTCGCTGCGGCGCGTCGACGCGCGGCGGTGTATGACGCCATCCGCGGCCAGGACATCGCCGAGAGCCACGGGGTCTCCGCGCTCCAGCAGGCCATATCGGACGGTCATCCCGATGTGCTTGCGAAGCTGCTCGTCGAACATGGGGTCACCCTGCTCTGCGCTGCGCAGGAGGAGGTCGTCTCTGCAGCATTTGCGCAGCTTCCTAGCGACGCCCTGGACCGCCACCCCCAACTCCTCGGCGTCGCCGCTTTGCACCGCCGGACGCTTGGCGACATCGCGGGCGCCGTTCTGCTAGCCGCGCGCGCCTCCGACGCGGTTCTGCGACTCACCACCTCGTCACCGACGACTTCGGCTCCGTTGGACGACGCGTTGCGCGCGGACGCGTTGCTCCTGCGACTGTGGCAGTCGCGATTCGGCTGGCAAGACCTTGCATCGGCAGCGGCTAGCGCGCACGACGTCCTGGGGACTCTCGACACGACCGCGGCGACTGCGCCGGGCGCGCCAACGTTGGTGATCAACCCGTCCCGAGTGGCCTGGCTCATGATCGAGCTTGCAGCGGTCGAGGTCTGGGCAGGCAACCTCAGGGCCGCGGCGGTCCATGTCGACAACGCGATCGTCAGCGCCCGCGCCGTCGGGCACAAGCGGCTGCTCTCCGCAGCGCTATCGCATCGCGCGCTCATTGAGCTGGTCCGGGGCGAGGCGCAGACCTCCGCCATCACCGCGGCCGAAGCCCTCTCTCAGGCTACTGAGGGAGGAATGATGGGTGACGCTTACGTCGACCGAGCGCGAGTCACGTTGGGCTGGTCGGCCTTTCTCCGTCTGGACTTCGAGGAGGCGGAGGAGCGGCTCGCGGAGCTCGATCGGCCGGACTCCCAGCGCTTGGACTGGATCGTTTCCATTTTCGCAACGATGCTGAGGGCGTTCTTGTTGACGGAGTCCGGTCGCATCGACGAGGCACAGCGGGTCGTGGCGGCCACACCCGAAGCACCGGGGCCCCTTCCCGCATTCATGCTTCGGGCGCTCGCACTTCTGCGATGGCATTGTGCGGCGGTGACGGGAGACCGCGCCAGTATGTCTGCCCAAGCCGCAGTCCTCTCGGCCGCCGGCTTCGATGCCGAGGTTGACCTGCTCAACGCGCTCGACGGGGCGTCGACCGGAGACCCCCGCGAGGCCATCGCGGAGATCGAGCGGCTCGTCGAAGCCTTGGCGCCCACGGACCCCGTTCTTGCTGCAGCCGGCGCCTCGGCTCGGGTGGCGCTGCTGCTGAGGACCGGCGATCGGCTGACCGCGCGCCAAGGCATCTCTGACCTGTTGAGCCGCGTCGCGCCGCAGCGGACGATGCATGCAATGAGTTCGGGCGCTCTCGGCGAGCCGGGTTTCTTCGAGTTGCTGTCAGAGGAATCCCGAAGGCGCGACGGACACCCGTTCGCCGCGGGGGCGCTGCAGGCTTTGGCCCGCTATCAGGATCACGCTGGCGGACCCATCGGGCACTCCGTCCTCACTACCGATCGCGGCTTTTTTGGACCCCGCAGTGCGTTCCCGCCCGAGCAGCGAATGCCGGTACAAGTCCCAACCCAGCGCCCGCCGGAAGTTTCCCTCGACGGGTTTCCGGTGAGGTTGACATCGCGGGAGGCCGACGTCCTCGAGCAGCTGGCGTTGGGCAGTTCCTACACCGAGATCGGGCAAGCCCTATTTATCACCGAGAATACGGTCAAGACTCACCTTGCCTCGCTGTACCGAAAGCTCGCCGTCGACAAGCGCTCGTCCGCTTTACGGGTAGCACGAGAACTCGGGCTGCTGCCCGGCAGACGCCTCGGCTGAGCTGCTCACCGGCCACCGGCTGTTCGTCTTGCCTGCGCCTGATAAAGCATTGCCCGCACCAGTCCGGCCAGGAAGATTGCATTGAACACGAACTGCAGGCTCGCTATCGCGCGAGCCTGTTGGCCGACCGGATGGATGTCTCCATAGCCAACTGTCGCCAGCGTGGTGAGGGTGAAGTACAGGGCGTCGAGCCGAGTATTGAGGCCGTCCATTTGAGCAGGATCAGACCGGGCGAGCATGAAGTAGCCAGCAGCGAACGCCACCACCACCACGGTGAGCAGGACCGCGAGACCGGGGAGGCTGTCCGTAGTGTTTCCATCGAGCACCCGGAGGATCCGCTTTGAGACCATGGCGGCGAGAACCAGGACGACTGCGACCGACAGGGTCGTGGCGACGGCTAGCGGAAGAGGATCGTCGTCTTGACCGAACGGCGCGACGAAGTAGAGGCACAGCAGCCCGGCGGATGCGGCGAGCGTCCCGAGCCAATCCCGACCCGTGCCTGCGCGGGAGGGACGCTCCAACCGATCGCTCATCCGGCTTGACCGCGTCGACCTCGGGCGCTCTCTCCGCGGTCTCCGGGCTCTTTGCCTTCGGCGGGCACTTTGACCACTTCCACAATCACGACGCCCAAGCCATCGAGGTGGTCCAGGATGCCGGCCAGCGCTGACTGGTCCGGCAGGTTGCCGTGCAGCACCGTGTGCACGGCTTGCGGCGCGACGGAAAGGCCCTCGAAGCCTTCTAGTGCATCGTCGGGCAGCGGACCGTCAACCCTGATTACGTAATGATCCATCGGTCGACCCCTTTGCACCGGTTGACGCTCAGTATGTCGGCCCGCTGGCAACCCCCACGTCACCTGACTCGGGGGACCCTCGCGCCGAGCCAAGGCCGCGGTGGCGCGACCAGCAGAGCCTCCGAACAAGCTGGACGGTAGATGCCGGTCGCGGTTACCGGCGTTCCTCACCCGGTTCGGGGGAGGCGACGACGCGGTCAGCGGCGAACGACCTTCTCCTCGCCATGGACGATCAGGGCCCACAGCACGAACAGGTCGATGACAATGATGAGCACGGACCACATCGGGTAGGCCGGCAAGAATAGAACCTGGCTGACCGCGTTCAACACCACGACGACGATGGCCACCAGCCGGGCCCAGAAGGCTTCCCGGAACAGGGCGAACCCTGCCGCGAGCAGGACAACGCCGAGAATCGTGTGCCACCAACCCCACGCGGTCAGGTCGAAGACGACCATTCCGGCGTCCCCGGCTACGAACACCTCGTCGGAAAAGATGGCGGCAAGCCCGTCGACGACATTGAAGAACCCGGAAATCATTATCATCACCGCGCCGAACGCGATCCAGCCAACCCAACCGGTCGCTGGGGGACGTCCTGTTCCTGCTGCATTCATGTGGCTCTCTCCTATGCCGCTCACTGATGGTTCTCAGACTCGCGGCGGTCAACCTGTGGGGGCTCACCCAGCACGGGTGAGATCAGCGTCGCGGGGTCAGAATGAGCCGTCGTCCCAGGTGCCGAAAGGCGGCGTAAGTCCATCCATGAGGGCGACGGTTCGTGCGTCGAACGGTTCGTCGACTTGTTCGGACGCAGACGCTTGGGCACACTCGGTGAGCGCAAACCCATCGGCTGCGCCTCGACACACGCGCGGAGGTACTGCACATGCTTGGCCTCATCATCGGCTCCCTGTTCTTCGGTCTTGTCCTCGGCCCGGTGGCACGTCTGGTTCTCCCCGGACGCCAGAAGATAGGGATCCTCTGGACGTTCCTCGCTGGCTTCCTCGGCGCGTTCGTCGGGGGCCTGATCGCAAATGCCGTGGGCCTGTCCGACACCGAGGACAACATCGACTTCCTCCGCATCCTTATCCAGCTTCTGTGTGCGGTCGTAGCGGTTGCGCTGGTCAGCGTGAAGAAGACTGGCAGTACACGGATGCCCTGAATTAGGCCCCCTAGCCGCGATTAGCCGAACGGGTGAAGCTGTTCTCCAAACGGTCATTAAGACGGCGGGGAGCCCCTCGCGACGAGCGCGTCGCGCATGATTGCAATGCACCCATCCATCTAGAGGTCCGACCAGCGTCCACCTGACGATGCTCGGGCTGACCACGATGTCTCGAGAAGGCCCGAAATGAATGACTTGCATGTTCGACGCTTTGTGCGCGGGCTTGCGACGGTTCGTTTGGCCGGTGATCCTTTTGCGCGCCGTTGTTTGGGGCCCTTGGCCCTGCTCACGGTCGCAGCAACGATGTATCCCCTCGTGCCCCTAACCGGCCTCACGTTGATGCTGTACTACAACTCGATTGCGATCAGCGCCATGGTCTTTGCGTTCTGGGGGGTGCTCCACCACAAGCCTCTACGGCGGCGCGGGTGGCTGCTGGTGTTGAGCGGCTTCTGCCTTTGGGTCGTGGGCGACCTGGTTTACAACATCGAACTCGAGGTATGGCAGGGCGCGGTGTATCCGGCTCCTTCCGACGCCATCTACATCGCCGGGTACGCCGTCTTGGCCGCCGGGGCTCTGGTGATGGTTCGCACCCGACGGGCCGGTCGGGATATGACTGCGCTGCTGGATGCCCTGATCATCGCCACCGGCACCGCGGTCGTCGCCGCGGTGTTCGTTATCGCCCCACTGGCAAGCGACTCGGGTCTTTCTTCTTTTGCAAAGGTCATCAGCTCGGCCTACCCCGTGGGTGACATCTTGTTGATCGCCGTCATCGTGCGCATGTGGGCAGGCCCTGGAGCGCAGACAAAGTCGTATCGCCTCTTGGTTGCCTCCCTTGGCCTGACCACCACTGCCGATGTTGCGTGGAACGCGAACCTGATAGCGACCGGGTCACTGACGATCCCATGGTCCGACGTCTTGTGGTTGGGCGCATATATTGCGGCGGCTGCGGCGGCGTGCGTGCCGTCGATGACTACGCTCGCCGAACCGTCGCCGGACCGGCAGGACACCAACTCGGGGTACCAGCGACTGGTCGTTCTTGCATGTGGGTTAGTACTGCCCGCGGCGGCGCTGCTGGTCGACGGTGCAACCGGCGGAACGGTTCTGTGGCCGGTTGTTGGCCTGGGCTCGCTGATTATCTCCGTGCTCGTTCTCGTCAGGATGGCGGGGGTGCTGCGCACGGTTGAGGTACAGGCGGTGCAGTTGGCGGCGCTTGCTCGCTCTGACTCGCTGACAGGAGCACCCAACCGGCGGACCTGGGACCACGAGCTGTCTCGGGCCTGCGCACATAGCCTCGAGCACGAGACATCTTTGTGTGTCGCGATGATGGACATGGACCACTTCAAGGCCTATAACGACCGCCATGGTCATCAAGCGGGTGATCGATTGTTGCGCGAGGCCGTTGCAGCCTGGACCGAAGAGCTCGGGTCGTCGGCAATGCTCGCTCGCTACGGCGGTGAAGAGTTTGCAGTGCTCCTTCCCGACCTCACCTTGACCGAAGCACGTGAGCGGATACAGAGCCTGCGTGCGCTGACCCCTTCCGGCCAGACATTCTCTGCAGGAGTCAGCGTCTGGGATCCGCGCACCGAACCGGCCAATGGGGTCGCCCGTGCGGACAAGGCGCTCTACGAGGCCAAGAGGACAGGCCGGGACCGTGTCCTCGCCTACGGAGACACGTCAACGGGCACCAGCCACACGGACTTGCCGGAGTTCACGATCGTCATGCAACCGATCTTCAACCTGATCACCGGTCGCGTGTGCGGACACGAGGCGCTGGCCAGGTTCGCCGGCCCACTCCAAGATGCGCGAGCGGTCTTCCGCCAAGCCCACGCAGATGGCCATGGGACCCTTCTCGAGGCAGCCACCATCAACGCAGCGCTGGCAGTCCCCGGTCGACCGAAGGATCAGCCTCTGTACGTCAACGCCTCCGCTGTCGCGCTCACCTCGGACCGGTTCTGGGCTGAGCTGCCGACCCGCCTCGACGGCACGGTCGTGGAGCTGACCGAGGACCTCGACCACGTCGACGCCGCGACCTTGACGGAGGCTGTGCTGCGCCTGCGCGCACGCGGCGCAACTGTCGCGTTGGACGACCTCGGAGCTGGGGTGGGCGAGTTCTACCGACTGGCTGCTCTGCGTCCCGACATCGTCAAGGCAGACCGCTCCCTGGTGCAAGGCTGCGCGACTGCGCCCGGTCAAAGCGCCGTACTCCAAGCACTAGTCACTTACGCAGGCCAGCTCGGAGCAACCCTGTGCGCTGAAGGCGTCGAGGACGTCGCCGACCTGGAGCACGTCATAAACCTCGGCGTCAGCCTCGCCCAGGGACACCTTCTCGGTCGGCCGGGCGAGCCGTGGCAAGCCGAGCCGGCAGGCACCGCTCTAGCGTGCTGGGTCGACGTAGGACGCCACTCACACCACTCATAGGGGTGCACCAAGCTCCCGCCCAGGTGTTGACCCGGGCTGTCGGCCTTTGGCAGAGGACGCTCCTTTGTGGCCCATGCGAGCGTTGGGACAATATGAGCTCAACAATCGTGTTCGAGGAGGCAGACAGCGTGCCCGAGCCCATCGCCCAGCACGGCATCAAGATCGCCGGCGAGAATCCGATGATCGTTCTCTATCGTCCGGGCAACGACGACATCGTCGTGCTGGCGAGCATGTGGACAGCGCGTTACTCGCCCGTGGGCTCGGGTCACGCGTTGCTGATCTGGGCCGATCCCGCCGAGTCAGGACTGGGTTCCGACGCGCCAATCGGGATCTATACCGACAACCCGGCGCTGGCTGAGTACGTCTGGGAGCACTTCTATCGCGACTACGACACGATCCGTGACCGCGGCATCGAGACCGGCCCGCCGGTTCCGGCCCAGTTCGTCGAGGTATCCGGCGGGGACCAGTTCCACCGGATCACCTGTGTCGCCGACACCACGACGATCGAGCTCGAATGGCGTGAGGTGCTCGATTGCTTCCAGATGACGACGCACCTCACCGGCTTCGAGACCTCGGTCGTCGCCTGCCCGTGTGCCGCGGCCGAGGTGCGCGTGAACGGTGTCGCGGCGCGCGGCGAGATCCATCAGCCGGAGGGATGGTTCGGCAGCTCGGCGGTGCTGGCGTTCGCCGAGACCTGGCGCGCGATCTGATCTTCGCGCTAACGTAACGGCTCGTCATCTCGAGGTGAGGCGGCGGGGCTTCGTCTCTCGATGAGTGCGCCCTCGCGGGCCCGAACAGGAGGGGAACCCGATGCCCAACTCAACAGATTCCTACCCACAACCGTTTGCAGCCGTGGCCACGGTCGACGCCGCCAGACTCGACGAGGCCCCTGAGGGGTTCAACGCCGTACAGGAGTTCCTCGGCCGGTTCGGCTACCTCACCGACGACTCCAAGATCCCGAGCACAGGGCCGGAGGGCGGAAAGGACATCGCGGCCAAGGTCACCGGTGTGCTCGACTCCGACACCTCGACCGCGCTCGCGAACTACCAGCACTTCCACGGCCTGTCGCCGACCGGACTCTTCGACGAGTCGACGCGCGAGATGATGACGCGGTCCCGGTGTCTCCTGCCGGACCAGGCCGCCGTGTCGCCGCTCGCCTTCTCGACCGCCTGCGCGTGGAACCGAACGGCCTTCACCTTCGCTTTCGACACCGGCACTGGAGACGTGGCTGGTGACGACGAGCGGACTGCGGTTCGCAATGCTTTCATCACCTGGTCGGCAGCCGCTCCGCTTGCGTTCCGCGAAGTGCTCACCACCGAGAATCCCGACATCCTGATCCGCTGGGGCAACGCCAGCTGCGGCGACGCCAACATGACGGGTGGCGTCCTCGCTCACGCCGACTACCCGCCGGGCTGCGGTTACTACGGCAACGGGATGCCTCGGCCGCTGCACTTCGACGACCAGGAGCATGCCTGGGTGATTGGGGCGGTCGCGAGCTCGTACGACGTGGAGACCATCGCACTCCACGAGGTCGGCCACATCCTGGGGTTGCAGCACTCGAGCACCAACGGCGCGGTGATGTTCCCGACCGTCTCTTCGAACTCGACCACTCGCGTGCTGACCAACGACGACATAGAAGGCATCCGGCGGCTCTACCCGATGACCACACCGCTCTTCGTCAAGCACAGCGGCAAGTGCCTGGACATCGAGGGGATCTCTATGGACAACGGTGCCGACGCCCAGCAGTGGGACTACTGGGGCGGCGGCAACCAGCTATTCCGGATCGAGTGGGAGGAGGCCGCGCACTACAAGATCAGCGCGGTCCACAGCAACAGGGTCCTCGACATCGAGGGGATCTCTGTCGACAACGGGGCCCAGGTCCAGCAGTGGGACTGGTGGGGCGGTCCCAACCAGCGGTTCCGGCTCGACCCGGTGGGCCACGGCTACTACGCGATCGTGGCAAAGAACAGCGGCCGCGTCCTGGACGTTGCAGGAATCGGGCAAAATGCCGGCGCAAAGGTGATCCAGTGGGACTGGTGGGGTGGCGACAACCAGCGTTGGCGTCTCGGCCCGGCTCCGATCACCTCGCTGCACAGCGGCAAGGTCATCGACGTCTCCGGGATCTCCCGAGACGCAGGCGCTCCGGTCATCCAGTGGGGCTACTGGGGCGGCGGAAACCAGCGGCTGCGGCTCGACTCAGTCGGCGACGGCTTCTACCGGATCATGGTGGAGCACAGCGGCATGTGCCTGGACGTCGAGGGCATCTCGCCCGACAACGGCGCGCGCATCATCCAGTGGCCCTACTGGGGTGGGGATAACCAGAAGTGGCGTCCCGAGGGTGTCGGTGACGGGTACGTGAAGTTCATCGCCAAGCACAGTGGGAGATGCCTCGATGTCTCGAACATCTCCGCCGACGACGGCGCGCAACTGATCCAGTGGGACTACTGGGGCGGCAACAACCAGAAGTGGCGCCTCTAAAGGCCGATCATCAAATCTCCGATGGCTGACCTGGCGCTACTCGTTTGCATGCGTCAAAGTGTCTACTTGAGGCTAGTCACTGGGCTACTTCATCTTGCACAGCAGGGCTATGGCGACCCTTCTCCGGTAGGTCTACGTTTCAAGCAACAATCATCTGCGGGGAGCGATGAGGCTCGGATGGCAACATGGTCGCCTATGTCCGAGTGGAGCAAATGGCGAAACCGGCCCTGCTGGCATAGAGGGGGGATCCGATGGGGTTCCGTTCGATCCGGCGTCTCCGGCTGCTGCCTGTCTTGGTGGTCGCGGCGTTTGTAGCACTCACATCACTTGCCGCCAGTGCTCCCGGGGCACCGGCCGGCAACAACGGCACCATCAAGATCGACGGTATGCCGTTCGATCAGCACCCGAACAACGAGCCGCACCCGACCTGCGTGTTCCAGGTGGACTTCTACAACTACGAGCAGGGCAACTTCTTCGCCAAGGTGCGATTCACCGCCCAGCCACCCACGGGCAAGGATGTTCTTCTCGACAACGACATGGTGTTCATCGGTGAGGACCCGGCCGGGGGCGGGACTGACCTCGACGCCGAGCGTACCTATGACCTGTCGCTGTATCTCCTGCCCTACATGGCACATCCGCAGCAGGGGTTCCATGTCAAGGTGAGGATCAACGCGCCAGGTTCGATCGGCAAGGACACCAAGTACAAGACGTTCTGGGTTACCGGCTGCTCCAGCGGTTACTGAGCATCGATCCAGATCATCTACTGAGAAACCTGCCTACCGAGGACCCCGCAGACCACTCTGGTTCTGCGGGGGACCCTCGCGTCTCACCAGCTGAAGCTCAACATCTCGTCGCTCAACCAGGAGTTCCCGCATGCGCATCACAAAGAACCTGAACCCACGTCATCGGGCGGCCGTCGCCGTCTCCCTGCTGGCATCCGTCGCCCTCGCAGCAGGCGTAACGAGTTCAGGCACCGCGGCACCGACCGCACAGCCAGTCGTCGTCAACGCCGACCCGGTGGACTGGACGCCACATGTGCTCGACGGTCAGGTCAACGCGATTGCGCAGATCGGCACCCGGGTGTTCGTTGGTGGCACCTTCACGCGCGTGCGAGAAGCCACAGATCCGACCGTCATCACCCGCAACTACCTGTTCGCGTTCGACACCGCAACCCAGCGCATCGACGCCGGCTTCATCCCCACCCTCAACGGCACGGTGGAGACACTCGCGGCTTCCACAGATGGGCAATCGCTCTACGTCGGGGGCGGCTTCACCACCGTTGACGGAAAGGCCATCCGCAAGATCGCCCGACTCGATCCGGTCACGGGTCTGCCGGTGGCTGGGTTCTCGGCTAACGCCAACAACCTCGCCCAGGACATGATGGTGAAGGGCGGCTGGCTTTACGTATCGGGCAAGTTCACCGCGGTCCGTGGCGTCCCGCGCTCGGGACTGGCACGGCTCAACCCGGGCACCGGCGTCGTCGACCCCAACCTCAATCTGCCGTTCACCGACCCGCCCAGGTCGACCATGCGAGTCCCCCATTTTGACGTGTCGCCTGACGGCACGAAGCTGGTCGCCGTTGGCGGCTTCAGCAAGGTCGGGGGGGTCGAGCGCACTCAGATCGCGATGCTCGACCTGACGAAAACGCCGGTCGCGTTAGCGCCGTGGCACACGAACGACTACCCGGTTGTCGACCCCGCCGACCCGACGGTGACGTGGTGCTCGCCAAACTTCCCCACCTGGGTGCGCGACGCCGACTTCTCTCCCGACGGTTCCTACTTCGTCGTCGTCACCGGCGGCGCCAACCGACCCAACCGGCTGTGTGACACCGCGGCCCGGTGGGAGACCACTGCCACCGGTATGAACCTCGACCCGACGTGGGTGGACTGGACGGGCGGTGACTCGCTCACGACCGTCGCGGTGACGGGGACCGCGGTCTACATCGGCGGACACCAGCAGTGGATGAACAACCCCTACATCGGCGGAAACTGCGGGGTCTGCCCCGGCCCTGGACCCGGCGGCGTGGCCCGGTCCGGCATCGCCGCCCTCGACCCGATCAACGGCCTGCCGCTGTCGTGGAACCCGGGCCGCGCTCGAGGGCTTGGCATCTGGGCGTTTCTTGCCACCGCGGACGGCCTGTGGCAAGGCAGCGACAGCGACACTCTCGGTGGCGAAACTCACCGCAAGCTGGGCTTCTTCCCCTTGGACGGCGGCGCTTCTGTCCCGATCCCACAGCCCTACGCGCTGACCAACGACTTCTACTCGATGGATCTCGATACCGGCGAGTTGTGGAAGCGTTCGTACGACCTTTCGACGTTCGGCCCCTGGTCAGTCGTGCCTGCTGGCGTGGACTGGCGAGACGCCCGTGGCGCATTCGCGCTGGATGGGAAGCTCTACACCGGGTGGGCGAACGGGAAACTCTATGTCCGCGACTTCGACGGAAGTTCGACCGGCCCTGCCACCGAGATCAACCTGAACGGGTTGCAGACGCCACCGGTGAGCGTATTCACCATTCCAGGGTCCACGCAGCGGATTCCTGGTATGACGAGCCACCTGCTCGACATGACTGGCATGTTCTACCGCCAGGGTCGGATCTACTACACGGTTGCTGGCGATTCTCGCTTGTTCTACCGCTACTTCACGCCGGAGAGCCAAATCTTAGGTGCGAACATCTTCGTGGCCAGCACCGGTGACGGAGTGTCGTGGACGAAGGTCCGAGGTATGACGATGGCATCCGGCTTCTTGGTCTATGCGACAGCTGAGGGCAAACTTTGGCGGGTCGCGTTCAACGGGAAACCGGTCGGACAAGTCACCCAAATCGGCGGTCAAAGCATCGACGGCATGGACTGGGCCTCCCGCGGGTTCTTCTCGTTCGGTCCGGCTCGCGACCCCGCTTGAGGCTCGGCCTGAAGAGGGCGCTTTCGGCGACAGATGTCGCCCCTTCGTCGCCCGGCTGGCCCCATCCGGAAACGCCGGGCGCACCGCACGGCGAGGTGACGGCGCAGCGTGTGCAAGCGGTGACAGTTTCAGCCGTAGCCGGGGTCCTGTCATCAGGTACAGACTGAAACTTCCAAGCCCTCTGGTCAAAGAGTCGGGGGCGAGCAAAGGAGATGGTCATGCGAAGGGTTCTGCTCGCCGTCACGTGCGCCGTGATTCTGACGACGTTGTCTCTGGGTGTCGCAAGCCCTGCTTCAGCCAAACAGGGCGCGCTCAGTGGCACTTGGACGTCGATTGACACCGACGGCAGCAGTCAGCAACTCGACATCATGGGCTCGGGTACGCGGACCTACGCGATGGTGTTGTTCGATGAGTCCGCCACCATCTGTGGTGGCTCGCCCGCCATGGTCGTGGGACCGGGCTCAGTCGATGGCGATGGCGTGCAGATGAGCGCAACCGTGACGTGCTTGCCTGGTGGGAACCCTGTCAGGGGCCGTATCACTCTCGGGTTTGTGTACTCACCAGGAACGGACTCCTTGACCGACGAGACCGGGGTCATCTGGCATCGCTCCTAGTCTATCGACTCGGCTGAGCTAGCGGACAGCCTGCTGCACACGACCGCACGTGTCGGCGCTACCGACGGCGGGGCGCCATCGCCGAAATGAGCTCATAGGCCACGTGCGAAGCCGCGATCCCAGTGATCTGTGCATGGTCGTACGCCGGAGCAACCTCGACGATGTCGGCGCCGACGAGTCGCAGGCCGGAAAAGCCACGAAGGATCGCCAGCAGCTCTCGACTCGACAGACCGCCCGCCTCCGGCGTACCCGTGCCAGGAGCGAAAGCCGGATCGAGCACGTCGATGTCCACCGATACGTACACGGGCCGGTCACCTACACGTTCCCTGATCCGCTCGAGCACTCCCGTGACGCCGAGGTCGTCCATCTCTGGGCTGGACACGATTTGGAAGCCCAGCTCGGCGTCCTCCACCAGGTCACTTGCGCCATACAGTGGCCCGCGAATGCCCACATGCATGCAGCCGCGCTGGTCGAGTAGGCCTTCTTCGGAGGCGCGGCGAAACGGCGAGCCGTGGGTATTGCGGGCACCGAAGTAGGTGTCCCAGGTGTCGAGGTGCGCATCGAAGTGCACCACGGCAACCTCGCCGTGCTTTGCCTTCATGGCGCGAAGGAGTGGCAGCGCGATCGAATGATCGCCGCCCACCGAAAGGAGTCGGCCTGATCTCTCGAGGAGGTCACGCGCCCCGGTCTCGATCTGAGCCAGCGCTTCCTCGATCGAGAACGGGTTGACTGCGATGTCTCCTGCATCGACGACCTGCTGACTGCCGAACGGATCGACGTCCTGGGCTGGGTTGTAGGGACGCAACAGTCGTGACGACTCCCGCACGTGCGACGGGCCGAAACGCGCGCCAGGTCGGTAGGTCACGGCGCTGTCGAAAGGCACGCCAACGACTGCGACATCCACATCGGAGACCTCGTCGATCTGCGGTAGACGGGCGAACGTGGCGATACCGGTGTAACGGGGTACGGCGCTCGAGTCGACCGGGCCCTTCGGACCTGGAGCGCCCGTCATGCCCCCGCCACGCCTTCTAACACTGGGTCAGCGGACGAGCCGTTCTCTTCAGGGACGACGTACACATGCTCACCCTTGAGTCTGATGTTGACGTCCTCACCAACCGCGGTGGACGCCACTGTCGCAGGAGCCGAGACGATGATGGGCTCCTCAACGCCTGGGCAGCGCACCGTGATCCTTCGACGGTTGCCCTGGTACACGCTCAACTCGACGCGCCCTGTGACGGAGTCCGTCGTCGGCTCGGTGACGATCTCGACATCCTCGGGGCGTACGACGCCGATGCCTTCTGGTCTGGTGGTCGGCAGGCCGCGTTGGAAGCCGGTCACTCGCCCGTCGGCCACCTGCACCAGGTTTGCCTCTCCTAGGAACGTGGCCACGAAGAGATCCGCCGGCTGACGATAGACCTCCTCGGGAGTGCCGACCTGCACGACCTTCCCCTCATTCATGATCGCCACGAGGTCGGCCATCGACATTGCCTCAACCTGGTCGTGGGTCACGGCGATCGTGGTGGTGCCCGTCTCGATCTGGATCCGCTTGAGCTCCAATTGCATGGCCTCGCGGAGCTGCTTGTCCAGTGCGGCCAGTGGCTCGTCCAGCAAGAGCAGGCCAGGCTTGAACACGAGCGCCCGCGCCAGCGCGATGCGCTGCTGCTGCCCACCCGAAAGGGAGCGGACAGACCGGCTCTGGGTGCCGGGAAGCTGCACGAGATCGAGAGCGTCATCCACCATCTGCTTGCGCCGCTCCGCGGGGATCTTGCGAGCTCGCAGTGGAAAGGCGATGTTCTCCCCCACGCTCATATGAGGGAAGAGGGCGTAGTTCTGGAAGAGGAATCCGACGTTGCGCTCGTGCGCGGGCAGGTCGTCGATGGTCTTGCCGTCCACCTGGACGTGACCCCCGGAGCGGTCGACAAAGCCCGCGAGCACGTTCAGCGTCGTGGTCTTGCCCGATCCGCTCGGTCCGAGCAGCGTGACGAAGCTTCCGTCCGGGATCTCGAGGTCGACGCCGTCGAGGATGCGGTTGCCACCCAGGTCGACGGTGAGGTGGTCGAAAATCACACTGACACTCATGACTGTCCCTTGAGTTCGCTACCCGGTCTGAGAAGAGCAACAACGGCGAGCAAAGTGACGGCGAGGCACACGACGAGCGCACTGGCGGCGGCGATCGCCGGCGACGCGTTTTCACTTGCCGACGTCCAAATCTTGACCGGCATGGTCTGCTGACCTGGCGGGGCCAAGAAGAATGCCAGCACCGCCTCGTCGAAGCAGACTGCGAACGACAAGATGGCACCGCTCAGCACACTCCTCCTCACGAGCGGGAGCTCGATCCGGCGCACGACCGCCGGCCAGCGATATCCCAGGCTCTGAGCAGCCCGCGACAGCATCGGATCGACCGACGCGAGCCCGGCTGTGACCGTCACGAACACCAGCGGCATCGCGAGAGTGGCCTGCCCGATCGTGAGCACCGTGAGGCTGGTTCCCCCGGCGACTCTGCGATAGGTGAGGTACAGCCCTAATGCGAGCACCAGTTGAGGGATCACCATCGGTGCGAGCAATGTCGTCTGCACGATCCGGCGTCCACGCGTCATCCGACGTACGGCGAGCGCCGCTGACGTGCCGGCGATCGTCGCCATCAAAGCAGCGGCAACCGCGACCCGTGCTGAGTTGAGCATCGACGCCCGCCATGCCTGATCATTCAGCACCTCGCTGAACCATTGTCCCGAGAATCCTTCCGGCGGGAAAACGAGGAACGGGCTGCTGGTGAAGGCCAGCGGCAGGATCGCCGCCATCGGCGCGAGCAGGAACAGCCCGATGAGCACTCCGACAATCGTGAACCAGATTCGGGTGCGCGGCAGGGCATCTCGGAGCGCCTCCATCAGCGCTCCCACTGTTCGCTGATCCGGAAGATCCGGTCAGCGATCACGTACATCACGAGTACGACGACGAGCAGCAACGCGCCAAGTGCTGCGGTGAGCCCAATGTTCTCGAGCCGCCCGAACTGTGCGCCGATGACGATGGCCAGCACCTGCGTGCCCGGTCCACCAAGGAAGGCTGGAGTCACGTAGAAACCGAGGGAGAGGATGAACACCAGCAAGATGCCGGCCCAGGACCCCGATTTGACGCTCGGAAGCACGAGCCGTCTGAGCACGAGAAATTCCGAGGCGCCAAGACTTCGCGCAGCCCGCACCTGTGCAGGATCCAGGGCGCGGAGTGAGGCATAGATAGGAAGCACCATGTAGGGAAGCATGATGTGAACCATGGGTGGGATCAGCCCGGGCATGGTTTGAAACAGCCCGAACCCGTCGTCATCAATGTGCAGCCAGCGGCCAATGTTGTCGAGAGCACCGTTGGGTTGCAGCGCGAGCACCCACCCATACGTCCGCACCAGCAACGAGATCCAGAACGTGATGAACAGGATCCCGAACAGCAGCTTCCCGACCCACGGCCGTGACAGGACGACGGCGAGTGAGAAGAGCAATCCGCAGATCCAGGTGATGATCGTGACTGCGAAGGCGAGCACGAACGTCTTCCCGATCGAATCGGTGATGAGCTGACTTTCCATGGGCTCGGTGACAACCCCGGTCGCTCCGTTCTCCTGAAAAGCAATCCAGAGCGTAGCCACTACCGGGCCCAGCATGCCCAGGACGAGCAGTACCGCAGGCGGCAACAACATCCACCCGCCACCGCCGCCACCTGAACCCGACCGGGACGTCCGGACCAGCCGAGGAGTCGCCGTGGCGGTCTCGGTCACTGTCCGACCCAGGCGAAGAACCGTTCGACGTACTCCCCGTCCTGCATGGCGGCCTGTTTGGTGTCGACCTCGACAGCCTTGGCCTTGTTGTCTTCGGAGTTGGGCTGGAGTGCCAGCTCCTCGTCGGTCAACAGGTCGAAGGCCTCGGAGACCGTCGGGCCGAGGGAGAGTTCCTTGGCGACCTGGGCTTGGAGGGTCGGGTGGGACATGTAGTCCACCAGAGCGTTGGACGCGTCCAGGTGCGGTGCATTTTGGGTGATCGGGAAGCCGCCCCAGGGGTACAGGATCGCCTGCTCGTACGTGTAGTCACCCACGCCCTTGGCTTTGTCCTGGATCATCCGGCTGTTAGCGGTCGCGATCATCGACGCACTGCCCTGGGCGAGGTACTGCTGCCCTTGGGCGTAGCTGTCATAGAAGATCAGGTCGTCTTTGATCGTGTCGAGCTTCGCGAAGGCGCGGTCGAAGTCGAGGGGGTAGAGGTCCTCCGGCGCGACTCCGTCGGCGATCAGAGCGATCTCGGCGGTGCCGGCATAGATGGACCTCGGGAAGGCGCGTTTGCCTTCGAACTTGGTGGTGTCGAAGAAGTCCACCCATGATCCCGGCGCGCTGTCGAGTTGCTGCGACCATCCGAGCACGACGCTGTATGCATACGAGCCTGCCGCGTAGTCCTGGTACTCCGGATCGACGAGGTCGCATCGGCGTACCCAGTCTTCAAGCTTGGCCGGTGGCGTCCCGCCCTCGATGAGAGCGACGACGGAGTACCCATCGAAGTCGATCATGTCCCACTCGGGGGACTTGGAGTCGATCATGTTGACGTACTTGCCGTAGTCCCACGGCGCGTCCACCACGGTGGCGCCGGACAGCTTGGTGAAGGGATCGAACAGGAGGCTGTGTCGGACTTCGTACGTCTCACCACCGAAGCCGGCGAGCACTACTTCCTTCGAGGTGATCTGCGGCCAGTTGGCATCGATATCGGTGGGCACCGCGGCCGTCGGCCCGTCCGATGATGTGTTGGTGGATGAACCCCCGCATCCGGCGAGCAGGCTCGGCACGCTGATGGCGCCTGCGCCCATGAGCGTGAACTTCAAGAAGGTCCGACGACTGGTGATGTTGGGGCCCATAGCGGTCCTCCGGAACTCGATCGCGGCCTGATGCGGCCTTTGGCGTCCGAGAACGGTAGCGCGGTCGGGCGGCTCTGGCAATACCTTCTCGTTCGTCAGATGCAATTTATGGCGACGAATCGTCACTCAAAGTGGCGAGCGTGCGCTACATTAATTCCGATCACGACCCGCAGAGGAGCAGTCCGTGGCACTCGACGAGGCAGATCTCGCCCTGCTCGACCAGCTCAAGCGCGACGGCCGCGCCTCCTATGAGACGCTCGGCGCAGAGGCAGGTCTGTCCCGGACGGCGGCGAGGGCGCGGGTGCAGAAGCTGCTCGAGTCAAACGCCGTGGAGATCGAGGCGATCGTCCATCCGGCCGTGGAAGGCATCCACACCTTCGCCCACACGTCGATCACGACTGACGGTGCCTCCGCCCCTGAAGTTGCCGCGGGCATTGCCGCACTCGACAAGGCACCCCTCGTATCGGTCGTGGCAGGACGTTGGTCCGTGATCGCGGAACTGCGGACCGGAGACCTCGGTGAGATGGACCACGCCGTCGCGGAAGTCAGAGCTGTTCCCGGCGTCGTCTCACTCAACACGGTCCTGTACACCGACGTCGCCAAAGACTCACACCTGCCACTTGGTGGGACCCACTCGTTCGAGGCCTTCCACCTCGACGACGTCGACCGTCGGTTGCTGTCCATGCTCAAGGCCGACCCACGGATGCCGTATGCCGACTTGGCCGACCGGGTCGAGCTCTCACGAGGAGCAACCCGGTCGAGGGTGTTGAGGATGCTGAACGACTCTGTGGTCGTCATCACCGGGATGACAAACGCCACCGCCATCGGCGCGAGCCAGATGTGCGGGTTCGAAGTCCATCTCGCGGCCGAAGGCGACGATGTCGTCGACAAGATCGCCGCCATGGAAGCGGTCGACTTTCTCGCCAAGACGATCGGTCGATGCGACGTGCTCGGCACGATCATCGCTCGCTCGCGGATCGACGTACACACGACGCTCGACGAGATCAGGGCGCTTCCCGGGGTCAGGACCGTCGAGGCCTGGTACCACCTGCAGTTGGTCAAGGAGCACTACGCCCCCCACCCAGCTATGCCGTCTCACCCGGCGTGACGACCGCCGACAGCGGCGCGCCCGTCTCGAGCACGGCGATCACGTTCTGCGCAGGGATCTCGGCATAACGACGCAGCGAGCCCGGTGAGAGGTAGCCGACGTGCGGTGAGAACAAGATCCCGGTCTCCCTCAAGATCGCGTCATCCTTGGCAGGTGGCTCATGTGCCAGGACGTCGCAGGCCGCGGCCGAGAGTTGCCCGCTCCGCAGGGCGGCGACCAACGCCCGCTCGTCGACGAGTGGCCCTCTCGACACGTTCACCAGCACGGCACCGCGAGGCATTGAGGCGATCGCTGACTCGCCGAGCTTGCCGACCGTCTCCTCGGTGAGAGGTAGGTGCAGGCTGACGCAGTCGCTGCCATGCAACAGTTCTTCGAAGTCGAGTCTGCTCACATGTGCCGGCCAGGCATCGTCGGCGACCAAGGGGTCGTACCCCAAGACCCGATCGAACAGTGGGAGGGCGAGTTCAGCGAAACGCCGGCCGATTCTCCCCATCCCGACCACACCGCACGTCATCTCAGCCGGCACCCGAGGCGGAGGGAGGGCACCAGAGTCCCATCGCCCCTCGCGGACATCACAGTCGAATGCCTTCAACCGGCGGATCGCCGCGAGCGCCATGGCCAACGCGTGCACCGCGACCTCTTCGGTGGCACCTGCACCCACGTTGGCGACCCAAAGTCCACGCCGGCGGGCGGCCTCGATGTCCACCATGTCGACACCTACCGAGTGGGTGGACACGAGTCGCAGTGATGGAAGTCGTGAGAACCATTGGTCGTCCACTCGCCCATAGCCGACCAGGAGCGCGACAACCCTTGTGAGGGTCTCGGCGGACAGGTTGGCTGCTTCGTGCAAGACCTGGACCCCGTGCTCCTGCAGTAAGCGCTCCCCAGGGCCGGTGTCCAGGCCCTCCACATCGAGATACAGCGCGCATGGCGGCGCTGGCGCGGGAGGCTTCGTCATCTACCTAGCATGACGTATAGATGGGGAGAGTGCGAGAGGACAAACTTTTCGTACGACAATCCAACAGTCGGCCTCCGTAAGATCTTCCCCATGCCGATCTGGGCTGCTACGGTCTGGGGACGTATCGAGGAGGAAGCGTGGATTCGACCAAGGAGTCGTCGCGTGACTGGCTGGCGTCCCGAGCCTCCGACATTTCATCGTGGCATAGCGCTATCTGGTCACTCGCGGAGCCGGCTTGGCGCGAGTACGAGTCGGTCCGGTGGTACGTCGACACGCTGCGTGCGCACGGGTTCGAGGTCGAGGAGGGCAGCGGCGGTATGCCGACCGCCTTCTGCGCGAAGTGGAGTCACGGCGACGTCGATGCCGGGCCAACGCTCCTGACCTACGCGGAGTACGACGCGGTGCCGGGCAACTGCCAGGCAGCGACTACCTCGAAGCAGCCGCGCGACGGGCTTTCGCCTTACGCGCCAGGACATACCGACCCGCACTCTGCCCTGGGCATCTCGACGCTCGCGGGGCTACTGGCGACCCAGCACGCCATGCGCGAGTCCGGCATCGCCGGCCGCCTGGTCTATACCGGCGAGCCAGCCGAGAAGATGCAGGGCTCCAAGGTCGTCCACGGCCTCCGCGGTTACTACGACAACGTCGACGCCATCCTGAGCTTCCACCCGTTCTACATGTTGCCGCTCTGCAACACCGTCCGGTGGGACACCCACTGTGGCGCCTACTACAGCCGCATCTACACGTTCGTCTGCCATGAGCCCGAGACGTGGGGAGCTGGCGACCCGTCGAGCCCCATCCCTGCATCCCACTCCGCTGCTCGCGCGCCGGGCGCCGACGCCGCCCTGTTCACGATGTACTCGCTAAGCAAAACCACCCAAGATGCAATGTTGCCGGCGACCGGTGGCTGGTCACTGAGCCAAGCAATCCTCACGGCTGGCCAGGCGACCGCCGACAACCTGCCCGCCTCGCTCGCACAGATCCAGTACTCGTGGCGTTGTGCAGACGTCGAGTCAGCTGAGGCTGTCCTCGGCGTGCTCGACGCCAATGCCGAGTTGGCTGCGCGGTCGGCCCATTGTCGACTTGAGACCCGCTGGGTGGCCCGCAACCGCCCGGGTCTGGCCAACCATGCACTGGCCGAGGCGACGTGGTCCGTGATGCAAGAGGTTGGTGCACCGCGATTCGATGACGCTGCGGTCAAGGTTGCTCAGCAGATCCAGGAATCCCTGGGCATCGAGCAGACGTCCCACCCGTTCCTGCCCGAGACCGAGCAGTTGATCGCACCGCGGGATGCAGAAGCAGAGCTTCGCCGGCACCTTCCCGCCGGGCAGCGCAACTGGACTTCAGACGACTACGTGGAGATGACGTGGTACGCGCCCACCGTGCGGTTCTACGTCGCCCGACCCACGCTTGCACCGCAACCTGGTTCGCCGGGCTACCCGGCGTGGGCGATGAACGCCCTCGGCGGAATCCCCGAAACCATCGACCCGATGATCCAGACGACGGCAAACGTGGTGTCCGGCACGATGCTCGATCTGCTCCGGTCGCCCGAAACGCTCCAGCGAGCCAAGGCAGAGCACGTCCAACGCCGGGCGGCCGTAGGCGACCTGTCCCCCCTCCTGCCGGCTGACTTCGAACCGCCTCTCGACTTTCGCTGGCCGGAGTACGTCGAGACAACCCGCGGCCGGGAGTGGTGGATCCCCAACAGCACCGAACCCTGGGCACACCCAATCTCGGCCGGAAAGGAACAGCGATGACAAGTCATCCCGTGGTGTTCTCGGGTGGTCCGATCCGATTGATGGACGACGACAACCTGGCAGCTGAACCGCCCGAGGCGTTGCTCGTCCAAGACGGCAAGGTCCGGGCGCATGGCAACCGGCCCGACGTACTTGCCGCCGCTGACGGCAACGCAGAGCAGGTCGATCTCGACGGACGCACGCTCATGCCGGGCTTCGTCGACGCACACGCTCACACCGTGCTCCACGGCTCGGGCATGGACTGGGTGGACCTGTCTGACGTCAAGACGATCGACGACCTGGTCCAGCGGTTGACGCAGCGAGGAGACGAGCGTCGGCAAGGCCCCATCCGCGGGTATGGCTACGACCAGTCCAAGCTCGTCGAACGCCGTCATCCGAGCGCCACCGACCTCGATCAGGTCTCGCACACGCGGCAGGTGCAGATCCAGCACGCGAGCGGTCACGGCTACGCCGTCAACAGCGTGGTGCTTCGCGAGTCCGGCATCACCGCCGATACGCGGACTCCCGCCGGCGGCAGGATCGACCGCAACGACACAGGAAACCCGCTCGGTGTCATCTTCGACTCGGCGTGTGACCTCCTCACGGGCCCTGACGGCGTCAAAGTCACGAACCACGGGCCAAACTTCCATCTGCCGATGCCGACCGACGAGGTCGCGCGTTTGTTCGACCTCGGACAGCAATCCTTCCTGGCAGCCGGCATCACGACGATCTGCGACGCCCAGGTCACCGAACTGGAGATGTCGGCCTACCTGCGTGCCCGAGACGCCGGCAGGTTGCAGATGCGCGCTCACCTCTTCACCCTCTCGAGCCAGCTGGATCAGCTACGAGCGCTGGGACTCACCTCACGTCTGGGTGACGCCCGGCTCGAGCTGCACGGCGTGAAGCTCTACGCGGATGGGTCCGTCATCGCGCGGACTGCGTATCTCGGCCAGCACGGTTGCTGCGGCTCGCCCTCGCCGGAGGGCTATCTGTACCACGAACCAGAAGAGCTCACGGAGCTCCTCATGACGGCGCACGCTCTTGGCTTGCGCACGGCCACGCATGCCCAGGGCGAGCTGCCCATCGGCATCGTTCTCGACGCGATCGCGAAAGCGCGGGAGCTCAACCCTCGACCCGACCTCGTGCACCGCATCGAACACTGCGGCTTCCCCAGCGAGTCCCAGATCGGCTCGATGGGACCGCTCGGCGTCGTACCGGTTCCGCAGCCAATGCAAGTGCACCAGTACGCCGATTCGCTCATCGAGGAGTACGGCGATTGGGGCGGCGGTTTCTATCCGTACGGCTCGTTTGAACGCCACGGCCTACCTGTCGTGATCTCGTCCGACGCACCCGTGACGATGCCTGCCCCACTCAAGGCAGCGTGGGCCGCCATCAGTCGCGTGACGTCCGGAGGCGCCATCGCCGGCGGCAACCAGCAGCAGGCGAGCCGTGCGGGTGCACTCCGGGGCATCACCAGCACGCCCGCGCGACTCATCGGCAGACCAGACCTCGGCACGCTCGCGGTCGGCAGCCGAGCAGACCTCGTCCTGGTCGACCTGGACCCAATCACGGCCGATGTCGATGCACTGCCCGTGGGCATGGTCACCCAAACTTGGGTCGACGGCGAACCGCGCTGGACGCAAGGAACAGCCTCATGACCTCACGCGACCGACCGACCGGTGGTCACGCAGTTGTGAGCGCCCTCCAGCTGCAGGGCGTTGACCTCGTGTTCGGCATCCCTGGCACCCACAACCTGGAGATCTACCGCTACCTCGCGGACAGCGGAATTCGTCATGTCACCCCCCGACATGAACAAGGGGGCGGCTACGCGGCCGACGCCTTTGCGCGCGTCAGTGGGCGACCCGGTGTCGTCATCACGACGACCGGCCCTGGGCTCACCAACACGTGCACGGCACTGGCGACGTCATACGCCGACTCCATTCCCGTCCTGGTCATCTCACCAGGCATGCCGAAGGGCATGGAGCGTCAAGACATCGGCTGGCTGCACGAGCTCAAGGACCAGCACGCGCATCTGGACGCCCTCGTCGACAGCTTCAGAGTGGATACAGCCGCTGATGCAGCCAAGGTCATCGCCGAGACGTTCGCCCGCTGGAGCGTCGAACGTCCGCGCCCCGTGCATCTTGAGGTTCCGGTCGACGTCTTGGACAGCGAGTACGACGGCCAGCTCCCCGCCACACCGGCGGCACGCGTCGTACCGACACCAGACTCACCGGCTCTTGAAGTGGCGGCCAGGACACTGGCGGCGGCTCCTTCGGTCGTGGCGATCGTCGGTGGCGGCGCGCGCAATGCCACGGAGGAGGTGCGGCTCCTGGCCGAACGTCTCAACGCCCCAGTGATCACCACGGTGAATGGCAAGGGAGTCCTCCCCGAAACGCACCCACTGTCGTTGGGAGCCGCAATCCGCGTCGCCGAGGCGCACGAGATCATTTCGGCAGCTGCGGCCCTCCTCGTCATCGGGACGGAGCTCGGCGACTCCGAGCTCTGGGGAAACGTCGTACAGGCCAAGGGAGCCGTGGTGCGGATCGACATCGACGAGCACCAGCTCCACAAGAACCTTCGCGCCAGTCATCCCCTGCATGGGGATGCGGCACACACTCTCGCCGCGCTGATCGCGGCACTTCCCGACGAGGTGACCGGCACGCTGGGTCACACTGCCGCGCAGCTGCGTGAGACGTGCGACCAGGCAGCGATGCGTGAGGGAGCGCCGTTTGCCGCGTATCACGAGGCGCTGCGCGATGTGCTGCCAGCCGACACGATCTTCTCCGGAGACAGCGCACAGGTCTCCTACTTCGGTACCGCCCACCAGTGGCCGTCGATCAGGCCAGGGCAGTTCGTCTATCCGGCGGGTTACGCCACCCTCGGCTACGGGATCCCCGGTGGCATCGGTGCTGCGCTCGCTGCCCCTGGCACAGCTGTGGTCGTGCTTGCGGGCGATGGCGGCACGATGTTTACGATCCAGGAGTTCGCCACCGCTGTTGACTTGAAGCTCGGTCTGCCGGTGGTTGTCATGAACAACGGTGGCTTCGCAGAGATCCGCGAAGGCATGATCGGTCGTCAGATCACCCCTCTTGGAGTCGACGTGCGAAGCCCTGACTTTCCGATGCTGGGCAAGGCCCTCGGCGGCGAAGGCGTGCGGGCGCATAGTCCTCAGGAACTGGCCGACGAGGTCATGGTGGCTCTCGGCCGCAACGTCCCCACCCTGATCGAAGTCCCGATCTGAACAATCAAGGTTTCACGACGCGCGACGGAGGATTCACATGGGCTCTGCGAAGTCCGCGACAGTTATTGACAACGATCAGGTGCGCGTCACGACCTGGACGTTCACCGCAGCCGGCGACGGGACCGGACCCCACGTCCACGAGTACGACTACGTCGTGGTGCCGGTGACCGGCGGGACGTTCACGGTCACTGATTCAGACGGTACGACGCATGACCTGATCCAGCACGCCGGCACGCCCTACCTCGGCAGTTCCGGCACCGCTCATAACGTTGTTGGCGCTGCCGCAACCTTCGTCGAGATCGAGCTCAAGCGTTAGTGCTATTGCTTCGCCTAGCAGAACTGCCACCGACGATGCGCCAGTCGAGGAGGTCACCCAATATCGTCCGTGCGCCGGCGGGCGGAGTATGCGTCGAGTTCTTCGTTTAACCGGCTGGCGGGCCAGTCCTCGCCCAGGGCCTGCTCGAGCAGCTCGGTCTGTGCGAGCGGGGTGAGCCCGCCGATGGGCTGGTCCCGGTCGAGGTTGGTGGGGAACGGGTAGCCGTCCGCGGCGCAGGCGATTGCGTTGACCAGAGTCGATGCGGACGCGCCAGCAGCCCTGCGCTCGACGAGCACTGGATAGACGGCCTTGGACGTTTTGACGCGGTCGACGGTCTCCATCGCGCGGCCGAACGCCGACGAGACCTGGAGCAGATTCGCGCAGCGCTGCACGTCAGCCGAGACGTTCGAGCCGGCGCCGTGGAAGACGGCCGGGTTGAAGAAGGCCGCATCGCCCTTCATTAGCGGAAGTTGCACGTAGTGGCGACCGAAGTAGTCGCGGAACTCCTGCCGCCGCCAGGCGAGGTAGCCCGGCGCATACTTGTGCGAGTGGGGGAGATACATCGTCGGACCGCTCTCGACCGGCATATCGGTGTGCGCGACGGCGCCCTGCAGCGTGAGCGCGGGGGAGAGCAGGTGCACCTGGCTCGGGTACTGAGCGATGGCGTCGTCGCTGAGGAAGCCGAGGTGGTAGTCGCGGTGCGGATCCTGGGCGACCCCTCCCGGGCGGACGACGTTGACCTGCGACGTCATCTGGTAGCCGGGCCCGAGCCAAGCGGTCGAGACCAGCGCGAGGATTTCGTTTCCGTAGTAGTCGACGAAGGCGTCGGGGTCGCGCACGGCGAGCTTCTCCAACGCGTTCCAGACGCGGTCGTTGGTTCCCGGCTTGGCGAAGTGGTCACCGCCCACGGTTCCCGAGGCGTGCTGGTCAGTGATCATCGCGTCGAAGGCGGCCGTGACCCGGTCGACCACGGCGACGTCGTCGTAGGCCCCCTTGAAGACGACGATGCCTGGGCCGTCAGTGAGCGCGTGCACCAATTCGGCCTGGACCGCTTGCAAGCCGTGGGTGTCCGCCGTCGCTGCTCGGAGCGCGGCGGAGTCATACGTGATCACGCCTTCGACTACCTCGTCTGCGTGCGGGTAGTCCCCCTCGACTGTCGGCACGGACACGACGGCCACGAAGTCGTCGAGATTGCAGTCGGCCGGGACGAAGCGGGCCGGGACGCGACTGGAGTCGTGGGTGGTGGCGGTCATCAGCGTCTCCTCAGAGTCGGTGGGGATGTGCTCACGCTACGGTGGCGATGCCGGCCGCAGGCCTGCGTAAACCCATCAAAAAGCCCTCAGTTGCAGCGGGAGCAGGCGTGGCCCATCCGTATCGGATCCGCGAGATCGCGCAGCAGTGCGGTCTCAGCGAGGCAACTGTGGACCGTGTGCTCAACGGCCGGTCTGGTGTGCGCGAGAGTACGGCGGCCGAGGTTCGCCGGGCGATCGCCGACCTCGACCGGCAACGTACCCAGCTTCGGCTCGGTGGCCAGACTTTCGTCATCGACGTGGTGATCACCGCGCCCGAGAGGTTCTCGACCTCGGTGCGTGCAGCGCTTGAGGCTGAGCTGCCGACGTTGCGCCCGGCTGCGGTGCGGTCGCGCTTTCACCTGCGCGAGGACGCCCCGGCGGAGGAGATCGCGGCGATGCTGGCGAAGATCGCTGTGCGGGGTAGCGACGGCGTCATCCTGAAGGCGCCCGACCATCCGGTCGTGGTTACTGCAGTGAACGGCTTAGCCGAGCAGGGGGTGCCAGCCGTCACGCTGGTCACCGACGTCCCGATCAGCAGGCGGATCGGCTACGTGGGCATCGACAACCGCGCATCGGGTGCGACCGCGGCTTACCTGATCACTCAGTGGTCGGCTGAGGCCGGGGCAGTGCTCGTCACGTTGAGCAGCGACGGGTTCAGGGGCGAGGAAGAGCGCGAAATAGGCTTCCGCACCGCGATGCGGAGAATGGCGCCGCACCGTCAGCTCGTCGAGGTCTCGGGGACGTTCGGGCTTGACGATGCACAGCTCGTGGCGGTGCGGCGCGCTCTTGAGAAGGGTCCAAGCATCGACTCCGTCTACTCCATAGGTGGCGGCAACAAGGCCACGCTCGCGGCGTTCCGGTCGGTGGGTCGGGCCTGTGCCGTGTTCGTGGCGCATGACCTTGACCGCGACAACACCGCTCTGCTGCGAACTGGGCGATTGTCCGCAGTGCTGCACCACGACCTCCGACACGACCTCCGCCGGGCCTGCCGGATGATCATGCAGGCGCACGGCGCGCTGCCAGGAGTCCCGCAGGCGATCCCGTCGCAGATCCAGGTCATCACGCCGTTCAACGAGCCTGGTGCGTTCACCGAGGCGCTGTAAAGGATCTGACGTCTTGCAGGCCGCCATGGCGCTGGCTTGGACCCGGACGAGCTCGTTGGTTGTGCGGTCGCATCGCAACGTCGCGAGCGACCCAACGCCGAGGCCGGCGCTCGTCGTATGCGTCGTCGTTGAGCCGGGTCGCGAGGAACGGGTGCCGTCGTGCAGGATCACGGCGAGTGAGACGACGTTGTCGACTACGTTGGACAGATTCGTCTACCCGTCCGGAGGATGACATGAAGTTCGCAGTCCTCGGTACCGGCAGCGTCGGCCGGGCCATTGCCAGCCGCCTCGCCGACCTCGGCCACGACGTCACCATCGGCACCCGCGACCCGCAGTCGACGCTTGCCCGCACTGAGACGGATGGCATGGGCAACCCGCCATACGCCGAGTGGGCCGCGCAACACACCGACATCCAGCTGGCTTCCTTCGCCGCCGCCGCCGCTGGTGCCGAGGTCGTGGTCAACGCCACCAGCGGCGGTATGTCGCTCGAGGTGCTCGCACTGGCGGGTGCAGACAACCTGGCGGGCAAGGTGCTCATCGACATCGCCAACCCGCTCGACTTCTCCCAAGGCATGCCGCCCACGCTGCTTGTGAAGGACACAGACTCTCTGGCCGAGCAGGTCCAACGCGCGTTCCCGGCGGCCCGGGTCGTCAAGACTCTGAACACCATGACCGCCGCCCTCATGGTCCGACCCGACACCCTGCCCGAGGGCTCGAGCGTGTTCGTGTCTGGCAACGACGCCGAGGCAAAGTCGACCGTGACGACCCTGCTCGTTGAGTTCGGCCACACCGACGTGATCGACCTCGGCGACCTCTCGACCGCCCGCGGCGCCGAGATGCTGCTGCCCCTCTGGATCCGACTGATGAGTGCGCTCGGCACCCCAATCTTCAACTTCAAGATCGTCCGGTGAGCAGCGTCCACCCGCCCAGCGCTACGACCCCGCCAGAGGGCTCGAACTCACGACGCCGCCTCACGACCAAGCACGTCGGATCAGGTCGCGTGGAGAATCTCATCCACAGGTCTTGACTCTGCCTCGCTCTGGTCAGAAGGTGAGGAAATAGCAGGTGCGGGATGGGGAGCCCGCACGGGGAGGGGAGCGAGCCATGCTGATTGCCAAGAAGCGCATAGCCGCTGTAGTCCTGGCCATCGCTACCATCGCGGGATCGTTGACAACGGCGGGTGCGGGTGCGGCGGCCGGCAGAACTTCTGCGGATGCGGTGCGAGACACGCAGCCGCAAACGGGATCGCAAGGAGCTGGACCACCTGAGGGTGTTCTTTGGTTCGACACCTCCGAGAGCCGATTCCGGGAAGGATTCGACAATCAAGGCACCGCCGAGATATCGGCCTGCTGCGAGCCCGCATGGAATCGTGGTGATGACTACTCCATAGGCGCCTACTTCTCGTGTGAGTACCCGTTCCTTACGCGTAACTACTTCACGTTCGACCTGTCGGAACTTACCCCCGGGTCGGTGACGAGAGCGAGATTGGTTTTGCGTCGCTACGACACCTTCATCGGGGGGAAGTTCGCGTTACACAAGGTGTCGACGGACGCCGAGGCGCTGAACACCCGTCAGGCGGATCCGGGGGATGCGTATCGCGACTTCGGTGATGGTCCGGTGTATGGGCGCAAACGCGTCGAGGAAGGGGTCCGCGCAACTCGGCCAGTGAGGGTGCGCCTCAATTCGGCGGGGGTTTCGGCGATCAATGCTGCAGCTGGCCGTTTCTTCTCGCTCGGCGGTGATCTTAGGCTTCTCGACGGCGCTGACCCGTGTGCGACCAACGCGCTCTTCCGCAACAGTGGCGGGGCGGGTGTTCAGCGCCTGGTTCTCAAGACCGCGCCTGTGAGCAACATCAGCCCATGATGACCTCGTTCCGGCCCCGGCTCACCTTGGCATCGAGCCAGGTCAGAAGGGTGCGCCATTAGGGACTCGAACCCCGAACCCCGCTGTCCGCCTTACCTCGCTGCCGGCCGAGACTCGACAGCGCCGCTATGCCACCGCGCGACCACGTCACCACTGGACCCTCCGCGGTCGCGGTGCCGGTGACCGATCCCAACGGACACCCGATCCCAACGGACACCCGATCGCCTCGGTCGTAGCCACTTTTGCGTCCGACGAACTACATGACATCGGGTGGGCCGTGGACCGGATCCGGACGACGGCCACCCCTGCTGAAACCGACGCATCAGCGGTCGCAGTCGGTGACGGCTGCATGACATTTCTGCAACCTGGGTGGTGCGGTCCGTCACAAAAGGTCGTAGCGTGTTGCCTCGACGGGGACGTTTGCCCCGCTTCGACTCTCTCGTTGGAGGATTCGTGTCAGTCCCCATCAGTCGCGCGCGTCGAGGTGCCGTTGCGGCACTGGCGGCCGTCACGGTCGCCGGTCTCACGCTCAGCGCATTCCATCCCAGCCAGGCCGCGGACTCGTCTGCGGCCCGTGACCGTGCTCAGTCCTCGTCCGCTGTCATGAAGGACGACGCGAAGGAGGAAAAGGGCTTCTACGACGCCCGCGCCACCGGTCAGCCCGGTGCTGTCTCCGTGGCGACGAAGGCACTCGACGGTGGGACTCCCGCCCAGGTCGGCAAGCTCCGGTCCGAACTCGGCCCGTCAGCGATCGTCGACATCGACCCGCTCACCGGTACGCCGAGGAACCTGACCGCACTCGATCGCTATCTCACCGGTCCCCGCGACGGTTCTGCCCGCAGCGTCGTGCTCTCGTACGTGCGCGGCCACCTGGCCGAGCTCGGGCTCCGCAGCCCCGATCTGTCCACGCTGACGCTGTCTCGCGACTACGTCGACAGCGTCGGCACACACCACCTGGCGTGGACGCAGTCCGTCCGCGGGATTCAGGTCTTCAGCAACGGTCTCGAGGCCCACGTCACCAAGCGCGGCCAGCTCATCTCGATCCAGGGGTCGCCAGTGTCCGGGCTCGCCGACCTGGCCGCGGGCCGCTCGGCTGCCCCCGCACTGTCGGCGGACAGCGCGCGGAACTCGTCGGCCAGGGACGTTGGCAGCAGCACGATCTCGGCCGCGCAGCGCACGCTCGGCAACTCTGGCGGCGCGTCCTGGTCCAACGGTGACACGGCGAAGCGGATGTGGTTCATCACGCCGTCTGGCGCACGACTCGGGTGGAACACGATCACCAAGACCACGGACGGCCAGTCCTACTCGCACGTGATCGATGCCACCACCGGTTCGGTGCTGTACCGGCGGAGCCTGATCAACAGCGACCGCGGCGACGCCAAGGTTTACGACTATTACCCGGGCGCGAACCATGGTGGTAAGGCTCGTGTCGTCAACTACTTCAAGAAGGGCTGGCTGCCTAGGAGCGCCAGCTGGCTGCAGGGCCGTAACGTCAGCGCCTGGGCCGACCTGAACGACGACAACCTCGTCAACCAACGCGAGAAGACTCCGGTCCCCGGAACACAAAACCGGGCCCAGTTCACGCTCGATCCGTTCAACGGAGCCAACGACCTGTGCAGCAAGCAGTTTGTGTGCACGTGGAACCCGAATAGGGCGTTCTCGTGGCGGGTCAACAAGAAGGCAGATGTCACGAACGCGTTCTTCCTGGCCAACAACTTCCACGACTACCTCGCGAAGAAGCCGATCAGCTTCACCGCGAAGGCCGGGAACTTCGAACGCGCAGACGGCGACTCGGTCAACCTGCACGCGCTCGACGGTGCGGACAGCGACGACGGGCTGCCGGACGGCAACCACATCGACAACGCCAACATGAACACGATGCCGGACGGCACGCCTCCGACGATGCAGATGTACTTGTGGCACTTCCCAGGCGCCACCAACGCCGAGGACCCGTTTATCCCGGTGAGCGGTTCATTCGAGGCGAGCATCCTGTATCACGAGTACATCCACGGCCTGTCGAACCGACTCGTCATCGACGCGCAGGGCAACTCGACGCTGAACTCTATCCAGGCGGGCTCTATGGGCGAGGCGTGGAGCGACTGGTACGCCATGGACTACCTGGTCGCGCGAGGCCTGCAGGGGGACAGCCCGGCTAACGACGGCCAGCTCCGCATGGCTAAGTACACGCTCGCCGATCAGTTCCCGTTCCGCACCATGGCGATGGACTGCAAGGTCGGCTCGCAGGCGAGGAACTGCACCGATCCGATCACCGGCGTGCGCGGCGGCTACACCTATGGGGACTTCCCGCAGATCGGTGGAGCTCCCGAGGTGCACTCCAGCGGTGAGGTCTGGGCGCAGACGCTCTGGGATCTCCGTGAGGCCGTGGGCCACAAGGTGGCGGACGCTCTCGTCACTCGCGGCATGGAGCTGTCGGCCAACGACCCGAGCATGCTCGACATGCGCAACGCGATCGTCCAGGCCGACAAGGTGGTCTACAACAGCGCGCACACCAACGTGATCTGGAAGATCTTCGCCCACCGTGGAATGGGCTGGTACGCCGGCTCGATCGACGGCGGCGACTCCTTCCCGGCCGAGGACTTCCACCGACCGCCGGCTCCGTCCCGTGGTTTCGGCACGCTCTTCGGCCTGGTCGAGGACCGGTTGACCGGCGAGCGAGTCGAGGGCGCGCGTGTCACGATCACCGGACACCCGGGCTACACCGACACTACGTCGAGCAACGGTGTCTACCAGATCGACTTCGTGAAGCCGGGGCGCTACAAGAAGGTGGTCGCCGCGGGCAACGGGTACGAGGTGATCGTCAAGAAGATCCGAGTGACGAACTCGGCCAGTGGCACCCGGAGGGACTTCACCAGCCGGCGCGACTGGGCGAGCTCTGAGGGCGGTGGCCAGATCAACGACTTCAACGGGCCGGACTTCTCCTCGTTCGGTTGTGGACCTGCGCAGGCCATCGACCTCAGCCAGGGCCAGGTCTGGGGCAGCACCACCGGCGACGACAGCGGCACACCTACTAACACGATGATCCCGAAGTTCATCATCGTGGAGCTGCCCGAGGCCATCGACATCACGACCGACACCGGCAACACCTCCGCGTTCAAGGTCGACCCGACCGCAGGATGCGGCGACGCCGGGAGCGCGTCCACCGGCGACTTCACCATCGAAGTCTCCTCGTCGGCCACCGGCCCGTGGACCGAGGTGGTCAACGTCGACGGCGACGACACCGCCGACCCGGCTCCGACCGGCTGGCTGCCGCGATTCACGTACACCAATGTGGCCGCCGACCAGGCAGTGTCCGGCGTGCAGTTCGTCCGGCTGACCCTGCGGAGCCCGCAGGTGGCAGACTTTGCGACCAACTGTCCCGGCGGGAACTTCTCTGGATGCTCGTTCACCGACTTCACCGAGCTGGAGGTGTTCGGAACCACTTCCTGACAGCACCGTCTGTGAAGGGCCCGTTTCCGCTATGGCGGGGGCGGGCCCTTCGCCTAGTCTCTTCTCGGCGACGATGAGCGTGGTTCGTCGAGACCGTGTTGCCGGATCGACAGGGAGGAGCGGTCCCGGCGTTTGCTAGTCGCACCGCGCTCCGCCGCTGGCGCCGTCCCGCCCCGCCCACACCACACCACCCCGATCGCACATGACCAGTTCGAAAGCCATGCCGTCACGCTCCGCGCGGAGATGGTGCGAGTCATCCTCGGCTAGGCGCCAACCCGCCTCGGGCAGCGCCGTGCGGTAGTGCTTCAGCACATCGACGTCCTCGATCAGTACGAACGACCGGTCGCAGCCACTGACACCACTCCCGCCGCCACCCCCGAAGTGTCCGACATGCTCGATCGACTCGAACGCCTGCTGAGACTCGCGTTGTGCACGTGAGCCGGGGCCTAGGTTCTCGCCGGAGAGGCATTGAGGTGTGGCGTCGTACTGGACGTCGAGCTTCTCCTGCAGTGCGGCCGGGGTGACGGCAAGCATCCCCACCCCATCAGGACCGGGATGACCAGGGCCGCCAGTCGCATCCATAGCTCCGACGACACCAACACCACGACTAGCGCAGCCACTACGACGAGGACGAGCGCCACTCCGCCGGTGCCAGCCGAGAACCCAGACTTCAGCCCCTCGAGCGCCGAGTCGGTCACGTCGCCGTACTCGACGGTGAGGCCGTAGTGGAAGACGATGCCCAGCACCGCCAGCCCCGCCTCGACGACGAGTAGGCCCACAGCGGTAGTCCTGCGGGTGACCCTCATGCCTTCATTCTGCTGACGCTCGACCGCCGTGTCCCGAGATCGGCGTAGCCGCACCACCTCTGCTCCGGGTTGGCGTTGACCCAGACCGAATGCACGGAGCCTACGCTACGCGCGCGTGCTGCGGAGGAGCCGATTTCCTCTCGGCGGAAGGCATGGCACTCAAGCACCGCCCCGAGCGAAGTGCGCTTCCCGGCTGCACGTCTGACGGCTCCCCACCACGTCCTCCAAAGGGAGGCAGCGGATGCGTTAGAGGCGGCACTCTTCGAATGACCACAGCCCTTGGCTACATGATTGGCTACACGTCAACGTCTGACCTCTCAGGACGTTCAGGCGGTTGACGAAGAGGCATTCCCAGATCGGGTCACGACTGGCGGTAACGCAGCACACCACTGACGGCACGCTCCAGCCCCTCGGCAACTGCCGGGGGCTTCGTCATACCCGTAGGGGGAGACATCATGTCCAAGGAACCTTGCAACACCTCAACACCAACACGTTGATCGGCAACACCGACGCACGCGGCCACGCCTGGCGCTACCGGGCCGAAGAACAAGGCGACGAGACTAACCACTGCCCAGGCCCCCATCCCCGTCGTCGACGTCGAGGCGCACTCAGCTCGCCGCGTCTGACGTGGGGGTGCGATCGGGGCTACGGTGTGTCATGGCCCAGCATCAACATGACGACGCGGCATCTGTGACCGACATTGCCCACGGACGGCGACCGCCTGACGGCGCCGACGACGCTGTGGCGCTGGCCGAGCCGCCGGAACGGGATCAGCGGTACAGCAAGAAGGGGAAGCTCAAGCGCTCGGTCTATGACCTGGAGATGGAGCGCCTCCAGGAGCAGCTGGTGTTGCTGCAGTATTGGGTGCAGTCCCAGGGGCTCAAAGTGCTCGTGATTTTTGAAGGACGGGGTTCCGCAGGCAAGGGCGGGGTGATCAAAAGCATCACCGAGCGCACCAGCCCCCGCACCGTCCGCGTTGTGGCGCTGCCCAAGCCGACTGAGCGGGAGCGCACCCAGTGGTACTTCCAGCGATACGTGGAGCACCTTCCAGCGGCCGGTGAGATGGTGCTGTTCGACCGCAGCTGGTACAACCGCTCGAACGTCGAGTGGGTGATGGGGTTCTGCCCGCCTGACGAGCACCAGGAGTTTCTCCGCAGCTGTCCGGAGTTCGAGCGCATGCTGGTTCGCTCGGGGACCGTGCTGCTCAAGTACTGGTTCTCGGTCAGCTACGAGGAGCAGACCAAGCGCTTCGAGGCCCGTAACGCGGAGCCCCTAAAGCGCTGGAAGCTCTCGGACATGGACCTCGCGGAGCATGAGCTGTACGTGAAATATTCGATGGCGAAAGACACCACCTTCCAGTACACCGACACCAAGCAGGCTCCCTGGTGGGTGGTCCACTCCGACGACAAGAAGGCCGCCCGCCTGAACTGCATCAACCATCTGCTATCGCAGTTCCAGTACGAGAATGTGGCTCCGGAGCCCGTCGAGCTGCCGGCGATGCGCGACCTCCCCTACGTTCGGCCGCCGATGCACGAGCAGACCTTCGTCCCCCAAATGTTCTGAGGCAACGGTTATCGCCACTGAAGCCTGGGGATCCTGGCCCTTGAGTGTGACGCCCGGGCTCTCACTTCGCCGAACAAGGGTCCCCAGTCGTTCTCAGACCGGCGCTGCGCGGACAAATCCATCACTGGCGGTTGCGTCAGCGTGTTCGGCTGGCCGAGCATCGCGTACGCCGCGTGATGCCGGGGCCCCGACGCGGCGGTTTGACAGATGCTCCCGAAGGCGTTCGTGAGTGAGTGGATGATGGCTGAGCCGACGCCTGAGAACGCGAGCTGATTAGGAGATCACGGGCACATCCAACGGGACGGCCGGACCGGCGGAGATGCAGCGACCTCGCCAGTCCTTTGGATGCGGTGCCTGGCCGCGATGATGTCTAGGGGTGCGATCGCTAGACCCAGTACTCCCGGCGTCTCAGGCGCCACTGCGTCCTTGTGTTCTTGCGAAGGCGAAGCAGGATCCTGGCCCGTGTCATTTCGCCGGGCCTGCGTGCCGGCAACGACCTTGAGTCGACGTTGACGCGTGAGAGACGCGACGCTGCGGCCGGAGCTCGTCGCACGCGTCAACCAAGGTAGTCAGCTGTCGCCCCTGCTGCGCTTGAACGCAGCAGGGGCGTCGTCGTTAGGCCGAGTCGCGAGGCGACGGGTGCCGTCGTGAAGGATCACGTCGAGCGCAACGGATCGTCGACTACCTTGAGAAGATCCGTCTACCTGTCCGAAGGATGACATGAGGTTCGCAGTCGTCGGTACCGGCTCCGTCGGCCTGGCCATCGCCAGCCGTCTCGACGAGGTCGGCCACGACGTCACAATCGGCACCCGGGACCCGCGGTCGACTCTCGCCCGCACTGAGACGGACGGCATGGGCAACCCGTCATACGTCGACTGGGCCGCGCAGCACAACGGCGACCTCTCGACTCACTACGGGATGGTGACCCGGGTGTCGCCCTGCGCCTGGTTGTAGTCGGTAGCCGTGTCGGTGCCGAGTCCGCCCACGAACCGGTCGCCGCCGTCGCCGCCGGTCAATGTGTCGTTGCCCGCTCGGCCGTGGAGGGTGTCAGCGCCGGTGCCGCCTGACAGGGTGTCGTTGCCCACACCACCTATCAGCCTGTCCGCATCGCCCTCGCCCGACACGTTGTCCGCGTCGCCTAAGGCGCACACCACGTCAACTCCGCCGCCAGCCAGGATGGTGTTGGCTGCCTTGGTGCCTTTGATGACATCCGCGCTGGCGGTGCCGCGCAGCGTGCCCGTGTAACGCTGACCGGAATCCGGGCCACCCACAATGCGACCATTCGCCACGTAGACCGTCGCCGTGAGGCCGTCGCATGTCGGGCCGCTCGACGGGTTCGGGGACTCGGTGTCGTCTGTCGCTGAGGTGCAGCCGGGGTCGGCTGGGTAGTCGGTGGATCCGTCGCTGTCGTTGTCGACGCTGTCGTTGCACTGTGTCGGGTTCGGGGACTCGGTGTCGTCTATCGCTGAGGTGCAGCCGGGGTCGGCTGGGTAGTCGGTGGATCCGTCGCTGTCGTTGTCGACGCTGTCGTTGCACTGTGTCGGGTTCGGCGCCTTCGTGACGGAGACCTCGCCGGTGATGCCGATGTTGGCAGATACGTCGTAGGTGCAGAGCTCGGTGTGCATTTCGCTGATGCGGTCACCGGTACCGCTGGCGCCGCCGTCAAACGCGGAGAAATGCAACTGCTCCCCGACAGAGAACGCGCCGTTGTTGGTGGAGGTGATCGTCCCACCGATCATCGCGGTCGATCCGGTCAACACGAGACACGAAACGGAACCGCTGAAGTAGTACTCGGGCGACCCTGGGCTCTGCGCAGAGCACGAGAAGATGAATGTGCCAGTCGCTGCCGGTGTGCCGGTGCCGGCCGCCAAGAAGTCGAAACTCGCCGTCGTGTTGGGCGGGCAGTGTGACCATTGGCTCATCACCGTGACGGTGCCTGTTCCGCTCACAGTGTCGTTCAGGTCGGCTTGCGCGGTGCCCGGCAACAGCACCATCGATGCCACCACGATGACCGCGCTCGCAGCGGCGCGCGCGGCTCTGCGCCCGATCTGTGCGGCTCGGCTTCCCGACGACCTGCGTATGACCAGAAACGACTTCTCGTTGACATGAGCCCTCCCGCAAAGGCAGTCCGGCACCGCCAGGATTGGTGCGCTGACCGACACCGTGACACAGATGACTCGTGCTGACCTCTCAGTTCACCCAAACCGTTGGGCGCGGCCACGGTGCGTGCGCGGATTTCGGGGCAGACCTGTCGTTCGTCTCGAAGGTGCTCGGGCACTCCTCCATGAGTTTCACCGCAGACAACTACGTCCATCTCCTTGACGGTATGGGCACCCAAGCGGCAGAAGCAGCCGACGCCCTGATCCCAAGGAAGTCGCGTGACCACTCTGTGACGTCTGAGCCCGTGACGAGACAAAGCGACGACATCAGCGAAGGTGAAGCGCCAGGTCAGGAGGGTGCGCCATCAGGGACTCGAACCCCGAACCCGCTGATTAAGAGTCAGCTGCTCTGCCAATTGAGCTAATGGCGCAAGAGCGAACGCGAGCATATCAGCGCGAGAGGGCTGGCTAAAATCGTTAGACATGAGCGCATCGGACCCTGTCGTCGCCCTTGTCCGCACCACGTGTCTGGCGTTGCCGGAGGTCGAGGAGCGGCTGAGTCATGGTGCGCCGACGTACTTCGTCCGCGGCAAGAAGTCGTTCGCCAGCGTGTGGGTGCACGGACACCACGACAATGACTTTCCTCACCTGTGGTGCGCGGCTCCGGTGGGGACGCAGGACGCCTTGGTCGGAAGCGATCCCGAGCAGTTCTTTGTCCCTCCGTATGTCGGGCACCGTGGTTGGTTGGGTGTCCGGCTCGATCGAGGCATCGATGAGGCTGAGCTGGCCGAGCTGTGCGAAGAGGCCTATCGCCATGTCGCGCCGGTGACCCTCGTCCGGCAACTCGATGCGGCAGGCTGAGCGTCGATAACGCTCAACGCACCGGTGGCCGAGGGAACCGGCTGCAGAGACAGGCACGACCTACCATGGGCGCCATGAGGGCTGCGGTGGTGCGCGTCCAACGCGCCACCATTGCCGCCTGGACCTGGCTCGAGCTTCACCCCGTGCGTGCCCTGGCCATCGCGTTGGCCGCATCCGTATTGCTGAGGCTCCCATTCCTCACCCTGCCGCTCTCGTCCGACGAGGGCGGCTTTTTGATGGTGGCGGAGCAGTGGCGCGCTGGCGGCTCCTCGCTGTACGGCGACCAATGGGTCGACCGGCCGCCCCTCTTGCTGTTGATCTTCAAGCTGGCAGATGTTCTCGGCGGCTCGGCGGTCGTCATACGGCTGCTGCTTGTGGGTTTTGCGTCACTGGGGATCGCGGCCGCCTGGTGGGCCGGGCGTGTGATCAACGGGTCAAAGGGCGCGGTTGCCGCCGCCCTCGTCGCATCACTCGTCGGTGCCAACATCGCCATCGACGGTAGGACGTTGAACGGCGAAACCATCGCGGGTGCCTTCGTACTGCTCAGCTGTGCCCTCCTTCTGCACGCGACGTATGACGCCAAGGCGCCACAGGCACGGATCCTGTTCGCCCTCCTCGCCGGTGCTACTGCCTCGCTCGCGTTCCTCGTCAAGCAGAGTTTCCTCGAGGCCGCGGTCTTCGGGTTTGTCCTTCTCGGACTCAAGCTCCACAAGACCTGGCGACTGCTGATCGCCGGAGCGGTAGGCGTCAGCATTCCGCTCTTCGTCACCGCAGCGTGGGCGCGGTCGGACGAAGGCCCCGGCTTGGTCAGGCTCTGGAACGCAGTCTTCCGGTTCCGCCAACGCGCGTACACCATTATCGAAGACGCTGCGTCGCAGGCACCGGTTGAACGGTTGCACACGCTCCTCTTGCTCTTCGTCGTCACCGGTCTTGCGTTCCTGGTTGCGCAAGTGGTTGTCGCGTCGCTGCGCGTGAGTGAGCGAAGCAACCTCCGAATCGCCTTGCTGGTGATGCTGCTCTACAGCGTGATCGCGGTGCTGGCTGGTGCCAGCTGGTGGCGCCACTATCTGCTGCAGTTGGTGCCAGTGGTGGCTCTCGGGACGGCGCTCGCCACCAAGCCCGCAGCTCGACGATTGGTGACCCACTCCGCCGCGACGTACGCAGTTGCCACTTCGGTGGTGTCGGGAATCATCGGCATCGCGCTCCTCTATACCGGCGACATTGGCCCTGACAGCGAAGAGGTTGTGGCCGACTACATCAAGGAAGCGTCCCGCCCGACGGATTCCGTCGTCGTCGCGTACGGCACCCCCAGCATCATCCAGCGATCGGGGCTCACGACTCCTTACCGCTACTCATGGAGTCTTCCCGTCCGCGTTCGTGACCCAAACCTGAAGCATCTGGTTGGCACCCTCAACGGACCGGAAGCACCGACGTGGCTCGTGGAGATGGGGTACTTCAACTGGTGGGGGATCGACACGCCGGCATTCCAGCAAGTCCGCGAGACGCGCTACCACTGGGTCGCCGACATCTGCGGGCACAACGTCTACCTGCGCAACGACGCTGCACGCGCGCTGCCGGCGACTCCGGCGTGCCCATCCGGGTAAATGGCTCGGGCTGCATCCACAGGTTTGGGTGTCCACAAGGGCCGTCCACAGGGGTCGAACACATGCTCGAATTTTCGTCGCCGGCTTCTATTCTTGGGGTATGTCGATCAGTGCTGCTCCTCCCGCGACCGGTCCGGGTCGGCCGCTGCCGTCGGACCAGGTGGGGCGGTTGTTGGGTCGGCTCAATGACTGTTTCGACGACCTGCCGGATCCGCCCGTGTGGTCGCTGGACGACCGCAGGCTCGGGTCTCGACTGGGTGAGGCGCTCGCGGTCCGGGCGCGTGCTGACGAGCTGATTGCGCGGTTGGTGGGGCAGGTCGATGACCGTGATCTTGGCCAGCAGTGTGGTGCGTCGTCGACGCGGGCGCATCTGGTGGCGAACTATCGGGTGTCGACCGGTGCCGCAGCCGCGTTGTTGGCGCAAGCCCGGTGTATGTCGGAGCGGACCGACCTGACCCGCCACGCGTGGGCAACCGGACACGTGTCGGCCGAGCAGGCGGTGGTGATCGGGGCTGCGATCAAACGGTTGTCGCCGCAGGTGCCGGCCGAGGCGGTGCAGGCCGGTGAAGCCGACCTGGTCGAGCATGCGCAAGCCCTGACCCACACTCAGTTGCAGGTGTTGGCGAACCATCTCGTTGAGGTGGTCGACCCCGAGACCGCGGACCAGACACTGGCCGAGCAGTTGGAGGCCGACGAAGCCAGGGCGTTGCAGCAGACCAGCTTCCGCGGCCGCAAGGGTGCCGATGGGATCGCCCGCTACTGCGGCAAGATGCCGAACCTGCAGTACGACATGTTGACCACCGCCCTCGAAGCGATTGCGTCACCGCGCCGCGCCAACCTCAAGGCTGCGGAAGGTGCGACCGCCGAGACCGACCCGACCCAACTCACCTTTAGCCAACGGATGGGGCGCGCGTTCGTCGAACTCCTCGAACACCTCCCCACCGACGCGCTGCCCAAACACGGCGTCACCAACGCAGCCGTCGTGGTCACCATCAGCGAAGACAAACTCACCACGGCAATCGGCGAAGCGACGTTGACGACCGGCACCACCATCTCGGCCGCACAAGCCCGCCGGTTGGCCTGCAACGCCGGCCTCCTGCCACTGGTGCTCGGAGGCGACTCGGCGATCCTGGACCTCGGACTGACCCAACGCCTCTTCGACCGCTACCAACGCATCGCCCTCGCCATCCGCGACCAAGGCTGCATCTTCCCGAGTTGCGACCGACCACCAGCCTGGACCGAAGCCCACCACATCCAGGCCTGGCTCGCACGGCGGACCCACCGACCTCTCGAACGGCTGTCTGCTCTGCCACTTCCACCACCACCTCATCCACCACGGCGAATGGGCAGTCGTGATGGCCACCGACGGCATCCCCGACATCATCCCCCCAACCCGGATCGACCCCGACCAACAACCGATCCGACACCAACGCTTCAAACAACGACGAGAATGAGCCGTCCGCAACCAGAGGCGACGAACGCGCGCGTCAGGTCGCCGCCCGGTCGCGCAGAATCTGCTGGCTCGCGAGCTTGCCGGGAGCACCCATCACGCAACCACCTGGGTGGGTTCCCGAGCCGCACTGGTAGTAGCCCTGGATGGGCGTGCGGTACTGGCTCCAGCCGGGTGCTGGCCGGAAGAAGTACATCTGCGGGGCGAAGAACTCGCCGGCGAAGATGTTTCCCTCGGTGAGGCCGACCACGCGCTCGATGTCGAGCGGCGTCACCACCTCGCGTTGGAGCACCAGGTCACCGAAGCCGGGGAAGAACGACTCCAAGGTCGCTTGCACGGTGTCGCCGAACTTGTCGCGCTCGGTATCCCAGTCGCTGCCCTTGAGGTGGTACGGCGCGTACTGGACGAAGCACGACATCACGTGCTTGCCCGGCGGCGCCATGTCGGGGTCGACGATCGACTGGATCGCCATGTCGATGTAAGGGCGCTGGCTGTACCAACCGTACTTGGCGTCGTCGAAGGCGCGCTCGAGGTACTCCATGCTGGGCCCGATGTTGACGAAGCCGCGGTACTGGTGGGAGCTCTCACCGAGAGCCGGGTACTTCGGCAGGCCGTCGAGGGCAAAGTTGACCTTGGCCGAGGTGCCTTGGAACTTCATCCGGTTGATGTTCTCGACCAGGTCGCTCGGCAGCTCACGTGGCTCGACGAGCTGGGTGAACGTACGACGGGGGTCGAGTGCACTGACGACGATGTCGGCGCTCAGCTCAGTGCCGTCCTCCAGCGCGACGCCAACCGCCTTTCCTTCCTTCGTGATCACCTGGTCAACGGGGGAGTCGAGCAGGATTTCGGCACCGTAGGCCTGTGCGGCCCGGGCGAGCACCTGCGTGAAGCCACCGTTGCCGCCCTTGTGGAAGGCCCACGCCCCGAAGTGACCGTCGTGCTCACCCATCGAGTGGTAGAGCAGAACGAGGCCAGATCCCTGCGACATCGGGCCGACCTTCGTACCGATGATGCCGGACGACGCGATGTAGCCCTTGAGGATGTCACTCTCGAAGTAGTCGTCGAGGAAGTCGGCGGCGCTCCCGGTAAGCAGTCGCACGGTGTCGTGCATGACCTTCTGCTCGACGCCGCTCAGGTGGGTGACAAGCTCGGCGATTGCTTCAAGGTCTTCGGGAGACTTGCCGAAGATGTTCGGCGGCACCTTGTCGAGCAGCGGCTTGACCACCTGGCAGACACGCTCGACGTCGTACTCGTAGCGATCCATCGCATCGGCGTCGTGGGACGAGTGACGCGCGATCTCCTTGATGTTCTCGTCACGGTCCTGACCGAGCAGGAGGTAGTCGCCGTTCTCCATCGGGGCGAATGACGACGGCATCAGGATCGGCATGAAGCCGTGCTTGACGAGGTCGAGCTCGTGGATGATGTCGGGTCGGAGCAGGCTGAGTGCATACGAGAACGTCGTGAAGTGGAAGCCCGGGCGGAGCTCTTCTGTGATCGCTGCACCACCAACGAAGGAGCGACGTTCGATGATGAGCACGCTGAGGCCGGCCTTCGCCAAGTAGGCACCGTTGACGAGTCCGTTGTGTCCGCCGCCGACGATGATGGCGTCGTAGGTCTTGCTGTTGGTCGCCATGGTCAGGCCGTCTTTCGCTCTGGTTTGAACAAGGGCATCCGAGCCACATCGGCGGCCACCGTCTCGTACTGGTGGTTGATCGTGAGCTCGAGGTTGACACGCGAACCGACCTTCGCGAGGTCAGGGCGCACACGCGCCATCGCGATGTGGCGCTGCAGCACGGGGGAGTACATCAGGCTGGTGGCATAGCCGATACGGCTGCCTTCGTCGTCGTACAACATCGACTCGTAGTCGAGCGGAGTCTCGTCCTTCGGCGGGATGAGGCCGGCACTGTTGTAGAGCCGGTCGTAGTCCCGCCAGTCGATGACAAGCCCCACACTTGACCATCGCGATGTCTTGTCTGCGATCTCCTTGCGGATGGCGTTGCGCCCGATGAACGGACGGTCATCGGCATCAATGCCCTTGAGCATCCAGCCGAACCCGAGCTCCTTGGGGGTGACGCGCTCATGGTCGGTGAATGCGAAACGGCTCGACGAGAACTCGACATTGATCAGCACGAGACCCGCTTCGATGCGCGTCATCAGCAGCGCCTCCTCGCCGAACGGGATGAAGCCGTGGCCCTCGCCCGCCTCCATCACAGCATCGAGCACGGGAAGGGCGTTGTCGGCTCCGACGCGGATCTCGAAGCCGAGGTCGCCGGTATAGCCGGTGCGAGAGATCGTGACGGGCGCCGAGCCGATCTTGGCCTCGGTGTGGTCGAAGAAGCCGAGGTCGTTGACCTCGGGGGCGAGCTTGCCGATGATCTCGCGGGATCGGGGACCCTGCACGGCGAGCATGCCGAACTCGTCGCTGACGTCTTCGATCTCCACGTCGAGTCGTCCGACGAGGTCGCGGAGGTAACCGACGTTCGGCTCGGCCGCGGTGAGCAGGAACTCGGTGTCGGAGTGACGGAACACCACGCCGTCCTCGAGCACGAAGCCTCGGTCATCGCACCAGATCGTGTACTGCGCCTTGCCTGGTCGGCAAAGTCTGATGTCGCGCGTCATCACGCCCGCAAGGAACTTCTCGGCATCCCTGCCGCGGATCCAGAACTTGTAGAGCGGCGACGTGTCGAAGAAGCCAGCGCTGTTGCGGACGGCGAAGTACTCATGCTTGGCCGACATGTCGTACTTCATCGCCGACAGATAGCCAGACCAGTGGCCCCAGAGTCCGGTCGTGTTTAGGTCGTTCAGGCGCTCATAGAAGGGCGTGGTCTTGATCATTGCTCGGCAACTCCCTCGGGTCTTCCGCTGCAGCGGGGGACTTTGTCAGCCTAGGCACTGTTGGACACACGCGCAATAGGGTTGACTGGTGCTCGTGATGGCCAGGATGAACCCGGTCGAACGCCGAGACAACATCGTCGACGCGGCGCTCGCTGTGATGCTGCGTAAGGGGATGGCGGCAACCACCGTGCGCGATGTCGCCGAGGAGATGGGTACGTCGAGCGGTCTGATCCACCACTACTTCACGTCGATGGACGATCTGCTGGCGGCTGCCTTCGATCGCGCCGCCAGCCAAGACCTCAACGTGACCCGCGACGCCATGACGCAAGGTGTCGACCCCGTCAAGCGGCTTGCGATCTTCTTCGCCACGTACGCTCGGGCCGATCAGGACTGGGCTTTCCAGTTGTGGCTCGATGCATGGGCGGAGGCCTCGCGACGACCAGCGCTGCAGGCGACGTCGCAACGGCTCAACGTTGCCTGGCAACAGCTGCTGGTGGCAGCCATCCACGACGGGATCAACGCCAAGCTGATGTCGTGTCCCGATCCCGAGGGGGCTGCCTGGCGGATCTTGTCCTTGCTCGACGGTCTCGCTCTCCAGACCGTTGCGCACCGAGCGGCCATCGCCCGCGACGCGGTGATCCCGTGGTCTGTCGCCCACGCCGAGGCGGAGCTCGGGCTCGAGCGGGGTGCTCTCCGATTGTCAGTGAGCGGCGCCTCCGTTTGGTGACCGTGAGACGGTGGAAAGCATGAGCCAACAGGCATCTGACGCCGAGGCCCTGGCCGCAGAAGGTCTGGCGTGGTTGCTGGGAAGGGCGGTCGAGACACCAGCGGGTCTTGTCTGGTCAGGAAAGCCCAGCGACGACGAAGTCGATCCGACGTTGTACAGCGGTTCCTCGGGGATCGTGAACACGTTGTTGGAGGCCTACCGTCATTTCGGCGACGACCAGTACGCCGATGCCGCGGTCCGAGGCGCCCGAGCCATCGCAGAAGAGGTCGCGCGATGGGAGCTCTCCTCCCTGTACTTCGGCGTTGCCGGGATGGCATTCGCTCTCCGCTCAGTGGACGACGTGCTCGGTGACCCGCCTTCGGCCACCGCGGCCGCGGCGGCCCTTGACGTCGTCCGGTCGCGCTTCGACGGAGAGCGTTGGGCTGACCAGTTCGAGCTGCTCGGCGGCAACGCCGGGATCGCCCTCGCGGCGATGGCAGCTGGCGACGCCGACCTCGCCCTGCTAGCTGCCACGCCGTACCTGCGAACAGCCGAGACAACGGTCGGCGGTGTGCACTGGGAGGTGCGCGCAGGAACACCGGCGCGCTTCCACCACATTTCGCACGGAACGCTGGGCATCGTCGCGGCCCTCGCTGCAGTCGGTCAGGGGACCGGACGTCGGGATCTGACCGAGTTGGCTCTCGCCGGAGCAGCCGACGTTGTGAGTCGCAACGAAGCGGATGCGTCTGGATTCCTGGTCCCCCACTCTGATCCCCAGCACAAGCCGGAACTGGTGGAGCGCTACAGCTACGGGTGGTGCCACGGCCCAGCTGGCGACGCCCAGGTGTTTCGGCTGTTGAGTGCTGTGACCCAGGATCCGGCCTGGCAAGACCTGGCCGAACGGTGTTGGCACACGGTGACGCAGTCTGGCCTGCCGAGCCGGCTGAGACCCGGATTCTGGGACAACAACGGCCGCTGCTGCGGAACCGCGGGAGTGCTCGCTCTCGCTTGCGACCGCTGCGCCGAGCTGGGCGGCGACCTGGACTTCGCGCAGGTACTCGTCGGTGATCTCGCGGACCGCGTCACCCGCGATGCCGATGGAGCACGCTGGTCGAACCACGAGCATCGGGCGACCCCGAGCGAGCTGGAGCCCCGTGACGGCTGGGCCATGGGCAACGCGGGGATAGTCCGCGAGCTGCTGCGGTTTGCTCGGGTCTCGTCTGGCCGCGATCCGAGGTACGCCGTCAGCTGGCCCGATCACCCCACCGTCAATTCGGCTGATGCACCCTTGAGGAAGATTTAGAGTTCAACTAGTGTTGAGACAGGTGACCTGCTTGCCTGAGAGGAGCCACCTATGCCCGCGGTGACCGTGGACGACCTGACCCAGCTGCCCCGCATCCCGGAGTCGCAGCCCCACGCGACAGTACGACCCGTCGTGTCGATGACGACCGCGCCGCGTGGCTTCGAAGGTGAGGGCTTCCCGGTGCGCCGCGCGTTCGCCGGCGTCGACCTCGCCCTCCTCGACCCGTTCATCCACATGGACCAGATGGGGGAGGTGGAGTATGCACCGGGCGAGCCCAAAGGCACCGCCTGGCACCCGCACCGCGGCTTCGAGACCGTGACCTACCTGCTCGATGGCACGTTCGAGCACCAAGACAGTCACGGCGGCGGCGGCAGCATAAGCAACGGCGACACCCAGTGGATGACTGCCGGCGGCGGCATCCTGCACATCGAGAAGCCGCCGGAGTGGCTGGTCCAGCAGGGTGGCCTGTTCCACGGCATACAGCTCTGGGTCAACTTGCCACGAGCCCAGAAGTGGGCCGACCCGCGCTACCAGGATCTGCGCGGCGGCGACGTGGCGCTCGCGACCACCGCCGACGCGGGTGCGCTCGTGCGGATCATCGCCGGCGAGATCGGTGATGTCACCGGACCCGGATCGACGTACACACCTATGACGATGGTGCATGCCACCGTCGCCGCATCGGCCGCCCTGACGCTCCCGTGGCGCCGCGACTTCAACGCACTGGTCTATGTACTGGCAGGCAAGGGCACCGTCGGAGCCGAACGCCGTCCGATCGAGACTGGTCAGCTGGCCGTGCTCGGCGCCGGCGACGTGATCGACATCCATGCTTCCGCTCACCAGGAGACGCGCACCCCGTCGCTCGAGGTGCTGGTTCTCGGCGGACGTCGCATCGGTGAGCCTGTTGCCTGGGGTGGGCCGTTCGTGATGAACACCCGTGCGGAGGTCATCGAAGCCTTCGAGGACTTCCAGGCAGGACGGCTCGGCCAGATCCCCTCGGCCCATGGACTCGGGACCGGCATCACCACCACAGGAAGCTGAACATGCCAACAGAAGCGCTCGGCGCAGGGAGCGGTGCGCAACGGCAGTTCTGCCGTTACGGCTCGGTTCATGGGCGCGACTGTCTAGATTGACGACAAACGACGAGGGGAGGGACGAGCATGGCAGCAGGACGTCGCGGTCGTCCTTATCAGATCCCCGAGGACACCACGTCTCTTCGCTCACCGACTGCAGACGTCGATGCCCGCGTCGGCTGGCTGCTCCTGATGTCGAGGCTCCACCACCCTGAGCCCGGCTTCGCCCTCGGTGAGTCCTTCAACGCCGCCCTGCAATCGGTCGGGCTCCGTGCAGACCGCAGCGCAGTCAGCCGTTGGGAGTCAGGGAAGGTCACGCCGCGGTACTCCGTACTCCAAGCCTACGAGCTAGCGCTTGGTATGCCGCCCGGTCAGTTGACCAGCGTCGTCAACGCTCTTCGCCGCGCACTCGGCGGAGAAGGTCTGCCGGCGTGGATGCCTGTGCTCGACCCTAAGTCGTCGTCGTTCCACGACGAGCTCGATCGTCTCTTCGAAGCGTTGGTCGAAGGCCCCGGCACCGGACCCGAGTGGACCAGCCTCGCGCATCACGTCGCGGCCACCGACACGATGTATGTGCCGAGCGCCGTGTGGAAACAGCTGTCGCGACATCTCGTCCAACAGATGTCCAGGTCCGTCGGCATCACCTATCTGCAGCGCTTCGAAGCGATGCGGCTGTTGTTGGAACACCGAGTCGCCCATCCGTGGCTGCTCCACGCCGTCGGTGAGTTCCTCGACGACCCGGCTGTGCAGATCATCAACGACCCGATCGGGGTGTTGGAGCTGTCGCGGGCCACCGAAGCGGCCGCCGTCATCCTCGACACGTTCTTCACCACACAGTCCCTCGACGTCTTCTGGGCGGCTGCCGAAGCGGTCGCGATCAAGATCGAGGAAGACTGCTACACCGATGCGCAGATCGCTCGCATCGAGGGCGTGGTCAGTGCCAGGTTGAAGGGACCACAGGCCACGGCGTCCGGTTTCGAGGACCTGATCATGGCCCTACCAGAGCGGTCGCAGGAGCGGCTGCTCTACGCGTCGCGTGGAGTCACCGGACATGAGGAGCTTGCCCAGGCGGCTGCCCACGGAGAGCGGTTCAGCCCGGTCACGACCCGTCGCGTCTCCCAACGGGTCGCCGAAGCCGTTCGCGACCGCCTGCCGGCATCCAACCTGTATGACGAGGACAAGATGACCCCCCGGCTGATCCGCGAGGCGCTCTTCGCCGCCCGCTTTAACCGGACCCACTATGCGTGCATCTTCCTGCACGGAAGTCCGATCCGTAGCCCGCTCTCCGCCGCCCTCGCGGACGAGATCGAAGCGGTCGGCCTTGATGACCCGATGACCCCGCGCTTCGTCCGACTGATCCGCTACCTCGCATCGCCTTCGCAGGAGGAGCAGATGCTGTCGTGGTTGCCCAAGGCACCACCGATGGTTGCCCGCGACCTAGCACTGGGGCTCGGGCACATCGACAGCGAGCGTTCGCTCGACGAGCTCGTCCCACTGATCGCCGGCGATCGGTCGCTGCTCGACCGCGCGTTGCTCTATGGCCTCGGCATGCGTCAAGCATCAGCGATGCACGAGGTGGCGGCCGACGAAAGCCAGCCGCAACACGTGCGCGACGGTGCATTGTGGTGGATCCGCCAGGGTGGCGCAGTTCGCAGTTAATGGCGCACCAGGGCTGCGATACTGACTGGATGGGATCCGTTATGGATCAGGGCCAGGACCTCTTCCGCGTTTGGTGGGATGAGGGTGCCGAGATCGTGCGCTGTGCACGGGCCCATGACGCGGTCTGCGGCGAGCCCGTGGCGACCGACGCTGATCGCACGCCCACGCGCATGTTCATGAGTGAGTCTTCCGCTCTCGAATGGCTGCACGGGTATCGACGGTGAGTACGGCGGCGGCGGGGGATGGCGTCGGTCAGGTCGTCTCTCTGCTCACCAAGCTCGCTCGCGGTGACTTGACTGTTCGCGGTGTCCCGACTGGCGAAGACGGCGAAATCGACGCACTGATCGTCGGTGTCAACATGCTGGCCGAGGAGCTCGAGGCGAGTCGGTCCGAGCTGGAGGAGCGAGTGCGTGAGCGCACCGACGAGCTGCAACGGCTGAACTACGACATCTTGCAGCTCACCGAGCTCAGCAACCTCCTTCAGGCATGTGGGGATCCTGCCGAGGCCTACGAGGTGATCGAACAGGTCGTCACGTCGATCTTCCCCGGGTTGTCGGGAGCCCTCTACCTGTTCAACGCGTCACGAAACCTGTTGGAGCCTAAGGTTGTCTGGGGCCAGCTGTCGGTGGATCAGCTCTTCCCGCGCGAGCAGTGCTGGGCGCTGCGCCGCGGGCAGCGACACGTCGTACATGGTGGAGGTGGCGGCCTGTCATGCCCGCACACACTGGAGCGACTTGGCGATTCGATCTGCATTCCGATGGCGGCTCATGGGGAGACACTCGGGATGCTCCACGTGATGGACCACAGTCTCCAACCTGGACCTCATCCGCTACTGCTCACCGAAGCGAAGCAGCAGTTGGGCGTGGCCGTCGCCGAGCAGACCTCGTTGTCTCTGGCAAACCTGCAGATGCGCACAGCCCTGCGCCAGCAGTCGCTCCGGGACCCGATGACGGGCTTGTTCAACCGGCGCTTTTTAGAGGAATGGGTCGAGAGGGAGATCAGCCGTGCCGAACGTGCCGGGAACTCTCTGGGCTTCATCATGCTCGACATCGACGGGTTCAAGCAGTTCAACGACATCCACGGACACGCTGCAGGCGATTCAGTACTCGCGGCAGTCGCCGCGGTAATCCGCGCCTCAGTGCGCGCCGGCGACATTCCTTGCCGCTACGGCGGCGAAGAGTTCCTCGTGCTGGTTGCCGACATCGACCTCGACAGCCTGTATGTCCGGGCTGATCGGCTGCGTGAGAGCGTCGCAGTCGCGCAGGTCGAGTATCTGGGGTCAGTGCTGCCTACGGTCACGATTTCTGCGGGGATCGCCCTCTACCCGGAGCACGGGACAACGTCAGCCAAGGTAATCCAGGAAGCCGACGCCGCTCTGTATGTGGCCAAGCGCCGCGGCCGCAACTGCATTGTTGCGGCCACGGCGTCGTGACGAAGCGGCCTATTGCCTAGATCTCGGCGACGTTCTTGCCGTTTTCGAGGAAGTGATCGTACGAGCCGGCGGGTGTCTTCCCGTCTTTGAACGTCAGAACATCCTTCGAGTACTGCGCCAGGTACACACGCCGCATCTTGTCTGTGAAGTTGGGTCCGCTGCGGTGGATGACGACGCTCGAGAACGCAACGATCGAGCCGGCCGGAGCGGTCATGGGGACACCCGGGTTCGAACCGAAGTAGCAGATCTTGTCGTTGGTCACTGGATCCGGGATGTGCTTGATGTAGGACTTGATGCCTGACTGCGAGTAGGGCAGCAGGTAGACCGAGCCGTTCTCCTCAGTCACATCGTCGAGCGCGATCCAGCAGGTGAGGTAGGGCTCGTGGTCCTCGTCGACGTACCCGGAGTCCTGGTGCCAGGCGAACGACGTATCGGGGTCGCCGGCCTTGATGACGTACTGCTCCCAGAAGAGGTAGGCATCCTTGCCCAGGGTCGCCTCGCAGATCTGCGCCATCGTGTCGCTGAAGAGAAACTGTCGGAGCTCGGGGCGGTCCTTGTAGATCATGTTGCTGAAGTAGCGCCTGCCACGCGCGTTGATGCCGATCCGGTCGACACCGGCTGCATCCATGTCTGCATCGAGCTTGTCGATGGAGTACTGCGCGCCGCCGCGAAGCAGCTCGAGCTGCTCGTCCGTCAGCACGTTCTCGAGGACGAAGTAGCCCTCGTTCTCGTACTGGGCGATGTGCTCGGCAGTGACCAGTCCGGTGCGGACGGCGTTGTCGGTCGAGGTCATGCTGTCCTCCAGGGCGCGCGGGCGATGGCCTGCGCTCGTCTTTTGATTACCTCTCGACAGTAGTTCGCCGGTGTCGGCCGTGGAATGTCTGGACGCGGCGCAGACATGAACGTTTTGGCGCCGGTACGGTGGGCTGGTGAGCCTCCGAACTGTGATCGCGGTCTCAGAAGGGCCGGTAACGCGACTCGGCCAGCTGCTGCTGGCGGGCGAAGTGGTCGACGACGAGCCGATCATGCCGTCGAGTTTGCGGGTGATGGATGCCTACGTTCTGTCCGTCGTGCTGGACGGGGAAGGGACCTATCGCGACGGCGATGGGCGGGAGGAGCGGATCGGTCCAGGTGCACACACCGTCGCACCGCCAGGGTTTCCCCACTGGTACGGGACCGAGTCGGGCCAACGCTGGACCGAGCTCTTTGCCGTCTTCACCGGACCGGTGTTCGACTCGCTGGCCGGGCTCAGCATGTTCGCGGTGCCGGGACCCCGGTACCCGCAACCGATCCCGTCGATCGGAGCGCTGCGGACAGTGCTCCGGACGCCGCCGCCGTCTCCGCGTGCCGCAGAGCATCAGTTGCTCGCGCTCGCCGACTGGCTGCTCGACACCGAGGACGCCAGCGCTCTCTCACCTGGGCCCGACCTCAGCCTCGAGATCCTGAGCGCAAGTAGCCGGCTGGCCGACGACCTCACCGGGAGCGTCGACCTGCACACCGTTGCAGCCGAATCGGGGCTCACCTACGACACGTTCCGGCGTCGCTTCAGCGCGCAGGTCGGGCAGACACCGTCGGCGTTTCGGATGACGCGCCGCTTGCAGGCCGCGGCCACGCTCCTGCGTCTCACCGACATGACCCATCGCGAGATCGCGCGCACGCTGGGATTTGCAGACGAGTTCCACCTCTCCCGGAGGTTCCGCGCGCATTTCGGCATTCCGCCGCGCGACTACCGCAAGACCTGACGCGCCCGCCGATTCGGGCTTGACACTGCGGCTCCAGTGCTGTGGGCTTGGTTGAGAAACCGGTTTCACGCGGTGATTTGTACAAATACCGCCCCGATCACCGGTACTGCGGACACGTTGCACCTACATCTGGAGGACGGATGACCACCGGCACCGAAGGCACTGACATTGACCGCGATCTCGGCGCCCGGGAGGACTGGGAGCAGCGGATCTCCACCCGCTCCGACCAGCGTCATTCGACAGAGGTCCCCGACCTGCCGCCCCCGGCCGGCTTGACCGCCACGGCGGGTTCTGGTCACGTGACCCTGCGCTGGGAACCGGTCGAGGGCGCCATCGGTTACCTGGTGCACCGAGCCCCGGGCGGGTCGTCGCGCGACGACCTGACGGCGGTGGACCACCGCGGTGGCGACGTGCTGTCCGTGCCGGAGACCTGGTACGTCGACACCACCGGCGAGCCGGGCAATAGCTACGACTATGCGGTGGCGTCGGTCCCGTCCGTGAAGGTGTGCTGCGACCTCGGCGAGGTCGTGACCACCGCGTCGCTCGTGGCCGCTGACGCGGTCCCGACAGTCGAGGTGGCCGTCGACACGAATGTCAGCGGTGAGCCACTGGCCCGACCGTGGCAGCCAATGATCGGGAGTGAGCGGCTCAGCCAGCTGCTGTGCGCCGACACGTCCGGGGGCCGAGTGATCGGCGACGAGCTGGAGTCCGCCTTGCGCCGAGTCCATGACGAGATCGGCGTCAGCACCGTCCGGGCCCACGCGATCCTGCACGACGACCTCGGCGTCTACCGCGAAGTCGATGGCGTGCCGGTGCACGACTTCAGCCTCATCGACGAGGTCTACGACCGCATCATGGCGATCGGCCTGCGACCCTGCGTCGAGCTCGGCTTCATGCCGCGTGACCTGGCCAGTGATCCGGAGAAGACTGTCTTCGAGTACCGCGGCATCACGTCCCCGCCCAAGGACTGGGACCGATGGGCCAACCTGATCAGCGACCTGGTGCGGCACTTGATGGACCGGTATGGCCAGGAAGAGGTGCTCGGCTGGGACTTCGAGGTGTGGAACGAAGCCAACCTCGAGGTGTTCTGGTCGAGCACGCGCGATGAGTGGATGCAGCTGTACGACGTGACCGCCGCCGCGATCAAGGGCGTTGACCCACGGCTCGCCGTCGGCGGGCCGTCTTCGGCCGCTGCCGACTGGGTCGACGAGCTGTTCGACCACACCAGCAAGTCCGGCGCGCCGGTCGACTTCGTGACCACCCACACCTACGGCAACGCACCGCTGGACCTCCGTCCGACGCTGGCGCGATATGGCAGCACCGCACGGATCCTGTGGACCGAGTGGGGCGTCTCCCCGCGACACTTCCATCCGGTCAACGACAGCGTCTCGTCGGCGACTTTCCTGCTGCATGGGATGCGCTCGTCGGCAGGACGTCTTGACGCGTTGTCGTACTGGGTCGCGAGCGATCACTTCGAGGAGCTCGGGCGTCCGCCGAAGCTGCTGCACGGCGGGTTCGGCCTGATCACTGTGGGCGGTATCGCCAAGTCGCGCTATCACGCTCTGCACCTGCTGTCGCAACTCGGCGAGACGCAGCTGCCGGTGTCCGCGACGGGTGACGGGGCTGACGGTCTGGTGCAGACCTGGGCGTCGCGTCACGAAGACGGCTCCCTCACCATCCTTGTTTGGAACCACACGCTTGACCAAGACAAGCGAAGCGGCGACGACTCGCTGGCGCGCGCCGTGCGACTCCACCTGGAGGGGCTCGGCGACGGCGCCACGGCCGAGGTCACCCGGCTCGACGCGGACCATGGCGACGTCACCACGCTGGCCGAGCGGCTCGGTGTCGGTGACTGGCCGACTGACGAGCAGTGGGACCAGTTGCAGGCAGCTAACACGCTGGTGGCCGAGCCGGTCGCTCTGCAGCACGCGCTGGGTGGGGCCATGCTCGAGCTCGACGTGCCTCAGCCGTCAGCGGTGCTGGTTCACGTCAGAGGCTGACGGTGGGCTCGCTCGCCCCGCCGCCCTCCCTCGACGCAGTCGCCGGAGTTGCTCAGGTCACCTTGACCTGGGCGGCTGTCGACGACGCAGTGGGCTACGTCGTACACCACGGCGACGAGCCCGATGCTTTGTCGCCGCTCGATCACGGCGGTGGTGACCTGCTGGTCGTGCCATGCCTGCCCTACTCCGACACTCGGGATAGTGCGGGCGGTTGGTATGCCGTCGCGGCGGTCCGCAGCATCGAGGAAGGCCATGGTGCACCGGGAGAGCCGGTGCATGCACTCCCGCTTCCCTACGACAGCTCGGCTCCGGCTCCGGAGGTCGTCGTCCAGGTAGATGCCGCAGACATTCAGGGGCCGACGCCTCGGCCGTGGCGGGCATGCATCGGCAGCGAGCACCTCAGCCACCTGCTGTCACCGGATGAGTCGGGTGGCCGTCCGATCGGCGCGGAGTCCGTGCAGGCGCTGTCTCGCGTGCACACCGAGCTGGGCGTGCAACGCGTACGAGCCCATGGCACCTTCGGCGACGACATGGGCATCTACCGCGAGGACACGGACGGTGAGCCCGTTTATGACTTCTCGACGTTGGACACGGTCCTCGACACGGTCCTCGGCTCTGGGATGCGTCCGATGCTCGAGCTGGGATTCACGCCCCGGGCGATGGCGGACCCGCCATTCCACGAGATCACCGAGGCCGGGCTTCGTAACCCACCCCGCGACCTGAGCCGCTGGGCAGGCCTCGTCGAGGCGTTCGTTACCCACCTGCGAGAGCGGTACGGCGACGAGGAGCTGGCCCGCGGATGGGCCCTCGAGGTCTGGAACGAACCCAACCTTGGCGTCTTCTGGACCGGCAGCCAAGAGGACTACATGCGTCTGTACGACGCGAGCGCCAGCGCGATTCGCCGGGCGCATCCGACGCTGCCCATCGCCGGCCCAGCCTCGGCTGCGGTCGGCTGGCTTGATGCCCTGCTCGAGCATGTGGAGGGGTCGCCCTCCGAGCTCGACATCCTCACCCCGCACGCCTACGGAATCCCCCCACTGGATCTCCGGCCCGTGCTCGCCCGCTACGACCAGGCGAAGGCTGCGATTTGGTGGACCGAGTGGGGTCCGACCCCGACGCACTTCCATCCCGTCAACGACCACCCGTGGGTCGCTGCCTTCACAGCGCGCGGCATGTTGGCCGCCGCCCAAACCGGGGCGTCCGTGGCGTGCTGGGTTTCCAGCGACCACTTCGAGGAGTTGGGACGACCACCGCGCCTCGTGCACGGCGGGTTCGGGCTGCTCAGTGTCGGCGGGCTCGCCAAGCCCCGCTTCTGGGCGCTTGCCGCTCTGGAGCAGCTGGGCGACGAGGAGGTCGGCGTACAGCTGGCCGGCGACGGCGCAGAGTCGCTCGTCCAGGCCTGGGCGAGCACCGACTCGGCGGACGACGGACCTGCCCGGCTTGCGGTGGCTGTCTGGAACGGCACGCTGCAGCAGCACGACTGGGCCGAGGACCGTGCCGACCTCGACCGCGCCGTCAGGATCGAGATCGCGTCGCTGCCGCCGGGCCGGTACGACGTACGTCACCGCCGCGTCGACTCGGAGCACTCGTACCTGGCGAAGCACGCCACCGACCTCGGCGTCGTGGACTGGCCCGATGAGAAGCAGTGGGAGGCCCTGGCCGATCTCGACGTCATGGCCCCGTTGCTCCATGAGCCTGTCGAGGTTGGACCAGACGGGGCGGCGACAGTGCTGCTCGACCTGCCGACGAGCGCACTGAGTCTGGTCGAGCTCGTTCCGACAAGCGACGGGAATCAGCCGTGACCGGTGGCGCCCCCTGGTGGCGGGACGCCGTCATCTACCAGGTCTACCTGCGCAGCTTCGCCGATTCCAACGGCAGCGGCACCGGCGACCTGCGGGGCGTGATTGAGCACCTCGACCACTTGGTCGACCTCGAGGTGGACGCGTTGTGGCTCAACCCGTTCTATGTCAGCGGAGACGCGGACGCCGGGTACGACGTCATCGACCACCGGGCGGTCGACCCCGACATGGGCACGCTCGACGACATCGACGAACTGCTCGCGCAGGCGCATGCCCGCGGACTTCGCGTCGTTGGCGATGTGGTCGCCAACCACACCTCCATCCACCACCCGTGGTTCGAGCGGGCCCGACTCGTCGGGCCTGGGCACCCGGAGCGGGCGCGCTTTCACATCGCCCCAGGTAAAGACGGTGGTCCGCCGTCCGACTGGGAGTCGTTGTTCGGAGGACCAGCCTGGGAGCCGCTCGGCGACGGTGAGTGGTATCTGCACACCTTCGACGTCGAGCAGCCCGACCTGAACTGGGAGCACCCAGACGTGATGGCCGACGTCGAGCGCACGCTGCGCTTCTGGCTCGATCGCGGCTTCGACGGTCTCCGGTTCGACGCTGCTGGGGCGCTGGCCAAGGCGCCCGGATATCCGCCGGTGTCCGTGCCTGCGAAGGATCGCCAGCCAGGTGACGAGCATCCCTTCAGCGACCGACCCGAGGTGCACCGGATCCACCGTCGGTTCGCGCAGGTCCTGGCCGAGCGACCCGACCGTTTCGGGGTGGCGGAGGTTTGGGGCCCAGCCTGGCTCGGTGAGCCCTACTTGCGTCCAGACGAGTTCGAGCAGGCGTTCGCCATGGAACTCGTGTTCGCCCCGCTCGACGCGAAGGCCATCGGCGAGACCCTCCACAGCTACCTCGACGCGGCGGCCCGGCAAGGGCGACGGCCGGCGTGGCCGCACGGCAACCATGACGTTGTCCGGGCCGCGACGCGGTGGGGGCCCGAGGGGGCGCTCGCTTTGCTGCTGTTGCTGCTCGCGCTGCCCGGCGCCACCTATCTGTACGCCGGCGACGAGCTGGGGCTTCCCGAGGTGGCCTTGTTGGACGAGGACCTACGTGACCCGACCTGGCGTCGGTCAGCCGGCACCAAGAGAGGCAGGGACGGCGCGCGAGTGCCGTTGCCGTGGTCTCGCGTCGACAGCGGCCACTACGGCTTTTCCCCATCGGGGGCGGGTGCACGCACGTGGCTGCCGCAACCGCCCGCGTGGGGGGATCTCAGCGTCGAGTCCCAGCTCGCCGAGCCGGGGTCTCCACTGGAGGTTGTGCGCGCGGCCATGGCTGCGCGCAAGGACCTCCGCGATGCCGCGTGGCCGACGTGGCTGGCGAGCCCGGACGACGTACTGGCGTTCCGGCGCGACAACATCACCTGCGTTTTCAACACAGGGACGGACCCACTGCCACTCGACGAGTGGGGGTCCGAACTGCTGGCCAGCAGCCGCGCATTGAACGAGCACGGTCGGCTGCCTTCACCCGGGACGGCCTGGCTGCGGTAACCCGAGGCTGGCTGTGGGATCAGCTCCCCACGAGCGGCGTGTCCTCCGGCGTCGTCTCTGGTCCTGCCGCTGTGCCGGACCGCTTGTCGAGACCAGGCTTTCGGATCGCTCCCGGATTGGGGATAGCCGCGAGCAGTTTGCGGGTGTAGGGGTCCTTGGCGTCTCCGATGACCTCTAGCGTGGGCCCGCGCTCGACCATCACGCCCAGGTTCAGCACCATCACGTCATCGGCGAGCAGCCGAGCACTGAGGAGGTCGTGGGTGATGTACAGCATGGCGATGCCCTTGTCGCGGACGAGCGCGTCGAGCAACCCGATGATCTCGGCTCGGATGGAGACATCCAGCATCGAGATGGGCTCGTCGGCGATGAGGATTTCGGGCTCGGGGCCAACGCGCGCGCGACTACGACCCGCTGACGCTGCCCACCCGAGAGCTCGTGGGGGAGCTTGTCGAGGTACTGCGACGCTGGGCTCAAGCCCACGGTCTCGAGCAGTTCGGCCGCCCGGGCGCGGGCCTGCTTACGGTCCATGCCGAGGTGGTTCTGCAGCGGGCGGCTGATCGCGTAGACGACGCTGCGGGTCGGGTTGAGGGCCGAGAACGGGTCCTGGAAGACGAGTTGCACGTGTCGTCGGTAGCGGCGCAAGGCTCGGCGCTTCAGGCGGTCGACCCGGCTGCCCTTGAACTCGATCGTGCCCTGGGTCGGCCGCTCCACCCCGGTCACCAGCTGGGCAATCGTGGTCTTGCCGGAACCACTCTGCCCAACCAAGGCGCTGACCCGGCCCGGCCGCAGCACGAAAGACACGTCTTTGACGGCCTCGGTGTACGTCGTGCGCATGCCTTGCCTGACGTGGAAGGTCTTGCTGACGTTCTCCACCACTAACACCGGCTCGGCATCGACGTCACCGCGAGTGCTGGCGTCGGCGGAGAACACCGCGTCGAGGTGGTCGACCGGCGCCGCCTTCTGGATCGGTATGCCGTCGCGCAGGGACTGCTCGACCAGCAGGCACCGCGCATGGCCACGGCCGGCAGGCAGCAGTTCGGGGTGGTTGGTGCGGCACTCGTCGACCGACACCGGGCAGCGTGGCTCGAACCGGCAGCCGACGAGCTCGCCCGACAGGTGCGGTGGCCGCCCTGGGATGAAGGCGACCTCGACGACCTCGTCGCGCGGATCGGCATACGAGCCGAGCAGGCCGGTGCTGTAGGGGTGAAGCTGTTCGACGATCATGTCGGCGGACGGTTGGTTCTCGACGATTTCGCCGGCGTACATGACCATCACCCGGTCAGCCATCTCCATGACGGTGCCGAGATCGTGGCTGATGAACAGCACTGCGAACCCGAGCTCGCGACGCAGCTCCCGAAGCCGGTCGAGGATGTCACGCTGCACTACCACGTCGAGTCCGGTCGTGGGCTCGTCGAGGAGTACGAAGCGTGGCTGGAGTGCGAGTGCGAGGGCTAGGGCTACGCGCTGCTTCATGCCACCGGAGAGTTCGTGCGGGTAGCGGCGCAGCACGTCACGTTCCAAGGAGACCATCTCCAGGAGGTCGCCCGCGCGCTGCTCGATATCGGGGTCGTCGCCCGCTGCCTCGGGGTGCGCCGCGAACGTGTCGGCAAACTGGCTGCGGATCGTTACCACCGGGTTGAGCGAGTTCATGCTGGACTGGAAGACGGTGGACAAGTCGACCCACCGCATCGGACGCATCTCGTCCTCGTCGAGGTTCGTTACGTCGCGCCCGTCGAATGTGACGGTGCCGCCGCTGATCGCGGCTGGCTTCTCCAACAGTCCCAAGATGGCGTTGCCGAGTGTCGACTTGCCACACCCGGACTCCCCGAGCAGTCCGACGAACTCGCCCTCATCGACGTTGAAGCTCACCTGGTCGACGGCGCGCACCGCCAGGGAGTCGCGCGGCGTGTAGGTGACGCTCAGCTCGGAAACCTCGAGGAGGGCCATGTCAGTCCTCCCTGAGGGCTGGGTTGCTCAGCGCGTCGACGCCGAAGTTGATCAGCGTCATCGCGGTCATAAGGAGAGCCAGGATGAGCCCTGGTGCAATCAGCCACGCCCACCCACCGAGCAGCATTGCGCCACCTACGCTGGCCTGGTTGAGCATGGTGCCCCAGCTCACCGTCTGCGGATCTCCCAGTCCCAAGAAGGCGAGCCCTGCCTCTGCGCCGATCGCGCCGAGGGCCGCGCCCATGAACCCAACGACGATCAACGAGGTCATGTTGGGAGCAATCTCGTAGAAGATGATCCTGGAGGTGCTGTCACCTGCGAATTTGGCCGCTGTGACGTAGTCCCGGCTGCGCAAGGTGAGGATCTGCGCGCGTTTGAGGCGGGCGCCGAAGGCCCAGCTAGTAATCGAGATCACGATGATGATGACAAAGACACCGTCGACCTGGATATACCCAGCCAGCACGATCATCAGCGGCAGCCCCGGCACGACGAGGCCGAGGTTGATGAAGAACGACAGCACCTCGTCGACCACACCTCCTAGGTAGCCGGCACTGAGCCCGACCACCAGTGCGATCGCGGTGGAGATGATGCCGCAGGCAAGTCCCACGAACAGTGACGTGCGGGAGCCCCAGATGAGCTGGGAGTAGACGTCCTCGCCGCTCTGGGTGGTGCCGAGCCAGTGGTCGGCCGAAGGGCCCTGAGACGGCACGAAGTCGTCGGCTCGGGGGTCGAACGGCGCGATCATCGGCGCGAACACGGCCATGAGGATGAACCCCAACAGCATCAAGAGCCCGACCCGGCACTTGACATTGCGCCACAAGATGATGAACCAGCCGGGCACCCGGGTGGACTTGCCGGCCTCATGGAAGGCGACCTCAGGGCCCTCGATGTCGCGGTCGGGGATGTCGGATGGGGTGATCGGAGTGGTCATGCTGCTTCACCCTTCCGGACCCGTGGATCCAAGTAGCCGTACAAGATGTCGGTGAGGAAGTTCGCGACCAGCACGCCGACGGTAATGAACAGGAACAACGCCTGCATTAGGGGGTAATCCTTGTTGCCCACCGCTTCGATCATCAGCCTGCCCATCCCGGGGTACTGGAAGATCGTCTCGACGATCACGGTGCCGCCGAGGAGGCCGCCGAGGGCCAGCGCGAACCCGGTGACGTTCGGCAGGATCGCGACCCGAGCGCCGTACGTCAGGGCGATCTGTCGCCGCGGCAGCCCCTTGGCCTTGGCTAACCGGGCGTAGTCCGCACCGAGCTCCTGCACCATCTGGTTGCGCATCCCGAAAATCCAGCCGATCGGGCCGAGAATCAGCAAGGACATGGCCGGGAGAACACTGTGCTGGATGGCGTCTGAGATGAACGTCCAGTTCCAGCCCGGGGTGCTACCAGGACCATAGCCGCCGCTTTCGGGGAACCAGTTCAGCGTGATCGCGAAGACGTAGACCAGTAGCAGCGCAATCCAGAAGCTCGGCAGCGAGCCGATGAACGTTGACCCGAGGGTGATGGTCGAGTCGGTCTTGGTGTTGCGCCGGTACGCCGCCCATGCTCCGATCAGCGTGCCGATGATGAACGACATGACCGTCGTCACGCCCACTAAGACGATGGTCCAGATCGCCGCGTCGGCGATCACGTCGGTCACTGTGTAGGGGTAGTACGTGTACGAGACTCCGAACTCACCTTGGAGGAGTGCACCCAGGTAGTCCCAGTACTGGGACAACAGACTTCCGTCCGGCACGCCGAGCATCTTGGTGATCGCAGCCACCTGGGCCGGGTCGACCGCCTCGGACTTCCCTGCCAGCTTGGAGACCATCGCTTGGGCAGGGTCGCCTGGCTGGAGCCGCGGGATGAGGAAGTTGAGAGTCACCGCCGCCCACAGAGTGGCCAGGAAGAAGCCGGCGCGCCGAACGAAATACCGCATCTGTTGTCAGCGTCCTACTCGTCCGACGGGACCAGGTGGGTCAGCACGATGGGGAAGTTACCACCGTCGGCGTACGGGTTGTCCTCGTTCGGCCAACCTTCTGCCTTGGTGGTGTCGTACTGGAACCACTTGGCGCCGTACCAGATCGGGATCATCGGCACCTCGGTCATCATGATGTCGACGATCCCGGCTACCGCCTCCTTCTGGGCGTCCTTGTCAGTTGCGACCTTCAACTCCTCGATCAGTTGGTCGGTCTCGGGATCCTCCCAGCGGATCTCGTTGCCGAGAACTGCTGGCTCGCCAATCGGCGCGGTGTTGGCGCTGTAGAGCGGGTTGGCGAAGTTGGTGTAGACGTTGCACCCACCGCCAAACACGCCGAAGATCATGTCGTAGTCGCCCGTCTGGCGGGCCTCGTCGTGAGTCGCCGGGTCGGGGGTCTCCTGTTCGACTTGTAGGCCGAGTGCCTCCAGGTTCTCGATCAGGATGTCGCTCGCGTCGACCCAGTCGAAGTACGTGCCCGGCACCTTGAACGTGAACGAGATGGGGTTGCCGTCCTTGTCGAGGCGGTTGCCATCGTCGTCCAGTACGTATCCCGCGTCAGTGAGCGCCTTATCGGCAGCGTCAGGATCGTATGCGATGCGCCCCTGGTCCTCGATGCCCTCCGGCAGCCACTCGGCCTCGCCGGGAACGACGAGGCCGCTCTGGCTCGCCTCCGTGACGTATCCGAACTGAGCCTTGTCGATCACTTCCTGGTCATTGAAGGCCGTGGTCAATGCCTTGCGGAACTCGACATCGTTGAACGGTGCCTTGGTGAGGTTCATGTAGACACTGATCAGGCCACCCGGCGCGTACCAGTAGTTGCGGTGTTCGGGGTCGCGCGAGATGTAGGACTTCTCGATGTCGGGCATGAACGCTTGGTTCATGTCGTAGAAGCCGCGGCTCATCTTCAGCTGCTCGACCGGCCCGCCTGCTTCGGCCTTGTTCCAGCGGAGCTCCTCGACCTTGACCTTGTCGGCCTGCCAGTAGTCCGGGTTCCGCTCTGCCACGAGCTGCTGCGGGTTGAAGGACTTGACCAACATCGGGCCGGTGCCGACGGGGTCCTCAGAGTTGGTGAAGGTGGCCGGGTCTTTCACCTCTGACCAGATGTGCTCCGGCACGATGGGTATTGCGCTCACCAGCGTGAACACCGACGAGCCGGGCTCCTTGAACGAGAGGGTGACCTGGTTGTCACCGGTGGCCTCCACCGACTTCAAAGATGCCCAGACGCCCGTCACATCGAGGACGTCGAACTCCTTGATCATGTTGAACGTGAACGCCACGTCATCAGCGGTGAAGTCTTCGCCGTCGTTCCACTTGACGCCCTCACGGATGTCGTACACGAGCGTCTTCGGGTCTGACCACTCGTAGGACTCGGCGAGCCACGGGATCTCGGTGCAGCCGTAGGTCTCGATCTGGTACAGCGGCTCGAAGACATAGGCCGCGGCGGCCAGCTTGGTCGCGTCCAGGAACGGGTTGTAGTTCTCCTGCGGCTGGGCTCCGCCGCCGAAGTCGGTGAGGTTGAGGTAGTTGATCATGCCCTCGGCGGCCGCGTCGTCTTCCGAGTCTTCGGTGCCGGTGCAGCCTGCCAGCAGCAGGCTCGCACTGGCGAGCGCAGCCACCACGCTCGTGGTCAGTCGTCGTCTCATTTTCGAGGTTCCTCCATATCGCCGGGTGCAGCGTTGTGATCTCCATGCCCGGCATCGGCGCCGGTGATCGGTGCTTCCAGCACATCTTGGTCGGGTCGGCCCGCGTTCGCACGCTGAGCACCCGAGGCCCCCACTAATTCGGCCAGCGGTAGTTCAGGCACGCCGCTGTGACGGCACCCGCACGACCCGCGCAACATCAGCTCGGTCGCCAGCACGGTCTCGCCAACCGGCTCGATCAGCCGGTTGGCGAGCAGTCGAGCAGTGGTCGCTGCCAACTCGCGAATCGGCTGGCGGATTGTGGTCATCTGCACGAGGGCGGCCATCGGTATGTCGTCGAACCCGGTGATAGCGACGTCATCCGGCACGCGAAGTCCGCGGCTCAGCGCCGCGATCATCAGGCCGAGGGCGATCTCGTCGTTGGCGCACACCACGGCCTCGGGCGGCTCGTTGACGTCGAGCAGTTCCTGGGCGGCGACCGCGCCGTCAGACTGTTGTAGTCCGACCCGGACCGGCTCTGACGGGGCCGCTATGCGCGCTGCTCGGTGTGCGGAGAGGAAGGCTTGCCAGCGGGTGGTCACGTCGGGCGATCCCTCCGGGTTGCCCACGAAGGCCAGCCGGCGGTATCCATGCTCGACCAGTAGGTGGCTGGTGAGCACCTGGACTGTGCTGTTGTCGACCCTGACAGAGCAGTGGGCGTGGCCGGTGTCATCAGCCATCACCACCACTCGGGTATGGCGAGCAACCTTCTCGATGGCTGCGGCGGAAACCGTGCCGCCGTGAATCGCCACCCCGTCGACCCGCGCAGCGAGGTCGAGCACCGTTGCGTCGGTGTCGGCGCGCAGGTGCGACGCCAGCATCAGCACGCTGTCACCGCTGCTGAGGGCCTCGGCCTCGAAACCCTGGATCAGCTCCGAGAAGTACGGGCCGGACAGCCCGGGAAAGACCAGACCCAGCGCCCCATGCCGCTTCTCGGCCAGCGCCCGCCCGAGATGGTTAGGCAAGTAGCCTTGCTCCTCGATGACCCGCAGCACCCGATCGCGCAAGTGCGGCGAGACCTGGGTGGAGCCGCGAGAGACGCGTGAGACAGTCGCGGGGGAGACGCCGGCCATCTCGGCCACCCGTCTCACCGTCACCCGGCTGTCTTCCATACCTCTTCTCCCGTTATAGGTTGAGAAACCGGTTTCCGGAATTGCCTGGCGCGTCAGAAACCGGTTTCAGTACCATAAGCAGAACCACGCCGATGTGGCAAGGCCCACAGTCGGCTCATCGCCCGAAAACCACCGCCCACCGACCCCGTGAGGACGCACCCCGGTGACCACTCCTGCAGCAGCTGACCTGGCGAAATCCCCAACATTTGGGCGACGTAACGTGCCCGGTCGACCACCCCGGTCGGTGCGGCTCGAACGCCGGCAACTTCTCGTGGACGGCGTCCCGAGGATCTTGATGTCCGGTGAGGTGCACTACTTCCGGCTGCACCGCGAGGACTGGGCCGACCGGCTCGACAAGCTGGTTGCCTCTGGGTGTGACGTGGTGGCGAGCTACATGCCATGGATCGTCCATGAGACGGCCACCGGCGAGGTCGACCTGACGGGCTCCACCAGCGAATACCGCGACCTGGTGGGTTTCCTCGAGCTGGCGGCCGAGCGTGACTTGTTGGTGGTGGCCCGCCCCGGCCCGTTTGTGATGGCCGAGCTGAAAAACGAAGGCCTTCCGTTCCGCATCTACCGCGAGCACCCTGACGCCGTGCCGCTGGGTTGGGACGGGGCTCCGGCTCGCACCCAGACACTCGACTACCTCGAGCCCGGCTACCTTGGTGCGGCCGAGCAGTGGTACGCCGAGATCATGCCCTTGCTGGCCGACCACTTGGTCACGCGCGGTGGCCCGGTGGCAGCAGTCCAGCTCGACAACGAGGTCGGGATGCTCTCGTGGATCACCAACACGCCCGAGATGACCGACGCCATGCTGGGCGACCTCGCAACGTGGGCCGACGAGACCTGGGGTCGCGATGCCGCGACGCAGCGGTACGGCGCTGACCCGCAGGACAAGGCGCGATGGGCGGACTGGTGGCGCTCCGGTGCCACCGCCGGCGGCAGCGCGGCCCAGCAATTGGCGCTGCACCATGACCTCGGGGCTCATCACCGCGACCGCTACGCGTCGTACCTGCTGCGACTGCGCGACGTGGCCCAGAAGCACGGCATCGACGGCGTCCCCTTCCTCATCAACATCCACGGCACTATCGGCGGTCGCGGCCGCGCGTTTCCGATCGGGATCAGCCAGTTGTCCAAGTCGTACGCCGGCGTGCCGCAGACCACTTCGGGCTCGGACCACTACATCGGCGAGCTGACCGTGGAGAACGTCCCGGACCTCTATGTCATGAACGCGTTCATGGCCGCGGTCCACGATGCAGAGCAGCCCATCACCTCGCTTGAGTTCGAAGCAGGCACGGGCGACTACGGTGAGGACCTTAGCCGCATCACGAGTCCGCAGACCGCCGAGCTCAAGACCCGGCTGTTGGTGGCACAAGGCAACCGGCTGATCAACTACTACCTGTTCTCGGGCGGGCACAATCCACCGCTGGACGAGCCCGTTGGCGATGGTAACGACCGCATCGCGTTCACCGGTGAGCGCCACGGCTTTGCAGCCCCCGTCAACCCGGAGGGCGTGCTGACGGACGCCCATGCCGCCACGACCAGCGCGGTGCGCGCGGTGCGAGGGGCCGAGGATCTCCTTGCCAGCATGGACGAGGAGCACGACGGCATCGTGCTCGGCTTCGTCCCCGACCACTACCTCACTGAGTACTGCCATCCTTCCTCGACTTCGCGTCGTGACCAGGTCATCGACGTCGAGAGGTTCCGGGGGATGGGCCCGCGCGACATGCTGGCGAGGTCGCTGCTGCTCGGCGGCCTGTCATTCGGGGCGGTCGACTTGTCAGGGGCACCGACCTCCGCTGGGGCCGAGCTCGACCCGGCTGGTCCGGTGCTCGCCGTCGCGACCCCGGCCGTGCTCGGTCGTGCTACCCAGGAGAGGCTCGCCGCATTCGTTCAGGCCGGCGGCCAGTTGCTGCTGCACGGCTTGGTGCCGGAGGTGGATGACGACGGCACACCGTGCACGGTGCTGGCCGATGCCCTCGGCATCACGGTGGCTGAGCGCGTCGACGGCACGCCTCACTACTACCCATCGGTGCGCGCGACGGACTGGGCAGGCGCCCAGCCGGAGGTGCGGGTCGGTGTCCTCGAGCACCTGGCGAGCACCGGTGCATCCACCGTGGAGCCACTAATCCTCGACGTGGCCGACGGTTCCCCTGTTGCCGTCGAGGTCAGTCTGCCCAGCGGCGGACGGGCGATCGTGATGGCGTGCGATTACCCATGCCACCTTGACCTGTGGCTGGCATTGTTCGAGCGCTTGGGCGTGCGACCGCGGGTCGTTGCGGACGGTGCGACGCCTGGGTTGGTCCGCACCACCACAGCAGACGACACGGGGCAGCGCCTCATGCATCTGGTCAATGTCGCTCCCGTTCCGCAGGCGTTCACGCTGCAGTTGAACGGCGCATCTGTTGCCGACGGATTCGCGTTCGATCTGGCCGCGCGCAGCGGGCTGATTGTGCCCGTCGACGTGCAGCTGAATGATGCCGTGCTGCGCTGGGCAACTGCCGAGCTCGATGGTGCCGGCGACGGCTCCACGGTGCACCTGCGGCGCGGCGATGGACCAGGGCGCGCGTTGCTGGAGACCGACCGGGAAGTCACGGTCGAGGGCGAGGCCGACGTGGCCCGGACCGACGCTGGCTGGCTGGTGAGCTGGACCAAGGGTCGGGCTGGCGAACGGCTCAGCGTGCGGCTCGCGTGACAGTCGGGCGCGCTCTGCCACGATGACTGTTGTGGCCGACGTCGTGATCGCCCTGGACGCCGGCGGGACCAAGCTGGTCGGAGGTCTCGTCGGCCGTAGTGGGGAGGTCTTCGAGCGCGACCAGGTCGCGACTCCGCGGGTTGCCGGACGGTGCGACCCCGGCCTGAGCGCGCTGCACTCACTTGCTGCTCGGCTCAGCGAAGGAGCACGCGTCGCCGGCCACCGGGTCGAAGGGCTCGGCCTTGGCATTGCCGAGTACGTCCGGGACGGGTTGCTCACCAGTGCAGAGGTCTTCGACTGGCAGGTGCAGCCACGCGACCTGCTAGCCCAGGATGCGGGTGGCGGCGCCGTGACTGTCGACGCCGATGTGCGGTGTGCTGCAGTCGCGGAGGCGGCCGTACGACGTACGGCCAAGCCAGAGTCGATGCTGTATGTCTCCTGGGGCACGGGTCTGTCCAGCACCATGGTGGTCGACGGGCGGTGCGTGGTGGGCAGGCGCGGCGAGGCGCTCGCGCTGGGGGAGTGGCGGGTCGACCCGCGAACTGACCCGAGCTGGGAAGGGAACCTCGAGCAGTTCGCTTCAGGGCTGGGGATCTCTGCGCGCTACACAGCCTTGACCTCGCGACCGGCGTCAGGCCTGGAAGTCGCCCGGTATGCCGACCAGGGAGACGCCAAAGCACGACTCGTCGTCGAATCCGCCGCCGATGCATTGGCCCATGCGGTGGCCGCTCTCGTGCTGGTCCTCGACCCCGCCGTCGTCGTGCTGGGTGGCGGGGTCGGCACCGGAGCCGGCGTACTCTCGGCGACGGTTCAGGAGGCAGTGCCGCAACTATTGGCGCGCCGGGGTTCGCCACCGGTGGAGGCGGCGGTCGCGGGTCCCGACGCAGGTCTGGTCGGCGCGGGACTGCTGGCTTGGGAGATTGCCTCGCTCAGGCGGTGAGCGCGTTGGCGGCGACCACATCGGCGTACCACCGTGCGGAGTCCTTGGGCGTCCGGACGAGCGTCTCGTAGTCGATGTGCACGATCCCGAACCGCTTGCTGAAGCCGAGTCCCCACTCGAAGTTGTCCATGAAGGACCAGAGGTAGTAGCCGCGGATGTCGGCGCCTGCCTCGATCGCAGCGTGCACGGCCGCCAGGTGGCTGTGTAGATAGTCGATGCGCCTGCTGTCCGGCACCCGCCCGTCCTCGTCCACTTCGTCGGGGTACGCGCACCCGTTCTCGGTCACCATCATCGGCACCTCGGGATAGTCGCGGTGCACCCGCATGAGCAAGTCGGTGAATGCCTCCGGCAGAATCTGCCAGCCCATGTCCGTGTAGGGGCCAGGTTGGGGGTACATGTATGCCAAGTCGGTCCCTGCCCAAGCCACCGGCTGATCCGACGACTCGCCTTGGTCCTTGCCCGCGTCTAGGGGTGGCCCTCCCACCAGTCCCGGCGTGTAGTAGTTGACGCCAAGCATGTCGAGAGGTGCGTGGATGGTGGCCAGGTCACCCTCGTGGACGAACCCCCAGTCGGTGATGTGACGGGTCTCTTCCATGAGGCCTTCGGGGTAGTGCCCGCGCAGGACGGGATCGAGGAAGACCCCGTTCGCCATCCGGTCCACGTGCGCCACTGCCTCCCGGTCGACCGCGGAGTCAGACTTTGGATACGCCTGGGCCATGTTCAGTGTGAGCGACACCCCGGTATCCGGGGACGACGTACGGATGGCCGCCGCCGCAAGCCCGTGCGCGAGGTTGAGGTGGTGGGCCGCCGCGAGTGCCGTTGCATTGTCGTGGACACCTGGCGCGTGCACGCCACTTGCGTGCCCGAGGAAGGCGGAGCAAAAGGGCTCGTTGAGCGTGGTGATCATGGGCAGGCGGTCGCCAAGGAAGTCGGCAACGACCGTCGCGTAGTCGGCAAACCGCCACGGGGTGTCGCGGGCAGCCCAGCCGCCCTCGGACTGGATCGCCGCGGGCAGATCCCAGTGGTAGAGCGTGACCAGCGGTGTGATGCCCCGGGCGAGCAGGCCGTCGACGAGTCGGTCGTAGAACCCGAGTCCTTCGGGGTTCACAGCACCGGCACCGTCGGGGACGATCCGCGGCCACGCGATCGAGAATCGGTATGACTCGAGCCCTAGAGACGCCATCAGGTCGAGGTCTTCGTCCATGCGGTGGAAGTGATCGCACGCCACGTCGCCCGTGTCTCCGTTGAGCACCTTGCCGGGCGTGTGGCTGAACGTGTCCCAGATGCTCGGACCACGCCCGCCTTCGTTGACGCCGCCCTCGATCTGGTACGCCGCCGTCGCTGTTCCCCACGTGAATCCCTCGGGGAACGACAGTTGCTGCGAAGCGGCGGTCATGAGCGCGGGTCGTGTCGAGCGCGTTGGTTGTCCTCAACCGGTGTAACGCTGGAGTAATCGAGGTCGGGGAACTCTGACTCGATCTCGATGACTCTGCCCTCGGCCGCCGAGCGTTTGGCCGCGAGCATCACCTCGAGTGCATGCAACGCGTGCTCTGGCCGGTTCACCGGGGTGTCTCCGCTGTCGATGCAGTCGACAAGGTGGCGAAGGCCCGCGGTCCAAGGCCATTGTGGCGCTGAGTCCGGGACGAGCTCCCACGAGCCGCGAGCGTTGCTCCAGTGTTCGAAGCCTTCGGGCGCCCAGTCGTCGCCCAACATCTGGAGCACACCGTCGGCACCGTAGAGCTCGATGGCTGGCGAGCGGTACTTTTGCATGGTGAAGCCCGTCGCGATCGACGCGAACCGTGAGTCTCCGAAGTCGAGGACGATATGCGCGTTGTCGTCGCTCGTCACCTCAACGAGGTCACCTTCGGCGACTCGCTTCGGGATGGCCACGCCGACCATCGCGGTTACCCGTTTGACCGAGCCGAAGAAGCCACACAGGCTGACGAGGTTGTAGACCCCGAGGTCGAACAGCGCGCCACCACCTGGCTCGTAGAACCACCGACCCCATGTCGGGCCGGACCAGCCGTAACGGGCACGCGCGAGATACAGAGCCCCGATGTCGCCTGCTTGCACGCGCCGGTGCATCTCCTGGTAGGTGGGGGAGAGCACGATGTGGGGGGCACAGACGAGCACCTGATTTCCCCCGGAGGCGTCGACGAGCGCCCGCGCCTCGTCCATCGCGGTGGCCATCGGCTTCTCTACCAAGACGTGCTTGCCGGCCTGAAGTGCTGCCAGGGCGAGGGGCCCGTGCTCGTTCATGCTCGTGAGCACGAGGACCGCGTCGACGTCCTCGCGGCTGTACACCTGCTCAGGTGCAGTAGCCCCGCCGTCAATGCCGAACCGCTGGGCAGCGACCTCCCGCTTCTGCGGGTCAGGGTCGTAGCCGGCTACGAACTCGACCCGACCCTCGTGGGTCAGCTCCTGGATGAGTCGGGCGTACGGACCGGAGAAGACACTTCCAAGTCCAAGCACACCGAGGCGCACTGTCATGGATGGTTCCTTTCATCAACATGCGAGGTGGAGAGCATCAAAAGGCAAGGAGCGAGAGCATCGAAAGGCGAGGAGCTAAGGCGGGGGGCTACTTCTCGGAGGACGCGGATCGCTGCCAGGGAAACGAGCTGGGTCCGTCGAGGGGGATGGCCGGACACGCGAACGAGAAGATCAGCGCTCGTCGCGGCTCGCTCGTCCGGTTCGGCCCGGCATAGTGCAAGGTCCTGCTCGTGTGCACGGTCGCGCCTCCGGCCGGGAGTGGGCACGCGACCGCGGGCCCTACCGCCTCCGGGTCGGTGACCACCAGCCCCTGTGCTTCGTCGTTGATGAGCCGGTGCGGCTGCACTTCGAGTGTGTGGCTGCCGGCGATGAACTGCATGCACCCGTTGTCGAGGGTCGCGGGCTGGAGAGGCATCCAGATGCTGAGCGCAATGTGCTGCGCGTTCGCATTCCAGTAGGCCTCGTCTTGGTGCCAGGGAGTCTCCGCACCGTCGAACGGAGGCTTGCGGATGGCATGCATCCCAGTCGACTCCACTTTGTCTCCGAGGAGACTACGCGCCACCTCGAATGCGTTGGCGAAGGCGACGGTCTCCAAGAGTTCGGGGGCATAGCGTTCGGGATTGAGGATCTGAGGGAGCAATGGTGGGGCGTCGCTGTCGCCCGCCAGCTCGATGCGGTCGGCGTCCTCGATGGCGGCGTCACTCTCGAACAGCCGGTCATAGATGCCCTGCAAACTTTGGACCTCCTTCGCCGAGGTCAGCTCCTCGAGCCGCAAGAAGCCGTCCGCACGGTAGTCCTGGACCTGCTCGTCGGTGAGGGTGGCGGTGCCGGCGGCTGGGCGCTCATCGGTGCGAATCGGGTCCACGTCCTTCTCCAATGCATGCGGGGGTTCGAAAGTTTGTTGGGGGACAGCCCGTAACCTGGGCTTCCATCACGCTACCGCTGCGCCGTCACATGCTACAAATAGACCGCTCATAGGACAAGATGCTTTCGAGCGATCAGTGTTCACGCTCTAGCATGCCGGACGAGCGATCGCTAGTTGTATTAGTGGTAATATCCGAGCGTGACCGAACAGACACCTTCTCGGCGGGCGACCCCCCGCCCGACCTTCGACCGTCCGACCGTCATCCGTCGCGGTGACACAGCTCACCACGTCTGGGGTGACACCGAGTCGGGCTTGGTCACCGACAGGGTCTACGCGTCGACCTCGACCTTGCACGTGCTCGAGTTCGAGCTTCAGCCAGGAGGCGGCTTCCGGCACAGCGACACCAACAAGACCCTGTTCGCTGCCGACATCATGTACTGCGTTCTGGAGGGCACGCTGGTCCTCACCGACCCGCAGCACGGCGAAGTGCAGGTCATCGAGGCGGGCGAGCAGGTGCTCTTCGGTCGCGACACCTGGCACCACGGGTTCAACCCGTCGTCGGAGAGCGTGCGCGTGCTGGAGTTCTTTGCACCGCCCCCGAGCCGCGGCACTGCCTCCACGTATGCCCGCACCCAGCCGATGCTCGAGCAGGTGCGCTACCGCGACGAGCGGTGGTCAGGCAGATGGCCCGACGCATCCCCGGAGCAGCGGGCAGCCTCGCGGCTCCGCCTCGTACGCACAAGCGAAGCGCTCTGGTCGTTTGCAGGCGAGGTCCCGACCCATCTGGTGGGCACGCTGGCAGACACTCCGTTCCTCACGGTCTGCGAGGGCCGCGTGGCCGCCGGACACGTGGAGGATCTTCGTAAGGTCGAGGACGAGTCACTGCTCATCGTCACCGACGGTGAGCTCTGGGCAGACACCAAGGACGAGGCTGGCGATGAGTTCTCCGCGGCTTGTCTTGGCGTCGGGGATGCGGTGTTCGTACCCCGCAACACCCAGCTGCGAGTCCTGGTGCGCGGGGGCCGCCCAGCGCGCTACATCATCGGGTCCGCCCGGCAGGTGCCGGAGGGCTGGATGCCCTAGGTCGAAGCCTGCCCCCGGGACTGGGGGCAGACTTACTCTGACTTCGCTGACCTGCTGTGCTTCCTGGGGTGAGTGACGGGACTTGAACCCGCGACATCTGCGACCACAACGCAGCGCTCTACCGGCTGAGCTACACCCACCATGTCTCGCAGCCACCCCTTGGGGGCGCAGCGGCGTGAAGAAGTGTAGCGGCCATCAGCCGGGACTCATGCCTCGGGATCGGCAGGTGACGTGAGCGATCCGCCATACTTGGCAGCCAAGACGCGCGAGGCCTCTGAATCAGGACCGGGGGGTTCGACGAACACCGTTGCCCGGTAATAGCGCAGTTCCTCGATGCTCTCCTGTATGTCGGCGAGCGCACGGTGGTTGCCCGTCTTGGGCGGACTCGCGAAGTAGGCACGCGGGTACCAGCGACGGGCCAGCTCCTTGATCGACGAGACGTCGACGACCCGGTAGTGCAGGTGTGTCTCGAGCATCGGCATGTCCCGGCTCAGGAACAAGCGGTCGGTCCCGACTGTGTTGCCGGCGAGCGGTGCCTTGCGCGCCTCGGGCACGTGACCGCGGATATAGTCGAGGACGGCGTTCTCGGCCGTCGCCAGGTCGACGCCGGAGTCGAGTTCGGCGAGCAGCCCAGACGACGTGTGCATCGTGCGTACGACGTCGAGCATCTGGGTCAGGGCAGCGGCGGGCGGCTTGATCACGATGTCGACGCCGTCCCCTAAGACATTGAGCTCGAAGTCAGTCACCAGGGCTGCTACTTCGATGAGGGCATCATTCACGAGGTCGAGCCCCGTCATCTCGCAGTCGATCCATACCAGCCTGTCGTTCACCCTGGACACCCTACGGTGTGGGAACCGGGCAGCGGCCGGCTCGCAGCCGTTCCCATCAGTCAGTAGCGTGAGTTCCTGTGATACCTGGCCGCGAGAGCGACGTCATTCCGCTCCGGCAGGCGACGAAGACGTGGTTCTCGATCTCGCTGCAGACGTTCGGCGGCCCGGCCGGCCAGATCGCGGTCATGCAGCGCACTCTGGTCGACGAGCAGCGGTGGCTCGGCCAGCAGCGTTTCCTCCATGCCTTGAACTTCTGCATGCTGTTGCCAGGTCCCGAGGCACAACAGCTGGCGATCTACACCGGCTGGCTTCTCAACGGGCTGCGCGGGGGGCTGATCGCGGGCACCCTGTTCGTCCTTCCCGGGCTGGTAGCGATGTTCGTGCTGGCAGCGCTGTACGTCGGGTACGGCGACACGGATCTGGTGAGAGCCATCTTCGCGGGGGTGGGTCCGGCGGTGCTGGCGATCGTCATACAAGCGGTGTGGCGCGTCGGGACGCGTGCGTTGCGCCATGTGTTCCTCGTCTGTATCGCGGTCGCCGCGTTTGTCTCGCTGACCTTGTTCGGCGTCCCGTTTCCGTTGGTGATCGTGGTGGCGGGGCTGCTGGGCTGGCTGTGGGGTCGGTGGCGACCGGACAGCCTCGACGTCGCCGCCGAGCCGTCGGACGGGCCAGCACCGTTGATCGCCGACGATGCTCTGCACCAGGGGGCGTCGAGCTGGCGCCGAAACGTGCTTATCGTCGGTCTTGGCCTCGTGATCTGGCTGTCACCCGTGGCGCTGGCGGCTCTCTTGCTTGGTCGTGATCACGCAGTGGTCGACCAGGGTCTCTTCTTCTCTGGCACAGCGCTAGTGACGTTCGGTGGCGCCTACGCGGTCCTCAGCTACGTCGCCTACCAGGCGGTCGAGGTCTATCACTGGCTCGCACCGGGCGAGATGGTCCGCGGCCTTGCCCTCGCGGAGACCACACCCGGTCCGCTGATCATGGTGGTTCAGTTCGTCGCCTTTCTCGGCGCCTACCGCAACCCCGGCGACCTGGAGCCATGGACAGCTGCCGTGCTCGGGGGGCTGCTGGTCACGTGGGTGACCTTCGTACCGTGCTTCGTGTTCATCTTTCTGGGTGCGCCGTACGTCGAGCGGCTGCGAGGCAACGCAAGCCTGTCGGCTGCGCTCACAGGCGTTACTGCTGCCGTGGTCGGAGTGATCGCCAACCTCGCGGTGTTCTTTGCCCTGCACACGTTGTTCGAAGAGGTTCAGACGTGGCACGGAATCTCGGTGCCGGTGCTCGACACCGTCAGGTGGTCCGCCATTGCCATCGGGGCTGTGGCGGCCCTGCTGCTCTTCCGACTGCGGCTCAGCGTGTTGAAGACCCTGGGAATCTGCGCACTTCTTGGGTTGCTTACCCTCGCCGGTTGATGGTCCCTCTGACAGCGAAACTCACCGCAGGTCACGCGGAAGTAGTACGACGAAGGTCGCACCCTCTCGCGGCGCTCCGTCGACGACGGCAAGAAAGAGATGCCCGTCATGCCGTTCGGCGATCGCGCGGGCGATCGACAGGCCAAGCCCGGTTCCGCTAGCGCCGCGGGTTCGAGCTCCCTCGACCTGAGCGAACCGGTCGAAGATACGGTCTCGGTGCTCCTCCGGGACCCCAGGACCGTCGTCACTCACGGTCATCCGTACCTCTGTCGAGGTTTGCGACAACGCGATCTTCACCTGCGACCGCGCGTGCGAAGACGCGTTCTCGACGACGTTTCTGACCAGTCGCGTCAGTTCCTCCCGGTTGCCGCGCGTCGCTCCGCCAGACACTGCGCTCGTGTCGACGCGCACGGCGTCGCTGGCTCTGAGGCGAGCCACCTCCTCGAGGACAATCACGTCAAGGTCGACGGGCTGCTGACCGGGCGTCCCCTCCGTGGCGTCCTCGCGGGCCAGGAAGAGGAGGTCGGCCACCAGTTGCTCCATCCGGTTGTTGTCGGTGAGCAAGTCTTCGCCCAGGCGGGACCACGCGACACCTTCGGGGTGGGTGAGCGCCACCTCGAGCTGTGTCCGCACCGCGGCCAGTGGGCTCTGCAGCTCGTGTGAGGCGTCTGCCACGAACTGCTGCTGACGCCTACTCGCCGCTTCCAACCGATCCAACATGTCGTTCATCGTGAGCGCGAGCCTGCTGATCTCATCCCCCGTACTGGGCACCGGGACTCGACGGTCCACGGGACTATCGGTGATGGCGGCTACCTCGACTCGGATGTCCTCGACGGGTTTGAGAGCGCGCCCCACCATGAAGCGGATGCTCAAGGCCAGCAGAACGATCAGGACCGGGATGCCGAGTATCAACGCCCGTTGCAGAGTCTGGACAGCCTCCGAGACTGACTCGAAGCTTGCTCCCACGAGCACGACAGCCGGTCCGGAGGGCGTGTCGGCGGTGGTAACCCAGACTCGGTAGTCCTCTTTCTCGTCGTCGTCGGGAACCGCTCGAAGGGTGCGTTGCTGGGGGTCGGCATCCGTGGGCATTGACGCCAAGACAGGGCCGTGGCCTCGCAGCCCCGGGGACGCGGTGATGACCTCACCGGACTCGAGAAACACCTGTGCAACTGAGTTCTCGCCAAGGCTGGTGACTTTTGGCAGCGATCCGTCCTCCGCCCTGGCGACCAGGCCCGCCAGTTGCGTTCGGGAGAGATCGTCGCGGTTTGTTGTCAAGGTGTGGTTCAAGGTAGCCAGGAGACCGACGGCTCCGGCGACCAAGGCAATGGCGACCACAGCGCAGGCCATGACTGTCGCTCGCGTTCGCACCGAAGCGCCGGTGACCCGGCGGCGTACCCATGACCGCAGGCCTGTCACGTCAGCCGCCGTCCGGGTCGAGCCGATAGCCGACCAGACGGACCGTCTGGAGGCTCTTTCGGCCGAACGGTTCATCTATTCGTAGCCGCAGTTGTCGTACGTAGACCTCGACGATGTTCGGGTCACCCTCGAATGCGAAATCCCATACGTGCTTGAGTATCTCGGTCTTGGAAACGACATCGCCTGCTCGCCGGAGAAGAAACTCCAAGAGTGAGAACTGCCGCGGTGTGAGCTTGATCGGGGTTCCTGCCCTCGACACAAGGTGCGAGGCAGGGTCAAGACTCAGATCACCAGCCACAAGCACGGTCGGTCGCTCGCTGCCGCCCCGGCGTAGCAGGGCCCTGATGCGGGCCACCAAAACGACATACGAGAATGGCTTGGACAAGAAGTCATCGGCACCCGTGTTGAGTGCAAGGGCTTCGTCTTGAGTGCCGACCTTCGCGGTGAGCATCAATATCGGCGTCCAGTTGCCCTCCTCTCGCAACAGCGCGCAGAGTTCGTCACCGCGGAGACCGGGCAGCATGATGTCGAGCACGATGGCGTCGTAGGAGTTCTCACGGGCGTACCAATGGCCCTCGATGCCGTCCAGGGCGACGTCGACGGCGAACCCCTCAGCCTCAAGGCCGCGCTTGAGCGCTCCAAGGAGATGCTTGTCATCGTCGACGACGAGGAGGCGCATGAACTCAGCGTGGCAGGTGACGTCTGAACGCGGGCTGAACCGGGGCTGAATGTGTGGACGCCCGCCGTGGTCGGCACCATCGGAGAACTCAGCGCGGCATTCCGGCGCACTCAGCGTGGCTTCAGTGACCGGCACGCACGATGATCCTGCCCCGATCAACGGGGACGCGATGAGGAGGATCCCATGGCAAGTCCAATTTCTCGACAGCACTGGCCCCTAGCCGTCGGCGTTACGGCGCTGCTGCTTGGCGCTCTCGGCGCAGCAGGTGGTGCACAGGCAGGCGCTCCCGCAACGTCTGGCGGTGCCGCAGGGGCAACCCAGCAGACGTCCCACAGAGACCTACCCATTCGCCCACTCCCTCCGCCCGGCCAGTTCGTCGCGACGATCGACAATCGTTACCTGCCACTGGCCCCCGGTACGAAGTGGATCTACCGAGGTGGTACGCACGCCGAAGAGCGCATTGTCGTCAGGGTGTTACACCGGACCAAGCAGATCGAAGGGATCACAGCCACCGTGGTACGCGACACGGTCACGGCCGATCGTGAGCTGGCCGAAGACACGTTTGACTGGTTCGCTCAGGACCGGCGAGGCAATGTCTGGTACCTCGGAGAGGCTACGAAGGAGTACGAAGACGGCGAGGTCGTGTCGACCGAGGGGTCATGGGAGACCGGTGTTGATGGCGCCAAGGCTGGCATCGCCATGCTCGGGCACCCCAGGGTGGGGACGCGCTACTGGCAGGAGTTCCTGCAAGGCGAGGCGATGGATATCGGGCAGGTCCTGGATCTGGCGCTGAAGGTGGCGGGTCCGGCCGGTCACTTCCGTCACGTCCTCATGACAAAGGACGCCACTCCGCTCGAGCCTGCTGTGCTTGAACTCAAGTTCTACGCACCGCGCATCGGCGTAGTCAGAGAACTCGACCTCAATCCCGAGCAAGGAAGCGCCGATCTGATCCGGATGGTCAAGCCTTGATGGCTACCACAAACCCGTCAAGGCAATCTCGTGCCAGTTCAACGAGGCCCGCTGCTAGACAGCTGAGCGCCTACGACACGGCGCCCCGCGACGAGCACCGCCCGCCCTCTCACTCGGGAGAGGGCGGGCGGCTTCTCGTCACCCGTGGGGCTGCTCAGGTTCGTGCAGGCGGCCGCTTGCGTGCCTCTGCTGCGTCTTTGCGGTCGATGGAGGCCTCGAGCCGGTCGACGGCAGCGGAGACGCGGTCCTTCAGGGCAGCTTCACGCGCTTGGGCGTGGGGGCTGTCGTTGGCGAGTTTGGCCCGGTCCTCCTCCGACGCTAGGCGGTCGCTGTTGGAGTGCGCTCGGTCGCCCTGGGCGAGGGCTCTCTTGTCGGATGCCTTCGTGTCGGCGAGGCTGCCGGTGGAGACCTGGAGCTCGGCCACTCTGTCGTGCCTGTCAGCAGCTTCGTCGCGAGCGTCCGCTTTTTCGTCGCGTCGCTCTGCCTCGGCCAGGATCTTGTCGACGTCGTCCTCTCGGAAGCCGCTGGCGATGTCGCGGGCGTCTGCCAGCGTGTCTCGGGCGTCGGCAATGCGGTCTCGCTGGTGCGCTGTCGCGTCGCGCTCGGCTGCTCTGTCGTCGTCCGATTCATATTCGTTCATCGCCACACGCCCTTTCCTAGAAGCACTTCGTCGACCCGTCGCTGCGTGAGACGGGCGGCACTGAGCGTTGCGGCGATGATGACCTCGATCAAGAGGTCGGTCTCTTCGGCCACCACTTCGTCTTCCAACCGAAGGTTGGTCGACAATGGCTGCTCTTCTGGGAGCTCGACCATTAGGTATCCGATCCGTCATGCCCGGCGCTGACTGCCGTGTAGCCAGATGCTGCTGCCTTGGGTCCGCCGGTCAGCGAGACGGATACCTGCTCGTGTTGACAAGGCATCAGCCGTGGAATGAGGGGGCGTCATTCGCTGTGAGTATCGATTCGCTTACCCAGAGTGTCACTAGCAGCCATGGCGGTCAACGAGAATGCAGAAACGTATGAGGCCCACGTGCGCCCCGGGGCACCGGCCAGTAAGCCGGTGCTACACGAGCCGGGCGGCCTGTAGTCGACGGCGACGTTCAAGGCCTTGTCGACGTCGGAGGGCGACAACAGGACCACGGTTTCGTAGCTGCTGATCGCGCCCGAGGTGGCTACAGCCCCGGCCATGGCTATCGCGGCGGCGTGGTCAGGTACGTCGACGATGAGGATGACGTCGTCATCGCCGAACGCGAAGTAGAACGACTCGAGTGATCCGCCGACGCCGGCGAGGGCGCCCTCGACTGACTTCACCCGGCTGCTGCCGCCTTCTTCGCAGATCAGAGGTGCAGCACCCACCTGTCATACGCCGCATCCAGCTTGCTGCTTTGCAGCGAGGGGATCTGGTCGACGATGGTGGCGGGCACTGTCAGTCGGACCCCGATGCCGCGTGCTGCCAGCAGCGCAGCTCCTAGCGCCGAGGCGCTGCGCATTTGCAGGTACGTGACGGGTTGCTGGAGGACGTCGGTGACGAGTTGGCGTACCCACGGGTCCCGCGCGCCGCCACCGGACAGCAGGACTGAGCGGTCAAGTCCACCGATGATGTCGATGCCGCGCCGGATGGTGTACGCGAAGGCCTCGAAGGCGGAGCGTGCCAAGTCCGGCCGGCTTGTCGAGGCTGTGAGGCTTGACCAGCCGGCAGTGGCGTCGGACGCTGCTACAGCCCCTCGCTCACCGGTGAGGAACGGCATGAAAAGTGCACCCTTGGACCCGGCGGGGGCCTGCTTCGCCAGCGCGACGAGCTCCGTCCACGTCACACCCAACGCCCTTTGCACCCACGACAGCGCGATTCCCCCATTCTGGATGGCCAGCATCTCGTACCAACCGCCGTCGGCGTCCGCATAGAGATGTGTAATCGGATCGGTGCGCATTCGGGCCTCGGCATCGGGGCGCATGATCTGGATCCCGGTGCCCGCATTGACAACGAGTGAGTCGCTCCAAGAGTCGGTCGGCTGGGTTGCTTTGAGTGCCACCAACGCCGCGGCGGTGTCGGCGGCGCCAGCCACGACCGGAACAGCGACTTGGGACTCGACGTGGCTGCTCGCAAGGTTCGACGTCCCCACCACGGTGTCACTCGCGACCAGTGACGGCAGCTGTTCGCGGGAGATGCCGGCGAGGGAGAGCGCCTCGGTCGACCAATCATCGGTTGCGACGTCCCACAGCAGGGTGGCCGACGCGTCGCTTCGTTCCCCTGCCTTGTCACCCGTGAGCTGGCCACGTAGCCAGTCCTTTGGAGCTGTGACCAGCGCCGTCATCTCCAACGACGCCGCTTCGTGCACCGAGAGCCAGGACAGGAGCGGGCCTGCCATGCCGGCGACCAGGGGATTGGACAGTCTCGCGCGGGCATCGGTGGGGAGGTCGCGCCACTGTGGCAGCACTTCGGCGGCCCGCTGGTCTGGCCACAGCAGCGCGGGTCGCACGGGTTGGCCGGTCGGGTCGGCGAGGACTACGCCGTGCATCTGCCCAGTGACCCCTATCGCCGCAACGTGGATCGCAGTCCGCGATCCCGACCTGGGCGCCGACAGCATCTTTAGCGCCCGATGCAGCGCCGCCGTCCACTCGGCGGGATCCGTCTCCGCGTGCCCGGAGGCAGGCTCGCGAACGTCGTATGGCTCCTCCGACTCGGTGAGGATCACTCCGTCTGAGCCGACCAGGCTGAGCTTGAGACCGCTGGTGCCGAGGTCAACGCCGAGGAAGGCGCCGGCGTCGGATTCGGGGCTCACGACCGGTGAAGCCCGTCTGCCATGAAGGTGTGCGCGTGCTTGGCAAGGTCGTCACCGTCGCTCCACAGGTTCCGCCACACTGCGAGATCGTTACTCAGATCCGGATGCACCACGGCAGAACTGAAGCTCTCGAAGGTTAACGTCCCCTGGTACCCGGACGAGACGATTGCGGTAAAGAAGGAGTCGAAGTCGATGGTGCCCGACCCGAGGTATCCCCGGTGGGACTCCCCGATGTGTACGTAGCCGAGCCGGTCGCCGGCCTTTTCGACGGGTTGCACGAACCCGTCCTCTTCGATGTTCATGTGGTACGTATCCAGGTGGACACGTAAGTTCGTCCTCGTTGCGTCCAGAAGCTCCAGCATCTGCACTGCGGTGTTGGCAACGTTGGTTTCGTAACGATTCACCACCTCGAGGCTGACCCGAACCTCGGCGTGGTCGGCGCGGGCTGCAAGGTGCTGCAGGGCGTCGATGACGTGTCCGCGCGATCGCTGGGTGAGCGGAGCGGGATACTTGGTGAGCTGTGAATAGAGCACCCCGCAGAGGTCTGCGGCACCGATCTCGGCGGTGACTTCGACAGCGCGTGCCAACATGTGCTCGCCGGCGGCCACGACGTCTGGGTCCTCGCTGGACACATCCGCGTGTGCGGGGAGTCCCATCGAGCATGCTGCCGCCAGGCCGTGCTCGCTGAGTAGCTCCCGAGTCATGGCGGTGTCGATGGCGAAGGGATCGAGGATCGGGATCTCGATCAGATCGAAACCTGCTGCCGCTGCCGAGGACACGGCGTGCCGGGCACCAGCCTCGTCCCATGCCCCGCTCCAGACCATTGCGTGCACCCCGAGCTTATTGCTCATCTCCGCATCGCCTGCGGTGCGTCGGCGAACGCACGCTTGGTGCCCTCATCGGAGAGCGCACCGGTGACGAGTGCTACCAGCTCCTGGGCGTCGGTCTCGGCTGCCTTGCGTCGAGCCACGGTCTGGCCGGCACGCATGACCTGCACGTGGTCGGCGAGCTGCATGACCTGTTTGAAATTGTGGCTGATGAGCAGGATGCTGACTCCGCGGTCTCGCAACGAGCTGATGAGCTCCTCCACGCGGGCGGTCTCCTGCACACCGAGGGCCGCTGTCGGTTCGTCGAGAACGACCAGCTTGGAACTGAAGCCGGCAGCACGTGCCAGAGACACAGCCTGTCGCTGGCCACCGCTCAGCCGGCGTACCCGTGAGTTGACCCGCGGAACGTTGATGGCCAGCTGGCTGACCATCGAGTGTGCCTCGCGGCGCATCTTGCCGCGGTCGAGCAGCCTGAACGGTCCGAAGCCGCGCGTCACCTCGCGACCCAAGAACAAGTTCTGTGCGACGGTGAGGTCCTCGACGAGCGCCAGGTTCTGGAAGACGGTCTCGATGCCGGCCGACCGTGCCTGCTCAGGGTTGGTGAAGTGCACCACCTGACCGTCGAGCAGGACCTCACCCCTGTCAGGAGCGTGGACCCCGACGATGCACCGCACCAACGTGGACTTCCCGGCACCGTTGTCGCCGATGATGGCGGTGACTTGGCCGCGTGGAAGGTTCATCGTGGCATCGCGGAGCGCATGTACGCGGCCGAAGCTCTTGGACACACCACGGATGGAGAGCACATCGTCGGAGGCTGGCGCGTCCGAGACTGCGGTGTTTGACCTGTCATTTGTCATTTGTTGAACCTCGTAATGAAGGCGGCCAGCACCACGACGATGCCGACAGTAAGTGGTTGGTAGAACTCCGAAAGTCCGACTCGGGTGAGCCCGTTGACCAAGGCGGTTAGCAGCAAGGCCCCGACGACCGGGCCCGCGATGGTTGCGCGGCCGCCGAACAGGCTCACACCGCCCAGCACGACGGCTGCGACCGAGTTCAGCAGGAAAGCTGTGTTTGCCGCCGGCTCTGCGGCACCGACACGGGCAACGAGCAACAGTGCGGCCACCCCCGCAAGCCCGGCTGAGATCACATAGACACCCGTCTTGACCATCCAGGTGCGGATTCCGACGGAGCGTGAGCTCTCCTCGGAACCCCCAATTGCCAACACGTGCAGCCCGAAACGCGTGTGAAACAGCACCACGTGTGCAAAAACCGCCAAGCCGATGGCTATCAGCACCGACCAGGAGAAGATCCAGATGCCGTTGACCGACAGCTTGATGAGCACCGGCTCGACCACTGTCGTCTTCTGACCGTCGGCGATGATGAGCGCGAGCCCTGAGGCGGCAGAAAGTGTCCCGAGAGTCACGATGAAGTCGGTGATGCCGCCCTTCGAGATGATGAGTCCGTTCAGGACGCCGACCAACGTTGCCGCCGCGAGGCCGGCGAGGGCGGCGCCCCAGATGTTCCACCCCGCCGCGTAGAACTCGCCGAGGACGATGGCGCCGAGCGTCATCGTGGACGCGACGGCAAGGTCGATGCCGCCCGTGGCAATCACGAATGTCTGGCCGATGGTCAACACGATGAGGATCGCGCTGGCCTGGAGGATGGCTGACACATTCCCTTCGCTGAGGTAGCCGGGGTTGATGGCCGCGAAGAAGATTGCCATGGCGATAAGGCCGAGCGTTGATGCAAGTTCCGGCCAGGAAACCTCGGAGAGGCGCCAGGGCTCCCTAGGCTCGGACGGTGGCGAGGGGGCGGGGGCGGTTTGAGTAGCAGTCACGGCCATCTCCTGGCTGGTTGGGGGTACGGCGTTGTCGGCATCGGGTCACTCCAGCGGGTTGTCGAACTCTGCGAACGGGGCCGGGAAGGCGTCGAGAGCCTTGTCGGCCACGTCCTTGGTGACGACTGCGACCGGAGCGGTGACGTTCTCGGGCACCGTCTCTCCTGCAGCGGCCATGTCGCAGGCCTGCACGCCCATCTGTCCGATGGCATAGGGGTACTGCGCCACGGTGGCGTAGAGGTCACCAGCGTCAACCGCTTTCAGTGCGTCCTCGATGCCGTCAACGCCGATGATCGAGATGTCACCGGTCTTGTTCGCGTTGGCGACAGCCCGAGCGATCCCGAGTGCCATGTCGTCGTTGGCGGAGAAGAAGCCCTTGAGGTCGGGGTTGGCCGACAAGATGTCAGTGGCCTTGGTCAGGGCGATCTGTCGATCCCAGTCGGCGGCAACGGTCTGGACGATCTCCAGATCAGCCGCACCCTGCTTAAATCCTTCGAGACGGGCCCCGCTGGTCGCGTCACCGGAGATGCCGCCGATCAGCGCGACCTTGCCGCTGCCGCCCACAGCCTCGACCATTGCTTCGCCGCCCAACTTGCCGGCCTCGACGTTGTCCGTGCCGATGTAGGTCGCAACCTCCAGATCAGCCTTGCTCGCAGCGTCGGCGTCGATCGGGCTGTCGATGTTCACGACGGGGGTGTCTGTGGCCGCGATCTGGGCCAACCCTTGAATCAGGTTGGTGCCGGAGATCGGATTCACGACGTAGCAGCCGAAGCCCTGTTGAGCCATGGCGTTGAGTTTGTCCGCCTGGCCGCTCGTGTCTGTGATGCTAGCCGCGGCCTGGACCTCGACCTCGGCATCAGCGTCGGCAGCTGCGGCGTCGATGCCCTCCTCCATCTGCTGGAAGAAGGGGTTGTCCAAGCCCTTGATAATTGCTGCGTACGACGTCGACCCGCCATCGCTGCCGTCCCCGCCGGCCTGGGGATCCTCGCCGCACCCGGCAAGCGCCAAGATGCTCAGCGTCACGACGGTGGCCGGTACGACAGTGGATCGGAACTGGCTCATCTCTACTCCTAGCTGAGGTTGTGTTGGCCACCGGGGGCTTGGGTGGTTAATGTCTGACTGCAGACTTTAAAGTAGACTACATACACGTGTCAACAGACGTAATCGCGTAACAGTGCAGCCGTATATACTCGTCCCAGTCGACAGAAATCCAATCCACGCAACGGGTCGCCCCTGGAGGGGACCGAGCGACCAGGAAGGCGTCAATGCCCCCATGAAGGCGAGCGCCGGGTCACCTCCTGCCCTAGACGCCGGTTCGGCCGCACTGCTCGATCTGTTGCGACGGCGCGGCCCCCTCACTCGAACCGAGATGACCGCCGCCACCGGATGGGCGCGCGTCACGGTGACGAGTCGGCTCGAGCGGCTGCTCGACAGCGGTCTACTGGCCGGGGACGGATCCGCCAACGGAAATCGTGGCCGTCCTGCGGTCCGCTACCGGCTCGACGCAACGCGTGCTGTTCTGCTCGTTGCTGACATCGGCGCGTCCGGGATGCGCCTTGCGAGAGTAGACCTCGAGGGCCGAGTCGAGGCCACCACCGGTCTCCGCGCTGCGATCGAGGAGGGGCCCGAGCCGATCCTGCGAGTTGCGCACGAGGGCCTGCTTGCCCTGGCCGCGTCCGCCGAGCGTCCCGTGTGGGGCGTTGCGATGAGCCTTCCTGGTCCAGTCGACTTCGCCGCTGGTCGAGTCGTGACGCCGCCGATCATGACCGGATGGGACGGAGTTCCCGTGCGTGACCTCGTGCACCACTGGTTCGACTGTCCGGTCCTCATCGAGAACGACGTGAACGCCATGGCCGTCGGAGAGCAGGCGACAAGCTTTCCCAATATCCGGGACCTGCTGGTCGTAAAAGTCGGGACCGGCGTCGGCTGCGGCATCATCAGCGACGGCCATGTCATGCGTGGTGACGCCGGAGCAGCGGGCGATCTTGGACACACTTGGGCTGACGTTGATAAGGCACACGTCACGCCTCCAGACTGCAGGTGCGGCAAACGCGGCTGCCTGGAGGCGTACGTCGGCGGCTGGGCGATCGCGCGAGACGTCGGCGCAGCGCTCAATCGCAACGTTGACGTCGACGAGCTCGTTGAACTGCTGAGAATTGGCGACCCCACTACCGTGCGCTTGGTACGCGACGCCGGTCGCATCCTGGGAACCAGCCTGGCCACCGCGGTATCGCTGCTCAATCCGTCCGCGGTGGTACTGGGTGGACAGATTGCGATGGCGGCACGCGATCACCTCCTTGCAGGCTTGCGCGAGCGCGTGTATACCCGCGCCCTGCCGCTGGCAACACGACATCTCGACATCTCTATTAGCTCGCTGTGGCCCAATTCCGGCGTCCATGGCCTCGCGCGAGGACTCGCCGATATCGCCCTCACCAGCCGCTGATCGCCTCTCGGGATGCCGCGTCACCTCCCACCGCGCCGCCACATCGCTGACCGTCTCGCCCTCGGCGATCACCGCCAGCACAGCCTGCTACCTCTTCTTGACCACACTCAGCTCCCGTATGGACAGGATCCGGCCTTTGACGTCGCCTATGGATGCAAAGTCTTGTCGTGCAGACATGGCTTGTGTGGCGAGGTTCACCCTTGTAGGTCTGCCCAGACGGGGGTGGCGTAGGCGGAGTTCGGGTGTCGCTTGCCGGTCAGTCCGGCCCCTCACCAGCCAGGATCGCGTGGCGGCCGAGGAAGTCTGCGAGCGCGTCTGCGACTTGGTGTGTGTGCGTCAAGGCCAGGGAGTGGTCGGCCCCGGTGAGCAGGACGTCTTCGGTCTGTGGCAACCAGGTGAGGATCAGGTCCCGGACTTCGGCGAACCAGGGACCGCTGTCGCTGCCGCTGATGTGCAGCACCGGGCAGTTGATGCGGCGCGCCTCGTCAGCGTCGAAGCGCCACGACAACATGGCCGGCAGATCGGTGTCGAAGAACGTCGCGGTGTCGCGCTGCATTTGTTCGGCTGCGCCCGGCAGGTGCTGCTCGACCTCGCTGCGCCAGTCCGGCCCGATCACGAGGGCCAGGAACTCCTCCAGCGCCGGGCCCGGCCCGCGCGCCCGCCTGACTTCCTGGAGCCTGGCGTTCGCCGCCCGGAACTCTGCCGAACTCGGCACGTGTACCGGAGGGGGTTCGATCAGGGTCAGGGTCTGGACGTGCTCCGCTGCGTCAGCGGCGAGTTGCAGGCCGACGGCGCCGCTGTAGGAGTAGCCGACGATGTGGACCCTGCCCAGCCCCAGCGCATCGATGAGATCTCGGCAGTCAGCGGCATCGCGAACGACCGACCCGGGGCCCTGTACCGGGCTGCTACTCGCGTAGCCACGCCGATGGTAGACGATGGCCCGGTACGTGCCACGAGCGACGAGGTGTTCGGCCAGTGGCGCCAACTCGTCGGCGGTCAGCGCCGTCTGCACCAAGACGACAGGATCCCCCGTCCCCAAGTCGTGGACTTCCAACTCAATGCCGCTGAGCACAACGAGGTGCATACTCGCAGGCTAGCCCGCGATGACCGCCCGGCTCCGACGCTCTCGCAGTTGCCATCACGACACTGCCAGCCCAGCTGACGAAGACTCGGACCTGGGACCTGGGTTATTGAGGTGGCCCAACACCAACGGTTCACCAGCGCCGCCGGCATGCAGGGCTACTGCTGCGACCCGAAGCCGCCGTGACAGCTGGCGTTTCGTTAGCGCGCCCGGCAGGAGTCGAACCTGCGACCGACGGATTAGAAGTCTGTTTTCAACGTTCGGTTGACCTGAGGCTATGGAAGGTATCCCGCCACTGACCTGCAGTTTGAGCGCCTGCTATAGATGGCAGCAGACGACTGTTGGTGAGCATCCTGCGGACTCTCTGCGGACTCTGCGTTGACCGGTGGGTGCAGAGTTGCCAGTGGTCAGGAGGATGCATGAAGACGCAGTCGGGCACCCAGCAGAGAGCCGGCACGATCAGACTCGGGCCCTGCACGTGTGAGTGCCCGGGGTGTGACCAGAACACCTGGCACTGCTGCAAGCCCAGCACAGGATGTGGCTGGAAGAAGAGACGGTAGGAGGGATCAGCGCCAGCACGCGTCGTCGCGGCCGTCGCCGCAATAATCGCAAAACCTGCAGAACACTCCTTCGCCGCCGACGCGGCGGCGACCCCTACGAGCACTGCAGGTAAGCGCCAGGTGGGCGCGGGGCACACGTTGCGACCTCGTGCTGTGGCCGCAAGTCGGTGACGCAGCAATGGTTGACGGTCTCCATCGACAGATCACCGGTGTCATGAAGACAAGCGAGGAGCAGTGTTGCGATCGGAGAAGTAGTCCGATGACGCCGAATGTTCGCGAACGCTGCGCGAAAGCTGTTGGGGTGGCTCTGAGGAGGTGCGCGGGGAGCCGGTCGTCGCCGCGGTGGGTGTCGGCGGCGACCTGAGAAAGCAGCCGCCGACTGCTCTCGGCCGTGCAACCAAAGCGGCCCCCGAGATCCGCTCGCGAAGGCCGTTTCGATGGGTCGCTGGCCGCCAGCCTCGACCCTGTTAGTTGCGCGGCAAGGTTTACTTTTCTATGTCGACGCGGATGAACGGGGCTGGCCGGGTCGGATGGTTAGCCGGGCCGTTCACGAGGACCGCACCGTCGAAGGTCACCTCACCTGTCGCTGTCGCTTCGCGTTGCCTGCTGGTGCTTCCAGGCCCGTTGACGGTTGACTGGATCGGTCCGACGGCCGTCCAGGTCACGTCGAAGGTGACCTCGTGTGTTTGGCCGAGGTTGTCTCTGGCGATCCCCGTCCCGGTAGCCGTGATGCTCTTGAGGTTCTTGGTGCTCGTGATGGTCGCCGGGGCGCCGAATGATATCCAACTGAACGAGGTGCCGTCAGGGCACACGGCGAGGTACTGCACCCTGGCCGTTGGGTCGGCGTCCTCGGTATCAGGTGATTCGAAGTCGCGCGTGGTCTCGACCAATAGGGTGGCCTGCACGGTTGAGCCGTCGGCACACTGGTACGGCACTTCCCAGAAGGCTGAGGCCGTCTCCTCGAAGAAGCGGGACGTCGCTGCTGCGGTCGACGCGGCTGGCGAGAACACGAGTCCGCAAAGCACAATCACCAACGGAACAATGACCGTGCGTAGCCTTTTGGAAGTTGCATGGAACATGTTTGCCTCACCATCAGTCTCGGCTGGATTGCTACCTCTGCAGTGTCGGCCCGCGCGGGTACAGGTTGGCTAGGCGTACAAAGGTGCTAGTACTCGGCCACCCCGGGCGAAGGCGCGTGCTCGCTACAGTGACGCTGCCGGAGGCAGCGCTCGGCCTGTGGGCGATTTCATCGAAGCCGAAGGCGAGACTTACACGCCCAACAACCCGCCGAGGCAAAAAAAAAAAAAAAAAACGCGCCAGCGGCGGCGGGGATGATCGCAGGCTCGACGTAGGTGAGCTGGCCGAGGAGACTTCCTGTCGAGGGGAGCCGAAGAGCAGACCAATTCGTCTGTCCTGGCACTCCTGTGCCTGGCTCTCCCACAAAGGGGCGTCGCCATAGGCCACGGTCACGTCTGTCCCTACCCGCCATCGTGAACTTGGTAATCTAATGCTCGGCATCAATGCGCTTGATGTGGGTTGGCATTATTCTTTTCGATCGCGCTTCTTTCACTTTACTTCTTAACGACGGAATGAGATAATTACGTATCGCTTAGAAGACGTGCGCCCTTAGTGGCCCTGACTGAGCGATAAACATTCGAGACAATCTCGGATGTCGGCAAAGCCCGTATCAGCGAATAACTCGCATGATGCGGGCTTTTTTCTATGTCTGGAGGAAGTAATGTCCATAACATTCAAGAGAAATACAGGGCGGCATCTCAGACGTCGTCTTAGCTCCGACGCACCATCACGTCGACGTCGGGCTTCCAGGTCGGCAGAGAGCCGCCCAGGCTCTGCGAGCGGGTCTCCTCAGACGGTGGGGGAGTATCTGGTCGAGTGGCTGGCGGGGAAGCGGTCTCTTCGCCCGTCGACACTGCTGGCGTACTCGACCCACGTCCGGCTGTACCTGATCCCGCACCTCGGCGACATCGCGTTGGCAGACCTTTGCCCGCTGCACATCCAGGTGATGTACCGAGCGATCGCCACCGAGAACGACAAGCGGGCGACACCGCTCAGCGCTGCGACGCTGACTCGTGTGCACGCGACCCTGATGAGCGCTCTGGGTACGGCGGTGCGCCGAGGGCTCCTCGCGCGTAACCCCGCCGAGACGGTGGAGCTCCCCACGTCGAGCCGTCGCCAGACGGCGGTGTGGAGCGCACAGCAGCTCGCGCGAGTTCCTGGGCGGGATCGTCGACGACGACCTCTATCCGCTCTTGATGCTGCTCAGCCTCTGCGGGCTGCGCAGGGGCGAGGTTGTGGGGTTGCGGTGGAGCGACGTCGACCTCGAGCACGGCATACTGCACGTCCGGCAACAGCTGGTCGCGGTCGGTGGTGACGTGGTGGTGGGCGAGCCGAAGTCGAAGACCGGTCATCGACGGATCGCACTCGACGCCGCGACCGTCGACCTCCTGCAGTGCCACCGGTCAACACAACAGCGGCAGCAGGCAACAGCGGGGGAGAGGTGGGTGGCAGACGGACTTGGTGTTCACCGACGCCAAAGGCGAGGCACTCGACCCTGCCTCCGTGTCACGTTGCTTCGACCGACTGGTGACACGCTCGGGTCTTCCCCGGATCCGGCTGCACGACCTGCGTCATACGTCGGCCTCGCTCGGCCTTGCTAGTGGGGAGACTCTGCTCGAGGTCAGCAGAAGGCTCGGTCACTCCTCGATCGCGGTCACTGCCGACATCTACTCCGAGGTCGCTCCGGAGGTGGCGAAGGCGTCTGCGGAACGGCTCAACCGTCACATCTTCAACAGCTAACAACCTCGAAGAAGAAACCAACTGCCCGGGCCGCGTCACGGCACCGGGCTTTTCCATGCCCATCATCAACAAGAAGGAGCACATCCATGATCAGCAAGTCAAAGCATCAACTCATCGAACTGTGCAAACGCGTGAAGAAGTACATCATCGAACTGGTGCGCTGACCTGTTCGGCAAGATCAAGACGGGTTGGGCCAAACATCGTGACGAGGTCAGCACCAACGCTGCCTACGCCACCGCCCTGGGTGCAGCCGCCACCGCTGTCATCGAGCTGTTCACCCATGACCCGGCGTTGTTGGGTGTCGTCACCGCTCTGGTGGCCGTCTACGTGGCGATCCACCGCGCCGCACATCCCGACCCGTGGCGTCCCGGCACGGATCAGTGGCGGCCGACAACAGACCCGTGGGATGACCGTCACGACTGGCGGTAACCCAGCGACACAACTGAACAGGAACGCTCCACGCCCTCGGCAGCCGCCGGGGGCTTCGTCATACCCAGAAGGCGGCATCATGTCCAAGGAAACCTCCTTCACGCATGCGGTGAGCCCGTCGTAAGGACCCATGGACGGCGAGGCCTCAACGCCTTGGGGCATCGAGTGGCTAGGGGACCAGTCTCTGGTCCTGCATGGTCTTCCATGCCACGTCGGCGGCCTTGGCGTGGCCCGCGACCGAGAAGTGGTTGAGGTCATCCGCGAAGTACTCGTTCTTGTCGATGACCCTGCTGAACGCGTAATCGTCGAAAGCACAGCGTTGAAAAGCGGCGCAGCCGCGTTCGAGCGCTGTTTCATACCCGTGGATGATCTCCTCGAGCCGGTCGAGCTCACGAGGGACGATTTTCCCCTGGGTGTCGAGAAAAGCGCAGGGACCTGTGCCGCCGAATGACTGGCGCTGCGTTGGGGTGAGTGCCGCTGCATAGGTCTCGGGGCTTCCCAGTTGGGTGACGGCAAGGATGCGTGAACTGGGCAGGCCCTGCTCCAGTTCGGAGAGGACCGCTTCAAAGCTCTTCTGGAAGTCGTTGAAGTTCTGGCTAGTTGCCGGACAGACTATGTCGTTGTCGATGACCTGGATTACTACAAGGGCGTTGTGGGGGTGCCGTTCCACGGCGTCCTGCGCTTGCCCCAGGACCGCCTCGACGGTTGCGCCCGCCTGGGAGAGGGAGAGTGCGTGATCCTTGATGCCCGGGTGGCGCTGGAGGACGCGTTGGTAGAGGCTATTGACGGCGGGATTCGTCCCGGTCGCCCACGAATTCTTACGGACCTCGACGCCCGGTTGCTCGGGGTCGGAACTCTCGCCGGTCGAGCCTGAGTGTCCTAGCATGACGATGGCGTCTGGGTAACCGGTGTAGGGCTTGCCGCTGTCTCTCACGTTGGTCGTTGTAGCGGAGGGTGATTCGGCGGTGTTGGGCTCGCTCGAAGCTGAGTTCTGCGTTGAGGCCTGGTCCGGGGTGTCGCCGCACGCCACCGAGAGAACCGCGAGGGTGGCCAGGAGCATCAGCGTCCTCAGGCGCAACATGGCCCATGCTTGCACTCGTGCGGCTGGCAGGACAAGGCGTTCGTCATACCTCGCGCCCGGCTACCTCCGCCACCAGTACCGCGAGTGGCTGCTCACCACGGTGGCGAACGTTCTCGACGACGACCTCGCCATCAGCTCTGCCGGACTCCTGAAGGACGGGGCGATCGCATGGGTGGAGGTCAGTATCCCCGACTCCATCACCACCCCTGAAGGTGTGACGTTCCGGCCGAACTTGTTGGCGACGACCTCGCTTCGACGGGTCGATCGCCACCACGTTTAAGCGCACCGTCACCGATGTCGTCTGTGACAACACCCGCGAAAGTGCGCTGTCGGAGAAGGGCAGGCGTACAAGGTGAAACACTCACGCCACTCCCACGCACAACTTGCGCTTGCGAGGGAAGCCTTGGCGATGGTGCACACGATCGCCGACGACTTCGCCGCCGAAGTCGCCAAACTCTGCGCGATCGACGTATCTCGACCAGACAGTGGGCACAGTTCCTCGATCATCAGGTCCCTCGCGAGGACGTGCAACAGGCAAGACGATGAAGGGACGAGCTCTCACTCTGGCTGAGAAGAAAGCGGGCTGCGCTGCAGCGGCTCTACGACCGATGATCCACGAGTCGCGCCCTGGGCAGGAACAGCACACGGAGTCATTCAGGCGGTCAACACCTACGAGCACCACGAAGGCACAGTTCGTGGCGCGACAAGAGCCGATCGCAACATGCTGCGAGCCGTGACAGGCGACTTCGGCAAGGTTGACCGCAACACCATGAAGACGCTCGACACGGTGTTCAACTAGGACCATCGCAGCGAATGATGAGATTGATGAATGAAGCCCAGCGTTCTTGAAGTTCGCAGAGAACAGCGGAAAGAGCGTGGATGGGTTCTCCGATGAGGAGAAGTCCGCGTGATCCCGTTGCCCTCCGGGTGACGCGGACCCGCATCATCCAGCATTCATCGTAGGGAGCCGTCAACGAGCGCAGCAGATAACTATATTGCCGTTCCATGCAGTCGGTGTATGTCGACGAAACACCCACGTTGGTGTGGCTCCACGACATACGTGGCCGGGCTTGGCTCTCACCTTTCCGGCGACCCCACCGTGCAAGTGGAAGGGAGACGGGACTCTGTACGGCCGGTAGGCTCGTTGCCACGGTTGCGTCCGAAATGTAGGCGTCAACGCGGTCGAACTGGGGTTAACGGAGGGAGCACGTGACATGCGCAAAATGGCGGCAATCACGGCCATCGTGGTCGGCATCATCATGGCGATCGCCGGGGTCGTCACCTGGGCAGTCGTCTCCACCACTCTGGCAGACCAGAAGATCACGGTTGCCGACGACGCCAACTGTGCCGCAGGCGACGACGTGAACGGCCCGATCTCGGCGTACTGCCAGGCGGACATCATCGACCACCACACAAAGGACATCACCGGCGGAAGGACCTACGCCGAACTCGACCGGGAAGACCCGAACCGCGCGACCGCGATGGACTCCGCGTTCCTGCAGGCCTCGCTGTTCACCTCGGTCGTCGCCTTCGGCGTCTCAGGCATGGCGTTCGTCCTCGGAATCGTCCTGACCCTGATCGGCTTCGCGTTGCGCGCGCCCGCGCCTGCTACCTCCGCAACCTAGCCAGGGGCCGTCAGCGTCTCCCAGCTATGCGCGCACTTCGGCACGTCAGGGAAACCTGAGGGACATCGCCGTCGCCACCATTGCACGGAAACGCGGGCGCAGTGACGCATCGTTGCCACATCGTCCAGGTGCCCGCCGTGCCCTGCAGGGTTGTCCGATGAGATCAACCCGGGGTCAGCTCTTCTTCAGCTCCTGCGCGAGCATGACGATGATGCGCCTCGATCACTCGCACTGGGCCTACTGCACCGGCGATTCAATCCGGCGGCTGCGAGCACAGCTGGCAGGTCCTCGGGGTACGTCGACCACCTCGTCTCGGCCCCCCTGCTTCTTGGTTCACCGATCGAGTAGGAACTGACATCCGTGCCGGACAGAGTTCTCGCCGATCACGGAGACGTGAACCGGGCGCTGATCTCGGACCCCCCGTCGCGGCGTGCAGATCATGAGGCGCAGCAGTGCCGACACCGCGCCGATAGCTGAACGGTGGAGGGTCTCCTAGACGTCACATCGTTCCGTCATGTCCGTGGGGCCCAGTCACGGTCCCTGGAGGACGTAGCGCTGGAGGAACAGGGCCTCGGCGAGCGCCATCGAAGAGATCTCGGTGGGGTCGACGCTCTCGTTCGGGGCGTGGATCAGCGCCAGGGGTTCCTCGACACCCATCAGGATGATTTCGGCGTCGGGATAGGTGTCGGTGAATACATTGCACAGCGGGATCGACCCACCCTGTCCAAGGTGCGCCATCGGCGTGCCGTAGGTCTCCTGCATGGCGGCGGCCATGGCACGGTAGGCGGGGCCGTCGGTGGCGGCCTCGAAGGGGGAGCCGGTGGCCTCGATCTCCACAGTGACGTGCACCCCCCACGGCGCTGCGGCCTGGAGGTGCGTCACCAGGGCTGGCTCGGCGACCTCGGGAGGCATCCCTGGCGGGATGCGCAGGTTCAGACGTGCGGCTGCCTTCGGCACTAAGGCCGCGGCGGAGCCGACGACCGGCGGGCAGTCGATGCCCAGGATGGTGAGGGCCGGCCGGGCCCACAGCATGTCCGACACCGCACCGTCACCCAGGAGCTGTACTCCGTCCAGCAGCCCGGCGTCGCCGAGGAACTGCTCGCTCGGGTACGGCTGGCCTTCCCAGCGGCGGGTGTTGTCGAGCCCCTCGATGGTGGTGTTGCCGGCTGGCGTCGCGCAGGCTGGCCAGCATCGCGACCAGGGCTGCGAGGGCGTCCGGGGCGGCGCCGCCGAACATGCCGGAGTGCAGCTCGGAGGCCAGCGCCTCGACCGTGACGACCACGTTCACCATGCCGCGCAGGCTGACGGTTGCGGCCGGTTGACCGACGGCCGCGTTTCCGGTGTCGCAGACTAGGATCGTGTCCGCGCGGAGCAGGTCGGCATTGTCGACGACGAAGGACTCCAGGCCCCCGGTGCCCTGCTCCTCGGATCCTTCCACGACCAGTTTCAGGTTTACCGGCGCGTCCTCGCCTAGGGCGCGGAGCGCGGTGAGGTGCATGAGGATGTTGCCTTTGCAGTCGGCTGTCCCGCGGCCGTACCAGCGCCCGTCCTTCTCGGTGAGTTCGAACGGCGGTGTCTCCCATGCGGCGTCGTCGAGGGGTGGTTGCACGTCGTAGTGGGCGTACAGCAGGACCGTGGGCGCCTCCGGGTGCGAGCACGGCCGCGGACCCGACGACGGCCATGCTGCCGTCCGGCGGTCTCCTCCAGGTGGGCGTCGGAGAACCCGAGGTCTGCGAACTTCTCGAGCACCCAGTGGGCCGCTCGCTCGCACTCCTCGGCGGGGAACTGGCGTGGGTCCGCCACCGATCGCAGGGCGACCAGCTCGGCGAGCTCTTCTCGCGCTTCCGGCATCAGCTCGGTGATGCGCGCTCGCAGGTCCATGGCTCAGTCGCTCGCGACGTCGTCGGTCTTGAGGTCGTCGACGAACTCCTTGAAGTCATCCAGCTCGTCGGGGCAGTAGATCTCGATGATCAGCAGCTGGCCCTTGAAGACACGGCTGTCCGCGATGACCGGGCGCGGCGCCGGGTCCGGTGGCCCCGTTCGCGAGCTGCGAGTGCAGGATGGCCCGACTCAGGGCGTCGTTCGGGTTGTCGCAGGTGGCGCCACCGTCGTCCCCGAGCACGCGAACGATCTGGTCCCTGTCAGGCGTGCGGGCGCCTGCGTCCTCGAGCGCAGCAATCAGCTCGTCGGCCTTCTCCTGCGCCTCGCGGTCTCCCGCGCGGATCTGAAGACGAACAGCGCGCCCAGGACCATGACGCCGAGGACGATGCAAGCGGTGATGTAGATCCACGAGCGTTCGCGCGGGGTCTGGCGTCTCCATCGGTGTGGTCATGACGGGGTCACCTCCTCCGGCTCGGGCTGCTTCCAGGAGGGCTTGCGGAAGCGGTAGAACAGGTAGGGCACCAGCAGGCCGAGGCCCAGGGCGCCGCCGCCGACGATCAGGAAGTAGATGCCCGGAGTTACCGGAGGCGAACTGCGACGGCGGGATGAACCCGACCAACAGGGCGGCCAGCGAGGCCGCGAAGCCGACGCCGCACATCCCGATGAGCATGGGTGCGCGATAGCCCCGTGGGTGGTCCGGATGCTTGCGGCGCAGCTGGATCGCCGCCACGAACATCAGCAGGTACATGATCAGGTAGACCTGCGTGGTGATGACGGAGAAGATCCAGTAGGCGCTGGAGACATCCGGGATCAAGGCGTAGGCGAGGCCGATGACGGTGGTGATCGCGCCCTGGACGACGAGGATGTTCTGCTGGACGCCGTTCTTGTTCAGACGCTGCAGGAACGGCGGCAGGTACCCCTCCTGGCGGGAGATCAGCAGCAGGCCCTTGGAGGGTCCGGCCAGCCAGGTGAGCATGCCGCCCAGGGAGGCGGTGACCAGCATGATCCCGACGATCGGGGTCAGCCACTGCCAGCCGAAGTTGGCGAACACGGCGTCGAAGGCCTGCATCACGCCGGCGGTGAGGGACAGCTCCTCGGCGGGCACGATCCAGCTGATCGCCAGCGCCGGCAGGATGAAGATCGCCAGGACCAGGCCCATGGCCAGGAACATCGACTTCGGGAACTCCTTGCCGGGGTTCTTCAGCGACGAGACGTGGACCGCGTTCATCTCCATGCCGGAGTAGGAGAGGAAGTTGTTGACGATGAGCACGAGGCTGGAGAGCCCGGCCCAGGCCGGCAGCAGGTTGTCGGAGGTCATCGGCGCCGCGGACTCGTTGCCCTGCCCGAGGAAGACCATGCCGAGCAGGACCAGGACGACGCCCGGGATCGAGGGTGCCGATGATGAGACCGCCGCTGGCCAGGCCGGCCACGCCCTTGGTGCCCCGCGAGGAGACCCAGACACCGGACCAGTAGACGACGATGATGACGCCGCGGTCCACACGCCGCTGCTGGCCAGCTCAGGGTTGAACACATAGGCGAGGGTGCTCGCCACGAACCCCAGCAGGCTCGGATAGTAGAAGATCGTCATCGCGAACTGGCACCACACCGCCAGGAAGCCCATGGGCTTGGAGATGCCCTCCGACACCCACTTGTAGATGCCGCCCTCCCAGCCCGACGCCAGCTCCGCGGACACCAGCGAGGTCGGCAGCAGGAAGACGAGCGCGGGGAGGAGGTAGAGGAACACGCACGCCAGGCCGTAGACGGCCATGGTCGGTGCCGCCCGAAGGCTGGCGACCGAGCTGGTGGTCATCATCGCCAGGGCGACCCAGGAGATCCACTGGGTGTTGGTCACGCGGGTGCGTGCGGCGGGAATCGACCCGGCGTCGCCGGCCGGTACGTCGGCGGCACTCATGGCATTGCTCGAGTGGGACGCGTGCATGACCATCTGGACCTCCAGGGCTTCGGCTCGTGAGTTGACCCGTTGGATCGAATTTAGGAATGGCGCCCGGCCGCGGGCTCACCCCTGGCGGGTGAGGGCACTGTCTATTCGACGACCTGGAGGTCGCGGGCCGTGGTGTTGAACCGCTGACCCCCGGTCTCGGTGACCGTGACGATGTCCTCGATGCGGACCCGAACCGTCCGGCGAGGTAGATGCCCGGCTCGACGGAGAAGCACATCCCCGGCACCAGCGGCTGTTCCTCGCCCTCGATCATGTACGGCGGCTCGTGGGTCGTGGTGCCGATGCCGTGACCGGTGCGGTGGATGAACTGCTCGCCGTACCCCGCGTCCGTGATCACCGCGCGGGCCGCCCGGTCGATCTCCTGGCAGGCGATGCCCGGCCGGACCGCCTCGACGCCCGCTTGCTGCGCCAGCCGGACGATCTCGTGCACCTCGCGGACCTCGGTGGACGGCTCGCCGACGCACACCGTGCGGCTCGTGTCGGAGCCGTAGCCGTACATCAGCCCACCGAAGTCGAGGACGATCGCGTCGCCGACCTCGATAATGCGGTCGCCCGCCTCGTGGTGCGGGTTGGCGCCGTTCGGGCCGGAGCCGACCACGGTGAAGTCGACCTGCTCGTGGCCGAACTCCCGCAGCAGCCGCGCCAGGTCGGCAGCGACATCGGTCTCCTTCCGGCCGGCGAACCGGACCCAGGATCTGCTCGTACGTCGCATCCGCGGCGGCGCCCGCCGCCTCCAGCCGGGCCAGCTCGGCGGCGTCCTTGACCGCCCGGAGCATCGGCAGGCTCTGCGTCAACGACCGGTACGAGCTGCCGGGCACAGCGTCCTGCAGGCCGAGCAGGTGCATCGCCCAGGCGGAGTCGGAGATCCCCATCGTTCCCTCCGCTCGCACCAAGGCGCCCGCCCTCGCGAACGGGTCCTCACCGTCGGCCCAGTCCACTATCGTCAGGCTGGGCGCCCCGATGGCGCTTTCGGCGTCGGGCCGTTCCAGGGTCGGCACCACCAGTGTCGGCTCGCGGTCGGGGGCAAGCACGAGCACGGTCAGCCGCTCGGTGATCGCCGTGGGCCGGTAGCCGGTGAGCCACACCAGCTCGGGTCCGGGCATGACCAGGAGCCCGTCCAATCCGGCCCGGGTGGCGTCGGCTACGGCGCGGCGTGTCCGTGCCGCATAGTCGTCGCTGGTGAACGGAACCGGGGCCGGCGGGTCGATCGTGCTCATCGGGGGCTCCCTGATCTGGTCAACGACGTGCCGGTGTCTTCCGAGATGGCGGGCAGCAGGATGCTGACGGCCGAGGTGTTCGCGTCTACCACCAGCGTCGAGATGCAGGTGGCCGCGAGCACCCGATGCGCCGGGCTGCTCAGCTGAGCCAAGTCACTCATCCGGCCTCCTTTCCCGTCACCGGCCGGAGCTAGGGCCGTTCCGAACCCTACGGTAAGGGCGAAGGCCACCGGCGGCCTTCACCCGCTCTGGGTGATTTACCAGCGACCCGTTGACGAGTAGCCCGCCGTCTCACTTGCGGTTGCGTGTCAGCCAGGACCCTACCAATCGGGGTCCCGACAACCGGGACTCGAGCCGGTGCGCCTCACGGATGACCGGATGCGACAGGTATTGACCGAGGATTACTCCGGCGGCCAACGCGATCGCCGTCGCTGCCGCGACCGCCAGCTGGGTGACGCCGCCGCGGCCTTCGCTGAGCAGTGCCAGGCCTCGGTAGATGGCGAGTCCGGGCAGGAGTGGGACGACAGCTGGAACGACGATGACGAGCGGTGGAACTCGAATCCTGCCGGATACAGCAAGGCTCATGGCGCCGATTGCTATCGCGGCGACTGCGGCGCCCCATGTCTTTCCTAGACCGGTCGAGGCGACTGCCACCGAGGTTGCTTGGGCGATTGCAGCAACCAGGGCTGTCGCTGCCAGCGCTCGTCCGGGCGCGAAGGATGCGTACCCGAATGCCGCTGCCGCGAGTGATGCACCGACGACCATGACGCTTGCGTCCGCGAGACCGATCGCACCGGGTTGAAATTCTCGATTTCGACGTCGAGCAGCCCTCTAGGGCCAGGCCTGCGCTGACGCCGCCGATGATCCCTGTCGTCGCAAGGAGGGCCTCCATCAGGCGAGCGGTCGCGGTCACGGGAAAGCCGAGGATCGCGTCCTGGGTCGCTCCGACCACGCCGATTCGGCCAACAGCATGACGATGCCGGCCGTGACGACTCTCGACGGGTTGACCTGGAGGTCGGAGGCGGCCGCCGTCATGGCGATGAGGGTGGCTACGAGCCCTCCGGCGACCTGCTGGTAGAAGCCCGGGACCTGCCATCGCGACATGAGCCGCTGAGTGCGGTCGATCGCGCAAGCGGCGAGGAACGCGAGGGTGCAAACGACTGGGCTGCCGCCGAGCGTCAAGGCGATGCCGATCCCCATCACGCCCAAGGCAGGGTCACCACCCATGGCCTTCGGCTGTGTCCCCTAGTGATGAGGCGAGCGACCTGGTCGCGTGCCTCGTCAAGGCCGACCTTCCCGTCGACAAGGTCAGCGACCAGACGATCGACTTCGATGAGCTGGTCGTAGTCGACCGCACGTCGGGAGACGCGCCGGACCTGGATGGACCCGGCTCTTCCGCGCTCGGCTGGTGACGCAGGGCAAGGTCGACGTACGTGACATCGGCGGTCACCTGGGTCACCCGCATGCTGATGTGACAGCGAGCATCGTCGCCGTCACATCGGCGCGCCGGCACCTGACGACAGCAAGATCTCGCCAATGCGCAGCGCGAGGTCGAGCGCCTTGTAGGTGTCGCGTCGCTCAGTCATCGCCGGCACTCGTGGCGACTGGCGGTCTACCCACCCTCGTTGTGCTGGGACCCACGATGGCAAGCCTAATCCTGGCAGTGTTCGTTCCCCAGCCTTAGGCTTCGGGTAGTCGAGATTCACCCGCCCCCCGGGGTTGTCGCGGCACGACCGGTACTCCCACGGTGCATCGGAGTGAGGTCATTCGACAGGCGGGACACGGTGATCACGGCATCTGGTGCGACGGGCGCTGAGACACGGGGGTCTCGGGTCTTGCGCCGCGCCGGTCTGGCCGCAGCGGCGCTCCTTCTCGCCGCGTGTGGTGGTGTCGGTGGCGACGGGTCGGAGACCGGACCAGTGCTGCCGTCACGGACCGGGACGGACGAACCCAGCATCACGCTGAGCGTTCCCAGCCCAACCCGCACACTGCCGACCAGGTCTGCGACGTCGGCTGAAACACCGACAGAGGCGGAGACAGAGGCGGAGACAGAGGCGGAGACAGAGACGGAGACAGGACGCAGACAGAGACGGAGACAGAGACGCAGACAGAGGCGGAGACACAGACGCAGACAGAGACGCGGAGACGGCGACAGAGACGCAGACGAGAGGCAGACAGCGACGCAGACGCCGACAGAAGCGGAGACGCCGTCGCCTGGACCGACGTCCTCGCCCCCGGGGGAGGCTGCTTCGTCGGACTCGAGCAGTACGCCGCCGTGGGTGTGGTGGCTGTTGGGTGCACTCGTCGTCGCGTTGGCGGTGGCGATCCCACTGCTGGTGGCCGCGAGCCGCCGCCGGGCCTGGCGGGCCGAACTCGCCGCCGCCGAACAGGAAGTTGGCTGGTTCGTTCAGACGTTGCTGCCCACGCTCCAACAAGCCGGCTCGGCGACGGCGGTGAGTGGCGGCTGGGCGTCGGAGAGGCTCGGGTGGCCGCCGTTGAGGATCGCCTCACCGCACTGGCGGCGTCTGCGCGTGACGATGCGGGCAGGGCTCGCGCAATCGCACTACGCGATGGGGTCCGACTGGCTCGAGAACAGATCCGAAACCTGGCCGGATCCGGCGCAGCCAACGTGGCGCGTGACCTCGCCGCGGTCGCCGCCGACCTCGCCGCGACCCTAAGACTGCCACCGCCCGCGAGCCAATCAACGGCACGGTAAGGCTCTGATCGTGATGGGTCCTCTCCGCGTCAAGGACGCTGGCCCGGGCTGTCGCGTGTAGACTGATCGGGGAAGGCATCTCTACCCCATGCGCTGCAGCGTCTCTACGACCGCGACCCCGCTCAGCCGCGGTCGGCGTCAACGTGTCGTGGCTGAACCAGCTCGTGGCTGCCGAGCGGATCCACTTCGAGGTCCATCGCCTGCCACACGTGGGTTGTAGTACCAAAGGGCACTGTTCGCCGTGACCCGTCCTCGACGACCATGCGACGCATAGGGACGCCACCTGAGGCGCAT
>CAWFFZ010000014.1:0-22845 GCA_963815295.1 uncultured Actinomycetota bacterium
CGTTACAAGCCCGAATCGCTGACCTGCCGGTTCACGCGAAACCTGGCCTTGACCCGGCGTTTTGCCTACTCGCTGCTTGGCAGCGTTGACCACTGTTTCTCAACATCTTGCGGACAAGCTGCGGACAGCCCAGAGGATGTCGCCTGGCATCGGCGAGCCGATCGGAGCGCCGCTGAGTCGGCAAGAAGTTGGTGCTCAACGCCGACGCCGCCGAGATGTGTCCTCGTCAGGTGGCTCCCCTCCGGGATACGCTCGACCATCTGACCGCGTAACGTCCCAGCCATACGAGCCTCCTACGACCCCGCTCCCTGCCCCTGAGCGGGGTCGTTGTCTCTTTGTGTGCCCACTATGGCTGACCGGAATCACGACCTTGCCCAGGTTTGACCTAGACGCAGCCCAGCGGCGTCCGTAAGATACTGGCGGGCTCGCCGACCAACCTTGCGCAGGTACGGACGAGCCCAGGCATGGATGCGATATCGAGAGCGCGTCCCAGCCGCCTGGCCAACTGTCCGTAGGGGTGCGGGTTGGCCCAGAGGCGCCGAGTCCCCGCGCCTTCCTGGGACATTGCCGGAACACGGTGCCGCTTCAAGTTGCACTAATTAACCCCAATCCACAAGAAATAGATCTTACGCTTTTTACCGGGAGTAACGTAGCGCGCGCGTTAGAGTTTAGCCCTCCCCAACCGCTTGCTGGCTGGTCGGCGGCTGACACCCTCGCCCGGACTGGACTCGGCCATCTGGTCGTCGGGTGATGACCAAGCTGGGCTCGGTCTCCCGGACAACTGGTCATCACCCGATGACGGTCACGACGAGGAGAACCTCTCGGAAGGATTCCCCCAACGTCTTGATGCCACCACCCACGGTGGACGTGGCCATCGCTTTGTGCTCATTGCGATGTATGAGCCATCAGGTCAGACTGAGCTCGCGGGGGAAACTCCGACCTCCCCTGCTGCGGACCCCGGCCCCCTGGTCCCCCTGCGGTGCAGGTGTCTGCCATAGACGCTGTGAGCCCCGCCAGCCCGTCTCCTGAGCCGCCGGGTCCGCTCACTGGACTCGGCCAGCTGGTCGTCGGGTGATGACCACAGGGCTCGGTCTCCCAGCGGCTCGGTCTCCCAGACACCCGGTCATCAACCCGATGCCGGTTCCCGACGACGACGAGAACCGCATGTGTGGCCGCAAAAACGTCGATCGGGTACGGCCGGCACCATCCGCCGCGACGACACCAAGCAGCTCATGAATGTGGCCCAAGTGAGGCGACCCGGGCTCACGGTCGCAGCGGCGATGACTTCACCGAGCAGCTCCATCTCCCCGAGCATAATCTCGTCTCGCCACAGAGTCGTTCGGGCGGTCGCGCGGGCGAGATCCCCGCCTTCGCTTGCGCAACCAGCACGCCCGAGGTCTGGGGGGTCACGACGGTTCCACGACCCAGCGTATGAGGAGGTGAGGTAGTCACGCCATGACGCGATCGGGCCATTTGGTGGGGCTCATGGGTACTCCGAACATGCGAACGCCCGCAACGCTCACGAGTGGAGGTACTACGTCGCGCGCCCCGGCAGGCTCGAGGCTTGGCGACGCGAGGGTGACGGCTGGCGGGCTTACGTGCAGATGGTCGATCGCCATTGGGATGACAGCGGCTGCGCTGGGTGCGACTCGTGCGAGGTGCGGCCGGTTCTACGGCCAGTGGTAGCTGAGGTTTGCCGTATTCCGGGCCGACGCTGTCGACGCGCCATGTCTGGTCGGGTAGTCTGCACCAGGGTCATGATGACCGCGGGCACCAGCGTCGACGCTGGTGACGGCCACGGCGTCCGTGTCTTCGTCGAAGACGTCTATGGCTTCGAGATCGACAAAGAACGCAGTACGCAACTCTCTCATCGTCGGGCGAGTGGCTGACGACGGTGGACAATCCTTTGCCTGTCAGAAGCCGGTCTGTCTCGGCGAGGTCATCCCATCCGTCGGGGTCGGTGGTCCAGCTGCGTGCCTCGTCGGGGTCCTCGGCCAGCGACTCAGCCCCAGGCTCTTGCGACCCAGAGCGGGTTGCGCTCGCCCGGGCTCGAGGATCGGACCGTGATTCGTCGACCGCCTCAATGGGAATCGGAACGAAGGGGCCAGGAGGGATGTCCCGGCTACTGGCTGGGGGTATCCCAGCCCTATCACTGCGACCGCCCAGGGATGAACCCCTAACGCTGTGTCTATCTGGGTGAGGGGCAGGCGAGCAGAACTCACAGCGGCGGCAGTGACGACCTGCATCAGCAGGTTCTGCTCGCGCAGTAGTTCCTCGCGCTCCACATCGCCAAGGCGATCGCCCATGAAGTCTCTCCCGAAACCTCTTCGCGTGACCAGCAGGCTCCGAGGTACTGTCACGACGGCTTCACCCAGAGTAGCCGTGATTGGGAGAGCCCGCCTCCCTTGGATTTGCTCATTGCCTTCTCTGAGCTATCACGTCAGACTCGGCTCGCGGAGCAAACCGAGAGGCCCCGCTCGCGGACCCCGGCCCATCGGTCCCAATCCGAGGTCGGGGTTCGTCATAGCCGGCCCGCATGTCTGGACCATCCCGATCTGGCCGAGGTGCAAGCGAAGGTCGACGCCGCAGAGGCTGTCCTAACTGTCGGTGCGGCTGGTTCACGAAGCCTTCTGGCATCGGGCGGTCCCTGGGGGAGGCACGCGCCGTCAATCCCAGGGACCGCCCTCGACCCCGCTGGACGCAGCCACAGCGACCGTGAGATTCGGTTCCCAGTCCAGCACACGGGGTCTGGTTCGCATCGAGACGCTCGGCGAGGTCGCCAGATGTTGCTGGCAGCGCGGGTTGCAGCGAAAGCGAGACCGATGCATCCCCCGTTCGGTTGCTCGCCGACCAGCCGTCTGGACACTGTTGTTGGGTTCCACAACTACAGCCCAAATGTTGGCTTCTAGTTGGCTTAGCGGCCCCTGCCTTCGGTTTCGTGCGTCCGGCGGCGGGGGCCGCCTCCAATGTGAGCCCGTTGATCACAATCCGCCACCCAGGTTTGTTGCGGCGTCGGCTCCGTGCCCATTGCCTTGTACAAGCGATCGCGTCAGACTCTGCCCGCGGGGCCAAGGTTGGAGACGCCGCCCCGCGTGTAGACCCCGGCCCTACGGCTCCCCTGCTTGGGGGGGTCGGGGTCGCCATAGAGGCTGGGCGCAGCAACTAGTCCGGCATGCTCGAACTCGGTACTATCCCTCGTAAGGCCTGGTCGTCGTCCGGACGGCTGCCAGGTTCAAGGCAGGGACCGTTCAAGACCCGAGTGCTGTCCTTGCCGGGTTGGCCGACCTACCCGAGCGGAATGGTGGCCGAGAGGCGCCGAGTCCCCGCGCCCCTCCCGGCCGCAGAGCTGGTTTCTGCGCTCGCGTCGACAGGTTCCCGGGTGCTGGTTGACCGCAGCCGCAGCGAGTGACAATGTGAGTGGCGAATCGCGATACTTCAGCGAATGAAGGTCCCTCGATCCACGCCGGTACCCGCGTTGCACATCGCGGGCGTCCGTCCCGCTGACCGGCAGACCCAAGGCAGCCATTCTGGCTTCACGTCCGTCAGCGCCGCGTATGAAGGGTCGATCTCAGATGTTCGATTCCACAAACGGTCACTCGCCCACTACGACTCTCCCGTTCGACGACGACGTGCTGCTCGAGGAGATGGACCTCCTGGTCGAGCTCATCATCGCCGCAACACTCAGCGCCGACCGCCTCACACCTAGCCGCATCGACGAAGTCTTTCTATGGCAAGGTGCGTGGCGATGAACGAGCAAGGTCCCAACGACGACCGGGCAGCCGAGCGCGACGCAAACCGCCCACCAGCGAGACCGCATCGCCGACGCGCGCGACACCCTGGCCGACGCCCGCGACATCGCAAGTGGGTATCGAGAACAAGACGTCGACAACATCCTGGCCACCGCAGAGCTACGCGACGAGATGGCTGAGGCTCGCGACCACGCGGCGGACCAGACACGACCGAGAAGCCGGGCGAGCACGCTCCACCGGCCCCGTTGCCGACGCGAGAGCATCCAACAAACGAACCCTCGCCCAAGGCGACCGAGTGCACACCAACAAGGACCGCGAGGCCTCCGAGGAAAACCATTAGCAGAGCGCGAACGACAGCCCCCACGCCCAAGTCCGTGAGGCCGCTTTGCACAGGACCGCGTCGCCGCAGCCGTCGACCGACTGGAAGCCTCTAACGACCGCAACGACGCAGCCGAAGCGCGCAAGCGGCCACCCGCAAGGACCTCAGCTACCCAATGGCCGGATTGGCGGTGCGACCGTTGTCCCTACCTTCGACCACGGCCCGGGCGTAGGCGTCCTGTGCGAGCTTCGGCCTCGGTGCGCAGTCGGGTCATCATGGTGAGGCTGGCGATGTGGACTCCGGCGCTCCTCCCCATCCGGTTCCCGGTACGGGTCGTCAGCGGTGAAGTAGTGGTCGACCGTTGACTTGTAGGCGGCCTCCGCTTCGAGCCAACGCGCCTTTAGTTCGCCTACTGCGGGAGTGTCGGTCATGGGTGAAGCCTGCCATGAGCACCAAGAGTGTGTTGTCCGGGTTCGATCTCGGCCCAGGTTTACCGTAGACCGCTGACGATTGCCCCGTAAGATCCAAGCGATTCGACGACCAACGACCATCGACACAGCCAGCCCCGGCATGGACGCGATACCCGAGAACGTGTCCCTGCCACCTCGCCAACTGTCCGGAGGGGCCCCGTTGGCCCAGAGGCACCGGGTCCCCGCGCCAACCTGGTGAATCGCCCAAAGTTCTGCAAAGCCCGGCACCTCGTCACTCGAGCAGTCGGGGCTCGAAGGCTTCCAAACGGAGAGCGGCCGCTCGGCGGTGCCTGTGGACGCCTCGGCAAGCGCGGTGATCAGGCACTCCGTTTCGGTTCTTCGTGGCCTGCCTGTGGAAACGGAGGACGGAGAAGTACGACCGGAGCTCGTAGCTTCCGAGGGGTGTCGCATTTCAAAAAAACACGCGGACTGTCGTCGTGCGGAGAACTCGGCGACACCTGGCAGCATCGCTGGCTCGCGCAGCAGGTCGATGTGTTCGGGGGGAAGGTCCAGCGTTGCAGGTTGCAGTCGCGGCATGCTCCATGGAGTTCGCTCTGCTCATGCGTAGGTCGGGGCGGTCTTGCGCTGTGATTACATGGTCTGTGGTCGTGGACTCGCCTGTGCAGCCGGGCAGTCGAAGCCAGCACTCTGGTTCCTCGGCGATGACTCGTCGGCTGAGTTCGATCCAAGCGGGTGCTGCACGAGTTCTTCACGGTGATGTGATTCTGCTTCGCCGTGGTGGTCGAGCCCCTGCGGCGGGTAGGTCGTCCCCAACCTTCCGCGGCAGGGGTGCATGTGGGTCAGCCGCGCTCGAGGCGGCAGGCATACTCGGCTCGCATCCGGGCCAGCCGCTGACGTTCGGCCTTGTCGAAGGCGGCCGTCTTCCGCACTGGGTTCTTCTCCATCGCAGTGACGTTGTCGACTACCCAGCGGGCGCGTGCTTCGGAGCGGGGCCCGGTGGCGGTGTGTCCCATTCGAGGAGTACATGCCGAGAGTGCGTTCGCCGGCTGCCAACTCCGCGTCGCCGGTCATCGGACGACGCCACTCGCGGCGGTCGACGATGCCGCCCCGGGCTCGTTGCACTGCCTCTACGGCGTCGGCGTGGCTGGCTGCGTCTCCTTTGCCGGCCCGCTTCGCCCGGTCGTAGGCGTCCCGCCAGATCCGTCGCTCCTTGGCCTGCCGTTCGGCTTCGTCGGCTTGCTCCTGGGCTTCTTTGCAGCCAGTCCGGCTATGTGCGCCTGATGCGAGGCTGCGTCCTCCGCAAAGATCCGCGCCGCGTCCGCGATCGAGACGCTGGCTTCACCTTTCCAGTCCGGGCCGACGTCGACGTTTCGCCGGCTTCGCCCAGGCATCAAGCCGGTTAGGTAAGCGCGTCTGAAATTCGTTCGCGTGGACTCGGATAGAGGCAGCCGCGCTCTTGTTGGTCTTTCGGGTCGCCATGGTGACGCTCCTGTTGCTGTTAGAACACCGCTACGGGGGCGGCGGGGGATTGATTTCGCTGGAACTCGGTCAGGTCAAATACGCTGCCGAAGGGCGTGGATCTGCCCTTGCCTGTTCGTACGGGCTGCGGGATGCCCCGGCGCTCAGCCGCCGCAATTCGATGTAGCCAGTAGAGCTGGTCAGGAGGCGGGGTCAGTTCGCGGCCACGGTGGGCTTCGGTGTCTCGCCACGTCTTTCCAGCGGGACGAGCGGAGACCTCAGACGGTTCATCTTTCGTCCCGTCGGGGGCGCGTCCCTCGTCCCTCGTCTATAGAGAGGGACGAGGGGACGAAGGCCGAGACGGGGGCGTCTGGGACGACGCGGGACGAGGTAGGGACGAGGGGAGGGGTGGTCATGATGAATCGCTCTCAGGCGGATATGGCGTGAGTAGTCGGTGGGGTGTCGAGTCGGTGACGTGTCCGTCGATCTGCAGCCATGCAAGCGCGCTGCGTATCGTTGCGGCCTTGCCTCGGACGAGCGTCTCGATCTTCTTGCCTGACAGTTCGCCGTGCTCCTGGAGACTTCGCGGCGATGCGGCCATGGGGATGGTTGGGCGCTAGTCGTCGTCGCGTTCGGCCGGCGGCATCGATCGATGACCTCTGCGAACTCGTCGGCATGGCTGGTCAGGATCAGGTCGCCGACCAATGCCTCCCGCCACTCGAGGGAAGGCCGTGCTTGCGTAGCTGGCCCGGTCTGTCCTTGGCGATCTTGACTGTAGATCGAGCCGGTCAGCCCGATGCCGAACGGTGCGCGGTTGTCGAGGAGGTGTAGGCGGCGCCGTCTAGGCCGTTGAGTTTGTGTACCCCGCCGAGCGCATAACGTCCGCGTCCTTCCCTGTCCTTGGTTACGTGGTCCAGGCACAGGCCTGCTGGCCCGAGGGCCGCGCGCGACGCGGGACGATGTCGCCCGAACGCGGCCGCGTCCTTGTTGTCCGAGCGGGTTGAGGCTGTGCAACGTCATTGCCTCGGTGATGCCGTCGATCACGACAAGCGTCGGTGTCACACGCGCGATAAGTGTCGTTAGGTCGTCGAGGTTGATTCCTGTCCCAAGCGGTTCTGTTGGGCGTAGGTAGTGGGTACCCCGCTGGCGCGGCGTCCAGGTCGCCACGATTACGACCGCCGACATCGAGGCGTGGGTGTCGAGTGACGGCAGGCGGGCTGTCCGCCTCGCGGCACGGACAGGCGTATCTCGTGCCTCAAAGGCATCCTGGACACGGCTGTGAAGGCCCGCAACCTCGCAGTCTGTCCCGCCCATGGGTTGGTCTCCCCGGACCCGAAACAAGCGCAGGTATCTCGCGATGGGGCAGGCTCGAAGCGAACTCGCCGACGCGTCGGGGGACTGTCGGCTCTTCGTGCTCTCCTCGGCTACTGCGGGCTTCGATGGGGGGAGGCAGTGGCGCTCACGGTCGAGAAGTGCGACCTGTGCGCTCACGGCTGCTGGTGGACGCCTCGATCGTGGACATCGCCGGGACGCTGGGCCTGGGGACGACAAGTCCGGCAGACGCCGAGAGGTTCCCGTCTCACGTTTTCTCCGTGACGAACTGGCGGAACACATCGCTGGAATGCCGCCTCATGCCTTGGTCTTCCCCGCCCCACGCGGCGGTTATCTGCGCAGCAGCAACTTCCGACGCGGCTACTTCGACACGGCAGCCCAGGCGGCTCGGCCTCGGTGGTCTAGTCCCGCACGAGCTACGCCACACGGCGGCAGGCGTCCCTATCCATCGCGTCCGGGGCAAACATCAAGGTCGTGCAGACGATGATGGGGCACGCCTGGCCACGATGACCTGGGACCGCTACGGCCACTTGTACGATGACGACCTCGACACCGTCGCCGAACGTCTGGACATCGCCCGCGCCGAGTTTTTGCGGACAACTTGCGGACAATCTGCGGACAGCGGCGGCAACGTCGTCGGGATGAAGTAACCCAATATGGCCCCTGACCTGGAGTTCAAACGCAGGCGCTCGTAGCTCAGCTGGATAGAGCAACGGATTTCTAATCCGTCGGTCGCAGGTTCGAATCCTGCCGGGCGCGCAAGGATAAGCCCAGGTCAGACAGCCTTGTCACGCTGCGTAATCCGTGTGTCCTCGCATCGGGGCGCACTCGGGCACAACGGCGGCATGTGCTGGTCCAGTCCGTCGGCGACCATGTCGCGACTCGTCACCCATCCAGGTGGCCATATCGGTGTCGAGCGTCATGGCGAGGCACTCCGGCATGACCCAGCGTCCTCTTCGAGGGTGAGGATGTCTGCCCCCGGAGGCGATCGCGAGCGAAGCGGCGGTGTCTCTCCAGTTCGTTGAGGCGTCCGGACCCGGCAGGCCGATACTCAGCCGCAGCGCGGTCGAACAGCGCGTTTGCACCAGTTTCCCACTCTCGCCACGACCGCCAGGCCGGAGATTCACCGTCACGAAGCCTCGGACGAAGTCGACCTGCTCCGACGGCGGCCTCCGAGGGATCGGCGCGAAGGAAGACACCACAATTCCTGTTCAATGACGATAGCGCCAACCTCGTCGAGCAGCTCGCCGACGGCTGGCGAAGTATGAGGAGAAGATAGCTCGTCGCGAGGAGACAAGCGCCACAGCGGAACGACAGGCCGGCTCGAGCAAGCCCATATGGCGGAGAACCATTCAGAGGCCCCTACACCCAAGGCGGCTGACCCGTCTCGCGCGGCACTCGCGTCAGGGATCCGCGTGAGATGTCACGGCCCGGTCACGTCCCTCACGGCCACACTGTTCATGCAGGTCAGGAGGTCACGATGCACCAAGAGCCACTCTCGGCGAATCGAACGCTCACGGTGAGCCCTCCCTGAGAGAGCAACGTGAGAAGTGGAAGCCCCCACCACCGTCCTAGCCGTAGTGGCTGCTGCGCGTGAGGGTGGGTAGCCGTTGCTAACACCTTCCGGCCCAAGCAGCTTCACCAGTGCTGATCGGATTCCGACCTGAGGTGCGAGGCGCCGTGCGGATCTATGGCTGGACAGCGCAGTCAAGGTGAAGAAAGAGGTAGGGAGAGGCAATGACCACCACCGCACTGGCAACGTGGCGAGCCTGTCGAGCAGATCGAGTTGATGCGGCAAGGTGGCAGACAACCAAGATCGCTCGAGAAGTGGGCTACGCCAACCGAGGCGCCCGCGGCCGGCGGCGAGATCACGAAGGCACTCTCGGAACGACTCACCAACAACATCGACGAACTGCCTGCCCTGGAGGTGCATCCGACTCGACGCTTTGCAGGCATCGATATGGGCAAAGGCAATGAACGGTGACCTGAGAGCCATAGAACGGCACAGTTCCGGTACAGTGACTCGCCACGAGATGTCCACCTTCTCGGCCTACACGGCACAGGGAAGCGGCTGAGGTGGCCCCCTTCAACCTGGTCATGACCGAAGAGGACATCACCCGATACAGAGGCTGCCCAAGAAGACCAACTCACTCGCGAAGACGATGGGTCCGGCAACACAAGAGAGGCAACCGGTGCAGAGGCAGCGACAGCGGATTTAAGCAGGCAGCTGTGCCGCTTCGTCAAGGGTGATGCCGTCGACCGGGCCTTCGACTGGTGAAGGTGGCGCTGAGAGCGCGGGTCGGCGACGTCACCTGGGGCGGGCGGGCACACGCCCCTCTCTCCCAGGCTCCGATGCGGACGACAACTTCTCGCTCACCGTCTACGAGGTAAACCACGCCGAGGCCGCCTCCGTCGTCGAGTGCTGCACGTCCTGACACCACTGAACAACGCATACCAACACTCGCTTGGGCGCACCGAGCACCGCGCTCTCGGCACAACAGTCAGCGAGGTCTGGTCGCGCCTGCTGCGACAACGCAGATCGATTCGTTCCCGTTGACCCGAGGATCTTCGTGGAAGACAAGATCACCAGCGCGGAGTACGTCGACCGATACGGAGTAACGGCACTCGATAGCACTGTGTGACGCCCGATCCTGTATCTCACTCTCCAGCCTTAGGGAGTCGCCGACATATCAGTTAGCCACTCCGCAGCAGTACATCGGATCAGTTCTCCGATAGCCCTGAGCTGTGCCCACGGCGATGACCCTTCGGCTTGCGTCGACGCTCTGCAACACCTCCACGGCTTCGTCATGCAGAGACCGAAGAGCCGGGTCCCCGCCCGGGTCGAGAGTGGCGCCTCCGCCCACATCGCGAGCTCTGCCTCCAGCCACTCGGGGCGTTCGAGGACCGCGACGTGGCTGAACCCGGCCGCCGTCAAGCCGCCGCGCAGGTCGAGCTCCCGGAATTCTCGCGGAGCCGACTCGTCGTTCGGGTCTGTGGCCTCCCAACACGTCAACACGGCGCGGCCACCCGGTTTCAGCACCCGGTGCAACTCACGGTAAGCAGCCGTTGGAGGCCGCGCGAAATGGATCGCGTCAATACACATGACGGCGTCGACCGAGGCGTCCGCGAGGCCGGTAGCGGTCAGATCGCCGACCCGGAACTCCGCCTCCCGGCCCAACACAGCCGCCTGCTCCGTGGCCAACCGGATGGCCACTTTGGAGTAGTCGACACCTACGAGTCGCGCATCAGTCCGGTGCGCGACCTCCATCCATAGCCTCCTCGCCCGCAGGCAACGTCCAGCAGCACATCATTCGGCGACAGACGCAGAGCCTCGGTCACCTCGGCGATCCCCTCCCAGGTCAGCAGACTGGTCGAGCACAGGTATGACGGAAGCCCCAGATGCCGTTGCTCGATCTCATCCTTGAGCGGTGCATGCTCCATCTCTGCATACCATCGGTCGAACTTGTCAGCGCTCGGCTCGTCCGTCATGCATCCGAGTATGCAACGACCAGGTACATCGTGACGTGCTCCGCTCGTACGGCCTCGAGGGCGCCGGACGAGCACCACTACCGTGTGCCCATGCACGCGAAGGACCGGGCTCTCCGGTGGACGGTCAACATGTGCGGGCACGCACGGCCGTCCTGTGTCAGCTGGGTGCGTCCTTGGGTCAGCTGGTGGTGCGAGGGCACGTCGCCTCGACCAACCGAGTCGCTTCTGGCAATGACAGGCCAACTTCGACGAGCGGCTTCGGTGAAGCTCATCGCCGACCGGCCCGCCGCCGCGACCGCACTGTCACTGTCATCATCGAGGAGCTCGCTGCGCACGAACGTGCCACGCCGTCCCTGAGTGGAGATCAGACCGTCGGCTTCCAGCTCACAGTAGGCGCGGGCAACCGTGTTCGTAGCCGTGATGCTTTGGGCGGCCTGCAGGAAGTCGACCGGCCTCGACGTGGCGCACCAGGCGCAACTGGGCCTGTACGTGGCCTCGTGGCGGGAGTAGCGTCACCGCTATCTGATCGTCGCGAGGAGTCACTCGATGCGTCGACACGCTGCAACCCTCATCATCGGGTTGTCGAGCCCTTCCCCGGTCACCTAGAACTCTCTGGCGTCGACTGTGAGCCGAGCGGCCCTCAAACCGTCTGAATGGCGGTTTCGCGTTGACCCTCTTGTTCTTGTTGTCGGCGCGGTTGCCCTGCTGGTCTACGCCGTGCACGGATTCGACGGCTTTCTCTCGCGGGATCTGGCTGTCTACAGTTATGCGGGGCAGCAGGCTGTAGAGGGGGTTCCCCCTTATGTCAGTATCCTGAGCCGCACCGGTCCGCTGGCATACGTCATTCCGGGGATTGGGGTAGCGGTCGCACGCCTCGGGGGCTTCGACGATCTTTTCGGTATCCGGTTGCTCTTCATGGCCATTTCGGTGGCTTGTGTGTGCTTGATGTACGTGGTCGCACGAAACCTGTTCGCCTCATCGTTGGCAGGAATTGCTGCGGCCACAACATTGCTGAGTTTCGGCGGCTTCCTCCATCACGCATCCAATGGACCCCGCGAGAAGACGTCCATGGTGTTGTTCCTTCTCTGCATGCTGTTAGCGATCACCAAACAGCGTTGGTTTGCCGCTGGCTTCTCTCTCAGCCTCGCCACGCTGGTGTGGCAGCCAGCTTTCCTTGTCGGGATTGCGATGATGCCGGTGGTGCTGATCGGCGTGAACCGGCCAGAACGAATCGGGGCCCTCGTGCGGTTCGCCGTCGGCGGCGTCGTTCCAGCAGCGGTTGCGGTCGCTTGCTTCGCCTTGGCAGGCGCACTCCGGGAGTTCATCGATGCCTTCCTGCTGATCCACACCAGATACACCGAGTCCAGCCCGATCACATCCCACTTCCCGAAGAAATGGTCATTCCTCCAAGACGCCTATGGCGGCTCCCTGTGGGTGCTCATGGCGGGGTTGGTGGCCCTAGCGGTCCTCACTGTGCTCGCGATCGATCGACACTGGCGGCGGCACGACCCGACCGGCATCCCAGTCGCCGCTATCGGAGCAGCGAGCATCGTTGGCCTGGCCTGGACCACCCGCAGCTTCAACGGGTGGCCGGATGCCTTCCTGCTGCTACCCATGGCAGCCGTCGGCATCGCGAGGATTGGTCAAAGAAGTCACCGAGCGTCTGTCACCCATAGCAGCCCACTCAATGACCCTCACCGCAGCGATTGCCGCCGTCACGGTCACGCTGACCTACTCGTATTGCGGATCGCAATCCCTTGCTTGACACCCAGCGCGCCTCGGTAAAAGCCGTCCTTAAACACTTGCCGTCCAACGCAACTATCCAATCCATCGAGGCACCTACGCCCCTCGTCCTCTCCGGCAAGACAAACCCCACCCGGCACCAGATGTTCACGAACGGGCTGGATCGCTACGTCGACGACACATATCCAGGCGGGCTTCGCGGACTCAGCACGTGGATCGGGCACCAAGAACCCACCATCATCGCCCTCGGAGGCCGCGCCCCCAGACGCTGGCTAGCAGAGACACTCAACTCGGAGTATCAGCGGGTGGGAAAAGCACCCGGCTGGGCCTGGCACGTACACGAATCCGTGGGCCCTGAGACTATGTCGGCGCTGCGGCGCGCCGTCAAGGATGTGACTCGCTCGATAGCCGAGCGGTGACCCAAACCGGGCCCAACATCGATGCGCAGCCCGAGGTTCTCGGGGCGCGGTACGTCGGAACGACTGGCGGCGAGCGCCGCATCGTCTCACACCACCCCCTCACCACCCTCCACGATGAAACATCATCGTCCTCGGTGACCTCGAAGAAGCCAGCACCACACCGCCGAAGCCGCCCGACGCGCCATCGCCAGCTACGCCCTCGCCGTGATCGACCGCATCATCAACAGTCCGCCGAACCAGCCTGAGCACTCGCCAACTCACGTCATGAGCTGCCGCATGGCTAAAATTCAAACAGGATGGTCTCGCAGTCGGCAGAGACGATGTCGACGGCGTCGGCGTAGACGGTGTCCGACGATCTGAACGCGGGGATCTGCGACTTCATCGACGAAGCCCGATCCACGCTGCGGGTGGCGGTGCAGCGTGGTCGGTGACGCTCATGCCAGCCAACAATATTCTCGGCGCTGCAGAGGTTGAGGATGGTCGTTTCTGACCGCCGTACCCCCCTCGGACTTCGCGGGCAGCGCCACCGGCCTGCCGAGGCCGGGCCGAGCCGGTGCGCAACACGACGCGGACAACCCGGACAGACTGTCAGCCGGGCTAGAGCGGCGACCCCGGTTGACTGCGGTCACGTTACGCTTCCGACGACTGACACCTAATCTGTCTCACGCCTGAGGGAACTGATTGACGACACGGCGCCCGATCGTGTCACTGTGGTAACCGAACCATTACCCAGTGAATGACTTTAGAGTCATTCGATGGCGGTTGCCCGCAAAAAGCATAATGCGGGTGTCCGCCCCGCTGACCGGTAGACCAATGGCAGCTGATGTGGCTTCACGCCAACAGCGCCGTAAATCAACGGGTCGGACAGCGGATGGACAACTTCACAGACAGCCAATTAGCCGATCTCAACGACAGGGCGACCGAGCGCGACGCGACTGCGCTCCATCGTGACCGCATTGCGGACGCGCGCGACACAGTGCTGCTCGGGGCGATCACGGCTACGTGGGCGCTTCTGTTGCTATTGCTGCAGCGAGGTGGCAACGACGACGCTGCGCAGCTGCTGTCCAACGTTGGCTTGGCAGCTATCGCGTTTGCCGCAGGGGTGGCAGCCCTGGTGCGTGCCAGGCGCGTCGAATCAGGCAAACGTTTTTGGGTTCTCCTGGGCGCAGCCTCGCTCTCGTGGTCGGCTGGCCAAGCGGTGTGGACGTGGTACGAGTCCGTCTTAGGCCGTGAGGTTCCGTTCCCGTCTCTCGCTGATATTGGCTACCTGGCGATGCCGCCGTTGGCGGCCGCGGCTCTTCTCTCTTTGCCTCTGGCGGCGTCGACCTTTGCTGGCAAGGTGCGAACTCTGCTCGACGGCTTGATGATCGCGGCCTCCCTGCTGCTGATCAGCTGGGTGGTCGTCTTGGGGCCGGTCGTTCAGGCCGGCGCAGACAACCTGCTTACGCAGGTGATCTCCCTTGCCTATCCAGTGGGCGACATCGTCGTCATTACGATCGTTGTCTGCACCTGGCTGAGGGCTCGCCAGTCGGGCGCCCAGCTACCAGCCTCGTTGCGGCTGGTGGGTGCGGGACTGGTGGCGTTCGCCATCGCTGACTCCGGCTTCGTGGTTCTCACGACGTCGGGCAATTACAGCTCCGGCAGCTGGATCGACGTCGGATGGTTCGTCGGCTTCGCTCTCATGTTGCGCGCGGCGTTGGCCCAGGGTCGACAAGGCGTTGAGGTCTTTGACGACTCGGGTTTGGTCTCGCAGTTCAACCCGTTCTTGCCGTACCTTGCCGTGACTGCGGCGTTGCTTACGTCGGCCATCGACGTCGTGGCTAATGGCCACACCGACATGTTCGTGTCCTGGGACGGCACCGCCTTGATGGCATTCCTGGTGGCTCGCCAGGTCATCACACTGCGCGAGAACTGGGCTCTCACCCGCCACCTGGAGCATCGGGTGGAAACCAGGACCGCCGAGCTCGAGTCCAGCAGGCAGCGGTTCGCCGCACTAGTCCAGCACAGCTCAGACGTGGTCACGGTGGTCGACGCGGACGGCCTCATCACTTATCAGAGTGAGTCGTGTCAGCGCGTGTTGAACCGCTCGGCCGAGTCGATGACCGGGCGACCGGTCTGGGACTTCATGACCGACGACGACGCTGACCCTCTGCGAGAGGCGATCGACTCGGCCTCCAAGGAGCCGCTGAGGATGCGCACAATTCAGAACGTCTGGCGCCGCGACGATGAGAGTCAGTGCTTCCTCGAGGTGACGGTCACCAACCTGCTGGACAACGCCGACGTGGCCGGTCTTGTCCTCAACAGTCGCGATGTCACAGACCGAACTGTCCTCGAAGGTCAGTTGTTGCACCAGGCCTTCCACGACTCGTTGACAACGCTGTCCAACCGAGCATTGTTCAAGGACAGGCTCGAGCATGCGATGGCGCGTCGACACCTGCAGCCATCGTCGTTGGCTGTCCTGTTCCTGGACCTCGACAGCTTCAAGGAGATCAACGACACCCTCGGTCACAGCAGCGGGGACCAGCTCTTGCAGCAGGTAGCCCAGCGACTGACCGCGCAGGCGCGACCCAGTGACACGGTGGCGAGATTCGGCGGCGACGAGTTCGCCATTCTCGTCGAGGACCTCGCGGACCCCGAGTACACAATCAACCTGGCCCAGCGGGTCAACGCAGTTTTGCAGGAGCCGTACCAGCTCGGCGGCACTCAGGTACGTGTCACCGCCAGTGTCGGCATTGCTCACTACGGGCCGCATGCCACCGACGCCGAGCAGCTGCTCCGCAACGCTGACCTGGCGATGTACCAGGCCAAGGCGGCGATGCCGGGTGGCTTCGCGCTCTACGACCCAAGCATGCATGCGGGGCTGGTCGAGCGGGTGCGGTTGGAGGCCGCGTTGCGTGTCGCCCTCGAGAACGACGAGCTGGCCGTGCACTACCAGCCGCTGATGGATCTGCGCACCGGCCAGGCCACCTGTGTCGAGGCTCTGGCCCGGTGGCAGCACCCGGAGTTAGGCGAAGTCCAACCTGACGAGTTCATCCCGCTGGCCGAGTCCACCGGTCTCATCCAGCAGTTGGGCGAGTGGATCCTCCGGGAGTCTTGCCGGCAGGTCATGCAGTGGCGAACTGAGACCTCTGAGCTCAGCGAACTGAAGGTGAGCGTCAACGTGTCGGCGCGTCAGCTGTTCGATGGCGACATGGCGGCGACGGTCACGGATGTTCTCGACCAGTCCGGCCTCCCCCCGTCCTGCCTCACGCTGGAGATGACCGAGAGCGTGCTGATGGACGATTCCGGCGAGACGTTGTCGACGCTGCGCGCGATACGCGCGATGGGCGTTCGGCTGGCGATCGACGACTTCGGCACCGGGTACTCGTCGCTGAGCTACCTGCACCAGTTCCCGGTTGACGTCCTCAAGATCGACCGCAGCTTCATCCAGCAGATGACCGACGGCGGGGATGCCTCGCTCGTCAGCACCATCGTGCGACTGGGCCAGACCATGCACCTGGAGACGGTCGCGGAAGGTGTCGAGCGCCCCGACGAGATGCTGAAGCTCCGGCGGCAGGGGTGTACGACAGGCCAAGGTTTCTACTTCTCCCCAGCACTCCCCGCCGCGGAGCTGCGCGCCCATCTCTTGGAGCGGTCACAGATGACCGTTCTGCGTGGCGCACGAGCAACCGGCTGAGTTCGCCCGACCCGAGATTCACCGCTCCAAGGAGCACTAGATATGACCATGACGATGCGTGACCTGAGTGCTGCGGTCCGGCTGCCGGGTCACTGGCCCTCGAGCCTCACACCGTCAAGCCTCAACAAGCTTGAGGCTGCGACGCCCTTCCTTGCCTGCGACTTGACGCTCTTCTGCGAGCGCATTCGTCGATTCCGCGAGGCAATGCCGGCGGTCCACCCCTTCTACGCGATCAAATGCAACTCCATGCCTGAGCTGCTGACGACTGCCCGCGACATCGGCATCAGTTTTGAGGTCGCCTCGTTGGGCGAGCTGCGACTGCTTCAAGAGCAGGGAGTCAACCCCGCCGACGTGCTGTACAGCAACACGGTCAAGCCTGCCGAACATGTCAGAGCCGCCGCCGCCGCTGGACTATGGCGGTTCGCCTTCGACTCCGAGGGCGAGCTGCACAAGATCGCGAAGCACGCGCCCGGGTCGGCGGTTTTCGTGAGAGTACGGGTCGACGACAGCAGCAGCGTGTTCCCCTTGTCTCGCAAGTTCGGAGCCGAGTTCCACGACGCGCGCGCGCTGATGCACTTGGCTCAGGACTTGGGCCTCCGACCGTATGGAGTCAACTTCCACGTCGGCTCACAATGCACGACGACCACGTCGTACGTCCGCGCGATCGCCTCTGCCGGAGGCCTGATGCGCCAACTCGCCGCGGACGGCATACAGCTCGAGATGCTCGATATTGGCGGCGGATTCCCTTCCCGCTATGTGGATCGTGTCCCGACGATCGAGCAGATCGGACGCGCAGTCACGTCCGCACTGGAGGACTACCTGCCCTATCAGCCGGCCTTGATCGCTGCCGAGCCCGGCCGGCACCTGGTGGCCGAGACCGCAGTGATGGCGGCGACCGTCCTCGGCCGTGAGGAACGCGCGGGCGAAGAGTGGCTGTATCTCGACGTGGGTGCTTACAACGGATTGATGGAGACGCTGCAGACGGTCGGTCAGTGGCGCTTCCCGATCTGGTCATCGCGCTCGGATCATGGCGACGTAGAGCAAATCCCCTACACGATCACGGGGCCGACCTGCGACAGCGCGGACACCATGTTCTTCGGTACGGCCCTCCCAGTGACGATGGCAGAAGGAGACCGCATCTACATCGCGTCTGCGGGTGCGTACACGTTGAGCTATGCGTCCAGCTTCAACGGCTTCCCCCCTCCACAACCGATCGTGATCGGTCGTGCCTGAGACGGGCCCGCAGCCGGGTGGAGGAACACGCAAGGCGACGGCTACGCCAGCTGATGATCGCTGGGTGGGTCGATTCGATCTGCCTTTCCTTCGCGTGGACGCTGTTGCTCCTCGAGATTGTGGAGCGGCATGGGCTGCGCGGTGCAGGTGTAGCCGGCGCGGCCATGCTGATCGGAACAGCTCTCTCGGCACCCGTGGCGAGTCACTTGGCACAGATGCTCGGCGGATGCGGACTACTGCGCGCCGCGGCCGGCGCCGAGTCGCTGCTGCGAGTCGCAGTCTTTGCACTGCTCGTCTTCAACACCGGCATGTGGTCGCTTGTGCTGTGTATCGCCGTCATGAACATCACCGCATGGACAGGTTACGCGGGAATGCGTGCAGAAGTTGCCGCGGTAGCACCCGGGCCGAAGGCGCTCACGGTGTACGGAACCGGGGTTGCGGCTGTCGAGGCACTCGGCGCGGCGGCAGCGGCGTTCGTCCCGGCGCGAGTTGTCCAGAGCCCCTCTCTCACCGTTGTCTGCATCGTCGCGATCTACGTTGCCGCCCTCGTGCCGACTGTCATGGTTGCAGGCGGCTCGAGGATCGGGCCAGCGCGTGCCATCGCGCAAGACAGGCCTCGCACCCTGCGCCCGTCGTTGCCCCTGACTGCCGGAGTGCTCCTGATGTTTATCGCGTCCGGACCCACGCTGCTGGCGGTCGCACTGGCCGCCGAGTGGCACGGTCGGTCATCTGTGCCAGCTGTCGCACTGGCCTTCGCGGTCGGCTCGCTGTCCGCACCCTTCGTTTGCGGACGCGTTGTCCGACGGATGGGCAACGGACCGACCGCCTGGCTCGTCTGTGCAATGGGCATGCTCGTCCTTTGGCCGCTGGCACCGCTTTACGCAGCCGCGCTCTGTGGTGCCCAATTGCTCTCCGGGTTGTTTATGACCACCTTGGAAGGGCTGTTGGACGCAAAGGCGGCTGCCGAGGCCCGGAGATCGGTCACGGGTGCGTTGGCTCGGGCAACTGCTGGGAGAGCCTTGGGTTCGGCAGCTGGCGTCGCTGCGCTGCCAATCGCGATAGTCACCTTTGGATTTTCTCTCGTCGTCGGCGGAGCGCTCACCATGCTGACCGGCGGGGCCGTGTCTGCCAAGAGGTGGTCCCAACGCCAAGCCCGCCACGACCGTCACTGAGTCGACTCCGCACGCCGCACTGGTCAGCTCACCGGGACGCCACAAACTCGTTCTCCACCATCCTCGCCCAGTGAACGCGCTACAAGGCACCCGGCGGCATCAAGCCGATGGCGTGGGCCAGACGTCAGCTGGGCCGTGCGGGTCGACTCGACGGCTATCAGTGCTGGGTGAAGCCTGCCATCATCCTCACCCAGTGAATGCGCTACAAGGCTCCCGGCTGCATCAAGCCGATGGCGTGGGCCACACGTCAGTTGGGCCGTGATGGTCGACCCGACGGCTATGAGTGCTGGGTGAGAGCTCTCCATCGGCGCAGCTGACTCGCCGGTCGGAGGCCGTAGTCCTGACGGGAACGCCTGATCCGGTCGCTGGTGGGGTTCGGATCTGGACACCGCGCCGACCAGCATGCGTCCTCGGGGTGTTACGCCGAGACGCGGACCGGCTCGTTGGTCTCGGCAGCAGCTTTCTGCCGGCGGGCGATGATGATGGCCGCGGTGATGAGCCAGAACGGCAGCAGCAGGTAGTTGACCAGGCCGCCCGGCGGGATGCTGCAAGCGCCGAGCAGTGCGAGAACGCCCATCACCGTCGTGGTGATGGCGAACCACTTGGGCAGTACGGCGTTGCGCACGCCGCCGAGCCCGATGGCGATGAACGCGGCAGCAATGCCGATCCCCATTCCTAGCCAGCCGAAGTACTGGGCGTAGCTGAGCATCTGGGTCGCCGCCTCATTGCCATCCTCGGCCGCCGACATCAGGCCCTTGGTCCAGACCGCCATCTGGGCGAGCCCGGCTGAGACGGTGAGCCACCCGCCGTACGCGACGCTGGAATAGGTGGCTTCGCTAGCCTCTCCCGAGCGCAGCAGATTGCGGACCGCGGTGGCGAAGAAGAGCAGGGACACCCCCATCACGACCAGACAAGACAGGCTGCCGATGTTGAGCCCGAGGTGATCGTTGATCGCTTCGACCGAACCGCGACCTGGCTCGTCGGACGAGTGCACGCGAGCCAGGGCATCCTGGGCGATCCAGGCGAGACCGGCGATGACGCCACTCCACGGCAGAAACCTTTCAAATGTGCTGAGCGGCATGTCCCGCTCCCTTCTGATCAGATGTCCGGCGCCTTGCCGGCTCCCAGACCGTCTCCTGCCCGGCGACCCGGGCGCATGGTCTGGGCGTCCCGATCCGATCGGGAACAGTTCCCGGGCGTGCTGACGCGCGACGCTCGCGCACCCCAGACTGGGCGCATGCAACTGCTCGTCGCCCTGATCGTCGGGCTGGTCTCCCTGGCGCTTGGCCTGCTCGTGATGTTCCGAGGCGGGCAGCGCCGGATCGGCTTGCTGCTGATCGCGCACGGGGTGACCGTGGGGGTCTTCCTGAGCATCCCTCAGTCCCCGAGCACGAGTCGGGCCGGGATGGTGATCGACCAGCTCACCCAAGGCAGCTGGGTGTTCCTGTTCCTGTGGCTGGTCCTGATCGCCTATCTGCTCCCCGACGGGACACACCACCTCGAAGCGCTGGCGGAGCTGGGTCACAGTCGGGCTCGTCGGGGTCGTGGTGTTCCAGGTCGGCGCAGCGGGCGACCGCACAATGTTCGCCGACGCTCACGACACACACCCACCTCCGCTCCCATGGCTCCCGGAGCCGGTCAGCAGCGTGCTCGGGCTGATAGGGCTGCTGCTCATCGTGCTACTCCTGTTCGGCTCGTTCGTCTGTCTGTTGCTCCGCTTGCGCACCTCCGCAGGCGAGGACCGCGTCCGACTGCTGTGGCCGGTCTGGGGGTCTCTGTCGGTCCCGATCGTGCTCATGTTCGGCTGGGTCAATCACTTCCTGCTCGGGGACCACGAGCTGCCCTTCACCATCGCCCTCGCCCTCTTGGGCGTCGCGCTGCCGGCCACGATCGCGATCTCCGTGCTCCGACACCGGCTTTTCGACATCGAGCTCGTGCTCAGTCGCACGCTGACCTACGCCGCGCTGACGCTGCTGGTCGTCGGCTCGTACGCCGTGCTGCTGACCCTCGCAGACCGCGCGTTCGGTAATCGGTCGGCGGGCGGGCTGGTCGCGGTCGGGCTGGTGGCTGTCCTGGTGCACCCGACGTACGCATGGCTGCGGCGGGGCATCGAGCGCCGCGTCTACGGCTACCGGTCCGATCCTGCTGTCGCGTTGCGGCGGCTTGGCGCGAGTGTGGAGTCGTCCGACCCCTTGCACGTGGTCGACACGATCACGACGTCGGTCGCCGAGGCGCTCAAGATCGACGACGTCTGGGTGGAGTTCACCGGTCAGGTTCCAAGCGATGACGATCATGTGGTGCGGGTGCCCCTCATCCATCGAGGAGAACGCGTGGGCGACCTGGCGGTGGACGTGCCTTCGGGTCGCAACCTCTCCCTAGCCGACACCGCGCTGCTCCATGACCTGGCGCGCCACGCAGCCCTCGTGGTCAAGGCGGGTCAGCTCGCCGCCGAACTCCAGGAGTCGCGGTCGCGGATCGTGTCCGCGCGCGAGGAGGAGCGCAAGCGCCTCCGCCGAGACCTGCACGACGGCGTTGGACCCTCACTCGCGGCGATCGTGCTCAAGCTCGACGCGGCCCAGACCCGCAAGGACGAGACTGACCGCAACTCACTGCTTGCCGAGACGCGCGACGAGGCGAAGGAAACCATCAAAGAAGTACGACGACTGGTCGACGATCTCCGACCGCCGGCCATCGACGAGGTCGGTCTCGTCGACGCGATCCGCCAGCGCGCGGCGGCGCTGTCCACCGACGCACTGAGGTACGACGTCACCGGGCCCGAGGCCCTCCCCTCCTTACCCGCCGCCGTCGAGGTGGCCGCCTTCCGCATCGCCTCAGAGGCCATGACGAACACCGCGAAGCACTCCGGCGCCAGCCGCTGCACAGTGGAGATCGAGTTCGACAGCACGTTGGGAGTCACGGTCGCCGACAACGGCCGAAGCTCGGCGAGAGCGACCAGCACCGGGCTGGGCTGGACATCGATGACCGAGCGCGCCTCGGAGCTGGGCGGGTCCTGCATGATCTCGAGCCGCGAAGAGGGCGGGCTCGTCGTGCGCGCCGTGCTTCCCCTGGCCGCGACCCTGGACGAGACTGCCGACGTGGGAGCCACCAAATGACCAGGATCCTGATCGCGGACGACCACCCCGCGTTCCGTCGCGGGGTTGAGTTGATGCTCGAGGGGGTCGACGACATCGTGGTCGTCTCACACGCAGAGACCGGACAACGCGCAGTCGATCTTGCGGCGGAAGTCGCTCCAGACGTCGTACTCATGGACCTTCGCATGCCGGACCTTGACGGCATCGAGGCCACCCGTCGCATCAGCCGCACGGACCACGCCCCCGCCGTCGTCGTACTCACAATGTTCGAGGACGACGACTCCGTCTTCGCCGCAATGAGAGCCGGAGCGCGTGGCTATCTCCTGAAGGGAGCCGACCAAGATGAGATCGTGCGGGCGATCCGCGCCGCCGCGGCAGGTGAGGCCATCTTCGGGCCCGAGATCGCGGCCCGCGTGATCAGCCACTTCGCGACCGGCTCGGGCTCGACCGCCTCGGCGTTCCCCGCGCTGACCAACCGGGAGCGTGAGGTGCTGGAAATGGTCGCAGCCGGTAAGGGCAACGCGACCATTGCGCACGAGCTCGTCATCAGCCTCAAGACCGTGCGCAACCACGTGTCGAACATCTTCACCAAACTGCAGGTCTCCGACCGCTCGGCAGCGATCGTCAAGGCCCGTGAAGCAGGGCTTGCTGGCGAGTCGTGACCCCTCCGCCGACTGCAGATCACCTGGATTCGGCACTGTGACGTTAAATGTCGGCATCATCACGGTCTGG
>CAWFFZ010000015.1:0-35531 GCA_963815295.1 uncultured Actinomycetota bacterium
CTCTTGGCGTGAACCTTGGACTTGGACCTGTGCCCGTTCGACGCTGATCCGCTCGGTTGTGAGCTGTAGCCCTCTTGGAGTACGTGTAGGCGTCCGGACCCTTGCGGGCCACCTTGTTCAGAACGAGTCCGAGCAGGTTGCCCTTGACCGCCGCTAGGGCCGCGACCGAACGGGAGAGCTGCTCGCGCTTCGTCGTGCCGGCTCCGACAACGATCACCACGCCGTCCGCAACCGTGCTCAGGACGACTGCGTCGGTGACCGGCAACACCGGCGGCGCATCGATGATGACGTAGTCGTACCTGAACTCCAGGATGCGCAGGACGTCACTCATGGCCGGCGAACCCAAGAGTTCACTCGGATTGGGGGGATCGGGCCGGCACCCAGCACCGTGACCTTGTGCTCGCCGAAGGTCTGGAGGACGTCGTCGAGTTCTGCCTGCCCGATCAACACGCTGGTGAGGCCAACCGACCCCTCCATACCCATGTAGGCGAGCAGCCGTGGTCGCCGCAGGTCTGCTTCGACCACGCAGACCTTCGCGCCACCTGCCGCCAGGGTGATCGCCAGGTTCGCCGTGGTGGTGGTCTTGCCCTCGCTCGGCAGGCTGGAGGTGAACACGATGGACCGCGGGTGGCTCGCAGCGTCGACGAACTGCAGGTTCGTGCGCAAAGAGCGGAACGCTTCCGAGCGGGCCGACTGCGTGGACTGCGTGATCAACGGGTTCGTGACTGCATCGTCGTCGAAAGCGATACCACCGATCACGGTGGCGTCTGTGACCTTCTTGCAGTCGTCCTCGGTCTTGATCCTGGTGTCGAGCAGTTCGCGGAGGAGCGCGATCCCGGCGCCCAGGAGGAGACCGAGGAGGAGCCCCAGCCCCAGATTGCGTAGCGGTCGCGGACTGATCGGCTCTCAGGCACGGTGGGTTCAGCGATCACCGTCACCTTGACCGGGCTCGACGTGCTCGAGCCCACGGTTCGAGTGAAACAACGGTCTCAGTGAACTGCGTGCCGATGCAGATGCGATCCGAGCGGCCTCCGTAGGTGAGACATCCTCGACCCGGACCTCGATCAGCACGGTATCCAACGGGACGGTTCAGCGGCTACTGGTACCAGTCGCCGGCGCTTTGGGTCACAGTTGGCTGTTTACTCGAATGGTGTTGATCACGCGAACGCAAAACGACTTGCGAGAGTTGCAGGCAACGCCTGCGGTAGCAGGCCCATGCCGCTCTTACGGATCACCCAGATCTTCGGTCACGTCTCGGGACTGCAACTCGATGGCCCCGGCCTCCGATGGCACATCGTCATGACCGGACTCCTGGTGGGTGCTGTCGCACGTAGAGTGAAACCGCGGTAGTCGTCGGTACCGGTACCGGAACCCAAGGCTCTCGAGCCAGATCTCGTAACCCTCTCCGGTGCACGCCGAACACACCGTCATCCAGGCCTGCTTCGACGATTCGGTCGATTCCACGGAGGATTTCACATTCGGAGTTATTGGTGGTGACACTTGGAACCCGCAGATCGGCGCATGCCACCGAGCGCTCGTTCGAAGATCGCGTCCACTGTGTCGACTGGGACCCGGACGGGCGTGAAGTCTCGGACGCGCTCATGGGGGTAGTCGACCGTGCCTCCGAGGAAGTTGGTCGCCGGATGCGGGGAGTCCACCAAGAGTTCGAGCATGGATGCCTCGAACCATGCGCCACTATTGACGATGGTGACGTGGTCGAGACCAAGCGATCGAGCTGAGTCCTCGAATTGTGCGGCACTGGCAGGGTCTGGTTCGACCATGATCGCTTGGCCACCTCGTGACCGCAGCGCCAGGTGCATGCCACGTGAACGGCCCGACGGCGGGAGTACTTTCGAGGGGGCTGAAGAACTTGACCGGCTACATTCCTGAGACCCGGCAATGGGAGCCTTGACACCGCGCCTTCAAGAGGTCGATACTTCCGCTCCGTTGGCATCGCGGCAGCACGCGGTTGGCTTGGCTCACGAGGGTCCGGTGGATGGGGTGACGATGATCCCAGCGGAACCGCAGTTGCTCGTCTAGGCACCGAGTGACTCTCGCACACCACGTGGGCGAATCGTCCTAAACGGGGGAAACTCGCCCCCGTTAACGCCGTGCGCGGCAAGGGAAAGCCGAGCGCGAGACTACAAAAACAGCTCAGGGCATGCCGTCTCAACGATGCTCAAGCGGCGCCCCAGCTGTCGTCGGTAATGAGTAGATGTCGATAGTCGACGACCTACCTGCCGGGGTGAGCCCCCCCAGCTTGTCAGAGTCGATCCACCTACGCCGCCCCCTCCGCCCGGTCGACGAAGTAGTCCTCGGGGCTCGTCTCGTCACCCTGGTCCGCCACCCTGGCTGACTTCAGGATGAGGGTCAGGGCGCCGGCGACAACGGTGTTGATCACTAACGCCGTCAACGCGATGTACACGGGCGTGTCGAACAGTGGGACGTTGGCGATCGAGCCGCCGAAGTGCTTGCCCGTGACCGGGTTCACCACGTTGTAAGCCGTGACGGTGCCGTAGACCATCCCGACCGCCCAGCCGGCGAGCAGGGCCCACTTGTGGAACCAGCGCGTGAACAGGCCGAACACGATGGTCGGGAAGGTCTGGAGGATCCAGATGCCGCCGAGGAGCTGGAAGTTGAGCGCGTTCTGCCGATCGAGGAACAGCACGAATCCGAGCGCCCCGACCTTCACCACCAGCGATGCCAGCTTTGAGACCTTCGCCTCCCGGGCAGGGTTGGCCTCAGGACTGACGTAGGCCTTGTAGATGTTGCGCGTGAACAGGTTCGCGGCGGCGATGGACATGATGGCCGCCGGCACGAGTGCTCCGACGGCGATCGCCGCGAAGGCGATTCCGGCGAACCAGCTCGGGAACGAGTCCTCGAAGAGCTGGGGCACGACCAGCTGTGGGTTGGCGACGCCGTCGAGCCCGATCGGCTTGGTCCCCGCCTTGATCGCCACGAAGCCGAGCAGCGCGAGCAGGCCCAGCAGCAGCGAGTACGCGGGCAGGAAGATCGCGTTCCGGCGGGCCACCTGGCGGTCCTTGGTGGCCAGGGTCGCTGTCACCGAGTGCGGATACATGAACAGCGCCAACGCCGATCCGAGCGCGAGCGTCCAGTAGGCGGCGTAGTTCGTCGCCCGGGCAGGAAGACCCCGGTTGCCTTGCCGGTGGCCTCGGACGTCGTCGCCATCTTCGTCTCAGCCGCGTCGAAGATGCCGTGCCAACCACCGAACTTGGTCGGCAGGTAGATCAGCGCGACCGCGATGACGAGGTAGATCAGCCCGTCCTTGACGAACGCGATCAGCGCCGGCGCCCGGAGACCCGACGAGTAGGTGTACGCGGCCAGCACGGCGAAGGCGATCAGCAGCGGTGCGTCCTGGGCGAGGATGTTGCCCGGTCCGCCGAGCCCGATCACCTCGAGAACAGCCTGGATGCCCACCAGCTGAAGGCGATGTAGGGCATCGTCGCCAGGATGCCCGTGAGCGCGATGGCCAGAGCCAGCGTCCTGCTGCCGAAGCGGCCCTGCGCGAAGTCGGCCGGGGTGACGTAGCCGTTGACGTGGGCGACCGACCACAACCTGCCCAGGAAGAAGAAGATCAACGGGTACAGGACGATCGTGTACGGAACCGCGAAGAATCCGGAGACGGCCCCGGTCGCGAACATCGCCGCCGGCACCGCCACGAAGGTGTAGGCGGTGTAGATGTCGCCACCAATGAGGAACCAGGTGATCCAGGAGCCGAACTTCCGGCCGCCGAGACCCCACTCGTCGAGGGAGTCGAGTTTGGCGCGCCGCCAGCGGGCCGCCATGAAGCCCATCGCCGTGACGACCACGAAGATCACGATCACGATGACCAGGGCCACGCCGTTGACGTCCGTCATCGCTCCTCCCCCGCCCCGGAGCCGGTACCGAGCTCCTCGTCCAACGGGTCGCGTCGCCGAGGACGCGTCCGTGGGTCAGTTCGGCGCGATGCTCACGCTCGTCGCGACGAACCAGCAGGAACGCCGAGCCCACCAGAATCGCCGCGAGGAAGACCCAGGCGAGCTGGTACCAGTAGAAGAACGGAAAGCCCCAGAGCTCGGGATCGCGTCGGGAGTAGGTGGGCACCAGCAGCGGGACCACGATCGCCAGGAGCAGCAGCACACCTGCTCCCACCCGCGCAGGCCGCACGCCGCCTAGTCCCGGCTGGCGCCATCTCGGTTTCCACGTGGGTGACGACATCGGCTCCTCCTGATCGACCACGTCACTACGTGATCCGACCATGGGCAGCGGAGCCGGACCGCGCGTCCTCACCAGTTGTGCGGCAGAAAGGTAGCGCTCGCGACTGCCGGCGGGAACAACCTCAGGGGTGGCAGACCGAGCGCCGTGACCCAGATAGGACACGCCGTGCGCCGGGTGGGCACGCCGGCACCAGGAACGACCGGGTACCAGCGTGGGTATCCGGCGCTCGAGTGCTCCGTGGCACCGGCTGGCTCTAGCCGGTCTGGTCGAACTCCGCCTCGCTGTCGAGGAAGGCCGCCAATTCCTCGATACCCACACCGTGCAGGCCGATGCTGTCGTTGTCGTCGGTGATCAGGGCGTACGGACCGAACTCCCAGAATTCGCGGGTGCTCGAGTGGACCTTCCAGATGCTGTATCCCTGTTCGGCTGCTCGCCGGCGCAGATTGCTCAGTTTCACCGTGGACATCGGTGCCCCTTCGGCTGGTGGATGGATCTCGCCATGCCGTGTCTTGCCGAGCCGTGCCGGAGAAGCAGTCCCGTGCTCAACTGCCCCACCGACGATTCGAGCGTAGGGCGGCCCGCTGTCGGGCGGAACCCGAATGAGGTCCGAGCAGGCAGTGTTCGTCCACTGGCCACGCTGGCTTAAGTGCGCGTTGGCGCGTTCGCGGTCAGACTGGTCGACGAGTGGCGTCGAGCGCGACGACACGAGGCTGCCGGGAGATCGAACCCGGACCGAGGCCGGTGAGGCGAGCATCACGTTTCGCCTGCCGTATAGGGGGAACTGCGGTCGTGGCGACTGTCTCCCAGGCGGCCAGCGTGAGCGTGTTAGACCTCGCCGTCTGGGCGCCGGACCGGTCGTTCGTCCGGCAAATGTGCCGAATGCCCAACGATTAGGTTATGGAAATCGTTCCCCTTACGCTGTAAGAAGTCAGGCACGCTTCACAGACAAGAATGTCTGCCGGCCTGGTGCTAAAGGAGATTGATGGCAACCCCCACCACCACCCCCACTCGGACACACGACTCCGTGGACTACCGCAACGACGTCCCCCGTCGTAAGGCGGCGGAGACGAAGGCCTCGCTCAAGACGACTGAGTTCTTCGTCTACCTGGCCGCCGTTGCCGGTGTGCTCATTGCTTCACTGCTCGTCGACAAGAACGAGGACGGCCAGGGCTTCGGCGCTGACCACGCTTGGCTCTACGTGTCACTGCTGACCATCGGTTACCTCGTCAGCCGCGGACTCGCCAAGTCAGGCAGCCGCCACCACGAGGACAGCGACACAACTGACCTCTGGTTCTGGCATCGCGCCCCCGTTCCCGCAAGGGTTCGGGGGCGCTGTCATGTCCGGACACGCGGCGCAATAGGGGCAGGTGCTGATCACCAGATTTGTCGCTCGGCGCTCTCGACGGCGCCTGCTCACCCTGCGATAGTTCCAACGATCGCCCCTTACTGGGCGTGAGCACACGGTTACTGTCTCGGACTCGTGTGGGTGCCTGCGCGCGGTCCCTGCTAGGAGCGCCGATGACCGGGTCCGCACCGCCATCGCTGGAATCCCAGTCCAGCACCCCCCTCGTGTCCCGGGTCTGGATGCAGGTCACCGCCTTGGTGCTGCTGGTCGGAATCGCCATCCTGGGCTTCCTGGGTTACCGCGCTTATACCGCGGATCCACCGATCGCCGCACAGGTCCGGACTGAGTCCGGCCGCGTCGTCTACACGGGCGCCGACGTCACCGCCGGCCAGAAGCTCTTCCTCGGCAAGGGCCTGATGGAGTACGGCTCGATCTTCGGGCACGGCGCCTACCTCGGCCCTGACTTCACCGCCGACTACCTGCATCGCGCGGCACTCATCGCCTTGCGGGAGTACGGCGGCGAAGCGTCCGACTCGGCTCAACGGAAGGTGGTCGCCGACTTCAAGACGAATCGGTATGACCCACGGTCGGACACGGTGACCATGACCGAGGCCCAGGCGACGGCCTTCGACGAGCTCGTCGGGTACTACGCGAACTACTTCGGCCCCGAGAGTGCTTCCAAGGGACTGCTGCCCGAAGCCATCACCGACCCTGCCCAGATCAGGCAGTTGACCGCCTACTTCGCCTGGTCGGCGTGGGCGGGGTCGACGCTTCGACCCGACGAGGGATACACCTACACCAACAACTGGCCACCAGAGCCACTCGTCGGCAACACGGTCACTGCGAATGTCGTGGTCTGGAGCGTGCTGTCGCTCATCGTGCTCCTCGCGGGCATCGGGGTCCTCTTCGCCGCTTTCGGCCGGTGGGGTGAGCGATTGGGGTGGCGCGGCCGGCAGGCCGACTCCCTCTCGTTCCGCCCACCCGACGACGTGGCACTCACGCCCACACAGCGGGTGTGCGCCTACTTCTTCCTCGTCGTCGGCCTGCTGTTCGTCGTGCAGACCATGGTGGGGGCCGCGACCGAGCACTACCGCGCTGACCTGTCGAGCTTCTTCGGGTTCGACCTGGGCCGGTGGCTGCCCTACAACCTGGTGCGCACCTGGCATGTCCAGCTGTCGATCTTCTGGACAGCCACGTCGTTCCTGGCAGCCGGTCTGTTCCTGGCTCCCATCGTCTCTGGCCGGGAACCGAAGCATCAGGCGCGACTGGCCTGGGCGCTACTGGGCGCCCTCGTCGTGGTCGTCTTCGGCAGCCTGATCGGGCTGGGGCTGGACATTCACGGGTGGTTGTCACCTGCGCTGCACGCGATCGGCATGCAGGGCTGGGAGTACCTGGATCTGGGGCGGTTCTGGCAGGTCCTCTTGACGATCGGCCTGTTCTTCTGGGCATTCATGCTGTTCCGCGGCCTGCGCGGAGCCCTACGGCGTTCGTCGCGACTGAACCTGCCGTGGCTGTTCTTCTATACCGGACTGGCGATCCCGGCGTTCTACGCAGTCGGTCTGCTGACCAGTTCGGAATCGAGCTACACGGTTGCCGACTTCTGGCGCTTCATGGTCGTGCACCTGTGGGTCGAGGACTTCCTCGAGATCTTCACCACTGTCCTGGTGGCGTACCTGTTCGTCATGCTGGGCGTCATCCGTCAGAAGGTCGCCCTGACGATCATCTACCTGGACGTCGTCCTGTACTCCGTTGGCGGCGTCGTTGGCACGATGCACCACCTCTACTTCTCCGGCACGCCGGCCGAGACGATGGCTCTGGGAGCAGCCTTCTCGGCGGCCGAGGTGCTTCCCCTGACGTTCCTCACCGTCGAGGCCTGGTCGTTCCTGCAACTCGGCTCGCGGCAGGAGCGCTCATCCGCGACACCGTTCCCGCACAGGTGGGCGGTGATGTTCCTGGTCGCGGTGGGCTTCTGGAACTTCCTTGGTGCAGGCATCTTCGGCTTCCTCGTCAATCTGCCGGTGGTCTCCTACTACGAAATCGGGACCGCATTGACGGCCAACCATGCGCACGCCGCCATGATGGGCGTGTACGGCATGCTTGCGATCGGGCTGGCGCTGTTCTGCCTCCGGTACCTGATTCCCGATCGCCGCTGGCCCGACAAGATGGCCAAGATCTCCTTCTGGTGCTGCAATCTGGGTTTGGCGTGGATGTGCTTCGCGACCCTGTTGCCGCTCGGGATCCTGCAGCTATACAAGTCCGTCAACGAGGGTTACTTCGCCGCCCGTCAGATCGAGTTCATCACCAACCCGAGCAACAGCCTGTTCGAGTGGATGCGCCTGCCCGGTGACGTCGTGTTCATCGTGGGTGGCGCCTTGCCATTCCTGTGGATCTGCTGGTTGGGGATCCGTCATCGCAAGCGCAACCAGGTGCTGGATGAGCCCGCGGACGTCCTGTTCACCGAGATCGAGGCCGTGGCCGCGGGACGGACGGATGACGACCGGTGAGCCCATCCGGTGAGGTCGTGCTGTTCGCGGGATACGCCGTGATCCTATTGTTCATCGCCTGCGCGCTCGACGGGCTGGCTCGGCACAGTCACGCCCGGTCGGAGCGGTACCGGACCGCCGGGTTCCGATACCACCCCCAACACGACGCATGGGTCTGTCCGCAGGATCAGATGCTCTGGCCCACGGAGTACGACGAAATCCTTCATCTGATGCGCTACCGAGCCAAGCCATCGGTGTGCAACCAATGCCCGGTCAAGCACGACTGCACGACATCGAACGACGGGAGGGAGATCACTCGCGAGACGGAGCCATGGCCGCATTCGGAGGCGGCGAGGTTCCACCGAGGACTCGTCCTGGTGATCATCGGCGTCGCGGCGTTCCTCTTGGTGGCAGTGACGATTCCCCATCACCGGCCGATCGACATCGCAGTGATCGTCGTGCCGCTCGCCGCCTGCGTGTGGCTGGCTCACCGCTTCACCGCACACTTTCGGCGAACACCATCCGGCTTCCCTGCGCCTACACCGGCCATGGGGCTGCGAGTTACCCAGTCGAGTCGTACTGTCTGGGGCTCATCACGAAGGAAGGTGTCGTGAATCCCATCGGCGTGACCGTGTTGGTAGTGGTCGTCGTCCTGATCGCAGCCGTGCTGCTCAGCGCTCGCGTACTCCGGGAGTACGAGCGGGGTGTCTGGTTCCGGCTGGGCCGCCTGCGTCCGATTGCGGGCCCGGGGCTGGTGCTGCTGATCCCATTCGTCGACAGACTGATCCGGGTCGACCTCCGTACGGTCACGCTCACCATTCCGCCGCAGGAAGTCATCACCCGCGACAACGTTCCCGCTCGAGTCAACGCGGTCGCCTACTTCCGCGTCGTCCAACCAGACCTCGCCATCACCAAGGTCGAGGCCTATGCGGTTGCCACATCGCAGATCGCGCAGACCACACTCCGATCGGTGCTCGGTCGTGCCGAACTCGACACCTTGTTGTCCGAACGGGATGTGCTCAACGACAACCTCCGCCGCATCATCGACGAGCAGACTGAACCTTGGGGCATCAAGGTCACCACGGTCGAGATCAAGGACGTCGAGATACCCGAGGCCATGCAACGAGCGATGGCGCGAGGTGCCGAGGCCGAGCGCGAACGGCGGGCCAAGGTGATCTCTGCCGAAGGCGAGTTCCAGGCGTCGAAGAAACTCCTGGAGGCCTCGGAGGTTCTGAGCCGCAATCCCGCGGCCATGCAGCTGCGTTACCAGCAGACCCTGGTCGAGCTGGGGGGTGAGAAGTCCACGGTCGTGTTCCCCCTGCCGCTCGACCTGGTCGCGCCGTTCATCCAGTCGATCGGCGCTAAAGGCGACAAGAACGGCGAAGGACGGCACGAGCGAGCGGACGGCTGACGCTGCCAGCGTTCCGGGACACTCCTCTAGGACGTCGGCTCGGGTCGGGCCCGCCGAGAACCGCCTCCCCCAGCTGACTCAGGAAGTCCACGCAGCCCGGTAGAGATCGGAGCTGCGCGTCGATGGTTTCGTTGATGTCCGGCTCGTTCATCCAGGTCGCCGGCGGCTCGTCGCACAGCGAGACCAGAATCCGCTCAGTGACGTTCGACAGGTGCTGGGTCAGGAGCCCGATGAACAGGTCCCGCGGTTCCGTTTCGGCGATGCCACCTGCCTCTTTGTAGGTGGCCCACAGCTTGCGCATTCCTTCGACCTCGCCGCTGGCGAAGACCTCGATGACTCTGCCCAACTCGGAACTGGCCTTGGTGGGACTGGCGTTGTCCCAGTCGATGAGCGCTGGACCGTCTTTCGTGACAAGGACGTTGTACGGACCGACATCACTGTGGGAGACCACCAGGTCGGGTGCCTGCCCGAACGCGGCAACGATCCGATCGGACAGGGCGAGAACATCGGCCAGCCGTTCCCGCATGACCGGCACCCATGGTCGACCCATCGCTTCGCCCCGGCTCAACCACTCTGTCCAGACCTCGGTCGCATGCACCCCCAGCCAACGCCATTTGGGCCGACGCGCGGCCTCGGTGATGGGTTCCAGCCGATGCAGCGTTGACATCGTTGCTGCCAGCCAACTCGTGATGTCGTCTGCAGCCAGGAGGCTGCGGTGTTCCAGCCACTCACAGACCCGGAAAGTGCCGTGCGCTCCGACCTCGGCCGCCCAGCAGAAGAGCGGGTCTGACGGCCTGACCGGGATGCTGGTACGGATCCCCGCCGCATGGGCCTTTTCCTCATACCGCATTGCGAATTCGATCTCGACCTGTTGCTCAGGATGCTCATCGCGCCACAGTCGCCTGACGAGGTACTGACGTTTGTCGTTCGTAGCTTCCATGTCTCGAACGATGCGGCCTGGATGGGCTCGAGGTGCCCAGCGGAGACCCGAGCGCGAACTGTCGGGCGACCGCATCGGCGAGATCGATAGACGAGTTCGTCAAGCCCTACAGCCACTTCTGCCGTTTGAAGATGATGAAGAGAACGACGGCGAACGCCACCATGATCGTCACCGACGCCACGACTCCGGACTGCGTGCCGGAGCCTGGAAACGGCACGTTCTGACCGAAGAAACCGCTGACCGCCGTGGGAACTGCGACGATCGCTACCCAGGCAGTGATCCGGCGCATGTCGTCGTTCTGCCGGACCGCTGTCGAGGCCGCCTTCTCCGCAGCCAGGGTCAGGTGGGTGGAGGTGCGCGTCTGGTAGAACTCGATGACCCCGTGCAGGAAGTCCCGTTGTCCGTCCGCCATGGTGCGGACGACATCGAACTGGTCGGCGATGTCCGCGAAGAGCGGCGGAGCGGAAGCGGGCAGAAAGCGCACCAACCGTGCCATCCGGCCGTACGACGCGCTGCTGTGCGCGGCCATCGTCCGCACGGCCAGAAGCTCATACCAGGCTTGGAACAACTCTTCGAGGAACGCCTCCGTGTCGTCGAGTTCCTCGTCGAGCATGACGCGTTGCTCGAGTCGCCCGGACTCCTTGGCGAGACTGGCCACCAGCTCCGACTCGCGCCGGATGAGCGACGAGACGATCCAGTGGGACAACTCGTACGGCGAGTCGATGTGCAGGTGCTTCTCGTCGATCCGCCGGAGCACCGCCTCGGTGTCCAGGAAGGCGACCTCGGGCTTGACGACCGGGTTGAGCGGCCCGTGCACGGTGACGAGATAGTTCCGTCCGATGAACTGGTCGAGCTCCACGTAGTGCACATGTCCGCGGCGGCCGACCTCTGGCGCGTGCAAGACGGTGAACACATGGTCGGGGTACACGTGCACCTTGGAGACATGGTTACGTTCGACACAATCGCGGACAGCGATCCGGTGGAACCCGAAGACCTTCTCGAGCACCTCGACAGCGCGCGCGTCGCAGACGGCGATGTCGACCCAGATAACGGCGTCCGGACGTTCGAGGAGGCCCGGCAGTTCCTCGACGTCGTGTCGCTCCACACCCGAGTCGCAGATCGCCAGCACGTTCATTCAGCCGCCTTTCTCCGAGGACCCGCGGGCAAGGCCGCACCTGCGCTTGGGCCCTGGTTGAGGCTTACCACGGGCCGAGGGTCCCCGGGCGGACGGACGCTAATCGTCGCTGAGAATGTGCCGCCCTATCGGCTCCAGCGCATCGCGAGCCACAATCTCGGTCGCGAGGGTCGCGTTCTCTGCGGTGAGCATTACTGCGCGGGTCCGGGTAACCGCATCTCGACAGGTATCGACGCCACACCCGAGCCCGCCGGCGCACCTGGAGCGGACGACCGGCCAACTCCCGGTGAACAGGAGTCCGTAGGTCCCTGGGGCGGTTGTGCCCTTTGCGCGGGTTCGTTACGTTCAGCTACGAACGATCGCGGAGAGCGACCAACCGGTCGGAGTGCTGGGCGAGAATGCTGCATCACGCGCCTGGTCTCGCCTCCCAGTCGGATCAACACGGGGGAGGAGACTTCATGCCGCTGCCACTGCCGGCCGGCCCGGACTATCCACTGTGGATGCCGCCGGACGGACTTCTGGACCGCACGAGAGGTGCCCTGACCGACCACCCTCGAGTAGCGACGCGAGCGCCACGCAGCTCGTCGGGGGAAGTGCAGCACCGGGCTCCTGCTCAACGACACGCAGAGGAAGCTGGTAGCCAGCGGTCGTCGGTCTCGACGTAGAACCCCTCACCCGCGTCACCTCCGCTGCTGCCAGTCGGCCCAACATCGCAACACGACTCAAGCAGGGCTGTAAAGCGACCAACCACGGGTGAACTGGGTGCTCCACGCGACAGGTGGCACTTGACCTGCTCGGAGACGCGAGAGCTGCGTGGATGTGTGGAGCCTGGCCCGCACGGGCGGGGACCAACAGAGCAGTCACCACGCCCATGGCCCGGTTCGGCAGGCCCCACTAGGGCATCGCCATCGTGTGAGCGGGGTCGCGACCTTCGCGTCCCCATCGGAGCACCGTCAGCCAGTCGGACTCGAGGTTCATCAGGACCCATCAAGCGGCGCGTGCGCGCGGCAGAACCTGCGCACGGCGTCGTTCACCCGGTCTGGTCGCTCGAGGTTGCTCACGTGGCCAGCCCCCTCGATCACGATGAGCTCGGCTCCCGGGATCGCCTCCTCGAACTGCCGGGCTACCGCGAGTGGCGAGCGAGCATCCACGCTGCCCCAGATCAGCAGCGTGGGCACGGCGATCCGAGGCAGCAGGTCGCTCAGATCGGCCTCCGCCATGATGGCCAACTCGTGCCCGAGGCTTGCGGGCCGGACGTCTGCCGCCATCGCGGTGAGCATGGGCACGTATTCGGCCGGCGGATCACCCGCGAAGAGTCCCGGGAGTGTGGGGTCGAATTCCCCGGACGGAGCGGCGAGCATTCGGCGTGTCCCTTCGACCCGCGCGCGCACCTCGTCTCGGGGTAAGGAACCCTTCCAGCCGGCGTAGGTGTCGATCATGATCAGGGTCGCGACGAGCTCAGGGCGACGTCGGTAGAGCTCGAGCACCACGGTGCCACCCCAGGACAGGCCGGCGACATGCGCCGGCCCCAGTTCGAGCGCTTCGATCAGCGCTGCGAGCGCGTCTGCGAACCCGGCCAGGTCGAAGCTTTCAGGCAGATCGGACGACCGTCCGGTTCCTGGTTCGTCCCATGCCACCACGGTGAACTCGTCGGCCAGGCCGGCAAGCTGCGGTTCCCACATGCGACTGTCCACGGCCGCGCCATGGACGAAGACCAAAGGCGGCCCCTTACCGACCCGCTCATAGGCGATCGTGACTCCGCCGGCCTCGACAAATTCCACGGTGAAGAAAGTACCCAGTCCGAGGAGGAGTGAAGGGGGCGCGGGTCAGATCTCTCGCCAGGTCTCGGCGAACGCCAGCGCGGCGGAGCTGCCGAACCATCCCTCCGGCTGATGGATCTCGCCTCGCGCTGCGACACCGTTCACGCGCACCTCGGCTGCGGCACAGGGGCAGGCGACGACGGAGGTTTCGAAGCCGGTGAGCTGCGTCGTCACCTGGAAGCAATCGAGCAGGTCACGCCATTCGAGCTCGATGGTCGTCGTGTCGGCGACACAGGTGATCCGGTGGAACTGGTCGCCGCCCGAGACCTCGACGAACCGGGCCGGAACCTTGGGGCCGGTCTCGATGCCGTGGCCGCGGATCGTGTCGTAGTCGCGATAGAAGTGCTCCCAGACGTAGTCGGCCAGCTCCGGGTTGTCTGTGTAGATCCCGACCGGCGCCCCGGAACCGAGTCCCGTCTCGTCGGGGTCGACCCAGATCAGCAACGCGCAACCCGAGCCGACGGGCGAGTATCGCGCGGTCCACATGCTCGCCAAGACGACGATGTCGTCGCTGCGGGGGCGATAGAGAACGATCATCGGATTCTCGCCGGCGATCTTGATGCCGTGCTGGGCGATGGGCTCGAACACGCTGTCTCCTGATCTGCAGTCGGTTCCCCGGCGCTCGAAGCAGCTGGCGCCGGACACCTCGAATGCTCGCACTGCGTGGGCAGGACGGCACACCGTGGAACCGAGCCGCCGCGCGGGTCGGCAAGACGTCTGTCCGTGCCAAGTGCCGAGCGGACACCGCGGCGCGACTTCACCGGTTCTCCCCCGCCTCGGATGCGGCGGATGACCACTTGTCCCAAGGTGCAATCAGCAACCGGATTCGCCAGTCAGCGCCATCTCCGGCGGCGCCGGCGTCAGCGCCCCGCCGCCGGCTCCGCTGGCTGTTGTGTGCCGCCTTCGGCGGCCGCTGCCTCGGCCTTGGCCTCGTTGACCGCCGCCTGCGCCAACTTGGCGAGCTGATCGGCGGTCGTGACTGACTCGCGGTTCGGCTGGGCGCCAGGCGTGAGCTCTCGGCCGCCCTCCCTGACGTCGATTTCCGGCGACGGGCTAGCAGCCTCGTCTTGGTCTGTCGCGGGTGCCCCACTCTCGGAGTTGTCGGCGAAGGCGTCACTGATGGTGCGGATCGCCTGGGTGAGCTCACCAGGGATGACCCAGAAGGTGTTTCCGGCTTTCGCCAAGTGAGGCAGCGTCTCCAAGTACTTGTAGGCCAACACCTTGGGGTCTGCGTTGTTGCGGTGGACGGCCTGGAAGACCAGGTCGACCGCCCTGGCTTCACCGTCGGCTCGGAGTATCGCGGCCTGCTGGTCGCCCTGGGCAACCAGAATCTCTTGCTGGCGAGTGCCTTCGGCGGTGAGGATCTTGGACTGTCGGTCCCCTTCGGCATGCAGAATGGCTGCGCGCTTGTCGCGCTCGGCCCGCATCTGCTTCTCCATGGCCTCTTTGATGGTGATTGGCGGGTCGATCGCCTTGATCTCAACCCGGTTCACCCGGATTCCCCACTTACCTGTCGCCTCGTCCAGCACGATGCGCAGGCGAGTGTTGATTTCTTCACGTGAGGTCAGCGTCTGCTCGAGATCCATGCTGCCGATCACGTTGCGCAATGTCGTGACTGTGAGCTGGTCGATGGCCTGCAGATAGTCCGCGATTTCGTACGCGGCGGCCCGGGGTTCGGTGATCTGGAAGTACAGCACCGTGTCGATGTTGACCACCAGATTGTCCTCGGTAATCACCGGCTTCGGCTGCGATGAGAACACCTGTTCCCGCACGTCGAGTTTGGTGTTGATCCGATCCACCATGGGAATGATGAAGTTCAGACCCGGTTGCAGCGTCGTGTGGAAGCGGCCGAAGCGCTCCACGTTGTAACGGCGCGCCTGCGGGACTACCCGCACCGATGCCACCACCACAAACACCACCAGGATCGCCGCGATGACGATCGGCACCAACAGGTTCAGGTCCATGGCTCCTCCACTGTCGTCTCCGGGCGCGTACTCATGGCAGAAGCTCGCGGGGATACACAATCGCCGTCGCGCCGTCGATCTCCATCACATCCACCGGCGTCCCGGGCGGGATCACATGGTCCTCGTCGAGCGCACGCGCCGACCACACCTCACCGGAAATCTTGACGAGTCCCTGCGTACCGGTTACCTCCGCGATGACCAACGCCTTCTTCCCGACCAGCGCAAAGCTGCCCTCCTGCACCACCGGGGCATGAGTCATCTGTCGTCGTGCAACCGGTCGGACGATCACCAATCCGACCGCACCCGCGATCGCGAAGGCGAGAAGTTGCGCCAGCACAGGGCCGCCCAAACCGGCGACGATCGCAGCGACGAGCGCCGAGGCTGCGAGCAACCCGAACGCCAGGGTGAGCGTGAAGAATTCTGCTACGCCCAGGGCGCCAGCGGCCAGCAACCACGCGATCCACGGCATCACAGGGGCCTCCTGTCACCGACTACAACCTCGAAGCAGCCCGCTTGCGCACGCGACGCGTCATCCGACAGCCCACCAAGCCGTGGCCACCCCAATCGGCTCCATTCTCTCCCTCATGCCAATTCCTTCCATGAGAGCCTGTGGCCGGGCCAGGCCGCCACTGGCTGATCCACCGAGCACGGTCAGTTGCGTGGCACGTGGGTGGTGACCAAGCGGAGTCTTGATCGACAGCACCAGCGGCACTTTCCCGACGCCGATCGCAGCCCGATCCCGCTGGACGGGAGCATCGAGCGGTCGTCCTGGCCAGGAGAGGGTCCAGCCGAGAGCCGCCGACGAAGGACCCCGCGAGCCGACAGGACCGTGGAGGACGTTCGTCGACTGTGCCCACGGAGACCGTCAGCACAACGAGGCCCGCGAACAGGCCAATGACAAGGAGTGCGACGATTCTGGTCCCTGGCGCTGCTAACTCGGCCGTGACTTGGCTGGAGCGGGGAGCCGAAAGTCCTGGACGTACACGTAGGCCACCGGCCGCCGCAGGGCAAGTCCCCACCGCGACCCGCTGCCGGGGTATCGGTGGTACCACCCATCTCTGGCTTCAGCAGTGCCCGCGGATCCGTACACCGTGGGATCGCGCCGGATGTCACGATCGACCCCGAGGACATCAGTTACGGCGCCGGCGTTTGCCGAAACCTGGCGCGAGATGTGAGGCTCCTGACTCTCTGGTGCACGGGCTCAGGCCGGCCACCGCCGTGACCGCGACGCGAGTACGTCCTGCTGCTTGCATTGCGCCACGCTCAGACCATTGTGGCCACCAGGTCGACGATCACGTGCGTCTTGGTAGAGGCGTAGAGCTTGACCTGACGACAATGATGAGCGAATCGTGCTGCGTAAGGATCCTCAGGCACGATTCCAGCCTCCACGTTCGGGACATCGATCATCAGCCGGATAGCGGCCGACACCAGCACGATGATGATCAGCACAGTCACCGTGATGCCGACGAGCCACGGCGTCCGCCGCGGTCGTTCTGCCTCGGCTGGCGGGTCCATCGGAATCGTCTGATCGGCCATTGAATCGACCTTTCGTGGGGTGGCGCTCGCCAGCATTCCAGGACAAGTCGTCTCGGTCACCTGTGTTCCTGCGGGGAGTTGGAACGTTCGGGCTACGCTGCGACGATGATGTCGCCGAGGACGAAACGGCCGTGGTGGCAGGTATCGAAGACGCCTCGGTCCGCCTTCGTCTTGGGAAGTGTCGCGCTACTGATTTGCGTCGCGACTCTTGTGCGTGTGTTGGCAAAGGGAGTGTGGCTGGTGTTCGACGTCCTCTATCTCGCTGGCGCAGTGCTACTGGCCTTCGTGTTCTTCGCTAGCGGAATCGCTCAGGTCAAGCGGGGTAGCGCTCCCGCACGAGACACCCCTCGCTGAGGATGCCTAGCACCTGCTCGCCTGCCATCACGGCGTCGGGTGTCGGCCGTCGACGAGCGGTTCTTTCTGGCTGAGCCGCCAACCCATGAACATGCAGTCCGACCGCGTGTAAGAGAAGGACGGATTCTGTTCTAGGTAACGGCATTCGTGGAACGACGAAGGGACCTAGCTACGCCACGAGCACAGATGGCACCGAGCGGCCCTGGTGGCGAGCGCTGTTGCCCGGGTTGCACCGAGGCTGAGGAATTCGTCTAGTGCTCCTCTTTGCTGCCTCGTACTTCTGAGGCCAGGTAGGGCGTTCAGTCAAAGTCGCTTCAGCAACCTTGAGTCGACCGAGTGCGCTGCCTACATTCGACCATTGCGGTGCGCAGGATTCGTAGGACTTTGCGCGTGATCATCTCGCTTGTGGCCCTTGCGCCCCTGTCGACGACCTCGTGGCTGGCCTGCGAAGCGACTCGCCGGGGGGTGGCGCTCGGATTCAGGCTGGCTGCAACAAAGGACACCTCATGCCTGGTGCGGCCGAGATGTTCCAGCTTGGTTTGTCGCCACGAACCAGGCACGACATCGGCAGGGCGCGTCGTTGGACGGTCAGGGGCCTAGCATCTGGCGGCATGGACGCATCGCACGTCCTCTCCAGCCACCCTCCCGAACGGGCATCGAAGAGTGCAATCGTGCGCGTGCTCGATCGGCTGTCCGACATCGGCGGCAGACCGGAGGATCAACCGGACGAGCGCCTGCGCCACGGAACGCTGATCTTCGCGTCCCTTCTCATCGCACTCCTGGCCGTGGTCTGGGTCTGGACCTTGTTCGTGTACGGCTATCCGACCTCGGCGGCGATCCCGGCCCTGTACCAGCTGACCACTGTGGTCGGGCTGATCGTGCTGGCGAAGACACGACGGTTCAGCGTGTTCCGCACTACGCAACTCTTCGCCTTCCTCGTCCTGCCTGCCCTGCTCCAGGCCTCGCTCGGCGGCTTCGTCGCATCGAGCGCGATGGTCTTGTGGGCGGCCTTCACGCCACTCGCGGCGCTCGCCCTGCAGGGTCTTCGACATTCGGTTGTGTGGCTCGTGGCGTTCGTCGCCGAGCTCCTGGTGCTGGGGCTGCTCGACCCGCGCCTCTCCCAGGACCCGGCGGCGCTCCCCAACGGCTTCGTGGTCACGTTCTTCGTGTTGAACGTCATGGGCCTCACCCTGAGCACGTACGTGATGCTCGCGTACTTCGTGGGACAGCGTGAGCGAGCACATCGCGCGCTGATCGCCGAGCGGGAGCGGTCTGAGCGTCTTCTGCTGAACGTCCTACCAGTACCGATCGCTGAGCGCCTGAAGGCCGAGACCGGTGTGATTGCTGATCACTACGACATGGTGAGCGTGCTCTTCGCCGATCTCGTGGGCTTCACCGAGCGGTCGTTGGTCATGCCTCCAGCCGAGCTCGTTGCCCTTCTGGACCAGATATTCACAGCGTTCGACGGGCTCGCAGATGCGGCACGTGTGGAGAAGATCAAGACGATCGGCGATGCGTACATGGTGGCAGGCGGGCTGCCCGAGCGACGGCCCGACCACCTCGAGGCGGTGGCACGCCTGGCACTCGCGATGCGCGATGAGGTCGCGGCAATCGCCGAACGAACGGGACGGGACTGGCTCGAGGTCCGGATCGGGATCGACGCGGGCCCGGTGGTGGCGGGTGTGATCGGCCGGCGAAAGTTCATCTACGACCTCTGGGGCGACACCGTGAACACCGCCAGCCGGATGCAGTCGCATGGCCTACCCGGGCAGATCCAGATGACGGAACGCGTCGCGGCGGCGCTCGGTTCTGGCTTCTCCATCCGGCCACGGGGAATCAGCGACGTGAAGGGGAAGGGACCCATGGCGACGTACCTACTTGACGTTGCCGACTAGCAGTGTCGTGGTGGAGGACTCTGTACTTGTCCCATACTCCTGAACATGACGTCCGATCTCGGTCCCTCCTTTCGGATCTGGCCTCCCGTAGCGGTAGGTGTGCCACTCGGGCTCGGCATCCTTATTACGCAATTGGTGGGCGATCCACTGGTCTATTCGCCTGTGATCGTTGCGTTGGGGTTGCTGCTTGTTCTCGCCTTCATCGTCTGGAATGGGTGGGCACTCGTGCTGATCGCGAGACACCGGACGGCGCTGCTGCCGGGCAGCGAGACCACGACGGTGATCGACAATGGGCCATTCGCCCGGTCGCGCAATCCTCTCTACCTTGGACTGCTTGCCGGGTCGGCCGGCGTGGCTCTCCTTGCAGGGTCACTGTGGGCCCTGCTAGCCCTGCCTCTCGAATGGGCGCTCCTCAGATGGGGCGCGGTCCTGCCCGAAGAGCGCTACCTGGCAGCGAAGTTCGGAGCGGACTATGACGAGTACATCAGCCGCGTCCGGCGCTGGCTCTAGCCACGCCGGCTACGTGTGGACCTGACGTGGCCAGCCACGCGCCAGATATCAGCCAGGTAAGGGAATCAGGCGGATGGGTAGCAGGATTCGTTGAGTAGGAGAGGTGGTTGCGGCCGTTCCTGTGGCCCGCTCGTCTAGGCAGTGATGAGTCGGGTGAAGGCCATCGATCCGAGTGTCCAGGCATCGCCATCCTTGACGTAGACCTCGGTGACAACGAACGGATTGGTAACTTCGTTCCCGCCCACCTCGGCATGCAAGTCGAGCGTCGTCAACACGATGCCGGTAGGGCCGATGACCCGCACGGAGATGTCGTGGATGTCGACCTGCCGGTACCGGATCGTTCCGCTCTTGATCACCTCGAGTTCTTGATCCTTGGTGAAAGTAGCGCCCATGTGGACGAACGCTGAGGACTCGTGGAAAAGGGCGTCGAGGGGCTCAATCTCCTGGGCCGACATCCACTCCCACTTCTGCTTGGAAAGGGAGGTGAGTGCATCGTGCGTGGGGGAATTCATGATGTCGGTCCCTTGCTTGCTCGAGGAGACGTCAGCTGGCGCGGTTCGCGATTCAGGTGCAGCGTGACCGAGGCCCTTGCCGCCTTGCACGCTAGTGCGCAGCGGAGCTACGCGGCGGACGTCACTGGCCACGACCCAGATGACGGTCGCCACCGTCCGCTTGTCGTGCAGAAGGACGCGCACGTGGGTGGAGGTCCATCCGTTGGCCGAGGTCCTGGTCCACTCTTCGCCGTCGACGGCCCAGACCAGACGGACCTCGATCGGGATGAACGCGCGCTGCGGCACGCGACCGGCCGAGGGCGGGTAGTTCAGGTTCAAGATCCGCTGGAACGGCGACGGCTGGATGGCAGCGTGGTCCATCTTGCCAGTGTCGAACACCTGTACGAGACGGGTCAACCAGCGCGCGGTCGCGCGGTCAAGCCCCAGGCCACCCTGCGCAGAAGATGCGAGAAGGTCTGACGAGCGGGTGTGGCGGCCGAAGTCCGGGTACTGCGAGCCGCGAAAGGCACTGGCGCCTGGAAGTGGGGAAGCGCAGCGTGCGGTGCCCAGGCTCGGAGGGGTTGGCGCACAGCCCTCCGAGCCGCCCACGAGGTGGCCGCCCGTGTTCAGCAACCGCCGGCGCCCCGGCTAGTTGTCAGCTCACGACAACTCGCGTGCGAGATCGGACTCCAGATCGCTCGATGTCGGGGGCTCTCGCGCCTGGGCGTCACCGCAGGACTCCATCTGGAGGCAGATTCAGCACGTTGGACCTCCCAGTCGCTCGGATCACCCTGAACATGGCTTTTCCGGCAAAACGCCTAAAACTGGCATTTTGGCCTTTCGGCACCTACAGTCCTGCCCATGGCGACGTTCACTGGGTGCAGCGTGCTGAAGTGCTCGCGCGCAGGTGAACTGTTGTGGAGCACGCGCGAGACCGTGGAGGAGTTCGCGGAATGGATGGTGTGCAGCGGGCACCACGAGGCCTTGCGCAGCGGCATGGACTGGGCCACCCACAACGACATGCCGAACTCGACCACTCAGTGGTTGGTGACGGGTTCTGACCTCGACGTCCGCAAGACCGAGTGCCTCGACGACGCGACTGTCAGCATCGAGCTCACTTCCCATGGGCGAGAGATGCGGATCCAGTTCACCACCGGCAAGGAAAAGTTCAACGTGATCCTCGACCAGGACCAGGCAGCGCAGCTGTGCCAGGCCGTCACCATCATGTCGGACGAAAGGGCTCTCCCAGCGCCAGGACGACGCGATAGCGCCTGACCGAGGAGCATGTGCCGGACAGGTGAGACCGGAACACATACCGTGTGCTCCCGCGACTGGACTCGAACGAGTAGCCGTCCTACAACACGGTCTTGGGACGTGTCGGAGAGTTCAGCTCGTTTGTCGTGCCTTAGGTCGTCGCAGGCCAGTCGCGGGAGGAGCCTCGGTCAACAAGGCCAGGCAAACCTCGTTCGGCGCGCGCTCGCGCATCGCGCGATTCCCTGAGCTACCCGGCGCTATCTTTCCTTGTTCGCCTTGAGGTCAAACTTGAAATGCAGTCCGACGTCGAGCGATCCATCTGGCTTCTGCGGCCTGTACTCGAGATCGACCTTCGCGAACCCGAGCGCGACGGACTCCATCGTGGTGTCCCCTTCACTGCCGCTCGAGGAGACGCTGGTGACCAGGACATCCGTCATCGTGACCACGAGGTACTCGTGCTGACCCTCGCCGGCCTTGCGGACGGTGAGCGTCGCTTCCTTGATGTGCTCACCCGTGGCACACGCCAGCATCAGGAGCGGCGAGGCCTTGTCGATGTGGTGGGTGAAGGTGAGGTCCTGGAAACTCGCCTTGCTTCTCCCGCCGCCTCCGCCGTGAGTCATCGTGCCGGACTGGGACACCCCCCACGTCCACGACAAGACCTCGATCTCGTCCTCGTGTTGGGCATCTTGCGACTCGCCCTTGATCGTGCCGATCCTGGCGAAGATCGAGACGGCCATGGACCCCTCCCCTTGAGTTGATTGGTGGATGCCCAAGGTCGACCAGTTGCCGGAAGCTGTCAACCTGGTCCCGATCGGTCCGGCGGAGGGTGTTGGGCGCACGCTCTCCACCTCGGATGAGCAATTCACCTGGACCGACATGACGGCCAAGCCCACAACGTCGCTCGATCGACCAGTACGCGCTTCCAGGCAGCGGTCGCCAAGCGATCCACGTGCAATCAGCAACGACTACGGCGCAAATCGCCGCTACTCCCAAACGGCAACGAAGGCTTGATAGATCGCGTTGCCGCTCAACCTGTGGGCGTCGCTGCCCACGAAGAAGAACACCGGTCCAGCCCACTCATCTGCCAGGGCGGCCGAGTCTCCCAGGCCGCCCCATCGGCCTCGACGTCGGCGGGGCCGGGGCCTCGAACATCTCAGACACCATCCAGGGCCGCCCAAGTTGGCTACTCAGAGCGACCGTGACTTGAGATTTGAATCACTTCTGGGGCCGGGAGTGGGTGGAGATGTACGTCATGACCGGACATATAGACAGGCACGAGTACTCACTGTTACATTCGTGTGGATAACTCACCCACCAGCTCGGAGGCACCCTATGGGACGGATCCGCACCACCCTGATCACCAGCGCGGTCACTGGCATTGCCATGGTCGGCCTGGCCGCCCCGGCATCCGCCGGAGTTGACCCCGCGCTGAACAACCCGGCCAACTACGGCCCCACCTGCACCAAGGTGGAGTACGTCGACGGCACCAAGACCTACACCGCCCCGGCCGGCTCGACCGTCTACATCAAGGCCGGCACCGTCATCTACCAGCTCGACGGCGGCGAGACGATCACCCTTGCGAAGGACATCAGCTTCGTCATCACTTGTCCTCCGGTTTACCCCCCGAGCTGACGCTCGGCGGAGCACTACGGGGGCCCTTGTCGCAACACGCGGCAAGGGCCTTCGCTACGCCTCCCCCCACCATTCACTCCAGCAACCTGGACCGGAGCGACTCCTGAAGTCCAGCGGTAGGTAAGCGAACGTCGAACTTACGACGGTGAACACATCTCTTCGACGGTCCGTTTCGTGGAGGCGTCGCATCCGGAGGACGCCCGTGCGATCCGCGTGCCATGAGGAAACGGCCACGGTAGTAACTCGCGGACAGCGTGTCCGACCGGTTCGCACCAGCTTCGAAACGGCAACACCGCAGGCCAGAAGGCCACTGACCTGGGGAAACGTAGGGCTCCCGCGACTGGACTCGAACCAGTAACCGTCCGATTAACAGTCGGATGCTCTGCCAATTGAGCTACGCGGGAACGCCGTTGGCGCCTGCGCACTTTAGCAAAGATCGGGTCCTCGGCCGGACTGCCGCCGAGCCCTGGAGGGCCTGCCAGCAGCCGCCGCTTGGCCTCCGGAAGCGCCGATTGGGCACGTAGTACCCGGACGGTTCCCGGGCTCCAGAGCACGCACCGCGCTTGGCCGCGCTCGCGTCGGTGGAAAGCCCCTGCCCTGCCGGATGCGGACGTACGTCAGGAGACTGCGCCGTACCTCTTCAGGATCGTGACGGCTTGCGGCTCACTGGCGAACGCCCTCTTGAAGTCGGCGGGCGAGCTGATCTTGTTCGCCTCCGCGGAGATGTAGGAGCGCAGGATCGTGCGCATCGCGGGGACACCGATCGCGTTCTCGACCCCGAACAGCATCTTGGCGCCCTGGTCGTAGACACCCTCGGCGTACAGGTTGGAACTGCCCAAGCGCTCGTAGAACGACATCGAGCCGCCGACCTTGTTCTGCACCTGTGGGGGGAACTGCATGGCCAGGTAGCGCGACTTCTGGTTCAGCACCGTCGCGGTCACGTACTGCGCGACGGCTTCGTCCAGCCAGGGGTTGGCACCCTGGTTGTTCCCGACGAGTCCGTAGAACCACTGGTGCGCCAGCTCGTGTGCGATCAGGGTGTCCAGGGTCTCGACCGGCGCATCTCCGAAGAGCACGGCACCGGGAAACTCCATCCCGGTCGTACGTGCGGGTGTCACCGTCAGCCAGAGATCGCGGTAGGGAAGAGGCCCGAGTTCCCTCGTCAACTCAGGCAGCAGCGAGGAGACGGCCCGCGTCCATGCCTGCGTGCCTGCCTTCGATCCGGTGAGCGGCTCGACCAGATGCACCGAGACCCCGTCGACGACGAAAGTGCTCACCGACATCCGCCCCACCGAGACGGCGACGTCGCGGACGGCATCTGAGGCGAAGACGTGCGTCGAGAAGCCAGGTGGATCGTTGTCGGAACTCGAGGTCTCCTTGCCGCTGCCGGCAACCTTCATCCCGGTCGCAGCCACGACGCGGAGCTCCTGGATGGTGAACGCGGGGCTGGTCGCCATCTCCCCGAGGAGGTCCACTGCCGGGTCCTTGGCCCAGCCCTTGCCCGGTACCCACGCCAGGAGTGGGAAGGCAGTGCCGGCCCACGCCATTTCGGCCGCCTGGCTGACGCCCACGCGTTCGGTGGAACGTTGCGCCAACGTAAGGGTGAAGCTCAGGCCGATCTTGATCTCCTTCTCGGCCGGTGAGCACTTGGGGAGCTTGATCGTGGCCAGTGTTCCGGTCTTGCCCTTGGGTGCTCCGGCCGAGGTCACCACCGGCTTGATGTCCGCGCCGTCGACCTGCGCGGCGTCGATGACGAGCTTGCTGCCCTCCTCGGCGGTCTCCGGCTTGTTCGGCCACAACCGGAAGACCAGCTCGCAGACCTTACGTTCGGGCGTGAACGACACCTGCTCCTGCCCGGTCGCCTCGGTGAGGTCGGCGGAGAACGCGAAGCACAGCCAGAGCGTCGGTCGCTCCTTCGTGCTCGGCGCGAGGACCGGCACGGCGTTGGATGATCCCCCGCCGACCGCCGGCTTGACGTCGGGCTCAGCTGGTCCGGACAGCTGACTCTGGCCACCGCCCCCGCCACCGCCACCTCCGCCTGAGGGAGGTGTCGGACAGGTGGGGTCGGACGGGCTCGTCGGGGTCGCGGCCGGCGTCGACGGCTCGGGTGTCGCCGGCGCACTCGGGGACGGGAAGGGCACGTCAGGAGGTGCACCGCCGAGGTGCCTCTCCGCGCTCGGAGCACAGCCGGCCACGGCAAGAGCAAGCACGGCCAGCACGACAGCGGTGGTCCGGAGGCGCATTCCGACTCGACGGGGAGCCGGTTCGGCGGCCGGCCGACGCGGCTGGCGGCGTCGGCGACGGTGGGCCTGCGGCATGCGGCGAGCCTACGTGCCGGGGTGTGGCCCTCCCCGATCCAAGGCTGCAGCCCCAGGATCAGCGGCAGACAAGTCACAGGCCCACGTCGTCGCGGGCCTGGGCTGCCGCCTGTTCGGCTGCGGCCACCACCTCTGGGCGGTGATGGTCGAAGCCGACCGGGTAGCTCACCTGCACGAGCAGCTCCCCGTCGTCGGCCCGGCGACGGATGCTGGCCGTCACGAACACATCTGTTCCGTCGACCGGTGTCGTGCGGGTCAGCACCACGGTTGCGGTCACCCGCTCTCGCAGGACGGTGAGCAGGAGGTCGGCAGCGGTGAACGCTGCCCGGGTGATGACTCGTTGCTCGCCGGGTCCGGCCCACTCGGCCAGGGTCAACACACCGGTGTCCCTGTCCCACTCCGCGGCCTGGACCAGATGCCACGGGACGCGCCGGTGTCGGCCGGTCGAGCCGACCGGCAGGTACAGGGCGAGTCGCGTCGCCACGAATGCGCGGCCGTCGGCGTCCCACGCATGCCCCAGCGGCTTCTCGTGACGCTGGGTCTCCAGCCCGGCCAGCACCGCCGGATCGAGTGGCGGAACGGGTGGGACGTCGGGTCGGGAGCGAGAGAACAGGGGCACGGCTCGACCCTACGAACGTTCCGTCCGCACACATGCAACGGAGGCCAGCCACCGCCCGCTTTGTGCTGCTATTTCGGCATACGGGATGTCGTGCTGCATGTAAGAGGGCAACCGCAGGGCCGCAGGGGGCGGCTCAGCTCTTGGACGCGAACGCCGCGTCGAACGACTGGGCCGGCGGCTCGATCTCGAGCAGATTGCGGACGAAGGCCAGGGCCTCCGGGGCACCGATGAGCCGGTCCATCCCCGCGTCCTCCCACTCGATCGAGATCACGCGGTCGTAGCCGATCGAGTTGAGCGCCCGGAAGATGTCCTCCCACGGCACGTCTCCGTGACCGGTGGAGATGAAGTCCCAGCCGCGCCGCAGGTCGGCCCACGGCAGGTGCGAGCTGAGGCGCCCATTGCGGCCGTTGTTCATCCGCACCTTCACGTCCTTGCAGTCCACGTGGTAGATGCGGTCGGCGAAGTCGAAGAGGAACCCGACCGGGTCGAGGCCCTGCCACACGAAGTGGCTGGGGTCGAAGTTCAACCCGAAGCCCGGCCGGTGACCGATGGCGTCGAGCATCGCCGCGGTCGTCCAGTAGTCGTACGCGATCTCGCTGGGATGCACCTCGTGGGCGAAGCGAACGCCGACCTCGTCGAAGACGTCGATGATCGGGTTGAAACGGTCGGCGAAGTCCTGATAACCGGCCTGGACCCATGCGTCGTCGACCGGCGGGAACATGGCGACGTACTTCCAGATCTTGCTGCCGGTGAAGCCGATCACGGTGTCGACGCCGAGCTTGGCGGCCACCCTGGCGGTGTTCTTGATGTCCTCGGCCGCGCGTTGACGGACGCCCTCGGGGTCGCCGTCGCCCCAGATGCGTCCGGGGAGAATGCCCTTGTGGCGTTCGTCGATCGGGTCGTCGCACACTGCCTGACCAACGAGGTGGTTGCTGATCGCGAACACCTTCAGGTTGTACTGCTCGAGCAACGCCTTCTTGGCGTCGAGGTAACTGTCGTCCTCCACCGCCTTGTCGATTTCGAGATGGTCGCCCCAGCAGGCGATCTCGAGGCCGTCGTAGCCCCAATCACTGGCGAGCTTGCACATCTCCTCGAACGGCAGGTCGGCCCACTGACCGGTGAACAGGGTGACAGGGCGTGCCATCGTCGATCTCCTCCTGCTGGTTGACGCTGGTTGACAGTTTGGCTGTGCGTACTGATTTCGCTGACAGGCTTGGTACTACTCCGGGACCTGGACCCAGTTGGACCCGCCTTCGCTGCTCTCCTCGACAGCCTGCAGGACCAGTTGCACCTGCAGTCCCTCGGCGAAAGACGGCGAGGGATCGGTGCCCGACGTGATCGCGGTGAGGAGGTCGTAGGCCTCGTGGGTGAACGTGTGCTCCCAGCCGATGATGTGGCCCGCCGGCCACCAGGCCGCGATGTAGGGGTGCTCGGGCTCGGTGACGACCACCGTCCGGAAGCCCTGCACGCCGGCATCGTCGTCGGTGAAGTAGACCTGCAGTTCGTTCAGTCGCTCCAGCTCGAAGACCAGCGAGCCCTTCGATCCGTTGACCTCGACCCGGAGGCCGTTGCGCCGCCCGGGTGCCATCCGGGACGCCTCGAAGGTCGCGACCGCTCCCCCGGACATCCGGGCGATGAACAGCGCCGCGTCGTCGACCGTGACGTCGCCGCGTTCGGTGGAGGCGGTACCCCTGAGACCCTCGGTGGAGGCGACCAGCGGCCGATTCTTCACGAAAGTCTCAAGCAGGCCTGAGACTCCGGTTACCGACTGGCTGGTGATGAACTGGGCCAGATCCACGATGTGGCTCGCGATGTCGCCCAGGGCCCCCGAGCCCGCCTCCTCCTTCTGCAGGCGCCAGACCAGCGGGAACTCGGGGTCCACGATCCAGTCCTGCAGGTAGACCGCCCGGACGTGCCGGATGTCGCCCAGCTTGCCCTCGGAGATGAGCTGACGGGCGAAGGCGGCGGCGGGCACCCGGCGGTAGTTGAACCCGACCATCGAGCGCACGCCGTTGGCCTTTGCGGCCTCCGCGGCGGCGACCATCTCCCTGGCCTCGTCGACCGAGTTGGCCAGCGGCTTCTCGCACAGAACGTGCTTGCCTGCTTGCAGGGCGGCGATCGCGACCTCGGCGTGGTTGTTACCTGGGCTGGCGACGTCGACAAGCCCGATGTCGTCGCGGGCGACCAGCCTGCGCCAGTCGGTCTCGATCGACTGCCAGCCGAGCTTCCCGGCCGCGTCGGTGACCGCGGACTCGGTGCGCCCACACAGCGCCGCCATCTCCACCTGGACCGGCAGGTCGAAGAAGTTGTTCACAGTGCGCCAGGCCTGTGAGTGCGACCCGCCCATGAAGGCGTAGCCGACCATGCCCACGCCGATGTTCTTCTCTGTTCCTGCGGACACGTGACTCCTCCGGTCGGATCGACACTGCTTCTCTAGGACGACACTGCTTCTGAATCGACACTGCTACCAGAACGCGCCGTTCTCGACGGAGCGACGCCGATGATCAGCGGCCGCGCCAGGCTGGGTGTTCGGGGGTTGCCGGCTCGGCGTCCCCCGACCTTAGTCAGCGACACCGTTGGTGTGATCGGTGGCTCCGGGCCGGAACCGGCGCACGCAAGGAAACCTGTTGCGGGTCACGCGAGGCCACCGGCTGCGGCCTCGCGCAGCTGGCGGTGTTGCTTCTCCGCGGTGATGAGCTGCCCGAACAGGCGGTTGTACTCCTCGGTCTGGGTGACCGGGTTCATCCGCTGCAGCCGACCCTTGAGGTCGGTCACCACCCGGCCGACGGCGATCTCGCGGACGCGCGCGACGAAGGCGGCTCCGTACCGGGCGTCGGGCTCGGTCTGGGTGAGGAGGTCCTCGACGGCGAGCGACGACAGCAGACCGCGCATCTGGTCGGTGGGCAGCGCAGCGGACAGTTGCTGGAGCCAGGCCTCGCCGCCGGCCGCGGTGCCGGTGCCGCCGGCCGATGCGATCGCCTGCCGCATGGCGCGGTACGCCGGGTGGGTGAAGTCGTCCTCGGCCACCGCATCGAAGCCTGGCCCGACCAGGGCCGGCCGCTGCACGGCGAGCTTCAACACTTCACGCTCCACCTGACGGCTCGGGTCGTGCGCGTCGGGAAGGTTCGCTGCCGGATCCGGTGCCTGGGGCGCGGCAGCGCTTGACCCATTCGCCAGGTCGCCGACAGGGCGGTCGCGATCGCTCGGCCTCCCCCGGTTCCCGCGGGATGCGGCTCTGGACACCTCCGCCCGTACCTGCTCGGGATCGAGCGTGATCATGTGTGACAGCTCGCGGATGTACTCGCTGACCTTGCCGGAGTCACGCACGGAAGCGACCAAAGGAGCCGTCGCGCGCAGGGCGTCGATCCGCCCGTCGGCCCGGTCGAGGTCGTACCGGGCGATCACCGACGTGAGCGCGAAGCGGTACAGCGGCACCCGGCGGGCAACCAGCTCGCGCACTGCCGCGGCGCCTTCGCGTTGCCGAAGCTCGCACGGATCTGCGCCGCTAGGCTCGACGGCCACGTAGGTCTGGGCGACGAACTGCTGGTCGTCCTGGAACGCGCGCAGGGCGGCCTTCTGGCCGGCCTCGTCGCCGTCGAAGGTGAAGATGATCTCGCCGGTGCGCTGCTGGTCGTCGAGGAGCAGCCGGCGAAGGAGCCGCGAGTGCCCCTCACCGAACGCGGTGCCGCAGGTGGCAACCGCAGTCGGCACGCCCGACAGGTGGCAGGCCATCACGTCGGTGTAGCCCTCGACCACCACGGCCTGGCGCATGCGGGCGATGTCGCGCCGGGCGAGATCGACGCCGTACAGCACCTGACTCTTCTTGAACAGTTGGGTTTCCGGGGTGTTCAGGTACTTGGCCTCGATACGGTCGTCGTCGAAGAGCCGGCGTGCGCCGAAGGCGACGACGTCGCCGCTCGCGTCGCGGATCGGCCACAACAGGCGGCCGCGGAACCGGTCGTAGGGACCGCGGTTGCTCTGCGCGATCAACCCCGCGGTGACCTGGTCGTCGTCGGAGAACCCGCGGCCGCGCAAGTGCTTCAGCAGCCCTTCGCCGTCACGAGGGGCGAACCCGACACCGAAGGTCCTGGCCGCGTCGGCGTCGAAGCCACGCTCGTGCAGAAAAGCCCGTCCTGCCTGGGCCGCGTCGCTCTGGTGGAGTTGGGCGGCGTAGAACTCCGCAGCCGCGGCGTTCACCGACACCAGCCGCTGCCTGCGCCCGGCGTCCCCGGAGCCGGCCCGCGGACCGCCCTCGGTGTAGGTGAGCTGGATGCCTGCCCGCTGCGCCAGTCGCTCCACCGCATCGACGAACGTCAGCTGCTCGCTCTCGATGAGGAAGTCGATCGCGTCCCCGCCCTTGCCGCAGCCGAAGCAGTGCCAGTACCCGACCTGGGGCCGCACGTTGAACGAGGGTGACTTCTCGTCGTGGAACGGGCACAGCCCCTTGAGGGATCCCGATCCTGACGGTCTGAGCGTCACGTAGTCGCGGATGACGTCGTCGATGCGCACCGCCTCGCGAACCGCGGCGATGTCGGCGTCAGCGATCCGGCCAGGCATGGATCGAGAGTCTAGGAGGTCTCGGGCAGGGACGTGCCCGGCCGCGGATTGAGCCGTGCGGACAGGCCGCGCGCCGAGTTGTCGGTGAGGCTGGCCACCTGGTCGGCCACCACCCGCAACCGGTCCGCGTCACTGGGGGCATCGGCGTGGTCGGCGGCGAACACCGGCTCGAGCAGCTGCGGGATTCTCGCCCAGCCTCGCCATGAGGTCGGTCAGCAGGACGCGTTGTGCCGCCTGGGCGGCCCGACGTTCCTCCGTGTCCATGACGAAGTGGGCCGCCACCGCCTTGAGCACCACGATCTCGGCGTGGGTCTCATCGGGCACGGCCAGGTCGGCGGTATAGCGGGTCAGCGTGCCTGGGCCGCTCGCGGCCCTGGTTGCTGTCTCTGCCGCGATGCAGAACCGGCCGATGAGCTGGCTGGTCATGTCCTTCAGTGCCGCGAGCTGTCGTCGGCCTCCGGCGAACGGTGACGTTCCAGGCCAGTACGGGAAGCGGCGCAGCCGTTCGAGCGCGTTGCCCAGCTGGCTGTCGTCCAGGTCGGCGTCGTACCAGTCGCGGGCCTTCGCGAACACCAGCCGCTGCACGCCGGGATCGGCCAACGTGGCCAGATCGAGCCGTCCGGTGACGACCGCGTCCTCGACGTCGTGCACGGAGTAGGCGACGTCGTCGGCGAAGTCCATGACCTGCGCCTCCAGGCACCGGACGCCGTCGGGCGCTCCGGTCCGCAGCCACTCGAACACCTCGGCGTCGTCGTCGTACACCCCGTACTTCGGCGAATCCGCGCGCTCGCCACCCACTCCACTCCGCCGCCACGGGTACTTCGTCGCGGCGTCGAGTGTCGCCCGGGTGAGGTTCAGCCCCGCGCTGCGCCCGTCCGGGGCGAACGACTTGGCCTCGAGACGGGTGAGAATCCGCAACGTCTGTGCGTTTCCCTCGAAGCCGCCGATGTTGGCCGTGGCCGTGTTGAGCGCGCGCTCGCCGTTGTGACCGAACGGCGGATGGCCGAGGTCGTGCGCGAGACAGGCGGTGTCGACCACGTCCGGGTCACAGCCGAGCGACTCCCCCAGCTCGCGGCCGACCTGGGCCACCTCGAGGCTGTGGGTGAGCCGCGACCGGACGAAGTCGTCCTGGCCGGGCGAGTGGATCTGGGTCTTCGCACCGAGGCGTCGCAGGCTGACGGCGTGCAGCACGCGGGCGCGGTCGCGGGCGAATGGAGTGCGGCTGGCCATCTTGGCGGGCTCTTCGACCCATCGCTCGACCTCCGCCGGGCCGTAGCCCGGACGGGCGTCACCCGCCACTCGTGTCGTCCTCGGCTTCGCTGAGGTCCAGCCCACGGCCGTCGGTGTCGTCGAACCAGCCCTGCGGGAGCACGACCCGCCGCGCACTGCCCTGCCGGCCACGTGGCTGGCCGATCTCGGTGACCGGGAACGACTGCGAGCCGTCGAGCCGGGCGAGGACCGCATCGAGGTCAGCAAGCGTCGACACCATTCCTCCGGCCGCCCGGATCTCACCTCCGACCTCGAATCCCTTGAGATACCAGGACACGTGCTTGCGGAAGTCGCGCAGTCCCTTGTCTTCACCCATCAACGCGGCCAGGAGTTCGGCGTGACGGCGCATCGCGGCTGCGACCTCGACCAACCTGGGCAGGCTGGTTGCGTTGCTCTCGCCCCCAGCCAGGGCACGCGCGAGGTCGCGGAACAGCCAGGGTCGGCCGAGGCAGCCCCGGCCCACGACGACGCCGGCGCAACCCGTCTCGCGAACCATGCGGACTGCGTCGTCGGCTTCCCAGATGTCTCCGTTGCCGAGTACCGGAATCGTCAACGCCTGCACGAGTTCAGTGATCGCGTCCCATCGGGCCGTCCCCGAGTAGTGCTGCTCCGCCGTGCGCGCATGCAGCGCGATGGCCACCACTCCGGAGTCCTCCGCGATGCGCCCGGTGTCGAGATGCGTTGGGTGCGCATCGTCGATGCCGATCCTGGTCTTCACGGTCACGCGGGCGCCATAGGGAGCCGCGGCCGCGACCGTCCGCTGCAGGATCTGCGCCACCAGACTGCGTTTCACCGGGAGTGCGGCGCCGCCTCCCTTGCGGGTGACCTTCGGCACCGGGCAGCCGAAGTTCAGGTCGACATGTCCGACGCCGAAGTCACCACAGACGATGCGGGTGGCCTCGGCAAGGTAGTGCGGATCGACGCCGTACAGCTGCACCGACCGCATCGGCTCCGCGGGATCGAACTGCAGCATGCCCAACGACTTCGACTGGCGCTCCACGATGCCGCGCGACGTCACCATCTCGCAGACGAACAGGCCAGGCGGGCCGACATGGCTCGCGGACGAGTCCCTGACCTCGGCCAGTCCGGCGGCGGACTGCTCGCGGCACAGCGTGCGGAAGGCGCGGTTGGTCACGCCGGCCATCGGGGCGAGGACGACCGCCGGGTGCACGCCCACGCCCGCGAGCGACAAGCCGGACGCCACCACGTGGTCGACGTGGCGGTCGCCGCCGTCCAGTTGTGCGGCCGGAGGAGCTGTCGTTGGCGCAGTCATCTCTCTACCGGCCTAGCCGCGTTCAAGGTCTTTGGCAGTGGCGAACGTCAGGGCGCCCTTGGTGTCCAGACCTCCGTAGTACGCGGTCTGGGAGCTGTCCGGGTGGGTCACGACGCAGTGCAGGGCGTCGGGGTCTCCGACACGCAGCAGGACCATGTCCTCCCCGAGGCAGGTGACGCGGGCAGGATCGTCAGCCTGGCGGGCGATTTCGTGCTGCATCCTGGCCTGCGACACCGGTAGGCTGCGAGCCGAGTACGTCCAGTCGATCGTCGATCCCTTGCGGGTGGCGCGCACGGTGAAGCGCGTCCTGACCTCGTCCACGATCTCGGTCTTCTTTGCGCTGCCCTTACCGGTCGTCTGCCTGGTACCCGTGACCACGTGACACGAGAACGACTCCGACTTCTTCTCGTCGATGGCAAGGAGATCGGTGTTGGTGACCGTGCAGGCCGAGTTGGTCGACCCCGGAATTGTTCCGAGCGAGACCCAGGCCACCTTCTTCAGTCCGTAGCGGATCGAATCGAGTTCGGTGCTCCCGGTCTCCTTCGGAAACTCGCTGACCTGCAAGGGCTTCGTGGGCTTGTCCATGAGCTTGAGTCGCGCCGGCGGGGCATCACCTGGCGAGTCGGCGCTGGGTGTCCCGCCGTTGTCAGCAGACGAACATGCGACGAGACCACTGAACAGGAGGCATGAACCCAGGATGCGGATGGCCAGGCGACGCACGCGATCGGTCAGCACACCGGGACCCGCTCCAGCAGGTAGCTCTTCACTCCGGTGAGCGGCACGCGTACCTGCTGCATGCTGTCGCGTTCGCGGATGGTGACGGCCTCGTCGGTCAGCGTGTCGAAGTCGACCGTCACGCAGAAGGGCGTTCCGATCTCGTCCTGCCTGCGGTAACGCTTTCCGATGGCACCCGCGTCGTCGAAGTCCGTCGCCCAGATCCCCCGCATCTCCGCGGCCAGGTCCTTCGCCTTGGGACTGAGGTCTGCGTGGCGGGACAGCGGGAGCACCGCGACCTTGACCGGCGCCAGCCGCGGGTCGAACCGCAGCACGACGCGCGTATCGGTTCCGCCTTTGGTATTGGGCGCACTGTCGGTCGCGTAGGCGTCGAGCAGGAAGGCCAGCACCGATCGGGTCAGGCCTGCGGCCGGCTCGATGACGAACGGCACGTACCGCTCCCCCGACAACTGGTCGAAATGGCTCAAGTCGGTGTTGGCGTGCTGTGAGTGCTGAGTGAGGTCGAAGTCGGTGCGGTTGGCGATGCCCTCAAGCTCGTCGAATTCCTTGCTGCCGAAGCCGAATCGGTACTCGATGTCGACCGTCCGCTTGGAATAGTGCGACAGCTTCTCCGGCGGATGCTCGAGCAGTCTCAGGTTCTCGCTGCTCAGCCCGAGCCTGGTGTAGAACGCGAGCCGCTCGTCGATCCAGTACTGGTGCCACGTCTCGTCGGTGCCCGGAGGAACGAAGAACTCCATCTCCATCTGCTCGAACTCGCGGGTCCGGAAGATGAAGTTTCCCGGCGTGATTTCGTTGCGGAAGCTCTTGCCTGTCTGGGCGATTCCGAACGGAGGCTTGCGCCGTGACGTGGTGGCGACGTTCCGGTAGTTGAGGAAAATGCCCTGTGCGGTCTCCGGACGCAGGTAGGCGAGGCCCTCGCCGTCCTCCACCACCCCGAGGTGGGTCTTCAGCAGGCCGTTGAACTGGCGCGGCTCGGTCCAGGCTCCGCGGCGCCGCAGTTGGGACACGGGATCTCGTCGAGTCCGGTGGCCGCCCGCCCTTTGCGTGCCTCGAAGTCCTCTTCGAGGTGGTCGGCACGGAACCGCCGATGGCAGCTCTGGCACTCGGTGAGCGGGTCGGTGAACGTCGCGAGGTGGCCGGAGGCCTCCCACACCGGCGGCGGCAGGATCACGGCAGAGTCGAGTCCGACGACGTCGTCGCGGCTCGTCACCATGGCCTTCCACCACTGCCGGCGGATGTTCTCCTTGAGTTCGACGCCGAGGGGGCCGTAGTCGAACGCCGACCGCGAGCCGCCGTAGATCTCGGCTGAGGGGAAAACGAAGCCTCGGCGCTTGGCCAGGCTCACCACGGCGTCGTTGCGTGCGGTCAAGGAGGGCACGGGACATCCTTCGGGCAGGCCGGTCAGGGCGTACGGAACTCGCAGGTCCCACGGGCGGGGGCACGGTCCGCAAGCTGGATCAGCAGCTCAGGATAACGGCCGTTGGAGGGCCTACCCAATCTCCCGCCGGCTCCGGACGTTCGGTCCGACTGCGGAATCGGGCGCGAAGGGCAGCTGGAGGTCCGTCAGCGAACGGCGTCCGGACGCAGGTCCGACGTTGCCGTCGTGTCCCCCGCCAGCACCTCGAAGACCCCGCCACCCGTGGTCGTCCACTGCTGGAGCGAGAGCAGGGCGACCTTGACCGGGTAGGCGCCCTGGGCCCTGCGCATCGAGCCCGGGTCGGCGTAGCGGACCACCAGGCACCACACGGTCGGGTCGTCGGTGGACCGGCCAG
>CAWFFZ010000016.1:0-22605 GCA_963815295.1 uncultured Actinomycetota bacterium
TTCTCCTGTAATCCACCTGCCTGAGCACGGCCGCGCAGCACGGCCGCCGACCTCAGCCCGGGACGCGTCGACAGCGCGAGCACCCGCCCTCGTCGACCCACACCCGGAAGCTCCTCATGTTCTTCGTCCTGGCGCTCTTCGCGTTCTTCAGCATCGCCTTGCCCGACAACCTGATCGGCGTCGCGTGGCCCTCCATGCGCGAGTCCTTCGGTCAGCCGCTGGCAGCCATGAGTCTTGTCCTGCCCTTCGGCGTGGCGGCGAACATCGTCGCCAGCAGCGGATGGACGTGGGCCCTCGCGCGGCTCGGCATGGGTCGCCTCCTCACCACGAGCGTGGGTGTCTCCGCGGTCGCCCTGTTGTGCTGTGTGCTGGCACCCGGATATTGGCTGGTGGTTGCGTCGGCCGTTCCCGCCGGTCTCGCCGGTGGTGCCATCGACTCTGCCCTCAACGCCTTCGCCGCCCGGCACTTCGGGGCCCGGCAGATCAACTGGATGCACGCCAGCTACGGCGTCGGCGCGGCGACCTCCCCGTTGATCGTCGCAGCCGTTCTCGATCAGGGTGCGAGCTGGCGTTGGGCGTACGGCATCGTGCTCGGGCTGCAGATCCTGCTGATGGTGCTGTTCGGTCGCACCGCCCACCGCTGGGCCCGTGAGGCACCAACACCCCAGCAGGATCGACCATTGTCCGGACGCGGGCCCGTGCGGACCCTGTTGCGACAACCCCGCGCGATCACCGGCACATGCGTCGTCGCCGTCCAGACCGGCATCGAATCCGGCGTCGGGCTCTGGGGCTACGTCTATCTGCTGGAGCGGGTTCACCTCGACCCCTCGGTCGCGGGCGCCGTCGTCTCCGGCTACTGGGTGGCCATGGTCGCGGGCCGCGTCGTACTCGGATCGATCGCCGAACGACTGGGAACGTGGACGATGCTCACCTCGGCGTCCATCGCCCTCCTCGGCGCCACGGCACTCACGTTCGCTCCGTCACCGGTTCTCGGCGCTGCGGCGATCCTGCTGATCGGCCTCAGCGCCGCGCCGATCTACCCGTTGCTGGTGCTCACCACCAGGGAGCGAACGACACCTGAGCATGTCGACCGCCTGGTCGGTCTCCAGGCCGCCGCATCGTCCCTCGGTGCGGTCACCTTCCCGACCATCCTCGGATTCGCCCTGGCCTTTGACCCGAGGGCATTCGCTCCCTGTCTGGTGATCCTGGCGACGATCAGCACGGCGGGACTTCTGGGACTGCGCCACCGCCAGCCGACCACAGTGTCAGCTTGCTGATCCACGTACCTCGGAAAGCGTCGACCCCTCGGGCGCGAGGGTGCCTGACTCGAACTCGATCCTGCATCCGTCCGGATCTCGGAGGGTCACCACCCACATGTGATTGCCGACCATCGGTTCCTCGGACACGACGCCGGCATCGACGACGGCGTCGTAGATCGCCAGGGCATCCGAGCACATGAAGGTCAGGCTCAGTCCCTCGCCGAGGGCGGTGCCCGGCGCCCGCCGGTCGAGATCGCCAGGCGGCTGCAACATCAACGCAGCATGCCCATGTTCGAGTCGGCACCACCTCACGTCGTCCGGCGATGGCCACGAAAGCGCGATCCGGAACCCGAGGAGGTCGCAGTAGAACGCGAGCGACTTCTCCATTGAGACGGGATGCAGGAACGGCACGACCTCGTGAACCTGGACGGCGTCGGCGCCGACCGCGCGGTCGACCCGAACGCGTGCTGCGGGTGCCTTGTCGATGCTGGCGGCGAGGGTGTTCCAGTCACGTACACCGTGTTGGTGCGCCACCATCTCCAGCGCCTGGCTGTGGCTCACGGCCACGCCCAACTCGGAGAGGTCGGTGCGCAACCGACGCGCCATCTGCTTGTAGTGCTCGTCGTTCATGCGATCGCCCCCTTCAGGCGGAAGCCGATTGTCAGGGCTCGCGTTGCCGACCGGTCCGGCCTCTGTGGGCGTCGAGTGCGACGGATGGACCTGCGATGCGGCATTCACCATTCCCCGTAGGGAGCGAGCGGCAGGCTGCCGAGACCGATCGCGGATGGGGACGGCCAGCCTGCGAGCCGGAGGTGTGCGAACGGATCGATCCCGCGACGGGAAGATGCCTTGAGCGCGATGCAGTAGTTGAGCGTGAGGTGAGGCGACAAGGGTCTCCGTGCGGCTGACCCCCACCGGCAGGAGCAATCACATCCGGGTTCAGGGTCTTGCCGTTGGGTGCTCCCGGCGTAGGCCTTCTCGTTGGGGGCCCGGCCGATGTAGCGATTGTTCGCGCTGCTGAAGCCGCCAGACTGCCCGTTCACCGCGATCCGGTGTTCGTGCGCTGGCATCTCGCTCTCGGTCAGGGTGACCGACTCGGCGCCGCCGATCGCAGCTAGGTCGTAGTTGCGAGGCCGGGGCCCTGGCCGGACGAGACCGCCACCCGCCCGCGGAGGTCGGGCAGCGCAAAGGTGGTCCGTCCGTCCCCGCCGTAGAAGGTGCCGATCAGCGCGAACAGGGCAGTGTTCTGGGAGACGCTGAGGATCTGCCCATTGCAGAATGCCCAACCGCGCGGCGCGAAGGTGTACGGGAACAGCCTGATCTCACCGAGGAAAGGGTCCATGAGCGCAGCGTCGGTCCGTCGCGGGTTCACGTCAAGTGATGTCGACTCGCTCGGGCTGTGCGGCCCGGATCGCGAGGATCACCACGACGAGCACGAGAGCCAGCAGGACAGCGTTCTGGGCGAGCTTGGCGATCATGTCGACACAGGTGGCGTAGGCGCCAGGAACCCGACGAGCGCACGCTCGGTCAGGGCGCCGCTGGCCAGGGCGGTGACCTGGGCGCCCCCATGTAGTCGAACGGGCAGCACGTGCCACCACGACGCCGATGCCCATGACCAGAACCACCAGCAGGACAAGACCGATCCAGGTTGGCGGCAACAGGTCCACGGTCAGCATGGTGGCCAGTCCAAGCCCCAGGCAGGGAAGGGTGCCCCAGGCTCGCCTCTCTTCGCGCCGGCGGATCGGCAGGCCGAGCCACGTCATGGCAACGAGAACAAATCCGACTGCCACAGCCAGGACACATGCGACTTGCGCCGCGTTGGCCGTGGTGTGGGACTCACAAGTCGCTGTTGATCAGCGCGGCAGAGGCAAGCCACAGGATGGCCACGACAACGAGACCCTTCGCCCGAGGAGTGAGCGTCCACGCAGCTTCGGTGCCAGAGCGTGGAGGAGGGCGATCGGCACACCGATGCTCATCACGACATGGCCCAATGACCACGCGATCCCGGCATGAACACTGATCCCCAGGACCGATGTCGGCGACCACACTTCTTCCCAGCCGGTCACGTCGGACCTGTGCTCGGTGAAGAGTGACAGGTCGACCATGCCCGGCATCAAGCACGCCGAACGCTGCGCCGAGCAGCAGGATACCCGGCCAGCCTCGGCCGGTGCGGACGGCTACCTCCGGATCAGCGACGCTGCCCCTCCGTACAGCGGAGCCAGGATGAGCAGACCGGCCAGCAGTTCGAGGGCATCACCGGTGGCGGTGAGGTAGGCCTGGACGTACTCCGCACTCACCGGCGCACCGAACAGGAGACCAAGCACCGCCCAGCGCCTACGCGGGTGGCTGTCCCCCATCGCGCCAATCTACCGAGCCTGCGACTCTGCACCGGGTTCACGAGCGGCGATACTCCATGGCTGCCTGAACAATCACACGTTCACCGTCGGGATCGATCACCGTCAGCTCGAAGGCGGACTCGTCGGAAAGCGCCACGCCTGGGTGGCCCGCGGCCGTCAGCCGGCGAGCGAGTTCGGTGAGGGGCTCATGCGTGCGGAAGCCCAGCGTGACGGCGCCCTTTGTCGAGCCGGCACCGGCCTGCTGCCGGGCAACGAGACCACCACCCGCTGCGCTCCAGACGGTCCGCCGCTCGCCGTCGCCTTCGTCGAGCCGCACCAGCCCGGCTACTGACAACAGCCGGTCGAGCGGACCTCTTGTGGGTCCGTGCAGCACCGGCATCGACGCGACCCCATGCTCCGGTCGGGGTCTTCGACCCGATACCCGTACAGGTCGTAGGGCCGTTCGTCGAAGTAGAGCTCCGAGTCGCCGTCCTTCACCAGCAGCACGCGACCCAGGCTTCGTCATAGATATCGACCTGGTCGAAGCCAGCCTGTGCGAACTGGAGCGCCAGTGTCTCGGCCTTGTCGACCTCGAACATCAGGTCCGTCGTGCCGGACGGTGCGCCGCTCGCACTGACCGCCGTGTCGTGCAACCCCACCTCGCCAGATACACCGACCATGGTGGCCCAACGGTGGTCGCGGCTCAGCCTGGTCGAATAGCCAAGTAGGCCAAGGAATTCCTGCATGGCCGACAGGTGTGCCGTGAATCGCATCGGCCTGACCAGAACTGTTGCCCGGGCGACTTCTGTTCGTTCATCGGTCTGACTCTCCGTGTCGTTGTAGGTACTCGCCCAGAGCCTGCCGACGAGGCCGGACAAGCTGGACTCCTCGTCGATGGCTCTGTGTTTGACGCGCCGCACCAGCGCCGGTGGCAGGTAGACGTTCATCTGCACCTTGGCCGCGGGGTTCGTCTCCGTGCCGTCAGCCCTCTTGCCCGACCCCTCGCTTGATGTCATGCCGGAATGCTAGCAACCAAGTATTGCGGATTGCAAGGCAGTGCACCTGCAGAGAAGGCGAAGGGCGTGCCGTCGGCCTCAGCCGCTGAACAAGGCTTCGACGTCGGGGAGCCCGTCGAACTTGGAGAACGTCCCCGACCCGGCAATCTCGCGGATGGCCTGAAGAGCACCACCCCAGGCGGTGCGCGCGAGCGTTCCGCCGACGCTGATGCGACGTACTCCCAGCTGCGCCGCTTCGGCGACCGTGATGAACGGCGCGTTGATCAGCAGGTTCACCGGCTTGGGGGCGACGGCCGAGACGATCGCCGCAACCTGCTCGGCATTGTCGATTCGTGGGGCGTAGAGACAGTCGGCTCCCGCTTCGCTATAGGCGAGCAGCCTGCGGATCGCCTCGTCGATGTCGGGGCGGCCGACCACGAAGCCCTCGGAGCGACCAGTGAGCAGGACACCCGTGCCGCTCTCGTCGATCGCCTGCCGCGCCGCCGCGACTCGCTCGACCGACAGGTCGAAGTCGAACAGTGGGTCTGCCGGGTCGCCGGAGGAGTCTTCGATCGAGAGCCCGGCGATTCCGGTCTCTGTCGCCGACTTCACGTTCGCGCCGACCTGTTCAGGTTCTCTGGCGTACCCGCCCTGGAAGTCGGCGTTCACGGGCACTCTCACCGCGGCGGCGATCTCACGCAGATGTTCCAGTGTCTGGTCAAGCGTGAGGTGGGTGTCCGACAGGCCCAAGGTCCATGCCAGTCCGGCACTGGTGGTGGCCAAGGCCGGGAAGCCCATCTGTTCCAGAACCAGCGCAGTGCCCACGTCCCACGGGTTCGGCATCACGAAGCAACCGGAGGCATGCAGGCCGTGGAAGGTGGTGATGCGATCGTCAGGGGCGCTCATGCGACACCTCCGCGGGTCGGGATGCCAGGACTGTAGACCCGCTCGCGATGGCACCGTCAACGTCTGCGTACCGGGGGTCGCGCAGTCCGAATACCGATTGACCTCACCTCGGCCCGACAGCAGAGTGGCCGGAATGACCACCGACGCGGGCCCCGAGATCGCCGCTGAGATTCTGCGTGAGCGCCACCGCGTCACCGGTCCTGTCACCGTGCACGAGACCTGGGGTGCGTCGGTGGTGATCGAGATCGACAATCTCTTCCTCAAGGCCAACGGTGACCGCAGCACGATCGCGGAAGCTCTTGTCACACAGCAGGTCCGGACCGCTGGAGTACCAGCACCAGACGTCGTCGACAGCGGCATCGACGCCCGGCTGCCCGGTGGCTCCTGGATCGTGATGCCCCGACTGCCTGGTGTCAGCTTCGATCCCAGCAACGCGACCTTGGACGTGATCGACACGGCAATCGCCGACGTCGCTCGCAATCTGAAGATCCTGCGCGGAACCGCGATGCCAGGCTGGGGATGGGTAGGCGACGACGGCCGCGGCACGTCACCGTCGTGGCCGGCCTGGCTCCATCGGCAGATCACCGAAACGGCCACCCGGCTTGGCGACCGGCTGCCGGGCGACTTCGCCGCGTCAGCGCATCACGTGATCGACTCGACGGCGCTGGCCCTGCCTCACGGCAGCATTCTCAACGGCGATCTGGGTCTCTCGCACATACTCGTCGACCCGACCGGCGCGGTCACCGGAATCCTGGACTGGGCAGCCGCGATCATCGGCGATCCGCTGTACGACGTCGCCACGTTCTCGATGGGCGGTCCTGCCGGCGACCGCATCCAGGACGTGCTGCAACCCCGGCTGGTGGCCGCATCCGGTGCCGACCCGCGCGACCCGCGGATCGGCCTCTACCGGGCGATCAACCATCTGTTCAACGCTGTGTGGAGCGTCGAGAACGACGTGACCACGTGGACGGAAGACCTCTGCCGGGCGGCGGTCGAGCTCGTGCGGCCTGCTCAGTAGCTCGTTTCGCCGTCAGCGAGTTCGCGCAGCAGGTCAAGATGCCCGAGGTGGCGGGCGGTCTCCTCGATCAGGTGACCGACGATCCATCGCAGAGACACGAGAGGACTTCCTGGAGGGGCTGAGCGCTCGAGGTCATCGAAGCTGTGGGCCGCGATGATCTCCCGCGACCGTTGGCATTGAGAGTCGTATGCATCGAGCAGTACGGGCAGCGGCGTTTCCGTTTCGTCCCAGTCGCCTGTCGGGGCGGGTTCGTCTTCACCCAGAAACGACGCGACGAACCAGTGGTGCTCGACCCCCGCCAGGTGGCTGACGACGGTGGCGATCGTCATGCGTGGCGAGGTGGGAACGAAGCGCACATAGGCCAAGTCACCGTGAAGGCTGGACGTCTTCAGCCGGACCGTTGCTCGCTGCCAGTCCAGCCAGCCGCACAGCATCTCGGTCTCCCCGGCCTCAGGTCCTGGTCGTACTCGAGGGTCGGATCCCATGCGGCAGGCTCCTTACCCGAGGACCTTGACCAAGCCCAGAACCGCTTCACTTCGGCGGTCGGGATGGCGGAAACGGCAGGCCGAGAACGGGGGCTTTTCACCGTCGTGGAAGGGGATGGGGATGCCTTCGAGCTGGGCGAGGTCGTAGATCGTGAGCAGGTCGATTCTGAGCGGCACTCCGTCTCGGTCAAGCGGAGGACCTGCGTAGTAGTCGCTCACGGCTTCTGCCATAACCGACTGGGTCGTGCCGTAGAAGGTCGACCCGTCGCACATCTCCGACTCGAGTGACGTCGCCGAGACCGTGCACGGGACAATGTGCAGGTCCACGTCGAAGGGGTCGTAGGTCTCGCTCAGCACGCTCGTGTGCTCCGGATCGTGACGATCCGTGCCGGAAGCCAGGATCTCGTCACTCAACGAGTCGTGGGTGTGTCCTGGATGGTCGAACAGGCTGACTGAGCGGATGCCGATCTCGCGTGGTCCGCCCTGCCCGAACGTCTCGCAGATGACCTCGTCCAGGACCGCTCCGAACGCCTCGGCGTCGGGTGGCTCGGTGATCTTGTATGTCGGAAGGGCAACGCTGGCGATCGTCGGGGGCATGCACGTCTCCGGTTGGTCGCGGTTCCAGCGCCATATGTCTACACCAGACATGCGGCGGCACCCGATCCATGCCTGACACCTCTTGACATCACGTATCGGTAAGTTGAGACTTACCGTTCGTAGACACTTACCGAGTTGGAGAGTGCTGGGACGCGCTCGGCGACCGCACGCGGCGCGCCATAGTCGCGTCCCTGGCCGAGCGGCCCCAGGCGGTCGGCCAGTTGGCTGATGGGCTCCCCGTCAGCCGGCCTGCCGTGTCGCAGCACTTGAAGGTGCTGAAGCAGGCAGGGCTGGTCATCGAGCGCGCGGAAGGCACTCGCCGCGTGTATCGGCTCGACCCGGCCGGCGTCGCCGCGATGCGGAACCAGCTCGATGCCTACTGGAGTAAGGCATTGATGAGCTACAAGGACGTCGTCGAACGCAAAGAGGAGGACAGATGACCCAGCTCGAGACCGCAGTGGTCCGCACCCAGATCGTCGTTCAGGCACCGGTGGGCAGGGCCTTCACCGTATTCACCCAGAGGTTCGGCGACTTCAAGCCACGCGAGCACAATCTGCTCGCGGCGCCGATCGAGGAGACCGTGTTCGAGCCGCACGTCGGGGGCCATATCGTCGACCGGGCAGCCGATGGCAGCGAGTGCCGGTGGGCGCGTGTCCTCGCCTACGAACCCCCGGAGCGGCTGGTGTTCAGCTGGGACATCAGCCCACGGTGGGAGTTGGAACCCGATCCCGACCGTTCGAGCGAGGTCGAGGTCAGGTTCATCGCCGAGGGAGCCGACCGCACCCGGGTGGAGTTGGAGCACCGTCACATCGAGCGACATGGGCCGGGCTGGGAAGGCACGAGCCGGGGGGTCAGCGAGGGGCAGGGCTGGCCGTTGTATCTGGCGCGCTTCGCGGATCTGTTCAGTGAGGACAGGGAACCCGGGCGCTGATCAGCCCTTGTCGTTGGCTTCGCTGCTCTCGTGGGCACGCTGCCCGAAGTCGCCTGAGGTGACCGTCGCGTAGGAGCGCGCGACGATGTCCTTCAGCAACGGCAGGTCGACGTCGTCCAGGTTCTTGATGTAAAGGCAGCCGACGCCGGCGGTGTGCGGCCCGAGCTTGGCGAGCAGGTCGCCGTGGGCACCGACGCCGTCGGCGAGGTAGATGGTCGAGGCGGCCTTCCGTGGCGCAAAGCCCGCGGCTGGTGCAACGCCTTCACGTCCGCTGGGGTACTTGTAGCGGTATTCGCCGAACCCGACGACGGTCGCCCACATCCGGGGCTGCCGGCCGGTGACCTCCTGCATCAACTCCAACAGGGTTGACGCATCGCGCCGGCGGGTCGGGGAGGAGACAGAATCCAGGTGCTTGCGTACGGCGTCGTCCACGCCGTGCACGATGCCAGATCCGAAGCCAGGAGTCAGCCCTGACGAAGAGCGAAATGCGCCCGATCCTCGTCGCGATATCGAGCGAGTACCCGCAGGCAGCCATGGCGGAACTTCGTCATGTGGCCGGCGGCGGTCGCATCGAGCGGCTTGGCGACGATCTCCTACGCGTGGAGACCACCGGGGGCATCGCGGCGCTGGCCGCGGCCGCTCGCTCCGGTGAGTTGGTCTTCGCCCGGCAACTGAGCCAGGAGGTCGCTGTCCTCGGCGGGCACGACGTGCGTGACGCGGAGACGGCCGCCGACGGCGTCATCCGTGCGTTGACCGAAGTCGTACCGATCGGTCACAGCAGTGTTCGGGTACTGGCATGGTCGGCAGGTGATCCGACGTTGCCCTTGACTCCCGGGAACCTTGCCCATCGGGTCGTCGGCCACTTCCGCGATGCGGGTGCGTCCTTTCCCGCTTCCGAACAGGAGTGGCTTGCCACCATCGTCGCGGTGGACGACAAGGTTCATGTGGGCTGGAACAAGACCGACGACGCTCTGTCGGACTGGCCCGGTGGCCGCGTACGTCTCGCCAGGTCGGCCGATCAGATCTCCCGGGCCGAGTTCAAGCTCGAGGAGCTCTTCCAGGCATTTCCCGCAAGCGTGCCAAGAGGAGTGTCGGCTCTCGACCTCGGTGCGAGCCCGGGCGGCTGGACGCGCATCCTCCGGGCGCATGGCCTCCGCGTGACCGCAGTGGATCCCGGTGACCTGCACCCATCGATGGCATCAGACCGCCACGTCACCCATGCGCGGACCACCGCCGGCCAGTTCCTGCAGTCGTCGAGGGAGACCTTCGATCTGATCGTGAACGACATGAGGATGGATGCCGTCCGGACGGCCGACGTCATGTTGAAGGCTCACGACCGGCTGACGGCCGAAGGGCTGGCCATCGTCACGTTCAAACTCGGTGTTGCCGACCCCACCAGCCTCTTGCACAAGGCCCGGCGATCCCTCATGCAGCGGTACACGATCCGCTTTCTGCGCCAGTTGCAGCACAACCGACATGAGGTCACCGTCGTGGCGACGCCGAACTAGACGAGCTGTCCACTGGTCGGGCGGGCCGGGTGGATCCGCGGGTGATCAGCCCAATGTTCAGTCGGGAATCACCGAGAGGAGCATCTTCAACCCTGCTTCGACGGCTCCGTCGATGATCCGCGTAGCGCTGCTTTCCAGCTCGAGACTCTGGCTGTCGACCTGATCGTCAGCGGCGATGGCGACGAAGACGGTCCCGGGCGATGGCCTCCTCCTCGCCCGGGCCACCGACGCCTGTCGTGGCGACGGAGACGTCTGCCGCGAACAAGTCGCGTGCTCCTCGCGCCATCTCCTCGGCACACTGCCTCGACATCACCGGGCCCTCGCTCACCGACAGCAGCCGGAACTTGCTCTCGGCCCGGTAGGCGACGATGCCGCCGGCAAACCATGAGGAGGCGTTCGTTGTCGCTGCGAGTTCCTGTGCCAGCGCACCGGCCGTCAGCGACTCGGCCACCGCAACGGTGGCGCCAGCACGTTGCGCGGCATCCGCCACTCGGGCTGCCAACGCTGCTGGATGGTCCTTCGTAGGCACGGTCAGGAACTCTAGTGACGCGCTCGCATGGCGCGGTTCGTCGCCGCTCAGGACCGGTAGCGGATGTGTTCCACGAGGACTACGACGCCGGCCACTGCATCAGCTTCTACGCCCTGGCTCAGCCGCACAGTCATCGCCCCGGACTACCCCAGCGGGTGGCGCGACCCGGCCCCGGTCGTTCAAGCGCCACAAGCATGAGCTCGGTTCGGCGCTGGTACATCACCTTCTACGCCCACGCGCCGCCAAACTGGAGAGGTCTCCGGTCGGAGGCCTCAGTGATTTGGTGGGCATGCCATGAGCGTGCTCGGAGCTTGTCGGACTCATTGAATGGCCGCGGGGGACGGATGGCTGGCCGTTGGCGAATGGCGATGGCTGCCGTGGGTGTCAGCTGCGCTGGGCGAGGACCGCAAAGTACCCGGGAATGTGTCCAGGCTCAGTCGATTCCCTCAGGGGGATGGTCTCGATCACGGTCGGGCCGTCGACGATCAGCTCCCAGTCGGCCGCATCAAAGCTCTGCTCGCGCTCGGCCCGACCGAAGTGTCCCGGCCGTGGAAGGTCCCTTATCGCACGTTCCAGCGGTCCAGGAATCGATCTTGGCGTGGCGCCGAGGTTCGCCACGTATTCCAGTCCGCTCCCGCGGAAGTCTGTCTCGGCAAGAAACACCCGACCCCTGGCACGGGTGAGTGATAGGAGGTTTCTCGCCAACTCAACCCGGGCAGATGGATCCAAGATGTGGAACACCCCGCGAATGAATATGTTGGCAGGCGCCCACTCGGAGGCGAGGACATTGGTCGCGCCAGGCACGATGGCGTCCATAGATCGGAACTCCACGACGGACGAATCGGTCGATTCCGAGTTCGCCACTGCAATCGCGCTCGGAGAGAGGTCGATCCCGACAACCGAACCGAATACCGGCACGAGCTGTCTGGTGAATCGGCCGTTTCCGCACCCGATGTCGATGATCGGCAGAGAGGTGTCGAGGTGCGTACGCATGACCCGCAGGTAGGCCTGCATCTCTCCGAGATCGCCGGCGTCCCACAAGACGTCCCCGCCAACACCGGTCGCGCGGATCGACGACCAGTAGTGCTCCCAGCCCACTGTCAGGTCCTTCGGGGTGCGTCGGCTAAGCCACGCCACCCGTGGCGCCAACAGGGCATAGGAGAGCAGGGCTCGGCCCCTGCTCGAGCGCTGTCCCCGCATGGATCGCTGCCCACTCGCCCCTTCAGTGCCGGGGCCGAATGTGCTGATAGGTCAGCAATTGTGTCATTTGTTCCCGCGCGACTGGAGGGCTGAAATAGTATCCTTGGCCATAGTGGCACCCTATCTCTAGCAGTCTAGCCAGCTGCCCGGCCGTCTCAATCCCTTCGACCACTGCGCGTAAGCCCGCGGATTCGATCAGTCGCAGGATGGCGGCGACGAACGCGACCTGCCTTGTGTCGGTGCCCAGATTCCGGATGAGCGACTGATCGACCTTGACCGTATCAATCGGCAATTGACGAAGGTAGCTGATGGATGAGTAACCCGTACCAAAATCGTCGATCTCGATCCCCAGGCCTAGTTCCTTCAGGGTGGTGAGGGCGTCCAGCCCCAAGAGATCGTCTGTCATCATCCCCGTTTCGGATATCTCGATCGCGAGGCGGTGAGGCTCGACATCGTGCTCCCGCAAGACATCGGATACAAAAGTGGCCATTCCAGGCGATCTCAACTCGGCCGGTGATATGTTCACGTGCAGCTGAAAGGATCGATTCTGAAACGCTAGCGACCAGTCGCGCAGTTGCGCGACGGCCACTTTGATCGCCCAATGGCCGATGTCGACGATGTGCCCACTGACCTCCGCGATCGGAATGAAGTCAGCCGGCGTCAGGATGCCGCGTTTGGGATGCAGCCAACGCACCAGTCCCTCGGCCCCGACGATTGTTGCAGTGCCGAGGTGAACGACCGGCTGGTAAAATAGCGCCAGTTGGCCTCCGGAGATCGCGGCTCCTATTTCCGACGCGATCTCGAGCCTGTCGCGAGCCGCATGGTGCATCTCCGGACAGAAGACCTCGATCTTGCCGCGTCCATTGGCCTTTGCCGCATACATCGCGGTGTCCGCGTCACGTAGGAGATGCTCGGCGCTCTGTCCCCGCCGGCCGAAGCACACACCGATGCTCGCCCCGGTCCACACGGTTCGATCGCCGAGAAGGAAAGGTGCCTGCAGTTCCGCGAGTGCCCGTTCAGCGACTCGGAGCGCGTCGTCCTCCGCAAGGTCCGGCGTGACGATCGCGAACTCGTCGCCTCCGAGCCGGGCAACAGTGTCTGTTTCCCGCACCACGCTGGTGAGGCGGCGTGCGACTTCGACCAGGATTCGGTCACCTGCGTTGTGACCCAGGCTGTCGTTGATCGTCTTGAACTCGTCGAGATCCAGAACCAGGACGGTCGGGGGCCGAGTTCCGCGCTCGGCCCGCGCCCCGGCCTGTCTGATGCGGTCCCCCAGCAGGGTTCGATTCCCCAGGCCCGTCAGCGCATCGTTCAGGGCCATCCGCTCGAGCGCCACTCTGGCCTGATTCAGCGCGATCGTACGTTCGGCGACCCGTTGTTCCAGCGATTGGGTGATCAGGTCGAGCTCCTCGGCCAACAGGTTGATGCCCGTGATGACCGCGTCAAGAGAATCCCTCGCCTCGGAAGGTTCCAAACGGGCCTTCAAGTTTCCGGACGCGAGCCGGACAATCAGATCAACCAGCCCGTCCAATCGCCCGTCGTCATACTCCTCGCTCATCGTTGCCCTCGTGGAGAAACGACATTGCGCTCGCCCGATCCGTGAAGAACCTGGTCGGACACGGGACCACGCTGACGCCGAGCGTGAAGTTGGCGATGACACGATCGACCGGCGATCTGCCGAGCAGCGCAATCCTGGATGCTGCACACGGTTGACCAAATACCGCTCGCGCACCACGAGCCACAGACTTTGTGGTGGCCATGTCCACGAGCATGGGCCGGCGAACGGCGCCGCACAGAGTGTTCACGTCGTCGAACGCCTGCTGGGCGGCAACACCGGTGATGTGCACACCCCGCGGCCACACCAGAATGAGCACGCCTGCCCCGTCGATCGTCAACGACTCGTATGGACTGACTTCCAACGGCTCACTCACACCTACCGACCCCCCTTGAATCACCGCTGTGCATCCTTTGGGCACCCTAGCGTTCGCAGAGTTTCGCGTCATCGAGACCCGGCTCAGAGCAGGGGAGGACATTTGGGAGCATCGCCGACGCCGGCATCGTCACCGTCTTGTACGGCGTGGCGGACGGGACCTACTGCCGTGCGGGCAGCCTGGCGATCTCTCAGGACCGTCGGCCAGGTGTCGGAGAACGGCGATAGATTCGGGTCGGCGATCGCCGCGGCGGACCTGACTGGAGACGACGAGATCGACTTCGTCATCGGGGCCACCCGGGTGAGAACGTCGGCGCCGGCCAGGTCGTTATCGTGCACGGATCGCCGACCGGGATCACCGGGGCGGGACGGAGGTGCTGCGTCAGGGTCTTGGCGGGCGGCTGGCACCGCTGAGGCCGGTGACGGGTCTCGGCACTGCAGTGTCGGTGGGAGCCGGCGGCGCGCTGTGCGTCGGTGCGCCCGGTGAGTAACCGGCAGCCAACCGTCGGCTCGCTCCGGGAGTCGTCCCAGGCGCAGGGCCGTTGCAGTCAGGAGCAAGGGCAGCCGTTGTTCCCCGTCGCCATTCCTTCAATCGGGCCCGAGGACGGCGAGTGGCCGTGTACCCGGGTCGTGCAGCTTGTGCACCAAGCTGCCATGACCGTCTGCGTTCTTGGTTCTTTTGGAGGTCTCTGCGCAAGGCCCGATAGCCACCTTCACACCGGACCGATGACGGTAGGTGTTCCGACAGTGTGATCCCTAGTCCTGAACCTGCCCTGTCTGCCCGGGCATGGTCGTGCTGACACCGGGTCGGATACGGACTTGCTGGTAGGGACTTCTGCCCATCCGTGTGGCGAAGTGTCGTTAGATGGTGCGTGCGTACGTGACCACTGTGACAACGGGGGTCGCGGGAATCTGGCGGGCCCGAGGTCACCTCTCCTGAGGACGCGACCTGGCCGCAAGCCTGCTGCTAGCGGCCGACAAGTTCGATGAGATAACCGGCTGAACACCTGGTGAGGTGTGGCGTGTCCGAATTGCGGATATTGCGCTTCCAGCGAGGCACCAGCTCCGACAGTCGGGAGAGCGAGCGCAGCGTGTCGGGCCCAGGCTCGGAGGGTGGAGCGGACACTGCCACCCGAGCCTGGCCAACGGCAAATGCAGGAAGTAGGGCCAGTGACCAACCGGCTGAGGCTCCTTCGCTGGCAGCGCCGGACACAGCTGTTTGACTGCTACGCGCCCTACTCGGGCGACATCAGTGGTGAGCAAGGAAACCGGCAGGGCAGGACAGTCGATTGTTGACACAATGATAACTGACTGTTGACGAATCGCCAATTCCTTGGTGAAGTGGTGGGCATGACCCCGGGATACAGCCGTCTGGACGCCGCGGAGCGGCGCGAACAGATCCTGGACGTGGTCGACTTCGTGCCAGAGATGACCGAACTCATGGTCGCGGCGCGCCCGAACGACCGGGGCCGATTCGCGCAACCTGCCGGAGTAGTCGGGGCGATGACTGTATTCCTGGGCCAGGGCGTACAGGCTGGCGCAGCGGCCGGCGTCGCCCTTGCCCGTATAGATGAGCCGCTGGCGAAAGCGGTCGTCTCCTGTAATCGTGCGGTCTTCGGGTTCACGGGTACTGCGGACGTGGGCGGGGAGCGACCGACGGCGGGATCGCCAATCAGATGAAAGTCGTAGGAGCCTCAGGTGACAGCTATGGCCGCACAACTCACCGAGGCCTTTGGCGTCTCACGTACCGAGAGCATCACACCGTGACCGCGGCCGGCTTCAAGAGGAATGAGACGGATCGCTAACCCCGTTCCACGCGGCCGTGAGCAACCAAGTGCGCGGACGACGGCACTTGGCTCTCGGAGCCGACGCCGGGCTACAACTGGTTTTGCACCCTGGCTCCGCGGAATGACTCCGTTGGTGTGCTTTCCCACCACGCGGGTTGGATTGACGACGGTCGAGAGGAGCAGCTGCGGCGGGACGTGGCATCTGCTCCTGACCGACCAACGGCGGTTGAGCTGGTGGTAGAGGCCCGGAGGTCGCGTACTTCGAGTGTCTGCACGAGCTCAAGCTGATCGTCGACCTGATGTACGAGGGCGGAATCGCCAAGCAGCGTCGGTCTGTCTCCGACACGGCCCAGTACGGCGACTACGTGTCCGGCCCGCGCATCATCGACGACCACGTCAAGGAGAACCTGCAGGGCGTACTGGCCGACGTGCAGAACGGCGCGTTCGCCAAGCGGTTCATCGACGACCAGGACGCCGGGCGCCGGAGTTCAAGGAGCTCCGGGCCAGGGGTGCTGCCCATCCGATCGAGGCGGGTGGCCGCGATCTGCGCGACCTGATGGCCTGGGTGAAGGGCCACGACGACGACTACGTGGAGGGCAGCGCCGCCCGCTGACTTCTGCCTCCAACTCATGTCGACGTTCCGCAGGACCCTGTTTTGTGCGTCGCATCACGCGGTCAGCGGTGGGTGTGGCCGATGCCATGAGACCCCAAGTGGTCTTCACCGTGCGGGCGGTGGTGTGAGTCTGGGCATGCGAGCGGGCGAGCCCTGGTGGCATGACTTCTGCCGCCGACGCGACCCACTACTGTGCGCCCCATGTCTCTGCGAGAGCGTTTCTATAGCCGCCAGCACGACCAAAGGTCGCGGAGCCAGTCGTACTTGCGCGACTACATCACGGTTGGCAATCACGCCGTTAAGGGCTGGATCGAACCCAACATCCTGCGCGTCATGCGAGCGCTGAGCCAGCAACAGGAGCAACTCGGTGTGCAGGGATCCGTCGTCGAGATTGGTGTCCACCACGGTCGCTTCTTCATCGGCCTCTTGTTGACAAACGCCGATGAGCGGTCCCTGGCGATCGACCTATTCGACCAGCAGGACCTCAACGTTGACGCGTCCGGCAAGGGCGACCGCGACATCTTTCTCCGCAACGTGAAGCGCTGGGCCAAAGACGCCAAGGAAGTCGACATCCTCGCCGGAGACTCCACAACGCTTTCCGGTACCGATGTCACCGACCGCGTCGGCCCTGTACGGCTGTTCAGCGTCGACGGCGGCCACACCGCACAGATCGTCGAGCACGACATGACCGTCGCCGCTGGAAGCCTGGCACCCGGGGGGATCATCATCGGCGACGACGTGTTCCATCCCAGCTGGCCTGGTGCGGCAGAAGGGACGCTCGCGTTCCTCGACAAGACCCCAGGAATCGTGCCGTTCGCGATCTGCTTCAACAAGGTCCTGTTCTCCGACGTCGAGCACGCCGAGGCCTACCGAGGAATCGTCCTGGAACTCGCCGATCACCGGCTGTGGCCAGCCAAGGAGACCGAGATGCGCGGGCACGCGGTCGCATACACCACGAGCCGGATACAAGAGCGGGCCAGGACCGTCGCAAAGAAGCTTCTCGGGCGCGACCTGCGCAACTGACCCACTGAGGAGTCACCCAGCGGGACTGATGTCCACCGGAGCCCCGGCGCCCGAGGGAAGACTGGGGGAGTGACCCGCGCACGCCCGGTGTTCGTCCTACATGAGCACGACAACCCGCAGCAACCACTTCGACCGCCGGCTCGAAGTGGCGTGTCCGGTCCTTGGCGGTGCCCAAGGGGGTGCCCGAAGGCACCGCCGAGGACCGGATCGTGGCGGCGTGTCCGACCACGATTTGGAGCATGCGAGCTGCACGGACGCCGACGCGCGGCTTGCGGACGAGGGGACCTGGGTGCTCCAGGATGCCAACGACCGGTGCTTCATGTTCGTGCTGCACGGGCGACCAGCGCGAGGCGCGACGCGCTCATCTAAACGGGCAAGCGCAGCTCGCGTCCACGATGAAGTGAGCTTTCCCCTTACCTGGTTGAGGAAAAACTCCCGAAGAGACCAGAGTCATCCGTTCACGACGACAGGCCGACGACGGCGGCTCGGTGGCTTGTGATGTGCGACTTTGTGGCTGTCCGCCGTTAGTCCGAGGTCGATGTCTGGTGTATCTGGAATAGACGGTCGAGTTCCTCGGGCGGGACCTCACGAATTGATGACGGCCGGAATCTCGCCTTGATCTCGCTGACGATGGTGTGGGTGTCGAATTCAAGGAACTGGTCCGCCGCTACTCGACCGGACGCATTGACACCAGTTCCGTGGGACGGACACTGAAGCGGCATCGGCGACGCTTGACCCCTCAAGCGTCACCGGTGTGCCGGAACCGGAGAGTTCGTTCGTCGGGACTCGGTTCACGGCGCCGGTCGCCCGGGCGGTGATAGGCCAGGTGGCCCGGGTGGTGAGTTGCAGAACGACACCCGCCCGGGGCTCCCCACGTGTGTCGACTGACTCGGCGGCAGGGGTGGGCGAACCCGGGACTTAGGAAGCAGCACCGTGGCCCGCCCGGCTGGTGTGCTCGCCCGCCGCGCCACCCTCTGCGCGGCGCGGCCCGGTGCAAACTTCCAGCCCAGGCATGTCCCCCTATATACCCTGCGGAAACGTTAGAACTGGTGCGGGGGTGTGGGTCTATGGCCACTTCGGCTGCAACCATGCACCGACGGTGAGCTTGGCGGAGTCCACGCAACTAAGGTGTGGACGCCGCGAGCTTGACCGCTGCTAGCCACCACGACCCCTGACCGGTTGAGACCCAGCACCATGACACGACATCCCGAAGCTCACCGCCCGACGGCCGGGGCGCGGACGGCGCAACCTGGGACAGGCCATTCCGGACGACCGCGTCAGGGATCGAGCGCAAGTGTCGTGCCCGGATCCGCGCGCTGACCGGGTGCCCGTTGCGGCTGCCAGCAGTCCGAAACCGCAGCCACCGTCGGGCTGGGACAAATAGGGTTGAACAGTCAATCTTCTCAAACTGCTTGCTCTTGACGTTTTCGCGCGTATGATCACTCAAGGTAGTCAACAGATCACTCTTAGTGACTACACTGGGAAGCGACTTGATGCCCACCACCTCGTCTCGGGGGTTCGACCGGCGCTCACTGCTGAAGGCGACCGGCGTCGTCGGCCTGGCCCTCGGCGGACTCCCCTTCGTTCCCACCGCGGCACGTGCCACCGGTAGCAGCGTCATCACCAACGCCGCCGGAGCGACGGTGCACGCGGTCGCAGGAACCGACGTCGCCCGGGGCGTCAACGAGTTGGTCATCTACACCAGCACCCAGACGGCGGCCCCGACCAACCAGTACGGCGTCGAGGTGACCGTCGACGCGACCACCAGCATGGTCACCTCGGTCAACAACAGGCTGGAATCCGGCAGCGACACCGGCACCGCCATCCCGGCCGGCTCCTACCTGCTGTCCGGGCACGGCCGCGGACCCGGCTACGCCGGCCAGTGGCTGCTGGACTTCGCCACCGTCGGCAAGCTCGTCACCCTCGACGCGACCGCCCCAGCACCCGGCCCCGACCCCAAACCGGATGCTCAGCGCGTCATCACCAACGCCGCCGGAGCGACGGTGCACGCGGTCGCAGGAACCGACGTCGCCCGGGGCGTCAACGAGTTGGTCATCTACACCAGCACCCAGACGGCGGCCCCGACCAACCAGTACGGCGTCGAGGTGACCGTCGACGCGACCACCAGCATGGTCACCTCGGTCAACAACAGGCTGGAATCCGGCAGCGACACCGGGACCGCCATCCCGGCCGGCTCCTACCTGCTGTCCGGGCACGGCCGCGGACCCGGCTACGCCGGCCAGTGGCTGCTGGACTTCGCCACCGTCGGCAAGCTCGTCACTCTCGACGCGACCGCCCCAGCACCCGGCCCCGACCCCGATCCCGAGTCGGATCCAGATCCTCAACCAGCCGGAGTGGTCCTGGCAGCGAGCGTCGTTTCGATGTGGCACCACGCCTGGTCGGGACCGCAGCCGTGGACGGGATACCCGAGTGGCGCCAAGTCACAGGTGAACCACATCGTCTTGGGACTCGCGCAGTCCGGCGGGTCGGGCACAGGCAAGCTCTCCTACTACAACCGTTTCGGAGCGGGCCTCGCCACCAGCGTGGCTGCCGCCAAGGCAGCTGGCTGCACGGTGGTCATGGGCTTCGGCGGCTCCTCCGACGGAGGCATCTCCATCTCGACCTCCACTCAGGCCGACCAGGCCTACGACAGCATCGTCGGATTCGTGAAGAGCTATGGGATCAACGGCATCGACGTCGATCTTGAGCCGTCGGGATCCTCGTGGACACTGGACGCACTGGTCCGGTTGTGCACGCGGTTGAAGACCACGTACGGGTCGGACTTCATCGTGGGCGTGACCCCCGCCTTCTACGGCGAGCACACGGCGAAGTGGATGGCCGTGGCCAAGGCCCTCGGGTCGAACTACGACTACATGGCTCCAATGCTCTATGACTTCCCCGAGGCCAACCAGTCGAACTACGGAGCCGTCTGCGTCGCCAAGTGCGACATAATGGCCGCCGCTGGCATCCCGCAGTCGAAGATGATCCTCGGTTTCATGATGAAGCCGCCGGCCGAGAGCTACCCGAACGCGTCGGACAGCTGGCAGAAGACTCGCGATGCCTACAACGCTGTGAAGGCCAAGTACGCGAACCTGCGTGGCGCGTTCATGTGGGAAGACAAGATCATGGTCGCCCGCGGATGGGACTGGACGACCAACATGGGCCCGGTCATCAAGGCCTGACGGCAAATCGATGTGGTCCCTGCGCAGCGGTCGGCCTGTGGGCCAGCAGATGCCTGCCGGGCTTTGCAGGCCACTCCCGCATCCGACCCACCTCCATGGAGCACCGGCTAGGGACCCTCGATGACGGCCCGGTGCGTTTCATTCGGTACGACCACGGGCGCCCGATATCAGCGCTGGTACAGGATGTGTGCGTCGCGGCTGCCGAGATTGCGGATGGCAGGCAGCAGCGATTCGAGTTCGTCGATGGTCTGGAATGCATCGCCGCCCTGGGTGAGTCGCGACGCGGCGGGGCTCGGTTCGTCGGGATTGGCGGCGGTAGCCGGCGGCCCCCTGGCGGGCGCCCTGGAATTTGGTGGGCGCCACCCCCGCTCGAACGGCGACCGCCGTCTCGAGGGTTGATCACCGAGTTCTTGGGCCGCGTCGTCTGCACAGGCGCGGAGGCTGTGGGCCAGTTCCTGGATGCGCCGCGGCACGCGAACGTCCCACGTGGCATCACGGAAGTAGCGGCGGATCTCGCCAGTGATGGTCGGGACCGCGAAAGGCATAAGTCCCCGTGTGTCGGGTCGAAACGCCTGACTGCCAGGACCAAACCAAGACGAGCCACCTGTAGCAGGTCGTCGTTGTCGAGGCCTTGGTTGCGGCAGCGGTGAGCGAGCGTGCGTGCCAGTGATAGGTGATCGAGGACAAGACAGTCGACACACGAATCAGCCGTTGCCGTTGTCCCGACGGCCGCTGCTCTCGAGTTCCGGCGCGGTGCAAGGGTGCAGCTTCGGTCGAATGGCGGTCGAAGAGTCTCGCAGCTCTGGATGGCTCTCCCAGCGAGGAAGTTGCCGGCTTGCGATTTCAACCAGGCTTCAACAAACGTAGGCAATCGGCAGGCGTGGAGTTCGGCATGGCCTATGCCTACCTGATCAGCGAGATCGGAGGCTCTGGGGGCACACTCGGGGCACAGGAGACCGAGCAACGGGTGAGTGGCGTTGGCATACGTTGAAGGGTGTTTCCGCAGGTCAGACGGCCCCCACTCGCGTCCCTGCAGGTGAGGCAACCGCCTGCAGCGAGCTCCTAATCCTTCGGTCGCCACGGCCCGCCGCACATCGTGTCGGGGTTGAACGGGGCGCGGCCTGGGGTTCCTCGCAGCACAGTCACGATGCACAGGGCGTCGACGACGGTGCGCGTGGGCGAGTTGTCCTTGGAGGGTGGCGAGGTCGATGGTGACGTTGATCCGGGGCCGGTCCCCACCGGCACCGGGTGCCTGACCGCTGGCTTGGTAGGTGTGGATGATCTCCAGGAGGGCGTCGGCGCAGTTGGCCGACCAGCATCGTTCCTCTCGTCCTATGGTCTGGTCGTCGGTGGTGTTGGTGCGGGTGCTGTCGCCTTTGGTGGCGAGTGCGTGGATGAGTTCGGCCAGTTGGGTTCCTTCGGCGATGGGGAGTTGGCCGTGGAAGCGCCAGTTGACGTGGTGGTCGTCGTGGAGCCGCAGCGACCTGGTCCGGTGGGCGTCGGCTTCGATGCGTTGCAGGTAGGCGGCGGCGTCGGCTCGGGACCGCGGGGGCGATGACGTCGACGAGCCGGTTGCCGAGCCGGCGCAACTCGGTGGGGTTGTAGCTGGCGGCGAAGTCGACCAACTGCCGGTCCGCCCGCTCCACGGCTTCGGCGTCGAGGTCGGTGGGGAGGTGGTGCAGGCCGGTGTAGATGGCGTCGGCCTGCTCGAACCCTGCCGGCCCGCATCGCTTGTTGCAGCACCGGGAACCGCGTGCCGATGTCAACCGCTTGCTTGATGCGTCTGCCGGCGTGGCGGCCGTCGACGGCGTTGGTGGCGACGGCCAGCCAGGTCGCGGTGGTCACTCCGAACGCGGTCTGGGTGACGCCACGGGTTTCGGCTTCGACGAGTTCGGCGTCCAGGAACGCCTGCAGCCGGGCCAGTAGTCCGGTCTTGACGCTGATCGAGGCAAACAGGTCGGTGTCGGTCAAGGCGATGATCGAGGTGTGGTCGAGCTGATCGAGCACCCGCACCAGTTCGGCGTCGGCCACCGGGGCCGAAACCACCGGTGGACTGTCGATCACACTCATACCAGCAACGATAAACACGACCACCGACAATCCAGAGCGCCCGAATGCCCAAGTCCGTAAAGCGAATGTCGAGCCTCACACCAGTGCGCGACTGCCGTGGCGACGTGCTGATCGCCGCGGGTGTGGCACCTGCTCGAGGCACTGTCTGCGCCACCGTCAGACCAGACGCTGACGACCAGCGACAGCAGTGGAACACTCTTCTACATCAGGCAATGCCCGATGGAGGAGTGGGTCCG
>CAWFFZ010000017.1:0-26669 GCA_963815295.1 uncultured Actinomycetota bacterium
TCCGCCGGTGTCTTCTTTGTGTGACCATCCCGGGGCGTCGGCAGTACTGACTCGTGCGATGGTGGCACCATGCGCCAGGTCAACCCATAGAAGCTCGTTGTCGTACGTCCCGACGACACCTGGTATGACGACGGCACGCTTCGCGCGAGCAGCACCTACCCCCGCCGAGTCTTTTCTGTGGTGGCCGACTACCTGACGTGGGCCCGATCCGCGAAGCTGCCACCGACGGTGGCTGCGGCGTCGCTCTGTGCTCATTGCCTTCTCTGGGCTGTCACGTCAGACTCAGCCCGCGGGCGAAACGTTGGAGACGTCGACCCCGCTGCGCGGACTTCGGCCAACTGCTCCCTATCTTGAGGAGTAAGGGTTCGCCATGGATGCTGTGAGCCCCCGCAGCCAGTCTCCTGAGCGGCCCGGAGCTGACCGGAGCAATGAGGGAAGGACGAAGCATGCGAGTGCTGATGTACGGAATAGGCTCGGTCGGATCCACGATGACCCGGATGCTGGTGGAGCGGGGCGCCACAGTCGTAGGCGCTGTCGCAGCGAGCCCGGAGAAGAACGGGAAGGACGTCGGCGAGCTCATCGGCCTCGATGAGCCTTTGGGGGTCCAGGTTTACACCGACCCCGACGAGGCCTTGGCCCTCAAGCCCGACATCGTCATCATGAGTATCGCCAGTTACATGGAGGACATGTACGAGCCGATCAAGCGGTGTATCAAGGCGGGGGTCAACGTGATCTCGTTGGCCGAGGAGCTGCTGTACAGCTGGAACACGTCCCCGAAGGAGACGGCGGAGCTCGACGCGCTCGCCAAGGAACACGAGTTCGGGTCCTCTGCACGGGCCACCAGGACGGATACTGGGTTTCCCTGGTCTCGGTGCTGATGGGAACGTGTTTCAAGATCGACGAGGTCCATGGTCAGTGCACCTGGAACGTCGACGACTTCGGCGCAGAGCTCGCCCGGGACCAACAGGTCGGAACGACTCCCGAGAGCTTCGAGGAGTGGGCCAGCACCTCGCAGCGTCCACCGACGTTCGGACGCACCTCTCTGCACGTCCTGGCGGCCATGGCAGGGCTTGAAGTCGTCAACTCGACAACGAAGAGCCGACCAGACATCGCGCAAGCCCCCCTGTACTGCAAGGCATTCGATGCGGAGATTCCCCTGGACAGGTCATCGGGTTCACCGACGTTGACGAGGTGACCACACGCCAGGGCATCACCCTGCGGCTGGAGATGACCGGCAAGGTGTACACCGAGGGTGAGACGGACAGCAACGCCTGGGAGGTCCGCGGCGAACCAACAGTACGGATCCTCAGCGACAACCTAGCCACGCACTACACCACCTGCGGAACGCTGGTGAACCGCATTCCGCAGTTGCTCGCGGCGGAGCCGGGATACCGAACGATCGACGGACTTCCGCAGCTGCAGTACCAGGACGGTTACGACAACTGACCTCCAACATCAATGCCCTGTCACCACAACACGAATAAGCCAGTGGACAACCCACACAGTCGCCGTGTAGCGGCTAACTTCTCTCCGATGCGATCGGTCGACGGCGTCACTCTCGACCAAGCCGCACACGTCGTCGGCTATTCACAGCGAACGCTGATACGCCACATCGAGGCCGGTCGACCAGCTGCAGGCCCCAAGCATCAACGGCGACGAGCGTCGCGTGCCGACGCCCAGCGCACTTTGGCGTTGCAGCTGATGTCGTCGGCGGTGCCCGTTCGACCCCGAACTGTCGCGTACTGGATGGGAGCCACAGCAGCGGCTGCGATCTCGGCGTCAACGTCTCCGGCGTAATCAGCCTGGTAGCAATGATCGCATCGCCTTCGAGATCCACGCTGACGGGCGGCATATCTACTGGCGAGAGCATCTGCTCACCGTGGCGATCGCACGTGCCCCGAGGGGCACTGGCCTCGCTTGACCATGCTGGGAAAGGCTGACGGTGACGGGGCTGCTGCGTTACGTTGGCCGGGCTTGGCCCTCTGCTTTCGTGATCTACCCCTGGGAGGGCCAGGTGCTCGCACCAGAGCGCATCTGTGTGAGGACCTGGCTGCTCAGGAGACGGCTGGCCGGGCTCACAGTGTCTCTGGAGAGCTTCAGGAACCGACTCACCCACCTGCTTCGCGACGCCACTCACACAAACGTCCGGATCTGCCGCTGTCCGCTCTGTCATGCCGATGACAGGGCGGTGCCCAGCGTCATGATCAGGACTTTCAACGCACACGACCGTTGCGGTCGTGGTAGCGAGCCATCAGCTCCCAGTACGCCAGCAGCAGCCCCATCTCCAACGCCGTGGCTGCCGCGGCCGGCATCGCGCGGCGCCGGCGGGCGGCGACCATCGCGACAAACCCCGCGACGGTCGCCGCGATGTCGACCGCCATCGCGGTGTCCATCGGTCGCTCGGCGATCCACTGCTCCTCACCAAGCACCGCCCGCGTCGCCCAAGCCCGCTCGTGCGCGGGTTTGCCGAAAACCACCGGGTTGACCGCCATCCATATGCCGACGAGCGCGGCGTCGCGCCAGCTGCGTCGCCACACCGGGACGAGCATCAGCGGTGCGCTCGCCCATCTCGTCCACGCGCTCCACGGATTGCTGTGCCGCGCGAACACCGCTCGCTTGACCTTCCGCCAGTCCTCCATCATCGACGGGCTCCTTCCGGCCCTGCCTCCTGGTCGTAGATCACTCTGGGTTCTGCTCCCATGTGCCGTCGGGTGCGTGGAACACCACGCCCACAACGGCGTGTCGACCTCCCGGCCAACGTAGCTGACTGTCATGTCTCTGACATGAGCCCCTGGTCGAATTCGATCCGACCACAGGTCATCGAGAACGGGACTCGGCTCACGGAGCGTTCGATGCCGTGGCTGCGCTTCAGGAGCAGTCAGCGTCGGCGACGTGCTTGACCACGAGGAAAGATTCGTAGGCATCGACGACTTCGACGGGCTCGCCTTCGCGCAGCGCACCCTCGTGTGGGACAAGTTCCCATAGCGATCCGGCGACGACGCCGTAACCGGCACGACCGTCACTGGACAGCACGACCGAGGAGCATCCCGTGAGTTGTTGGGGTGTCTCCAGGGGTCGCCAACGCTGGCACCTGTGCGATCTGCGACCTGCCTGATAGGCCACGACTCCCACAGCCGCCGCCGTCGGGACGACGATGGCCGGGTTGGCCCCCACTTCTCCGCCGTTGTTGAGGGCTCCGCCGGCAGCGAGGCAGACAGCTCCTCCTGTGGCGTGCATGCCGAGGAGTCCGGGATAGGCCCAGATCTCGAGGCTGAACATCAGCACGCCGATCAGGAGCATCACCGCCGTGTATGCGTCTGCCGGCAGGATCAGGTGCGACACGGCGCCGAACGTGAGCAAGACGGACCCTGCGGAACCTAGCCAGGCAAGGGTTGGAGCGGCGGTCCAGCAGGCGACTGCCGCGATACCCGTTGCGACCATCAGGAACGCGGACTCTTCGAATCCGAAGGGGATCCCGAGAGTTCGAGGTTCGTCGCCACCTCAGTGAAGTCTTCCATGTCGTCCCGGGAGTCAGATGCCGTCGCGACGACACGCAACGAATCAGGCCGTGTCACCGAACCACCTCCGGTCTCCACCGGCCACTTGACTGCCTACCTCCGCGATCTCAGCCTAAACCGCCGGCATCCGAGGACATGTGTTGGATCCGCTAGGGTTCAGGTTGGTGAGCCGGGAAGTCTGGTCGGCATGAGTACGACGCCGTCCAGACCGTCAGGAGCCTCATGCGTGCCCGTGACCTCGTTGAACAGTTCCCCGTTGTGTCGACTGACTCTGACGCGCTGCAGGCCGCCAGGAGCATGGCGGAGCAGCGCGCGCCGGGAATCATCGTGTGTGATGACGCCGGCCATCCCTACACGGTGCTGCCTGGATCGCAGGTTCTGAACTTCATCATCCCCCGTTACGTGCAGGACCAGCCGGGGCTTGCCCGAGCGTTCGACGAGCGGGCGTCGGACGAGCTCTGCCAGAAACTGTCCCGGCACTCAGTGCGTGACATGCTTCCCAGGCCCTCGGACGTTGATGATCTGCCGGTGGTCGACGCTGACGCTACGACGATCGAGATTGCCGCTGTTATGGCGAAGATGCACAGCCCGCTAGTCGCGGTGGTGGACGGCGGGCACGTGCTGGGCGCAATCACCGTCAGCCGGCTCCTCACCCAGCTGCTGCCCGGATGATGACCGCTGTCGTTGTCGTCGTCTTCGTCGGCGCCTACATCCTGATCGCCACCGAACGGATCCACCGGGTCGCCGCTGCGCTCGGCGCAGCCGCGGTGATGGTGGTCCTCGGCGTCGTCGACGCCAAGGTCGCTTTCTACAGCGACGAGACTGGCGTCGACTGGAACGTGATCTTCCTTCTTCTCGGAATGATGATCATTGTCAGCGTCCTCAAACAGACCGGTGTCTTCGACTTCCTGGCCATTTGGGCAGCGAAGCGGGTAAGGGGCAGGCCTTACCCGCTGATGGTCATGCTCGTCTGCATCACCGCGTTCGCATCGGCGCTGCTGGACAACGTCACCACCGTGCTCCTGATTGCTCCTGTCACCTTGCTGGTGTGTGAGCGGCTGTCGCTCAACCCGATTCCCTTCCTCATCGCCGAGGCTCTCGCCTCCAACATCGGCGGCATGGCCACCTTGGTCGGGGACCCACCCAACATCATCATCGGCTCCAGGGCCGACCTGTCATTCAACGACTTCCTGCTCAATCTCGGACCACTCGCGGTTGGTCTCATCGCCGTGTTCCTGGTGCTGTGTCGAATCATGTTCCGCTCAGCGTTCACCTACGACGACGAACGTGCACAAGAGGTCATGCAGCTCGACGAAAACGAAGTTATCCGCGACTTGCCCCTGCTCGTCCGCTCCCTGGTCGTCCTGGCAGCCGTCATGGTGGGATTCGTCGCCCACTCGGCCCTACACATCGAGCCGTCCCTGGTCGCACTCCTTGGCGCCGGAGCCCTCGTGGCGGTCTCCAAGCTGGAGCCAGTCGAATACCTCGAGGAAGTCGAGTGGCCGACCCTGGTTTTCTTCATGGGCCTGTTCATCATGGTCGGCGCACTGGTCGAAGTCGGTGTCATAGAAACCCTCGGCGAGATGGTGACCGAGGCCGTGGGAGGGCAATATTTCCTCGCCGCGAGCGCCCTGCTCGGAGGATCGGCGGTCCTTTCCGGCATCGTGGACAACATCCCCTACGTCGCCTCTATGACACCCCTCGTCGACGGACTTGTTGAAAGTGCGGGACGCGAGACACTAGAGGGCCAAGGCCTCTGGTGGGCGCTTGCCGCTGGCGCCGACCTTGGTGGCAACGCCACGGCCGTCGGGGCATCCGCCAACGTTGTCATCATCGGCATCGCCGCCCGCAACGGCTACCCGATCTCATTCTGGAAATTCACCAAGTACGGACTTGTTGTCACTGCGGTCACCATCACACTCACGTGGCCATACATCTGGCTCCGCTACTACGCATGACTCCGCACGATCGGGATCGTCGATAACCTCCCTACGTCGCCACGATGGCACCAATCGTCAGCGACCTTGCTCTGGCCGGTGGCAGGTTGGACCAGGCCAGCCGACGGTTGTGGGCGCTGACCTTCACCGGGCAAGAGGCCCGGCTGGACGCAGAGGCGGTGAGCATTGCGGGTGACACCACGCCGGTTGAGCCACGCGAATCCCTCGCTCCCCACGCCAACCCTGTCGCCCGGCAGTGGGCTATCACCCAACGCCGTCGGTCCGGCGACTCACCCCGAACTAGCCGGTCCGGCCGAGCGCCACAGGCCGCTGGGTCGGCGGAGTCGGACCTCGCGGCTGAGTAGGGCTAGCCTGACTTCGTGGTCACGTCGAGCGATACGGTGGTGATCGCACGATCGATCTCAGATGTGTTCGCATTCACCGCCGATCTGCGCAACGAGCCCAGGTGGGCCGTGGACGTCGCCAACGTTCCCCGCGAGATCGACGCCGTCGAGATCGGCAAGCTACATCCCGTGGAGTTTGCGCCTTTCCTTGGTGAGTCGGAGGGGACACTCACGGTGGTCGAGGTAGAGCCAGGTGCACGACTGGTCCGAGAAGCCCAGTTCGTCGGGCTGACTTGGAAAATCACCTACCTGTACACGACCGAGGGTGCGGACACTCAGTTCACCCGCCGGGTCGAGGTGAAGCCTCGGGGCATGCTCAGAATTGTTGAACCCCTCATTGCCCGACGGGTGAGGCGGACCAACCGGCGCGATGTGCTCAACCTCAAACGCGTCCTCGAATCCAGCTGATGGGACGACGGGTCGGGTGGCTCGACGTGCTCTGCGTTCCCCTGCTGGGCGGCGTTGGCTTCACCATCTCGATGCTCTCCGGTGACTTTGCCTTCGGGGCAGGCAGTACAGCGGACGAGCCCGCCAAGATCGGCATCCTGGCCAGGTGAAGGAGGCTGCCTTGCTGGCCGGAACGCTGGCGAAGTCTCGCTACCTCACCCCTCGTCAGACGGTGATGGCTCAGGTCGTTGACGCAGTCACGCTCACAGCCAGGGACCACGGCATGCCCTTCCAGTAGTGCGAGCTCATCCTCATCCAGCTCGCAGGCATCGGGCACGGGGTCCTGCCGTGTGGCTGGACAGTGCCGTCGAGCGCCTGCCATGCGGAACTTCGCGGGACTCCAGTTGGGCCAACGCGACTGGTGGTCTTGTGGCAAATTGCCGATGCTTGGGACGTGTCGACGGGGTAGCGTGTTCATTGGATGGTGCGCCGGGAAGACTGGTCGGCAGAGAGTCAGGTCGACCATGCGCGCAGCTCTCAGCACATTGGACCCCCACTTCCCGCCCGAGTGGACGGCGACCACACCTTCCATCGACATATCTAAAGGCAACCCTTCACGGAGCGGGCTCCTCTTCCCTTACAACGGATCCCCGACTGCCGACGCCGCGTTGGACGTGGCCGCGGACTGGGCCCACGCACTGTGCGCGGACGCCTGGGTCCTATACGTCCGCCCGTGGGACACCAGCCGAGGCGGGCACTACTACATCGAGACCCGAGCCGAGGCCAGTGCCCTTGCCCAGGTCGCCGTGAGTCGGCTTCGTCTGCGGGGGATAGCCGCCAGCCGCGTCGTCCGCGACGCCGACCGCGCACGACTTGCGAACGCGATCCTGGCGGAGGCAGCAGCCCTCGACGTTCGGCTGATCGTGCTCGGCGCCCGAGCTCGAGGGGCTCTGGGTGCCGCGCTGGTGGGCAGTACGTCAACGACGGTCGCCCGGCGGGCGACCCGGCCGGTGATCCTGGTGAAGGGAACCAGCAAGACCGCGGGGGGCAGACCATGCTTCTAGCGCGCAAGCATCCCGAAGCAGGAAATTGACGGGCTGCCGGGCGACGACCTGATCCGAGACAACGCAGGGCACGACTCGCTGCTAGGAGTGGCCGGTCGATGACATCACCCTAGACGAAGCGGCACACGTCTGTGCGCTATTTCAGAGCGGACGCTGGTGCGCCACATCGAGGCAGGTCGACTACCTGCGGGCCCAAGAATCAGCGTCAGCCGTTGGGAACTGGGTTGTCGACTCCGTCGGAGACCTGCACCTCCTCGCCGGAACCGGACTGATCTGGGGGTCCGCGGCACTGTCGGGAATCGTCGACAACATTCCCTACGTCGTTCGTGACCATCGCGATCACATGGATCTACTTCTGGCTCCGCTACCTGGCCTTCGCCTGATCGAGGAACAGTCGCACAAACATGCCTCCACGACGACCGAGGGCCCCGACGACCAGGCGAACATGTTGGCGCGTAAGGAGTCGGTAAGCACACGTAAGGCCGCCGTAATGGGAATCTGGTCGCGGTCCACTGAGGCTGGAGGCATCCGGGCGAACCGTGCCCGGCCCTACTTGAGGAGGACCCACCCATGTTCAGCTCCCATACCGTGAGGATCTTCGCCGCGCCGGCTCTAGCCCTGGCTGGCCTGGCTCTCGCCAGTCCGGCCTCCGCTGGCGTCAGCGGTCCGGCCTTCTGGATCGACGGCCAGCTCTATCGCACAGTCGCGACGCCAACCGATCTGTCGGGCACCGGGGCGCCGGCGTCGACGTATGACGCGATCTACTCGTTTGCCGGCTATCAGCGCAACGTTGCCGAGGCCAAGCCGGGTGATAGCGACTTCAACGGTGGCCGGTGGCAGGTCCACGAGCTCTCGTTCCCGAGCGGGTATGCCGCCGCGCTCGCGTCCGGAGATGCCAACGGCAATGGCCAGATCGACTCCACGGCGGAACTCGACATCGCCCTCGCGAACGGCACCGTCGTCGACACCGGTCAGATCCTGAGTATGTTCGTGTGCACCGTGAACCGGATTCCCGCCAATAAAGCGAACTGAAAGATTGGAGGAGTGCTATGGCCGAGATTTGTAACATCGACAGCCCGCACGAGCGGCGTCCGTTCAAGGACCACGGTTACATCGACGTGGTGACCCTCAGCGGCATCACTCTTGGCAGAGGTGTCTTCGAGCCGGGCTGGCGCTGGTCAAACGACGTCAAACCCATCGCCGGGACTGAGTCCTGTCAGACCCACCACACGGGCATCTGCATGTCCGGCCAGATGATCGTCCGGCTGGATGACGGTCAGGAGATCACTGTGGGCCCGGGCGACGTCATCGACCTGGAGCCGGGGCATGATGCCTGGACGGAGGGCGACGAGCCGTGCGTGGTGCTGGACACCGGGGTGGCGGCCTACGCCAAACCCGCCTAGCCAGGCCCAGGGTTGGGCCCGTTGCGGTGCCGTCCCATCGGCATGGGAGACCGTGCCGTACGCCGCCACGGGTAGGGATTCGTGATCGCTACATGCACGACCTACGCTGGCCGCGCTCGCGCTATCGCTGCCGGCCAGCAGACAAAGCGCAAGGAATGGGCAGGTCGCATGAGTATCAGTGTGATCCATGCGCAAGGGCGTGCCTTCGCGACCGCAGGCACCTCGCGCTCCGGGTCTTGCTCAGCTGCCTTCGGTGACTTGGTAGATCTTGTCCGCGACCAGACCGTGGGCCTCGCGGTGCACTGTGATCGCCGCGTCGGCGTTCGGGGCCTCGACGAGGCAGAAGACCTTGCTGTTTGCCTCGTCGACCCAGTACCGCTGGTACGAGACGCCGTACTGCTCCTGCGTCTCCAGGTCCGCTTTGTGCGCACCGGCCACGTCGGTCGCTGTGGCGCCTTCGGGCAGTTGTTCGTGGACGTCCATGAAGAGTGGCATCGGAATCCTCCTTGATTTGTCGGATGCTCTGACACACTGAGTCTCATGCCGGGGCCGTTGGCGGGCCATGACCAAACAACCGCCGTACCTGACCGGGAACCCACGCGGGCTCTCGCCGACCTGCTGGGCAGCGTGCGCCTTCAGGGCGCGATCTTCTTGAGGGGCGACTACACCGAGGGCTGGGCGTACGAATCGCTGCCGTCGGCCGACGCGGCGGCAATCCTGGCACCGGGCGCTACCCGGGTGCTGCTCTTCCACGTGATCGCCTCGGGCCGGTGCTGGATCGAGGTGCCTGGCGGTGAACGGCACTGGGCCAACGGCGGTGACGTGATCGTTCTTCCCTACAACGACGAGCACCGGATGGGCGGGACGATGGACGCCTTGGCTGTCTCGGTGGCCTCGCTGATCGACCCGCCGCCTTGGGAGCGGATGCCGATGATCCACCACGGCCAGGGCGGCGCGGTCACGAGTGTCGTATGCGGCTACCTGACCTGCGAAGACCCGATGTTCGACCCACGGCTACGTGTGTTCCCGTCGGTCTTCGTGGTCAGCCCGCCCGCTGGGCCAGCGCGGGAGTGGGTCCAGGCGAGCATCGAGTATGCCGTGCAGCAGACCACCCAGGTAGCCGTGGACCGGTTCGAGGCGCCGACAAACGTGCCCGGGCTACTACTGGTCGAGATTCTCGGGTTGCACCTGTCGAGCGCCCCCGCCGCGAACCATGGACTGGCCCGTGCTGTCCGCGACCCGGTGTTGAGGCCCGCGCTCGAGGCCATCCACGGCGCACCGGCCGAGAAGTGGAGTGTGGGCAGCCTGGCCCGACAGGCCCATGTCTCCATGTCACTGCTCGACGAGCGGTTCCGGGAAGTGCTGGGGCTGGCCCCGATCAGGTATCTCACCGGGTGGCGGATGCACATCGCCGAGGACCTGCTGCGTTCGTCCGACCTCAGCGTCGCCGCAGTGGCTCGCAAGGTCGGCTACGAGTCCGAGGAGGCCTTCAGCCGCGCCTTCAAGCGTGAGCACGGCCAGTCCCCGAGCGTGTGGCGGGTGCAGCGGCCGCGCTGAGCCTTGGCCGGTTGGCCGGAGCGTGAGCGGTTTTGTCTCGACAAGGCTGAGTGGGCTGCGCTGGAGGAGTCTGGGACCGGTATGCCGATTTCGGGTGACGTGCGGACCGGGAGGAACGATGGAGCTGGCCGATCTGCACGCCGGAGCGTGGAAAGCTGGCGCTCCCGACTCGACGCCGTCGACGACTCGCAGTGGACCCTCCCGACCCCGTGCTCGGAGTGGGATATGCGCGCCCTCGTCAACCGCGTCATCGGCGAGGAAGCTCCTGACTCTTGCTGTAATCAATTTACCCAGTGGTGCACTGACGCCGGTCGGATCAAGCCAGTGGTTCTGCAGCCTTGGTCTGTCGTGTCAGACTGGCGAGCGTGTCAAGAGTCGGTGCAGAGATCGCGGTGATCGGGGGGTCGGGGTTTTACGAGTTCCTGGCTCAACCACGTGAGACAGCTGTCGTGACGCCGTACGGCGAACCTGCCGCGCCGATCGCCGTGGGCGAAGTCGCCGGTCGCTCGGTCGCGTTCTTGCCGCGCCATGGACGCCACCACCAGTTCCCGCCTCACCAGGTGAACTATCGGGCCAACTTGTGGGCGCTGAGGTCACTTGGCGTCCGGCGGGTCTTGGCTCCCTGCGCCGTCGGGAGCCTGCGGCATGATCTCGGGCCGAGCGCGCTCGTCGTACCCGACCAACTCGTCGATCGCACTACGAGCCGAGTCCAGACCTACTACGACGAGGGGGCCTGTCATGTGGGCTTCGCTGACCCGTACTGCCCGAGCCTGCGCATTTCGCTTGCGTCGGCCGACCACGACGGCAGCGCCATTGTCGACGGCGGCACGATGGTGGTCATCGAGGGACCGCGATTCTCGACACGTGCTGAGTCGCAGTGGTACGCCGCGCAAGGCTGGTCTCTTGTAGGCATGACCGGCCATCCCGAAGCCGTCCTCGCCAGAGAGCTTGGGCTTTGCTTTGCCGCGATCGCGTTAGTCACCGACCGGGACGCAGGCATCAGCGGCGAGGAGTCGGTCAACCAGGCGGAGGTGTTCGCCGAGTTCGCACGTAACATAGGCGCGCTACGCACACTGCTCGTCGAAGTCATCAAAAGCCTGCCCGCCGAGCGTGGTGGATGCGCCTGTCAGCATGCCTTGGACGGACTCGATCTGCCCTTCGAACTGCCATGAGGCTCCTGGCAATGGCGGCGTCGTGACGGATCGGCCATGAGGATCCTATTGACCGGGGCCGCCGGCTTTATCGGCGGCGCCGTCCGCGCGAAGCTCCAGGCAAGCGGTCACGATGTCGTCGGAGTCGACGCTCTCATCCCGCAAGCCCATCCCACCGACGCCGAACCAACGCTCGGCGTAGAGCGCGTCGACGTCCGAGAGATGCGTCAGCTGGCCCCGCTGCTCGACCGCGTCGATGTCGTCTGCCATCAGGCAGCGATGGTGGGGGCAGGAGTGACGCTGACCGACTTGCCGTTGTACGCCGCGCACAACGACCTGGGGACCGCCGTACTCCTCGCCGCAATGGCCGAAGCCGGAGTGACCAAGCTAGTCCTCGCCTCGTCGATGGTCGTGTACGGCGACGGCCGCTACCGGTGCCGAGAGCACGGTACCCGACCCGCGACCTCCCGCAGATTGGCGGCGCTCGAGGCGCGGCGCTTCGATGTGGGGTGCCCCGACTGCGGGGCAGCGATGCAATGGACCCTGATCGACGAGGACGCCCGACTGCTTCCCCGCAGCAGCTACGCAGCCAGCAAGGTCGCGCAGGAGCACTTCGCCCATGCGTGGGCGCGCCAGCTCCCTGGGTCGGTCGTCGCTCTGCGCTACCACAACGTCTACGGACCGGGCATGCCGCGGGACACTCCCTACTCCGGAGTGGCGGCGATGTTCCGCTCCGCGATGGAGAATGGCGCGGCGCCGAAAATCTTCGAAGACGGCGGACAGATGCGGGACTTCGTTCACGTCGCCGACGTGGCAAGGGCCAACGTGTCGGCGGTGGAAAGGACAGCGTCACTCGATACCGACACGTTCACGGCTTACAACATCTGCTCTGGCCGGCCAATTTCCGTCCTCGAGGTTGCCAACCTGATTGCTCAGGGCACGCCGGACGACGTCATCCCCGAAGTGACGGGCCAGTTCCGGCCCGGCGACGTACGACACATCGTCGCTAGCGGTGTCACGAGCCAGTGACCAGCTGGGGTTCACTGCCTGTGTGCTCCCGGAGGATGGGCTGCGCGCATTCGCCGCTGCGCCCTTGCGCCAACACTGACTCTGTACGAGTCGGAGCTACCAGCCCGTCAAAAACACGTGCTGGATCACGACAGCCACGACCACCTGAATGGCCAGCCCCGCTCGGCGCCATGACGCAGGCAACAGCGCTGTGCCGAGGAGGAGCCACGGGATGAACGGCAGCCAGATGCGCTCCACCTCGCCCTTGCTGGCGCCGGACACATCCGCCCCGACCACCATGAGCAGCGAGGCGACGGTCAGGAGCACCACCACCCGGACGCTGCTGCTGCCGCGCACGACGTTGCGCCACGACGACCACCTTCGGCCGAGCGTCGTCACAACCGCGGCCGGCATGAGAGGACCGGCACTCCAGCAGAGTGCGGCCAGGTTTCCCCAGAGGTAGTACGTCTGGGGTCGGTTCTGTGCGACACCGGAGTACTGACGGTCGTGCATGACCGGCAGCGCCTCCCACCAGGCGAAACCGGCGGCAAAGAATGCCAGCACGACGGATGATGCAGCCGCAGCCGCCCACGGCAGTGGTCGAACGTTGCGCGCGACGAGCAAAATGGCGAGGGCAAGGAATCCCAACAGTGGGAGGCCGTACGACATCATGACGCAGTAACCGAGGAGCAGTCCCGACAGCACTCCCCAACCGGCCAATCTCCGAGGAGTTGGGTGCGTGGCTGCGATCGCCAGACAACACATCCCCCAGGCGGCAAACGCCGCGAACACAGCATCTGCTGACACTGCCATCCAGATCGCCGCAGGGCCGAGAACGAGGAAGGGTGAGGCGAGGCGGGCGCGATCCTCAGCTCCGAGCACCCGCAACGTGACCAACACGGCAATGGGCGTCGTGGCGCCCACTAAGATGACCACCCAACCGGCGGCAAGGCCGCTGCCGAGGCCGAGCGCCACCAGCAGAACGAAGAAGAGGACAGCGCCGGGAGGATGACCCGCGAGGTGCACGGGCCAGTTGTCAGGTTGGCTGCCTGGAATCCGAGCGACGTACTCCCGCAGCATCGTCGAGACCTCGCTCCAGGTGTCGATGGTGCGAGCAGTCCGGAGGTACTCGTACCCGGTGTCGAGGATGACGCCGATGCCGTTGTTCCCGTCCACCATGGCCAGGCTTACCATCCAGCTCACGCTCACCACGTAGGTGCTGACGAGCAGCATCGACCACGACGCCATCCGTGCCAGTCCGTCGGCATACACCACGCCGGCGACTCCGAGGAGGATCGACGGGATCGTGCCGGGCCCAACGCGCGGCTGCCACTCGGCGTGCAGCGGGGGCCAGGAGTTCATGTGAACGTTCCAGTTCCACGCAGCCGGGAACATCCATGCGAGGAACATCAACGTCACCGCGTAGATCAGTCCAACCAGCGGCGCAACGTGTAGTCGACGGTGAATCGATGAAACCGAAGAGTGAGGACTCGGGTCGGCCGCGACCGTCTCACTCATGATCTGACCCTACGCAGCCCTTTGCGATGCTCGGCCAAGAGCGCGGCATGTCACAGTTCCGTAAGCGTTGGCCACGGTTGCGACACCACATGTGTCCTTAGCGTGACCTCCATGTCCTCTCGCTGCGATCTCGTGCTGCCGTGCCGCGATGAGGCAGCGGCATTGCCGGCCCTGCTGGCGTGTGTTCCCCGAGCTTCTCCGTCATCGTGGTGGACAACGGCTCGCGCGACGGCACCGCTGATGTGGCTCGCGCACATGGCGCGACGGTCGCGCACGAAGGACGCACTGGGTACGGCGCAGCAGTCCATGCGGGGATTGACCGGGCCACGTCGCCGTTCGTTGCCGTGATGGACGGCGACGGGTCGATGGACCCGCGGGACCTGCTCGTTCTGCTTGAGGACGTGGAGGAAGGCGCCGCCACCATGGCACTTGGACGTCGCCGGCCGATCTCGCGCAGCGTGTTGCCGTGGCACGCGCGGTTGGGAAACGCGGCACTGGCGGCGTGGCTCCGACGTAGTACGGGCATAACCGTGCGGGACATCGCGCCGATGCGCGTGTGTCGCCGACAAGACCTGCTCGACCTCGATGTCAGAGATCGGCGGTTCGGTTACCCGGTCGAACTGCTCGTCAAGGCGCAGGCGGCTAATTGGGTGCTGACCGAGCACGACATCGGATACTACCCGCGCGCCGCTGGTACGAAGTCGAAGGTCTCGGGCTCGCTCAGCGGCACTATGCGTGCGGTCCGCGACTTCGCGAAGGCGCTGCCATGAGGCGCCTCGGCTCAGCGCGTCGTTCGACGCACGTGCTGGTGGTGGCGAAGGCTCCGATCGCCGGGTTCGCTAAGACCAGACTGGCTGCGACGTTGGGCGACACTGTGGCTGCTCACATTGCGGCAACCTGCCTCCTCGACACGATCGATGCTGTCGAAAGCATCACGCAGCCAAGAGACCGACTCATTGCCCTCACAGGTGCCCTTGCGGACGCAGAGGGTGATGGGGACATTCGCGAGCGGCTACGTAACTGGCAGGTGATGGGCCAACACGGGGAGACGTTCGCAGACCGGCTCGTCAACGCCCATGCAGATGCCGCGACGCTATGGGGGGCCAACGCGGTCATTGTGCAGATCGGTATGGACACTCCGCAGGTCACCGGGGCAGATCTGCTCGCGCTGGCTGACGCAGTCACCCGCCACGGTGTGGCGAATGTGCGAGTCGCCGTAGGACCAGCTGCCGACGGGGGCTGGTGGGGACTTGCCTCAAGCGCGGCAGGACAGCGGCGCCCTGGCCGATGTACCAATGTCGCGCCACGACACGCGCGCGCGCACCGCTCGGGCGCTGCGGTCAACCGGTGCTGGCGTCACCGTGGTGCACGAGCTGAACGACGTCGACACGATCGCTGACGCGCGCCAAGTAGCACGAGCCAATCCAGAAACACGGATCGCATCTCGCTGGGCTGCTCTCGAGGAAACCTTCGCCAAGGGAGGGTCTGCGCATTGACCAGCCCGACGAGCACCGTGATGCAACGACGTGCTTCGATCTCACCAAGCAGCGCGATCGCGGCCGCCCTTCGCGGTGAACCGTGTCGCGTGTTCGGGATGGGGCCGGGCTTGGAGCTGGTGCCCGCGTGCAGGTGGCGCGGCGAGGCTGACACCGCCGATCACAAGGTGTTGAGCCAGTGCCGTGGTGCGACGGTCGACATCGGCTGCGGCCCTGGACGCATGACCCACGCGTTGCTTGGGCTTGGGATCAAGGCTCTCGGCATTGACGTGGTCGACGAGGCGGTCCAGCAGACGCGCGCCCGCGGCGCGGTGGCGTTGCGACGTGACGTCTTCTCCCAACTGCCGGGGGAGGGTCGCTGGCGCACCGCGCTGCTCGCCGACGGCAACATCGGCATCGGGGGTGACCCGGTGAGGTTGTTACGGCGCACCAGAACGCTGCTGGCCAGGGATGGCCGCGTGGTCATCGACCTGTCCAAGCCAGGCGGAGCCGTGTGCATCCACTGGATCGGGCTCGAGGTGTCTGGGCGACGCTCGCGCACCTTCCCCTGGGCCGTCGTTCCGGCATGTCAGATCAAGCTGCTGGCTGAATTGGCCGCATTCCTTGTGCTGGAGGTTGCCGAACACGAAGGGCGCTGGTTCGCGACATTGGCAAAACAAGGCCGTATATGAGGATCCCGACCGTGGCTTCTCCGAAGCCCGAGCACTTCACGTCCAGGCTGCGGAGCCCCGAGGTGACGGCGAGGATCGGCCTATGGCTCGGCGTGTGTTTCGCCATCGCCTTCTTCACGGGTCTCTATAGCCACTTCCTGCAGACCACTCCGGGCTGGCTCACCCTCCCGACCCGGCCGGTGTGGATCTATCGGGTCACCCAGGGCCTGCATGTGATCGCCGGAACTGCCGCAGTGCCACTGCTGCTCGTCAAGCTGTGGTCGGTCTACCCGAAACTGTTCGAACGATTCGACCTACGCAACGTACGACGGTTGTCGCTCCAGCTCGCCGAGCGAGCCTCGATCGCCCTGCTCGTCTCGGCCGCGATCTTCGAGCTCGCGACAGGGCTCACGAACATCACTCATTGGTACCCGTGGACCAACTTCTCCTTCCGCGCGGCCCACTACGCCGTCGGCTGGATCGCGATCGGCTCGCTGGCGACCCACATTGCCGTCAAACTGCCAACCATCAGAGCTGCAATCAGCGGCCCCGTTGACCCGTCGGAGCCGGGCGAAGCGATTCCACGCTCGACGGAAGCCGCACACGCAGACTCGCTACTGCCCACGCAAACAGCCACAGCGACAGGGCCCCCCACGGCAGGGGTCAGCCGTCGTGAATTACTGCTCACGACTTGGGTCGCAACGGGGGTCGCGGTGCTGAGCACCGCAGGAGCGACAGTTCCGTGGTTGCGCAAGGTTTCGGTCTTCGGGGTCCGGTCCGGCGATGGCCCGCAAGGCGTGCCCGTCAACAAGAGCGCCGTTGCGGCGGGCGTCATTGCGCTCGCCACCGATCCGTCGTACCTGCTGCAGATAGTCAACGGCAGCAGGGTCGTCAGGCTCTCCGTCGCCGACCTCACCCAGCTGCCGCAGACCACTGCAAGCCTTCCGATCGCCTGCGTCGAGGGGTGGAGCGCGACGGGGCTTTGGCGCGGCCAGCGGATCCGCGACCTGCTCGCCATGGTGGGTGCCCCCGACGACGCTGACATCATGGTCAGGTCGCTGCAGCCTTCTGGTCCGTTCCGCGTCACCACCATGCAACGCGAGTTCGCCCGAGACCCGCTCACCCTGCTGGCACTGGAGCTGAATGGTGAGCCGCTGAGCATCGACCATGGCTTCCCGTGCCGGGTCATCGCGCCCGCACGACCGGGAGTGCTGCAGACGAAGTGGGTCGCTCAACTCGAGGTGGTGCAATGAGGTCCGTTCGCGTCCTGCTCGGAATGGTCGGGATGGTCGTGACCGCTGTCGGAATCTCCAAGCCGTCGAACGAGGGTCGGACGTGGTTGTCGAGGTGGCGACATGGCTGGTCGTCGGAACCTTCGCACACGACGGCCTGCTAGCCCCGATTATCGTGGTGCTTGGCGTCCTCGTTGTGCGGCTGCTTCCTATCTGGGCACGGATGCCCCTGGTCACCGGTTTCGTCGTACTCGGGTCGGCAACGATCGTGGCGTATCCGGTGTTGAGCGGCAACGGAGAGGACTCGACCATCCCCTCTCTGCTCGATCGCAACTACGTTGGTGGGTGGCTGGTGCTGGCCGCCCTGACCTGTGTCGGCGTGGCAACCGGGTCTTGGTGGCAGCGCTGGCGTCTGTCAGCTGTGTCAACGAGATCAGCGGTTTCCACGGTGAGCCGCCGCGAGGAGGTGTGACCATGACGCGTGTGCTCGTCGTCGACGACGACCCCACGGTGCGCGAGGTCGTGCTCTCGTATCTTCGTGCGGCGTCGTACGACGTCGCCGAGGCTTCTGACGGGGAGACGGCCTTGTCGATGGCGGGACACCAGCGTGTTGACCTGGTCGTGCTCGACGTGATGCTGCCGGGACTTGACGGGTTGGAGGTGTGCCGCCGGTTGCGTACCCAGGGCGACCTTCCGATCATCATGCTCACCGCACTCGGCGGAGAATCAGATCGCGTGGTCGGGCTGGAACTCGGTGCCGACGACTACCTCACCAAACCGTTCAGTCCCCGCGAACTGGTGCTCCGCGTCGGTTCGGTGCTACGCCGAGCCAGCCAGGACGCCATCCCTGATCCTCGAGTCCTCGAGGACGGCGACCTTCGCATCGACGGCCCGAGCCGCCAGGTGATGCGGACCGGCGAGCCCCTTGCGCTGACGATGCGGGAGTTTGACCTGCTCCGTTTCCTCGTGGCACATCCCGGCACGGCGTTCACCCGGGTCGAGCTGCTCGAGAAGGTCTGGGGCTGGTCATTCGGCGATCAGTCCACGGTGACGGTGCACGTGCGGCGGCTCCGGGAAAAGATCGAGTCCGATTCCACATCACCGCAGCGGCTGGTGACCGTATGGGGAGTCGGCTACCGGTGGGACGCGGCATGAGCATCCCGATCGTGACGCCGGACGAGCTTAAAATCATGGCGATCGCTGCCTCGCTGACCGCTGGCGTCGGGTCGCTGGGTCTCGGTCTCGCCTACCTGACCAGACGGGGATCGGTGCGGTGGGCGTTCGGGACCGTGGCGCTGATCAGCGTACTCGGGCTCGTCGCGGGCATCGTCGGGACTGCCCGCGCCATGTTTCTTTCCGACCACGACTTCGTGGTCGTCATATGGGTGGCCGCGGTGTCCGGCCCGGTGTCGATCGCGTTTGCGCTCGTGGTGGCTCGACAGGCCGTCCTGGGCTCGCGAGCCGTGCAAGCGGCCACACGAGCATTGGGCGAGAACGGCACATTCATTCCCCCGAAAGGTACGACGTCAGAACTCGCTGACCTGTCCACCCAACTCGCCGACACGTCGCAGCGGCTGGCCCATTCGCGGGAACGGGAGCGAACGCTTGAGGCTTCACGACGCGAGCTCGTCGCGTGGGTCTCCCATGACTTGCGGACTCCGCTGGCCGGGCTTCGGGCGATGGCGGAGGCACTCGAGGACGGCATCGCCGAAGACCCCGCGCGCTATCACCAGCAGATGCGCGAGACGGTGGACAAGATGGCACGAATGGTCGATGACTTGTTCGAACTGTCGCGGATCCATGCTGGTTCTCTTCAGCTGAGCCTTGAGGTCGTGTCGGTCGAAGAGGCGATCAGCGAGGCGTTGGCGATCAGCGGACCGGTCGCGCAGGCCAACGGCGTCCGTCTCGGGGGGTACGCAGAACCCGGTGTCGCCGTACGAGCCGACCCAGGGGAGCTCGCGCGGATGATCGGCAACCTCCTGACCAACGCGATCCGGCACACGCCCAACGACGGCGTCGTCGAAGTGACCGCGCGGGCAGGGGAGAGGGGAGTGGAGTTCTCCGTCAGCGATGCATGCGGCGGGATCCCCGACGAAGACCTCAACCGGGTATTCGAAGTCGCGTGGCGAGGCAGCAACGCGAGGACCCCAGAGACTACAGCCGGATCGGGTCTGGGCCTTGCGATCGTCCGCGGGATCGCGGAGGCACATCGTGGCAGCGTGCGGGTCGACAATGTTGGCGCGGGTTGTCGGTTCCGGGTCGAGCTCCCGATGTAGGGTCGGCCGCCTGCAGCAAGGTGAACCTGGCGGGACTCGGCTTCTCTAAACAGGCATACCTGGCGGGTTGACGATTCACCGGAGCACGTCGTTGTGCAGGTGCCGCACATATCCGCCGCACTTGAGGGACGCAGCTAGAGACGCGTGCGGTACTTCGGTCGTTAAGCAATCCCAGAGCATCGCCTGGGCATCCGAGGCCCCGCTGGCCGTGCACGACTGGGACAGCGTGATCGCCCAACCGGAAACATCCATCGTTGGCCTTGCAGCCGCCCGGTGGGCCGCGACTGGGAACCGGGGGGAGCGGCTTCCGTCGCGCAGACCGAGGAGTTCATTGCCTCCTACCAAGTGGCCACTGGGCGGCCCTGGGCGCCGTCCGAGGTCAACGGCGCCTGGGCCGCTGGCCTGTGGGTCCGCCTGTTCAACGCGAGGAAGGACGTTGCAGATGGTGGCAGCCCGCAACTCGACCGCCTCGAAGGTGAAGTGGGTGAGCGTCTCGCGCTCGCTGCGCTCGACTGAACCTTCAACTGCCTTCGCGGGACCTCCGCTCATCCGGCAGATCCGGTAAACATGATCCCGCATGCAGGACATGCTTCGTCATGCGGCGAACGTGTTATCCGCTGTTCGATCTATTACCTTCGTCGTACGTCGGTCATCGGAGAACCAATCCGATGACGGTCAGTCGCGCGGATCGCGGCATGAGCGTGCGTCTCCGAGTGCACGCTGCGCGGCTATGTCTGGATGTCGGTGCCAGGCGATGTTGGACCAGCCGTTGTGCAAGGCCATCATTGCCTTTCGGCGCTGGCTCCGAACTTTTTTCGGTGCCGAATGCGTCGATAGTGGTAGGGAGCTGGTGTGGAAGCCGCTCATCACCCGATCGAGGTGGAGTCATGGCTGAGGGACATCGACGGGATGTCGCGGCGTACTCCGACCTCGTGACGGCGCGGTCGAACTCGCTTCTCCGCACCGCTTACCTGATGGTCGGTGACCACCAGCTGGCCCAGGACCTGCTCCAGGAGTCACTCGTCAAGACGTACGTCGCGTGGCCCAAGCTGCGCGACGTGGCCAAGGCCGAGGCGTACACGCGCCGGACGATCATCACCACCGCCATCTCCTGGCGTCGCCGTCGCTCCTTCCACGAGCGCCCGGTCGAGGTGCTGCCCGATGCCGGCGTGGCCGATCGCGTCGATGAGCTCGTCACTCGCGACGCACTGTGGGCCCAGTTGCACCTGCTGCCACCCCGACAGCGTGCGGCCATCGTGCTCCGCTACTACCTCGATCTGTCCGAGGCCCAGACCGCCGAAACCATGGGGTGCTCGGTGGGAGCGGTCAAGAGCCAGACCTCGGCCGGCCTCGACCGGCTGCGTGACCGGATGGGCCCGGATGTCGCGCTCTTCACCACGACTGACCAGAGGACGACGCCATGAACGGGATGCTCCGCGACCTGCTCAACGAGCGCGCCGACGCTGCGGGCAGCCCCGACCTGGATCTCCACGACCTGATCGACCAAGGAGAGCAGCGCGTCAGGCGCCGTCGTCGCTTGACCATTGGCGGCGCAGTGGCTGCGGTGGTGCTGACGGTGGGCGGGAGCTTCGCGCTCCTCCAGCCCGGCGACCGCGCCACGTCGCCGGTGGGTCCTCCGCCAACCCACCCGACCAGCACCGAGGACGTCCTGCCCGACACCACAGATGGTTCGCGGCCTCTCACCTACGGCCTGGGAGGGACCATTCATTACGGCAACCGCGTCATCGAGGCCGCGGAGGATGCCGATGGGCTCTTCGTGTTCGACAACGGTCTGGCGATCCTCACGGGCGACGACGGCCGCCCGGCTGACAATCGCCTGTTCTTCACGGAGGGCTCCGAGCAGGTCGAGATCGCTCGTGGGGCAGAGATGGTCACGTCCGGCGAGGTTGGCTCGCTCCTGGTGTGGCTGGACGGAGACGACGTCGTGATCTATGACACCCACGTCCGCGGCGTGGTCGACCGGGTGCCCCTGAACGGCCTGCGTCTCGCCAATCCGATCACCCCGCTCGAGGACGCGGTGTACTGGACGGAGTACGACGATGCCACGGCCACCAGGCTGAGCGATGGGAAACTGGTTCGCTACGACGTGTTGACCGGAACCCGGACCCCCTCCTCGCAAGCGGATTACCAAGCCGAGACGCGGACTGCGCTGTCACCCATCCTCGTCGTGGGCTCGGCCGACTCGGTTACCCCGGCCGAAGGCTTCACCGTCATCGACTCCCGACTCGAGTTCGTCCCCGACACACAGGGGGCACCGCCGCCGGTCTTCGTGACAGCGACGGGCGAACGCCTGCGCGTCAGCGTGCCGGACGGGTATGACGGCGAGTCGCTGGGCGTCTTCCAATGGCTGGACGACGACAGGTTCGCGCTCGTGGCTGAAGGTGGTGTCAAAAGGGCGCCGATAGGCGACCTGCTCGTGTGCCGCATCTCCGCCGGCCAGTGCTCCACCGTCGCCTCCGGCGAGCAGTACTGGCTGCTGCCCGGGCCTGGCGCCAGCGTCGGCGCGGAGGACTGAACCATGACGTACCGCCGCTCCCGACTTACGCCGACTGAGGAAAGGAACTCATGATGATCCCGATCCGCCTCGCCGTGACCTGCTGCACGCTCATGACCATGGTCCTGCTGAGCGCCTGCACCGCCGACGCGTCCAAGGACGGCGACGGTCCGAGCGTCACCGAGCAGACGAGCAGCACCACCACGCCGCCGACGAGCGAGCCCACGTACACGCCTTCGTCAGGCGCAGATGTACCGGGTGCGCCGGACCTTTCGGCGTTCGGCGAGGAGGAGCTGGAGCCCGGGCGCTACACCTTCTTGCCGTTCGGCGGCTCGGAGGCAGACCTGCCCGAGATGCAAGTTCCCGACGGTTTCACGGCTTACAAGGGCTTCGCGGCCGGAGCGAGCAAGGGCCCCTTCAGGTCAGTGATGGTGTGGACCATAGACACCGTCGACCTTCAGCCGTGCAAGACGTCAGGACCGACCCGGATAGGGCCGTCGCCGGACGCGCTAGCCGAAGCGCTGTCCCGTCAACGGCTCACCACGACTACTGCGCCGGAACGGATCGAGCTGGGCGGCCACCAGGGGCTCTATCTCGAGGTCACTGCCCCGACGGGGCGCGGGTTCACCGACTGCGACTCCTTCGACCTCTGGGGCAACGACGGGGGCGGGCTGCGCTACCTGCAAGGGCCGGGGCAGGTCGAGCGGCTCTGGATCCTCGATGTGCCGGGGGAGCGCCTGGTCATCGACGCCAGCTCCACGCAGGGAGTCACGCCGTCTCAGGAGCAGCAGCTGAGGCAGATAGCCGAGTCTGCGCGCTTCCGGCAGCCGGTCACGCCCTAGGGGAGGCCGAAGTTCCCCACCCATCGGCGAGTCGCACGCACCCGGATCGCGGCATGAGCGGATGGCCGGGCTATCAGCCAGCGGGGATCCCGCGCTCGTTGCGGTAGCCCCGCACGCCGGTGATGACGCCGTCGACCACCGTGAAGATGTGGCACACCATGCTGACGTGGGTGCCGTCGCTGTCGACGATCGTCGACAGTTGCTCGACGTACACGTCGTCGCCGGCCTGCTGCACGGTGACGTTCTGCGTGGTGAGCGACGTGGCCTTGTTGATCGGCGCCTGCAACCTCGTGATCCGCGTGTCGGCACCGCGGTGCATCACCTGCCAAGGCTCGTCGGTCCACGGGCTCGCGGCCTTGATGACGAAGTCGGCGGCCAGGAACTCGCGGAGGGCCTCGAAGTCGTCGGCGTCCCCGGACGCCCGTGCCCGCTGGACCGCCTCGATGTAGCCCGTACAAGTCTGATCGAGGGAGTGTCATCAGCCATCTGCCACCTCCGGTCCGGAGACCATGGCACGCGTGGCGCGCGCTCTGCAAGGACCCGTGCGGCACCAACATGCGCGTGCCGAGCCATCCGCTCATCGGCAGATCCGGTAAACAATGATCCCGCATGCAGGACGTCCTCGTCAGGGGCGAGCTGCCAGCCGCCCACGCCGCGTAGAGCGAGGACACCGACGTATGTCGATCCGTGGATGATCACGGAGCACGGCGTTGCACACTCGACTCACCACGCAGCATCGCAGCAATGCACTTGTTCAGGTCGAGAAGATCACGCTGCAGGTGAACCTGCTGCCTATTGTCTACGCCGTCGCTGCCTCTGCACCGGTTGCCTCTCTTGTGTTGCCTGACTCCTCGTCTTCGCGAGCGCGTTGATCTTCCTGGGCGGCCTCGAACCGGGCGATGTCGTCTTCGGTCATGACCAAGTTGAAGGGGGCCACATGACGCTTACGTGTGCCGTGTAGGCCGAGGAGGCGACATCTCGTGGCGATGATGCACCGGATGGTGTTGATGGCTCTGAGGTCACCGTTCATCGCCCTTTCCCATATCGACGCCTGCAGGGCATCGAGTCGTGCGATCTCCATCGCACGAAGCTCGTCGATGTTATCGGCCAGGCGTTCCGACAGCGCCTTCGCGACGACGCGGTGTGCGGTGCCTCGGTTGGCGTAGCCCACTTCTCGAGCGATCTGGTCGTAGCTCGACCTTCGCGCATCAACTCGACCGCTCTGCAGGCCCGCCACGTTGCCAGCGCCGTTGTGGTCATTGCCACTCCCTTCCTTTTGCTCACGTTTCCCGGCAGTGTCTTCGCGGTCTCTCTTCTGTCTCTGATCGTCTCCGACACGTCCACCTCGTCGGCCAATGCGGCCTGTAGGGACACGAAGCCCGGCATCTGACTTCTGTGACTTCTGTGGTTTCTGTGGACGCTGGGTACCGTGCGGCGGAATCGGACCCATCCGGCGAGTCTCCCACTGTGCAGACTCGTAGCGTGCTCGCTTGAGAGAGCAACTCTGACATTGCGGGTCGCGTCGCTCCCACGTCGTTGTCACCGCGACGGATGACCTCGAGGGCGTACCCGTAGTTTCCCGACTCTCCCAAGCCGACACTGTGCAGAACGACGGTCCGACGATGCTCCATCGGGCGTTTGCCGAAAAACCGCAGGCAAGAGGTGACCTGGGCAACGCCGGGCACTTCCCAGCCCGATCGGCAGGATCAGATCCAACCACCGTATCGGTCACCTTATGAGGCGACGTTCGCTGGTGTTCGCTGGACTGCGCTGATGCTCAGAGCCCAACGAAATAAGCGGTGTGCGGACGGTGGTGGGCTTCTGCGGACATGTGGCCGCAGCCTGGGGGTCAAGGGGTCGCAGGTTCAAATCCTGTCAGCCCGACCGATAAAACCGCAGGTCAGAGGCCATTTCCGGCGACAGGAAACGGCCTCGATTCTCAGGCCGAGAGGGCGGCAAGCGTACTTCTCGGAACGTTTTGGGCCCGACCAACACCCGGAGCTCACCGGACGCGCAAGACAAGACTCCTCGGGCTCCGCCGCTCACGACCGCGTCTTGACACAGAAGGGAGCCATGACCGCTCGCATCGCGCCAAGAGCGGACCCCTAGCGGCGGGTGCGGCAGGTGCGGCAGGTGCGTCAAGCGGTACTAGCTCTGCATCCGGCTGAATTGTCAGGGAGCGATGTTCTGGTTGAGGTGGAATAGGTTCGTGGGATCGGTACGTCGCTTGATCTCGACAAGGCGCTGGTACTTCTTCTCGCCGTAGGCACGCTGCACGAAGTCTTGGCTGCTGTCGGACTGTTCGTTGATGTAGTTCGAGGTCACGCCCGATGACTGACTGAACAGCTCAGCTGTTTCGCGGCCCCAGTGCGTTGCGGCTTCCTGGTCCTCGGGTCGGTCCCAGGACCCTGTGACGACGTAGTAGTAGGGGTTGGATCGCCCTGAGTAGGCGGTCTCGTCGTCATCGACGTCAGCGACGGCTCCACCGAGTTGAATCATGTAGACATCGCACTCGGCGGTTGGTGCGCCGGCGATCTGTCGGGTCATGAGAGAGATGAAGTCATGGTCGAGCCTTGAGACAAAACCCCCTTTGGAGTAGCAGCAGATCCCCCAGGCGACGGATTCGTCTGAGGCATGTTGCAGTTCGGTGAACGTGCTTGTCGCCGATTCACAACGCTGACCACCCAACCGAGTCATGGGGCCTAGGCGCGTTTCGGCGGTGGCCGGGTCGCCAAACCAGACAGATTTCACCCTGAGCTCATCTCGCGTCAGGAACAATCCGACGGTCTGATCCCTGGGCAGATCGCTCGCGATGCCGGCCAGGTCTCCTAGCACCTGGTCGGCGGCGGACGTCGGGGTAGGCGCTCGTGACGACACAGGGCGAGCCCAGCTCGCGCATCCCGAACTCGAACCACGTTACGACTCCGAAGTTGCCACCGCCGCCGCGGATGGCCCAGAACAGCTCCGGGGCGGACTCCGCATCGACCTTGCGCCACGTTCCGTCAGCGGTGACGAGATCCACGGAGAGAAGGTTGTCGATCGCCAACCCGTAGCGACGACTGTTCCACCCCATTCCCCCGCCAAGAGTCAGCCCACCCACTCCGGTGTGCGAGACGACGCCAGCGGAAACGACGCCATTGACCGGGACGGTGGCCGAATCGAGGTCGTGAAGCAGGGCACCACCGGGCACGCGCACGCGAGCTCGGGCAACGTCGACCTTCACCTCATAGAAGCCCGCGAGGTCGAGCACGATGCCATCGTCGCAAGTGGAGAAACCTGCAAGGCTGTGACCGCCTCCGCGAACCGCCAGCGTGAGTCCAGAGTCGCGGGCTATCGAGACGGTTCGTTGAACATCCCCCACGAGGACGGGCGAACCACCGCCAACGGGAATCGATCGAACGCACCGTTCCACACCCGGCGAGCGCCGTCGTAGTCGGGATGGTCCCCGCCGATGACCTGGCCCTCAGGGATGCGCGCAACTCCGCGAGGATGAACTCAGGAGACGCCATCGTCTACCTCCATGCGCGGCGAGTGCATCGACGAAATCATCGAGCTTCAGCCTGGTCAAGAGCGCGTCCTCTGTCTCTGGCATGACCTCTCCCAGGGGCGATGTGGCCAGTGATCGCCGCAGAGGCTACACGAACATCGGAGACCTGATGCGATGACGTGTCAGCGCGGGCATCCCTACGGACGCACGAGATCGGCGGCTCG